>JAIXWY010000004.1 GCA_027490995.1 Opitutaceae bacterium
AGGGTGGTGTCGCTGAGCGTCACCGCCTCGTCAGCGAGACCGCTGATCGTACCTAGACCATTCTGCGTGTAGGCGGTGTTCACGTCGGCCGCTGCACCCGTGAGGGTCGTGACCGAGTTCGCGTTCACCACGCCGGTGGTGTTGCTGTTGACCGTATTGAGCACCGACGCCGCCAGGGTGGTGTCGCTGAGCGTCACCGCCTCGTCAGCGAGACCGCTGATCGTACCTAGACCATTCTGCGTGTAGGCGGTGTTCACGTCGACCGCTGCGCCCGTCAGGGTTGTGACCGAGCTCGCGTTCACCACGCCGGTGGTGTTGAGGTTGAGGGTGTTCAGGACCGAAGCCGCCAAGGAGGTGTCGCTGAGCGTGACCGCCTCGTCGCCAAGGTTGCTGATGCCACCGCCGAAGTACGTGGTGTTCACGTCGGCAGCCAGACCCGTGAGGGTCCCCACCGTGGTCGCGTCGATGATACCGGTTGTCTTGCCCTCAAGCGTGTTCAGGTCCGCCGCCGCCAAGGTCGTGTCGCTGATCGTCACGGCCTCATCGCCGAGGCCTGCGATGCCGGAGGCGCCGGTCGAGTTGTACGAGGCCGTTACCGCTGACGTCGTACCCGTGAGGGTCGTGACGGATGCAGCGTTGATCTGACCGGAGGTCTTGCCGTCGAGCGTATTCAGGTCTGCCGCCGCGAGGGTCGCGTCGTTGATCGTGACGGCCTCATCGCCGAGGCCCGCGATGCCGGAGGCGCCGGTCGAGTTGTAGGCGGTCGTCGCGTCAGCGGTTGAGCCGGTGATCGTCGTCACCGTGCCCGCGTTGATCTGACCGGAGGTCAGGCCGTCGAGCGTGTTGAGCGCTGCCGCGGCCACTGTGGTGTCGCTCAGCGTCACCGCCTCGTTGCCGAGGTTGGAGATGTCGCCCGCCACACCGGCGTTGAACGCCGTCGTCGCGTTAGCCGTCGAACCCGTCACCGTCGTCACCGAGCCGGCGTTGATCGTGCCGGATGTCCAGCCATTGAGCGTGTTGAGGTCGGCCGCCGCAACGGTCGTTTCCGTCAAGGTCACCGCCTCGTCACCGAGGCCGATGTAATCGCCGGGACCCCACCAATCGGAGTAGACCTGATTGGCCGCCACGGCGGTGCCTTGCAGGGTGAGGATCGAGTTCGCATCGACCACACCGATCGTATTGTTATTGACGGTTTGCAGCACGGACACGGCGAGCGTCGTGTCGGAGAGCCCCACGGTCTCATCGCCGAGGCCGGAGATTTCTCCGGCGACACCGGCGGCGTAGGCCGTGTTCACGGCCGCCGCTGCGCCCGTGAGCACTCCAACGGAAGACGCGTCGATCACGCCGGCCGTGAGGCCATTGAGCGTGTTCAGCGCTGCGGCTCCCAAGGTGGCGTCGTTGAGCGTCACCGCCTCGTTGCCGAGGCCAGAGATCTCGCCCAAGGAGAGGGCGGCATCATACGCGGTGATCGCGTCAGCCGTCGAGCCCGTCAGGGTCGTGACCGAGCCGGCGTTCACCACGCCCATGGTCAGGCCGTTGAGCGTGTTCAGCGCCGCGACCGCCAGGGTCAAGTCGTTGAGCGTCACCGCCTCGTTGCCGAGGCCGGAGATTTCGCCCGCCAAGCCGGCGTTGTAGGCCGTCGTCGCGTCAGCCGTCGAACCCGTCAGGGTTGTGACAGAGCTCGCGTTCACCACACCGAAGGTCGCACCGTTGAGGGTATTCAGCGTCGCCGCCGCCAGAGTGACGTCGTTGAGCGTGACCGCCTCGTTGCCGAGGTTAAAGATACCAGTCGACGTGAGCGCGGTGATCGCCGCGGTGGCCGCACCCGTGAGGGTCGTGACCGAACCGGCGTCGACCAGACCGGTCGTGAGCGCGTCAAGGGTGTTCAGGTTCGCGGCACCCACGGTGAGGTCGTCAATCGTAACGTCCTCGTTGCCGAGGCCGGTGATGCCGGTCGACTGCAGCGAGGTGGTCACCGCAGCGGTCGAGCCGGTGATCAGCGTGACCGTGGCCGCATTGATCGCGCCACCGGTCAAACCGTCGAGGGTGTTCAGGGCAGCGGCGGAGATCGTCGCGTCGGTGAGATTCACCGCCTCGTTGCCGAGGTTCGAGATCTGCGTCGACTGCAGCGCCGTGGTGGTCGCAGCGGCCGAGCCGTTGATGCCTGTGACCGAAGCGGCGTTGATCGTGCCCGAGGTCAGCCCGTCGAGGCTGTTCAGGTCGGCGGCCAGCACCACTGTGTCAGTCAGCACCACGGCTTCGTCGTTCAGGCCCGAGATACCAGCGGCACCGTAGGCCGTGAGCGCCTCCGCGATCGCGCCGGTCACCGTGGTGACCGTGCCCGCGTTGAGCACTCCCGTCGTGCGGCTGTCGAGCGTGTTCAGGTCCGCCGCGAGCGCGTTGGCGTTCGTCGTCGTCAGATTCACGCCGGCCGCAACCGCGATGGCGCCCGCGTTCTTCGTCGAGTCGAGCAGCTGCTCGATCGTGCCGGAGATCGTGGTGGCCGCCGTGGCCGTGATCAGGCCGCTGGTCAGCTTGTCGAGCGTGTTGAGGTCGAGCGCGTTGATGCTGCCATCCGAGACCGTGACTGCTTCGTCACCCAGGCCGGAGATCGTTCCGGCCGTGTTCGCGGCATACGCCGCGTTCACGTCGGCCAGGCTGCCGGAGAGGGCCGTGACGGAACCCGCGTTCACTACGCCCGTGGTCTTGCCATCGAGCGCGTTGAGCACCGAGGCTCCGAGCGAGGTATCGCTGAGCGTTACCGCCTCGTTGCCAAGGCCGCTGATCTGGCTGGCCGCGGCGGACAACGTCGCGTCGACGGCGGTCGCCGTTCCCGTGATCGTGGTGACCGTGGAGGCGTCGATCGTGCCGCTGGTGTTGCTGTTGAGCGTGTTCAGGTCGGCGGCAGCCGCCGTGGTGTCGCTGAGCACAACCGCTTCATCGCCGAGGCCGGAGATCTGGCCAGTGCCGTTCGCGGCGTAGGCCGTGTTGGCGGCGGCCGCGGTGCCGGAGAGGCTCGTGACCGACGCGGCATTAACCACGCCACCCGTCACGCCATCGAGCGTATTCAGGTTAGCAGCGGTCGCTGACGCGCTCGTCAGGGTGAGCTCAACGTTGGCGCCGGTGTCGAGCTGGGCTTGGTCGTCGGTCGCGTTGATGAGGTCGGCGACGGAGCCCACGATGGACGTGACCGCCGTAGCGTTCACCATACCCGAGGTGCCCGCGTCGAGGCTGTTCAGATCCGAGGCTGCCACACCCGACGCGGCGTCGAGGGTGATGCCGTACGTGCCCGAGATCGAGAGCGTCGCGCCCGAGGCGACGACGGACTGGATGTTCGGGATCGTGCCCGTCAGGTTCGTGACGCCCGTGGCGTTGACGAGGACGGACGTCTTGCCATCGAGGCTGAGCAGGTCGGCCGCGTTCGCGGTGCCCGTGACGGTGACGGCGAAGGCGTTGATCGTCGAGTCGGAGCTGAGCGTGTTCAGCGCGGCCATTCCGTTGTCGGAGATGGTCGCGGTGACGACGCCGGTCGTGGCGCCGGACAGCGCGTTCGCCTGTGCCACCGTGACCGAGCCGACGTTCACCGTGAGGATCGCGTCCGCTGCGGTGTCGAGGGCGACTTGGTCGTCCGTGGCGTTCACGAGATCGGCGGCGTTACCGGTGATGGTAGCGACGGCGGTCGCGTTGACCGGCGCGGTCGTGGCGGCGTCAATCGCATTCAGATCGGCGGCGGCGGCCGAGGCCCCGGTCACCGTGATGGACGTACGCTCAGCGGCGCCGAGGACGCTCGAACCCAGGGAGAGGAGATCGGTCGCAGAACCGGAGAGGTTCGCTGGGCCGGTGATGACTCCGGTGCCGTTCTGGCTGTCGATTGCGGAGTATTGCGCAACCGTCAGCGAAGAGTCGGTGATCTCGACATTGACGTTGGTCAGGCTGAGCACGCTCTTCACGTCGGCCAGGCCGAAGTTCGTGATGAGGCCCGCGAACGAATCGCGTACCACGAGGGTGGTCGCCCCGGTGATGACGCTGGCGGTGGCACGCACGAGATTCTCGGCAGAATCCGTGATGTAGTAGCGGCCAGCGGTCGACGGATTGCCGTCGTGGTCGTGGCCCTTGAACTTGGTGCCCAGATTGTTGACCAGCGTGTTGTACTGGGCGATCGTGATGCCGGCGAAGTTGCTCAGCGTGACCTCGGTGGCGGCGACGATGTTAGCAGCACTGGTGCCGCCCAGCGCGGTCGCGAGGGCTGCTCCCGTATCGACGATGCGGTAGGATAGACCGCTGATGCTTGCCAGACCGCGCTCCGAGCTGGAGCCGAGGACCTGGGCGATCGTGGCCGGCGCGCTGAGCGCGATGGACGAGGCGCCCAAGAGGGAGCCGCGGTCGTTCGTGTTCGTGCCGTTGATCGAGTTGAGGGCCCCGTAGACCTGGGCCGGCGTGTCGGAGATGGCATAGCCACCCGTCAGCTTGGCGATTTCGGAAATCGCCGCGGCCTGCGCGACCGTCGCGTTGCCCGTCAGCGTGACGGTGGTCGCCGTCGTCAGCAGCGGCGAAGCCGCGAGGCGAGCGGCGGCAAGGCTGGCGGCGTTGTCGCTGATGTTGAAACCGATCGTCCCGGTGTTGGTCCAAGCGTCGGCAATCGCGGCCTGCGCGACCGTGAGGTTCGACGTCACGGTAACATTCACGGCTGCATTCACGAGGGCCAGATTGCTCATCAGGCCGAGGACGTTGAACGAGTCCGCGAGGCTGTAGGTGACCGGCAGGGCGCCGGCGAGGGTCCGGATTGCGGACGCGCTCGCGACGGTGACCGCGTCATCCACCGTGATACCGGCAGAGCCGGACACGGCGGCGGCGTTGGCCGACAGAAGCAGGTTCGCGCCGGTGTCCCGGATTGCCTTAGAGGCGACATCGATCGCGAACGTGGTGTTCGCGGTGTCGAGGGCGCGGAGCGAGGTGGCCTCGCCAGCGGTGATCGTCGAGCCCGACACCGCGATGGTGCCGGAGCTACGGGCGAGCAGTGCGACATCGGCGGCGAGGAGGTTCGCGGCGGTGTCGCTGATCGCGTAGACCGTGTCGGCGTTGGCCGGCGTGGCGGCGTCGATCGTGGTAGCCTGCGCGACCGTGGCGGCCGAGCTGGCGACGATCGCCTTGGCGGTGCCGTTGTTGGCGGCGCCGTTGAGGACGGCCGAAGCGGCGGCGGCCAAGTTGGCGGCCGTGTCGTTCAGCGCGTACGTCGCGGTCGTGGCGAGCGTCTGGATCTTGGCGGCCTGTGAGACCGTCGCGGCGGTGTTTGCCGTGATCGCGGCGGTGGTGATCGTGTCGTTCGCGCCCTTGGTCAGGGCAGCGAGGTCGGCGGCGGAGCCAACGACTCGAGCGATCGTCGTCGTGCCGGTATTGGCAGCGCCCAGCGCGAGGGCGGCATTCGCCGCGCTCAGGCCGGCCGTGCCGGTCACCGTGATGTTATTGGCCTTGGCCAGACCCGTGGCGTCGAACGTGGTGTCGGCACCGCTGACGTTGTACGACAGCTTCGTCGAAGAGGCCGAGATCGCGGCAGCCTGCGCGAACGTCGCATCCGTCGTCGCCGTGGCCATGCCGGCCAGATTGAGGACCGGGGCACCGGCGGCGGCGAGATTCGCGGCCGTATCAGCGAGGTTGTAGATCGTGTCGGTGGGGAGGGCGAGGAAGCCGTTGACCGTGGCAGCCTGGCTGATGGTGATCGCGTCCGTCACCTCGACGGCGGCGGCACCGGCGACCAGCGCGTTGCCCGTGTTGAGGTTGGCGAACGTGTCCTTGACCCAGAGTACCTTGTTCGGCGGCAGCGTGCTGTAGACGAGCGGCTTGCTGTTGATCTCGGCGAGGTCGACCACGAGAGCCTGGCGGACGCTCGTGGCTTGGAACTCGGACGGGTACGTGGCAAGAGCGGCCGGGGTGGCGACCAGAGCGATCGAGCCTGCGACGTTCTTGAAGTTAAGGGCGATACCCTGCGATCCCATGACGCTTGAGGCGGCGAGCAGCGAGGCCGGGCTGGCCACCATGGTGCTGACCAGACCCGCGTCGTTATCGACGATCGAGTAGACGTACTTCGTCGTGGAAGCCGGATCCACCGCGAGGAGCGCGGCGGCCTGCGCGCCGGTGAGGGCGCCGTCGGAGACGGTGACCTTCGTAGCGGAGGTGACGACGGAGTCGGCGTCGACGTCACCGGCGACGTCCGAGTTGGCCATCAGGTTGCTGTACGTGTCGCTAATGGAGTAGCGGACATCGCTGTTGGCGCCACGGATCGTGGAAGCCTGAGCGACGGTGGCCGCGTCGGAGACGATGATGTCCACCGTGGCTCCCGTGATGCGGTCCGCGTTCGCGAGCAGCGTGGAAGACGCGGCGGCGAGATTGGCGGCCGTGTCGCTGAGCGTGTACGTCTTCGTGCCGGCGGAGGCGCCAAGCGCGACGATGGCGGTGGCCTGCGCAACCGTGCTGTTGGTCGTCGCGATGACGTTCGTGATGACGTCGTCGGACGCCCGCGTGACGGCGGCGAGGTTAGCAGACGTGTCGCTGACCGTGGCGATCGTGACGGTGCCCGCGTTACCGGCGGTGATGAGCCGCGTGGCGAGGGCCGCGTTAGCGGTGTCCGTGACCGTGATGTTGGTGGCTTCGCTCAGAGCGCTCGCCGTGACGGACGACGCGCCGAGGCCGGCGGCCGTGTCGGAGATGCTGTAAGCGACGACCTTCGTGAGCGGGGCGATCGAAACAGCCTGCGCGGCCGTGACGGTGCCGGTCACGGTAACCGTGCCCGAAGCGCCTTCGATGGCGGCGATGCTGTTCGCCTTGACCGTGGCGCTGGCGCTCGCGATGCCGTTCGCCACTAGGCCGGTGGCGTTATCGGAGATGGCGTAGCTGACGGTGCCCGAGTTGGTCGCAGCCTGAATGGCGACGGCCTCAGCGAGCGTCGCACTGCCGGTCGATACCGACAGGTTGCGCGCGGCGTTGACGCCAGCCGCGTTCAGCGGGCTGGCGAGGTTCGTCGCCGTATCGGACACGTCGAAGGTGATCGTTCCCATCGAGCGGAACGTAGCGATGGCGTTCGCCTGGACGGCGGTCGCGGCGCTGGAAGCGCTGACCCCGGCCGAGAAGCCGATCAGGGACGGGTTAGCCCCCGCGAGGTTCGCGGCGGTGTCCGTGATGGTGTAGTTACCCGCGGACTGGCCCACGGCGCCGTAGACCTTGGCGGCCACGGCGACGCTGAGATTAGCCTGGCCGGCGTCGGTGATGGTCACACCCGAGCCCGTGCCACCAGCGGCGCCGAGCACCACGGTGGAGGTAGCGGCCGAGATGTTCGCAGCGGTGTCGGAGATGGTGTAGCCGACAATCGAGCGACCATTGAGGGTCGCGGCCTGAGCGGCGTTGACAACGGTCGAACCGCTGATCGTCGCGCCGGTCGTGTCCGGAGCGAGGACGGTCGAGGCCGCGTTGGCGAGGTTCGCCGCGGTGTCAGCGACGTCGTAGGAGATCGAGCCGGTGACGCGGCCGAGCAGCGTGGTGGCTTGGGCCACCGAGACCGTGCCGGTTACGCTGACCGACGCGGCGTTCGCGACGAAGGTCGAGACACCAGAGGCCGTGCTCGTGAGTTGAGCGTTCGAAGCGGCGGCGATCGTGTAGATCGTCGGCTTGATCGCGGACAGAGCGTTCACCGCGGCGATGTCCGTCGCGATGTTCGCGGACGAGTTGAGCTCGAAGCGCGTGGCCGCGTTCTTGACAGCGTCCGTAGCACCCGTGAGGGCGGCGAGGCTGTCGACAACCGTGACCGAACCGGCGCGAGCGCGGGCGAGGTCGCCATCGGCGGTGCCGATGTTGGCAACGCTATCGCGCAGCGTGACGGACGTCGCACCGGCGAGGGTGGCGAGGAGCGGAGCGGCGCTGCCCTTGAGGACGGAGACGTTATCGCTGATCGCGTAGACCTTGTCGAACTTCGGCTTAGCGAGCAGTGCGTCGGCGGTGGAGACCGTGACCGAAGAGGTGCTGGTCGAGAAGCCCGTGGCGCCGTCAACGATCGTGGCGTTGCCGCCCGCGATGAGGTTGGAAGCGGTGTCACGCAGCGTGTACACAACGTCGGTCCCGAGAACCGCGGCGGCGCCGCTGATGCCGAAGCGCGCGACGATCGTGTTAGCCTGGGCGATCGAGGCGTTGCCCGTGACGTTGACCTTCGCGGCGCCGTCGACGATCAGGTCGGTGCCCGCGGTGCTGGAAGCCAAGTTCGAGGCGGAGTCGGTCAGCGTGTAGCCCGCGGCGACAGCGGCGAGACCGCCGGTCGCGCCGAGGAGCTTGGCGTTCAGGTTGCTGACCTGCGAGACCGTGGCCACGTCGGAGACGACGACGGCAGCGGCGGAATTGAGGACGGCGAGCTGCGCGGTGTCATTCGCACCGGCCGTCAGGTTGGCGACGGTGTCGGTGATGGTGTACGCGGGCAGCAGACCGAGGTTCGCCGTGCCGAGCGCGGCGCGCAGGGCGACGATATCGGCCAGTGAAGCCTTGCTGCCGGCGGTGTAGACGAGCGTGCCGCCAGCGCCAGCGCTCGCGATCTCGGCGACTGCGCCGGACGAAAGCGTGGCCAGTTCAGCGGCGGTGCCCACGACGGTGAGGGACGTGTCGACGAACTTCGTGGCGCCAAACTTCGAAGCGAGGCTGTTGATCTCGCTGACGGTCAGGGACGCGCTGTTGCTGTTGACGGTCGAGGCGCCCGTGACGAGGACGGACGAAGCCCCGAGGAGCGCGATGGTGGAGTCGCTCAGCGCGTACCGATTGGTGCCGGTGTTGCTGAGGGCCTCGATCGCGTTGGCCTCGGTGACATTGAGGGTGTTGGTGACGGTGACGGCACCCGCTGCATTGGCCTCGGTCGTATTGCCGACGAGGTCGGAGTACTGCTCTTCGAGCGTGTAGCCCGCGTTGACCTTGGTCAGGCCGCCCGCGGTGGCGAGCAGCGCGGAGTTGACGGCCTGAAGGGCCGTGACATCGGTGACCTTGTCGGTGATCGTGAGGCTGGAGGCCGCGTTCAGGGCGGACAGCTCAGCGCCGACACCGGCGGACGCCGCGATGTTGGCGAACGTGTCGCTGACCGTGTAGGAGGTCGCCGTGGTCACCGCACCGGCCAAGGCGCCGGCCCGGATGGAGGCGGCTTCCTTGGCGGTGGCGGCGGTCGTGGCGGTGACGCTGGTCGCGTCGCCCAAACCGGACGTCTGCGTGGCCAGCATTTCGGCCGTGTCGGTGACGCTGTAGACGAGGCTGGTGCCGGAGCGGACGAAGGTGGACGTATCGAGGACGGCGTCGAGAGCGGCCGCCTGACCCGCGTTCGCGGCGGTCGTGGCGGTGATCTTGCTGGCCTTGTCGAAGATCGCCTTGGAGCCGAGCGCGAGGTTAGCGGCGGTGTCGCTGATGGAGTAGGAAACCTGCGAACTGATCGCGAGGGCCTCCCGCGCCTGAGCAACGGTGAGCGTGCCCGTGATCGTGGCGGACAGACCCTGGATCGCGGTGCCGGCGGCGAGGAGGTTAGCGAGCGTGTCGCTGAGGACGACGGTAGCGGAGCCCGCCTTGGTGCCGAGGGCTTGGAAGCCGGCCACGGACGTGTTGATCGTCAGCGTATCGCCGGTGGCAGCCGAGAGGCTGGTGATGCCGGCGATTTGATCAGCGGAGAGCTTCAGCGAAACATTGCCCGCGCCGCCGACGGCGTCGATGCGCAGCGTGCCGAGCGTGTTCAGGGAAAGCGTGCCGAAGTCGACCGAGCCACCCGCGGTGGACTCGACGGTCAGCGTATTGGTGCCCGACTGGCCGGTGATGGCCGCGAGGCCATTGGTGATGTACGTGGCGAGGTCGCCGCCGGCGATCGTCAAGCTTGCTCCGTTCAGCACCACGTTCTCGGCGCCGACGAGGTTGGACGACGTGGCGACGTTGCCGGTGCCGGAGATGATGACCGAGTCGACGCCAGCGCCGAGGCTGAGTGCATCGCTCGCGCCGAAGTTACCGGAGTCGAAGATGACGGTGTCATTGCCGGAACCGCCGAGCACGTTGTCCGCGCCGGAGCCGACGTTGACCGTATTCGTGCCGCTCGTGTAGAGCGTCACGCTATCGTTGCCCGCGCCCGTAGAGATGCTATTGTTTCCGCTGCCGACGACCGAGATGTCGTCGCTCGCGCCGCCGGCGATCAGGACGATCTTGGCGTTACCGGAGACGATGAATCCGCCGTCGGACGTGACGGCGTCGGTCTCGAGGACAACGTTGGCTGTTCCCGAATTGCCGGCCGTGACGGTCACAGCATTGGAGCCGGCGATGGCGTTATTCTGTACGATCTGCGCAGCCGTGACCGTGAAGTTGGTGACGGGCGGCGGATTCTGAGAGATGGCCTGCTCGACGGACGCCGGAACCTGCGTGAACTGAAGCTGGGCGTACGTGTTCTGCGCGGGCAGCGCAGTGCCGCCCGACGTGCTACCCGGGTTGAGGAGCAAGTCGTAGTTGTAGGCCGGGACGGAGCCGCCGCTGTTGATCGGCTTCGCGTTGAGCAGGTCGCCGCCGGCGGCGACCACAGTGCCGAACTGCGAGTTCGCGCCGAAGATGAGCGTCGGGATCGCGGTGTCGCTAGTATTAATATCACCGATGACTACGCCGGTCTGGACCTGCACATTGACGGCGGAAATGCCCACCACGCCATTGCTGCCGCTAAAGACCGTGTTGCCCATGCCGATGCGTCCAAAGGCGGAGCCATTTGTGTTGGCCGGGTCCGCTACAATCGTAAGTCGTTGAACATCAGCAACATTGTTACCACCCAAAAGGACGCCGAAGAAAAAACGTATTCAGAAAATCATGAAGAATAGGACTTTACGAGTGCACAGAATTGGCCTTATCCCTGAGTGGTGCAGGATTTCTGCTAATTAATAGGGTGTTACTCACCAGAGTATCCGACTACTTTAATTACCAGCTACTTATGCACGAAACATCCTTCTGCTTTTGCCCTTTGAGGCTCTGTGAGGCGCGAACAGCCAATGTTCTGCAGTTTCCTGGTGCATCCACATTATTGAGACTGGGAGTGCGGCGATGAAGCTAGTTTTTTCCGATACGTTGCTAGCGGGGCTGGCGGCCGGCGATTCACGAGGGAAACGGCACTTTGTTGACCTGGCGCAGCGAGGGCTGGTCTTCGAACTGACCCCAAGTGGCGGGTATTTTCACTTCCGCTACACGTTCTGCGGTCGTCAGAAATTGCTCAGCCTCGGAAAGCTCGGCGAGACTGATGTCGCCGCCGCGCGGACCAAGGCAGGCGAGTTCGCCCACCTGTTGCTCGACGGCGTCGATCCGGCCGTCGCTCGCGGGCCCAAGTTCAAGACCCCGACCCTGGCGGAGTTCGTTGAGCAGAAGTATCTGCCTCACATTCGAACCTACAAAACCACCGATACCAATGACTTAAACTACTTTAAGAACCACCTCCTGCCGGCTTTCGGCGTCTGGCCGCTCAACACGATTCGTCGCGGCGATGTTTCCAGTTTTGTGAGCCGCAAGCTGGAGGCCGGGCTCAAGCCGGGCTCGATCAACCGTTACATCGTCGCGTTGCGACATGCGCTGGGTCTGGCAGTGCAGTGGGAGATTCCGGGCATGGATCGCAATCCGCTGCAGAAGTACCCGCTGCTGAAGGAGAACAATCTGATCACACGGTTCCTGTCCGAGGAGGAGACACAGCGGTTGAAGACGGCCCTGCACGAGAGCGAGAACCAGCATTTGGCGGCGATTGTCGGGCTCTTGCTGGTGACGGGAGCGCGCAAGAGCGAGGTGCTGCGGGCACGGTGGGAGCAGTTCGACCTGGATCGGCGGCAGTGGCGTGTGCCGAAGGCGAAGTCCGGATATCATCGGTTTATCCCGATCAGCGACGTGGCGCTGCAGATCCTCGCGGAGCGTCGCGCTCTGGGACTCGATTCGCCGTGGCTCTTTCCGAGTCCGGCGACGGGCAAGCCGTTCGTGGAGATTTTTAATTCGTGGAATACGGCGCGCCGTCGGGCGGGGCTCAAGGATCTCCGCGTTCACGACCTGCGCCATTCGTTCGCCTCAGCCTTGGTGAACGGGGGCACGCCGCTGTACGAGGTGCAGAAGCTACTTGGCCACTCCAGCATCCGCACTACGGAGCGTTACGCCCATCTGGCCCCGGAGCGTTTGATCAACTCGATGAAGATTTCCGATCACGCGTTCGGTGACGTTGCCCTGACGGTCGCGGAGGCGGGCCCGGTGCAGTTCGAGCTTTTCGAGTAACGCCCACCGCGGGTGTGTCCGCCTACGTCCGCGTGCGGGGGCGGGGCGGGGCGCGTTTGGCGCGAACTGCGGTGGGGCGCGGCGGGCGCGGTGAGCCGCAGGCCGCGGTCCGATCGCAACGCGAGGGGGAAAACTAGCGTCGCGAGGCGGTGCCGAAATCGAGCAGCACGGCCCACGCATAGAGCAGGGTGCTGCGCCCGCGGCGGCCGGCCGCGCGGTGATGCATCGCCTGTACGTAGACGCGGTCGCTGCGGGTGCGCGCCGGGAGGTGCGCGTAGGCCCGGGTCTCGGCAAGGTGCACCTGGTAGTGATACTCGAGCGACGTTTCCACGATCAGGTACGCGAGGATCACCCACGGGGTCAGCCAGCCGAGGCTCTCGCCGTGGCGCGCCCGAAACGCCGCATTCATCCGCCAGTCAGCCCATGGCCGCGTGAGCGCGGCGCGCAGGCTAAAGCAGCAGGCTCCGCCGTGCGGGCCGAAGAAGTAGCGCGCCGCGTTGCCGTTGCGCCAGAAATAGCGACACATCGCACCGAAGGTGTCGCGACCGTGGTCGTGCCAGGCCACCAGTGCAGGATCGTACCGAAGGGTGTAGCCCGCCGCACGGATGCGACGGGTGAGGTCGACGTCCTCGCCGTTGGGGAGTTCCGGATCGAAGCCGCCGCTGCGGCGGTACGCCTCGGCCCGGACCAGGATCGCGGCGCTGTAAAGCCACTCGCGCTCCTCCGCGACCGCATCCTGCTGGGCCCAGAAGTTCGCGTAGTCGGTCACCTTCCCAAAGAAACGCTGGCTCTTGCCGGGCAGGCGGGGTCCGAGCGCGCCGAGGCGCGGGTCGAGGTCCAGCCGCGCCGCACACCCGAGCAGGAATTCCGGTGCCAGTTCCACGTCGTCATCCACGAACAGGAACCACTCGCCGCGCGCGCGCTCGACCCCGAGGCACCGCGTCTTGGGCGGGATCTCACGTTGCGCGAGCGCGACGGGCACGATCGGGAGGTGCGGGTGCGCTGCGGCCACGGGACCAGCTTCGGTGCCAACGAGCACGATCTCCCATGGCAGTCCGGCAACGGGAGCCTGGGCGCGGAGCGAGCGTAGCGTTCCAGCCACGCGTTCCGGCCGGCCCATCGGAATGATCACCGAAAGCCGCGGCGCAGGCGTGGCGGCAGCCCCGGGTGCGACCGCTGCGGGGGCTGGGGTGAGCGTCGCGGATGTGGCATCCGGCGCAGGGGCCGGTGTTGCGGTTGCGGCCTCCGTTGTCGGGCCGCTCGGCTCAGGGTGGGCACGCGGGCTGGCCGCGGGAGCGGGCGTGGCGACCGGTGCGTGGGGCGGCGCGAGGAGTGATTGGATGATCTGCAGTCGCGCGAAGCGGTCCGCGTTGAGGTACAGCACCTCGTGCTGGAGCCGGTCGGTGAGTGCGGCGGCGGCGAGCGGCGTGGCGATGGCGACCGCCACGGCGGCGCGGTGGCCGCCGAGTACGTCGCGGGCGGCCTGCTGCACGCTCGCGAGCGGCACCTCAGTCACGCAGAGCAGCCGATCAAAAAGGCAGTGCCACTGGCAGCCGGCGCAGGCCGGCAGCCCTTGGACGACCTTGACGTGGGCCGCCGCGGGGTGGAATCGACTGCGCTGGCCGCCCCCGAAGATCGCGACGGTCGGGGTGCCGAGTCCCGCGGCGAGGTGTGCGTAGGCCGTGTCGTGGCACACCAGCAGATCCGCGTGGGCGAGGGTGGCGGCGAGGCGCGGCAGCTCATCGGTGCGGAAACGACGAATCGCGGTCTGCTCTCCGGCCGGCAGGTCGGCCAGGTAAGGTGCATCGCCCGGACCCTCGATCCAGACGACCTCCGCGCCCTGGCCCCGCCACTCCTGAGCGAGTGCGATGAAGCGATCCAGCGGCCACGCGCGGCGAGGGTCTCCGCCGACTCCCGGGGCGAGTGCCACCTGCCGCGGTGTGGGGGCGCGTTCCGCCGTGGCGTGGAGGGGTCGCGGGAGTGGCGGCACGGGCGACCAGAGTGGCGGCGAGGTCACTTCGGCCAGGCTCGGCTCCAGCAGCGTGAACAACGCGAGCAGCTGCGCGGCCTCGGCGCGCTCGAACGAAGGGGCGCGCGTGGCGGTAAACGACGGGTGATCGGCGCCGGCGAGCCGTTGGGCATCGTTGACCAAGGGCTGACGGGTCGGCAGCGCTTCGAAGCCGAAGCGTTGCGTGGCCGGGGCAACGATGGCGGTGAAGTCGCCGACCCAGTTGCGGCTGACCAAACCCAGCACCGACGCGTCCCACCGAGTGGCCCGCAGAAAATCGTGCCACCACTGCAGGCGGCGGCGCAGATCCTCACTCCACACCTCGTGCGCATGCAGCGGGAAGGGCAGCAGGACCAAACGTCCCGGATGCGCGGCGAGGCGCGCCGCCTCATCGGCGGGTGATGCCTCGTTCCAGCGCGGCGTGAAGACCTCGCCCCCGATCACGGAGGCGATCACCTCCCGGGTGGCGCAGACGTGCCAGACCAGCCGGACGTCGGGACGCCGGCGGAGGAGTTCTTGGACAACCCCGGCGGCGATCAGCTGATCGCCGAGGGCGTCGGGTTTAGAAAGTAGCACCCTCATACCCACGAGCAGGAGCCAGCAGGCGGGTAAGGGAAGGGCGGTGCAAACGAAAAACCCCCGGCGCTCCGGCGCGGTCGGACCGAGCCGCAGGTGGGGTGGCTGCGGAAATCGGATCGACCCGCGCGACGGATCGCGGCATGACGGGCGGCGATGAACCTTGCTGGATCAGGCCTGCTGTTGCTCGAGGACGAGCCGCTGCTGCGCAAGACGTTCGTCCGGCACCTCGAGAAACTCGGACTGGAAGTCACGGCGGTCGCCTCGCTCGCGGACGCTCGCCGAGCGCTGCAGGACCTCAGTTTCGACTTCGCGCTGCTCGACGTGAATCTGCCGGACGGCCGCAGCCTCAGCCTCCTCGCCGACAAGGCTCTGCCGCAGCACACCGTCCCGATCGTCATGACGGCGGAAGGCGGCATCAGCGGCGCGGTGGAAGCGATGCGCCTCGGGGCGGCGGATTACCTTGTCAAACCCTTCGACCTCGAAGAACTCGCCCCGCGGTTCGCGCGGGCCCGGCGGGCGCGGCAGACGCGGCGTGGGGATGAGTTCCGGCGTGCGACGGAAGTGGAGGAAGAGGAACAGTTCTTCTTTGGCACGGCGCTGGCCGGAGTCCGCAGCCAGCTCGACAAGATCCTCGCGGCGGACCAGCGCCTCGCGACGGCGGGATCGCCGCTCTCGCCGGTGCTGATCGAAGGCGAGACCGGCACCGGCAAGACCACCCTGGCGCGTTGGCTGCACCGCCGCGGCCCGCGTGCGGACGGCCCCTGGATCGAAGTGAATTGCTCGGCCCTGCCCGACACGCTGGCCGAGTCGGAGCTCTTCGGGCACGAACGCGGTGCCTTTACTGACGCCAAGGAAGCGCGGATGGGTCTCTTCGAAGCGGCGGAAGGCGGGACGCTCTTTCTCGATGAGATTCCCAGCCTCTCGCCGGCGGTGCAGGTGAAGCTCCTGAAGGCCATTGAGGACCGCGTCATCCGGCGCGTGGGTGGCAACCGGGCGGTGCCGATCGACGTGCGCCTGCTGGCGGCGACCAACGTGGACCTCCGCGATGCCGTGGCGGGTGGGCGTTTCCGGGAAGATCTCCTGCAACGTCTCGACCTCTTTCGCGTCCGCATCCCGCCCCTGCGCGAGCGCGGGCCGGAACTGGCGGCGCTGGCGCAGGTGTTGGTGGATCGCCTCTGCCGCCGGTACGGATTGGAGAAGCGGGCGATCCCGCCGGAAGGTGTGGCCCGCCTCGCGACGCACCGCTGGCCCGGTAACGTCCGCGAACTCGCGCACGAACTGGAGCGCTCGCTCGTGTTTGATGACGACCGCCTGACCCTCTCCGGCCTCGCGCGCACCCCGGTTGCAGGCGCAGGCGCGGGTGCGGCGTCCGGTACGGCGGACTGGTTCAACCCCGCCTACCGATTTCCCGCCGAAGGCTTTTTGCTCGAGCAGGCGATTGACCGCCTCGTGCAGACCGCCGTGGACCAGAGCAACGGCAACGTCTCGGAAGCCGCGCGCCGCCTCGGCGTCTCTCGCGACGTCGTGCGTTACCGCTTGAAGCCCGAGAACCGCTGACCCCGCGCCGGCACGGCGGAGCGGAGAACCCCGCTGAGCCGTGCGACGGACGGGACGTGACGCGGTACGCGTTGGGGAAATTTCCCCAACTGCCCCGGCCCGGATGGGGATTGAAGCCCAAATTCTATCCGCTCGCCCACGGAGTGAGTTTCTTAAATAGTTTGCTGACAGTTACTAATGAAAACAAAGCGCGCTGGCATGAGCCCTGCATAGGGAATGCCACATTACTTCTATGAAAAAGATCCTGACCCTCGTTCTCTCCCTCGTGGCACTCAACGGCGCGTTGCTGGCAAATCCGACGACGGCCCCGGCCGCTCCGGCTGCCCGTCCGGCGATGCCGACTCTGCCGAAGATCACGCTGCCGGCGGATCTGCAGGCCCTCATCAAGCAATTTGACACGCAGCGCGACGCCATCCTGGCGCAGCGTCGTGCGGACCTCGAGAAGCTGAAGAATGCGACGGAAGCGGACCGGGCGAAGCTCCTCGCCGCCATGAAGGCCAAGGGCATGGAAGTCAGTGCGGAGCAGCGTGAGCTGGCCCGCACGATTCGCGAAGAGCTGAAGAAGCTCCGCGCGGCCCGCAAGACGACCGGCGGCTGAGCGTTCGGAAGGACAAAAACTTTGGTCACGGCGAGGGGTCGCCAGTGGCTTGCTCGCAGGGCGGAGGTCTGTTGACCTCCGCCCTGTCTGCTTTAGCCCCCCGTAATGGAGGCGAAGGAGCGGAGCGCGGAGAATCATTTCGTTCATGCTGCGATGGTTTCACTTCCTGGCGGTGGCGCTTTGGGCGGTGCCGGGTTTCACGGCGCCGGCGGAGGCTGTGTCGGCGGAGGCTCCGGTTTCGGAGTCACCGGCGGCGCTGGATGCGGCCCGGTTGGCGGCGACGCTGGCGACGTTGACGCCGGAACAATGGGCGGCATTGCCGCCGGAGTTACGGGACGAGTTGCAGGCGCTGTGGGGGCCGGCGTGGGTGTGGGGTGCGACGATCCACGTCGGTGCGGAATGGCGGGACAACGTGCTCCTCAGCCCCGTCAGCTCGACGGATCACACGCTGCTGCGCGCTCGGCTTGAATCCTATCTGTGGCGTCGGCCGGTGGGAGCTTGGGAGTGGCTGGGGTTTCTCAATGGGGACGTCGGCCGCCTGCTGGATCCGCTGCCGGAACTCGCGGGCGAGCAGGAGTGGTTTGCGCACGGGGAAGGGCGATGGACGCCGCGTCCCGGGTGGCGGATTGGGCTTACGGCGCAGTCTTATTATCAGGACCACGTTTTCGACCTCTCGGCGACGGAGACGGAGCGCCTGGTTGCCCGCATGCGGGTGCGCGGCGCGCGGGCTGGGATGGATCTGACGGTACCGCTGCCGCGCAGCCTCGCTTGGGTGGCGGGTGCCAAGGCGCATCGCAGCGACTACGCGGACTTCGCGGAGGATTTCACGGAGGAGGAAGGCCACACGACGCTCCGTTGGCGATCGGATCGGGGTGAAGGAGGCTCCCTCGAGGCTAACCTGGGCTGGAGCGAGCGCCGTCGGACGCATCCTGACCGCAACGCCTACACGGCGGGCGGCCGCCCCCTGCCCGGGACGCAGCTGGAATTTCGGATCAACGAAGTAAGGCTAGAGACCACGCTGATCCGAGGTGTGTGGACGGGGAGCCTGGCGATCGTCGGACTCTCGAACCGGGATTTGGCGTCGGGATATTTCAACTACGCGGAACAAGGCGTACAGCTGACCCTTGAACGGGCGACCCCGGATTGGCGGGTGGCGGTCGAGGCGGGAGGATCGCGCAGCCGCTACGACGTGCAGACAGTAGGGATCGGATTTGCCCCGCCCCTGCGCCGGCGCGATCACCGGGAGCTACTCCTGCGCGCGGAGCGCGTGCTGAATCCACGCTGGACCCTCTTCGCCGAAGCGAGCGAGGAACGCAGCCGCGAAAATGAAGCCGGCGGTACCTACCGGGCGCGGCGGCTGGCGTTCGGCGTCTCGCGTACGTGGGAACCCTCGGCCCCATGAAATCCGACTCCTCTCCGATGACGGCCCGGGCCAGTGCAGGTCGATGGATTACGCTGGCGGCGATCCTCGTCCTCGCGGCGTTCGTGGCGTTGGTTTCGGCACGCCTGCGCCTTTCGCTGCGGGCGCAGGTTCTTGACCGTGAGGCGGATTCGATGCACGCGTTGGTTGCGTTACAGCAACGACTCGCGGAGGACGAGTGGGCGGAGCTGGGGGTCGCCATGCCGGCGGATGACCGGTTGGCGGTCGTGCTCCAGACCACCAAGTTGCGCGGGGTAGTGGCCTTGCGCATCTATGAAACGACCGGGCTGCTGCATGCGGCGCTCCCGGCGATTGAAGATGAACAACTGGCGGCGGCGGATTGGAGCGAGTTGGAGGAGGGACGTCCGCTGGCGCGCGTGACGCTGCATCCCTCGGTGCTCATTGACTGGAGGGACGGAGGGCCAGCGCAGCGAGAGCCTGACGACGGTGGAGAAGCGTCGATGAGCGCAGCGGCCGGGGTGGCGGGACTACCGGCGGACGCGGAGGAGCTGCTGGAAGTGATCGTGCCCTTAGAGGACCCGGTGTTGGCTGAGCCGGCCGGAGCGGCGCAGTTTCTGATCGATCCGACGGAAGTCCGCGCGCAATTCGCAGCGATCGACCGCAGCGTCGCGCAGCAGGCGCTGCTCGCGATGGTAGGAGGGGGTGTGCTACTGGCGGGGTTGCTTTCGTGGGCGTTTGCGCGACTGGCGGCAGCGGAGCGCCAGCTACGACGGCAGGCGGAAGACCTGAAGAGAGCCAATGAGGAACTCCTGCTCTCGGCGAAAGTCTCGGCCATTGGAGCGATCAGCGCACATCTCCTACACGGCTTGCGCAATCCCCTAGCTGGCATTGACGGCTTCGTGCGTGCCGGTGCTAGCGGTGATGGGCCGGAGCCCACGGACGGCGAGGCGTGGCGCGTGGCGGCGGAGACGACCCGGCGCTTGCGGGCGATGGTGAATGAGACCACATCCCTGATCGCGGCGGAGCGGATCGCGGCGGCGCTTTCGCTTTCGACCGATGAACTGGTGCAAGGCGCTCGAGTGCGCGTGCAGGATTCGGCGCGTAACGCCGGAGTCGCCTTGCTGGTGGGGACGATTGCCGAAGGAAAGATCGAAGGCCGCGTGGCGAGCCTCGGCGGACTTGTGTTGGTGAATCTGCTGGAGAACGCCGTGCAGGCCTCGTCCCAGGGGACCGAAGTACGGACCACCGCGGCGGTGATCGAAAATGCCCTCGCCATTGACGTGACTGATCGCGGTCCCGGACTGGCACCGGCGGTGTTGGCAAACCTGTTTCGTCCGGTGGTGAGCACGAAGCCTGGCGGTGGAGGCATTGGCTTGGCGCTGAGCCATGAACTGGCCCGCCTCGCTGGCGGCTCCCTTGAACTCGTGACCACCTCGGCCGCGGGAACCACCTTCCGCCTGACCCTGCCGCTGGAGGATGAAATCAGCCGAGGAGATAGCGCCACGCCTCGATGATGCGGATTCCGGCGGGAGCCCTTCGGCCGGCTGTTTCCCGTACGACCAAGGACCGGAGCGGAGGCGCACCGGACGCCTGCAGGGCGGACGTCTCGCGCTGCCACGTTTCGTCGTCGGACAGTGACCACGTGGTGTTCACCCATTCCTCTGCGCCGGAGATTCCGACGACGAGATCGATCTCGCCCCGACCGCTGACGTATCCGAGATCCTCGCGACGGCGCCGGTGATGCAGGAAGACGGCGTTCTCGAGCTTCCGGCCCCGGTCAATCATCGCTCCAGGACGGTAGGGGTAACCAAGGGCCCAGTCCACGACATGGAGCTTCTTCGGCTGCATGGCGCGCTTGCGGAGGGAGCGCTCCGCGACCGGGACGGAGAAAACGATGAAGCCCTCTTCGATCAACCGCAGGTAACGGTAGACGGTATCCTTGCTCACAGACAGACCGCGGGAGCGGAAATCCAGATAGATCTTGTGCGGATTGAGCAGGCTTGCGGGCGAGGCGAGGCAGTGGCGCAGCAATTCCCGCATCGCCTCTGGGTTGGCCAGACGGTGACGCTCCACCAAGTCACGATAGAAGACGAGATCGGTGTACTCCTTCAGAACGCGTGGACGCAGGGCCGGATCTGCCAGCACCACCTCTGGCAGTCCCCCCGTCTCTAGATAGTCATCGAGCGCGCCGGCGAGGATCGCGTTGGCCGCGGGGGAGTAGCGCTCGGGAGCGAGATCGCGGAAAGCGAGGTACTCCTGGAACGAGAGCGGAAAGACCTCGTAAGACAGGCACCGCCCGCGGAGGCCGGTCGCGATTTCCCGAGTGAGCAAGTGGGAAGATGAACCGGTTAGGAAGACCGCCCCGGCACGGGTGTCGTGCAGGCGGCGGACGAAGCGTTCCCAGCTGGGTGCGGCCTGCACTTCATCGAAGAGAAAATAGCGCGGTTTGCCGACGAGGTCGGGGTGAAGCTCGGCGTGCGCCTCAAGAATGAGGCCGTAGTCGGTCGCCCGCAGCGGATGGAGCCGATCATCCTCGAAGCTGAGCATGATGACTTGCCGGCGATCAACGCCGTCGGCGAGGAGCCGACTGAGAACGTCGAAGAGAAGGAACGTCTTGCCGCTGCGCCGGATGCCGACGAGGACGATGATTTTCCCGCTGGCCAGGGGTAGACGCAGGGTGCGCGGGCGGATCGCGGGCAGGGGCAGGAGCTCCGCCTCGCGGAGAACGTACTTCAACCTTTCCTTATCCATAGGGTAAGCAATAAGTTATTCTTTCCCTATCAACAAGGAAAGAATTGGATTGCCCAAAACGGGGCAGTGGCCGGAGGTGAGGCCGGGCACCGAGGGGAAAGCGGACACTTAAGGGGGCACGCAGTGTTTTCTCGAGGGACCTTCGGCCGTGACAGCGGGTCAGAGTAAGGTCTCACTCATGCCGTTCATGACCCCTCGCGTGCGCTGTGTCCGGAGCTTGATCTGGTTGGCGATCCTCGTGGCTTTGGCCGTGATTGGCCGTGCCCAGACGGACGGCGCGATCCGGTGGTCGTTTACGACGGGCGGTCTGGTCCTGTCCTCGGCGGCGGCGGGTGCGGACGGGACACTTTACTTTGGTTCCCAGGATCGGCGGCTCTACGCGATTCGACCGGGAGCCACGCCGGGCACGACCAGCCTGAAGTGGAGCTTTCTGACGGGTGACTGGGTGGACGCGGCCCCCGCGGTGGGAACGGATGGCACCCTTTATGCGGCGTCGTGGGACGGCAAGTTGTACGCGCTCCGGGACGACCAGAACCGTGCGACCAAACTCTGGGAGTACACCCTGGGAGCCTACGCCTTCTCCTCGCCCGCGATCGGCGCGTCGGGGACGATCTACGTCGGCTCGGGGGACTCCAACCTCTACGCGATCAATCCCGACGGAACGCTGAAATGGACGTATCCTGTAAGCGACTACATTGACTCGTCGCCGGCGGTGGGTCCGGATGAACGGGTTTACTTTGGCTCGTGGGATGGCTCGCTGACGGCGCTGAGTGCGGAAGGTACCTTGGTGTGGCGGGTGGTGACTGGCGGAGGCATCCTTGGCTCGCCGGCGATTGCGGCGGACGGCACGGTCTACATTGGATCGCGGGATGGGAAGCTCCATGCGATCGCGGCGGATGGCACGACCCGCTGGGAATTCCAGACGGGCGACGCGATCGAGTCTTCGCCGGCGCTCGGGGCGGACGGCACGGTGTACATTGGATCGATGGATGGCCGGATGTATGCGATTGCGCCGGATGGAACGGAGCGCTGGCGCTTTCCGGCGACGGGGCAAACTGCGTTGCAGCCCCTGCAGTCACCCCCCGCGGTGCGGGCGGATGGCATGATTGTGTTTGGGTCGAGCAACAATGCGATCTACGCGCTCCGGCCGAATGGCACGCAGGCGTGGCGGACGGTGGTGGGTGACTGGATTGATGCGTCGCCCTTGATCGCGGGTGACGGCGCGATTTACGTGGGAAGCTACGACCGGAGGCTGTACGCGCTCAACAGCACGAGCGGGCCCGCGGCGACGGATTGGCCGCAGTTCCAGCGGGATCCGGCGCGGACCTCGCGGCAGCCATTGGGCGTGGCGGCGGGTGGGACCGGGCGACTCTCGAACCTCTCGGTACGCTCGTTAGCGGGACAAGGGGCGGAGACCCTGATCGTCGGTTTTGTCGCGGGTGGGAACGGCAGCAAGCGCGTCCTCGTGCGCGGTGTGGGCCCGACCCTTGGGCAGGCCCCCTTCAACGTGGCCGGCGTGCTCGCGGACCCCGTGTTGCGGCTTTACGATGAAGGAGTCCTGCGCACGGAGAATGACGACTGGAGTGGAGGTGCGACGTCCACGCTGATCAGCGCGACGGCGGCGCAGGTGGGAGCGTTCCCCCTGCCGAATCCATCGAAGGATGCGGCGTTGGTGGCGGATCTGGAGCCGAAGGGCTACACGGCGCACGTGACGGGTAATGCCGGCGGAGTGGGCGTGGCGCTGGTGGAGGCTTACGATGCCGGAGGCACGGGCGCGGCGCGCCTGCGTAACGTGTCGGCGCGCTCACGGGTCGGGACAGGAGGAGACATCCTCATTGCGGGTTTTGTGGTGGTGGAGGGCCGGCAGACCCTGCTCATCCGGGGTCCTGGTCCCACGCTTGGGGCGGCTCCCTTCAACGTGCCGGGTGTGTTGGCGGATCCACAGCTCAGGATCTTTCGGGGATCGACCGTTGTGGCGGAGAACGATGATTGGTCGAAGGCGAGCAATGCGGCGCAGATTGCGTCCGTGGCGGCGCAGGTCGGGGCATTCGCCCTGCAGGCGGGCGGCCGCGATCCGGCGATGGTGGTGACCCTGCCACCGGGAGCCTACACCGCGCAGATCAGTGGCGTGGGTGCGACGACCGGCGTGGCGCTAATCGAAGTCTACGAAGTGCGTTGAAGTGCGCGGTGACCGTGTCCGCGGCAGTGCGGGCAACGGCGGTTGGGTCCGTGCCGGTGCGTGCGTCGTGCGTGTGGGCCCGGTTGCAGGGGTTCAACGTGGCGTGGGTCGCTCCGGGGTGGACGACGGTCCACGGAACCCCTTAGCGTCGCGGTATGTCCCGCGTCGTGCGCTCCCGTTCCTCCCGTTCGTCGACCGGCGGACTCTTCGACCTACAGGTCAACGGATTTGCTGGGATCGACTTCCAGAGTGAAGCCCTGACCCTTGCGGAACTCCGCGTCGCGGTGCGGGCGTTGCGGCGGCACGGCATGGAGCGCATCCTCCTCACGCTGATCACGGATGACGTCGACCGGATGTGCCGGAAGCTGGACGTGATTGAGGCGCACCGGCGGAAGGATCCGGATCTTGCGCGCACGATCGTGGGATACCATCTGGAAGGCCCCTACCTCCTTGCGGAGCCGGGGTATTCCGGGGCGCATGATCCCCGCTGGATGCATCCCCCTCGTCGGGACGAGTGGGAACGCCTCTGGGCGGCGTCGGGTGAGAACGTGCGCCTCGTGACCCTTGCCCCGGAATTGCGGGGGGCTCCCGAATTCATTCGGGAACTCGTGCGGCGCCGCGTGCGCGTGGCGGTGGGCCATTCGAACGTCGGTGACGCGGCGTTGGACGACGCGATCGCGGCCGGCCTCTCGCTCTGTACGCACCTCGGCAACGGCGTTCCGCAAGTCCTGCACCGTCACGACAACGTCATCCAGCGCCTCCTCGCGCGGGACGAACTTTACGCCACCTTCATTCCGGACGGGATTCACCTCCCGTGGCACGTGCTGAGAAACTTCGTGCGGGCGAAACCCAAGGCGAACGTGCTCTTCACGACTGATTGCATGTCGGCCGCGGGTGCTCCGCCGGGTCGTTATCGCCTTGCGGGCCTGGAGCTGGAAGTGGGCGCCGACCGCGTGGTGCGGCAGCCTGGGGAGACCCGTTACTTTGCGGGATCGGCGCTGACGATGGACGAAGCGGTGACCAACCTGGAGACGCACCTCGGCTGGACCCGTGCGGCCGCGACGGCGGCCTGCGGGGCGCGGGTGGCGCGCTTCCTCGGATTCCCCGCCTGAGGAACCGGCGTAGCTGCCGTGGCGCCTCTGACTCTGGCGGCGCGAAGTCGCCAGAGTCGGACCCTTGGGTCAAAGCGCCGGGCTGACCGGAGCCGGGATTATGCGAGGATGGGGGTGACCACCTTGGCGGGCACCACTCCGGTGAGCCGCTGATCCAGACCCTGGAACTTGAAGGACAGCCGCTCGGGGTGCAGCCCGAGCTGGTGGAGAATGGTGGCGTGCAGGTCGCGCACATGCACCGGATCGCGGACCACGTTGTAGGACATCTCGTCGGTTTCCCCGTGGACGATGCCCGGCCGGATGCCGCCGCCGGCCATCCAGATGGTGAAGCAGCGCGGATGGTGGTCGCGACCGTAGTCGGTCTCGGTCAAAGTCCCTTGGCAATACACGGTGCGTCCGAATTCGCCGCCCCAGATGACGAGCGTGTCGTCGAGCATGCCGCGCTGCTTCAAATCCTGAATCAATCCGTAGCAGGCCTGATCGACATCGCGGCACTGGGAAGCGAGGTCGCGCGGGAGTCGGCTGTGCTGGTCCCAGCCGCGGTGGAAGATCTGGACAAACCGCACCCCGCGCTCGGCGAGTCGGCGGGCCATGAGGGCGGAGCTGGCGAACGTTCCGGGCGTGCGGGAATCTGGACCGTAGAGATCGAACGTTGCGGCGGATTCGCCGGACAGGTTGGCGAGTTCCGGCACGCTGGCCTGCATGCGGAACGCCATTTCGTACTGCTGGGTGCGCGTCTGGATTTCTGGATCGCCGATCATTTCATAGCTGCGGCGGTTGAGCTGCTCGAGACCGTCGAGCAGGTTTCGGCGCAGGTCGCGAGGGATCCCGGGTGCGTCCCTGAGGTAGAGCACGGGGTCCTCGCCGTTGCGGAGGGCAACGCCGGCGTGTTGCCCGGGCAGGAAGCCCGCGCCCCAGAGCCGCGAGGAAATGGCCTGCACGTTCGCGGTGGGGCTGGAGTGCTTGGCGTGGAGCACGACGAACGAAGGCAGGTCGTGGTTGAGGGACCCGAGTCCGTAGGAAAGCCATGACCCCATGGAGGCCTTCCCGTTCTGCATCGAGCCGGTGTAGATGAGCTGATTGGCGGGCTCGTGGTTGATGGCGTCGGTCTGCATTGACCGGATGATGCACAGATCGTCGGCCATCTTGCCGTGCCATGGCAGCAGCTCGCTGATCCACGTGCCGCTCCGCCCGTGTTGGCTGAAGTTGTAGAGGCTCGGTGCGAGCGGGAACTGCGCCTGCTCGGCGGTCATGCCGGTGAGGCGCTCCCCTTGACCGGCGAGCCATCCCTTCAGGTCCTCGCGGAACCGGGTGCGCAGGGCTGGCTTGTAGTCGAAGAGCTCGAGTTGGGACGGCGCTCCGATGAGCGAGATGTAGATGGCGCGTTTGGCCCGGGGAGCGAAGCGCCACGGCGGATCGCCGGCACCGGCGGGGGCGGCGGCGCCCGACAGGCGTTCACCGAGCAGTGCGCCCAGCGCGGCCATGCCGAGGCCGGTGCCGCTGCGCCGGAAGAACTGCCGACGCGTCAGCGCGGTGTTGTAGGTCTCGACGGCGGAACGCCACTCAGGATGGATGGAGCTCATGGCGGAATGAGGCGGAGGGTTGGGCGAAAGGGGATGTCTACTTGGTGAGCGACTCGTCGAGATTCATCATCTGGCTGGCGGCGAGCGTCCACGCGGCAAGCTCGGTTGGCGCATGGGAGCGGTCGGTCGCGGAGTCACCGACGCGCAGGAGGTCGGCGGCGAGCCCGGGCTCGGCGTCGTACGTCCGGCGGGCGGACTCGACCAGCGTGCGGACGACCCCGCGTTCGTCCGCGGCGAGCGGGCGCCCGAGCAGGCGCAGCGTGATGAAGTCGAGCCGGCCGTCGAACGTGCCGGCCGCGCGGAGTGCGGCGGCCGCGAGCTGGCGCGAAGACTCCACGTAGATCGGGTCGTTTTGCACGACTAAGGCCTGCAAGGGAGTGTTGGTGCGGTCGCGGCGCACGCACGCCGTCTCCCGACTCGGAGCATTGAGGATCTCCAGCGCCGGATGGGGAGCCGTGCGCTTCCAGAACGTGTAAAGAGAACGCCGATACAGCGCCTCGCCCTCGTCGCGCCTGTAGAAGCGCGTGGTCGACTCCTTCATGGCCACGTCCTCCCAGATCGCGTCCGGCTGGTACGGCTTGACCGGGCGACCGCCGATCCGTTGGACGAGGAGGCCGGAGGCGGCGAGCGCCTGATCGCGGAGTACCTCGGCGTCGAGTCGATGGCGCGGGCCGCGGGCAAGCAGCCGGTTGGCGGGATCTCGTTCAAGCAGAGCGGGGGAGATGGCGGCGGACTGCCGGTAGGTGGAGGAGGTGACCAGCTGTCGGAGCAACCGGCGGTGGTCCCATCCGCTCTCGCGGAAGTCGACGGCGAGCCAGTCGAGCAGTTCCGGATGGGATGGCCGGGAGCCGGTGATGCCGAAGTCGCCGCTCGATTCGACGAGACCGGTGCCGAAGACCTGCTGCCAGGTGCGGTTGACGGTCACGCGGGCGGTGAGCGGGTGGTCGGGTTGGAAAAGCCAGCGCGCGAGGGCGAGACGGTTGGCCGGAGCGTCGGCCGGGAGTGGCGGCAGGGCGGAGGGCGTGTTGGCCTCGACCCGCTCGCCGGGCTGGCTGTACTCGCCTCGCTTGAAGATGTAGGCGTGGGGAGTGGAGTCGGCCTTCTCCACCATCACGAGACTCAGGGCGCCGCGGTCCCGGATTGGCCGGCCCTCGGCGCGCAGCCGTTCGAGGGCGGTGAGGATTTCCCGGGACGACGGATCGATTGCCGCGAAGAAGTGGTCGCGCAGCGGCTTGAGGTCCTCCGCCTGCCGCTGGTCGGCAGGCTTCTGCAGGCTGGCGAGGGAGGCAACGACGCTGCGCGACGCCGCCTTGGCCTCGTCGAAGGAGAAGATGCGATCGATTTGGCGGAAGTCCTGCAACCAGACCGCGCCGCCGGTCAGGCGGCGTTCATCCACACCCGGGCCGACCTGGCGCCCGCCAAGTTGCAGGGAGGCCACGGGGCGGATGTCATCGCGGAACATGCGGTCGCCCCCGGTCTCGAGCAGCTTGTAGCCGCTGACCCAGAGGTGGCCGAGCAGGAAGCGGCTCCCGGTGCCGTCGAACACGAAGAGCACCTCGTGCCATTCGCCGGGCTTGAGGGGGTTCTTGTTCACGGAGCGGATCGGCGGGGTGCCGCGACCCTCGGAGACAAACAGCCCCGGTTTGCCGTCCTCGAGGAAGATTTCCCAGCCCGGCGCGGCGTCGTCTTCGTTGCGGGCGGAGACCAGCGTGCCGGACGGTGCTCCGTCGACGCGGATGAGGAAGCGGACGGAGAATTGAGAGGACTGCAGCATGGGCAGTTCACGTCCGAGCGGGATGCTGATGCCGTCGATGCGTGCGGCCGGGCCGAAGGGTCCAGGAATACTCGACGATGCGGCGACGGGATCCTCGGGCATTTTGGCGAAGCGGGCGAGCGGGGTGGGACCATCGGTGCCGTCCAACGGAAGATGGATCGCGGTCCGATGGTCGAGCGGGGCGGGGCGGAGATCGCTCGCGGTGGCTCCGGCGACCCAGCGGGCGAAGTCGGTCTCGCCCGCGGCGCGTCGGGCGGAGAGGATGCCCTCGAGCCCGGCGATTTGGTCCGCGAGCGGGGCCCACTCGGCGCGGTCTTCCGGTAGCGGCACGAAGAGGTTGGGCTCCGTGTCCGGGACGTTCCCGTCCATCGCCGGCATCGTGTTGTTTCGGAAGAACGCCGCGAGGGAGTAGAAGTCGCCCATCGTGATCGGATCGAACTTGTGATCGTGGCAGGCGGCGCAACTGGTGGTGAGACCGAGCCAGACGGTGGAAAACGTCTCGACCCGATCCTTGGCGTAGATCGCTTCGTACTCTGCCGCGATCGCTCCTCCCTCGCTGGTGGTGGGAAGGCAGCGGTTGAAGCCGGTAGCGACGCGCTGCTCCAAGGTGGGCTCGGGGAGCAAGTCGCCGGCGAGCTGCTCAATGGAGAACTGATCGAACGGCAGGTTCTGCTTGAACGCGCTAATCACCCAGTCGCGGTACGGCCAGATCGAGCGGTAGTTGTCGATGTGGATGCCGTGGGTGTCGGCGTAGCGGGCGGCGTCGAGCCACTGCCGCGCCATGTGCTCGGCATGGGCGTCGCTCGCGAGCAGGCGGTCGACCGCGCTCGCGTAGGCGGCCTCGGACGGATCCGCGAGGAAGGCGTCGAGCTCAGCGGGTGTCGGTGGCAGGCCGGTGAGGTCGAGCGTGACGCGACGGAGCAGGCGGGCGGGGGATTCCGGAGCGCTCGGCTTGATCCCCTCGCGGTCGAGTCGGGCGGCGATGAACGCGTCGATGGGCGAATGTGCCCAGCCCTGACCGGCGGCGGGGACGGCGGGGCGGGTGGGTGCGATGAGCGACCAATGGGGCTGGTAGGCGGCCCCCTCCTTGATCCAGCGCTGCAGGATTTCGATTTCGTGCGGCTTCAGGGTCTTGTGCGTCTCCGGCGGCGGCATCTGCTCATCCGGATCGGTGCTCAGGATGCGCTCGATCAGCGGACTGGCCTTGGGGTCGCCGGGGACGATCGCGGGATCGTAATCTCCTCGAGCCGTCACCGCATCGTCGCGACGGTCGAGGCGCAGCCCGGCCTCCCGCGTGCCCGAGTCCGGGCCGTGGCAGTGGTAGCACATCTCCGAGAGGATCGGCTGGACGTGCTCGTTGAACGATAGCGGCGCCGGCGCGGCCGACTCGGTCGCGGGGCCGATGGTGGGCGTGGCGCTTGCGGACGGCGCGGCGATGCCTCCGAGGGTGGCGAGGGCGAGCAGAGCGAGCGCGGGGCGGAGCGAGGGGGCGAGGAACGACACGGCGGAGAGAAGTGACGGGCGGACGGAGGGGTAGATTGCCGCGACCGGGCAGCACCTGAAGGTCGCGCTGGAGCGCGGGGGAGGCAAGGGCGTCGGTGCTGCTCCCTGCGACCCTGCTTCCCCAGATTGCGCCGAGGCGCTGCGGCGGAGGGCACCCGCCTGGGTGAGGCGGCGTGGCGCCGCGGCGACGGTGGTCGGCGGGGCTAGGGGCACTGGGCGCGGGGCGATCACACGAGCAAGGGTCGCACGACCTCGCCGTGCACGTCGGTGAGGCGGAATTGGCGACCTTGGAAACGGAACGTCAGGCGCGTGTGATCGATGCCGAGGCAGTGGAGGATGGTCGCCTGCAAGTCGTGAATGTGGACGGGGTTTTCGGCGACGTTGAAGCCGAAGTCGTCGGTGGAGCCGTGGGTGATGCCGGATTTGATCCCGCCGCCGGCCATCCAGAGGGAGAAGGCGCGGCCATGGTGATCGCGACCGTATTTTTCCAGGCTCGCCTCGCCCTGGGCATAGGGCGTGCGACCGAATTCGCCGCCCCAGATCACGAGCGTCTCGTCGAGCATGCCACGTTGCTTGAGATCCTTGACGAGCGCGGCGCTTGCTTGGTCGATGTCGCGGGCGAGATCGGGCAGCCGGTTGTTCAGATCCCCGTGATGGTCCCAGTCGCGGTGATACAGCTGGACGAACCGGACGCCGCGCTCGGCGAGGCGGCGGGCGAGGAGACAGTTGCGCGCGAAGGAGCCCGGCTCGTTCACGTCGGATCCATAGCTTTCGAGTGTGGAGGCGGATTCTCCGGACAGATCCATCAGGTCCGGCACGCTCCGCTGCATGCGGTACGCCATCTCGTACTGGGCGATGCGCGTCTCGATCTCCGGATCGCCGCTGGCGGCGAGGTGGTGACGATTGAGCTCGGCGACCCCGTCGATGAAGAGCCGGCGGCGGTCGCGGGAGATCCCGGGGGCGTCGCCGAGGTAGAGCACCGGCTCGCCGGCGCCGCGGAACTGGACGCCTTGGTGCTTGCTCGGCAGGAATCCGCTGCCCCACAGGCGGGAGAGCAGGCCCTGGCCGGCGGCCTTCTTGTTGACGGAGACGAAGACGACGAACGACGGGAGGTTATCGCTCAATCGACCGAGACCGTAGTCGATCCACGCGCCCATGCTGGGGCGTCCCGGCTGTTGGCTTCCGCTCTGGAAGAAGGTGATGGCGGGATCGTGATTGATCGCCTCCGTGTGCATCGAGCGGATGAGACAGATGTCGTCGACGATCCCGCGCGTATGCGGCAGCAGATCGCTGATCATCGTGCCGCTGCGTCCGCCGGGCTGGAAACCGAAACGACTCGGTTGGACGGCGAGGCGGGACTGGGAGGCCACCATGCCGGTGATGCGCTGGCCGCGGCGGACGGAATCGGGCAGGTCCTCGTTGAAGCGCTGACGCAGGACCGGCTTGTCGTCGAACAAGTCGAGGTGCGACGGGCCGCCCGACTGGAAGAGGCAGATTACGCGCTTCGCCTTGGGGGCGAAGTGGGGCAGCCCCGGCAGGCCGCCGGTGAGGGGGGAGGGCTCGGCGGCGAGGGCGGCGAAGGCGTCGCGTCCCAGCATTTGGGCGAGGGCCGCGGTGCCGAGGCCGAGGCCGGTCTTGGCGAGGAAGTCGCGCCGCGTGTGCAGGGATTCGTAGCGATGGCAGGACATGGTGGCGGGGGCGCGAAGGGTGGATGAGCGGGGCTCAGTTCTTGGTCAGGGTCTCGTCGAGATTGAGGATCATGCCGGCCACGGTGGCGGCGGCGGCGAGCTCGGCGGGATTGAGGGAGGGATCGGTGGGGGATTCGCCGACGGCGAGGAGCGCTCGGGCCTCGTCGGGTTGGGCGGTGAACTCCGCGCGGAAGCGGGTGAAGGCGCGGATGAGCACGCCGCGCTCGGTCGCATCTGGTGCGCGTCCGGTGGCGAGGAGGAACCCATGGGTCACGCGAGCCTCGTCGTCCGGACCGGCCTCGCGGAGGATGCGGGCGCCGAGCTGGCGCGCGGCTTCGACATAGCCCGTCTCGTTCCAGAGCGTGAGCGCTTGGAGCGGGGTATTGGTGCGCGAGCGGCGCACCGAGCACACCTCGCGGTCGGGGGCGTCGAAGGTGAGCATCGCCGGGTGCGGCACCGTGCGTTTCCAAAATGTGTAGAGGCTGCGCCGATACAAATCGGGGCCGTGGCTCTGGATCCACTTGGTGCCGGGGTAGTCGGTTCCGACAACGAGACCGGCGTAGAGCTTCTCGGGTTGGTACGGGAAGACGCTGGGGCCGCCGATTTCGGTGGTGAGGAGGCCGGACACGGCGAGAGCTTGGTCGCGGAGCAGTTCAGCGGGGAGGCGGAGCCGCGGGCCGCGGGCGAGGAGGCGGTTCTCGGGATCGCGCGCGAAGTCCTCCGCCGTTGCGGAGCTGGACTGCCGGTAGGTCGAGGACAGGACGATGCTGCGGAACAGCGCCTTCACGTCCCAGCCGCCGTCCACGAAGTCGCGGGCGAGCCAGTCGAGGAGCTCGGGGTGGCTGGGCCACTCGCTTTGGTAGCCGAAGTCCTCGAGGGTCTTCACAATACCCGTGCCGAAGAGCTGGGCCCAGAAGCGGTTCACGACCACGCGGGACGTGAGCGGGTGGTTGGGCTGCACGAGCCATTGCGCGAGACCGAGGCGGTTGCGGGGTGCCTCGGCTGGCCAGGGGGCGAGAAGGGCTTCGGGGACGCCTGGGGAGACCGGCTCGCCGGGGGCGTCGTAGGCACCGCGGTTGAGCACGTAGGCTTGGCGCGGTTGGGCCAGCTCGACCATCACCATTGTGGTGGGAACAGCGCGGTGCAGGGCGAGGTGCTCGCCCCAGACTTGGTCACGAGCCGCCACCGTCTCGTGAGTCTGAGCGTTCGCGAGGAGGAGACCCTGGGAGAGCCAGGCCTCCACCGGGGCGTGGGTGGGAGGGTTCGTGAGCGCGGCGGGGAGTGCTTCCGTGAGGAAACGCTGGCGGACCTCCGCTGCATCCATGGCGCGCGGCACGCTGCGCAGCGAGTCGAGTGCGCCGCGCCAGCGCGCGCCTCCCGGCGCGTTGTCGGCGCCGAGGCGGTAGGGCTTGCGGCCGTGCTCGGACGGCAATCCGTCGTGAAAGACGTGCGTGGCGAGCTCGCCGCCGTCCACGAAGATCCGCACCCCAGCGGCGCGGCGTCCGCCGGCGTAAGTCAGTGCGACCTGTCGCCAGGTGCCGGGTTTGAGGCTGGCGCCCTTGGTTCGGACCACGAGGGCGTAGGCGGGATAACGCTCGCTGAGACGGAGCTCGATTTCACCGTCGATGAGACGGATCTCGCCGCCGCGGCCGTAGGTCGTGTCGGCCATGGAGCCGCCGTAGTCGATGGCAGACAGAAGCGGCACGTCGCGTGGGTTGTCGGCATCGGGTCGCAGCCAGAAAGAAAGGCTCAGGCCCTGCTTGCCGGCGAAGTTCAACGCCTCGGGGGCGACGGTGGGCACGGCGTCGAGGGTGGCGCTTGGATCGGGGCGCCAGGCGAGACCAGTGATGCCGGGAGTGGTGCTCTCGCCGCGGACTGGAAGCAAGTCGGGGCCAGCGTGCCCGACCGTCGCCTCGGCCTGGGCGAGGAGCGAGCGGAGCGCACGATCCGTCTCGGGTGAGCGGTGGGGCAGGGACGCGCGGGCGCGCGCCACGGCGGCCTCGAGCTCGACGAGACGCTTCTCCTGCTCGGCGAGTGCGCGCTGTTGCGCGGTGGTGGGCGCCGGGATCATCGGCACCGCGTTGGCGACGCGGCCATCCTCGCCGAATTCGGGGACGTTGTTGAGGAAGGCGAAGAGGCTGAAGTAGTCGCGCTGCGAAATCGGGTCGAATTTATGATCGTGGCAGCGCGCGCATTCGAGCGTCAGACCCAGCCAGGCAGTGCTGAGCGTGCGCACGCGGTCGGCGACGTACTCGACGCGGTATTCCTCTTCGATGATGCCGCCCTCGGAATTGATCACGTGATTTCGCCCGAAGCCCGTAGCGATGCGCTGTTCGAGGGTGGGTGACGGGAGGAGATCGCCGGCGAGCTGCTCGGTGATGAATGTCGAGTAGGGCAGATTGCGATTGAAGGCGTCGATGACCCAGTCGCGCCAGCGCCACATCGTGCGGGTGGAGTCGTTGTTGAACCCGTGGGAATCAGCGTAGCGGGCGGCGTCGAGCCAGTCGAGGGCCAGGCGCTCGCCAAAGTGCGGTGAGGCGAGCAGACGGTCCACGGCTGAGCCGTAGGCGGCTTCGCCGCGGCGGGCGACGTCGGCAAGGAAAGCGGTGCGGTCGGCGGGCGTGGGCGGGAGGCCCACCAGATCGAAGCTCACGCGGCGCAGCCAGGCTTCCGGGGCGGCCTCGGGGCCTGGGGTGATTCCCTCGCGTTCCAGGCGGGCGAGGACGAAGCGGTCGATTGGCGCGCGGGGCCAGGTGGTGGCGCGGACTTCGGGGAGAGGCGCGCGTTGCGGGGGTGAGAATGCCCAGTGGCTTTGGTAATCGGCGCCCTCGGCGATCCAGCGACGGAGCGTATCGATTTGTTCGGCGGTCAGGTGCCGATTCGACTTCGCCGGCGGCATGCGGTCCTCTTCGTCGGTCGAGATCAACCGGGCGATGAGTTCGCTTTCAGACGGCTGTCCCGGGACGATCACGGCGTAGCCCCCACGATCCAGCGTGGCGTTCGCGGCATCGTCGAGCCGCAGCCGGCCCTCGCGGTGGTTGGCGTCCTGCCCGTGGCAGTGGAAACAGTTCTCCGAAAGGATGGGACGGACGTCGCGATTGAACTCCAGCTTCGCGGTCGGTGTGGCCGCGGTGGCGGACGTGAACGGCAGCGTGATCAGCAGCGCCACGAGAAGCCGGGCGGTGGAGCGCAGAGCGCGGTGGCTTCGGAGCATGGCAGCGGCTCCGGACGGGGTTGCCAAGACGGGCGAAAACACGCGAGGAGCTTAGCGTCTGGAGCAAGGCTCCGGCAAGCGTGGGCTGCTGGAAGTTCGCCAAAGTTTTCCAGTACCGAAGGGCGCGCTGAAATTTCAATTTCGGGGTCGGAAGTGACAGCGCGCTTTTCTGGGTTAAAGGTGGCCGCGCATGACGATCCGAGAACCGATTGCCCGCGAGTTGAGCCGTGGTGGTTTGGCTTTTCCGGCTTGGTGGCGAGCCGTTGTGTTTTTTGTCGCGGTGGCCGCGGTGGCGGCGAGCGCGGCGCTCCATGGAGCGAGCGCTTGGCCTTCGACGGGGAGTCCCGACGCGCTGGTCCCGACGCGGCCGGTGGTGGACGCCGCCGTGAAGAAGGCGGAGTTGACGGCGCCGCCGCCGACCGGTGCGGTGGTGGCGGTGCCCCGGCGTTTGGCGCGTAGCGAGGCATTTCTGGGGGTACACTTCGACTTTCATGCCGGTCCGGACGGCACGGAGATTGGGCGACGGACGACGCTGGAGGCGGTGGCGGCCGTGCTGGACTTGGTGCGACCGGATTTTGTCCAGGTGGATGGCAAAGGGCACGCTGGCTATGCGAGTTGGCCGACCCGGTTTGGCACCGCGGCCCCTGGCTTTGTGCGCGATGCGCTGAAAATTTGGCGGGAAGTGACGGCTGCTCGGGGCGTCTCGCTTTACGTGCATTACTCCGGCGTGTGGGACAGCATGGCGGTGAAGCGTCCGGGCTGGGCGGTGCAGCGTGCGGATGGCACGCCAGATGAGCGCGCGACGTCATTCTGGGGTCCATACCTCCAGCAGCAGATGCTGCCGCAGCTGCGGGAGTTGGCTGGAGACTATGGCGTGGACGGCGTATGGGTGGATGGGGACTGCTGGTCGGTCGAGGCGGATTATCGACCGGAGGCCGTGGCCGAATTTCTGCGGGTGACTGGAGGACGGTACGCTCAAGTACCCCGTGGGGTCGCCGAGCCGGGTTGGGACGATTGGATGAACCTTCACCGGGAAGCCTATCGCCGGTTTCTGGGTCGATACGTCGCGGAGATGGCGAGCAGCCATCCCCGCTTCGAAGTCTGTAGCAACTGGGCGTTTAGCGATCATATGCCGGAGCCGGTGACGGTGCCGGTGGCGCTGCTCTCGGGGGACCTTAGTTGGAAGGACAGCGTGAATGCGGCCCGGCTGGGCGCGCGTTATCTCGCGTGGCAGGGGCGCCCCTGGGACCTCATGGCGTGGAGCTTTGTGCTGGACGGAGATCGGCGCCGAGCGAAGGGCGCGCGCCAGATTGAGCGCGAACTCGCGTTGGTCATGGCGCAGGGAGGATCGGTGCAGGTCTATTTCGGGCAAGAGCGGGATGCATCCGTAGACATGGAAAAGCTCGCGGTGATGGGTGAAGTCGCGGCCTTTTGCCGTGCGCGGCAGCCTTGGGTTCACGGCGGAGTGCCGATGAGCGACGTGGCGGTGATCTTGTCGACCGAGGCGACGTATCGCGGAAACCCCACCCCCTTTGGGCGCCGTCAGGCGGACGTCCGACACGCCTTGCGTGCGTTGGTGGAGCGCGGATGGACGGTGGACGTCGTGGGCGAACATGCGTTGCGGACCGATCCCTTGCGCCATCGGGTGGTGGTGGTCCCCGACCGGGCCGGACCGGGTCCAGAGCTGGCGGCCGTGCTGGCGGACCGGGTGGCGCGCGGCGGTGACGTCGTGCTGGCCGGATCCTCCGTGGCGTTTCAGACGGCGCAGGCCGCTGCTTTGCCGCTGGCCGGGGCTGTGGGAACGGTGGTGGTGCTTGCTCCGTCGGGGGATGACACCCGTGCGGGCTCGGCCCTGGCGGACTCGCTGGTGAGGGCGGTGGAGCAACGTGTGCCCGTCCCCACGGTGCGGATTTCCGGTGTACCAGTCGGAACGGTCGAGGTGGTGACGACTCGCAAGGATGACGCTGCCGTGCTGCACGTGATCAACACCTCCGGTCCGCACGCTACGGAGCTGGTGGTAGATCGCATTGACCCCACCGGCCCCGTGACCGTGGACTGGCGACGCCCGGCGGCCCCGCGGGAGGTTATGCTACAGCCCGGATCACGCCCGGTCGACTGGGCTTACTCGAACGGAGTCCTGCGTGTGACGGTCCCGCGGATCGACGTGCACGAGATCATCGTCGTGCGCGACGAACGAAGCGGGGCGGTGGCTTCGGGATCGGACTAGGCGGACTCTGCAGACCAGACCACCTCACCGCCGACCCACGTGGTGCGCGCGGTGAAGTCATCGTTCCACAGCACAAGGTCGGCGTCGGCTCCGACGGCGAGGCGTCCCTTGCGCTCTAGCCCGACAACGGCGGCGGGGCTGGAGGTGCCGAGGGCCCAGATCTGTTCGGTGGGCAAACGGAGCCAGCGGTGGAGATTGGCGATGCCGACGTCCATAGTCAGCGCGCTGCCGGCGAGGCTGCCGTGGTTCGGGTGCTTGGGATCGTGGATCCGTGCGGCGTTGCCGGCGGCGACCTTGACGGGGAATCCGAAGGTCGTGGGGTAGATGCCGTCTGGCAGGCCGGCGCCCACATTGGAGTCGGTGATCAGCACCACTCCACCCGGCCCCTTGGCGGCGAGGGCGGCGCGGATGGCGACGGGTTCGACGTGGACGCCGTCGCAGATGAAGTCGACGCGGCAACGCGGATCGGCGAGGATGGCCTCGACGGCGCCGCAAGGACGGACCCCGGGCTCGCGGACCTCCGGCACAGGAAACACGTCGTAGAAGTGGGTGGCGTGGCGGGCGCCGGCGTCGACCGCTCGCTCGGTTTCCTCGACCGACGCGTGCGTGTGGGTGATGAAAGGCGTGATCCCCCGTTCGACGAGGCGCTCGATCACCGGAAGGATCTTCGGCGTGTCTGGGCTGATGGACATCGCGCGGGTGCGACCGTGAGTGGCGGCGAGGAGCTCATCGAGCAGACCCAAATCCCCCGGGATGGTGTCCGCGCCGGCCCCTGGAAGGCGGAGGAAAGGACCCTCCAGATGCCAGCCTGGAACGGACACCCCGCGGGCGGAGCCGAGGGCGCGGGACAACGCGTCCAAGTGGGGCAGCGACGGTCGCGTCATCACGCGATAGAGCGTTGGCAGGACGGACGTCGTGCCGAACCGTCCGAGGAAGGCGAGTCCGGCCAGCAAGCTTTCCGGCGACTGCTCGTAGAGCCACGAACCCACCCCGTGGGTATGGAGGTCGATCAGCCCCGGAGTGACGCGCCGTCCACCCGCGTTGATCCGGCGCGTGTCGGGTGGGACGGTGGACTCCGGGGGATTGAGGGCGGCGATGGAGCCTTCGGACAGCAGGAGGCTCCCCGGGGTGGAGCGCTCGCCCGGGAAGACCAGCGTGGCGTGGGTGATGAGGGTGGAGCCCATGGCTTAAGATGAGGAGGCGCGAGCGCCGTAGCGATCGACCCGCACGCGGGCGGTGATGGCGTGGGCCTCCATGCGTTCCACGTCGCATTGGCGGGCGGTCACCTCGCCCACCTCGCGGCTCGCGGCCGGGGTCATGCGTTGGTAGGTCACCGTCTTGAGGAATTTACCCACCCAGACTCCGCCGGTGTAGCGCGCGGAGCGTGACGTCGGGAGGATGTGGTTGGTGCCGATGCTCTTGTCGCCGTAGGCGACGGTGGTTTCCTCGCCGATGAACAGAGATCCGTAGTTGCGCAGCCGTGACTGATAGAAATCGGGATCGCGGACGTGGAGCTCGAGATGTTCGGGGGCGTAGTCGTCGCTCAGACGGATGGCCTCGGTGGCGTCGTCGGCAACGTAGAGTTTGCCGTGGCTGGCCCAGGATTGGGCGGCGATCTCGCGGGTGGGCAGCACGGCGAGCTGGCGTTCGAGCTCGCGGAGCACGGCGCGGCCGAAAGCCTCGCTGAGGCAGACGCAGAGCTGACCGCTGGCGGGATCGTGTTCGGCTTGGCCGAGCAAGTCGCAGGCGACGAGGGAAGGATCGGCGGAGTCGTCAGCGATGACCGCGATCTCGGTGGGCCCGGCGAGCAGATCGATCCCGCATTGCCCGAAGAGCTGTCGCTTTGCCTCGGCGACGAACTTGTTGCCGGCGCCGCAAAGGATGTCGACGGGTTCGACGACGCCCATCCCGTAGGCCATGAGCGCCATGGCGGGTACCCCGCCGAGCACGAAGATCCGGTCGGCGCCGGCGCGCTTCATGGCGTTGATCGTGGCGGGGTAAGCGCCCCCGCCGCGAACGGGCGGGGTGCAGGCGACGACGGTATCGACCCCGGCGACCTTGGCGGGGATGATGCTCATCTGGGCGGAGCCGAACATCGGGTAGCGGCCTCCGGGGATGTAGCTACCGACGCGTTGGACGGGCACGTGGCGGTGGCCCAGCCAGACGCCCGGCTGGGATTCGATTTCGAGTGGCTGGAGGGTGCGCAGCTGAGCCTCGGCAAAACGGCGGACGTTGCCTTGGCAGTAGTCGGTGTCGCGGATCAGTTGATCGGAGCAGGTGCGGATGGACTCGGCGATTTGGCCCTCGGATAGCTCAAAGCTGGGCGGGTCCCAGCCATCGAAGCGCCGACTCAGGTCGCGCACGGCCGCCAGCCCGCGGAGCTTGAGATCGGCGAGCAAGTCGGCGACGACGCGGGACGTTTCGGGATCGGACTCGAAGAGGCGGTGGCCGCCTTCCTTGATCACCAGCATGGGAGGGAGGGGTGTGGAGTGGCGGAGCTGCTGTGGGAATGCTCAGCTGCGGAGGGCGATGGTGAGAGTGAGCCCGGCCATGCTGAGAAAGTAGACCCCGGAAACCCCGAGGGCGATCCGGGAGGCCCAACTCGGGCGCAGCGGTGGCGGCAGCAAGCGTACGTTCACGACGAGAGTGTGGAGGCAGCTCAGGCCGAGCGCGACGTTGGCGACGTTGGCGGAAACGATGACGAGCCAGAGCGGGTTGGCGAAGCTGAGAAATGCGCCGGCCATGACCAAGTAGGCGACGAGAAAGCCGTAGTAGATCCACTTCACGCGCTGCGGATCGAGTTTCTGGAACCGACCGAACGACGTCCACGTGATGTCGACCCAGCGACGGAGGAACCCATCGACGGTGGTGATTACGACGGGGAAGAAGATGAGGAAGCCGCAGAGCAGCATTCCATGCCAGAGCAGGTCGCCGATGAAGCCGCCGACGCGGCTGCTGGCGCCCTCGGCCATCATGCCGGCGAGCACCCACCGATCTGCGATGGTGCCGCGGGGGACGACGGCGAGGGAGATGAGGGCGGGGAGCGCGAGACCGATCAAGGAGGCGGGAATCCAGACCAGCCATTGATCCAGGCGGACCATGCGCAGCCAGCCCCGCCAGCGCTCAAGCGCAGTGGGGGTGGGGCTGAAGACCGTGCCCGTGTGGGCGAGCTCCAGATCGAGCCCGCGGACCGCGCTTGGGATGGCGCCGACCTTTCCGCCCATGCCCCAGCCCTGCTCGCGGATGTAGGCGCAGATGGTGGATTGGGTGAGACCGCCGACCCCGGCGATTGCGGCGAGGGCGGTGACGAGCTGGAGGGACGCGCCGTCGAGCTCGGGCAGCGGTTCGCCCCGTTGCAGCTGGGTGAACACATTCACGACGGTCCCATCCGCGGCTGGCAAGGAACCGAAAGACAGGAACCCCAGCGCCACCTCGCGCACGTCCGACCACGAAGCGAGGAAGAATGAGACCAGCAGCGTGAAACCCAGCACGTAGAACACCTTCACCATCACGAGGGCCTTGACCATCCGGTAGATCGTCCCACCGAAAATCAGCGGGATGGGAAACAGGATCAGCACCACGTAGGTGAGCGTCCGCATCAGATCGGTTTCGGTCGCGGGATTGGGGATGCGGCCCAGCAGCACGGCGGCGAGCGTGACGGCGACACCGGCGAGTTGGTAGGGGAGCATCGACCAGAAATCGACCACGGCGTAAACGATGGTCCAGAAACGTGAGCCTGGTTTCAGGCGCAGCTTGCCGGTCATGATGCTCTCGCCGGTGAACAACGTGTAGCGGCTGGCTTCGACGTTGTAGATGTACTGGGCGCAGAGCGTCAGCACGGTGATCCAGAGCAGCGCGCCGCCGTAGCGTGCGGTGACGGCGGGACCGATGAGCCATTCGCCCGCTCCGAGGGAGGCGCCAGCCATGACGATGCCGGGGCCGAGGAGATCGCGCCATGTCCGGCGGTGAGGGGCGGGGAGCTCGCCTTTATTCCAGGCGGGCAGGCCGGTGCGGCATTCGCGTGGAAGTGCGGCACCGCCGGGCGGGTCGACGTGAGTCATGCGCGGGGTGGGGGGAGGGGTGTATGGATCGGGACACCACTCGACGGGCGAGGCAAGCCTCGCGGGCCGAAGGAACGGAGGAAGGCTTACTGGCCAGGCAGGGCCCGCCGGATCTCGGTGCGGATCGCCACGAGCGCGAGATTCATGTCGTGGATGAACGCGGCGATGGAGCTGATCAGGCAGACGAGGCTGGCGGAGAACAGTGCGATGGCGGCGACACCGGCCTCCCAGTTGAGCAACGTGGCCACGAACAGCAGGAGGATGAGGAGGGCGACGAGGAGTGCGGCCACGGAGGCGCCGATGATGGCGAACCGCAGGATCCCGCTGCGCCGGTGGAGGATCGCGACCTGCGACGCGATTTCGCTCGCGAGCGGGTGGTGGGGCTGGCCGAGGAGTTCGCGCGTCAGCAACCGAGCGCGGTCGACGATCCGGCCGAACCGATTCGTGAGCATCACGAGCAGCAGCCCGATTCCGGAGATCAGGATTACGGGCCCGACCGCAAGCTGCAGGATCGGAATGAGCGTGGGAAGGGACGGCGGGTGCACGTCCGTGAGCGTGGACACTTTCCGGCATTTTCCGAGGCGGAACCGTGGCCGGGTGCAGGCCCGAACCCGCGCGGCCGTCTTCATCGGTGGTCGCTTGCCTCAGCGCCCCGGTGTGGCAGGTTCGGGCCGCGATGAGCACTCCTGCTACTTCCGCCCCGTTGGTCCTCCCCGAACAGTTCACCACTGCGCGCCTGCAGGCCCGCCCCGCGCGGGTGGCGGACGCGGCGGAGATCTTTGCGGCCTACGCGGCGGACCCGGAGGTCACGCGCTACCTGAGTTGGCGGTACCATGCGACGGTCGCGACCGTGGAGCAGTTTCTCGGCCTGCTGGAGAACGCGTGGGCGACCGGGACCGGGCACCGCGGGTACGTGTTGCGCCTCCGGTCGACGGGCGAGGTTGTCGGCTCGATCGGCCTGGAACAGAAAGGCGCCGCGGTCATGTTTGGCTACGTCCTCGGAAAAAAGTATTGGGGTAAAGGATACATGGCGGAGGCGCTGGTTCATCTGGTGGACTGGTCCCTGGCGCAGCCGGGTATCTACCGAGCTTGGGCGTTCTGCGACGTCGACAACCCGGGGTCGGCCCGGGTGATGGAGAAAGCGGGCATGACGCTGGAAGGCCGCCTGAGGCGCTGGCACGTGTGCCCGGGCATCGGTGGCGAGCCCCGCGACTGCGCGGTGTATGCCCGGGTGCGGTGAGGGTCCGCCCCGGCGGGGTTAGCGCATCCGCAGCAGGAGCAGCGTGCGGTCGTCGCTACGGGTGGACAGCGTGCTGAACTGCCGCAGGTAGCGGGCGAGCATGGCGACGATTTCCGGGAGCGGCCGTCGCACATCGCGGGAGAGTGCGGCGGCGAGGCGATCGCGGCCGAATTCGACCCCGTTCGCGTTGCAAGCCTCGTTGATACCGTCGGTGTAAAGGGCCACGAGATCGCCGGCCTCCAGCGTGATTTCTCCGCCGTCGAGCGTGTCGTCGAAAATACTTCCCGGGCAGAGTCCCAGGGCGAGCCCGCCGGCCTCGAGCAGTTCGGTCCGTTCGCCCCCGCGGCGAATGACCAGCGGCGGCTCGTGTCCGGCGCGGCTGTACCGCAGCCGGTGGGAGTCGAGATCGAGCACGGCGTAGAACAGGCTGATGTACATGCCCACCGGCATATCGGGCTGGAGGGCGGCGTTGAGGCGGCGGAGGACGGTTGACGGATCGGACTCGCCGGGGGCGAGGAGCCGGAGCGTGGCGCGGCAGGAGGCCATCATGAGCGCGGCGGCGGCGCCCTTGCCGGAGACATCGGCGATCGCGAAGCCCCACTGGCGCGGCCCGGTGGGAATGACATCGTAGTAGTCGCCACCGAGCGAGAGCGGTGTCTCGTAGTGGGCGGCGATATCGAGTTCCGTGATGGACGGAAATTCCTGGGGCAGGAGGTGGCGCTGGACCTCCTGGGCGACGAGGAGGTCGCGCTCGCGGGCGGCGCGGGCATCGTCCTCGGCGAGCTTGCGGCTGGTGATGTCGGTGATGAGCCCCTCGTGGTGTGTCATCCGGCCGTCGGCGTCATAGCGGACGACGGTGTGGTCATCGACCCAGCGGACCGAGCCGTCGGCGCAGACGATGCGGTATTCCTGATTGTATTCGCGGTGCTGGGCGCTGGCGTGGGCGGCGACCTCGGTGGTGACGCGCTCGCGGTCGTCTGGGTGCGTGATGTCGATGAACCGCATCCGCTGTGAGATCAGATCCTCGGGCCGGTAGCCGAACTGGCGGATACTCTGGGAGACAAATTCGACGGGCCAGTTGCCGCTCTCGGCGCGCCAGAGGATCACGACGGATGGGGAGCGATCGACGATGCGCTCCATCTCCTCGCGCCGCGCGAGGGCGGCGCGGAGATCGTCCTGCGCGGATCGCCGCAGGCTGATGTCGCGGCCGACTCCGAAGAAGGCGCGGCGACGATCGCGGTCGGTGTACGCCGAGCCGGTGGTGGCGTGCCACAGCCACCGCCCGTCCTGGTGGTGCATGCGGTACTCGACCATGGCGGCGTTGGGCTGACCGGCGAGGATGCCCTCGATGAACGCACGGCAGGTCGCGGCGTCGTCGGGGTGGACGAAGTCGAAGACGGAGCGTCCGAGCACGGCTTCCGTGGGGTGGCCCAGCTTGGCGGTCCAGGCGGGGGAGACGAACTTGTAGCGCAGCTCGGGGGTGAGGGCGTAGAGGATTTCCGAGGCGTGGGTGAGGTACGTGCGCCAGCGGGATTCGCTGCGGCGCAGGTCATCCTCGGCGGCGTGGCGCGCGGTGATGTCCTCGAGCATCGCGAAGTGGTGGGTGATGTGGCCGCCGGGGGCGCGGAGCACAACCACGGTGAGGCTGCCCCAGACAACGCGTCCGTCATGGTGAAGGTACCGCTTCTCCATGCTGAACCGATCAATCGCGCCGGAGTACAGCTGGCGGGTCAGGTCCTCCTGCCGCGCCCAATCCTCGGGATGGGTGGCGCGCTGGATGTTGGCGAAGTCGCCCGCCTCCTCCTCGTTCAGCCCGATGATTTCGCAGAACCGCCGATTGACATGGTTAGCGCCGGGTCGGCCCTCGGCGTCCACTTCGCGCCAGCTGATCCCGATGGGCGCGTGGTTGAAGAAGACGGCGAGATGGTCTTGGGAAAGACGGAGCTCGTTGGCCTGGGCCGCGAGCTGACTGGACAGCGCTTGGAAGGCGGCCTCGCTGCGCTTGGTGGCGGTGACGTCGGTGCGCAGCGCGATGTAGAAAGCCGGCGTGCCGTCTTCGTCCGGAACCGGGAGGATGGTGCTGTCGACCCAGTAGAGGTGCCCCGCCTTGGCACGGTTGCAGAACGTCCCGTGCCAAATCTCGCCGCGGCGGATCGTCTGCCATAGCTGGGCGTAGAACTCGGGCGGATGCTCACCGGACTTGATGAGCGCGTGGGTCTTTCCGACGAGTTCCTCGCGCGAGTAGCCGGAGAGCTGGGTAAACGCGTCGTTTGCGTACCGGATGACTCCAGCGGCGTCGGTGACGGCGACGATCGCGTGGGCGTCGACGGCGCGGGGGAGCCAACGGGCGAGCAGGCCGGGGGGGAGCGTCGACGCGGGAGCGGTCATGTCCGGTACTCGGGGAAAGAAGAGATAAACGAACCCGAGGCGGCCCGTAAATCTCCAAAAGAAAGGCCCGGTGCAGGGGAAGCCGCGGATGCCGTTGCCCGGGCTTGCCCGGTTGCGTGGGGTGGACGAAAGTGGCCGGGATGAAACTTATCTCGTGGAACGTGAACGGCCTGCGGGCCGGCCTCCGCAAGGGTCTGATGGAGTATATGTCGGGCTGTGGGGCCGACGTGATCTGCTTTCAAGAGACCAAGTTGCATCCTGGCGACGTCCAGCATGTCGAGTGGCCCGCCGGCTACGAGCCCGTGTGGAACAGTGCGGTGAAGAAAGGCTACAGCGGGACGGCGATCTTTTCGCGGGTCAAGCCGCGCCGGGTCAGCCTCGGGATCGGTGCACCGGAGCATGATGCGGAAGGTCGGGTGATCACGGTGGAGTTCGACGACTTTCAGCTGATGACGGTTTACCAGCCGAATTCGCAGCGTGGCCTGACCCGGCTGGAGTATCGGACCCAAGGCTGGGATCCGGCCTTCCTCGCGCATCTGGTCAAGCTGGAGCGCCGCAAGCCGGTGGTGTTCTGTGGGGACCTGAATGTGGCGCACGAGGAGATCGACCTCGCGAATCCGGCAAGCAACCGCCGCAACGCCGGCTTCACGGACGAGGAGCGCAACAACTTCCGGGCGTTGTTAGACCGGGGTTTCGTGGACACCTTCCGGGCCTTCAATCCGGAAGGTGGGCATTATAGCTGGTGGAGCCAGCGGCTCGATTGCCGGGCGCGAAACATCGGCTGGCGCGTCGACTACTTTGTCGCCTCAGAGAAACTCCGCCCGGCGCTGAAGCGCGCCTGGATCAGCCCTGAAGTGATGGGTAGCGACCACTGCCCGGTGGGCTTGGAACTCGCGGTCTAGGAAGGAGCCCAACGGCGGGAGATCACGAGCGGGCGTGCCCGCGGCGCCGGATCCGGCGCGCGGCCAGCCGGTGCGTTCAACGGGCGGACCCGGCGCCGCCCCGCTCCGTTTCCGGGACCCAAGGCTCCCACCTCAACCCGTGGTCGGCAAAGCGGGAGAAGTCCGCATCCCGCGAGATCCACGTTGCCGCATGTTCGATTGCGAGCGCGGCGTGCTGCGCGTCGGCGACGAACTTCCCGACGGCTTTCGTGCCCCGGCAAAGCTGCGTTACCAGCTCCCAGTGTCGTCGGCCCGGATTGACCCAATGCGCGTTCGGGTGGGAGGCGAGGGCTTCGATGACCGCGAGGGCCTGCGGCAGCGGGGTGGGACCGCCTGGGAAGCGAGGGGTGGTGACGATGCGGACGAAGGCGCCGGCCACCAAGGGAGTCAGGCCGAACGGCTCTCCGGATCGCACGAGCGTTTCCAGACGTCTCCGGAAATAGCGGTGGTGCTCCTGATCCTCGCGGTGCGCGTAGATTAGGATGCAGACATCGGGGAGCTTCATGGCGCGTAGGGGCCCGAGTCCTCCGCTGCCAACAGGTCGTGCAGAGCCTCCGGCGAGGTATCTCGCCGCGGCCCGGAGGCCGGCCGGAATGTGGGCATGCTGAAGGCGAGTGCCCCGGGCTCCGCCGGAACCGAGCGCAATCCTCTCCGCAACGCCTCGTTGATCACGGCGCTGAGGCTCACGCGGCCCTCGGCGGCCTGGCGCCGCGCCTCGTCGAGCAGTTCGTCGTTGAGGATGAGGGTGGTTCGCATACTGATGGAGCATACGTGTGCAGCATTATGTTTCAAGCCACATCCACCGCGAACCCACTCGATCGAGGGGAAAGGAGGGCCTCGTGCTCCTCAACCCGGAGGGGCGCGGGCGTCCGGCGGGCGCGGGGAGACGTGCCGGAGCGGTGCCCGGCCCCCCCCTTCCAGATCCGGAGTGACGCGAGCGGGGGCGCCGTTGGAGAGATTTTCTGTAACCGCACGAGGGGCTGATGCGCCTCTTTGCAGTGTGGACCGCCACGTTTCCCATGCACCATGTCTTCCCCCGAGCCGATCACCCCTGAATGGCTGGAGCGGGTGGTGGCGCGCGATCGGGAGTCCAGTCGGCGCCTGGTGGAGCGGCTGCATCCGCAGGTGCTCCGGATCGTCCGGGCGCACCGGCCCCGGCGCATGGCGGAGGAGGATGTCTGCCAGGAGGTCTTCATGAGTCTCTTTCGTCATCTTGGGCAGTACGCAGGCCGCGTCCCGTTTGAACACTGGGTGTCGCGGGTGGCGGTGAACACCTGCATCGACCAACTCCGGCGGGAGCGAGCCCGGCCGGAGCTGCGGCGCGCGGACCTTGAACCGGCGGAGACGCTGGCCCTGGAACATCTGGCGGAGGACGGCGCGGGCCCGGACGAGACGGTCGCCCGGCGGGACCTGCTGGGCAGGCTGATGGCGACCCTCGGGCCGGAGGATCGACTGCTGATCCAGTGGACCGCTCTGGAGGAGCGACCGGTGCCGGAGGTGAGTGCGCTGACTGGCTGGAGTGCGTCGCTGGTGCGGGTGAAGGCGTTCCGGGCGCGCCGCCGACTCCGCGCGCTCCTCGCCCGGCTGTTGGCGTCCGAATCTTCATGAAGCCCATCGACACGAGCCTCGGTAACCTGTTTCAAGCGGCGCGGTCCGAGCCGGAGGCGCCGGGATCGCCGGACGCGGAGCGATTTGCCCGCCGCCTCGCGGACCGCTGGGTCGCGGAGGGAGCGGAGCAGGTGGAGGCCTTTCTGTGGGCGCACCTCGGTCGCCGTTTCACCCGCGGCCTCGCGACCGTGCTGGTCGTCGTTTCCGTGCTGACGTGGGTGACGTGGGTGCCGGTGCCGGCGTTGGTGGAGCCGGAGGCGGAACTGGCGGGCGAGTTGCTCGCGCTCCTTCCCTTGCCATGAGCAACACGGCGTTCTGGAAGATCTTCGGCTGGCTGGCCGCGGTGAGCATTGGCAGTGCCGCCGTGGGCGCGGTGGCGGCGCTGCGGTTGCAGAATGAGCGGATGGCGCGGACGACCTCAGTGAGTGGGCTCGCGGAGGAGCGACTCGAGAAGTTGCGGGAGATCCTGCGTTTGAATCGGGAGCAGGAACAGGCGATCGCGGTGCTGCTGAACCGGAGGGAGAAGGAGATCCGGGCGATCGCGGCGGCGGCCAGCGAGCAGGCGGCGCGCATCTCGCGTGAACTGGAGCATGAAATTCGCGGACGGCTTGATCCCGAGCAGGCGCGGCGCTTTGACCGGCTGCAGGAGGTCCGGCGCCGGCAGCGGGAGCGCCTGCAGGAGGGTGAGCGGCTTTCGCCGGAGCAGCGTGAGCGACTGCGGGAGCGGCTGCGGGAGCGGCTGCGCGAACGCGGCTCCCTCGCAGTCCCCGGAGCACCCTCGACCCCGTAGCCCAGCCAAGGTCCCGGCCCCAGGCTTCGTCTCTTCCCTTCCACTTAGCATGACTCCCCTCCTACGCTCCTCATCTGACTTGTCAGCGGTACGCTGCGGATTCGCCGGATCGCAGGTACGCCCGCGGGTCCGTCTCCTTGCGGCCGCCCTGACCCTCCTCGTTGCCCTGATGGCGGCGGGGTCCGGGTTGCGGGCAGCGATCGCCCGCACGGAAAGCACGCTGGAATACGCCTCGGTGGACGGCCGCAAGATTCCCGCGGTGCTGTCGATGCCGCAGGGTGCCGGACCCTTTCCGGTCGTGGTCACGATCCACGGCGGACAGGGTGACCGCGAGATCAGCTATCTGCGCACCCTGGCGGTGGCAAATAACGCGACGCCCACGGTGACTACCCTCAACGAGCAACCCTGGGCGATTCTCTCGATCGATTTCCGCAACGGTCTCTTCGGTTTGGAGGAGGAGGATGTCGTCTTTGGTATCCGTTTTGCCAAGACACTACCGCGTGTCGACCCAGAGCGGGTGGGTGTGCTCGGCGGCAGTCGCGGCGGTCATCTTGCGCTGCGCGCGGCCGAGAAGATGGGCCGCGAGTTCCTCTGCGTCGCAGTGGGGTCACCGTGGATGACGGATCCGTTTGTTTACATGCTGGGCCGGGCGGACCAGCCGCCCCTGTCCCAACTCTCGGCGTCCTCCCGCACGATCATTATGGACAACGGCCAGCAGCTCTACCGCGGCCTTCTCCAGCGGACCGGCTCCGACGCGGCGGCGCAGCAGTTGATGCGCGACTTCTCCATCGAGGCGAACGCAGACCGGATCGTCATTCCCTCGCTCTTCCTCACCAGCCGCTCCGACGAGCAGGCGCCCCACCTGTTGATCAAGCCAACGTTTGATCGCCTCCGCGCCCTCGGGAGGGATGTCACCGTGTTCACGGTCGAGCAGAGTCGGCACGGGTTTTACTGGGGCCGGGATGAAGGAGGAGCCAGACAGGGTTTGGGCCCGAAGAACGAGGTGGAGTTGGCGGAGGAAGCGGCGACCCGCGACCAGATTGTGACCTTCTTCACGACCCGCTTCGCCGCGCCGCAGGCCTCGACGGCGACCCCCCCCGTGGTGATTGCGCCGCTCACCAATCTGTCCGTGCGGGGTCGGGTGGGGACGGGAGCTGGTATTCTGATCTCTGGTTTCGTCGTTGGCGAAGGCGCGCCGCGGACGGTGGTGCTGCGGGCGGTGGGGCCGACGTTGGCAACCGCCCCCTTCAACCTCTCTGGCGTGCTAGCGCGGCCGACGCTCAAGTTGTATTTTGGTTCGCAGCGGATTGCGAGCAACGTGGGCTGGAGCTTGGCGGGCAACGTGGTGGATATCCGCGCTGCGATGGCCCGGGCTGGGGCGTTCGCCCTTCCGGAGCGGAGTTTGGACAGTGTCCTGCTGATGACCCTCCCGCCTGGCGCGTACACGCTGCAGGTTGCGGGCGAGGGGGGCACAGAGGGTTTGGTCCTAGCCGAGGTCTACGCCGTACCGTAGTGCCGGCCCGCGACGGATGACCAGGTGTGGCCGGTCCGGGCGGCCGACAGGGGGAGGAGGTGTGCTTTGATGGTGCACGGACGGCGGATGCCGTTTTAGGGTGGAGGTATGCCGGGACTTCCAATGCATTCGCTCAAGACCCTTCTCTCCGGACCGCCGGTTTTGACTCTGGCGGTGGCGGAGAGTTTGACGGGTGGGCGATTGCAGGCGCGGGTGACGGCGGAGTCGGGGTCGTCGGCCTATTTTCTCGGCGGGGTGACGGCCTATACGCTGGAGTCGAAGGTCCGGCTCCTGGCGGTGGACCGCAGTGAAGCGGAAGCCTGCGCCTGTGTGTCGGCGCCGGTGGCGGAGCAGATGGCGGAAGGCGTGTGCCGCTTGTTCGGTGCGGACCTGGGCGTGGCGACAACCGGATGGGCTGAGCCCTCGGTGCAGGCAGGGGTCGCGGAGCCCTTCGCGTGGTGGGCGGTGTCGCATTGGGACCGGACGGCCTCGCGGGCGCGACGGACGTGGTCGGGTCGGGTCGTTTTCCCCGGACAGAGTCGTCACGCGGTGCAGCAAGCCGTCACGGATGCCGTCGTTGCCGAGTTGGAGCGGTACCTGCGCGACGTGCGGACACTCTGAAGCGAGCCTACCGATTCGCGGCGGGCGTCCGCTGACACAGGGTGGCGGAGTGGGAGTCGGACCCGAGTGCTGTAAGCCGACGCGAGCCACCCGCGGCGCGGGTGCGAAGAAGTTATCGGGAGGCGTGGGGACGGGCCGCCGACGCCTTGAACGGCCTCGCGTGAACCCTTGAACCGCGTGGCCGGGCCGTCGCGAAAACCCGCGACGGCGGAGTGACTTACGGCGCGATCGACCGGATGTAGGACATCAGCGGCTTCACCTCTTCGGGCGGGGTTATCCAGTCGCTGTCGAGGATTTCCGGCATCGTGAAAGTGGTGTTGTAGAGCAGCCGGTTGGCGTCGTTGTCGGCCGCGAGGAAGCCCGTCTTGATGGTGGCGCCGGCGAGGAGGCCGCGGGCCTTGGAGTAGACGAGCACGGCTGTTCTCAGGATCTCATCGTTGGAGCTCTGGGATGCTGCGGCGCGGGGACCGGCGACGGCGGCGGCGTCGGCACCGATGTTCAGCCGCTGGGTGAACATACGGCGAGGAGTCTGGTCGTCGTTGAAAATGTAGATCGTCTCGATCGCGTGGCCGCCGACTTGGAGTCCGACGCTGGTTTCGCCAGCGCGGATCAAGATGGGGAGGCCCCATTGGCCGTCGGCCTTCTTGGCGAGGAGCACGCCGTAGCCGTCCTTGATGCCGAGGATGACGCCGCCTTTGAACTGGTTGGTGATGACGATGGCGCGCGCGCCGGCGAGCACATCGGACGGGATGGCGGTGGTGGGATCGGCCTGGAATTCGCGCAGGATCGCCTCGCAGGACTCGATGCGGACGATGCAGTCTTTGCGTTCAAGGGGCCGCTGGGCGAGGAGGGCGGAGGGCGCGATGAGCGTGGCCAGTCCGATCAAGGCGGCGGTGAGGAACGAAGTTTTCATGATTCTCAGCGAAAAGCTCACTATGCACGGAAGGAAAGGCTTGGAAAGCGCGGAGTCACAGACCCGGACCGTTAGGGAGGGTTCCCGGAAGTGGCCCCGGTCGGTGGCCGGGAGGGGGGTACGAACGTCGGGAAGCAGAAGGTCCGGGCCAGTGGGCGTTGAGTACGCCGACGAGGTGGAGCCGTGAAAGGTGTGGCGAAGGGCTTGACCCCCGGCGGGGTACGGGTTGTTTCCGGCGCCATGGCTACATCGCTTTCTGCCGCGGCCTCGCGGATCACGGAGTCATCCCGTTTCCAGCGGCTGGTCGTGGGCATGATCCTTTTTGCGGGTCTCCTCGTGGGTCTGGAGACCCACGCTGGCTTGATGGCGAGGATCGGCGGTGTCCTGCACCTGCTCGATCGCGTGGTGTTGGGCTTCTTCGTCGTGGAACTGGTCTTGCGGATCGCGGCCTGTGGTCGGCGTCCATGGAAGTACTTCCAAGACCCATGGAACGTCTTTGACTTCGTCATCGTGGCGGTCTGTCTGCTGCCCTTCGCGACCACCTTCGCGGCGGTGCTGCGGTTGGCCCGGGTGTTGCGGGTCCTGCGGCTCGTGACCGCGCTGCCGCGTCTGCAGATTCTGGTCGGCGCGCTGCTCAAGAGCGTGCCCTCAATGGGCTATGTGGCGTTGCTTCTGGGCCTGCACTTCTACGTGTATGCGGTGATTGGCGTGACCTTCTTCAGCGCGGCGGATCCGGAGAAGTTCGGCGGCCTCGGGCGGGCCATCCTCACCCTGTTTGAAGTGGTGACCCTGGAAGGCTGGGTGGACGTGATGGACGCGCAGATCAAGGGCTTGGGCTCGGCGTGGATCCCGGTGGTCTACTTTGTCAGCTTCATCCTGCTCGGCACCATGATCATGCTGAACCTCCTGATCGGAGTGATCGTGAACGGCATGAGTGAAGCGCGGGAGGAGACGGAGGATGCGGCACGCGCTGCGCGGGGTGGCCTGCCTTCGGTCCCCGACGAATTGGCGGACCTCCGCCGTCAGGTGGATGCCCTGGCGGGCGGGATCGCCGCCCTGCAGCGCCGGATCGAGTCGGATAGCCGCCGCGGCCCGCCCCAGCGCTGATCGGGTGCGCCCCGGCGGCTTGGATTTGCCAGAACGTACCGCCTCGCTGGCGACCGACTTCGGTGTCTAGACGGCAGAGGCGGCGGGTGAGGCGTGCCGCTTGCGGGTGGTCGACGCGTGGGCGGCGGGCGGCTGGGCCGGCGGGGCGCTGAACTCCCGCTGGCGCGGATCGCCGGTGCGATCGTAGAGCGAGTGCCAGTGCCGCAGCGTGGCGAGCCTCCGCTCGCGCAGCGTCGCCAAGTCGTCGAGAGTGAAGCGCCAGCGCCAGTTGCCCTCGGTGGTGCCGGGGCGGTTGAGCCGCGCCCAACCGGGCAAGTCGAGGAGATCCTGCATCGGGATCACCGCGAGGCGGGACACCGACGCAAAGGCGGCGCGGATGATCGGCCAGGCGCTCTCGGTACTCTCCAAGCCGAAATAATCGGCCACCTGATTAAACTCCTCGGCCGGCATCGCGGCGAGCCAGCCCCGCGTCGTGTCATTGTCGTGCGTGCCCGTGTAGACGACGCTGTCGGGCGGAAAGAAGTGGGGCAGGTTGACGTTGTTGTCGTCGTGCCCGTACCCGAATTGCAGGATTTTCATTCCGGGCAGGCGGGCGTCCCGGCGCAACTGGGCGACCTCGGCGGTGATGTAGCCGAGGTCCTCGGCGATGAGGCGCGCCTCGGGCAGCGCTTGGGCGACGGCCTCGAAGAAGCGCAGGCCGGGACCTGAGCGCCAAGCCCCGCGGCGGGCGTCGGGGCTGCCGGCGGGGATTTCCCAGTAGGAATCGAAGCCGCGGAAGTGATCGATGCGGATGAGATCGCAGAGTGAGAAGGCCATCCGCAGCCGCTCGATCCACCACGCGTAGCCCGTGCGCTCGAGTGCCTCCCAGTCGTACAGCGGATTGCCCCAGAGCTGGCCGCGGTCGGAGAAGTAATCCGGCGGCACCCCGGCGACGGCGGTGGCGCGGCCGGCCGGATCGAGCCGGAACACCTCGCGCCAGCGCCACGTGTCGGCGCTGTCGAGGGCGACGAAGATGGGCACGTCGCCGACGAGACGCACGCCCCGGCGGGTGGCGTGGGCGCGCAGCACGTTCCACTGCCGGAAGAAGAGAAACTGGTAGAACCGCTGCCGCGCGGCCTCGGCGGCGGCGGGCGGCGGCAACTGGGCCTCGATCCCCGGGCGCCAGTCGCGCCACTGCGCGGGCCAGCGCACCCACGGGTGTCCGCCGAAGTGGTCCTTCAGCGCCATGAACGCCGCATAGGCATCGAGCCAGCTCGCATGCTCGGCGGCGAAAGCCTCCACGGCGGCCGGTCCACCCCAGGGGGCTGCGTCACCGCGGGCGACGAAGCGAGCGTGCGCCCGGGCGAGCACCGGCCAGAAACGCTGGTAGAGTTCGCCGTATTCGGTTTCACGATACGGCAGGGAGCCGAGCGGTGCGACCTCTTCCGGAGTCAGCAGACCCGTGTCGACCAGTTCCTGCAGATCGATGAAGTAGGGATTCCCGGCGAAGCTGGAGAACGACTGGTAGGGCGAGTCGCCGAAGCCGGTGGGCCCGGCGGGGCAGATCTGCCACAGACGGAAACCCGCGTCGGCGGCGAAGTCGATGAACGCCCGGGCCCCGGCCCCGAGATTCCCGATGCCGAAGGCGCCGGGCAAGGTGGACAGCGGGGCGAGGATGCCGGACTCGCGCGTGGTCAGCCAGGTCAGCGGCTTGGATCCCATGGGGACGGAAAGAGAAGGGAGGTGGGCGCCGCTCGCGGCGCCCACCTCGGGTGGCATTCGGGTCCGCCCGGCCTGAGCTGGGCCGGACCGGGATGCCTTGGAGGGTTAGAACTTGTACGAAACGCCGAGCGAGTAGGACGCGCCGTAGACCTGATAGTCCTGCACGAGGCGCGTGTCGGTGCCCTGCGACGCGAAGAGCGGCTCATCCGTCAGGTTGTAGCCCTGGAGGATGATGGCGGCGTTCTTGAGCATACCGCTCTCGAACGTGTAGCTGACTTGGGCGTCGATGACGGTCTCGGCCTGGAGGTTGCGGAACACCTCGCCGCGCGGCCCGAACGTGGCGATGTCGCCGCGGAAGTCGGAGCGGTAGCGGGCGCTGGCGCGGGCCGCGAAGCCCTTCCGCTCGTAGTAGAGCGTGGCGCTGGTGACGCGCTCGGACAGGCCCGGGAGCGGAGTCGCCGGGTTGCCGAGATCAGGCTGGATCGAGCTCTTGAAGAACGACGTACTGCCGATGAAGCCCCAGCCCTTGAGGGCCGACGTCAGCTTCTCGCCCGGGAGGGAGAGCGTGAACTCGAGGCCGCGGATGCTGCCGCCCTTGCCGTTCTGCGGGATGCTGCGCGTGCCCTGGAAGATGCGGGGTGTGCTACCCGCCGCGCCGGCCGGGAGGCCGGTGGGGAGGCCGGTGTAGTCGACGACCGCCGGGAGGGTGTAGGTGTACGAGACCAAGTCCTTGTAGAACGCGGCCGCGGCCCAGTAGCCCATGTTGTCCTTGAAGTAGTTCTCGTAGGACACGTCGAACGAGTTCGAGCGCCACGGCTCGAGCTTCGGATTGCCGCCGCCGCCGCTCCACGGACTGTTGAGCGGATCGGTGGAGTTCGCCAGCTGGGCGTTGTAGCTGTAGGTCGAGCCGGCACGCATGTCGTTCATGCGCTGGCGGGCGAGTTGGCGGGCGGCGCTGAAGCGCAGCGTGCGACCCTGGCTGAAGTCAAAGTTCAGGTTCAGGCTCGGAACGAAGTCCGTGTAGCTATGGTCACCCTTGACCGGCACAATGTTGCTGCCGGTGGCAGACAATCCGGTGGCGGTCTGCTCCGTCTGGACGATCTGGGCGCCGATGTTGCCGAACATCGGAACGCTGCCGAGCTTGCGCTCGATGTCAGCCTTCACGTAGCCGAGGTAAACCTTCTCGGCGACATCCCAGTTGTTGGAGACGTAAGCCGGATTGTTGTTCGGGATCAGGCTGTAGATGCCGCTGTTGAACGCGGCGAGCGGGTCGTAGCTGACCATTCCCTTGATGCCGATGAAGCTGAGATCGGTGATGCCGACGCTCGGCGGGAGGGGAGCGCTGGTGGCGCCGTTCTTGAGCGCGAGGAAGAAACCCTCCTTGCCGGTTGGGCCCGCTTCGTACTCGTACTTCGAGCGACGCGTGAATGCCGCGCCGGTTTCGAGGCGGTTGAAGAAGCCCTCCAGCGGACGCTGGGCCACGATGCGGTACTGGCCCAGTTCATCGCGGGCGGTCGGACCCTTGAGGAAGCCGACTTGGCCGCCGGGGACGTCGCCGCTGGCCCAGCCCTGCGGGCTGGTCAGGCGCATCAGGCTCGAGTTCGTGTAGTCGAGCGCCGAGGTGAACGTGGCGCCGCCTTCACCCTGACCGAGCGTGTAGGTCATCGTGTCCGGTGTACCCACCTGGTTGGAGGCATAGCCGGAGTAGGTCTCGAGGACGAAGTCCTTGCGCTTGATCCGCGAGTAGCTGAGGTCGAGGTCGACCTTCCAGCCGTCCTTGTTGCCGAATTCCAGTTTCCATCCCGCGGCCTGCACATCGGAGTCACGCGTCACGACGTCGTTGCGGACAACACCGTAGACGTTCCTGAAGGTACCGCGGGTGATCAGGCCTCTGGAGACCGTGGATCCGGGCTGCAGCTGGGCCGAACTCCACCAGAGCGGAATTTCGATGCCGCGGAGCAGCTGCGTCTCCTTGAAGTCGGAGTAGTACACGTCGACCGTGGAACGGAAGGTGTCATTCGGAGCGTACTCGATGACGCCCATGTAGCCGTCGCGCTCCAACTCGCTGGTGCGGACAAACGGCTTGGCGCCGCCGAGCACCAGCGGCTGGCCGGCACCGGTGTCCGGGTAGCCCCACGCGTTCCATTGCTCGCCTTGGCCGGGACGGCTCGACGTGGAGTAGCCGAAGGCGAGGCCCAGCTTCCCGTCCTCGAGTTGATCGATGTACGAGAACGTGCCGCGCGTGCCGTAGTCCTTGGCGCCGGCGTTGCGGGACGCCATGTCGGTCCACTCATAGAACGCATTCGCCGCGACCGTGCGGCGGCCGTGGGCGAGCGGGCGGACCGTCTGCATGTCGACGGTGCCGGCGAGTCCCTGGCCGACGAGCGAGGCGTCGGTCGACTTATAAACCTGCACGCCGCTGAGCAATTCGGCCGGGTATTGGTCGAACTCGACGGAGCGACCGGCGCCAGCGCTGACCTGCTCGCGCCCGTTCAGGAGCGCGGTGCTGAAGTCACCGTTGAGGCCGCGAATCACGATCGCTTGGGCGCGGCCGTTGAGGCGCTGCGTGGTCAGGCCCGGCAGGCGCGTGAGCGACTCGGCGATGCTGACGTCGGGCAGCTTGCCGATATCCTCGGCGGCCACGACTTCACTGATCAGATTCTGCTTCTGCTTGATCTCGGCGGCGGCGGCGAGACTGCCACTGAAACCGCTCGTCACGGTGAAGGCCTCGAGCGTCACCACCTCGTCCTTCTTCTCGGCCTCCTTCTTGGCTGCCTCGGCGGTGGGAGCGGGGCTGGTTTGTGCGACGGCGAAGGACGTCGCCGCGAGCGAAAGCAGCGCGAACGCTGCGGGGTACAGGCGGGCCCGGCGTGAAGGCGGGGCGGAGCGGACGGAGTGCATATGGGTTGGGTGTTGGGAGGAAACACTGCCCCCGGGCACGCAAGCACCCGGGCTGCAGGGGGTCGTTGGACAGGGGTTGAGGGAATACGACCGGCGCAGACGCAGATCGGATTTTTCCGCACTGTCCCCATGCCCACCTCCTCCCGCCACCGACAAATCCTGCATAAAACCGCGATGATCCGAAAAATTCTTAGATCGCGGTACCTGCTGGTTTCTCCGCTGGTGACTCCGCCACCCGGAAATCGTGCTTCTCCGAGGGTAAAGCAGAGGTGGAACGGCGCCCCAGGTATCTGCGGGATGAATGCAGACACCATGCAATAGGTGCTGATCTAAGTTTTGTCCTATTGAAGCAAGAGTTCTCCTTGAGGGTCTCTTTGACGCGAGGGAGGGGGTGAGCAGGCTGGGGAAACCCCGCTTTACCTGTGTGTTCCCCTAGGTTGACGATGGCTCCGAAGGTATTGGTTTCGGTTCTGGTTCCGCTTTTGGCGTGCAGCGCGGGTGCGTTCCGCCTCTCGGCGGGAGCGTCGCCGTCGGCGGCGATCGCTGCGGTGGCGCCGGCCGGAGCGGTCAGCCTGTCGCGTCCCTCGGTCCCGGGAAAGTCGGGGGTGTTTTACTTCGTGCTCACGGACCGGTTCGCGAACGGGCGGACGGACAACGACACGGGAGGTTATCTGGGAGGGCGCGATGACCACGGTTTCGACCCGACGGCGATTTCGCATTATCATGGCGGAGACTTGGCGGGGCTGACCCAGCGATTGGACTATCTCAAGGGGCTTGGGGTGACGGCGATCTGGCTGACTCCGCCGTTCCGCAACAAGCCGGTGCAGAGTGGCACGGCCGCCTATCACGGGTACTGGATCCTGGACTTCCTCGCGGTGGATCCGCACCTCGGTACGGAGGAGGAGTTCCGCGGCTTCGTGGCGGCGGCGCACGCGCGCGGGATCCGCGTGTTCATGGACGTGATTCTCAATCATACCGCTGACGTGATTGTGCCGGAAGGCGGCGACATCCGTTACCGGGACCGGGCGGGCTGGCCGTACCGGGATGCGCAGGGGCAGCCCTTCGACGAGACGCGCTTCATCGACAACGGCCTGGGAAAGCCCCCGTCGTTCCCGGAGCTTTCGGCGGACCGAAGCTTCGCGCATCGCCCGACCCTCCCGGCCGGAGAAGAGCATGCGAAGAACCCCGCGTGGCTGAACGACGTCCGCTACTACCACAACCGTGGCAATACTGACTTCACCGGCGAGAAGTCGTTGCACGGCGACTTCGTGGGCCTGGATGACCTCTTCACGGAGCACCCTGTGGTCGTGCGTGGGATGATCGACACTTACCGTCATTGGATCGAGCGGCACGGCGTGGATGGCTTCCGCATCGACACGGCGAAGCACACCAACATCGAACTCTGGCAAGCGTTTGGCCCGGCGATGCGGGAAGCGGCGGGGCGCCTCGGCAAGCCCGGCTTTTTCTCCTTCGGGGAAGTGGCGACGAGCGACACGGATGCGACCCTGTTGAGTGAGTTCAGCACGCTCGGTACGCTGGATGCGTCGCTTGATTTCCCGCTCGCGATCGCGGTGCGCGACTTCGTCGGCCGGGCCGGCCCGGCGGCGGGCCTCGCCTCGGTATTCCACGAGGACGACCGCTATACGGACCACGATAGCACGGCGCGTGCGCTGCCCACCTTCCTGGGCAACCATGACCAAGGCCGGTTCGCGTGGTTTCTTCGGCAGCTTGATCCTGCGGTGGACGACGCGCGCCTGTTGAGCCTCAGCAAGCTCGGCCATGCCCTGCTGTTCCTCGTGCGTGGCCAGCCAGTGGTGTATTACGGGGACGAGCAAGGCATGATCGGACGTTACGGTCACGACATGCAGGCGCGGGAGAGCATGTTCGCCTCGCAGGCGCCGGATTTCCGCACCGCGCCCTTGCTGGGAACGACCCGCACCGGGGCGGACGACAAGTTCGATCCGGAGCATCCGCTTTACCGTCATCTTGCGCAGCTGGCACGCCTGCGCGCGGAGCATCCGGCGTTGGCGGAAGGGGCCATGATCGTGCGCCCGACGAACGATGACGCGGTGTTCGCGTTCTCGCGGATTGAGCGGGAGGCGAAGGTCGAGTACGTGATCGCGGTGGGCAACCAGCGGGAGGGTGAAAAGACGGTTGTGGTTCCGACCAGCCAGCGGGAAGGTGCGATCCTTCGGCGCGTGTATCAGCTAGGTGGATTCAGCAAGGCCGAGGCTGCGGCGGTGGAGACCCGCGCCGGTGCGGACGGGACGCTGCGGGTGCAGGTGCCTCCGTTGGGCGTAGTCGTGTGGCAAGCGGAGCGCCCGCTCTCGCGTCCGGTGGTGCCGCCCACGGTCCGCCTCGTGCGCCCGCTGGGTGCGGCCGAGCTGGCCTTTGGCGCGCGGGAGATCGACGGGCAACGCTTGACGGAGCGGCAGGAAGTCCGGGCGGAAGTCCGCGGTGGCGACGGCGTGGCAGAGGTCACGTTCGTGGCCCGCCGCAGCTCGCGGCCGGACACGTGGGAGTATGTGGGCACGGACGATGCGCCGCCTTACCGGGTCTTTTGGCGCCCACCGGCCGACTGGACGGCGGGGGAAACGATTACCTTCGCGGCCACGGTGGATTCGTTGCGCGGGGACCGTGCGGTGACGGAGCTGCCGCCGGTGCGGGTGGCGCGCCCGCTGGCGGTGACGGGGATCGCGGGTGCGAGCGTGCCGCGCTTCATGGAGCGCCCGCCGGCCGAGATCCGGAATGCGGTGGGTGCCGAGGTGGTGCTACGCGTGCGGGCGGAGGGCGTTCCCGAACCCACTTACCAGTGGTACCGGAATGGGGTGGCGCTCGCCGATCAGCAGGGCCCGACGCTGTCCCTGCGCCTGACCCCGTCCGATGCGGGTGCTCGCCTCGTCGCGGTGGCGCGGAACCTCGCGGGCGCGGCCGTCAGCGCGGAGACCGTCTTGAAGATCGATCCTGAGCCGGTTCGATAGGCTTCAGGCAACCCCCGCTTTACCCCAACCCCATCGACCATGCGTCCTCCCGTTCCGACCACTCCTTTATCGCTCGCGGCCATCTGGAACATGAGCTTCGGCTTCCTCGGCATCCAGTTCGGCTGGGGGCTGCAGATGGCGAACATGAGCGCGATCTACCAGTACCTGGGCGCTAGCGAGTCGGACATTCCGCTTCTGTGGCTGGCGGCGCCTGTGACTGGACTACTGGTGCAGCCGATTGTGGGCTATGCGAGTGACCGCACGTGGACACGGCTGGGGCGGAGGCGCCCGTACTTTCTCGGCGGCGCGATCGTCGCCAGCCTTGCGCTGATCGCGATGCCAAACTCGCCCAGCCTCTGGGTGGCGGCGGGGCTGCTGTGGATTCTGGATGCGGCGGTGAACGTGAGCATGGAGCCGTTCCGCGCGTTTGTGGGTGACCTTCTCCCGCGACGGCAGCGCCAGGTCGGCTTTGCGATGCAGAGCCTCCTGATTGGGCTCGGGGCGGTGCTCTCGTCGGCCCTACCGTGGATTTTGACGCAAACCGGCTGGGTGGCGGAAACATCGGCGGGTGCGGGTCTCATCCCGCAATCGGTCCACATCGCGTTCTATCTTGGCGCGGCGGTCTTTCTGGCGTGCGTGGTCTACACGGTGGTGACCACAAAGGAGCACCCGCCGGGGCCGGAGGCGGCGCTGAGCGACGTGGAGCGCGCGGAGGCGCGCGAGTCCCTGTTCTCGGCGATCTTCTCGGGTATTTCGAAGATGCCGCTGACGATGCGGCGGCTGGCCTGGGTGCAGGGGTTCACGTGGCTGGGCCTCTTTTGCATGTGGATCTATTTCACCCCGGCGGTGGCGCATGGCATCTTCGGCGGGCAGCCCGGCACGCCGGAGTACCAGCGCGGCGTGGAATGGGGCGGGGTGTGCTTCGCGGTCTACAACGGCGTGGCGTTCGGTGTGGCCTTTCTGCTCGTGGCGCTGACGCAGCGCGGCGTGTCGGCGCGGCTCCTGTACCGCATTGGCCTGCTGGCGGCGGGCCTGGGCCTGCTCAGCGTGGGTGCGTGGAAGACTCCGGAGGGATTGCTGGTCTCGATGGTGGGGGTAGGTGTGGGCTGGGCGACGATCCTCTCGATGCCGTACGCGCTGCTCGCGAACGCGCTCCCGCCGGAGCGGATGGGTTTCTTCATGGGCGTCTTCAACCTCTTCATCGTGCTTCCGCAGATCCTCGCGGCCACCGTGCTCGGTTCCGTGGTCAGCCGCCTCCTCGGCGGCGAGGCGATGCCGGTCGTGATGATCGGTGGCGCCTCGATGCTGATCGCTGCGCTGCTCATTTCCCGCGTGCCGAAGGAGACGGCGACGAACGAGGCGTGACCATCCGGCCGTCGTGACGCCGCGCTGCGGTGATGCCGCGTGGTCGCGGCGTTCAACGCGGCTGGGTGACGCCGGCGTCTGCGGTGCTGCGCTGGGTCGGACTGCCGTGCGAGAAGTCGAGTCGGTCGAAGTACACCGTCTTTGGCTGCACCTCGCGTTGGGTGCGGCTGGCGCCGAGCTGGGCGCGAAAGTCCTGCGGGGTGATTCCCTTGTGGCGCTTGAAAACGCGCGCGAAGTAGGCGGGGTCGGAGAAGCCCGTCGCGTAGGCGATTTCGGAAATCGTCAGCGGAGTCGACTCCAGTTCAACGGCGGCGGCCTCAATGCGGATCCGCTGGATGTAGTGAGTGAGCCGCTCCTTCGTCTCGGTGTGGAAGAGATGCGACAGATAATCGGCGGAGCAGCCCAGGCCCTCGGCGATGCGTTGGACGCTGAGCTCGGCGTTGGGAAACTGCTCGCGCACGACGCACTTGGCTTGGAAGACCTTGCCGATGTCGCTGTTCAGCTGGCTCCCGCCGACGTCGATGATGTTGCGCAGCAGGCCGAGCAACGCGAGGACGAGCCCCTTGAGGACGGTTTCCTTGGAGGCGCTGGCGGTGGCCGAAGTCTGGCTAAGGGTGTTGGCGAGCGTGATGAACACGTCGAGATTCGGGGCATCGAAAAACTCGATGCACTCGATGTCGGGCTTGCGCGGACTGGCTTCGTGCGCGAAATGCAGGCTCAGCGTGTTATTGTAGAATCCGATGACGAGATTGCGGAACGGACGGTCTGGTTCGGCAGACACCGTCTCGCCGTGCGGGACGCCGGCGGGGATGACGCAGAGTTCGTTGGGAGCGAGCCGGAAGCTGCTCCGCGGAAACACGAAGTCGGTCCACCCCTGGAGCTGGAGGAAAATCTCCGGACGATAGTGGTAGTGCATGTCCCGGCGGTGCTGAACGGGGCGGGAATCACGCGGGATGCGTAGGCCCAGTTGTTCCCGTGAGGCGAGGCGGATGGCCTCGTCCAGCACGGCCCGCATTTCCGCGCGGGCCTGCGGGGGCATGGTGCGAGCGTTCAACAGCCCGTTGCCGGCGGCGAGTTCGGTCGACGGCGGTACGGCGGCTTCGGACGGATGCGCGGGGCGACGCATGAAGGAAGTTGCTACGACTGGGCGCGGTTGCAACTGGGGGCCGCGGTTTCGGTGATCGGGGGCGGGAAAGAGAGGCGCCCGTGCGACCGACGACGAAACGTGGGCGGGGGGGGGGGGCGGGCGCCTGAAGAGGCACCGGGCTCGCAGGCGCTGGCTCCGGGAGACGGCGCCGCCTTAGAGGAAGGCGACGTTTTGGCGCGCGAAGCGACCGATGTTGGGCAGCACGATCGGGAGATCGGTAGCGCTGACACCGAACCAGGTGGCGAGGGTCGCACTGTACTCGTCCACGCTGGTCGTCGGGATCCATTGCCCGCGGGCGCCGGTGTCCTGGGAGCCGCGCAACGTGAGGTCGGGCATGCGACCGTAGAGCTGGCCGCCCTTGACGGCGCCGCCGACGATCAGGTGGTGGCTGCCCCAGCCGTGGTCGGAGCCGTCGCCGTTGGTGTTGTAGGTGCGACCGAAGTCGGAGGCAGTGAAGGTCGTGACTTGGTCGGCGACGCCGAGCTCGACGGTGGCGTCGTAGAAGGCCTTGAGCGAGTTGGACACATCGGCGAGCAGGTTGGCGTGGGCGCCGATGGCCGGATTGGCGTTGTCGACCTGGTTGTCGTGGAGATCCCAGCCCCCGATGCGGGCGAAGAAGACCTGTCGCTTCAGGCCGAGGGTGTTGCGGGCGGAGATCAGGCGGGCGATGGTGCGCAGCTGCTGGGCCAGATTGCTGGTGGAAAACGCGCCGTACGTCGTGGGAAACGCGGAGTTCGCACCTGTGGTCCCGGTGCTGAGGATCGTGGACAGCAGGGCGCTGTCGGCGATCGCGCTGGTGGTCATGCCGCCGAAGGCGGTTTCGAAAAGATTGCCCTGCGGGGAAACGAGGAGATCGTTCACCGCCTTGGTGCGGACGCTGGCAACCGAAGTGCCCGTGGGGGCGCCGGCTCCGGTGAGACCGATCGCGCCGGTGGTGGCGACAGAGTACTGGCTGACGTTGCGGCCGACCTGGAAGGAGTTCTGTCCGTTCAGGCTGATCGACATCGAGATCGACGCGTTGGTGTTAAACGCGTTCATCAAGTCGGCGAGCCGCCCGCCCCATCCGGTCTGGAAGGCGCGGTCCGCGAGGCTGCTCTGCCATTCTACCTGCTGGTCATTGTGGGAGAACAACTGGGGCGGCAGCGGGACGGTGCGCGCGGTGTACTGCGCCTTCGTCGTCGGGTAGAGCAAAGTCCCCACGTTGGCGAGGAGGGCCGCCTTGCCGGAGGCGAAAAGCTGATGCACGCCCGTCATGGAAGGATGGATACCCCAGGCGCGTCCATCCGAGGTGGGGGTGACGAGGGGCAGTGCCGTGTTCGCCGGCAGGGCGAGGGCGGTGCGGGCGGCGGCGTAGGCGGCGTACCCCGCGGGGTCGGCGGGGATGATGAGGTTATTGGCGTCGTTGCCTCCGGCGAGGAAGAGGCAGACCAGCGCCTTGTAATCTCCGTCGGCGTTCGCGGTGCGCGGTCCGTTGCCGGGCTGGGCGAGTGCCCCGAGGACGCGCAGTTGTGCGAGGGCGGAGAGCATGCCGGTGGCACCGACTGCGGAGCAGCAGGAACCAAGGAAGCGACGGCGGGAGAGGTCGGGGAGCAGCGCGGGGTTGAGCGGTTGCATGGTCCTGATGGGTTCTCGATCCGGGGTGGGGTGACGGTCTCCGGGCTTACTGCTGAATGGCTCCCTCGGGGCTGACGAGCACGAGATAGGCCGCGCTGCGCACCCGCTCCACATCGGTGGTGTTGCTGGGCATGGACGTCAGGGTGGACGTGATGCGGCTGCGGGTGGCTGCGGTGAGTCCTCCGCCGGCGAGCATCAGATTCAGCTTGTCGACGAGGTCCGCGGGTTTCGCGGCGAGTGGGGTGTAGCCGGTGACGTCGAGGTAGACCGTGTCGCTATCCGCGGTTGTCGGCTTGTTGGCGTAGAGGTAGGTGTAGAAGTAGTTCGGGACCGTGATCGCGGTGGTGTCGGTGAAGATCTGGAACTCGGGCGCATAGAGCCCGGCGGCGGCGAGCGGACCGGGCTGGACGTAAGCCGGTTCGAAGAAGTTGAACACCGTGGGCGCGCTCAGTGCCATCTGCGCGACCTGCGCGTTGGAATTGGTCAGCGGGATGCGCCCGGTATTCGAGTTGGCAGAAAACGCGCGGAACAGCGCGGTGGTGCGCAGGATCGGCTCGCGGAGCTTGCCGTAGCTGAAGGAACCCGCGGCGGCGGGGCTGCGGGCTTCGTAGTCGAGCAGGATCGCGCGCACGACCGCGCCGAGATCGCCCCGGGTGCCCGAGCCGTTGTTCGCGAAGACCTGGGCGACGCGGTACACGTAGCCCGGACTCGGGTTACTCGTCACCAGGCGCTGGATCAGCTGTCGGCTGATGAACGGCCCGGTGTTCGGATGATTCACCAAGGCGTCGAGGGTGTCCGCGAGGTCCTTCATGCCTCCCTGGTTGGCGGGAAGCACGCGGCCCCCCACGATGGTCTTGGCGCCGTTGTCATGGTTGTCCGCAAACAGCCGCATCGGCTCGAGGTAATCCGGGTACGTGCCGTCGGGGCGCCGGCTGGCTCCGCTGGTGAACCGGGGCGTGGCGGCGTAGCTCTGCGCGTAGCCCCAGCCGGTGAAGACCTTCGCCGTCTCAGAGATCGTGGTCTGCGTGTACGTCGGGATCGGCAGGCCCTGCGCGTCGAGCCGGAGCGTGCCGTCGGGGTTGAGTTCGTTGAGCCCGATCGAGAACAGCTGCATCACCTCGCGAGCGTAGTTCTCGTCGGGCAGCGCGGATCCCGTCGCCTTGTTGTTCCGCAGGTGCGAGAGGTAGATTCCCATCATCGGATTGCGGCTGACGTCTTCGAGGAGCTGCCGGTAGTTCCCGAACGCACCTTTCACGAGGACGTCGTAGTAGTTCGCAGCGCCTTCCTGCCAGGCGTTCACCGTGCCGTTTTGGTCGGAGATGACGAGGATCTGGGACAGCGCGAACGCGACCCGCTGGCGGAGTTGGTCGGGGGCGTCCACCGCGTGGTTCCACCAGACGTTCAGTCGGTGCGCCTGCCCGGGGCGTTCGTTCACGCCGTTGACAGAGTTTTGTCCGCCGCGGTTGTAGGCGGCGAAGTCCGACATGACGACCGGTCGGTGCAGCGAGGCCGGCTTGCTGATCTGATCCGTAATCCAAGCGTCGTAGCCCTGCGTGGTGACGGCGGTGAGCTCGGCGTCGGTCGGACCGAACGTCGACTGTACGAGGAAGCGTGCGGCCTCCGTGGGGCTCGGGGTGCCGAGCGCGTAGGCCGGGGGCGGAAGCGGAGCGGTGAAGGTCGTCGAGCCGCTGCTGCGGATGAGCGAGCCCTGCAGTTCCCCGTTCGGGAAAGACGCGGACTCGATGGTCACAAACACGCGGCCTTCCTTGATCGCGGCGAGCACGTCGGCCGCCTTGAGGTTGCCCGTGTCGCGAATGTCCCACTGCAGTCCGGTGGTCTGACCGTTCGGGATCTGGAACAGGTAGGCCGCGCCGCTCTCACCGGGCCGTCCGAGACGGAGATAAGCCAGCGTCTGCGGTGAGCTGAGGCTTGAGAACGAGACGTTCACCAGCGCGAACCGCTCGTCGGAGCTGAGCTGCAGCGTGGCGGAGCCGTACGCCGCGGACGAGGCCGCCTCCAGGGGCACGCGCAGCGTCGAGACGTACAGCGTGCCAGGGCTGAACGCGATGTCGACCGCGGCGGTCGCGCTGCTGCCCACCCCGTAGCTGAGCGTGGAGTTCAGCGTCAGGAAGACGGACTTGGTCGCCGAGAACGCCTGCACATTGCCATACGGCTGGACTTCCAGGGTCGCGCTCGCGGCGCCAGCGGGAATGGTCACCGTGCCGGGCAGAGCGACGAAATCGACGCCGTTCTTGGCGGTGCCGGTGAGGGTGTAGGAGACGGTGAGCGGCTGGGTGGTGGGGCCTTCGCGGGTCAGGGTGAAGAGCCCGGGGTCGCCGCCGGAAGAGTGGGTCTCGGCGCGTGACGCGGCCACGGTGACGATGGGCAGCGAGCTTGGGGTGAGGTCGTAGGCCTCGACGAGGGCCACGCCGCTGGTGTTGTTCGCCCCGCTGACTTGGATCGTGTAGCTACCGGGGGCAAGATCGACGAGCAACCCGGCGTCGCGGCTGGTCGCGCTATTGAACGCGAATGCGCCCGCGCGGATCGCTGCTTCCGCGACCACCGTGCCGCGGCCGCTGTCGCTCCAGTTGTCGTTGGTCGCGAGCGTCGCGCCCTTGTCGTTGAGCACGGAGACCACCGGATCGGGCAGCGTTCCCTGCACCCCGAACGTGGCGAGGGCCGGACCGGCGGCGCGGACGAGCACCTTGCGCACGGCGGCGCCGGGCGCGACGACGAGTCCGGAGATCACGATCTGGGAACCGGTGAGTACCTGCGCGCGCGTGGACAGATTGAGCAACGGGGCGGCGCCGGTGACGTCGTAGACCTCGACAAGGGCGACGCCGGTGCCGGCGCCATCGCCGGTGACCTTGGCGGTGTAGCTGCCGGGAGGAAGTGTCGCGATGAGCGCGGCGTCGGCGCTGGTGGCGGACGGAAACGCGAAAGCACCGACGGTGCGGAAGTCTGCGGCCGTGGCGGCGCCTCCTCCGGAAACGACGCCCCAATCGTCGTTCTCGGCGATCTTGATGCCCTGGCTGTTGAACAGCTCCAGCCGAGGATTGGCGAGCGTGCCCGTGAGACCGAACGGAGCAAGGGCCGGACCGGCGGCGCGGACGAGCACGCGCTTTTCCGCCCCGCTGCCGATGACGAAGCCGGCGATGAGCGCGTTGTCGCCCGTGCCCGCGCGCGCGCGGGAAGACAGGTTCAGCAGACGGTCATTGTATTCGGCCGCGGCGGAAACCAACGGCCACACGCCGAGGGCGACAAGCAGGCCGAAGCGCAGAAAAACACGGAGCGGGGTACGGCGCATGGCAGAACGAGGGGTGAATCCAGACTCTCACCACGACCGCCGAAAGACAATCGCCCAATTGCAACGAAGCGAGGCGGCCACACGACCCCTCCTTGGCGCCAATGTTTAGCATCGCCGCGCGCGCCTTGCCCGGGTCAGCCGCGGTCGCGGCGGGAAGCGGGCTTACTTTCGACCGGATCCGCTGCTGCCCCCGCTGTGGAGCATCGTGCCGCCGAAGACGCCGACGGCGAAGACCGCGAAGTAGATCCAAGCGGCGGAGGCGTGCAGGGGCTTCTTGAGGAGCAGCGGGAAGCGGAAGTCGATGGACTGAGTGTTCTCGGTGCCGACGTAGATCACCACGAAGAGAATCAGCAGGAAAACGACGGTGCGGAGGAGTGACTTGACGTTCATGGAGGAGGGGCCTTTCGGGAGACGCTTTCTCGCAGGTGGCCGGGAGACAGGCAAAGGCAAAACCGCCGGGTGCGGGGAAGGCGGCGGCGTTCAGCCTTCCCGCGGGGCAGAGTTTGGGTTCTCTTCAAGGCACCATGTTTCTGGACTTTACGGCGATGGAGCCCCGGCAGGCGTATCAGTGGATGGTCTCTGCCATCGTGCCGCGGCCGATCGCCTGGGTTTCCACCGTGTCACCCGACGGGCGGACCAACCTGGCTCCCTTTTCCTTCTTTCAGGGAGTGACCTGCAATCCCCCGACGCTCCTCTTCGTACCGGCGAACACCCGGGACGGTCGCAAGAAGGATACCCTACTCAACATCGAGGCTAACCGCGAGTTCGTGGTCAGCCTGCCCTCGTTCGCGCAGGCGGAGCAGATGAATGCCACCGCCGCGCTGTTGCCGTACGGTGAGAGCGAGTTTGAAGCCTTCGGCATCGCGGCGTCGGCGAGTGAGCGCGTGCGGCCCCCGCGGGTCGCGGGGGCCGGCGTGGCCTTCGAGTGCACGCTTCTACAGATCGTGCCGGTGGGTGAGGGCCCGCTGGCCGCGAATGTCGTCTTCGGCCGCATCCTCTGCGCCCACGTGCGGGAAGACATCCTCGGCGCCGATGGACTCATCGATCCGGCGCGGCAAGACGCCATTGGGCGCATGGGCGGGGAGGGGTACACGCGGACGCGGGAACGCTTCGACCTCGCGCGGCCGGATCGCGCCCCGCTCGCGGCGACCGCCGCTCTGAGCCCGGGTGCGATACCCCTGCGCCCGGCGTCTGAACCGCGTCCCGCGGGATCGGCGTAACCGCAGGCGGCCCGCCATGAAACCAAACGTCACGCGTCATGACCTCGCTCGAACGCTGCGCCCCTTTCGCCGTTTCCCATGTCTGATCCTCGCTTGAACTCCGACCTGCTCCGGGCGCCGACTTTCCGTGGCGCCGAGGGCTTTTTCCGGGTGGCACAGGCGGATGACGGCCGCTGGTGGCTGGTCGATCCGATGGGCCGGCCCAGTTGGCTGGCGGGTTTGGCGGTGGGCTCCGGGATCCGTCCGCGCTCCTCCCTGCTGCGCGATTGGGGGTTCGAGGCGGTGGTGACGGGCAGGCCGGAGAGTGAGAGCGGGGACGAGATGGCCTGGTTGCTGACCGCCGGCTTGAGCGACGGCGCGTCGTGGATTCGGCTGGGTGGCGCACGAGTGCCCGACGTGTTTGATTTGGATTGGTCGGCACGCGTGGCGGAGCGGGCGCACACCGTGTGCGCGCCGCTCGCGGAGGATCCCTCGGTCCTGGGTTGGCGACCGGACGAGGACTTGGACTGGGCGTGGGACGAGCCGGCGGACCGACCCACGCTGCTGCAGCTATGTCTGAGTCTGGAGCCGCGCTTCGCGGCCTATCATGCCGCGTGGGAATTTGTGCTCGCGCTACACGAAGGCCGGCTCGATCGGATTGCGGAGGCGTGGCAGGTGCCGCTGACGAACAAGGAGCTGCTCCGCGCGTGGACGAACGAGGATCGCGGGGTGACGACGGCGGGATATCGCGCGGACCACCGCCTGTGGACCGAGCAGTGCGCGCGCCGCTACCTCGCGGGCGTCGCGACGGCGCTGCGCGCCGCGGCCCCGCGGCAGTTGCGGCTTAGTCCCTCTCTCGGTCGCGCCCCGACTCCGCCGTGGTGGCCTGAAGTCGCGGGTGGAGCGGTGGACCTGCTCACCCTCCGATGGGCCCCGGGCCTCGCGCCGGCCGCGGTGGGACCGGTCTGGATCGAGGACTTTGCGTGGACGGACCCGCGTCTGGCGGCGTTACCCCTGCAGCCCGGGGAGACGGAAGAGCTCACGCGCGTGGAGCGCATGCTCGCGCGAGGACGCGGTGAGTTGCGGCGACTGGCGCAAGAGCCGGCCGTGGTGGGGTGGAGCTGGATGCGTGCCCCGGAGAGCGTGGCGCCCGCGCCGTGGGCCGACCCCAGCCTTGTGGATGGTCACGGCGAGGAAGTGGTGGTGCATACCGAGGCTCTCGCTTGGGTGAATCGCCGCGCGTCGGACTGGCGGCGCTCGCCGCCAACTGCACTCCGGGCTTGCGCCGCGACGGCTAGCCCCGCGTCATCGCCTGCTGCCGATGCACCACCCCGACCTTGATACCTACCTCAAGCCGCGCATCCGCACGGTGCGCGACTGGCCGCTTCCCGGGGTCAACTTCCGGGATATCACCACCCTGTTCCACGATCCCGAAGCGTTCCGGGTGATGGTCGAGGCATTCTCGCTCGATTGCACGCAGCAGGGAGTGGACGTGATCGCGGCGATCGATGCGCGCGGTTTCATCATCGGCGGCGCGCTGGCCTACCAGTTGCACAAACCCTTCGTGCTCGTCCGCAAGAAGGGCAAGCTCCCGTACCGCACCGTTTCGGCCGACTACAGCCTCGAGTACGGCAGCGCCACGATTGAGGTGCATGCCGATGCCTGCCGTCCGGGGGATCGTATCCTGATCGTCGATGACCTGATCGCAACGGGCGGTACCTGTCTCGCGGCGGCGCAGCTCTTCCGCACCCTGCGCGGCGAAGTGGTCGGCGTGTCCGCGGTCATCGACCTCCCCGAGCTGGGTGGTTCGCGTCGGCTGCGCGAGGCCGGGCTGCGGGTGCATGCGCTCTGCTCGTTCGGCGAGCACGAGTGAGGTGACCGACCGCGCTGCGAGTCCGCAGGTGGGTGCTTTGGCTTTTTTCCGATGAAGTCCCTGACGATCTGGACCAATGGCGTGTTCACGCCGCCGGCCACCCGGCTCTTGCACGAAGGCTTGCGCGACCACCGGCTGGTGGTGGCGCAGACGGCGACGACCTCGGTGTTGATTCCCGGTCAGCGGGATGAAGGCCTGTTCTCCGCCGACATTGCCTTCGGGCAGCCCGACGTGAAGGACTGCCTCGCGCATTCCGGCCTGCGCTGGGTGGAAGTCTCGAGCGCGGGCTACACGCGGTATGACACCCCGGATTTCCTGGAGCCCTTCCGGGCGCGCGGCTCGGTCTTCTCGAACATGTCGAGCGTGTTCGCGGACCCGTGCGCGCAGCATGCGCTGTCGATGATGCTCGCGCTCAACCGCCAGCTCCTCCCCTCGCACGTCGACCAACTCACCGACCACTCGTGGCATTACACGGAGCGTCGGTACGCGTCGGCCTTGCTCACGGGACAGACTGTGCTGCTGCTGGGTTTCGGTGCGATTGGGCGCCGCCTCGCCGACCTCCTCGCACCCTTCGGTGTAAAGGTCTACGCCGTTCGCCGGCAGACTCGGAGTGAGCGCGGTGTGACTATTCTTCCCGAAGAGCAGTTGACGGCCGTACTGCCGGAGGCGGATCACATCGTGAACGTCCTGCCGGAAAACCCCTCGACGATCCGTTATGTGAACGCCCGGCGTCTGGCCGCGTGCAAACCGGGAGCGAAGTTCTACAACGTCGGCCGTGGTACGACGGTGGATCAGGTGGCGTTGCTGGAGGCCCTGAACTCCGGCCGCCTCGGCGGGGCGTACCTCGACGTGATGGATCCCGAGCCCCTGCCGCCGGATCATCCCCTCTGGACCGCTCCGCGCTGCCACATCACTCCGCATATCGCCGGAGGGCGGCTCGATCAGGACGAAGCGATCGTCCGCCACTTCCTCGCCAACCTGCAGGCCTTTCAACGCGGCGAGCCGATGACCGACCGCGTGGTCTGAGCGCCACGGGGCGCGGGCGATCGATCCGCGGTTTGCCGGGGGGCCTCGGGCTACCGGGCAAGGAATGCGCAGGCCTCGGCAAGGTGCGCCGAGCGGTCGGGTGGGGTCACGGGTACTCTGGTGGCACAAACCCCCACACCCCATGATTGTCTTCGAGCATGCCGATCTCTGGTCGGATTATGAGGAAGATGCACCGGCTCGAAAGCGCCGGCCCCTTCCGGTCGCCAGCACCGCCAGTCAGCCGCACGCGTGGCGCTACCGGATCCCCGGTGGCCGCCGCACCGGCCGGCTCCTGTTGGCCCTCAGCATCGCCGGGGCCCTGCACGCGCTCGCGCTCCTCGGCTTCAACCATAAGGCTCCACCGGTCGTCGCGGCCCCACCCGACCAACCCCTCATCGAGCTCTCGCTGGTTGCGGATGTCGCCAAGATCGAGGAACCGGAGCCCGCCGAAGCATCTGAACCCGGCGAGGCGGCGCCCGCCGACGCGGGCTACGTGCCGATGCTCGCGGATGTGCCGATGACCGTCGATGTCAGCACCGCGTTTGTGCAGCAGATGGACTTCAATAGCCTGCAGCCGAAGACGGATCTGAGCTCGGCTCGGGTGATCGCCATTCCGACGTCGATCCGCCGCGGTGGCGCAGGCAGTGGTCAGGGCCTGAAGGAGATCTTCAGCCTCGCCCAACTCGATCGCATCCCCGAGGCGATCTTCCAGCCGCCGCCGATGTTCCCGGCGGCGCTACGGAAGGAGGTCGATACGGCTCGCGTGGAGGTCGAGTTCATCGTCACCGCCGCAGGCGAGGTCACGGATGTCCACGTGGTGAGCGCGACCTTCGCGGGCTTTGAGAGTGCGTCGGTCGCCGGCGTGTCGCGCTGGCAGTTCCGTCCCGGAATGAAGGCCGGCAAGAAGGTGAATACCCGCATGCGCGTACCGCTGATTTTCCGGGTGATCGAGAACGACTGAGCGACCCATCGCGCGAGGCCCGGCGCCTCCCTTAAGTATCGGAAACAGCGATACGCGGTGCCAGCTGGGTCCGCACGCGTTCGGCGGACTCGAGGGCCGCGGTGGTGGGCCGGACGGCATTGCGGAGGAATTCCTCGATGGCTGGCCGCTCGGTTCCCCAGAGCGGGGCGAGGCGCGCGGGCACCGGGCCTTCGTTCTCCAGCGGTTCAGGGAGTGTTTCCCGCGTCGCGAGCGCCGCGCTCAGCGCCGCGAGGGCGTTGCGCAGCGCGGCCGCAGCCTCGGTCGGGAAATCCCCGCCCTCCGCGCTCAGCAACCGCGCGAGGCGCAGTTGGCGTCCGGCGGTTTCCACGTGGTGCGCGACGCGCGACTGCGCCGCGGCGGAAAGGCTCCGGGTTTCTCCGGCGCTAGGGAAGAGGGTGCGGCTGACGCGGGCGGTGCGTTGCACGAGGCCTTGTTCCTCGAGGCGCGCGAGCAACTCGGCGGCGGCTCGGTCGATGACCTCGAGCCGCAGCGCGCGTTCGGCGGGATGGCTGGCGGACGCGCGCAGCCGCTCCAGCGCCTCCTTGGCTCGCGCGGCATCCGTCTCGACCACGATCCACAGGGTCGGCGCGCCCGCCGCGACTTGGCGCTCCTCGCACGTGACCAGGTCGACGTCGCGCAACTGCCGGGCGCGGGCGACCAACGCCGCAGCGGGGTCGATCGGGGCCGCCGTCGCCATGCGGGTGGAAGGGGTTTCACCGCCCAACACGGCGCGGACGCGCTCGAGCAGGGCGGCCCCGCCGCGCCGGAGGGGAATGCGCTCCAAGTCCCCTCGACCATCGAGCACGCCATCGGCGAGCCCCTGCTTCACCGCCATCGTGCCAAGCATCCGGTGTTCGAGGGTGGCCTCGGCGATCAGATTCACCACGGTCACCGGGCGGAGCTGATGCTTGCGCCAGACCCGGGCGACCCGCTGCTCGTAGCGCGCCGGACTCCAGGGCAGGTCGCAGTTGATCACCACGCTCGCCATCTGGAGGTTCAGACCCACGCCCCCGCTCTCCGAGGACACCAAGACGCGGCAGGCGGGATCGTCGCGGAAGCGCAGCAACTCCGCGCGCCGCGCGGCGGGGCGGAGCGCGCCGGTGTGCCGCGCGAACCCGATCTTTCGCCGCTCCAGCAGCTCGCGGACAAGCTCGAGCATCCTCAGCCATTCGGAGAAAATCACCACCTTCACGCCCTCCTCGGCCAACGCGGCGGCGAGGACCGCGTCGAGCTCGACCAGCTTTGGGCAGTCGGCGCGGTCTTCGGCGTCGCCAGTCAGCAGATACGATGAGTCGCACGCCATCCGCATCATCGCGAGTTCGCGCATCAGGCGTTCTTGCTCACGCGGGAGCAGGGCGCGGCGCTGGGAGAGCGCGAGCAGCTCGGCGGCCTCGCGCTCGTGGTGGCTGTAATGGCGGCGTTGTGCGTCCGACAACGCGACCATGCGCTGGCGGTCGTGCCGGCTGGGCAGCTCGTTTTCGACGTCGGCCTTGCGCCGCCGCAGCAGCACGGGTCGGAGAGTCTCGCGCAGCTTCTCGAGATTTTGATAGGCGACGGGTCGTCCGCGCTCGTCGAAACGGTAGTACTCGCGGTTGAAGCGGAACAGCGGACCGAGCAGCGACGGGTCGAGGAATTCGACGATCGAGTAGAGCTCGTCGATGCGGTTCTCGAGTGGCGTGCCGGTGAGGACGAACGCGTAGCGGCTGCGCAGCCGCTTGATCGCCTGCGCGGTGGCGGAGCGCCACGTCTTGATCCGCTGCGCCTCGTCGAGGATGACGACGTCTGGGCGCAGCCGGGCGTTGATTTCGGCGAGATCGCTGCGCGCCTGCTCATACGTCACGAGGCTGAAGAATGACGGACGATCATACGCCGCGAGGCGCTGGGTGCGGGTGCCGTTGACGGCGCGCCCGGGGAGCGCGGTGAACCGCTGGATCTGCTCCTCCCACTCGGCCTTGAGCGAGGCGGGGGTGACGACGAGGACGCGGCGGGCTTGACCGAGACGATGGAGTAGGGCGGAGGCGGCGATCGCCTGGATCGTCTTGCCGAGTCCCATCTCGTCGGCGAGCAGGGCGCGCTCCGTGAACGCGAGGTGCAGCATGCCTTCGCGCTGGTACGGAAAGAGCGGCACGGTGGTTTCGCTGAGCGGATGCAGGCCCGCCTGCACCTTTTGCTCGTACTCGCGGCGCAGACGCTGGCGTTCGGCGACGCGACGACGGCGGTCGAGCCACGGCGCCACCTCTTGGCTAAGGCGCACGGACCCCAGCGGATATTGGGCGAGCTCAGCGACGAGGCGCGGGGCGGCGGAGGCGTCGCGCAGCCGCCCCTCGCCATCGAACGCGGCGCGAAGCCGGGCGGGCAGGCGATCGAGACCTGACTCGACGCGCAACGTTTGCCCGTCGCCGTCGGGAACAATCTCGGAGCGCGCGGATCGGGCTTCGCCGGACTGTGCGGCGGCGAAGGCGGCCGGCTCGGTGGCCTGCAGATGGAGCAAGGCCGCCTCGATGTGCTTGCACGTGCCCAGCCCGCTGGTGCGGAAATCCACGCACGTGCAGGCGAAGTGACGTTCGGCGAGGTCGCGTAGTTCGACATCGTAGGACAGTCCGCTGGCGGCGGACAGGACCCGGAAATTGCTGAAGATCCGATGCTCGGGCGTCCGGTTCTCGACCTGGGGCTTTTCCTCGCGGGCCCGCTGTCGCCGCCGTGCGATCTCGTCGAGGTCCGTGGTGCGCCAGTCGTGCAGCGGCGGAGTACGGGGATCGGGGCGCATGGGAAGGATCTCCGGCGGCGAGGAGCGACAGGTCAAGTGCCCCGGGCTGCCGAAGGAGGTGAGGTAACCTGTTGCGTTCACGTGGCGTTAGCAAGCGGCGTCGCGGGCCGGGGGTGGGTCGGTGTGAACTGGGGGGCCGATCGCGCGGGCCAACCGGACGGGGTCATGTCAGGACATAGGACAAAGCCTCCGTCGATCGCCTCCTCCGCGGCGAAAACCATGCCGGCATGATGCCACGCCGCGCGCCTGCTCCCCCGGCTGCGCCTCCCAGAGATCCTCCCGGGCCGATCGCACGGTGTCCTATGTCCTGACATGACCCCGTCGGGATCGTTCGATCCCGGGTTTGCCCCGGGCAGGTCCAAGGCTGACTCTGCTCGGTGTATTGACGAGTACGACTAAAGACATACAAATGTCATACATGTCCGCGATTCTCACCGTTCGCCTCACCAAGGAGGAGCAAGGCATCCTCGCCAAGCGGTCCAAGCGCGCTGGGATGAAGAAAGCCACGTTCGTCCGCAAACTGATCCGGGACGAGGAGATTGTCACCGGCTCCGACCTCACCGCATGGGCCGACCGTCACGCCGGCGACGAGCGGCTCCGCATCACGCCGCGCAAGTGAGCCGTTTTCTGCTCGATTCCTCGTTCGTTATCGACCTCCTCAATGAGGTCGCCGCAAACGAACGCGGACCCGCGCGAGCGTGGGCCGCACGCAATCCCGGGGCGGAACTCTGGATTTCTCCCGTGACCTCCGCAGAGGTTCTTGAAGGGGCTTTGGACGCCGGCGCTGTGCGTGAGGTGTTTCGAGCCTTCCGCTGGCAAACCATCGGCCGTCAGCACGCCGAGCGGGCCGCACTACGCCAGAGCCGCGCCGCCCAGCGCATGGGCGAGAATGACGCGTGGCAGGTCGCGGTGGCCGAGTGCATGGACGCGGTGATCGTCGGGCACGACCCGCGGGCTTTCAGCCGTCTCGGAGATGGCTACGAAGACTACCGCAGGCCGTAGGTTTTTCCGTTGGTGAAGCCCGGGAGGGTCATGTGAAGCCCGGGACCCTCGGTGTATTCCCTTGCGTCTTTGGAGGGGAGCCAACCGGACGGGGTCATGTCAGGACATAGGACAAAGCCTCCGTCGATCGCCTCCTCCGCGGCGAAGACCATGCCGGCATGATGCCACGCCGCGCGCCTGCGGCCCCGGCTGCGCCTCCCAGAGATCCTCCCGGGCCGATCGCGCGGTGTCCTATGTCCTGACATGACCCCGTCGGGATCGTCCGCCATGATTCCATCGGGGTCGTCGGCTGAGCTGAAGCCAAGACGGCTCAGACATGGTGGGGCGGGTTCCCGCGCAAGGCGCTGGTGGTGAAGCGGAAACCGACGCGACCGCCGTTCGCACGGCAAAGAGCAAAGCCTGACCCCTTCCGACGGCGCTTAAGCTATTTTTTGGGAGCAGGTGGAGACACATCCTTCCTCGGATGAGGTCTAAGCGATTCTATAGGCTTCAATTGCGCTGGATCGTTAGGCCGTGCGTTAGGCTCAGTGAGTCTCCGGTGGTAGACTCGAATAACATCACCCTTTTTCTCCACCCCGGCATCAATCCCTCGCCTGCGGTAAAAGTTCCTTATCTTCATTCGCTCACCTTCGGGCATGCTTTCCCACGAAATTGCGATGTCTGCCGGAAGCTCGATGATGGAGTCCCGCATCTCGTTTTCAGGCGAATGAATCCAGGCCCAGTCGAGATCCGCAGGGGCGAGGAGAGACTCTCCGCTGGGGGATTCCTCCTTGGGGCCGGCAATTCCGGAAGGCGCGAGGATCAACCGTCGTAAGACGCCACGTTCGTGCTTAAGGTCGACCCAGTCGCCCGAGACGGAAACGTCCGTGACAGACCATCCCTGCCATGCATCGCCTACCTTAACCCATCCACTTCGTGCCGTAGGATCGTCCCGATCATTCAAAGAGACGTAGGTTGTCCCGCCCACTCCAACGACCCCACGCAAGACCGGACTTTCGACGGCAAGGCAGTAAACCGGAAAAATGAACCCGGCCAAAAGAAAAGCGTACCTCGCGGTGATGTTTTGCACGTTCGATCCTTTTATACACGCTCCACTATGTTTCATGCAGTTCCTCTCGGACTTCCAGACTGAGGAGTGGGTTTCCAAATCGAGTCGCTGGATGACGTGTGAAGAGTATCCTCCATGCTGTTACGCGTGTCACTGTGCCGGGCTCAAAAACAGCGGCAACGTAATCCGACCGCCCTAATTTGGGCAGATCGGATCGCTCGAGCCAACCGACCAACCGGACGGAGCCAACCGGACGGGGTCATGTCAGGACTTATGACAAAGCCTCCGTCGATCACCTCCTCAGCGGCAAAAACCATGCGGGCATGATGCTACGCCGCGCGCCTGCTCCCCCGGCTGCGCCTCCCAGAGATCCTCCCGGGCCGATCGCGCGGTGTCCTATGTCCTGACATGACCCCGTCGGGATCGTCCGCCGACGCCTTACCGCCCGACTCCGGCGGTCGGATGGCAAGCGGCAACGTCTGACCCTCCCGGGCTTGACCCATTCCGGCCGGTGGTGCGCTTGACGTCGATGCAGTGCGTGTCACCGTGTGTCACATGAAGGCGATTTCGATCCGGCAACTGCATGATGAAACCGGGCGCTGGGTGCGCCGGGCGAAACAACTCGGTGAGCTCGCCGTCACGGAACGCGGCCGGGTCGTGGCGAGGATCGTGCCGGCCGCCGAACCGCCGCCGCAGCCGTACTTCGCCCGGCGCAGGCTGTTGCCATCCTTCCGGGCGGCCAAGCTGGTCGGCGGCACGGATGCGACGGCGGGGATCTCGCAGGAACGGGACGAACGGTGATCTACCTCGATACAAGCTATCTGGTCCGGCTGTATTGGGAGGAGCCGGGCTGCGACGCGGTGCGGGAATTGGCGGCTTCGGACCACGTCTGCTGCGCGCAGCATGGTGAGGCCGAGTTGGTGGCGGCCTTCCACCGGAAGCTCCGCGAGGGCGCCCTCCCGCTGCGATCGTACCGCGCCGTGCTGGCGCAGTTTGAGAGCGACCAAGCCGCCGATGCGTTTCGCTGGCTGCCCGCGGGCCCGGCCGTGCTGGAGAGAGTTCGTGAGGTCTATGCGGATCTGCCCCGCGCGGTGTTCCTCCGCGGGGCCGATGCGCTGCATCTGGCGACCGCCTCCGTCAACGGTCTGAAGGCAGTTTATTCCCACGATCGCCATTTCCTCGCCGCCGCCGGGCACTTCGGCCTTAGGGGCGTGAATGTCGTGGCTGAGGCCTGAACCCGCCCTGGTTCCGGCGGTCGGACGACCAACCGGACGGGGTCGTCTCGCCGACGCCTCACCGCCCGGTTCCGGTGGTCGGATGGCAAGCGGCAACGCCTGACCCTCCCGGGCTTGCACCCCAGGCTGGGTGCGATCGGGACGTTTCAGCTTGAAACGAGAGGGAATAAGACGACATTTGCGAACAGCCGCCCTGTTTGACCGAATGCTGACGCTTGCCGTCAGAGACTTATGTAGGTCCAAATGGGGCGTCTGCCTTTTCAGGTCTTGTAGTGACTCTTTTCAATACGGAACTCCTTGGGAACAAATTTCCAGTGGAGGTAGGGATCTGACCACGCAGCGGCTTGATCCGAAGAACGTCCAGTGGAGATGCCGATGTTGAAGAATTGCTTGTCCGTCACCCGCTTGATTTCACCGAGGATGAATTTTTGGAGACGGTCCTTGGCGATTGTACGCTTGCCGCGCGTGCGTTGGCCGGGCGCCTTCTCCTTGTATTTGTCGTTAAGGCGAAACGTCGTGGAGCCAAGCACCGTGTCGAGTGCCTGCATGAGGATATGGTCGTGCGAGCGAACCTCGGTGATGGCATCGGGTTGCATAATGATGCCCCCGGCACGGCGGATGTGCGCGGTGTCAGCAAGCCCGAGCACGAAGCCCTTGAACTTGGCAACCTGCTCGCGGGTATCTCCGATCTCGTCGAGGTAGATTCGAACGCGAGGAGGCTCAGTATGGGACGGCATGTCGGAGAAGCCAAAGCCGTGCTTTAGGAACTGGTAGTAGAGAAGGTAGTAGCTCTCTTGCTCTTGCTCGCGACTGAGGCTGGTCGCAACGTGAGCGTTTTGAGTGAACATGATGCGCATGCAGATACGGCCCCCAGCGATCTGATCGAAAAACTCGCGTATGAAGTGTTCGTATCGCTCCACGACATCCGCACCAACTTTCTGCCACTTTATTTCGCTGTTTAGGCCCAGAGCCGCTTTCTTGGCGCGTAGCGTGGATTCTACCTGAGACAACTGCGACGCGGCGACCCGCACGCCACCGTAGAAATTGGAGAAGTATCGACCACGTCTGTCCGACTCGTCGCAGAAAATGATATATTCTTTTTCGTGAAGCGGGGTCATGACGGGGTTCACCCTATTTCACGGACCTTGAATCGGGCATGACTTAGATAGCTTGGATTCAAACGCGACCGCATTCACGTGGCCAAGGCTCGAGTGGATCATCGGATAACCCCGAAGAGGGCATATGGACGGCCCATTCCGGCGGGGGCATATTGGGCGTGCCCTGATTTCTCGGTAAGTGTCCGGCCAGCGTCCCCCTGCCGTGACCGCTAGGCGACTGGTAGGCTGGCCGGATGCGAATACCCCTGACGGAGCTGGTGGAGTTGAAGCGGGACGAGCTTGGTCGGCGGATCACGCCGAGGCCCGCCGGACGGGGTCATGTCAGGACATAGGACAAAGCCTCCGTCGACCGCCTCCTCCGCGGCGAACCCATGCGGGCATGATGCCACGCCGCGCGCCTGCTCCCCCAGCTGCGCGTCCCAAAGATCCTCCTGGGCCGATCGCACGGTGTCCTCTGTCCTGACATGACTTCATCGGGATCGTCCCGCACGCCCACCCGCTCACGGCTCGTACCGCAGGGCTTCAAGGGGGTGTAGACGTGCCGCGGCGCGCGCCGGGGCGAAGCCGAAGACCAGACCGACCAGCACGCTGCTGGCAAAGCCCAGCGCGATCACGCCGAACGAAAGGTGCACGGCCCATCCAAACTGCGCCGCGACCACGGCGGCGGCGGCGGTTCCCAACGCGATGCCGATCGCTCCACCGAGAAGGCACAGCACCGTCGCCTCCAGCAGAAATTCAAAGAGGATATCGTGGGTCCGCGTCCCAATCGCGAGCCGGATGCCGATTTCCCGGGTCCGCTCAGCGACGTTCGCTAGCATGATGTTCATCACGCCGATACCCCCGACGAGCAGGGAAATGCACATCACGGAAATCAGCAGGCGACGCGCGATGCCCGCCGCCTCCGTATCCCGCAGGCGGTGCTCCGCTGGGTCCGACACCTGAAACTCGGCACTCCGTTCACCCCTCCTCGCTTCGAGGACGCCGAGAAGATGCGACCGGAGCTCGGGGATCACCGCCGTCTCCGGCGCCTCGACGAAGATTCGCAGGGCGGCTCCGGGCGCGATCCGACGCAAGAGGCTCGAGTACGGCAGGTACGCCTCGTAGTCGCGCCCTTCCGGCTCACCCCACGCCGCCTTCGCGCTGGCCACGCCCATGACGAGGAGCGGCACTCCATTGACCATGACGTACCGGCCGATGGATTCGTCGTCGGAAAACAGCTCCCGCGCCAGATCGGCGGTAATGACGCAGACTCCGGCGCCAGCGTCCACATCCACCCCATCGAACATCGCACCTGCGATGATCGACCGTGGCGTGGCGTGGTCGAAGGCAAGGCCCTCGACGTCCGTTCCGCGGAGCACGGCCGTGACCTCACGGCCATTGGCCTGCAGGGTGTGCACCGCCTGGACCATGGCGGTCGACGCCACCATGGGACCTCCCCCGTGCCGGACCGCCACGTAGTCGTCCACCGTCAAGCGGTCCTGCGGGCGCACCTCGCGGTTGCGCGTCGCGTACGACCGTATGCCGCGTGGAGCCGCCGTGATCACGATCTGTCGCTCCCCGCGCAACGAGAGCGTTTTCCGGCCATGCGCGACGCCGCTGTTGAACAGCGTGACGGTGGCGATGAGCGACGCGACACCGATGATGATCCCGAGGCAGGCGAGCAGCGACCGCAACAGGCGCCGTCTCAAGGTGCGCAGGGTCACCTTCAGGAGCAGAATCGCGTTCATGCGGACCGATCCTCCCCTGCCACACCCGAACCACGACGCGGCAGGGTCTGATCGGACACCACCACTCCGTCGCGCAACGTCAGGATGCGTTCGGCTTGCGCCGCGACCTCGGGATCGTGGGTCACGACGACGACGGTGGTTCCTCCGGCATGGACCGACTTCAGGAGTGCGAGGATCCCGCGCGCCGCGACGCTGTCGAGATTCCCGGTCGGCTCGTCGGCGAGGATCAGCGAGGGCGCGTTGGCGAGCGCACGCGCAATGGCCACCCGCTGCTGCTGACCGCCGGAGAGCTGGGAGGGAAAATGATGGCCGTGCGCCGGGAGATTGACCCACTCGAGGCACTGCCTCGCCCGTTCCGCCACGCTGCGGGCGCTCTTCTGGCTCCGCTTGTCGCACCAAAGGGCGCGCTCAATGTTTTCGAGCGCGGTCGTGCGGGGCAGCAGGTTATAGTTCTGGAACACGAACCCGATGTTCTCGCTCCGCACCGCCGCCCTCTGGTTGGGGCTGAGCGCGTGGACCGGTTGCCCGTTGAGCCGGTACACGCCCCCGGAGGGCTGATCGAGGCAGCCCATCAGCTGTAACAGCGTCGACTTGCCGGAGCCACTCGCTCCCATCACGGCGACAAATTCGCCGCGCTGGATTTCCAGATCCGTCGGCCGCAGCGCCAGCACCGGTCCGGCGTCGGTTTCGTACGTCTTGCTGACGCCGCAGAACGTGACCATGGGAGCAGGGAGCGCGGGCGCCGGAGACTATCGAGAAGCGGCCACCACGACATCGCCCTCATCCACGCCGCTCCGCACCACCGTGCGGATGCCATCGGAAAGCCCGGTGCGGACCACGGTCGGCACCGCGATCCCGCCATTGCGAGGGACCCGGTAGACCACGGCCTCACCCGGCTGCAGCGGGGCGAAGCCATGAGGCGTCAGCCCCGCCGCACGCGGATTCAGCGCGCTATTGGGCACGTGCACGGCCGAGGGTTCGCTGGCGACGGCGATCGAGACGATGGCCGTGACGCCGGGGCGGAGCGTGAGATCGTCGTTCTCCACCTCGATCACGCAGTCGAACGTGACCGGGGATGCAGGCGTAGACGCGGAGGCGACCTTGGCCTCAGCCGACACGTAGGGATTCCGTATCTGGAAGACCCGACCGGAGAACTCGCGCCCCCGCAGCGCCTCGATCGAGAAGCGTACGCGCTGGCCCGGCTGCACCAGCCAGACATCGACCTCGTTGAGAGGAGCGATGATTCTCATCCGCCGCAGATCCTGTGCGATCACGAACAAGGTCGGCGCCACCATGCTCGCCGCGATGGTCCTGCCCGCCTCAATCGCCTTGTGGAGCACGACGCCGTCCGCAGGAGAGACGATGAGGCAGCGCTGCAAATCCAGTTTCACGTTCTCTACAGCCGCCTCGCGCGAGAGCAGGATCGCGGCCAGTTGCTGCAACTCCGCATTGAGATGGTCGTACTGCTGCGGGGTCACCAGCCCTCGTTCCAGCAAGTCCTTCTGCCGGGCGACATCGAGCAGCGCGACCTGGTGATTCGCGTGCGCGGCGGAGAGATCGGCCTCGGCCTGCCGGAGCCGCTGCCGGAAAGTGGAGGGATCAATCTCCGCGAGGAGATCTCCCTTCCGCACCACGGTGTTGAAATCGGCATGTACGGCCGTGACGAGACCGGAGACCTGCGAACTGACCTCCACGGTTTCCCATGGCGTAAGCCTCCCGGTCGCGAGCACCGCCTTCGCAACTTCCCCCCGACGTGCCGTGGCCACCGCGTACGCAGCGGCTTCACCCGCCCCGCGCTCACGGACGCCGGTGTGGAACGCGACGTACCACCCACCGACCAGCACGCCGACGACGCCCAAGGCTAAACCAGCCCTTCGAAGGCCGACACCTTCTCTACCCATGATCTTCATCGAAACGAGATACCGAACCGCCTCGCCCAAAGACGAACGGACATGAGCACGCCCACACGGCAACCAAGGACCATGAAACAAACATCGCGTGAGCTCACAATCGGCACGACAGACCCCCGCCTGATGAGAAACCAGGTGCCTCGGCAACCCGCATACGCCGCGCGCCTGCGGCCCCGACTGCCTCTTGTAGAGATCCTCCTGGGCCGATCGCACGGTGTCCTCTGTCCTGACATGACTCCATCGGGGTCGTCGGCTGAGCTGAAGCCAAGACGGCTCAGACATGGTGGGACAGGTTCCCGCGCAAGGCGCTGGTGGTGAGGCGGAAACCGACGCGACCGCCGTTCGCACGGCAAAGAGCAAAGCCTGACCCCTTCCGACAGCGCTCTGCTGCCCCAAGTGCCCATCGCAGAGATGCTCCCGGGCCGATCGCGCGATGTCCTATGTCCTGACATGACCCCGTCGGGGTCGTCTCGCCGACGCCTTACCGCCCGACTCCGGCCGTCGCATGGCAAGCGGCAAAGCCTGACCCTCCCGGGCTTGACTCCCCAATTGGACGAATTGATATTCCCCAATTGGACGCGACTGTAATCCGCAAATGGACGAACCTGAATCACTGTATCCCCGCCCTCTTCAGCGTCCCTTGCTCGCCGCCCTGGCGGATACGCCCGCGGTCGCGATCATCGGTCCCCGGCAATGCGGGAAGAGTACGCTCGCCCGGACCTGCGTGCCGGATCGGAGCTATGTGAGCCTTGACGACGTGGCCATCCTCCGCACGGCCCGCGATGATCCCACCGGCTTCGTTGCCAGCTTGCCGGATCCAGTGACGCTGGACGAAGTGCAGCGCGCGCCGGCTCTCTTTCGTGCGATCAAAGGATCGGTGGATCGGGATCGACGGCCGGGTCGCTTTCTCCTCACTGGCTCCGCCGATCTCCTGCTCCTCCCTCAGCTGAGCGATTCGCTGGCCGGCCGGATCGAATTCATCCATCTCCACCCGCTCACCGAAGCGGAGAAAGCCCGTTCCGCCGGCGCATTTCTTTCCACCCTGCTCGCGGGTAAGCTAAAGGGCGAAATCAAGGGCGAGGCGCACGAACCTTCCTCTGCTTTGGCGGCGCAACTCGTCGCTGGCGGCTACCCGGAGCCGCTGACGCGCTCGCCGGACCGCGCCCGGCAATGGCACCGCGCCTATGTGCGCACCTTGATCGAACGCGACGTACAAGACATCGCGCGCGTTAAGGACGCCCGTGAACTCGCCCGTCTCCTCGAACTGCTTGCCTTGCGCACCGCGGAACTGCTCAACACGTCCAGTTTGAGTCAGGAGCTGGGTCTGGATCGTAAGACCGTGGATCACTACCTGGCGATCTTGGAGCGCCTATTCCTGACTCGCCGCCTGCCGGCTTGGCACCGCAACGAAGCCAAACGCCTGGTCAAAACTCCCAAGGTTCACCTCACCGACAGCGGCCTCGCCGCGACGCTCGCGGGTCTGACCGTGGAAGAGTGGAACACTCGGCGCGATCGTTTCGGTCATCTCCTGGAGTCATTCGTGGTCCAGCAACTCATCGCCCAGGCTGGATGGACCGATCCCGACCTGCGCTTCTGGCACTACCGTGACAAAGACCAAGTCGAAGTAGACCTCGTCGTGACCCGCGGCCGCCAGACGTGGGGCGTGGAGGTCAAGGCTTCCGCCACCGTTCACGAGACCGACGGCCACGGTCTGCGCCGTCTGGCCCAGCAGTGTGGAAAGGATTTCAAGGGCGGAGTGCTTTTCCACTCCGGCACGAGTACTCTGCCGATGTCCGATCCGCGTTTCCTTGCCGTGCCGCTCGCCAAGCTCTGGACCCTGTAGGGGAGGGACATGGCAACCGGCCAGCCAACCGAGCCGCTCCTGCCCGTTGCTCCGCCTAGCCCGGCCCCTCGAAAGATCTCCTTTCCCATCGGTCGTTGAGATTGAGCAGGCCTGCCCCATGGTCAGGAACCCGAACGTCTCAACCTTCACCCACAGAACCACCCGACGATCGAGAAATCGGTTTTGATCACTTGTTTGTCGCATGAAAATGAAAGACCTGAAGCGGGTCATGATCGCGCTCTTCGCCCTGCCGGCCCTCGCCCTCACGTCCCACGGGGCAAGCTCTGACCAGGGGCCGGAGGACTCACACGCCGAGCTCGCCAATTTCTATAAAGCGCATTGTCAGGCCTGTCATGGTCCCAAGGGCGATAAGCTCTTTAATGCGAACTTGGCTGAAGCCCGGATGATTGAAATCATCCTGAAGGGCACGCCGGGGCAGAAACCTGTCGCCATGCCAGGATTCGAAGCCAAAGGGATGACAGCGCCGGAGGCGGCCGAGCTCGCCAAGTACATGAAGTCTCTCAGAACGTCGGCCGAATGAGCCCTCGGGTTTTCGATCGGCGGATATGCGAACGAGCCGGAGCCTGGGAGAGTCAGGCTGGGGCTTACCGATTGCCGTCCACCGACGGTTGCGCTCCCGCCGACGCCTTACCGCTCGGCTCCGGCCGTCGGATGGCGAGCGTCAACGCCTGACCCTCCTGGCCGTGCCCCCTGCTCGTAGTTTCCAACCTGAGAGGCTGGCACACGCCGCCGCCCGCCTTGGTGGCCAAGACGCGCCCGGCGCCGGAACTGGCCGTCATGTCTCCCGCTCCGGGGAGGGTGCGGGTCTGGAGTCTCTCGCGCAAATCGTCACCGAAGGCATCCCCGACGACGCCCTCGTGCTGAACCCGGAACTACGCGCCGCGCTCGACCGGCTGCTTGCACGCTGCCACCATCGTGACGGCCTAGCCAGTGAACTCGGTGCCGCCGCGAGTACGCGCTACACGGCTGGCGTTCGCGCCTTGTTCGTCGGCCCGTCCGGCACCGGCAAGACCCTCGCCGCCTGCTGGCTGGCAAAGCGCCTTCAACTTCCCCTGTACCGGGTCGACCTTGCCAACATCAACAGCAAGTACATCGGAGAGACCGAGAAGAACCTTGCGCGACTGCTCGCGCGCGCAGAGCGCACCGAGGCGGTACTGCTCTTCGACGAGGCCGATTCGCTCTTTGGCAACCGCACAGATGTGCGCGACGCTAACGACCGGTTCGCCAACGCACCGATCAACCACCTGCTCCAGGGAATCGAGACCTTTGGCAGCATCGCGATCCTGACGAGCAACAGCCGCACGTGCTTCGACCCTGACTTCTTACGTCGGATGGACCTGATCATCGAGTTCCCTACCCCCGCGGCTGCGGAGCGGGCACCCGGGACGGTCAGTCCGTGCCCATTGCCGCCCACCGACTTTGGCGCTCCCGCCGACGCCTTACCGCCCGGCTCCGGCGGTCGCATGGCAAGCGGCAAAGCCTGACACTCCCGGGCTTGCCCCCACAGAGATCCCCTCGGGCCGGTCGCATGGTGTACAATGTCCTGACATGACCCCGTCGGGATCGCCCCCAAAGCTCATTGTAACCCGCGTTCTTATTCCGACGAATAACTCTTTGCTGGCTTTGAATTCGATTGCTTGTAAGATACGACAATTGAGGATCCCTGCGAAAACTACTTAGTCCCGACGCAACAGCGAAAAGACCGAGCATCGATCATGAGGCGGCAATGACAAAACGGAATAAGCCCAAGCGCGATGTCGTAGTGGCCGTCCTAACGGAATCGGGATACAGGTGCGCAGTACCAACCTGTCGGTGCATATTGGCGACGGATATACATCATATACATGAGGTAGCAAAAGGAGGAAAGAATGAAATCGGCAATTTAATAGCTTTGTGCCCAAATTGCCATCGCCTTTTTCATAGAGGTGAAATCAAGCGTGAATCTATTTACACATGGAAAAGCATGCTTGTTAGCCTTAGCCAGGCATTTGATAAAGCATCGCTAGACCAGCTTATATTCCTTTCTCTTCCCACATCAAGCAACCTGCTAGTATCTGGTGATGGCGTATTGCAATTCTCGCGATTGATCGCGTCTGGATTGGCTACGTTCCAATCGAATCCGCTAGTGCTTAAGGACGCCACACCCCATTTACTTTATACACTCAGATTGACAACGCGCGGCGAGCAACTCGTCGCAGCTTGGCTGGGAGGAGATCGGACAGCCCTCAAGCGAGTGATTAGTGGCAGCCAGCTTCTATCCGAAGGGATCGATGCCGAAGATTGAATGCTGCTCGCGAAGGATGCCGCAATAGAGACCGCAGGAGCCAACCGGACGGGGTCATGTCGGGACTTGGGACAAAGCCTCCGTCGTTCGCCTCCTCCACGGCGAAACCCATGCGGGCATGGTGCCACTCCGCCGGCCGTTCCCCGCTGCCGCCGATGGGCACAAAGGGTGTTGGGCGGCCGACGGGGCCCGGCGTCACCGCGTCGGCGAAACGCCCGCGCTGCGCGCCTGCTCCCCCGACTGCCCCTCGCAGAGATCCTCCTGGGCCGAGTGCACGGTGTCCTATGTCCTGACATGACTCCGTCGGGATCGTCCCCATCAGCACGGATTGACACGAGTTCACTACACGCACACACCGGTGTCGTCGTCATGAGCGCGAGACCTCCAGCCGTGCTCCCCCCGGATCGGCAAGTCCGCTGGTTGACCGAACACATCCCACACCGGATTCGCGCAACGTTGCCGGGATTGCCGATGCTACCACCTTGGAACCTCGGTGACATCCATGTCGTTCCGCAGGAAGCAACCGCGCTGCGCTGCCTGCTGAACTCTAGTTGGGAGGGGCGGATGACGGCATTGCGGTGGTTGATCATGTTTGTTGGCATAAAACAGGACAACCGCGGACGCGCCGTAGAGGCGGATATCAAGGCACCGTTCGACATGCGAATAGATGCCCTTGACGGCGGAATCCTAGTCACCCCTTCGAATTCGAACGCCGACAAACTGGCAAAAGTCTGGCGCGGTTGCTCACAGGCTACCAGCCATGCAACTGATGGTTCGGATCATCCGCCGGTTGACGAACAGCATTTGGCGGAGGCGCTTGGGATTGTCATCCGCCACTTGGAATCCACCGTTTACCGGGTGGCTCGGCGTAGCTTATTGATGGAAACGCTAGGGCGTTAAACCACAGCCAACCGAACGGGGTCATGTCAGGACATAGGCCAAAGCCTCCGTCGATCGCCTTCGCCACGGCGAAAACCATGCGGGCATGATGCCACCCCGCCGCCCGCTCCCCGCTGCAGCCGCCGGGCGCAAAGGGTGTTAGGCGGCCGACGGGACCCAGCGTCACCGCGTCAGCGAAATGCTCCCGCCGCGCGCCTGCTGCCCAAACTGCCCCTCACAGAGATCCTCTCGGGCCGGTCGCACGGTGTCCTATGTCTTGACATGACCCCGTCGGGATCGTCCCCGGCAGCACTAGGCTCACGTGGCCGCAGCAGATGTGTCGCTCGGCGGGGTGGGCGGCTGCACGGCATTATCTTGATCCGCTGAGGGTCTGGACCGCCTGTCCTGTTTGAGAACGAGCCGAGCCGCACTTTGCGAGTCGTCGCCTTCGAGCGTCTCGCGTTTTATGACCTCATTTCGCAGTACGCTCGCGATAACATCGGTTGGCACCATTATCTCGGTGATTCTTCGCAGCTCTCTTCTGATGCAGTTTAGAACGTCCTCGTCGTTCACCAAAACTGCCGCGATTAGGAACTTGTTTGTTGCACTTTGCTTTTCCGTGAACTCGACGACCGCCCCCTTCACGAGGCCTTCGCGAGTCAAGATGTAGACCTTTTCGGCGTCGGTCTCGGAACTCAGGTCAAGGGCAAGAAGATCGAATTCCGCGACAACTTTCGCCTCAATTGGTTTTTTGAAGCTCACGCGGTATAGGACCCACTTGATACCGTTGGTCAAAACGACCCAGTCGAGGCCCTGATTGGTGGCATAATCGACTGCTTGTTTCACGTGCTTCTCGTTGAGCGTCGTGCCGATCGACTTAACTTCGATAAGCAACCGGAGCTTGCCGTCGATTCGAATGGCAAGATCGCAGTAGGTTCCTCGGATGGCATGCTCGCTCGTGACCTCGGCATATTTATCGTAGCCGAAGAGGTCCGAAAGCAGGTCTTTGACAACTGTTACAGTGTCGGCCTCCGACACGTCGCGGTCGCGTTGTGCAATTAGTACGGGGGTGAACCGACGGACGGCGCCTTTGATTCGATCTTCGACTCGCTTTGGGATAGTTGCCATGTGGAGACGGTATCAAGCGACGCGATCGGCGGCAAGACGCGTAGTATTACGGTAGCGCTCCGAGGGGCTTCCCACCCGATCGCCACCAATCACAGATCGAGGTACTCATCAGGATTGAGGCTAGTCGCACGGGGTCATGTCAGGACACAGGACAAAGCTGCCGCCGGCCGCCGACGTGGCTTGGGGCGCCCGCGGCAGCGAGACGCCCACGCCGCGCGCCTGCCCCTCCCAGAGAACCTCCCGGACCGATCGCACAGTGTTCTATGTCCTTACATGCCCCGTCTGGATTGTCCCCCGCAGACGCCTTACCGCCCGGCTCCTGCGGCCGGATGGCAAGCGGCTACCCGAACCTCCAGGGCTTGCTCTCTAATTGAGGGCGATCGAGCTAGACTGTCCGACCCTGTATCTAAACAATGTCGACAGCCATCTTGGCCTCTTCCTATGCGCGCCCGTCTTACCATTGAAGATATGCACGCTGCGGCGAGTAATCTCGGTGGGCAGTGTCTGTCGACGAAGTACGTTAACAATCAAACGCGTCTAAGATGGCGGTGCGGCCGCGGCCATGAATGGAGTGCCATTCCCATGAGTGTGCGGAAGGGGCACTGGTGCCCGGCCTGCGCCGCCCACGAGCGCGGAGCGGCGGCGTTACTCAACGACGGACTCGAACGATGCAGACAGGCGGCCTCGGACCGTCGTGGGCGGGTGATTTCGACGCAGTATCTGGGATCGCAGATACCAATCGATGTAGAATGCTCCGAGGGGCATAGGTGGAGCATCAGTCCAAGTAACCTCTGGCATGGCAAATGGTGTCCTTTCTGCTCGGGACACAAGATAGCAAACCCATTGGGAGGCCTAGTCGCCATCGCTAGCGGACGAGGCGGTCGCTTACTCAGTGTCGAGTACCGGTCGGCCAACTCGCGATTGGAGTGGGAGTGCTCACGCGGTCACCGCTGGAAGGCGATTGCGGGGAGCATCAAGAGAGGATCGTGGTGTCCAACCTGCGCAGGCTTTCGGACGAAGGCCGAGTGGTTCGAAGCCTTGAAGCACGTCGTCACTGCAAAGGGAGGCTTTCTCGTCTCAGAAAGAACCTCCTTCGTCGGTCCCCGTAAAGCGAACGTCTGGGTCGAATGCAGAAACCGCCACCGTTGGCGAACGTCCGGTTACAACCTCGTGAGTGGCGGCTCGTGGTGCAAGCAGTGTAGGATGGCGGAGACCGTCAAGAAGCTGACCATCGAAGCGATGCGAGCACTCGCCAAGGAGCACGGGGGGAGATGTGTCTCGGCAGAATACACGGACAGCCATACTCACCTCGAGTGGGAGTGTGCGCAGGGCCATAGGTGGAAGGCGAAGCCGACAAACATCGCAAGCGGAAGGTGGTGCCCCAAGTGCAAGTACGCGAACTTGTCGGATCGGTTTCGGAGAAAGAATGCCATCGTTCACTATGCAGCTCTTGCTGAAGAGAGGGGAGGCAAACTTCTGTCCCTAGAAGAGCCACGTAATTCGTTTCAGAAGCTCCGGTGGCGATGTGCCCTGGGACACGAGTGGCTCGCAAAGCCGAACAACATACAGAGCGGCCGCTGGTGCCCGGTATGCTCTTCCGGATATGGTGAACGAATTTGTCGGGTGTACTTCGAGGCGCTGTTCGGCGCGAAGTTTCCCTCCTCATGGCCTGAATGGTTGGTGATCGATGGTACGCGCCGGCAGCTGGACGGTTACTGTGCTGATCTGGGTCTGGCATTCGAGCATCAGGGTGGGCAGCACTACGAAGAGCTCCATGGCTCGCCGTTCGCGCGCGTGCCGCTCGAACGGAGAAAAGCCGTCGATCGTCGCAAGGTCGTGCTGTGTGCACGCAATGGAGTTAAGCTCTTCCAGATTCCTGAGGTGCCACGGCTCACGAAGCTGGAGCGGCTTAGGGACTTCCTGCACGGCGAGTGCTGTCGCCTTAGAGTTCCGTTGCCCGAAGACTTCCGCACTCGGCCGATCGACCTGAGGTCAGCGTGGAGTCCCGACTCTCTTGGACGACTTAACGCTGCGGCGTCCGCTCGCGGCGGCCAGTGTCTCAGCACTCAATACCTCGGTTTGTCGGTAAAGTACTGGTGGGAGTGCTCAGCAGGACACACATGGGAGGCGTTGGGTTCTAGCATTGTTCACCGCAAGTCATGGTGCCCTCAATGCCACCGCGAAAGGCTACGCAGTCGGCGAAGATCAAGTTCTTGAATCCAAGTCTTCGATCAACACGGCTAGCCGGAGGAGCGTAATCCTTCCCGACTCACGCATGGCCTCACGTTTACTCATCATCAGATAGCCTCGGCAAACTGCAAAAGTTGTACTTCTGGAAGGGTTGCGCCTCGTCTCTCAGATGCTCCCAGTCAAACTGGTACTTCTCCTCATCGCTCCAGCCTGTTGGCGTGGTAACTTGGAACATCGTGTCGCTCATCGGAAAACAGGCATCGTTTCCTAGGCTAAACATTGCCTGATTTCCTTTATGGGCTGTGAAAGTATTGAAGTCGAATTGACAGTATAAAATTGCAACCACCGCAGACACGGCCTCAAGCGTATTCTCAAGGTTAGCCTGTCGGAACTCATGGTGACGGTTGTGTTTTACTGCATTATAATTCAGATACCATCTGAGAGAAGGACCTTCATTCCATTCAAGGAACGGGGCCATAACCCTTTTCTTAGGCCACCAGAGGCTTAACTCGATCTTGAATTCTGATAGTCTGGTTGCGCTCTCTAATCGGTGAAAGTCACAGATATTCAGTCTGTTCGCAGCCTTCACAGCGTAGCCGTTCGCTTGGAGAATCTCCTTGGCGTTGGTCTCGAACTCGGTCGAGGCTCTTAGGAAAATTTCATAGAGTCTGTGCGAGTAGGTCTTTAGATTTACGTCGCATGGTTCGATGAAGCTAAAGACCTCACTTAGATCCTGCTCAAGCAGTGCCAGTGATCGACACAGGGTCGCACAGTTGTCCGCGTTCCTCACGTCAGTACAGTAGTTAGGGATGTGGATCCCGGGTCTGTATATTCTGAAATACGGCCTGTGAATACTCATGGAGAATTAATCAAAGTTTTTTCTAGGATCGGTTGAATCGCGCTTAATATTTAGCATGAAATTCATCATTGCGCGGGGGCGGTCGGACGGGGTCATGTCAGGACATAGGACAAAGCTGCCGTCGTTCGCCGAGTCCGCGGCGAAAACGATGCTGGCGTGGCGCCACTTTCTTCGCGGTTACTCTCTGCAGCCGCCGGGCACCGACGTCGGGGAGACGCCCGCGCCGTGAGCGAGTTCCTGTAGCTATTGCTCCCAGACATGCTCCCGGAGCGATCGCACGGTGTCCTGTGTCCTGACATGACCCCGTGGCGATTAGGGCATCGTGGTTCCGGTTCTTGCTCCGGGCTGGTGGCTGGGGCAGGCGCGGGCGAGCGTGACGCCTTTCGGGCCGGGTCGGCGAGCGGGTGAAGCGGGTGGGCGGGAATGTTCACGCCCACGGGCGATGGGTGAGTCGGCGGGGCTTCGGAGGCAGACCGGCAGCGTAAGCAGGCCGGTGATGCAGGGAGGGCGGTGACAGAAGCCGGTCGGTGGCCGCCCGGGGCGGCCGCCCGGCGGGGGGCTTGCTTCGGCTGTGCCCCGGCTTGCTAAGCGGGGGGCGGCGCTGCGAGGCTGGGGGCGCGATGGCGAAGTCCAAGTCTTCCTCCTCTTTTTCTTCCTCTTCCTCCGCGGCGTCGTCGGTGATTCCGAATGTGCTGGCGGAGCGCTATGCTTCGGCGGCGCTGCGCGCGATCTGGTCCCCGGCGGGGCGGGTGCGGGTGGAGCGCGATATCTGGATCGCGGTGATGAAGGCCCAGCGGGATCTCGGGCTGGCGATCCCGGCGCGGACGATCGCGGATTACGAGCGGGTGCGCGATCAGGTGGACTTGGCTTCAATCGACGCGCGCGAGCGGGCTTCGCTGCACGATGTGAAGGCGCGGATCGAGGAGTTCAACGCGCTCGCGGGCCACGAATCGATCCACCTGGGGCTGACCAGCCGGGATCTGACCGAAAACGTGGAGCAGCTGCAGCTCGCGCGTTCGCTGGCGCTGTTCCGGGTCAAGACGGCCGCTGGCCTTCTGGCGCTGGCGGGGCGGGCCAAGGAATTTCGGACGCTGCTGCTCACGGGACGCACCCACAATGTCCCGGCGCAGCCGACGACGCTCGGGAAGCGCTTCGCGATGGCGGGCGAGGAGCTGCTGCAGGCTTTCATCCGGCTCGATGAATTGACCGCCCGCTATCCGGCGCGCGGGCTGAAGGGGGCGGTCGGCACCCAGCTCGATCAACTCACGCTTTTCGGGGGGAGCGCGGCAAAGGTGCAGCGGTTGGAGCAGCGCATCCTCGCGCATCTGGGCTTCCGTCAGGCGCTTGGCGCGGTGGGGCAGGTCTATCCGCGCAGCCTCGACTTCGATGTGGTGTCGGCGTTCCACCAGGTCGGCGCGGCGGGGGCGAGCTTCGCCACCACGCTTCGTCTGATGGCGGGGCAGGGGCTGCTGACGGAGGGTTTCCAAAAGGGTCAGGTCGGCTCTTCGGCCATGCCGCACAAGATGAATGCCCGCAATTGCGAGCGCCTTTGCGGCTTCTCGACCTTGCTCGCGGGGCATGTCACGATGACCGGCGCGCTGGCCGGGCACCAGTGGAACGAGGGCGATGTGTCGTGCTCGGTCGTGCGGCGGGTGGTGTTGCCGGATGCGTGCTTTGCGCTCGATGGCCTGCTGGAGACGTTGCTGACCGTGCTGCGGCAGCTGGAGGTCTTCCCGGCGGCGATCGCGGCGGAGAATGCGCGACAGCTTCCCTTCCTGTCCACGACGACGATCCTGATGGAGGCGGTGAAGGCCGGGGCGGGGCGGGAAACGGCGCATCAGGCGATCAAGGAGCATGCGTTGGCGACGGCCCGGGATTTGCGGGACGGCGGACGTGGGGCCGGCCTGCTGGAGCGCCTAGCGGGTGATGTGCGGGTGGGTTTGGACCTGCCCCGCCTCGAGCGCCTCCTGGCCCAGTCGGAACGTTTTGTCGGGGCCGCGCCCCAGCAGGTGGACGCCTTCGTCCGCCGCGTGCAACCCCTCTCCCGGCGCTTCCCCGAGGCCGTTTCCTACCGTCCGGCACCCCTTCTCTGACCCGATTACGGGAAATTTGGGTTTGCCACCCCGGGGACCCCGGCGTTTTGCTTGTCCCTCGCGTTGTTTCCACCCCTTTTCAAAAACCACACTCCCATGGCTGAAGAACTCGTAGGAAATGTCCTGGTTGGCCAGTCCGGCGGCCCGACTGCTGTTATCAACGCCAGTGTCGCGGGCGTCGTCTCGGAGGCCCTCAATCATGAGTGCATCGAGGAAATCTACGGGACGCTGAATGGCGTGCTCGGTATTCTTCAGGAAGACCTGATCGACCTCGCGGCGGAGTCGCAGCAGGCGATCCGCGGTCTGCGCACGACGCCGGGTGCGGCGCTGGGCACGGTGCGGTACAAGCTCAAGAAGCAGCAGGATTTCGAGCGCATCCTCGAGGTCTTCAAGGCGCACAACATCCGCTACTTCTTCTACGCGGGCGGCAACGACTCGCAGGACACGGCGGACAAGATTTCCAAGCTCGCGCAGGAGCAGGGCTACGCGCTCCGCGTGATCGGCGTGCCGAAGACGATCGACAACGATCTCGTCGTCACCGACCACTGCCCGGGCTACGGCTCGGTCATCAAGTACATCTCCACCACCGTCCGGGAAATCGCCTGCGACAACGCGGCGATGGGCCAGCACGATCTCGTCCAGATCGTCGAGGTGATGGGCCGCAACGCCGGCTGGATTGCCGCGGGTGCCGCACTGGCGAAGCGTCGCGACCATCCGCACGATCCGCCCCACATCATCCTCCTTCCCGAGGTCGCGTTCGCGCCCGAGAAGTTCGTCGAGGACGTGAAGCGCGTCCTGAAGCGTGAGAAGTACTGCCTGATCGTGGTCGGCGAAGGTCTCGTCGACGCGGACGGCAATTACGTCGCGGCCGCCGACACGACCGATGCCTTTGGTCATGCGCAGCTCGGCGGTGCCGCGGAGTACATCCAGTCTCTCGTTGAGGAGCACCTCCCGGGCATCAAGGCCCGCTCGGTCAAGCTCGGCAATGCCCAGCGCGCCGCGGCCCATTTGGCTTCGAAGACGGATAGCGACGAGGCTTTCCTCGCCGGCCAGCGCGCCGTGCAGGCCGCCGTCGATGGCGAGACCGACAAGATGGTCACGCTCATCCGCGGCGATGGCGACCACTACACGGTCGAGACCGGTCTGGCTCCGCTGAGCGATATTTCCAACGGCGTGAAGAAGCTGCCGCGCGAGTGGATCAACGAGGACGGTGTCTCGATGAACTTCCAGTTCGTCCGCTACGCCCAGCCGCTGATCCAGGGCGAGGTGGCGGTGCCGTTCGACAACGGGCTCCCGGCGTTCGCGCACCTCGAGAAGCGCCGCGTCGAGAAGATCCTCCCGGCTTACGAGCTGTAATCGGACCGCCCGCTACGGGCGGCCCGGTTGCGGGTTTCATCAGGATCCCGCGCAAGATCGAAGTCCATCCACACGCGCCCATCCGGGCCGTGGATGAGCTTGCGCGCTGGGCTGCGCCAGCCGCTCCAGGCGCGGTCGCATTGGAGCGGAAGTGCGACGACGGACGGCATCGAAATCGCCGCCGCGTCGCGCGCGCACTGCCACGAACGCCCCTCGGCCCAGGCGAGCGTCATCGCCGAGAGGTCGATCAGGGAGACGGGCTCGGCGGAGACCGCGCCGGCCGACGTACCGGGCGCGCCGCGGACGATGAGCGGCACGCGGACACTTTCCTCGTAGGGCCAACCCTTCCGGAAATGACCGTGCGCACCGTGCAGGTCGCCGTGCACCGACGTGAAGACGATGAGCGTGTCGCGCGGCAGCGCTCCGACCAAGCGACCGATCGCGCGGTCAGTCGCTTCGAGGTGAGCGTGGTAGCCGGCGAGTTCGTGGCGGGCGCGTTCCTCGACTGCGCCGCCGCGCGGCACGTTGGGCCGGAGGTGCAGGGACTGCTGATCGCGCGCGGGGATCCCGGCGGCCGGCGCGTGATAGGGGGGATGCGGCGGTTCGAGGCTGACGACGGCGAACCACGGCGCGGAGGTTCCGTGCGTGCGGAGCCAGGTTGCGGCGCGGGCCGTCACGACGTCGCTCTGGTAGCCTGTGAACACCGTGGGCTCCGGCAGGCGGGTCCCGTGCAGCCACGGATCATTGAGTAGGAAGCCGCCCTCGAATCCCTCCCAGAAACTGAAGCCGCCGCGGGCGTTTTCCGGCACGAGGGTGCGTGCGTGATCCGGCCCGACCAGCGCGGCGTGTGGGTCGCGCGGAGCGAGGTGCCACTTGCCGAAGTAAGCGGTGCGGTAGCCGCGCTCGTTCAGTTCATGCGCGATGGTCCGGGTCTCGGGCGGCAGCGGATCGTGGTAGTGACGGATCCCGTTCGCCGGGGACGGCACGCCGGTGAGCAGCGCGGCGCGCGCGAATGGGCCGAACGGATGCGGCGTCACCGCCTCCGCGTACCGCAGTCCCTCGCGGGCGAGCCGGTCGAGGTTCGGCGTGCGCGCGTCCACATCCCCCGCGTGCCCGAGCGACTGGGCGCGCCATTGGGTGGTGACGATCCACAGGAGATTCGGCGGAGGCACGCGCGCAGCCTCGCACACTGGACCGCCCCGGCCAATCCGTTTCCGCCGGTGCCACCGCTAGGGCGCGAGGGCGCGTGGGGAACGGATGCGGAGACCGCGATTGGTCGAGCGGGCCGGTCGCCTCCGCTACCGAAACGGGTTCATGATCCGCACCCCATCGATCATGCGGTCGTGCTGAAGATCCTCCGTGTAGAGAAGGGTCGCGCCGCTGGCGATCGCCCCGGCCACGATGAGGCTGTCGTACCAGCGGTAGCCGGTCGCCCGATGGACCGTCAGCGCGGCGCGCAGCAGATCGTGAGTCGGCAGGACGCGACACCTCGGCCAAAGGACGATGTCGACGTAGTCGGAAAGGTCAGCCGGTGAAAGGGGTGTCGCGAAGCGATGCAGGGCCGTGTGGGTAAACTCCTGAATCACCTGCCAACTGCAGCACCACGTGGACCCGCGGAGCAACTGTTGGGCGCGCCGTCGTTTTTCCGGTGCGGTGTCGTCGAACGCGTAGACCACGACGTTCGTGTCGAGGAAGGCCAGCTTAGCGCTCATTCATCTGATCCCTCGTGAACTTTCCTCCCGCACGCGCATAGGTCAGCCGCGTTTCCAGTTCGGCCAACCGCTCCTCGCGACCTTGCTGCTCCGTCAGCGAACGAAGCCAGTCGCGAAAAAGCTGGTTAAGCGTCGAACGCCGCGATCGCGCCAACTCCCGCGCCCGCTCGATCAGTTGAGCGTCTGCACTGAGCGTGATATTCTTCATCCACACGAGAATAGTGCGCACGGGAATAGTGTCAATTGATGGGTTCTCATCGATCCAATAATGCAAACACCGATTCATCAACGTTTAATGCTGAGTCGGATACCCCAAATCAGGGCTACGCCAGGCGAGGGTGGTGCGGTCGCGGCCCGTTGTCGTCGAGCGCCCTCCGCCCGGAACGGGGGCTTGCGCGTTGGCGGCGAGGGCGGGTCGGCCGAGGCCTCGGATCACTCCACCCGGACCGCGCTTTCGGTGAAGGCGAGGCGGTCGGTGCGGCCGTCGGGGCGTTGCACGACGAGGGTGGAGCCTTCGAGCCGGGCTTGGGCGAGGGCCGGGGTGTCGCCGCGTTCGGGCCAGAGGACCGTGTAGACGCGATGCCGGCGCGCGGCGGTCGTGGGCGATGCCTGCAGGTGGCCTTGGTTGCCCCAGGAGCGGACGACGCCGGCGAACGATTGCCCGGCGTACTTGGGATCGATCGGCTCGGTGAAGCGATCCGAAAGCTGCGCCTCCCACGTGCCTCCGTCCTCCGGGACCAGTCGCGCCGAGAGGGTTGCACCCTCCGCGCGGATGAACGCCGTGCGCTCCGCCCCGTCCCACGTCAGCGGACGCTCCGCGTGCAGCAGGAACGAAATCCGGCCGGGCTGCGCGAGGTCCACGGTGTCGCAGAGGACGACGTAGCGGCGGTCGACGAAGACGAGGTCGCGGCGCACGCGCTCGACGTAGCGGAGTTTCGGGTTGGCGCGGTAGGCGGCGGTCGCGTCGCCGGCGGCCCAGGTCGCGCGCGGCATCACCGCGAAGTGGATGATTTCGCCGGTGGCGTCGCGCGACTGGGGCTTCTGGCCCTCACCGTCGATCAGCAGCGCGTTCTTGGACCGCGTCTGGCGCGTCCAGGCATTGTGGTGGGGTGAGTTGTGGAATTCGCGGTAGCCCGACGCGATCGCGAGGTTCTGGCCATAGGCATTCAGGATGAAGGCATTCTGCTGGGCGTGGCTGTGGCTGAAGCTGCCGTAGGGCGAGGAGACGAAGGTCACGTGGATGTCGTCGTCCGGCTGGCCGAGGGCGCTGTGCAGCGACACCCAGCCGATGTCGCGGAAGAAACGGTCCGGCGGCAGCTGGGCGAGGGGTTTGGCTGCCGGGAGCGGGCGATCTGCGGCGATGAAGTTCCGCACCAGAAACTCCGTCGCGGTGGGGTACATCCGGTCCAGGCCGCGCAGCCCGCGCTCGGCGGGTGAAGGCCGTGAGTCTGAACACAGACGGGCATACGTCAGGAGATAGCCGTCGCCCGTGACTCGGGCCACGTGGGTGAGGTATTCCGCGACGGAGGGCTCGAGGTTGAACTTGCCCGCGTTGGAAAAGTCGCCAAATCCGGTCGCTGGATACGGTTGGACATTGTAGACCGGGAAGTACCCATGCTGCCGCCAGAAGGGCGTCGCGTAGGCTGACGGATCTCCGATGGCGAGGAGGGCATCCTGAAACGCGGCGTGTTCGATGGTGCCGCGCCAGTAGGCGGCGCCTTCGGACCACCCGCCATCGTCGCCGCCCCACGTGGGAAACTGCTCGCGATAAAACCGGTACGTGGCGGCCCACCAGGCGCGGGACTCCTCGGGCAGGTCATCCCACAGGGCGAGCGCGGCGAGGCCGGTCATCGGCATGAAGCGGATCGGATGGCTGGAGGGTTCGACCTTGAGGGAGTTGCGGAGTACGCGGGAGATGCGGCCCTCTTCCTCGATCCACGCGAACGAAGCGCGACCGCGTTCGCGGAAGTGAGCGAGGACGCGGGCCCGCTCGTCCGGCGTGAGTTCGTCGCGGATCTGATCGTAGGCGAGCGGCAGCTTGCGCCAGAGGCGGAAGTGGGCCTCGTCGTTATAGGTGATCGCCGTCGCTCCACGCACCGCTCCACCCGGCCATCCGGAAGGATCGAGGCTCCACTCGCAGGCTCGGAGCAGGAATTCGCGGGCTTTCTCCAGGTAGCGCGGGTCCCCCGTGGCCACCCACAGCAGGGCGGCGGCTTCGGTCACGCCGCCGACGTAGCCGCACACGTCCTGCGCGGCGCGCCACAGATCGACGCGTTCGCTCGTGCGTCGCCGTGGGCTGGGGTCGCCGTAGGTGCGCGGCTCCTCGGGGAACGGGGCGGAGAGGAGGTCGCGGTCGAAATCCTCACGGATGCGCCGGAATGCCTTGGCACCCGGGCCTGAGGTGACGTACGCGCGGAACGCCTCGCGTCGTCCGGCCGCCACGAGCGTGCGTGGCGCCTTGGCCGGCACCACGGCCACCGCGCCCGGGCTGGAGGCGGCGGGGGCGACAGGGGCGACGGACGCGGGGGTCGCCGGGGGCGAGGGGGACGCGTCGCCCGCCGCCGGGCGATTGGCGGCGAATGCGGACGGTGCGACGACGAGGGTCGCGAACGCCGCCGCTGCGGTCGCAACGGTGGCCCATGGCGCGCGGGAGCGCGGAGCGGAGGCGGGCGTGGGTGCGGGGAACGAAGTCACGGGAGAAAGAGCCGGGGAGTGGGGTGACGGTGCGGAGAGGTCACATGGAGCGGTCGTAGACTTCCGGGCGCGAGTCGGGCGCGATTGAGCAGGACGCTGACCGGCGGCAAGGTCACGTGGAGCGATCGTAGACCTCCGGAGTCACGACCGCCTCCAGGGGCCGCCCGGCAGCGAACGCGCGGAGATTCGCCAGCGCGAACGCGCCGGCGTCGCAGCGCCGGTCAGTCGTCGGTCCGGCGAGGTGCGGAGTCAGGGACACGTTGCGCAGGCCGCGCAGCGGGGAAGAGGCGGGAAGGGGTTCCTCGGTGAAGACGTCGACGCCGATCTGGATGCGGCCCTCTGCCGCGACGCGCGCGAGCGCGGCCTCGTCGACGACGGCGCCCCGCGCGACATTCACGAACACTCCCCCGGGCCGGATCAGGCGCAGGTGTCGCTCGGTCACGCAGCCGACCGTCTCGGGGATCAGCGGGGCGAGTTCGACGATGATGTCGTTTTCGGCGAACAAAGATTCCAGTGACTGCGTGCGCGCGACCCCGAGGGCGGCTTGCGCGGCTTCGTCGACGTCCGGCGCGAAGACCGTCACGTGGGTGCCGAAGGGCGCGATCAGGCGGATGAACTCGTGCGCGACGTTGCCGAATCCGTGGATGCCGACCCGGCGTCCGAAGAGCGAGGCCGTCTCCGTTTCCGGCGTTTTCCACGCGCCTTCCAGATGCATGGCGAGCGCCCATGCGGGACCGCGCCTCAGGCAGGACAGGACGTGGAACAAGGCGCCTTCCGCAACGACGCGGCTGATGGACTTGCCCCAGTTCGTGACCTGCAGGCCGTTTTCCAGATGGCGTCGGGTCACCAGACGGCGCACCGAGCCGCAGAGATAGCACACGTAGCGCAGCCGCGGCGGGAGCTCGATGGGGAGAGGCGGGGTCTTCCACGCGGCCACCAGGACCTCCGGATTCACTGCGGTGAGGGCCTGGGCAAACGCCGCCGGCGAGAGCGTGGCGGGATCGATGACCTGCGTCCTTCGGGCCAGCGTCTTGAGTTCGTTGGCTGACGGCTCCGGCAGGAAGTCGCGCCACTCCGCCGGCGTAAGCGCGGCGAGCAGGGATTCGGGGCTGTGAGCAGGTCGGGAAGAAGCGTCCATGGAGGAGGCGGAAGACGTCGGGAGAGGAAGCGGAGCCGTTGGCTCCAGGTCAGGCCGGTGGGCGGCAGATCAGGATCTCGGCGGAGGACTCTGGCTCGAGCATGACGGGATCGAGCCCGGCGGGGAGCAGCACCTTCTCGTACCGTCCGAGTCGCCGCTCCGCTGCCCGCGTCTGGAGCCGGAGGGCGCCGGAAGTGACGATCCACAACTCCAGCCCGCGGGGCGTCCATTCGATCCGGTCGCCCAGCACCACGCGTTCGGCCCCGAAGCACGGCGTGCGGTCGGCGCCGATCCGTTCCTCACGCCACGAGCGTGGCCCGAGTGCTTCGGGTGCTTTCGGGGCGCAGCGCTGCGTCCGCAGCACGTCCTCGCGCGAGCGCGGCGTGAGATCAAATACGTCGAGACAGAAATCCAGTCCGCGCTGCATGAACCGGGCGGCCTCCGGGAGGACGAAGCCCCCGCGCTCGAATTCGAAGCGCACCACCCAGTCGGTCGGTTCCTGCAGCTCGATGAGGAACAGGCCGGGGCCGAGCGCGTGCGGCATCCCTCCCGGCACGAGGAGCGTGTCGCCGGGAGCGACGGGGATGGGATCGAAGCAGGCCTCGAAGGCCGCGATGTCCTGTTCGACGATCATCCGCCGCAGTTCCGTCCGGCTTGGGGGCCGTTGGAAACCCAAGTAGACGCAGGGAGCGGCCACCTCGGGTCGGACGGCGAGGACCTGGTAGGCCTCGGTCTTGCCCGAAGGTGAATTCAGAAACTGTTGGGCGAACGCGGCCGTCGGATGCACCTGGAAGTGAAGCCGGATGGAGGAGTCGAGGAACTTCACCAGCAGCGGCAGTCGAGATCCGTGGCGGGAGACGTGGGCGGCACCGAGGAAGTACTCCGGGTCGGACTCCAGCAGCGTTGCGAGATCGTGGGCCTGTCCCGCGACCTCGACGACGGAGCGGCCCTCGATGATCGACTCGCGCCCCACGTTCACGGCGCGGGTGGTGGACGCGATCCAGTCTTCCGGGAAATGCCCATCGGCCGGTGTATCCACCCCGGCGAGCGAGTCGAGGGTCCGTCCCCCGAGGTAGGAGCGCCAGACTCGGTTTGGCGGCAGGATGACGGGGTGTTGTCGGTGGACGGAGGATGGCATGGGGCGCGAGTGGAGGGGGGACGCGGGGTGGCGGCGCGTGCGGAGCGACTCGGCCGGACGAAGCGCGGAGGCTTGCCTTAGGCCGGGCGCCGCGCCTTGCGCAGGAGGACGGCGCCGATGAGGACGACGATGCCCCCGCAGCCCACGAAGGCGAGACGGCCGCTGATTGGATTGGGGATGAAGGCGAGCAGCGTGACGAACGACCCGTAGGCAAGGCAGAGCCAGCCGATGAGGGACTCCTGCCGGGCGGTGTTATCGACCACGCCCTCGGTGCGGACATCGATGGGCGTACGCATCTTGGTGAAGAACGCTTCGACTCGCGCCCGCTCGGCTTCCGGCGTGCGCCGCCAGAAGAAGGTCGAACCGAGGAACCACGCGGAGCCCACGACCACGCTTAGGCCCACGGCGATCCCCTGGCCCCAGTATTCTCCCTCGGCCTTGCCGAGCGGAAGCGCGCTGCCGAGGAGAGTCTCGGCGGCCCACTGCGACGTCAGCACCTGCTCGCACAGCACCGAGCAGGTGAAGCCGACGGCGACGGTGCTCCACGCGGCCCACGGCGGCGTGCGCCGGATGAGCACGCCCCAGACCAGCGGCAGCATGATGGGAACATTCACCAGTGAGCCGAAACGGACCATCAGATCGAAGAGAGACAATTCCCGCAGCTGACTGAGCCGCCAGGCGACCGTGATGACCAGGAGACCGAGCACAACGGTGGCCATTTTTCCGGCGTGCAGTAGTTCGCGATCGGATGCCCCCGGCTTCAGCACAGGATGGTAGAAATTTTTGACGAAGATACCGGCGTTCTTGTTCAGTCCGGAGTCCATCGACGACATCGTAGCGGCAAAGATTCCGCTGACCAAGAGACCCAGCATGCCGACGGGAAGTACGGATTGGGAAACGGCGATAAACGCCGCATCTTGGGGATTGCCGAGGTTGGGAAAGATGGCGCGGAGATCTGGGGTAAGCACGGCAGCGGCCATCGGTGGGATGAACCAGATGAAAATCCCGATCAGGAATAACCCGGCGCCAAGAAAACCCGCCCGCCGGGCGTGGAGACTATCGCGGACGCACAGGTAGCGCGACGAATCCATGAGATTGTTCGTCGACAAGAACTGTTTCACCAGCATCGCGATGCACCAAAAGAGCAGGAAATCGCGGGAGAACAGTTCACTGATGTCGAGATGGTGCGCGGGCACGCTGGCCAGGAATGCGGCCGGACCTCCCACCTTGGCGACCGCGAGCACGCAGACCGCGATACAGACCGGCATCAAGATCAGTACCTGGATAAAGTCCGAAGCGACCACGGCCCAACTTCCCCCGATCAGCGACATGAGCAGGACGACGACACCGGTGACCACGATGGTGAGCGTCAGATCCAGTCCGAACGCGGCGGAGAGGAAGATTCCCAGAGCGTTTAACCAGATCGCGGCAAAGATGGTGCCGGTCGGGATCTGCAGCCACATGAAGATCTGCTCATTGGCGCGGCCGAAGCGCTCGCGGACTGCCTCGACGGACGTGACGACCCGCAGTTGGCGGAAGCGAGGGGCGAAGTAGAGCGCGTTGGCGACGAAACCCAGGGCATTGGCGATGTAGATCACCGCGATCGGCCAACCATCCGCGTAGGCCTTCGACGCCGCCCCGGTGAACGTCCATGCGCTAAAACTCACCATGAACGCCGAGCCCCCGACCATCCACCACACGATCTGGCCTCCGCTCCGGAAGTAGTCGCTCACGTTCGTCACGAACCGCCGGAAGACCCAGCTGATCGTCAGCATGAAGATGAAGTACACGCCGAGCACGAGGTAGTCGTAGAGCGTCATATCCGGAAAGTGGGGAGCGGGGTCGGGTGGGAGGGTTAGGGGGACCGGCGGGCCTGAGCCTCTGCCGAGGGCGGAGCCCGAACGGGTGAAAGATCCGGCCGCGCGGGCCGCCGGGTTCGACACTTGAGCGCAAGTCCACCCCTGCCGGCAAGCCGCGCAACGTGAACGTTGACTGCGCCCATCCGAAAACGAGGAAGGCCGGTCGCCTACCCCTAAGCGACCGGCCCTATTTGTCTGTCTAACCCCATAGACCCACTTGCAGCAGGTCGCGGGAGTTTTAAGCAGTCAGCGTGCCAAGAAATCCGGAATCGGAGGAAAAAGGGTACTTGGGTGTGCGGGTGACGGCTTGGCAGCGCGGGGAGGGTGTTCAGGCTGGGCGGGAGATGGAGTCCTCGGCCCTTGGTTTTTTCGCGGAGCGCACGTCCGGTGCCGGGTGCGGGGATGCGCGCGCGTCTCGGCGGGGTCTGGGATCGGAGCGAGGGACGCTGGCGCGACCGGGACGGCGGGGTGTGGGGGGCGACGGTGGGGCAGAGTGGACGCCGTGCGTGGTGCGGTGTGGCCGAGTGCGGCAGGGCCGCGGGTGGGGAAGCGTCGAGCGGTGGCTGCGGTGGTGGCTGCTGGTGGCATGCTTCCTGGGCGTGGACGTGGTGGTGGCCGCGCCGCGGGATGCGTGGGTGGTGTTGTCGGGGGGCGGCACGCCGACGACGAATAATTACTCCCAGTACCTGCAGGCGCAGGCGTTGAACCACTGGCTCCGGCAGCAGGTGCCGGCCGAGGCGGTCTGGACCTTTTTTGGTGCCGGCAACACGCCCGGAAAGCCAGCACGGCTGGCGGATACGCGGCGGCAGATCGAAGAGGGCGGTGCATTGCTGGAGACGTGGCTGCCTGGTGAGCTGCAGGGCAACCGCCCGGCGACGCGCTCGGAGATCCTGCATGCCCTGCGGCGGGAAATCCTTCCGCGGGTGGCGGATGGCGGCACGCTCTTCCTGTTCATCGGCGATCACGGGGAGCTGTCGGAGCGCGAGCCCCGCGAGAGCCGGATTGTGCTTTGGCAACTCGAGCCCGCTCCGCTCACGCCGCGAGGCTGGCTGACGAACCTGGAGCAGGTGCTCGGCGTGCGGGAACTGCGTGAGGTGATCGCGGGAGGACTGGGCCGCGGGCGCGTCGTGTTCTGCATCACCTGCTGCCATAGCGGAGGGTTTCACTTTCTTGGCGAGGACGAGACCGCGCGTCCGGATCCCGCGTGGGTGCGGTCGGGCGGTGCGTCGCCCGCCCTGGTGCCGCCGCCTCCGCCGCGGATCGCCGGCTTCACTGCGACCACGGCGGCGGATCCGGCGGCGGGGTGTATTGCGTACCTCGACTCGCGGACCTGGGTTGGCTCGGAGCGTTTCCTGCCCGAGGCCCTGCTCGGCATCGACCTTGTTACGGGAGTGCGGCGCGAACTCCCGCGGGACACGCTGGCGGAGGCGTTTGAGGCGGCGATGGAGGTGAACCTCACGATTGATCAGCCGCACGGCACGGCGGAGGCCTTCCTGGAAGTGCAGGCGCGGATGATGGAGACGACGCTCGCGACGGCGGACCTCGCTCCGCGGGCGGCGGAGGCGCTGAGGCGATTTCGTGCGGTTGCGGACGGGGCGAGCGTGGGTGTCGATGATCCGGAATTGCGTCGGCGGGAAGGCCGGTATCGCGGTTGGACGGACGTTTTGGCGGCGGAGTTTCCGGAGATTGCGGAGACGCTGGTTCGTGGTCGCTTCGCTGACCTGGAAACGCTCGGCGCCTTGCCGGCACCGCCGCCTGAGCTCAGCCGCGCGGAGCGGCGAGCGGAGCGCGAGTTACGCAAGGCGTGGACCGACGTCATCCGACCGGCGTGGCGTCGCGCCCTGGAGGCGAGGGCGGTGGCGGGAGCGGGTGACGTCGAGGCGGGTTTTGAGCGGCACCTCATCGCGCTGGAGGAAAGTGCGCGGGAGCCCTTGTTTCTGCCGGGCGACCGGGAAGCGGTGCGTGAAGAACTTTATTGGCAGTCGGGGGCGGCCGATGCGGCTCCGGATGCGGCGCGGGCGCTGGCCTTGGCGCGATGGGAAGCGCACCGTGAACGCACGATCCTCGCGTGGGCGACGGACTCGGCGAACGCCCGCGTGCGCGAGGCTGCACGATCGTGGCAGCGCGCTCATGAGACGCTCGCGCCCGCGGAGGACGAACTCCTGGATCCGCCGCCGCACCGCGAAGCGGCCCTGCGCGTGATGCGTTGGCGGCGGGTCTTGGCCGCGTGGACCTTCCTGCATGCCGTCGGGGATGAAGCGCGCCTCGACCGAGTCCGCGCGTTGCTCGAACTCGAGCGCACGCCGGTCTTCCGCTCGTCCGGTGGCCGCTGACGACCCGAACGCCTCGCCGCAGCGTCCCCGAGGCCGAGGTCCACGCGTGCGCCCGCGGCCGTGCGGCGCAGGGCGTGGTGCGGCCGCGCGTGGCCCGTGTTCGACCGGTTGGACTTTTCCGCCCGCCGGGGGAACGGGCGACCCGGGACATTCAACGTTCAGCCGAAGAGACCGCCGCGTCGGGAGGTCGGGGTTGTCGGGCGCTCATTTCGGAACCATGCTGCGCGCATGATCAACGCGGTCCGATCGAGCCGGAGGGAAGCAGCGGGTGGAGCGGCCCTTCCCGCCGGGCGGGTGCGCGTCGGGGGAAGGACCGGGGTCGTCCTCGTGGTGCTGCACGTCGTGGCGGTGATGCTCTCGCCGGCGCTGGGGGCGGCGCCCTTTGTCTGGAAGGGAAGCCTCCCGAAGGATCCGGCGTGGACGGCCTCTGCGGAGGCGCGCGCGCTGGCGGAGAATCTTCTCCTTTATCAGCTCCCCTCCGGCGGGTGGCCGAAGAACACGGACATGGCGCGGCCGCTCAAGGCCAATGAAAAGGCGCAGCTGGCGAAGCGCGATGTCACGGAAGGAACGATCGACAACGGTGCGACCACCGGGGAAATCCGTGCGCTTGCCGCGATCCACGTCGCCACCGGCGAGCCCCGCTTCCGCGCGGCCGCGGAGCAGGGCATCGCCTACTTGCTTGCCGCGCAGTACGCGAACGGCGGTTGGCCGCAGTACTTTCCCCTCCGCTCGGGGTACTACCGCCGGATCACCTTCAATGACCAGGCGATGGTCCGGACCCTGGAAGTGCTGGACGACGTGGCGGCGGGGCGTGGGGCCTTCGCCTGGACCGAGCCCGCGCTGCGGACGCGCGCCGCCGAGGCGGTGCGGCGCGGCATCGCGTGCATCCTGCGTTGCCAGATCGTGACGGACGGCGTCCGCACGGCGTGGGGAGCGCAGCACGACGAGACGACGTTCGCCCCGGCGGCGGCGCGGTCGTTTGAGCCGCCCTCGCTCGCCTCGGCCGAGAGCGTCGGGATCGTCCGCTTTCTCCTGCGCGATGAGCAGCCCGCACCGGACGTCGTGGCGGCCGTCACCGCGGCGGTGGCGTGGCTACAGGCCGTGCGCATCGATGGGGCGGTGTGGGAAACGATTGAGGCGCCGGCCCTGCCGAAGGGCCGGGACCGGGTGTTCCGGCGCGATCCGGCGGCGGGGCCGCTCTGGGCGCGCTTTTACGAGATCGGAACGAACCGGCCGATCTTCATGGGGCGCGACCGCGTGGTCCACTACGCGGTGGCGGAGATCGAGCACGAGCGCCGGATCGGGTACGCGTGGTACAACGATACGGCGCGCTCCCTCCTCGAGCGGGATTTCCCCCGCTGGCAGAAGCGCGTCCGGGCTGCGGGGCCCAAGCAGCCGGGCTCGCGCTAGGTGCGGAGCACCGCGTGAGACTCCGCCGCTAGGACGACGCCGGCAGCCGATCCACGCGGCGCGCGGCGGCCTGCGTGCGCAGGCACAGCTCGGACGCCTTGAAGGCCTGCGCCTGCGTCATCGCCGTCTCGGTGCGGGCGATGCAGTCGCGCACGAAGTCGCCGTAGAACGGCAGGCCCACCTTGCCTCCGCAGGACATCCGGTGTTCGCCCTGCTCGTCGACGAGGATGAGCAGATCGCCCTGCGGGCTTTGGGCGACATCGCAGAAGCTGCGCAGCTCGATCGTGCCGCGCGTGCCGAGGACGAAGACACGGCCGTCGCCCCAGGTGCTTTGGCCGGCGGGGGTGAACCAGTCGACCCGGTGGTGGTTGGTGGCGCCGGAGGAGCCGAGGAGACTGGCCTCGCCGAAGTCCTCAAGCTCCGGTGTATCTGGATTGCCGAAGTTGCCTACGGCGGCGTGCAGCACCTCGGCATCGGTTGAGCCGCTGTAAGCGAGGAAGAGATCGCACTGGTGACTGCCGAGGTCGCAGAGGATGCCGCCGTAGCGCGCGCGTTCGAAGAACCAAGCCGGCCGCTGTGGCTTCTTGATGCGATGGGGCCCGAGCCCGATCACCTGCAGCACGCGACCGATCGCACCCTCGCGGATGAGACGTTCGGCGTGGACGGCGCATTCGACGCCGAGGCGGCCGCCGAAGAAGACCATGTACTTGCGCCCCGTGGCCGCGGAGACGCGCCGCGCCTCGGCGAGCTGCTCCAGCGTCGTGAACGGCGGCTTGTCGGTCAGGTAATCCTTGCCCGCCTGCATGACCCGGCAGCCCAGCGGACCGCGATCGCACGGGATGGCTGCGGCGGTGACCAGACCCACCCACGGATCGGCGAGCACCTCGTCGAGACTCCGGGCGACGCGCACCTGCGGGAAAACCTTGCGAAACGCCTCCACGCGCTCTGGCTGCGGATCGTAGACCCAAGCCAACTCGGCACCCGCTCCGATCAGCCCGCGGCATTGATCGTAGATGTGCGGATGGTCCAAGTGTACGGCAGCGAAGGCCAAGGACCCTGCCGCGACGGGCGGCTTGGTGAGGAGTCGTGGGGCGTGGTCAGGGTGCATGCGGAAAGAGGAGGAGGCGTGGAATTCCGAGAATTCTGAACGTGAAGACCCGCGGAGTGCAATGCCACGTCGGCGTGTCACTCCCCTGCGGGAAGTCAGGCGAGCAATTCCCGCACGACCCTGCCGTGCACGTCGGTCAGGCGGAAGTCGCGGCCGCTGTGCCGGTAGGTGAGCCGCTCGTGATCGAGTCCGAGCAGATGCAGCACGGTCGCGTGCAGGTCGTGGACATGGACGCGGTTCTCCACGGCCTTGAAGCCGAAATCATCGGTGGCCCCGTGGACCATTCCCCCCTTCACGCCCCCGCCGGCGAGCCACATCGTGAAACCGTAGTGATTGTGATCCCGGCCGGCGGTGGGCTCGATCTTGCCGTTTTGGGAGATCTCCACGGTGGGGGTACGGCCGAATTCGCCGCCCCAGATGACCAACGTTTCGGCGAGCAGTCCGCGCTGCTTGAGATCGGTGAGCAGGGCGGTGATGCCCTGACAGCTTTCGGCGGCGAGACGGCGGTGTGCCGTCTCGATCTTATCGTGGCTATCCCAGGGCTGCAGTGTGCCATGCCAGACTTGAACGAAGCGGACGCCCCGTTCGACGAGGCGACGGGCGATGAGCATCTGCTTGGCTTGGGCGGTGTCGCCGTAGAGGGCGCGGATGTGGGCGGGCTCGCGCTCGTAATCGAAGGCGTCGGTGGCGGCGGTCTGCATCCGGAACGCGGTCTCGAAGCTGTGGATGCGCGCTTCGAGTGCGGGGTCGCTCCGCTGGGCGAGATGGCGCCGATTGAGCGCGGCGGCGAAGGCCAACTGGGAGCGCTGCTCCTCACCGTTCAGGAAAGGATTGCGGAGATTCTCGATCAGCTCCGCGGCGCGGCGGTCCTTGGTCTCAATGTAGGTCCCTTGGAAGCTACCGGGCAGAAAGGAGGCCTGCCAATTGTCGGCGCCGGCGACCGGCAGCCCCTGCGGCACGAGCACGACGAAACCCGGGAGGTTCTGGTTTTCCGTACCGAGTCCGTAGGTGACCCACGACCCGATGCTGGGGCGGGCCATGATGCTGGCACCGCAGTTCATCATCCGGAGAGAGTTCTCGTGGATGGGGGTGTCCGTGTACATGGACCGGATCACACAGAGGTCGTCGGCGTGGGCGGCGGCCAGCGGGGCGAAGAGTTCGCTGGCCTCGAGGCCGGACTGACCGTAGCGGGCGAACGAGAACGGGGAACCGAGCGCGGTGCCGGTGGGGCGCTCCGTCTCGAGGTTCATGGGCAGGGGGCGACCGTGGTATTTCGTCAGCAGCGGCTTCGGATCGAAGGTGTCCATCTGGGACGGCCCACCGTTGGCGAGGATCTGGATGACGTATTTGGCGCGACCGGGGAAATGGGGCGGCCGAGGGGCGAGGGGATCGACGCTGGTGGCGGCTCGTCCGGAGACATTGCCGAGGAGGGCGGCGAGACCGATGGTGCCGAAGCCTGCGCCGCAGCGGCGCAGCATTTCCCGACGGGTGATGGGCGCGAGCGAGGGGGGTAGCATCGGGTGGCTCATGGGGTAGGAGGGCGGGAAGGGCGGGGCGGGAGGAGCCTCAGTCGTAGAAGTAGAATTCGTTGGACATCAGCAGTGCTTGGGCGAGGGAAGCCCATCGGCTCTCATCGGGGTGGGTGCCGATGTAGTCCAAGGCGAGCGACACTTCCGCGGGGTCGGGAAGCCGCAGCAGAATCCGCCGGTAGAGGGCGTCGATGCGCTCACGGGCGTCGAGCAGTTCGGCGATCTCCGGCTGACGATTCACGCCCTCGGCCTGCGCGCGGACAAAGGTGCTATTGAGGAAGTAAAGGGCCTGCAGCGGATGACTGGTTTCAGCGCGGCGGGCGATGGACTGATCTGGATTGGCCACGTCGAAGTTCCGCATGAGTGCCGGGATGCGGAAGCGGTCGGTGGTGCCGTAGAGCGCGCGGCGGACGTTGGCGTCATGGAGCGGTGCGCTGCGTCCGCCCCGTTGGACGTCGAGGCGACCGGCGACCCGGAGCAGGCTATCGCGGAGGGCCTCGAACTCGAGTCGTCGCGGGGCCATGCGCCAGAGCAGGCGGTTCGAGGGATCGCGTTCAAGGGCCGCGGGGTTCGCTGCGCTGCTCTGCTGCCATGTCGCCGAGGACATGATGTAGCGGTGCAGTGCCTTGACGGACCACCCATGGGTGATGAACCACGAGGCGAGGTGGTCGAGCAGCTCCGGGTGCGAGGGGCGCTGGCCGTTGGCGCCGAAGTCATCCGGCGTGGGCACGAGGCCGGCGCCAAAGTGCTGTTGCCAGATCCGGTTGACGAGGACCCGAGCGGTCAAGGGATTGCGCCCATCGGCCACCGCTTGGGCGAACTCGAGGCGTCCGTCGCCCGAGTAGGATCGTCCGTCCACGTCGGCGAGCACCTGGGGAAAGCGGCGTGGCACCTCGGTGCCGAGCCGGTTGCGGTCGCCGCGAATCATGATTCTTGGCGTGACCGGGGTGCCTGCCACCTCGACGGCCTGGGCGCGGTCGACCGGTCCGTCGGCTTCCAAGATGGTCAGTCGCTCGCGGAACTTCCACACGGCCTCGGCCTCGGGGCGGGACACCACTTGGAACTCGGGGAAGCGATCGAAGTCCGGCTCGACCTCCGCGCGGGAGACTTGCAAGGGCGAGCTCTCGGCGTTGATGAACCGGGCGAGGTCTGACTCTCCGCCGGCGGCGAGGGTTTCCGTGATGAGTCGCCCGAAGATGTCGGCCACATCGAGCATTGAATTCGGGGGAGTAGCCTGCAGAGCGGCCAGCACGCGGGCGTCGTGGAGGCTGGGCTCACGGACCGCCTCCTCCAGCACGCGGCGGGCGCGTTCCGGGAAGCCCTCGCGCGGCAGCTCGAGGAGTTGCGGCCACAGACGGAAGAATGAAATCCCCTGACGATTGGCGTCCGCGATCAGCGCCTCCCACCGTGGTGCTCCGCCCCGGACCAGCAGGCCCCGCGGCGTGAACAACGGAATGAACCCCTCGACGGTGCGATGTTGCGGCGAGGTCTCGACCAGGCGGCGGAGGTATTCGGGTGCCAGTTCCCGGAGGAACTGGCGGGCCGTCGTGACGCAGTGGTCCACGTGCTTGTCGTACTCCGCGAAGAGGGCCGTGCGGGCCGCCCGGTACTTTGCCACGGCCTCCGGCGAGCCGAGCGAGGCGACCTCGGGCAGATCCATCGGTTCGCGGCTGCTGGCCAAGATGCCGTGGAGGGAATAGTAGTCGGCGGTGGGAACGGCGTCGAACTTGTGGTCATGACACCGGGCGCAGGCGAGCGTGAGGCCGAGCAGGCCGCGGCTGATGGTGTCGATGCGGTCGTCGATGATCAATTCCTTCGCATCCGCGTTACCTTCGAAGCGGCGACCGACGGTGAGGAAGCCGAGGGCGCGCAGGTCCGGCTTCTCTTCGGCGGGGAGGCGGTCGGCGGCGAGCTGTTCCACCACGAACCGATTGAAGGGCCGGTCTTGGTTGAATGAATCGACGACGTAATCGCGATAAGTATGGGCGAAAGGGATACGTCGTTCGGAGTCGGTGGACTTGTCCGTGGTGTCAGCGAACCGGGCGACATCGAGCCAGTGACGGGCCCAACGCTGGCCATACTCGGGACGGGCGAGCAGGTGTTCGACGAGGGCGGCGAAGGCGGCGGGCGAAGGATCGGCCGCGAAGCGCTCCACGCGGTCGTAGGAAGGGGGCAGGCCGATCAGCGTGAGGTAGGCGCGGCGCACTTGGGTGCGGGCATCGGCGGGGGGATTGGGGGCGAGCCCCTCCGCCCGCAGGCGGGTCTGCACGAACCGATCAATCGGGTGTTCCGCGGTCACGCCGGGCGTCATCGGTGGCAGCGGGGGAGCCGTGATCGGCTGGAAGGACCAGTGGTTCCGCGCCTGCTCCAGGGTCATGGGCTCGATCGCGTGGCCCGACTTCGGCGGCGCGGCCCGCGGGTCGGGCGCGCCCCGCTTCACCCACTCCGTCAAGAGGCCGATCGAGCGGTCGTCCAGCTTCTGCTTCGGCGGCATCTGAGTGTCCTCGTCCGCATAGCGGATCGCCGTGATCAGGAGGCTGTTCTCCGGGTCCCCGGGCGTGAGGACCGGGCCGCTGTGCCCGCCGGCCTGCCATCCGGGCAGCGAGTCCAGACGGAGTCCGCCCTTCTGCTTCTGGTCGCCGTGACACTCCATGCAGTTCTCCACCAAGATCGGCCGGATGTGGCTCTCGAAGAAGATCATGTCCGCATCGGACAGCGCGGGCTCCGCCCCGGCGGGCGCACCTACGGCGGTCAGGACGGGGACGAGCCAGAGGCCCGCGAATGCCAGGGTGGAGTTCCAGCTTCGGCGTGAGGTCTCAAGAGCGGCGAGCATGGTCAGGGCCAGGGAGCTGAGAGGATCGTGTCGGGAGGCCCGGGCAAGCGTCGTCGACTCGGGCGCGCGCAGGCACGCCGCAGCGGTGACGTCGAGTCGGGGGGTGGCGCTCACGGGCGAGAGTTCCTCGGATGGGGTAAATGCGTGGGAAGGAAAAGCGCGAGGGAAGACCGTAGCTCCGGGTGTCGGTGAGCGCAAAGGGCGTGGAACTTAATCGTTAAGCAGGGTGGAGGTCGCTGCGCCGGTTCATCCTGCGGCAGAGGCGCGGGAGGGCCGGTCGTCGTTCAGCGGCCGTCTCGGCCGTGGGGTAAAGCAGGGGACGATCGTGCAGGAAGTTCGGGGATGGCAAGCGCGTCCACGCGACCTTCTGCGGGTTCGTCTTTTGGGGTGATGCCTTGCTGGCGCTCGGGGAGGCGGTGGGTTGCGGCGGTCTGCCCTCAGTTGAGTCGCCCGGCCGCGGCTTCGTCAATGAAGAGGGTCGCCTGCGGGTGGCTGCGGAGGAGGGTTGCCGGACAGGCGGTTGAGACCGCGTCGCGCAGCGTGGCCCGCACGGCTGCGGCCTTGCGCGGGCCGGGCACGACCACGCTGAGGGCCCGCGCGCGGCGGAAGACCGGCAGGGTCACGGTGATCGCGTGGGTCGGAACCTCAGCGAGCGTGGCGAAGCAGGCGTCGTTCACCTGCTGCTGGCGACACGCCTCTTCGAGCTCGACGGGCTTGGCCGAAACGGGGTCCGCAAAGTCGGCGACGGGCGGGTCGTTGAACGCGAGATGCCCATTCTCGCCGATGCCAAGGCAGATGAGGTCCAGGGGTGCGGCGTCGAGCAGCGCGGCGTAGCGCGCCGACTCCGCCAACGGGTCTGCCGCCTCGCCGCGGATCGGGTGGAAGGCTCCGAGCGTGGGGAGATGGACCAGGAGATGCTCGTGGAGGTAGCGGCGAAAGCTGGCGGGATGCTCTGCGGCCAGGCCGACGTACTCGTCCATGTGGAACGCATGGACCCGCGCCCAATCGATCACGCCGCGTGAGCGTGCGACGAGCTCAGCGAGGAATTCGTTCTGCGACGGGGCGCAGGCGAACATCACGCGTGCCGTCGATTGGCGCGCGAGCACGTCGCCCAGGAGGCGCAGCACGTGTGCGGCGGAGCGACGGCCCACGGACGGCCGATCGGCGGACACATCGACGCGAAGGAGTTCGAACGTGGCGGGCAGGGAGGAGGCCATGAGTTACGGGGAAGGGGAGTGATGAAGGACGGAACGGGTGAGCGGATCAGCGGGTCGTCGCCGCCGCGGGTGGCGGCGGGATGCGTTCATTCCAGAAGATGACGACGTTGCGCGAGGCGCGACCCGCGGCCACGACATCGAGATCCCCATCGCGGTCAAGATCCGCCACGCGAAGGTCTTCGCAGGCGACCGTGTTGTCATCGATCGCGCCGACCTGTTCCCACCGCGTTGCCGAGGCCGTGGTGGCCGCGTAGAGCCGGATGCCCACGGGCGTGGTCGGGCCGACCATGTTCCCGCGCCATCCCGCGATGACTTGGTCGTGCCCGCGGCCGAGGAAATCGCCGGTGGCGAGGCCGTGTCCTTGCACGAGTGAGTCGTCGAGCACCACGCGCGCCTCGTCGCGACCCTGCGGGTAGACGACCACCTGATGGCCGTGCATGGGCTCAATGGTCGCGATGAAGCCGGAGGCGTCCCCGGCGCGTCCGCGGCGCACTTCCCCGGCGGGATGGGACGTGACTTGCCGGCGCGACCAGCTGCTGCCGCTGGGGCGGAGCGCGTGCACACCCTCCTGGGCGGCGACGAGCACTTCGTGGTCGGTGGAGTCGGAGGTGGGTGGTTCGAAGTTGTGGGTCAGGTGGAGGGTGGCGTCGAGCTCCTCCGCGGCGGTCGCGAAGGTGCCGTGGGCAAGCCAACGGTAGCCGAGGAATTTCACGCCGGCGCCCGCGCCGTCGCGGTTGCCTCGCCCGTGCAGCGGGAGCACGGCAAGCAGCGGGGCGCCTCGTCCGTCATCGATCCAGTGCATGCGGTGGGTGGTGGGCTCGTGAGGCAGTGCCCGCGGGGTCCAAGGCTGAGCCGGGTCCGACGGACGCTCGAGGAAGAAGATCGCGCCGCTGCCGACGGTGTCGCCTGGATTCCAGCCGGCGCCCACGGCGATCTCGGCGCGGCCGTCGCCAGTGAGGTCGCGGGCGGCGATGCAGACGTGGTCCTTGGCGGTGAGATCGCGGGCGATGACCTCCTTTCGCCAGTCGGGACTGCGGTACCACGCGATCTCCCGGGCGTCGGCGAGGAGCAGGTCATCGCGTCCATCTCCATCCACGTCGGCAATGGCAAGGCCGTAGCCGATGCGGATCGATGCGTCGATCACCTCGCGCCGGAACGGCAGCGGCGAGCCCCCGGTGGCGTCCGCCGCGGTGGCAACGGCGGCGCTGCCCAGAAAAGCGACGCTGAACGTGGCGAGCAGGAGGCTCGCGGGGCGGAGTGGGCGACGTCGGAGGTGTGGGGACAAGCGCGCGAAGCAGGACCAAGACGAACGCAGGGACGGGGAGAGAGGGCGTGGTTGCATCGAGGATGACGGGGTATGGGTCAGGCAGCGGCGGAGCTTGGCGGGGTCGGGTCGCTGGGAGAAGTCAAACCGCGTCCGACGAGCGTGGCGGGGTCTCTCGCGGAAGAGGTTGAGACCCGCGCGGATTTCGGGCATCGGTGGGGTTCCTGTCTCATGCCTGTCCGGCTCCGATTCCTCGCTTGGCTCCTCGCGTGCCTACTCCTGCCCTGTGGGCGGGCTTGGGGGGCGGTTGAAGTGACGGTCTTTGCGCCGGCGAGCTTGCTGGAGGCGTTGACGGAGGTGGCGCGCGAGATTGACGCGCGCGGCGACGTGCGGGTGCGCGCGGTGTTTGGCTCGACCAGTACCTTGGCGCGGCAGATTCGGGCTGGGGCGCGCGGTGACGTCTTTATTTCGGCGGATGAGCAGACGATGACGGAGCTGGAACGCGCGGGGGAAATCCGGCGCGGATCGCGGCGCGTGGTGCTGACGAACCAATTGGCGGTGGTCGTGCCACGTGAGTCGGCCGCGGTGTTGCGTGAGCCGAAGGACCTTGCGGGCCCGGCGATCCGCCGCCTTGCCTTGGCCGAGACGGAGACGGTCCCGGCCGGACGCTACGCGCGCGCCTGGCTGGAGCAGGAAGGCGTGTGGCCGGCCGTCTCGGCGCGGATCGTGGCGGCTGACAGCGTGCGCGCGGCGCTGGCGCGCGTCGCGGCGGGCCATGCCGATGCGGGCGTGGTTTATCGGTCCGACGTCGCGATCTCCCCTGACGTCCGGCTTGCCTGGGTGGTGCCGGCCGAGCGCGGTCCGGCGATTCGCTATCCGGCCGCGGTGTTACGCGCGGCGCCGGAGCCGCAGTGGGCGGCGGCGTTGATCGAGGAGCTTCTCTCGGTTGGCGCGCAGCGGCGCTTTGCGGAGCGCGGTTTTGGTCCGCCGCGGGAGGACGCGCCGTGAACCTGGAGACACTGCGCGTGCTCGGTTTTTCGCTCGGGGTGGCGGCGATGGCGACGGTGCTGATCATCCCGCCCGGGTTCGCTCTCGCGTGGTTGCTCGCGCGCAAGCAGTGGCGCGGCAAGACCCTGGTCGAGAGCCTCGTGGTGCTCCCCTTGGTACTGCCTCCGGTCGCGACCGGACTGTTTCTGCTCTACCTGTTGAGCGCGCGTGGACCGCTCGGATGGCTTGGCTCGATGATCGGCGCGGGGGACGTTCTCTTCACCTGGAAGGCGGTCGTCGTCGCGTCGGCGGTGATGGCCTTCCCGCTGCTCGTGCGCACGGCGCGGGTCGCCTTCGCGGCGGTGGATCCCCGGCTGGAGCAGGTGGCGAGCACGCTCGGCGCCGGCCGTGGGCGTGTGGCCTGGACGATTACCCTGCCGCTGGCGGCGCCGGGACTGGCGGCGTCGGCGGTACTCGCGTTCGCGCGAGCGCTCGGAGAGTTTGGGGCGACCATCATGGTCGCGGGGTACATTCCCGGCGAGACCGCGACGCTGGCGTTGTCGATCTACCAACACGTCCAACTCGGGCAGGATACCGCGGCGCTAGGCCTCGCTGGCCTCTCGCTGGGGCTTGCCTTCGTGGCGGTGGCGCTGGGTGAAGTCATCATCCGGAGGGCCCGGCGATGAGCCTACGACTCGAGCTGCGTCGCGTGCGCGTGCCCCTGGCGGAGTTCACGCTCGAAGTGGACCTCGTCCTCGACCGTCCGGTTACGACCCTTTTCGGTCCCTCGGGGGCGGGAAAGACCACGCTTCTTGAGGTGATCGCTGGCCTGCGACCGGCGGCATCCGGCGTGATCGCCTGCGACGGGGAGATCCTGACGGATGCGGATGACGGCTCCACCTTCGTTTCTCCGGCGAATCGAAAAATCGGATACGTACCTCAGGACGGTGCGCTCTTTCCGCACCTTTCGGTGCAGGAGAACCTCCGTTACGGCTGGCGTCCCGGAGGGCCGGCGTGGGCGGACGTGGTGGCGGCGCTGGAGATCGGCACCCTGCTTGGGCGGTCGGTGCGCGAGCTCTCCGGAGGTGAGCGCCGGCGGGTTGCGCTGGGCCGGGCGCTGCTGGCGGCGCCGCGCTTGCTCCTCCTCGACGAACCCCTGGCCGGGCTGGACGATGCCTTGCGGGACCGACTCGGAGCGTACCTTCGCCGCGTGCGCGAGACGTTCGGCGTGCCCATGATTCAGGTGACGCACGCGGCCGACGAGGTCGTCTCGCTCAGTGACGACGTCGTGGTGATGGCGGCGGGTCGGGTGATCCGGCGTGGGCCGCCGGCGGAGTTGTTCGTGCCGACCGGTGAGCCCCAGTACCGCCTGCGGACGTGACTCCTGGCTTAGCGCGGCGCCGGCGGGGTGATGCGGGTGGCGGCGGCGGGCCCGGCGGTCGCGCAGTTGATCCACCCGCTCGCGCCGCTGGCATAGTGTTCCTTCTTCCAGATCGGCACGCGCGCCTTGGTTTCATCGATGATGGCGCGGCACGCCTCGAATGCGGCGGCACGGTGGGCGGACGTAACGCCGACCCATACAGCGAGCTCGCCGAGTTCGAGCCGACCGACGCGATGGATACAGGCGGCGCCGAGAATCGGCAGACGGGCTGCGACCTCGGCGACGATGCGCGCGCCCTCCTTTTCCGCGAGAGCGGTGTAGGCCTCGTACTCGAGCGCGTGGACCGGTTGCCCCTCGTTGTGGTTACGCACGCGGCCCTGGAACTCGACGTAGGCGCCGGCGCGCAGGTCGAGCAGCTGGGCGGCGAGTGCGTTGGGATCGAGCGGTTCCGAGGAAATCCTGAACGTCATGGCGGCGAAAACAGTTCGTGTGCCGCCTAGCCCCCGGCGACCGGCGGGATGAAGACCAACTCGTCCCCCGTGCGCAACGCGGTGTCCCACGCGGCGAACTCGCCGTTGATGGCGACACGGACATGCGTGACGGGCAGCGTGAAACCATGGCGCTGGGCGAGCTCAGCGTAGAGCGCGGCGGCGGTGGCGGCGGCGGTGGCGAGCGATTCGGACGATTGTCCGCGCTGCTCGCGCAGCAGGGCGAAGTAGTGGAGCGTGACGGTGGTCATGCGCGGGCGTCGGGGGATCCGAAGACGTGCTTGCCACCGGTCTTCTCCAGCAGCCGGACGGACTCGATGACGATCTCGTGCGAGAGCCCCTTGGCCATGTCGTAGAGCGTGAGGGCGGCGATGCTGGCGCCGGTCATCGCCTCCATCTCGACGCCGGTGCGGCCGATGGCCTCGGCGCGGCACTCGATGGCGGCAACCACGGACCCATCGGCGGCGGGCGGGTGCAGTTCGATTGTCACCGCACAGTCGGTGAGTGGCAGCGGATGGCAGAGCGGGATGAGTGCGCTCGTCTGCTTGGCCCCCGTGATCCCGGCGAGGATGGCGGTCTGCAGGACGGAACCCTTGCGCGTGGAGAGATCGCCGTCGCGCAGGTGCAGGGCGACGGCGGCGGGCAGGCGCACCCGTGCGGCCGCGCGGGCGACGCGGGCGGTTTCCGGCTTGGCGCCGACATTGACCATGGCGGGCCGACCTTGGGAATCGAGATGGGAGAACACGGCGGGAGGAGAGGTGAGCGAGGGCGTCAGGCCCACGGGAAGAAGCGGGCGACGTGGCCGGCTGGGAAGCTCGTGGCCTGGGGGGCGAGTTCGACGAACCCATCGGTGCCGATCAGCCCCGCGAAATCCCCCGACGTGTTGCCGAGCTCGGGTACGGCGGCGAGTCGACCATCGGGTTGTGACTGCAGTCGCACCGGCAGGAAGCGGGTCATTCGGGAGAAACCCTCGACCGGCGACGCGAGGCTGACCCACGTCTCCGGCGTGGCGGCGAGACCGCTGGCGTCGGCGAAGGCCGGCAGCACGTAGCGGTGCAGGCACACGAAGCAAGAGACGGGATTACCCGGCAGGGCAAAGACCGGAGTCCGCCGACGGCTGATCCCGAACCACATCGGTTTGCCCGGACGCTGGGCGACCCCGTGGAAGACCTTGGTCACGCCGAGAGCGGCGAGCGTGGCGGGCAGATGATCGTGCCGGCCCTTGGACACGCCGCCCGTGGCGATGACCACGTCGAACTCCGCCAGCACTCCGTGGAGGCCGGTCTCGATCTCCTGCGGCACATCACGGTAGTGGAACCGCTGCACCAGCGGATAGCCCGCGTCGATCAGTGCGGCCCGCAGCGCGAGATCATTGCTGCGTCGGACAAGGTGGGGCGCGACGGGTGCCCCGACCTCGACCAGTTCGTCGCCGGTGGAGACGAGGGCGATTCGCGGAAGGGTGGCGACGCGCAACGACGTGCAGCCGCAGGCGGCGGCGACGGCGATTTCCCGACCGGACAACCGCGTGCCTACGGTGACGATACGATCGCCAGCGGCGTGGTCGCTGCCCTCGCGGTGGACGGCGGCTCCCGGTTGCAGGCGCGCAGCGACCTCGGCCGCGAGCGTGATCGTCGCGCCCGCGCGGTCCGTGTCCTCGTAAGGCACCACGCAGTCGGCGCCCTGCGGCAGCACGGCGCCCGTCATCACCTCGATGCACGCGCCTCGCGTCGCGGGAAGGGAGCGCGCGATCATTCCGGCGGCCTGGGGTGCGCCGGACACCATCAAATGAGTCGGTGCACCGCGTTCGCGTTCGGAGTCGGCTCCATGGACATCGTTTGCCCGCAGGGCGTAGCCATCGAGTGTGACACGGTCAAACGGTGGCAGCGGGCGATCGGCAATCACCTCCTGCCGCAGCACCCGGCCGTGGGCGGACGCAATCGGGCAGTCCTCCGTTGGGAACGCGACGCACGCCTCGCGGACGAGGCGCGCGGCGTCGGCGGGCGAGAGCGGGGACGGAGCTGAAGCGGAGGGAGGCACGACGGAAGAGATAATGGCGGCCGAGGGTGGCGACGCAACCGGGGATCGCGGAGAGGAAAGCGCGTGGTGCGGACGCAGGACGAAACGGATTCCGCTTCACTCCGGTCCGCAGGGCCGGGGTGCGGCGGCCCGGGCGATGCCGCCGGGCCGTGGTGGCCGCTCGCCGGAGCTACCCCGGTGTGTGCCACGGGAGGGCCTTGGGTGAGGCTGGCGGACGTCCGACGCTGTCGCCTCGGGGCCTTTAAGGTTTCGCTGGTGCGCCGCGTGGTGAGGGGAGAAGCCCGACCACATCGAGGTCGTAGTCGGTGTACTTCCGGTAGGTGCCGCGCAGCCAGAGCAGGATCGTGCGGTCGTTGGCGGCGCGCCAGATCGGGACGATGGGGCGCAGATTGTCGGCCGTGGAATCGCGCGTCACCGGAGTCCAAACGAACGTGGCGCCCTCATCGGTGGAGTCGCCACGGTAGATTTCCCAGTGACGCTTGCCATCGGCGGCGCTGATCAACGGCGTGCCGGAGCGTGGATCCGCATTGGTGGAAATGTAGACTGTGTTGGGGTGTTGCGGATCGATGGCCGCGAGGCCGGCGTAGTCGTCTTCGCCGGCATAGAGCCGACTCCCCGCGTGAGCAATTTCGGTGACGCGCCACTGGTTCCCGTCCCAGCGCGCATGATGGTAGCGCAGGTCCTGTCCGTTGTCGGCGGTACCGCGTGGTTTGGCGCCGCCGCGCTGGACGGAGAACACGACGCGCGGATGATCCTTCCCGTCGATTTCGACATCGCACATCCAGGCGACCTGATCGGCGCTGCCGCGAAAGACCAACGTCAGGTCCTGCGGAGTGAGTGCGGTCTGAGACGTGGTGCTGACGGGGCCGATGACGCGGCCATCGCTGTGGTGGATCTTCCCGTCGCGGATGAATGCGTGATAGAGGCTATTGTCGAAGGAGTGGGGATGGTCCTCGGTTACGACCACATGGATGGAGTGGTCGCTGGCTTGGGTGTACTTCACGTAGGGTCGGCCTCCGCCTGGCTTGCGGGTGGAGCCTGGTCCCTCGGCCGGAGGCCAATTTAGCAGGCGACCCCCGTAGGTGAACGACATCCCGCCGTCTGTGGAGATCAGGTAGTTGGGATTCCAGCCGATGCCGCGGTGAAAATTGTAGATGGGACCGCCGTCGGCGCCGACCTGGAAGAGATTGCTGTAGCTGACGACTGCACCCACCGGCAGGGACTGCTCGGCTGTCCAGGCCGTGAAGTCGCCGGGCCTCTCGGTGCGTCTCCAGCGCATCAGGTCCAGGCCGGTCGTTAAACCGGGGCTCTTACCGTGGGTTTGGTAGGTGGCGAGCACGCGGCCATCGGGCAGGGCGAGGAAGGCCGGCGCGTTGTGATCGTCGCTCTGGAGTTTCGCGTGCAGAGTCGTGGTCGAGGTCTGGCCGGAACGCAGGTCGACGGCGGTGACGTCGATATCACCCGCCTGGTGGCCGCCGCGGTCGGCGCCGGCGACGGAGCCGAAGACCAGCGTGTCGCCGACGACGATGGCGCGCTCGTCCTGAAACCAGCACCAGCCCCCGTTGACCTTGAGGACGGCGGGAGACGGCGGCGCCGGTGGGGCGGCGTGGGTCGAGGCGGCCATCGGAGACCAGGCAGCGAGTGGCGCGAGTGAGAGGGTGAGTGACCAAAGCCGTGGAAAGGTCATGACCGGAAGAAGGCCGATTGTGCCGTCCTGTCGAGTGCCGGTTAAGAAACAGCGCCGTTGTGTCGACGACTGCGGTCTGCGGAAGGAACGGAAGGCGATCGCCGCTCGGGCAGGCGGCGGGATGTGGCTCCGGCGGTCGCGCCGGGGAACTGGCGGCGATTCGAGTGGCTTCGGGGTGGAAGCTGGTTCAAGTGCTTCGCTTCGCCGCTTCCCCCTCCTGAGCGGCTGCTTCTGGCCCCTGTGCGTGGCGCTATTTCGCTCCGTGGAGTTCCTCGTCGCGCGTGTTGAGGAAGAGCAGCACGAGGGCGACGATGGTGAACATCCGGGAGGCGGTCCCCAGGCCGTTCCACTGCGAAGATTGCCACATGAGAAACCACTCGCCGCCGACGGTGATGAACGCGACGAGCCAGAGCAGGAGGTTTAGTACGAGACCAGCGATCGCGACCTGTTTGGTACGATGGAAGGTTGCCGCGTCGGCGTGCCGGGCCAGCCAAAGTCGCCACGTCCCCGCGAAGATGATTCCGGCGGCGGCTGCCTCCCACAGGATGATCGCCACATAGCAGACGTGGTAGATCGGCGTGTGGTGAAGGGCGCGCCACATAAGGGCGTTGCCCGGAAACGTCGTGTCCATCGCGAGGACATGGCGGACGAAGTCGTAGTTGGACTTGTAGTCCGTGACGTTGTTGAGGGTAACGATCAGGAGATGGAGCCCGATGGCGGCGCTCAGGGCGATCTTGGAAACCCGGATAAGCATGGGTGGGGCGGGTCAGCCTCTCTGGAGGCGCGGACGCGGTGCGGGGCAGGTAGCTGAGGCGAGTGAGCGTCGCGGCAGGGCGGTCCTTGGCCTTGCGCGTCTCCTTGGGAGGGGGACGCGGAAAGACTACGCGCTGCTGAGCTCTCGTTTGACTGGATCGTAGGTTATCTTCTTTCCGGTGTCGTAGGACATCACGGCCATGAGGACAGCGACGGCGTGTTGGAAGCCAGCGTGGATGTTGGCGTTCGGGGTTTCGCCCGAGCGCATGCATTGGAGCCAGTTCAGGTAGTGGTCCGGGTGATCGATCGGAGTGACGTCCAGCTTGCCGCGGATCTTGCCGTCACGCTTCGGTCCGCCATCGGCGCTGTAGGTGGGGGCGTTCCAGTTGTCGATGGCGAGGGTTCCCTTGTCGCCGTAGAACTTACGCGAGTTGCCGGCACCATTGCCGAAGTTGTTCGAACTGGTGACCACGAATCCCTCCGGGTACAACCACGTGGCGACGATGTTGTCGGGGGTGGTGAACCGGTGCTCGTCGTTCCAATAGGTGGTGCCGCCGAGACACACGCATGACAGCGGAAACCCGCAGTCGGTCACATAGTGTAGGAGATCGAGGAAGTGAGCGCCCCACTGCGGCACCGGTCCCTGGCAGAATTCATAGTAGCCGTACCACGCGGAGAATTGATCGGCGGAGAAGGGACGCATCTTCCGGTCGCCGAGGAACTCCTTCCAGTCGACATCGGATTCCTTCACGTCGGGCTTGAGGTAGCCATACCAGTAGGGCTTCACATCGTTGCGGGACTCATCGATGCGCGTGATCTTGCCCAGGGTGCCACTCCGGATGAGCTGGCGTGCGCCGACGATGCCCGGGAGGCTGCGCAGCTGCGTGCCGACCTGAATGATGCTGCCGGCGGCTTGGGCGGCCGTGGCCGCATCGTAGGCGCGAACGAGCTGGGTGAAGTCGGTGGCGAGAGGCTTTTCGACGTAGATGTGCTTGCCGGCCCTGGCAGCCGCCTCGAGATGGGTCGTGTGGTGAAAGTCCGGTGAGGCGATCATGACCGCGTCGATACCGTCCATGGCGAGCAGATCGCGGTAGCTAATGAACTCCTTGGCCGGGCGGCCGAAGGCCGCCGTGATTGTGCCGTTGATGCTCTCGCGGGCCTTCTTCCATGGGTCCGCGATGGCGACGACCTCGAAGTTGGTGGCGTCGCGGTGCGGGAGGATGCCGCGTTCGAGGTGGGCGCCGTGGCCACGGCTACCGCAGCCGATCTGAGCGATGCGGATGCGGGAGTTGGCGCCGATGACGCGGCTGTACGAGGCGGCGGAGAGCGGGCGGGCAAGCGTGGCGCCGGCGGCAAGCATGGCGGAGGTCTTGATGAAATCGCGACGGGGAAGGGAGGCGGTGGCCATAAAAAGGAGGAACGGTGGAGAGGAGGCGGTGGAGGGTTTCCTGCGGCCCACTCAGGGGCGGTGGTACGAGGTCTTGATGAAAGTGAATCAGGGCGCAGGGGTGAGTCGGACGATGTGCTTCGGTGGGAAGACGTAGAGCGCGTCGACGGAGCCTTGCTCACCACGTGCTGTTCGTGCCGTCGATGTTCTGGAAGTCCACGCGATACTCCTTGCCGTTCTTTAGGCGGACGCGCGCTCCCGTCAAATAGGTGACGCCGCCGGGCTGTAGCGGCGTGATGGATTCGATGGGTTGGAGCTGGTCTTCGGTCCACGGAATGCCGTCGGTCCGGTGCAACAGCACGGAGACCAAAAGATCAGGAGCGGCAAATCGTTCCCGGTCGGTGGCGGTGGCGTAGATCACGGTGCTCCGCGCGGCCTCAGGATTCCTGCCGGAGTGTGAGCGAACTGCCAGATCCGACCAGCCCTGATAAACCGTCATGGCAAGCTGACGGCCGGGAATGGCCGCCTGCAACGAGGCGCGTCCTTCGATGGTCGTCTTCGTGATGATGGGTTCACCCTTGATGTGCGGCAGGCCGAAGTGGCTGATTCGAGCACTGGTCCGGTAGATTCGGCGGAGTCGATCGATGCGGATTTCACCTCCCGGAATCATAATGGTGGCCATGTCCACGGTGGGCGGAACGTGGTAGGTGAACATGGCCTGGCGGTAGAGCACACCCTCGCGGAAACCTGCGGAACTCACTGCCGTCGGCAGAACGTAGGAACTGAGTTCGCTCTGATAGTTGCCGGCATCGAAAGTCAGGGCACCGGGCACGATACCGTCCTCACCGGCACCCTCCCACGGAAAGGCGGAATTGTAGACCAGTCGTGAGTAGTTCGGATTCTGATCGCGAATTTTGCTGGGGCGGATCTCCGCGACTCCGGTCTCTCCGTGATTGGTGACCAGAAACCCTGGCCCGGGCCAGAATTGGTTGTAGATGTCCTTTTGTCCGAGGTCGCCCCATGCGCCCATCTCCTCCTTGGCCGTCCAAAAAGGGTGGTCCTTCGGCAAAAGCAGGCCGGAGAAACTTAAGAACATCCAGTAGGTGCTCCCCGAGCAGCTATAGCTTTGGATGGCCGGCGGAAACAGGCCGTAGAATCCCAGGGCTGGAACTCCGCGGTAGAAAAAGTCCGGGTGGGTGGTGAATTGCAGGAGAGCACCCGACGCTACCCGACGTGCCAGCCCGGGAGGCAAGGCCTTGGTCGATTGGCCCCGCAACTGCGCCGCCACCATGCCCGCACTCGCTCCCAAGCGATAGAGGATGCTGCGGCCATACATGATCACCTCGCCGTTGCGGCCGAAGATTTGAGGATAGTGATCGGAGAACTCCTCAAAGTGCCGGTCGACGAGGGCTGCGCGCTCCGGAAAATGGGTCCGACCAAACCGAGAAGCCCAGACGGCACCGTAGAGATGGAAAACATGCGGGGTGTAGTAGTCGTAACTCGTATCTCGATACCAACCGTTGCCGGCGTGCTGCAAAATCAGGTTATCGACATGGCGGAGCATCAGTTTCTCATCGTGGTCATAGCCGTTGATGGCCAGAAACGTGATCATCATGACATTGAACCAGCGCCAGTTGTGGGAGAGCGTGTGACTGACCGACCA
>JAIXWY010000015.1 GCA_027490995.1 Opitutaceae bacterium
CCCGATGAAAAGGGGTCAGGCTTTGCGCTTTGCCGTAGCGGGTCGCGTTGCTTCGTCCTGTACGACGCCACCGCGACGGTACGGCGAGCGAAACGCAAAGAGCAAAGCCTGACCCCTTAGCGGGTGGGCTTAGCGGGTGGGCGTGTAGGTCCGCTGCTCGAGTTGGGCGCCGAGGTGGCGGCGGAAGGTGGCGAGGTCGCGTACGGCGCGCAGCGCGATCAGCTGGCAGGCGAGGTTGCCGACCGCGGAGCCTTCGAGATCGAAGGCCACGACCGGGATCCCGGCGGCGTCGGCGGTGGCTTGGCAGAGGAGGCGGTTCTTCGCCCCGCCGCCGACCATCAGGATACGCTTGAACTGGCGCCCCGCCAGTCGCTCGAAGGCGGCCTTGGCCGCGGCATGGCCCTGCCCGAGCGAGTCGCAGATGAGGCGCACGTAGCCGGCCAGTTCCCGCGGAGCGCGGGCGCGGCGGCGCTTGAGCTGTCCGTCGATCGCCGCCCGCATTGAGGAGGGGTTGCTCAGCGCCGGGTCGGTCACATCCAGCAGCAGCTTCGGCGCGGGGAGTTTCTCGGCGGCCGCGATCAGGGTGGACCATTCGCGCGCAGTGGTCGGGCGCGCGGCAAAGTCCCGCAGAGTGCCTTCCAGCAGCCACAGACCGATCACATTGGTCAGCGGGCGATAGCGGCCATCGCCGGTACGCTCGTTGGAGATGCGCGCCGCCAGTGCCTCGGCACCAAGGACCGGACGGTCGCTCTCGAAGCCGACCAACGACCACGTGCCTGAGCTGAGATAGAGGTCCGTGCCATCCGGGGACGCCGGCATTGCATCGTAGGCGCAGGAGGTGTCGTGCCCGGGCACCGCGATCACGCGCGTTCCCTGAAGCGCCGGCGCGTCATCGACCACGCCCTTCTGCACCGTACCGAGGGAGGTTCCCGCCAGGATCGGCTTGGAGAGCCAGCCCGGTGGGATCCGGAAGTGGTTCAGCGCTGGCAGCGACCAGTCGACCCCATTGACATCGATGAGCTGGGACGTGCTTGCGACCGAGAATTCGACCTCCGCGCGTCCAGACAGCAGGTAATTGAAGTAATCGGGGAGGAAAAGGCAGCGCGTCGCCAGATCCGTGATCGCCGGACAACTGGCGACCGTTTCCTCAAGCTGCAACGACGTGTTGTAGAAGACGTTCGGGATGCCGGTCGCGGCGTAGATCCGATCCAGCGCCGCCCGTGTCCCAGCGAGCCTCCGCAAACCGGCCTGCGTGCGATTGTCGCGATACGCGTGCACCGGAAACACGAGGCGCCCCGCGTCGTTCAGCAGCACGTGATCGCAGCCCCAGACATCCACCCCCACCGATGCGATGCGTTTGCCCCGAGGCAGCTGGGCCGCTGCTTCGCGCAGGCCAGTGCGCACCTCATGCCAGAGCGTCGGCACGTCCCAGTACTCATGCTTACCCAGAGAAAGGAAGCGATTGCCGAAGCGGTGAATCTCCTTGAGGGAAAGTTGGTTACGCGACCAGGTGCCGAGGATAACGCGACCGCTGGTGGCGCCGAGATCGACGGCGGCGACGTAGAGAGGCGAGGAGGCCATGGGGGAGCAGGTTGGGTCTAGGACAGTGTGTCGAGCACCGACGGTCAGCCAACAAAAACCGAGCGGGTCGCCAATTGGGTTGCGCGTCGGGGCTTCGGGTTTAGCGTGCCCCGCTGCTCCCATGCTCAACCACGACAGGTCGCCCATCACCGAGCGCCGGGTCCAACTGATGGCCACGTGCCTCTGCGATGCGTTTTACGACGACGTCGCCCGCGCCACCGTCGAAGTGCTGGAGCATTTCGGGGTGACCGTGGAATTCCCGGAGGGGCAGACCTGCTGCGGTCAGCCGGCTTTCAACGGCGGCGACTGGGCCGCGTCCCGCAAGGTCGTGCGGCATACCGTGAAGACCTTTGCCGGCTCTGTCCCGGTCGTGGTTCCCAGCGGCTCTTGTGCGGCCATGATGTTCCATGGCGCGCCGCTCGAATTTGAGCGCGAGGGTGACCTCGCGGAGGTCGAGGCCCTTGGGCGGCGGACCTGGGAACTGGCCGATTACTTGGTCAATGGCCTCGGCATCACCTCGTGGCCTGGCCGCTACGAGGGTCGTCTGGCCTTCCATCGGTCCTGCCACTCGCGCGGCACCGCGACGGGTGAGGCGGCGCAGCGGCTGCTGGAATCGATCCCTGGCCTCACGGTCGTGCCGTTCGGTGAGGGAGAGCAGTGCTGCGGCTTTGGCGGCACCTTCTCGGTTAGCTTTCCGACCATTTCCTCGGCGATGGGCTCGCTGAAGCTTGAGCACATCCGCGCGGCGCAGCCCGATGCGCTGGTGTCAGTCGACATGAGCTGCCTGATGCACCTCGGCGGGTTGGCCGACAAGGAAGGCCGCCCGGTCCGCATTCTGCATCTCGCCCAAGTCCTGCGCGATTCCCTGCGTCAGGGCGGAGTCCTGCGTTGAGGCGCCCCGCGCGATCCCAGACGCCCCCTACGCCCGACGAGGACCGTGACCTAAACCCGCCCTAGCTTTCCGCTCCGCGCGTCGTCCTCCCTTTCCCTACCGATGAAGTTCCAGCAGATCGACGAGTATGCCGCCCGGCTCCGGCCGGAGACGAAGGCCGCGGTCCACGGAGGATCGAAAGCAGGGCATGAGAAGCGGACCAAGGTCCTGTTCGATCACTACATCGACCCCGACCAGCTGCGGAAGATCGCGGGAGAGATTAAGCAGCACGTGGTGGAAAACCTCGACACCTACCTTCCGGCGGTGGAGGCGAAGCTGCGGGCGAACGGCGTGCACGTGCACTGGGCCGCGACTGCGGAGGCCGCGAACCAGGCCGTTTATTCCATCCTGCAGGCCCGCGGCGCGAAGCGGATGGTCAAAGCCAAGACGATGGTCAGCGAGGAGACCGAGCTCGGTCGCTTCCTCGAGGAGCGTGGCATTGAGTGCGTTGAGACCGACCTCGGTGAATTCATCGTACAGATCGACGGCGATCACCCCTCGCACATCGTCAAACCAATCATCCACAAGAACCGCCGCGAGATCGCGACCTCGTTTGAGCGGCATGGGCTCGGTGCGTACAACGACGATCCGGAGACGATCACGCGGCGGGCGCGCGTGCATTTGCGGCACAAGTACCTTGAGGCGGATGTTGGCCTGACCGGCGCCAACTTCGTGGTCGCGGAGAGCGGGCGCCTTGTGCTCGTGACCAACGAGGGCAATTCGCGGTTTTGCCTCGCGGCGACGAAGTGCCACATTGCGATGGTGGGCATCGAGAAGATCCTGCCGAAGGATCGTGACCTTGGCCTGCTGTTGAACCTCCTCGCGCGCAGCGGTACGGGGCAGCAGCTCACGGTCTACACGGAATTCATCGCCGGCCCACGGGGTCCGGCGCAGCCGGATGGCCCCGAGGAGATGCACGTGGTCTTCGTCGACAACGGGCGCACCGATGTCTTGGCGAGTGAGTGCCGGGACATTCTGCGCTGCATCCGTTGCGGCGCGTGCCTGAACGTGTGCCCGGTGTACCGGCAGGCGAGCGGTCATGCGTACCGCAGCGTTTATCCCGGCCCCGTCGGCGCAGTGCTTTCGCCGCTGCTTGCGGGCGAGCGGTTTCCGGCGATGGCGGACCTTCCCAAAGCCTCGTCGCTGTGCGGCGCGTGCAACGAAGTCTGTCCGGTGAACATCCCGATCCCGGACCTCTTGCTACGGTTGCGTGAGAAGGGGAAGCGCGAAGGCAGCGAGGCGGCGGCGGCGGGCACGCCGGCGATGGGAGGCTGGGCCGTGATGGCGTCGCAGCCCTTCGCCTGGAAAGCGGCGCTGGCCGGAGGTCGTATCATGAACCTACTCCCCACGAAGTACGTCCCGGTGGCCGCGCTGCAGGCGTGGCAATCACGCCGCACCCTGCCGACGTGGCGTGGGGGCGCATTCCGCAGTTGGCTGCACGACCGCCGGAAGGAGCGGGCGGGCTCCGGAAGCGCGGCTTCGTGAAACGGCGATCGCGAACCGCGCCATCGGTCACCATGCTTCTGCAGATCACGCTAGCGCGAACTCTCTCCCGTAAACCACGACGCACATGAGCAACGATCGCGAAGCCATCTTGGGACGGGTGCGGCAGGCCTTGGCGCCGCTGCCGAAGCGAGCGGAGGCACCAGACTGGGAGCGCGAGCTCGTGGTCATGCGCAACGCGCGCGGAGCCGTGGACGCGGCGGCGCTTTTTACGGAGCGCCTAAAACTCGTCAACGGGACCCCGATTTCCTCGCTCGCGGAACTGGTCGCCTTGTTCGTGTCCTCGGGCTGGCGGCGTGGCTACTGTGATCCGGCGCTGGCGGCGCGGCTGCGACCGGCGTTTCCGCCCGAGATCGTCTTTGAGTCGGATTTCGATCGTACGCGAGTGGACGATTATCAGTTCGGCATCACGGCGGCAGTGGGCGCGATCGCGGAGACGGGAACGGTGATCCTGAACGACGCCGCGACCTCGCGCCGTCTCGCGGCGCTGGCACCTTGGGTGCACGTCGCGGTGGTCCCGCGGTCTCGCATTCACATCGATCTCCCTGAAGCGGTCGCGGCGCTGGGCAGCGACCCGAACATCATCTGGTGTACCGGCCCCTCGAAGACGGCCGACGTCGAAGGCATCCTCATCGAAGGCGTGCACGGCCCCGGCGTGCAGATCGCGCTGCTGGTCGACTGAGGTGAGGGGCGGAAAGACCCCGCCCCGTCCGGCGTCACGCCGGGGTGTTAGCCGATCTGCGCGCAGTCGGAGGCCGTGGAGGGTGGAGCGGGCGTCCCGTGCGTGGGAGCGGCGGAGCCCCCTAGGGGGCGCTTTCGACTTCCTGCAGTGCGGCGACGAACGGCGCCGCACCGCCTGGGGCGTAACCGAGGTTGGCGAGGAACTTGCCGGTGGGCGACAGCATCACCACGGTCGGGTACCCGGTGATGCGGTACTTTTTGGAGAGGGCTTGGTTCTGGGAGATCATCCACTCCGGCTGCTGGACCCCGCGCGGGAAATCGAGTTTGAGCAGCACCAGCTTCCTGGCCGCATAGTTCCGGAAAAGAGTGGTTTCGAGGATCTCGGTCTCGAATTTCTTGCACCACGTACACCAGTTAGAGCCGGTGAAAAACAGGAGAACGGGCCGCTTCGAACTGATGGCGCGCTCAACGGCAGCGCGGTATTCCGAAAGCCACTCCAAAGCCGGGCCAGAGGGACGCTTAGCCGCGGCGCCGGAGTTCTTTCCGGCAGAAGATACTGAAGACGAAGTCGATGTGGAAGATCGACTCGCGCTGCCGGTAGCGCGGGTTGAGCCATTGCCGGACTTGCCGGGGTTGGCGGCCGCGCTGGTCGGTCCGGCGCCGCCGAGGCGCCGAATCGAGACCACGGTGTCGTCCTCCAGACGCACGATCTTATCCGGGTAGTTCAGGACGGTGACGGCCCCGGTCGACATCCGGCTTGTCGGTTCGCCGTTGGCTTCCAGCACCTCGGCCTCCGTGTTACCCACCGCGGCGCCGGACACGATCGACTGGGGAACGACCGCGAAGAGCGCCATGGCGAGGGGATAGCGCAAGGCCTGCAGAAGCAGCGACTTCATCGGCAAGCATATCGTCCCAGCAGCAGCCGAGCTTGAGGGTTCTTACCCATTCTTCATACAGCAAGGTCCGGGATGAAAACAGCGCGTGAACGATCCCGACCGAAAGGGGTCAGGCTTTGCACTTTGCCGACATCGGCGGTCGGAGGCGGTCGGGCGGAGCCTTTTGCTGGCGTCAGGGCAGCAAGCGCCAGTTGCCGGTTGGGGAGGACGAGATCTCGGGGTGGCGGCGCACCCAGTCGATCATGAGTTCCCGGATTTCCTGGTTGGCTTGATCGATGACTCTAGCGTTGCGGAACATTTGGTAGCCGCCGCCCCCGTTCAGACGGTAGTTGTTGATGGCGACACGGAAGCGACGGCTGAGATCGATCGGTGCTCCGTCGAAGCGGAGATCGACGACCCGATCCCCGCGTGGTCGCCGGAGGTCGAGCGTGTACTCGACACCCTCTGCGGTATCGAAGTTGTAGCCCGGGATGGCGGGATCGACCAGCTCGGCGGGTGTTAGCCCGGGTTGGTAGGTCCGGAAGTAGCCGGCGGCGTGTTCGAGGGCCGCCTTGACCTCGGCTCCGGTGAGTTCGATGACCACCAGGGTGTTCTCGTAGATGTAAAGCCCGGCGAGATCGCGGACCGTGACATCGCCGGCGGGCAGGGTGGCATCGAGGGTGAAGGCGGCGGCGAAAGAGATATCGGCTCTGCCGGCGTCGAGTTGGACCCGGTGGATGAGATCGATGATGGCTGAGTCGCGGAGGCGGGCTTCGCGGGAGCTTAGGGCGATCGCGGAGCGGCCGACGGGTTGGGAGAGCCACGTTTGGGTGGCCTCGTGGTAGGGTCGGACCAGATCGAGTAGTTCCGGGTCGGGAGGGGTGGCCAAGGTGACCGGCAGGGTGGTGGACGCCTTGGCGAGGATGCGCCATGGGGACGAGCGATTGGAGCGCTCGAGGTAAACATCGCCGCGGGCGAGACGGTTACCCCAACGCCCGGCTTGGGAAATCAGCACCCCGTTGACGGACAGCCCGGCGACGTCCTGGTGGGTATGGGCGAGGAACATCAGATCGATGCCGGGCACCTCGCGGGCGAGGGAGAGGGCGGGGTTTTCGTTTTCCATCTCGCCGGGGGGGGTGCGCCCATCGGCGAGATTTTGGTTGAGCCCGAAGTGGACGGTGGCGACGACCACGTCGACCTTCTCCTGTTGGCGTAGCACCGTGACCCAGCGTTTGGCGGCGGCGACGGGATCGATGAACGCGAGCCCGGCGAAGTTGGCCGGACTTTCCCAAGACGGAATTGCGGGCGTGGTGAGCCCGAGGATGCCGACGCGGACGCCGGCGACCTCGCGTACCACGTAGGGTGTAAACGCCGGCTCGTCGGTGCCGTGGCGCAGCGTGTTGGCGGACAACCACGGGAACCTTGCCTCGCTGCGGGCCTTGTGGAGCACCTGGAGGCCGAAGTTATACTCGTGGTTACCGAGCGTCATGCTCGTGTAGCCTAGAGTATTCATGGCCAGCATCATTGGGTCGATGGGCGCGTTATTGATGCGGTTGTGGTAGTAGGCGAGTGGGGTGCCTTGGATCGTATCGCCGCAGTCGACCAGCAGCAGATCGGGAGCCTCCTTGCGGGCCGCGCGGACCAGCGTAGCGACGCGGGCGAGGCCCTCGGCGGCAGGCTGGTTAGTGCCGTAGTTGATGGGGAAGACCCGCCCGTGGAGATCGGTGGTGGCGAGGATCGTGACGCGGGCGCGTTCGGGGGTGTCGTTCGCGGAGCCGTGGAGCGGCAGCAGGGAGAAGCCGGCGACCCACGCGGCGACGGCGAGGTGGGGAAGGAGAAGCCTCATGATTTTGACGTGTAGCCAAGTTCGGCGTGGAGGCGAGGGTGGAGACGTTTCCGGGCTTGCCCGTGCGGACAGACCAGGAGCAATCTCCCCGCAATCGTCGCCCGGGTGGTGGAATGGCAGACACGAAGGTCTTAGAAGCCTTTGCCGAAAGGTGTGCAGGTTCGAGTCCTGTCCCGGGCACCAATCGAAAAGGGGTCAGGCTTTGCAGTTTGTCGTGCGTCGCAAGACGGCAAAGAGCAAAGCCTGACCCCTTTTAAGCGAAAAGCTCCAGTTGGTGGGAGGCGGCCTCGGAGACGTCCCCGAAGGCCGCGTCGGAGATGCGCATGGAGCCCAGTAGCCGTTCGGGGGCGAGGTGGGCGTAGCGCTCGGTGGTCCGGATGTTGGAATGGCCGAGCAGCTTCTGCACTTCGTAGAGGGGGGCGCCGCCATTGACTAAGGATGAGGCGAAAGAGTGGCGCAGGTCGTGGATGCGCAGGTCGGCCAGGCCGGCGCGGCGGCGGGCGGTGTTCCAGGCATTGTAGATCTCGACGTAGGGCTTGCCGGTGGCGGGATTGGGAAAAAGCCACTGGGAGTTGATCCCCAGTGCTTGCCGCTTGCGCAGCAGATGGAGGCTGGCATCGCTGATCGGGATGAACCGGTGGTATCCGGATTTTGACTTGGGGATGCGCCACTGGCGGCGTTCAAGGTCGAACTGCTCCCAGCGCGCCTCTAGGACCTCGGTCTTGCGTGCGCCCGTGACGAGCAGGAACCCGACGATCGAGGCGAGATCCGGGTTGGCGCTGTCGGCCAGCGTCGCCTTCAGCCGCAGCGTCTCCTCGGCCGTGAGGAACCGGTTGATCAGATTATTCTCCTTGAGCAGCTGGTACCGGTGGAGCGGGTTCTTGCTGATCCCCGGGACCTCCCACTGCAGGGCCAGGTTAAAGGCGAACCGGAGCGCGACGAGGTAGCGATTGATGGAGCTCGGTTTGAAGCCCTCCTCGAGCTTGCGGCTCACGAACCGCGACACCTCGCTCCGGCTGATTCGGTGCATCGCTGTCTCCCCGAAGAACGGCAGCAGGTGATTCACGAAGTAGCTCGAATCGTTAATGGTCGTTGTCTTGTAGGTGCGAACGTGCGGCAGGTACCGCTCCCGGTAGAATTCCCCGAGAGACGGTGTGGAGGCCCGTTCTCTTTCGAGTAGCGCTGGATTGTGGCCATCGATCAGCTGGTGGGTAAGCTCGGAGACGCGCTGTCGGATTTGGAGGAGGTCTGCGGTGCCCAGCTTGCCGAGGCCCAGCAGTCGCTGCCGGCCGGCGAACGTGTAGCGGAAGTAAAAGTAGCCCCCGCTCGGAGTTGCATCGAAGACGAGACCGCGCTGGATCAGGTCCGTGAAGCGCCGCCGCCGCTGCGCGGGTGCGGCGGCGAGGGCGTGCAGAACGTCCTCGGAAAAATGGAACTTCACGGATCTGCCTCTGCGGAATCGTGGCCTCCGGCGCTACAGGGGCGGAAGCGGGCCAAAGCGCAGAGTATAACAATTATACTCCGCATCATAAAATGATCCCCACTGATGTCTAAATTCGAAAAAGCAAAGACCGAAAAAGCACATCATATCTCGACTGAAACAGTGGATGACGGACGAACTTTGTCTTAGTAAATGATATGATGAGTTACTTCCGAGATTACGATCTGGCAAGATGTTCGATTTATAAAATCCTGATCACATTTTATATAAATCTGAGCCGTCCGGAATCAGGTCCTCTTCGGTGAGCCAGGCGCGGAGGACCTCACTGGCAGCGCGGGGAATCAAGAAAAGGGGTCAGGCTTTGTCGTTTGTCGTCGTCGGATTCTGCTCGGCGAGTGGGCAAGACTTTGAGGCGCGCTGCCAGGCGGTGACTTTGCGACTCACCTGATGCAGGCTGCCGGCGTGCAGGCGTTCGCCGAGCCAGCGATTTGTTGCGTGCGTGCGTTGCTTTAGCGCGGCGGCCAGGGCGATTTTCCACGGAGCTGACTTGGGATCGCGGCGCAGGTCATCCGTTGTTCGCCCGAATTGAGCCAGCAGTTCCATGAGTAGCCTCTCGGCGTGGGCGGTACCGAGCTCGCGGGCGCTCTCGGTGCTGCGCTTGGCCAGTTCGTGGCATTCTGCCGCGAGATTGGCCTTGAACTGTTGGGAGCCGATGACCCAGCCCTTGGACATGCGGTCGAAGCGGGCGATTTTGCGCGCTGGCTCAGTTTCCTGCATCCAATTGAGGTAAGTGATGTAGCCTTGCCATCCCGCTGGCGTGTCGGCCCATGCGCCGGGGTGGGCCAACGCGGTATTTGCGTCGTACCACGCTGGGCGCTGAGAGGGGTGCAGCATCCAGTTCAGGCTGGTCCAAGGCCATTGGCCGAGGGCTTCGACGCGGCACAGGCGTGCGCGCACCGGATTGAGATGGATGTAGTGGCATAGCGCGCCGAAGGCCTGGCCGTGCTCGACCAGCAGGCTTTTATATCTGCCTTGGAAAAGATGGCCGTGCGCGCCCCTGAAGCGATTGAACCGCGCCGCGAACGTGCCCTGTAGCCATTGCATTCCCTCGACGAGATTCGGGTGCGGAGTCTCGAGCGCGATGTGGAAGTGATTCGCCATCAGCGCCCAAGCGTGGACGCGCCAACCCAGCTTGGGGGCTGCTTCGGCCAGGGTGGCGAGGAAGGCGGTCCGGGCGCCGGTGGTGGCGAAGACGTGGGAGCGGTAGTTGCCGCGGTTCAGGATGTGGTAATGTGCGCCGGGGAATTCAAGGCGAGGTGGGCGGGACATTACAGCGCGGTGCCGCCGCCGGCGACGACCGTCAACGGCAAAGGGCAAAGCCTGACCCCTTCCCCCCAAATAGGGCCGCCGGGTGCCGGGTGGCAGCGCGTGGGCGGCCGGGCTAGAGCCCAAGAACACCTTGCTTACGGAGGCCTGAAATGGCTTATTAGTACCTGTGAATTATGTATTTACGAAACAACTCCGTTCCAACCAAGTCCGGCGGAGTAGGCGCATTGGGCTGTGGTCTCAGGGAGTTCGACGGGTGGCTGCGGTGGTTGCCCTCGTGGGCTCTTGGGCTTCGGCGGGCGGCGTCGGGAGTGTCGTGGTGCACGCAGCGAACGAGGAGCAACCGCACCCGTGGGCGGTGCGGGCTGCGGCGGCCACGGCGCTGAGCGCAGTCAGCGGGAAGGCCCCGGCAGTCCAGGGGATCGAGCGGGGGCGGGTGACGCTGTCGAACCGAAGCTACGTTTACACCGCCAGCTTTGCTGCTGATGGGGCGTATCGGTTCCCGGGTGTCGAGGCCGGGACTTACGCCCTCACTACGGAAATTTCCGGATACAACCTAACCAAGACCGTCAGTGTTCACGTTGCCGCTGGCTCGTCGGTGACAGTGCCCGATCTCGCGATCGAGACCTACACGGTCGCGAACGATACTTATAGCTACACCTGGAAGCAGGACCAGGCTTACGCCGGACTGCCCAAGGCCGAGATCGCGGAGAATGTGGTCAAGCCGACCGTTGTGACGGTCGTCGGCAAGGCCTACACGCTGGCCGACGTTAGCTACGCCCAAGAGCTCTTCAACCGGTACGGCATCGTGCTGGTCAATGACGAGGCGGCTTGGACTCAAGAATACGCCTACCGGCTCTTCGCGGTGCTGAGCCGCATCCCTCAGACCATGGGGACTGACTACAAGTATGACCCGTCGCTGCCGGCGCGGCGGTGGATCCTGACGACGGACTTTATCAACGAGGACATTGACCTCGCGAAGCTCGCGCAGGGCGAGGTGCGCGTGTCGACCGCCGCGTTCACCTACGCGGCCCCGGTGGTGGCGGAAGTCCAAGGCGTGCGCGGCCTGTATTTTTCGAAGCGCCTGCACCATGCGCTGGTGCGCTATGTCACGAACGGCGGCACGGATCAGGCGGCGGTGGCGAAGATCCTGTGGGATCGCTTCGGCCTGCTAATCGATCGCGATGGAGCGCCCCTGCCGTATCATGAGTTCACGAATGAACCCGCGACGCGGTTCCAACAGTGGTTCAAACACCCGCACGAACTGATCCGCGTGATCAACGCGTTCGAGGAATTGCCGGAGGGCTTCCACAAGATCGCCGGCTTCAAGTGGTTGGTGCGGCGGTTGGATGGCACCGTCAATCCGCTTTACCCGGAGGCTCCTGCGATCGCATGGACCAACGGCTACATGGAGTACATGGAAGGTGCGTTTAGTAATTTTGACGAGGCTTACATCACGCGGCTGATCCTCCACGAAAAGGCGCATTACATCTACCAGTTCATCGTCGAAAAGGCCCTAAAGAAAACTTGGGCGGAACTCGGCGGCTGGGTGTACGCGCCGAATCCGGCGAACCCCGACTATGATGACATTGCGGGCTGGCAGACGACGAAGACTACGGAGTTCGTGTCGGCGTATGCGCACGCCAAAAATCCCAACGAGGATTTCGCGGAGACGATCGCGACCTACGTCAACAATCCGGACCGGCTGAAGGCGCGGTCGATGGCAAAGTACGAGTTCATCCGCGACAATGTGATGCACTCCAACTCGTACGTGGCGGTGATCCGGCCGGATCTCACGTTCACCGTGTTGAATCTCTACCCGACCTACGAGTATCCCGGCAAGATCACCCGCATCTCCACCCGGGTAACCGGCGCTCCAGAGGAGGATAAGACGCTCGAAGTGGAAATCGAGATCACGCCGCTGACCTTTGGGGGCAACCGCGCGGAGTCCATCGGCGGGAGAATCTTCAGCCCCGTGAGCCCGGAGGCGCCCGTGGCGACGTTCTTCGACATGGGGTTCAGCCGGGTCGATGCGAAAGGGACGATTTTCCGCGGCACGCGGAAGCTGAGCAAGCACGTGCGGAGTGGCTACTGGCAGATGCCGAACGTCACGATCCGCGACACCGTCGGACGCGAACGGTATGAGTCGTCGCTCCTCTACGGCTGGAAGTGCTACGTCAACAACCCGCTCCAAGACCTTCAGATCCCGCAGGTGAAGCGGGGTAGTTCGACCGTCTCGGTCCGCAATGACACCGTGCAGGGGCGCCCGGTGCAGAAGGTGACGATCGGCTGGGACACCGTGGAAAACACCGGCCTGATGGCGCACTTCGCCACGCTGGTGCCGCCCGGCGCCAACTCGCTGCAGTCGTGGGGCCGCTCCACCGTGGCCAACGGACGCACGGAGGTGGAGATCCTGATCAACGAGTTCATGCCCTCGGGCCGTTACACGGTGAATCAGATCTTCCTGAAGGATCTCGGGATGAACGCGAACTACACCTATTTTCGGACCAGCCCAGCCAACTCCGGGAATTCGGATGGCCTGGTGGATTTACTCGATGAACCTGCGCCATCGATTGAGATCAAGACACCGAATCCAGATCCGGTCGGACCGGAGCTCGACGTGAACCGAATCACGGTCAAGGCAGTGCCCACGAATCCGGCGGCGCCGGATGGCGAGACGCTCGTGACCATCACCTACTACGTGCGGGACAACGCGGCGGGTTATGGCGTCGGCAACCTAGTCCTGCGGGACCCTCAGGGAGGAGAGTACTTCCGCTGGATCTATCATCGGAACTTCTACACGGACTTCTTCGATGGCGACCCGAAGGCGTGGGAGAAATATACCTTTGAAACGATCCTGCCGCGCGGCTCGGTCCCGGGCATCTGGGGCTTGCTGCAGATGACCCTGAGCGACAAGGCGGGGAATTCGAAGTCCTATAGCTTCCTTGAAACCGTGCGGTTCGATCCGAACAGCACGGCGGCGAACGACCTTAACATCATCGGGGATCCGGTGGGGCAGTCGTACCGCGCGGGTGAAACGATCCGGTTGGCGGTGCAGGCCAGCGGAAGCGATAAGGTGAGCTACGAGTGGTTCAAGGACGGCATCTCCCTTGCGATGAACTCAAGCCAGCCCGGAATCTCGGGCGCAAGGACGGCTCAGTTGACCGTCGCGGGTGCCGACGCGGCAAGCGCGGGAACCTACTATTGCGTGGTGTCGAATAGCGCGGGACGCGTCGTGAGCAAGGCGGCGGACGTGCGGTATGACCCCGTGCCGTCGCGAATGGCAAATGTCTCGTTGCGCGCGACGCTCAACGCGCGGCAACTCCTCATCTTGGGTCTCACCATGACCGGTGGGACCAAGCCGGTGCTGATGCGGGCGGTGGGGCCCGGACTTGCTCCCTTTGGCGTGACGAATGCGATGTCAGATCCGGAGTTAACCCTGTTCGAGGGGGCCAGTGCGGTAGCGACGAACGACAACTGGAATGGGGATTCCGCGTTGGTGAACGCGTCGGCATCCGTCGGAGCTTTCTCGCTCGTCGCCGGAAGCAGGGATGCGGTGCTGCTGCGGAGCGTCACGGACGGGCGCACGCTGCAGGTCAAAGGAGGGTCGAGAGGCAACGTCCTCGTGGAGGCGTATGATGCCGGCGACGGAAGCTCGCCGCGTCTAACGAACGTATCGGCACGAAGTTATGCGGGTACCGGCGATGATGTAATGATCGCGGGCTTTACGATCTTGGGAACCGGGACAAAGCGCGTTTTGATTCGTGCGGTCGGTCCGACCCTCGGGGCGTTTGGTGTGGCGGGTGTGCTCGGCGATCCGAAGCTGATCGTGTACGCCGGCGCGAACCGCATCGCGGAGAACGACGACTGGTCTCCCTCCTTGGGTGCTACGTTCAACGCCGTCGGAGCGTTCGCGCTCCCGGCGTCCAGCCGTGACGCGGCGGTCGAGCTCAGCCTAGCGCCAGGAGGCTACACCGTTCACGTCGCCCCCGCCTCCGGGGCGGCGGGTGAAGTGCTAATCGAGATCTACGAAGTGCCGTAGAGCGTTCGAAAAAGGGCAACACAGCACCTTGGACCACCAAGCAGGTTCGCGGTCGATGGTGGTCCAAGTACACAGCAAAACACACGGAAAAGGGGTCAGGCTTTGCTCTTTGCGGTCGCGTGGTGTTCCGGATCTACTTTTCGATCTTAAGATACTGAAATAAAGTGCTTTACAGAAGTATCGAAGGAGGCAGGTTTCGCGGTGGAGGTATGGGGAACGAGACGGAGGCGGCAAAGAGCAAAGCCTGACCCCTTTGAGAAAGGGGACCGCAGCGGTGAGGGAGTGGAAACGCCATGCTAGGGCGTACCTAGATGAGCGGGGCCAATGCCGCGCGTGGTCGTGCCACGTCTCGCAGATGATTGGTTATCTCCATGCTGGAGTGATGCTTGCGCTCCAGCGGGGTTCTGTACTTAGCTTCTTTTGTGTTTATCCTCATTGGCAGTGACGGCAAAGAGTACGGTCCGGCTTCGGCGGAGCACGTGAAGCAGTGGATTGCGGACGGGCGGGCGACGCTGGACACCTTAGGTAAGCGAGTGGGCGAGGAGGCGTGGCGTCGGCTCGTGGACTTTCCAGAGTTGCATCGTCGGGCGCCGATTTCGGATGCGCCGCCGCCCAAGCTTCCCGCTCCGGCCGCGTCGGCCCCCGCGCCGGTGGCTGCGCCGACGATGGGAGCCGCCGACGGGTCTTCGACGAACCCGATGCTGGGTGCGGGTGCCGTGAACCCGACCGAGGCCTCAGCCCCGCCGGCGGTCATGGGTGCGGGCACTCCGACGGTCCAAGCCGCGATTCCTGGCGGTAGCGGAAGTGCAGCGAGCGCCGTGAATGGAGCCGCTGGGGTGACCGCTCCCGGTGCTTCGGGCGCGGCGGCCCCGGTGATGCCGCCGGAGGTCGATCCCCGGGCTTATGCGGCCGAGCTGATTAGCCGGGCGGGCAAGCTCCGGATTTGGCACTGCGTGGGTCGGGCCTGGAGGCTCACAACCCGTAACTTTTGGTCGATCGTGGGTGGGACCTTTATCGGCCTGCTTGTCCTCGGTGTGGTGCAAGTGGTGCCCTTTTTGGGCACGATTGCCGGCATCTTCCTGAGCGGGGTGCTTTACGGGGGGCTTTACCTTTACTACTTGAAGCACGCGCGCGGAGAGTCGGCCGACCTCGGGGTGATTTTCTCCGGATTCTCCTCGGCCTTCCTGCCGCTGATGTTGGCCTCGTTGGTCTCGTCGCTACTCACCACTCTGGGGCTCTTGCTGCTGATTTTGCCCGGCATCTATCTTGCTATTGGTTATCTATTTACATTCCTGTTGATTCAGGATCGAAAGCTAGATTTTTGGTGCGCGATGGAGGTGAGCCGCCGCGTGATCTCGGCGCAGTGGTGGCGGGTGTTCGGGCTGATGATCGTGGCGGGCTTTCTGGCCTGTTTGGGAGTGATTGGGCTCTTCATCGGCATCTTTGTCACCCTCCCGATCCTGTTTGGCGCGATCGTGTATGCCTACGAGGATCTCGTTAACCCGTCGGCTGAGGCGGGCGCGGTGAGCCCGCAGCCCCCGGTCTGACCGGTGCTCTCTCTAGGCGCGCTGAAGAGGGGTCTCGGCGGTGGCATATTCGCGCGGTAAGGAATTGCTGACCGCCTTTCTTTTGAACGCGGGGTAGTTTCGTAAGTCTATCTCTGAGGCGTTCTTAACGCCGTTTATCCCCAAAACCCCCAAACAAAGGAGAGAGTCAGATGATCGACAACATCACTGGGTACCTGCGCAAGTTGACGGAGCTGGCGGTAGCACTGCTGGCCTTAGCCGTCGTCGTCCAAGTTGTATTCGGTACTGCGGTACCGTTCCTCAACGTGGACGTTGTGGGCAACCTCACGAAGGTGATCGCGGCCCTCGGATCGAGTGGTCTGGTTGGTTTGATCGCTGTGGCGGTGCTGTACGCCGTCTTGAACAAGAAGGCCTAAGCACCGCGCCGTCTTGTGTGCAGCCGCCGGCCTTCGGGTCGGCGGCTTTTTTGTCTTTTGCTTCCGGGGCCTGAGGGCGGGCGTCTGCGCTCGACACGCGATTTACTTGGCTGAGCCGGCTGGTACGGGCGATTGGCGCGGCGGCCCGCTCTCCTTCGCTCTGGAAGACGTTGCGCGGATTGACTCAATTGCTTCATCTTGTAGCCACTTGAGCGTCGCTTCGCCCATGCCTTGCATCCGGACCTCGTTTTTCTCTTTGGTACTCGTCGCCCTGTGGCTGAGTTGGACTCTGGGCGTCGATGCCGTGGCGCAGGAGTCGCGGTTGGCGAACCTAGCTCTTCGCGCCCAGGCGGCAGCGGGCGAACCCCTGATCGTAGGATTTAACGTGGGAGCGGGCGCGGAGAAAACCGTGCTCATTCGAGCGGTCGGTCCGACGCTCGCTCTCTTTAGTGTCCCTGACCCGCTGGCGGATCCGCGGCTGGAGTTGTTTGCATCGGATCGCCGCAAGATTGGTGAGAATGACGACTACGCGGCCGCCGATGCTCCGGTGTTCACGCAGGTCGGGGCGTTTGCCCTCCCGGCAGGTTCCAAGGACGCGGTGATCGTGGCGCGGCTGGCCCCCGGCAGCTACACGGCTCACGTGACTGGTGCGGCGGGGACGCGCGGCACGGCGTTGGTCGAGGTTTACGAAGTGGGTGCGACTGGCACGCCGCTCACCAACCTCTCGGCGCGCGCGAAAGTCGGAACGGGCGATTCTATTTTGATTCCTGGACTGGTGCTCTCGCCGGGGGCGACCTCGCGACGCCTTCTGATGCGTGCGGTCGGGCCAGGTCTGCAGCCCTTTGGTGTGACGGGTCTCTTGGAAGACCCGCGGCTGGAGTTGTACCAAGGCGGCACGCGGATCGCAGAGAATGACGACTGGGGTACACCGACCGGCTTGTATGCCGCTTCGGCGGAGGTCCTAAGCGATGCCTTCCGGCGCAGCGGTGCGTTCGCGATTCCAGCGGGCAGCCGGGATGCGGCCATCTACACGGTCCTGCCGCCGGGTGGTTACACGCTGCAAGTCCGCGGGGCAGGTGGCCGCACCGGGGAAGCGCTGGTGGAAGTTTACGATCTCACCGGGCAGCCGGAGCCTCCGGTACAACTCGCCTCAAGCCTCTACTTCACGGCCCTCCGGCCGTCGGCGTCAGCGACCTCCTCGACGGCGAGCGGTTTTGCGTCGATCACGTTCAACGCAGACGGCGTGGCCCAGGTGAATGCCCGCCTCTCGAACCTGAGCTCCGCTCAGACCTCAGCGTATTTACGGGTCGCTGGGACTGGCGACTATCTCCTCGCGCTCCCGGCGGGCCAGATTTCGCAGCGCGAGTGGCGCATTGATGCGGTGGGCGCGTATTCGCGCAACGACATCCTGCGTGCCCTCAACGAAGGCCGCATTTACCTCAGCGTCGCTTCGGCGCGCTTCCCGGACGGCGAAGTCGCGGGCACTCTCGTGTCCTCGCGCGGCTCGCAGACCTTCGTTGCGCCGCCCGAACCCCCGGCGTTGGCGGCCTCCGCTCTGGGCGAGCCCGACGCCGTGGCCGCGTCTCGCTTTCTGACTCAAGCGACCTTCGGGCCCACGTTGACCGCGATCGAGGAAGTCCGTCGCAGTGGCATCCGGGAGTGGATCCGGGCGCAGCAGGCGCTTCCGGTGACCTCGCTCCTTGCGGCGGTGCGGGACGACGCGACCCGCTTCCCTCCGCCGGACAAGAACCCCGAGGGCATGGAGATCTCGCGGATTGATTTCTATTTCACGCACAACGTGGCGTGGTGGAAGCTTGCCCTCACGGCGCCAGATCAGCTCCGGCAGCGCGTCGCCTTTGCGCTCAGCCAGATTTTCGTCATGGCGGGAGATGAGACGCAACGCGCTGAGCCCTTTGCCCAGTATTACGATATCCTCGCGCAGGAATCCTTTGGGAACTTCCGGACCCTGTTGGAGCGCGTGACCCTGCATCCGGAGATGGCGTGGTACCTCACCTTCCTCCGCAACCAGAAGGCGGACCCGGTGAAAGGGACGAGCCCGGACGAGAACTATGCGCGCGAGATCCAGCAGTTGTTCACGATCGGCCTCGTGCAGCTGCAACCGGACGGCACGCTGCTGCTCGACGCGCAGGGCCTGCCGATTCCGACCTACGACAACATCACGATTACGGAGACGGCGAAGGTCTTCACTGGCTGGGCTTATCGGAATCGGAATAACAACTTCTACAACGATCCCGCCTGGTCGGACCCGGGTGGCTTCTCGAATAGCACACTCTACTCGAATGCGAACGGTCGGATGCAGCCGCTCGTGTGCTACGAAGACTTTCATGATCGTACGGAGAAGCGGATCATCAGCCTCGAGCAGCGGCCGCCCCGGGTGGCGTCGCCGACGATTATCCCCGCTGGCCTGAACGGTGCCGACGAATTACGCATCCTTCTCGACACTCTGTTTCGCCATCCCAACACCGGCCCCTTCATCTGCCGCCAGCTCATCCAGCGCCTCGTCACCAGCAATCCGAGCCCGGGGTATGTGCATCGCGTGGCGAAGGTGTTCGCGGATAATGGCAACGGCGTGCGCGGCGACCTCGGCGCGGTGGTGACGGCGATCCTAACCGACTACGAAGCCCGCGCGCCGGAAGTCGCGGCGAACATCGGCTTCGGCAAGGTGAAGGAGCCCCTGCTTCGCGCCACCGCGATGTTGCGCGTGTTGGGGACGCAAGCGCCGAACGGCCGGTTTGCCGACTCCTATTACGGCGATCCACGGGGGAACTTCTATCCGGTCGGCTTCTTCGCCGGCGCCGGGAGTTCGACGTACTCCTTCGGGCAGGCTTTGTTTCGTTCGCCCTCTGTCTTCAACTTCTACTCACCGACCTACTCGGCCCCGGGGCCCTTGGCGGATGCGGGCCTCGTGGCACCGGAGATGCAGATCACGGATTCAAATCTCTCCATCCGGACCCCCAATCGCCTCACCGAGCTCATTACGCTGCAGCCGATGGACGAGACCTCGGCGCCGAAGCCTTCGCCCTTCCTGCGGCATGACTTCAGCGAACTGCTCGCCGTGAGCCCGGATCCGGTGGCGTTGACGGAGCGGCTGAACCTGCTCTTCTGCGGCGGCCAGATGACCGCGCTGACCAAGAAAGCGCTCGTGGACGTGATCGGCGCGACGACGGTCGTGCAGCCTGCGCCAAACGCGACCGCGACCGGGCGCCACGCCGTCGCGACCACCCGTTGGGGGACGCAACTCGCCGCGCCGGCAGGGGACGCCTTCGACCCCAAAGGATCGTTTACGATGGAGGGTTGGTTCCATCCCGTCGGTCCGGTTGCCCGCTGGGGCGCCTGGCTGATGGGTAAGCGCGGTGATTTCGACGGCGACCCGTGGGCTAGGTATCAGCTATCGCTGCACGGCGACGGAGATCAAAAAGGCCGGGTGATCTTCATGATTGCCTCCGGTGGGGCAGGCTCGGGCGCTTGGCTTACGTCGCCTGAGGCGCTGCCGGTCGGCCGCTGGAGCCACGTGGCTGCGGTGCTCGATGGCTCGACCATGCGGCTCTACATCAACGGCGTGCAAGTGGCCCAGCGCACGGGTGTGGGTGCCCCCGCCCCTGAACCTACTGCGCGCTTCGCGATCGGCGGAGCGGTCCAGCGCGACGGCCCCGGCGGTGCGCCCAACTTCGACGGCAGCATCACCCAGGTCCGCTTCTGGAACGTCGCCCGCTCCGTCACGCAGATTACCCAGGGTATGAACGAGCTCCAGCCCTCTGATCGCGCCGGGCTGGTGGCGGGATGGTTGATGAACGAAGGGCAGGGCACGAGCGTTCCAGATTATTCGGGCAATGGATACACAATTGCCGCTCCGAGGAACCAGCCGTGGCAACCGGTGATGAGCTGGACTCCTGCGGACGGTACGGGGCTTGAGCGCGTGCAGTCCGCGCTCCACCTGCTCCTCATTTCGCCGGATGCTGCGTTGCAGCGCTAGACTGAACCCTGACGCCATGAATCGCTCTCTGCCTAATCTTCCGCGTCGCGAATTCCTCCGCCAGGCCTGCTGTGCCGGCGTGGGCACCCTCGGAATGTTCTCCGCGATGGCGCAACTGCGCCTGGTTGGAGCCCTGGCGTCCGACGCTTCCGGCGTCCGCTCGGCTGCGTCCGCGTCGTCGTCGGATTATAAAGCGTTGGTCTGCCTTTTCCTGAACGGAGGAAACGACGGCAACAGCGTGCTGATCCCGACCGATGAGGCGGATTACGGCCGCTATGCGAAGGCGCGCGGCGACCTTGCGATCGCGCGCAAGGACCTCCGGAGCATCGCGCCTAGGCTTTATCGGGACGGCCGTGCCTATGGCCTGAACCCCAACCTCACGGAAATCGCGGATCTCTTCGACCAGGGAAAGGTGGCCATGGTCGGTAACGTGGGCACGCTGGTGCGGCCCACGACGATGACCGATTACACGGCGGGGCGCGCGCTGCCGCTCCAGCTCTATTCGCATCTGGATCAGTCGATTCAGTGGCAGAGCAGCATCGTTGATCAGCCGATTTTTCGCACCGGCTGGGGAGGTCGAATGGCGGACCTCCTGCAGTCGATGAATCAGAATGATCGCCTCTCGATGGCCATCACGCTCGGCGGCTCAAGCTACTTCCAAGTGGGCGAACAGGTCGCGCCCTATGCGGTGGACCAAGGTGGCGCCGACCTGCTCAACGGTTTCTGGGGTTCCGGCCGGGAAGGGGAGCGCTATGCGGCGACGAAGCGCCTGCTGGCGGCGGGGCACCCCAACGTCATCGGCTCGGCCTTCGCGCGGGCGACGGATTCAGCGGTGAATGCGAGCGAGTTCCTTTGGGAGGCCCTCAACAAGGCCGCGCCTCTCGCGACCAGTTTTACGTCCGACGGCACCGCGCAGCGCCTTCGCATGGTCGCACGGTTGATCGGAATGGCGCCGGGCCTGGGACTGAAGCGGCAGATCTTCTTCGTGAACATCGGCGGGTACGACGTTCACGCCGCGCAAGCCACCGCGCATGCGAGCCTGCTGCGCGAACTGAGCCGGGCGATGGGGGCGTTTTATCAGGCGACCGTGGAGCTGGGCGTGGCGGACAAAGTGACGTCGTTTACAGCGTCGGACTTTGGCCGCTCCTACAATCCCAACGGCGACGGCACGGACCACGCCTGGGGCAATATTCAGTGGGTGATGGGAGGCGCGGTGGCCGGACGGGAAATCTACGGCAAGATGCCGAGCCTCGAGGTCGGTGCGCCGGACGATACTGGCCGCGGACGGTGGATCCCGACGACGAGCGTCGACGAGTACAACGCGGTTCTGGCGCGCTGGTTTGGCGTGAGCGAAGCGAACCTACCGACCGTGCTGCCCAACATCGGCCGCTTCGCGCGCAGCAACCTCGGCTTCCTCGCCCCCTCATGACGCTGACCCCTCGCCGCCGGTTCTGGATCGCGATCCTTTTGGCCGTAGGAACCATCGTGATTTGGTGGATGGGCCGGCCGACGCCTCCGGCGCCCGCACCTTTGGGCGCGACCCCGTCGTCGGATCGCCCCTCGCGAAACGGTGACACCGCACCGCGAACGGCGTCGACGCCCGTGGTCGAGGATCAGCGTGGCCCCGCTCCGGCCCTGGCCGGAGGGGCCAATGGCGCAGGAGACGGTGGAGTCGTTGCGCCGGGGTCCGCCCGCCTTGACACCCCGGAAGCGCGGTTGGCGGAGCGCTTGAATCATCCAGAGCACACCCTGCGAGAGGATGTAGCGGTGGTCGGATCGATGGTTGCGGCGTTTCGGTCGATTTTCCGGGAGCTGGGCAATCCGATGGGTGACAACCACGACATCACGGCGGCGCTGAAAGGCCGCAACCCACGCGGGGTGGTGTTTCTGCTACCCGACCATCCGGCGATTGGTCCGGACGGGCAGCTCCGCGACCGCTTTGGCAACCCGTTCCATTTTCACGCGGAGTCTGGCACCCGCATGGTGGTACGTTCGGCTGGACCGGATGGCCGTCTGTTCACGCCCGACGATCTGACGATGGTTCCCTGAGACCGGGTAGTGCGGTGGAGAGGGCGTGGCGCGGACCGTCGCCTCTCGCGGCGGCGCAGTGAAACGTGCAGGCGTTGAGGGCCGCTCTCCGTCGAAAGGGGTCAGGCTTTGCAGTGTGTGGTTGGCTGGCTGGCGAAGCCGCGGGCGAGGAGGCGTCGGCAAAGAGCAAAGCCTGACCCCTTTGGGGGTGGCACCATCATCGCCATGGTGCGCAGGCGCAGAAAAGCGGATCGCCGTGCGCCGGGCGGATGTCGGGAGGCATGAGGTGCTGGAGCATCCACTCCCATGCCGCCTGCGCGATCAGGCCGTTCATCCCGAGCCTTTGATGGTTGGGGGGCTTATATCGAAAGGGGTCAGGCTTTGCAGTGTGTGGTTGGCTGGCTGGCGAAGCCGCGGACGAGGAGGCGTCGGCAAAGAGCAAAGCCTGACCCCTTTGGGGGTGGGCTGGTCGTTTGTCGCTCGCAAAAATTGGGGGGATCGGTCACGGATGAGGGTGTCGAGGGTCGCTGGGCCGACGCCCCGGAGGGGACAGCGCTTGGAGACGTTCGACCTGGTCGCCTTCCCCCAATGAATTCCCTTCCGCTTCCGCGCCTGAATCGCGCGGTGTTTGTGCGGCGTATGTTGTTAGCCGGCGTGATGCTGGCTGGTTTCGGGCCTGCGGTGCGGGCCACGGAGGCTGCGGCGGCTCCGCCGGTACTGCGGGCGGCGGCCGTTACCTTTTCGGTGCAACCGCGCGTGGGCATGCCGAGCGGCGGCAGTCGCACCGCGAACCTCATCGAGGAGGTCGTCGGCGATCTCAAGACCACCTTGGTCTACCTCGATTACGGCTCGACGCGGCTGTGCTTCGTCACGTCGCCGTTCGGCGTCCACTACCGCGCGCTCAATCAGCCGATCCGCCAAGCCTTGGCCGAAGTGCTGAAGGTTTCGCCGAGCGAGGTCGTGGCCGCTAGTTCCCACAATCATACTGTTCCGGCGATCGAACTTGGCGCAGGTCCTCCGATGATTGGCGACCGGATCGGGACCGGCATGAATGAGTTCGGGCGCGAATACCTCGACGCCTTGCGGGCCGCCGCCCAGGGATTGGACGCGCGGCTGGCCCCGGTGACCGTCGAGTGGGGCGTCGCCCAAGAATCACGCTTCACCTACAACCGCCGCGGCCGCCGGCCCGACGGCCGCAGTTACTTTATCCGCGAGGAGGATCGGGTGCATCTCGGCGAGGATTACGTAGGAACGATTGATCCGGACGCGACGGTGGTGGTTTTCCGCGGTGCCGACGGCAAGCCGGTTGCGGCGCTAGCCTCATACACCGGGCATCCGGTGACCGGCTACAATCCGGAGAAGATGACCTCCCATGGCCAGTGGCCCCAAGTGGCATGCGAGCGACTCTCGGCGCACCTCGGTGGCGTGCCGGTGGGTTTTCTGCAGGGATCCTGCGGCGACGTGAATTCGAAGCACATGCTCACGGGCACGCTGGCGCAGGCCGACGAAGCCGGCGAGCAGCTCGGCGAGAGCTTCATCGCGGCGGCGGGCCGCCTCCGCAAATCGCAGCGCCCCGGGCTCGAGTGGACGCGGGCGCGGGTGATCGTGCCGCAGGCGCCGCTGCCGCCGCTTGGCCAGCTTGAGCGCGAGCTCGCCGAGATTGACGGCTTCATCCAACGGGCCCGCCGGGGTGATCCCGACACGCTGGAGTGCGTCGGCATGAATTTCCCCAAGGCCCTCACCCCACAATACCGCGCGCGGCTCGTGGAGATCGTCCGCCCGTGGTACATCTGGGCGGTGGATCAGCGCCGCACTGGCGAGGCCGACGGCCTGCAGCCCGGGCTGAAGCTGGAGATCGTCGTGGCGCGCTTCGGTGACGTCGGCTACGTCGGCATGCCGGCGGAGACGTTCGTGCGGATTGGCTTGCGCATCAAGCGGGAGGCCCCGCTGCCCTGCGTGATCGCAGGCGGATACGCGGATGGCTCGTATGGCTATATCCCGGATGCCGCCGCGACGGCGGACCGGGAATACATGAGCGGGTTCTTCCGCTACATCCCCGAGCGCCTGCCCTACACGGGCGTCGGCGGCGAGGCGATGGCGGAGGTCGCCGTGCCCATCCTGGCGCGCTTCGCCAAGGCCGCGCCCATTCCTCCCTCGGTGCGCTGAACCCTCCGCCGACGTTCATCTCCCCGAGTCCCGGCGCTCCCGAGCGCGGTGCCCAGAACGCGGTCTCCTTGAGCGCACCGCCAAGAGCGTTCCCACAGGGAAAAGTCCCACCCCCGTCGCTCCCGCTTTCCGCATGAACCCCGCCCCCGAATCCCCTTTCTTTGAACTCGGCCCTGACTGCGAGATCGGACCGAACGTCCTCCTCGGCTACCGCTATCCCGGCTGCCGGGCGCCGACGCGCATCGGGGCGCGGGCGCGCATCCATTCGGGGAGCGTGATCTACGCCGACACCGTGATCGGCGACCGCTTCACGTGCGGTCACAACGTCACGATCCGCGCCGAGTGCGACATCGGGGATCGCGTGGTGATCCTGCACGGCAGCACCTTGGAGGGCCGGCTAAAGATCGGGAAGGGCGTGAAGATCATGGCGCACGTCTACATCCCGAGCAGCACGACGATCGGGAGCATGGTGTTCATCGGCCCCGGCGTGAATTTCCTCAACGCGCTGCTCCCGATGCGCGTGCCCGTGGTGGGCGGCGCGACGATCGGCAATCATGTGATGATCGGTGGCGGTGTCACGATCGGCCCCGGCGTGAAGATCGGCGACAACGTCTTCATCGGCGCCGGCGCGAACGTGGTCCGGGACATCCCGGCGAATTCCCTCGCCTACGGCAACCCCGCGCGGGCCCAGCCGCTGCCAGAGAAATTCGGCAAGATGAACGACCCGAAGCAGATTTTCGGTGGGCTCGACCTTTGGGACCGGCGCCCAGCCGACGAGACGTGGCGCGACGAAGACTTCCCCGGCCGCGACGCGTGGCTCGCAGGCCAGCGCTAGGCGGGTTCGGTCGGATCGTGCCGCGCGGCGACTGGCGGCGTCGCGGCGCCGATTCGGCGGATGACGACCTTGCGCATCCAGGTGGGCCGTCGCGCTCGCGTTCCTGACGGCTCGGATCCAAGAGCTCTTGCTCCTCCGTCTTCAGTGCCCGCGCAGGAGCGGTGCCGGGCGCAGGCTACGGGGCCGTTCCGCCGGCGGGACGAGCGAACACGATGCAGATCGGTGCGGGAACGTTGATCACGCCCTTGGTCTGGTAGGTGAGTCGTCCGGACGTTTGGTCCACGCGGTGGACCGAGAGGGTGTGGGAGTCGGCGCCTGCCGCGAGCAGCCAGCCGCCACCGGGTGCAAGGGCGATATTCCGCGGAAAAGCGCCGCGCACCGGCTGGAGCTGAATCCGCCGCAACGGCGTGCCCGCTGGATCCGCCGCGAAGACCGCCACGGTGTCGTGACCACGATTTGACGTGTAGTACCAGCGGCCGCTGGGGTGCACCACGATTTCGGCGGCGGAGTTGAATGCCTCGCCCGCCTGCTCGTCTGCGGTGAGCGCCGCAACGGTCGCCCCGCGCGTCGCCTCGCCCGTCGTGGCGTCCCACGCGAAGGTCGTGACCGAGAGCGTCAGCTCATTGAGCAGGTGAAAGGCGCGGCCATCCGGCGCGAAGCGCAGATGCCGCGCGCCGCCGCCGGGGACGGAGGCGGCAAAGCCGTGGCGGACGAAGGAGCCGTTGGCGGCGTCGACGCGGTAGAGCACCACGCCGTCGGCGCCGAGGTCGGGCACGAGCGCGAAGCGGCCGTCCGGCGAAAACACGCACTGATGCGGGTGCGGCGCGTCCTGCCGCCTCGGCACCACGCGCGAGGCGTCGGTGTGTTCGATGACCCGGGCCGTGCCGAGCCGGCCTTCGGCATCGATCGGGTATACCGCGACGGAGCCGCCGCCGTACTGTGCGGTGACGGCGAGCGTCCCGGATGGATGCACCGCGATGTGTGCGGCGGCGCCGTCACCGGAGGCGACGGCGTTGATGAGAGTGAGGCTCCCATCGCCCTCAATGCGGTAGCCCGCGGCACCGACCGTACCGTCGAGGGACGCGGTCGCATACAGGCGATCGCCGCGGGGATGCAGGGCAAGAAACCCCGCCGAGCCCACCTCCGCCGCGAGCGTCGCGGCCGAGAGCTTGCCGGTGGCGGTATCGAAGGCGGCGCGGTAGATGCCCTTCGCTCCCGGACCCCCGGTGCCGAGATAAACCGTCGAGAGTTCCGCGTGCAGGGCCGGACCCGGAACGACCGACACCGCGGCGAGTACGAAGGCGCTCAGCACGGATGCACGTGGTGCGCAGAGCCGTGCGAGGATGCGGCCGCGAGAAATCCAGTGACGCGTCAGGAAGCGGGTGGTCGGGTGGGACGCCATGCCGCGACCCTAGCGATCGGGCGCGGTTGGGCAAGGAACCCGAGGGGCAAGGAACCTGAGGGGGCAAGGGGCCCGTGGGGGCGCGGCACGCGCAGCCCTCGGCGAAGCGCCTCGAGTCCCCCGAGGCGCGGTGGGTGCCTCGTCGGCCGGAGTGGCTCCGCCGAGCCGATGGTGCCGGCGTCTACCGAGCCGGCGGTGCCACCGGCCCCCGCTCACGCGCGGGCGAAGAGTGAGCGGACGGGCACGCCCTTGCCGTCGGACGTGACGTAGAACGGCCGCTTCTCGACGTCGTAGCCGTGGTCGGGCGGGATGCCGAGAGCGGAGTAGATTGTGGCATGCAGCTCGGTGATGGTGACTGGATCCTTGAGCGTGCGGCAGGGCCGTTCGTCGGCGGTGATCCCGTGCACATGGCCGCGGCGCATCCCGCCGCCGAAGAGCAGCACGCTGCCGGCGGCGGTGAAGTGGCGGTGCATGCCGTAGTGCTTCGGATCGGTGATCACCTCGGGTACGGGAACCTGGTCCTTCACGGCCTTCTCCGGCTTGCCCTCCATCATCATATCGCGGCTGAACTCGCTCGCGAGGACGATGAGGGTCCGGTCGAGCAGCCCGCGCTCCTCGAGATCGCGGACCAGTTGGGCGACCGGGGCGTCGATCATGCGCTTCATGCCCACGAGGCGAGAGTGGCCGTTCTCGTGGGTGTCCCAGTTGAGGAATGGGATGTACTCGGTCGTCACCTCGATGAAGCGGGCGCCGACCTCGCAGAGTCGTCGGGCGAGCAGGCAGCCGAGACCGAAGCGTCCGACCATGCCCTCTTCGTAGCGACCGCCGAACCGATCGAGGGGTGCGTCGAAGCGCTGGCCGGGTTGGTATCCCGGGAAGTACCGCCGCGTGCTCTCGAGCGGCTCGAGCGACAAATCGAAGGCCTTGCTGGCGGGGGAGCTGAGCAGGCGGTGGGCATTATCCATCGCGCGCAGGAGCGACTCCTTCTGGAAGTCGCTACCCTCTTGGCCGATCGGGCTGGTCTCGAGCAGGCGGCGGTAGAACTTGTTTCGATCGGCGAAGCGATCGGGGCCCATGCCGGCCGGTGGGCGCACGGCATCGGCGGCTTGCTCGGGGAAGGGCACGTTGAAGGGGCCGTATTCGCTGCCGAGAAAGCCGGCGGTGGTGAAGGCCTTGAGCTCCTCGCCTTCGCCGAGGTCAAAGCGTTGGCCGATGTTGATGAACGCCGGAACCGCGGGATCCATCGGCCCGAGCGTGCGGGCGATCCACGCGCCGAGGTGCGGTGCTGCCACGGTCTGCGGCGGCACATAGCCGGTGTGCCAATTGTATTGGTGGCGTGAATGCAGAATGAAGCCAAGGTCGGCGGCCTGCATGCCGCGAATCAGCGTGCCGCGGTCCATCACGGACGCGATCTGCTCCAAGCCCTCGGAAAAGCGCACTCCGTCGACGGCGGTGGGGATCGACGGGAACGTGCTCAGCACGGTATTCGGATCGAGGCCGGTGGAGTAGGGCGTGTAGCGCTTGGGATCGAACGTTTCGGTGTGGGCCATGCCGCCGCCCATCCAGAGCACGATGACGCGATCCGCGGTCGCGGGCAGGCGTGGTCCAGCCACCGCGGCCTGCAGCGAGCGGGGTGCCCCGCCGGCGAGGGCGGCGAGCGTGGCGGCGGAAGCGGTTTGGAGGAAACGCCGCCGCGTCCACGCATCGGGCTGAGTCCGACGCCAGGCTGCCTGAAGGGAGAAAAGATCGAGATTCATGGAGCAGGGTGGGTTCAGCGCAGCAGTTGGAATTCCGGGAGCATCGTGAGGGCCCAGATCAAATCCTCAATTCCCGCCGTCGGGTTTGGCGCGGCGCGGACCAGATCGAGGGCGAGGGCCCGTTCGGCCTCGGTGGGGGGCCGGGCGAGACTCCGACGGTAGAGGCCATCGATCACCGTCGGCAGGTCGCCTCCCGTCGGCGAGAGTACTCGCTGCGCTCCGGCGCGCAGCAGCGCGGCCAGCGTGCCCCCGTTGGTCATCTCCAGCGCTTGCAGCGTGGTCGCGGTTTCTTGGCGGACCGTCACGACCTGCTCGCGGTTGGGGCGTCCGAGCGCGACCATCAGCGGGTCTGCGGCAACGAGTGACGCGCGGGCGACCGGCCGAGTGTCCGGTGCGGCGGCGGCGACATCGAGGAAATCGGGGCCCAGGCGCCACGGTGAGAGATCGGTGCCGCCGAGTTCGACGACGGCGAGCGGTGCGGCGGCGGCGGGGGTGGCCGGTCGCAGCGGCACCGCGGTCCATTGCCGGTCGGTGGCGACGTCGTGCACCTGATCTCCGATGCGGATGCGAAGGTAGGCGAGCAGTCCGGCGGGATTATCGATCTTGTGGGCGGGGATCGGATCACCCCGATGATCGTCGGGTGGCAGGTTTTCGGCGATCAACTCGACCACGTTCTCGCCGGCGCACAGATGCGGAGTGAGATCGTAGTGGTCGGCACTGGTGCTGGCCCGCCGGGCGGAGTTGCCGAGCTGTGAACCATTGATGCGCAGCGTGTAGTTGTCGTCGGCGGCGACGGCGAGCGTGGCGACGGTGGGCGCGGAAGGCAGAGTGAAGGTGCGCTTGAAGACGTAGCCTCCTGGGGCAGCGGCGCGCTCGGCGCCGGCGGTCGGCCAGATCCACGACGGCCGCAGTGGCAGGGCGTCGCCGAGATCGCTCAGCCCCACGTTGCGATTGTAGCGCGTCGCTGCCTTTCCGTAGTCGCCCAGCGTCATGAAGTGGAGCGAGTCGGAGAACTGCTCGGCGCTCAGGCGGCGGACGACCGGGCCGCGGAAGACGAATGTCTCGGGCTTTTCGTTGAGGCCCACGGACTCGAGCTGGTAGGTGCGGGACGTCAGGATGCGCGTCAGCAGATGCTTCAGGTCGTAGCCGTGGGCGACAAAGTCCTCGGCCAGCCAGTCGATGATTTCCGGTGACCAAGCCGGACGATCCATTTCGTCGACGGGCTCGACCAAGCCGTGGCCGAGGAGCCGCTGCCAGAAGCGGTTGACGATGGTCCGGGGCAGGCGGCCGTTGCTTTGACCGGTGATGAGTTCGACTAACCGCTGCTTCCGGGCCTCTGGGCTTGCCTTGGGATCGATGCCCCCGAGTTCGGCATAAAGAAATTTCACTTGGGCGAACTCGCCGGTGGGCTTATCGCACTCCGCGACCTCGAGTGGTTCGTCGGCGTAGACGCTGGCGAGGCCATAGGCGTCGGCCAGCGTGTACTCATTGATGAAACTATCGTGGCAGGAGGCGCACTTCAGGTTTACCCCGAGGAAGACCTGGGCGACATTTTGCGACGCCTGCATGGCGGGGACCATGCTCGCGTTGACGGCGCCGCGCCAGAGGATGCCCCGGGTGAACCCCTCGGCCTCGGCGTTGGGGTGGATCAGCTGTGCGACGAACTGATCGTAAGGCACATTGCGAGCGAGTGCGGTGTAGAGCCAGCCGGTGATTTGTTTGCGGCCGCCGTCGATGTACCCGGTGCCGCGATAGTCGTTGCGGAGGAGATCATTCCAGAAACTGAGCCAATGCTCGGCATAGCCCTGATTGTCGGCGAGCAGACGTTGGACGAGACGTTCGCGGCGATTGGGTGCGGGGTCGCTGAGGAACTCGGCCAGCGCGTCGGGTGGAGGCGGAAGCCCGATCGTGTCGAACCAGACCCGGCGCGCGAACGTCCGATCGTCGACGACCTTCGGCCACGCCGCGCCCTGCCCGCGGAAGTACGCGTCGACCCACCGATCCAGTGGGTGCTCGAGACCTGGCGCGGCGGCTGGCGTTCCGACCTCGCGTGGGCGGAGATTGGCCGGCTCTTGCCGATGAAAATTCACCGAGTCTGGCCACACCAGTCCCTGGTCGATCCACGCGCGGAACAGCCCCACCTGCTCGGCGCTGAGCCGCTTGCCCTTCTCGGGCATGACGTCGTCGGGTGATAGCCCGGAGATCATCTCCACGACCAGACTGTGGGCACTATCCCCGGGGACAATCGGTTCGCCGCGGTCGCCGCCGGCGAGGAAGTCGGCGCGAGTCTCAATGCTGAAACTGCCCTTGGCCTTGCCACGTCCGTGGCATTGCACGCAACTTGCCTCGAAGATCGGCTGGATGTCGCGGACGAAGTCGACGGGGCGCGTGGCGGGGGCCGGCAACGAAGCGCGTTGTTCTGCGGTGAGCAGGGATGCGTGAACGGACGACGCGGAGAGTGCGAGTGCGAGCGTCAGGCCGAACGCCGACCCTGCGGTGCGCAGGGCGTGGGGGGGCGGGGTGGAGTGAACTGGCAGTGGGGAAGAGTGAGTGACGACGGGCACGTGGTCAGCGAAGGAGATTTTCCGCGCTGAGCAAGCTGTTGCCGGCGCGTGCGGCGGTGGATGGAAATCGCGTGCGGCATTCCACTGCGGAGAAAAGATTCCCTGATCTGAAACTCCGGTTTGAAATGCCGCGTGGCCCGCGCTTAAATTTTCGACCGCCTCATGGTTACCCTGCGTTTCTCGATCGCTTCCATGGCCTTGTTCCTCGCGGCGGCCTCGCTCCGTGCCGAGGCGCAACGTCCGCTGAGCTTCAACCGCGACATTCGCCCGATTCTCTCGGACCGTTGTTACCTCTGCCATGGTCCGGATGAAGGAACCCGCGAGGCCGACCTGCGGCTCGACCTTCGCGGTGAGAGTGCGCTGGCGGTGTTGTCGCCGGGCAAGGTGGAGGCGAGCGAAGTGCTGAAGCGGATTTTCTCGACGGATGCGGATGAGGTGATGCCTCCGCCGGAGAGCCATAAGACGCTCACGGCGGGGGAGCGGGAGACGATGCGGCGGTGGATTGAGGAGGGCGCGACGTACGAGACCCACTGGGCGTACCAGCCCCTGGAGCGTCCGGCTGTGCCGACGCTCGGCGAGGCGCATCCGATTGACGCCTTCGTGGTCGAGAAGCTGCGAGCGAAGGGCGCCGACCTCTCGCCCGAGGCGTCCCCAGAGCGGCTCCTGCGCCGGCTTTCGCTGGATTTGACCGGGCTACCACCGACGGAGGCGGAGCGGGCGGCGTTCCTCGCGGACCGCGCGCCCGGCGCGTACGAGCGCCAGGTGGATCGCCTGCTGGCCTCGCCCCGTTTCGGCGAGCGCATGGCGGTGTGGTGGCTGGATATCGCGCGGTTCGCCGACACGGTCGGATTTCACGGAGACCAGAACCAGCGCATTTTTCCGTACCGCGATTACGTCATCGACGCCTTCAACGCCAACAAGCCCTTCGACCGCTTCACGACCGAGCAACTCGCCGGTGACCTCCTGCCCAATGCGACACCGGAGCAGCGCGTCGCGACCGGGTACAATCGGCTGAACATGATGACCCGTGAGGGTGGTGCGCAGTCGAAGGAGTACCTCGCGAAGTATGGCGCGGAGCGCGTCCGCTCCGTCTCGACGGCGTGGCTCGGCAGCACCTTCGGCTGTGCGGAGTGCCATGATCACAAGTTCGACCCGATCCCGGCGCGCGACTTCTATGAATTGCAGGCGTTCTTCGCGGACGTGAAGCAATGGGGTGTGTATCACGATTATGGTTACACCCCGAATCCGGAGCTGAAAGGATTCAGCAACGATCACCCGTTCCCCCCGGAGTTGCTGGTGGAGAGTCCGTACCTGCAGGAGCGCGACCGCGAGGCGCGGGCGGCGCTGCTCGCCTATCTCGACGGCCTCGCGCCAACAAAGCAGGACTCGGCCTTCGCGACGTGGCTGGCCGACACGCAGACGTGGCTCTCGCGTCACGCCGAGGGCTGGGCCTTCCCGGAACTGTCGGCGACACGGTGGATCAAGCCAAGGGCCCTTGATGAGCCCCCGCTGGAGCGTGACGCGACCGGCGGCCTGCGGCTCGGACGGGCGACGAAGTCCGGGGAGTATGTGCGGTTGGTCCTCAAGCCGGCGGCTGGCCGGATCGCCTCACTGCGCGTCCGCTTGGAAGGCGTCCCGTACCCGGTGCGGGCCGACGCGGGGGGCTTCCGCATCATGGAGATCGAGCATGCCTCGGGTGAGCAGACGACCCGGGCTTCGCTGCACTTTGCGGAGGCGAACCATCGGCGCCCGCGTTACCGCAACGGTTACGAACTTGATGGCGTGACCTACGGATGGCGTCTTCCGGAGTCGGATCCGGGTGAGGGGCTGGAGTCGGTCTGGGTGTTGAGCGAGCCCCTTGAGATCCGGGAAGGCGACGAACTCCGTTTACGTATTGGTTACGACGTCGAAGGCGTCGCGCGCATCGGCGTTTCGCCGCTGGCCGCGCTGGACCCGCGCGACCTCGTGAACGGTCGCGTCCTGACGGCATTGGCGGCGAGTGCGCCGTCCGTGAACGCGCCGAACGGGCAAAACGTGGGTGGTGAGGAGCAGGCCCGGTCGCGCCTGCGGCTGGAGACCTGGCTTGTCTCGCGGACGGACGACCGCGCTCGGCGTGATCGCCTGCGGGCGGACGTGGCGCGGATCCGGAGCCTGAACGGCGGCAAAGCGTGGACCCTTGTGACCGAAAGTGCTCCGCCCCTCGACGTGCGCGTGCTGCCCCGCGGCAACTGGCAGGACGAAAGTGGTCCGTTGGTCCTTCCGGCCACGCCCAGCTTCTTGCCGGGCCGACGGGAGAGCACGCCGGAGCACCGCCTGACTCGTCTCGATCTCGCGGAGTGGCTGCTCTCGCGGGACAATCCCCTGACGGCGCGGACCGTGGCGAACCGGTTGTGGCTCCCCTTCTTCGGCACGGCGCTCAGCGCGGTCGTCGATGATCTCGGATCGCAGGGTGAGCCGCCGTCGCATCCCGAGTTGCTGGACTGGCTGGCGGTGGAGTTTCGGGAAGGCGGATGGGACGTGAAGCGCTTCGTACGTCTCCTCGTGACGAGCCGGACCTACCGGCAGTCGACGCAGTACCGTTCGGAGTTGCGTGAGGCAGATCCGGCGAACCGCCTCCTTGCGGCGCAGAACCCCCGCCGTCTGGATGCGGAGTTTGTGCGCGACAACGCGCTCTTCGTGGCCGGATTGTTGGACGTCAGCCGGATCGGCGGCCCCAGCGCGCGTCCCTACCAACCGGCCGGGCATTATGCGGCGCTGCAGTTTCCGGATCGTGAGTACATCAACAGCGAGCTCGACGAGCAGTGGCGCCGGGGCGTGTACATGCACTGGCAGCGCACCTTCCTGCATCCCATGCTGGTGAATTTCGATGCGCCGAACCGCGATGAGTGCACCGCGCAGCGGAGCGCGAGCAACACCCCGCAACAGGCACTCACCCTCCTGAATGACCCGACCTTCGTGGAGGCGGCGCGGGTGTTCGCGCTCCGTCTGCTGGAAAGCCCGGCGACGGGGGATGCGGAGCGGGTCGACCGGGCCTTCGTGCTCGCCGTGGGCCGTACTCCGGCGGCGGCGGATCGCGAGCGGCTGCTCACCTTCCTCAAGGCTCAGGAACAACATTATGCGGCGAACCCGGACGACGCGAAGCGCGTCCTCGCGGTCGGCCTGCACCGCTCCCCGGCGGTGGAGAGCATCCCTGCGTCGACCCTGGCGGCGTGGACGCAACTCGGCCGCGTCCTGCTCAACGCCCAGGAAACCATCACCCGCTACTGACCCTGCTCTCCAGTCGCCCCGTTCCCTCCCGCCGAAGCCGAGTGTGCCCCGCCGGAACCCCTCCTCTCCGATGACCTTCCCGACTCCTGAACAGATCAACCGCCGCACCTTCGTCACACGGAGTGCCTACGGCCTTGGCGGCCTCGCCTTTGCGCTTCTTGCCCAACGCTCCCTGCTCGGTGCGGGTTCCGGCGAACTCCCGGCGGACCCGAGCTGGCGCGGAGCGCTCGCGCGACCGCACTTCCCGGTGAAGGCGCGGCGGATCATTTACCTGTGCATGGCGGGAGGCCCCTCGCACCTGGAGACCTTCGACTACAAGCCGGAGCTGGCGCGCTTGGATGGCCAGGCCTTCCCGGAGTCGTTCACTCGCGGCCAGCAGTTGGCGCAGCTGCAGAACACGGTGCTCAAGGCGCGCGGCCCGATCGCCCCGTTCAGTCGTCGCGGGCAGAGCGGCATCGAGGTGTGCGATCTCTTTCCCCAGATCGGTGGCATCGTGGACGAGCTCTGCGTGGTGCGCTCGATGAAGACCGAGCAGATCAACCACGACACGGCGCATGCCTTCATGAACACCGGCTCGATCATCAAAGGCCGGCCGAGCATGGGCTCGTGGCTGCTGTACGGGCTTGGTGCCGAGACGGAGAACCTGCCGGGCTTTGTGGTGCTCACCTCGAAAGGTCGCAACGGCGTGCAACCCGTGTCGGCGCGCCAGTGGAGCAGCGGCGTGCTGCCCAGCCGTTTCCAAGGCATCCAGTTTCAGTCACAGGGCGACGCCGTGCACTACATCGGCAACCCCGAGGGCGTCTGCCAGAGCACCCAGCGCCAAGTCATCGAGGAGATCATGCGACTCAACGGCAGCCTAGCCGACGAGACCCGCGATCCGGAGATCGCGACGCGGATCGCGCAGTATGAACTCGCGTTCAAGATGCAGGCCAGCGTGCCGGAGCTGACAGACTTCCAGAGCGAATCGCCCGCGATGTTGGAACGCTACGGGGTCAAGGAACCAGGCGACGGCTCGTTTGCCTCGAACTGCCTCCTGGCGCGCCGCCTGGCGGAGCGCGGCGTGCGCATGATCCAGCTCTATCATCGCGGCTGGGATCACCATGACGACATCGTCGGCGGCATGAAGGAAGGCGCGCAGGCGGTCGACCGCGCGACCGCGGCGCTCATCCTCGACCTCAAGGAGCGGGGCATGCTCGATGACACGCTGGTGCTGTGGGGAGGTGAGTTTGGGCGCACCCCGATGGGTCAGGGCACCGGTCGCGATCACCACATCCTCGGCTTCAGCCTCTTCATGGCCGGCGGCGGCGTGCGCAAAGGTACGGTCTACGGCAGCACGGACGAGCTTGGCTACCGCGCAACGGAGAACGTCGTGGACGTCCATGACCTCCATGCGACGATGCTCGCGCTCATGGGCGTGGATCACCTGCGGTTGAATACCAAGTTTCAGGGATTGGACATCCGGCTCACCGGCGTTGCGGGCAAGGTGGTGCGTGGCCTGATGGCCTGACGGCGTCGTCCCGCCCCGCTGCTTTTTCGTCGCGCCGTGTGGGCCGGAGTGCCTAGGCTCCGGCCGTTTTCCCTCAGCTTCGGCCACACTTCTCAACCCCTCGTTTCACCATGCGTATCGGACTGAACTCATTCCTCTACACCTCTCCCTTCACGACCAAGAGCGTCTCGCTTTTCCCGAAATTCAAGCGCTGGGGCTTTGAAACGGTGGAGATCCCGGTCGAGGATCCGAGTCACATTGATCCCGTGAAAGTGCGGGATGCCGCGAAGAAGGCCGGCATCGCGATTGGCAGCATTTGTGCGGCGATGGGTCCGGGCCGTGACTTCCGCGGCACGCCGGCGGAGCAGAAGAATGCGATGGCCTACTGCACCGCGCTGATCGACCAGGCCGCGATCATGGGCTGCCCGTCGCTGATCGGCCCGATCTACTCCGTGGTCGGTAAGGCTGACGCCGTGCCCGCCGCCCAGCAGAAGGTCGAGTGGGCGCTCGTGGTGAAGAACCTCAAGCGTCTCGCGGCGCACGCCGAGGCGAAGGGCGTCACCCTCTGCATCGAGCCGCTCAATCGTTTCGAGACGGATTTCCTCAACACGTGCGACCAAGGCCTGCGGCTGATCAAGGCCGTGAACTCACCGGCGGTGAAGCTGCACCTCGATACGTTCCACATGAACATCGAGGAAAAGAACCAGGCCGCGGCGATCCGGAAGGCCGGTAAGCTGCTCGGTCACTTCCACGCCTGCGGTAGCGACCGCGGCACCCCGGGCGGCGATCACATCGCTTGGCCGGAGATCGTGAAGGCGCTCAAGGCGATTGGCTACAAGGGCGACGTGGTGATCGAATCCTTCACCACCGACGTGAAGGTGATCGCCCGCGCCGCTGCGATCTGGCGGAAAATCGAGCCGAAGCGCGACAACATCGCGGTCGACGGCATCAAGTTCCTCCGCCGGGCGCTCAAGTAAGCGCGTTGTCCGTCTTGCCCCACCGACGCCTTCATTGGCGCCGGGGGGGGGCGAGGACCGCCGCGGAGCGCCTCAGGGGGCGATCCGGACGCTGTCCGTGATCGTCACCGCCCGGGCGTCGAGCACGCGCGTCAACTTACCGTGGGTGATCACGAGGCGCTGCGAGTTCAGCTCCGCGTTGAGGTACGGTCCCTCAAAGAGTTTCCACGTCATCGGATCAACCGGGCGACCGTTGATGACCGGCGCAGCGCCGTAGGTCATGTAGATCGTGCTTCCCCGCAGCGTGCGGAGCGTGACGGTGGGGCGCGGCTCGAGGCTGAAGCGCAGCGGCAGCGCGCGGATCGCGGCTTGGAAGGCGGCGAAATCGGAGAACTCCGACGCGCTGGCGGCCTGCACGATCGTACCATTGCGGAGGTGTTCGCTCACCAGCAGGCGACCACCGAGCTCCTTCGGCTGCTTGGCCCAGCCCGTGTTGTAGTGGCGGTAAGGGATCCACCGATACGGGGCGAGTGGCCGATAGGCGAGGAAGGCGTTGCCGCCCCGCGCGAAGATCCAGCCAGAGGCATCCTCGGTGACGTCGCGCAGGTCCTTCGAGAAGAAACCGTTCACCTGCGGATAGTCCTCGCCGACCGGGATGTCGTAGAGTGCGATCACGGTGTCGAGGTCCTGTACCACCTGCTCGTAGGGCGAGCAGCCCATCACCTTGTCGGCGGAGTCGTACGACGGCTTGCCCTCGAACTTTACGCCCGTGACCATCGGTTCGGGGTAGGTGGCAAAGTAGGTCTGCATGACCCGCGATGACGCGTGCGGATGAAGGGAGAACATCGTGTTGTGTTTTCCGCGTGGCTCGGCCTCGGCCCACGTGACGTCCCAGACGTGCGACTGGATGGGATCGACGAGGCCGCCTTGGTAGGAACCGACGGCGTAATCGTGGCGCATGTAGCTTGTCTTGTAAGTGCGTCCCCACTCGCGATCGTCGAAGCGGAAGCGGCGGGCGGTGCGCTTGTGGTCGCGTTGCACGAAATCTGGCGACTGGTCGACGGCGAGGCGGTAGATGACCTCGGGCACCTCGTAATGCTCGGCGGCGAACGCGAAATAGACGCCCCAGATGGCGTAGGCGGCGGGGGGTGGCACGTTGCCGAACAACTGCCAGTTGAAGTGGGACGACATGGCGTTCCAGCGCTCGATGACCGAGCCCTCGTCGGTGCGCGCATGCGGGCCACGCAGCGTGCCGTGGAGTGAAGTCACGGCGAGTTCGGCGAAGATCCAGTCGAGCATGATCTGCCCGCGCCGGCTCATCTCCGGATCCTTGGCCCAGGCCTTGAGGAAGACCAAGGGGATGGCGTACTCGGCGATGTAGTGGGTCGCGTTGAACTCGCCCTGGCCGATCGTTGTGGCGAGGTTCATCCAATGGATGAGGAACTCGCGGGCCTCGCGGCGGTTCTCGGCGGAGCTGAGGCCGTTGTACCACGACTCCGGCGGGTCGTCGGGGTAGAGTTCGGTCATGAGGTACAGCGATGTGTAGTACATCACGAAATGGTTCTCGGTGTTGCCGCGCATCTGGCGGGTTGTGCGCCACGCCTGACGGATGGCATCGCGGGCCTCCGGACTGAGCCGGTCGCGGCCGACGAATGCGGCGCAGGTGGTCGGGAACATCCAGAAGGGACCGTGGCCGGGCTCGCGCATCAGCTCGATGATGCGGCGGGAGCAACCCTCGAGGTCCTGATTGAGGAGCATCTTGGCGATGACCTCGGCGAGGTCGAAGTTCGCCGGATCATCGGTGCGGTACTTCGTGTTGCCCGCGACCCAGGTGATCGCCTCGTTGGCCCGTGCGAGGTAAGCGGCGCGGCGCGCGGCTGCGTCGGACACCGGGCTGGTCGACGGCATCGGGCCGGAGAATGAAGGCTGGGCCGCGAGGGGAGCGGTGAGGGCGAGCAGCAGCGCGGCGGTGCGGAGCAGGGAAGAGGAAAGGAAACGCGTCATGGCGGAAGGGACTGCGGAGTGGGGGGGCTTAGCGGGCCGCGACCGGGGCCTGACGGGGGATCGTGATGAAGGCATTGACCCGTGCGCCCTCCAGTCGGTCCGTGCTCCACGTGCGACCGAAGTCGTCGGAACGGTAGAGGGTCTTGCCCGAGACACTGGCGTAGAGACGGCCGGTGAGGGGGTGCACGCCGACGCGCCAGACCAGCGCGGGCTGGGGAAGACCCGTGTTCCGGGCCTCCCAGGTCGCGCCGCCGTCCTCGGTGACCAGCGCGCCGTGCGCCCAGCCGCCGATCACGCGCCGCCGCGGGTTCGTGGGGTCGAACGAGAGATTGTACAAGGGGCCCGGATGCGGGACGCCGGCGAGCCGGGTCCACGTCTTCCCGCCGTCCCGCGAGGACCACGCGCCATCGGCATCGGTGGCAGCCAGCCACTCCTGCGGGTCGTGCGGCGATTGCTGGACATCATTGACCGTCGCGGATGTCGCGAGCACCCGCTCCCAGAGGCGGCCGGCGTTGGTGGTAAGGTAGATGCCACGCTCTCCGCCGATCACGACGCGGCCCGCGGTTGTGCGGTCCACTTCCACGGTGGCGACGTAGTTGGCTTGCGAGGGAAGGCCGGTCTCGCGCTTTGTCCACGTGCGTCCGTGGTCGGAGGAGAAGGCGAGTCCGTCGACGTAGGCGAAGTACACGTGGCCCGGCGCGTGTGGGTCGGCGGCCACGTCGCGTCCGTCGGTGATGGCCCAGCCCGTGTTGATCTGCCACGACTTGCCGCCGTCGAGTGAGCGCCAGCAGCCGTTCAGGGCCGCGGCGTAGACGACCTTGGGATCTCCGGCATCGACGGCGAAACCGGTCAGCGTGGTATCGGCCTGGCCGAAGTGCTGCCAGCTGCCGTCCGGCAGTTCCCGGAAGAGGCCGTTGGCGCTCACCACCTTGGAACCGATGATGTAGTGGCGTGCGACGGTGGAGCAGAGGTAGAAATCGTAGGCCGGCGCGGCGGTCGGGGTCGCGGGAGCGGCGGGGGCGGCCGAGATCGCTCCGCTCAGGGTGAGCAGGCCGACCGTGGCGAGCGCGAGGACGCGGGAAAGGCGGAGGTCAATCATGCGAAGAAGAAGCGATCGGTCAGGGAAGGAAAAAAGGGGTTTAGCCGCGCGGCCTTGGCGGAGTCCCCACGGTAGGATGCGGGCGCGCAAATTCAATCGGCAACGCCGTGGGGGGCGCGGGGGATTGGAAGGTGCGCGGCGGCGGGCGCGCCACCGGCGGCGCGGCCCGCGCAGGTGCCGCTCAGCGACTGGCGACGGGGGCGGGCTTGGCTGCGGGCGTCGCTGGAGCCGCGGGCTTGATGAGGTTCAGTTCATCCTGCGTCCAGGCATCGTTGCGACCCGCCGTCGCGGCGCGTACCGCGGCCACGTCCTCGGGCTCCACGGCGCTGGCGGTGTGGCCCCATTCGCGACGGAGGTAGGTGAGCACGGAGGAGATCTGATGATCGTCGAGCCCACCCAAACCCGGCATGTCGCCGGTGTACCAGTGGTTGAGCACGACGATGGGACCGCGGACGCCGTGCAGCACGATGCGGATGGTGCGCTCGGGTGGTCCGAGCACCCACTGCGAATCTAGCAGGGGCGGCGCCACGCCGTCGAGGCCGCGGCCGTCCGCTTGATGGCACGCGGCGCAAATGCCGGCGAAGAGCGCGCGCCCATTCGCGAAGCGGACCTCCTGAGCGGGCGTGAGAGGAGGAACTGCGGCGACGGCATCGAGTCCGGGCTTGCCGGACCAGCGGAGGAGCGTGGCGAGGTCGGCCACGGGTTTGGTGGCGGCAGGGAGTGCGGCGAGTTGGGCCCAGCCGCTGGGTTCGTTCGGGAGCACGACGGGGCGAGGTGAGGCATTGGCTACGGCGGCGAAGCCAGCCAGGACACTCGCGCCGAGCTCGGGGGCGGCCTGCGCGGCGGCCGCGATGATCTCGGCGATGGGCGAGGGCTCCCGCGACACGAACACGCCGCCGGCGAGGTCGCTCACGAGCGCCAGCGCCACGGCTCGCGTATCGCCGCTTTCCAGCAGCCCGAGGAGCATCGCTTGTTCACGGTTGCGGATGCCGCTCAGGAACGCGCTCCGCAGGTGCACGTGCGTCGGATCCGCAAGCACCGCCGCGAGTCGGGCGGCGTCGACCGCCGGGTCGTCGATGCCTCCGGTGCTCAGCGCAGCCTGCAGGCGCACGAACGAGTCGGGGTCGCGCAGCAGCGCGAGCACCGCATCGAGGTCGGCGCGGGCGGCGGGTTGGCTCAACCCGGATTCCAGCAAACGAATGCCGGCGGAACGCACCAACGGAGCAGCGTCGCGCAGGGCGCGACGGGCGAGTGCGGGATCGAGGGCGCCTAGCCCGGCGAGGGTCCAGAGGGCGTGCACGCGGCCCGTCGCCGGGCCGTCTCCGGCCGCGATCGCCGCGATGGCCGGGACCAGGCTGCGATCACCGGACTCCACCAGGAGGCGCTGGGCGGTCTCGCGCCACCACGCGTTGGGATGAGAGAGCGAATCGACCCAGGCCGCGAGCGGCCGGGCGGGAACGTCGCCCACGCGCGGGCTCGTTCGGCCCTCCGGGACGAGTCGATAGATGCGACCCCGGTGCAGCGGCGTCGCGAGTCCGCGGTCCTCGCTCTGGCGACGCAGGTACGACGTCAGGGAAATGCGGTGCTGCAGCACGCCGCGGTACAGATCGACGATGTAAAGCGCGCCATCGGGACCCGTGGTGAAGTTGACTGGACGGAAGCGCTCGTCGGTCGAAGTGATGAATTCGCCGCCCTCGTGGGCGTTCTCGGCGCGGACGGTTCCGTCGGCGGCCGTCAGGGTGGAGCGGCGGATAAAGTTGCCCGCGGGTTCAGCGACGAAGGCGTTGCCGTAAAACTCCGGCAGAAGATCGCCGCGGTAGACCCAAGGTCCGCAAGCGGCGGTGAACTCTTTGAGCCGCCCGTCCTCGCGCAGGAAATCCCGCCGGTAGCCGCGGTTGATGCCGGGATTTACGCGACCCGGCCAGACGAATTGATTGGCCGCGGCGTTGACATTGGCTCCCGGCAGGCGCGGGAAGTGCGGGTTCCGCTTCAGGTAGTCGGACGGGATGACATCGACGCGCAGGTGGTCGCTATTGGAGTTGTGATAGAGACGCCCGTCGTCGTCCTGCGACAGACCCCACTGTCCGCGGAAGAGGGTGGGCGCAGTTTCCCAGACTCCGCCCACGCGCCGGAACTTGCGCGTGTACGCGACGGTGTAGATCCAATTGTCGGTGTGCCGGAGGAGGCTGTTGGGGGCGCGCTCGGGGTTGGCGAGAAACGGGCGCTTCGGGTCGGTCATGACGCCGAAGTCGGTCGCCACGATTTCCTTCGCGTCACCCCGTCCATCACCGTCGGTGTCGCGCCAGAATGCCAGCTCGGGTGGCGTGCCGACCAGGACACCATCGTCGACGAGGGCGAGGGCGCGGGGAAGCACGAGCTGATCGAGAAAGACCTGTGACTCGTCGTAGCGACCATCGGCGTCGCGATCGCGGAGAACAACGATCCGTCCGGTGGGCAGATCCTCGCCCTGGCCGTCGAGGTCGGGCATGTAGCCGCGCATTTCGACGACCCAGAGGCGGCCATCGGGTCCGAAGTGGGCGAACACGGGCTCTTGGACGAGCGGCTCGGCGGCGGCGATCTCGAGCCGGTAGCCGGGGGCGACGCGGAAGCTGGTCAGTGCCTCCTCCGGGCTCAGCGCCGGAGAGGGCGGGATCAAGTGGGCGGGGACGAGGGGTGCCTGCACCACGCCGGGCCGGTCGGCGTTGTCGCCGATCTGGGCCGTGAGGGTGAGCGGCGCTCCGAGTGCAGCCAAGACCGCGAGCGCGGCGGAGCGGAGCGAGAGCGGAGAGGGCGTAAGGAGTGGCGGCACGGAGTGAGAAAAAAGAGAGAGGTGGGGCAGGACGGAAGCCCAGCTTTTCCAAAAAAGGACCGGACGGGCCGAGGGGCCGCATCCGGTCGCAGAACAAACCGCAATGACGAGGGCTGGCGAAAAGGACTTAGGCCTTGCCGCCGTAGCTCAGGTAATCGTCGTGATCGAGCAGATCCGCATACGAGCGGATGTCGTCGCGCTCGGACTTGCGCTCGCCGAGGACGCTGGCGATCCACTCGTGGCCTTCCTTGCCGCCGGGACCGACCTGCTCGGCCCACGTGGACCACGCGACGACTTCGTGGGGCAGACGCTTGGCGCGTGCCTCGACCCACGCGAGCATGGCGAGGTCGGTCTTGCCGGTCTTGATCTCGGCGAGCATGGCGTCGGGATCGATGTTCGTGAAGGTGAAGAACAGCTTATCCAGCGGGCAGTTGTAGTGATAGTCGCCGCCCTTGCCGGCGATGACGGCGCGGGCCTTGTCGAGGAGGCGGGGCAGGTGAGCGTAGCCGCCGAGGCGGACGCGCAGGCTGCGCGGGGGATGCTGCGTGAGATCGGGGGAAGAGAAGTTGATCATGGCGACGGCAATGAACCGCGAAACGCTCACATCGCCAGCGGAATCGCCTCTTGCCGCTCGGTGGCCGACGAGGCCGAGCCGTCGGCGGCCTACGAGGCGGGCGCGAACGCGCGGGAGAGGCTGGCGGAGAGGTTCTGCGGTGCCTGAGCGAGGGCGTCCGCCAGCGGCGTGCCGGGCGGGGTGATCGCATGCAGGTGCAAGCCCGGCCGATCCGCGTCGGCGGCGATTTGGCCGGCGAACAGGTACACCGGACGCCCGAGTTCGAGGGCGCGACGCGCCACTGCACCGGGGCCTTTTCCCTCCAGGGAACTGGCATCGAAACGGCCTTCGCCCGTGATCACGAGGTCGGCTGCCTGCAGGCGTCGCTCGACGTCGAGCCAATCCGCGACGAGGTCAAAACCGGGAACGATCCGGGCGCCGAGTCCCGCCAGCAGTCCGAACGCCATACCCCCGGCGGCGCCGCCCCCGGGCGTGTCCAACGCGGCGGCGGTCCGGCCGCCGGCAACCGCCAGAGCGTGGGCGAGACGTGCCGTCTCGCTCTCTAGTCGCGCGTGATCCTCGGCGCGCAGCCCCTTCTGAGGCCCGTACACCGTCGCCGCACCCCGCGGACCGAGCACGGGGTTGGTGACGTCGCCGGCGATCGCAATGGGCGGCAGCGGATTGACGTCGGGTGCGATGATCCGGGTGATGCGCGACCACGTCGCCGGGACCGGAGGGTCAATCCGTTGACCCTCGGCATCGAGAAAACGGAAACCCAACCGCGCCAGCGCGCCGAGGCCGAGATCGTGCGTGGCGCTGCCCCCGACTCCGAGGAGTATGCCGACCGCACCCTGCGCGGCGGCTTGGAGCAACTCACCCGTACCGACCGATGTCGCCTGCCAAGGATCGCGCTCCGCCGCGGCGAGCAGTGCGAGTCCGCTGGCGACGGCCATCTCGACCACGGCGACCTCGTCGTCGGGCTTGGCGTGAGTCAGCTCCAGCCGCCGTCGCGCCGCCTCGGGAATGCGTCCGTAGCGCACCCGCCCAAAAGTGGCGCGCACGGGTGCGCCGCGGGGACCGGTGACGGTGATCGAGTGATGGCGACCGCCGGCGGCCTCGGTGAGGATGGCGGCGAAGCCCTCGCCTCCATCGGCGAGTGGGCACGCGTCCGTCGTCCAGTCGGGCCGGACGCTGCGCAGCGCCTTCGCGGCGGCCGCGCAGGCCGCCGGGGCGGTGAGGGAATCCTTAAACTTATCGAAGGCGAGCAGGACGCGCATGGCCGGAAGGCGGTGGGGGAGCTTCGGCGGTCGACTGGCACGCGTCGAGCGCGCTCATCACGCGTTCCTCCCCGCTTGCGGATCGATGGAGTATGATCCGTGGAGAGGGAACGGACTTAGCGCGCGTTACCTGGGGCCGTGGCGAGGAAGGCCAGCAGCGTCTCTGCGCAGAGCCGCGCGAATGCGGGATCGTTGATCGCGGCGGGCGACTCGATCACGGGAATTTCCGGGCGCAGATGACGGCGCAGCGCGGTGAAGAGCGCCGCGTCGGCGTCCGGCGCGTGGAAGGGTTGTCCCGGTGCGCTGATCACGCTGATTCCCCCGCGCGGCAGGAGCAGCGCGACGGGTCCGCGGTACGCGTTGAGCTTCCCGGCGATGACCTCGCCGAGCCGCGTGCACTCCTCGGCATTGGTCCGCAGAAGTGTGACCTGAGGATTGTGCGGGTAGAAGGTCCGACCCGCGAAGCGTCCCGGCACGGTGGCGGGCTCGCCGAAGTTCACCATGTCGAGGCAACCCGGCGTGACGATCGTCGGAACGCCAAGCCGCCCAGCCGCCTCCAGTCGGGTGGGCCCGGCGCTGAGGATGCCCCCGACCAGTTCGTCCGCCCACTCCGTGGTGGTGATATCGAGGACCCCGGCGACGAGACCGCTCTCGATGAGCGCCTCCATCGCGCGCCCACCGGTGCCGGTGGCGTGAAACACGAGTACCTCGTAGCCGGCGGCCTCGACGAGGCGTCGGGCCTCGGTGACGCAGGCGGTGGTGTTGCCGAACATGCTGGCGACCACAATCGGACGGTCGATGGCCGTCCGGCCGCGCCGCGCCTCGGCCGCCGCTACCATCCCCTGGAGCGCTCCGGCCGCGTTTTCAAAGATGGTCCGGGAAATGCGATTCAGTCCCGCCACGTCGACGATCGCGGGGATCATCACGATGTCGGACGTGCCGACGTACGGCGCGGTCTGGCCGCTGGCGAGCGTTGAGACCATCACCTTGGGCAGGCCGATCGGCAGGGCGCGCATCGCGGCGGTGCCGATGGCGGTGCCACCGCCGCCGCCCACGGAAATGATGCCCTGCAGGCGGCCCTCGGAGGCCAGCTTCCCGACGAAGGCGGCGGCGGCGCGCGCCATCAGCGCGACGCATTCCCCGCGGTCGCGACGTTCCAGCGTCGCCCGCGCGTCGCCCGGCAGCGCCGCGAGGACCGTGTCGCGCGAGATGTCTACCGGAACGACGGGGGCCTCGAGCGACCCCACGTCGATTCTCAGCGTATCCAAACCAAGATTACGCAGCTGATCGGCGACGAAAGCGAGTTCGGCGCCCTTGGAGTCGTAGGTGCCGAGGATGGCGACGGTAGGCATGGCGGCGGAGTGGCGGAGCCGGGCAGGAAGGAGACGAAGCAGTGAAAAAGCCGAACGGCCCGGGTGGGCGGGGGCAAAGGGCCTGGGGCCGGAGAGACGGGTGGCGGGACAGTGGAGAGGGCGGAGGCGTGCGGGATGGACGGCGCGGCGGATCGGAACAGCCGGGCGGCCGACAACGGCCGGCTATTCGCGGCGCGCGCTCCAGCGCACCGCGTTGCTTAGCAACGCGCGGAAGGCCGGGTGCTCGTGGGTGCGCTGGTCGTGGCCGAGGGCGATTCCGACCACGCGGGCCTGCGGGTGGCGGGTGACCCAGACGGACGGATGAGGCGTGCCGTACTTCTGACTTGGGGAGGTTTCAGCGAGGATCTCGATCGCCGCGGTGCCCGGCGGCAGGCGCGAGGGCTCGGCATTCACGTAATACAGCTCGTCGATGACCTCGAACCGCTCCGGCACCCCGCGCATGACGGGATGCTGAGGCTGGACGTTGCGCACGGTGAACGGTCCCAGACGATCGTGTCCGCGGGAGCCGCCGCCGACCAGCGCAGCGTTCAGCTCTGGCCACTGCGGATAGGCGAACCAAGTCCCGGCATGCAGCAGAACAATTCCCTTCCCGGCCTGTGCGAACGCCATTAACGCGGCGCGGTACTCCGGCGTGTCGAAGTGCTTGCGATTGACGCTGATCACGGCGACGTCGGCGCTGGCGAGTTCGGTGGCGGCCTGGTCGCGGTCCTCGGTGTAATGCACGGTGAAACCTGCGTCCTGCAGGATCGCACGATCCATCGCGTCGAAGTAGGCTGCGAAGTCGTGGGAACTGCCGCCCCCGATCAACATGACGCGCGTCTTGCCGGCTTCCCAGCGCACGGGCCGCGTTTCCGGCAGCGGTGCATCGCCCTTACCTCCCTCGCGCGGGCCGATGGCCGGGGCCGCGGCGGGGGCGACGGCCGGCGTTGCGGCGGTTGGCGCGGAGCGAGAGAGCTCGACCGTGACCGCGAGCGTGCACGGGACAACATCGTTGTCGTAGCTCTCGAGTTCGAGCTGCCGGACGAGGCCGGCGGTGCGCAGCGGCAGTGAGATCAGGCGGGCGCGGCCCTCACGCGTGAATCCGTCGGCGGCCTTGGCGCCGGGCAGGTCGTCGGAGCTGTCGTAGCGCGCGAAGTGGATGCCGTTGCGCAGCACATGCTCCTCGCGCTTGCCGTCGGCGAAGACGGCGGTGACGCTGAGCACCGGCTGACCCTTGGCCGCCTCGCCTCCGTGGGGCCAAGCCTCGCTCCCCAGGCCGCCCAGCAGCTGGATTGAGGAGACGGCGGCGTTAACGGTCAGCACGACGCGGCGTGGATAGTCCTCGGAGAAAGCGTCTGAGCCGGGGCCGCCCTTCAAGGCGAGCACGTTGCGGCCGGTGGCAGATTTCGCGGGATCCATCACGAAGAACGGAACCCCGTGGACCTTTACGTCGCCGAACCGCTGCACGGAGATCGTCTCTCCGGTGGCATCCTCGCGGCGGAACATCCCGCGGCGGCTGTTGGCGGTGTAGGCGTCGCGCAGGTCGAGCACGCGGAAGCCCTGATCAGCCGAGGCGAGGTAGGTGACGAGATCACGCAGTCCCTCGCTCCCCATGCCTTCAAAACCCTCGGGCATGAGGGAGCGCCGGGTGTTCTCGCGGGTGGCGATGTCCTCGCTGCGCAGCTCGTGGTCGCCGCCGAGGGATCGCAGGGTCAGGCCCGCGGCGTTTTCGCTGACGATGATGCCGGAGAGACTTTCGCCCTTCTTGGTGGTGATGTTCCACTGCCAGAAGCTCGGATCGACCTCGCGGTTGGGATCGAGGATGTGGACGAGCAGGGTGGCGGGACCGTGGGCGCCCATGCCGCTGAGGGGGGGGCCGATGTCGACGAGACCGACGTCGTTGTGGCGGTGGCAGACGGCGCAGGCGGCGGCGTAGATGGCGCGGCCGCGGGCGAAGTCGCCGGGCTTCTCGACCTCCGGCGTGAGGCGGGCGATGAGCTCGTCCTTCTGGAGTGCGACTGGATTGAGCTTCGCCATCAGCGTGGCGGCGTCGCGAGCGAGATCGCGATTGGGGTGGGTGCGCAGGCGGGCGACGTCGCCGAGGCTGAGGCTGGCGGGATTGACGCGCCCCTCGGCGAGGTCCCCGAGGAGAAGGCGGGTGAATTCGACGCGGCGCAGAATCTGGTCGAACGCCGCGGCCGTGCGCGTGCTGGTCCAGATGGCGATGAGCGCGCGGCCAGCGTCGTCGCCGCCGATCGCCCCGAGGGCGGCGAGCAGGGGCGCCTGCAGTTTTATCGGAGTGCCCGGGGCGGTCAGGAGGGCGGTGACCCGCTCGAGCACGGCGTTGCGGCGCGCGGGGAGGGCGAGCAGGCTGAGCGCCGCTTCGAGGCGGTCCGGCTCCGCGGTGTCGGGGGCCACGATACGGGCGAGCAGGCTGGCGGTAAGGGGATCCGTGAGATCGACGAGTCGGTTGTCGCGGTCGTCGCGGACGGCGAGCGGCAAGGCGGCGACGGCGGTGCCGGGGCGTTGGAGGAGGTGGCGCAGCGCGGCGAGTTCGTCCGCGGCGGCGGGGCCGGCGAGGGCCGGCGCGGCCATCAGGCTGCGAAGCGCGGTCGATGCCAAAGCGTCGGACGGTGAGCTCGCGGCGGCGGTCACGACCGTCGCCCGACCCTTCGCGGGAAGCGAAGGCAGGACGCTGGAGACGAAGGGAGCGAAGACCGGACCGCGGGTATCAGCGAGGGCGGCGGCGATGAATTCGGCAGGATGGTCGGTCGCCGCGGCGACGAGGGCGGAGCGGGTCCAGTCATCGGTGGCGGCGGCGAAGCGATCGAGGACCGCGCGCCGGGCGGCGTCGGTGGTGGCGGACCGAGCCTCTTCGTAGGTGCGCTCCACCGTGCTGCCCATGCGACGGGCTGGGGCGGCGAGGGCGGAGTGGTCGGGGAAGTTCTCGCGGAGCAGGCGCCAGGCGTTGGCGCGCACGTGCTGGTTGGGGTGCGAGTCGATCGCGCGGACGAGGCTGGAGGCGTCGCGTGCGTCGAGCTGCGGATCGGGCAGGGAGCGGGCTTCGCGATGCTGGACGCGCCAGATGCGGGCGAAGTGGTGGTCGCGGTCCGGGCGGAGCGCCGCGTTGGCCGGGCCGTGCACCGGGCCGCGGGTGTCGTTGTGGATCACTGCCTGGTTGTAGAAGTCGACGACGTACAGCGCGCCGTCGGGGCCGATGCGCGTCTCGATCGGGCGGAACCAGAGATCGCGGCTCCGAATGAACTCAGTCTCCTCAAAGCCAGCCTCCTTCTCGGTGCGGAAGCTCGGGCCGTCGGAGCGGAGAAATTGGTGATGGACGATATTGAGGGTGGGCTCGCCGGTGAAGTAGCTGCCCTTCCAGCGATCGGGCCAAGCGCCGCCGTCGTAGATTGCGCACCCGGCGGCGGCGGTGAAGCGGCCGACCTGGTCGATCTGCACGTAGGCCTGCTCGGTCCAGTTCATCAGCGGGTAGGTCCGCTGACCGGTGATCATGCCCTTCCAAGACGTCGTGCCGGGGATGCGGCCCTTGGCGAGGATCGACTCTGGCAGCAGCGTGTGGAAGAGCACGGTGCCGGTGGTGGGCTGGGTCCAAATCACCTGACCGTCCCAGGTGATCTCAAGGCCCCAGGTATTGCCGCCGCGGCTGCTGTACTGCTCGAAGGCGGAGCCATCGGGCTTGAAGCGGACGACGCCATTGTTCGCGACGCCGAAGGCGGTGCGGCCGTCGGGGGAAGTCACCTCGCCGCGGCTGTAGCCGTGGGTCGCGTAAATCCAGCCATCGAGGCCCCAGCGCAGGTTATTGATGACGGCGTGGGTGTCGGCGATGCCGAGACCGGTGTAGAGCTTGGTGCGGCGATCGGCGCGGCCGTCGCCGTCAGTGTCCTCGAGGAACCAAATGTCCGGGGCGGTGGCGGCGATCACCCCGCGGCGGTGCAGGACAAAGCCGGTGACGAGCTCGAGGCCGTCGGCGAAGACGACCTTGCGGTCCATTACCCCGTCCCCATCGGAATCCTCCAGCCAAGAGATGCGGTCCTCGGCGGGGCGGTCGGTGCGCGTGGGGTGGAGAGAACCGGTTTCCTTCCATGGGGCGACATTCGGGACGCGGCGGCCGTTGGGGTATTCGGGGGTTTCGCTAACCCAGAGGCGGCCGCGCTCGTCCCAGTCGAGATTCATGACTTTGGTCACGAGTGGCTCGGAGGCGACGAGTGTAGCGGTGAATTCTGGGTGCACCTCGAGGGTGGCGGCGGCCTTGGTGGGGTGGACGGGACCGCCTTCGACGTAGCGCAGTCCGTCGCCGAGTTCCTCGGGGCGGCAGAGGACGTCGACGTTCTCCTGTCCGGCGGCCCAAGCGATGCCGCGCAGGAGGAGGGCGCGGTAGTTCGGGCGGTTGAAGGTGGCGTAGTAGTGGCCAGGCAACGACACGAAGGCCCGGTAGGGACGCTTCGCTCCCTCGAGCGTGCGCTCGTAGGTCCACATCTGAGGCTGGTAATCGTAGACGCTGACCTTCTTCCCGCCGCTGGTGAGTTCCTCGGCGCGCTTCTGAGCGGCGGCGTTGCGGGCACCGGAGGCCTTCGGCGTGTAGGCGGCGGCGAGGACGCGGGCCTCGGGCTGGAGATCGAGATCGTAATAGATCTCGTCGTCCATGGCCCAGTTGGAGGCGCCGGTGGTGATGGGGTGGACGCGGTCAGTGAAGTACAGGTGGAGAGGGCCTTCGAGCCAGCGGGTGGTGCCGAAGCGCCACGATCCGCCGATGATCGTGCGGTACCAGTCGGGGTCGCGGGAGACGGCAGCGGCATGGATCACGACGATCCCCCCGCCGCGGCGAAGAAATCCATCCAAGGCATCGCGCTCGTCGCCCTTGGCGATGTTACCTGCCTCGGGGGCGTGCAGGATGAGCACGTCGGTGTCGGCGAGTTCCTCGGCCGACGGGAAGCGGGCGGCGCCGCGCGCGACGACGCCCCGCTCGGTGAGCAAGGTGGTCCACTCGGCGAGGAAGCGCGGGTGATCGTGGGCGCCGGGACCGTGCGTCTTCGGGCCGGAGCGGATGAAGACGCGCAGCGGTGCGGCGCTGGCGGCGTGCGCGAGGAGCGCGGCGGTGGCGGCGGCGAAGACGACTCTGGACAGAAGGCGGAGGAAGCGGGGCAGGATCACGGGGAAAGGGCGGGAGAGAGCCGAGAGAGTAGGACGGGTGAAGCCGGTTGGCGCTGGGTTGGCGTCACTGCAGCGTCGCGCAGGGCGGCAGGCCCTCGCGGATCGACGTCCACGGTGCCTGGGTGGAAACGTCCTCCGGGTCGGCGACGGCGGCGAGGTCGGGCGGCAAGTTTGCGGGAGAAAGGATCGCGAGGAAGACGAGGGCCTCGTCGTGGGGGTTATAGGTCGCGTGGATCACGCCCGGCGGGATGTGGGCAATTTCGCCGGCGCGGAGGATGCGGTGCGTGTCGCCGACCCATTGCTCGGCGCGGCCGGACACAACGTAGATGATCTCTTCGCGGTGGGGGTGTCGGTGGAACGGATGGCAGTGGTGGGCCGGCATGTGGGCGCGCACCAGCAGCAGCTTTTCGGCGGCCACGAGGTCGGGGCGGCAGAGCCAGTCGTTGTGGGTCCACGCGTTGGACTCGCGGGCGGCCTCCGTGAGGGTGACGAAGCGGCGGTCGGCGGGGTTCATGAACGGTGTGGGGCGGGGAAAGCGAGACGTGGGGGTGGTTCAGCAGGGCGCGCACGCTTCGGCGCGGCGACGGAGTCGCGCCGGAGCGTGTGGGAAAACGGACAAAACGAACGAAGCGGGGGCGAGGCTACGCGGACCGGCGGGCTGCGGGGGCCTTGAGCGACTTGAAGGTGCGGGTCAGGGACGTCAGGGACTCCTCGACGCCCATGCGCTCGAGGCTGCTGGCGCCGACAAACCCTACGGCGTCGGTGCCCTCCAGCACGCGCTGAGCGTCGGTGGGCGTGTTGATCGGCCCACCGTGGCAGAGGAAGAAGATGTCATTCCGCACCTGTCGGGCGGCGCGGATAATGTCCTGGGTGACCTTGAGCGTATGGTCCCAACTGACCACGGCCTGGCGGACGCCGACGCTACCGCCGACGGTGGTGCCGACGTGAGCGATGATCGCATCGGCGCCGGCCTTGGCCATCTCGACGGCTTCTTCCGGAGTGGCGACGTACACGATGGAGAACAAGTCCATCTTCCGGGCGAGCGCGACCATCTCGTATTCCTTGCGGACGCTCATCCCGGTTTCCTCGAGCACCTGTCGGAAGTGTCCGTCGACGATGGTGTGGGTGGGGAAGTTGTTCACGCCGGAGAAGCCCATTTCCTTCACCTTACCCAGCCAGTGCCACATCCGGCGCCGTGGATCGGAGGCGTGCACCCCGCAGATGACGGGGACGTCCTCGACGACGGGCAGCACCTCGAATTCGCCGATCTCCATCGCGATGGCGTTGGCGTCGCCGTAGGCCATCAGCCCGCAGGTGGACCCGTGGCCCATCATGCGAAAGCGGCCGCTGTTGTAGATGATGATCAGGTCGGCGCCGCCGCGTTCGATGAATTTGGCGCTGATGCCGGTGCCGGCGCCGGCGGCGATGAGGGCGTCGCCCTTATCGAGTGTCGCCTGAAGGCGCGCACGCACTTCCTCGCGGGTGTACGGGTTTCCTCGTCCAGTCCAAGGGTTGGGCATGGATCAATACGGTGACGCGCGGCGCGACGGGGTAAAGCGCGGGTTTTTGTGGGTGCGGGAGAAATCGGCTTGAACGTGGCTCGTCGTCGGGCGGATTGTCGGCGCCTCCGGGACGGCGCGGGCCGAGCTCCTGGAACACGTCCCACCCCGATTTCCCCATGACCTCCTCGCTCCTGCGGCGCGTTGCTGCGCCCCTCCTATCCCTCTTGGCCCTCGCGCTCGCCGGTTCGCTGGTCGCGCAGACCTCGTCCGCTCCCGCGGCGGCGCCGGCGCCGAGTGGCGTGGCGCGGCTTGATCCCACGATGGGGGCGAGCCAAGGTGCGGCGGCGGCGCTGACCTGGCACGACGTGACCACCTGGGGGTTGGAAGGCCGGGAGTGGACGGAACGTCCTCGCCTGCGCTGGTTCGACCGCTTCCCGGCGGAGGCGCAGAAGACGGTCACCGACAAGGTTTGGAACCTGAGTCGTGATTCGACTGGCATGGTGGTGCGTTTCCGCACCGATGCGTCTTCCATTCACGTGCACTACAAGCTGATGAAAGCGCAGCTGGGCATGCCGCACATGCCGGCGACGGGGGTGAGTGGCGTGGACCTTTATGCGCGAAACACCAAGGGCGAGTGGCGCTGGGTGGGCGTGACCCGTCCGGACACGCAGGAAGTGAAGGTGGAGATCATCAAGGACCTCGCGCCTGGCCTGCGGGAGTACGCGGCGTACCTCCCGCTGTATAACGGCGTGGAGTCGATGAGCATTGGCGTACCGGCGGGAGCGGCCTTCGAAGGCCTCGCGCCGCGGAAGCGGCCGATCGTCTTCTACGGCACCTCGATCACCCATGGTGCCTGCGCGTCGCGCCCTGGCATGGTGCATCCGGCGATCCTTGGCCGCCGTTTCGACCTCCCCGTGGTCAACCTCGGTTTTTCGGGCAATGGACGCATGGATGCCGCGGTCGGGGCCTTCCTCGTCGACATTGACGCGGCAGTGTACGTCATCGACTGCCTGCCGAACATGGGTCCGGGAGGCGTGACCGAGCGCACGGCGCCGCTCGTGCGACAGATCCGTAAGTCTCGCCCGAACACCCCGATCGTGCTCGTGGAAGATCGCCGTTACACGAACGACTGGATCACGCCCGGGAAGGCGAAGTTCCACGATGAAAACCATGCGGCCTTGCGGGCCGCCTACGAAGGCCTCCTGCAGGAAGGCGTGAAGGGACTCTACTACATCGAAGGCGACCGGCTCTACGGCGATGACACCGAAGGTGCGACGGATGCCTCGCATGCGAACGACCTCGGCTTCATGCGCCAAGCGGACGTGATGGAGCCGGTGCTGCGCGCGGCGTTGGCGGCCTCGCGCTGAGCGCGCGAACGCGTTCCGGCCGCCGTTCGCCTCGCGCGCGGCGGCCTTTTTCGTGCGCGTGGCTGAAGGGCCCGGCGGGATTGCCGAATCCCGATGGGCGTCTGGTGAGACGGGCGGGCGCCCGGCCGCAGCGTTCGCGGCTGCCGGAGGCGTGCTGGCTGCGGACGGATCGCGTCGCCGCGACGTCAGGTCAGGATCGGCTTGACCACGTTACCGAACACGTCGGTGAGCCGGAACTGCCGGCCCTGGTAGCGGTACAGGAGGCGGGTGTGGTCGACGCCGAACAAGTGAAGCATCGTGGCGTGCAGGTCGTGGACGCTCACGGGCTTGTCGACGGCCGCGTAGCCCAGTTCGTCGGTGGAACCGTAGCTCATGCCCCCGCGGATGGCGCCGCCGGCGAGCATGATGGAGAACCCCTTGATATGGTGGTCGCGCCCCTTGCCCTGAGCCATCGGCGTGCGTCCGAATTCTCCGCCCCAGACGATTAGCGTGTCGTCCCAGAGCCCGCGTTGCTTGAGATCGCGGATCAGGGCGGCGGTGGGGCGATCGACCTCCTCGGCCTTGTACTTCACGTGGGCGACATCGTCGTGGTGGTCCCAGTCGCGATGGTAGAGTTGGATGAACCGCACCCCGCGCTCGGCGAGGCGGCGGGCGAGCAGGCAGTTGGAGGCGAAGCTTCCGTCGCCCGGCCGGGCGCCGTAGGCCTCGAGCGTGCGCGTCGGCTCCTTCGAGAGGTCCATCAGGCCTGGAACGCTCGTCTGCATCCGGAACGCCATCTCGTACTGATTGATGCGAGTCGCGATTTCCGGGTCGGCCACGGCGTCGTGCTGGCGGCGATTGAGCTGGTTGACGACGTCGATGATCTCCTCTTGGTCGGCGGACGTGACGCCGGCGGGTGGCTGCATGTACTGCACCGGGTCACCGATGGACTGGAACTTCACCCCCTGGAAACGGCTGGGCAGGAAACCGCTGTGCCACTGGCGGGCGGCGATGGGCTGCATCTGGCCGCCGCGGCCTTGGGACATGAGGACGATGAAGCCCGGCAGTTCCTCCGTCTCGGTACCGAGCCCGTAGAGCAGCCAGGAGCCCATGCTGGGGCGCCCGGCAATGATCGAGCCCGTGTTCATGAACGTGTGAGCCGGGTCGTGGTTGATCTGCTCGGTGTACATCGAGCGGATGATGCAGATGTCGTCGGCGACGCTGCCGATCTCAGGGAAGAGCGAGCAGATTTCTTGGCCGGACTTGCCGTAGCGTTGGAACGCGAATTGCGGACCGTAGCACTTCAGTTCGGTGCCCTGCAGTTGGGCGATCTGCTGGCCGCGGGTGAACGACTCTGGCATGGCGGAGCCGTGCATCGCCGCGAGCTTCGGCTTCGGGTCGAACGTCTCGAGGTGGGAAGGGCCTCCGGCCTGATACAGGTAGATCACGCGCTTGATCCGCGCTGGGTGGTGGAGCTGGTCGAGCACGCCCTTCCAGCGACCGTTGTCGCCGGCGAAGAGGGCCGGGTTCAGCAGCGAGCCAAGCGCGAGGGAGCCCAGCCCAGCGGCGGAGCGGCCGAGGAAGGCGCGGCGGGTGAGGGCTTCGGGAGAAAGGGAAGACGGGTGCATCGCGGCAAAGGGAAGGCGGAGCGGGAGGGACGACTTAGGAACGCGTGACGGTCTCGTGGAGGTTGAGCAGGGCGCGGGACACGGCGGTCCACGCCGCGAGTTCGGCTTCCGGCAGATCGGCGGCGACGGGGGATTCGCCGGTGGACACCAAGGCCCGGGCCCCGGCCGGGTCGGCGCGGTAGCGGGCGCGCTGCTGCTCGAAGAGCTGGCGCAGCAAGTGCGCCTCCTCGGCGGTCGGCGGCCGCGCCACCGCCCGAGCGAACGCCCAGTCTAGCCGGGCCTCGAACGTCCAACCTCCGCGGCGAAGGATGCGCTCGGCGAAGACCCGCGCGGCCTCGACGTAGGTCGGGTCGTTGAGGAGAACCAGCGCTTGCAGCGGCGTGTTCGACGTTGACCGGTGCGTCGTGCACTCGTCGCGGGCCGGGGCGTCGAAGGCCATCAGGCTCGGGTGGAGCAACGTGCGCTGCCAGTGCGTGTAGACGCCGCGGCGGTAGAGCTGGTCCCCGGTGTCGGCGACGTATTCGCGGCGCGGGAAGTTGAGAGGCGCGTAGTATCCCTTGGGTTGATACGGCTTGGCGCTCGGGCCTCCGAGGCGCGGGGAGAGCAGGCCGCTGACGGCAAGGGCGTTGTCGCGGATGAATTCGGCGTCGAGTCGGAAGCGGCTTTGCCGGGCAAGCAGGCGGTTGAGCGGATCGCGTTCCTCAACGCCCGGCGGCGGGACGGAGGAGCGGCGGTAGGCGCGGGAGCTGACGATGAGGCGGACCACGTGTTTCACATCCCAGCCGCTTTCGCGGAACTCGACGGCGAGCCAGTCGAGCAGTTCGGGGTGGGAAGGCCAGTCACCCTGGGAGCCGAGGTCCTCGACGGTGCGGGTGAGGCCCTCGCCGAAGTAGAGCCGCCAGAGCCGGTTGACGAACGTGCGGGCGGTGAGGGGATTTTGCGGTGAGACGAGCCACTCTGCGAAGTCGAGGCGTGAGACGCGCTTGCCGTCGCTGGCGGTGAGCTTGCCGAGGAACTCGGGAATGGCGGCCTCGGCGAGGGGGCCGCTGTCGTCCATCCAGTTGCCGCGCGGCAGCACGCGCAACGGGCGCGGTTCGACGCTGCGGGAGACCGGCATGGACGGCAGACGCTGGTAGAGATCGTCGCGGGCGATGCGCGCCGCGTTGAGGCGATCGCGCAAGGGTTTGAGCGACGCGGCGTTGGCGCGGAAATCGAACGCGATCCGGCGCTTGTCCTCGTCGGTGCGGTCGGCAGCGGGTTTCAGCATCGCGTCGAGGGTGCGCCGAGGAATGCCGGTGGGATTGGGATCCGGGTTGGGCTGATCGTGGAGCGCGATCCGGAAGCGGCCGAGGTGCTGGTAGGGGTGAGCCTGAGAGTGGCGGATGCGGACCGTGAGGCGGGCGTCGGGGCCGCCGGTGAACGGCTCGGCGAGGTAGAAGGCGAAGCCGCCGCCGGAGCCGCGGTTCAGCGTGGCGGCGGTGGTGAGATCGCCGTCGATCGCCTTGCTCGGGTCAAAGCCTGCTTCGCTGCCGAGGTTGGCTGAGGCGGAGGCGATGCGCAGGGCAGTGGGGCGCGCGTCGGCTGAGGCAGCGCCGGAGATCTCGATCTCGGCGATGAAGAATCCGGCCCCGGCGCGGGCCACGTCGGCCCCCGGGAAGCGCTCGTCATTGACGGTCTCCAGCCGCAGCGCGGTCACGGGCGTGAGCGGCGCGGCCACGGTCACAATGTAGGTGTCGTGGCGGGGATTTTCGCCGCCGGGGACGAGGGAGTGGTCGTCCTTCTCGATGGCCAACGGGGTTCCGGCGGTGGAACGCGCGGCGAGGGGTGGCTGGGGTTTCCATGCGAGGCGACCGGCCTGATGAGCGGCGACGATCCGGGCTTCCCAAGCGGCGCGCTCGGAGGCGAGTTCGTCGTCGGTCGGTGCGGCGATCTGCTTGCTGAGCGCGGCGATCTCCGCCTCGAGGGCTTGCATCTGGCTCTTTTCCTTCGCCGTGGTGAAGAGCGATTCCTCGCTGAGATTTTCGCGGGTGAAGCCGCCGCTGAGATTGTAAGCGCCCTTCTCGTGCAGGTCGGAGAAGACGGCCGCCAGGCTGTAGAAGTCCTTCAGCGTGTAGGGATCGAACTTGTGGTCGTGGCATTCGGCGCACGCCAGCGTCGCTCCAAGCCAGACGGTGGCGGTGGTGCGGACGCGGTCGGCGGCGTACTTGGCGAAGTACTCCTTATCCTGGATGCCGCCCTCGCCGGAGATGCGGTGGAGTCGGTTGTAGCCGGAGCCGACGCGTTGCTCGGGGGTGGAGCCTTGGAGCAGATCGCCGGCGATCTGCTCGCGCGTGAATTGATCGAACGGTAGATTCTGGTTGAAGGCGCGGATGACGTAATCGCGGTACGGCCAGTAACGCAGCGTGACGTCGTTGTGGAAGCCGATGGAGTCGGCGTAGCGGACAAGGTCGAGCCATGGCACGGCCATGCGTTCGCCGTAGTGCGGGGAGGCGAGGTACTGGTCGATCAGGCGCGCGTAGGCAGCCTCGGGATTTGTGCTCCGGGCGAATGCCTCGACATCCGCGGGCGCGGGCGGGAGGCCGGTGAGGTCGAGCGCGAGTCGGCGGATGAGCGTACGGCGGTCGGCCTCCGGGGAACTCGGGAGCCCAGCGCGGGCGAGGCCGGCATCGACAAACGCGTCGATGGCTCCGGAGCCCGGAGCGGCGGCCGCTGGGAGAGCAGGCCGCGTGGGGGCGACGTAGGCCCAGTGGGCCTCGTAGGCAGCGCCCTCGGCGACCCAGCGCTGCAGCGTTTCCTTTTGGGCCGCGGTGAGCGTGCGGGCGGAGTCCGGTGGAGGCATCTGCTCATCCGGATCGGTCGACAGAATCCGCTGGATGGCCTCGCTGGTCTCCGGGTTGCCCGGGACCCACGCGAAGTCGGCGATCGCGGCGTCGCGATCGTCGAGACGCAGATTGGCCTCGCGGTGATTCTTGTCCGGACCGTGGCAGTGGAAGCAGTTTTCCGACAGGATCGGCCGGATGTCGCGGTTGAAACTGAGCGCGGCGGGAGGCGTGGTCGCGCCGGCGGATGCAGGGGCCGCGGGTGCGGCGATGCCGAGCGATCCGGCGAAGGCTCCGACGGAACCGATGACAAAGGCGCGAAGAGCAGGAAGGGCGACGCGGGCGAGATCCATGGCGCGGGGTGGAGGAAGGCGGGCGGGGGTTTCGCGGAACGGAACGCTCCGAACACCCGCGCCGCCAACGCAACTCCGCCGCTGCCCCGAGGCAACCTCGCGTTTCAGGAATTTTCCCTGAAATTTCAGCGCGCCGGCGCGGTGGCGACGACCTGGGGGATGCGCGCGGAGATCACCTCGTGGCGTTGTCGGCTGATGCCAAAGATGATGCGATCGGGTTCGGCGCTGCGGTCCCAGGCCCACGACTGGCCCTCGAAGGGCACTTCGATCGTGGTGACGTACTCGAGGGTCACTCCCGAGCGCGGGAGGCGGAGGACGTAGAGTTCGGGAGCGTCGTGACCCGTGACGTAGAGCAGGCCGTCCGGGCCCCAGCTCCCGCCGGAGCAACTGCTTTTGCCCCACGTGGCCACGACCTGCGGGGGGAAGAGCCACGAGTCGAGTAGTTGCCAGTCTTGGTTGAAGCGGCCGACGTGGGTCCAGCGCTGGTCGAACCCCGGGGTGGTGCCGGCGTCGTTGTAATTGGCGAAGCAGGCCCACCAGACGCCGTCGCGTTTTTCCGCCCACGTCAGCGAGCCCAGACGGATGCCGAGGCTGGTGGACGCGACGGGGGCCAGCGTCGCGGTGTCGTACTCCTCGATCGAACTGGCCATGGGCAACTGCGGAAAATTCGAGTGGGCGAGGATGAGGCGCCCATCGACCGCGTGACCGCCGTTGAGGTGGATGATCGGACCGCCGCGGAGGCCGATCCACTCGGCGACCCGCTCGCCGGTGGACTTGCGGTGCTTCGTCACGACGAAGTTACCGATCCCGTAGAAGTGGTCGGCATCGACTGCGACGCCTTGGTTCGCGCCGCGGACCGGCCAGCGGCCCAGTTCGGTGGCCCGCAGTCCGCTGCGGTGGAGCGTCGGCTCCGGCGCGCTTGGCAGCGAGCGAAGCCACGCGCGGTTCTCGGCGATGTGCGCCGCGAGCGCCGCATCGCGCTCGACCGCCGTTGCCGCGGCCGGGGCAGTCTCCGGCGCCGCTGTCGGCGCCGCCGCACCCGCCGGCCCGGCGGCGAGCACGGCGAGGACCGCGGTGAGCATGGACCGGGCGGCCTGGCGGTGGACGACTGGGTGATGGGCGAGCAGGCGGTGAAGGCAACGCATCGGCGAGGAAGGACGGCGCATGAACGGCGTGCGAGTGGAGGACGGTGGCTGGCGGACAAGGGGCGGACGACGAACGGGGGGAGGAACCGTCGCCGTCCGCGCGAGGAGATCAGAACCGGCGGGTCAATTCGAAGGACCACGTCCGGCCCGGCAGCAGGTTCTGGAAGACGCCGGGATCGTAGCTGAAGCCCTCAGACGTATTCAGCGGCGGCTCCTTGTCGGTCAGGTTGACCACGCCGAGCGACACCTTGGAATTCCGCAGGAAGACCGGTGCCTCGGCGCCGAAGCTGTAGCCAACGGTCAGGTTGAAGGTGACGACAGGATCGATCACCCGGCGGTACACGGTTTGGCTCCCGGTGAAGAACGGTGTGATGTAGCTGGGTCGTCCGAGGGACTCATAGATCGCGGCGGTGGTGGTGGCTCCGGAGTCGTGGGTTTCGCCCACGTAGTACGCGCCGGCCAAGGCGGACCATGCGCTGCGGCGCCAGGCGACGGTGGTCGTGCCGCGCCAGCGCGCGGCACCACCGGCGTAGAGGCCGTTGCTCAGGACGGGGGGCAGGTTTGCCGGGGCAAGGGTGGACTCGGACTTGGAGAGGCGGGACCACTCGGTGTTCAGGACCACGTTGCCGAAGGAGGTTCGCGGTACGACGTAGCGAAGACCCAGATCGACGCCCGCGTGCTCGCTGGTGGAGATGTTCACGAAGGGTCGGTTGAGCGAGAAGATGCGACCGGCGGCGGCGCGAAGGGCGTCGGGCGTGGCGGCATTGGCGGTGTTGTACGTCGCGAAGATCGCCGCGTCTTCCGGCGTCAGCGCGTAGCGTACGACATCCGGGTCGCCCTTGTAGGCGGGCGTGCCGCTGCCGAGGTCGATCGTGGAGATGGCCTTTCCAGCGGCGAGCTGCGAGCGCGTGTACGCGATGAGCAGGGCGGTGTCGCTGTCGCGGATCTGGGCGACGCTGCGCTGGCCGAGCAGATTTTCGCGGCTGATCTGCCACCAGTCGGCGGTGACGCTCAGGCCCTTGACCGCCGGGACGTCGATGACGGTCCCGTAGGTGAAGCCCTCGGATTCCTGCGCCTTGAGGTTCGGATTGCCGCCGAAGTAAGTGCGTTGCACATACGGGCCTTCCCGCGTCACGGTGTTGCGGTAGTTGTCGGGGTCGCCGGCGCCGGCGGAGATCGACCACCGCGGGCTGGTGAACAGGGCGGCGAGGCTCGGGGCCATGAAGCCCTCGTTGTAGGAACCGCGGAGCATGACGGCGGGGACGGGGCGCCAGTTGAGACCGACCTTCGGCTTGGTGGTGTCGCCGAAGTCGCTGTAGCGCTCGTAGCGGCCGGAAGCGGTGAGCTCGACGGAGTGCAGCAGCGGCAGGGACTGGTTCGGGGCGAGGAGCGGCACCACCAACTCGGCGTACACGCTGGAGATGCGGCGTTGGCCGATGACGTCGGGGCGCGGCGGATGGAGGAGGAAGTCGTTGTTCAGCGGATCGAGACCGGAGCCGGCGGGGTTTTCGCCGCTGAACGGAGGACGCAGATCATCGAGTGTCTCGCGGCGGTACTCGGCGCCGGCGGCGGTGCGGATCGGACCGGCCCAGGCATCGAGCAGCGTACCAGCAGTGCGGACATCGCCGCTTGTGATGGAGCTGGTGGCGTTGCGCACGTAGACCTCTGAGAACGCGTCCACGACGGCCTGCGGATTCGTGTACGGACGATCGGCGACCACGGCATTGTCCTGCACCTTGAAGGTGTAGCCGAACGGATTGTAGGCGTTGGCGTCCGTGCGTTGGAGAACCTGCTGGAGGCGACTTTCGCGCACATCCGGGAAGGCCTCATCCGAGCCCTTCACGCGATTGTAGAAGGCCGAGCTCTCCCACGACCACGAGCCCCCGAGGCGTCCCTTGAGTCCGGCGGCGAGGCGGATGACATCGGCGCGCGTGTCGACGGACTCGGCGGCGAGACCGGCGAGGGTCATGGCGGTGAAGCTGACGGTCCGGGGGGCGCCGGTGAGGCGCGGGGAGCCGTCGGTGTGGGGGGCGCCGGTGGCGGAGTAGAAGCGGGAGCCGTAGGGATTGTACGGATTATCGATGGCCATGACCATGAGTTGGTCGGAGGTCGGAGCGTTCAGCGCGAGTGGTTGGCGCCGCATCGTCGACAAGGCGGTGTAGTACGACACGTCGGCGAAGGCGGTGATCCGCTCGTTGACATCGAACTCGCCGGAGACGAACGCATTGCTGCGGCGCGTGCGCGGGGCGGCCATGCCGAACTGGTTCAGGTCGAGGAAGAACTCCGGATTGGCGGTGCGTGTTGGGGCGACGGACGTCAGAGCGGGTGTGCCGTTGACTGGCCGGAAGTAATTGGCGGCGGTGCCGGTGCCGATGCGGAAGGTCGGCCAGTAGCCGCGGGCCGAGCGCGCGTCGAAGGGCCCGCCGGCAACGTTGAACGGCGGCTCAGCGCGCGACGAGCTGTCGGCGAAGCGGCTGAAATCGCGTTCGGTGAGGAAGATGGCATCGCGGTACAGCGCCTCGATCGTGCCGAAGATCCGTCCGCGACCGCCCTCGAGGCTGGTCCCGAACGTGAAGGAGCCCTGCAGGCTCTCGCCGCCGCCGTGTTCCGGCGCGCCGATCCGCATGGAGGCCTCGCTGCCGTCGAACTGGCGACGCAGGACGTAATTGATCACGCCGCCGACGGCATCGGAGCCGTAGATGGACGACGCGCCGTCGCGCAGCACCTCGATGCGCTCGATGCCGCGCGTCGGCAGCTGATTCACATTCACCGCCTGCGAGAGGCCGGCGGTCATGGGATTCACGGCCATGCGGCGGCCATTCACGAGGATGAGCGTGGCGGTGGCGCCCATGTTCCGCAGATTGATGTTGGCGTTGTCGCCGCGCGCGCCGGAGGAGCCGAGGCGCGTTTCGTTTTCCGGCAGGTTCACCACCGAAGGAAGTGAAGTTAGCAGGTCCGCCGGCAGCACGGCGCCGCGGGCGGTGATGGCGTCTTGGTCGACGATCGAGACCGGCACGACCTTCTCAAGGTCGAGGCGCTCGATGTTGGAGCCCGTGACGACGAAACGCTGGAGCGAGATGGCCTCGTCTTTCGCCGCCGCCGCACTTGCGGCGGTGGTCGACGGATTCGTACGTTGCGCGGGAGCCACTTGCGCCACCGCTGACAGCAGCGGGGCGGCGAGCAAGGCGAGGGCGAGGGAGCCGGGGCCGACGAGGCGGCGAGGCAGGTCTGGAGTGCGCGGAGGCGCGGAACGGTAGGTCATCGGAATGAGGCCGAGGACCTTGCCTGCGTGATGTGACGTGCCTGGGGCGGGCGCGTCACGGTGCCGCAACAGCTGCGGCGAAATGTGCCGTTACGGCGTCAGCGTGCGGGGGCGAGCAGGCGCGCGACCCAGCGACGCCGGACTTTTTGGCCGCGTCGGGTGCAGTGGGGGCGTCAGCGCGCCGGAGCGAGCGTCAGCAGCGCATCGGGGCCGAGGGGCCAGCCGAGGGCGATCCAGAGGATGAGTAGGGTGAGCCAGACGACGAGGAACGCCGCGGAGTACGGGAGCATCGTGGCGATCATGGTGCCGATGCCCGCGGCGGGCATGTGGCGTTGCGCGTAGCTGAGCGCGAGTGGGAACATGCCCATCAAGGGCGTGATGATGTTGGTGACGCTGTCGCCGACGCGGAACGCCGCCTGGGTGAGTTCCGGGCTGTAGCCCAGCAGCATGAACATCGGCACGAAGATTGGCGCGAGCAGGGTCCACTTGGCGGAGGCGCTGGCGATCAGCAGGTTCACCGTACCGGTGAAGAGAACGAGGGCGATCATCAGGAGGATGGGCTGATCCTGCAGGCCGAGGCCGCGGATCGCTCCGGCGCCTTGGACGGCGATGATGGTGCCGAGGTTGGTCCAGTTGAAGAACGCAATGAACTGCGAGGCGAAGAATGCCATCACGAGGTACGAAGCCATCGTCGCCATCGCAGAGTTCATGCCCTTCGCGACATCGTGATCGCTGCGCACGGTGCCGGCGGCCACGCCGTAGGCGAGGCCCGCGACGAACCCGGAGAGGAAGATGAAGGCGGTAAGGCCGCGGATGAAGAAACTCTGAAAGAAGTCAGCGGGATTGCTCGGATCACGCAGGAAACCCTGCCCGGCTCCGCCCACCGGCAGGCAGCCCCAGACCGTGATCGCCGCGAGCGCAAGCGAGGCCACCGTCGCCGCGATCAATCCGCGCCGTTCCGCCGCGCTCAATGGCGTAAGGGGCTCCCGCGGGCTTGAGCCCTCATAGCGACCCAGGCGCGGCTCGACGATACGGTCCGAGACCCACCAACCCACGCCGGTGACGAGGAACGTCGAGGCGGCCATGAAGTAGTAGTTGGCAAAGGCCGTCACGCGGATACCGGGCTGAATGATCTGCGCGGCCACCTCGCTGATGCCGGAAAGCAGCACGTCAATGGTGCCGAGCAGGAGGTTGGCGGAGAATCCGCCGCTGACGCCGGCGAAGGCCGCCGCGAGGCCGGCCAGCGGGTGGCGACCCACCGCGTGGAAAACCCCGGCCGCGAGCGGCAGCAGAAGCACGTAGCCGACGTCGCCGCCGACATTCGACATCACGCCGGCAAACACGACCATCGGCGTGAGTAGGCGCGCCGGCGAGGACAGGACGATCAGGCGCAACGCGGCGCCGATGAGCCCGGTGTATTCGGCGACCGCGATGCCGAGGAGGCAGACGATCACGGTGCCGAGCGGGGGGAAGTTGATGAAATTTCCGATCACCCCCACCAAGATGCGGTGCAGGCCGTCGATGGAAAAGAGGTTCACCACGGCAACCGTCTTGCCTGTCGTGGGATGCGTCGCCGAAACGCCGGCCTCGGCCAACGGCCAAGAGAGGAGGACAACCGCAGTGGCGAGCAGCGCGAAGAGCGTGGCGGGGTTGGGAAGGCGGTTGCCGACGCGCTCCACCGCGTCGAGCACGCGCTGCAGGCGCGTGGAGGAAGAACTTGGGGTCGGGGCCATGACCCAGCGAATGAGCACCCGTCCGGGACGCAAGCCTCCGGCGCGGCGCGGGTGCAGTACGGTGCGGCGGGCGGGGGAGGTTAAGGGTGATCAGCCCGTGAGCGAAACCGGCGCCGGGTGGCGCGGACCGGAATCGAACCGCCTCACGCGGCTCCGTTTGTCTTGCCGTGCGGGATCGGGTGCGGTGCATTTTCGTCCCCCGTCATCCCCCTTTTCCCCGTATGACTGCTCCGCTCCGCTCCTTCGTCCGTTCACTCCTCCGTCCGTCGCGTCGCCTCGCGCCCCTCTGGGTCGCGGCGGGTTGCCTCGGTGCCGGAACGCTGTTGGCCCAGCCCGCCCCGGCAACCAAGCCGACCGCGGCCGCCCCGGCGGAAAAGGATCCGGAGATCGTGACGACCGACCTATTCACGCTCCCAGAGGGTCTGGAAATCACCGTGTGGGCGCACACCCCGTTGGTCCGCAATCCGACCAACATCGACTTCGACCAGCATGGCCGCCTGTGGGTCGCCGAGGGCGTCAATTACCGCAGCCACGCCCAGCGCCAGCCAGCAGGTGACCAAATCCTCATCCTCGAAGACACCGACGGCGATGGCCGGGCGGATCGCTCCGAGCGCTTCGTCCAGGAACCCGGCTTCATCGCCCCGCTGGGGGTCGCGGTCCTCGGCGACAAGATCGTCGTCTCCCAGACGCCCGACCTGCTGGTCTTCACCGATGTCGATGGCGACCGCCGGTTCGATCCGGCCAAGGATCGTCGCGAGGTGCTCCTGACCGGCTTCAACGGCAAGAATCATGACCACAGCTTGCACTCGGTCACCGCCGGTCCCGATGGCCTGTGGTACTGGAACGCGGGTAACAACGGCGCGCTCTTCACCGATCGCTCCGGCAAGACGTTCCGCGTCGGCAGCCCCTACGACCCGAGGGGCAAGGAGCCGCTGTTCAACCCGACCCTGATCGCCGGGCAGCGCAGCGACGACGGCCGCGTCTGGATCGGCGGTTTTATGGCCCGCATGAACCCGGACGGCACGAACGTCACGATCATCGGCCACAACTTCCGCAATAGCTACGAGCAGACGATCACCTCCTTCGGGGATGTGTTCCACTCCGATAACGACGACCCGCCCGCGTGCCGCGTCAGCTTCGTGCTTGAGTACGGCAACGCCGGCTTTGCCTCGCTCGATGGCCAGCGTTCTTGGCAGGCCGACCGCCGTCCGGGTCAGGACATTCCCACGGCCCAGTGGCGGCAGGAGGATCCGGGTTCGATGCCGTCCGGCGACGTCTACGGCGGCGGTTCGCCGACCGGCGTGGCGTTCTACGAGAACGGCGCGCTCGATCCCAAGTGGAACGGCCTGCTGCTCGCCTGCGAGGCCGGAAAGAACGTGATCTTCGGTTACTTCCCTAAGCCCGAGGGCGCCGGATTCCGCCTCGACCGGATGGATTTTCTGACCTCGAACCCGATGAAGCAGTTCGCGGGTTCGGATTTCGTGCAGGGGAAGGTCAACCGCGAGCTCCGCACCTGGTTCCGCCCCTCGGATGTCACGGTGGGCCCGGATGGTGCGATCTACGTCGCCGACTGGTTCGATCCCCGCGTCGGCGGCCACGCCGACCTCGACAAGGCGACCAGTGGCACGATCTACCGGATCGCGCCAAAGGGCTTCCGTCCGAAGATACCCACGTTCGACCTCGCGACCACCGCCGGCCAGATCGAGGCCCTGCGCAGCCCCGCGGTCAATGTCCGCAACCTCGGCTTCACGCGTCTCAAGGCGCAGGGCGAGGCGGCGGTGCCGGCGGTGGCGGCACTGCTCTCTGACTCCAATCGCTTCATCGCCGCGCGCGCGGTCTGGCTGCTCGCGCAGATGGGCCCGGCCGGCGTCGCCCGCGTGCGCCCGCTGCTGAACTCCAAGGACGACGCCCAGCGGCTGCTCGCTTTCCGCGCCCTGCGCCGCGCTGGCATCGACCTTCTTGAAAACGCCCGCCGTCTCGCGACCGACCCGTCCCTCGCCGTGCGGCGGGAAGTGGCGGTGGTGCTGCGCGACATCCCGGCGGCCGACAGCGTGCCGCTGCTCGTGCAGTTGGCGCGCCAGTACGACGGCCAGGACCGCACCTACCTCGAAGCCTGGGGCATCGGCTGCGAAGGCAAGGCCAGCGCGGTGTACGCCGCGCTCGTTGCCGACCAGCCCGCTGACCCGACGGCGTGGAGCGTCGCGTTCGCCCGTCTCGCCTGGCGCCTCCACCTGCCGGAGTCGGCCGCTGCGTTCCGCGCCCGGGCGCTGGCCTCGTCGCTTTCCCCGGAGCTGCGCAAGGAGGCGATGACGGCTCTCGCCTTCACTTCGTCCACCGAAGCGGTGGCGGCGATGGTGGAACTGGCAACAAGTAAGGAATTTCCGGATGCCGAAACCGCGAACTGGTGGCTGCGCAACCGTATGGGCAATCTCTGGGACCCCTTCGACGTCGGCGGCGCGATGGAGGCCCGCGGCCTGCCGAACCCGGAAAAAGCGACGCTCACGTCGTCGATCATCCCGGAACCTCCCGCCACGGCCACGCCCGGACTCAGCGTGCCTGAGGTGCTCGCGCTGTCCGGCGACGCCGCGCGCGGTAAGGATACGGTCGCGGCCTGTTACCTTTGTCACAAGATCGGCCGCGTGGGAAATGACTTCGGGCCGAACCTAACCGTGTTTGGCCGCCAGCAGCCGCGTGAGGTGATTGCCCAAGCGATTCTTTATCCCTCGGCCGACATCTCGCATGGCTTCGATGGCAGCCGGATCGAGACCCACGATGGCGTGGTGATCGACGGGATGATTCTCTCCCAGCGCAGCCCGATCATCGTGCGCATGATGGGTGGAACGACGCAGCAGATCTGGCGCAAGCGGATCAAGTCGATCACACGCCATGAGCGTTCGCTGATGTTCACGCCGCAGCAACTCGGCCTGACCCCGCAGTCGGTTGCCGACATCATCGCCTTCATGCAGTCGGACCTGATCGAGCGCTGAGCGGGGCGAGCGTTTCGAGAAAAACGCAGCGCTCAGCACCTCCGCCCGGCGCACGCCGGGCGGAGGAGACCGCATCTCGGGACGCGCCGGCGGCTCTCGCGGAGTCGCTCGGCGCCGGTCCCGGAGCCCTCTGGGTGCTCGGGCGGCTGCGGCTGATCCGCCGCAAGCCTGCTCCCGGCTGAGGGTCGTCGCCGCCGTTCAGGGCGTGTAGTAGGAGCCCATCGCGGCGACGATCGCGGCGCGGGCGGCCGCGGGGTCAATCACGCCGTTGTGGCGCCAGAGGATCTTGCCTCCCGGGGCGACTAAGATCGTGTGCGGCACCGGACCGGGCCACTCGGGGTCGAGCACCGCGGCAAGGCGATCCTGCGAGCCTTCCGTGGTGAGGTAGTGGTTCGTGCGCCGGCCTTCGCGTTCAACGGACTTCTGGCGCCGCGTGCTGAGACCGGCGCCCTGCTTCTGGAGGAAGGCCTGCGCTCGCGCGAGATCCTTGGGGTCGTCGAGGCTGACGCTGATGAAGTCGAACTCGCGCATGTCGTACTGGCGCGCGATTTCGACGAGGTCGGGGAATTCTTCGACGCACGGGGCGCACCACGTCGCCCAGACGTTGATGAGGCGGTGCTTGCTGGTCGGGTTGGCGCGGAGCGCGGCGAGTCCGTCGGCGTCGATCTTCTCCACGGTCACGGGCGTCCTATCCCACGCCGCGGCCGCGGCGACGTGACCGGCGCGCTTCTCACGCCACTTGGTCGAGCAGCCGTGCGGCTTGGTGCGCTCCACCGGCACCGGGCGACCGTCGAGGAGGGCTAGGATGGCATTGCGGGCGTCGGGATGGCGGATGGTCGACTCGTCGACAAAGCGGGAGTCGTCGAAGCGGCCGGCATAGCGCAGGCGCCGTTCTTTATCGAAGATGAAGACGTGTGGCGTCGCGAGGCAGCCATAGGCGCGCGCAACTTGCTGGGTTTCGCCGTCGTACAGGTACGGGAAATCCCAGCCGTTCTTCGCCGCATAGGGCTTCATGTCCTCGAAGGAGTCGTTGAACTCACCGTAACCGAGTTCGTCGATGCTGAGCCCCTCTGGATGGTTGGGGTTGATCGCCACCAGCGCGAAGCTGCGGGAACGGAGTTCGTTGCGCAGGGCCTGGAGGCGGCGCTCGATCGCGTGGGAGGTCGGACAATGGTTGGAGGTAAACAGCACCATGAGCACGTCCGGCCCGGCGAAGTCGCTGAGTTTCCACGTGCGGCCATCGATCCCCGGCAGCGCAAAGTCCGGAGCAGCGTCGCCGATTTGCAGCGTGCGCAGCGAGGGCGGGTGACCCGACGCATCGAGCTTCTCCAGTGCCGGCGAGGAGGCCGATGCGCTGGCGGTGGCGGCTCCGAGAGGAGTAGAGACGGCGCCGACGGTCAGGGCGAGAGAGGCGAGGACGGCCGCGCGGCGGAGGAGGGTGAGTCGGATCAAGGGCATGGGAAGCATGAGGGGAGTTCGGAAGGTGGGGCGGACGGGAGGAACGAGGTTAGGGAGCTGACGCCTAGGCGCTGGGTTGATGGTCGAGGGAGCGTGAGGTGGGTCGAAACGGGGCGGAGCGGGAGAGTTGCAGGGTGCGTGTGGCGGCTGGACTCGTCGGCGTGGTAGGAGCCGGTGCCGTGCGCGCGCGCCGGGGTGGGGGGCAGTCCTGCGGTGGGCAGCGTGGCAGGTCGAAAAGGGGTCTGCGCGGACCGTACCGCGACTTACCTCGGAGGCAAGTGGATCGCGGTGGTTCGGATCCCGGCTGGCGGCGGGGCTGTGGCTACGGTTGCGCAACGAGTTGCGTAAGTCGATTTATGCGTATCTCATTGGAAATGAACATCAGACGCCTGTCTTCCCCCGCGGCCCTCGTTTTGGTACTGGCTCTGGCGGTCTCCGCGGTCGCGCAGACTCGGCCCATCGCCTTCCAGGGTGGTCGAATCCTTCCCGTGGAGGGTGCCCCGATCGAGCGGGGTGTTCTGATTGTGCAGGAGGGTAAGATTTTGGCCGTGGGTCCGATGGGTTCGACGCCGATTCCCGCCGAAGCGGAGGTACGCGATGTATCCGGAAAGGTGCTCATGCCTGGATTGGTGGATTCGCATAGCCACATCGGTGGTGGCAGCGGAGTGGGAGCGGATGGCTCTTCGCCGATCCAGCCGGAAGTCCGCGCACTCGATGGCATCGACGTCACGTCGTCGTCCATCGCCAAGGCCCGCGCGGGCGGCATCACCACGGTGAATGTCATGCCGGGCTCCGGTCACCTGATCAGCGGCCAAACGCTCTATCTTAAGCTGCGTCCGGCGCGGACGATCGACGACCTGCTGATTCGCCTGCCGGACGGCTCGCCCGCCGGTGGGTTGAAGATGGCCAATGGCACCAATTCCCGCGGCGGTCCGCCGTTCCCCGGGACTCGGGGCAAGTCCGCTTCGCTGGTGCGGGAGCGCTACGTCGCCGCGCAGGAGTATCAGGAGAAAGTGGCTCGGGCGAAGGATGATCCGGAAAAGCGCCCGGCCCGTGACCTCGCCCTTGAGCAGCTCGGGGAGGTGCTCGCTGGCCGCCGAATCGTCCAGCACCACAGTCACCGGCAGGACGACATCATGACCGTACTCCGGCTGTCACAGGAGTTCGGGTTCAAGGTCGTCCTCCACCACGTCAGCGAGGGCTGGAAGGTCGCCGACGAAATCGCGGCGGCCAACGTCGCTTGCTCGATCATCTACGTGGATAGCCCGGGGGGGAAGCTGGAGACCCGCGACATGGATATCCGCATTGGAGCGATCCTCGAGAAGGCGGGGGTGCGGGTGGGTTTCCACACCGATGACCCGATCAACGACTCGCGACTTTTCCTGCGCTCGGCTGGTCTGGCGGTCCGAGGCGGAATGTCCCGCGACGGCGCGCTGGCCGGTCTCACGCTGGCCAACGCAGAAATCCTCGGCCTGCAGGATCGAGTGGGCTCCCTTAAGCCGGGCAAGGATGCGGATTTCGTGGTGCTCTCGGGTGATCCGCTCAGCGTCTACACTCAGGTCGAGCAGACGTGGATCGAGGGCACGCTCGCATTCGATCGCAGCCGCCCGGCCGACCACCTCTGGGCCGTCGGCGGCCCCGGTGCCGGCGATCCGCTGCGCCCGCATTACTGTTGCTTCGGCAACGCGTGGGGCGTCATCGCCGCGGCCAACGCGGCCGCACAATGAGCCGGCCTCTCCTCGTCTCCACCCCCTGCGAACCTCGTCCGCCCCCGACTCCGATGAAGATTTCTTCTTTCCTTCGCCTCCTTGCCCGCAATCCCCTTGCCCGACCCGCGACCCGCTTTGCTGTGCCGCCGTGGGCGTCCGCCTTGCTGATGCTGGTCGTTGCCGCGCCCGCTGCGGCGGCCGCTTCGCCGGCGCCGGCCACCGCGTTGGCCTCGCCGCCCGTTGCCATCCGCGGTGACATGGTGTATCCGGTGAGTGGAGCACCCATCAAGGATGGACTCGTCCTGATCCGGGAAGGTCGCATTGCCTATGTTGGGCCGGCCGCCGGGCAGACTTACGGTGCGGATGTCCGCGAACTCTGCGCCGCCGTGGTGGTGCCGGGTTTGGTCGACGCCCGGGCGACCGTCGGCGTGTCCGGCATGCTCAATCAACCGCATGACCAGGAGCAGGTGGAGCGCTCGGCGCCGCTGCAGCCCGAGCTGCGGGCGGTCGACGCGTACAATGCCCGCGACGAACTCGTGGCGTACCTCCGGGCGCGGGGGGTGACGACGGTGCACACCGGCCACGGTCCGGGTGTGCCGATTTCGGGTCAGACCTTGGTGGTGAAGACGAAGGGCCGCACGGCCGAGGCGGATGTGCTGCGTCCGGCGGCGATGATCGCCGCCACGCTGGGAGCGGATGCGACGACCGCGGATCGCGGCAAGTCGCCGGGCACTCCGGCGAAGGCGGTCGCGCTGCTCCGCGCGGAATTGATCAAGGCGAAGGAGTATGCGGACAAGCGCGCGAAGGCGCCAGAGGACAAGCGCCCGCCGCGCGACCTCCGCCTGGAGGCGCTGGGTCGCGCGCTCGATGGCTCGCAGCCGTTGCTGATTTCGGTGGACCGGGCCCGCGACATCCTCGCGGCGCTGCGCGTGGCGCGGGAGTTCGATCTGAAGATCGTCCTCGAGGGCTGCGCGGAGGCCCCGCTGGTGTTGGACGAGATCAAGGCCAGCGGCTTCCCCGTGGTGCTGCATCCCACGATGGAGCGCAGCTTCGGCACGCGCGAAAATCTGAGCATGGAGACGGCGTCTGTGCTCCGCCGCGCGGGCATCCCGTTCGCGATTCAGAGCGGCTTCGAGGACTATGTGCCTAAGACCCGCCTCGTGCTTTACGAGGCGGCGGTGGCCGCGGGGCAGGGCCTCGATCGTGACGCGGCGCTGGCAGCGATCACGCTCGACGCAGCGCGGATCGTCGGCGTGGCCGATCGGGTCGGCTCTCTCGATGTCGGCAAGGATGGCGATGTCGCGCTCTACGATGGCGACCCCTTCGAGTACGTTACCCGCTGTGTGGGGGTGGTGATCGACGGCGTGATTTATCCGGGCGAGTAGGGCTTGGGTACGGTCCGCTCGGGGCCGTGCGGGTGACGGAATGGTCTTCCCGGATGAGTCGGCGTGGTCGGATTGAGTGGGTGTGGAAAACGCGTTGCCGGCGGGGCGGTGGGCTGGAACGATGCGGGGTCAATGACTGCCGCCGCCTCCGCCCGCCCACGGTCCGACTGGACGTCCGCGCCGGTCCTCTGTTTCGGGGAAATCCTCTGGGATCTTCTCCCGCACGGGGCCTTCCCCGGGGGGGCGCCGTTTAATGTCGCGTCACACCTCCAGCGCCTCGGGATCCCGGCGGTGCCGGTCTCCGCCGTCGGCCGCGACGCGTGGGGTGAACGGATGCTTGCCGTGATGGCCGAGCGCGGGGTGACCGATGCCGGCGTGGCGCGTCTCGACGACGCGCCGACGGGCACGGTGACGGCTGAACTCACGCCGCGCGGCGATGCGCGGTACACGATCGTCGAGAGCGTCGCCTGGGATCGCATCCCGGTGTCGGACGAGGTGGCCGCGCCGGCGGCGGCCGCGCGGGCGCTGGTCTTTGGCTCGCTGGCGCTGCGCAGCTCGGCGAACCGGCAGGCGCTCGGGCAGCTTCTGGAGGCGGTGCCGACGTATGCGTGGCGGGTGTTTGATGTGAACCTCCGCGCGCCCTTCGATGACCTTGCGGTGGTGCGGGAGTACGCCCGCCATGCGCACCTCTTGAAGCTGAACGCTGAGGAGGCGGCCCGCTTGGCGGGTGAGCCGGGCCGCGACGCCGGGGCCGAGGAGGCGCACGCGCGCCACCTCGCGGCGGAGACCGGGGTCGGCTTTGTGTGCGTCACCTCGGGAGCGCGCGGTGCCGGACTGCTGCGGAACGGACGTTGGATCTGGGAGCCGGGCCGGACCGTCGCGGTGGTCGACACCGTTGGGGCCGGGGATGCGTTTCTCGCGCAGCTTCTTGCTGGCCTGCTGGCGGGAGGGCGGAGCGAGGCGAGGCTCGTCGCCGAGGCGTGTCGCCGCGGGGAGTGGGTCGCAAGCCGCGCCGGGGCCTGCCCGGATGGTTCTGGACCGGAACCCGAAGCCTAGCCGATCTGGCGGCGCTTTCGCCGGTTAAGTGGGCGGCACGCGGGACGCGTTGGCGTAGCTATTCAACGGATACGAGAGTAACCTCGAACACGAGTCCCGACCCGGGCGGAATGCCGCCGGCGGCGCGGTTTCCGTAGCCCAGCGAAGGCGGGATGAGGAGCTCGATCCGGCCGCCCGGGCCGATGAGTTGCAGTCCCGCGCCGAGCCCGGGAAGCAGGGCGTTGAGACGGAACGTGGAGGGCGTGGTGACAGAGTCGAAGACCCGCCCATCGCGGAGGCGACCCGTATACGTGAGGCGGACGGTGGACTGCGGGCCGGGGCGAGCTCCGTCGCCTGGAGTGACGATGCGGTGGCCGAGGCCGCTGGACCGGAATGTGAAACCCGGCTGGTCAGCGATTTCGCCGAACCAGTCGCGCCGCCGTGCCTGCAGGGACGCTTCCGCCGCCGCCGCTTCCGCCGCGGCCTGCGCGGTGGCGCGACGAAGCTCGGCGGGGCGTTGCACGCCGAACCACCAGCCGACCCCGCTGAGCACAGCGAGAGCCAAACCGATGGCGGCGATGGACGTGGCGGAGGACTGGGCCATGGATAAGGAGAAGTGAGCGGGCCTTCGTGCCGGGGGCAGGTGAAGGCGGAGCGGGGTGTATGCCGTAGGCCAGATTGGCGCGGTGGAAACGAGACCACGCTAGGTGCAGGCGTGGACCGATTCAAGATCCTCGAATGTCCCACCCGTGTGCCGCGTGGTTCGATGTCACGATCCAGAGCGGAGGCGCTGCCACAGCCGCTTGGGCTGGGCGCAGGGTGGAGTGAGAAAGGTCGTCGAAGTGCGGGGCAGTCGCGATGGCCAGATTGGCCGTGTTGCGTCGCCCCCATTCGGCCTCTTTTGCCGGGTTTCTGCGCTGGTACAGCAGCTATGTCCGAGGCAGTGAGGAGTTTGCCCGGTGTGGCTGGACGCAACCCTTGTATTGCCCCTGCGGAGATGTGCCGTATGAAAGGGTGAGATGTGGTTACTCGGCATTGATGGTGGCGGAACGCAGACGCGCGCGTTGATTGCGGGCGCGGACGGTCGTGTGCTCGGAGTGGGGCGCGCGGGGAGCTCAAATTACCACAGCGTCGGGCTGGAAGCCGCGGTGGCAGCGGTCGCGGAGGCCGTCGCGGCAGCCCGGGCGGCGGCGCATGTGCACGGACCGGCGAAGGCGGCCTTCCTCGGACTCGCCGGGGTACGCTCGGCGGCGGACCATCAGGCGTTTCGCGAGCCTCTCGCGGCGCTGGGATTGGCGGCTGCAGCGGAGACTTTGGGACTGGATCACGATTTGCGGATCGCGCTCGCGGGTGGGTGTGCGGAGGGCCCGGGCATTGTGATCATCGCTGGCACCGGTGCGGCGGCGTATGGCCGCGATCCCGCCGGCGCCACCAGCATCGTTGGCGGTTGGGGATGGTTGCTGGATGACCAGGGCAGCGGCGTCTGGCTCGCCCTCCGCGCCTTGCGCGCGATCATGGAGGCGACGGATGGGCGTGGGCCTAGGACCCGGCTTGAGCCGGCGATGTTCGCGGAGCTGAACGTCACGTCCGCGCGCGCCGCGATGCAATGGACCATGCGTCCGGACACCGCGCGGTCGCAATTGGCGAGCCTTGCGCCGGTGGTCTTAGCGACGGCCGAGGACGGCGATCGCGTGGCCGAGGAAATCGTCGCGGAAGGCGCGCGGCAACTCGGTCGTCTCGCCCGAGCCCTCGGGGAATCTCTGGAGTGGCCGACGGCCGCCGCAATTCCGGTGGTACCGGCCGGCGGACTCCTCGAGCGCCGTTCCTACCGCGAGGCACTCCGGGCGGAGTTGGCGGCGGCGGATGCGAGGTTCTCCCTGCTTGAGGCACCGGCGCCGGCCGTGGCCGGAGCGGTCTTCCTCGCCGCGGAGTTGGCCGGGGCGCCCTTCAGTGCGGAGGCGCGCCGACGGCTGGCGATGGAACTGGCGACTCGTTGATCGCCGCGGTCAGATCGGCGATAAAGCCGTCCACCACGGCGTCCCACGAAAGCAGCTCGGCTCGGGCCCGGGCCGCGGTGCTCAAGGCGTGCCGCAGCGTCCCACTCCGGGCGATGCGCTCCGCTTGCGCGATGAACGCAGCCTCGTCGCCCGGCGGGCACGTCAGCCCCTGCTGTCCATCCACGATGAATTCGCGGGCGGCGGCGTAGTCGAACGCGCCCACGGCGAGGCCGCTGGCCATGGCCTCGGTGACTACGTTACCGAACGTCTCGGTGTGGCTCGCGTGCAGGTAGACGTCCCCGGACGCATAGTGGCGGGCCAAGTTCACCCCCGTGTAGAAACCCGTGAACACCGCGTCCGGCCGCATCCGCTGGTAGGTCGACAACAGCGGACCATCGCCGACGAGCACGAGGAGCGCGCGCGGTTGGACCGCCTTGATGGCGTCGAAGGCGCGGAAGAGCAGGGCGTAGTTCTTTTCGGCGGCGATCCGTCCGACGTGGACGACGACCAGATCGTCGGGCTTTGCTCCCCAGGCCGCGCGCAGTTCCGGATCGCGGCGGGTGGGGGAGAACAACGACGTGTCGACCCCGCGGGACAGCAGGCGGAGATTCTCGTAGCCCTCGGCGTGAAGCGCGTGCTGCAGGTGGCGGGTGGGCACGAATGTGCGCCGCGTGCGGTTGTGCACCCGGCGCAGCCACGACGCGATCACCGGCTGCAGCCAGCCCACGCGATAGTCGCGGGTGTACTGGTCGAAGTGCGTGTGGAAACTCGACGTCACCGGCAGCCCCAGTTCGAGGGCGGCGCCGATGGCGGACGCGCCTAGCGGCCCCTCCGTGGCGACGTGCACCAAGTCCGGCCGCTTTTCGCGCCAGAGCCGCCGCAACCTCCCCCCGGCGGGGAGGCCGATCCGCAGCTGCGGGTAGCCTGGCATCGGGATGCCTGGCAGACGGATCTGCTCCCCGGCGAGGCGTCGGGTCACGGAGAACCGAGGCGACTCATGCCGTTGGCGCGGGCGGATGACGGTGACCCGATGGCCCCGGTGGGAAAGCCCGTCCACCAGCCGCCCCAGTGTCATGGCGACCCCATTGATTTCCGGAGCGTAGGTTTCGGTGACGAGGGCGAGGTGCAAGGAGTTTGCCCGCAGGCAGGGGCAATCGTGGTGACGCTGGGTGAAGGACGGATGGCGGCGGGGTAACGATCCGGCGAAAAGCGGATGCGGAAGCACGTGGAACTGCGACTTCCCGCTTGCCGCTGGCGGGAGGGGAGCCAACCCTCCGGACACTCACGTCCATGCCCAAGCGTACCGACCTCAAGTCCATTCTCATCATCGGCGCCGGTCCCATCGTGATCGGACAGGCCTGCGAGTTCGACTACTCCGGCACGCAGGCGTGCAAGGCCCTGAAGGAAGAGGGTTACCGCGTGATCCTGGTGAACTCGAATCCGGCGACGATCATGACGGATCCGGAGTTCGCGGACGTCACCTACATCGAGCCCCTCACGATCGAGTTCCTGGAGAAGATCATCGCGGCCGAGCGTCCCTCGGCGTTGCTGCCCACGCTCGGTGGCCAGACCGCGCTGAACCTCTCGATGGAGCTCTTCAAGAAGGGCATCTTGGAAAAGTACGGCGTCGAGATGATCGGCGCGAAGCCGGATGCGATTTCCAAGGGCGAGGATCGCGAACTGTTCAAGCAGGCGATGCTCAAGATCGGTCTCGACGTGGCGCGCTCGCGCACGGTGAAGACGATGGACGAAGCCCGGGCCGCGGCCGAGATGCTCGGCGCCTTCCCGCTCATCATCCGCCCCTCCTTCACTCTGGGCGGCTCCGGCGGCGGCATCGCCTACAACCGCGAGGAGTTTGAGCGCATCTGCGCAAACGGGCTCGATCTTTCTCCCGTGCACGAAGTCCTCGTCGAGGAGTGTCTGCTCGGCTGGAAGGAGTACGAGATGGAGGTGATGCGCGACCACAAGGACCAGTGCGTCGTCATCTGCTCGATCGAAAACTTTGACCCGATGGGCGTGCACACGGGTGACTCGATCACGGTGGCGCCGTCGATGACGCTGACCGACAAGGAGTACCAGGTCATGCGGGACGCCTCGTTCGCGGTGATCCGCGAAATCGGCGTCGAGACCGGTGGCTCCAACATCCAGTTCTCGGTTGATCCGCAGACCGGCCGCATGGTCGTGATTGAGATGAACCCGCGCGTCTCGCGTTCCTCCGCGTTGGCGTCGAAGGCGACTGGCTTCCCGATCGCGAAGATCGCGGCGAAGCTGGCGGTTGGGTATTCGCTCGACGAGCTCCGCAACGACATCACGCGCCTCACGCCGGCCTCGTTTGAGCCGACGATTGATTACGTGGTGACGAAGATTCCGCGGTTCACCTTCGAAAAGTTCCCGGACGCGGATCCCACGCTGACCTCGGCGATGAAGTCGGTGGGCGAGGCGATGGCGATCGGCCGCACCTTCAAGGAGTCGGTGCAGAAGGCGCTACGCTCCCTCGAAGTCGGAGCGCGTGGCTTTGGCGGCGGCGGCAAGTGGGGTGGCGACGAGCTCCCTGAGCGCTCCGTGATCGTGGCAAAGCTCGCGACGCCCAATTCGGAGCGCATCTTCTTCCTGCGTTATGCCTTCCTAGCGGGTTTCACGGTCGAGGAAATTTTCGAGCTGACCAAGATCGATCCGTGGTTCCTGCACCAGCTGCGGGAAATCTACGAGATGGAGCAGGACCTGAAGCGCCACCGTCTGCCCTCGGCCCCGGCCGATGCGCGTCCGGTGGCGACGCCGGAGCTGCTCCGCCGGGCGAAGCAGTTCGGCTTCTCCGACGTGCAGCTCGCGCACCTCCTGAAGACCGACTTCGCGACGATGCGCACCGAGCGCAAGCAGCTCGGCATCCAGACCACGTACCGCCTCGTCGACACCTGCGCGGCCGAGTTCGAGGCCTTCACGCCGTATTACTATTCCAGTTACGGAGACGAAAACGAAGTCATGCCGGGCGGCAAGAAGCGCAAGATCATGATCCTCGGCGGTGGCCCGAACCGCATCGGCCAGGGTATCGAGTTCGACTACTGCTGTGTGCACGCGAGCTTCGCGCTCCGCGAGATCGGCTTCGAGACCGTGATGGTGAATTCGAATCCGGAGACGGTCTCGACAGATTACGACACCTCGGACCGCCTGTACTTCGAGCCCCTCACGCTCGAAGACGTGCTGGAAATCTACCAGCAGGAAGGCTGTGACGGCGTGATCGTGCAGTTCGGCGGCCAGACCCCGCTCAATCTCGCGACGGCCCTGAAGGCGAACGGCGTGAACATCATCGGCACCTCGCCCGAGAGTATCGAGGCGGCGGAGGACCGGAAGCTCTTTGCGAAGATCCTCGACAAGGTGGGCCTGCGCCAGCCGGCGAACCGCACGGCGATGAACGAGGCCGACGCGCTGACGGCGGCCCGCGAGCTCGGTTTCCCGGTGCTCCTGCGCCCGTCCTTCGTGCTGGGCGGCCGCGGCATGTTCATCGTCTACAGCGAAGAGGAATTCCGCGGCGTGGTCCGCCAAGCCTTCGAGGTCATGCCGGACAAGCCGGTGCTGATCGACGACTTCCTTGAGGACGCGATCGAGCTCGATGTCGACTGCATCTCCGACGGTGAGACCAGCGTGATCGGCGGAATGCTTGAGCACATTGAATTTGCCGGCGTGCATTCCGGTGACGCCGCGATGGTGATGCCCCCGCACACCCTGTCTCCCGCGATGCTGGAGACGGTGCGTAAGGCCACGCATGCGCTCGCGCGCGAACTCAAGGTCATCGGCCTGATGAACGTACAGTTCGCGATCAAGGACCAGCAGCTCTACGTCCTCGAAGTGAACCCGCGCGCTTCCCGCACCGTCCCGTTCGTCGCCAAGGCGATCGGCGTGCCGATGGCCAAGCTCGCGGCGAAGGTGATGACGGGGCTCAAGCTCAAGGATCTCGGCTTCACCCGCGAACACACGCCGCGCCACTGGTGCGTGAAGGAAGCGGTCTTCCCATTCGTGCGTTTCCCGGGCGCGACGATCGTGCTCGGACCCGAGATGCGCTCAACGGGCGAGGTCATGGGCCTCGACGAGGATCTCGGCGTGGCGTTCGCCAAGGCACAGGCCGCGGCCAAGCCGGGCCTTCCGACGGGTGGGAACGTGTTCCTCTCGGTCAAGGATGCCGACAAGCCCCGCGCTGTGACGCTGGCTCGCCAGCTCGAGGAACTGGGCTTCTCACTCTATTCCACCGGAGGCACCGCCAAGGTGCTCGCGGAGGCCGGCATCAAGGTCGCGAAGCTCGCCAAGATCGAGGAAGGCCGCCCGACTGCGGTTGACCTGATCAAGAACGGCAAGATCCAACTCGTGATCAACACGCCGGCCGGGATGATTCCCCGCAAGGACGAGAACAAGATCCGCTCGGCCGCCTACGCCCATAGCGTGTGCATCATGACCACGCTCACCGGTGCGCAGGCTGCGGTCGAGGGCATCAAGGCGCTGCGGAGCAAGCGGGTCGGTGTAAAGCCGATCCAGCAGTACCGCGGCAACGTGACCTTGGTCTAAGCCGGTCATGGCTCAAGGGACTGCTACGCCTGCCGCATTGCCGACGCTCGTCGCGCTGCTCCACGGCCCGGATCAACCGGGCTTGGTGGCGCGCGTCGCCGGTTGGATCTTCGAGCGCGGGGGCAATATCCTGCACGCCGACCAGCATCGCGACACGGAAGCGGGGATCTTCTTCCAGCGCGTCGAGTGGGAACCGGCGAATGGAGACGCGTCGGCGGACACCACCGCCTTCAATGAGTTCGGCCGCAGCCTCGGCATGCATGTGCGCGTCGCGTCGTCCGTTCACCGCACGCGGGTCGCGTTGTTCGTCTCCAAGGCGGATCACTGTTTCCACGACCTTTGCCTGCGTTGGCGCGCGGGAGACCTCCCCGGCGAGGTCGTTCTTGTGGTCGGCAATCATCCCGATCTTGCGCCGATGGCACAGGGGTATGGGGTGCCGTTCGTCCACGTGCCCGTGACGGCGGACACCAAGGCGGCAGCAGAGGCGCGGCAGTTGGCGCTCCTGCGCGAACATCGCGTCGAACTCGTCGTCCTTGCCCGTTACATGCAGGTGCTGTCGAACGACTTTCTGGAGCGTTTCGCCGGTCCGGTGATCAATATCCACCACTCCTTCCTCCCGGCCTTTGCGGGTGGGCGGCCTTACCACCAGGCGTACTCGCGGGGGGTGAAGCTGATCGGCGCCACCGGGCACTACGCGACCCGGGATCTGGATGAAGGCCCTATCATTCAACAGGATGTGAGGCGAGTGACCCATCGGCACAGCGTGGAGGATCTGGTGCGGATGGGGCGGGACATGGAGAAGACCGTCCTCGCTCAGGCGGTGCGTTGGCACTTGGAGAACCGGGTGCTGGTGTACGGCAACAAGACGGTGGTCTTCGATTGAGCGGGGAGGTGGGGTGGCTACCCGGCCGCCGGGGTTAGGAGGCGGGCAGGGGCTGCAACTCCCGTCTTTACGCCTTCCGGTCGCTGTGTCTTTGTGGGGGGCTATTCTGCGTTGACCATGTCGATCTCACCCATTCCCCCGAGCCCCGCGTCGCGCGCGGAAGACCCGCAAGCTGCCGCGTCGGCGGAACCTATTCCGGTGGCAGGGCCGAGCTTCGAGGATCAGCTACGCGCCTTTTGGGAGGCACAGCGCTCCCGCATCGTCACCCTCGTGGCGGTCGTCACGCTCGTCATTCTTGGCAAGGGCGCGTGGGAAATGTACCAGGCTCGGCAGGAGGCCGGGATCGCGGCGGACTTCGCCAAGGCGAAGACCAGCGAGCAGTTGCAGCGCTTCGCCGTTGAACACCCGGGTAACGCTCTCGCCGGCGTGGCGCATCTGCGTCTGGCGGATGAGGCCTACGAGGCAGGCAAGTTCACCGATGCGGCGGCGAGCTACGGCAAGGCCGTCGCCGCCCTCAAGGAAGGTCCGCTCTCAAGCCGGGCCCGGATCGGCCAAGGCATCACCCAGGTCCTCGGAGGGGACCGCGCCGGTGGTACGGCTACGTTGAAAGCGTTGGCGGACGACCTTACGGCGGCGGTGTCCGTCCGAGCGGAGGCCGGTTACCACGTGGCCTCCCTCGCAGCCGAGGCCGGTGATGCCGCGGCTCTGCAGTCCTCTCTCGAACAATTGACCCGCGTCGCACCGCAGAGCCTCTGGGCCCAGCGGGCCTCGCTGCTCCGGCCGATTTCGACGCCGACCGCGACCCCGGCTGCGCCCGCGCCGGCCGTTAGCTTCCCCACCAAAGGGAAGTAAACCGGCGGTCAGCCCTTCTGGGCTGGATCGGCTGGTCGGGGCGATAGGATTCGAACCTACGACCTCCTGGTCCCAAACCAGGCGCTCTACCAGGCTAAGCTACACCCCGCAACCGGCCCTGAATCTTGTCGGACGGCGGGAGGTGTCAACGCATTCCCCGCAGACACGCCGGCGCCAGGCGACGTTTGTGAAAACTTCGTTCCAGTCTCTGCTTGCGTCAGTTAGGAGCGTTCCGTAAATCCAACATTACTCGCTTATTTCTCATGGACACGATTTCTCGGGAAAACACCAGCTACCTTCCGGTTGCCGGCGTCATTGTTGGAGTCCTCGCGCTGGTTTTGGCCGGCGTGGCTCTCGCCAAGGTCTCCTCCACTTCCAAGACGGTCACGGCTCACACCGAGCAGCTGACCCGAATGGACACGCTTGAAAGCGAGGTTCGCACGGCGGCGACTGCTTCGGACAAGGCCAGCTCGGCGGTGTCCGCGCTGCAGCGTTCGACGCAGGACGCGTTCAATGCCGTGAGTCTGGAGCTCGGCAACGTGAAGGGCGAGATCACCAAGCTGCAGGAGTCCGCCAAGGCTCCGCGCGCTGCCGCCAAGGGCGCAGCCCCGGCGGGTGGTGGTGCTGCTGTCGCGGGTGCCGGTGAGTATGTCATCAAGGCCGGCGACACGGGCGCCAAGATCGCGCGCGCGAACAATGTTTCCCTGCCCGACCTCATCGCCGTCAATCCCGGCGTGAATTGGTCGAAGCTGAAGGTCGGCGACAAGGTCAAGCTGCCGAAGCGCTGATCCGAAAAACGGTTTTTCCTCCGCCCCTTCGGCCCGCCGCTGAAGGGGCTTTTTATTGCCCGCCCGCGCCGGCGCCACCTCGTACCGACTCGCCTTGAATCCAAATTTCCATGACAGCCAAGCCGGTGCGCCGGCACCGGCGCACTGGCGTCGCGGGCCGGAGCGCCGGCTCGCCGCCACGCGCGTCTTCGACGTACACGGCGTGCAGTTCACGCATCCCGGGCGAGGCACGGAGCGCGAGTTCATCGTCGTGCACGTGCGCGACTGGGTGAACATCGTCGCGCTCACTCCCGAGGGTGACGTGGTGTTGGTGCGGCAGTTTCGATTTGGGATCGAGACGCTCTCGCTCGAAGTGCCGGGCGGGGTGATTGAGGCGGGTGAGGATCCCGTGGCGGCCGGCCTGCGCGAACTGCGCGAAGAGACCGGCTACGTGGGCGAGCGCGGCCGACTCATCGCGTCGATCCATCCCAATCCCGCCATCCAAGACAACCGCTGCCACATGGTGCTCGTCGAGAACGTGCGCCGGGTCGCGCCGACGGAGTGGGACGCGGACGAGGAGATCGAGGTGGTGACACTGCCGCTCGCGGAGGCACTGGCCCGCACCCGCGACGGCGGCATCACGCACGCGCTCGCGCTGAACGCGCTGCACCTCGCGGCGCCGCTTTGGCGAGGCCGGGAAGGCGGCGCGGCGACCGCGTGACGATTTTGCTGTGACTCGGGCGCCGTTTGACACGCGCGGCGGCCGGGGCCACGGTGGTAGCTGTTGACCATGTCCGCCCACGCTCCTGTCTTTGCCAACGCCCCGACTGCCCTCGGTGAGTCGACGGCGGGCCGTGTCCCGGTCGCGCTGGAGCAGGAGATCCGGCGCATCTATGAGCGCAGCCCACTTTACGGGGAGCGCTTCCCGCTGCATGCGGAGCCGCTGCGCTGGTCTTGCTACGCCGAGCTCCCCGCGCTCTCGAAGAAAGAGATTGTCCAGCGCGGGCATCAGGCCTTCTTCCGGGATTACCGCGACATTGAGCGCGGTCTGGCGGAGAAGCGTTTCGAGTACGAGTCGACGGGTGGGACGACGCAGTCGCCGATGACGGTGATCATGGAAGACGGTTGGTGGAACGCGCAGACCGCGCGGGCCTACCTCGCGTCGCCGATCCTGCGGCAATTCGTTGGGCGCCCGTACCGCAAGTGTGTCCTCGCTCCCGTGGGTTGCTCCAGCAACCTCTGCCCGTACGAGGATCACCCCTTTCCGCACCGGTACTTTGACGGGACGGTTTATCTGAATCTGTCGAGTGATCCCTTCGTATTTCCCGAGAGCGAGTGGGATCGCATCGTGACGGAGTTGCAGGCGGTGAAGCCGGAAGTGCTGGAAGGCGAGCCGGTGTACCTCTCGCTGCTGGCCCGCGCCGCGCAGCGTCGGGGCGTCGCGGTGCCGAGCATTCGGGCGGTGATCCTCACCTACGGCAAGGCCAGCCGGCAGCATGCCCAACGCATCGCGGAAGTCTTTCCGGCGCCGCAAGTCGATCTCTACGGCTCTACCGAGGCAGGCTACCTGTTCGTCGGTGAGGCGTTTCGCGATGACTCGCGGGTGATCGACGCCAATGCCTTTGTCGAGCTCGTGCCCTACCGGGATTTGGCGGACGTCTTCCAGATCTTCGTGACCACGCGTGATCGCGAGGCGATGCCGTTGCTGCGGTACCAGACCGGGGACATTGTTCGTCGTTTTTCCACGGGTTACCGCCTGCTTGGCCGCGAGGGTGGACTGCACTTCCGGGCGGATGGCTCGCTGGTTTCGCCCTCAGAAGTCGACGCGGCGCTGCCGGAGGGCTTCCGGTGCTGGCATTATTCCTTGGTTCAGACCTCGGACCACCGCTGGGACTTCCATTATGTGGCCGACGAAGGTGCGGACCATCCGGCGGTGGAGGCGGCGCTGGCGCAGTTGCTCGGAGACGGCGCGCGGGTGGTGGCGTTCCGCCGTCGCTTCATTGCTCCCGCCGCCAGCGGGAAGTTTTCCCTCCTCCGGCCCCTCGTCCGTTGAGGCGGGCCGTGGCCGACGACGGCCGACAGCGGCCTTCTCTTTGCGTTTAGCGGACCTAATAGCCGTGCCGTGAGGCTGAAGCGATGGGCACTGCCCTTTACACTTTTGCTTCGCCGTTTGTAACGTCCCTTCCATCGTCCTCTCGACGGCCTCCGCGCCCCCTCGGAGGATCTCCCCCCTGAACCACCTTACGATGAGCCTCTCCGGCAACCTCTTTCGCACGTCCGTCGGCCGCAAATTCCTCATGGCGGTCACCGGCTTCATTCTCATCGGCTTTGTCACCGGACACCTCGTGGGCAACCTCCAGGTGTTCGGCCATCCGGACCAGCTCAACGGCTACGCGCACTTCCTGCAGTCTCTGGGAGGAGCGCTCTGGGCGGTGCGCCTTGTGCTGCTGGCTGCGGTGGTGATTCACGTGTGGGCGGCGGTGACGCTGACCCTGGACAGCCGCAAGGCGCGCGGTGCGGAGGGCTACGGCGTGCGGCGCTGGATCCGCGCGAGCCTCGCCTCGCGCTACATGCGGCTCTCGGGCCTCGTGGTGCTGGCCTTCATCGTTTACCACCTCGCGCACTTCACGCTCGGGACGGTGCAGACGGATAATTACAAGGGGCAACTCGCGCCCTACGCGATGGCCGCGGATTTCCACCTGTTGGGCTTCCCGGTGGTGGCGAAGGGTGAGGCGGTCGCGGATGTCTACAGCATGGTGTTCCTCGGCTTCGCGAATCCGTGGGTCTCGCTCTTCTACCTGGTCGCGATCAGCCTCCTCACCGTGCACTTGTTGCACGGGTTCGAGTCGATGTTCCAGACGATCGGCTGGAAGAGCACGACCTGGGCTGGCTGGCTGCGCGGCGTGGCGGTCGCCTTTTGCCTCGCCTACCTCGCGGGCAACGTCGCGATTCCCGGATTGATCCTCTCCGGCGTGGCCAAGCCCGCCGCCGGCACGACCGCCGCCGAGCGCCTCGCGGCACCGGCGAGCACGGATTCGCGCTGAGCCCGTCCCGCCCCGAAACCTTTCTCTCCCTCTCAACCTCACCCGCGCGCGCCGCGTTCCCCATGGCCAAACTCGATTCCAAGATCCCCTCCGGCCCCCTCGCTGAGAAGTGGCGGAAGCACAAGTCGGAGATCAAGCTCGTCAACCCGGCGAACAAGCGGAAGTACGAGGTCATTGTCGTCGGCGCCGGCCTCGCTGGTTCCTCGGCGGCCGCGACGCTCGCGGAGCTCGGCTACAAGGTGAAGTCGTTCGTCTTCCACGATAGCCCGCGCCGCGCCCACTCGATCGCCGCGCAGGGCGGCATCAACGCTGCCAAGAACTACCAGAACGACGGCGACAGCGTGTATCGGCTTTTCTATGACACGCTGAAGGGCGGCGACTACCGCGCCCGCGAAGCCAATGTCCACCGCCTCGCCGAGGTGTCGGCCAACATCATCGACCAGTGCGCCGCCCAGGGCGTGCCGTTCGCCCGCGAGTACGGCGGCCTGCTCGCCAATCGCTCCTTTGGCGGAGCCCAGGTCTCGCGCACGTTTTACGCCCGCGGCCAGACCGGACAGCAGCTGCTGCTCGGCGCCTACTCCGCGCTGTCCCGCATGGTCGGGCAGGGCGCGGTCCAGCTCTTCACCCAAGAGGAGATGTGCGACCTCGTCGTGGTCAAGGGTGAGGCCAAGGGCATCATCACCCGCAACCTCGTCACCGGCGAAATCCGCCGCTGGGCCGCCGACGCCGTCATCCTCGCCACCGGCGGGTATGGCAACGTCTTCAATCTTTCCACCTACGCCCGCGGCTCGAACACCACCGCGATCTGGCGCGCCTACAAGCGCGGCGCTTGCTTCGGCAATCCGTGCTACACGCAGATTCACCCGACCTGCATCCCCGTCACCGGTGACTACCAGTCGAAGCTGACGCTGATGTCGGAGTCGCTCCGCAACGACGGCCGCATCTGGGTGCCGAAACGCAAGGAGGACTGCGGCAAGGATCCGGCGTCGATCCCGGAGGCGGATCGCGACTACTACCTTGAACGCCTGTACCCGAGCTTCGGCAATCTCGCTCCGCGCGACATCGCGTCGCGGGCGGCCAAGCGGGTGTGCGACGAAGGCCGCGGGATCGGCGAGACGGGGCTGGGGGTGTACTTGGATTTCTCGGAGGCGATCAATCGACTCGGGGAGTCCGCCGTGCGCGAGCGCTACGGCAATCTCTTCGCCATCTACCACGAGATCACCAACGAAAACGCCTACCGGACGCCGATGCGCATCTATCCGGCGGTGCACTACACGATGGGCGGTCTCTGGGTAGACTATAACCTGATGTCCAACGTCCCCGGGCTCTTCGTGCTCGGCGAGGCCAACTTCTCCGACCACGGCGCGAATCGCCTCGGCGCTTCGGCGCTGATGCAGGGATTGGCCGACGGGTATTTCGTGGTCCCGTACACCATCGGTGACTACCTCGCGACGCAGAAGCCGGGTTCCCGTCCGTCGCCGGATGGCCCCGAGTTCCGCGAGGCCGAGGCGAACGTGCGCGGCATGAACCAGCGTCTACTGGGCGCGAACGGCTCGCAGCCAGTCAGCCATTTCCACAAGCGGCTCGGCCACATCATGTGGCAGTACTGCGGCATGTCTCGCACCCGCGAGGGCCTGCAGCAGGCGCTCCGCGAGTTGGCAACGCTGCGCGAGGAGTTCTGGGCCACGGTCAAGGTGCCGGGCTCGGCCGACACGCTGAACCAGTCACTCGAGAAGGCCGGCCGCGTGGCTGACTTCATCGAGTTGGGCGAGCTGATGTGCCTCGACGCGCTGACGCGCGAGGAGAGCTGCGGCGGCCACTTCCGCGAGGAGCACCAGTATCCCGATGGCGAGTGCAAGCGTGACGACGAGCGTTTTGCGCACGTCGCGGCCTGGGAGTACCAGGGTGCCGGCAAGGAACCGCTCCGCAATGTCGAGCCGCTCAATTACGAATTCGTGAAGATGTCGCTGCGCAACTACAAGTAAGCGCCGCCGTCCGCCCGCCGCCCCGCACAACCCGCCCCCACTCCTTTTCCCATGGTCGCTGAAGGCTCCTCCAAAACGATCTCCGTCACCCTCCGCGTCTGGCGTCAGGCTGGCCCGAACCAAGCCGGCCGTTTCGTTGATTACCCGGCGCAGGACGTGAGCCCGAACATGTCGTTCCTCGAGCTCCTCGACGTGGTGAACGACCGGCTCACGGTCACGGGAGACGACCCGATCTCCTTCGCGCACGACTGCCGCGAGGGCATCTGCGGCACGTGCTCGCTCGTGATCGACGGCAAGCCGCACGGTCCGCATCAGGGCGTGGCGAGCTGCCAGACGTACCTGCGCAGTTTCGCCGACGGCGCCGTCATCACGGTCGAGCCCTTTCGCGCCCAGCCTTTCCCGGTGGTGCGCGACTTGGTGACGGATCGTTCGGCGTTCGACAAGATCCAGCAGTCGGGCGGTTACATCACGGCGCGCGCCGGTTCGGCGCCCGATGCCAACGCGGTGCCGGTGCCGAAGGTGGATGCGGACCTGGCGATGGACGCTGCCCAGTGCATCGGCTGCGGCGCCTGCGTCGCCGCCTGCAAGAACGCGTCCGCCATGCTGTTCGTCGCCGCCAAGGTCTCGCACCTCGGCCTTATGCCGCAGGGTCAGCCGGAGCGCGACCGCCGCGTGCTCGCGATGGTGAGCACCGCCGACGATCTCGGCTTCGGCAGCTGCACCAATCAGTACGAGTGCAGCGCCGCGTGCCCGAAGCTCATCAGCCACGACTTCATCGCCCGGCTGAACCGCGACTTCATCGCGGCCACCTTCCGCTCGGGCTTCGCCGCCACCCCGGCCAACACCGGCGGCGGCGCAGGCTAAGCATCAGGGCACGCCTGCCGCGGGCAGAAGGCCCGTCAGATCAATGGCCCCTTCGCTCTTGGTCTTGATCTCCATTCGCTCCTCGCCCGCCGTCACGAACAGCGTGCTCTCAATGCGGTAGGCGGCCTGCTGCCGCTGGGCGACGTTGCGCAGGACGTTGAGCAGCGCGCCGTTCTTCACCATCACGGTCACGTCCTGCGTCCCCGTGGAGAGTGGCGCGAGGCCCACCGGACGATCGCTGACCGCCTGGCCGACGTAAGTGCCGTTGAGGTAGAACTTGTGCCGGGATCCGCCGAAGCCGACCGGGACCACGTTTTCGTTGGTGTACCGGAGGCCAAGGACGACCTGCGTCTCCAGGAGTTCAGCTTGGGCGGAACGGATCGTGACCACGCTCACCGCAATGCCGCCGAGCTTGCCCCCAGATCTGCAACCCCCGAGGAGCAGCGCGATCGCGACCAGCGGAAACAAAAGGAATGCTTTGCGGTTCATGCTTCGGTGGATGGCGGGACCGCGGGCCGATCGCAAGACTCCGCCCATTCGGAGTGTGCAGAAAGGCTCCTGCTTTGGGGCCAACGCCCACCGTGAGCCGCTATCGCACTACGATGGCATCACTAGGCCGATGGTCGGCCGACTTGGGTCAGAAAAGCGACAAGGCGCGTGCGCTCTCGAGTCCGACCCAGGCGACGCCACCGCCGACGGAGGCGGCGACGACAAAGCGGACGAGGCGCTGGCGGCGCAGGCGGGCTTCATGCCGGTCGGAGGCGATGCCGCGGCCGAGTCCCTGCTGCGCCATGAAGCTGACAAACTGCGCGTTTCGCAGCGCGGTGCGGCGTTCCAGGCGGGCGTTATCCACCTTCCCCAAAGGATGGAGAGGACGATGGAAGATCGACTGGAGAATCCGCTGCAGCACGGGTTGGAGAAGCTAAGTTTTGATTCGTTTTTTCAAGGGGAAACGCGCACTTTTTACGCCCTTCAGCCATTTTGTTCGCGAACTGCTTTTTTCATGCACCACTTCCGCTACACGGGTAACGATCTGCACTGCGAATCCGTCAATCTCGCCGAGGTCGCGCGGCTCTACGGCACGCCGACCTACGTCTATAGCGCGGCGACGATGACCGACAATTACACGCGTTTGGCGAAGAGCCTGACCGGTCTCGATCTCCAGATCTGCTATGCGATGAAGGCGAACTCGGCGCTGGCGATCCTGCGTCACTTCGCGAACCTCGGCGCGGCCTTTGACCTCGTGAGCGGCGGCGAACTGCGCCGGGTGCTCGCCGCCGGAGCGAACGTGAAGCGCAGTGTCTTCGCGGGCGTCGGCAAGACGAGCGAGGAGATCGAGCTCGCGCTGCAGAACGGTATTTTTGCGTTCCACGTCGAGAGCGAGCCCGAGATGGCCCGCATCAATCACGTCGCCGGTCGCTTGGGCGTGAAGGCCCCGATCGCCATCCGCATCAATCCGGATGTCGACGCGCACACACATGCCAAGATCACGACGGGCAAGTCGGACAACAAGTTCGGCATCCCGCTGAAGGTCGCCGGCGCCGCCTACGAGGCGGCCGCCAAGTACCCGAACCTGCGGATCAAGGGCGTGCAGATGCACATCGGTTCCCAGCTCACCGATGTCGCACCGTTCGTCGAGGCGGTGAAGAAGGTCACGCCGTTCGTCGCCGAGTTGAAGGCCAAGCACGGAATCGACTACTTCTCGATCGGTGGTGGCATCGGCATCATCTACCGCGACGCGTTGGCGAGCGGTTCCGCCGAGTGGTGGGACGCCCAGCCGGCCGGCCAGCGTCCGCTCACGCCCGAGGCCTACGGCGCCGCCCTGGTACCGCTCCTCCAGCCGCTCGGCCTGAAGATCCTGCTCGAGCCGGGCCGCTTCCTCGTCGGCAACGCCGGCGTCCTCCTCTCCCGGGTCGAATTCGTGAAGCGCGGTTCCGCGAAGAATTTCGTCATCATCGACGCCGCGATGAACGACCTGGTGCGGCCCGCGATGTACGACGCCTTCCACGAGATTGTCCCGCTCCACCGCGACACGTCGCGCCCGGCAATGGTGTCCGACATCGTGGGCCCGGTTTGCGAGAGCGGAGACTGCTTCGCCAAGGAGCGCTCGCTCCAGCAGGTCGGCGAGGGCGAGTACGTGGCTTTGCTCAGCGCCGGCGCCTACGGCTACACGATGGCCAGCCGCTACAACACGCGCGGCATGGCCGCCGAGGTGCTCGTCAAGGGCAGCGCGTTCGAACTCGTGCACGAGCGCGAGTCGTTCGAGACGATGATCGCGGGCGAACGCGTCCCGGCGTTCCTCAAGTAGCCGAAGTGGTCCGGTCCACCGCCTCGCGCGGTGGATCGTCGCCCCGTTCCCGTCGATCCACCGGCCCTGCCTAGGGGTGGTGGATGCTACCCGCCGTTGCGGAGCGGCACCCCCGTTCCCGGTTGTCTGGCGGCTGGTTCCGTCTTCGCTGACGGCGCAGGGTCGCGGCGTGCCGCCCGTCGCCTCCGTTTTCCTGCTGCGTGACCGCGCCCGCCCGAGTTGGCGGGGCGGCGCTGCGGACCCGCGCGCGAACGCGGACACGCCGGTCCGTCGGACCGGCTCGCTCTTTCGTGTCTCCCCGCTGCGCGGGCAATCCCGTCCGCGGGCGAAAATCCGGGAGTCGCGAAGCATAACACCATGAACTCAGTGACACGGTTGACCCTCGATGAAGCGGCGCTTGCTCAATGCCAGGGCGGCTTCCTGCCGGCCCTGCCCCCGATCCTGCCCTTTCGCTTGGACGATGTACCCGGGCTGTGCGAGCCGCTGCGGCAGTTGATGCGCCCGACTACGCTGGCAGACTTTCTGCGACAGCTCGGCCTGTCGGCGGAGCAATAGTCCCATGTCGTGGAGCGCGGGCGAGTCTGGACGTGGGGAGTGGCGCGACGATGCGGCAGCGTGATCAGACGGATTGTGGGCCGACTTGCCTCGCCTACCTCTGCCGGCGGTTTGGCCGCCCGGAGTCAGTCGCCCGCCTGCGCCAGTGGGCGGGAACGGACCGCGGGGGCACCAGTGCGCTCGGGCTGATCCAAGCGGCGCGCCGGATGGGCGTCCGCTTGGAGGGCGTGAAGGGAACGGCTGGGGAGATCGACGGCTTGCCGGTTCCCTTCATCGCCCACGTCCTACTCCCGACCGGCCACCCGCACTTCGTGGTGGTGGAGAAGATCGGCGTCCGGTGGCTGGGCGTGATGGATCCAGCGGTCGGGGTGGTGGCGCGCTGGCCGCGGGAGCGATTTGCGGCGGCGGCCTCCGGTGTTTTCCTGCTGGCCGCCGTCGCGCCGGAGAGCGGGGAGTCAGCGACCGCGGGTCAGCCGTGTGCCAGTGCCGTTGCCGCGGGCCAACCGCAAGCATGGCGGGGCGCTTGGTGGCGCGGCCCCTGGGCTCGTCTGGCAGGCCTGCTCTGGCCGCACCGTTCGCTGGTCCTGCGGGCGGTCGTCGCGGCCGTTGTCGCGACGGTGCTGAGCCTCGCGTTTTCGCTCTACGTCGAGCGGGTCGTCGATGCGGTTGTGCCGCGGCAGGATGTCCACCTGCTCACGGTTCTCGGGGTCGCGATGCTTCTGATTGTGGCCGTGAGGCAGGCGCTCGGGTGGATCCAAGGTTGGTGGGTGCTGCGGCTCGGTCAGCGACTCGATGCCGCGCTCATCCTCGGCTATCACCGGCATCTGCTGGCGTTGCCGGCGACGTTTCATGAGGGCATGCGGGTCGGCGACCTCCTGGCGCGTGTGGGCGACGCGATCAAGGTTCGGACGTTCCTAAGCACGACGCTGGTGGGCATGGCGCTGCATCCGCTGCTGCTGGTGGGAGCGCTGGTGGCGCTGTTTGTGCTCCACTCGACGCTCGGGCAGATCGCGGCCGTGTTGCTTGCGGTGCAGGCGGCGCTGGCGCCGGTGGTGAGTCGGGTGAGTCGGGAGCGGCAGCGTGAGTTGCTGCAGCGAGGATCGGAGTGGCAGGCGCACCTTGCGGAGTCGCTCGCGCACCACGGCACGGTTCGCGCCCTGCGCTGGGAGGCGCGGGAGGAGCAGCGAGCCGAGCAGCAACTCGGGCGCCTGCTCGGCGCCAGTCGCAGCGTGGTCGTCGCGGGCCTCTGGACCGCGGTCTTCGGGCAGGGCACCGCGCAGGTTTACACCGTGGCGACCCTGTGGGTGGGCGCGTCGCTGGTGCTGCAGGATCAGTTGACGCTGGGTCAGCTGATGAGTGCGTACGCGCTCTCGGGCTACGTGGCGGGTCCGGCGGCGGCGTTGCTGGGCCTGAGCGGTAGCGTGCAGGAGGCCGTGGCGGCGACAGAGCGGCTCTTCGAGGTGATGGACCTGGAGCGCGAGGGGCGGACGGGGCGGCTGCGGTTGGAAGACGGAAGCGGCGGCGCGGTGCGGTTGGAGGACGTGAGTCTGCAGCCGGCGGGACGGCTTCCGATCCTGCGGGATCTCACGCTGGAGATTGTGCCGGGCCGATGGACCGCCCTCGCGGGCGCGTCGGGTAGCGGCAAGAGCTCGGTGCTGGCGCTCGTGCAAGGGGCGGTTCGGCCCAGCTCCGGCCGCGTCCTGCTCGACGGGAGGGAGCTGGAGCTTTTTGAAAGTGGGGCGCTGCGCGATACCCTCTCCGTGTTGCCGCAGCGCGTGGAACTCTTTTCCGGCACGGTGCTCGACAATCTTACCGGAGACGCGACATCCCCGGACCTTCCGCGGCTCATCGAGGCGTGTCGCGATGCGGGGGTGCTTGAGTGGATCGAGTCGCAGCCGCAGGGCTTCGGCACCGTCCTGATGGAGGGTGGGGCCGCGCTCTCGGGTGGGCAGCGGCAGCGACTCGCGCTAGCGCGCGCGCTTTATCGGCCGTGCCGGTTACTCGTACTCGATGAGCCCACCTCGGCGTTGGATGCGGACGCCGAGCAACGGATCGTCGCGGCCCTGCGGCGCCGCGTGGATGCTGGCGTCACGCTGCTCGTCGCGTCGCACGCCCCGGCACTGCTCGCCGCGGCGGACACGGTGCTGCATCTGGAAGGAGGTCGTGGCGTACGGGAGGATCGCCGAGCCCGCGCTCCGCTGGCCATGGCTCCGTCCTCGGTGTGACGGATTGCTGGAGCGGCTTGCCGGTGGTCGCGGGCGTGGTGCGACCCGCGGCTGGTCGCGTGGGACGACACCTGTCGAGCAACTGGTTGCTCGCGGGTGCTTTGAGAGGGATAGGCCCGCGCCCGCGCGTGGTGAGGTGGGCGAGCTGTCCGGTGGGGGCCGGCTCGCGACCTCGTTTATTCTGGCTTAATCGAGCGGCTGGCGGCCGAGGGTGCCGACGAGAGCGGCGCGGTAGGCGGGAGAAGCCATGCGGGCGAGCTCGCGCTGGGCGTGGATGAGCCGGCCTCGGATGCCGAGCCGCGCGGCGATGTCGGCGTAGTGCGGTTGGTCGAGGAAGAGTTCGAGTGATTGAACGTGGCGCGTCCAGCGCCGTTGGTCTTCCGCCTGTTGGGTGTCGAGGCGAGCGGCGTACCACGCGCTTTCCAGCAGGTGGTCACGGGTGAACCGTTGGCGAACGGCGGGCGAGGCCAAGTCCTCGCCTGCCACCGTCTTGCCGTGAGCCATGATCTCGAGCAAGGCGCGCAGCGGCGGACACGCGAGGGCGGCGCTGCCGTCGTTGAAGTAGCTCTCCGCCACGCGCTGATGGGTGGCGACGATGTTGTCCATACCGTCGGCGAAGATTTCGGCATCCTGCAGCTCCGGCCGCAGCATCTCCTCGGTGAAGACGGCGTGCGGATGCGCGAAGACGCGACCGAAGTACGTGCGGACAAACCCGCTGGTGATCCGGTAGCCGAGCCGGCTGGCTGGCACGGTGCGGCCGGCCACGACGAAGTCGCGGCACGGCTCAAGGCTTCCTTCTTCAATCAGGTGTCGCGCACTGCGCTCGAGTGAGCTCATGCGGGCGAAGACCTCGGGGACGAGCAGGCTGACGTCGTGGTCGACCCGCACCTTCGGACCCACGTAGCCCGCGGCGGAGAGAAAAACGTCGTGGCCGGTCAGAATCAGCGAGACGAGGGCCGCGTTCAGATCGATGATCGGCGGAAGCGCGTTGAAGGGCAATTTGGTCAGCGCGCCTTCGGAGCCCGCGCCCGTGGTCGACGGGGACTTTCCGGTCATCGAGCTGATGAATTCCATGAACAGCTCGGGCAGCTCCAAGTGGTGGATCGGGTTGAACACGCACAGCGGCCGCACACCGGGTTCGGGCGGGTTGTTACGCCGTCCGGGGATGACGAGGTGCACCGGCGTGATCGGCGCGGGGCCGCCGGCGGGCAGCTTCCGCCGCAGGCTCTGGCTCAGATGGGCCAGCGCGGTGCGGTGCGGATTCGCGAGGTCGGGACGGAGTTGCAGGTAGCGCGGGTTCTTCGATGGCTTCCCGTCCACCAGCCGCGGATGAGCGGAGGAGACGAAGTAGTCCGGCCGCGCTCCGTCCGCGGCGGCAGCCCGGATCACTTGCTGCATCGGCGGGGTGAAGGCGGAGAAACCAATCGCATCCTCCATCAGCGCCCGCGCGTCATTCGCGGTTAATGGGGCGTAGTTCGACAGAAAGTTGCCCGGGCTCGCGATGTCGGCCTCCGCTTGGTTGTCGTAGCCGCGATGGATCGCGTCGTCAGGGCGCTGGAAAAGCCGCGTCTCGCAGTTCTGGACGAACTTCACCGCAGTGCCGGGCGGCAGCGGTGGTTGCGAGGGAGGCAGGAGGGATTGGGCGACCTGGTGGGCCGGGACTACGATCGAGGCGGTGATGTCGTCCTCGAGCTGGACCTTTTCCGCGGGGTGGAAGTCGTGGCGCAGCCCGAAGACGCGCCAGGAACCGTCGCTGGAGAAGCCGACGCGCAGCGTATTGACCACGACCTTGCGGCCTCCGTGGCGGAGTTCGTTGGCGGGGCGGCCGTTGATCTGGTCGACGGAAAAATGCCGCCGCCACTGGTCGCCCCACTCCGGCCGGTGGAAACGCTTGATCACGAACACCAGCTCCTTGATGTGGGGAGGGATCGAGCGCAGCCACTCGTTGTAGGCGTCGGTGTAGTCGGCCGCCGAAGGCGTGAGCAGCTTGATGACGCTGCCGAAAGAGCGAGCGGGGCTGAGGATGGGTCGGCGGTCCGGTTCGCCGCGCAGGCAGCGGAAACGATCGGCGTAGTCGCGGGCGAGGATCGCGGCGACCGCATCCATGTCCTTGTCGAAGTCGGCGACGAACACGCTGCCGGACATGATGGCGTCGGTGATGGCCTTGGAGATCTCGGATTTCCCGCCGCCGGAAACCGTGCAGGGCTTGTGGCAGACGAGGCCCTCGGCGAGGGTGCCGACGAGGCGCCAGCGAGACGGATCGGTCTCGTCGGCCTCGAGGTTGACGCGATAGCCGCCGGGGCGCATGTAGGTTTTTCCGGCGAGCAGGCGAATCCCTTGCGTGGTGCCATCGGGCTGGATCCAAGACACACGCTGGTCCTTTAGGCTGAAGTGGGCCTGCTCCGGGATCAGGATAACATCGGTGAGTACCTGATCGAGGGCGTGTCCCTCCGGCTGCAGCTGGAAGCGCCCTGGATAGCGTGCGATGACATCGGCGATGTTGTAGTGGTCGGGGTCGCCGTAGGCCTCGAAGTCGAGACCGAGATCGTAGGACGGAAAGACGAGTGCCCCGCCGGCGTGTTCCTCCTCGGCGAGCCCGTGGAGGTTGGCGGCGTAACTCACCTGGGTCTTCACCTCCTTCTTGCAGTACCCGAAGTAGTTGTCGGCGATGAGTGTCACCATGACCCCGCGGGTGTCGCGCGCGCAGACCTTGAAGGCGGAGCCCCCGTTGTAGAGCTCGTCCTCGCTCTTCCAGCACATCCCGTCGCGACGCTGGCGCGGGGTGGCGAGATTCCAGTGGGGCAGGCCGAGCGCATGCTTTGGCACGCGGGTGAGGTGTGGGGCGAGGATGACGCAACCGCTGTGGCCGCTCCAGCCGTCGACATCGAGAGCGGCGTCGTTTTCGGGGAGCAGCGGATCGCCGGCGTTGCCAAAGATTTCCTCGACGAAGTCGAGGTTGGCGACGAGCGAGCCCGGCACGAAGAAACGGATCTCCATGCGCTTCTCGGGGATGACCCCGGGTACGGCAGGCACCACGAGTGGACGGAGCAGCAGGGAAACGAAGCCCTCGGCGGGCTGCGGATTGCGCGCGGTGAACGGCAGGCGGGAGAGGTCGCGCGGAGGATCCAAGGCGATCGCGAGCAGCCGCGAGAAGGCCACCTTCGGCACGGCGAGCTTATCGTCTGGCACCGGCAGGCCGCCCTCGGCCACGTGGAACACCCCTTGCGTGGTTCTCCGGTCCGTCAACGGATTGTGCAGCACGCCGTTGTGAATGCGGTAGCTCTTGAGCAGCGGCGATTCGTGGACATCGGCGTCGGGCGGCAGGGAGAGTTCGCGGGCGAGACCGGGTTGATCGAGGACGAACGTCCGGGCAGGGAGTCGCGGGGCGGGGCCGCTGTCGCTGAGGTACTGGTTGAGGAAGTGCTGGATGCGGGCGTCGGCGGGGCAGAGGCGGTCGGCCAGCTGACGGGTGATTTCGCGGTGGCGGGCGAAGATCGGAGCGGTCAGCTGGCTCCACGGCCGGCTCTCGGCGTCGTCGAGCGTCGAATGACCGAGGAGTGCGAGGCGCAGATTGATTGCCTGCTGCAGGCGCTGGCGGGTGGCGTGATCCGTGGGTTGGCTCATGCGGGAAGGTGGTGGCGGGCGGGAAAAAGGAGCGAGAGGGGGAGAGCAATCAGGCGGGGGCGCGGAGGAAGCGGCGCAGCCAGACGAGCAGCAAGGCGAGCCGTGCGGTCCAACCGGCCGTGCGGATCCAGTTGCTGTCGACCAAGTGATGGATCACGGCCGCGTCGGCGCCGCGCTGGACAAGGTGCTGGTGAAGCGGTACCTGGACGAACGCGGTGGAGGCCCAGAGCAGGCCCACCAAGGCAGCGCCTCCCCACGCCAGAGGCTCCTGCCGGTGCAGGGCGAGCGTCGCGACGGCGAGTCCCAACTCGGCCAGCATGGCGGGGGCGACGATCCAAGTGATGCGGCTCATCTCGGCAGCGTGATAGAGGGGAAACTCCGTGGGGCCGACCGAGGCGAACAAGGGATAGAGCACCCCCTGTACGACCCAGATGAGCCCGCACAAAAAGGCGCAAAGCACGACTTGCGCCAGAATGAGGGGACCGGTCGCGCGACGCATAGGTCGACTAGCAAACCCTTTTGCCGGGCCGGTGCAACCGCCCGCCGACCGCAGTGGGGGATTTCCGCGGCTCTTGCCTTCCGGGCAAGTCATGATGCGATGGATGCACCGTGTCGCCTGCCGAACACCCTGGATCTCCTGACTCCCCTGCACCGATGCCCTTGGGCGCGGAACTGCGTTATCGGGCGAAGCATTTGCCTGAGAGTGCGATGACGCTGGGGGAGTTGATGGACACGCTCGGAGCGCGGGTGTCGGCGCTGCTGATGCTGGTGTGCGCGCTGCCGTTTTGCGCGCCGATCACGATTCCCGGCCTCTCAACCCCATTTGGGATCGTCATCGCCGTCCTAGCCGCGCGCTATGCGGCCGGGCTCCCGCCCTGGCTCCCGCGCCGCCTGCGTGCGGTGGCCTTGCCGCCCCGGATTGTTGGGCGCGTCCTCGAAGGGGGTGGGCGGGTGGTGGAGTGGTTTGAGCGTCGCCTGCGGCCCCGCTGGCACTGGGTGGCCGATGCCCCGTGGAAACTGCGGCTGCACGCCATCGTGATCCTGTTCGCCGCCCTCCTCCTCATGCTGCCCCTGCCTCCCTTTCCGCCTTTCACCAATACCCTTCCGGCGTTGACGGTGGTGCTGCTGACCATGAGTAGCCTGGAGCGTGACGGTGCGGCGATCCTCGTCGGCCACACCCTGTTTGTCGGAACCTTGGGCTACTTTGCCTTCTGGGGAGCGATCGTGTGGGAGACCCTGCGCCGGTTGGTGCCGGCCTTGGTGGGCTAGTACCGCAGCGGCTCCCGGGTTGCGCCTGAGCCCCGTCCCGGGCAGAGTGCTCGGAATGCCGCCTTCGCCCGTCACCCCTGGACTTCGTCCGATCACGCTGACCCGCTGGGACTCAGCGCGGGGCGCGGTGGGGGATGAGGATGTGACGGCGGTCGAGGAACCCCTTGAGTTACGCATTGGCGGCCGGAGCTTGGCCGTGCTCATGCGTACGCCCGGGCAGGATCGGGATCTGGCGCTGGGGTTTCTGATCACGGAAGGTATTCTCGCTGGAGCCGACGCGGTGCTCGACCTCGTGTACTGTGCCGACGGCGAGGCGGGGAAGGGGAACGTCCTAGATGCGGTGCTGGCGCCGGGCGTGACGGTGGAGTGGGACCGCCTGCAGCGGCACAGCTTCGCTTCCTCCAGTTGCGGCCTCTGTGGAAAGGCCAGCATCGAGGCCGTGCGGACACGGTGCGCGCCGCTGCGGGCTGGCCTGCAGCCGGACCCTGGCGTCTTGGTGCAACTGCCGCAGCGCCTGCGCGCCGCCCAGGCCTCCTTTGCGGCCACGGGGGCGGTGCACGCGAGCGGCCTGTTTTCCGCGGCCGGCGAACTGGAGGTACTGCGCGAGGACGTAGGACGACATAACGCCCTCGACAAAGTTGTCGGCTGGGCCGCCGCCGCCGGTCGATTGCCCCTGGATGACCGCATCCTGCTCGTGAGCGGCCGCGTCTCGTTCGAACTCATGCAGAAAGCCTTGGCGGCCGGCATCCCCTGCGTGGCCGGCATCTCCGCCCCCACCAGTCTGGCCGTCGACTTCGCGCGGGAGGCGGGGCAGACGCTGGTCGGGTTCCTCCGCGGTGACCGCATGAACGTTTATGCGGGCACTCTCGGCTGCTGAGCGGGTCTGAGATTGTCCGCGTCACGTTTTTGACTCCCTTTGTTCCCATGCGCTTTCCTCTGATTTCCTGCGGCTTGGCGATGTTTCTCAGTGTGGCGACCTGGCTTTCAGCCGCGCCAGAAGGCGATCCCGCGGAACGACTGCAGGCCCTGGTGGCGCGCCAGCGCGAACTGCTTGCCGCCGCTGAACGCAAGACCTCGCAGAACGAACTGGAGGACCTGCGGCAGCCCCTGCAGGAACTGTGTTACGCGTACGAGGACTACCTGCGCGCCTTTCCCGATCAGGCCGCGGGCTATGCCAGTTACGCATTGTTGCTAGACCATCCGGTCATCGATGAACGGCGCCGGTCCACCGCGCTTTTCCTGCGGGCGAACCAGCTGAATCCCGAGATGGCGTTGGTCAAGAACCAGCTCGGCAATCACCTTGCTGAGGACGGCAAACCCCTCGAGGCCGTGAACTACTACCTGGCCGCGATCCGACTCGAACCCAAGGAATCACTCTACCACTACCAACTCGGCACGCTTTTGGCGGAGGCGCGGGACGACTTTCTGAAGAGCGGCGAGTGGGCTCGCGAAAAACTCGATGCCGCGCTGATCAGCGCCTTCCGCGAAGCGATGAACCTTGCCCCGGATAACTGGCGCTACGCCTATCGCTTCGGCTTGGCCTTCTACGATGTCGACCAGCCCGACTGGACCGAGGCGCTGCGCTTCTGGCAGGATTTCGAGTCCCGCGTGAAACCCGGCATCGAGCAGCAAACCTGCCGCATTCACCAAGCCCGCATCCATCTCGCCCGCGGCGAACGGGATCGCGCCCGCGCCACCCTCGAGACCGTGACGGAGTCCGTCCTCGACCGCCAGAAAGCCAAGCTCATCGCAGAACTCGAGGCTGCCAAGTGACTTAAGCACGAGCGGGGCGACGGATTACGCTGGCGATGTATTACTTCTCGCTCATATAGTTCTGCGATGGCGACGAGTTGTAAGACGGGAAGTCGGGTGGCGGTGCGCCCCCTCAGCGAGGAGGCGCTGGAGATGGTGGCGCGTCGGTTTGCGCTCTTGGGCGAGCCCATGCGACTCCGGCTGCTGCATGCGTTGTTCGACGGCGAGAAGTCCGTGACGGCTTTGGTGAAGGCGAGCGGCGGGACGCAGGCGAACGTCTCGCGTCACCTGCAGGCGTTGGCCGAGGCCGGGCTGCTGGGGCGTCGCAAGCAGGGGCTGCAGGTATTTTATTCGATCGCGGATCCGACCCTATTCCAACTTTGCGAGTTGGTGTGTGGGAGCCTCGAGGAGAAGCTGGCGCGGGACTCGAAGGCGTTCGCCCGCACTGGCTGAGTCAGGCTCCTAGCGCGGCGGATGTTCGACCGGCCTCGGCGAAATCTGCTCGCCCCCCGCGCGGCCCTCCGTCCCAATCCGCTCCCTTCGGACTTTCCTTTTCCGCGATGCAAAAGACCGCGATCAAACGCACCGTCGACATGCAGGTCATGGCCGACTGGGTCGAACCCGGCGCACGCATCCTGGACCTCGGATGCGGGCGCGGCGTGCTGCTGGAATTCCTCGCGCAGACCAAGGGCGCGAACGTCGTCGGGGTGGATATGGACGTCGACAAGATTGCCAGCTGCGTCCGCCGCGGGGTCACCGCGTATCAGGGTGACATGATGGGCTTCATGAAGGCGTTTCCGGACGGGCACTTCGACCGGGTGATCTGCTCGCGCACGCTGGAGGAAATCGCGGAGCCGGCGGGCGTGATCGCCGAGGCGCTGCGGGTGGGCCGGGCGCTGACGGTCGGCTTCGTCAATTTCGGTTACTGGAAGAACCGCGTCGACATGGCGTGGGGCGGCCGCAAGCCGCGCAACGCGGTGTACACGACCACCTGGCAGACCAGCCGTCCGGCGAATCCTCTCACGGTCGCTGACTTTGAGGACTTCTGCGCGCAGGCGGGCATCCGCATTGCGCGGCGCGTGCATCTGCGCGGTGACTGGCAGAGCCCGTGCACCTTCGCCCCGAACTTCTTCGCGGGCTACGCGCTCTACGACCTCGTGCGCTCGGATGCCGAGGCGGCGTGATCGGCGGCCACGCCGGCCATCAGGCGCATCAGGGACGCCTCGCTGGCGTCGGCCCGCGGGACCTCGCCGACGAGGCGACCCGCGCGCATGACCAAGATCCGGCGGCACAGGCCGAGGAGCTCGGGGAGCTCGGACGAGACGACGAGGATCGCCTTGCCCTCGCGGGCGAGCTCGTCGAGCAGCGGGTAGATCTCCGCCTTGGCGCCGACGTCGACCCCGCGCGTGGGCTCGTCGATGAGCAGGATGTCGCACGACCGCGCGAGCCACTTGGCGAGGGCAATCTTCTGTTGGTTTCCTCCGCTGAGTCCGGCGACGAGACTCTCGATGCTCGGGGCCTTCACGCGGAGCTGCTCCGAGAAACGCCGGGCCCGCGTCCGCTCCGCGGCGCGGCGTACCCAGCCGAAGCGGCTCAATGACGGCAACGCGGCCAGCGATACATTTTCTCGGCAGGTGAGCCCGAGCACCAGACCCTGGCGCTTGCGGTCCTCCGGCAGCAAACCCAGCCCTGCGGCGAGCGCGGCCTCGACCGAACGGAGCCGCAGCGGCTGGCCGCGGACGAAAACTTGGCCCTCGGCGCGCGGATCGAGCCCGAAGATCGCCTGCAGCGTCTCGCTACGGCCGGCGCCGACCAGCCCGGCGAGCCCGACCACCTCGCCTGCGCGCAGGCTCAGATTGACCCCGGAGAAGCGCCCCGGGGAGCTCAAGTGCTCAACCCGCAGCACCTCGGCGCCGAGGGGCTGCGTCAGGTGGGCGGGCGTTTCGACGCGCAGCTCGCGGCCGATCATGCGCGTGACCACCTCACTGGGTGTGGTCTGCCGAATCGGTCCGGTCCAGACATGACGTCCATCGCGCAGCACGGTCAGCGTGTCGCAGAGGGCGAACAACTCCTCCAGCCGGTGGGAGACGTAGACCAGCGTGATCCCGCGGGCGGTGAGGCTGCGAACGAGGCGGAAGAGCTCGCGGGTCTCGCCGGCGGAGAGGGAGCTGGAAGGCTCGTCCATCACGATGACGCGCGCACCGGTGCCGATGGCGGCGGCGATCTGCACGAGTTGCTCCTGAGCTGTGGAGAGACTCCCGATCAGGCGGGCCGGATCCAGGTCGGCGCCGATCTCGGCGAGCAGCGCCCGCGCGCGGCGGTGCAGGGCGGTGCGGTCGACCCAGCCCCCGCGGCGCGTGGGTAGATCGCCGAGGCAAAGATTTTCGGCGACGCTGAGATTCGGGCAGAAGGCGAGTTCCTGATGGACCATCGCGATCCCGAGCGCGCGCGCCTCGAGTGGCGAGGCTGGCGCGATGGGTCGGCCCTCCAGCAGGAGCGTCCCAGCGTCGGCGGACACGATTCCCGCGAGGATCTTGCCCAGCGTGCTCTTGCCGGCGCCGTTCTCTCCAATTAGCGCGTGGCAGGAGCCCGGGGCGACGGAGAAGCTGACGCCATCGAGCGCCTGCACGCCTGGGAAGCGCTTGGCGATGCCGCGGAACTCGATCTGCGGAGTCGGAGACATGCGGAGCCGCGGCGGCCGCGGGACGGTGGCGGGATTACTTCCTCAGCCAGACGTCCCAGTTCTTGGCGAATGCGTCGACGTTCTCGCGCGTCACGGGGATCAGTGCGCTGACCTCCTTCTGCGCGGGCGGATTCTTCTTCAGGATGATCTTGTCGACGATCATCTCGACCGAGCGCTTGCCCCACTCGTAGCACTGCTGAGCGAGCAGCACCGGCACGTGGCCGCTGCGGATGTAGGCGAGTTGTGGCGGCAGTGCATCGACGGAGACGCACTTCACGGAGCCCGGCGTCCACTTCAGGGCGTTGTCGGTGAACAGCGGCCAACCGCCGATCATCGCCCAGCCGGTGATGTCGGGATTGGCCTGCATGACCTGCTCGACCTTCGCGGCGGCGTCCTGCGGCGTTTCCTTGTGGTAGTACACGCCCCGGATGGAGATGCCGGGGTACTTCGCGGCGGCCTCGCGGACGCCTTGGGTGCGCTTCTGGAGGTTCGGGGCGTTCTGATTGCCGGCGAGGATGGCGATCGTGCCCTTGCCGCCCATCAGCTTCGCGAGCTCGTCCATCAACTGGCGGCCGCACTCGATGTCGTCGATGCCGTAGGTGACGAAGCGCTTGCTCATCGGGGCGTCGGAATCGAAGGTCGCGACATGGACGCCGTTGGTCACCGCGGCATCGATGGCGTCGGTGAGCTTGTTGGCGTCGGAGCAACTCACCGCGATACCCTCGGCACCGGCGAGCACCAGTTGCTCGATCGCCTCGGCCTGCTTCTGGGCGTCCTCCTCATTCGGGGTGCGCCAGTCGATGCGGATGTTGACCCCGTGCTTTTCGCTGAGGGCCTTGGCGGCGTCCTCGGCGCCCACTCGGGCGGCTTGGAAGACGGGATTACCTTGGGACTTGGCGACCAAGCCGATGGTGATGGTGCGCGGGGCGGCACTCAGGGTGACCGCGGCGGCGACGGTGAGGAGGAGCGAGATCAGGGTACGCATGCGAAGCAGGGATGAGCGGGGTTTCGACCGAAGCGGCGAGGTCCGGTCGGTGGAGTCACGAGTAGGAGGGTGAGGGGGACGAAAGGCAATCGCGCGGCGGGTGCAGGATCCGGTGACGGAGGGCCAATCAGCTCTCGGAAGCCTTCTGCAACCGCCGGCGGGCGAGCCAGGAATTGACGTTGTCGAGCACCACGGCGGCGATGACGACCGAGCCGATGATGATCTGGCTGTAATTCTGATCGATGCCGAGGATCACGATGCCGCTATTGATCATCTGGATAATCAGAGCCCCGAGCACGACCCCGAGGGCGGAGCCCCGCCCGCCGGAGAGGCTCGCACCGCCGACGACGGCGGCGGCGATCACGCTCAGTTCGTAGCCCTGGCCATCGCCTGACGTCGCGCCACCGTAGTAGCCGAGCGACAGCAGGGCGGCGATGCCGGCGGCGAGGCCGGACATCAGGTACACACCGAGCTTCACGCGCTCGATGCGGATGCCACTGAACCGCGAGGCAAGCTCATTGCCGCCGATCGCGTAGACCCGACGCCCGGCGGCGAGCCGCGACAGCACGATCCATCCCACCGCGGTCACCGCAATCATCACGAGGAGCGGCATCACGCTCAGTCCTTGGCCGACCTCAATCCGAATGAAATCACGGAACGACTGCGGAAAACCGCCGACCGACTGCCCCTGGGTGGCGACGAAGGCGACCCCTCGGAAGACTGCCATCGTGCCGAGTGTGACGATGAAAGGGTGGACCCGGAGGGCGACGATGAGGCCCCCGTTGGTGAGCCCGCACACGAGTGCCGTCCCGAGACAGACCGCGGCTCCCGCCAGGCTCCCCGCGAGTCCGATGTCGCCGGCCGGCCCGCCGGGGCCGAAGTGATTCAGCACGAGGGCGCCGGCGACCGACGCGAGGGCGTAGATTGAGCCGACGGAAAGATCGATGCCTCCGGAGATGATGACGAACGCCATACCGACGGCCATGATCGCGATGAAGCTCGTGTCCTTCGCGAGTTGCGCGAGGTTCTGCGCGTTGAGAAACTTGTTCCGCTCCACGAACGCCGGCGTGCGCTCACCGTTGGCGTCGGTGATGAACACCCGCTCGCGGGTCCCATCCGGCCCCTGCTGGAAGAGCGGCGCGCGGACTGAGCCGCTGAAGGCGGTGAGGAAGGCGCCCAGCACGAGAATGACAACGAGGAGACCACTTTCCTGGAAGCGCAGCAGACCGCGAAGCGACAAGCTCATGGGGCGTGGGGCGTTGGGGTGGGACGGAAAGTCGGCGCGGGTGGGGAGCGCGGAGCGACGGGGCGTGGCAGAGGTGCCTGCGCGGCGGTGGACCGCTCAGCGCAGGAAGCCCCGGACCAGATCGTAGAGTTGGGGGGATTCGAGCAGGAAGGAATCGTGGCCGAGATCGGTATTCAGCTCGGCGTAGCTCGACCGCTTGCCGGCGCGCAGCAGCGCGAGGGCGATGTCGCGGTTCTGTTCCGGCGGGAAGAGCCAGTCGCTGGTGAACCCGACGATGAGCGACTCGGCCTGCACCGGGGCGAAGGCCTGCTCGAGCGAACCCTCGCCGGCTAGGTCGAACGAATCGATCGCCCGCGTAATGTAGAGGTAGCTGTTCGCGTCGAAACGATTGATGAAACTCTGGCCCTGATGGCGCAGGTAGCGCTCGATCTCAAATTCGAAGCTCGCGAAGCCCGGCGCGGTACCTGCGCCCTCGACGGCGCTCGCCCCGGTGGCGTCGCTTGCGGCGGGTTCCGCCGTCGCGTTCGCGGCGGGCGTCGTGACCGCGCGACGACGCCGGCCGAATTTACGGTCGAGGCCCGCGTCGCTGAGGTAGGTGATGTGTGCCATCATGCGCGCGATCGCGAGGCCGACGCGCGGACCGCCTTGGCGCGGATAGTCGCCGCCGTTCCAGCCTGGGTCTTGGAGGATGGCCTGCCGCCCGACCTCGTTGAAGGCGATCCCCTGAGCGCTCTCGCGGGCGGTCGTGGCCATCGCGACCACGCGCCGGACGAAGCCCGGGTACTCGATCGCCCACTGGAGTGCCTGCATTCCGCCCATCGAGCCGCCGATGACCGCGTGCAGGGCCGTGACCCCGAGGGACTGCAGCCACCGGTACTGCGACCGCACCATGTCGCGGATCGTCACCCCGGGAAACGCGATCCCATAGGCGCGGCCGGTGGCCGGGTTGATCGAAGCCGGGCCGCTGGAACCTTGGCAGCCCCCGATCACGTTGGCGCAAAGGACGAAGTAGCGGTGCGTGTCGACCGGCTTGCCCGGCCCGATGAGATTGTTCCACCAGCCAGGCTTGCGGTCGCTCAGGCTGTGGATCCCTGCGCAGTGGTGGTCGCCACTCAGCGCGTGGCAGATCAGGATGGCGTTGTCGCGCGCCGCATTGAGCCGGCCGTACGTCTCGTAGCGCAGCGTGTAGCCCGGCAGCACCTGGCCCGAATCGCAGACGAACGGCTCCTTGCTGACAAAGTCGCTGGGGGCCACCAAGCCAACCTCGCCCGGCTCCGAGACGGGGGAGAGTGGGAGATCGTCGGCGTCGTTCATGGCGGCGGCTGGGCCCGGCAACCAAGCAGGAATCAGCTCAGTTGAAAAGCGGGGATCGCGATAACCTGCCGCCGACTCCCCGCTGCGGATCACCCGCATCGAAACAGGCGAAATGCCCATTAGGGATACTTATTTGCAATGCAGATAAATAGCTATAGATAGGTTTATGGGCATTGCCGTGATCCCGGATATTTTTCGATTCGCTATGGGTTCGGGCGGGGTTTTGCTTGGACCCTCTCTTTATGCGTCCCCTCGTGCAGATTTCGCTCGATCTGACTGACCTCAAGGAGGCTCTCGCGACCGCCGCGTTGGCGCGCCGCGCGGGGGTCGATTGGTTGGAGGCAGGAACGCCGTTGTTGCTGGCGGAAGGGTTGCATGGGGTCCGGGCGCTGCGCCGGGAGTTCCCGGGGGTCCCGATCATTGCCGATCTGAAAACGATGGACGGGGGCTACCTTGAGGCCGAGATGATGGCCAAGGCCGGCGCCACCCATGTGGTCGTGATGGCCCGGGCGCATCCCGAGACGATCAAGTGCGTGGTCAAGGCGGGCCGCGACTACGGGGTCAAGGTCATGGGCGACAACCTCGGCTGCGAGGACATGGTCGCGGGTGCGCGGCACCTGGAGGATCTGGGCTGCGACATGGTCATTCACCACATTGGCTACGACGAACGTCGCGGAATCGCGGCGAGTGGTCGGCGCATGCCGAGCCCGCTGGACCAGCTCCGCGAGGTGGTGGCGGCGGTGAATGTTCCGGTGCAGGCGGTGGGTGGATTGACGCTGGAGCAGGCGGTGCGCACGCCCGAGTATGGTGCGCCCCTGGTCGTCATCGGCGCGCCGCTCGCGGTGGATGCGGATGCCTTCCGCACGGCGGATGGAAACCTCGAGGGAACGCTGCGCATCATCTGCGACCGCGTCCACGCGTACGGAGATGTGCCGGTGGGCGGCGCCAAAGTTTCGTCATGAAGAAGACCAGTCCTGGGGTGGTGAATTTCTCGTCCACGCCGCACAGCGTCGAGCTGCGCGACGTCGCTCGCCCGGAGCCGGGCGCGGACGACGTGCTTCTCGCGGTGGAGGCGGTCGGGGTGTGCGGCAGCGATCTGCACCAGTGGACGGCGCAGCACAGCTGGACGGTGAATTACCCCGTGGTGCTTGGCCATGAATTCGGTGGCCGCATCGCGGCGGTCGGAGCGAGCGTCCAAGGTTTCAAGGAAGGCGATCGCGTGGTCAGTGAGACGGCTGCGGTGATTGACGCCAACAGCCCGCTGTCGCGGCGGGGACTCTACAATCTGGATCCGACGCGTAAGGGCTTCGGGTACGGTGTGAATGGGGCGATGACCCGCTACGTGCGCGTGCCGGCGCGGTGCCTGCACCGCGTGCCGGAGAATGTGCCGCTGCTGCATGCGGCGCTGACCGAGCCCTGCTGTGTTGCGTACAACGCGGTCATCCAGCAGGCGCGCATCCAGCCGGGCGACCGGGTGATCGTGCTGGGTCCCGGCCCGATCGGCATCCTGTGCGCGGCGATGGCGCGCCTGGCGGGAGCGCAGGTGGCGCTGGTGGGACTGGAGCGCGACAAGGTCCGCCTTGAGGTGGGCAAGCAGTACGGCTGCGATGTGATCATTGGCGATGCCACGGAGTGGGCGCGGTCGCGCGACGGTCTGGGCGCGGATGGCGTGATCGATGCGGCGGGCGTTTCGGCGTCGCTCAAGGCAGCGCTCGATCTCGTGCGCCCGGCCGGCTGGATCAGCAAGGTGGGTTGGGGTCCGCAGCCGCTGGGCTTCTCCCTCGATCCGCTCGTCGCGAAGGCGGTGACGCTGCAGGGCAGTTTCAGCCACAACTGGCCGATCTGGGAGCGCGTGCTCGCGCTCATGAGCTCGGGCCAGCTGGATGTGCGGCCGATCATCGGCGGTACGTGGCCGCTGACGGGCTGGCACGAGGCGTTCGAACGCATGCACCACGGCGAGATTGTGAAGGCCGTGCTCACGCCGACCGACTAAGCCTCCGCGGCCGGAAACGGCCCGCGCGGCGTCGCGCCGCGGCGGAGCCCGCTTCGGCCTTCTCCTTTTCGCTTCCTCTCCTCCCTCCCATGCGTCTCGAAAACAAGGTCATCCTCGTCACCGGCGGCACCTCCGGCATTGGTCGAGCGATCGTGGAACGGTGCGTGGCGGAAGGCGCCCGCGTGGTGATCAACGGCATCGATCGCCCGGCGGGCGAGGCGCTGGTGCGTACGCTTGGGGCGGACCGCGCAGTGCTGTCGATCGCTGACCTCGGTGAAGCGACGGCTCCGGCGCGGGTGGTGGCGGAGACCCTGGCGGCGTTCGGCCGGGTGGATGGGATCGTGAACAACGCTGCCTTCATCGGGCGGAGCACGATCGACAACACGAGTGCGGACGTGTTCGACCGCATGATGGCGGTTAATCTGCGTGCCCCGATGCTGCTCATCCAAGCGGCGATCGGATCCCTGCGGGCGCACCGCGGCTCGGTGCTGAACATCGGCTCCATCAACGCCTATTGCGGCGAGGCCACGCTGTTGGATTACAGCCTGTCGAAGGGCGGCCTGATGACGCTCTCCCGCAATCTCGCGAACGCGCTGGCGAACGACGGCGTGCGCGTGAATCACCTCAACATCGGCTGGGTGCTCACCGACCGCGAGTACCATCACCAGATCGAACTCGGGCAGCCGAAGGACTGGCACGAGCACATTCCGAAGGCCTACGCGCCCTCGGGCCGGATCCTGCGCCCGGAGGAGGTCGCCACCGCCGCCGTCTACTGGCTCGGCGACGAATCGCGCCCCGTCAGCGGCTCCGTCCTTGAGCTGGAGCAGTACCCGATCATCGGGCGCAATCCCGTGAAGTCCTGAACGACGTCCCGCCACGCTTTTTCGTCTCTTCCCCGACCATGCCTCGCCTCGCCGCTTTTCCCAAGGCCTTCATCCGCGATCTGTGCACCCCGCAGGGGATGACCCTACAGGCCTGGGTCGACCTCGCGGCACCGCTGCGCCTCGATGGATTGGAATTCTACAGCGGTTTCTGGGAGCTGGCCGACCGCAGCCGTTGGGCCGGCCTCCGGCGCAGCGTGGAGAGCGCCGGAATGACGATCCCGATGCTCTGCTGCTCGCCCGATTTTAGCCTGCCCGAGGGCGAGGCCCGGCAGCGCGAGATCGCGCGCGAGCAGGACTGGATCCGCATGGCCGCCGAACTCGGCGCGCGCTACTGCCGCGTCCTCTCCGGCCAGCGCCGCCCCGAACTCACCCGCCAGCAGGGACTCGACCTCGTCGTCGGCTGCATCGAGGCCTGTCTTCCGGTGGCGGAGTCGTGCGGCGTCACGCTCATCCTCGAGAATCACTACAAGGACGACTTCTGGAGCTATCCGGAGTTCGCGCAGAAGATGGATGTCTTCTGCGAACTTGTCGACCGCCTGCACCATCCGTATTTCGGGGTCAACTACGACCCCAGCAACGCCTTCCTGGCCGGCGATGATCCGCTGGAACTGCTGCGGCGCGTGAAGCACCGGGTCGTGACGATGCACGCGAGCGACCGTACGTTGATTTCCGGCACCTTGGAGGATTTGCGGCGCGAGGAAGGCGGTGTCGAAGGCTACGTGAAGCGCCTCCGCCATGGCACGATCGGGCGCGGCCTGAACGACTACGACGCCATCTTCCGCGAGCTCCGCTCGGTGGGTTTTGATAGCTGGATCAGCATCGAGGACGGCGTGGAAGGCATGGACCAGCTGGTGGAAAGCGCCCGCTTCCTCCGCGAGAAAATTGCCCAGCACTGGCGGGCCTGACGCCCCTCGCGCCTCCCGCGACGCCTCCGTTGCTCCGGTTCGACCGGGTCGGCGAGGTAAGCCGGAGGCGCCCATCACACCATGAATCTATTCGCTGAGCTCCTGATCCTGTTCCTCCTGCTGGTGCTGAACGGCATCTTTGCCATGGCGGAAATCGCCGTGGTGTCGTCGCGCAAGGCGCGGCTGAAGAAGCTGGCCGACGAAGGATCGACCCGGGCGAGCGTGGCCTTGGCGCTGGCTAACAGTCCGGACCGGTTTCTCTCGACGGTGCAGATCGGGATCACCTTGGTCGGCGTCTTGGCGGGCGCCTTCGGTGGCGCCACGCTGTCGGACGAGTTCGAACCGGTGATCGCGGCGATCCCGTCGCTGGCCCCGTACGCAGGCATCCTCTCGATGGCGCTGGTCGTCGGCGTCATCACTTATCTCTCGCTGGTCATCGGCGAACTCGTCCCGAAGCGCATCGCGCTGTCCAACCCGGAGCGTCGTGCGATGCTCGTGGCGGGAGCGATGACGAGCCTCTCGCGGCTCGCGGCGCCGTTTGTCTGGTTACTCACAGTCTCTTCCGACCTCGTGCTCAAGGTCTTTGGTCTGGCCAAGGAGGTCGACGCGCCGCCCTCCGAGGAGGAGGTGACGCACATGATCGAGCAGGGCACGACGGCCGGCGTCTTCCACAAGGCCGAGCGCGCGATGGTCGAGGGCGTCCTCCGGCTCGACGAACGCTCCGTCACCGAGATCATGACGCGGCGGACGAAGATCGTCTGGCTCAACGTTTCCGACGTCGACGAATCCAACTGGCGCAAGATCGTCGCCAGCGGCCATTCCCAGTTTCCCGTCTACGAGGGCACCCGCGATCACGTGCTCGGCATGGTGTCCGTGAAGTCGCTTTGGGCCAACGCCGCCGCTGGCGTGCCGAACAGCATTCGCAATCACCTCATGCCGCCGCTGTTCGTGCCCACCACGATCAACGTCGTGCAGCTCCTCGAACTCTTCCAGAAGTCCGGCAAGCACATCGCCCTCGTCACCGATGAATTCGGCAGCGTGCAGGGACTCGTGACTTTGATCGACGTCATGGAGGCCATTGTCGGCGACCTGCCGGAGCCCGGTGACCGCCGCTCCCCCGACGCGCAGCAGCGCGACGATGGTTCGTGGCTGGTCGACGGCAGCATGGCGATCGACGATTTCCGGCGGCGCTTCGGCTTCCCCGCCTTGCCTGGACAGGAGGATGGCGACTTCGAGACGGTCGGTGGCTTCGTGGTGGATCGGCTCGGCCGCATCCCCAATGCAGGGGAACACTTTACGTGGAATGGGCGGCGCTTTGAGGTGGTCGACATGGACCGCCACCGGGTGGACAAGATCCTTCTCGGCGCCCCTCCGGCGCCTCCGTCCGTAGGGTCAGGGGCAGATTGAGCGGACCACTCCGGTCTCTCCGGGCAAAAAAGTGGCGGGCCGTGTACCCCTACACGGCCCGCCTTTGCTTTCTTAGTTACCCCAAAACTCCCGCTAGGCGGGAGAAGTGTTCTTACAGGGAAGACAGAACTCTGCTTGGAAGGTTCCGTCAATCTTCACCGAACGAATTTCCGACCTATTAGCGGCAGCATCGCCCCCTGTAAGCGAGGGACACAGTCGTTCTCGGTGGCCTGAACGTTATTAAGTACCTGATAAAAAACTACTTGTGAATTGATTCGACCTCATTGCCCAGACTTTGCACGGTTCAGGGCCGTGAACCCCTTCGAAGCCCCCTTCACGGTTACCCGTCGTCGTTTTCTCCAGCGTTGCGCGGCCGCTGCCGCTGCCACTGGTCTTCCGATGTGGTTCATAGAAAGGCAGTTGAGTGCCAATGAGGCGGCGACTGCGAAGGTCGCGGCGAATGATCGGCCCGGCGTGGCGTTGGTGGGATGCGGGGGAATGGGAACCGTGGATGCGCGGAATGCGGCGAATTACGGTGACGTGGTGGCGGTCTGCGATGTCGACGCAGATCAGGCGGCGGCGGCGGCGGCGAAGCTGACGGTGGAGGGAAAAGCGCCGCCGCAGGTTTACCGGGATTTCCGCCGGATGCTGGAGCGTTCCGATGTGCAGATCGTGCTGAACGGAACGCCGGATCACTGGCACACGCTGGTCAATCTCGGGGCGGTCCGGGCTGGCAAGGACGTGTACTCGGAGAAGCCGCTCACGTTGACGATTGATGAGGGCCGCCGTCTGGTGGCGGAGACCCGCAAGCACGGTCGCGTGCTGCAGACCGGCACACAGCAGCGGAGTTCGCAGCGTTTCCGTATGGCGTGCGAATTGGTCCGCAACGGTCGCATCGGTCGGCTGCAGGACGTGAAGGTCTGGCTGCCGGCGGGATTGCGGGAGGGTCCGTTTGCGACGGCGGCGACTCCGGCCGCGCTGGACTGGGATTTCTGGCAGGGACAGGCACCGCGGGTCGACTACGTGCCGGAACGTACGCACGTGAAATTCCGTTTCTGGTACGATTACTCCGGCGGCACCACGACCGATTGGGGCGCGCATCATATCGATATCGCCTCGTGGGCGATCGGCGAAACCACGCCCGTGCGGATCGAGTCGACCCGCCTCTCCGAACCGATTCCGGGAGGTTTCACCGCGGTGAGCGATTACGAGGTGCGTCTCTTTTACCGGAGTGGGGTGCGGTTGACGGTGGCGACGACCCGTGATGACGACATCTTCGGGCGGGTCGCGAATCCCCAGGGTCAGCGCAACGGCCTTCGTTTCGAAGGCACGAACGGCTGGATCTGGGTGAATCGAAGCGAGCTCCGGGCGAGCGATCCGGAGTTGCTGCGTACGCCGCTGGCGGCGGACGCGCTGCGATTCGAAGTCAGCATCGACCACATGCAGAACTTCATGGAATGCGTCCGCTCGCGGCGCGCACCGATTTGCGATGTGGAGGTGGGCCATCGTTCGGCGACGGTCTGTCATCTTGGGACGATCGCTTTGCGCACCGGGCGCGCGCTGACCTGGGACCCGGAGACGGAGCGCTTTACCGGCGACCATGCGGCCGAGGGCAATGCGCACGTGGCCCGGGAAATGCGCGCACCTTACGACTATAGCTTTGTGGCCTGAGGGATGGCAGTGACGCCGTCCCTTGCGGCCCGGGCGATCGAATCATGACGAATCGAAGGCAGCTCGGCAGTCAAAACAGGTTCGCTCGGGCGCTGCGGCGCGGAGTGGTGACACTCGCGTGCGTCGTGGGCGTGACGGGCATGGGTGCGCAGCCGACGGCGGGTACCGGAGTGGTGCCGCGTGCGTCTGATCACGCGGGGTCTGCTGGTTCTGGGACGGGAGGGAGTGCCGAGGTGCGCGGAGCCAGCGGCGCTGTCCCGACCGCGGGGCGGGTCGCCCCGGCCCCGATCACGGCTGCCGCGCTCCGCGCAGAGTTGGAAACGATGCTGGCAGCACCGCGCTTTGCGGGAGCCCAGTGGGCCGTGAGCGTGGTGTCGCTGCAGACCGGTGAGGTGCTCTTTAGCCACGGCGCGGAGCGGCGGATGAGTCCCGCATCCAACGCCAAGCTCTTTACCGCGGCGCTCGCGCTGGATCGGCTAGGTGGGGCGAGCCGCCTGGAGACGCGCGTACTCGCGACCCAGCCCGTGGATGGAGCCGGCGTGTTGCGGGGTGACCTCGTGATCGCCGGTCGAGGTGACCCGGGCTGGAATCCGCGGCGATCGGGTCAGCCGTGGGAGGAGATCTTTACGCCGATCGTGGAGGTGCTGCGGCGCGCGGGCGTGCGGCGGATCACGGGCGACGTGGTCGCCGACGGAACGTACCTGCGCGTGCCGCCCTTTGGGGCAAGTTGGACCGCGGACGACCTCATGGAGGACTACGGCGCGGAGGTGTCGGGCATCGTCCTCGACGAGAACTACGTCGAATTCGAGGTCGCGCCCGGTGCGGCAGCCGGCGCGGCGGCGAGCGCGGTGTGGCGGCGGCTGGGGCATGGACTGACGCTGGACAACCGGGTCGTTACCGGTCCCGCGGACAGTGAGCCCGCGCTGCGGGTGATGCGTTTTCCTGGCGAGGCGACGGTGCGGGTGCTGGGCACGATTCCGGTGGCGGCGAAGCCCCGGGTGCTGGAGGCCACGGTGCCGCGGCCGGCCGATTGGTATGCGGCGGAGTTGGTGGCCGCGCTGCGCGGCGCCGGAATTGCGGTCGACGGTCGGTCGCGCGGCGTGCGCTGGCCGGAGGCGCCCGAGGCCCCGCGGGCCTCGGTGACCCTCGGCGCTGTGGCGTCGGCGCCGGTGCGGGAGATGGTGCGGGTGATGATGAAGGATTCGAACAACCTGCGGGCCAACCTCCTCTTCGATCTCGCGGGGGAGCTGACGCGGCTGCCGGTTACCTTTGCGTGGCGCACCTCGGAGGAACTCGGTGCGGCGGACCTGCAGGCCTTTCTACGCGAGCAGGGGATCCCCGCGGCGGAGGCGATTCTGGAGGAAGGTTCGGGACTCTCGCGTAACAGTTTGGTCAGCCCGGCGGTGATCGTCGCGTTGCTCCAACGCATGGCGGAGCACCGTGAAGCGGCGGCGTGGCTGGACGCTCTCCCGGTGGCCGGAGTGGACGGCTCGTTGCGCACGCGTTTCCGTGGTGGCCCGGCGGAGGGAAAGGTGTGGGCGAAGACGGGCACGCTGCGGTGGGCCCATTCGCTCTCCGGTTATGTCGAAACGGTCGGCGGGGCTCGACTGGCGTTCGCGGTGATGCTGAACCGCCATCGGGTGGAGCTAGGTGGTCCCGAGGCCCGGGCGGAGTTGGATGCGCTGGTGGAGCGGCTCGTGGCCTACGGCGGCCGCTGAGCGCGGCGGCCGACGGGGCTGGACCTGCGCGATTCAGGGATTGCGGCGGGGAATGCCCCCGGCTCGGCTAGCGGCGCATGAGCGGATCCGAACGACTCACTTCCCTGGATGCGTTTCGCGGGGCGACCGTGGCGGCGATGTTGCTCGTCAACAATCCAGGCTCCTGGTCCCACGTTTATCCTCCGCTGCGGCACGCGCCCTGGCATGGCTGGACCTTCACCGACCTCATCTTTCCCTGCTTCCTCTGGATCGTGGGGTTGTCGATGGCGCTGTCCTTTGCGCGGCGTACTGGCGTGGGCGGCGGTGTCCCGGCCGCCGATCGGTGCGAGGCGATGCCTCAGGGCCGTGGATTGGCGCGGCACATCTTCACCCGCTCGGCGATCCTGTTTGGGCTGGGTCTGTTCCTTGCGGCTTTTCCTTTCGGGCTGCTGGGTGATTCCTTCGCGCTCGCGACCCTGCGCATTCCGGGCGTCCTGCAGCGCATCGCGCTCTGCTTTCTGATCGCGAGCCCGTTCGTCCTGTATTGCCGCTGGCGCGGCCAAGTGCTGGCGGCGCTGGGACTCCTCGTGGGGTATGCGGCGCTGCTGCTGGCGGTCCCGGTGCCCGGGCATGGACCTGGCGTGCTGGAGCCGATCGGGAACCTGCCGGGCTGGCTCGATGCGTGGCTGTTGGCCGGGCATACGTGGTCGGGCGCTCCGGCGCCGGGCTTTGATCCGGAGGGCATTCTCTCCACGCTCCCGGCGGTCGCTTCGACGCTCCTCGGTGCGGCGATGGCCCCGCTGCTCACCCTGCCGGTCGGTCCGGCGCGACGTGCCGGAGCGCTGGTCCTCACGGGAGTGGGGCTCGTGGCGTTGGGACTGATGATCGGGAAGTGGATGCCGGTGAACAAGAACCTCTGGACCCCTTCCTTCACGTTGCTCATGGCGGGGTGGTCGGCGTTGTTCTACGGCGTGTTCTACGGAGTGATCGAGGCCGCCGGCTGGCGGCGGTGGGCGATCCCCTTCACCCTCTATGGGCGCAACGCGATCGCGGTGTACGTCTTTGCGGGGCTCATGGCGCGGTTGCTGTATCTGATTTCGTGGACCGGGGCAGAGGGCGAAAAGATGACCCCGAAGCAATGGGTGGCGGACGGGGTTTCGAGCCTGCTGGGCTCGGGTCCGCTGGCGTCGCTGGTCTTCGCCGTGGGCTTTGTCGGCGTGAGTTTTCTCTTTGCGTGGGTGCTCTGGCGGCGCCGGTGGTTGATCAAAGTCTAGGCCGCGGCGAGCGCGGTGCGGAGAGACTGCGGTGAGCTGCCGCGAAAGCCGGGCTCGCCAGTCGGCGGTCGGGAGGCCACGCTTGCGGTTCGGCGAGAGGGAGGAATCGTTTTCCTGATCCCGAGTGATCTGACCCATGTCTGCTCCGTCGATTCCCGATTCCATTCTCCGGCTTCCCGCGCGCACCGCGGAGCTCGGCGCGTTGCTGGCGCGCTGGTGCGCGATCAATTCCGGCTCCGGTCACGGCGCTGGCCTAGAGCGGATGCGCCTGGCGCTGGCCGAGGCCTTCGCGCACGCGTTCCCGGCGGCGGAGATTCAGACCCTGGCGTCGGATGCGCCGGGACGAAACCCCGAGGGAGTGAAGTCGCTCCGCATCCGCCTCCGCCCCGAGGCACCGCGGCAGGTCCTGCTTTCTGGACATTACGACACGGTATTCGAGGCGGATGACCCTTTCCAGTCTTGCCGCTGGACCGACCCGGAGACCCTGAATGCTCCGGGAGCGGCGGACATGAAGGGCGGAATCCTCACGATCCTTGCGGCGCTGGAGGCGTTCGAGGCGGCGCCGGGTGCGGCGGGTTTGGGATGGGAGGTGCTGTTGACACCAGACGAAGAGACCGGATCGCACGGCACGCGGGCTCTCTTTCTCGAGGCCCGGCAGCGGTACGACTTTGGATTCGTGTTCGAACCGGCGCGACCGAACGGCGATCTCGTGCATTCGCGCAAAGGCACGGGGGTTTTCGTGGCGGTCTGCCACGGACGTGCGGCGCATGCGGCGAAGATTCCCAACGATGGCCGCAACGCGATCCTCGCGCTCGCCGAGTTCCTGCTCGCGGCGAGCCGCATCCCCGCCGAATTACCCGGCGTGATGGTGAACGTCGGCAACATCCGCGGCGGCTCCGCGGCGAGTAACGTGGTGCCGCACCTCGCCCAGGCCGAGATCGATGTCCGAGTCACACGGCTGTCCGACCGTGAGCCCCTTCTGGCGCGACTGCAGGCCCTGGTGGACGGCGTGAATGCGCGCGACGGGTTTCGCATGGAGTTGAAGGGCGGAATGAACCGTCCGCCGAAGGAGTGCACAGCGGCGGAGGAGCACGTCTTCGCCGCGTGGCAGGCTGCGGCCGCGGACCTCGGGCAACCCGCGTTCACGTGGGTGCACACGGGTGGGGCATCGGATGGTAACTTCCTCTCCGCCGGCGGCCTCCCGAACCTCGACGGAGTCGGGCCGATCGGCGATCAACTGCACAGCGACCGCGAATTCTGCCGCATGCCCACTGTGGCGTCGCGCGCCCAGTTGGCGGCGCTGGTGCTCCACCGGATCGCCCACGGCCTCGTGCCGATCCCCCGCCACGCGCGGTCGTCGGCGACGGGCTGACGCGATCGTCGAGGGGCGGTCAGCCCGGGGGGAACCACGCTCCGAGCACGGCGGCCCGGCGGGCCCCGGTCACCGCGGGGAGACTCCCCGTCCGTCCCTCGACGTGGCGGTGGGCGAGCCACGCGAAGGCCATGGCCTCGATCCAGGCTCCGGGTACGCCCATCGCGTCGGTGGGGTTGATGGAGGACGCGGGGAGCGCGGTGCGCAGCGCCGCGACAAGGCGGGGATTCCGCGCGCCGCCACCGCAGAGCAGGACTTCGGGCGTCCGCAGGGCGGGCAAGGCGCGGACGGAATCCGCGATCGTCGTCGCGGTCAGCGCCACTAGCGTTGCCTGGACATCCGCATCGCTTGATCCCTGGCTCCGTCGGCGCAGACGAGGCTCCAGCCACGCGGTGGAGAAGTACTCCGGTCCGGTGCTCTTCGGGGCCGGGAGGGCGAAAAACGGATCGTCGCGCAATGCCTCGAGCAGCAACGGATCGACGCGCCCGCAGGCGGCGAGGGCGCCGTCGCGGTCCATCGGCTCGCCCAGCACCCGCTGGCTCCAGCGGTCGAGCAGCGTGTTGCCGGGTCCGGTATCGAAGCCGAGCACGGGTGCAGCGGGATCGCCGGGGAGGGACGTGAGGTTGGCGATCCCGCCGATATTCACGACCACGCGATCCTGGCCCGGAACGCGGAAGATGCCTTCGTGGAAGGCTGGCACGAGCGGCGCCCCCTGACCGCCGAGGGCAACGTCCTTCCGGCGTACATCCGCGACCACCGGGATGCCGGTCTCGACGGCGATGACGTTCGGGTCACCGATCTGCAGCGTGAAGGGCGTGGCGAAGCTGGGACGGTGCCGGATGGTTTGTCCATGGCTGCCGATGGCGCGGATGGCGCTCGCCGGGAGGCCGGCCTTTGCGAGGAGTTCGTGGACGGTCCGGGCGATGAGGTGGGCGAGCCTGACATCGGCAACGCCGAGCCGATCGATCTCGTGATCGCCGGGGGTGGCTAGCCCGAGCAGTTGCTGCCGAAGCTCGGCGGGCAGGGGATGGCTGTGAGTGGCCACGAGGGTCGGCGCCGGTGAGAAGCGCACCACGGCCGCATCGACGGCGTCCATGCTGGTCCCCGACAGCGTGCCGATGAAAAGGTCGCTCATCGGTGCAAACGAACCGGAGACCGAGGAAATCGGCTCGCCTCCGTTGCCAGCTCGCGGCGCAATCGGATCAGGTTCATGCTCTCCACGGAAACACCCAGCAGTCAGCACGTCGACTTGGATCTGTACCGGACCGATGCCCTCGTGGCGGCCCTGATCGAGGACCAAGCGCGGGCGGCGGCGGCGGTATCGGCCGCAGCGGTCTCTCTCGCTCGGGTCGTGGATGCCGCGGCTCCGCGACTCGCGGCGGGTGGCCGGCTCATCTACGTCGGGGCGGGAACGTCGGGGCGACTGGGCGTGCTGGACAGCGTGGAGCTGCTTCCGACCTTTTCGTGGCCGACGGATCGAGCGATCGCAGTGATGGCGGGCGGCCTCTCGGCGGTCTTCACCGCGGTGGAGGGGGCCGAGGACGATCTGGCTCAGGGGGCGGCTGATCTGCGTGCGCAGAACCCCGGGATAAATGACGTGGTGCTCCTGCTGGCCGCGTCCGGTCAGACTCCCTATGTGCTGGGTGCGCTCGACGCCGCGAAGGCGGCGGGGTCGTTGACGGTGGGGGTGGCGAACAACCCGCACTCCCCGCTGGCGGCGCAGGCGGAGATCGGGGTCACGCTCGATACCGGTAGCGAAGTGATTTCCGGGAGTACCCGCTTGAAGGCGGGCACGTCGCAGAAGATCGCGCTCAACGTGCTCTCCAGTGCGATTATGGTGCGCCTGCACAAAGTGTACGGCAACCTCATGGTCGACGTCATGCCGACGAATGTGAAGCTGCGCCGACGTGCTCTGGCGCTGGTGCAGCGGGCCACCGCGGCGGACGAGGCGGCGGCGGGGGCGGCGCTCGCGGCGTGTGGCGGGCACGTGAAGACCGCCATTGTGATGCTGCGCGGCGGCTGCGCGGCCGATGAGGCCCGCCGGCGGCTGGTGGCGGTGAACGGAAGCGTGCGGGCAGCGATTGCGCAGCGCCCATGAGCGCGCGTCGATTCAATCGCCTGCACGGCCGGGGCTCCGGCGAGTTACATGGCTCTCCCGGCGCGAGCCGCCTGGCGGGCGGTGGCCTCCTGGTCGTGGCGTTGGTCCTGTGGTTCCTGAGTTTCGCGCCGCCGCCGGCGCGGGCGGACGCGCTGGTTCCCTTTGACGCGCCGCCGCCGGCGCCGCGGGAGTTCCGGGCCGCGTGGATCGCGTCGGTGGCGAACATCGATTGGCCGAGTCGTCCGGGGCTCTCGGTGGGTGAACTGCGCGCGGAAATGAAGACCCTGCTCGACACGGCGGTCGAGGTCGGACTGAACGCCGTGATCCTCCAGGTGCGGCCGGCGGCCGATGCGCTCTATCACTCGCCCTTCGAGCCTTGGTCGGAGTACCTGACCGGTCAGCAAGGCAAGGCGCCCGGATGGTTCTACGATCCTTTGAATGACTGGGTGGCGGAGGCGCACGCGCGTGGGCTTGAGTTGCACGCGTGGATCAATCCCTACCGGGCGCGCCATCCCTCGGCGAAGGGGCCGCTGGCGCCGGGTCACCTGGCAAATCAGCGGCCCGATGTGGTGCGGCGTTACGGAGAGTTCCTGTGGATGGATCCGGCGGAACCCGCGGCGCAGCGGCGCACCCTGGACGTCGCCGCGGACCTCGTGGCCCGGTACGACCTCGATGGCCTGCATATCGACGACTACTTTTACCCCTATCCGATCGATGCTCCGGCGGGTTCGGCGGTGGCGGGCAAACTGGATTTCCCGGACGAAGCGGCGTGGCAGCGGTATCGCCAGAGTGGCGGTTCGCTCTCACGGGCGGATTGGCGGCGCAGCAACGTCGACAAGCTGGTGCGCGACCTGTACGCGACCGTGCGTCGCGTGAAGCCGTCGGTGCGCTTTGGCATCAGTCCCTTCGGCATCGGCCGCCCCGACCTGCGCCCGCCCGGCGTGGAAGGGTTCAGCCAGTACGACCAGCTGTATGCGGACGTGGAGCTGTGGCTGGAGCAGGGCTGGATGGATTATTGTGCGCCCCAATTGTATTGGCCGAGCGACCGCAAGGCGCAGCCCTTCGGCGTGCTGCTTGATTATTGGATCGGCCGTAATCCGAAGGGTCGACACATGTGGCCGGGTTTGTTCACCAGCTCGGTGGCGGAGACCCCGAAAGGCTGGGCGGCGGAAGAGATCGTGCGCCAGGTGGCGCAGACGCGTGAACGGCCGGCGGCGACGGGGCACATTCACTTCAGCATGATCGCGCTCCAGCAGGATCGTCGTGGCGTGGCGGGAAGGCTGCGCACGGAAATGTACGCCCAGCCCGCGCTGGCGCCGGCCACCCCGTGGCTGAGCACGCAGGTGCCGGAGCCGCCGCAGATTGTCGGGCGCAACCTAGTGGGTCCGGCGGCGGAGCGCTCGTTGCTCCTCGCGCCTGGACTCGGTGCCGAGGTGGCGCGCTACGCCGTCTGGCGCAGAGAAGCGGGCCAGTGGCGGTTCGCGGTCCAGCCGGCGAAGAACCGGGTCGTCTCGCTCGCCCCACAAGGCGCCTTCGGTCGCGTCGAGGCGGTGGTGGTGAGCGCAGTGGACCGACTTGGCAACGAGAGCCCTCGCGTCACGGTGGTACTGCCTTAAGCCCCGGCGCTCCCGGCGCCCTCCCGATTTCACGATGAATCCAGCCTCTCACTCCGGCGCGAACCCCGGCCCCTCTCCCTCCTCCGCGCGGGGTGCGGCGTCGCCGTGGTGGTGGATCCCGACCCTCTATTTCGGCCAGGGAATTCCGTACGTCGTCGTCATGACCCTCTCGGTCGTGATGTACAAGAACCTGAAACTCTCGAACACGGAGATCGCGCTCTACACGAGCTGGCTGTACCTGCCGTGGGTCATCAAGCCTCTGTGGGCGCCGCTCGTGGACCTGCTCGGCACGAAGCGCGGATGGATTGTGGCGATGCAGTTCCTGGTCGGCGCCGCCTTTGCGCTGGTGGCGTTGACCTTGCCCGCGGCCGACTTCTTCCGTTGGTCGCTGGCCGTCTTTTGGCTGATGGCGTTTAGCTCGGCCACGCATGACATTGCCGCGGACGGGTTCTATCTCCTCGCGATGCAGCGGCATCAGCAGGCAGCGTTCGTCGGCGTGCGGAGCACGTTCTACCGCCTCGCGATGATCGCGGGGCAGGGGGGGCTGGTCTTTCTGGCCGGACGTCTGCAGACCGTGCTCGGAGACGTCGCGCGGGCGTGGTCGTGGGTGTTCATCGGACTGGCGATGGGTTTCGTGGTGCTGGCGGCCCTGCATGCCTTCGTGCTGCCGCGGCCGGAAGCGGACCGACGGGCGCCGGCCGCGGCGCGCCACTTGGTCCGCGACTTCCTCGCCGTCTTCGCGGCTTTCTTCCGCAAGCCCGAACTCGGCGCCATTCTCGCGTTCTTGCTCCTCTATCGTCTGGGCGAGGCGCAGTTGCTCAAGCTCGTCACCCCATTCCTGCTCGATGCGCGAGACCGGGGCGGGCTGGGCCTCTCAACGGAGGCGGTGGGCATCGTCTATGGGACCATCGGGGTCATCGCGCTCACGCTCGGCGGCCTGCTCGGTGGCTGGATGATCTCGCGGCATGGTCTACGCCGCATGCTCTGGCCGATGCTGCTCGCGACGCACGTCCCGAACTTGGTCTTCGTCGCGCTCGCCACCCTCCAGCCTGACAGCTTGGTGATCGTGGCGGCGGGGTTGGCGACCGAGCAGTTTGGCTACGGCTTTGGGTTCACCGCCTACATGGTTTACATGATGCGCGTCGCGGAGGGGCAGCACCAGACCGCTCACTACGCGCTGTGCACCGGCTTCATGGCCCTGGGGATGATGCTCCCCGGAATGGCCGCCGGATGGATCGAGGACCAGATCGGCTACCGGGCCTTCTTCATCTGGGTCTGCCTCGCGACGCTTCCGTCCTTCGTGGCCGCGGCGCGACTCAAGATCGAGCCGGGCTACGGACGGAAGACCGAGCCGGCCGCGTGATCCTCAACGTTTTTCGAGGAGCTGACGGGCGCCGTTGATCACGCGGTCCCACTGCAGTGCCGGCCCCGGGTCCACCTTGTTGGCCTGGATGTGGAAGTGGCCGAGGACGCCTTGGTAGTTGCGCAGCACGTCGTCGGGCAGCTTGCGGGTGACCAGTGCGCCGTTCGCGTCGCGCGGATAGTCACACGTGATCTTGGGGAAGACGGCGCAGAGCGCGGCGGTGAGCTTGACCAGCGCTTCGTACTGCTCCGGCGTAAGGTCGTACTGCGTGAGTGAGTCGCCCTGAATTTCGCCGGTGATGGCGTCCGGCCGATCGGGTCGGCCGACGAAGCCCGGAGTGCGGACCGCGGGGTCGCCGAGCCCCGGTGGAATGGTCAGGACCGTGCCCTTCGCGTCGCGGCCGTACCAGCGGGCGAAGGGGTGTTTCTCGGTGGCGCGGTAGGCACCCATGTTCGCGATCTCGATGCCGATGGAGCGATCGTTGGAGGTCGTCGCGTGCCACGCCCGCTCCTTCAGGTCGAGCGTCTGGTAGATCGTCCCATCGACATCCAACATGAAATGCACGCTGAGTCCGCGCTGGTCGTGCAGCACGTCGAAGCAGGCCTTGCTGATGCCGCAGACGTCGTAGTGGAGGACGAACTGGTCGACCACGCGCTGAAGTGTCGGCAGATCCCAGCCGCCGCCGCGGACGCGCTCGATTTCCTGCGGACTGAGATTGGCCTGCCGGAGCCCGTAGCGATTCGGCGTGCGCACGGCTGGCGCTCCGACGCGCGTGGCTTCCCAACTGCTTTCCGCCAGCGGCACGAAGCGGCGCTCGACCCGGTAGGCGTCATAGCCGCCTGGGTCCATCCACGTCACGACCGGCGTGCCGGTGTGGAAAAACTGACCCGCCACCACGATCTCGTCGCCCTTGCGGGGGGCGAAGGTGCGCGGCTTGCCGTGCTGGCAGCCGCTCAGGACGACTGCGAGGGCGAGCGCGACGAGCAGCGCGGCCGCGGTGCGGCGCGGGCGTGGACCAGCGGGAGTGGAAGCGCGGGAAAACGGAGCGAGGCGCAGCATGGGAAGAGTGAAGACGAAAATCATCCGTGCGCCGCTGCACCCTGCAACGTGCGAATCCGAGCGACCGAGGCCGCGATCCGTTCCTCGGAGAGCCGGCCGGAGATCACCGCCTGCTCAAGCAGGTCGATCGCCTTCGGGGCGATGTCGGGATCGTAGCGCTGGTTGTTGCCGAAGCAGAGCAGGTCCACGCCGGCTTCGATCGCAGCGGGGACGGACTCCGCGAGCCCGTAGCGCGAGGAGATCGCGCCCATTTCCATGTCGTCGCTGCAGATGACGCCGCCGAAACCGAGCTTTTGCCGCAGCAGCCCGGAGAGCGTCGCGGCGGACAACGTGGCGGGACGATGCGGATCAAGGCCCGCATGGAAGACATGGGCCGACATGACCGCGTCGGCCAAGCCCGCGTGGATCAGATCGCGAAAGGGCTCGAGCTCCCGCTCGTTCCAGGTCGCCGTGACATCGACGAGGCCGTGGTGCGTGTCGCCGGCGGCACTCCCGTGCCCGGGAAAGTGCTTCAGGCAGGTGCGAACGCCGTGGGCGCGGTGGGCCCGGATGAACGCGCTGGCGTGGCGAGTGACGGTCGCGGGGTCCGCAGAGAAGGAACGCCCCTTGCCCTTGATGATTGGATTCGCCGCGTTGGCGTCGAGATCGACGACTGGCGCGAGGTTCAGGTTGATTCCGGCGTCAGCGAGCGTGCGCGCGGTCTGCTCGGCCTCGCGGTAGGTCTCCTCTGGCGCGTCTCTCCGCCCGAGTTCTTCGTGGGAAACGCTCGCCGGGAAACCGTAGTCGGGCTTGAGGCGGTTGACGCGGCCGCCCTCCTGGTCGATCGCGACCAGCAATGGCCGATCGGCGGCGGCACGCAAACCAGTGACCAACGCTCGCAGCTGGGTGGGCGATTCGACGTTTCGGCGACGGGTCGACGGATCGACCATTTCCTGATCGAAGAGGATGACGCCCCCGATCCGGTGCTGCCGCAGATCGCGGAGGATGGGACCACACTCCTCGAGTCGGGTCCCGCGGAAACCCACGAGCAGAAGTTGGCCGAGTTGGTCGCGGAGGGCGGACATGGAAGAAGGGGAAGCGCGGGGAGCGTGGCGTGCCACCGTTCCCGAGGGAACGGTGCGGCGGAAGTCTCGGAAGAACGGCCGTGGCGACGACGTGAAAGACCGGCGGGCGACGGGCGATCTACCGACGGACGATGCCGATGCCCGGAAGATCCGTCAACGTCACCTTGCCATCGACAATGCGTGTGCCCTCAAACGGATCATTGCGGATGAGCAGCGCGCCATCGAGGTCGGCCCAGTCGACCAGCGGCGAAAGCTGAGCGGCGGCGGAGATGGCGCAGGACGTCTCGGTCATGCAGCCCAGCATCACCTTGAGCCCGAGGGTGCGGGCGACGGTGATCATGGCGCGCGCCTCGCGTAGCCCAGTGCACTTCATGAGCTTCACGTTGATCCCGTCGAACACACCGGCGAGGCGCGGCACGTCGCTGAGACGCTGACAGCTTTCGTCGGCGAAGAGCGGGAGCGGACTCCGCTCGCGCAGCCACGCGGTGTCGTCGAGACGGTCCTTGGCAAAGGGCTGCTCGACCAAGAGGACGCCCTGCGCCGCGAGCCACTCGACCTCGCGCAGGGCGGCCTCGCGGTCGGACCATCCCTGATTCGCGTCGACGATGAGTGGCGTGGCGGTGACGCTGCGGATCGCGCTGATCAGCGCGCGGTCGGAGTCGCGGCCCAGCTTGACCTTGAGCAGCTTGTAGTCGCCTGCGGCGCGGGCCTTCTCGCGGACGACTTCGGGCGTGTCGATCCCGAGCGTGAACGACGTGACCGGGGCGCGGGCCGGATCGAGTCCCCAGAGCCGGTGCCACGGCGTGCCGAGGCGGCGGCCCACCCAGTCGTGGAGGGCGATATCGATGGCGGCCTTCGCGGCGGTGTTGCCTGGCGCGAGTGAATCGATCTCGTGCAGTAAATCCTCGAGCAGGAAAGGATCCGTGCGACCGGCGAGCAGACGGGCGGCGGCGGTGAAGAACGCGGTGGCGGACGCCTCGTTCTCGCCGAGGTACGGCGGCATCGACGCCTCGCCGTGGCCGATTCGTCCCTCGTGCTCGAGCTCGACGAGCATGGCCGGCGTGGCCGTGCGCGACTGGGTGGCGGTGGTGAACGGCTGGCGCAGTTCGAGCGTGTACGGTGACCAGCGAAGCAGCATGGGTTTCAACATGACGAAGCCGGGGGCGGATGGCCACTCTCGGCTGGCTCCACCCGCAAATTAGCGGACCCCTTCGCCGGGGGCGAAACAGGGTGAGCGCGACGTTCCCGCCGACCGGCGGCGCGATCCGGTCCCTAGCCAAGCCGCCGGATCTTCACGTCGAGCCCGGCCGCGCGGTAAAAGCCCTCCCGCTCCGCCACGAGCAGGCCGGCGAACTGTACGTTCTTCACGCCGAGATCCATTTGGAAGACGAGTTTGGTCGGTGGTTCGGCTGCGGCGGCCCCGCCGGCCCAAACGAGGCTCACCACACTCATCATGACCCGGCGCCAGCAGCGTTGAAGTTCCATAAGCGTAAACAGCGGTCATCGTGCCGTCTGGCCGCATGGATCGAGACTAGAAAAGCTCGGCGCTGTTTCCAAACTGGGCCCAACCGCTGAACTCGGCCTTGAAGCCTCCGGAGAATTTCTCCCGCTTTGGCGTTTCCTCCCAATCTGCTTTCCTACTTATGCCTGATCTCGTTCCCGCCAGTCCCGGTCCCAATGCCGATTCGAAACGAGAAGCCCCCGCCGACCAGACGCCGGCGATTGTGCGGCAAATCGGGCTCGGGGTCGGTTTCGCGTTTTTTCTGATGACCTTTTTCGTCGCGCCGCCCGAGGGCATGACGGAGCCGGCGTGGCGAGTTTGCGGACTCGCGCTGTGGATGGCGGTCTGGTGGATCACCGAAGCGATGCCGCTGCCGGTGACGGCGTTGCTGCCGCTGGTAGTGCTGCCGCTCTCGAACTTGATGCCGCTCAAAAAAGCGGCCGCAAACTTCGCGGCTGAACTCATCTTCCTTTTTCTCGGCGGCTTCATCCTGTCGATCGCCATTCAAAAGTGGCGCGTGCATGAGCGGCTCGGACTCGGGCTCATGAAGTATGCGGCTTGGAATCTGCCGAGCCTGCTCGCGGGTCTGCTGTTCGTGACGGGCTTCATGGGCATGTGGATGAGCAACGCGGCGACGGCGATGGTAATGATGCCGATGGCGCTGAGCATCGCGGCGCTGATCACCAAAGGTGACGCGACCTCCCCGGTCACCAAGACGCTCGTGTTGGCGGTGGCTTACGCGCCGTGCATCGGCGGGCTGGCGAC
>JAIXWY010000014.1 GCA_027490995.1 Opitutaceae bacterium
ACTTCGAGTCTTTACCCCAAGCGTTTGGGTTGTGGATCACGGCCAAGTAGTCGTCCGGTTTAATCTTTTTAATGCGCCGGCGAAGGACGGGAAGGGCGCGGCGAAAGATCTCCGGTGAGATAGACTTTGCGCGTTCCCGATGGGGCTTGGCGTCGTCGCTCCGGTAATCGAAGATCGCGCACAATACTAGGTCGACGAAGAACCGGCGCTTGTCGGATATAGCCTCCCACTCCTTCCCAACGGATTGGTGACAGTTGCTGACCCAACGCTCAAACCATGGCCACAAGAGCGCATCGAGCCCCCCTTGAGGCAAGGGCTTCGGTAGATTGCCAATCGGGCGGGCGGGCGGTGGCGCATCTGAGGCATCCGGTACGGGACTCCACTTATCCGTCTTCCCGACGCGGCGCAGAATCACCGGTTTTGGCAGTTTTGGCGGATCTTTCCGGGGCTTTGAACGTGGCGATTTCATGCCGGCAGGATGCGGGGTATCGCGTCGAGATACGTTCTGGTCTGTTCTCGTTCGCGGTGAGTGTACTGAGCATGGACCGCGCGAGAATGCCCAACGTGACTCAATCTCGCATCCTCCGGCATCCCGTGCTTTGTCGCGCGGGAAACGAATGTGTGGCGGAGGGCATGAAAGCCGACATCGTAGAATGCACGCTTTGCGCCATTGGAGGCCACGTTTGAAGCCTTAATGCCCGCACGGTCCAGAAGGCTCCGGAATTCCATCGAGAGGCCGGAGCGCCCACCGGGCCGGCTGTCAGCGAGCGAAGGACACAAAGGCGCCTTGCCAATGCCCGGACTGCGCTTGAGCCACTCCCACAACTCCGAGGACATGACGTGCTCTTTCTTCTTTGCCGCGCGGTCGCGACGTTCCTTGCCGGGTCGATGGTAGACCACGCCGTGCTCAAGGTTCACCTGTTCCCACCGCAGGGAGACGGCATCTCCGAGACGGAATCCGTTCGATGTCGTCAGGAGAATCGCGGTTTTCCAGTCGTCGGAAGAGACGGCGAGAAGTGCTCTCAATTCCTCGTCCGAGAACGCTCGCCGCTCGGCTTTCTCGTGTCCGAGTTCGGAGACCGCTTCGGCCGGGTTCGTTGCGATGATGCCTTGCCTGCGGGCTCGGTTGAACGGGCCGCGCAGGATCTTGATTTCCAAGTTCACCGTGGCGGCGCTGATTCCACGCTTCACCTCGGAATCCCTGAACGACTGCACGTCGCGGGCGGTGAGACGTTCAAGCGGTTGATCGGAGCGCGTGCCAAGATGATCGAGAAACCGGTTGAGGATCCGCTTGTATCGGAGCGCCGTGCCGGCCGCGCGGGCGGCGGTCTTCTCTTCTCCGTAGGCGGTGAAGAATTCACGAACGGTTTCCGTGCGGAGTCGGTCCTGACCGGTTGCGGCGAGCAACTTGGAATACTCTGCCTCCACGTCCTTGAGGGTAAGGTCGCCGGCGTGCGCTTTCCGGGTCAGCGTGATATAGCCCTCACTCAGATCATGAGCCATATCCGCCGGAATCGCGGAGCCGGAATCCGATCCAGCGGCGAGCGTATTCGCCTCCCGTTGCCAGCGTTGCGCAAGGGTCTTGGCGGCCTCGCGGTCACGGGTCTTTGTGCTCCGTTGCCGACGAACGCCGGAGGCGTCGGTGAAGGCAGCCACGAAGTAAGGAGAGCGAGGATCACGGTGGATTGACGCCATGGATACAGACAAGCCGTTGACCACTCCTAACACAACTCCTAACAACGCAGACGATCAACCAAGACGCCCATCGTTGTTATTGAATTACTTGCAAATCCTCAGAGGGGCGGAATCGTATCGTCGGTTCGATTCCGTCCAGCCGCTCCAGTCTGACGATTCGCCTCGATCCCACCGGCGCTCGCAGACGAAACGCTCGGGCACCAAGGCTGGATGCCGATTCGTCGGCCCCCCCAATGACGACGCCGCCTTTGCTGTCCATGTCACTTTCCTCCCCCGCCACCCCTCCCGGAGCGCGCATCAGACGCTTGGCCTCCCACCCTGATGGTGTGTCGAAACGCCGACGGGCCCTCGCCTCCCCCAACTCGCTCGGGGGTGGAGACGGGCAACACAAAGCACTGATCTACCGCGATCCGTAGCCTCCCAGCCGGCCGCAGACCCGCCCTTACGCCTCTTCTCCCCTCGTAGGGCGGCGGGGTCTTTGACCGGAATTTTACGGGTCTTTGCTCAAAACGGGTTAGTGGGGTGAATTACCGGGCCGTTTCTACCATGCCATGGCCTTCATCACGTCTACGCCGACCGCTCCGACGGTGTCGCTGCGTCCCTCCACGGGATCGCAGTCGCCGGGAGGTCGTCCAAACCTGAAAGCGGCCCAAACCCTCGCCAAGCTCAAGGCGCTTGAGAAGAGGTCGAAGCTGTACCGCCTTCCGCAGGAGCAGTTGGCGATCTTCACCCAGCAGCTCGCCTCCCTGCTCATGGCCGGACTGCCGCTGATCCAATGTCTGGAGGCACTGCAGGAGCAGACGGATGACGATACGTTCAGCATCATCATCCGCGACGTGCGGCTCGATGTTTCCTCGGGCACCGCGCTCTCCGCAGCCCTGCGCAAGTTTCCGCGGGCGTTCAATCAGCTCTTTGTGTCCATGGTGGAAGCGGGTGAAGCGTCCGGCGCCCTCGCAGAAATTCTCGGCAAGGTCGCGCAGTACCTGGAGTCGAGCGTCAAGCTGACCAAAAAGGTGAAGTCTGCCCTCACCTATCCGATCGCGGTCATCGGCTTGGCCGTGGTGTTGGTGACGGTGCTGATCATGTTCGTGATTCCCGTCTTCGCCTCCATGTTCGCGGACTTCGGGGCCAAGCTGCCGGCACCGACGCAGTTCCTGATCGATCTGAGTGATTTCATGGTGGGCTACTGGTGGCTCATCGCAGCCTTGGGTACAGGAGCCGTGTTCGCCGTGCGCGGTTATATCGCGACGCCAGCCGGCCGGGTGCACAAGGACCAACTCCTCCTGCGCGCGCCCATCTTCGGATCCCTCATGCACAAGATTGTGCTCTCCCGTTTCTGCCGCACCTACGCCACCCTCGTGCGATCCGGGGTGCCGATCCTGCGCTCCTTGGAGATCGTCTCTTCCGCGAGCAACAAGTCCCAGATCGAAGCGGCGTGCGCGGAAATCGCCCGGCACGTCAGCCAGGGCGGCCAGATCTCCGATATTCTGGCGTCCAACTCGTTTTTCCCGCCCATGATGAAACACATGGTGAAGGCGGGCGAGGCAACAGGTAACGTTGACGGAATGATGAACAAGATTGCCGACTTCTACGACGCCGAGTCGGAGGCGACGGTCGCAGCGCTGACCTCCCTGATTGAACCCCTGCTGATCGTGTTCCTCGGTGTCGTCGTGGGCGGCATCGTGATGGCGATGTTCCTGCCGATCTTCCAGCTCGGCGTCGTCGCCGGCGGCCTCCAGTAACGCGCCCCCGGTCTGCAGGCGCGCCCCCTCGGTTTCCCTCACTGCATGGCCTCCATCCTGATCGTCGACGACCTGCTTTCGATTCACGAGATGCTGGATGCGGTCATCCAGCCTACTGGCTTCGCCACGGCTTTCGCGACCGATGGGGAGATGGCGCTCGCGCGCTACCGTTCGGAACCGTTTGACGTGGTCCTCGCGGACATCGACATGAAGCCGGTCGACGGCATCTCGTTGCTCAAACAGCTGAAGGTCCACGATCCAAACTGCGCCGTCATCATCATGACGGCCTATGCGAGCACGGAGAGTGCGATTCTCGCGCTGAAGTATGGCGCCTTCGATTACCTGCAGAAGCCGTTTCGAGTCGACGAACTGATCGCGACGCTGAAGCGCGCCTTGGAATTTCGGCGCCAAAGCATCGATCGGGCAAGCCAGACCACTGCCCCGGCGGTGCGGGCTCAGGGTTTCGAGCAACGCTTGGTCGGCCGCAGCGCCAAGGCGATGCGCCTGCTGCAGCAGGTGCGCAAACTCGCGGCCGTCCGGACGCCGGTCTTGCTGCAAGGGGAGCCGGGGACCGGCCGAAGCACCGTGGCCGAGATTCTCCATGAGGCGAGTGTAGGTACGGATGCTCCCTTGGTTCGCATCGACTGTTCGCTAAGCTCCGAAGCGAACTTCCGCGCCGGCCTGCTGGGTGAGAATGGCCTCGGGGGCAACTGGGTCGCCTCGGCCCGCGGCGGCACCCTCCTCCTCAAAGATCTCCACGCCCTGCCGCTCGCCCTGCAGAAGGACCTGGTGGCCGTGCTGCGTAACACCGCGCACGGTTTCCGCCTGATGTGCACCAGCGCCGTTGACCTCGAGAAGCGCGTCGACGACGGCACCTTCCACGACGAACTTTTCTACCGGGTCGCGTCGCTACCCATTGCCCTGCCCGCGGTGCGCGAGCGACCGGAGGACATCCCCGACTTCATCCGCCACTTCACTCAGTCAGCCACCAACTCCCAGTTTGAAGCCGCGGCAATCGCCTTCAACCAAGAGGCCATGGAGGTGCTTCAGGCCTATTCGTGGCCGGGCAACCTGACCGAGATGCAGCAGGTCGTCACCGGCCTCGCCACCACGACGGATACCCGGCTGATCACCGCCCAGCAACTGCCGCCGCGCCTGCGCGATGTTCCGAGCTGGACCCCACTTTCAGCGTACTTGGCCATGCAGGAGAGGCAGTACATCGAACGCGCCCTCCAAGCCCACGGCGGTGATCGGGCCGCCACCGCGCGCGCGCTGAACATCGACATCGCCCGGCTCGGCTGAGCGCCGACGCGAGGGACCCGGGCGGCCGGCGAATGATCAGGCCGCCGAAGCCACGCGCGCACAGACCGCGCGCCACACCTCAACAAGAGCGGCGAAATCCTCATCCCGGCTGCGGCTCTCGATGCGGTAATCAAAGGACGCCGCCTCCGCCAACTCCCGCTGCGCGGTGCCAAGGCGACGCTCGATCTCGCCCACGCTATCCTGCCCGCGATCGATCATCCGCTGCCGCAGCTCCGCCAGAGGTACGTTGATGAACACCGTGGCCAAATGACGCCGCAGCAGCGCGTCCGCCGCCGCCGCACGCCGAAAGTTGCCCACGCCCTGCACGTCGACGTTGATGATCAAGCTCCGGCCCGCCGCGAGGGGCTCCATCACCGACGACGCAAGCGTGCCGTAACGATTCTGCTGGTGGACCCACGCCCATTCCAAAAAGGCTCCGGCCGCCACGCGCTCATCGAACTGCGCCGGGCTCAGGAAATGATAGTGCACGCCATTCACCTCGCCTGGCCGGGGCGGACGCGTCGTGGTGGTCACGACCCGCGAGAACCCCGGCAGCTCGCGCACCGCCCGCTCGCACAGCGTCGTCTTACCGGACCCCGCCGGACCTGCGAGCACCAGCAGTACCGGGGTGGCCGTCTCGGTGGAGGAGGAAGCGGGAGCAGCAGGGACAAGACTCATGACTCGGCGACGTCGTCCGTTCCTCAATAGGTGAAGGCCACCACACCGAGGACGATGCCGTAGACGGCGAGAGCCGCCCCGATCACCCGCGGCCGCTCCGCGGTCGCAAACAACCACTCCATGAAGTCACGCAGTCGGAAAGGCACTGCGCCCAAATAGATCGCCAGCGCGATCCCGACGTACACCGCCGAAACCATGAAAAGACGCTGCGGATGGTGGTACTCCATAAACGCCGCATCGAGCAGCGGCGTCGCCGCAAGCAGCATCAGTGCGGCCAGCCCCCGCACCGCGAGAAAATCCGGCACCTGCGAAAACGCCAGCACCGCCAAGAGGGCGAAAAAGATCAGCAGCGCCGTGCGATACTCGCCGAAATCCGCCATCGAAAGGGTCCAGATGCGGGTCAGGAACCACATCGACGCCCCCCCGAAAAACACCACCGTCGCCGCACGGGACCGCGGCATCGCCTTGCAAGCGGACACCACCAGCGAGCTGCGCGAGAACAGCAGCGCCCCGACGAGGAACAGGAAGACTCCGGGAAGCAGCGTCGCGAGGGTAAGGCTCATGAAGGAAGGACGAGGCGAGGGAATCGCGGGGTTATGCGGGTACGCCCGCCAGCACCAGCTCGCCGTAGAGCGTGCTGACCGAGGCGCGCTCGATCCGCAGCGGCACGAGCTCGCCGACGAGGCGCGGGTCCGCGGCGAAGACCGCCACGCGATTGCCGGCGGTGCGGCCCGTGAAGAGCTTGCCCGTCTTGTCCGGGCCCTCGACCAGGACCTCCTCCACCGTACCCAGCAGGGCGGCGTTCCGACGGAGCGAGTTCTGTCGGAGAATCTCGAGGAGTTCCTGATTGCGCGCCTCCTTGACCTCATCGGCCACTTGGTCGCCTCTCTCCGCCGCCGGCGTACCCGAGCGCACGGAGTACTTGAAGATGTAAGCCATGTCGTAGTTACACGCCGAGAAGAGGTCCCGGGTCTGCGCGAAATCCTCGTCGGTCTCGCCCGGGAAACCCACGATCACATCGGTCGAAAAATACATGTCGGACCGCACCGCCCGCAGCGACGCCACGATCTCCCGGTAGCGCTCCCGCGTGTAGGGCCGGTTCATCGCCCGAAGGATACGATCGCTCCCGCTCTGCATCGGGAGGTGCACGTAGCCGCAGAGCTTGGGCAGGCGTGCGTAAGCCTGCACCAGGTCATCCTTGAATCCACGCGGGTGAGGCGACGTAAACCGGATCCGCGCGATCCCCTCGATCGCATGCACGCGCTCGAGCAACTGGACGAACGGCGTGATCCCGCCGGTGTGCGCATAGTCGCGACGGCCGTAGCTGGTGACGATCTGCCCGAGGAGCGTAATCTCGCGCACCCCCCGTTCGGCCAGCTCGGCACACTCCCGCACGATGTCATCCATGGGCCGCGAGCGCTCGTCACCGCGCGTCTTGGGCACGATGCAGAAGGCGCAGTCCATGTTGCAGCCCTGCTGGATGGAAACGAACGCGCTCACCTGGCGCGGTGCGGCGGAATCCTCCGGGACGAGGTGGTCCTTGATGGTATTCTGCGAACCGACCTCCTCGGCGATATCAACGATCGTCTCCCCGATGGGCAGACCCGCCGTGCGGGCGGCGCGCAGGTTATCGAGGTAACCCGGGACCTGGTGGAACTTCTGCGTGCCAATGATCAGATCCACATCCGGGAGCTGCTCGAGAAGTGAGGCGCCGCGGTTCTGGGCCATGCAGCCCAGGATCCCGAGCACAAAATCAGGTTGGCGGCGTTTGCGGGCAGAGAGGTAGCCCGCCTTGCCGATGGCCTTCTGCTCGGCGGCATCGCGGACCGAGCACGTGTTCAGCAGCAGGATGTCACACTCGTCCTCGGACGGCACGATCCGATATCCCCGGGCACGAAGCATCGAGGCGACGGCCTCGCTGTCGCGCTCGTTCATCTGGCACCCATAGGTCTTGATGTGCACCCGGTTCATCCGTCGGAGAGGGGCCACCCTAGGCGGCGCCTCTTCCCGGTCAACGCGGGAGTGACCCCGGCCGGCCCATCAAGGCTCCTCGACGTAGCCGTGCTTGATCGCGTAACGGACCAGCCCCGCGGGCTCGTACTCGCCCAGTTTGTCACGCACGCGGGCGAGCACATTGTGGACCGTCTTGGTGCTCACCCGGAGCCGGGCCGCGATCACCTTGATATTCTCGCCCCGCGCGAAGCTCCGCAGCACCTCGCGTTCCCGGTCGGTCAGGTTCCCGGCCACCGCGTTCGCCTCACTGCGCAGACTCTCCACCAGAAGCCGGGAACTGTCTGGGCAATAGAACGTGTTTCCACGCACCACCTCGATCACCGCCTGACGTAAGGTCGCGAGGTCCGAGCGCTTGAGTACGAACCCGTGCACCCCGAGCGAAATGGCCTCCCGCACCAGATGCTCCTGCTCGTTGCCCGAGACGCAGAGCCAGCGGGTCCGCGGCAGCTCCGGACCCACCATGCGGACCAAGTCAAAGCCGCGGCCATCCGGCAGCATCCAATCGACGACCACGAGATCCGGCTTCTCGCGCAAACAGGCAACCGCACCGTCGCTGACCGTCCGGCAATCGGCGACGAGATCCAGGCGCAGATCATCTCGGACCATCGCAGCCATCAGCTGCCGGACTAAGGTGTGGTCTTCCACGAGCACAATCCGAGCCGAGGAAGCGGAGGAAGAAGGGGTCGACGCAGCCATAATCTGGGCAGCATCTTACCAGAATCGGCGCAGCGTAGGCCGGGAATATTGGAAAGCGCTTGGGAAATCTTCCCGTTGGCATGCCGCTTCGTCCCGAGACAGAGAGCGATGGGGTACGCTAAGCTGGGGGTTGTCGGGAGCGGTCCGTCCGTGTCCTGGCCGCGTGGGTGGCGAGGGCATAACGCCCGGCGCGCCCGCGACCTACCCAACCATGCCCACCGTTCCCGATCCGCTTCACCGTCGTCCGCCGGTGCTCTCCCCCGGCTCCGGAGTATCCCTGCCTGTGCGCGTATCGGGCCTGGCGGCGTGGATGCAAGCGAGGGGGGCTTCGGGGCTGGCGCCGGGGGAGGTGCGGCTGACGAGCGGGGTGGACGCGTGGATGGAGGTGCAGGAGGCGGATGGACGGATCCGGGAGGGTTTGAACTTCACCTCCTGCGATCATCTGGGGCTGTGCGGCCACCGAGACGTGCGGGAGGCGGCGGCTGGGGCGTTGCTTCGGTTTGGCCCGCACAGCGCCGGACCCGCCGCGACGGCCGGGCTTCATGTGCTGGCAGAGCCACTGTGTGCCGGGTTGGCGGAGCTGACGGGGCTGAGGGAAGTCACCGCGATGCCGAGCGGTTGGGCGGCGGGCTACGGAGCGATGCGGGCGCTGGTCGGTCGCGACGATGTGGTCCTGCTCGACGCCCACGCCGGCGGGGCGATGCGCGAAGGAGCGCGGGCCGCCGGTGCGGCGCTGCATCCCTTTCGGCACACCGACCTGAATCATCTGGCGCAGCGGCTGAGTCGACTGCGCGCGGCGCGCCCGCGCGCGCTGATCGTCGTCGCCACTCCGGCGTTGTTTCCGCATGACGGAGCAACGCCCGAACTGCTCGCGCTGCGCCGCCTGACTCGCGACTACGCGGCGACGCTCGTGATCGATGTCGGCCAGGACCTCGGGTGCACGGGCCCGGGTGGTCGTGGTGAACTCGGGCTGCAGGGCGTGGACGATCTCCCAGATGTCATCGTGGGGAGCCTCGCGCGGACGTTCGCGAGCAACGGCGGGTTCGTCGCCACGGGCTCCGCGGAGCTGGCGCGCTACCTTCGCCATTACTCTCCCGCCCACGCCGGTAGTGCCGCCCTCTCTCCTCCACAGCTGGCCGCGGCGACCGCGGCGGTGCGCATCGTGCGCTCCGCCGAGGGAGCAGCCCGCCGCGCCGCGCTGCAGCGGGCCGCCATCACGCTGCGCACGGCACTCGCCCGCCCATGGCTGCGTCCGGACAGCCCGGGACCGATCCTCGCACTCACATTCCCCGGCGAGGCCGTCGCTCCCGTCGCCGCGTGGCTCTGCGGGGAAGAAGGCGTCCTCGTCACCCCGCTGGAACCGCCGAACACCGTTCGCGGCACCTCCGCGCTTCGCCTGCACCTGATGGCAACGCACGAACCCGCGTTGCTCACCGAGGTCGCGCGCGTGCTCACGCGCAGCCTCGAATCCGGACTCAAGCACGCGCACTCCCTCGCACTCCGCCACGAGTAAACACCTCCTCGCGTTGCGCGCACCCGCGCGCAATCACACTCCACATCGCGCACGATTCACATCGCGCGCGCGGGGAACGTTGCGTGCGTGAGAGAATTTCCGGAAGTGTGAAATTCCCCTCGCGTTTGCTTCACGTTCGTTTCTATTGTGTTGCCGGTATCAGATTTAACCGGCCGACACCTAAGTCGTCCGGCCACCCGAAAAAACCCGAACACATACATCCCCATGGCCAAGAAAGCCGCATCCAAAGCCAAGAAGCCCGCTGCCAAGAAGAAGGCTGCGAAAAAGAAGTAACCACTTCGCCGAGAAGAGGCGGCGGAGTGTTTCGCTCCGCCGCCTCTTCCCGGTCGCTTCGTCCGGCGCACGGTTCGGTGAGAGAGTTCGACTCTCCGCGAAACCAGTCCCGCCCGAGAGTGATCCACTCGATCACCTCACGCTTCCCGAGACACGGAAGCCCCCGGTCTCCCTCCCGAGGCCAAGCCCCCCACGAAAGTTCACCCGGCGCTGCTGCGTCGGCGCGCGAGGCTCTCCACGCGCTCACCGTAGGAAAGGCCGCTCCGGCTGCGTCGTCCTTCCAACGATGGAATTGCTGACTTCGGTTTTGCCACCGACGCGTCCTCCGCTTCCCTCAGCGCATGGGCTTCTTCGATCGCTTCCGCTCCCCCAAGGCGGAGTCCTCCCCCGCCACCCCAGCATCCCCGCCCGCGTCAACTGATGACGGCGCGGCCGCGACCTCGGTCGCTCCGGTCCGAGGTTCCTCCGTCGCCGCCCTCCTTCTTTCCGCCCGCGAGCGCCTCGATGCCCGCGACCTGCCGGGCGCGCTCGCCGTCTACGAGCCACTCCTCGCGTCCGCCGGAGACCGCGCCGATGTGCTCGTCACCATCTCCGGCGATCTCGGCTCCACCGGCCACGTCGCCACCATCATCGAGCTCATCGCCCCACGCTACGACGCCGAGCGTCATGGTCCGGCCACCGGGCTGAACGTGCTCCAGGCCTATCTGGCCACGCGCAACACCACCGCCGCTCAGCACCTGCTCGATATCCTCTTCGGGCTACAGCGCCCGGAACTCGAGGAGCGCTTGCACGGCTTCTCCAATGCACTGGCTGATTTGATCGAGGCCGAAAACCAAGGCGCGATCCCGTCCGCCGCACCTGGAGAGGGAGGAGCACCCGCCGGAACCGCCGCACCCGCTGCACCGGCGGCCGCTCGCATCAATCTCGTTACCATCAGCCGCCCGATCTGGATCTACGGTCTCGAGCCGATCGGGGAGCAGGTCATCCCCGCCAAAGGCGATCGCGTCCGCCGGATCGCCTTCGCGCAGCTCGCCCAACCTGGAATCTCGGATGTCCTCGAGCGCAGCCGCACGCCGGAGGACGATCTGGGCCGACTTTCCCGCGCGCTGCCGCTGTGGCTGGCGGAGACGTTCAGCTTCTCCCCGCTGTACGCACCCATCGCCACCGTGGGTCTCATCGACGAGACCAAGCACTATGCGTTCTTCCCGACCGAGTGGTCGACGGACAATCTTCGCCAGCTGGTCGACACCCACAGCCAGCCGCTCGACTACATCTTCACCGGTGCCCTCCGCCGCGTCGCTGGCGACACCGAGATCATCCTGCGCGTCTGGGAGGTCCGGAAGTTCCGTGAACGGAAGCAATTCACCGCTCGCTGGAATCCCGCCAATGCCGATGCGATTCTCGCCGGTCTACAGGAACAGATTCGGCAGTTCATGGAGTGGCGCCCGTTCCCCGAGGGACAGGGCATCGCCTACACGCCGCCCCACTCGCCGAGCGCGTGGCTCGATGTGCTGGCCGCCTCGCTGACGTGTTTCCTCGGTGACAAGGGCCTACTTCAGCCGGATCACGTCGCTCCGATCACCTCCCTCTTTCCGGCCGCCGCCCAGACCGCGCTGGCTTCGGAATCCGCCTCACTCGCCTGGCTCACGCTTCAGGATCGCGCCCGGCGCCTGAACCTGGGCCAGCCCGACTCCGGCGACGCGCTGCTGGTCGATAGCCCCGTCGTCGGCGCCGCCCGAGCCCTCCTCGGATAACGCCGCTGAGGCTATCGGCCAGCCACGGCTCGGTTTGCCGCGGCCAATTGGCCGCAGCCCGCCGCAATGTCGATGCCGCGGCGTTGACGCACCGTGCTCGGGAGTCCGTATACGTCGCCCAGCACGCGCTGAAAGGCCTCGGCGGCCTCGTTGCGACCCGGCTCTCCATCGTAGCCTCGGGTCGGATTGAGCGGGATGAGATTCACCTGCGCCGGCAGCCGCTGCAGCAGGCGTCCGACCGCATGCGCGTGGTCCGGCGAGTCGTTGCGGCCCGCGATCAGCGTCCACTCGTAGAAGATCCTGCGTCCGGTCAGCCGACTGTACTCGGCGCAGGCATCCATCAGTTCATCCAGCGGCCATGCCTTCGCCGCTGGCACCAGTGCCGCGCGCTCCTCTTGCGTCGCCGCATGGAGCGAGACCGCGAGGCTTACCGGCTGATTCTCCGCGGCTAGTCGGCGGATTCCCGGCACCACTCCCACGGTGCTCAGCGTGATCCGGTCCGCCCGAAGGGAAAGTCCCGCGGAATCGCGCACGATCCCGATCGCCCGCAGCGAGGCGTCATAGTTGTGGAGGGGTTCACCCATCCCCATAAGCACGATGTTGCGCAGGCGCGGCTCGCCCGCGCGACGCAGGGCCCGTGCGACGTGCACGACCTGCGCCACGATTTCTCCCGCCGTGAGGTGACGCGTGAAGCCCATCTGCCCGGTCGCGCAGAATACGCAGCCCATCGCGCATCCGGCCTGGGTGCTGATGCAAGCCGTCACCCGGCCCGTAAAGCGCATGAGCACGGTCTCAATCGTGCGCGCATCCGGCAGCGTGAGGAGAAACTTCCGCGTAAAGCCATCGGACGAGTCTGTCGCCAAGGCGGTCGGCAGGAGACCCAGCTGCATCTCCGCCTCCAGACGCCGACGCACCTTCATCGGGAGCTCAGCCATGGCCGCGAGGTCGTCGACCAACTCCCAGTAAAGGTAGTTCCAGAGGCGCGCCGCATGCACCGGGGAGAGGTCCCAGCCGCGCAGGCGTTCCTGCAGCTCCACGCGCGTCAGGCCATAGAGGTCTGGGGGTACCGCGGTTGCCGTCATCGGGAGGAAACAGGATCCGCGGGCTCAACGGGCCGGAGCGAGGCGCGCGCGGCGGCGATCGGTACGGTCTGCCTTCGGCGATCGAGGAAAAAGGAGATGTCTTGGAATCCCGCTGTCTCCAGGATCCAGAGCGCCTCTTCATAGCGGTCCGCCACCCGTTCCGGCCGATGCGCATCGGCCCCGAGTACCACCGGGATGCCGCGCTCAGCCATCAGGCGCAGCATGTCGCGGCCGGGGTTCATCTCCGGGAGCGCCTTGTTCAGTCCGCTGGTGTTCAGCTCCATCGCCACGCCCGTGCGGGCAATGCGATCGAGTGCCCGCTCCACGTCAGGACGGATCCGCACAAAGTTCCACTCTTCTGGAGCCTCGTTCTTCACAAGGTCCGGATGCGAGAGGGTGTCGAACAGGCCGCTCTCCGCCGCCTGAGCGAGGTGCTGAAAGTACGTTTTCTGATAGTCCCAAGCATCGCCGCGATAATAAGCCGCGCGGTACGGTGCGGTCTGGGTGTGCACCGATCCCAGCACGTGGTGCAGCGAAGTGCGGCCGTGCAGCCGCTCCAGCCACGGCTCGATCCCGGGAAAATAGTCACTTTCCAGTCCCACTCTGACATCAACACGGCCCTGCAGGCGCTCCCGGGCACCGGCGATCAGGGCAACATAGTCCTCAAACTGCTCGGGATCCATCCGCCACTGCCGCGAGTGGCCGTCGGGCAGCGGGCAATGACACGTGAAGACGATGCCCCGCAGGCCACGAGTCTCCGCCCGAAGGGCGTAATCCTCCGGCGCACCGGTCGCATGCTTGCACAGCGGCGTGTGCGCATGGGACTCGTAAAGCAGGGGAGCAGGCATGGACATCAACCCCTCAGTCTACGCCCTTTCCGCGCCGCCGCAATCCTGCGCTCCGCTCACGAAAGGACCATCGAAAAGGAGGAGCGTGATCCGTCTCGCGTTGTTTCCCGCCGGGGCCTGCGGCACCGCCGCCGGGGTCGACGTGATCGACCCGCGGCGCGGTGCCACCGCAGCATACCCCGCGATCCGATTAGAAGAACGTCAGGTAACGGCCTTCGGCAAGGCGTCGGATGAGCAGCGCGAGTTCCATCGTGTGGTAGTCGCCCCACATCGAGGACTCCCCGCACGGCACCTTGCGGCCCTTCGGCACGTAGTCCCAGCCGTTCGGGCGGTGGTAGACGCTATGCAGGAGGAGGCCCTGGTGGCGCGGGTCGACCGAGAGGTACGGCTCGTCGAAGAGGGTGTTGGCCACCGTGAGGCCGGCCTGCAGATAGCGCGTCCCCGCCGCCTTGCGACCGTGGCGGTGCAACCAGCGGCCCAGACGGAGAAAGCCCTGCGCCGCGATTGCCGCAGCGGAGCTATCGACCGGCTCGTGATCATTGAACGGATCCGCCGCCCGCGCCGTGAAGTCGCCGAGGCGATGGGTGTTCAGCGCACAGCTGTCCCAGTAAGGCACGCCGTCGCGGGACGAATAACCATCGATGTAGTAGTCGCTCGTCGCGCAGGCCGTTTCGCGGAAGAGTTCCGTGACCGCCCGGCGGCCGCCGACACCCTCGAGCGCGGAGTCCGGCACGGTATCGAGGAACTCCAATTGCTCAGCGTAGCCGCAGATGATCCACGCGGCCCCGCGGGTCCACGTTGTAAACGGAGAATACCCCTGCTGCGAGCTTGGGCAGCGGAACTGGCCGTCGTTGCGGTTGAAGACGGACTCGTGGGCGACGCGACCACGGACGTCGTAGCTGTCGCGGCCCTGACCGAAGAAGACGTTGAAGCGCGCCGTCGTCGCGGCGTGTTCGATCGAACGGTGCAGCAGATTGATCGGCTTGTCGCCCTCGCCCATCAGCGCATGGCCCAGTTGGTGAGCCACCACCAGCGAGCGCATCGAGCGAATCGTGTCCGCGAAGAGCGACTGTGGGCCGTTGAACGAGTAGACGTAGCCGCCGGGCACTACTCCGGGCGCTCCGGCGACCGGGGACCAGGGAGCCTTCACCGACGTGGTCGCGTAGCGCGCGGCCTGCACGGCCCCGGAGACCTTCAGCGCGAGCTCGCAGAAGTTCATCTCGTCGACGTTCGCCGGGATCCGGCCCTCGCGCTGCAGACGGCGGAGGTTGCCGTAAGTGGAGACGTTGTTGAAGCCGTGGTCGTGCACGCCGACGTGTGAGACATGCGACGCCATCAGGGCGATGGTCTTGCGGCGGCCGAGTTCGAGGAAGGCCGCCTCACCGGTCGCGTCGTACTGCAGGAACGCCATGCCGAACTGGAAGCCCTGCGTCCACTCGGTCCAGCCACGCGACGTGTAGCGGCCCTTGACGGTAAAAACGGGCGTGCCCTTTGCGGGATCCCAAGCGGCGTCGATCGCACGGATCTTGCGGCCGGCGAGTTCGAAGACGCGGGTGGTCTTCGACTGCAGTTTTTGGGGGGTGAGCTTGAGGTCGATTTTCATGGTGAAAAAGTCGGGAGGGAGGGTCAGCGGGGCGCCGGAAGGCGGAAAACGAATTGAGCGTGCCTCTCCTTATCCCTGAAACAAGGCCGAATCCGGCGGGAGTCGGTTTTGTGCTAGATTGGGTCGGGTTCGTCGCCCCGGCAAGCGGGAGAGGCCCGGCGGCCGCGGACATTTTCTCCGTGATTCGCCGCCCGAAGTCAGTACCTTCTCCAATCATGGCCCTTGCTGATCTCCGCCGCGACTACAGCCTCGCCGGGCTGCAGGAGAAGGATCTCGCCCGCGATCCGTTCCGCCAGTTTGAGACGTGGTTTCAGGAAGCCGAGGCGGCCAAGGTACCGGAGCCGAACGCGATGGTGCTGAGCACGTCCACCCGCGAGGGCCGTCCTTCGGCGCGCACCGTGCTACTCAAGGGCATGGATGGGCGGGGCTTTGTCTTCTTTTCCAATTACGAGAGCCGCAAGGGGCGGGAGATCGAAGCCAATCCCTTTGCCGCGCTGGTGTTCCCGTGGATCGCACTGGAGCGCCAAGTGATCGTCGAGGGCGCGCTCACCCGTCTCGCCCGTGAAGAGAGCATGGCGTATTTCCATTCGCGCCCACGGGCGAGCCAGCTCGCAGCTTGGGTCTCGCGCCAGAGCAGCGTGGTCCCCGATCGCGCCGCCTTGGAAAGTGGCATGAAGGCCGTGGAACAGAAGCACGCCGGGGCCGAGGTCCCCATGCCGCCATTCTGGGGCGGGTACCTGGTGACGCCCGCGTCGGTGGAATTCTGGCAAGGCCGACGGAGCCGACTGCATGACCGGCTGCGCTACCGCCGCGAGCAGGCGGGCGGGCCGTGGATCATCGAGCGCCTGTCTCCCTAGGCGGAGAGGCGTCACGGCAGCAGGATCGGTCGCCCATGCTCTTTCTCGTTCGCCACGCCCACGCCGTGCCCGTCGAGGAGGACCCGGATCGGCCGCTGAGCCTGCAGGGAGTGACGGAGTGCTCGCAGTTGATCCGTTTTTTCCGCGCTAACGGAGCGCTGCCAGGCCTGCAATTCTGGCACAGCCCACTCGCCCGCTCGCGGCAGACCGCGGACCGTCTGGCCGATGCGCTCGCCCCGGACGCCGTACGGCTTGAGACACCCGGCCTTCTGCCCGAGGACGATCCAGAAACCATGGCCCGCCGGCTCGATACCCTCGGCACCGAGGCCGCGATCGTGATCGTAGGCCATGAGCCTCACCTCGCGCACCTCGCGACCCTGCTGCTCACCGATCGCGCCAAACCCGCCGTCATCGACCTCCCCAAAGGCGGCGTACTCGCGCTCCGCCGAAAGAAACTTCCCCACCGCAAGTCCGCCCACCCCCGCTGGCAGCTCTGCTGGATGGTGGCGCCTTCCCTGCTGGCCGACGCACCTCCAACGGAGGTTTAGCTTAGGCATGGCTCATGGCGGCCATGGCCAAGGAGTTTGGAGCGCATCGACCCGATCCGCATCCCGACAGCTCGCTTGCAACTGTCAGATACGCCGCACGCCCTAAAGTGCGGGCGTCCGGTCCCTTGGTGTTTATCCGCGCTTCAGCCGCAGCAGGCGCTCCCCTGCGGCGTGGAGCGTAGCCGGACGCTTGGCAAAGTTCAGGCGCACAAAGCGGTGTTCCGGTTCAGGAAAGAAGCTCGAGCCGGGGACCGGAGCCACGCCGATCTCCCTCGCCATCCAATGCGAGAACTCGACGTCGCTCGCGCGCCCGAAGGGCGAGATGTCCAGCATCACGAAATACGCGCCTTCCGGGCGGGTGTAGGCGAGGCCGGTCTGGTCGAGGTACCCGCAGAGGATGTCGCGCTGCGCCGCATACTCCTCCGCCAGTTGCGCATAGTACTCGGGGCCGTACCCCAGCGCCGTCACCACCGCGTGCTGCAGGGGCGCAGCCGCCCCCACGGTGAGGAAATCATGCACTTTCCTCGCCTGCGCGATGATCTCCGCCGGCGCGTGCACATACCCGAGCCGCCAACCCGTGATGGAGAAGGTCTTGGAGAGCGAGGAACAGGTCAGGGTCCGCTTCGCCATCCCCGGCAGGGTCGCGAAGGTCACGTGCTTCCGGCCGTCGAACACGATGTGTTCATAGACTTCGTCCGTAATCACAAAGGTGTCGAATTCCTCGGCCAAGGCCGCGATCTGTCCGAGTTCGTCCCGGGTGAAGACTCGGCCGGTGGGGTTCGAGGGATTGCAGAGGACGAAGGCCTTGAGACCGCTCGCAAAGGCCGCCCGCAGCTGCGCAGGGTCAAAACCATACCCGGGCGGCTGCAAGGGTACGTGCACCGGGGTCGCCCCGGTGAGAATGGCGTCCGCGTTGTAGTTCTCGTAAAAGGGAGAGAACAGCCCGACCCGATCCCCGGGGTCGCACACGGTCATCATCGCCACCATCATCGCTTCGGTCGCGCCGCAGGTGACCACGAGCTCGCGCTGCGGATCCACCGGCAGGCCGCTACACCGGGTCAGCTTCGCCGCCAACGCTTCCCGCAACTCGGGGGCGCCCCAGGTGATCGCGTACTGATGCCGTCCGGCATCCATCGCCGCCTTCGCTGCCGCAACCAGCGAGGCCGGGGGATCGGTGTCGGGAAACCCTTGCGCGAGATTGATCGCGCCATGCTGCTGGGCCACCCGGGTCATTTCCCGGATCAGTGACTCGGTGAAAACAGAGGTGCGGCGCGAGGTCGCAGGCATGGCCGCGACGTTCGCACCCGCGCCGCCCGCGGCGAGCAAAAAGCATCCGACGAGGGACCAAGGTCCGGGGCGGACCGGCGGCATCGGGTCTGCAGCTGGATTCGGCAGCTCAGAAGACCGACCCCAACACTCCCGGTAAGGAAGTGGTACGCCACATCCTCGAGATCGTCCGCAGCGTGCTGGACACCGTGCTCATTCCGGTGGCGGTGAAACACTCGCCCTCTCACTCGGTGCTCTCACCATTCGCGCGGAGCTTAGATCGCTTCGGCGTGGGCGAGTTGGTCCTGTTCAACCAGTTCTATCCGCCCGACTTCAACATCGAGGAGCTCAACTTCTAGCCGCAGCGGGAATCTCCCGGCGCGGCCGGATGGCAGCGCCGGGGCCGTCATCCCACGCAGTCCTGCTTCCAGACAACCTCCCGCGAGGACGACGTCGGGCGTTGAAATGCCCTTGTCACACCGCACGCGCCGGTCTGGTAGTGGTCATGCGGGCCGAGCAACCGGACGATCCGGATGCGTCTGGACGCGTCCACCTGACGTCAACCCTCATGAAATCCATTCTGCTCGGACTCCTGACTTCGGTCGCGGCCAGCTGCGCCAACGATCCCACCGCAGATGTCCGGTTGGCAGATGCTCATGCGACGCCTGAAACGCGGCGCCTTTATCACACCTTGCGGAGCCTGCAGGGGAACGCACTCCTGTTCGGGCATCAGAACACCTTGAACTACGGCTACCGCTGGACGGAAGCCGATCTGGCTCCCGGCGAACTCCGATCGGATGTGAAGGACGTCACAGGTTCATTCCCGTCGGTGTACGGGTTCGCGGTGAACGCCGTGTCGGATCCGACGTGGTCGGACGCGCAACGTGAAGCCGCCGTGACCCAGCAGTTGGAACGGGACCGCGGCGTCTACCGCCGCGGTGGGTTGATCACCTACGAATGGCACATGTACCATCCGGCCAGCGGAAAGTCGTTCTACGACACCTCAGCCGTCGTGCACCGCATCATTCCCGGCGGTGACCTGCATCATGTCCTGAGAGCAAACCTCGACCAAGCCGCCGACTACTTCAAGCGGCTGGCTCCGATCCCAATTATCTTCCGTCCGTGGCACGAGCACAACGGCGATTGGTTCTGGTGGGGCAAGGGTTCGACCAGCGAGGCCGACTTCATCACGCTGTGGCGATTCACGGTCAACTATTTGAAGAACGAGAAGCAGGTCCACAACCTCATCTACGCCTATTCACCCGACCGCAGCCGCATCGATATCGATGCTTTCGTACCCGGCTACCTCTGGGGCTATCCGGGCGACGACTATGTCGACCTGATGGGGTTGGATAACTACTGGGACTTGGGGCATCGGGGCAACACCGCCACCGCGGAGCGTCAACTGGCCGATTTTCGGCGCAGCCTCGAATCCACGGTGCGCCTGGCGGATAGCCGGGGGAAGATCGCCGCCCTGACGGAAGCCGGTCGGGAGGCGGTGCCTCATCCGACCTGGTGGACCGACGTGCTCTTGTCCTCCATTCTGCACAACGAGACCACGAAGCGCATCCTGTACGTGCTCGTGTGGCGCAATGCCAACCGAGAGCGGGAGCAAACCGACCACTACTTCGCCCCGTATCCGGGCCAGATGAGTGCGGAGGACTTTGTCCGGTTCCGGAACCACCCATTTGTCCGCTTCGAAGACGAACTGCCCGACCTGTACGGGCGCAACTAGCCTCGTGCCCCGCCCCCAACGAGGGCGGGCCCACTTTCGGCGTTTGCTTTCGGCGGAGAGGCGTCAGGCTAACGACACATGACGCTGCATGTGCTTCCCTCCCGACTGGCGGGCGCCGCCGAGAACATGGCGATCGATTTCCTGTTGCTCCAGCGGTACCCGGGGGACGACGCCCCTCGGTTCCGCGCCTACGGTTGGCACCGACCCGCGCTGACGTTCGGTTACAGCCAAAAACGAGCGTTCATCCAGGCCCAGTTGAATCCCGACGAGCCGGTCGAGTTGGTGCGCCGATTTTCTGGAGGCGGCTTGGTCGACCACCGCGACGACTGGACCTACGCTCTGGTCATTCCGCGAGGCCATGATCTGGAAGCGGTGCGTGCCAGCGAAAGCTACCGAGTCGTGCACGAGGCCCTCGCCGCGGCGTTGGTGGAACTCGGCCAACCTGCGCAGGTGGTTCAGGAGTGTCCCGTGCCCGATCCAGACAACCCCGAGGGTTGCGGGCCGGCGGGCATCTGCTTCACGCGCGCGGAACGCTTCGACGTCGTGTACCCCGCAACCGGAGCGAAGATCGCCGGCGCCGCGCAGAAGCGCACGAAGCACGGACTCATCCTGCAAGGCTCGCTCTGGCGCCCGGCTGCCCCGCTGGTGCGGGATTGGGACGAACTTACCCCCGTCTTCACCCGTCATCTCGGCGAACGGCTGGCCGCAGAGCCGACGCCGACGCCATGGCCGGAGTTCAACGAACACGAAGTCGAGCAACTCACCGAGCAATACCGGTCTCCGGAGTGGCTGGAACAGCGGTGAACCGTGCCCCACTTGGCCGAACGCCACGCGCCCGGGGCGTCGCTCCCTCGCTCCGCCGCGGGAACGGCGGTCGGCCGGATCATGCTGGGGGCCCCTTGACGCATTTGCTACGGTAGAGCGGTGCTCTTGTCGCGGGGGCGGTTTGACCACTGCCCGGACCCGGATTGACTGCTGGCATCCCCGCGAACTCATGAACTCCTTCTCCATGTTCCGATTCCTCCTCCTCGCCCTCGTGCCGCTGCTGACCATCGGCTGCAGCCGTTCACATGACCATTCCCATGCTGACGCGAAGGCGGCAGGCCACGACGCGCACAGCCACGGACACGCCCATACGGCTCCCCACGGCGGACTGCTCGTCGAGGTGGGCGACCATCAATTCAACGTCGAACTGGTCCTCGACCGTGACACCGGCCGCATCGCCGCCTACGTCCTCGACGGACACGCGGAGCACTTCGTGCGGATCGCCCAGCCCGCAATCGAGCTGCGCCTGCGCGAGCCCGCTCGCGGCCTGATGCTTCAGGCGGTCGGGAACCCGGCCACGGGCGAAACCGTGGGCAACACCTCGCAGTTCGAAGCCACCGCGCCCTGGCTGAAAGAATCGGGCGCACTCACGGGCGAGATCGCCCGCCTCGAAATCCGCGGCGCGACGTTCTCCGGCCTCTCCTTCAGTCTGAAGCCTTCCACTCCCTGATGTTCCACCGCACTCTCCGTTTCGTCCGCACCGGGCTCGCGCTCGCTGGACTCTCATTCCTCGCCGCCGCCTCCGTCGCCCAGGGGACCGCCGACGCCCCCCTGCGGGTCGTGACGCTGCACACCGTGCTCACGGAGATCGCCCGCGAAGTCGGAGGCGATGCGGTCACCGTCGTGCCCCTGCTTCGGCCGGGCGTGGATCCGCATGTTTTCGAACCCGCGCCGGCGGACATTCGCCGGGTGCGCGAGGCCGACGTCGTCCTCGCCGCGGGTCTGGGCATGGAGACCTACCTCCCCCGACTCCAGCGCGACCTCCCGGCGGGCCGCGTGGTCGAAGTGGGCAACCGCATCCCGGACCCCGTGCAAGTCTGCACCGCCGATCATGGCCACGAGGGCCATGGACACGCGCACGATCACGACCATGGCGAGGACGACCCGCACTGGTGGGTCGCGGTGGATCCACTGCTGGCCGCGATTGACATCGTGACGACAGAGCTCGTCGCCCGGCGTCCGGCCGCCGCACCGGCCATCCAGGCCCGCGCTAGCGCCTACCGCGCGCGCATCGCCGCCCTCAAGCCTTGGGCGCAGGCGGAAATCGCCCGCATCCCGGAGGCACAACGACTCCTCGTCACCTCGCATGACGCCTTCCGCTACCTCGCGCGCGAGTACGGACTCGAAGTCCAGCCCCTGCTGGGTTTGAGCACGGCCGACGAGACCAGCGCGCGCCGCCTGGCCGAGACGGTAGAGCTGATCCGCGAGCGCCGGTTGCGAACCGTTTTCGCAGAGGCCTCGGCCAACGATCGGACTCTCGCGGCAATCGTCCGTGAAACCGGGGCCAAGCCCGGTCGCCCACTCTGCGCGGACGGGCTTGGCGGCCAGCCGGGAACGGACACGATCGAAGGCATGATCCGCCATAACATCCTCGCCATCGCGGAGGGCCTGCGCTGACGCGCGCCCGCATGGCCGGACACGACATCTTTCGCCTGCAAGACGTCACGGTGCACTACGGCCAGCGTACCGCGCTGGACGGGATCACCGCGCACATTCCCTGCGGCGCGCTCGTGGCGTTGGTCGGGCCAAATGGCGCCGGCAAGAGCACCCTTCTGCGGGCGCTGCTTGGCTGGCTTCCGCTGACGCGCGGGGAGATCCGCTTGGGGGACAAGCATCCCCGCCACCTCCATCCGCGGCTGGCGTACCTGCCCCAGCGACCTGAGGTGGACTGGGATTTTCCGATTTCCGTGCGCGAAGTCGTGGCGCAGGGGCGCTGGCCGTCGCTCGGCCTCTTCGGGCGTTTCACGGCGGCGGAGCGGGAGCGCGTGGACCGTGCGCTGGAAGAACTCGACCTCACCGCCTTGGCGGGCGAGCAGATCCGCCGCCTCTCGGGCGGGCAGCAGCAGCGCATGTTCCTCGCGCGCGCCGTGGCGCAAGGAGCGGACATCTTTCTCCTCGATGAACCCTTTGCCGGCCTCGACCTCGCGGCCTCGGCGGAGCTGATCCACCTCCTCCAACGCTGGCTCGCGCAAGGACGCACCGTGGTCGCCGCGGTGCACGACCTCGCGCTCGCGCGGGCCCACTTTTCGCACGCCCTGCTGCTCGACACCCGTCTCGTGGCGGCGGGTCCGGCGGCGGAGACGCTGAGCGACGCGAACATCGACCTCGCGTACCACCGCCGCATGCCCGTCCTGGGGGTCCGCCCATGAACGCGCTCTACGATCTGCTCCTCGCGCCGTTCGCGTATGATTTCATGCAGCGTGGCCTGCTCTCGGCCGTCCTGCTAAGCATCAGCGGCGGCCTGCTCGGCAGCGTGCTCGTGCTCCGGCGGCTGGCGCTGATGGGCGATGCGTTGACCCACTCGCTCCTGCCCGGCCTCGCACTGTCGTGGCTGCTGCTGGGGCGTGGGCCGCTGGCGCTCCTCACGGGAGCGCTCGTGGCCGGCCTGCTGTCGGTCATGGCGAGCGCCCTGCTCAGTCGGCTGACCCGGCTGAAAGAAGATGCGGCGTTCGGCGCCTTCTTCCTCGTCGCCTACGCGGCCGGCATCGCGCTGGTGAGCCAGCTCGGCACCCGCGTGGACCTGCTGCACTTCCTGTTCGGCCACATCCTTGGGGTCGGCCCCTCGGACCTCATGCTCACGGCGGCGGCATCGGGCCTTACGCTGGCCGCCTTCGTGGTGGCCTACCGGGGCATCGTGCTGGAGGTCTTTGACCCCATCTTCGCGCGCGCGGCGGGCATGCGCGGAGGCTGGTTCTACGCCGGCTTTCTGGCGCTGGCGGTCCTCAACCTCGTGGCCGGCCTGCAGACCATGGGCGTCGTGCTCGCGCTGGGCTTGTTTGTCCTTCCCGCAGCGAGCGCGTACCTCTGGTGTGATCGCTTCGCGTGGATGCTCGTGGTTTCGGTTGTCTTCGGTACACTCGGCTCGACGGCGGGACTCGCCGTGAGCTTCCACACGGGACTCTCAAGCGGTCCGGCGATCGTGCTCGCGCTCGGCGTCATCTTCCTCGCTTCGGCCGTGCTGAGTCCGCGCTACGGTCTGCTGCACGCCCTCGCGCTGGCGAGGCGCGAGCGCCGGACGGTCCGGCACACGGTGGACTGATCGCCGCGAGGTTCCGCCGATGCGTCTTCCGCCCGCCCCCACCCTTGCCCAGCGCGCGGCGATGCGGGTGCGCCCTGCCCGATCGGCCGTTATGCGGCAGGCATGGCGTCATCTGCTGTTCCTGCACTGGCGCTGGGATCCTGCGGAGATCCAGTCCCGGCTTCCTCCCGGGCTGCACGTCGACACTCACGACGGCGCGGCGTGGCTTGGGGTGGTGCCGTTCTGGATGGACGCGGTGCGGCCCAGTTTCCTGCCTCCGCTGCCGGGGATCTCCTGGTTCCTCGAGTTGAACCTGCGGACCTACGTCTACGCCAACGACGGCACGCCGGGGGTGTGGTTCTTCTCGCTCGACTGCCAGCAACCGCTCGCGGTGCGGATCGCACGGACGGTCTTTTCGCTGCCCTACGTCGATGCTCAACAAGCGGGTCGGCGGCCCTCTCAGGAAAACCCGGTCGCCCGGTTTTCGTCCTGCCGGGCCGGCGGAGTGGCCACCGAGCTCGAGTACGAAGCGGCGGGGCCGGCCTTTCAGGCGCAGCCGGGCACGCTCGAGTATTTCCTCATTGAGCGCTACGCGTTCTTCTCCCGCACCCGCCGCGGCGCGTTGCGCGAGGGCCGCGTCTGGCATCCGCCGTACGTCGTGGCTCCCGCGCGCCTGCACCGCGCGGAGATCGGACTTCTCGCTGACAACGGATTCGCAACGCCGGCACGACCAGCCGACCACGCGCTCATCTCCGCCGGCGTCGCGATCCACGCCTACCCACTGCGCGCCGTGACGTCGGCGCGCGGTCAGCCGATCGCCGAGGCCACGTCCTAGACGAACCGCCCTTCCAGCCGTTCCCGGGCGGTACCCGGAAGCAAAGGAGAGGCCGCCCCGCGCGGGCCGCCGTGAAGGGCAGCGATCCCCGGCCCGATGCGCGGCGTCGGAGCTACTCCAGGCGCGACTCCGCGCCGCCCTTCAGCGCGGTGCCACTGCCGGGGCCTCGGTCGAAAGGCAACGCACCGCCAGATCCCGCAGGACTTCCTCCTGCTCATGGGGGCGGCGGATGATTTCCTCGAAGGCCACGATGAACTCCTGCTGGTTGTCGATCAGTCGGCGCAGGGAGGGAAGCCGCGACTCGGTCGCGAGCTTGCCCACATACCACGCGTTCTGGGTGAAGAGATTGAAGGAGCTCTTCTCGGTCGCGCCGACAAACCGCGGCCCGTGCGTCGCGGCCGCCTTCGGCAGGCCATCGAGCCCGCGCGGGCCGAGTCGGACCTCGCCCGCATCGACGAGGGCACGGACCTGCAGCAGAATCCGGTTGCGGTTCTGAAGCGCCGCGAGAATCGGCCGCGCGTCACCTCCGGCAAAGAAGTGCCGATGCAGCGCCGCAAGGGTCCAGGGCAGGTCGCCCTTGAAAAAGGCCTCGGCCGCCTCGAAAAAATCTCCCTCGGCGACATTCGGGGTCAGCTCCGCGACGTGCGCCTCCTCGATCCGCGCCGCACCACCAGCACCACCGGCCGGGGCGTCCCCGACGTAGGTCGCGAGCTTGCGCACTTCCTCAAGCAAGAGGCGCGCATTGGCGCCTACCTTGGCCAGCAACAATTCCATTGCTCCGGGCCCCATCGTGACGCCGAGCGACCGGGCTTCAGCGAGGACGACGCCCGCCAGCGCCTCGGCGCCGGATTCGCCGTCGCCGCCGACCAGCTGGAAATCGGCCTGCTTCTCGCACCACTTCGGAAAGGAACGCCGCCGATCCACCGGGGCCGCCGTCACCAGCACCGCCACCTCATCCGGATTCAGCGCGGCGAGGATCGCCTGCAGGTCGGCCACCGCAGCCAGCGTGCTCTCGGCGCGACCCGTCACCGTATCGGCTAGGAAATTCACGTCCTTCAGCCACACCAGTCGGCGACCACCGAACATCGATACCGTCTGCACGCTCTCGCGGAAGCGGTTCACCGCCGCCTCCACTTCACCCACATTGTTGGCAAAGCCGCTGATCACTTCGCGGGAAAACTCGTCGGGGATTTCCGCAACGAGTTTCGAATGGATCTCACGGCCCACCCGCCCGACGAGGAAATCATCCGCTCCGCAGATGAAGGTGAAGTTCTTGCCGGCCATGCAGCGATCTCCGGCTCTGCGGGCCGGGGAGTCAAACTCCGGCTGAGCAAAGGTCGCTCTCCACCCAGATGGCGGCGCAGCCGCGAACCGCACTTCCTACGGCTGCGGCACGCCTTCAGGGGGGTACGGCACAGATCACTTTCCCGGTGAATGCTCCGCTGCCTCCCCGGCTCCCTTCCACGCGCGCAATGGACCAGTCCGCTGCTCCCGCACCCCCGGCCGAGCGCGCACGGCAGCATGGCGGAGCGCCCTGAGCGTGGCCTTGGTCTCCGTAATCACGGACTCAGGTCCCAGCGGGCGCGCGTAGCCGAGATCGAGCCTTGCCGCCTTCACGTTTTTTAGCACCCCGGCCGGACGGAAAATCAATGGCAAGAACGTGGAGAGCGAAAGTGGGAGAACGCGGAATGAACATTCAAGACCCCAACGTTGTCTTTTAAGTGTCGCGTCATGAGGATCCCACCCAGCGCGCGCTTCTCATGCCCGACCCCTTACAACTCTCTGCATCCCGTGTCGGGTTTCGGCTGCAATCTTGGCTGAGTCGGCGGCTGAGCCGTCGCCACGGGGTCCTCTGGATCTTTCTCACGGTGTTTGCCGTGGTGAGCTTGGCCACGCGCGTGGGCCTGCTGGTCGTGTCGGCGAAGAGCGTCACTTGGGACATCAGCCTCCTGGGCGCCTTTTCGCTCGGTCTGGTGTTTGACGCCGCCACGGCGGTGCTGATCGCAGCGCCCCTCGCGATCTTCCTTGCGGTGCTGCCGGGCCGCGCATTCGCGAGTCGGTGGGTGCGGGGGGGGCTGCATCTCGCGCTGGCGGGTACTTTCGCGCTGCTGCTGTTCGGCGCGGTGGCGGAGTTTTTGTTCTGGGACGAATTCAGCGTCCGTTTCAACTTCATCGCGGTCGACTACCTCGTCTACACGACCGAGGTCTTGGCCAACATCCGCGAGTCGTACCCGCTTCCCGCCATCTTCGCCGGGATCGCCGTGGGGGCCTTCGCGGGTTACGCGCTGCTCCGGCGTACCGACTGGGTGGACCGGTGGCTGGCGCATGCGCCGGAATCGATGGGGCGTCGCTGGTTGAGCGCGGGTGCCTGGACCGCGAGCGCGATGGCACTCGCGGTGGGGCTCGACTCCAATCAGATCCCGGCCTTCGCAAACACCTTCAACCGCGAGTTGGGGAAGAACGGCCTGTGGTCGCTCTTTGCCGCCTTCCGTAACAACGAACTCGATTACCGTGAGTTCTATGCGGTGATCCCGACCGAAGACGCGTTCGCCAAGCTCCGCAGTGAATTGTCCGCGGATCGCTCACTTCCGCTGCCCGGCACACCGGCCCACGACACGCTGCGCTGGGTTCCCGCGCCCCGGCCCGGCGACCCGGAGCTTCGCCCCAACGTTATCCAGATCACAGTCGAGAGCCTGAGCGCCGAATTCCTTTCGACGTTCAATCCGGCCTCGCGGCTCACCCCAGAGTTGCAGGCGATCTCACCGCAGAGCCTCGTCTTCACGCAGTTCTACGCCACCGGCACCCGCACAGACCGCGGCATGGAGGCGCTCACGCTCTCTCTGCCCCCGACGCCGGGCCGCTCGCTGATCAAGCGCCCGCGCAACGCGGACCTCTTCACGCTGGGCAGCGTCTTCCGCAGCCGCGGCTACGACACGGCGTTCATCTACGGGGGCTACGGCTACTTCGACAACATGAACGCGTTCTTCGGGGGCAACGGCTACCGGGTCGTAGACCGCGCGTCCGTCGCCGATTCCGATATCACGTTCGCGAACGCCTGGGGTGCCTGCGACGGCGACCTCTACCGTTGGACCCTGCGCGAGGCCGACGCGGCGGCGGCAAAAGGGCAGCCGTTTCACTTCTTCGTGATGACCACGTCGAACCACCGCCCCTTCACCTATCCGGAAGGGAAGATCGACCTGCCGTCGAAGGTCTCAGGGCGCGATGGCGCGGTGAAGTACACGGACTATGCGATCGGCGAATTCCTGCGCGCCGCCGCCACCAAGCCTTGGTACCGCAACACCGTCTTCGTCATCGTCGCCGACCACTGTGCCGCGGTGGCCGGCCAGGCCGCCCTGCCCGTCCAGCATTACCACATTCCCCTGATGATTTTCTCACCCGGCGGCCAGATCGCGCCGGGGCAGGTGAACGACCTGATGAGCCAGGTGGACTACGCCCCCACGTTGCTCGGTCTTCTGAACTGGTCGTACGCCTCCCGCTTCTTCGGCTGGGACGTCCTGCACGCCTCCGGCGACCGCCGCGCACTGATCGGAAACTACCAGCGCGTCGGCCTGTACGAACCCGGCGTGCTCACAGTCCTCCGCCCGCGTCGCGGCGTGGATCACTACGGCTACGATCCGAGCACCTTCGCCCTCACGCCACGAACACCAGATACGGATCAGGTGCAGGAAACCATTTCGTACTACCAGGTCGCAAGTCACCTCTACCGGGAAGGACTCTATCGCTCCATCTCGACCGAGGAGCAGGCCCAGTACGGCGCCACCGCCACGGTGCGTCGCACGGCCCACGCCGAATCCCGCTTTGCTTCCTCACACCGAGCCGCTCGGTGATGCCATGCCCACACTCCTTCGTTCATCCGCCCCCGTAGCGTTTTCGCCCTGGCGCCGTTGCGGCCACGCTCTCGTCGTCGCGCTGAGCCTCGGCCTGCTTGTCGGAGCGCTGGATGCCGCTCCGGCGGGGTCCGCCTCGACCGACGGCGCCGCTCCACGTTCCGACTCCGCCCTCAGGATGAGCGGCGTCTTCACCGCAAACTTGCCGAACACCGAGAGGCGAAACGCCCTCCGCTTCACCTTCAATCCGAGGTTCGGCGATCTCGGGAAGTATGACCATCTCCGCATTCCGGTCGGGCTCCGCTACGGGCTCACCGAACGCTGGGAGATCCTCGGGGACGTCACCGGCTACGTATCCCACGGCCTGAGCGGCACCGCGATCGGAACCGAACTCGGTCTTGCCGAAATGCACCTCGGCACGAAGTACAATCTCGGAGAACGCGTGCTGGCGGGGTGGGATACCGGGCTCGGCATCGACTACTTTGGCGTCCTTGGCAATCCGCCCTCCGAACTCATCGACGGACTCGAGCACGTGATGCCATATGTCACCTTCTCCCGCTATCTCGCCGACCTGCCCAGCGTGCGTGTTTTCTGGTCAGTCGGTGGTGACATCGTTTCGCCATCGCACGCCTCCGGCACCCGGAAGGAAAATCAACTGACCGACGATGCGTTTCTCGGCTCCGCCGGCTTGGTCTGGGATCTGGGCTCGTTGCATGCGACGTTCCAGACGGACTTCGGGACCACTCGCGCATTCGGAGGATCCAGCAACGATGCGGTCACCTTCCGGCCCGGACTGCTCTGGGAGTTACCCCAGCGGTGGACCCCGACGCAGGGGCGCTGGCTCATCGGCACCGGCCTGCGCACGACGCTCGGCCCGGACGGCACCTCCTCGTCGCTCTCGGTCAAGGTCCGAGTCGATTCCAACCTCAAGCATTGGTGGCGGCGTCACTTCAACTGAAGTCGGGACGGATGAGTACAGTTCGCCCACCCACGCCACCCGCATCGTATCCCCTCCGGCGGACACTCTGGCCGTGCGTCGCTGCTCTCCTCGGCGTCGTCCTCGTCGCAGAGTTCACCTCCCTCGATCTCTGGGTGCAGGATGCCTGCTATGACTTTGCCGCCGGCCAATGGCGAGTGGACGAGAACGCCAGCCTCCCGAAAGCCTTGTTCTACACCGGACCGAAGGCCCTGCTCATCGCCTTTGGCCTCGCGTGCATCGCGTTGCTCGTCGGACCCGCCGGCTGGCGGCGCCGGTTCGGGCTCGCGCACCGGCGCCGGGAACTGGCCACCGTGATCATCTGCCTCGGTCTGGGCCCGTACCTGATCGGCTTGGCGAAGGCGAATACCAACATGTTCTGCCCGTACGAGCTCACCCGTTACGGCGGGGACGTGCCCTACGTGAAGCTCTTTGAACGTTTCCCGGAGCACCTCCGCCCGGAGCGTCGCGGGGTGTGTTTCCCCGCCGGCCATGCCAGCGGCGGGTTTGCCCTGCTCGCCCTCTCCGGTCTCGCCGCGACCCGCCGGGGACGTTTGCTCGGTCTTGCCGTCGGTCTCGCCGTCGGATCATGGATGGGGATCTACCAAATGCTCAAGGGCGCCCACTACCTGAGCCACACGCTGATCACCGTCCTGCTGGTGTGGCTGCTGTTCCTCGCCTGCCGCGCCGTTCTCGAGCGCGCGTGGCGGAAAGCGCCAGACTCACCCTAGGCAAGGCCCGCAGGATGAACTAAAATTCATCTCTGCTTCACGTTGGGTTCATCGAAGCCGTCCAACATGGACGGCGATGAAACGGCCTCTTCCCCGAATTCTCCTGCTGCTCGGCCTCGCGACCAGCGTGGTCGTCGCACGACCGACCCTGAGCGTCGAACCGGCGCGCTCGTCCGTGTCCGTCGACGTTCGCGCCACCGGCGACTCGTTCACCGCAACGCTCACGGGCTTCAGCGCCGCGATCGCGCTCGACGATGCCAACACCGTACCGTCCACCGCCACGGTCTCGTTCCAAGTTGCCGACCTCAAAACCGGCAACGACAAGCGCGATCGCAAGATGAACGCATGGTTTGAGTCGGACCGGTTTCCCCAGGGCCTCTTTCAACTGCAGCAACTCACCCGCGAGGGGAGCTCCGACCGCTACCGGGCGGCTGGCGTGCTCACGCTACACGGGCAAGCGAAGGCGGTGGAGTTTCCGTTGACGATCGTACCGTCCGCGGACGCGTGGAGCTTCGATGGCGAGGCGGTGATCGACACCCGCGACTTCGGACTTCCGATCATCCGCATGTTCGGGCTCCTCACCGTCGATCCGCAAGTAAAGGTGCGCTTCCACCTCCAGGCCAAAACCTCCGAATCCTAAGCCATGCCTCATCGCACTCTTGGCGGCTCCGCCCGCCCCCGTTCAGACAGCTCGGAACGACTCACCGAACTGGTGGAGGCCTTGCAACGGAATGCCCCGACCGCGCCGGGCGTCGAGGCCCACCTGCATTCCGTGATCACCGACGCAGCCGCTCACCCCGGAAGGCTCGTTCGTGCACGCTTGGTTGACCTCGCGGCCCGAACCCACGGCCTCAGTGCGTCCGACGCCGAGCACCTCGCCTGCGCCGTGGAATTCCTTCATCTGGCCTCGCTGCTCATCGACGATTTGCCGTGCATGGACGATGCCACCCATCGCCGCGGTCGACCCTGCGCGCACCGCATCCATGGCGAGGCGAGCACGATCCTGGCGGCGCTTGCGTTCATCAATCGCGCCTACGCCCTCGCCAACCTGAGTTTCGCACGCCAGTCCGCCGAAATCCGCGTCGCGGCCATCGCCTGCCTCGACAGCTGCCTCGGCACCGCCGGGCTGGTGGGAGGGCAGGCCCTCGATCTTCGCTTCGCCGAAAGCCCGGGAACCGCACGCGACGTCAGCATCGTGGCCCTGCGCAAGACCGCCTCGCTCTTCTGGCTTGCCGTCCTACTCCCGGCCTTGCCAGCCACGCCTTCCGCCCGCGAGCTGCGGCTGCTCAAGGCACTCTGCATCTATTGGGGCCTTGCCTATCAGGCCTCCGACGATCTCGCCGACCTCATCGGAGCCACCGCAACGACCGGCAAGACGCCTGGACGAGATCGCGCCCTCTCCCGCCCAAACCTGGCGGTCGCACTCGGCGTCCCGCCGACGCGCCAGCGCGTGGCACGACTCAGCGCGCTCGCTACGAAGACAATCCATTCACTGATCGGGGGCCACCCACGCTGGTCCTACCTGACCGCGTTCCACGAGCACGTCGTGCCCAGCCCAGCCGGCGCACTCGTCAACGCCGCCTGACTCCAGCGATGCATTCCCTCTCGCTCGTCTTCACCAATCTGCGGCGCCACCGCCTGCGCGCCCTGATCGGCGTCGCTGGTATCGCGTTTGGCGTCGCCGCCATGCTCACCATCCTCGGCATCGTCAACGGCGCGATTGGCATGTTCGAACGCATCCTCTCCAGCGACAGCCACTACCTCGTCTTCGAACGCAACGTCTCGGACCTTTTCTTCAGCTCCGTCCCAGAGACCGACGCCCAGGACATCCGCGCGCTGCCTCACGTCGCCTCCGCTCATCCCCTTCTCTTCGGCGTCGTCTCGTCTCCAGGGTTTCCCGTCATCACGTGCTTCGGACTTGAGGCCGAGGATCCTCGGCTAACTCACGCAAAATGGCTCGAGGGCTCGCGAGAGCGCTTCGGTGCGAGCGAGGGCGAGATCTTCCTCGGTGCCCGAGCGGCTGATTTCCTCCACACCCCCACGGGCAAGGACCTCGCGATCGGTGCCCAGCATTACCGCGTGGCCGGGGTCGTCCGCACCGAGAATGGCTTCGAGGACGGCGGCGTCTTCCTGCCCCTGCGCTCCGCGCAGGCCTTCTTCCATCGTCCCGGTGTTTGCTCGGTGGTCGCCGTGACACTGCGCAACACCGCCGAGGGTGCCGCCTTCAAGCGCGCCGTCGAGGCCGCCCATCCCCGACTGATCGCGCTGGAAAACCGGGAGTTCAGCCAGAGCTACAATTCGTTCCGCATCCTCAAGATGACCGCCTGGGCGGTGGGGCTCTGCGCTTTCCTGCTTGGTGGGCTCGGTGTCGCCAACACGATGTTGCTCTCCGTGTTCAGCCGGATCCGCGAGATCGCCGTGCTCCGCGTCTGCGGCTTCTCGCAGTGGCAGGTTTCCGCCCTCGTCCTCGGGGAGGCCACCGCGATCGCCTGCGCCGGCCTCGTCGTCGGCCTGCTCCTCGGTGGCGGCGTGCTGCTCGTGCTCCCCCACGCGCCCCAATTCCAAGGCTACGTCCAAGCCAACGTGAGCGGCTGGGTGCTCCTCGGCATCACGGCAACCGCCGTGGTCACCGCCGTCGCCGGCGCCATCTACCCCGCCCGGTTCGCCGGGCGCATCCAACCTGCGGAGGCCTTGCGCTATGAGTGACCGTGGCAGCATCGTGGTCCGCGCACGACACGTGTGGAAGAGCTACGACCAAGGACGCGTCAGCGTCCTTCAGGATGCCTCGCTCGAGGTCCGCACGGGAGAGGTCGTCGCGCTGTGGGGTTCCTCCGGCTCCGGCAAGAGCACGCTGCTGCATCTGCTCGGCGGGCTCGATACGCCGGACCGCGGCGAACTCAGCGTCTGCGGGCTCGATCCGACTCTCGAAGAAAACCGGCTCGAGCTGCGCCGCCGGCACTTGGGCTTCGTCTTTCAACTGCACAATCTCATCCCCGATCTCACCGTCGAGGAGAACATCCGGGTTCCCGCCCTCGCCCTCGGCCGCCCAGCCGGGGAGACCGCCGCACGAGTGCGCGATCTGGCGACACGCGTCGGCCTGCAACACCGTCTCGATCACCGCATCCAGGATCTCTCCGGCGGCGAGCGCCAGCGCACCGCGATTTGCCGCGCGCTGCTCAACGCACCGGCGCTGCTGCTCGCCGACGAACCCACGGGCTCGCTCGATGAGGCCACCGGGGATTCCGTCTTCGCGCTGCTGCGTTCGCTCGCCCAACACGACCGCATCACGATCATCCTCGCCACGCACGAGCGCCGGTTCGCCGAGGCCTGCGACCGGATCATCCGGGTGCGCAGCGGACGGTTGCTGACCGATCTCTGATCCTGACGCTTGACCGAGCGGAGCCCGACGCGCTCCGCCGTGCCCACGATGCCCACCCACCCCTTCACCGCGCCGTCCGCGGCGTGCACGGCGCTCACCGAGGTCGGCCGGAGCACCTCACGTCATGCCTTCGCGTGGCTGGCCATCGCCAACGCCGTGGGCCTGCTCATGGCGCTGCTGCTGGCATGGCCTGGACTAAACGACCTTCTCGCGCCACTCACCTATGGGCGCTGGACCAGCGTGCATCTGAACGGACAATTGTACGGCTGGTGCACGGTGCCGCTGGTCGGCGTGGTGCTGCGCGTCTTCTTGGATGCGCGGCATCCGCACGCCGCGCGTCATGGAAACATCGGCCTAGCCGCCTGGTCCTTGGCCCTCGCCGCCGGGAGCCTCTCGTGGCTGGCGGGGCACAGCAGCGGTAAGCTCTTCATGGAGTGGACCGGTTGGATGCGACCCGCCCTGCCGGCAGCCATGCTCGTTCTCTGGACGATCCTCGCGGCCCACGCGTGGTGGCGCCGGCCGTTGCGGGCATCGGCTGCCCTGACCGGGCGCACGCTGCTCGCCGGCTCCGCCCTCGCCGCCATCCTCGTCGTTCCGGTGGTCTTCTTCTGGGCCGCAGGCTCCACGGTCTATCCAGCGGTCAATCCCGACTCCGGGGGCGCCACGGGAGCGGCGCTGCTCGGTTCCACGCTCGGCATTCTCACGCTCTACGGCGCGCTGCCGGTCCTGCTCGGTCGCCCGCGTCGCGCGGCAGGCGGATGGGCCCGTGCGTACGGCCCGCGCCTGTACGTCGCCGCGCTCGTGGCGTCGTGGCTGCTCTACGCCGGTCTGCGTCATGGTGCGGTGTCGCACCACCGCCTCGCGCCGCAAGCGGCGCTCGGCACGTTGCTGGTGTGGATTCCTCTCACATGGCTGCACTTCGAAGCATACGTCTGGCCCATGGCAGTGCGGCGGTGGCTGATCTCCGCGTTCATCTGCTGGACGCTTCTGGTCGTCGATGGGTGGCTCACGTTTTTGCCGGGGTTTTCCGAGGCCCTCAAGTTCACCCATGGACTGGTGGCCCATGCGCACTTAGCCATGGCCGGTTTCATCACGGCGGTGAACCACGTCGTGCTCCGGTGCCTGTCGCTCTCGACCGGCCCGGACGAGGCTCCGATCCGGGCCGCCGGAGGGGCAGTCCGTTCGATGGCCACACCGGGTTTCGCACTCTGGCACGCTGGGCTCGTCCTGCACTTCATCGCCCTGATTGGCCTCTTTACGGTGGAGCGGTCGGATGCTTCCGCACTCTTTCTCGGCTCCGCGGAGGTCGAGGGCTGGTTATGGCTGCGTGCAGCGAGCGGCGGAGTCCTGCTTGCGGCCTCCGTGATTTGGCTCCGCAATGCCTTTCGCCCATGAAGACCTTCTCTCCGGATTTCCTCGCCCGCGTGCTCTGCGGACTCGCGGGGGCGATGGATACGGCCGCCGGCCTCGGCCTGATGTTGATTCCCACTATCGTGCTTCCGCTGATGTTCGTCGCAGTGCCCGGACCGGAAGCGCTGATCTTTCTGCGATTCGTGGGCGCCTTTGTGGCCGCCGTCGGGATCACCTACCTATGGGCTCTGGCCGCTCCGGCGGAGCGGCTGCGGGTCGTTCTGGGAGCCACGATCATTTTCCGGATCGCGGCGGGCAGCTACAGCCTGTGCGCCATTCTGCTCGGTCATCTCAGCCCGATGTGGCTGAGCGTCCCCGCCACCGACTTCGGACTCGCCGTCGCGCAGTCCCTGCTTCTGCGCCGCGGCGCCGGGCGTTCACACCATGATTGATCCCACTCAGGAGGATTCACCGCGCCTGTCCGCGGTGGCGTGCGCCGTCGTCGCGATCACCGCGACGTACGTTTATTTTCTCCTCTTCGCAGAATTTGCGCTCGTGGAGTTGGCTCTTCCGCTGGCCGAGGGACGGTTACGCTGGCTCCTCGGCGCGCTCGGCGTCGGAGGTGTGACCGGGAGCCTGCTGGCAGCACGCAGTTTCCGCTTCGAACGCTACACCCGGTCCGTGGCGAACGGCTTCAGGGCCTGCGGCGTGGCTGCCGTGGTCGCGCTGCTCGCGAAGACCTGGTTCATGATGATGGTCGCCGCCCTATCCGTGGGCCTGAGTCTCGGCTGGCTCACCGTGATCCTCGTCAGCGGGCTGCGGGGGGTGCTCGGCGGGCGCCGGCTCGGACTCTGGGCCGGGCTCGGCACGGGCTCCGCCTACGCCTTCTGCAACCTGCCTTTGGTCTTCAATGCCAGTCCGGCGAATCAGACGGTGGTGGCCGCCGTGGCGGCGGGAATCGGAGCACTGGCTGCCAACGGTCTTTCCCTCACCGCCGCCCCACGCGCCGAACGGGCGGACTTCCAGCCACCGATCCCGGCATGCTGGATCGTCGCGTTCCTCGCACTCGTGTGGCTGGACTCCGCCGCTTTCTACATCATCCAGCACACGGAGCCGCTGCGCAGCGCGACATGGCAGGGCGCGTGGGTGCTCGGCGGCAACGCCGTCACCCATCTGGTGGCGGCCGTGATTGCCGGAATCGCGATCGACCGCGGATTTAACGCGCGCGTCGTCGGGCTGGCGTTCGCGTTTCTCACCGGTGCGGCCCTGTGGCTCGGTGACGGGACCGCGCGGACGACCGGCGTCGAGGTGCTCTACACCGCCGGTGTATCGCTCTACTCCACCGCCCTCGTGGCCTACCCGGCGCAAGGGGGTCGTCCTCGCCTCTCGGCCGCACTGTTCGCCGTAGCGGGATGGGGCGGCTCCGCCCTCGGCATCGGGCTCGCGCAGGACCTGCATCACATCCCCGTCTGGTTTTGCGGCGCGGCCGGGTTGGCTTTTGCCGTCGCCCTCGGCTGGCGCCAACGCCACCTGCGACGCCTCGGCCCCGCGGCGCTTGGCGTGCTGCTCTGCGGGGGTCTCCTCGACTCCGAGATCCGGGCGAGCGACGACGCCGTCATCGCGTTCGGTCGGCAAACCTACATCGCCGAGGGCTGCCTCCACTGTCACTCGCAATACCTGCGCCCGAGGGTCGAATCCGACGTCACGCGCTGGGGCCCCGCGCCCTCGCTCGCGGCGCAACTGCAGGGCCGTCCACCTCTGCTCGGCAACCGGCGCCTTGGGCCCGACTTGAGTCAGGTGGGCAACCGACGCTCGGCGGAGTGGAACCGACTTCACCTGATCGATCCGCGCAGCGTGTCGCCAGGCTCGCGAATGCCCTCGTACGCACACCTCTTCGCCGACGGTGACCGGCGCGGCGATGCGCTCGTCGCCTACCTCGCGAGCTTGGGTCGCGACTCCTTGGCTAGCCGCGTGGCGCACGCGGCGGCGTGGGTGCCTCAAGCGTCCGCTCACGCATCCGCCGGAGAGGAACGTGACCTCACGCGCGGTCGCTCCCGGTTCGCGCAACTCTGCGCGCCATGCCATGGGGACGCCGGACGCGGCGACGGTGCGCTGACGGCGCGACTCGCGCAGCGGCCGCCGGATCTGGTGCAGCGGCCCTGGCGACACCTGCCCGATGGGCTCAACGCTCCGGAACGCGAACTACACTTGGCGCGGTTGATCAAGTTCGGCTTGCCCGGGACCGCTATGGCCGGCCGCGAATATCTGCCCGACGAGGATGTCGTTTCGCTCGCCCGATTTGTCGCGGCCCTGCAAGCTGCCGGGACGCCGCGGTCATGAAGATCCTCATCGTCGAAGACGAACGTCGGGTCGGGCAATTCATCGAGCGAGCCCTGCAGGAGCAGAGTCATGCCACGCAGGTCGTCTCGACCTGCCGCGATGCGCGCGACGCCCTGGCCGCGTCAGCCTGCGATGCGATCATCCTCGACCTCGGTCTTCCCGACGGCGACGGGCTGGATCTTCTTCAGGAATGGCGCCGTGCCGGTTTCAACGAACCCGTGCTGATCCTGAGCGCACGCGATGCGGTGGCGGATCGCATCCGCGGATTGAATCTTGGAGCGGACGATTACCTTCCGAAACCTTTCTCTATCGAGGAGCTCTTGGCGCGCATCCGCTCCCTTGTCCGCCGCCACGCCGGAGCGAAGCAGACAATTCTCACGCACGGGACGGTGCGGTTGGACCTCCTCGCGCGCACCGCGACCTCCGGCGGCAAGCCGGTAGACCTCACCAGTCGCGAGCTCGCCCTGCTGGAACTCCTTCTGCAGAATCCCGGACGCGTACTCACTCGGACGCTGATTGCGGAGAAGGTCTGGGAGGCGTCGTACGAGCTCGAAACAAACCTGATCGACGTCTACGTGCGCCGCCTGCGGCAGAAGTTTGACCACGAAGGAGGCGGGCTCGCGATCAAGACCGTCCGCGGCGTCGGCTATCAGCTCACATGAGTCGTCGCCTCTCCGACACCCCCGGCAGTCGATTCCTCTCGGGATCGTTTACGGCAGGGATCGCACTGCGCTTTGCGACCCTCGTGACGGCCACGACTGCCCTGGTGCTCGGGGCCGGGGCGTGGCTGCTCGACCGCCAGATGCTGCGGAGTCTGGAGAGCTTGCACGACATCGAGTTCACCGAGGTGGTGGCGGCGATGGAGTCCCGCACCGACCTCACTGCCGAGGAGGTGGGGCGGCGGCTGTCCACCATTACCGACGCGGGTGCGACGCTGTTCTTTGTGCAAGTGTGTAAGACCGAGAGTCAGATCCTCTTTCGCTCCCGCAACCTCGGTGGCGTCAGGCTACCGGTGTTGACCGACGAAACGGTGCACCTTGAGCAATCCCTCACTCCCCTGGGCACCGTGTACGTCTCGCAGTACTCGCTCGGGTCATGGCGGGTGCAGATCGCCAGTGGATTGGAGTCCACGCAGCGCCTGCTGCGGGATTACCTCCGGGTGAGTGGCTTCCTCCTCGTGGCCGTGACGCTGATCAGCGTCGGTCTCGGGTTCGGCTTCGCTCGCCTGGTTCTCCAGCCCGTGCGGGCGATCCGGGAGACGGCTTCGCGGATTCGCGGAGATCAACTTGCCGAACGCATTCCCGTCCCGCCTGGCCGCGACGAGCTCGCCTCACTCGTGCGCCTGTTGAATGAGATGTTTGACCGCATTGAGGCATCGTTTCACCAGATGCGGCACTTCTCGGCGACGGCTTCGCACGAGCTGAAGACGCCGCTCTCACTCATCCGGCTCAATGCCGAGCGCCTGCAGCGCCAACTCGCCGAAGATCCCGGGGCGCAGGCCGCGATCGGGGATCTGTTGGAGGAAGTGTCCCGTCTGAGTCGCCTCATCGAGAGCCTCCTGTTCCTCGCGAAAGCCGAGGGACACGTTCTCGCACTGGAGCGTCGACCGATACAAGTAAGGGAGTTCGTCTCGGAGTTTGCCGAGGACGCGCGTTTGTTGGCCGAGGACCGCCGGGTGCACTTCGCGGTGGCGAACGCCGAGGAGGGCTGGGTCCGAGTCGATCCCAGCCTGATCCGGCAACTCCTACTCAACCTCCTCGCGAACGCCCTCTCGGTCTCCCCGAGTGGCGGCACGGTGCGCCTAGACTCCCGGTGCGCCGAGGGCGTATGGGAGGTCAGCATGACCGACGAAGGTCCGGGAGTGCCCGAGGAACTCCGGACGCGGATCTTCCAACCTTTCGTGCGCTTTGAGGTGCCGGGACGGACCGAGAATGCTCACTCCACGGGCCTCGGGCTGGCGATCAGCCGCAGTATCGCCGATCTCCACGGAGGCACGATTGAGGCGAAGAATCGGTCGGATCGCTCAGGCCTGTGCGTGCGGGTCAGACTGCCCATGGCAGACGATCACACGGGACGCTGATCCAGAAAAGGTCGAACGTGGAGCGACGTGCCGCACCGCAAGGCGCCGCACCACGTGAGTGATCCACTCCCACACCCCATTCCTTCAGGCGCTCCCCTTGATCGCACTTAACAGATTCGGCAAGTCGCGGAGTGAGCGCAGCTGGAAAAACCGCCCCTCGGCCGTGGGGAGACGATCCACCCGCTCCGCGGCCCACGTCAGAGGGTAGGGAACATGGGCGGCGACGCCGCCGAGCTCCAGCACGGGAAGAATGTCGGACTTGAGCGAGTTGCCCACCATGAGGAAACGCTGGGGCGAAATCCCATGTCGACGCAGGATGCGATCGTACGTCGGGGCGTCCTTCTCAGACACGATTTCGACGGCGCGGAAGTGGCCCGCCAATCCGCTGAGCGACAACTTGCGCTCCTGGTCGCGCAGGTCGCCCTTGGTGATCAAGAGCAGGCGGTGCGCATGCGCGAGGGGACCCACCACGTCGAGCACACCCTCCAGCAGCTCCACGGGATGGGCGAGCATGTCCTGGCCCAACGCGATAATGAGCCGGATCTCCTCGGCGCTGATCTGGCCATCCGACAGCTCAATGGCCGTCTCGATGGCGGAAAGCATGAATCCCTTCACCCCGTAGCCGTAGCGCTCGAGGTTGCGCATCTCGGTCGCGAAGAGCCGCTGATCGACCGTCGCGGCATCGTGAAAACGGCTTAGCAGCGCGCGGTAGCGAAGGTGGACGTTCTCGAAGATCGTCTCGTTATGCCACAGCGTGTCATCGGCATCGAAGCCGATGGTGAGATCGTCTCCCATCATATACGAAACTCGCGGCGATCACTGCATGGCTCGGAACCGCGAACGGCGCCATGCGCGCGGGCGCGCGGTGATTACGGAATGACCAGCGTGGTGCCGATGGCCAGGCGATCCGGGTTGGGGATCGCCGCCTTGTTCGCGGCAAGGATCTCGTTCCAGCGACGGCCATTGCCGTAGTAGCGCTGCGCGATGCGGCTTAGCGTGTCCCCTGGCTGCACGACATGCGTACGGCCGGCGGCTGAGGACGTACCGGACGACGCGCTGGAGCCGGCGGCCGGGAGAGCCTCGGGTGCGGGGGCAGCCAGTGACGTGGTGTCCACGGCGCCGGGGCGCGTGGGCGAAGCCAACGTGCTCGACGGCGAAGGTGCGAGGATGGCCAAGCGAATGCGCAGCTGATTGATCTCGAGGGCGCTGGCGGCGGCCTGCTGCTGCGTCTGGCGCAGTTGGTCACGCAGGCGGTCGGCTTCGGCAGCGGCGGTGGACTTGTCGGCCAGCTCGTTGCCGAGAGATGCCTTGGCTGCTTCCATGTCAGCGAGGCGACCCGTGAGCGCGGCCCGTTCGCCCTCGGCGGTGGCGAGGGCGGCGCGAACTTGGTCGAGCTCGGTCGACTGCACCGCATAGCTGCGGAGCGCCGTTGCCAGATTGGCCTCGGCCTCCTCGGCGCGGCGGACGAGGTCAGCGCTCGCCTGCGCATCGGCGTTGGATCCGGCGGAGAGCTGCTTCTGCAAGAGATCGCGTTCGGCCTCGAGCTCCTTGCGGGCCTGTTCGCTGCGGACAAGCTCGGCGCCCCACTTCTGTTCGGCGGCGAACTTCGCGCGGAGCGTATCGGCTTCCGCGCTGAGCGTCGCGTACTGCTGAGAAAGCGTCTCGCGGGCTGCGTCGCTGGCGGCGAGCAGCTGCGCCTTCGCGGCCAGTTGTTCCTGCAGTTCGCGTGAACTCGTCTTGGATCTTGCTTCGGCCACCTCCGCCTCGAGCGCGGCGATTCGTTGGTCCCGGGCGGAAATCTGCTGGTTCAACTCGGCGATTTTGCCGAGTGCGGCCTCCTTGGCGGCGCCGCCGGAGTCGCTTCTTGCGGGAGAGGCAACGGTGGCGACCACGTCAGTGGCCACCGCGGCGACGGTGGATGCGCCGGCAGCTGCCGCGTTGACGGCGGTGCCCACGAAAGGGGAAGCCTCGCGGGCGCGCTGGGCGAGTTCGGAGCGGCGCGACTCGAGGAGACGCTTGCCCTCGACCAGTTGGGAGGGTGTGAGACGCTCGATCAGCCCCTGGAGCACCTCGAGATTGGCGCCCTGTTCGCCCGCGAGCGTCAGCCACGCGTAGGCCTCGGAGGTATTGAACACCGGATCGGCGGCGTCGGCGTAGGCGACGCCGAGATTGTACTGGGCGATGGAGTCACCCGACTCGGCCTTGGATTTCAGCTCAGCGAGCACGGCGGCCGGAACGGCAGCCTGGGCGAGCTGGCCGGAGAACGGCAGCGCGCACAAAAGACCCACCACGAAGAGACGGGCGGGAGCGAACGAGAAGCGACGAAAAAGCCGGCGATGCATCATGGGAGTGGAGACACCCTGCGGCAGGAGCCGTCGTTTGAAAAGCGCGAAGCGGATCCAGGCGGTAGGGAGGGACGGACGCGGCGGTCCGGAAAAAAAGAAGACCCGGACTGTGCGTTGGCACAATCCGGGTCATAAATCTGGCAACGACCTACTCTCGCGGGACCTAACGTCCTACTACCATTGGCTGCTCGGGGCTTAACGGCCGTGTTCGGGATGGGAACGGGTGGGACCCCCGGCATGTGGTCACCAGAAAGGGAATCTCTTCGAGGAAGAGAAAGTATCTAAAGTTCAGGGAAGAATCTTTAACCTAAGGAGGTAAAACAAACGCCCAGAGGCGATTTGCATAAAACTATCAGGGTCATTAGTACCAGTTAGCTGAACGTATTACTACGCTTACACTTCTGGCCTATCAACCGGGTGGTCTACCCGGACCCTGCACCGTCTTGCGACGGATTGTGATCTTATCTTGGGATGGGCTTGGCGCTTAGATGCTTTCAGCGCTTATCCCTTCCGAACATAGCTACCCGGCGCTGCCACTGACGTGACAACCG
>JAIXWY010000013.1 GCA_027490995.1 Opitutaceae bacterium
GCGACGTTCAGTGTCACGGCAACGGGAACGGCTCCGCTGAGTTATCAGTGGAGAAAGGATGGAGCCGCGATTTCCGGCGCGACGAGCTCGACGCTGACGCTCGCGTCGGTGTCCGCGGCTAACGCGGGTACGTACACGGTGGTGGTGACGAACAGCGCGGGCTCGGTGACGAGCACGGGTGCGGTGCTTGTCGTGAATGAGCTACCTGCTTCTCGCATTGTTAATGTCTCGATTCGCACGACGTTAAGTCCCCGCCAGCTTCTCATCGTTGGTCTTACGATGTCGGGTGGTGCGAACAAAAATGTCCTCATGCGGGCGGTAGGTCCGGGACTTGGTGCTTTCGGTGTGGGCAACGCGATGATCGATCCAGACCTGTCCCTCTACGACGGTAATTCAAGAGTCGCGGTTAATGACGACTGGGGCGGCGGAACGTCGCTCGCTACTGCTGCCGCCTCGGTTGGTGCTTTCCCGCTTGCACCGTCCAGCAGGGACGCCGCATTGCTGCAGAGCTTCTCTGGTGGCCGAACGCTACATGTTCAGGGCGCGGATGGAGGTAACGTACTCGTTGAAGCGTACGACGCCGGCAGCGGCAACTCGCCTCGTTTGACTAACGTGTCGGCCCGCAACTTCGCCGGCTCTGGCGGTGACACGCTGATCGCGGGTTTTGTGATCGCGGGAGATGCACCCAAGCGAGTGTTGATTCGCGCAGTGGGTCCAACGTTGGGGATATTCGGTGTGCCGGGTGCGATTGCCGATCCTATGCTCGAGGTGTATGCCGGTTCCAGCCGTATCGCGCAGAATGACAATTGGGGCGGCGGCCTAGCTTCCATTTTCGGCTCGGTTGGAGCATTCGGGCTGACGGCTGGTAGTCGGGACTCAGCGTTGGAGATTAGTCTCAATCCTGGTGGTTACACCGTGCACGTGACGCCGGCCTCGGGCGCTGGTGGTGAAGTGCTACTCGAGATTTACGAGCTGCCGTAGCGACCGAGATCGGCGAGCGTCCGAAGGCGATGCTCCCAGTGCGAGCGACTGTAGTAGTGTCCGAGTGCGTGGGAAGGCGGGCGCGGCCATCTGCTTTCATATCATCGCGCACTTAGTCACGGCCCGTGCGGCTATGCCCAGAAGAGTCGATCGACGGAATGGAACGCTGGAGTGCTCTCGAGCAACCAGAATTCATGCTGGCCGAAATGTGCGTGTATTGTTCTGAATGTTACGCATTTTGTCCAGCGCAGCTTAGGCCTTAGTGGGTGCGGACAAATTTTAATAAAAGCCACTGGCGCAGTGTAAGAGTTTGAGCGATAAAGTACGCGTTCAGCAGCTCGAGCAGTTGCTGCGCGTCACGGTAAACGGAGGCAGGTGGGCTTTGTCCACGGGCTTCTGGTTCTCCGAGACACAGTGCTCGCGGGTCGATTGGTCCGCGGGTCCACGCTCGTATATCCCCAGAACCTTAAATCCTTCGAACATCTGGCCCGGGGTGCGCGATCGCGTGCATGCGGGCGGTGCAGGTGCCGTACCTCCTTCTCATGAACTCTTCTGTGTTTATCCAATGTCTCGGTCTCAGTCGTCGGATCGAACGGACCAGTCCGTCTTTTCGGCCAGTGTTTCGTTACTGTCGTGCCCATCCGCCGCGGGTCCGGCCCAGATCGTGGGCGTAGTGTCTTCGTCCGGGGAAGTGCTCCTCAATCTTTCCTCGGAGAAAGTTCGCCGCGCACTGGGCTCTCCCCGGATGTTTCAACGGGTGGTGCGCGCCGGCTGGTTGAAGCCGCTCGGCACGTCCCGCGACAACGTGTATCCCGTGAGTCGGGTGATCGAAGTCCAGCGGCGTCTGGAGTCGGGGGAGCTTCCACCGCTTCTGCCGAGCGAAGAACGCCAACGGGACGCGCGGCGCGCGTCGCGAGCCTCCGCGAACTGACCTCGGTTAACCCGCTGCGAGTGGGACCACGTTCGACGCTCCCGCAGGAGGGAGTAGGGCGTAGAAGCGTTCGGCATCGGCGCGCGTCGCCGCACCGAGGTAGTGCTTATGCAGCACGGCGGCCGTGTGGCCGCCCCAGCGCGCCGTTTGGTCCACGCTGCCGGAGAGTCCGACCCGGTACGTGATAGCCGTGTGCCGAAGGACGTTCTTTGGAAGCGGGACGTCGGCGGCGTTCGCCAATTGGCCTAACCGGTAGGTGTAGGCGTCCTCGATTCCGCGGGTGTCCTTCGGGTTAAAGTCGACGCCCTCGAGTTCAAGGACCCGGCCTGTCCGAGGGGGAAGCGTTGCCAGCCACCGGATCAGCGCCTCGGGCATGTCCACGGCGCGCGGTTGCCGCGTCTTGGTTAGATCGAGACGAAGGAAGTGGTCCTTCATGTGCTCCCAGCGGACGTGGGGCAGTTCCGAGCGCCGGACGCCCGCGAACAGCTGCAGCAGTACGCCGGGGAAGATGTCGGAAAACTCCACACGCGAGGCGGTCTCGAGCAGTTTCGCCACCTGCGCCGGCTGGAGTGTTGCGGGGCGAGACTCGTCGAGAATGGGCTTACTGATGCTCGCAGCGGGGTTCTCGCCGCGCCACCCGCGGTCGACGGCGTAATTGAAGAGGGCGTTGATGGAGGCCAACACGTTCCGCCGGGTCTTGGGGCTCGCGGGGGTCTCGCCGTCTTTCTTGGTAAGGTCGCCGAGGTAGCGCTCGATCTGTTCCCGGGAGACCGAGTCGATCGTCCGGCGCGGGAACTCCCCCCGGAAGGCGCTGATGTCGCTCCCGAGGACCGCGAGGTAACGGTCCTTGCAGTTCTTGTCCTTGCGCGACTGGAGGAAGCCCGTGCAGGCGTCGCCGAGGTCGACCTTGGCAGTGCGTGGGGCGTTTTTGAGGGCGTAGTGGATCGCGTCGGAGACGGTCATCCCACGCTCCTTGAGTTGGGAGACCAGATCAGGGCTGACCGCGAGGTGGGCTTCCAAGAGGCCGGCGGAGTGGTCCTTGGCTTCCTTCTCGGACTTGAAAAAGACCCGCTTCTTGCGGCCCCCGTTGAGGGAGGCCGGGACATTGAGTCGCCAGCGGTGCGCGCGCCCGTTCGGGCCGCGGACGACGCGCTTGTCCTTGTCCACCTTCACGGGTGGTCGGATGTGGTTTTTCACGGTACCGGAAGGCCCTTAATTTGGACACTTTTTGGACACCAGTCAACCGGAAGGCCCCAAACACCGGACACAAAAAACCCCTGTAACCACGTGGGCCACAGGGGTTTTAAATTGGGTGCAGGGGCTGGATTTGAACCAGCGACCTTCAGGTTATGAGCCTGACGAGCTACCAGGCTGCTCCACCCTGCAACAAAGGGAGGGCTGACGTTGCGCGCGGCGCGATGGGTGTCAATGGCCTTTTCGGAATTCTCCCGAATTCTCGCTTGCCAGGGTGGGGCGGCTGCTCTGTTTTGGACGACTCCGCCCATCTCGGGTGGAGGCCAACTCAACCACAACCCATACCACTCGATCGCAAGGCGGCCATTCCGGCCGACCTGTGTTCAAGGTTAGGAACATAGATCAACTGCCATGAGCCTCAGTATCAACGTCAAGGATCTCCTCGATGCCGGCGTCCATTTTGGACACCAGACCAAGCGCTGGAATCCGCGCTCCAAGCCCTACGTCTTCGATCACCGCCAGGGAATCACGATCATCGATCTCGGCAAGACGTTCACCGCCCTCGAGAAGGCGGTCGCGTTCCTCGAGGAAACCGTCGCCAACGGAGGCAATGTCCTCCTCGTCGGCACCAAGCGCCAGGCCCAGGACATCGTCCGTGAGGCCGCCGGTGCCACCAACATGCCGTACTGCGTCGACCGCTGGCTGGGCGGCACGCTGACCAATTACGAGACGGTTAAGAAGTCCATCGCCAAGTACAAGAAGTACCAGCAGATGGATACCGCCGGCGAGCTGGGCAAGTTCTCCCGCAAGGAGGAATCCGCCATCCGCCGCGAAATGGCCCGCATGCAGCGTAACTTTGCTGGCATCGTCGACATGGGCGACCTCCCGAGCGCGATGTTCGTCGTCGACGTTTCCCACGAGGCCATCGCCGTCGCCGAGGCGGACCGCTGCGGGATTCCGGCCGTCGCCTTGGTCGATACCAATTCCGACCCGACCACCGTCAAGTTCCCGATCCCGGGCAACGATGATGCCGTGAAGTCGATTCGCATCATCGTCGATGCCGTCGTCGCCGCCATCCAGTCCGGCCTCGCCCAGCGCGACTCGCGTCGTCAGGCGCGTGGCACCGCCGACCTGAAGGCCGCCACGGCTGCCGTTGCTGCGGCGACCGGCGCCACCGCCGAAGCGGCTGCTCCGGCTGCTGAGGTCGATCTCTCTTCCCTGCCGGGCGCGCTCGTCGCGACCGTCGAGGGCGAAGGCGACGCCGCCACGGCTGCCGCCGCCGCCAAGAAGAAGGCCCCGGCCCGCAAGAAGATCGCGGCGCCGAAGAGCGAGTAAGTCCAACGCACTGCCTGCCCGGTGCGCCCCGCGTCGGCCGTCGCCCTCCCGCGACGCGCTGCCGAGGTGCCCCCTCCGGCGGGCCGTGCATCCCGTAACCATTCCCTGAATTATCGCCATGAGCACTCCCATTACCGCCCAGATGGTCAATGACCTCCGCGCCCAGACCGGCGCGGGTCTGATGGACTGCAAGCGCGCGCTCGTCGAGACGAACGGCAACACCGAGGAAGCGATCACGCTGCTCCGTAAGAAGGGCGCCGCCTCCGCCGCCAAGAAGGCCGATCGCCTCGCCAAGGAAGGCCTCGTCGAGAGCTACATCCACCTCGGTGGAAAGGTCGGCGTGATGATCGAGGTCAACTGCGAGACCGACTTCGTCGCCCGCAACGATGAATTCCGTTCCTTCGTGAAGGACCTCTGCCTGCACATCGCCGCCGCCAGCCCGTTGTACGTGACGCGCGATCAGGTTCCCGAGGCCGACCTCGCCTCCGAGCGCGATATCGCCGCGGCTCAGGTCGCCGGCAAGCCGCCCGCGGCCGTCCAGAAGATCGTCGAAGGCAAGCTCGAGAAGTTCTACTCGACGGTGGTCCTCCTCGACCAGCCGTTCGTCAAGATCCCCGAGAAGACGGTGAAGGAGCTGATCACGGAGAAGATCGCCAAGACCGGCGAGAACATCCAGATCCGCCGCTTCGTCCGCTTCCAACTCGGCGGCTGAGCCAGCAGCAAAAACGGTTTCAACGAAAGACGCTTCCCCAATCACGGGGGGCGTCTTTTTTTGTGCCCGCGCGTGGCGCATGGGCGTGCCGCAGCGGATGGAAGAAGGGCGCAGGCGGTGTGGCGATGACCACGGTGCCGGCGATGTGGAGCACGTCGCGCTCGCGCCGCGCCGCCGATAAAACCATGAGATCTTGAGTCGGCATGCTTGAGGTGGTGCGCGGCCGCCGTAGGCTCAAGCTCGGTCGTAGAGCAGACGACGACCCCCGATGACCGGATCGATCCTTCCACTCTTTCTTCCTTCCCCATGCAGGTGACGCGTGCGCAGATCGCCGCGCGGGGGATGACCCTGTGCTGCCCGAATTGCGGGGCGCGGTCCTTGTTCCGCGACGACCGCCTCTTCGTGCTGAACCGGGAGTGCCCGGAGTGCGGCCTGCGGCTGGAGCGCGATGAGGGCGGGTTTCTCGGGGCGATGTCGTTGAACTATGGCATCACGGTGGTAGGCTTTCTGGTGCCCGTGCTGCTGTTGTACCTCGCCGGCGTATTCTCGGGTCGGACGGCTGCGATCGTAGCGGGGGTGGGCGCAATCGCGGTGCCGCTCGCGCTGTACCGCTTCTCGCGGAGTTGGTGGCTGATGAACTATTACCTCGTGCTTCCGCACCATCTCCCGGTGAACCAGGAGGCGCGCCGTTCGGTGCGCGACGACGAGAATACGTGAACGCGGGTGGGTGCGCTCGGCTTGCGGCCGAAGACGCATTTTCGACTTCCGTTTTCCCGGGTCGACGGTACGGTTTGCCTTCCTGCGCCCGGAGAGGTGGCAGAGTGGTCGATTGTACCTGACTCGAAATCAGGCGTGCCCGCAAGGGTACCGAGGGTTCGAATCCCTCCCTCTCCGCCAGCATCCGCTCGGCCTACGGCTGGCGGGCCGGAACCGGCAGGTGGCAGATGGCGGGTGGCAGCTCCCGGATGGGGGATTTTGGCGGACGCGTTCCGCCGTAAGCGTGGCGACCGGCGAACCTTCGTTTTCGATCACGTCGTGGGCCCCGGTCGGAGTGCTCAGCGCCCGCTCGCCCTCTCCCTGAACACCGGTGGTCTGGATCGCCTATACCGGGGAGCCGCGGCGGGGTCGGTCAGAGGGTGAGCGGACCATGCCGCCGGGAGGGCCGTAGACCCACGGAGGAGCGTCGCTTGAAACGGTCGGAAGAGGCGTGCAGCCTGCGATGTTCCGGCAATCTTTGCATTGAAGGTCGCTGGTCTGTGGATACTGGTGGGCACGTCCATGGTTCGCATTTTCCCGATTTTCTCCTGCCCCTCCATGCGCCGCGCGGCGCTCCTTGGACTGCTTCTCCCGAGCCTCGGCTTTGGTCAGTTCCTGACGATGGGGCCCTCGGCGCGGACCTTGGGGCCGGACCTGACCAATCGCGAGACCAGCAGCTACCGGGTTGGGAGCTTCGGCTGGTTCGGCATCTCCATCACCGAGAGGCACCCGGCCTTCTACTACCCCACGAGCGCCGATTACCGCGAGGCCGGTGTGCTGGCTACGGACCTTGGCGACGTGGGGCGGGGTGACTTCAACGGCGATGGTCGTGAGGACTGGGTCGCGACGTTTCCCCTCTTTCCCCATACCGTCGAACGGCAATCCCAGCAGCCTGTGGTCGTGTTCCTCAACGACGGGAACGGGGGCTTCCGCGCGGCGCCGGAGATCTGGGCGACCGGCGCTCCGCCGCTCCGGCGCTACCATCAAGTGCGCCTCGCCGTGGCGGATTTCAATCGCGACGGCCGGCCCGACTTCGTGGTCGCGTGCGAGGGACTGAACCTGCGCAACCCGAATGGCACGCTGACGCAGGCGTTTGAGCCAATCGTGCTCGCGCTCTCTGGAGCGGACGGAAAGCTGCGCGACGGGACAGCCAACATCGCCGGACAGGAGAACGGAGGAGTCATCCCTGGACTTCTGGTCGGCCATGAAATCTGCGCGGGAGACGTCAACGGCGACGGCGCGCCGGACATCTACACAGGCGGCACCCTGCTCCTGAACGACGGCACGGGTCGGTTCTCGAATGGCTCGGCGCAAATGCCCGACGAGGTCCGCAATTTTCGCTCACAAATCATGTCGTCGGCGATTGCCGACCTGAATGCCGATGGCATCGGCGACCTCGTGGCGGCCTACTTTGACGGCGCCCCCAACGGGGAGTCCGGGTACATTTGGCTCAGCCAAAACGGCGCGAAGAGCCTCGCCGGTCGCAAGCTCGTACGTTTGCCGCCCGGGCGCTACGGCACGGGCACGACCAAGTTCAACGAGTGTCGCCTTGTCGACGTCACCGCTGACGGACGTCCTGACATCGTCTTTGCGGTGACCCGCGCATCACCGTACTATCGCGGTCGCACCCTCCAGGTTTTGGTGAACCAAGGGAACGACACCTTTGTCGACGAGACGGCGGCCAGAGTGGTTTCGCCCGCCGACCTGGACCAAGAGTGGGGGCAAAGCATCATGGCGGTGGTGGACGTCAATCGTGACGGCATCGCCGACGTGGTGCAGACCGGCGGGCGAGTGACGGACGCCAACGCGAAAAACTCCTCCACCGTGTACCTAGGAGGCGCGGACGGCGTCCTGCGCGCGCAAGACCGGGCGGTCCTGCCGTGGGTGCAGCCCTGGCAGCTCACGGGATATGCCATGACCAAGGGATTCGTGGACCGGGCGCTCTCGGTGGCGATCCCGATGGACATTGATGGCACGGGTCAGGTCGATTTTGTGGGCTGGGTCGACACACCCTTCACGCAGTGGCCACAAGTTGAGCCCACCGAGGCGACGCTCTACTCCATCGTCTCGAAGGAGACGGAGCCGGCGCGTCCGGCGAGCGTGCTTTACAACCTTTCGATCCGGACCGGGACGGGTGCCGGACTGATTGTCGGCTTCGTGGTCGGCGGCGGGTCGAGGGATGTGCTGATGCGCGGCATCGGGCCCAGCCTGGCGCAGTTTGGCGTCCCCGGAACGATCGCGGATCCCAAGCTGGAAGTCTATCAGGACGCGGGGCGAATCGCGGCGAATGACGACTGGGGCGCGAGCGGCGTCCTTGGGCGGGACTTCACGAACGCGGGAGCGTTTCCCCTCGCGGCGGGCACCCGCGATGCGGCGCTGCGCTTGGCGGTGCGGGGAGGCCGGACGATTCAAGTTGCCGGTGCGAATGGTGGTTCGGGCATTGCCTTGGTGGAATTGTACGACCTTGGGGCGGGGCGGGGACGGCTCGTGAATGTCTCCACTCGCGCACAGGTCGGTACCGGCGCGGACGTGTTGGTCGCGGGCTTCTCGGTCGTGGGAACCGCCTCGAAGCGCCTCCTGATCCGTGCGGTCGGTCCCTCGCTCGGGGTGTTTGGGGTGACCGGGACGCTGGCTGACCCTGTGGTGGAGGTGCGGGCCTTGGGCGCGACGACGGTGACCGCGACCAACGACAACTGGGGTGGGACGGCGGCGCTGAAGACTGCGTTCGCTTCGGTCGGCGCCTTTGGCCTCGCGGCGGACTCGAGTGCCGACGCGGTGGTGATCGTCGACGTCCCGCCCGGTTCCTACACGGCGACGGTGTCGGGCAAGAACGGCACCACCGGCGTGGCCCTCGTGGAAATCTACGACCTGCCGTAGCGGGCGGAGTGGTGGGGGTTATGGCCCGTCGTCCTCGAGGAACCGTGGCCGCTGTAGCCCATTGGCGATCACGCTGCCGAGGGCGATGAGGAAGCTCAGCAGTGCGGCGGCGTTGGCCGCGACCGCCTGGCGAACGGTGGTGGCGGGTGGTTCCTCGAAGCGGAACACCGGCACGCTGGCGTAGAGCCGGGAGAGGTTGTCGGCCGACTGTTCGGCGAGGGAAGTTCCCGCGTGGGTGCGTAGCGCGTGAGCGAAGCGCCACGCCTGATCCTGAAAAGCCACGGCGCGGGTCGCGTCGGTTCCAGCCAAGCGCTCCAGAGTGTCCTGAACGGCAGTCGCGGGTGACGCGAAGCGGAGGTCGTGGGCGAAGTCACGGCGTGCCTGCTCCCGATCTCGGAAGGCGTCGCGGACGGGCGCGTAGGCGGCCATGTCCTCCTCGACCCGCGCGAGCGTGCGTCGCAGCGCCGCGGCGCGATCCTCGCGATCGGCCGTGCTGCGCGTCGGCGGAGTCTGGCGCCGTGCCTCCTGACGTTCCAGTTCGATGTCCCTCAGGCGGTTGGCGTAGGCGGCGCTCGAAGGTGCCGGATGAAGAAGATCGACGGCCGACGCGAGCACCGCGGGCAGCAGGGCGGTGACCCCGAGCCAGATCGCCCCGCAAGCGAGGGCGGCTCCGGCGGCGTGGCGGACGAACACATTGACCGTGAGTGCCACGGCGATCCAGAAGGCGCCGTAGAGAAGGATCGTCACACCCAGCGCGGCCAGTGCCGGGCCACCTGGGCCGTTCGATCCGGCAAAACCGAGCAAGGGGATCATCACGAGGGCCGCGAGTCCAAGCAGCACGGTGGCTCCCAGGGCGATCGCTTTGCCGAAAAACAACACCATCGGCGAGATCGGCTGCGCGAGGAGCAGACGTGCCGTGCCGCGCTCGCGCTCCCCCGTCCAAAGATCGTAGGTCAGGGCCAGCAGGAAGACCGGCAGCAGGTAGACGATCACGAACGCCAGATCGAATGATCCCGCGGCGAGAGCGGCCGGGTTGGTGAGGCTAGCCTCCCGCGGCGCGAAGAGCGTCCGCGGACTGACCGGATGGAACCGGACATCGAACGGATACCCGTCCGCCTGCCCGATGGCCAGCGGTGCCAGGGGCAACAGCGGTAGTGTCGGTTGGTACCACACACCCGCGGAGATGGACCCCTGGCTGAACGTACGGCCAGGTTGAGCCGCCGCGGCGGTGGCCAGGCGGGCGCGGGAATCTTCGCGTGACTCCTGCAGATCGATCTCGATCTGGCGCAGTGCCTCCGCTCGCTGGTCGGCCCAGCGTTGCCCGTTCCACGCTGCGTAAAGACAGATGGCGGCGAAGAGCAACGCGAGCACGGGCGTCGCCCGATCTCGGGTCAGGCGGCGTAACTCGTGGCGAATGACGGTGAACAACGCGTTCATGAGAGGCGGTGCAGTCGGCCTGCGGTTCCGAGGGCGAAGCCCATCGAAACGACGAGCCAGATCAGGAGGAGGACGCCGTTGGACCACTGGCGCTGCCACGTTTCGCTAAGGGTGAGCGAGCGTCCGGCGACGCGATCCACCTCTGCGGTGATGTCCGCCACGCGGACCGGGGGGCGGGGTTGCCCGGGTGGGGACTTGACCACTGCCTGGTTGAGCGCCTGCACGAACGCGTAGCGGTATTGCTCGGCGTCCTGCAAGAATGCCCGGTGGGCCGCGAAGTCCGTCTCCGCCAGGCCTGCCGACCAGGCCTGAAGCGGGAGGCGAGGGGACAGCGGACTGAGCGCCTGAAGCAACCCAGACTGCCGCTCGTAATTTGTGAAGAGAGCGTCGAAGTGCTGGCGATACGCCTCGGTGGTGGCGGCCTCGCCGTACTCTAGGGCGAGGCCGCTAAAGTTGACCGGAAGGTCCTCGATCCGGGTGACGCCGTACTGAGCCATCGCCCTTGCGCGCAGTCGATCCAGCCGGGTGTGGCGAGGATCGTGGCCGTCCAGACCCTCATCGATCGACTCGCTGACTTGGTTCGCGAAGACGGGGACGGACGGCACCGGGAACACTTGTGCAGAGATCGAAGGGCCGATCCGTGGCAGGAGGAGGACCGCCGCCAACCAGAAGGCGAGCAGGCTGGCGAGAGCGGGCCGGGCGGAGTGGCAGAGCGCTGACACCCCCAAGGTCAGGGCGAGGAACGTCAGCAGATACGCCGCGTAGCCGATAAGTAGCAGAGCGAGCCGGACAAAGTCTGACGCGGGCGCGTCGGTCAGCCAAAGGCCCACGCCGCCGCCGAAGCCGAAAAGGCCGAGGACGGCCGAGATGCCGATCCCGAGGGCGAGGAAGCGCCCCACCATGAGGACCCGCGGATTGACGCCGGCGGCGAGTTCGAGACGCAGCACTTGGCGGGCGGCCTCGCCGGAGAACACCCCGAAGCCCGCCAGAATGACCAGCACCGGAGCAAAGATCTGCAGGGCCGAGGCCGCGGTGAATGGCACGAACGCGGTGAGGGCGGTGCCGGCGTCGCTGGGTCGTCCGCTCGCCACGTTCTGTTTGTGGGCCTCAAGGCGCACCATGGAGCCGATGTGGTCGAGCAGACCCGGATCCAAGGACGAAAGCAGCGAGATCGGCTTGAATGCCGTCCGCCCGAAGTGGGCGGCGCCGTGTGCATCGACCACGCCCTGCCGACTCCAGGCCTCGGCGTCGGCCCGGATGGCCTCCACGCGTTCGATGGACCACCGCTGCTGGCGGGCGAGGCCGCTCAGCAACGCCGCGAGCGCGGCGAGGACGAGGGCGATCGCCAACCAGCGCACGCGCTGGTCGCGCAGCGCCTGCTGCAGCTGATGACGGATGATCGTGGTGAGCATGGGTTCAGTGGGACGACTCCCGTCCAGCCGCAGCCCTCTGTCCAAGTGCCGCGGCGCACGCGGACTGCGGGTCGCGAACACGGTTCGAGGCCGCTGGTGCGAGCAGCGCGTCGGGAGATGCGGGTTGGGGACGGGGGTTTTCGTGCTTACGCCCGCATGGTCTCGAGGTAGAGGCGCTCGAGGTCGGCGCCAGACACTTCCTCGGCGGACAATTCGCGGACGAGGCTTCCACGCCGCATGATGCCGACGCGGGTCGCGTCCTCCTTGGCCCGGAACAGATCGTGCGTCGCCATCAGGATGGCGACCCCTTGACGCCGCAGCCGGGCGAGCAACTGGCTAAACTCATGGCTCGCGCTGGGATCGAGTCCGCTGGTGGGTTCGTCGAGCAGCAGGGCCTTGGCCTGCTTCGCAAGGGCGATGGCGATACCGACCTTCTGGCGCATGCCTTTCGAAAAGCCGCTGACCCGGCGCTCGTGCGCCTCGGGCTGTAGCCCGACTTCGCTGAGGAGAGCCCGCAGTTGCTGGGGGGCGTAGTGGTGCCCGCCTAGCTGGGCGAAGTAAGCCAGGTTCTCCGCGGCGCTGAAGTGGCCGTAGAGATTCACCTGCTCAGGGATGTAGGCGAGGCGTTGCTTGGTTTCCAGCGGGTGGCTGGCGACGTCGAGGCCATCGATCGTCACCCGGCCGCCATCGGGCGAGAGGAAGCCGAGGAAGCAGTTGATGGTCGTGGTCTTGCCCGCCCCGTTGGGGCCGAGCAGGGCGTAGAGTTCGCCCGGGGCGACGGAGAGGTCGAGGGCGTGTAGCGCGACGGTGGATCCGTAGCGCTTGTGGAGTTTTTCTGCGTAAAGCATGAAGGAAGGGTGCGGGCGGGAGGGCTGGCGGTTCATTCGGGCAGGCGGCCGGACGTTCGGCACGGGGAGGAACGGTCGCCGGGTGCGTCCGCGCAGGAGCACGGACTCATCGCGCGGCCGAACGCAGTTCAGGGCGGCCCCAGCAGGGCCGCGCCGAACGATCAGACGGAACTCAAGCCCACCGCGGGGGACCGCAGCTGGGCGCCGGCCATGCTAGGGGCGTCCGATCCGGCTTCCGGTCGACCAAAGGGGTCTGCCCCGAGGGTGCAGCCACACTTCGCGGGTCGGCGAGGATCTGCGGATTAAAGGGATCGGTGGCTCCCGCGGCAAATCGCACGACCGCGCAGCCCGGATCGTCACAGACTGCGCCAGATCCCTCTCCCTCTTGGCCGCAGCCGTGGCTGGAGGTGTCGTCTCCCTGGTGATGACACGCATGATCGCCGCGCGCGTCGTCATCATGCGTATGCTCGCTGTGCGCGTGCGTGGCGGCAGACGCGGCGGCGTGGAGTCCGACGTGCGACGAGGGATCAACCGCCAGCCAACTGAGGGCCAAAATCAAGCCCACCGCCCCGAGCGCGACCACCCGCCGCAGGCAGCGGAAGGCACGCAGCGAGGTGTGACCGTTTGGCATCGGGGTGAAACCTCATCCTTTTGTGAGCGTCGTCAAGCTCTCCCTACGCCGCCCGCTGCCGCCGACGGTGCCGGCTGAACCAGCCCTTGGCCCCGAGGCTTGGCCGTCGCGCCTCGGCGCGCGCGGCTAGTCCGCCCGGGGCGAAGCAGGACCAAAACGGAGCATCTCACCGCGAGCCGTCGGCCAACGAGGTTCGGGTCCAGGCTCTTTCACGGTGACGGTCTCAGGCGGGAACGAAATCTCCGGCGTGCCGAGCGTCGCATGCGACGACCCGCCTCAGTCGGTGGTCGGCGGCCGGACGGGCGCACGTTCCGGCGGCTCGGCCGGGAAGGTGAGCAGGATGCCGGAGCGCACGACGGCGGCGATGCGGCGGGAATTGCGGATGTCGTCGAGCGGATTGGCGTCGAGGAGGACGAGGTCGGCGAGACGCCCCGGGGCGATTTCGCCGAGTTCGGAGGACAGGTTGATGGCGCGGGCGTTGTTCCGCGTCGCGGCGATCAAGACCGCCGCCGGCGGCACACCGGACTCGACCATGAGTTCAAGCTCCTGGTGAAAGGAGTATCCGGGAGGCACATACGGAAAGGGGGCGTCGGTGCCGACGAGGAGTTGGACTCCGGAGCGGTGGAGCAGCCCGGTGAGTTCCTGCAGCTTCGCGAACTGCCGCCGGCGCAGCGCCTGCGTCTCCGGGCTGGCTCCGGCGTGATGCGCGAGGGAGTCCCAGTACTCGACGAGGCGGCGCGGGGTGCGCTGGAGGTCCGGGTGCTCGCGGGTTTCGGGGGTGTCGCTGAGCAGCATCCAGCTGCGGTAGACGATGAGGGTCGGATTGACCATGACCCCGTTGCGGGCGAACGCGGTGATCAGCTCCGTCGCCCGCGGGTGCGCGTAGTCGGTCTTGACCTGTTCCTCGAGGATCTTCCTCCGCAGGCTCTCCACCGCCATGACGGACAGGTGCGTGCGCTCGTCACGCAGAAGCCACTCGGGGACCTCCGGGGGCGTGAGGAAATTGAAGACCGACTCGATGTGCTCGACGCTGTCGATGCCGTCTTCAATCGCGTCGAGCGGGTGATACCTCCGCAGGTGGGCGGTGGCCCAGCGGCCGTGGCGGTGGGCTTCGTGAATGATCGCCGATCCGATCCGGCGATCCATCCCGACGTAGATCTTGAAGGTCTGCACGCCGAGTTCAGCCATCGAGGCAACGAACGGTGGCACCTGTTCAGGGTCGGTGATCGCGAGACTCACGCCCGCGTGGTACGGGGGTAACTTGTCGAAGAGCGGGCTGGCCATCACCAGCCGTGGGGCGCGGTCGGGGTGTTCCTCGCTGTAGGCTCGGACCCGGAGTTGCACGTCGATCGTGTCGCCGGTGGCGCGGAGCGTCGTGATGCCGTTGCGGAGGTAATCAGGCAGAATTTCCTCAACGGACACCCCGGCCTGCGGGAGCAGGTGCGAGACGTGGGAGTGGCCGTCGATGAAACCTGGCAGGAGGAAACGGCCGGTGCCGTCGACTTCGATCGCGCCCTCGGGCGGCGTCACCGTACCTCCGGGCGGGATGACGGCGACGATGCGGCCCTCTTGGGTCACCACCGCTGCGCTCGGGGTGAAGGCTCCGTCTTGGAACACGGCGGCCCGACGGATCACCAGGGGCGGCGGCGGTGCCAGCAGAGGGGGCGGCGGGGTGGCCTGCGGCGGCGGTGACGGGAGGGGCATGGTCGACGAGGGCGGCGCGGCCCTGGTGTCCGCGGTGGCGGAGTCTCCCGCTGCGAACATCGCCGGCACCCATCCCACTGCCAAGGCCGCGGTCGCGAACGCGGCAATCCATGCAGCCCGGCCACGCCCGTTGCGAATCCTCATGCCCCATCACAGCCAGATTCGCGACGGACTGTAAACAGGAAGCGGGTGATCGTTTCCTTGTCGGCCGGGGGTGGCGTGTCCGGTGGCTCCGGGTGGTTCACCGGGGGGCGGGCAGGCCCCCGCAGCAAGAGAACCCGAAGTGATCAGGTTCGGGTTGCCCTGGTTTGACGGACAGTGGACCGGGGATGAGAAACTCGGTCACCGCCGCGTTCGGAAATACCTGCGCGAGCCGGCGAGGGGAACTCCGAAGAGGAGGAGCATCGCCACGTTGAGCAGCACGTTTCCCCAGACGCCGTGCGCGATGGAAAACGTGGTGTCGATGATGAACCACCCGCCGAGCGGCAGCGCGAGGTTAGACCAAGCGGAGGGATCGCCGGATGCAAACGGTCCCCGGGCGATCATGATGATGGCGATCATCCAACCCGCCATCACCGCGCCGATGATGCCATTGGCGAAACGGATGTACGCCACCACAGACTCAGGAGCGTGGGCAGGGCTCGCGGGCTGATGATAGTAGATGACGTTGAAGAACTGCTCGCCCAGCGAAGGGGCCAGCAGCAGGACGGCGCTGAGGCCAAGCACGGTCGCCGCCGCCGCCTGGATCAGGCGCGACCAGAAGACGAGGGGGGTGGGGCGCATGCCTGGAGGTAACTTCGGAGGGTCGCGGCAGGCAATCCACGATGGCGAATGGATCGACGTGGCACGTGGTCGGGCAAAGGCCTTACTTCGCTCCGGCGTCTGCGGGCTCGCCTCGCGCGATGCGGGCGGCTAGCGTTCGCGGGCAATCCGATCCCTTTTCCCGATGAATCTCCAACTCTCCGGTCAGACGGTGGCGGTGGTGGGTGCAGCCCGCGGAATTGGTCGCGCGATGGTCACGGCGTTTCACGCCGAGGGGTGCCGGGTCGTTGGCTTTGATCGCGCGGGTCCGGAGCTGGCGCTTCCGGTGGGCGTGGAATGGGTGACCGGGGATGCGACGCTCGCTGATGATGTCGCCCGGTTCGTCGCTGCCTGCGACGAGACCGATCACTTGGTCTTCTGCGTCGGCGCGGGCTCGGGCAAGGCGGGTTTTCCGTTCTGGAACCTCTCTCCGGCGGATTGGCCGCGGGTTCTCGAACTGAACTTAGTTTCCGCCGTGCTGGCCGCCCACGCGTTCGCGCCGAACTTCGCCCGCCGCCGCCGCGGCTCGCTTCTCTTCCTCGTCTCGGTCGCGGGTCAGGTCGGCTCGCCGACCGATCCGCCTTACAGCGCGGCCAAGGCGGGGCTCATCAACTTCGTGCACTGCGCGGCCCGCGACTTTGCCCCGTACGGGGTGCGCGTGAATGCGCTCTCGCCCGGAATGGTGAAGACCGAGCTGAACCAGTCAGTGTGGGAGGCAGTCCAGCGCACCCTGCCGCCGGCTGAGCGGCGGGACTACGCCTCTTGGGCGGAGGACAAGATCCGGCGGATCTCTCCGCTCGGGCGTTGGCAGACGGCCGAGGAGTGTGCCGCGCTGGCGGCGTTCCTCGCTTCGGACCACGCGCGTAGCATCACCGGCCAGACCCTGAACGTGGACGGCGGCCAGGTGATGCACGCCTGAGCGCGGCCATCGGCAGTTCCCGAAAAAGGCGGGCGTGGCGGCAGAGGTTCCGCAGCGCGGCAAAGGGCAAAGCCTGACCCCTTTTCAGCTGGTTGACCTCTTTTCAGCTGGTCGGACCGACGGGCTGGATCGACGTCTCCACCGGGGGGCTAGGCATTGGTCGCGGGTTCCGACCCACGCTTGGCAGACCGCGCAGCAAGGTGCCGAGGAGTGGGCTGGCCCTTAATGGGGGCTCTTTTCGCTGGGCGGGGAGGCATGCTTGGGAGGGGCTGAGGGGGATGCACTACGTCGAGAGTTACCAAGGAGTCTCTGGGTTCCGTCACCGCACTGCAGTCGTCGTCATGCCGTGGGCGCGACGGGAGCGAGTAGGCGTCGCTGGCCGACCTGGCTTGACGCAAGACTCGCCTGAGTCTTGGTTGAGACTCATGCAGACGTTCAGGATCTCCGAGGCAAAACGGAACTTCGGGAAGCTCTTCGCGCGGGCGAAGAGAGGGGAGGTCGTCGTGCTCCAGAATGGCTCCGACTTCATGCAACTGGTGCCATTCGTGCTGCCCGAGCCGGTGCCGCTCCGGCCGGTGGGATATTTCCAGCCGTCCGACGAGGAGATCGCCCGGATTAACGCGGCACCCGCCGACTCTGGTCCACTGCGATGAGGCGCCGTTGCCCCTTCGGACTCCGGATCCCTTTCCGCGTCGACGGGCGGTCGGTGGCCGGGAGGATTCGTGCGTCCGAGGACCCAAACCGAGGAAGGTCGAGATCGGAGACCTCCTGCGTTAGGGCGTCGACAGACGGCCGCAGATCCCGATGAAGAATCGTCACGGCGTGGAACTCCATCCTTGGTCGGTCGTGTGGCTGCGGTTTCGTCCGACGGATCGAGACCTGCATCCCGCAGTCATTCTGTCGAATGAGGAGTACTGTGCGGATCCCCGGATTCTGCGGGTGAACGTGCTGCACGGAACCAAGGTGTCGCCGGGGAGTCCCGCCCGCGCACATCAGGTTCTGCTCAATGGCGCAGAGGGTCTGGATTTCCTGACCGCGGTCGATTGTGGGTATGTGTACGCGGTCAACAAGGACGACATCGAGGCGGACATCGGGACGGTGGGCGCAGAGCGCCGCCGGGCGCTCAAGCGAAAGATCATCGAGGTGCTGCGCCTCATGTGAGGCTCTGCTGCGCGGTTGAGGCCTCATGGGTCCCTTTGGGGTCGCGTGGCACGTTTCACCGGATGCGGATGGGTCGCCTCCTCGTCGTGGCCGGTTCGCTCGGGCCGAGTCGCGGAATCCGATTGTCCCCGTGGAGCAAGTCCGGTCTCGCGGGTCGGAGGTGCGCTGAAGGCTCGGCCTCAGCGACGCCGGCGCGAGGGCGCCGGAGCGCGGGTGCGCATGGACTCCCGGTCGCCGCTTGCCGCTAGGCGCTCAGGCGGCGGGTGCGGGCGACGACGGGCCAGACGGCGTCCACGCGGTTGGCGTGGGAGACGTGCACGAAGCTCTGCAGTGCCACCGTGGGGCAGATGTGCCACGGGATTGCTCCGAGCACCGTGCCGACCGGGAATTCCGCGGCGCGGGGCGTTTCCAGCACGAGGTGCTCTTCGCTGTGCACGACCGGCTTCGCTTCTGGCAGCGCGGGGAAGATCGCGCGCGGGTGGGGCATTTCGCTCGCGACCGCTTTGTGGCCGAGGTCGAGGCAGAGGCGGTTTGGGCCGGGCCGGCTGATCACGCGGGTGAGCAGGATCGCGGCGTGTACGAAGTGGAGGTCTGGCACCTTGCTCGCGTAGCCAGCATCCCAGAGCACGCAGGTGCCGGGACTGCATTCCACGTCGGGACGTCGTGCGTGGATCGGGAAGGTCGGCGTACCACCCGCGACGATCACCGGCACGGGCAAGCCGGCCGCGCGCAGGCGATCGCGCAGGGCGACGACTGTGGCGAAGCCCGCGTCGCAGGCCGCGGTGCGCTCGGCGAGATCGGATTGGCTGAGGTGGCCGTCGTACGCGTGCAGTCCCGCCGGTCGCAGCCCGGGCGTGTGCGCGAGGCGTGCGTAAAGTGCGGCGGCCGCATCATCGGGCGCGATGCCGGTGCGGTGCATGCCGACATCGAGGTCGACAAAGACCGGCAACGTAAGGCCGGCGCGATGGAACGCCGCGCCGAGTGCATCGAGGGCCGCCGGATCGTCGACCAGCGCGGAAAACTGCACGTGGGGAAACGCGCGGACCAATTCGACGAGTCGCGGGACGGTCGGCCCGATCGCGGGGAAGGCGAGGAGCACGTCGCGCGCACCGGCGGTGGCGGCCATCTCCGCTTCGGCGATGGTCGCTGCCTTGGCCTTGGTCACACCGAGCTCCGCGAGCCGTGCGATGATCTGCGGGAGCTTGTGGGTCTTGAGGTGCGGCCGCAGCCGCGCCGGTGAGCCCACGCGCTCGATCATGCGGCGGAGGTTTTCCTCGACCGCCTCCCAGCGCAGGATCAGCGCGGGCGAGGGGATATCGTCCGCGTTTTCCGGCAGAAACGACAACTCCCGCCAAGAGACCGTGGCGGGCGTGGGAGAGGCGGCGGGGCTCACGGAACGGCGGGAGTCGGGAGAGCCACCGCGACGCGGGCCGCGCGCGGTGGAGTGGGTGCGAACGGATTAGCTGGCCGCCGGCACGATGGTCACCTTCGTGACCTCGATGCGATCGACCGGCGTGCTGCGCTCGCCTCCGCCGCCGGCGCGGGTGGGGACGGACGCGATGCGCTCGAGCACATCGTCACCGCCGACCAGCTGGCCGAACGCGGTGTACTGGCGGTCGAGGAACGACGCGTTGCCGTGGCAGATGAAGAACTGGCAGCCGGCCGAATCCGGATCAGCGGCGCGAGCCATGGAGATCACGCCGCGCTGGTGGGACTTGGCGTTGAATTCCGCCTTGAGCTTGTAGCCCGGGTCGCCGGTGCCGGGCATCCCGCGGGCGCCGGCGCGCGTGTTCGGGCAGCCGCCCTGAATCATGAAGCCCTTGATGATCCGGTGAAACGCCGTGCCATCGTAGAAACCCTCGCGGGCGAGCTTCTTGAAGTTCTCGACCGTCTTCGGAGCGACCTCGGGCCAGAAGGCGAGGGTCAGGTCACCGTAGGTGGTGCTGATGATGGCGTTCTCTTTCGCAGGTGCAGTGCTCATGGAGGCGTGAGCCAACCCCGGCTTAAGCCCGGGATCAAGCCGTCAGTGTGCGTCCCTCCCTATCGCGGGCGGGGAGCGCGTCTCACGCGTCCCTCTGGTTCGAGCCCTTGGAGCGCGTCGAGGCGGGGCTGGACTTCACGGGCTCCGACTGGCGAAATGCCGGGCGCGGCGACCCTCCGGCGCCACCCCAGCCATGAGCCTCCCTCCTGCTTCCGCTTCCGCCCGTTTTTCAGGTCAGACCGCCGTTGTCACCGGCGGCACCTCCGGTCTCGGCCTCGCCATTGCGCGGCGGCTGCACGAGGAAGGCGCGTTCGTCGCGGTGCTGGACTTTAACCCGAAGGGATTCCCCGAGACCCACCAGTGGCTCGGAGACCGGGGACTTTGCCTCCAAGTCGACGTCACGGATGACGCGGCAGTGGCGGCGGCGGTGGCGACCATCCTGGCGCGGCGCGGGCGCATCGACGTCCTCGTGAACAGTGCGGGCGTGACCGGCAAGACCGCGCTTAAGGCGCACGATGTGGATCCGGCGGACTTTGATTTTGTCGTCCGGACGAACCTCCGCGGCCCCTTCATCCTTTCGCGGCACGTGATTCCCGCGATGCTCGCGCGCAACTACGGGCGTGTGCTCCATATCGCCTCGATTGCGGGGAAGGAGGGCAACGCGGGCATGGTCGCGTATTCGGCATCGAAGGCGGCGGTGATCGGCATGACCAAGACCCAAGGCAAGGATTACGCGGAGACCGGTGTGACCGTGAACGCACTCGCTCCGGCGGTGGTGCGCACCCCGCTGGTGGACGCGATGCCGGAGGCGCAGGTGAAGTACATGACCGACCGCATCCCGATGAAGCGCTGCGGCACCTTGGGGGAGGTCGCGGCGATGGCGGCGTTCATCGTTTCGCCGGAGAACAGTTTTACGACCGGCTTCACCTTCGACCTGACGGGTGGCCGCGCGGTGTATTGAGCGGCAGGCGTTCGCCGAGCTGTCGGGCTCGGCCGTGAGGGGGATCGCAACGCGGAGCCCCGTGGGCCCCAAGGTCAACGCGCGTCCAACCGATGCAGGATCATCGGATCAGACGCATGGCGATGCCGGTGGATCCGATGCGAAACCCCCGCGCGGCGACGTGGGGTGTTTGCGGTGGCTGACGAGCACGCTGATACCCCCAATTTGGGCGGTCGACCCGACGGGTCTGCGATTGCCCGGTAAGACCCGGCCACGCAGGGGTTGCGGATGGAAATCGCGCTGTCTCGTTCGCAGGCCCGCTTGGTGCTCAATGCCCTCCCGCATCTTGGGCCAATCACGGCGAATCGACTTCTGGAGGCTTGCGGCGGTGATCCGGTGGCGGTGTTGACGGCGGACTCCGCGACACTCCGCGCCGTGCGTGGAGTCGGGCCGGTGATCGCGGAGACGCTGGTCGGGTGGCGGAGTCACGTGGACCTTGTGGCGGAGGAGCGCGGACTCCGGGAGTGCGGAGCGGCTTTCTTCGCGGCGGGAGACGACGGCTATCCGCGGCTTCTGAGGGAGATTCATGATCCCCCGATCGGCCTGTATTGCCGAGGGCGGTATGATCCGGCGAGGACCTGCGTCGCGATTGTCGGGTCGCGGCGCACGACCCAGTACGGGCTGGCGACGGCGCGGGGGCTGGGTCGGGAACTGGCGCGTCGGGGTTTCTGCGTGGTGAGCGGCTTGGCGCGGGGGATCGACACGGCGGCGCATGAAGGTGCGCTGGAGGCTGGCGGCAGCACGGTCGCGGTGCTCGGCACGGGCGTGGATCTGGTCTATCCTCCGGAGAACCGGACGTTGACTGAGCGGATCGCGCGGGAAGGGGCGTTGCTCTCGGAGTTTCGCTTGGGGCGTCCCGCGGATCGGCAGTCCTTCGCGATGCGCAACCGGATCGTGGCGGGCATGAGTGCGGCGATTGTGGTGGTGGAAAGCGATGTGGATGGCGGGTCGATGATCACCGCACGCTTTGCGGCGGAGCAGGGCCGCGTGGTGCTCGCGGTGCCGGGGCGGATCGATCAGCCGACGAGTGCCGGTTGCCATCAGTTGATCCGGGACGGCGCGGTGCTCCTGACTTCGGTGGAGGATGTGGTGGACGAGTTGAGCTATCTGCGAGGCCTGCGGCCTAGTCCGATTCCCGACAACGCGGCGCGGGGTGTGGTGCGCGGCGAAAATCTGGATCCCCACGATACGGACTCCGAAGACGCGGGTGAGCAACGGTCCGACCCCGCGCCGGTGGGCGTCGTTTCCAGCCGCCACCACCACCGGCGCCTCGAGAGCCACTCGCATCACGACGTGTGCCCGTACGACGAGGTCCATCGGGACAACGACGAATGCTGCTACGGCGATGAGCCTCGAGGCAACGAAGAGCGCAGTGACGCCTGCGATCCAAGCGACGGCCGGAGCGGCCCGCGAGCGCTCGGGGCGCCGTCGCTGGAGACCTCGCCGGCGGAGGCGGCCGTGCTCGAGCTCTTCCGCGGCGGAGCGATCCTCGCGACCGAAGAGGTCGCGCTGGCGTTGGGCTGGTCGGCGAAGCACGCGATGGCGGTCATTCTGCGGCTGGAGCTTGGCGGCCGCTTGGTGAAGCGGGCCGACGGCCTCCACGAGGAACGCTTTCGGAGTGAGCGATAAGGGTTGGTTCGCGGTGGCGAAATCGCGAAGCGTGCCTAGGCTGTTCACCATGAGACGTTTAATCCTGTCCTTTGGCTGCGTCCTGATCGACTTCGCGGCGTTCGCTGCGGCGCCCGAGATTCTGGCGGCGCCAACCGTGATCGAGGCGTCGGCCGGGGCCAGCCGTCCCGCTACGGTTCCAACGGTCGCCTCGCCTCGCGCGATCACGCACGAGGATGTCTGGCTGATGAAGCGGGTGGGAGCGCCAGTGCTCAGTCCGGATGGCACGCGCGTGGTGTTTTCGGTGACAGATCCGGCGTACGACCCGAAGGATCAGGCGAGCGATCTTTGGCTGGTGGCGACCGATGGGGCATCGCCGCCGCGGCGACTGACCTACAGTCGTGGCCCGGAGTCGGGAGCGACGTGGAGTCCGGACGGGAGCCGACTCGCCTTCTCGGCGAGGAGGGACAGCGATGAAGCGCCGCAGGTTTATCTGTTGAACCTTGAGGCCGGCGGCGAGGCCGAGCGTATCACCCAACTCTCCACTGGAGCGCGTAGTCCGAAGTGGAGTCCTGACGGGAAGCGCATCGTTTTTTCGAGCGACGTGTACCCGGGTGCGAACGATGATGCGGCAAACCAGCGCGCCGCGAAGGAGCGCAAGAACCGTCCGTGGACGGCGCGGGTCTACGATGGGTTCCCGATTCGCTACTGGGACCAGTGGCTTGATGAGCGTCGGCCCTCGCTCTTCGTGCAGGACGCACGGGCTGGAGCGGCGGCTCGCGATCTGCTTGCCGGCTCGCAACTGGTCGCGAAACGGGGGTTTGCGGGACGGCTTTCGGATGCCGGACAGAGCCTCTCGGCAGCGTGGACGCCCGATGGTGATGGGGTCGTCTTTGTCGCGACGGCCGATCGCGATCGCGCCGCGTACGCGGATACCAGTGTGCAGCTCTACTGGGTCGGTCTCAGCGGCGGAGAACCACAGGCCCTGACTTCGGGCTCCGATGAATTTGGTGGGCCGGTCTTTACTCCGGATGGACGCCATCTTCTCGTCAGCTTCAGCCCGGGCGGAGACGGGAAGAACTACCATCACAGCCGAGTGGCCTCCTTCCCGTGGCCGATGCAAGGTGCAGCGCGGGTTGATTTGACGGCATCGCTGGATCTCTCGGTTGCGGATTTTGTGCTCCTCGCGGACGGGCGCACCGTGCTCCTAGCCGCGGAGGAAGGCGCGCAGACCCGTCTGTTCAGCGTGCCGGTGACAGGTGGCCCGATGGCACCGCGGCCCCTGATGGGCACGGGCGTGATCTCGTCGCTGGCGGCGGAAGCCGGCCGGATTGTTGCCTCCTCTGAGAGCGCGCTGAGTCCGCCTGAGTTGGTGGAGATCGAACTCGCAACTGGAGCACGCAAGCCCCTGACCCGTTTCAACGCGGAACGCCTCGCGTCGCTCGACCTGAGTCCGTTGGAGTCGTTTGTGGTGACGAGTGCGCTGGGACGTCCGGTCGAGACCTTGGTTCTGCGGCCGGCCGGGTTCGATCCCGCGCTTCGCTATCCGGTGCTTGTCGTGATACACGGCGGTCCTGCGCCGCAGTTCCGGGATGCGTGGAGCGTGCGCTGGAACTACCAACTGCTCGCGGCACCGGGGTACGTGCTCGTGATGACGAACTACTCCGGGTCACGAGGCTACACCGAAGCCTTTGGCCAGGCGATTCAGGGCGATCCCCTCAAGACTCCGGCGGATGAAATCAATCAAGGGCTCGATGAGGCGCTGCGTCGCTACTCCTTCCTCGATGGCACCCGTGTGGCGGCGGCGGGCGCGAGCTATGGCGGGCATCTCGTGAATTGGCTGCAGGCGACGACGACGCGCTATCGCGCCTTCATCTCGCATGCCGGGCTCGTGAACCTCGATTCGCAATGGGCGACGAGCGACGTGATCTACCACCGGGAAGTCGGCAATGGGGGACCGGTGTGGGAGCAGGGCCCAGTCTGGCGAGAGCAGAACCCGGTGCGCCTCGCGGGCAATCAAGCGAAAGGCACGGGCTGGCGGACCCCGATGTTGCTGACCGTGGGTGAGAACGACTTCCGGGTTCCGCTGAACAACACTCTGGAGAATTGGAGCTTTCACCAACGCCTGCAGATTCCGAGTCGCCTGATCGTCTTTCCCGACGAGAACCACTGGATCCTCAAGGGAGAGAACAGCCGCTTCTGGTACCGAGAAGTGGAGAGCTGGTTGGCCCAGTGGCTGAAGTGATGCGTCCGGCCTAGCGGCAGGATGAACGTCCCGCGCGTAGCCTCTGGGCAAGCGGGCTGCGCCGAACGTTAGGCCGCGGGCCGGGCGGGCCGCCGTGCCCGCAGGTGCAGGAAATAAGGAGCGACCTCTCCGTCGCGAAGCGTCGGTCGCTCAGCCACAGCGGCTGCGGAAGGCCGCGGCTCGGCGCAGCGCTCGATCACGAGGCCGGAATCCACCAACAGGTTCATCCACTCGGCGAGCGTGCGGTGGAAGCGCGGAACCTTGAAGTCTCCGTAGGTGCGCCGAAGCGATTCCGGCACACTCCCGAATGTCCACGTATCGACCCGTCCCTCGGCATCGAGAAAGTAATCGCTGACCTCGATCGCTGTCGCGTCGCCGGCTTCGTCGCGTACGACTCGCCGGTGGGGAGGGTTGAAGCACGGGTGGAGGATGGAGAACTGGAGGAAGCCGCCCGGCCGGAGGACGCGGACGATTTCCCGCAGCACGACCTCCAGTTCCGGAATGTCGTGCAGGCTCATGAATCCGGTGACGAAGTCGAAGACCCGGTCGGGAAACGGGAGATGGACCGCGCTGGCGGTGACGTAGCTGATGCCCAGCGGGGCGCGGGATTCCTCGGCCTCGGCGTGCCGGATGAACGTCGGAGCGATATCCAGCCCGGTCATCAGAGCCCCTTGTCGCGCGAGCAATCGCGTGTGGTGGCCCTCGCCGCAGCCGAGGTCGAGCCCGGCGAGACCCGCGACGGGAGGGAGCAGGGCGAAGAAGGCCGGCGTGTTGACCTGATCGCGGAACACATCGTGCCCGGCGCGGGCGAGCTGCGTCCACGCCTCGGCGTTGCGTTCCCAGAAGGCGCCGGCTTCGGAGTGATTCATCGACGGGCGCGGGCAGGAAACGCGTTGCCGGCACCGCCGGGCTCGCGGGGCGAGCCCGGCCCGGGCGGCTTAGAGCTGGCCGAGGATGCGGTTGAACGTCGCGCTGGGGCGGAGCGCGGCGGACGCCTTGGCATCGTCGGGCCGGTAGTAGCCGCCGATGTCGACGGGTCGGCCTTGGACCGCCATGAGTTCGGTCACGATCTGCTTCTCGGCGGCGGCGAGGGCGGCGGCGACCGGTGCGAACGTGGCCTTGAGCTTCGCGTCGCTGTTCTGGGCGGCGAGGGCCTCGGCCCAGTAGAGCGCGAGGTAGAAGTGGCTGCCGCGATTGTCGACTCCGGCGCCCACCTTGCGGGCGGGTGACCGGTCGTTTTCGAGGAAGCGACCGTTGGCCTGGTCGAGCGTGTCGGCCAGAACCCGGGCGGCGCTATGCTTCTGCGTGATGGCGAGATGTTCGAACGACGCCGCCAGCGCGAAGAATTCGCCGAGGCTGTCCCAGCGGAGGAAATTATCCTCGGTGAACTGCTGGACGTGCTTTGGCGCGGAGCCACCGGCGCCGGTCTCGAAGAGGCCGCCCCCGTTCATCAGCGGGACGATGGATAGCATCTTGGCGCTCGTGCCGACCTCCAGGATCGGGAACAAGTCGGTGAGGTAATCGCGGAGCACGTTGCCCGTGACGGAGATCGTGTCCTGACCCGCGCGGAGACGCACCAGCGTGTGGTGGCAGGCGGCGGCGGGCGGGAGGATGCGGAGATCAAGGCCGGTGACGTCGTGTTGCTTCAGGTACGTATTGACCTTGGCGATCACCTGCGCGTCGTGGGCGCGCTGGGCGTCGAGCCAGAACACGGCGGGTGTCTGGGAGAGACGGGCCCGGTTTACCGCGAGCTTCACCCAGTCTTGGATCGGGGCGTCCTTCGTCTGACACGCGCGCCAGATGTCGCCGGACTCCACGGAATGGGAGAGCAGTACCTCAGGTTGGAACCCGGCGGCCGTGGCTTCGTCGGCGGGCAGCGTGACGACCCGGATGATGCCATCGCCCGGGGCGGTGAACGTCTTGTTGTGGGAACCGTATTCCTCGGCGGCCTGAGCCATCAGGCCCACGTTCGGGACCGTGCCCATGGTGCGCGGATCGAAGGCCCCGTGTTCGCGGCAGAAATCGAGCACCGTCTGGTACACCCCCGCGTAGCTGCGGTCGGGGATCAGGGCGAGCGTGTCCTCAAGCTTGCCAGCGGCGTTCCACATCTGGCCGGAGGAACGGATCATCGCCGGCATGGAGGCGTCGACGATCACGTCGCTGGGCACGTGCAGATTGGTGATGCCCTTGTCGGAGTTGACCATGGCGATGGCGGGGCCCTTCGCCTGCGCGGCCTGCAGGTCGGCCTCGATCGCAGCGCGTGTCTCGGCCGGCAGCGCCTGGATTTTGGCGACGAGATCTCCGAGGCCGTTATTCAAGTCGACGTTGAGCGGTGCGAGCGTGGCGGCGTGCTTGGCGAGCACGTCCTTGAAGTAGGTGCGGACGGCATGGCCGAAGAGGATGGGGTCGGAGACCTTCATCATCGTCGCCTTGAGGTGGAGCGACAGCAGCAGTCCCTCGCGGCGGGCGCGGTCGACCTGGGCCTCGTAGAACGCGAGCAAGGCGCGGCGTCGCATCACGGTGGCGTCGAGGATTTCGCCGGCCTTGAGGGACGTCTTGTCCTTCAGGACGACCGGCGTGCCGTTACCGCCGGGAAGAAATTCGATGCGCACGGCGACTGCCTTGGGCACGGTGACGGACTTCTCGTTGCCGAAGAAATCATCGCCGGCCATCGAGGCGACGTGAGTGCGCGACGTCTTGGACCAGGCGCCCATCGAATGCGGGTGCTTGCGCGCGTAATCCTTCACGGCCTTCGGGGCGCGGCGGTCGGAGTTGCCCTCGCGGAGGACTGGGTTGACGGCGGAGCCCATGACCTTGGCGTAGCGGGCGCGGGCGTCCTTCTCGGCGGGCGTGGCGGGCGCGTCGGGGAACGCGGGCAGCGCGTAACCCTGCGCCTGCAGTTCCGCGATGGCGGCCTTCATCTGCGGCACGGAGGCGCTGATGTTGGGCAGCTTGATGATGTTGGCCTCGGGCTTGAGCGTCAGGGCTCCAAGCTCGGCGAGGGCGTCGGAGGTGCGCTGGGCTGGCGGGAGCACATCGGCGAAGGCCGCGATGATGCGACCGGAGAGCGAAATGTCGCGCGTCTCGACGGCGATGCCGGCGTGCCGGGTGAAAGCCTGGACGATGGGGAGCAGCGAATACGTGGCGAGGGCCGGCGCTTCGTCGGTCTGCGTGTAGATGATGGTCGGAGTCGCGGACATAGGGTGAAAAGAAGAAAGGAGGTTGCCAGTGGCCCGGGACCAAGGCACGACGAAAACGGCGCGTTCCCGAGGCCTAAAAGCCAAGTTCTACGACCCATAAGCCGGTGCGAAGTGGGCATGCCCTGGGTGCGAGGTCTCGGCTTACCCGAATCACCGCGAGAGCGAAACGCCGAGGATGTGCGGGAGGGCGGTCGGCCCCCGCGACCCAAAGGCTCGGGTGGCGCCCCAGATGATGACGATGCCCCGCTGGGCGGGCTCGCGGTCCCTTTCCCGATGGCGTTGGCACGGGGTGGGCGTGGGTTATCCAGCAAGCGGTGACGCTGGAGCGGACGCGTGGTTGGGCAGGGTTGGCCGGTGGGGGCGGTCGTCGGAAAAGTCGTTCTCGATCCCCGGGTGGGCCCGGTCTTGCTTGTAGATCTGCAGGATGCGCGCGTGCTCGTAGTCCGAGGTCGGAAACACCCGCGGCGGCTCGCCAGGGAGGAAGATCGCGGTGTAAGCGCGGTCGCGGTCGATTTGCCGTCGGATCAGGATCATCGCGGAGCGGAAGCTGACCATAGGCAACGCGTTCGGATGACATCCGCAACCTTCGGGGGAAGTTTGCCTGCGGACGATTGGCAAAAAGGAGCCGCCGGTGCGACCCCACATAACTTTCGCACCGGCGGCCGTTGTTTATGACGCGGGTTGAACCGTGTGACCGCGCCAAGGGGACTTCACCCTAGGGATGCCGCGATCCGGTTGCCAACGGCCTGGCCTTGTGGGACGGGGGACGGGGGCGGGATCATGGCTGCCGGGGGTGGGATGTCGCGGGCCCACAGGCGACCTTTGACGGAACCCAGTATGCCGGAAGCAGCGGCGTTTGCCTCCGCATTAATTGGTAAACTTCCCGCGTCGCTTGAAGTCCGGGAAAGCGGGCGCTGAATCCCTCCCCTCGCCGGAGACGTCCGGAGCGTCACGCGTCCGCCGGCGGAGGCGGTGAACGGCGCAGCGGTTCGAGATCATCGTCGGTGTCCGCGAGGGTGCGGTAGGCCGCGTCGATCGCGGAGGCGGCCTCGACAAGGCGTCGGGCGAGCGCGAGGTCGCCCCGCTGGCAAGCGTAGCAACCGAGATTGAACAGCACCGTCGGGTTGCGGGGGTGGTGCTCGCGGGCCGCGACGAGGATGCGCTCGGCCTCGGCGAGGCTGGTGGCGCGGCGGACGGCGTAGGCCCACGTGATCCAGGCCGCGGCGGAGTCGGGGCGTAACCGTACTAGTTTCTCCGATACGCGGGAGAGCGCCGGCCACTCGTGGTGTTCTTGGTGCACGGCGGCGAGCAGGCCGAGCGCCTCCTCGCCCTCGGCGACGGAGGTGGGCAGGCGAGCCAGCTCACGGGCGGCGTCGTCAAACATCCCCAGCTCGACGTAGCCCCGGGCGTGCGAGAGCAGCCAGCGGGGGGCGACGGCACTCATGCGCGGGGCGGGCTCAACCCTGGGCCGGGAAAGCGGCCTCGATCGCGTCGCAGAAATGATGGATCAGGAAAAGGTGCGCCTCTTGGGCGGCGCGACCGGAGTCGCCGGGGACGATCACGTCGACCGAGGCCCGGCCGCGGGCGTGGCCGCCGGAGCGGCCCAGTAGTGAGACGCTGCTCAGACCGAGGCGCGCGGCCTCTTCTAAGGCGGCGATGATGTTGGTCGAGTTGCCGCTGGAGGAGATGACGATCACCAGGTCGCCTGGGCGCGCGAGGCCGGAGATCTGGCGCGAGAAGACCTGATCGAAACCGAAGTCGTTACCGATGCACGAAAGCAGGGAGCCATCGGCGGAGAGGGCGAGTGCGGGAAGGGAAGGACGGTTGCGCAGGTAGCGACCGACCAACTCGGTGGCGAAGTGCTGCGCTTCCGCGGCGCTTCCGCCATTGCCGCAGATGAGCAGCCGACCCCCTTGGCGCAGGGTCGTGAGAATCAACTCCGACGCCCGCTCGATCTCATCGGAGATCTGGGTGAGTGATTGGAAGGTACGGACGGTCTGCGCGAGCGAGACATCAAGCGACATGGCGAAAGGAGGGTGCCGGAGGCAGCGGCGGGGACGCAAGCCTCCGCTCCCGCGGTGGCGGCCCGGCGACGCGGGAGTGAGCCAGTAACGAGGCGGCGAAGCGCGGGCTGGTCTGGCGTCGGAGTGGGCCGGCCACCGCGACGACAGCAAGGCGTGTTTGCTCTGGGCGAGGGCAGGGCGCGTGGTTATTGAAGCGCCGCGCGGAGAGACGGTGGTCAGGCCGTGGGCGCGGTGAACCTGAAGGCGCCGAGTTCGGGCTCGGATTTTTCGCGGTGAGTGTGCGTAATGGCGGTTTCCCGCATGCGCTTGCAGCGAATCACCCTCCAGCACTTCCGAAACCTCGCCGCGGCGAAGGTGGAGTTTGGCGGCGCGCGTCACTTCCTCGTGGGGCCGAACGGTCAGGGGAAGTCGAACCTTCTCGAGGCGGTGGGCCTGCTGACCGCGTTGCGTTCGTTCCGCACCAGCGATGCGCGCGTCCTGATCGCGCACGGTCAGGCGGAGGCGGCGGTGGCGTGCGAGGTGGAACATGAGCGCAGCGGCGCGACCCGGGTGGAGCTGCGCCTCCGGCCCGGGGGCAAGGAGGTCGTGGTGGATGGCGTGGCGGTCACGCGCCTCGCGGATTATCTCGGCCAGTTTCCAACCGTGGTGCTGTCCTCGCAAGACCAGCAACTCGTGCGTGGGGCGCCGGGCCTGCGGCGGCGGTGGTTGGACCTGACGCTGGCGGCGACGGACCCCAGTTACCTGCGGCTGTTGCAGGCGTACCATCGTGCGTTAGCGGAGCGGAACGCGCTGCTCCGCCGCGGGGCGGCGGTGGCGGAGCTCGCCGCGTTCGAGCGTCCGATGGCGGCCGCAGCCGCGCCGCTCGTCGCGGCGCGGGCGGCGGGGCTGGAGCACCTTGCGGCGCAGTTGGCCCGCGCCTACTCACAGCTTGCCATGGGGGCGTCGGTCCCGGAATCCGCCGGCTTCGCCTATGCGGCGAACGGCGCGAAGCACGTGGTCGTTGCGGCCAAGGCGGGCGGTGCGGGGAGTCCGGTGGCGCCCCCAATTCCCTCGGCGATGCCCGCCGGGCTGCAGGGTGCGAAGGAGGCGGACTGGCTAGCCCGCTGGGAGGCGAGTCGGGCCCGCGATCTGCAGATGCGCACCACGATGACTGGGCCGCACCGCGATGACGTCGACTTCACGCTGGAGGGACGGCCGGCGGTGGATGTTGGATCGGAGGGACAACAACGCAGCCTCGTCCTCGCACTCCGCGTGGCGCAGGCGCATTGGTTCCAGGAGCACCTCGGGGTGGCGCCGCTGATCCTCGCGGATGACGTACTTGGCGAACTCGATCCCGGACGTCGCGAACGCTTCTGGGCTGCCCTCACGCCGGGCTGGCAGGTGATCGCGACCGGCACCTCGCTGCCGACGGATGAGCCGCGCGCGTGGCAGGTCACTCAGGTAGAGGCGGGACGCTTTCAGCCGGTCGCGGCGGACGGGAGGTCGGCCCTATGACCCTAGAACCCTGGCAATGGATCCTCCTCGTGGCCGGCGCCGTGATGGTGGGGATGGCGAAGACGGGCCTCTCGGGACTGGGTACCCTGTTCATCGCGATCTTTGCGAACGTGTTGCCGACGAAGCAAGCGACTGGGCTGGTGCTGCCCCTGCTGATTCTCGGCGACGTGGTGGCGGTGGCGGTGTATCGCCGCCACGCCGTGTGGTCGCAGCTCTGGGGACTCTTTCCTTGGGCCGTTGTTGGAGTGGTGGCGGGCTATTTTGCGATGGATCGGATCGACAACCACCAAGCGCGGGTGTTGGTGGGTGGCATCGTGCTTGCGTTGCTGGTCCTGCACGGCGTCCGGCGGTGGCGAGAGCGTCGATCGACGGCGGAGACGAGCGAACCGCGCGTGCCGCGTGTGGTCGTGGCATCGGTCGGAGTACTGGCGGGGTTTACGACGCTCATCGCCAACGCGGCTGGGCCGCTGATGGCGGTGTATCTGCTCGCGCTGCGGCTCCCGAAGCTGGAGTTCATCGGTACGAGCGCGGTGTACTTCCTCCTGTTGAATCTCTTCAAAGTCCCTTTCATGGTGGACCTCGGGTTGATCACCGGATCCAGCCTTTGGGTGAACCTCCTGTTGGCTCCCGCGGTGTGGATTGGCGCGCTCATCGGCCGTTGGCTGGTGCAGCGGATCAACCAGCGCTGGTTTGAAATTCTCACCCTCGGCTTCACCGCGGTAGCGGGGTTGCGGCTCGTGCTTGCGTGAGCGTGGACGCGGCGCGGCGCTTCCGGGTGTGAGTCGGGCATTGAAGCGGGCGCTGGATGTGGCAGGCTGCGGAGCGAGCCAATATGGGTCGATCCAGTCTCCGAAAACTATGGGCCGCGAAACTCGCCGGCGTGCCGGACGGTGGGCGGCTGCCGCGCGCGCCCGAACGGCCTTCGTTGCCGGTGGGCGGGATGGTCGGGGCGGCAGCGGTTGCGGGCGGAATGGTGCGCACGCCTTTTCGTGGTTTGGTGCTGGGCATCGATCCTTCCCTGCGCGGGACGGGCTTGGCGCTGATCGACTTCGCGGCGGGTCGCGCGCCTGTGTTGCTGCGGTGCCGCACGGTGCGCGTGCCACCGCGCGAGCCTTTCCCGGTGGCGCTGGCGGAGATTCACCGGGCGGTGGAGTCATTCCTCGCCGATTTCGATGCGCGGCACGTCGCGCTGGAGCAGACGATCTACGTGCAGAACTTCCAGACGGCGCAGATCCTCGGCGCGGCGCGGGGCGCGGCGGTGGCGGCGGCGGCGCTCCGAGAGAAGCCGATCTTCGAGTACCCGCCCCTGCGCGTGAAGCAGGCGGTGGTGGGCTTGGGGCGCGCCAGCAAGGAGCAGATGGCGCGGACCGTGATGGCGATCCTCGGTCACGGCCGCCCGCTGGCGTCGGATGAGGCCGACGCGGCCGGCGTCGCGTTGTGCCACGCCTTCACCTGGCGTGGCGATGACCGCACGGCACTTTAGGCGCGCTGGGCGAAGTCGGCCGCGGCGGCCGAGGCGCAACGGTCCCGCTCGTTCCGGAGGGAGTCCTCGGCCTGAGCGGCCCGAGTCGGGAAAGCCGTCAGGCCCTCCGGACTGATTTCGGGTTCGTCCGATGACGGGCCAGCGGCCCATTCTCGGAAGCGTGGACCAGCCCTTCGGTGCTTCAGCGACGACGCTGTGACTCGCCAGCGGAAGGCCGGCACCGGGGCGCGATCAGACTCGGGCGCGCGGTGCGTGAACGCTCGAACCGCCCGGCTCGACCAGCGGGGTGGTGAGCGGGCAGCTTAGGCTGAGGGCGTCGCGGCCGCTTCGCGGACGTGGGTCGCGAACGTCGGCGTTCCCTCGAGCCAGCGGTGGACGCGGCCGGCGAGGAAGCTGATGTACTGCGGTTGGTCGTTCAGGCAGGGAATGTGCTGGAACGATTCACCTCCCGCGTGGAGGAAGTCTTCCTTCGCCTCGCCCGCGATTTCCTCGAGCGTCTCGAGGCAGTCGGACACGAAGGCGGGAGTCATGACCAGCATCCGCTTCCGCCCTTCCTGCGCGAAGCGCACCAGTTCCTTGTCGGTGTACGGCGTCAGCCACGGCTCGCCGGCGAGACGGGACTGGAAAGACACCGAATGCTGTTCCTCGGAGAGTCCGGCCCGCCGCACGAACGCCCGCGTCGTCGCCAGGCACTGCGCCTTGTAGCATGTAGCGTGGGCCGGGGAGCACGTCGCACAGCAATCCGGGACTTTCGTGCAGTGTCCCTTCGACGAATCGCCTTTCCGCAGGTGACGTACCGGGATGCCGTGGTACGAAAAGAGTACGTGATCGTACGGCTGCGTCAGGTAGGGCGCGGAAACCTGGTACAGGGCCTCAATGTAATCGGCATCGGCATAGAACGGCTGGACGCAGTCCACGCGCAGCGTCGGGGCAAGGCGGGCGGCCTCCTCGTAGACCTTCACCACCACCGTTTCCCACGACGACATTGCGTAATGCGGGTACTGCGGGAACAGCAGTACCTCGGTGATCCCGTCGCGGGCCATCTGGCTGATCGTGCTGGCAATCGACGGCGTGCCGTAACGCATCGCGAGGTACACCGGCACGTCCGGTCCGAGCGCGGTGGCGAGCTTGGCGGCGACGCTCTTGGACGTGAGGATCAGCGGTGAGCCATCCTTGGTCCAGATCTCCGAGTAGGCATGGGCTGACTTCTTCGGCCGGGTGCGCAGGATGATGCCCTCGAGCAGCAGCCAGCGCAGCGGGGCCGGCAGGTCGAGCACGCGCTCGTCTCCGAGAAACTCGCGCAGGTAGCGGCGAACGTCGGGGACGGACGTCGAATTAGGGGAACCGAGATTGACCAGCAGGACGGCGCGCGAAGACATGCGAAGCAGTTAAGGGGGAGGTAATTCCGCGCGGAGTCAAACGGCCTTGAGGGCTCGCGCGAGCCGGGAAACGGACAAGCGACCGGCCGGAGCGCACCAAGCCCCGGCAAACGGCCTTGCCGGGTCGCGCGGACCCGGGGAGGCAACCAAGGAATTGACCGGAGGGGATTACGCGCCGTCTCAAGGCAAAGCGCGGTCGTTTGAACCGGGGGGGCGGGGCGCTTCATCGTGCGGCCATGTCCGGGTGGATCGGCCGACTGGCTTCCCTCGGTCCGGCGCGCCACGGCGGTTTAGTCTTTCGTCGGGCCGGGCGTCGGGTCATTTCTGATGGCTGGTCACCTCCTTTCTTCATGAGCAATGCGCGCAAGCCGGTCCTTCTCGTCATCCGCGATGGCTGGGGTCACAATCCCCACGCCGATCAGAACGCCTTCAATGCCGTCCATCTGGCTAAGAAGGCGGCCGATGACCGGCTGCACGCCCGCTATCCGCATACGCTGGTCGCCGCGTCCGGGCTCGATGTGGGCCTGCCGGATGGGGTGATGGGCAACAGCGAAGTGGGCCACGAGAACATCGGCGCCGGCCGGGTGGTCGATCAGGAGCTCGTGCGCCTGAATAAGCTTTTTTCGGAGAACCAGCTCCCGTCGAACGCGGTCTGGCGCGGTCTCGTCGACCGCGTGCGGACGCGGGGATCGCGTCTGCACCTCATGGGTATTGTCTCCGATGCCGGTGTGCACGGCATGCTCGAGCACCTGTACGGACTGCTGCGTCAAGCGAAGGTCGAAGGCCTCACCGAGGTGTTTATTCACGCCTTCACGGATGGCCGCGACACGCCGCCCACGAGCGGCGCGGCGTACGTCGAACAGGTCGAGGAGCAGTGCCGCAAGATCGGGGTCGGCCGCATCGCCACGGTGTGTGGACGCTTTTGGGCGATGGACCGCGACAACCGCTGGGAGCGCGTCGAGAAGGCGTATCGGCTCCTGACTGGCCAGGGGGCCGAGGGCACCGCGACGAGTGCCGTAGCGGCGGTGCGCGCCTACTACGAAAAGCCGATGAGCGAGACCCAGAAAGGCGACGAATTTGTGCCCGCGACCTGGGTGGTCGACGCGGCGGGGAAGCCGATCGCGACGATCCGTGACGGCGACGCGGTTCTCTTCTACAATTACCGCGGCGATCGGCCCCGCGAGATCACGCGGGCATTCGTGAACGATGACTTCACTGCCTTCGCGCGCGGGCCGAAACTCGACCTGTATTACGCAACGATGACGGAGTACGAGTCCGGCCTCCCGGTGAAGGTGATTTCGCCGAAGCCGGCGGCCCTGAAGCACATCCTCGGGCAGGTCGTCGCGGAGGCCGGCATCGCGCAGTTCCGCTGCGCGGAGACGGAGAAAAACCCTCACGTCACCTTTTTCTTCAATAATTACCGCAAGGACCCGTTTCCCGGCGAGGAACGGGCGTGCCCAGCCAGCCCGAAAGTCGCGACCTATGACCTGCAGCCGGAGATGTCGGCGTCGGAGGTGACGCGCCTCGCGCGCGAGGCGATCCTCTCGGGACGCTATGGTCTGGTGGTGGTGAACTTCGCGAACCCTGACATGGTCGGACACACCGGCTCGCTGCCGGCGGCGATCCAAGCGGTGGAGGCGACGGACCGCGGCGTGGCGACCCTCCTGCAGGCGATCGATGACATGGGAGGCAAGGCGGTGGTCTGCGCGGACCACGGCAACTGCGAGCAGATGTGGGATCCCTCGACGGATTCCCCGCACACGGCACACACGTTAAACCTCGTGGAAGTCTTTGTGGTGGGCGCGGACTATGCCGCGGGCCGCACGGCGATGCGCTCCGGTGGCCGCCTAGCGGACATCGCGCCCACGGTGTTGGACCTGATGGGCCTCCCGAAGCCGCCGGAGATGACCGGTCGCAGCCTCTTGCAGGTTCCCTAAGGCTTGCGGGCCGGTGCGACTGCTGGGTTGCCCTCTGCGCCGGTAGCGGAGAGCGCGGTGGTGCGTGTCAACGAGCGGGGAAGGCATGCGAATGCTCCGGCTCCGGGGTTTTCGCTTGGCGTGTCCGGCGACGTCGGGGAACGTCGTCGCATGGCCGAGGCCGCCCAGACCCCGAGAACGCCGAAGCAGCCGGATCAGCCCGATGAGCGTGACGCGTGCGAACCCTTTGTTTCCGTGCGGGCGGAGTTTCACGTCTCAGACGAGCAGATTTATCTCGATGGTAACTCGCTCGGGCTCCTCTCGCGTCGCGCGGAGGCTTCGCTGCAGCGTGCGGTGGAGACCTGGAAGCGGGATGCGATCGACGGCTGGACGCGAGGGCCGGATCGGTGGATTGACCTTGCGGAGCGGATTGCGGAGCGGCTCTCGCCGCTGCTGGGCGCGGAGTCGGCGGCGATTGCGGTCCGAGGCCAGACCACAGAGAACCTTCACCAACTCCTCGCGACCCTCTATGATCCTGGGCATCCGACCCGCCGGGTGATCGTGGCCGACGCGCTCAACTTTGCCTCGGATACGTACGCCCTGCAGAGCCATCTTCGCCTTCGTGGGCAGGATCCCGAGAAGGCGCTGCGGCTGATTCCCTCGCGAGACGGCCGTTGCCTGTGGTTGGAGGACATCTTGGAACAACTCACGGATGACGTGCAGCTCCTCCTCTTGCCCTCCGTGATCTTCACCAGCGGGCAGTTGCTGGACATTGCGACGATCACCCGGAAAGCACGCGAGCGTGGCATCATGGTCGGGTGGGATCTTGCGCACAGCATTGGAGTGGTGCCCCATACGCTGGATCGGGACGGCGTGGACTTCGCTTTTTGGTGCCATTACAAGTGGCTCAACGCGGGTCCGGGAGCGCCGGGTGGATTGTATCTGAACCGGAGACATTTCGGTCGGCCGCCCGGACTCGCGGGATGGTGGGGCGTGCGGCCGGAGCGGCGCTTTGAGATGCGCCCCGAGCACCTCGCGGCAGACGGAGCGGCGGCGCTGCACGTTGGCACCCCGTCGATTCTGGCGCTGGCGCCCCTGGAAGGAGCGCTGGAGCTCATCGCGGAGGCGGGTGGCATCGCGGCGCTCCGGGAGCGCTCGCTGGCCCTGACCCAGGCGTTGCTGGCGGCGGTGGACGAAGCATTGGGGCCGTTGGGATTCAAGGTGGTGACCCCGCGCGGTGCGGCGGCGCGCGGCGGGCACATCGCGCTCGCGCATCCCGACGCGTGGCGTCTCTGTCAGGCCTTGAAAGCGCAGGGCGTGGTACCTGATTTCCGCGCTCCGGATCTTCTGCGCCTTGCGCCCTCGCCCCTGTACACCCGCTTCGCGGACGTGCGGGAGGCGGTGCGGCGACTGCGGATCATCGCTGAGACCGGTGCGCAGCGTGGGATGGAGAGGGAATTGCCGCTGGTGCCCTGAGTCTGCCGCAACGTGCGCGGGAGCGGGCGCGGCATCGCCCCGAGTTGAGCGAACGACGGCGCTGTCGGCGCAGCGTCGTGACGTCGATCTCCGCAGCGTTCTGGATCGACGTGCTCTGGATCGTGCTGCTTCAGGCTTTGCCGCTGGCGCATCCGTGGCCCCGTTCTGAAGCCGTGCCCCGCGTTGTCCGATGCGAAGGTCCTGCGACATTGCACGTGACGTTGGCCTTGAACGATCCTTACGGTGCAAGTGTCTCCGCGTTCCGAAACCTCTTCGAAGCCGTTTAGTTCGGCGCAGACCAGACCGCCATGTCGACCGATCCGATTCGCCTGATTGATGTTTCTCGTCCGCTCTTTGGTGGAGCGCCGCACTGGCCTGGGGATACGCCCACGGAACTTGCGGCGACCGCCCGCATGGCGGATGGCGCCTCCTGCAACGTCGGTCGCCTCTCGCTTTCGCTGCACAACGGCACGCACGTGGATGCGCCCTATCACTACGCGCCGCGCGGGGTGACGATGGAGAAGGTGCCGCTGGAGATCTTCGTGGGGCCGGCGCGGGTGGTGGACGCGCGCGGAAGTGGGGCAGTGACGGCCGCGTTGTTTGAGAACCTGAGCCCGGCGGAGATAGCGGCGGCGCCGCGGATTCTCTTTCGGACGGACGCGTGGACGGATCCGACCGTGTTTCCGTCGACATGGCCTTTGCTGGAGCCCGGTCTGGCGCGGTGGCTGGCGGAGCGGGGCGTGTGCCTGATCGGCGTGGATGTGCCCTCGGTGGATGCGTTGAAGAGCCGCGAACTACCGCGGCATCACGAATTTGATGCGGCGAGGGTGATCATCCTCGAGAACCTCGACCTGACGGCGGCGGAGCCCGGAGTCTACGAGCTCCTTGCCCTCCCGCTGGCGGTCGTCGGGGCGGATGCCTCTCCCGTGCGGGCGGTGCTGCGGTGCGGGCTGGCCGGTCTGGAGAGAACGTAACGCACCGCACATCTCTCCGAGTCTGTTGAACCGCGTTGCGGTTGGATTCTGGGGAATCACGCGGGCGTCCTTTCTGACCTCCCGCGAGTAGGGTCGGAGGCGGCGAAGCGACGGCGTCGCGAGCGGATGCGATGCAGCGGGTGACGGAGCCGGTGAGCCGTGAAGGCTACCGTTTCCGGCTCGACGGCGTCGTCGAAAACTCGCTACGGCGGATGAAGGTCTGGTCCACCTCGCGCTTCAGTTGCTCTGCGGCGACGGGGTTGGACTCGCGGAGAAGCGACACCTTGTCGGAGGCCTCCCGCATGTTTTTAAGACGCTCCTCCTGCTCGTAGAGCATCAGGGCGTATTGCTCCTTCGACATGCCGAAGAGCGGGAGATGGTACGCGTTGAGGGCCTTGCCCGTCTCCCCGAGAAAGCGCTTCACAGCGATCTCGCCGAGCCCTTTCTGCGTGTTCACGTCTTTCTCGCGGAAAACGGGCGGCCGCTCGCCCTGCACGACGTACTCGGGCAGGCGGATGATTCCATTCTTCGGCGCGTCCGCCTCCTCTTGCTCCTCGGCCTCGGGCGCGGCCGGGAGCGGGGCAGGTGGAGCCGGCGGCTGGAAGGTAATTCCGGCGGACACCGCACTCAGCGTGGATCGGGAAACCCGATCGGATGGACCGCTCACCTCGACGGTCGGTCGATCGCCGGCCGGGCGCGGAGCGCTGGGCGAGCCTTGGCCGAAAAGGATCGGGGCAGTCGATAGGCCCAGCGCGGCGGAGAGCGTCCAGAGGGCGATGCGAGGGGGCATGGGCATTTGGACTCTGAGTGCGAGAAAAGGTTCGTTTGTCTGAAACGCAAGCCGCACGCGAAATCGGTCGTCGGGGCGGGACGTTGGGTGAGGTCAGCCGCGAATCTGACCAGTTCCGTCCATGATGTACTTATAGCTGCACAGCTCCGGCAGCCCCATGGGGCCTCGGGCGTGCAGGCGGTCCGTGCTGATTCCGATTTCCGCGCCGAAGCCGAATTCAAAACCGTCGTTAAAGCGCGTGCTGGCGTTCCATCCGACCACCGCGCTGTCGACGGCGGCCTGAAACCGCCGAGCGGTAGCCTCGTCGGCGGTGACAATGACGTCGGTGTGGCCGGAGCCGTCGCGATTGATCGTGGTGATCGCCTCTTCGACCGAGTCGACGATGCGGACGGCGATGACGAGGGCGAGGAACTCATCGCGGAAGTCGTCGGGAGACGCCGGTCGGACGTGGTCGGTCCACGGTCCGCTCGACTGGGCGAGGATCGCCTGCGCACGCGGATCGCAGCGCAGCTCAACACCCTTGGCGGCGAGGGCGCCGGCGATGCGCGGCAGGAGCACCGGAGCAACCTCGGCGTGCACCAAGAGTTGTTCGGCGGCATTGCAGACCCCGGGGCGGGAGACTTTCGCATTGACGGTAATCGACTCGGCGAGCGCCGCGTCGGCGCGGGCATCGAGGTACACGAAGCAGACTCCGTTATAGTGCTTGATGACCGGGATCCGGCTGTTCTCGACGACGAAACGGATCAGGCTTTCGCCCCCGCGCGGAATGATGCACTGCACGAGATGGTCGAGCGAAAGCAGCGTGTTGAGGGCCGCCCGGTCGGTAGTCGGAATCAGTTGCACCGCCGTGGCGGGGAGACCGGCCTCAGCGAGGCCCCGGGCGATGACTTCGGCCAACGCCTGGTTTGTATTAAAACTTTCACTACCTCCGCGGAGGATGGCGGCGTTGCCGGACTTCAGGCAGAGCACGGCGCAGTCGATCGTGACGTTTGGGCGCGACTCGTAGATGATGCCGATGACCCCGATCGGCACGCGCACCTTGCGCAGGCGCAGGCCGTTGGGACGGGTCCAGGCGGCGAGTTCCTCGCCGACGGGGTCGGGGAGGGCGGCGACCTGTTCGACGGAGCGCGCGAGGGCCTCGAGGCGCGGGGCGGACAACGTCAGTCGGTCCACCTGCGCGGTGGCGAGACCGTTTTCGCGGGCCCGAGCGACGTCCCGAGCGTTGCCGGCAAGAATCGCGTCGGTTGATTCGGTCAGCAGCCGTGCGATCGCTGCCAGCGCGCGATTTTTCTGCGCACTGTTGCACGTGGCGAGCGTGAGGGCGGCGGCGCGGGCGTTTTCGGCGAGCGACGTGACAAGTCGGACGAGGGCGGGATCTTCGGCGGGGCGTGCGGGAGTCATGGCGGCGGACGCGGCGGGAAGGCGCGAGCGATGGTGGGATCAGGTGCCTGTCGCGCCGGTGGAGCGAGCGCGGGCGATCGTGCGATGCGATTCGGCCTGGGCGTGCACCTCGGGCCAATGGGCGGGTGGGATGATCGGCCCGAGATGGCGGACGGTTTCGCCGCCGAGGACCGAGGCGATGCGACCGGCGTCGGGCAGCCCGAGCCCGTGGAGGTGTCCGTAGAGAAAACCGGCGGCCCACGCGTCACCGGCGCCATTGGTATCGCGCACCTCGGCGACGCGGACTGGCTCGATCTGGTGCCGCTCGTTGCCCTGGGCGATCCACGCGCCCTCGGCGCCGACCTTGACGGCGGCGAGCACGCCGTGGCGGGCCAGTTCGGTGGCGAGGTCGGCGAACGGCACGGCGGTGCGGGTCGGAAACAAGGCACGGATCTCGTCTTCGTTGGCGAACACGACGTCGATTCCGCGGCGGAACTGCGAGAACAGCCAGTCGCGTGAGGCGTGCACGACCTCGAAGGAAGACAAGTCGAGGCTGACGGTCGCGCCGGCGGCCCGCGCCGCGGCGAGGGCCGCATCCGCGAGGGCGGGATTGAAGGCGAGGTAGCCCTCGATGTGGGCGTGGCGGCAGCCCGCGAAGTCGGCGGCGGAGATTTCCTCAGGGGCGAGCGTCAGGGCGGCACCGAGGTTGGTGCGCATCGTGCGCTGGGCGTCGGGCGTGATCAGGGCGAGGCACCGTGCATTGGCGCGGTCGCCCTTCTTGAACCGCGACGGGTCTACGCCCACGGCCTCGAACTGGTGGCGGTAGCGATGGGCGAGTGGGTCATTGCCCAGCTTGCCGAGAAACGTGGACCGCAGGCCGAGGCGGGAGGCGTTGAAGGTCACGTTTGCCGCGGAGCCTCCGGTCGCGTGGGCCGGATCCGCGCCCAGCAGCGAGAGGATGTGGGCCATCTCGGCGTCGTCGACCAAGACCATGCCGCCCTTTGCGCCGCGGATTTTCGTGAGAAAGTCCTCCGGGACCGTGGCGACCAGATCCATGATCGGGGAGCCGACGCCGATCAGGTCGAAAGAAGGAGTGGTAGCAGCGGAAGACATGGTTTTGCCGACCATTAGGCCCCCGCTGCCCCCGGGGCCGCAAGCAGAACGCGTGGCAGCAGCCCTTGGCACGGCGGTTTCGCGGGGGCATTGCAAAGCGGTTTCGGAAGGCATGGACTCTACGCTCGACCGGAGGCGTGGGTTGGCGGAGAATCAACGATCGGACGATGGATCTCGCGGAGATGATGCGCTTTTTGGAGGCCCAGCCCCCTTGGCTCCTCGCCTTGGGTGGGGCGGTGCTGCTCGCGTTGGTTCTTTGGATTTTGGCGCGATTGCTGAAGTGGGGCCTGACGATCCTTGCATTCCTTGTCCTCGTGGCGGGAATCGTGGCGGCGGCGCTGTTGCTATTCGGCTGAGTGCTCAGAATCGCCGATCTTTTCTTGCGCGACGCGAAGGCGGACGGTTAACCCTAACCGATGAAGTACATCTTCGTGACCGGAGGGGTGGTCTCGTCCTTGGGCAAAGGACTCACGGCGGCGGCTTTGGGCGCGCTGCTGGAGATGCGTGGGCTGCGTGTGCGCATCCAGAAGTTCGACCCCTACCTGAACGTGGATCCGGGCACGATGAGTCCTTTCCAGCACGGTGAGGTCTACGTCTTGGAAGACGGTGCCGAGACCGACCTCGATCTTGGACATTACGAGCGCTTCACCAGCGGCAAACTGTCACGGCTGAACAACCTGACCTCGGGGCAGGTTTATGAGAGCGTCATTCAGAAGGAACGCCGCGGCGACTACCTCGGAAAGACGGTGCAAGTGATCCCGCACGTCACGAACGAGATCAAAGAGCGCATTTACTCCGGCGCGAAGGATGTCGACGTGCTGATCACCGAGATCGGCGGGACCACCGGTGACATTGAGGGTCTACCGTTCCTTGAGGCGATGCGTCAGTTCGCGCTCGAGGTGGGTCCGCGTGATACAATTTTCATCCACGTGACGCTGGTTCCCTATTTGCAGGCGGCGGGGGAGCTGAAGACCAAGCCCACCCAGCAGTCGGTGGCGAAGCTGCGTGAGATCGGCATTCAGCCGGACGTGCTGGTGTGCCGCTGTGATCATCCGCTGGATCACGGCCTGCGCGACAAACTTTCGATGTTCTGCAACGTGCCGGTGAAAGCGGTGATCGAGTGCCGTGATGTGCCGCACTCAATCTACGAGCTCCCCCTCGCGCTGCAGAAGGAAGGCATGGACGACCTCGTGATCGAGCTGTTCGGCCTCAAGAATCCGCCGCCGGCCAAGAACGTGTGGGAGGAGATTGTCCGGCGCGTGGTCAAGCCCGCGCATTCCGTGCGCATCGGGGTGGTAGGCAAGTACATCGAGCTTCAGGATGCGTACAAGTCGGTCTACGAGTCGCTCACGCACGCCGGCATCGCGAACAACACGCGAGTCGACGTGGTGCGAATTGATGCGGAGGACTTGGAGAAGCCGGCGGGGCTGCGGCAGTTGAAGGGACTCGACGGTATCCTCGTGCCGGGCGGCTTCGGCGATCGCGGCACCGAGGGCAAGATCGCGGCGGCGCGGTATGCGCGGGAACAGCGCGTCCCTTACTACGGCCTCTGCCTTGGTTTGCAGATTGCGGTGATCGAATTCGCGCGGAACGTCCTCAAACTGAAAGGCGCGAACTCGATGGAATTCGACGAGCGTTCGCCCCATCCGGTGATCAACCTCATGGAGGAGCAGAAGAAGGTGATCGATAAGGGTGCGACCATGCGGCTCGGCAGCTACGAGTGCGCGCTGACCCCCGGTACGCATGCACGCAAGGCGTATGGACGGGATTCGGTGCGCGAGCGGCACCGTCACCGTTTCGAGGTGAACAACGCCTACGTCGGCCAGTTACAGCGCGGCGGCATGGTGGTGAGCGGCATCAACCCGCGCCGGAACCTCGTCGAGATCGTCGAGATCAAGGATCACCCCTGGTTTGTTGGCGTGCAGTTCCACCCGGAATTCCAGTCCAAGCCGAGCGCGCCGCACCCGCTGTTTGCGGCCTTCATCAAGGCCGCGCTGGCGCAGCAGCGCCGGACCGGCGGCGGCAAGCGGCGCCCGGCGGCGCGCTGAGTCGGTTCTTTTCTCATGCTCTACGATCCTTCCCGGCTGCTGGTGATCGCAGGCCCGTGCTCACTTGAGAGCGCGGACGTGTGTCGTGCGGTCGCGGATACGCTGGCGCGTTTGCGGACCGCGCATCCCGAGTTGAACCTCGTGTTCAAGGGTTCGTTTGACAAAGCGAACCGCACGTCGCTCGCGGGGGCGCGCGGCACAGGGCTAGCGGAAGGGTTGCGGCTCCTCGCGGACGTGCGGCGTAGCCATGGTTTTCCGGTGCTGACGGATGTGCACGAATCGGCCCAGATGGCGGCGGTCGCGGAGGTTTGCGATGTCGTGCAGATTCCGGCGTTCCTTTGCCGCCAGACTGACCTGCTCCTCGCCGCCGCGGGCACCGGTCGCGTGGTGAACGTGAAAAAGGGGCAGTTCCTTTCTCCGCAGGAGATGAGTCACGTCACCGACAAGCTGCGGGAGGGCGGGGCGGCGGAGATCTGGCAAACGGAGCGCGGGACGACCTTCGGCTACCAAAACCTAGTCGTGGATATGCGTTCCTTCCCGATCATGGCCCGCAACGGCTATCCGACGGTGTTCGACGCCACGCACGCCGTGCAGTTGCCCGGAGCGGCTGGAGGCCGCAGCGGCGGCCAACGCGAATTCGTTGCACCGCTGGCCCTCGCCGCGGTCGCGGCAGGCGCCAATGGAGTGTTCATCGAAACGCATCCAGACCCGGATCGCGCGATCAGCGACGGACCCAATATGATCGCCCTGGCCGACCTCCCGGCCCTGCTGCAGCGCATCCTCGCGGTATGGCGCGCGGTGCGGGCGTGATCTGACCGAGCGGCGGCGCGTGAGCGATCGCGAGCGAACGGCGATCGCCCGGAGTGAGGCTGAGCCGGGCATTGACCGACGCTGGTCTTCGCGCAAGGCTCTCCTTCCTCGTCACCGCGCATGTCCACCTTCCTCATCGACGTTCCGATGCCCTCGATGGGCGCCACGGTCAACGAGTTGACCATCATCGACTTGAAGGTCGCCGCGGGAGCAGCGGTACGCAAGGGGCAGATCATTGCGGAGCTCGAGAGCGACAAGTCGGTCTTCGAGTACGAGGCGCCGTGTGACGGGGAGATTGTGTCCGTCCACTGTCGCGCCGGTGACATCGTCCCGAGCGGCGGACTTTTTCTGCGCATCCGGACCGCAGACGTTTCGCTGCAGCACCTGAAGGCTGCGGAGGGCGAGACGCCGGTCGCCGGCTCCAAGGTGTCGGGTAGCGCTCCGATGGCTGCGGCCGCGCCCGTCATGGCGCCGGCCACCGCGGCATCGAGGACGGTGGCGGCTCCCGTGTCGCCCCTCCCGGCGTCACTCGCGACGACCGCCCGCGGCGGGACCGCTCTGGGCTGGACGCCGCGTGCGCTCAAGCTGGCACAGGATGCCGGGCTCGATCCGGCGACTCTGACGGATGTGCCGGCGACCGGTCCCGGCGGTCGAGTTTCCGGGGATGACTTTGCCCAGTACCTTCAGCGTCGCGGTGCGGGAACGTCTACCCCGGTGTCGGCTGGATCCTCCGGCGTCGCCTCCACAGTGGCGGCCGATACCGTGTGCATCGCGGGCGTCGGCTATGCGGTGCCGAAGAACATCCGGCCCACGAGTGAGATCCTGAAGGCCTTTCCTGATCGGACTGAGGAAGAGATGATCAAGCTCACCGGCATCAAGGAGCGCCGGTATGCCGACGGGGATGAGACGGCGACGAGTCTGGCCGTGACCGCAGTGCGGCGTGCGCTAGAACAGTCGGGAACGTCACTTGGCGAGATCGACGGCATCATCATGGCGACGATCCTCCCGGACCAACCCGTGCCGGCGATGGCGAGTGCCCTGGCGCGGGAGTTGGGCATTCCCGGCGTGTTTGCGTTCGACCTGAACGCAGCCTGTTCCGGATGGCTGTATGCGCTGGAGGTCGGCCGCTCGCTGATTTGTGGTGGCTCGGCGCGGAGCTTGATCGTCGTGACGGCGGAATTGCTGTCGCGGATCACCAACCCGACGGACCACGAGACGGCATTCCTCTTTGGCGATGGAGCCGGAGCGGCGATTCTCTCCCGCGCGCCGGGTGGACATCGGCTGCACCGCATGGCGCTCGCGGGTGATGCCACGCAGTTCTCGGCGATCCAGCGGCGTGGCGGTGGAGCACTGCGGCCCTTCCCGGAGCCGGGTGGCAAAGACCGGGCGGATTTCTACCTGCAGATGAACGGGGCGATGGTCTTCAAGAGCGCGGTGGTCGCGTTTGCGGACCAGATCGAAGCCACGCTCAAGCGTCACGGGCTGCGTCCCGAGGACATCGCATGGGTCGTGCCGCATCAGGCGAACGAGCGGATCTTGCGCGCGGTCAGCAAGCGCGTGGGCATTCCCTTTGAGAAGGTCGTGATGACCATCGACCGTTACGGTAACACCAGTGGAGCCTCGGTCTCGATGGCGCTGGGGTGGGCGGCGCAGGAAGGCATCTTCCAGCCGGGTGACCGCATCATCTTCTGCAGCGTGGGTGCGGGCCTGACCTTCGCCGGCGGCCTGCTCGTCTGGTGAGCGCGCGTCCCGCCGACCACACGGTCAGCGGTTCTGCAATTCGTACGCGAGCACGCTGACGGCGTACGTTGCGGCAGTCTCGCAGCGCAGGACCAGCGGGCCGAGCGTGATTGGAACGAAGCCGCAGGATGCGCTGGTGCTCATCTCGGCCGGGGTAAAGTCTCCTTCGGGCCCGATCAGCCAGAGCACGCGTTGCGGCGCGCGCCCGTGCTGCGACCGAAAATCGGTCAGGACCTCGCGGAGCGAGCGAGCACCTGGTTGCAGCGAGGCGATCAACTTCAAGTCGTCGGTGCGCTTCGACTGCATGAAAGCCATCGCGGTCTGCACCGGGAGGATCTCCGGGAGCCAGGGATTACCGCACTGTTTCGCGGCCTCGAGTGCAGCCAGCTTCCACTTCTCCGACTTGCGATCCTGCCGGTCGGAATCGAGGTGGACCTGGGTTCGCTCGCTCTCGAGCGGGACGATCGCGGCGACGCCGAGTTCGGTCGCCTTGCGCACGATCGCGTCCATGGACGGCCCCTTCGGCAGCGCCTGCCCGAGGGTGATGGCGTAGGGCAGCGGCTTAGCCTGCTGGTGGAACCGCACCGCGAGCGTGGCGGCGCGGCGGTCATCGCGGACGAGTTCACCGATCCACTCGCGGCCACGTCCGTCGAATGCCACGACGGTATCGCCGCGGCGGGCGCGGTTGACCGAGATGAGATGGTGCGACTCGTCAGCCGAGAGTGAGATCTCGGTCGGCTCGGTCGAGGTCGGCTGGCAGAAAACGCGGAAGTCGGGCATGGCTCAGCGCGCGGAGGGGCCGGGGGTGGCGAGGCTTTCCCACTTGGTGGCATGGGCCTTCAGGTCGGGATGGGAAACCCAGAGATGCCAGACCACCGCCTGAAAGGCCTCGGCGTGCGGCGTGATCGCGGCGGGATTTACGGTCGGGATCAGCACGCAGGCATGCGCCGCTTTCGCCGTGTACCCGCCGTCCTTTCCGACGATGCCGATGATCCGGCAGCCCACCTGCTGGCCGAGTTGCAGCGCCTCCACCAGATTGGGTGAGACGTTGCGTTCGAGGCTCCCCCCGCCGACGGAGAGGACGAGAAGCAGATCGCGGCTCGTGAGCCGCGAGCCCCGGAGCCATTCCGCGAACACGCTCGCCCATCCCTCGTCGTTGGTGCGCGCGGTCAACTCGGACACATTGTCGGTGGGCGCGTAAGCCTCGATCCCGGCGATCTTGCGGAAGTCATTCACGGCATGCGACGCATTGGCCGCGCTGCCGCCGACGCCCAGGATAAAGAGCCTTCCGCCGCGGGCGCGGACCTCAACCAGCTCGCGGACGCAGGCCTCGCAGGCAGTGGTGTCGATGAGGGAAGCGATCTGGGCGGTTTCCTGGAGGTGGCGGGCGGAGGCATTCATGGACGGGAAAGGGAGTGGGGAGCTGCGGAAGAGGAGGACCGAGAAAGCGTGGACGCACTGAGGTGTGCATCGAGTTCCTGCAGCCCGCTGGGCGATCCGATCTCGTAGAAACGCTCGGAGATCAGGTAGCCGACGAGTTGAGCGCGGGCCGCGAGCGCGTGCTGCACATCGCTGAGATCGACCGCCGCATCGCGCGGATAGCCGTCAAAGGCTTCGGCACGGAACGCGCCCAGTCCGTAGTCGACGTGGTGCATGGCAGCTGTCGGCTGCCGCTTATTGTAGGCGAGGATCCGTCCCCCGACGAACTCGACATTGCTACGCTCGAGCCGGCCGTGGTTTTCGTAGACGGTCATGAGTCCCGGTGCGCCCGACCGGATGAAGTGATCGCCCACGGCGCGGTAGTCGACCGGCAGGTAGCTGTCGCCGTACAGCACGTAGAAGGCGGGCCCCAGCGTGGGTAAAGCCCTGATCAGCGCGCCGGCGGTGCCGAGTAGCTTCGGTCCATCGAAGCAGTAGTCCAGGCTCAGACCGAAGGCGGAGCCCGAGCCATAGCGTTCGACAACCTGTTCCCCGAGATGCCCGAGGCACAGGACGACGCGGCGGAGGCCGGCGGCCGCGAGCAGGCGGAGCTGATGGTGGAGAAAGGGCTCGCCGGCGACCTCGACAAGCACTTTGGGAATGCGCTCGGTGATGGGCCGCAGGCGGGTCGCGAGTCCTCCGGCGAGGAGCGCGACGGGTAGGTCGGCGGCGTTCATGGCGGCAAGCGAACTAATTCTGGGCCACGACCTTCGTGCCTTCGAAATCGAAGCGGAAGCGCACTTCCTGCAGTCCCTCGGCGCGGAGCGCGCGGCGGACGCGGGTCTTGTCGACGGCGTAGAAAAGGAGAAAGCCACCGCCTCCGGCACCGATGAGCTTCCCACCCAGCGCGCCGTTGTCCATGGCGAGGCGGTACCACCGATCGATCGGACCGTTACTCATGCCTGGGCTGCGCTCCCGCTTGCGCTGCCAGTGCACATCCATGAGCCGGGCAAACTCGGGCAGGTCGCCCGACTCGAGCGCGGCGAGGGACTCAAGGCCCAGGCGCTTGGTGAAGTGAAGATTCTCCAGCATGTCGGGATCGGCGCGCTTGGAGCGCTCGTTTTGATCGCGCAGCAGATTGGAGGCGCTTCGGGTGAAGCCGGTGAAGAAGAGAAGTAGGTTGTCCTCGAGGGTGAACTGCGTGTCCTCGGAGAGGGCGACCGGTCGATAGGTGACGCGTCCGTCGGGATGGAACGTAAAGGCCGTGATCCCGCCGATGGCGGCGATGTACTGATCCTGCTTCCCGATCGGCTCGCCGAGTCGGTCGAGTTCGATCGCGCAGGCCTGCTCCGCGAGTTCCGCCGGAGAATGTAGCGTGTGCTGCGCGGTGTGCAGCGCTTTCAGCAGCGCCGTCGTGAAACTGCCGGAACTCCCCAGTCCGGTGCCGCCTGGAATATCCGCCATCGACGTGAGCTCGAGCTGGGGCGAGGTGACGCCGACGAGCTTCAGGGCCTCGCGAACGATCGGGTGCTCGACTTGATCGACGCTGGTGACGCGCTCCAGTCGGGAGTACTTGACGATGATCTCCGGCTGGAACGTCCGGTGGTGCGTGATGTAGACGTACTTGTCGATGGCGCCGGCGACGAGGAAACCACCGTGCTCGCGGTAGTAAGACGGGAGATCCGTGCCGCCGCCGCCGAGGGAGATGCGCAGGGGAGAGCGGGTGATGATCATGAGGAAGGAGCGGAAGAAGAGCGGGAGTCTGAGCTAGGCGCGCTCAAACGGTAGACTTCCTCCACGACCCGCAGCGTGCGGAGTCCCTCGGCGAGACCGGGCGATGGCTCGCGGCCGGTGCGGATGTCGTCGATGAACGCGGCCGACTCGCGCTCCCATGAGTCGTCCCCGCGGGGGAATTCCCAGGCCGTCGTGTCCGGTGGTCCCATTTCCGGGCGCATGCGGTAGAACGTGAGCCGCTCAAGTCCGTAACTGCCGCCAAGCCCATCGATCGCCAGCTTTCCCGTGCGCCCGTAGAGCTCGAGAGAGAAGAGGTTCTTCCATTCGGTGCAGCTCACGTGCAGCCAGGCCGTCTGGCCTCCTGCGGTGCGCAGCGAGACGAAGGCATTGTCGTCGACTGGCATGTTCCAGAAATACGTCGCCGCATGTCCCTCGACGCGACTGAAGTCGCCGAGGAACCAACCGGCGAGGTCGATGACGTGCACCCCCTGATCGATCAGCTCTCCTCCGCCGGAAAGTGCGGGATCGGCGCGCCACTCGCGCTCGTAGCCGACGCGTCCCCCGTGACCGTAACGAGCGCGGAGGAACATCAGCGGCCCGATCTCGCCGGCGTCGACCAGCTCGCGCGCGCGGCGCAGGGCAGGATGGAACCGATGATTGTAGCCCAACCGCACCCGCGCTCCCGAGGCGGCGGAGGCGGCGGCGACGGACTCGAGCGCTTGGACGCTGATGGCGCCGGGCTTCTCGAGCAGGACGTGTAGTCCGAGGCTCGCGGCATCGCGGGCAATGTCAGCGAGGGACGAGTGAGGCGTGGCGACCACGGCGGCGGACACGCCTGGCAACCGCAGCGCCTCGGCCGCCACCGTGCGCACGGCGCAACCGGGGAAGTTCTTGGCGACGGACTCGGCGCGGGAGGGATCGCGGTCACAGACGGCGACGATGCGAACACCGGCGATCCGTGCGAGCGCGGCGGCGCGGCGGGCGCCGATGAGCCCGCAGCCGATCACCGCGATGCCGAGGGAGGAGGAATCTGCCATGGACCAGGAAAAGCTTCCCCGCTCCGGGGTACTTGCGGCAAGGCCCAAGTGGCGGCGGCGTGCCGGGTCGTCGGCCTAGGCTGGAGGAGCGCCCCAGTCTCGGCCTCGATCGGCCGGGGTGATGCGTCGCAGCGTGAAACAGTCGCTCGTCGCGAGGTCCGCGGTATGCTGTCCGAGGGTTGGCCACGGATCCCACGGAGCGCTGAGCAGGCGGCCGGTGATTCCGTCGCTCTCTGCCGACAGCAGCCAGCGCAGGAGGGCGAGGGCCCGTTCGGCCGGAGCGCTGCCGGCGGTCTTCGCGCGAAGGGCGGCCGCGTATTCGGCCGCTCCAGCTCGCTCGGGCCCGAGGGCGATGACTTCGTCGAGCATCGGTGTGGCGATAGCGCCCGGCGCGACCGCGTTGATGTCGAACGCGGCGGCTGGATTTTCCGCCGCGATGGTCTCGACCAGACGCACCACTGCGGTCTTGGCCACCCCGTAGGCGGAGAAACGCGGGCGCGGCTGAGTGGCGCCACCGCCGGAGAAGCAGACGATTTTCCCTCGGTGTGAGCTCGACCGCACGTGCCCATGCAGGGCGCGGATGGGATGGAATGTGCCGTTAAGATTCACGTCGACCGTTTCGGCCCAGCGCACCGGGTCCGCTTCCAGAGCCGGGGCGACCTCGCCGATGCTCCCGGCGGCGCAGATCAGCGCGTCCACGGAAGGCCATTCCGCCGCGATGACCGCGGCGGCGGCTTGGACTTCGTTCCACGCGCCGACGTTGACTTGGGTATGGCGGAAACGACCGCGGTGGAGGTCGGCGAACGCGGACTGGTCAGACCGGGCCCATCCCCAAACCTCGTGCCCGCGAGCGAGCAGATCGCTGGTGACGGCGCGCCCTAGTCCACTGCTGGAGCCGGTGATGACAACGCGCATAGTTCGGAAAACGGTGGGAAGGGAAACGGCGCGGGTTTGAGTTCCTAGGCCGGATGGCGGGAATCGTAGACCCAGCGATTGGACTCGAGCCAGCGCAACGTGCGGACCAATCCCTCGCGAATCGTGCAGGCGGGCTTCCAGCCGGTGGCTTGGATTTTTCTAGTGTCGAGGAAGATGAACGGATTGTCGCCCACCCAGCCCCGATCGCCCCCGGTGTAGCGCAGCTCTGGTTGCAGGTTGAGGGACGTGCAGAGCGTGCGCACGCTGTCGTTCACCTCGACGTATTCCGGCGTGCCGAGGTTGTACACCTGCGTGCGGTGCTTTGCTTCGCGCGCGGTGGCGAGCGTGACCACGCGCTGAATCGCGCTGATGCAGTCGCCCACGTAGAGGTAGCTCTTGCGCTGGCGGCCATCGCCGAGGATGCGCAGCCAGTCAGGGTGTTCGAGCAACTGGCGGTAGAAGTCGAACACGTGGCCGTGCGTGTAGCGCTCGCCCAAGATCGAGACGAAGCGAAAGATGTAGGCCTCGTCCAGCTGTCCGCCCTCGGCATAGGCTGAGATCAACGCCTCGCCGGCGACCTTCGAAGCGGCATAGAGAGAAGTCTGGATTGGGAATGCGTCGGTCTCCGGGGTGGGACGGTCGGGCGTGACGAGGGCCTCGCCATAGACCGAGCCGGTGGAGGAAAAAACGATGCGCCGCACGCCGGCGGCGCGCATTGCCTCGAGCACGTGAAATGTGGCGATCGTGTTTTGCTGAAGATCCTTGTCGGGATGGTTCCAGCCATCGCGCACATCGGCGTTCGCGGCGAGATGGTAAACGATGTCGCAACCCCGCATCGCGGCGGCCATGCCCTCGCGATCGAGGGTGTCCCCGCGCACCAGCCGGAAGCTGGGTGACGTGAGGGCGGACGCGAGGAAGCGCTCCTGACCGGTGGACAAGTTGTCCCAGCCCACGACGGAGGCGCCCTCAGCGAGGAGGTGATCGACGAGGTTGGAGGCGATGAAACCGGCGGCACCGGTGACGAAAGCGCGCTGCATGGCGGCACGCTGAGCGGGGAACGCTGGGAAGGCGACGTCGAAACGAGCGTGCGGAGCACCGGTTGCAGATCCGGAGTGCCGATCTGGGGGGCGTTACGGCGTCATTCGGCAGCGCTCGCGTGCGAGCGGAGCGATGCGGGTGACTGAGCAAGGTTGCGCTCGGGCGCGCCTTGCGTTTGGATCTCCTGTTCTCATGACGGCACCCGTCTTCCCGCGACGCCACCGGGTTTCAGGGGTCTGTCCGCCCGCCCGGGCGGCAGTCCTTGATGGGCTCCTGTGTGCGCATTCGGCGCCGGTGTGGTTGGTGGTTCTGGCGGAAGCGCGGGCGGCGGAGCAGTTGACCGAGGACCTCGCCTTCATGCGGGCCGCGAGTGGCGCCGGCGCCGCGCTCGAGGTCTTGTATTTTCCCGAAGGCATGCCGGACGGGCGGGATATGCGCGAAGCGTTTTCAGTGTCGGCGGATCGGCAGACCGTGCTCTCGCGTCTGCGGGCGCGACGTTCGGCGCCGGCCGGTGCGCCGCCCTCGGGAGGATCGACGCTGGTGGTGGTGACCACTCCGGCCGCGCTGGCGCAGCCGGTGCCGGCGCTGGACGCCTTTGCGGAGCGCGAAGTCACGCTGCAGCGCGGGCAACCTCAGGGATTCCAAGCGCTGCTCGAGCGACTGCGTGAGCTCGACTACGATTGTGAGGCGGTGTGCGAGTCGCCGGGACACTACGCGATCCGCGGCGGCATCATCGACGTCTATCCAATCACCGCGTCGGAGCCGTACCGGCTGGACTTCTTTGGCGACGAGATTGAGGAGATCCGTGCCTTCGATCCCGTGACGCAGCGCTCGGGTGCTTCGGTCGAGACCATCGCCCTTTCGGCCTCGCCGCGGCTGCGCCTCGCGACCTCGCAGACCGGCATCGCGGACTACCTTCCGCGTGGCGCGGCGCAGTTGGCGCTGATCGAACCCGCGGGGCTGGATGCGGAGTGGAGCGCACGGGCGAGGGAAGGGTGGGGTGGGCTTGAACCGCTCCTTTCACGGATGGGTGGTATCTTTGGGATCAGCGACCTCGACGAGGCGACCGCGTTGCTGGAAGGACCGGACATCGACGAAAGCACGTGGGATACGGATAGCCTCGTGCATCACCGCGCCTACCCGGACGATCGCCTTGTGGCGCAGGATCGCCTCCTCGCGGAGGTCGAGGCGCGGCGGGAGTTCCTGGAACGAGTCCGGGAATGGAACCGGATCGGCTACGCGGTGGCCTTCGTGGTGTCGAAAGAAGGCGAGGAACAGCGCGCGAAGGAGATTCTCGACGAGGAAGGCTTTGCCCCGAAATTGCGGCCGGTCTGGTTCCGCGGGACGATCAACGAAGGCTTTCGCGTCACCTTCCGTGGCGAGGCCGGCGCGGTGGGCTCGCCACGCCTCGCGTGGCGTGGGCTGGCTTCGGAACGTGGCTTGGTGGTGGTCACCGAGACCGAGCTCTTTGGCCGTCAGCGTTCGAGGCGGGTGGGCGGCACGCGGCGGGCGCAGGCGCAGCGAGCGCAGGTGGATCAACTCTTGGATTTCTCGGAGCTGGTTGAAGGAGATTTTGTCGTACACCTCCAACACGGCGTGGCATTGTACCGCGGCCTGACGCGGTTGGAAACGGCGCAGGGCCTGCGCGAAGTCATTTCGCTGGAGTTCGACGATCACGTCACCCTGCACGTCCCGCTGACCGAGTCGCATCTGATCAGTCGCTATGTTGGCCTGTCCAAGACCCGGCCGCAGCTTGGTCGGATTGGCTCTGGCCGATGGGAGAAGACGCGGCAGGCGGCGGAGCGGGCGACGGTGGATCTGGCGGCGGAGCTCCTGCGGATTCACGCGGCGAGGGAGGCGCAGCCGGGCTTCTCGTTTCCGCCGGACAATGCTTGGCAGAAGGAGTTCGAAGCCTCTTTTCCCTACACTGAGACCCGGGACCAACTCCGGGCGATTGAGGAGACCAAGGCGGATCTTGAGCGGGCGCGGCCAATGGATCGGCTGATTTGCGGTGACGTCGGCTTTGGCAAGACGGAGGTGGCGATTCGGGCCGCCTTCAAGGCGGTGCAGGGCGGTCGGCAGGTCGCGGTGCTCGTGCCGACCACGGTTCTGGCGCAGCAGCACCTGAACACCTTCCGCGAGCGCATGGCGGGTTACCCCGTAGCGGTGGAAATGGTCAGCCGCTTCCGTTCCCGGGCGGACATTGCGAAGATCCTGCAGGCGACAGGAGCGGGGCAGGTGGATATCCTCATCGGGACACACCGGGTACTGCAGCGCGATGTCGTATTCAAAGAACTGGGACTTGTGATCATCGACGAAGAGCAGCGCTTTGGCGTGAAGCACAAGGAACGCTTCAAGGGCCTCCGGGCGACGGTTGACGTCCTCTCCATGAGTGCGACCCCGATCCCGCGCACGCTCTACATGGCGATGACGGGAGCGCGTGACATGAGTGTGATCGAGACGGCGCCGACCAACCGGCATCCGATCCAGACGGTGGTGAAGACCTACGATGAGAAGGTCGTCGTGGATGCGGTCCGTCATGAACTGCGGCGCGGAGGCCAGGTGTTTTATCTGCACAATCGCGTCCAGACCATCGACCTCGTGGCGGCGCGTCTCCGGGAGCTCCTGCCGGGCGTGCGCATTGGTGTCGGGCACGGGCAGATGGACGCGGATGAACTGGAAGAGCGGATGACGGAGTTCGTCGCGGGGAAGCATCAAGTCCTCGTGTGCACGACGATCATCGAGAGCGGCATCGATATCCCGAACTGCAACACCATCATCATCGAAGGGGCTGACCGCTTCGGACTTTCGCAGCTCTACCAACTGCGTGGGCGCGTGGGGCGCTTCAAACATCAGGCCTACGCGTATCTGCTCCTGCATCGCCATACCCGCCTCGTGGAGGTGGCGCGACAGCGCCTGGCGGCGATGAAGTCGCACAGCCAGCTGGGCGCCGGTTTCCGAATCGCGATGCGTGACCTCGAGCTTCGCGGCGCGGGCAACCTGCTCGGAGCGGAGCAGAGCGGCCACATCGTCGGAGTCGGATTCGAGCTTTATTGCCAACTCTTGCGGCAGTCGGTGGCCCGGCTGAAGGGTGAGAAGCAGGCGGCGGCGATCCGGGCGACCGTGAAACTGGACTTTGTGTTCGTGGGTGAAGGCGACCCGGCGCCGACGGAGCGAACGCGCGCAACGCGGCATGGCGAGGGCTATGCGGCGCTCACCGAGCAGGAGCGCGAGGACAGCGGCGTCGTTGAGGTGGCTCGCATTCAGGCTCGGATCCCGACCACGTACGTGTCCGAGACCCGGTTGCGCATCGACCTCTACCGACGCCTAGCCTTGGCGGAGGATCCGAAGCAACTCCGGGAAATTGAAAACGAACTGCGGGATCGCTTTGGAAAGTTCGGTCCTGAAGTGGCAGCGCTCTTTTTGGTGACGGAGATCCGGGTTCGGGCGGAACAAAAGGGCATTGTGTCCGTCGAAATCGAGTCTAACCGCCTCAAATGCCTCCGTTCCAGTGGCCGACGGGATGACTTTGTGATGCTGGGATCGAGGTTTCCGCGGTTGACCAGTACCAAGCCCCTTCTACGGTTGAAGGAGATTATCGTCTTTTTGAACAATTTGCCTCGCCCATGACGCTGGTTCGTAACGGTTCGTTGTCTTTCCTCCTGAGCGCCCGGGTTGCGGTCGTTGCCTTGGCCCTTGTGCACTCGGACTCGCTCCGCGCGCAGAGTGCGTCGGCGTCCGATGGGTTGGACCTGCGCTTCGCCAACGGCATTGCCGCGATCGTGGAGTCCAAGGTGATCACCGTGGAGGATATCCGCCGAGAGATCGCGCCCCTTGTTCCGGAAGTGCAGCGCGAGTCGCGCAATGAGCAGGAGTTCAATCAGAAGCTTGAGGCGCTGCAGGACGACATTATCCAAAACCTGATCGACCGGGAGCTCATCGTGAAAGAGTTCCGCAAGGATGAAAAGAGGCGCATCCCGGAGAGCTACGTCGACAACCAGATCGCGGAGACGCAGATCAGTCAGTTTGATGGAGATCGCTCAAAGTTTCTCGCTTACCTCCGGAGCCGGGGCAAGACCCTGCGGGAGTACCGCAAGGAAGTGGAGGAAGACATCATTTATGGCTACATGCGGCAGCAGCAGCGCAAGTCGCAGAGCACCGTGAGCCCGGTCAAGATCGAGACCTTCTACAACGAGAACAAGGAGCGCTTTTTTCAGGAAGACGAAGCCCACCTTCGCCTGATCCAAGTCTCGCGCACGGGCGCGTCGGATGCTGACCTCAAGGCGCGGGCGCAGGTCGTGCATGACCGCCTCAAGGCCGGAGAAAAGTTCGAGGAGGTGGCTCGTGAAGTGTCGCAGGACTCGCGTCGTGGCAAAGGCGGAGACTGGGGCTGGCAGAAGAAGTCGGATCTCAAGGCAGAGTTCAGCGAGCCACTCTTCGCCCTCAAGAAAGGCGAGTTCACTCCGCCGATCCTCACGCCCGAGGGAGCATTCCTCCTGTACGTTGAAGACCGTCGTTATGCGGGCATTCAGTCGATTGACGAAGTCCGCGACCAGATTGAGCGGATCTTGATTCAGCAGAGCGCCCGGCAGTCGCAAGAGCGCTGGCTGGAGCGGCTGCGCCGCAACGGTTACGTGAAGCACTTCTGAGCGGCGGGGTTTCCTCGATCCGCCGGCTGAGACGGCGAGGATGACCGCCGCCGGGTGCGAGCCTATACCCCTCTCATGAACGTCGGTATCCTCGGACTGGGATTGATCGGGAGCATCTGGGCTCGGCATTACGATGCCGCCGGAAAACTAGCGGGCGCGTGGAATCGCACGGCGCAGCCGGAGTTTCTCCACTGGAAAGCGACCCCCGAGGCCGTGGCCGCGGCAGCGGACGTGGTGCAGATCGTGGTGGCGGATCCACCGGCGGTGCGCGACCTCCTGAACCGGATCCTGCCGGCCTTGGGCCCGGGAAAGATCGTGGTGCAGTCGAGCACGATCGATCCCGGCTCGAGTGCGGAGTTCGAAGCGCTGGTCGCCAGCCGGGGTGCGCGCTACCTTGAGGCTCCCTTCACCGGCAGCAAGCCCGCGGCCGAGCAGCGGCAGACGGTTTATTACCTTGGCGGAGATCGCGGATTGATCGCGGAGTTGGAACCCCTGCTCGCCACGGTGTCGGCACATCGCTTCGTGATCGGCTCCGCGCCGCAGGCCGCGTCGCTGAAACTGGCGATGAACCTGAACATTGCGGCACAGATGGAGGCGCTGAGCGAGGCCCTGACCCTCGCGCGGCGGGCAGGCGTCGATGACGACGTGTTTTTTGCGGCGCTCGGCAAGAATGCCAGCTATTCCGGGGTGACCAAGCTGAAGGAGCCCAAGCTCCGGACGGGCGACTTTAGCCCGCAGTTTTCGGTGAAGCACATGCTCAAGGACCTTCGCCTCGCCTCGCGCATCAACGGATGTGAGGACTTTCCGGTCCTTGATACGGTGCGTGATCGACTGGCGATGGCCGACCGGGCGGGATTCACGGACGAGGACTTCTGCAGCCTGATCAAGCTCTTCAAGTGAGCGGGGCCGGGCATACGGCGGATGCAAATCTGTCGTAAAATAGCGCAGGGCTGTGGTTTGATGTGGCGGCGGTGCGTTGACGCCCCTGCCGCCGTGAGCACGCTGGCGGGATGAGCGACTTTGTATCCGCGTCGGCCATCGGTGACGCACGGGCGGCGTTTGGGCGCCTGCGCGAGAGCATGGCGCGGACCATTCGGGGTAAGGACGAGGTGATTGATCGCGTCGTGATCTGTCTCGCCGCAGGCGGGCACGTCCTGATTGAGGACCTGCCGGGCGTGGGCAAGACCACACTGGCGTATTCGTTGGCGCGGTCGATGGACTGCGCGTTCTCGCGGATCCAGTTCACCAGCGATTTGCTGCCGAGCGATGTGCTGGGAGTATCGATCTATGATGAGGTGCGGCGGGAGTTCGTGTTTCGCCGCGGTCCGGTCTTTGCCAACGTCGTACTGGCGGATGAAATCAATCGCGCGACCCCCAAGACCCAGTCGGCTCTGCTCGAGGTGATGGATCGGGCGCGGGTGTCCGTTGACGGGGAGACCCACGAAGTCGGAAAGCCCTTCATGGTCTTTGCGACCCAGAACCCGGTGGACTACGAGGGAACCTTCCCTCTCCCGGAGAGCCAGATGGACCGCTTTCTGATGCGGATCCACATTGGTTATCCGGAACCGGCGGATGAGCGCGAGATTCTCCGGGGTGGCCAGTCGAGCTACGACGCGATCCAGCTCAACCCGGTGGTGCTCCATGACGACATCGTGCGGCTGCAGTCGCTGACCAAGGAAGTGTTCGTTGAGGACAGCGTGCTGGATTATCTCCTCGCGTTGGTGGTGGCGACGCGGACGGAGGCGGACTTCAAAGCGGGCGTGAGCGTGCGTGGCGGTCTGGCCCTGAAGACTGCGGCGCAGGCGCGGGCGTTACTTTACGGCCGAGACTTTGTCTTGCCCGAGGACGTGTTCAGTCTGGTGGAGCCGGTGTTCGCTCATCGGCTCAGCCTCACGCGGAGCGGAGGCGATGCCTTGGAAGAGCGACGCGCGGTGGCGGCGACGCTGCGCCGGATCGTGGCGGCGGTGCGTTTGCCCCAGTAAACCGGGAGATCCTGGACCGATGGCGTCATCGCGCACCCTCACTCGCTCGACCACGGAGGCGTGGGCGGGACCTGGCGCGGACGGACGGGACGCGGGCCCAGGACGATGGGCGACTCTGTTATGGGCCCTGATTTATCCCCCGCGTGGTGAGCGTGTGGCGCCCACCACCTCGGGCGTCGTCCTTGTCTCGCTCGCGATTGGCGTGGGAACGGCGGCCTACAACACGGCGAACAACATTCTCTTCCTGACGCTGGCCCTGCTCCTTTCGTGCCTCGTGCTGAGCGGTGTGCTCTCCTGGATGAACCTACAGCACATTACCTGGCGGGTGCGGGCGGAGCGGGCGCTGCGTGCCGGACGGACGACGACGCTGGGCTTGGAGGTCCGCAACGGGAAGCGACTCCTGCCGACCTATGGATTGAACTTCGAAATGCAGGCGGGTGGGGAGCGCGCGGAGCGTGTGCCCTTGGCGTTGTCCGCGCGGCTTGATCCCGCCGGCGGAGAGACTTGCCTCGAGTGGCAGTGGCGTCCGGAGCGGCGGGGAGAGACTGCGATCACGCTGGTCCGGGTCAGTTCGCTCTTTCCCTTTGGATTTCTGCGTAAGAGTTATCCGGGGCGGATGAATCGGCGCGTGTGGGTCTGGCCGGCGACGATACCCTACGAGCGGCATGGTGTGCTCGCGCCGGCGCGCCGTGCGTCGGGCGAAACCGTTGCGCGGCTTGGACAGAGTGATGACCTGCTCGGCTTACGACGCTATGCGCAGGGTGATTCGCAGCGCCTGATTCACTGGAAAGCGAGTGCGCGCACAGGCGAATGGCTGGTCCGCCAGTTCGCGACGGAAGCGGAGCAGGGCCTCTCGCTCGTTGTCGATGCGGATTGCATGCGCTGGCCGCGTCCGGAGCAGTGCGAACTCATGATCAGCCTCGCGGCCACGCTCGCCGAGGACCTTTTCCGAGAAGGGCGCCTCGCGTGGGTGGAGATCGTCCCCGATGCACCGCATCGCGTGCGCCGATTGGCAGACTTGGAGACGGTGCTGGACCGCCTCGCGCGCATTCCGGAGGGGGGCGAAACACGACCGCTGCAGCCCAAGCGAAGTGGGCCGGCGGAGCAGCCGGAGCGGCACAATCGGTTGCGATTCATGCCGGAAGGCAGTCGCGGCGTCGGAGCCTTTCTCGATGGACAACGAGCGGCCCACGCTTGATTCGAACGACCTGCACCAGCTGCGCTGGGCGCTCGGTACCTGCCTCGCGATGCTCTCGGCGAGCAGCGCCTTCTTTCTCGATCTCGACGTGGTCCCGTGGGCGATCGCGGTCCTCTTATCAGGCTTTGCGGTGTTCGCGTGGCCATCCTTGCCGGGCCGGATCCCCACCTGGGGTCACCGACTCGCCTTTCCCCTTATTTCCACGGCCTTTCTCGCGGATCTCTATGCCGGCACGGATACCATGACCGCGCTCGTGCGGGTGCAGTTACTGCTGCTGACGTATCGGATAATCACTTACCGAAAAAGGAGGGATGACCTGCAGGTGGTACTCCTGAGCCTCTTCCTCGTCGTTCTGACGGGCGTGCTCACCCTGTCCTTGGGCTTTGCGGTGCAGCTGTTCGCTTTCACGGGCTGCGCGCTTGCGCTGCTCCTGGTGACCACGCTGGCGGACGTGACCACGGTAGGGGCGGCAGTAGGTTCCGGTCAGAGCGAATCTCCGGCGGCGCGACGAGCCATCCCGGCGTGGGCGATGGACGTGCGCTGGCTGCGCTTGGGGGCGCGGCTTCGTGCCGGAGTGGAGTGGCGACTGGTGGGATTAGGGGTGGGACTCTTCCTAGGGGTCGTGGCGGTGACGGCCCTCTTGTTCACGGCGATTCCCCGTTTTGAGTTGGGACGATCGTTCTTTCTGGATCAGCTGATCACGAAGAAGACGCGGACGGGGTTCTCGGACAGTATTCGGTTTGGCGACGTCACCCAGATCCAGGAAGATACCAGCGTCGCGTTCACCGTGGACGGGGTTTCGCCGGAGCGCCTGCCGGGGGTGCCGTACTGGCGTATGGTGGTGCTGGATGAGCATCGTGACGGAGGCTTTCAGAGCTCGGCGGCATTGCGGTCCGAGTTGGCGCGACGCACGTGGCAGCGGCGCGTCGCCGTCGAGGGTGGAGTCACGCGGCGCGGAAGCGAATCGGAGAGGTGGCGCTTCTATTTGGAGCCGGGAGTGAGCCGTTACCTCCCGCTGACGGGATCCTTTCGGGAGCTGCGCTTCAATCGTCCGATGGATTTTCAGCAGAACATTCCCCTGCGGATGGTGGTCCTCGCGAGTGATCCCGTGGAACTCGTCGGCTTTGAGGTCGAAGGCATGGAATCGGCGGCGATTCTCCCGGACCCGGTTCAGGCCGATCGCACCCGCGAGTCTGCGGACGTGGCGGGCTTCGGGTACTGGCAGTTGGCGGTGACGCCGCAGGAACGCCTGCGGCTGGAGCAATGGGTGAAGGAGATCACTGCGGGTGAGGAGTTAACTCCGGAGACCTTCGCAGTGCGGGCGGTGCGCTGGCTGGCGTCGCGGCACCGGTACGGCCTTGAATCGGAGCTTCCGGTCGGGCGGGGTGATGCCGTCGTCCGCTGGCTTGAAGGCGGTGACGTCGGTCACTGCGAACTCTTCGCGGCGAGTTTCACCCTGCTAGCGCGGGCGGCGGGGCACCCTGCGCGACTGGTCACGGGATTCAAAGGCGGCTCGTGGAATGACTTTAGCGGGAGCCTGATTGTGCGAAACTCGATGGCGCACGCGTGGTGTGAGCTGTGGGATGGAAAGGGAGCGTGGATTCGGGTGGACCCGACCCCGGGGTCCTTTGCGGTGGGCGAGCCGACCCCGGAGCTGGCGGCAGCGCAGCAACGCGGGCGAATTGTGGATCGTGGGTGGGGTGCGCGGCTCGATGGACTGCGCGTCTTTTGGTACCGGCGGGTGATCAACTTTGACCAGAGCGCGCAGCTGGAACTCGTGGAAGACGTACGAGGAGGCGTGAGGGCATGGCTGGCGCAGAGCCGGGAGTGGGTGGAGGCAGTCGTGCGCGGCGTCGTGGACTGGTTCCGTAGTCCGCGACTGGCGGAGCAATGGCGGCTGATCTTCCTCCTCTTTATTGCGCTTCCCCTTTCCCTGTGGGTGGGACTGCGGTGGGGTGAGCCAGCGCTGTGGTGGGCAGTGGCGCGACTTCGGGGACGAGGCTCGCGTGGGCACGCGGCGGTCCGACGGGAGGCGACCCGTTGGCTCCGGCGCCTGCCGGGTGAGCGAAGCGGTACCGGGGAGATTCCGCGCGTCCGTGCGGAACTGGAGGCCCTGCGTTTCGGCCGCCCCGTGGATCGCGACGCGGCGCGTCAGGTGTTTGTGCGCGCGCGAAGGGCGACCCGCGGAGAGCGGGCGGGCCGTTGAACGGTCGGATCGTGTGACGGAACCGCGGGTGCCGCGTTACAGCAGCAGCAACGCAGGCTTCTGCAGCACGTCGCGCAGCGCGGCAAGGAACGTAGCGCCAACTGCCCCGTCGACGACCCGGTGGTCGCACGACAGCGTGAGTGACATCCGCTGACCGACGACGATCTGGTCGCCCTCGACGACCGGCTTGGTCACGGTGGCGCCGACGGCGAGGATTGCGGCATTGGGCGGATTGATGATGGCGGAGAAACGATCGATGCCCATCATTCCCAGATTGCTGACGCAGAAGGTACCACCGGTGAACTGTTCCGGCTTGAGCTTCTTGTCCTTGGCCAGCCGCCCGAGTGACTTGGCCTCGCTGCTGATTGCGAAAATCGACTTGGCGTGTGCATCGCGCACGACCGGGGTGATGAGCCCATCCTCGATCGCGACGGCGAAGGAGACGTGAGCGGCGCCGTGGTAGCGGATGTGCGATCCCTCCCACGAAGCATTGACGGCGGGAACGCGACGCAGCGCCTCGGCGCAGGCCTTGAGGATGAAGTCGTTGACGGAGAGCTTGACGCCCTCGGCCTCGAGGCTCGCGTTCAACTGCTGACGCAGCGTGAGGAGCGGCGCGACATCCACCTCCACCTCCAGGTAGAAGTGCGGGATCTGAGTCTTGGACTCGAGCAGGCGCTTGGCGATCACGCCGCGCATCGTGGAGACCGCGACGGCGCGATCCTCTTGGATGGGGCCCTTGGCGAAGACGGAGCTGGTGGGCAGGCTTGCGGAGGACCGACGCGCGCTGGGATTGGCGGCAGCCGCGAGAACGTCGGCGCGGACGATCCGCCCGCTGGGGCCGGAGCCCTGAATCGAAGCGGGAGCGATCTGGTGCTCGTTGGCGAGCTTGCGGGCGAGCGGGGTGATCCGGATGCGTTCAGAACTGCTGGTGGCTGCGGCGGCGGCTGGGGCCGGAGTCGGAGCCGCGGCGGCCGGAGCAGGAGCGGGGGCGGCCGGGGTGGGAGCGGGGGCCGGTGCGACCTTGGCGGTGGGCGCGGGTTGGCTGGCAGCGGCGGCGGTGGCGGTCGTGGCGACCGTCTCGCCCGGCTTGCCGACGGCGCAGAGCGGGGCGCCGATCGCGACCTGAGAGCCGGCCGGAGAAAAGATCTTGAGCAGCGTGCCATCGAAGAAGCACTCGAGCTCCATCGTCGCCTTGTCCGTCTCGACCTCGGCGAGCATGGTGCCCGACTTCACGACGTCGCCTTCCTTCTTTAGCCATTTGACCAGCGTACCCACCGTCATGGTGTCGCTGAGTTTGGGCATCTCGATGATTTGGGCCATGGCGGGAGGGGAGTGCGGTTCGGCGGAGAAAGACTAGGCTGCGTGAATGCGATCAGGCGAGCACCTTGAGGGCTTCCAGGAAGATCCGGTTGGGATTTGGCAGCTGCTCGACTTCGACGGGCGGACTATAGATGGCCGGGGCATCGACGGTGGTGACCCGGTGAATCGGGGCATCGAGTTCGTCGAAGGCCTCGCGCTGGATCGTGAAGGCGAGCTGGGCGCCGACGCTGGCGAACGGCTTCTGCTCCTCGACGATCAGGACGCGGTGGGTGCGAGCGACTGAGGCGAGAACCGTATCGACATCGAGCGGGCGGATGGACCGCAGGTCGACGACCTCGACGGAAATCTTGTGCTCGGCGGCAAGGCGTTCCGCTGCGGCGAGGGAGTGGAGCACGGAGCGCCCGTAGGTGATGATGCTGAGATCGGTGCCCGGGCGCTTGATATCAGCCACGCCGAGCGGGATCGTGTATTCTCCCTCGGGGACCTCGCCCTTCTCGCCGTAGAGGACCGTGTTCTCCAGGAAAAACACGGGATCGTTGTCGCGGATGGCGGACTTGAGCAGACCCTTCGCGTCGTAGGCGGTGGCGGGAACGACGACCTTCACGCCAGGGTGATTAGCGAGGACGTTTTCGGGCGTGTGGGAGTGGGTGGCGCCGACGTTGGTGCCGCCGTTGGCCGGGCCGCGGATGACGATCGGGCAGTTGATCTGGCCGCCGGACATGTAGCGCACGTTGGCGGCGTTGTTCAGGATCTGATCGAACGCGACCGAGTAGAAGGACCAGAACATCAGTTCCATGACCGGTCGGACGCCGAGCATGGAAGCGCCGATGCCAGCGCCGATGAAACCGGCTTCGCTGATCGGTGTGTCGACGATCCGTTTCGGACCGTATTTGGCGAGGAGACCCTCGGTGACCTTGTAGGCGCCGTTGAACTGGGCGACCTCCTCGCCCATGATGACGACGTTCGGGTCGCGATCGAGCTCCTCGGAGAGCGCGTGACGGATGGCTTCGCGGTAAGTGATCAGAGGCACGGCGGAAAGGGGACGAAGGTTGGAGCGGGCGGCGTGATCGGACGCATCACGTGAAGAAGAGCCGTCCACCCGAAGTGCGTTGGCTCGGGTTATCCGTCTCCCAATAGACATCTTTCTGGATGTCATCGGGCGTCGGGAACGGGCTGGCCTCGGCGAAATCGGCGGCGACATCGGCCTCGGCGCGGGCCTCGGTGTCGATTTGCTCGGCTGCGGCGTCGTCGAAGATCTTATCGGCGATGAGGGAGGTCCGGTAGACGTTGATGGGATCCTTGGTGCGCTGGTACTCCTCGATCTCGGACTTGTCGCGGTAGGTTCGGTCTGGATCAGCGACGGAGTGGCCGCGGTAGCGGTAGGTCTTGATTTCGACCACGGCGGGCTTCGATTCCTCGCGGGCGCGCCGGAGAAACTCGTCCATTACGGAGCGCACCTCATAGACATCGTGTCCGTTGCAGACGCCCCAAGCCATGTGGTAGCCCTCGGCGCGGCGTGCGAGATCGCCGGCGGATGACCGGGCTTGGCTCGTGCCCATCGAGTAACCATTGTTTTCGATCACGAAGATGACCGGGAGATCCCACAGGGCGGCGAGGTTGTAGGCCTCATGGACCGCGCCCTGATTGACGGCACCGTCGCCCATGAACGCCATCGCGGCACCCTTCAGGCCTTTGTACTTCAGGGCGTAGGCGAGTCCGGTGCCGAGCGGGATCTGGCCGCCCACGATCCCGTGACCGCCCCAGAAATTGCGCGACGGGTCAAAGTAGTGCATCGAGCCACCCTTGCCCTTGGAGCACCCGGTGACCTTGCCATAGAGCTCGGCCATCAGGGGCTTGGTGTCCATCCCGACCGCGATGGCGTGGCCGTGGTCGCGGTAGGCGGTGATCACATGATCATTCGCGCCCATGAGCGAGCAGCAGCCGACGGCCACGGCTTCCTGGCCGATGTAAAGGTGCAGGAACCCGCCGATTTTCTTGGCCTGATAAGAGCGCAGGCTGCGCTCCTCGAAACGGCGGATCCGGACCATGGTCCGGTAGAGCTCAATTTTCTCCGCGGGGGTCAGCCGGGCGTTGATCGGGGCCTTGCGAGGGTCGCCGGGACCTTTCGTTCCCTCCTGGGTCTTGGTGGCGGAGTTGGCAGTCGATTTAGTGCTCACAGGAAACGCGGTTGCAGGAATGAATGAGTCAGTCTTCGCCGGATGCGGGCGAAATCAAGAGTTACTTGGCGGCTGGGCACCGCCGGAAGGCGCGGCGAGTGATTCTTCGATCGTGCAAACAATCGGACCGGTCGGATCGCACTCGGCCCGCAGCGCGACGAAGCCATTGCGGTGCTCATCATAAAGAGGCCAAAGGATCCTCCGATCAGTCTCGGGGATCGCCAGCCCGTCGATCGCCGGTCGAGAAAAGAAGGCAAATCGCCCCTCGGCAATCTCGGGCGGCACCTCCTCGTGAGGACGGCGCGAGCGAAACAGGAACAGTAACCAGTGCGACTGACCCTCGTATGCTCTTTCTGCGATCATTGCAAAGAGATGAAGATCTGAAACTTCCAACTCTAAGCCGGCTTCTTCGCGCGCTTCGCGAACCGCGCACTCGAACGGAGACTCTCCGATCGACGTCTCGAGTTTGCCCCCCAGCGGGCTCCACGAGCCACGGTTGGGAGCCTTGTTTCTCAGCAGCAGAAGTTGTTCACCTCTGGAGTTTTCAACAAACACCAGCACGGCGATCTTGTAGCCAAGGGAAGGGACTACGGCACTCATCGTGTTCGGGACATCGTGTAGGCAGAATACGTGCGAGGTCACGCTTGGAGTGGACGGGTAAAGCACTAAAGCATATAATTAACATTGACAATCGCAAGCAATAGAAAATATATGGCGATATGATGCTGCGATTGCTGTCGATGAGTGCCGTGGGCGGTGGCGAGTGGGTGGAGATGAGTAAGGAGCGAGGTCGCGGGTGGCGGGCCCGCTGGAAGGGAGCGGTTGAGGGGGTGGGAATTGTGGAAGCGATTCCGGCAAACGCCTCCGAGAGCATGGCGGGGGGCGTGGCTCTGCCGACCGACGAACGCGCTGGAGGACTCCGGTCGTCGGGCGCGGGTGCCTCCCGGAGCATGGCGAGAGGCACTGGCTGGACGACACATTCGGGGGCTGGCTGGGCGGTGTTGCGGCCCTCTGAGGTTGTTCGGCGAGAGTTTTGGTTGGAGGAAACGGCCCTGCAGGCGGACCCCGGGGTCATGCGGTTTGAGGCGTTGCAGCATCTCGGCTCGGCGGCGTCCGACGTCTCGTGGACGGTGCGTGCCGGGGTGCCCCAGGGTGGGCGCGTGCGGGTTGAGTTGCGCAGTGTGGCCCTGCGGCAGGCGGAGCGCGCGTGCGCGCGACTGGAGGCGGCGGGGGTCGCGCCGGAGCGGATCTTGGATCCTGCGGATGTGCTGGAGGTGGCGTGGCGGCAGTCGTTGGAGTCGACGATGACTGAACCCAGCTTGATCTTGTTTCTCGGTGACCGGGAGAGCGTGTTGATCTGGCTGGATGGCACGGCGCGCCGTGTGCGAAACCTCGCCTTGGGCGTCCGCAGCGTCGTCGAAGAGGTGTCCGCCCGAATCGGCGGCGCCGACACGGTCAGTGGCCCGGGAACGAATCCGGCGGATCGCCTGCGGGTGGCGCGGGATGAGGAGGTGGCCGCGACACTGGCGGCGCGTACCCACCTCGAGGTATCGCGCTTCTTTTCGACCGCGGTTGACCAGACAACCGATCGTCCCGGCCGGCCGGGATGCGTCTGGGTCTGTGGCGAGGCGACGAAGGCTCCGGACTTCGCGGCGGCGTTGGCGGCGCGGTTGGGGTTGCCGGTCCGTGCGTGGGAGGCGTCGTTGGGCGATGCAGAGTGGTTAACCGAGCCGCCTCTCGTGCGACGACCGGAGTGGACGTTACTCGTGTGCGGGGTGCTCCGATTGTGGCAGCGGAGACGCGAAGACGAAGCGGTGGACGCGTGTTTCCTGCCACCGGTGCGGAGGGGACGCTTGGCGCGGCGGTTCGCTCACGCGACGCTCATGGGTGCAGCTGCCCTCGTCACCCTCGCGGCGATACCGCCGGCCTGGCACTACCACCGGCTCGCCCATGAAATGGCGGATCGGGTGCGCCGGCTGGACGAGGAGGTCCAGCGGCTGCAGCGCATTGACGTGGAGAACCGAGCGGCGCTCCATCGGTTGAGCGCGGAGCGATCACGGGTGGAGGCCTTGCATGGACTGGCGTCGGCTCGATTGCGCTGGCCTCGTTTCCTCGGTGGGCTCGAGCAGTGTCTGGAGGACGTGCAGGATGCGTGGCTCGACGGGCTGCACCCTGCGGGCGATGCCACGACCCGCGGTTCAGGGGCGCTGCATGTGCGCGTGACCGGGTGTTTGCTCGCGTCCGAGACGGGACCGCACTCGGGGGCGTTGAACGAACTGGAGGCGGAACCTCGGGTGCAGGCATTGCTCGCGCAGGTTGCCCGGCTGCCCTCGATTGAGCGGATCGAGCGCGAGCGTTTCGCGCGTACGGAGCCGGGAATGCTGCGCTTCGATCTTGAGCTGGCCCTGTCGGAGGAGGCTTTGCGGTGACGCTGCGGCATCTGGTGAGGGAGGTGGTGGGGGGGCGCCGTGCGGCCGGGCTCGCTGGAATCGTGATGGTATTTGCGGGCCTGTTCTGGACGACGATCCGTGAGGTCGCCGACGTGCAGCGGCAAACGGGGCGGATCGCGGACCTCGAGCGTCGGCGGAGTGGCCTTCTGGCGGGAGATCCTGCGGCGAGCGAAGAAACCACGCTTCGGTTGCGAGCGGTGCTCGGAGAAACAGAGCGCGTGGCGAATGCCTTGGAAGCGGGGCTCTTCGGAACTGTCCCACCGCGGTTGTTCGGAGCGGGTGACGAGTCCGTGAGGGAGCGGGCGGATGCATTCTTTGATCTTGCTTGGTACACAGAGGAAATGCGGGCCACGGCGGCTGCGGCGAACGTGGAGCTCGTGCCGCGAGAGGCCTTTGGGTTTGCCGTGCACGCCGAGGGTGCGCCGCGGAGCGAGGACGTGGCGCGCGTGCACCGTCAGCGGGAGCGCATTGAACGTTTGCTGCGATTGCTCTTTGCCGCTGGCCCGGCGCGGCTCGAATGGGTGCGGCGCGAGCGGCCGTTAATCGATCGCGCGGGCATCTCAGGCCGGGCGGACGAGTCGGGTGCGGAGCGCGACTACTTTGAGCCAGAGCCGCACTTGCTGCTGCGACAGCGCGGAGCGCTCGAAACCATGGCGTTTCAGCTGTGCTTCGTGGCGACGGGAGCCGAGGTGTTGCGAACCCTGATCAATGGTTTGCTCGCGGATGAGACGGCGTGGGTGGTGAGATGGGTCGAGGTAAAGCCGATTGGGAATCCGGCCTCCGCAGAGCGCCACAGTCTGGCGGCCCAGCCACTGCGTTTTTCGCTGCTGATCGAGAGCCTAGAAGGACGCCTGCGTTCCGACTCCACGGAGGGACGCTCGTGAAACGTGCGATAAGTCGGCGGAGTCGGCTCGTGCGTGCGATCGGATGGAGCGTGGCGGCGTCGACGGCAGTCGGCAGCACGGTGCACTACGTTTTCCGCGCGGAGGCGACAGAGGGGTGGCGCGACGTGTCGGCGGCCGTTCGGGAATACTCGAACGAAGGTGCCGCCGTGCAGCCGATCGCTGAAGTGACGTGGAACTGGCCGCAACGCTCCGGAGAACCCGCCGCGGGTGAGAGGTCGCGCGACCTGTTCACGCCCCCGGAAGGGTGGCGCGATACCTCGACGGGACGCTGGCGTCGCGGCCGGGCCCCGATCGCCAGCGACGCTGTCGCTCCAGCGGTCAATGGATCGATCGGCGAGGCGGCAAGTGTGCAGGTGGTTCGCATCGTGCGCCGTAGCTTTCCGTGGCAGTTGGTGGGCTTTGCCGAATCGGCCGGCTATCTTGTGGGCCTCTTTCAGGAGGCGTCATCCGGGGCGATGGTCTGGCGTCGGAGCGGGACGATGCTCGGCGAAACGGCGTTTCGCATCGAGTCGATCCGCGTGGTGCTCGTCCCGGGGATCGCGCAGCAGGCGGGTGAGGCGCCGGAGCGGGTGGCTCAAGCGGTGATCGTGGACTCCGTGGCGGGCCAGAGCCATGACCTTTGCACGGCGGAACGCCTCGGGGTGGGGCCACCGCGTGCCGAGCTCCATCTGACTTCAACGGGGCGGGTCCATTTGCTCGCGGCGGGTGAGACCCTCTCGGACGGAGGAGCGACGGTTCTCGTGACGGAGATTGATCCGAGGCGACGTCGCGTCGTGGTGCGCTGCCTGCAAACGCAGACCGCAGTGACGGCGGATGGGGTGTCGTTGTCCTGGCAGCGGGACGAGGCGGACGAAACGGAAAGGACCGGGCAATGACGATGAAACGAAGAGTCGGGCTGGCGCTTGGGGTTGCGTATCTGGTTCACGCGGGGAGTGCGGCCGAGGGACCGACGCCGCCGACCGCGCAGCGCGGCGATGATCAGGCCGTTTCCAGCGGCATCGAGCCGGATGATCGGGGACGTCGCGGACGGGAGGCGCGGGCGGTGACCCGGGCGCAGATGGTGGAGGAGATCCACGCGGCTTGGAATCGGCCCACGGTGGTCGCGGAGGCTCCCCCCTTGGCGGGGGTGCCGGCGGAGTCGCACCTGCCGCTGTTGCGGAGACTGCAGGCGATCATCGTGCCGGAGGTGAGCTTCAACCAAGTCGAACTCCAGCGTGTCGCGCAGAGCCTCAGCGCGCTGGCGGCGGAGCTTGAGGGTGCGGAGCCCGGGCTGCCGGGAGTGAATATTGTGTTGCTCGACCCCACCTCGCGGAATCCCAGCGTTACCCTCGCGCTGCGAAATCTCTCGCTGCAGCGCGTACTCGATTTCGTGGTCGAGTCAGTCGGCTACCAGTACGAAGTACAAGGTGATGCGGTGGTGATCCGACCTGGTGGGGAGCGCTCACTTTTGGATACAGCGTTCTTCCCGGTGGCGCGTTCCACGGTTGTGCGGATGACGGCGTTCGCGGGGGAGGCGGGGCGGGCGGTGCGCGGAGAGAGTGGAACGGCTGACGTCGGCGGATCGGTGGATCAAGGAGCGCCGCTGGGTTCGGGGGCCTCTGGGGCGGGTGCGGAGAGCGCGCAGCTGCGCCTTTTTTTACAGTCGGCAGGTGTGGCGTTCGATTCCGTGCCCGGAGCGTCTCTTGCCTATGACGGCTCGGCCATGATCGTGACCCAGACTCCGCGCAACTTGGAACGGATCCGAACGATCTTGAACCGGTACACCGACGTCCGGCAGGTGGAGATCGAGGCGAAGTTTGTCGAGGTTACGGAAGGCGTGCTGGACGAGCTTGGCATCACCTGGAGCGCGTTACGAGATGGCGGGGTCGCGGGCGGCGGAGGGAGTCGCGTGCGGGCGGGCACGGGTAGAGTGACACGCAGCGTGGTGGACACGTTCGGCGGAGGCGGTGCGAGTAACGCGATCGTGATCGATGGCGAGGCCGTGGCCTCGACCCGAGCGCCTGAGCTTCCCGGTGCGGTGCCGCTCGGTGCGGATGCGGCGGCGATCGCAGAGGTCGCAGGTGTCGTGGGCGGAGTCGACGTGAACGCCCTCGTGCGCCTGTTGGCCCAGAAGGCTGGGGGAGACCTGCTCAGTGCGCCGCGGGTGACGGTGTTGTCGGGGCATACGGCGACCATCACGGTGGCGCAGGAAATGCGCTACCCCCAGAGCTTTGGTGAGATTCAGAGTCAGGTCGGCGCGGGAAGGACGGCGGGGGAGAGTGCCGGTGGCGGCTCGGCGGGTGTTACGATCACTGCGGGGACGCCGCAGGACTTCACCTCGCGCAACGTGGGAGTGGAGCTGAAGGTAACGCCCACGGTTGAGGAGGACGACTATTCGATCAGCTTGGACCTTGCGCCCAAGGTGACGGAGTTCGAGGGATTCGTGGAGTTTGGCGGACCCAGTGTGGCGGTGTCGGGAGGGCGGACGGTGACCGTGCCGCCGGGTTTCTATCAGCCGATCTTTTCGGTTCGCGAAGTATCGACCAAGGTCAGCCTTTGGGATGGAGCGACGCTGGTGATGGGTGGCCTGACGCGGGAGGAGGTGAAGAAAGTGGAGGACAAAGTTCCGATCTTGGGTGACGTGCCGTTACTGGGCCGGCTCTTTCGGTCGCGCGGGGAGAGCTCGCAGAAGCGCAACCTGCTGATTTTCGTGACAGCGAACCTGGTCAGCCCGGGTGGATCGCCGAAGAAGCAGGTGATCGGTGATCTCCCACCGGGGGCGCTGTTTCGCGGGCCGACCCTGGTGACGCCGGGCGGCTCGGTGTCGCGGCATGTCGATGGTCCCGCGTCGGCGGGGCGGTGAGTGGAGCGGACCGGGATTATGGGTGATTCTGCGCTGGCGTGGTGCCGGCGGGCTGATCAGGGTTCTGCGATGGCCAAGTGGCTGCTGATCGACGGTTTCAATCTCGCCTACCGCTGTTTCTTCGCGATTCCCGAGCTGACGCGTGCGGATGGGTTTCCTACGAACGCCCTGCATGGATGGGTGAAGTCGATTTGGAAGCTGGAAGATCAGGAGAAGCCAGTGGGCACGTTCGTTTTTTTTGATCTGGGCGGTGCGCAAGATCGGCTGGCGTTACACCCGGAGTACAAGGCGCACCGGGAAGAGATGCCGGAAGCTCTGGAAAAGCAGCTCCCTTACGTGAAGCGTCTGACTCAAGCGATGGGCCTCGGGATGGTTGAGCAGAACGGAGTAGAGAGTGACGACCTGTTGGCCTCGCAGGCGGTGGCGCTTGCGCGGGCGGGGGAGACCGCGCTCGTGGTGAGCTCCGACAAAGACTTCGCGCAGATCATTGACGAGCGCATCACGGTCTTACTCCCGCCGCCGACGGCGAATCCGAAACTCGGATGGCGTCATCTCGACGCTGTGGGCGTCCAGGAGAAGTTTGGCGTACCGCCGACCCAGATTGCTGACTATCTCGCCTTGGTGGGGGATACCTCGGACAACATCCGGGGCATTGACGGCGTGGGTCCGAAGACCGCGGCGAAGTGGTTGCAGGCGCATGGCTCCCTTGAAGGGGTCATGCAGCATGCGATGGAGCTTGAACCAGCCCGTTTTCGCGAGGTGGTGGCCGCCTCGGGGGAACTCCTGCGGCGCAACCTGCGGCTCACGACCCTGAACTTGGCGTTGCCGGTGCTTCCCCCGGCGGCGGCGAGGCCGAGGTTACCGGAGCTTTACGCGTTATTGGAGGAGCTGGAGATGCGGAGCTCCTTGGCGGAGGCGCGTCGTCGTTACGAACAGCCGGAGCTGTTCTAGCCAGCCCTCCCTCGTCGCGCCATCCGCTACCCGGCGGCGGGCGGGGAAATCGGCGCGATCCCGTCGGGGTCGAACATATAGCCGACGCCGTGGACGGTACGGAAGCAGTCGAGCTTGATGCCGTGTTCCTGGAAGAGATCGCGAACCTTTACGATATACTGGTCGAGGGAACGACTGCGGACATCGGCGTGGATGCCCCAGACGGAGTGAATCAGCGCCTTGCGCGGGATTACGACCCCGCGATGTTCAGAAAGGTAGGCGAGGATACCCAGTTCCTTGCGCCCTAACTTGCGGGTGGTCCCGTCTGGAAAGGCGATCTCGAGGCGGATTGGACTGATGCGAGCGCCGACGAAGTCGAAGGGCTCGTCGGAGACCTTGACGTTCTTGGTGACATTGAGGTCGGCCTTCGACTCGGCGCGCCGCAGAACGGCGCGAATGCGGGCGACCAGCTCGGCGTAGCCGAAGGGCTTCGTGATGTAGTCGTCGCCTCCGAGTTCGAGTCCCTTCACCTTGCTGACCTCGCCGGAGTTGCCGGTGACAAAGATTGTGGGGACCGAGATGTCCTTGGACTTCAGTTCCTCGAGCAGCGAAAATCCCGACTGGTCGGGCAGGTTCACGTCGAGGAGCATGAGATTCGCGAAGTTTCGCGTGAGAAAGCGGACGGCGTGTTGAGCCCGATTACAGACCTGAGTCTGCATCCCGGCCTGTTCGAGGTGGAGGCAGACGAGCTTGGCGAGCTCCTCTTCGTCCTCGACCACGAGGATTAGGGGTTTGGGTGCCGTGCGCATGACCGATTGAGTGGGCGGCCAACTTTGGTCGCCCGGGCAAGAGTCTGGCGAAAACGCCTGATTTTACAATTAGTTTCTTGAATATTGGAATAATGCCTTAGTGCCAATTCAGCTTTATGGAAGCATGCCTGCCGTGGAAATAAACTTGCGGCGTCGGAAAGCGGTCCATGCTCTGGCCGGGTGTCCGCCCCTGCGCCACTTTTGATGCTCGGTCTGCCGAAGGGTAGTCTCGAGGAGTCCACCAAGACCCTGTTCGCGAAGGCGGGCTGGAAGATCACGACCAGCTCGCGTTCCTACAAGCCGGCCATTGACGATCCGGAACTCGACGGTCGGTTCGTCCGCGCCCAAGAGGTGAGCCGCTACGTGGAGCATGGGTTCTTCGACTGTGGGCTGACGGGGCACGACTGGATTCAGGAGAACGAGTCTGACGTCGTGGAGGTGTGTGACCTGGTCTATAGTCGCGCGTCGGTGAGGAAATCCCGTTGGGTACTTGCCGTGCCGGAAGATTCGCCGGTGCGCACGCCGCAGGATCTTGCTGGTAAGCGGGTTGCGACCGAAATGGTGAACACCGTGAAGCGTTACTTTGCCTCGCTGGGGATCCCGGTGGACGTTGAGTTTTCCTGGGGAGCTACGGAGGTGAAGGTGCCCGACCTCGTCGACGCGATCGTCGACATTACGGAGACCGGTTCATCCCTGAGGGCCAATAAGCTTCGGGTGGTGTCGACGCTGCTCGAGACCAATACCAAGTTCATCGCCAACCGCCAAAGCTGGGAGAACGCCGCCAAGCGTCGGAAGATTGAGACGATTGCGCTGTTGCTGCGCGGTGCGTTGGAGGCGGGTTCGAAGGTTGGCCTCAAGATGAATACGCCGCGGCAGTCCTTGGAGGCGATCACGCGGACCATCCCGGCGTTGCGCAACCCCACGGTTTCGCCGCTCAGTAATCCGGATTGGGTGGCGCTCGAGACCATCATCGACGAGAGCGTGGTGCGGGAGATCATCCCCGAGTTGAAGGCGCTCGGCGCCGAGGGGATTGTCGAGTATCCGCTGAACAAGGTTGTTTACTGAACCCCAGCGCTTTTCTCCATGGCTACGGTCAAGCTCGGACTCCTCCAGCATGCGTGCTCCGCCAGTCCGGCGGGCAATCTGAAGAAAACCCTCGCGCTCGCCGAAAAGGCGGCGAAGCAGGGTGCAAAAATCATCTGCACCCAGGAGCTTTTCCGGTCGCAGTACTTCTGCCAGAACGAGGATCATGCGAACTTCGCGCTGGCGGAGTCGATTCCTGGACCGAGCACCGCGGCGTTCCAGAAATTGGCCCGGAAGCACGCCGTGGTCATCATCGCGTCGCTCTTCGAGAAACGCGCATCGGGTCTGTATCACAACACCGCCGTTATCATCGATGCGGACGGCTCGCTCCTCGGTGTGTATCGGAAGATGCACATCCCGGATGACCCGCTGTTCTACGAGAAGTTCTACTTTACGCCCGGTGACACGGGCTTTCGCGCGTGGCAGACCCGCTACGGCCGGATCGGCGTGCTGATCTGCTGGGATCAGTGGTATCCGGAGGGTGCGCGCCTGACCGCGCTCCAGGGGGCGGAGATCCTCTTCTATCCAACGGCGATCGGCTGGCACCCGGGCGAGAAGGCGGAGTATGGGACCAACCAGCACGGAGCGTGGGAGACCATCCAGCGCGCTCATGCGGTGGCGAATGGATGCTTCGTGGCGGCGGTGAATCGCGTCGGGCTGGAGAAGCCGATTGGCGGCGACGGACTCGAGTTCTGGGGCCAGAGCTTCGTCGCCGGCACCAGCGGCCAGATCTTGGCCAAGGCGTCCGTCGATCGTGAGGAGATTCTTCTGGTGGACATTGATCTCGGGAAGGTGGACGTGACGCGGACGCACTGGCCGTTCCTGCGCGATCGCCGGATCGACGCCTATGGCGACCTCACGCGTCGCTTCATCGACTAGTCCCGCGCCTCATGTCCGCTCTTCGTTCCAAGAGGCGAGGGGAGTCTTCCGCGAAGACTCCAGCGAGTTTGGGTTTCCGCATGCCGGCGGAGTGGGAAAAGCAGGAGGCCGTATGGCTTTCGTGGCCGCACAAGCGGGCCTCATGGCCGGGTAAGTTCCGTCCCATCCCGCCGAAGTTCGCCGAGATCGCGGCGGTCATCTCGCGTTATCAGGACGTGCGGATCAACGCCGCCCGTGCTCTGATTCCCCGCGCTCGAGCCCTTGTGGCGCGGGCCGGAGCGGTGATGGACCGAGTGCGCTTCTTCCCGCATCCGACGGACGATGCATGGTGTCGCGACCACGGCCCGATTTTTGTGCGCAACGACCGCACCGGCGAGGTCGCATTGACGGATTGGAAGTATAACGCGTGGGGCGACAAATACCCGCCTTACCGACGCGACAACCTCATCCCGCCCCGGATCGGTCGCGCCCTGGGCCTGCGGCGTTTCGAAAAGAAGATGGTCCTCGAGGGAGGATCCATCGACGTGAACGGTGAGGGCCTGCTTCTCACGACCGAGGCATGTCTCCTGAATAAAAACCGCAACCCCTCGCTGTCCCGCGCGGAGATCGAGCAGGCGCTGCGCGATTACCTTGGGGTGCAAACGATCCTCTGGCTGGGAGATGGTATCCTTGGAGACGATACAGATGGACACGTCGACGATTTGAGTCGGTTCTTCTGTGCGGATGGCATTGTGACCGCGGTGGAAAAGAATCGGCGCGATCCGAATTATCCGATCCTGCAGGAGAACCTAGAACGTTTGCACAGCTTGCGGACGCCTGCGGGGCGGAAGTTTCGGGTCGTCGAGTTGCCGATGCCCAAGCCGTCTTTCTGCGATGGTCAGCGCCTGCCGGCCAGCTACGCGAATTTTCTCATCATCAATGGCGCCGTGCTGATGCCGGCATTTCGCCAGCCGCGCCGCGACCGTGAGGCTGCGGAGGTGCTCGCCGGGTGTTTCCCGGGCCGTGAGATCATCCCGATCGATTGCCTCGACCTCGTCTGGGGACTCGGTACGCTCCATTGTATCTCCCAGCAACAGCCCGCATGACGCCTCGCGCCTTTCTTTCCCTCTGCTTCGTCGGTGCCGCCTTGCTGGTCTCAACCGGCTGCGAGTCGGTGCGGTCCGACATCCGGGATGGTGTTCGCGAGAAGATCGCTGGCCCGCAGTACCGCGAGCGCGTTTTTAGCGGTGACGCGCGGGCGACTTTCGACGTCGCGCGCCGTGCCGTAGTCGCGATGGGATTCCGCGTCGATCGCCCCGGGGGGGCAGCCCAAGGCAAGATCGTGGCGTTTAGCGGTCTGCAAAGTGGCCAAGACCTCGCTGCCAGTCGGCAGATTCGGCTGCAGATCGAGATTTCTCCGTACGGGACCGAGTCCCGCGTCCGTGCCCTGTTCACCGAGGTCCTGGAAGCCGACTTCGCGCGTGGTCCGGGTCATGCGACCGAGAACGGACTCAAGGACACGCCGCTGTACGAGGTGCTTTTTCGTCGTATTGAAGAAGGCTTGAAACAGCCCTGACCGCCCGTCACGGGGGAGTTTCCGCTTGCCCCGGGGGATGAGCCCGGGCGAGTCTAACCGTTCGCGGCATTGCTTCGTTCTGGCCAGTGTTGCCGCCCGTTCCCGCTGGCCTGTCAGTCATTAACCTTCAACCCACGGTCCTCACGGATCCCACGATGGTCCGGCGTCTTGGAACACGCGTCGTCCCGTCGTCTTTGCACATGAGTTCAGTAATGGAAGAACTGCTGGCCCAGACCTCGCTCGGGCTGCTCAAGGAAGGCGCCATTATCCCCGGCGTCATCACCGAAATCCGCCAGAACGACGTCATCGTCGATATCGGCGCCAAGGCCGAGGCGGTCATCCCCGCCAACGAATTCGTCGACCTCGGCGAACTCCAGATCGGTTCCACGATCGATGTTCTCCTCGAGAAGCTCGAGGACAAGAACGGCAATCCGGTCGTCTCCTTCGACAAGGCCGAGCAGAAGAAGAATTGGGACAATATCCTCACCCGCTTTCCTGAGGGCTCCGTCGCCTCCGGTCGCGTCCGCGCGAAGGTCAAGGGCGGCTTGATCGTGAACATCGGCGTGGACTCGTTCCTGCCGGCGTCGCACATCGACATCCAGCCCCCCAAGAACCTCGACCAGTACGTGGGCCAGACCTACGACTTCAAGGTTCTCAAGATCAACCTCGACCGGAAGAACATCGTTCTCTCGCGCCGCGAGCTCATCGAAGAGCAGCGCACGAGCAAGCGCCGCAACCTGCTGGACTCGATCCAGCCGGGCCAGGTGCGCAAGGGCGTGGTCAAGAACATCACCGACTTCGGCGCGTTCATCGACCTCGATGGCATGGATGGCCTGCTCCACATCACCGACATGAGCTGGGGCCGCATCGCTCACCCGTCCGAGATGGTGAAGCAGGGCGAAGAGGTTCAGGTCATGATCATCGAGGTCAACCGCGAGAAAGAACGCGTTTCCCTCGGTCTCAAGCAGACCACGAAGAATCCGTGGGACGATATCGAGCACAAGTACCCGGTCGGCGCGAAGGTCCACGGCAAGGTGGTCAACCTCGTTCCGTACGGCGCCTTCATCGAGATCGAACCCGGCGTCGAGGGCCTCGTGCACATCACCGAGATGTCCTGGACCAAGCGGATCACCAAGCCGTCCGAATTGCTCAAGGTCGGTCAGGAGCTCGATGCAGTGGTTCTCGGCATTCAGAAGGATGACCAGAAGATCTCGCTCGGCCTCCGCCAGCTGGAGCCGAACCCGTGGGACATGGTCCGCCACAACTACCCGATCGGCGCCCGCGTTCGCGGCAAGGTCCGCAACATGACCACCTACGGAGCCTTCATCGAACTCGAGGAAGGTATCGACGGTATGGTGCACGTCTCCGACATGTCGTGGACGCGCAAGGTCAATCACCCGACCGAAGTGCTCAAGAAGGGCGACGAGGTGGACGCGATCGTCCTCGACGTCGATCCGTCGCAGCAGCGCATCAGCCTCGGCATGAAGCAGCTCGCGGTCGATCCGTGGACCGACATCGACTCGTTCTTCAAGATCGGCGACGTCGTCCAGGGCAAGGTCACCAAGATCACGTCCTTCGGCGCCTTCGTGGAGCTCAAGGACAACATCGATGGCCTCGTCCACATCTCGCAGATCAGCGAGGACCGTATCGACAAGGTGAAGGATGTCCTCAAGCCCGACCAGGCCGTCACCGCCCGCGTGATCAAGATCGACCGCGACGAGCGTCGTCTCGGTCTCTCGATCAAGGCGGCGAACTACTCGTCGGACCAGCTGGCCGCTGAGACGGCGAGCTACGACGCGCTCAATCGTCAGAGCACGGGCAATGACATGATGAACCTCGGCGACATTCTCGACGAGGCGCAGCGCAAGTAAGGATAACCTAGTCCGCGGCCCCCGCAGTGGGGTCTCGTTTCTGAAGCGCCCGTTCCGCAAGGAACGGGCGCTTTCGTTTGTCCAGATCTGTCGTGTTTCTCGGCAACGATGCAGACCAACAAAACGCCCGCCGGCACGGGGCCGGCGGGCGGGGAAGGGGAGGAGTGCGGCGCGAGGGCGTCCGCGAATCCCGCGAAATCAGTTTCGATCGGCGGCCAAGGCCGGGATGGAGGACTTCGACTCGATGAATTCCTTGATGACTTCCATGCGCTTGCGCTGCCGTTCATCGAGTTCGATCTCGTCAACCGAGCGTTGGGCCTCGTTTTTGGCGATCGCTTTCCGGATCTTGGAGAGCGCGATGTTCTGCAGCTGCCGAATCCGCTCACGGGTCACCTTGAACTTTTTCCCGACCTCCTCGAGGGTCATCTCGTCGTAGCCGTCGAAGCCAAAGCGCAGACGGATGATTTCCGCCTCGCGGGGCTCGAGGGAGTCGAGCATCGCGCGGAGATCTGAATTCTGGGAGCGCTCCTTCAGGGCGTCGAGCGGGTTGACCATGTTCTCGTCACCCACGATATCGCCGAAGGTGGCGGAGTCGCCCTCCTCGCCGATCGGTGCGTCGAGCGAAGTCGGGCGCACGCTGACCGATTTGAGATGCGCCACCTTGCTGGTCGGGATCTGTAGCTCCATGGCCAATTCTTCGTCGGTGGGCTCGCGTCCAAGTTCCTCCGAAAGAGCCATCGCGGTGCGGCGCATCTTGGCGATCTTGTCGACCAGATGCACCGGGAGGCGGATGGTCTTACTCTGATTGGCGAGCGCGCGCTTGATGGATTGTTTGATCCACCAGGCGGCGTAGGTCGAGAGCTTGCCGCCCTTGCGCGGATCGAAACGCTCCACGGCCTTGATCAGCCCCAGATTGCCCTCGCTGATGAGGTCCAGGAGGGGCAGGCCGAAATCCTTGTAGTCCATCGCGATTTTGACGACGAGACGCAGGTTGGCCGAGATCATGTGGTCGCGCGCGGCCTTGTCGCCGCGGCGAATCCGCTTCGCGAGCGCGATCTCTTCGTCGATCGTCAGCAGGGGCGTCTTACCGATTTCCTGCAGGTAAAGTTGCAGGCTGCTGCGGTCGGATGGCCCCACGTACTCACGCGCGGCGGGCTCGGGCTTCTCCAAGAACGACGGCGGCGCATCGGGGGTGGCGGCCGGACGCTCCGGAGCGAGCGTGGCGGTGGAACGAGCGTCGAGGTCATCCTCGGCAAACTTACGGGGGGAGTTTGAATGAAGGGCCATGACGAATAGAAGTTAAGAGATGAGACCGCCGTTTTCGGGGGAGTTCCCAAACCCGACGGTGGCAAGAAGCTTCCTAGCGGAAACCGCGCCACATGAAGAGAACGCGCAACCCCCTGGGTTGGATGCATCGATCCAAAGGATTGCTGTGCCAAGTTGGCGCAGATGACTTCGAGCGCACGGTCGGGGGGACGGAGCGGCACAGCCTCGGTCGGGCCGGTGCGGAGTCCCGAGGAGGCAACACCTCGCCGGGAATGCCCTTTGGGCTGCAGATCTACCCCGTCTGAATCCCCGTCCTTCGCGTGGCTGGACGGGTTGGCGTGGGGGCAGATCGGTTTTGCGATCCGGGCTGGGGAGCCGCGGCGCTGGATCGTGGCGGCATCTCGTTGGCCGCCCCAGGGCCCGGCGGGGTCAGGCGCGAGTGAGTCGCTGGGCGATCGCGACCGCCTTGAAGAGGGCGGAGGCCTTGCTAATCGTCTCTTGGTATTCCGAGAGTGGTACGCTGTCGGCCACGACGCCGGCACCGGATTGAATATGGATACGCCCGTCCTTGATCAGGGACGTGCGCAGCATGATGCAGGAGTCCAGATTACCGTCGTAACCGAAGTAGCCCAAGGCACCGGCGTAGAATCCACGCTGGACGGGTTCGGTCTTCGCGATGATCTGCATGGCGCGAATCTTGGGGGCGCCGGAGACCGTACCGGCCGGAAACGTGGCTCGCATCAGATCATAAGCCGAGCGGCCCTCCTCAATTGTGCCCTCGACCTGCGACACGATGTGCATGACGTGGGAATAGCGCTCGACCACCATCATTTCCGGGACGGTGACGCTGCCAAACCGGCAGACTCGCCCGATGTCGTTCCGGGCGAGGTCGACCAGCATCAGGTGTTCCGCGCGTTCCTTTTCGTCCGCGAGCAACTCGGCCTCCAGGGCGGCGTCATCCGCGGGTGTCGCGCCACGCCGGCGCGTGCCGGCGATCGGGCGAATTTCGACCCGGCCGTCGGTCAGGCGCACGTGTACCTCGGGAGACGCCCCGACGATCGCGAATGCGCCCGTGTCCAGGATGAACATGTACGGAGACGGATTGACCGTGCGCAGGGCCCGGTAGAGATCGAGCGGCGATTGCGTGAAGGGGGAGGAAAAGCGCTGCGACGGGACGAACTGGATGATGTCGCCAGAGCGAATGAACTCCTTGCCGTCCTCGACTGCCTGACAGAAGCGCTCCTGGGTGAAGTTACCCTTTGGCACGGAGACGGGGCCGGGGTCGATGAGGGGCGCCGGGGCCAGCTCGCGCGGCTCGCGCAGGAGTGAGAACAGCAGGTTCAGCTCGGCCACCGCGGCCTCGTACGCGGCGGTGGGGTTGCCATCGAGGTGGGCGTTGACGCACAGACGCAGCGTCTGCTTCGCGCGATCGAAGATCAGCAGCGAATCGGAGAACATGAAGTACAGCATCGGCAGCCCCAGTTCATCCGTCGGCGCGGCGGGCACGGTGGGCTCGATGCGGGTCACGTACTCGTATCCGATGAACCCGACCGCGCCGCCGGTGAAGCGCGGCAGGCCGGGAAGGCTGACCGGGCGGTATCCACTCATCTCCTGCTCCAGAAGCTTCAGCGGATCGGCCGGCGTGGTCACGGTGCGCGTGGCTTTTCCGTTCTCGCGAATCTCCGTCGTATCTGCACCGCAGGCGAGGATCTTGCGTGGCCGGCACCCAATGAAGCTGTAGCGAGACAGATGTTCGCCGCCCTCGACGGACTCGAGTAGGTAGGACGGGCCGGAGTCGCGGAGCTTGGCGTAGGCCGAGACGGGCGTCTCGAAGTCGGCCATCAGGTCCGTGTAGACCGGGATCACGTTGCCTTGGGAGGCCAGGCGGAGAAAAGTGTCGCGATCCGGGAAAATAGTCATCGAGGGCTCGGAGCTCAGAGGCGAAGTGGACGATCGGAGGGGAACGTTTGCGCGCCTGCGGGCGGTTGAGGGTCGTTTTTAGTCTGGCGAAAATACCCGGCTCCGGAATCCTGTCGCAAGACTAGAGACGGCATGCCTATGACGATCGAAAAACGGGTTCTCGCGGTGATCATGGGGGGTGGACGCGGCACGCGTCTGCACCCGTTGACGATGGAGCGCTGCAAACCGGCAGTCCCCCTCGCGGGCAAGTACCGCCTAGTCGACATCCCGATCAGCAACTGTATCAACTCCGGGATCAACCGCGTGTTCCTGCTCACGCAGTTCAACACCGCCTCGCTGCACCGTCACGTGCAGGCAACCTACAACTTTGACGTGTTCGGGGGCGGGTTCGTCGATATCCTTTCCGCTGAGCAGACCGAGAAGAGCGCCGACTGGTACCAAGGCACGGCTGATGCGGTGCGCCGCAATCTGGTGCACTTCCGGAACTCCAAGCACGACCTCGTGCTTATCCTGTCTGGCGACCAGTTGTATCGGATGGATTACCGCACGATCCTCGAGGATCACGTGGCCAACGGGGCCGACGTCACGATTGCCGCGATTCCGGTCCCGCTGAACAAGGTCGAGGGTCTCGGGGTCATGCGTGTGGATGAGCGCCTTGAGATCAACGGTTTCGTCGAGAAGCCCAAGGATCCGGCCGTGATCAAGCAGTTGGCTCTCAGCCCAGCCCGCGAAGCCACGCTCCGCTCCGGTGGCGGGGAGCAGCACTGCCTCGCCTCCATGGGCATTTACGTGTTCAATCGCACCGCGCTGGCGGAGGCCCTCGACAACACGATGACGGATTTCGGTAAGGAGGTCATTCCGAGCCTGCTCGGCAAGAAGCGTCTCTTTGCGCACGTCTTCGAGGGTTACTGGGAAGACATTGGAACAGTGAAGGCGTTCTTCGAAGCGAACCTTCAGCTCGCGCACCCGCTGCCGCCGTTCAATTTCTACGACCAGGAGGCACCGATCTACACGTCCGCTCGGTTCCTTCCCGCCTCAAAGATCAACCGTTGCGAGATCGACCATGTCGTCATCGGCGACGGCTCGATCGTCACCGATTGCAAGCTGCATCGCTGCGTCTTGGGGATCCGTGCGTTTCTCGGTGAGGGCACGCGGATGGAGGACGTGATCGTGATGGGTGCGGATTTCTACGAGACCGCGGCCGAATTGGCCGCGAACGAGGCGCGCGGCATCCCGCATCTCGGGGTGGGGCGCAACTGCGTCATTCATCACGCGATCATCGACAAGAATGCCCGCATCGGCGACAACGTCCGCCTCTCTCCGGTGGGCAAGGCCGACGGGAGTTATCCCCACGGCATCGTGATCCGCGACGGTGTGCTCGTCGTGCCGAAGGGAGTCACCGTGCCGAGTGGCACGGTGCTCTGAGTCCGGCGTGGGCAGGGGATCGGGCGCGAGGCCCGACCTCGTTCAGTTGTTGAAGCGGAACAGCGCGACGTCGCCGTCGGCGAAGATATACTCGCGTCCCTCGAGCCGGTAGCGTCCTGCCTCGCGCGCGGCGGCGGTGCTGCCGAGGCGGGACAGGTCGTCGTAGGAGACGACCTCCGCCTTGATGAAGCCTTTCTCGAAATCGGTGTGAATGACGCCTGCGGCCTGCGGGGCCTTCCAGCCCTTCTTGATTGTCCAGGCGCGCACTTCCTTCTCCCCCGCGGTGAAGTAGGTCTGCAGTCCGAGTAGCGCGTAGCTCGCGCGGATCAGTTGAGAGACGCCGGAGTCGTCGACGCCCAAGTCCTTCAGGAACGCCTTGGCCTCTTCAGGTGCGAGGTCGATGAGCTCTGCCTCGATGCGGGCGCTGATCGGCACGTAGGCCGCGTCGTGGTGCGCCTTCACGTAAGCCGCCACCTTCTGCACAAAGGGGTTTTGCTCCGCGGTGGCCAATTCACTCTCGGCGACGTTGCAGGCGTACAGCACGGGCTTTGCGCTGAGCAGTTGGAAGAGCTGCAGCAGGCGCTTTTCTTCGTCGGTGCACGGCAGGACGTTGGCGGGGAGATTCTGGTTGAGGTGGGGGGAAAGACGCTCGAGCAGCGCCATTTCCACCTGGGCTTCCTTGTCGCCGCTCTTGGCCTTCTTCTGCGTCTTCTCGATGCGCTTGGTCACCGCATCCAGGTCGGCGAGGATCAACTCGGTCGTGATCACCTCGATGTCGCGCACCGGGTCCACGGCACCCATGGTGTGGATCACGTCCGGATCCTCGAAGCAGCGGACGACGTGGACGATCGCATCGGTTTCGCGGATGTTGGCGAGAAACTGATTGCCGAGGCCCTCTCCCTTGCTCGCGCCCGCGACCAGACCGGCGATGTCGACAAATTCAATTGCGGCTGGAATCACCACGCTGGTCTTGGCAATCCTTTGCAGGACGGCCAGACGCTCGTCGGGGACGGACACCACGCCGACGTTTGGATCGATGGTGCAGAATGGGTAGTTCGCCGCTTCGGCCTTGCGGGAGCGGGTGAGGGCGTTGAAAAGGGTGGATTTGCCAACGTTGGGCAGACCGACGATTCCTGCTTTGAGCATAAGGGGCTAGAAGAGCGATGGGAGTCAGGGCTTGACAAGCCATTTGTCGGTCCGTGCAATCCTCCGCTTTTCAAGTCTCATTCCGCGTTTCTCTATTCGTTTCCATGGCTCTCACCATCCGTCTCTCCCGCATCGGCGCCATCCATCAGCCGATCTATCACGTGGTCGTCGCCGAGGCGCGCTCGCGTCGCGATGGCCGTGCCGTCGAGATGCTCGGGACCTATTCGCCCCGCTCGAAGGCTGCGGATGCCCTGACCCTGAAGGTGGATCGCGCTGATTATTGGATCAGCAAGGGAGCCAAGCCGTCCGAGACGGTGAATTCTCTGATCAAGCGCGCCCGCAAGTCGGGTGGCGTCGCTTCGGCTGCCTAAGTGCAGGCCGCCCCAAGTACCCCGGTAGCGGGGTGCTGATCCGTCAGATCTCCACGGCCTCGGTTTAACCGGGGCCTTTTCTTTTTTAGACATGGCTTTGCATATTGATGTTCTCACCCTCTTCCCGCGGATGCTGGAGGGCTTTCTGAGCGAAAGCATCGTGGGCAAGGCGGTCGAGCGCGGGCTGTTTACAGTCAAGGTCCACGATCTCCGGCAATGGGCCACGGATCGCCATCGCACTGCGGATGATCGACCGTTCGGCGGAGGGGCGGGGATGGTGCTGAAGCCAGAGCCGGTATTTGCTGCCTTCGAGCAGGTGCAACGGCCGGGATCGAAGCGGATTTACCTGACGCCCGACGGGGTGCCGTTGTCGCCGGGCTTGGCCGAGTCGTTGAGCCACGAGCAGCATCTGGTGCTCCTGAGCGGCCATTACGAAGGGATCGATCAGCGCATCCGCGATTGCCTTATCGATCAGGAGATTTCGATTGGCGATTATGTGCTCACGAATGGCACCTTGCCGGCCGCCGTCGTGATCGATGCTCTCAGCCGTTTTATCCCCGGTGTGCTCGGTGAGGAAAAGTCATTGACGCACGAATCCTTCACCAACAAGTTGCTCGACTTTCCTCAATATACGCGTCCCGCCGAATTCCGCGGCATGTCCGTACCTGAAGTCCTCCTTTCCGGTAACCATGCTGAAATCGAAAAGTGGCGGCGTGCGCGCCAAGAGGAAAAAACCCGTCAAGTCCGTCCCGATTTACTCTCCCTAACGAAAGGCCAGCCATGAACCCGATCATCAAGGAAATCACCGCGTCCCAGGTGAAGAAAGACCGTCCGCCGTTCAAAGTCGGCGACGGTGTCCGCGTGCACACGAAGGTGCGCGAGGGTGACAAGGAGCGCGTGCAAATCTTTGCGGGCGTGGTCATTGCCCTGAAGGGCAGCGGCATTCACGAGACGTTCACCGTCCGTCGCATCAGCTACGGCGAAGGCGTGGAGCGCGTCTTCCCGGTCAATTCGCCCAACGTGGAGCGGATCGAGATCGAGAAGGAGTCGGAGCCGATGCGCGCCCGCCTCTATTACTTGCGCGATCGTCAGGGCAAGGCCGCCATGGCGGTCAAGCGCAAGGCCTACGACGAGAAGGCCGAGGCCCCGGCGGCCGCGAGCGCCTAAAGCGAACACCTCTTTCTGCCGGACCGGCGCCCTGTCGGTCCCACAAAAGCGAGCCAACCATGGCTCGCTTTTTTCATGTTGCCCCGCTTTGAATCAGGGGTCCGTGTCCGAATCTTTCCCCACTTTTCCGGATTCCTTTCCTCACGTATCATGATCCTGCAAACCCAGCTCCTCTCCCAAGCCGCTAACCAGGCCCGAGGCCTCGCGATGGACGCCGTCCACGCCTGCCAGTCCGGCCATCTCGGCCTGCCGCTCGGCGCCGCGGAGATCGGAGCGGTGCTTTACGGGCATGCGCTGCAGCATAATCCAGATCGGCCGCGCTGGATCAATCGCGACCGTTTCGTGCTGTCGGCGGGCCACGGATCGATGTTTCTCTACGCATGGCTGCATCTGAGCGGTTACGACGTGTCGCTGGATGACCTCAAGGCCTTCCGCAAATTGCACAGCAAGACGCCGGGGCACCCGGAGTTTCACGAGACCCCGGGCGTGGAGGCCACCACCGGTCCCCTGGGGCAGGGCATTGGCAACGCCGTCGGTATGGCCGTCTCGGCGAAGATGGCTGAGGCGCACTTCAATACTCCGGAACATACCATCTTCGATCACCACGTGATCGCGCTTGCGGGCGATGGCTGCATGCAGGAAGGCGTCGCCCTTGAAGCGGTCGCCTTCGCGGGTCACCAGGGACTCGATAACCTGATTCTTATCTACGACGCGAACGAGGTCACGCTCGACGCGATGGCGGACAAGACCCAGAGCGACAACACCGCGATGCGGTTCAAGTCGCTGAAATGGGACGTCCAGTCGATCGACGGACACGATCTCGCGGCGATCCTTAAGGCGGTGAACAAGGCCAAGCGTGCCAAGACCGGCCGTCCGCAGTTGATCATCGCGAGGACGATCATCGGCAAGGGCATCGCCGAGGTGCAGGGCACCGCCAAAGGGCATGGCGAGGGCGGGGCAAAGTTCATCGACGGCGCCAAGGCCACTCTCGGCCTGCCGGTGGATCAGCACTTCTTCGTGAGCGAGGAGGTCCGCGCCTACTTCGCTTCCCACAAGGCGCGACTCATCCGCCAGTGCAATCGGTGGCACAAGACCTACCGCGCGTGGCGCGACGCAAACCCGACGAAGGCTCAGCTTCTTGAGACCGCCGGCCTCGCGCCAGACGCGGCAAGCCTGCTCGCCGCGCTGCCGGCGTTTCCCGCCGACTCCAAGCTCGCTACCCGCGCCGCCGGCAAGGCCGTGCTGCAGCCGCTCGCTGCCACACTGCCGCTGCTCATCGGCGGAAGCGCCGACCTGTACGGATCGACGCTCAACCACATTGCGGATTCGCCCGACTTCGAGCCCGCCACCCGCACGGGACGCAACATCCGCTTTGGTATCCGCGAGCATGCGATGGCGGCGATCGCGAACGGCGTCGCCTACGACGGCCTCTTCCGCCCGTCCATCGCGACGTTCTTGGTCTTCGCCGATTACTCGCGTCCGTCCATGCGTCTCGCCGCCTTGGCGAAGCTTCCGGTGGTCTACATCTACACTCACGATTCCATCGGGGTGGGTGAAGACGGGCCGACGCACCAGCCGATCGAAACCGTATCGGCACTGCGTCTCATCCCCGGCCTCGACGTGATTCGCCCCGCTGACCCGGAGGAAACCGCCGGCGCGTTCGCCGCTGCACTGTCCCGCACAGACGGTCCGACGTTGCTCGCCCTGACGCGCCAGGTTCTTCCGACCCTGAACGACGTACCGATCGCCACCCGCCGCGAAGGCGTTCTTCAGGGCGCCTACATCGCCCGTCGCGAAGAGGGTGTTCTGACCACCATTCTCCTCGCCAGCGGTTCCGAACTCCAGTTGGCCCTCGCAGCCGCTCAGCAACTCGGAGCCGGCGTGCGCGTGGTGTCGGTTCCTTGCATCGAGCGCTTTGCCCGCCAGTCCCGCGAGGTACGTGAGTCCATCCTGCCCTCCGCCATCCGCCGCCGCGTCTCGATCGAAGCCGGCGTCACGGGTCTCTGGGCTGGCTTGGTCGGCCTCGACGGCAAGGCGATCGGCATCGACCGCTTCGGCCTCAGCGCTCCCGGCGGCACCGTGTTCAAAGAACTCGGCGTCACCGTCGATGCCGTCGTCCAAGCGGTCCGCGAGCTAGCCTAGGCCGTCCGCTCACCTTTCCCGACCTCGCGCCAACAGGAGCGAGGCGATCCTTTCGGCCTAACGCTGCCTCCCCAAACCTTGCGTTTTGTGGTTAGGTGGCTGATGGTTAGCTTCCTAACGTTATCGAGCGTATCCCATGCCGATGTTACTGCTGAGAGACTTGCCGCGCTACGAGTGCCTCTTGGAGGAGGCGCGGCGTTTTCCTGAGCTCGATCCGTCCGCCTGTGAGGTTTATCTTCACTTGCTGAGGGCGGGAGATGAGGCGTTTCGGTCCTGCGGCGAGCCGTTGGAGGCCCATGGGATCAGCGCAGGTCGATTCACGGTGCTGATGCTTCTGCTGCGCAAGCGAGGGGAGGCGGACAGTGGTGCGCTGACACCCGCGGAATTGGCGGACCAAGCGGGCGTTACGCGTGCAACGATGACGGGCCTCATCGATACGCTGGAACGCGATGGCTTCGTCCGACGGGAGCCGGATCCGCATGATCGGCGGATGACGCCGGTGACCCTGACCCCGGCGGGTGAGTCTCTGCTGCAGGGCGTGGTCCCCGCTTATTTTCAGCGCATGGGCCTTCTCGTCGCACCTTTGAGCGAGGCGGAGCGCCGTACGCTCGTCACGCTTCTCTCCAAACTGGTGCGCGGGGGTGAAACGGAAGAACCGTCGATCCCGTTTACTAGCGGTGCGTCTCCTGCTCCGGCCTGTGCATCTGTTCCCCTCAACTCTCCTGTCACATGATCAAACGCTTCGTCCTCGCTCTCGCCGCCTTCGCGGCGCTGGTGGTATCGCTGGGTGCCGTCAAGGTTGCCCAAATTCGCGAGATGGCCTCGATCCCGCGCGACATGCCGGCGCCGGCCGTGACCTCCATTCGTGCGGAAACGGCCGTCTGGCGGCCCACGATCAATGCGATCGCCACGCTGTCCCCGGTGGAAGGCGTGACCCTCGCGGCCGATGCCGACGGCACGGTGGTGCGCATTGCCGTGGAGAACGGCGCATCGGTGCAGGCCGGCGACGTGCTCATCGAGCTTGATACGTCGGTGGAGAGGGCGCAGTTGGCCGCCGCCGCCGCCCGCCAGGCGATCGCGCGCCTCGACCGTGACCGTGCGACGGAGCTGCGGGCGAAGAACACGATCAGCCAAGCGGAACTCGATGCGGCCACGGCTCGCGTCAACCAAGCGGAGGCCGACGCGGCGGCGCTGCAGGCGCTGTTGAACAAGAAGATCATCCGCGCCCCCTTCGCGGGTCGGGTGGGCATCCGCATGGTTAACATCGGCCAGTACGTCGGCCGCGGTGCGCTGCTGCTGCCGCTACAGCGGCTGGATCCGATGTTCGTGGACTTCAGCATTCCGCAACGCCACCTGCCTGAGTTGGTGGTGGGGCAGACGGTGCGGGTGCGCGTCGATGCGTACGCGGAGCGTTCCTTCTCCGGCAAGCTCACCGCGATCAATCCCGGCGTGGATCCGTCCTCGCGCAACATCGCCGTGCAGGCCACAGTCTCCAATTCCGATGACCTGCTGCGCGCGGGTATGTTCGCGCGCGTGGAAATCGAGCTGCCGGAGAACGCGCCCGTCGTGGTGCTGCCCGCGACCGCCGTCGCCTATGCTTCCTACGGCAACTCGGTCTTCGTCATCGAAACGATGAAGGATGCCGACGGGAAGGAATACCTCGGGGTCCGCCAGCAGTTTGTCCGCCTCGGGCCCACGCGCGGCGACCAGATCGCGATCCTGTCTGGCGTGAAGCCGGGCGAGGAAGTGGCGACCTCGGGCGTGTTTAAGCTGCGCAACGGACTCAAGATTCAGGTGAATAATCGCGTGCAGCCGGGCAACAACCCGGCGCCCCAGCCGCAGAACACCTGATCCGCCCGGTCCTCACTCCCGCCATCTTTTCCGAGGACGCCCCGCGTTCATGAAATCTCGCTTTACCGATCTTTTCGTCCGCAAGCCAGTCATCGCGCTGGTGATCAACATCGTGATCCTGGTGGTGGGCCTCGTGTCCTACAACCGGCTCAACGTTCGCCAGTACCCGCGCAGCGATAGCGCGGTCGTGAAGGTCACCACGCTCTACTTCGGAGCCAGCGCGGAGACGGTGCGTGGTTACATCACCACGCAGCTGGAGCGCGTGATCGCGAGCGCCGATGGCATCGACTACATCCAGTCCAACAGCCGCTCGGGCCTGAGTACGATCGAGGTGTTCCTGCGCCTGAACTACGACACGAACGCCGCTCTCGCCCAGATCAGCTCCAAAATCGACCAGGTGCGCAGTGAACTGCCACCCGAGGCCGAGGCCCCCACGATCAGCGTCGAGTCCAGTGACAACCAGTTCGCCTCGATGTACCTGAGCTTCTACTCGGATGAACTCGAGGAGAACCAGATCACCGACTACCTGACGCGCGTGGTCCAGCCGCAGCTCTCGTCCATCAAGGGCGTGCAGCGGGCCGACGTGCTGGGTGGGCGAGTCTTCGCCATGCGCATCTGGCTCAAGCCCGACGAACTCGCGGCGCGCGGCCTGAGCCCGGCCCAGGTGCGCCAAGCCCTCGCCGCCAACAATGCCCTCGCGGCAGTGGGGAGCACCAACGGCTCGATGATGCGAGTGTCGCTCGTCGCCGATACCGACCTGAAGAACGTAAGCGAGTTCGAAAATCTCGTCGTGGCGGAGCGGAATGGTGCGATCATTCGGCTTGCGGACATTGCGGACGTCGCGCTGGGCGCGGAAAGCTACGACGAGGAGGTTCGCTTCGGCGGGAAAAAAGCCACCTTCATGGGGATTTGGGTCCTGCCGACGGACTCCACAGTGGAGGTTATCAAGCGCGTTCGCGCGGCCCTGCCGGGCATCGAGGCCCGGTTGCCCTCGTCCCTCAAGCTCCAGATCGGCTACGATGCGACGGGCTATATCGAAGATGCGCTGAAGGAGATCGTGACGACGCTGATCGAGACACTGCTCATCGTGGCGGTGGTCATTTTCCTCTTCATGGGGTCGCTGCGCTCGGTGCTGATTCCCCTCGTGGCGATGCCCCTGTCGTTGATCGGAGCGTTCGCCCTGATGCTGGCGCTCGGATTTACGGTGAACCTCCTCACGCTTCTCGCAATCGTGCTGGCGGTCGGCATCGTGGTCGACGACGCGATCGTCGTCGTGGAAAACGTCGAGCGGCACGTGCGGGAAGGAAAGACTCCCTTCGATGCCGCGATCCTCGGGGCACGCGAGCTGGTAGGCCCGGTGATTTCGATGACGATCACGCTTGCGGCGGTCTACGCGCCGATCGGGTTCCAAGGCGGCTTGACGGGGGCGCTGTTCCGCGAATTCGCCTTCACGCTCGCCGGCGCGGTGGCGGTCTCCGGTTTTGTTGCGCTGACGCTTTCGCCGATGATGAGCGCGCAGTTGCTGAAGGGAGGCGGTGCGGAGGAGCGTGGATTGACCGGGTTCGTGAATCACACCTTTGACCGTCTGCGGTCGTTTTACGACCGACTGATCGGCCGGGTACTGCAGGGCTGGGTGCCGGTGGTGGTGATGCTCGCGCTGATGGTTTCGCTGCTGAGCGCACCGTTCCTCATGTTCGCGCAGCGCGAATTGGCGCCGAAGGAAGACCAGGGAGTGGTCTTCAGTATTCTGCTGCCGTCGCCGACCTCGACCATCGAGCAGAATTCTCTCTTCGCCGGGCAGGTGCAGGCGATGTTTGAGTCGTTTCCCGAGTATCAGACGTCCTTCCAAGTAACCGGGGCGAATTTTGGCTTCGGTGGCGCGGTCCTCAAGCCGTGGTCCGAGCGCAAGCGCACGGCGCTGGAGATCGACCAGTCGCTTCAGGCTGACGCGGCGAAGATCGCGGGCATGAATGTGATTCTGACCACGCCGGAGCCGCTGCCAGCGGGCGGCCAGTTCCCGATCGAGTTCGTGGTCCGTTCCACGGCCGACCATCGCCAGATGCTCGAGTTTGCCGACCAGCTGGTGCTCTACGCCAACACGGAGGCAAACGCACCGAACGCGGCGCCGACGTTCTATTTTGCCGACAGTGATCTCAAGTTTGACTTGCCCCAGGTTGAGATCGAGATCGACAAAGACAAGGTCGCCGCGATGAACCTGAGCCTCACCGACGTCGCGCGAGACCTTGGTTCATTGCTCGGCGGCGCTTATGTGAATCGGTTTGTGAGCGACGGTCGCAGTTATCGCGTGATTCCGCAGGTCGAGCGCTCACAGCGGCTCAACGCCGACCAGTTGCTTAATTACCACGTGCGCGGACCAGAGGGTCGCTTGATTCCACTTTCCACGATCGCGACGCTGCGCGAGACAGTCCAGCCGCGCACCTTGAACCGCTTCCAGCAGCTCAATGCGGTTAAGATCACCGGAGTGGGGCCGAGCATCGATGCGGCGTTGAAAAAGCTGGAGGCCAAGGCGGCGGAGATTCTGCCTCCTGGATACTCGATCGACTACGGCGGGCAGTCGCGCCAGCTGCGGACCGAGGGTGCCGCGCTCTGGAAGGCCGGGGCGCTCGCGGTGTTGCTCATCTTCCTCGTTCTGGCGGCCCAGTTTAACAGCTTCCGGGACCCGATCATCATCTTGGTGGGCTCCGTTCCGTTGGCCGTGTTCGGTGCGCTCCTGCCCATCTTCCTGTGGAAGACCTCGCTGAACATCTACTCCCAGATCGGCCTGATCACGCTGGTGGGACTGATCGCCAAGAACGGCATCCTCATCGTGGAGTTCGCGAACGGCCTGCAGTCCGAGGGCGTGGGCAAGTTCGAGGCCACCCGACGGGCCGCCGCGACGCGCCTGCGCCCGGTCCTAATGACGTCGGCCGCGACGGTGTTCGGTCATCTCATGCTGATCTTTGTGGATGGCCCTGGTGCCGCTGCACGCAACAGCATCGGCTGGGTTCTCGTGGTCGGCATGGCCGTTGGCACGTTCTTTACGCTGTTCGTCGTCCCGGTCTTTTATCTGCTCATCGGTCGCGACTTTTCTCGTCGATCGTCCGCTCGGGCTCTCGCATCTTCGGTCAATCCCGCCTCCCCCTGATGTCCATGCATTCCCGCTTTCTCCGGATCGCCGTCCTCGTCCTCGGCGCCAGTCTCGCCTCCGGTGTCTCCGCGGCTCGCGAAAGTCGTTCGTCTGCGCTCCCGGAGGTCATCGATCTCCGTGCGGCCATCCTCTATGCGCTGGAAAACAGCTTCGCCATCCGCCAGGCGCGGGAGCGCATCCAACAGCAGGATGGCGTGGTTCTGGAGGTCTCCGCCCTGGGGCTCCCGAACGTGGGAGTGGGCGCCGCGTACCAGCGCAACGAAACCGACATTTCGCAGTCGTTTCCAGCCGACGACTCGGCGTGGCAGATCCAGATCCAGGCACGACAGAGCCTCTACAGCGGCGGGGCGGTGCAGGGTGCGGCGGCGAGCGCGCGGCTGGCCCGCGAGGCGGCGGTGCTGGAGCTGCAGGCGGTGATCAGCGAGGTGCTACTCGCCGTTCGCACGCGTTTCTACGACGTGCTGCTCGCCCGGGAGAGCATCAAGGTGCAGGAACAGTCCGTGGCGTTGCTCGAGGAACAGCTCCAAAACGAACGTAATCGCTACGAGGCCGGCGCGGCCTCCAACTTTGAGGTGCTCCGGGCGGAAGTCGCGCTGGCCAATGCGCAACCCGCCCTCATCCAGGCCCGCAACACGTTCCGCACGTCGTTCGACGAGGTGGTCCAACTCATGGGCGGCGAGACCGGCTCCGCGCCGCGGGTTCCCCAGATCGTGGGTGACCTGACGGTTGAACCGGTCCAGTATGATGTCGCCGAAGCCGTGGCTGCCGCTCGCGGATCGCGGCCGGAGCTCGCCCGCCTCTCCAAGCTCATCGAGGCGCGCGCCCAAGGCGTGGAGATCGCCCGGGCCGGCGCCCGACCGTCGGTTGATCTGATCGGCAGCTATCAATGGCGCAAGGCGGGGACGAGCGATCGTTTCAGCGACGCGCGCGATGGCTGGCTGCTGGGTGTGCAGTCTCAGTGGAGCCTCTTCGACGGCCGCGCGACCGCAGGACGCGTGGTGCAGGCCCGCTCCGCGCTGGCTCAAATTGAGCTCGCTCGCAGCGAGGCCGAGCTGGGTATTGAGATCGAGGTCCGTCGTGCAGTGTCGCTACTCCAAGAGGCCGGCGAGCTGATGGAGGCATCCCGGCGGGTCGTCGAACAGGCGACCGAAGCCCTCCGGCTCGCTACCGTGCGTCAGTCGGCCGGAACCGCTACTCAGCTCGACGTGCTGACCAGCCAGGTGGACCTTACTCAGGCGCGAAACAATCAACTGCGCGCCAACTACAACTACCTCGTCGCCGCGTCCCGGGTGCGTAAAGCGATTGGCCAGGCAGATCCGTTCAACGCCGGATCCTGATTCCTCCCGAACCCGTGGCTGATCGCCGACCTGAGACTCACGTGGCCGTGCCCTCGCCGATCGGACGTGGACTTCGGTTGGTCGGATGGATCCTCGCCGTGACTTCCGTCTTGCTCGGCGGCGTCGTGCTGCTCGCCTTGACGCCGGCCGTGCAGACGGCGCTGACCCAACGCCTCCTGCGCGACCGACCCGATCTGGGACTGACCGTGGGGAGGGTCGATCTGGGGCTGTCGCGCAGCGTAATCAGCGACGCCACAGTCACGCGGCCCGGAGTCCGGATCACGGCACCGCGCGTAGAAGTGGACCTCGCGCTCATTCCAGCGTTGCGGGGTGCCGTGCGTATCCAGCGACTGGAGGCAACATCGTGGATTGTCGAACTTGCCTCCCCGCCGGCGACGGCTGCGGTATCCGGCCCGGTGCCGGTGCGGTCCGCGCTCGCGGGACTCGGCGGCTTTGCCGTGCTGGGTGTGCCGGACAGCGGAGGACAACGTGCCGTGCCCGCCTCGGCGACGCTCGGGCTTCTGGATCGGGTCACGCTGCCCGAAGATTTTGCGTTGGAGCAGGTGCTGCTTCGGGGAACGGTGCGCGGCTCTCTTGCGGGAGGGCAGCGCATCTCGGTAGCGGTGGACGTGAAGGGGGGAGGACTGACGGCGGGTGCAGTTGGTCAACTTGACCTTACGCTCGATGGGTCCCGGGAAGGCAGTCTGGATCGGTTGCAGGCGACGACGAGAGTCGAGATTGGATTGGGGGCGGGTTCGCGCCTCGACGCCGTGCGTACGACTGGCGTGCTTTCGGTGCAGGCCGCGGGGTTGCCGGCGGGAGCGTCAGTCGCCGTGGAGAGCGGGGTGGAGCGGGCGGCGGGAGAAACCGTGGGGGAAACGTATACGCTGATCGTGCGCCGCGAGGGCGTGCGCTGGCTCGATGGGCGAGCGGAGCGCTCAGCTGCGACGGATCTGATTCGGGGGACCCTGAAGGCGGCGTTCACCGATCGGGACATCGCGCCGGTGCTCCCGGGGCGCCCGCTCCCGGAGTTTTCCCTGCAGGTTGAGAATGTGTTTACGGCGGGACGCGCGTTTCAGGCCATCGATGTGACCGGCAAGATCGCGGTAGATGCATCGCGGTGGGAACGACTCTCGCCTGAGCTCGCCTCACTGGGGGCGATTCGTCTCACCTCGGACTTCGGGCTGGCGCGGGAGGGTGAGCGCATTCGTGTCGCGTCCTTACGCGCGGAGGTCGTGGAGAAGGGGCCGGTCCTCGGAGTCGAGTTGCGTCAGCCTTTCATCTGGAATCCCGTTTCTGGCGAGGTGGAGGTCGCGGATCCGTCGGCCGATCTGCTCACCGTGCGCCTCCGTGGCCTCCCTTTGGCGGCGCTGCAGGCGGCGTGGCCGGAGGGGCAGATCGAAGGTGGAGTGGTCACCGGAGGCTGGAGCCTGCGGGCGTCGCCCGGTGGTATCGCGGTGCGAAGCACGGAGCCCATGGCGGTTTCCCGATTCTCGGTGCGGCAGGCGGGAAGAGAAATGCTGCGCGACGTGCAGTTGGAGGTGCGCCCGTCGGCTGATTTTACCCCCCGGGGCTGGCAGGGAGAAGCGGCGGACCTACTGGTGCGCGGAGGCAACGGGGTGCTCGCGCGCGGCGCCGTGCGGGCCGGCCGCAGCGTGGGCGCGGATCAGGCGATGAAGCTGACTGGTGCGTTGGACTTGGATCTGCCGGTTCTGCTGGCGCAGCCCCTCGTTGGCGCGGGAGTTCCCCTGCAATCTGGCCTGGTTCGTGTGTCCGGCTCCGCGAGCCTGAGCGACGTTCAGCAGGTGGCACTCGACGTGCAGGCGACGCGGCTGACGGATTCCTCGGGCGGTTCGCTGCCGGATCTGGCGGTGGAGATTCGAGGCGATCGCGCGGCGAGTGGCGCGCTGACCCTCCGGATCCCCGTGCGCCTGGAGGCATCAGGCCGGGTGAGCGATGTGTTGGTGGCCGGGCAGCTGACTCCCAACTCGGGTGGTTGGCGGGTCGATGGCCAGATCACGGGCGCACGCGTCTTCGTACCGGACGCCCGCCTGCTGGCTGCGCCGTGGGCCGCCGCGCCCGCATCGCCGGCCGCCGCGCCGGGCCCCGCATCGCCGGCACCGGCTTGGGCCGGCGTCTCGGGCAAAGTCGCGATCGCTTTTGGAGAGATCGTCTACTCCCCTGACCTCATCGCGCGGGAGATCAGCGGGACCGTGGCGTTGGATCAGATGGCGGTGGTGCTGGAGACCCTGAAAGGAATCCTGGCGACCGGAGGGCGCGTGGAAGCCTCTGGGACGTTATCTTACTCACCGGCGAAATCAGGCGCGGCCTACGCCTTGGAGGGGAAGGTGACCGCGCTCGAGTTGGAGTCGGGACCCGCGCTCAAGGCTTTGCTGCCTTCCGGCGGTCCGCCGGCCATCGAGGGGCGTTTTGACCTCCGCTCTCGGGTGAGTGGCGGCGCAGCCTCGCTGGGCGACCTCGCCAACCACCTGCAGGGTGATCTCCAGATGGTGAGCCGCGGCGGAGTCATTCGACCCTTGCCCCCCAGCTACCTCAGCGCAGTCGCGACGGCGAGAGAGCAGTTGCAGCGTCGAGGTGATCAGGCCGGAGCGCTGGGTGCGCTGGCGGGCGCACTAGGGGCGAGGCTCCCGTCTTCGCTGGGTGGGGTAGCGTCGAAGACCCAGCAACTCACCAACCGATTGGCTGAATTTGAGGCGGTGCTGCGCCTCTTTGGTGAGATTCGCTTTGATCAGCTCACGCTCGACGCGGGCGTGTCTCCGACTCTGTCGGTGGCGCTGCGGGATCTTACGATCACCAGCCCCGAGCTCCGTTTTGTTGGCGAGGGCGCGCTGCTGGCGGCCCCGGGAAAGCCGTTTTGGCGCCGGCCTCTGAGCGTGAGCGTGACCGGTGGGGCGCGGGGCCGCTCGGCCGACGCCTTGCGGCGCGTCAATCTGCTCGCCGGTACGATCGATACGCTGGGCTATGCACCGTTTTCATTGGAGTTTGCGCTGGAGGGCACGCCCGACGGCTTGGATGCCTCGAAGATGATCGCCGCGGTGGCGGACCGGGTGCTCGGCGTTTCCCTGACGGCGGCGGACGTACAGCGTCTCAGGGCCGGCGATCCGGCTGTCCTGCTCGCGCTCTTGCCCCAGCTCAAGTAGCTGGCAGGGCGTTTCCCCGCTTGCGTCGCATGCCGTAAACGCGACAAAGGGTTGTCGCATGCGGCCGCCGCTTTCACCGCCATCGTTTCGGGTCCGCTGGTCTGGCCTGCGCCTGCTCGATGTGGGCCTCGGGGTCTGGACCGGGTTGGTTTTTTTGTTTCTGTACCTACCGATTCTGGTGCTGGTCGTGTACTCTTTCAATGAGTCCCGGCTGAACGTCGTGTGGGAGGGATTCACATTCGAGTGGTATGGTCGGCTCTGGGACGATACCCGGATCGCGCGCGCGCTGAAAAACAGCTTGGTCGTGGCCAGCTTCACCACCGTGCTTTCCGTCGTGCTGGGAACCGTGGGGGCGTGGTTGTTGCACCGGTATCGCTACCGGTTCGGGTCGACGCTCCAAACGTTGATTGCGGTTCCCATGATCATGCCGGAGATCGTGATGGGGATCAGTCTGCTGATTTTGTTCACCACCGCTGGTCTCAAACTCGGTTTCTTCACGGTCATCGTGGCGCATACCACCTTCTGTTTTCCCTTTGTGTTGATCGCGGTGCAGGCGCGCTTGCAGGGGATGGATCCCGCGCTGGAGGAGGCCGCGCTTGATCTGGGAGCGACGCCCCTCCGGGCATTCCTTCTGGTGATTGTACCGTACCTCCGGCCAGCGATTCTGTCCGGCGCATTGATGGCGTTTACGCTCTCGCTCGACGAGCTCATCGTGACGTTTTTCACCGCGAGTGCGCAGGTCGCGACCTTGCCGCTGCTGGTGTTCGGGATGGCCAAGGTCGGTCTCAACCCAATGTTGAACGCACTCTCCGCCCTGTTTATCATCGCGACCGTCGCGTTCGTTCTTTTTTCAGAGCACTTGCGCCGGCTGGGTCGCCGCACTCCTTAACCTTTACTTCCATGATCCTGCTCCCTCGTTCCCGAGTCATTGCCCTCCTCCTCGTCGTGCTGGGTCTCGCCCTGGCGCCGCTTCGTGCCGCAAACAAAGAAATCAACCTGTTCGCTTGGTCCGAGTACCTCCCGCAGTCGGTGCTCGAGGGCTTCACGAAGGAAACCGGCATCCGCATCAACTATGAGACCTTCGCTTCGGGCGAGGAGATGCTCGCCAAGATGCTGGCCGGAGGCACGGCTTACGACCTGGTTCAGCCCCCGGACTACATCGCCGAGGCGCTGATCAAGAACCGCCTTCTGGTGCCGCTCGACTACACGAAGCTGCCCGGGATGAAGAACATTCTGCCAGAGTACCTCAACATGGCGCATGATCCGGAGCAGCGTTACACCCTGCCTTACATGGTGAGTACGGTGGGCATCGTGGTGAACACCGAGCGCGTCAAGGAACCGATCACGGGCCTCGTGGACATGTTCGCGCCGCGCCATGCCGGACGGATTGTGGTCGTGGATGATGCCCGCGAACTCGTCACCGCCGCGCTCTACGTGCTGGGATACCCACTGAACGAAATCAACGCGAAGAACCTCGCGGAGGCGCGTCCGCTCCTCGCGCAGTGGATGAAGCGGATCAAGCTTTACGACTCAGATAGCCCGAAGACCGCGCTGCTGAACGGCGATGTGGACCTGGGCTATGTCTGGGGTGGTGAGGCGGCCCGCCTCTGGGCCGAAAACCCAAAGTTTGCCTACGTGATCCCCAAGGAGGGAGCGCACCAGTTCGTCGATGTGATGGCGATTCCGCAGGGCGCCAAGAACGTCGAGGCAGCGCACCGCTTCCTCGATTACCTGCTCCGCCCGGAGGTCAGTAAGGCGATTTCGGACGAATTTCCGTACACGAATCCCAATGGCGCGGCGCGCCAGCTGCTCTCGCCGGAACAGCTGGCCAATCCCGCGAGCTATCCGCGGGGTAAGGCGAAGTTCGGCACGTTCCGGCACCTCGGCGAGACCGGGGCGATGATCGATGAGTTGATCACGGACCTGAAGAACGCCCGCTGAGCGCGCCCACGGTCGCCGGTCCTCGCTGCATGCACGCTCTCGCTGACACCGCGCCAGCCCATGGCGGGCGCCGTGCCGGCGTGGTTGCGTGGTTGCTCCTGACCCCGCTGGCGCTCTGGCTGGTGCTCTTCGTGGTCGTACCGATGCTTGGCTTGGTGGTGTACAGTTTCTGCCAGCGCGACGATCTGGGCCGGGTGGTCTTCGAGTTCAGCTGGGAAAACTACGCGCGCGTCTTCGACCCGATCTATCTTAAGATCCTCGGGCGCTCCATCGGCTACGCCGCTCTCACCACGGTCCTTTGCGTCGCCATCGGCTACCCGGTGGCATGGTATATCGCCCGGCAGCGTTCTCCGCTGCGCGAGAGGCTTCTCCTCCTGGTGATGATCCCCTTCTGGACGAGCTTCCTGATCCGGACCTACGCCTGGATCGCCATCCTTAAGAGCGAGGGGCTGCTGAACGGACTGCTGCAATTCTCCGGGGTCGTCGCGGCGCCGCTGTCGCTCCTCTACACGCCGACCGCGGTGGTCATCGGGCTCGTGTACGCCTACCTGCCTTTCATGATTCTGCCGATCTATGGCAGTGCCGAAAAGCTGGATAACGCCCTCGTGGAAGCCGCCCACGATCTTGGGGCCGGTCCGATCCGCGCGTTCTCCCACGTGATCATTCCGCTCACGTGGCCGGGGATCGCGGCCGGGATCATGCTGGTGTTCGTCCCGGCCATCGGGATGTTCGCGATCACCGACCTGATGGGCGGAGCACAGGTGCCGCTGATCGGTAACGTAATCCAGAACCAGTTTTTCCGCGCCCGTAACGCGCCGTTTGGCGCCGCTCTCGGCGTCGTGTTTACCCTCCTGTTCGTCGTCACCTATGCGATGGCCCACCGCCGGCGCCGCACGACCACCACGTGACGCGGCATCGCACCGTCCATTTTCCGCCATGCCGTCGATGATTGAAATCCGCTCCGTGACCAAGCGCTTCGGCTCCTTCACGGCGGTGAATGGCGTGAGTCTCGACGTGGCGGAGGGCGAGTTTCTCACGCTGCTGGGCCCTTCGGGCTGTGGGAAGACCACGCTTCTGCGGATGCTCTCCGGGTTCGAGACGCCGACCAGTGGCGCGCTGCGCATCGACGGCGAGGATGTCACGCACCTTCCACCTTACCGCCGCAATGTGAACCAGGTCTTTCAGAGCTACGCCCTGTTTCCACACCTCACGGTCGCGGAGAACATCGCGTTCGGCCTGCGGATGCAGAAGGTGCCTGCCCCGGAGATCGCGCGCCGGGTCGAAGAGGTGATCGAATTGGTCGCGCTCACAGGCTTCGGCTCCCGCCGGCCGCACGAGCTTTCCGGAGGACAGCGTCAACGCGTGGCCCTCGCGCGCGCGATTGTTCCCCGACCCAAGGTGCTTCTCCTCGATGAGCCGCTCTCTGCCCTCGACGCCAAGTTACGCCAGCAAATGCAGCTGGAACTCAAGCGTCTGCAGAAGCACCTCGGGATGACGTTCGTGTTCGTCACGCATGATCAAGAGGAAGCGCTGACCATGAGCGACCGGATTGCCGTGTTCAATCAGGGCCGGGTCGAGCAGATCGGATCGGCCAGCGAGATCTACCACCAGCCGAGGACGGCGTTCGTGGCGGACTTCATCGGCGAGGCGAATCTGCTGACGGCGGACGTGATCGCGCGGAGGGGAGCGAGGGTCCGCGTGCGGGTCGAGGGTGGACTCGAACTCGAGATTCTGGCGGAGCGCTGGCCGGCGGAATGGACTAGGGCGGTGATTTCGCTGCGTCCCGAGAAGATCCTCGTCGCCAAGCGTCCCCTAGAAGCCGAGGCGATTTTTACGGCCCGCGTGACGGATGAACTTTTCCAAGGAGCCCTCGACCGCCTGCATTTGCAGACGGACGCGGGGACTCGTTTGACGGCGCTGGTGGCCAATGAGAGTGCGTTGCGCGAGGCGATCCACGCCGGCGATGCGGTGTGGTGCGGCGTTCACGCTGACGACATCGCCGTGGTGGGAGCTGCCTGACGCGAACGCCGTTCCCGATCTTCTCTCGATGCGCATTGTTCTCACCGGAGCGGCCGGCCGACTTGGTCAAGCGGTCTTGCGTCAGTTACTGGAGGCGGGGGATCGCGTCGATGCCTACGACGCGGTTCCGGCGCCCGCTGATGCGCCCGGATCGGTGCGCGTGCAGAACCTGCTCGATCCCCGGACGGTGGATGCCGCGTGGCGTGGTGCCGACGCCGTGGTGCATCTGGCGAACCACGCGACGTCGTACGGACTCGATGGTCGGATGGTCTTCACGGAGAATATCACCATGAACTACCACGTGCTCGAGCGGGCGCGGCTGGGTGGGGTGCCTCGGTTCATCTTTGCGAGTTCGATCCAGGCAATGCGCGTCGAGCGATTTTCGCCGGACCATCAGCCCAGCTCGGTCCGGGAATTACCGTTGAGCGGCGCCTCGATCGCCACGCCGACCAATCCCTACGCCCTCTCCAAGGCACTCGGTGAGGAGCAGCTCCGCTACTTCGTTGGCTGCCATGGCATGACCGGAATCGCGTTCCGCTTTCCCGCGTTGTTCCCGGAGCCGCGCCCGCGCGGCATCGTCGAGGTGGTGGCGCACGTGCCCCTCGACGAGGCCTTTGCCTGGCTCACCTATGCCGACGCCGCTCGCGCGGTCGGCCAGGCGCTCCGGCGTCCGTTGAAGGGCTACCGTTGCTATCTCCCCGCCAGCGCCCGCCCGTGGCTAGACTGGCCGATTGAACGGATTCGGGAGCGTTATTTCCCCAACGTGCCGATCGCCGGCGGCGGACCGCTCCGCTCCCTCGTAGATCTTCGCCCGTTGGCCGACGAGTTGGACTGGCGACCGCAGGACGACTGAGACGGGATGCAGAACGGCGCTCTCAGTTGACGCGATTCCAGACCGGCTGGCCGAGCAGCGCGGCGCGCGCAATCCGCGCCGAGGTCGTGCGCATCTCGATCATGCCCTCCGGACTGCAGAACGCGGCGTGGCACGTGACGATCAGGTTGGGCGTTGCCGCTTCTGCCGACGACCGGAGTGGTTCGTCCTCGACCACATCGAGGCCCGCGCCAGCCAGACGTCCCTCGCGGAGCGCCCGGAACAGTGGCTCTTTCTGTACGAGGTCGCCACGGGCGGTATTCACAAGAAAGGATGTCGGCCGCAGGTGCCGGAGTTCGGCCTCTCCGATCATCCCCCGCGTCGCGGCGGACGAGGGACAGTGCAGCGAGACCACGTCGCTCTGGTCCAGCAAGTCCTCCAGCGAAGTCGCACGCTGAATCCCGAGCGCTTTGTGCGCCCCGTTGGCGAGCAGCGGATCGTGGAAGACGACGCGGAAGCCGAGCGCCTTCGCGCGCAGGGCGGTGGCGGTACCGATGCGACCGAGTCCGATGATGCCGAAGGTCAGCGAGCTGAGACGGCGCAACTTTGGCGCGACTTCGATTCGCCAGCCGAGTCGCTTGGCCTCGGCATCGAGCGGGAAAAGCTGGCGACAGAGCGCGAGCGTAAGCGCGACGGTATGATCGGCGACCTCCTCGGTGCCGTAGTCCGGCACGTTGCACACTGGGATGCCGCGACGGGCGGCCGCCCCGGTATCGACGCTGTCGTAGCCGACTCCGTTGCGGATGAGTACGCGGCAGTTCGTGAGCGAGGCGATCACCTCGGCGGTGCAGGCAAAATTGTGCCACAGAATGAGGGCATCCGCCGCTCGCACTTCCGCCGGCAGCGGCGCGTTGAAATCGAGGCGGAACGTCCGTACCTCCGCGACGGCGCCCAACTCCGCCGTCTCAATCAGGGCGGCATCCTCGCTGAAGGTGAATTCCCGCGGACACAGGATGGCGACGAGCGGACGCGACATGGTCGGGGTGGGGTCAGGAGGCGCGGACCGGACCGAACGCCGTTGTCACCGACCACTCCTTGGTTTCGCCGGGGGCGAGCACGGCGGCGAGGTACGGCTCGATCGAAAAGGTGTTCCCGTTGCCCCAGATCACGCATTCCGACGGCGCATAGCTGGTCGAGAAATCGACGTACTGGAGCCGCGGATGACTCAGGCGCGCCCGGACCGGTACGCCAGGCGGCAGGAGTAGAAAGTCCATGTGTCCGTCTTGTTCGCCGTCAAAGCGTTTCCGGGACGCGAGGCGGCGGCCCTCCAGCGAGAAACCGGGATTCTCGGCCAGCCGACAGGCGGGTGGGACCTCCACCTCGATGAGGCGATCGGTCAATGCGAAGAACGGGTGCGGGAACCACTCGAGCGACAGGGGCTGCGCGGCGCGGTGGGTGAGTCGGGAAACGGAATGAAGGGTCCGGCCCGTCAGTCGGATCTCGCGCACGAGCGTCGTGTCGTAGCCGAGCGTGCGCTGATCAGTCCGGTAGGTGATGGAGTCCGCAGTGCGCTCCACGGTCCAGTGGCAAGGCTCGACCACCACAACCTCTCCTTGAGCATCCAGCGCGATGCGTCCGCCGCCAAGGTGCACGCCTTCGCGCCCGTTCCAGGTCAGCGCCTCTCCGCTGCGGCGGCGAAACCGAAACGACTCGGGCAGGCCTTGGCCGTTGAAGGGACGCGGGGTGGGATGCGGCCACTCGGGGCCGGTGACCAACGGGTGGCCCGCGGCATCAAAGACCTGCCAGATGTAGCCACCCCAACAGTAGCGGCTGCCGAGACGGTCGCGGTCAGCGGTCGGGTCGAGCAGCTGAACTGAAAGCTCAGCGTTGGCGAGGGTGACCACGGGATCAGCGCAGGCGGATGACGCGAAGGCCGGTGCTGCGACCGGCAACGGTGAGCTGGAAGCGCCCGGCGGGACGCGCGGTGATCTCCACCTCCTGACCGGCAAGCTCGTAAGGGATCGGTTCGAGCCCTTCCCAGACTTGGCCGTTATCCAGCTTGAAGCGATTGGCGTTCTGCCATTCGACCACCTTGGCGCGGAGCGGCGGGAGGGCGCGCCAGTCCACGTCGCTCATGATCGGCAGACCGAAGCGTTCCAGGAGCGAGCGCTCACGCTTCACCTCATTGACCGCCGCGATCTCCCGCTTGGCGGTTTCGAGCTCAGTCTTCAGGGCCTGGGTGGACCCCTGGGAGTGCCGGATCAGTGCGGCATCGATGACGCCGATCTGGTCGGGGGTGAGCCGATCCAGCCCCGCTCGTCGCCATTCCGCGTCCGTCAAGATCGCGCGCAAGCCCGGACTGGCGGTCTGAGCGGACAGGGCAGGGAGCAGGCAGGCGAATCCGAGGGTGAGGGAAGCGAGTCGTTTCATGGGCGGAGAGGGGAGTCCGAGTTCGCAACAGTCTGGGGTACTTCTTGTGCGGCGACAAGCCGGGCGAAGGCACCGTTTCGTGCCAGCAAGGTGGTGAAGTTTCCCTCCTCGATCAGGCGGCCGGCCTCGAGGACCACAATCCGAGACGCATTGCGGATCGTGCTCAGGCGGTGGGCGATCGTGATCACAGTCCGGCCCGCCGAAAGGCGGTCAATCGCCTCCTGAATGAGTCGCTCGCTCTCGTAATCGAGGGCCGACGTGGCCTCGTCGAGGATGAGCACCGGCGGGTTCCGCAGCACCGCACGCGCGATTGCCAACCTCTGGCGCTGGCCCCCCGAAAGGGTGGTGCCGCGCTCGCCGACCCGCGTATCGTATCCTTGGGGGAGTCGTTGGATGAACTCCTCGGCGTTGGCCTGACGCGCCGCCTCGCGGATCTCGGCGTCGGTAGCGTCCGCCTTGGCGAAGCGTAGGTTCTCCCGGACCGTGCCCGACAGAAGAATGCTGTCTTGTAGAACCACAGCCAACTGGCGGCGGATCCAGCGCATGTCCCACTCTGACTGGGGCACGCCGTCGATCAGGATGCGGCCTTCATTCGGCGCGTAGAGCCCGAGGAGAAGGTTCGCCAGGGTGCTCTTGCCGGAGCCCGATGGTCCGACGAACGCGATGTGCTCTCCCGGCTTGATGTGCAGTGAGAAGGGTTCGAGGACGCGTCGTTCCGGCGCGGTCGGATAGGCAAAGGCGACCGATTCAAACTGGATCTCGCCGCGCAGGCGATCCGTGCGCCGCGTCCCATGCCACGACTCCACGTAGGTCGAATCGATCAGTTCCTTGATGCTGTGAAAGCTCTCTCGTCCCGCGAAGTACTGCTCGGTCAAGCCGATGAAGGCCTGAATCGGACCCAGCACGATGGGAAGCCCGGCCACGAACGCGAAGAGCGTACCCAGTGACAGGCCGCCACGGATGGCGAAGTAGGCTCCACCCGCCATTACGACCAGCGCGATCACCTGCGTGCTGACATACCAGAAGGTTCCGAACACTGCGTTGACGTAGCTTTGCTCGACGCGGCTCCGGGCGAAGTCGAGGCTACTGCGGTCGAGATCCGCCTCGGCCTGCCGCTCTTCCCCGAAACTGCGCACGAGGCGCAGCGCAGAGATGTACTCGCTCGCGGTTCCGGTCAGGCGCTCCTGCGCAAGCCGGGCGTCGCGATTGGTGCCTTGGATGCGCTCGGAAAACTTGAGCTTCGCCACTGCATAGACCGGCAGGACCAGCGCAAGGATGAGCGCGAGTCGCCAATCGAGCCAGGCGAGGATGAGCAGGATGCTGCCTCCATAGAGGACGTTCGGCAGGAACTGATTGAGGATGTTGTAGAGTAGTGCCTCAACCTTCTGGGTGTCGAAGGCGTACTTGGAAAGCAGGCGGCCCGTCCGCTGCTGGTCGAGGTAACCGAAGCTCAGGAACTGGAGCTTGAAGAAGATGCGGCTGCGCAGCTCCACCAGCATCTGGGCCATGCCCTTGGCGATCTCGTGTGCGCCCCAAACCGAGAAGAAATAGTGCACACCCAGCAGGCCCACGAACACACCGGCGAGTAGCAGCAGCCCTTCGACGTCGCGCGCCGGCACGCAGACGTCGATCATGCGCTGGAAGAGCCACGGGCAGGGCGCCACCGCGAGCGAACGCAGCAGCGCGAGCGCCAGCCCGGGCAGCAGGACGCTACGACTCGCCCAGAGGTAGCCGGTCAGCGTCCGCGATGCCAGAGCCTCGCGTTTCATCGGGACCGGCACCGACTCAGGCGGAGGCTTTGCGGCGCTCAAGCGTGCGGCCGCCGTGGATCGCGCGGTAGAAGGGATCGTCCGGTCGGATCGAGCCGCGGGCAACGACTTCACCCGTGAAGGCCGACTTGTAGATCGCGGTCAGGAACTCGAGGGTCTTGCGCGCCTCGAAGCCCGAGGTCAGCGGGCGACGACCTTGGTCGCGATCGGCCACGAGGGCGCAGAGCTGCGCGCCATGAGTCGATCCGACGTCAGGGGGGAAGCTCTGCCAGGCCTGCGCGAGGCTGTCGTCCTGCGCGGGCTGGACCTGCGTCATTTTCCAGTTGTCCTTCGTGTAACTGTAGAGGTGCGTCAGTTCGAGGGTCGCCTTCTGGTAATCGAAACGCAGGTAGGTTTCTTGGCGCGGACTGAGCACGCTGTTGACGATTGAACCGACGGAGCCGTTCGCGAACTTGACCATCGCCATCGAGACGTCCTCGACCTCGATCTCGCGATCGAGCGTGGTGGCGAGGGCGCGCACTTCTTTCCAGTCACCCATGATGTGAAGGAAGTGGTCCATCGCATGAATCCCGTGGCCCATGGTGGGGCCGCCGAGCTCGGTGGCCCAGCGTCCGCGCCACGGCACCGCGTAGTAGGCGGTGTCCCGGTACCAGAGCGTGTTGCACACGCCCACCAGTGGGCGGCCGAGGAGACCGGCATCGGCGAGGCGACGAACGTGCGCCGTCGAGCTGGCGAAGCGCATCTGGAAGATGCAGGCGGTGTAGCAGCCGGTCTGGTCCTCCGCCGCCTGAATCTGATCCAATTCCGCGAGCGAGCCGCAGAGGGGCTTCTCGCAGAGTACCCACGCGCCGCGCTTCATCGCCGCGATGCTCATCGGCGCGTGCATGGAGGGCGGGGTCGCCACCAAGACGAAGTCTGGCCGGAGCGTGTCCAGCATGCCTTCGTAGTCCGTGAAGTGCTTCGGGATACCGTGCCGGCGCGCGAAGTCCGCGACGCGCGTCGCATCGATGTCGACCGCGGCCTCGAGGACCACGCGTCCTTGGGTCGCCTCGACCGCACGTACGTGGGCCTCGCTAATAGAACCGGTGCCGACCAATACGGCGCGGTAGGTTTTCATGAAAGTAGGGTCAGGAGGATTTTTTGCGGTCGAAAACGGTCAGGCCGAGCAGCGACTGCTGGGGCGGCGGGAAGAAGTAGCTCGCCACGTAGCCCACGAGGATGCAGCCGCCAATGGCGAGCGGTTGATAGAACACTGCGTTCACCAGTCCGACGCGCCAGCAGGCAAAGGTAATGATGAGGCTACCGATCACGCCGATGATCGCGCCCTGCCAGTTGGCGCGACGCGTGAACATGCCGAGGCCGTAGCATCCCGCGAAGCCTCCGCCGAGCAGTCCGAGAAGCTCCCACGATTTGTCGAGCGCGGACTGAATGTTGATCTGTGAGAGAATGAGCGCCGTTCCGACACCGATCACTCCAGCCACCACGGTCATCCACTCCGCGAGCCGCACGCTCTTCTCCTGCGTCGGGTTCTTCGCGAACTTTTCGTAGAAGTCCACCGAGATCAAGGTGGCCACGCTGTTCATGCAGCTCGAGAGGGTGGACATCGACGCCGCGAAAATACCGGCGATGATCAGGCCGGTGATGCCCACCGGCAGCTCGGCGGCGATGAAGTGGGGGAAGGTCGCGTCGACGTTCAGCAGTGGGTTCATCTTCTCCGGGTGCTGCTGGTAGAAGACATAGAGCGCGGTTCCGATCCCGAAAAAGGTCAGACTGCCCGGCACCACGATGGCCGCCATCGTCCAAACCGACCAGCCCGCTTCCTTGGGGTTTTTGGTCGCAAGGACGCGTTGCATCATCACTTGGTCCTTGGGGTAGGTGATGACATCAATCACCGCGAAGAGAAGGAAGCCCCAGATTGTCGGCTGGCGAATGTCGAAGGCCCAGTTGAAGACATCCATCTTGTTCTCGGCCTGAGCCGTGGCAAAGAAGCCCGAGGCACCGCCGTCCACGTGCCAGATGACGTAGCCGATTGCGAAGAATGCTCCGCCGAGCATCACCACAACCTGAATCACGTCGGTCCAGATCACCGCCTTCATTCCGCCCAGCAGGGTGTACGCAATGGTGACCACGCCCATGAGCAGGATGCTCCATGTGACGCTGATACCTGTCACCGCCGCGAGGGCCAGTGAGGGAAGAAAGAGCACGATGCTCATGCGGCCGCCGAGTTGGAGCACGATGTTGATGCCGCTGCTCACCGTACGAATCGATGGGTGGAAGCGCATCTCCAAGTAGTGGTACACCGACATCACGTTGAGCTTCCGGATCAGCGGAATGATCAGCATCGCGACGGCCGCCGTGGCGAAGAGTGCCACCACGTTCTGAGCGAGAAGATGCCAGTTCGTCGCGAACGACTTCGCCGGAATGGCGATAAACGAAATCGCGCTCGTGCCCGTCGCGTACAGGCTGATGCCTGCCGCCCACCACGGCACGTTGCGGCCAGCGAGGAAGTAGTCGGCGTTGCTGTTCTTCTTCTCCCTAAGGTAAAAGAAGAGTCCCACGCCGGCCGAGAGCGCTAGGTAGAGCACGATGACAATCCAATCGAGCGCCCTAAGGAGCCGCTTGCTCGATTCGATGGTCACCGACGTGTACCCCGGCGCCGCGGTGGTCCGGAGAGCGAAGCCGTTGTCGTGTAGTCGCACGTCCGAGACCGCTCCGCTCACCGCCACCGGACCGAGTCGGGCCCACGCGTTGGTGATCGTCTGGTACGAGAGCATTTCCACGCCGCCGTCTTCGCTGGAAGCGAGGACCAGAAGGTGGGCCTGACCCGACGCCCGGATCGCTCCCGGCAGGGGAGTGAGTGGCGGCGCTGCGCGCTGGATCCAGCCAGATGCCGATTCGTGCCGCCACAGCTGTCTCGCTCCCGCCTGATCCACCGTCACCACCCATCCCGCATTGCTCTGCATCGCACCCGCGACGGGCCGCACCGAGTCCGGGAGTCCAGTGAGCTTGGCCGTCTCGAGCGTGGCGTCGGCCGGGATTTTCTGATCGCCGATCAGCAGTTCCGATGTCTTCACCGCCGGGACCGCAGAGAGGGGACCGACTTTGAGCGTCGTGAGCGACTCGGGTCGCGCCTCGCTCGCCGTTGCCTTCGAGCCGAGCGCAATCATCATCAGAAGCACAACAACGCGGAGCATGGCGGAGATGCGGAGGAGGGGCATAGGGGGAAAAAGTCCGCCCGATTATGCGGACCGTTTCAAAAGAATCATTCTGAAAATTGATGAAAATTGCACGGCATGCTTTCAGTGGCTTTTTGCCATTTCTTGGACGCAAAAAAGCCCATCATGCATGATGGGCTGAAAGCGTGCACGGCGGCTTGAGGGGCCGCCGAAGGGGGGGCGAGCCGGCGAAAGGAAACCGCCTGCGGGTGGGCCGTAAAGCGGCCCCAGGCGGCCACGGCTACACGAGGCCGACGAGCGCCTTGATCTTGTTGCCCGTCAGGCGTCTCTCCGCCGGCAAGCCATGCGGGGTGATACCACCGAAGCGCTCGGCCATTTCCTTAAACCGGCTCTGCGTCGCCTTAACAAACTCGTCCACCGGACGGGTCTCGCCGAACAGCGACATCATTTCGGGTAGCCAGCGGTGTCCGTAACGGACGTGATTCTGTTCGTCGTTGCGGTCGAAGGCCAGAAGCGTGTCGGCTTCAAAGTCGTTCAGCTCGCGGATCCGATCCATCACCGCTGCTTTGGTCGGAAAACTGCCCGCTTCGAATTCCATCGTCATCATCGCGTACCGCTCGTGCGGCGGCATCTGGACGAGGATGGTGTAGAGGTCGAGAGAGTGCTCGACCGTCATTAGGTCGACGCCGAGCTTGGGCAGTTGGCGGAAACCGAAGGCGCTGTGCCGGGATTCGTCCCAGAGATGACGTGCCAGGTCGTGATGCAGATCGAAGGGCGCCGCCGGCGTGTCAAAAAATACGGTGGCGAGGTAGTCGACGGCATCCATCTCCATCATCAGCCAGACGTAGACCATGATACGGATGACGCGGGCATCGGTCGCAGGGTCGAGAAGCCACGGCCGAACGATGGGTACTTCGTCGGCATCGTAGCCGAAGACGCTGGAGCAGGTCGGGTAACGGCCGCGGTTGCACGTCGCGGGATGGCGGTAAGTGCGGTGGTCGCTCACCCACGCGAAGTCGGAGGCGAGGGGAATGCGGGTGCGCTCGCTCAAGAGTCCGCCGCTCGCCGCGATGATGGTATCGAGGTGCTGCCTCCATTCGCGTGCCGCCGGCGTATCCGGCAGGAAGCGGGCGATTTCGCGCGCATGGCGTTCTTCGTCCCCGATGAATTCCTCGACCAGCTTGCGCGAAGGCCAGTCGGCTAGGTGGTGCGTGGCGCTGAGGTAATGCTGGTAAGCGGCGAGGAGGGCCGGCTTGATCGATCCGTAGAATCCAGCGAGCGCGGTGTCTGCGCTTTCTGGAAGGATTGCCTCGGTGAAGAGGCGCCGGATCTCCGGTCGCACGTCCTCGCCCGCACCGAACCCTGCCATCTCGCGGCCGCGCTCGCGCAGGAATCGGGCGTGTCCGGCCGATTCCCAGACGTGCTGGCAGAGCAGGTACTTCAGCTCCGGTTCGCCCACACGACAGATGAGCGTAGTCGCCGTGCGCAGAAATTCCCGCTCGAGCTCGAACAGGACGCGCTGGAGGCGCGCCATGTCCTGCACGGCCGCCATGCGGCCCGAACCGACGGAGGGAGAGGGAAGCGAGGAGGGCGAGGCGACCATCGTGAATGGCCTCAGCAGATGCGCCCACGCTTGCCCGCCGTCGAGTGGCCGGGCGGATTCACGCCGACCCAACGCTCGTCGATGGGTTCACTTGCGCGCTGGTAGCGGGAATCGCTGGAAATGCGGAGACGGTTCTCGGTGCGGTTGTCGAGGGAAGCGTGCACCACGAACATGCCGAAGGTCAGGAAGTCGCCCGCCTCGAACTCCGTCGTCAGCCAGCGACCGCCGAACTTGTTGCGGACGATCGGGGGATTGTGCGAGAGGGTTCCGCTGAACGACCACGAGCCCTTCTTCGCGTTCTCGGCCTCCTTGGGCTTGTTTTCGCAGTACGCGTCGACGTCGCGGTAGATGTAGTTCTCCAGGAGGTCCATGCGCTTGTGCGAACCTTCAAGGATCATCAGACCACCGAGCTGGAAAGAGATGTCGCCGTAGGGCAACCAGCAGGTCATGTGGCGATGCGTGCCGCGACCCATGTAGGGAAGATCGCAGTGAGGGTTCGTACCTTTGCCGGGCCCGATCGCGCGGAGCCACGTGTAGTCGTAGTGGCGAATCGGCTCGCCGAAAAAGCGGGTGTAGAACTCCACGAGTCGGCCCGAATAGAGCAGGCTCTGGATCTCTGGGTTTCCGTTCGTGATCTCCGGCTTGAAAACATAGCCGGAACCGGGCTTGCAGATGCCTTCCTGATGCGGGAACGCCGGGTCAAGCACTCCCGCCTCGGCCAAGCGCGAGGTCAGGCTGGCACGGGCGCGCAGCACTTGATCGCGATCCAAGTAGCCTTTCATGTACAGGTAGCCGTCTTCGGCGACCCGGCGGCGCAATTCCTCGACGTCGTCCGCGGCGTCCGAAGAATCTCGCAGGAGTCCGACCTTGTCCTCGGACATGTCGAGCGCGTGGCCGTACGATTGGAGCGGGGGGAGATCAAGCGTGGGGAGCATGATGGGTCTAAGATACACCGACCCGGCCGTGCATTAAATGGTTGAACTGGGAGTTATCATGTAAATTTTGGGAGGCATGCCGTCTCCCTCTGCGTTACGTACCCAGGCGTGGCTGGAGAGCCCGCTGCGCTCTCCTCTAGGGGAGATCGAGCTGGCCGGGATGCTGCGGAATGCGGCGGGTATCGATCCGGGCCGGATGCGGATTTTGCGACGTTTCACCGTCGTCCTCGTGGTCGAGGGGCGGGCCTACTACCGCGATGATCGCGGGGTGTCGCGGGATCTGATTCCGGGCGATGTGATTTTGGTGTTTCCCGAGATCGCCCACGCCTACGGTGGGGTGGGGGGATCGGAGTGGGGCCAGGTGTATTTCGTGTTCTCCGGGCCGGTGTTCGAGCTGTGCCGCAGTCGGGGGCTACTGGATCCGGCTCGGCCGATCTGGCGTTTAGGTTCCCCCGAGTACTGGCGTCAGCGGCTGGCCGAGGTCGTGTCTCCCGAGGCCGCCCATCGTCCAGGCGCGCCGCTGCGTGCCATGGGACGTTTGCTTGAGGTCTTGCTGGAGATGTCGGCTGCGGAGTCCGATGCCAGCGGCCCTGGAAGCGCGGAGGCGTGGCTGGAGACGAGTCGTCAGTTGCTCGGCGACCGCCAAGCCGCCGGATGGCCCGCGCCGCAAGTGGTCGCCCGCACCGTGGGCATGAACTACGAAAACTTTCGCAAGCGTTTCGTCCAGCTCACGGGCGAGTCCCCGGGCCGCTTCCAGAAGCGTCGGCGGATCGACTGGGCCTGTGCCGCAATTTACCAAGGCGGCCACTCGCTCAAGGAAATCGCCGACGAACTGGGGTTCTGCGACGTGTTCCACTTTTCCAAGGCCTTCAAGCAGCAGACCGGACTGACGCCGAGCGACTATCGGCGAGGCATGCGGGGCAAGTGACCAAGCCGGGCCCCGTCGGGCCCGGCGTCGCAGCGGCTCCATAAGTGAGCAGCGCACTGCGAACGTGTTCGTTTCCACACCCGCGGCCAAATGGCCGCGGGTGGCGGGTCACATGGGTGACTCAGCACTCCAGCCAGCGGGCCACTGGGTGCCGGGGATCGGACGCCAGAAAATGTTCCGGTCGATCCGCGGGGGGTGGTTACGGTATTGGGTCGTCAGCCGGATTTTCGTCCGGAGGTGGTCGACGAGGTTTTCGCCGTAGAAGAAGGTGGTCTCGGCCACGCCCGACATCACGAGTACTTCGCTGCGGGTGCTCTCAAGGAGTTCGATCAATCCCCGTGTACTTTCCAACTCGAGGTCGATTGCCTTCTGGAGACGCTCCATGCTCGTTTTCCGCGTCGTGTCGTCCTTCGCCTCCAGGTAGCTGTAGACGCAGTCGCACCACGCGCAGACGTTGCGCAGGCTGGTCGCCCAGTGCAGATACGCGCGGGCGCGGTCCCGGAGGTCGACGAAGACAGGCGCCACGTTGTCCGGCAGCGTGGGAAGGATCGCGGCGAGGCGGTCGACCAACGCGCGCATCGGCGTGAGCACGGCGCGATCCATGTCTGCGGCCATCTTGGCGCCGCTCTCGCGGGTGATGAGGTCGAAGAGTACGTCTTTCCCGAGGTCGTTCAGGCCTGGGTTGTTGTGCTGGAAGCAGCCGTGGCGCTCGTAGTACTCGCGCTCCGCCGCCGGCACGGCCTCGATGTCTGGCACGAACGGGCGATCCCACGTCCTCTGCCAGCAGAATCCGAACGCACAGTAGAGGTAAACAAGGGGCTGCCCACCGAGTGCCTCTTCGAAGGCGTCCCAGGCGGAGACGAGGGCCGACGCATGGGCGGGGCCGACCAGCGACTGCGCAAAGTCGGTCAGCACGGCATCGATCGGCTTCTCCGGGAAGAATTGCGCCGCTCGCAGGATCGCGGGGTTCGGCCAGTAGGGCGCCTGGGCCGTGTTGCCGAGGCCGCCGAGCGCGCTGATCCGGCGCACGCCGGTTTCGTGCACGGCTTTGAGCTTGGCGTGGAGCATGCGCGGGTAGGGCACGCCCATGAGCGGCTCGTGGTTCCACGGGCTTGACGCTGAGTAGTGCAGCACGGGCTCGATGCCCTGCGCGCGGGACTGCGCGAGAGCTTCCTTCTCGGCTGCATCCATCGTGGTGTGGAAGAGCGTGCCGGCCACGCCGTGATTTTCGGCGTACTTGGGGTGTGAATACGGCACGGAGTAGCCGCGGACGAGCAAGGAGGGAGCCTCCCAGCCGACGTGCGGTCCCATTCCGGCCTTGATGTGGTCGTGCTCTACCTTGAAGGGCTCGATGCGGAGCAGGACATCGAACTCCGGGTTGATTGGGGCGGCGGCTTCACGGAGGTTCCGCAGGAAGCGCACGATGCTCTGGCCGGAGGCCTGCGCGACTTTGTCGTGACTGCGCCACTCGCGGATCATGTAGGGACCGCCGTTGCGTCCGACGTAGAGCGAGGCCGAGTGCTCGAACCCTGCTCCGCTGTCGTTCGTCCAGAGCGACATGTACGAGAGGTCGGGCACGTAGTGCATGAGCTTCTGCAGCGCCTCACGGAAATGCCGCTGCACGATGGGGTGGTCCTGCGCCATCGTGTAGCGCGGCAGCCGCGAGCGGAAGGGGTGGTCGACGCGCGCGCCGCGGAGCGAGGGATACTTAGTGAAGAAGCGTTCCGGCAGGGTTCGGGGCTCGAACATGCACACGCCGGGCTTCAGGCCGTACTTGCGGCCGAGATCGGCTAGCTTGCGGAGGTTCTGAACATTGGCGTCGAGATACATTGCCGGCCAGATGCCGCGGGTCAGCTCGGTGTCGACAAAGTGATTAAAGCCGGGGCAGTAGCTGTAGAACTGGGGGTAGTACTCGAAGGGTACGAAGTCCTCCACCGGCATGTGCGCTTGAAGTCCGTTGACTTCGCAGTGCGTGAAACCGGCCTCCGCGAGGGCGGCGACATACTGCTCGGGATCGAACTTGCGCGCGGTGCGCCAGTACTGGGTCAGGCAGGCGTCCCAGTGCGGACGGTGCCAGCCGAAGGTGGCGGGAAGCCAGACGCCAGCCGCGAGCTTCTCGCGCGCGAGCAAGGTCGTGCCGCCGGCGAGCAAACGGACGGCAGCAAAGAGGAAGGAGCCGTGGGTTGCGCAAATCTCACCGTCGCCGCGTTCGGTCACGCGGAGCCACATCCACGCCGACTCGTCGGCTGCCTTGCCCGGGAGGCCGGACGGCAAACCGCGCTTCGCGAGCGCGACGCGTACGCCCGCCGTTGCGCCGGGTGCGCCGAGCTCGGCACCCGTGAGGCGGGCGAGTTCATTCGCCGCCGTGAGTTCGCCCGGTTCGGGCTGGGCGGGGACAAGCACGGCACGGAGCGCGAGAGGAGAAACAGGGTGCGACATGGTTGGGGAGAGAAAAGGAATTGGCGATGTAGCGAAGAGACGTGGGAGGCAACGGCGAACCGACCGTGAACCAAGACTCACCGATTAATTCCCAAGTTCTGCATCGCTCGCGGGGTCCGGGTCAACGGGGGAGATCGCGTTCAGCGAGGGAGGTAATGGTGCGGGGCTCGGCGGCGCGACTCTGTTCTCGCCCCAGTTCGACGTTTCTTGTACACGTGGATGAAATTTCGTCGGTCTATGAACCCGTTTCCCTCCCGTTTGCAACAGACTCACGCTTTGGTTACCGGCGCCGGTTCCGGGATTGGTCGCGCGATCGCCGAGCGTTTCGCCGCCGAGGGAGCGATCGTCTACGCAGTCGATGCCTCACTCGCCGCCGCCGAGACGGTCGCCGATGGCATCCGCGCGACTGGCGGCAAAGCTTCCGCCGTGGGCTGCGATGTGTCGCAGACGGAGGCGATGCAGGCCGTGTTCGCGGCGCTGCCCCGTCTCGATATCTTGGTGAACAACGCCGGGATTGCGCACATTGGCACCGTCGAGTCGACCACGCCCGCCGATCTCGATCGGCTGTACGCGGTCAACATCAAGGGTGTCTACCACGGGCTGCATTTCGGCGTGCCGCGTCTGCTCGAACAGGGCGGTGGGGTGGTTCTTAATCTCGCGTCCATCGCCTCTCACTTGGGTCTGCCGGATCGTTTCGGTTACAGCATGACAAAGGGCGCGGTGCTGAGCATGACGCTCTCCGTGGCGCGCGACTATGTGGGGCGGGGAATCCGCTGCAATTGCATCTGCCCGGCGCGGGTGCACACGCCGTTCGTTGATGGTTTTCTCGCGAAAAATTACCCGGGCCGGGAGGCCGAGATGTTCGCCAAGCTCGCTGCCGCCCAGCCGATCGGGCGCATGGGCACCCCGGACGAGGTCGCGGCTCTCGCAGCCTTTCTGTGCTCACGCGAGGCCGGGTTCATCACCGGCTCCTCCTACGACCTCGACGGGGGCACCACGTTGCTGCGCTGATCCCGCTCGCGGCACGCCCGCGCTGCCGCAAAGGCGATCACGGCAGCGAGCGGTGCGCGGATCTATCGTGCCACTTTCGGGCGCGCCTTCGTCCAGGCTTTTGCTAGCTCACGGCGCAGCACAACCGCGTCGTCCCACGCCGGCGGCAGACCGGTGATGTTGTAGCCGGCACCACCTTCGTGATACGGTCCCATCTCCGGGCAAACAAAGAGCGTGCGGTCGCGATTTTTCGGCGCCGACTTCCACATCGCGAAAAGGGCGTCGACGAATACGAGGTAGGAGCGCACCTCGTCCGTCAGTTGACCGCGGAAGGTGACCGGCACCTGGCAGTGATGGCCGTTGAAGGGGCGGCAGTGCGACTGATCCGAGTTCTGCACGAGCTCGGGGTGGTCAAGCAGGCGTGCGATGTAGTTCGCTGGTCCGAGGTGCTTGACGACCGAGAGGTGCGAGAAGTCGAAGTTGATCTTGATCATCTCTCCAGTCGCACGCTGGAACCGCTCCGCGATTTCGTACGTCTTCTCGGGGGTCTCGGTGCAGCAGTCGCGGTGAACTTCAAGCGAGGGCACGAGTCCACCGATCTTCTCCGCTGCGCGGACGAGGGAGATCCAATGCTTGGTCGCGACTGCCGGAGGCGTATCGTGATCGTCGAGCTGGACGTTGATCTGCACCGCGCCGGCTTCTTTCTGCGCGCGCAGCAGAGCCGGAAAATCCGCCGGGTTGCTGGACGAAATAAAGCCGATCAGGTGTTCCAAATCGTGCTTCTCCGCGAGGCGGCGGTGGTCGGGGGTCAGGGCCGTCGTGATGCCATCAAATCCGGCCTCGGCGACCGACTTGATCTTGCGCTCCAGGGACCACTCGCGCTTCGGCGAGGGATGACCATTGAGGGACCAGAGATTAGCGATGTGGACGATCTTCGACATAGGAAAATGCGGGTGGAAAGAGTGGAGCGCGACGGATCGGCGAAGTCGAGCGCGCAGCGGGTTGGTGGCGGGTGCGTCGGCCGCGTGCGGGAGGCGCCGGGAAGACCGAGTCGGCGCGATTTCCGCGTCGTCCGGCGTCACTGCACGATCAGCGTACTTTGCATGATGCGCCAGTGTCCGGGAAAGGTGCAGATGATCGGGTAGCGCCCCGGCTTGCTGGGGGCCGTGAATACGAGCTCGAAGGCTTCACCGGGATTTACCAACGGCGTGTACGCCAGCACATCAGGACTGTCCGGGACATAGTTCTTCGAAAGGGCGCGGGGGTCGCTGAGCATCGCGTCGGCGAGGGCACCCACCTTGTCCGCCGTGCCCGGGGCAAGGAGTAGCGCGTTGTGCTGCATGTGATCCGTATTCCGGAAGACCAGTCGAATCCGCTCGCCTGCTTTTACCGTCAATTCGGTGCGGTCATACTTCATGACGTCGGGTACGACGCCGAGCTGCACGACCACGGCATCGCGTTCGGTATCTGAATGAGCGCTGCGCGTGGTCGCCCGGGTTACCACTTGGAGAAGGATTTCCTCCAGGGGGTTTTCCACCTGTTCGTCGGTGCGTCCGAGTTCGACCAGAGTGATGTCGTCGAACCATGCCTGCCCGGTCGCTTTCCCACCAGCGCCGAGAACGAGGCTCAGGGGCAGGGTGTCGCGCGGACCGGTGTCGACGACAAGGCGGGTGGTGCTCCAGTTGCTGTTTCCGCGCGTGGCGACGCTCTGCTGCGGTTGGGGACGGTGCAGATCGGGGACCGCGATCAGTGCTCCGAGCGCGTTGCCTCGGGTTTCGACCGATTCCGTGCGCCCTGAGACTTGGATTTCGTAGCGGGTGTGGGGTTTCACCGTGAGTGTCCGCGTCAGCGCGACGTCGGCGCCGTCCGCGTCCGCGGTCACGCGGAGGCTGCGGTGGCTGGATCGTCCACCGTCCACTACCGCAGCGGTTGCCTTGCCGTCCCGGATGGTCAGCGCCCAGTCTCCGTGGGTTCCGATCGCCGTGGTCTCGAAGGTCTCCAACGGGAGAAGAGCGGGCGCGGACTTGCCCGGTGCATTGCGGCGCGCCACCTCGGCCTCGGCGGCGGCGCTTTGCTCGGGTCGCGCGGCGGTGAGAAATCCGCGGGCATGCCGCAGGGCGGCCAACTGCGCGGCCTCGGCCGTCCAGCGGTCGATAGTCAGGCCGGGCCGGTCGAGGAAGGCGTAGACCGCGCGTCCCGCGTCTGGGCTGGTCGGTGCTTCCACGAGCGCGAGCAGGGAGGCGAAGCGGACCTGCGCTTCGGGATCCGCGAGCGCGCCGGCTTTCAGGAGCGCCGCCACGGTTGCCGGGGTGCGTGGTAGAGCGAGCGCCGCCGCGCGGCGCACTGCTGGCGCCGGATGACCGAGCGCGCGCGTGACCGCCTCGAGCGCCTCGGGGACGGCGTCCACGGCGTTGAGGCCTTCAAGTGTCCAGAGGGCGTGCAGCGCACCGGGGTTGAGCCCTAGTTCGTCGACGGCGGGATCTGCTAATCGGGCGAGCAGGGCCGGAACGACATCTTTGCGGCCGCGCTCGACCAGGAGTCGCTGCGCATGGCGCCGCCAGAGCAGGTTGTCGTGACCGAGCGCCGCCACGAGTGCTTCGGGCTTCGCTCCGGCCAAGCTGAATCGGGCGGGTTTCTGGTGCGGCGCCGATGGGCTATCTCCACGCCAGACAATTCGGTAAATGCGCCCGTGGCGCTGGTCGCGCAGGGGATTCTCGTAGGCATTGCCGGCTCCGCGCTCAAATCCTTTCGGAGTCGGATTGTGCTGCACGATGTAGTTGTACCAGTCGATCACCCACACTGAGCCGTCCGGTCCGACCTCGGCCATGATCGGGGCGAACCATTCGTCGTCGCTGGCGATCAGGTTGGTCGGGTTATGCGAGCGGAAGTTTGCCCCCGTGGGCTCCACGATGAATTCCCCGACGAGGTGGCCGGTGGGTTCCGTGACAAAGGCGACCCGGTTCCAGTAATGGCGCGGGTAGCTGCGCGCCGTGTAAAACGCGTGCCCCGCCGCGGCTGTATAGCCCCAGTGGACGTCGACTTGGCGGACGCGGTCCGTGAGCGCAACAAAGCGCGAGGTGTCCGCGATGCCACCAAGCGTCCGTACGTCCGCACCCACGCCGGAATAGATTCGGTTGGGGATGGGAAGGTAGACGCTCGGGTTGTTGTTCGCGGTCGACGCGAAGGCGATGCCGTCCTCGCGGAAACCGAGGCCCCACGTGTTGTTGTTGGTCGCACGCAGAAACTCAAAGCGCGTGCCGTCGGGTCGGAAACGCACAAAGCCTTGGCGCACGTTGTGGGCTTCTCCCCCGACGCTGCCGGTGAAGCCAGAGTATCCGAGTGTGCCCCAGATCCAGTTGTCGGGTCCCGACATCAGGTTGCTCGGCCCGGCATGCGTGTCGTAGCGCCCCCATCCGGTGAAGAGAATTTCGCGCTCGTCCGCACGGTCGTCGCCGTCGTTATCCCGGAGAAAGAGGGTGTGCGGGGCTTGGACCACGACGACACCGCCGCGAGCGAAGGTGAATCCAGTCGGGATATTCAACCCATCCGCGAAGACCGTGAAGGTGTCCATGCGACCATCACCGTCGCGGTCATCGCAGATCAGCAGGCGATCGCGCCCGGGCTGACCGGGATCGCGGAGAACGTTGGGGTAGTCGAGGGTCTCGGCGAGCCAGAGTCGACCGCGCTCGTCCCAGGCCATAGCGATCGGCTTCCGGATCTCGGGATCGGCAGCGGCGAGTTCCACCGCGAATCCTCCGGGCACCACGAAGCGCTGCATCGACGCTTCTGGACTCAGGGGTTTCTGAATGAGGGGCCATTGTCCTTCGCCGGAGGTGCGCTGACCGGGCGAGTAGTACGGGATGCCGGTCTGGGGCACGCGTTCGAGTCGGGCGATTGCGGGACGGTGACGGGGATCGGCGGGATTATTCTGGCCGGCAACGTAGCGCACCGCGCGTTCGATCAGGTCGTGGAAGCCGGGCAGGTGCCACGTCGCGGCCTCGCGTCCCCAGGCGGTGTAGAAGACTTGTCCACGGCCTTGACTGCGGACCCACGTCCAGGGTTCACCGCTGCGGGTCTCCAGCACGGTGCGCTCGACGTCGTTGCGTAAGTCTAGGGCGGCGGTTTCGTCCTTCGCTGAGAAGGATTGAAAGCCGCGGATCAGGGGGTGGTCTTCAGATTTGAGTTGGGTGGCTACGGTGGCGACCGGCCCGCTTCGGAGGCGTGCGCCAACCATGCGGCCGTAGGACTCCGAGCCACCGAAGGCCGAAGCGCCGCCGTTGACGACGATCAGTCCTCCGCCGCTTTCCACATACCGCCCCAGCGCGTCCTCCTGCGGGGGCGAGAGGTCGTTGCGACTCGCGTAGACCATCACCGCCGCGTAGTGACGGAGGTTTTCCGGCGTCAGGCTCGAGAGGCTCTCCGTGTACACGGGCTGGATGCCTCGGTCGATCAGGGCAGGCGCGATCAGTCGCACGCGCGCCGCCGGCTCAAGTGGGCCGGCGTCTCCGACGAAGAGAATCTTCAGTACGGGGGCCTCGGCGCGGAGCGATGACAGCAAGGCAGTCGTTGCCAACACGGCGATTCCGACGCGGGAGAGAAATCGTTGCATGGTCAAGGGAAGGGAAACGGACAAGATGCGCGACACGCGGACAAAGGGAGGATCTGCTCTGAGCGGAGCATCCGGCCGATCAAACCACGGCTACGGCGCGCGGCGAGGCGCGGTGGCGGCTGGAAAGACGTCCTGTCTAGACGGCGAATTCCCATCCTTTCCGGTAGTCGCGTCGCAGGTGCGTGTTGGCTTCCGGAAGGTTAGTGAAGGTCAGCCGCGCCGAATCCCACGCCAGCGTCGTCTGCGGGAACCGCACTGCGACGCTGCCAAGCAGCACGGTCTCGGTCAGGGGGCCGGAGTAGTCGAACGAGGCTGAGGGCACTGCGCCACTGCGGCAGGCCTCCGCCCATTGTGACCAGTGATGAGCCTCTTGCACTGACGGCATCGGAAAGTCCTTAAACTTCTCGGATGGATACAACCGGGGCGTGTCGACGTGTGGGACGTGGAGCACGCCGGCCGTGCCGATGAGGATCGAGCCTTGGTCCATGGCGTCGCGGGAAGCGCCACTACGGTTTCGATTCGCCGTGGGCGCGGGGGGCTTGACCAGTGCCAGTACGTCCGCAGGCGGTCGTGCATCGCCGTCGTACCACGTCACGGGAACGGTCTTATCAGCCGTGTACGCGGTGCCGGGGAAGAGGTACTTGATGTGAGCGTTGACCGCCCAGTTCCATGCATCGGGAGCCGGGCCTTCCGAACGGATGCTGACCGGAGCCGTGAGAGCGAGGGCCTCAAAGACGGGATCGAAGATGTGGCAGCCCATGTCGCCGAAGGTGCCGGTGCCGAAGTCGAGCCGCTTCCGCCAGTTGCCGGGGTGATAATAGCTCTTGCCGACGTACGGCCGCACCGCCGTCCCGCCGAGCCACAGGTCCCAGTCGAAGCCGGCCGGCACGGCCTCGCCGGTGACCGGGGGCGGACCGGAATCGCCCCAGTGCTTGTTGCTCCAAGTGTGGACTTCGCGAATCTTGCCGATCGCGCCTGATTGCACGAGAGCGACTGCCTGGCGGTAGACCTTCTGCGAGTGAATCTGGATGCCCATCTGCGTCACGAGCCGCTTTTGTCGGGCGATTTCCGTCAGCACGCGGGTCTCATGGACGTTGTGGGCGAGCGGCTTCTGGCAGTACACGTGTTTGCCCAGCTGCATCGCGCGCAGCGCGATTGGCGCGTGCATGTGGTCCGGGGTGGAGACATTGACGGAATCGATCTCTCCTTGCTCCCGGTCGAGCAGCTGACGCCAATCTTGATAAATCCGGACATCGGGGTGCCAGGCCTTGAGTTCCGCAATGCGGTTGAGGTCGACCTCAGCGACGGCCACGAGTTTGACGAAGGGGTTGCTGCAGATCGACTGGATGTCGGCCCACGCCATGCCCGCCGCGCCGAAGCTGGCATGGCGCAGCGTGCCGCTCGGCGGCGCGGAGCGCAGGTGTCGCACAAAAGCGGGCGCGGCAAGAGACGCGGCACCTAGGGTGCGGAGGAAAGTACGGCGGGACGGGGCAGAGGAGAGGGGCATGAATCGGTGGCGACTTCCGATCGCCGCACGCCGATGGAGCGGAGGCAAGCTTGCCGTTGCGCGACCGAACCGGTCCTTCTCCTTAGTGCTGCGCCAGCGCCGCGACGTGGTCCTGCAGCCACGCTACTTCCTCGGGGAAGACGCCGTGATGATCTCCGGCGAAGGTCAGGTGGGTGACCTCGGCACCGCTGGCGCGGAACCTGAGGGCGGTGGCCTCCACGTGCTCTCTCGGAATATGAGCGTCGTGCTCCGCGCAGGCCACCAGCGTGGGCGTTCCGCAGAGGTCTACCGGGGCGCGGCTCTCGTTCAGCGGGCCGATCATCGCGCCGCTCAGGCCCGCCACGAAGCCGTAACGAGCCGGCGCCTGCAGGGCGTGCTCCAACACCAGACAGGCGCCTTGCGAGAAGCCAACGAGGCCGATGCGTTCCTGCGGAACGCCGTCGGCAACGAGTCCAGCCACCACGTCCGCGATCCGCGCGAGCGCCCGGGAAAGCGCGGGCTCGTTCTCCGCCCTCGGCGTGAGGAAGCGATACGGGTACCACACGCCGCCGGGCGCGCCGGGCGCGAGGTAGGCAATATCCCCTTGCGGCAGCCGTCGGGTCAGGCCCGCGATTGCCTCCGGGCTCGCTCCGCGTCCGTGCACCAGCACCACTGCCGCCCGGGCTTGCCGCGGGTCGGCACCGAGGGCGAGGAGCGCTGGGGTGTTGGAGTCGGACTGAGACACGCTGCGAGAGGTTTAGGGGTTCAAAATCAGCGGCGGCAGCGCGGCCATGATTCGATCGCGCTGCGTCTCAAACGGTGGAGGCAGGCGGAGGGTGGTCCCCAGCCGGGTGGGACATTCGTCGACCGCGAAGCCAGGTCCGTCGGTCGCAATCTCCGCCAGTACTCCGCCGGGCTCGCGGAAGTAGATCGATCGGAAGTACTGGCGGTCCCGCAGCGGCGAGACGGCATGGCCGCACGACTGGAGTCGACCGCGGAGGCGCTCCTGGACGTCGCCGTCGGGAGCTCGCAGGGCGACGTGGTGCACGGTTCCAATGCCGACGGCGGCCGCGGCGGTGTCTGCCCCGGCGACGACCACATCGACGAAGTTTCCGGGCCGGGCTGCGCCCGCGGCCCAGCGCGTTCGTCCCGGCTCCGCTGCAACGCGCGTCATCCCCAACCCAGCTTTCAACATCACTTCCGTCGCCTCCGCCTTCCGAACGAGAAGTGGAGCGGTGTGCAGGCCGGTGATGGCTTGGCTCATCGGCACGTCGGTCCCATTCCAGGGGCAGCGGTCATCGATGGATTCGGCGAGTTCGATCGGGATCCCATCTGGATCAGAAAAGCTCAGGAGCGGATCGCCCAGCCGCTCTTCCCTCCGCGTGGCGACTCTGGCCGCCGCCAAACGGTCTTCCCAAAAGGTCCGCGCGCCGCGGGGAATGGAGAGCGTTAACGCCGCCGCGGCACCGGTTCCAATGCGGCCTAGGGCGTCCGAATGGTGCTTGCCCCAGTAGAAAAAGGTCAGGAGCGTCCCGGGCGCGCCCGTCCCGTCACCGAAATACAGGTGGTACGCGGTCGGGTCATCGAAGTTCACGGTTCGCTTCACGAGCCGGAGTCCCAGAAGGCCGGTGTAGAAGGCGACACTGCGGTCGGGGTCGCCCGCGATGGCCGTGACATGGTGGAGACCGGCCACGCACGGGAGGTCAGTGGAGGTCGAACTCATGGTCGCTTGGTATTCACTTTGTATCGTCGCGCAATTCTGATTTGAAGACGCTGATCCGCTCAGCCAGCTGCGCATCATACAGCGAGCGGGGCTCGAGGCCGGAGCGGTTGGCTCCCTCGATAAAGCCGGGCGCGCCTGGATACGGGCCTTTGCCGAGAATCTGTCCGCGGCAGCCAATCGCGTAGTTCTGCGCGGTCGGCGGCGCTTGCACCACGAGCCGGCCTTGGGGAGTCACGTCGCACGCCCAGGCCACCGAATGCGCCGCTGCCCAGCCGTGGGAAGTTCCGTAGTCACCGCGATTATACAGGCGAAGCACATCTGGATCCTGCGGGCTCTCTGCCCGGACATTGTCAAAGAGCAGCCCCATCGACCAGCGGCGGTGCCCTTCGGAGGAGGTGGTCGAGTGCGCCGTGACCGAGTCGACGACCACGATCCCTGAGTCGAGCGATCCGCCGTTGCTGATAAAGGCATGCCGCCCGGCCGACGCGTAGCACTCGCGGAAGAGAATGAGCTGCGAGTGGTACGTGGCGAAGTGGTAGTGGTACCCGCCTGTGACTGGTCCGCGTGGATCGGTCGCCCGAGTACGCGCGACGGTGCACCGGGTTGATCCCTCGAGCTGGATTCCCGCGTGCCAGAATCCGCGGAGGGTGCAGTCCGTCATCCAGCCGTTTTCCACGCCGGCGAAGATGATCGCGTCTTTGAGGTGCTGCTCGGAGAAAGCGCCGGCAATCGCGGATTCGGCGCGGAGCGATTCGACGCCGACTTCGCGGACAAGGTGGCTGTCCTCGTAGGCATACACGGCCACCGGCGAGACGCTCCGGTCGAGGGTGTCGAACACCGGCGCGTCCAGCGTGAGGCGCGGGCCTTCGATCGCCGCGATGTAGCGATGGAAGCGGACGTCGACCTCGCCGGGCCGCCACGCCCGCTCCTTCACCATGCCACCGCCGCCGAGGCGTGCGATCCACGCCGCTGTCGAGGGGTGGTGTACGATCACGGCCTGCCCGACGTGGAAGCGCCCCGGCTCCGCCACGGCGAAGGAGCGCTCGCCGACGGCGACGCGTGGCGTGGCCACCGCCACGCGTGATTGAGGTCTTTCCGAGCGGAAGGAATCGTTGCGCCGACCCGCCTTCACCAGCGGTTCGGGCGTACGGCGCTGCCTAACTAGGAGGGTGTCGCGCCGCGGATCCTCGCCGTCGCCGGAGCCGCGAAGGACCACGCCGGATGTGGTCAGGCGGATCGTGCCATCGACCTGCCAGCGACCGGGCGAGAGGAGGAGCGCTCCACGATGCCCTGTCGGTGAGGAGGGGAGCGCAGCGAGGTCGTCCAACGCACGCTGGATGCGTGCCGTCTGATCTCCGTCGGCATGGGCCAGCGTCGCTTTCGTCGGTACGGTGGGTAGTGCGATCCCGCCGCCGCGATATCCGGCGTGGCTAAAGTCTGGAATGCGGTTTCCGGCCGCGTCTGCCGGGTACTGAAGGCGACCGTCGGACCCGCGCACAACGCGCGTACTCTGCCAAGCGTGCGCCGGAACCGTCGCTAGTGACAGCGCGGTGAAGATCGCGAAAAGAATGCGTGTGCGCGCTCGCATGGGTCGGGGTCGTACGGGTGAAAACAGGTCGGATGAACGTCCGGGAGCGTGGATGAGGGTTGCCGAGGGGAGGGTGTGGTTTACTTTGGGACTCATGTCGCCCACGTCGAGACGCGCGTTTCTGCGAAATGCTGTTTCTGGAGCTGCCCTCGCGGCTTTGCCTGCCTCCTTGCCGGCGGCGGGCGCTTCGTCCGCGGAGTCCTCCTCGCGAGCTTCGCGCGGCGGCGCGCGCAACCTCATCTTCCTCGTGAGCGATGGGATGAGCCTCGGGACACTCTCTATGGCGCAGCAGTTTCGGCAGCGCCGCGAAGGCCGGGGTACCGAGTGGATCGGTCTTTATGGGCGCGAGGGCGTGCACCGTGCGCTCGTCGACACCGCCTCCGCATCGAGCATGGTCACCGACTCCGCTGCTGCGTCCTCCGCGTGGGGTGGTGGCCTGCGCGTAGCCAACGGTGCCATCAATGTCGGGCCGCGCGGGGAACAGCCGCAGCCTCTCCTTGATGCCGCGCGGGCATCCGGGCGCGCGACGGGATTGGTATCGACCGCGACGATCACGCACGCGACGCCCGCCGGCTTCGCCGTGAACGCAACGGGTCGCAACGAAGAGGAAGCGATCGCGGAGCTCTACCTTCGCTCCCAAGTCGACCTATTCCTCGGAGGTGGTGCTCGCTTCTTCGATCCGGCGCGCCGCGCCGATGGCCGGGACCTCTTTGCTGCGTTCGCTCTGGCTGGCTACGCCGTTGCGCGCGACCGCGCCGCGCTCACCCGTCTGCCGCAGAGCGGGCGGGTACTGGGGACCTTTGGTTCCGGACATCTACCGTTTTCACTCGACCGGGCAGCGTCACCAGAAATCGCCGCGCACGTCCCCACGTTGGCGGAAATGACCGAGTTTGCTCTCGCTCGTCTAAACGCTGCCGGTGGCGATCGCGGCTTCGTGCTCCAAGTCGAGGGGGCGCGCGTCGACCACGCGGCGCACGCAAATGATTTCGGCGGCTTGGTGCATGACCAACTGGCCTTCGATGATGCCTTGGCCGTCGCGCTGCGCTTCGCGTCGACTCGCGACGACACGCTCATCGTCGTCACCACCGATCATGGAAACTCCAATCCCGGTCTCAATGGCACGGGGGGCGGCTATCGCGACACGGATGCCGCGTTTGAACGCTCGTTCACGCTGCGGCAGACCAATGACTGGATCATTGATGGACTCTCGGCGGAAAGCGATCCGACCGCGGTGCGTGATCGGATCGTTCTCGGTACGGGTCTGAATATCTCCAAGTCCGAGGCCGCTCTCGTGCACCGCGCGCTGCGCAAGGAGTACGTCGACGCCTACCGCGCTCGGTCGAGTGCCGTGGTGATCCTCGGTCAGGTTCTCGCCAATCATCTCGCAGTGGGGTGGACCGGGATCTCCCACACGTCTGACCTCGCCGAGTTGGTTGCCCTCGGTCCAGGTAGCGCGTCGTTCTCCGGCTTGTTATTGAACCTTCAGATTCATCCGTTGCTGCGACAGGCGCTGGGCTTGCCGCCGGCCCCGGTTTGAGGGTCGGCATCTTCCGTGGTGAATGGAAAACCGAGTTGCCCTCTGCCGCCGCCAGGTGTGTGGTGAGGAGATGATAGGCGTGTTCTTCTCGTTGCTAACCGGCACGTTGCGGCTGAGCGGTGCGATCATGGCGCTGTTGTTGATCACGACGGGCTCGACCCTGCGGGCTTTCGATCTGGCGGCTCAGCCGGACAAGGTCATCCAGCGCGTCGCCTTCGGATCGTGCAACAACTCAACCCAGCCCGCGCCCGTGTGGGACGCAGTTGCCAAGGTCGATCCGCAGGTGTGGCTGTGGTTGGGTGACACCGTGTACGCCGATGATCCTCGTCCGACGGGCGATACGCTCGCCGAGCGAACACGCGTCGTGCTCGACCGGCTCCCGGGGCTGTACGCACGCCAGCGCGCACTACCGGCCTACCAGAGCCTGATGAACCGCGCTCTCATCATGGGTACGTGGGACGACCATGATTACGGCCTGAATGACATGGGGGCCGATTTTCCGGGTCGCGTCGAGGCTCAGCAGCACTTCTTCGATTTTTACGGTGAGCCGAAGGAGAGTCCACGCCGCACGCGCCCCGGAGTCTACAGCTCGATCGTCCTGGGCCCTCCCGGTAAGCGACTTCAAGTCGTGATCCTCGACACGCGGTCATTTCGCTCGCCGCTTGAGAATGGAAATTTCCCGCGGGAGCAGCGGGTGGAGGGACGCCCTGGTCCGTATCGACCGAGTAGCGATGAAACCACCACGTTGCTTGGACCCGATCAGTGGGCGTGGCTTGAGCGTACGCTGCAGCAGCCTGCCGAGGTGCGGATTATTGCGTCTTCAATCCAAGTCATTGCTGATGATCATCGCTTTGAGAAGTGGGGCAATTTTCCCCACGAGCGGCGTCGGTTGCTGCGCTTGATCCACGATCAACGCATTGGCGGCGTCATTCTGGTCTCCGGTGATCGTCACACTGGCGAATTGAGCTGCCTCGATCCGCTGCGCGAGCCGGAGGGTGATGCCATTGATCCAGGTTACCCGCTATTTGATCTCACGTCCTCGGCTTTGAATCGCTCTGCGCCGATCGTCGCAAACCCGCCGGCGGCAAATGCTGGGCGTCGTCCGGTGGTCTTCAGCCACGAGATCAATCGCCATCGGATCGGCTCGCGATTCGGCTACAACCACTTCGGGCTAATCGAGATCGACTGGAGCGCCACCGGCGGGGGTGAGGTCACGCTTTCGCTGCGCGCCGAAACCGGGGACGAGGTGCTACGGCAGCGCGTGGCCGTCGCTGCTCTCCAGCCGGATTCTGGCGCGCGTCCCGGGGGCGGGAACTAAGACGCCCATCCGATCAGGCGCCTCGGGGAGGGCTACCGAGGTGTCGTTGGAGCGCTGCGGTCGCTCGCGCGTGCCGCCGCCACCAACTCTGAGAGCGCCGCGTCCAGTGAGGTGGTGGGACGAAATCCGGCCGCCAGCAGCCGTGTGACATCGGCCCGCGAGTGGCGTACGTCGCCGGCGCGCGTGGGTGCATGCTGGATCGTTGAGCGCGAGCCGGTCGCACGGATGATGCGCCGCGCGAGTTCAAGGATCGTGATCTCTTCGCCGTAACCGACGTTGTACACGCCGGCCACGCTGGGCGTTGTCGCCGCGAAGAGATTCGCGGCCACCACGTCGTGCACGGAGACAAAGTCACGGGTCTGGCCGCCGTCGCCAAAGATCGTGATCGGCTCGTTCGCTAGCGCCTGCCGCAGGAAGATCGGTACAGCCGCTGCGTACGCGCTATTCGGGTCCTGACGCGGTCCGAAGACGTTGAAATAGCGCAGGCTCACGGTCTCCAGCCCCGTCGTCTCCGTCCAGAGTCGGCAGTAGTACTCGCCGTCCAGCTTTGTGATCGCATACGGGCTGCGCGGATCCGGGGTGAGGTCCTCGCGTTTCGGCGACTCGAGGCGCGCGCCGTAGACCGCGGCCGAACTACTGAAGCATACGCGCCGCACCTTTGCCTCCGCGGCAGCGGCCAGGAGATTGAGGAGGCCGGTCACGTTGCATTCGACGCATGCCTGCGGTCGTTGCATCGATTCGGGCACGCTCACCATTGCGGCGAGGTGGAAAACGACCTCCACGTTACGCACCGCGCGCGCGACGACGGCGCGATCCGTGATCGAACCTTCGATCAGTTCGACGCTTAGTCCGGCGAGGTTTTCTCGGCGTCCGGTGCTGAGATCATCGAGGACGCGGACTGCGTGCTCGCCCTGCAGGCGGGCGGCGAGGTGACTGCCGATGAAACCGGCGCCTCCGGTGATGAGAACGTTCATGGTTGGGCGGCAAGGCGGTCGACCGTGCGCTGAAACGAATCCTGCTGGAGCTCAAGGCTGCGCACGAGCGCGAATTGGTTCCGCGCACGGTCGAGATTGTGCCCAGGGCGCTTAGTCTTGAAGTACACGTCGCCCTCAATGAAGTCCGTTAGGAAGCGTAGACCGATTTCGAAGGTGATGAGGCGGCCAGCAAAGGCGAGCTCCGCGATCTCGGCGCGGCGCAGGAAGGAGCGTGCGGTCGCAAGGTAGCCTTCGGTGAGTGCCGTGAAGATCTCTGGGCGAGCGACGACCTGCGCGAGGTTCGTCGCGTCCTCTGCCGCCGCGTTGGTGGCCGAGCGCACCAGGTCACCGAAGTCGTACAGCGCGAGTCCGGGCATCACCGTGTCGAGATCGATCACGCAGACTGCGCGACCAGTCGCATCGTCGAGCATCACGTTGTTGAGCTTGGTGTCATTGTGGGTGGTGCGTTCCGGGAGGTCGCCGCGGGCGTGTAAATCGAGCAGGCGGTCGACCATCGCTTCGCGTGCGTTCGCGAACGCGATCTCGTCCCGGACGAGGGCGACGCGTCCAGCGGGATCGCGGCGCACGAGTTCGAGAAAGGTCTCGAAGCGGCGGCGGGTGTGATGGAACGCGGGGATGGTCTCGTGGAGCCGGGGTGCGGGGAGGTCCGCAAGAAGGCCTTGAAAGCGGCCGAACGCGGCCGCTGCCTCGCGAGCCTGCTCCGGGCGTTCGAGGAGGTCGTAGGAGCGCGCGCCCTCGATGAAGTCGTAGCAGCGCCAAGCTGCGCCGGTGTCGTCGTGCGTGAATGCGGCACCGTCCCGGTCGGGGATCAGGGTGAGCACGCGCTCGGTGGCCTGAGCCGAGAGGCGGGAGCGGGCATGCCGCGTGACGCGCGCAATGTTATCCATCAGCGCGGGAACATCTCGGAAGATGCGACTATTGATCCGCTGCAGGAGGTAGCGCCTGGGGTTTCCTTGCGCGTTCCGGCAAGTGACGGCGAAGGTGTCATTGATGTGCCCCGATCCGTGGGGGACCGCGTGCATCGCCGGAGCGTCGCTTTCGAAGCGAGCAAAAACGCGGAGCGCCTGCGCTGCACGTTCGTCGGGCGCCTGGCCGGCCGGCGGGGAGAGAGACTGCATGGGGAAGTAGTGAGCAAATCAGGGTGCCGAGGTGGAGCAATCCCGGAGACAGGCGAGCGGGGCGGCGTCCGCTCTACCGCGGCTGCGGCTGCGAGAATTCGTCGGTTGGGGTGCGGCTGATCGATGGCGAGGCCTGAGTCAAGGGGCGCGGGACGAGCTGGTCTTCGCGCAAATGCACCGGAGCAAGAGAGTCAGAGCGCAAGAGCTTTGGGCTCTCCGTGAACCGAGGCTGAAGCGAACCGGGGGGAGTCAGGTGGCTCGCCGAGACCTGATTTTCCGACGAGACTCCAGAGTGCGTTGCGCCGATCGACGTTGATGACGTGTCTTCGGCGCGCACCGGCCGCTGCAATGCCGGGAATTGAACGTCGCCCTCGTTGCCGGGTTTTTCACCGGAGGGGACTAGAGGTTTGACGGTCGTCGGGCGCCCGGGGATTCTACTGGTCGGCGAGGGCGGCCGGTGTTCCTCGCATGAGATTGCGCCTCGCTTGGATTTGTTTCGTCGTTCGCTTTCGTCCGGTTCGTTTCACCCCTCACGCTTACCCCGCATGTCTCGTCCGCGTTCTACGTCGTCATCTTCATCCGTTGACCGCCGCCGTCTTTGGCGCGACTGGGAGGTGCTGTGTGGCGACATCGGCGAGCGGCGTGCCGGTACGCCCGAGGAGCATCGCGCGGCGCGGTTCATCGCCCGTCGGCTCGCGGCCTCGGGGCTGGATTCAGTGGAGATACTGGAATATCCATGTCAGAGTCATCGCTCTTCGCGGGTCGATCTCGCGGCGCGCGAGGGCGGGCGATGGCGTCCGGTTGAGGCGCGCATCCTCGCGGGCGCTCCGGGCTGCGCGCCTGGGGAGAGAGAACTGGTTTGGCTGGAGATGCCCGAGGAGTCGCCGCAGCTTTCGCCGGGGTCCCTGCGGGGCCGGGTGGTCGTGGTGTTTGGGCCCCTGCCGACGAGTGCGCGCGATCACCGAAGGCTCGTCGCCGCAGCTCCCGATGCGGTGATTCACGTCGACGAGCGGCTGCCCTTTTCGTGGACGAAAAGCGACGGGGTCTATCCCGAATGGGTCCGTCGCTATGGCATGCCCACGACCGTGGCGATGGCCTACCTCGATGCGTGGCGCTGGCGGATGGCCGGAGTTGACCGCGTGCGGCTTTCGGCATCCGTGCGGCTTGAGGCGGCGCGGTCGCCGACGGTGAGTGCGGTCTTGCCGGGCCGCGATCCCGCGCTGCCGGAGATTCTTGTGCTCGCGCACCACGACACGCAGGCGGGTAATGTCGGTGCCGACGACAACGCCTCCGGTGTCGTCGCGCTGCTCGAGATTGCCCGGCAGTTGGCGCAGCGCCGACAACGGCCGCGGCGCGGAGTCCGCTTTCTGTCGTTCGGTGCAGAGGAGCAGCTCTCGGTGGGTGCGGCCGCGTATGTGCGGGCCCATCTTGCGGATCGCGCGAGGTGGGGACTCGTGGTTAATCTCGATAGCGTCTCTTCACCGCTTGGGCATTGGGCAATGTACTGTGTCGGTGACCGCGCGCTCGCCCGACATGCGCAGGTGACGCTGGCTGGGCATGGCCTGTCGGTGGCGCCCAAGCCGGAGGTTACACCGTTCGGCGATATCTTTCCGTTTAATTGGGCTGAGGTGCCTTCTCTGTGGTTCTTTCGCACGAACACCCCCGGTGCCCGGTGGCAGCATCACAGCCCGTCCGACTCGCTGGAGAATGTTTCGGTTGAAGCCGTCGCGAGACTTGTCGGGGCATTGGTTCCGATGGTCGCCGGCCTCGCGGATGCGGCCCGTTGGTCGTTTGGTGCCCGTCTGCCGCTCACACAGCGTCGGATCATTGCGCGGCTGGGACAGGAGCTCTTCGGCTTGCCGCGACGGGGTCCGCGCGCGCGGGTGGAGAGGCGGTTGTCATGATGCAGCACGAACTGGCCTGCGATCTCCTCGTTGCGGGTGGGGGGCCTGCGGGCGTGAGCTGTGCGCTGGCGGCGGCCCGATTGGGAGCGCGGGTGATCCTCTGCCAGGACCGCCCCGTGCTCGGTGGAAACGCTTCGAGCGAGGTTCGCATGCACATCGTCGGCGCCACCGGGCTCGACGCGGGGGTGGCGTTGGAGACCGAACTGCGCGAGGGAGGAATCGTTGAGGAACTGCGGCTGGATCTCGCGGTGCACAACGCGCAGCGTTCGCCGTCGATGTTCGATCTTCTGCTCTACGACAAGTGTCGTCGGGAGCCCAACCTTACACTGCTGCTCAATACCACGGTCGACGGCGCTGAGGTTGCCGGAGGCTCGATTCAGTTCGTGATGGCGACGCGGGCCTCGACCGAGGATCGCTTCCGCATTCGGGCGGCGTTGTTCGCGGATTGCACGGGCGACGGGAGGCTGGGTGTGGAGGCGGGTGCTCCTTTCCGGCATGGACGCGAGGGGCGGGAAGAGTACGGAGAAACGCTGGCGCCGCTGGTGGCGGATCATCGTACGCTAGGATCAACGATTCTGTTTCAGGCGCGGCGCCACGCGCAACCGATGCCATTTGTCGCTCCACCGTGGATACGAAAATTCAAGGATGAAGATTTCCGGTTGAGGCCCTTTGGCCGCGCGGGCTCGGATCTCGGACTCGAGTACGGTTATTGGTGGGCCGAGTGGGGCGGCTGTCTTGATACAATCAAGGACAACGAGCGCATTCGCGACGAACTACTCGCGATTGTCCTCGGGATCTGGGATCACGTGAAAAACCGCTCGAAGGTTGACGCGAGTCATTGGGCGCTCGAGTGGTTCGGATTCCTGCCGGGCAAGCGTGAGAGTCGGCGGTTCGTTGGGCTTCACGTGCTGACCGAGGAGGATCTTTTCTCGTCGAGAGTGTTTCCTGATGCGATCGCCTTTGGCGGCTGGCCGATCGATACCCATCCGCCGGAAGGTGTCGATGCACCAGACCTGGCGCCGTGCGAACAGCATCATCTTCCTTTCCTCTACGATATCCCGCTGCGGTCCTGCTTGTCCGCCGGCGTGCGTAACCTTGTTTTTGCCGGCCGAAACTTGTCTGCGACGCACATCGCTTTTGCGTCCACCCGCGTGATGGCGACGTGCTCCGCGGTGGGGCAGGGACTGGGCACCGCCGCGGCGCTGGCGCTGCGCGATCGGCGGACGCTTGCGGAGGCTGCGGAGGATGCGGCGTTCCTGCACCGGGTGCAGCAACGCCTGTTACGCGACGATTGTTACCTGATCGGCGTGGCCAATGAGGATCGGGATGATCTTGTGCGCGCTGCGTCGGCGGTCACGGCGTCGAGTCATCAACCGGGCGGCGAGCCCGAACTGATTCGGAGTGGCCAGACCCGCGCTATCCACGGTCGGCCCAGCGCACGAGTGATGCATAATCTCTGGGACGACGTGCTGCGTGATGCCGCTCCATCTTCGTTCCCTGCAACACCGGATGGCGGGAGCGGAATCGCCGAGGGCGATGCCGCCAAATCGGACTCCGGCACCGCGAGTGCAGAGGGGGTTGCCGCGTTGCGGCGTGTTAGCGATCCGCGACAGGTAGCACCGGGCTCGGCGCGCCACGCGCATGATTCGGGTGCCCTCCCTGTTTCCTCTGACATTCCAGCCCCCTCTGCCACGACGATCGCGGCAACGTGTGCACCGCCGGATCGGGCGCGGCCTGGGCTACATCGCTGGATGAGCGACCCGGCGGCCGGATTGCCGGCGTGGATCGAAGTCCGTTGGGCTTCTGTGGTCGTGATCGGGGAGATTCAGCTCATCTTCGACACAGGGCTACACCGCCACCTCACGCTCTCGCAGGCCGACGGTTATACGAAGAAGATGCAGTGGGGCCGCCCCCAGTTCGAGACCGTGAGCGATTACGTCATCGAAGTGCAGACCGACGGTGCGTGGACGGAAGTCGCGCGTGAGCGCGGAAACTACCAGCGTCGCCGCGTGCACACCCTCCCGGCTACGCGGGCTGTTACTGCGCTTCGCGTGCGCGTGGACGCCACGCACGGCCTCGACCACGCCCGAATTCTCGAACTCCGCGCCTACCGTTGAGCGCAGCCGGGTGGGAGCGTTCGATGCGCCGCGCGCGGAAAGCCTAGCGAAAAAGGGGTCAGGCTTTGTAGTTTGCCGTTGTGGAGTCGACTAAGCGGCTGCGAAGCCTTGCCGGGGTGGTAGCTGCCTGCGATCTGGACTGCCGATCGTGTTCGAAAAAGCAAAGAGCAAAGCCTGACCCCTTTTCCCGGTTTTCAGTTGCGCTCAATCGGTTCGGGCTGGGCGGGGGTGCCGGTGATGGAGGAGAGGAGTCGGGCGGGGTAGCTCTGGTACCGAGGGTGAGGCGCGGTGGCTTTCCACGAGCGTGCCTGAAGGATGGGGTGAAGTGGTTTGGAGCGGTCGCCAAGCGAGTCGATCGCCTCAAGGGCGGCGAGGCTGATGAAGTAGCCTGACTCTTTGGGGTCGGCGCAGCGCGACAGGGTTGCGAGCGCAGCGGTGTAATCGTCGACTACAGTGGCATTGCCCTCGGTAGCATCGACTGGAGCAGGCTTGGTTGCCGGGGAGCGATCGATCAGATTGGAGTCGGCTAGCGCGCGTGCGGCTGCGATGCGGACGGACGGCGATTCATCGGCGAGGAGTGCTCGCAGGCGTGGAACGCTGCCAGCAAGGACCGCGGCGCCTCGTACCCTCACCGCCTGCACGCCCCAAAAGCGTACCGCGGAATCGGAATCGGTGAGCAGGGCATCGAGGGTTTCCGCCGTCTCTGGCTCCGTGTCGGAGGCTGGAGCATCTGTGACTGACCGATGACTTGCTAGAGTTTCGAGGGTGGGTGCCGCGGCGTCGGGTGCAGTGGCCGCCCGGGTCGCTGCCCCAAGTTCGGTGAATGGGGATGCGTGGGCTCGAGGCGCAGCGCGGTGGGCGGCGGCGAGGACGCGGTCGAAAGGGTAGCGCGTGTTGTCGCGGGCCAGCGTGTGCGGTGCGATGCCTTCGGCACGGGCATGCTGTTCCGCCTCCGGTAGAAAAGAGATATCGCGCGTGGCGCGGAGGTGTGCGTCGAGGGCGGCACGGAAAGTCGCGAGGCGATCGCGATGCGCCGGATCTTGAGCGAGGTTGCGGACTTCGTCGGGGTCAGTCGCGAGGTCGAAGAGTTCCTCGGTGGGCTTCGGGGTACGCCAGAAGAGCGACTGGGCCTCGTTCAGCTCGCCGCGATCGAAACGCTCGCGCCAGAGACGCGTGGTGGGAGTCTCGAACTGATAGGAAAGATGCTGGCCCTGGGAGACAAGCGGCAGAAAGTTACGCACGTAGACGAAGCGACCGTTGGTGACGCTACGGACGAGATCCGTGCGTTCATCCATGCGTCCGCGGGCCCCGAAGAGGAAGTCTGGGGCTGGCTGGGGGCGCGTGCCGGCGAACGCTCGGCCTTCCATCCATTCTGGGGCGGGCAGGTCCGCGAGACTGAGGACCGTGGGGGCGAAATCGACGAAGCTGACGAGGCGGTTCGATTCACCGCCTGCCGTGTAGCCGTCCGGAGCGAGGTGGAGCCACTTCGGCGGGAAGTAGACGACAAGCGGCACGCGTAGGCCGGAGTCGGACGGCCAGCGCTTGCTGCGGGGCATGCCGCTGCCGTGGTCGCTGAAGTAGAACACGATGGTGTCGTCGGTCAGTCCATCGTCGGCCAATTCCTTGAGCCGTTCGCCTGCCTCGCGATCGGCCTCGCTGACCATGTCGTAGTAGCGGGCCCAGTCCTGACGTACCTCAGGAGTGTCCGGGTGATAGGCGGGGATGCGGACGCGGGCCGGATCGGTCACGCGTTCTGGGTTGCGGGTGCGCAGCTGGCCCTCGTGGGAGCGGTTGGAGTTGAAGACGGCGAAGAACGGTTGCCCGGCGCGTCGCTGGCGCCAGTGCCCGCGCGCCGACGACTCGTCCCACGTGTCTGCGGGCGTGGGCACGTTGTAGTCCTCCTTGCTGCGATTGCTGCAGTAGTAGCCCGCGTCGCGCAGCAGGGCGGGAAAGAGGCGCATCCCCACGGGTGCTGCCACCATTGAGCGCATGTGAATGGCGCCGAGGCTGGTGGCATGAAGCCCGGTGATGAGGGTGGTGCGGGCGGGGGCACAGACCGGGTGGTTTGACCAGACGTGGTTGAATCGGATTCCCTCGCGGGCGAGTCGGTCGACGTGGGGCGTGCGGGCTAGCGTGTCGCCGTAGCAGCCCATCTGTGGCCCGTGGTCCTCGCTGGTGAGCCACAGGATGTTCGGCCGTCCCGCTGCGCCGGCGTTCCCGGTCGGGCTGGTGGCCACCGCCTCCGAAATCGTCGAGAGCAGTCCGGTGACGAGCAACAGGCGCATTCCGACGCAGCGAAGCAGGGTGACGAGCGAGGGCCGCCGCGGCTCCTGGCTCAAGCCGTGTGCGGAGGGAACGGGGCGGCGAAAGAACGGAGACCACGGGGCGGCGAGTAGGTCCATAGGGGTGGGAGGACCGTATCGGGCTGATTCCCCGACGCACAAGCTCAGGGAATCGGTCCGTCCCGGTGCGGTGAGGATGGCGTGACAACAGATGCGTCGAGGTCAGCCCGTGGGCGCCGCGAACGGCCCCGAAGCGATCCAAGCGCACCACGCTCCGGCGGAGCGGCTCGCTTGCTCGCGCTTACGGACCCGACCCTGCAAGCGGCGGCCGGCGACGATCGAGGCGGTGGCGTCTCACGCTTCGCTGGTCCCTGAAGTTGACTCGCCCCTTTTTTTGTTAGCCAGCGATGAGGGCGACGGTACAGTGCCCCGACGGTCGTGCACCGGGTTTCCTGCCGGTGCCGGCCATTCCCCATCCCCATGTCGCTCATCGCCTTCCTCGCCGTTTCCGGGATCATCCTGGCGTGCGCCTACCGCTGGTACGGCCGTATTCTTTCTCGTTACCTTCAGCTGGATCCGATGGCGAAGACGCCCGCGCATGAGAAGCGCGACGGCATCGACTATGAGCCGGCGAGTCGGAACTGGCTCCTCCCGCAGCACTTTTCCGCCATTGCCGCTGCAGGGCCGGTGGTCGGTCCGATCCTCGCGGCAACCTACTTCGGCTGGATGCCCGCCTGGCTGTGGATCATCTTTGGCGCGATTTTCATCGGCGGCGTGCATGACCTGATGACGCTCGTCGCGTCAGTGCGCCACGGCGCAAAATCCATCGCCGAGGTCGTGCGCCGGTACATGAACCGCAGGTCATATCTGCTGTTCCTCGCCTTCATCTGGATCTCGCTCGTGTACGTCATCATCGCGTTTGCCGATGTCACGGCGGGAACCTTTGTGCAGAAAGCCTCGTCGGCGGGCGGCGATGCCCCCGGACCTGCCGTTGCCACGTCTTCGATCATCTACCTAGGCCTAGCGATCGCGATGGGCCTGTGCATGCGGAAGTTCAAGCTCGGTGAGGGTAAGGCGCAGTTGATCTTCCTGCCGTTGGTGGTGGGTGCAATTGCCCTCGGACCCTTCCTACCCTTTGACCTCGGCGCGCTCACTGGCAGCGCCCGGCCGCAGGTCCTGTGGGATCACGTCCTTTTGGCGTACTGTTTCTTTGCGGCACTGTCTCCGGTGTGGCTGCTCATGCAACCACGCGGTGCGCTGGGTGGCTATTTCCTTTATGTCATCGTGGTCGTGGGGGTCGTCGGTGTGATCGTCGGTGGCTTGCGAGGTGACCTCACGATCGCGGCGCCGGCCTTTTCGGACGCGAAGCTTTTCGACTTCAACGGAGCGACCCCGCCCTTACTCCCCGTGTTGTTTATCACGATCGCGTGCGGCGCGTGCTCTGGTTTTCATTCGATCGTGGCCAGCGGCACGACGTCGAAGCAGCTCGACCGGGAAACTGACGCCAAGCCCGTCGCTTACGGCGGCATGTTGCTGGAGTCGTTCCTCGCCTGCCTGAGCCTCGCGACGGTGATGATCCTCGCTAAGCCGACCGGCCGTCCTGACCTGACCTACGCCGATGGCGTAGCGGTGTTCATGAATCAGGCGACCTTCGGCTTCGTTTCTGTCGACATCGCGCGACAGTTCGGCCTCCTGTGCTTCGCGACCTTCGTCTTCGACACCCTTGACGCCTGCACGCGTCTCGCGCGTTACGTGTTCATGGAGTTGACGGGCTGGCAGGGCCGTGCCGGCCGGGTGGGAGCGACGGCCCTGACGCTCGCGCTGCCGGCGGTGGTGGTGACGTTGCCGCCAGCGGTCGTGAACGGTCAGCAGATTCCCCTGTGGCGCGCGTTCTGGAACCTTTTCGGCACGTCGAATCAGCTGCTCGCTGCGCTCGCGCTACTCGGAGTGACGGTCTGGCTGCTCCAGCGTGGTCGCTCGGTGTGGATCACGCTCGGGCCGACCCTGTTCATGCTCTTCATGACGATGTGGAGTCTCTGGCTCGCGGTGCAGGTGCACCTCAGCCGACTGCGTACCAACACGGCGGCGGCCGTGCACCACGTGGAGTTCGTCGTCGTACTCGTGCTTTTCGCGATGGCGGTCTGGCTGGTGGTGGAGGCGATCCTGCTGGCGCGCAATCGCACGCCCCCGGGTCCTCTGGTGCCTCAGCCGAGCACGGCGTGAAGCGGTCTCGGGGCAGAGTAGGCGGCGCGCGAGCCCTCTCGACGCCCTCACCCGACGAGCGCGAAACGAGTCAGTCGAGGCGCGTCCACGCTCCGTTCGTGGCGGGCGCGATACCCGGGTGATCCTCTCCGTGCGGGGAGCCCGCGCGCCCGTGGTCAACCCCCGGCGCCGATCCGGTGCCGCGTCAGCGCTTCAGCCAGCCGTACACCGTGTCGCGGGCTTCGTTGCCCTCGGAGATCAGCTTACCCTCGCCATCGAAAATCTTAAAATGCGGGATCGAGCGTAGAGCGAACTGCTTCGCCACGGGCGACTGCCAGTCGATTTTGCGGACATCGGGCCGATTGATATCGACCTTCACCACGGCGACGTCGTCCCGCCGCTGGTGGAGTTCGTCGAGCTTAGGCGAGACGGCGCGGCAGGGTGGGCAGTAGTCGCTGGTGAAGTCGACGATCGTGATCTTTCCCTTCACGAGGTGGTCGGACAGGTTGATCGTCTGACCCTGCGCGACTCGTGGCGGCAAGTCGGGTTTGGTGCTGGCTTCGGTGCGGGTAAGTGGAGCGATGAGGAAGGCAGCACTCAGCAGGATCAGGCGGAGGACGGTGAGTTTCATGAGGACGGAGAGTTGTCTCTAACGGATCGCGACGGAAGGGGTTGTCAATCCGGCGAGTGCGGCGGAAGGGGATAGGGATCGTGAGGGCGCGGATCGGGTCGATTCTTGCGCGGCGGACCTTACGTGAGAATTTCGCGGACTACGCGAGCGGGCTCGACGCCGGTCAGGCGCTGGTCGAGGCCTTGGGCCTTGAACGAAAACTTGGCGTGGTCGATTCCCAGACAGTGGAGCAACGTGGCGTTGAGGTCGTAGAGGCTCACGGGGTCGCGCACGATGTTATAGGAAAAGTCGTCGGTCTCGCCGTGGACCACGCCGGGTTTCACGCCGCCGCCCGCCAGCCACACGCTGAAGCAACGCGGGTGATGGTCGCGGCCATAGTTGGTCCGAGTAAGGGTTCCTTGGGAGTACACCGTACGGCCAAACTCGCCGGCCCAAACCACCAGCGTGTCATCCAAGAGCCCGCGTTGCTTGAGGTCCGTGACCAGTGCGTAACAGGCCTGATCGGTGTCAAGGCACTGGAGGCGGTGATCCCCCGGCAGATTGCCGTGCTGGTCCCATCCGCGATGCAGGATCTGCACGACCCGAACGTCCCGCTCGGCCATCCGACGGGCGAGCAGGCAGCTGGCGGCGAAAGAGCCCGGGGTCTTCACGTCGGGGCCGTAAAGATCCAGGGTGGCCGGAGTCTCATCGGCGAAGTTCGTGAGATCCGGCACGCTGGTCTGCATGCGAAACGCCATCTCGTATTGCGCGATGCGGTTGAGCGTCTCGGGATCTCCGTGGCGCGCCTGCGCATGGTGGTTGAATTTGGCCAGGCCATCGAGCATCGCGCGCCGGGTCACGGCATCGACGCCGTTGGGATTCTCCAGAAAGAGGACGGGGTCACCCTGCGCACGCAGGGCAACGCCGTTGTGCTGACCGGGGAGGAATCCGCTGCTCCACATGCGGGTAAACAGAGCCTGTGCGGAGACCTTCGACGAAAACTTCGGCGTCAGTACCACGAAGGCCGGGAGGTCGTTGTTCTCGCTGCCCAGGCCGTACGAAATCCATGAGCCGATACTCGCCTTACCGGGGAGTTCGCTGCCGGTCATCAGGAACGTGCAGGCTGGGTCGTGATTGATCGCGTTGGTGTGCACCGAGCGCACAATGGCGATGTCGTCGACCAGCTTTGCCGTCCACGGAAGCAGGTCGCTCACCCACGCCCCGCTGCGGCCGTACTGGGCAAACTTGAAGCTCGAGGGTGCGACGGGAAACTTGGTCTGCCCGCTCGTCATCGTGGTGATGCGCTGACCGGCGCGAATGGAGTCAGGGAGCTCGACGTTGAACTGAGCTTGGAGCCCCGGTTTGTAGTCGAAGGTGTCGAGCTGCGACGGACCTCCGTTCATGTGGAGGTAAATGATCCGCTTGGCCTTGGGTGCGAAGTGCGGGAACCCCGGGAGCGCCGGGTGAATCCGTGCTCCCGCCGTTGCACTGGGGGATCCGGAGGCTCGCAGTGTGGGCGCGAGGAGATTCATCGCGACTCCGCCCATGGCGAGCCCGGCCCCCGCGAAGAATTGCCGGCGGGTGAGCTGATTCAGGTAATCGTGGCAGGGGTTCATGGTGAGCTCAGTTACGGGTAATCGTCTCGTCGAGGTTGAGCAGCACGTTAGCGACCATCGTCCATGCCGCGACTTCGGGCGCGGGCTCGCTGGCTCGGGGACGAGAAGCGCCGTTGGTGATGACCTTCTCGGCGTCCGCCTGCGCCACGGCAAAGTGCGCCCGATGAGTGGCGAGTCCCTCCGCCAGCAACGCGCGCTCTGTCGCGTCCGGCTCGCGCGCGGTCACCGTACGGAAGCCGAGCGCGAGCCGTTGGTCGTCGTCACCTTTTTCCGCAAGCAAGCGCTCGGCCAACGAACGGGCGGCTTCAAATTGCTGGACGTCGTTCATCAGGGCCAGCGCCTGCAGAGGTGTGTTCGAACGGCCACGGCCGACGCAGACATTCTCGCGGGAAGGAGCGTCGAAGGTAGACACGGCCGGTGCGGGCGCCGTGCGTTTCCAGAAGGTGTAAAGGCTGCGGCGATAGAGCGCCGCACCGTGGTCTTGGACGTAAGTCTTGGTGTTGCTGCCGCCGAAGGCCACGGCTTCCCAGATGTTGATGGGTTGGTAGGGACGCACGGGCGCGCCTCCGATCGTGGGGACGAGGAGTCCGCCGACGGCGAGCGCTTGATCTCGCAGGACCTCGCCGTCGAGGCGAAGACGGGAGCTGCGCGCGAGCAATTTGTTCGCTGGGTCTCGCTCGAGTAACTGGGGGTCGATGCGCGAGTCCTGTCGGTAAGTCCGTGAGGTCACAATCAGGCGAACCAGGTGCTTTACGTCCCAACCGCTCGCTACGAATTCGCTCGCGAGCCAGTCGAGCAATTCCGGATGGGTCGGCGGCTCGCCTTGCGCTCCGAAATCACCGGGCGTGCGCACGAGTCCGTCGCCCAGGAGCTGTTGCCAGAACCGGTTCACGGTCACCCGCGCGGTCAAGGGGTTCTGGGGCTCAACCAACCACCGCGCGAGATCCAGCCTTGTAGGGCGATGACTGGATACGGTCATTGGAGGGAGAAACGCCGGTGTCGCGGGCGTCACACGTTCGCCCGGTTTGTCGTATTGGCCGCGGAGGAGCACATGTGCCGGCAGGGGCTCTGGTAGTTCGCGGGCGATCAACGAGGCATCGAGGGTGAGTTCGTAGTGGACCTGCTCGGCGAGGAGACGGCGGGCCGCGTGCGCCTCGGGCTCGAGCGCGGCGCGATTCGGGCCATAGATGAAGTCCCGGTGAAAGTCCTCGAGACGCTGTTTTTCGGCGTCGTTCTGCTGCGTGCCCGACAGGCCAAGGAGGTAAATGATATCGTTGGGCAAGGGCACATTCGTCCGATCGCGTGCCTCCTGGCCCATGGTCCGGACCCAAGCACTCCGCGTGAGCAGCGGATCGTCGGTGGCTTTCGGCACCGTTGCCACGACTCCGATGCGATCCCACCACGCGGCTCCGTCGCTCTGAGCGAGGCGCAGTCCAGCGTAGGCCTGCTTCGTGGCGAGCCCGGCGGCCGTTGCCGGAATCTCCAGCCGCGCGTAAGTTCCGGCGTTCGGCAGCGGGCCGACGACCACGTCGCCGGCGGCGGGGGGCGCGCCGAGTGCGGTGGGGTCACCCCACACGTAGCGCTTGGTCTTTGTGTCGCTGACGAATTCGACGCTGACGGCGCGCGGCGCGTTCGCCGGGTCTGCCTGAAAGTGCACAAACGCCACTGCCTCCGTCGCCACCTGCAGCGGCGTTTCTCCCACCGCAAAGGACACCACGCGGTTCGTCACCGGGCCGACCAATCGCAGTGCGCGCACCCCTCCGACCACGGGTACGTCGGGACCCACGCGCCATTCGCCCGCCGGGGGCGGCGCTCCAAAGTTGCCGGGAAGGGGCAGGTCCCCGTCTTCGGCCCACACCACTTCATAGACGACCGGTGGAGGCTCGGTCTTCTTTTCGGGCTGATGGGCGAGTGCGTCGGCGCTGGCGGCGGGTTTTGCGGGCTCCGGAGGTGGAATTGCCGCGGTCCGAGGCAGCTGGCTCGCCTTTGCCGAAAGCGCCGCCCGCAGCGGGGGCAGCTCGCGTGCGATCGCGTCGATCCGCTCTTGCTGCGCGGCATTTGCGAGCAACACGATCGGTCCCGGCTTGGGAACATTTCCGTCCCACACGCGGTCGGCGAGGCCCTTGAAAAACGCGCCAAGCGCGTAGTATTCCCGCTGGGTGATGGGGTCAAACTTGTGATCGTGGCACGCGGCACAGTTGGCCGTGAGTCCGAGCCACACCGTCGCGGTGGTATCGATGCGATCGGCGGTGCTGCGTGCTTCCATTTCGGCTTCGATCGCGCCGGACTCGGCGGTCGTGAGGTGCGAACGATTGTAGCCCGTGGCGATGAGTTGATCGAGGGTCGGCGAAGGCAGCTGATCACCGGCGAGTTGCTCGATGGTGAATTGGTCGAACGGCAGATTCGCATTGAACGCGCGCACGACCCAGTCGCGGTAGGGCCAAAGATTCCGAATGTTGTCGAGGTGCAGCCCGTGGGTGTCGGCATAGCGCACCGCGTCGAGCCAGTAGCGGGCGAAGTGTTCGCCGTAGCGTGGCGAACTGAGCAGCCTCGTGACCGCGCGTTCGTAGGCCTCGGGCGCGCGGTCGGCGAGAAAGGCATCCAGCTCCGCGGTCGTCGGCGGAAGCCCGGTGAGATCTAGTGTGACCCGACGGAGCAGTGCCTCGCGCGAGGCTTCGGGTGCGAGCGCGAGTCCCTTGCTCGCAAGCTTCGCGCCGATGAAGCGGTCGATCGGGCTGTCCTCCGCCGTGACGCCTCCCTTGGCCGCGGGCAACGGCGGACGAGCGACGGGTTCGTAGGCCCAGTGGTTTTGGTAGACGGCGCCTTGCTCGATCCAGCGCTGGAGGAGCACGCGTTGTTCCGGCTTGAGGGGCGATTTATGAGACTCCGGCGGCGGCATGACCTCGTCGGGGTCGGTGCTGAGAATGCGTTGCCAGGCTTCGGAGTCAGCGAGATCGCCGGGCGCGAAAGCGCGGATACCGTCGCGGAGGGCGGTGGCGTCGACTCCTTGGTCGAGCCGGAGATTGCCCTTGCGGTGTGCGGCGTCGGAGCCGTGGCAAGCGAAGCAGTTCTCCGCCAAGATCGGGCGGACATGTTCGTTGAACGTGATCGCCTCTTCCGCTGACGCCGCGGTGGCCAACGAGACGAGAAAGAGAAGGCGGGGCAAGGGGCTCACGGGGGCAGAGGGGGTTCGAGGCAGCGGACGGACGCTCAGAGATTGGGCCGGGAGGGGTGTCGGCAGTTTCGAGGGTGGGGCGGATCTCGGCGTATTCGATCGCGAAACCCTCAGGACGCTTACGGTCAGAAGGAGTGTGAGGAAAGTCCGTAGTTGCGCCGCCTGCGGTGGGTCAGGGCTTTCGTCGCAGCAGGCCGGTCCACAGTCTTGGGCGACCACCCTGATCGCCCGAGCTAGATCGGGGAGAGTGTGGGAAGGCGGCTTCCCAGATTCCCGAGGACGGGTGACACCGCGCACCCCGATGCGCGTTTCCGGCGGCTCAGTCGGTTCTTCCGCTGACTTGACCCCTTTAGGATTCGATTTGCAATTGCTTCTTTGCTGCAATAACCGGCTCCACCCTTCTGGGGGCGCCGGCCTACGCTGCCGACCTAAATAGGGTGCCTGAGCCACTGCAGGCCGCCCTTTGATTGTGGGTACCGCATCTCGCTGGCTGCCCGGGTAGGGATCGAACCTACGACCAAGTGATTAACAGTTTCTCTGTTGCCATTTCGCATGATTTCTCAATTATTCCGTAACGAGCGATAAAAACGACTGGTTACGATAGAAATACGAGAGATGATCACGAAGACAAGCGAAGCGGAAAACGGCATTGAGAATCGGAAAAACCGGACAAAAACCGGACAAAACAGTCCGAAGACCTCGGCGGACTTCTGGAAAAAGAAGGTCAAGGCCCGCCCCGGTCTGCGCAATGGGCTGCTGTATGTCCGCCTCTTTGAAGGGGGGAGGGAGGCCTGGGTGTGCTGCGACTCTTCAAACCGAGCGCAGGCCGCTGTCACCGCCCGCGACCGTTGGCTGCGAATGAAGGCGATTGGATTGCCCGCCTTACTAGCCGAGCTTTCACCCGATCCTTTGCCGGAACGGTGTGGCACGGTAGGCGAGTTGATCGAGGCCGCCAGCAAGGTCGCCCAGGTCCGCCCGGCAACGCTGCTGGATTATGGCAAGCGCCTGCGTCAGGTCGCCGCAGATGTCGGCGAGATCCGCCGCCCCGAGAAGATCACTTCGCGCACCGATCCCGCGACGATGGAGTGGAGGAGGAGGGTTGATGCGCTCCCGCTGGACATACTCACCGCCAGCGCCGTCGCAGAGTGGAGGGCTAAACGCATTGCGGCCGCCGGTGCTGATCCCATCGCCCGCAAGTCCGCCGAGGTGTCCGCCGACAGCGCCATCCGCATGGCGCGCTCCCTGTTCTCGCCTGACTTGCTCACCTTGGGACTGGCGAAAGCCGTTCGCCTGCCCGACCCGCTGCCTTTCGCGGGGCTCAGGTGGGGCGAGACGACCAAACGTTTTGAATGTCGGGTGAATCCCGCGCTTCTGTTCGTGAACGCCCGCCGCGATCTTGAGAGCGAACATCCGCAATCCTTCCGGGCTCTTGCCCTTTGCCTCTTGGCTGGTCTGCGTCGCGTGGAGGCGGACCTCCTAACGTGGGATCAGGTTGATCTTGCCGCTGGCACAATCACAGTCCGCCGCACGCCGTACATGGAGCCGAAGAGCAGGGAGGCTTGCCGTGTCATTAATCTGGATACAACTGCCGTCGCAATTCTGCGCGAGGCAAAGTCGGACGCCCCCGATCCGGTCTTCGTGCTCAAGGGGGCTCCCTTCAAACCTCGGACCTCCGCCACACCAGTTTATCGTGCTGACGCTGCGCCGTTCCGCACTTGGGAGCGACTGATCGCGTGGCTGGCGACCAAGGGAATTGATGGACCGAAGCCGATTCACGACCTGCGCAAGCTGGCGGGGTCGATGGTTCACCTCGCATACGGTATCGAGCAGGCCCGGGATTTCCTTGGGCACCAGAGCGTGCTCACAACGAGCGCCAGCTACCTTTCCCAAACGCCGAAGGTGATGGTTTCGATTCCGCTGCTCGCCGATGAAGTCTCCAAAGCTCAGGCGGATCGGATGGAGGCTTCCCGATGAGCGTCTTTACTAGCGTGGACTGCGCGGCGAATATGACCCGCCGCGCCGCAGGCAGGTAAGTAGCGTCAGGCTGGTCAGAAGCGCAGCCGCATGCGCTTCTTCAGCAACTCAATGCCGCCGAGGCCAAACGCCTTTTGCCAGACTTGCGGACGCACCAGCGTGTACTTCTTCAGCAACTCAAGGTGACGGGTGCGCGAACACAGATTGCTGTAGAATACGCGGCGGGTGTAGGTCGTATCCAAGAAAAGCCTGTGTACCTTCCCGCTGCGATAGTGGCGTGGATTGGGCGGAACAAAAAGCAGGACGTCCGCAATCTCGTGTAGACGTACCCGCCCCCGCCGGTCCTCCGAGATCAGGCGCGCCTGCGCGTAACGAATCACCGTCCGGCGGGAGATCTTCAGGAGCCGCGCCGCCTCTGATTTGGTTACCCGCGGAATCTTCTCAGGGTTTGGCCCGACCGGATCCCACTCCCACGAGACGGCAGTATCCAACCCCGCACGGCTCTTGGAGCCGATCACGAACGCCGGTCGTCTACCCCTCGGCAGGGGCAACCCATTAGACTCAGGTTTTTTCCTCTGCACCTGTGACACCTATTTAACACTTCGACCCTATACGTGACCACTTCAAAACAAAATGAATCGAATACTTCCGGGGACTCCACGCTCTCACCGCGTGAAGTTGCCCGTTCGCTAGGGTACAGAAGCCGGGCGGCTTTCTGGAGTTTTGTCCACCGCGAGGCCGTGCCGTTTGTGCGCCTTTCGGCGCGCAAGATCAGGTTCCCAGTCGACGGGTTCCGGCGCTGGATCGCCAGTCGAACCACGAATCAGGGGGGCCGTTGAGATGCGCCCGACTCCCCCTGCCGCCCACACCGCGTCCATCGAAGACCGGCTCCTTCACTTCCGGGACGTCAATACGCTCATCGGAAGCCGCTGCAAGACCAGTCACGCCGCCCGCAATCTTGCGCGCCGGGGGCAAATCGTCGCGGTGTACCTCAACCAGAGGGTCGTAAGGTACACCCAGACCAGCGTGCTCAAGCTCGCCCGCGGAGAAACCACCCGATGACCTTCGTTCGCAAACGGGTTCGCTGGACCGCGCCGACTGCCGCCGAGGTTGCCGAACTGCTCCGCTGGATTCCACCCCGGCCTGCCTACGAAGAATGGGTCCGCATCATTGCCGCCGTTGGCAGTGTGCTAGACGAAACCGAGGCCGCTGTCGTCCTGGCCGCCTGGAGTCCCGAAGACCGTCCGGGAGAATACCGCGCCAAGCTCCGCGCCCGGCTGGCGAGCGTGAACTTCGGGACGCTGGTTCATCTGGCGAAAGCGAACGGCTATACACCTGCCTCCCGGCCCGCCCCGCGACCCATTGCGACGCCCTCGCCCCGGAGGCCTGCCGTCACCCTGCAATCCTGGCCCGAGGCCGTCTCCGAACGCTACCGGGAAGGACGCGACTACCTCATGGCCAGCCCTGCCACCCTCGAGAAGATCGACGCTTGGCGAGGCTGGCCGGCGGGCACCGCTGCAACGTTGGCGGAGGACTCGATCCTTTCCTCCCCGATCACGAACGGCAGCACCGCCCGCGGACTCGCCTTCGCTGTCCACGCCCCGGTGGTCGATGACCTCGGCTTCCCGGGAGTCCGGGAGATCGGCTTCCACTGCCGACACCGCCCCGCGGCTGGAGAGCGTGCGCAGTGGACTTTCCACCCAAACGCCCGTGAGGACTGCACCGGAATCCCTGCGCTGCCATTCGTCATCGGTTGCAGCTTCGTTGCCTTCGCCCGGCACGTGATCGTTGCGGAGGGGCAGTGGGATGCCATCACCCTAGCCGCGGCCGGCGGATGGCTGGCGAATGACGCCTCATGGCCGGATAACGTATCCCTCTTTGGACTACGTGGAGCCGGCAACTGGCGCCCACTGCTCGACCACTGGCACCCGCATTTCACCAAAGGTGCCATCGTCGTCTTGTTCCCACAGGCAGACGAGGCCGGACAGGCATGGACGAAGCCCAACGGCTTTGCCGACGCCCTCCGCGCCCTGCACCACCCGGTCAAGGTCGTGCGTCTGCCGTTCCCCGACCTCAACGACGCCCACCGCGCCCAACCCATCACCCCAGCCGACCTCGCCGCCTGGCTCTCCTGATGACCCTTCCCGCGCACTACCTCAGCACCCCCGTTGAAACACTCGCCCCGGAGCCCGTCCCGGTCCCGCTCATTGAGCGTGTCCTCGCGAGGGAGATCGACCCGGCAAACCCGCCTGCCCCGTCCGAGCCCCGTTACTACGTCGCCGGACGCATCACCGGCACCGCTGGCAACCTCGGACAGATTTCCTCCAAGGCGAAGACCGGGAAAACCGCCGTCATCGGAGCCCACATCGCCGCCACCGTGAAGGCCGAGGGACTAGGCGACCAGGAGGCCGACACCCTCGGCATAACCGCCGCACCGCCCAAAGGCCGCGCCGTCGTCGTCATCGACACCGAGCAGGCCCCGGAGGACGCCTGCGCCCTGATAACGCGATCCCTCCGCAGGCTTGGACTCGGACCCAAGGCCCGACCGCCTTGGCTCCGCGGATTCTCCCTCGCCGGCTTTGGAGCACGGGATCTGTCCCAAGCCCTGCCGCAGCTACTCGACCGACTTGCTGCCGAGCACAGCGGGATTCACTCGGTCCTTATCGACGGAGGCGCGGATTTCGCCGTCAACGTCAACGACCCGGAGGAGGCGGGCGCCCTCATCGCCGGATGGCACGCCCTGGCAATCAAGCACGCCTTCCACCTGCTCACCGTCATTCACTCCAACGAAGGCGCCGCCGATGACATCGCCCGCGGATGGCTTGGGAAGCAGTTGCGGCGGAAGGCGGAGAGCAACCTCCAACTCCGGAAGGACGGTGAGGTCATTACCCTTTTCTCCGACACCGGACAGCGCCGCGCCCCGATTCCGCAGGCGGAGGGACCGACGTTCACCTGGGATGTGGAGCGCGGGATGCACGTCTCGACCAAGCCGATCGGGAGCGCACGTCTTGAGGCCGAGGTTGCAGACTTGCGCGAACTCGCCGCCGAGGTCTTCGACCAAGGACAGGTAAAGGGGTGGACCGAGCTTCAGGAGGCCATCATGAAGGCCCGCGGCATATCGAAGAATACGGCCGACAAACGCATCAAGCGGATGAAGGTACTTGGGGTTATTCGTCATGCCGGAAGGGCGCAGTGGATGAATGCTTTATGATACGTTCACCCCATCACCCCAACCAACCCCAATTCGTACCCCACGTGGGGCATAGTTACCCCATCACCCCAACCCCCTATATATAGGGGTGGGGCATTGGGGTGAAGAACTGGGGCAATGCTGCCAACCACCGGAAGCCGTCCGGTAGGGGGGGCCAAGAAGACTCCTAGCAACTAGGAAGCCGTGGGTTAGAAGCACCTGCTAACCGTTCTCAGTTTGGGTTCAACTAACAAAAGGTCCGCATTTTCAACCAGCAACCATGACTAAACAAAACCAGCAGAAACACGTCGCCCTCGCCGCCCAACTCGACATCGACCCGCGCACCCTCCGCCGGTGGCGCCAGCGTGACGACTTTCCCCACGGCGCCGATGCCGGCACGGTCAAGGCATGGGCGGATAAGCACGGGCTCCACCGCTCGTATACGAAGGGCGAAGGTGGCCGGCTAGCCGACCTCAAGGCCGAGCTTCTTCGGGAGCAGATCGCTTCTGCGCGGACGAAGAACGCCCAATTGCGCCGACAATTCATCCACCGCAAGACCTTCGAGGACGGCATTGCGCTGATCGGTCAGAAGTGGGACTTGCTCTTGCGGCTCAAGTTGGAGGTGGAGCTAGGCCCGCGCGTGGCCGGGAAGAGCGCAGCCGAGGCTAACGTTGAAGGTAGCCGCATCCTCGACGAGATCCGCGAGGTGGTGAACGCTGGTTTGTCGAAGTTTGAAACGGACTTGCTGCAGCCTGACCCGCAGAACGGACCAGGCGCGCCAGACGCGACGTAGGGCGCGACCCTAGCCCCGAAACAGCGGACGCACTTGGATGTCGGTCTATGCTTGGTGGGCAACCAATACAGCGACTGGTCCTCCTGATCGTGACGCGCCTCCTCTGCGGTGGGCCGGCTGTAGGGCTCTGAGCGTGTCTTATTGGATCTCGTACAACTCGACGAGTCCGACTCCGGTTGAGTTGTTCACGCCGCTGACTTGAGCGGTATAAGATCCTGGCTGGAGTTGCAGCAGAAGAGCAGCGTCACGCGAGCCCACCGGGAATGAGAAAGCGCCCGCCTGTAGGAAGGCTGCGCTGAGGCCCGAGCCACCGCCCCAGTCGTCGTTCTCCGCCAGCACTGCGGAATCGCGAAAAACCTGCAGACGGGGGTTAGCGATTACGTTCCCAACACCGAACTGCGCCAAACTTGGGCCAGCCGCCCGGATCAGCACGGTCTTGGGAGAATTTCCCGAGATCACGAATCCGACGATGAGAATGTTGTCGCCAACACCAACAAAGTTGCGGGCGGACAAATTCAGGAAGCGAGTTCCTGCTCCGCCCAAGTCAGCGTCGTAAGCCTCCAAGAGAACGACGCCAGGGCTACCGTCAGATGCAATCTGCGCGGTGTAGGCTCCCGAAGCCAACTCAACCAACAGCGCCGAGTCACGCGACGTCGCCGAGAGCGGAAAAGCTCCAACCCTAGAGAAAGCGGTGACCAGCCCACTGTCGCCGCCCCAGTCGTCGTTCTGAATGGTGAGGTTTCCTTCTCTGAAGAGCCTTAAATGTGGGTTCAGTAGTGCGCCGTTGACGCCAAACTGTCCTAAGCTGGGGCCAACTCCCCGGAGCAGCGTTTGTTTCGTTCCCTGGCCTGCTATGACCAATCCTACGATGAGCGTTCTGTCTCCATCACCGGCCGTACTTCTTACAGATAGGTTTGAAATTGAAGAGGGTCTCACTGTCAGCACAGCCGGGTTGCTGGAAACGGAGCCGAATCCATTTGATGCGACCAACGTGTAGCTGCCGGCATCGCTTTCCCGCACCCGAGGCAACGAGAAACTCGAACCCGTCGCCCCCGCGATTGCGGCACCGTTCCGGAACCATTGGAGGGCGGTGGCCCTATCGACCGATGCCGTGAATGTCACTGCCTGTCCTGCGTTGACCGTCTGGCTGACGGGTTGAGAAAGGATACTCGGCGGAGTTGTCGGAACCAGTACGTTAAGCCGCGCATCGCTGCTTGTGACCGTTCCGGCACTGTTCCCAATGACGACGCTATATGCCCCAGCGCTAGCGGTCTGGACGCTGAGAATGGTCAGGGTTGAAGTGGTAGCGCCGCTGATTGGAACGCCGTCTCTTCGCCACTGATAGCTAAGGGGGCCTGGTCCATCTGCGGTTGCCGTAAAGGTAGCTGTGCCTCCTATATACACATCGGTCGCCAGCGGCTGAGTAATCATCACAGGGAACTGAACGACGGCCACAGCATCCAAGAGTAGATCGACCGAGACCGTGGCGGAAGATGTGTCGGAAAACTGAATCGTGCTGACACTCGAAACCGCTGTGAAGATGAACTCCTGGGAAACGCCGAAGCCGTTACTGGCGGGAATCGAAACGGATTGCTCCAAAGTTATGCCGCCTTGCGACTTTACCGAAGCCACAACGCTGACATTTCCGGAGCCCGTCCCGGGCCCGGCTTTACCAGCGGTAAAGCTGACTCTATAGCGCCGACCGACAATGGTGTCGAACGTTTGGGCAATCCAGTTTCCCGGGAGTGAGTCGCCGGCGTTGAAGACCACGAACTGGCTACCTTCCTTCGGTGCGGCGGTATGCCCTCGGATTACGTTGATCCCGCGACCGCTGCCTCCGACGACCCAACCCAGAAGCGCGTCGTTGCCCGGGCCTACTCCTATGTCCGAGCCGTTCGGAAGCACCGGACTCTCAAAACCTCCGTTTATAAAAGGGGCCGCAGCTAAGTTTCCGGCTGCGACTAAGAGTGTGGCGGCGAAGACCGAGGATCTGAAGACCGCAAAAACCAAGCGCGGTCTGATTTGAAGCGGCACCGGAATTATCATTTTGAAGCGAGGGGGCGGCTAAACCCTTTTAGGCGCGAGATGAAGCGAAGGGGTTACCGGCGAAACTACAAGACAATGTATTCAAATCTCCAATCCACAAACCAAAGGTCCGAGTTCCGCTTCTCTGCCGAAATCAACTGGCCGTTAACACGAAACGCTCTTGTGTGAACGGTGCGGTGCATGGACCGCCTGGTCTCGACCCCGTGGCGTGCGCCACCATCTCACGAGGTGCCGTAGGTTTCTGCGGGACTGTGTAGGGCGGGTTTCTGAAAGACCCGGGATCGCTGATTCGTCTCGCTAAGGCGCGTCCTAGAGCGATCTTCGCAAGCGCGGACTCCCGTGGCCAGTCGGCGCCGAGAGACACGATGCAACCGCGGTTCTTGTGCTTTGCTAAGCGTCGATGGGCGAGGGGTAGACCGCTGGCGAGGAAGGCACCGTGCAATGAGAGCAGTCTCGTCGCGACCGGTGGATTGAGGATGGCGGGCAAAAGCCGAGCGGCAGCGGGGTGAAAATACCGGACAATTACCGGACAATCACTTTTCATTCCCACGCGCCTCGTTACGCAATCCATTCACTGTGAATGGCTGCCCGGGTAGGGATCGAACCTACGACCAAGTGATTAACAGTCACCTGCTCTGCCACTGAGCTACCGGGCAACGAGTGCGGAAGAGTCGGGAAGACAGGCGGCGGGAAAGGCGGTGTCAACGCTCCATTTTAGGTTTCTTTGGGGCAGGTAAAGTTTTGGTTGATTTCCCCCCGTCCAACCGCTTGGTTTTCTCTCTTTTCCACTACGCCTGCCTCCGATTGTCGGGGTGACAGGGGGAACGAAAACCATGAAACAAGCCCTCGTACTCAATGTTGCGCCGCGAGCCCAGACGGGCCGCAGCGCGTCCCGCCGCCTCCGTAAGGTCAATCGCATTCCGGCGATTCTCTATGGGAAGCACACCAGCCCTGAGAAGCTCGCCGTTGACGGTCCGGAGTTTACCCGGTTGCTCAAGTCCGTCGCTGGCCGCGCCCTCATCATCGAGCTCGCGCGCTCCGACAAGGGCGAGAAGGCCCTTTCCTTCCTCCAGGAAGTCCAGCGCGACCCGATTACGGACAAGTATCTCCACGTCGACCTCCAGGAGGTGAAGGCGAACGAGACCTTTGAGATCCGCGTCGCGGTTCAGCCCCAAGGTGAAGCGTTTGGCGTCAAGAATCAGAGCGGCGTTCTTGAAGTTGTGACCCCGCAGGTGCGTATCCGCTGCCTGCCCAAGGATCTTCCGGAGGCCATCCTCGTCGACGTCACCGAGCTCAAGGTCGGTGAGACCATCAAGGTCGGCGAGCTGAAGGCCGTTCCTGGCGTCGAGTTCCTCGATTCCAAGGGCCAGCCGATCGTCTCGTGCGTCGAGCCGGTGGCGGAAATCGCCGCTGCCGAAGTCGCCACTCCGGCGGCGGGTGCGGCTGCCGCCGCTCCTGCGGCTGGCGCTGCCGCTACGCCTGCTGCGGGCGCGGCTGCCACCCCGGCTGCCGGTGCCGCCGCTGGTGCCAAGGCTCCCGCCGCGGGTGCCGCCGGTGCCAAGGCTCCGGCTGCTGGCGCCAAGCCGGCCGCTCCGGCCAAGAAGTAAGCTATCGCCGAGCCAGACACCCGCAGTGGCGGGTGCCCGGACTCGTTTGTTCTTTGAGTCATGTCCATTTCGCTGGTTGCCGGCCTCGGAAATCCGGGGCGGGACTACGAGCGCACCCGTCACAATCTCGGGTGGATCATCCTCGACGCGCTGGCCCGCCAACACGGGCTGGCGTGGAAGCGCGAAGCGCGCTTCGACGTTGAGCTGGCCCGCTGGGAGTTTGAGGGCCGGGTGGTCCTGCTGGTGAAGCCGCAAGGCTTCATGAACGACAGCGGGCGTCCGCTGCAGCACCTCGCTGGGTTCTTCAAGATCCCGGCGTCGGCCATCGCCGTCGTGTACGACGATCTGACGCTGCCGGTGGGGCGCTGCAAGGTGTCCGTCCGCGGCAGCGCCGGCGGCCACAATGGTGTCGCCAGCGTGCTGGCTCATCTTGACGATGCGTTCTCGCGCTACCGTCTCGGCATCGGGCCCAAGCAACCTCCCGAAATGGATCTCAAGGACTACGTCCTCGGCCTTTTTACACCTGAACAAGTTTCCCTTCTCGAACATAACCTCGCCTCCCTCGTCGCCGGCCTGGCCCTCCTCATCCGTGAGGGCCCTGACCGTGCGATGAACCAACTCAATCGCAGAGCCCACCATGAACCCGACCAAACGCAGCTACCGCGCGACCTTCATCCTCGATAACCGCGGCAAGGAAGACTCCATCGATCAGATCATCGATGGCGTGAAGCAGGAAATCACCGCCGTTCACGGCGAAGTCACCGGGGTCGAAAACCTCGGCCGTCGCGACTTCGTGCGCGTCACCGATCGCAAGCTCACCGCCGGCACGTTTGTGCAGGTGGCGTTCTCCGCTCCCGCCTCCGGCCCGTCCGCCCTGCGCGAGCGCCTCCGTCTTAACGGCAGCGTGTACCGCACCTTCGTGCAGTCGGCCTAAAGTCAGGTCGCCACCGTCCCCCTTCACACCATGGCCTCGCTCAACAAGGTCTTCCTCATCGGGAACCTCACGCGCGATCCGGAACTCCGGGTCACGCCCAAAGGAACCTCGATCTGCCAGTTCGGCCTCGCGGTCAACCGCCAGTACAAGGACGACTCGGGCGCGACGCGCGATGAGACGACCTTCGTCGACATTGAGGCTTGGGGAAAGCAGGGCGAACTCGTTTCCAAGTACCTGGGCAAGGGTTCCCAGTGCATGGTCGAGGGTCGCCTCAAGCTTGACCAGTGGGAGGACAAGACGAGCGGCCAGAAGCGCAGCCGTCTGAAGGTGGTTCTCGACAATGTCCAGTTCCTCGGCGCCCCCCGTGGCGCCGGTGGCGGAGGCGCCGCTCCCGGTGGCGGCGACGATGTCGACCAGACCGCGCCCTCCGAGCGTTCGGCACCGCCGGCGCGCCGCCAAGCGGCTGCACCCGCGCCGGAAAGCCTCGACGAGGATGTTCCGTTCTAACCCGCGCGGCGCCGCCCCACGGCAGTGCCGTTTCCCCACCCGAAACTTCAACTTTTCAACAACGCACCCATCATGGCTCACAACGAAATTCTCCTCCTCAAGCCCGTCGAAGGTCTCGGCGGCGAGGGCGATCAGGTCCGCGTCCGCGCCGGCTTCGCCCGCAACTTCCTGCTCCCGCGCAAGATCGCGGTGCCGGTCACCCGCGCGAACAAGAAACACGTCGACGCGCTGAAGAAGCGCCGCGCCGAGCGCGAGCTCTCCGAGCTGTCCGCGGCCCAGGAGCTCGCCAAGAAGCTCGAGAAGACGTCGCTGGCGTTCGCCGTCAAGACGGGCGAGGGCGGCAAGCTCTTCGGCGCGATCACCTCCGCCGACATCCACGCCAAGCTGGTTGAGGCCGGCATCGAGCTCGATCGTAAGCGCATCCACCTGCACACGCCGGTGAAGACGCTCGGCAAGCACGATGTGAAGATCAAGCTGCACGCCGACGTCAGCGTCGATCTGTCCTTCGACGTCGTCTCCGAGAATCCGATCGAGCCGGTCGCCACCGAGGCGCCCGCGGCTGACAAGAAGGAGCCCCGCAAGGTCTCCCGCAAGGAAGCCAAGGAGTAAGCCGGAGGCGGCCACAACTCCCCGGTTGGAATGAGGAAGCCGCGACGCAGGTCGCGGCTTCCCGTGTTCTCACCCCCGAAGTTTTTTTCGCTCCGTCCCGCCGATGTCCGACGACTCGCTGGCACCCCGGCCGCCCCGACGGCCCCGAGCTGATGGCGCAGGAGCGCCTCCAGTCGGCCGGACGCTGCCTCACTCCGTTGAGGCCGAGGAGTACTTGCTGTCCTGCTGCTTCCTCGACGGGCTGGACGTGGTTTCGCGCTGTCTAGAGGCGCGCATTTCCGCGAATTCGTTCCACGTCCCGGCGCATCGGACCGTCTTCGAGAAGCTGGTCGACCTCTACAACCGGCAGACCCCGATCGATCTGGCGGTCATCGCCGAGGAGCTGAAGACCGCGCGGACGCTGGATGAGATCGGCGGCTACGCCTTCCTTACCCAGATCGCCAGTCGCATCCCGACGACGGCGCAGGCGAATTATTTCATCGGCAAGGTGCGGGAGCTCGCGCTGCTGCGAGAGCTCATCCGCACGGCCACTAGCACCGTGGAGCAGTGCTACGAGTTCACCGGTGGGATCGAGCAGTTTGTCGACACGCTTGAGCAGCAGATGTTCGCGGTGACGCAGAGTCGGGCGTCGGAGAGTGCGCGTCCGATGAAGGACCCGACCCGCGAGGCGATGAACGTCATCACAAAGATGATGATGAAGAAGGGGGAGCTCACGGGGGTCTCTTCTGGGTTCAAGGACCTCGACCAGTTTACGTTCGGCTTTCAGCGGCAGGAGATGGTCGTACTCGCGGCGCGCCCCTCCATGGGAAAGACCTCGCTGGCGCTGAACTTCGCCGAGTCCGCGGCCCTCCCGCGACGCGGGACTGGCGTGCCGGTGCTGGTGTTTTCCCTGGAAATGGGTGCGGCGCAGCTCGCGCTGCGTATGCTCTGCGCCCGCGCGCGGGTGAACATGAAGCTCCTGCGCGATGGCCTGCTGTCGAAGAATGGTGCGGAGCAGCAGAACCTCGTGCAGGCAGCCGACGAGTTTAGCAAGGCCCCCATCTTCATCGACGATTCTTCGCACCTCACGATCATGGAGCTCCGCGCCAAGGCGCGGCGTTTGTCGGCCCGCCATCCTCTCGGGATGATTATTGTCGATTACCTGCAGCTGATTGCCCCGACCGACCCGCAGACCCCCCGCGAGCAGCAGGTGGCGGAGATTTCGCGTGGATTGAAGGGGCTGGCGAAGGAACTCGACGTCCCGGTGCTTGTCCTTTCTCAGCTCAACCGCTCTGCCGAAAAGGAGAACCGCACCCCGAAACTTTCCGACCTCCGCGAGTCTGGATCGATCGAGCAGGACGCCGACGTCGTGCTCATGCTCGCGCGACCCAAGGATGCCGACGAGAAGTTCCAGGTGGCGGCCGACTCGGCCGAGTTAATCGTTGCCAAGCAACGAAACGGACCAGTAGGAGAGTTGAAGCTTACGTTCCTGCGAGACATCACCCGCTTTGAAAACTACACACCGTAATCCGCTCTTTCGGGTGGCTTGTTTCGCCGTCTTGGCCTGTTTCCTCGCCAGTCCTTCCCGGCTCGCGGCCCAAGCGGCCGCTCCCGGCGCGGCCGCGGCGGCGACCTATTCGGTTGGCTCGGTCACGGTGAAGTTCGTTGGTGCCGCCAACGTGAGCGAACAAGTGGTCCGGGCGAATATGCAGGCCCGCGAAGGCAGCCCGATCGACGACGCCATGATCGATCAGGACATTCGTTCGCTTTACCGCACGGGCTTGTTCGAGTTCATCGAGGTCAAGCGCGACGCGCGGCCCGACCGCACCGTGAACCTCCTCATCGAGGTCACCCCCAAGTTTCGCGTCCTCGCGGTCCGCTTCGAGGGCAACAAAAGGGTCAAGAGCCGCCGCCTCGAGAAGGAGGTCAAGACCAAGGACAACTTGGCCCTCGACGAGCGCCAGGTGAAAGAGGACGGCGAGAAGCTCCGGGAGTACTACCAGAAAACCGGCTATAACCAGGCCTCGATCACCTACAGCATTGAGCGCGATCGCAGCACGGGCTTCGGCACCGTGACGTTCAAGATCAAGGAAGGTGAGAAGGTGCGGATCAGCGGGATCAACTTCGAGGGCAACAACAGCATCAAGGCCCGCCGCCTGCGCAAGGAGATGGAAACCAAGCGCTGGTGGATCTTCAGCTGGCTGACCGGATCGGGTCGCCTGAAGGACGACGAGTTCGAAGACGACCTTGAGAAGGTTCGCGATTACTACCGCGAGGAAGGTTTCCTCGACGTCGCGATCGATGCCGACAAAATCCGCTACGAGTATCCCACGCCGAATAAGCTGCAGATCGTCGTCGGCGTGGAAGAGGGCAAGCAGTACCGCGTCGGCGATATCACCTTCAAGGGCAACCAGCTTTATCCGTCCGCCATCCTTGGCTTCGTCGTCAAGCAGCGCGGTGGCACGATTTTCCAGCCGTCGAAGCTCGATAAGGATGTCGAGGGCCTGGAGGACTTCTATGGCCGCGACGGTTACCTTGACACGCGCGTGCGCCTCGTGCGCAAGCCGAACATCGCGACCGGCAACATCGACATCGAGTACGATATCCAGGAGAGCGAGAAATTCTTCGTCGAGTCGGTCAAAATCGAGGGTAACACGAAGACCAAGAGCATCGTGATCCTGCGCGAGCTCGCGCTCGGACCGGGAGAGGTCTTCGACATGGTGCGGATGAAGATCTCGAAGCTGCGCCTCGAGAATACGCGTTTCTTCGACGACGTGAACGTGACCCCCGAGACGTCGAACATCCCGTCGCGCCGCAACCTGAAGATCGCGGTTCGCGAGGGTCGTACGGGTAACCTGACGTTCGGTGCCGGCTTCAGCTCGCTGGAGCGTGCGGTGGTGTTTGCCGAGCTCACGCAGTCCAACTTCGATCTCTTTAACCGTCGCAGCTTCTTCCAAGGCGATGGCCAGAAGTTCCGCCTGCGGCTGCAACTTGGTTCCCTCTCGAGCGAGGTGGTGCTCTCGTTTGAGGAGCCATGGCTCTTCCAGCGCGAATTGGCGCTCGGCTTCACGCTCTTCCGCACGAGCTCGGATTACGAGAGCGCGTACTACAAGGAAGTGCGCACGGGCGGTGAGGTGTACATGCGCAAACGCCTCTTCGAGCTGGTCGAAGGCAAGCTCGCCTACAGCGCGCAGCAGGTTGAGATCAGCGAGGTCGACGAGAACATTGCGTTCTTCTATCCTGCCGGAAAGAGCTTCCTCTCCACCGTGGGCCTGCAGTTGCTGCGCGATACGCGCGACAAGATCATCAACACGACTGCGGGTAATCGCGCGGAGTTGAACCTGGACGTGTCGTCAGACGCGATCGGTTCGGACTTCAACTACTACAAGGCCGAGTTCCGCGGTTCGCAGTTCTTCCCAATCTTCGACGTGCAGGAGCAGGTCATTTCGGTGATCGGGCGCCTAGGCGTGCTCGATACCTTCGGCGACAATCTGAAGGGTGAGCCGCGGTTTGAGTACTTCACGCTGGGCGGTCCCTATACGCTGCGCGGTTTCGAGTACCGCGATGTGGGCCCGAAGAACTTCTCGGGTGAACCGATCGGCGGCCAAAGCTATGGATTTCTGTCGATCGAGTACTCGGCCGACATTGTGAGCCCGATCCGCTTCGCGCTCTTCTACGACGCCGGCTTCGTCAACCAGGATGCCTACGACTTCAATCCGGGCTCCTATAACGACAACTTTGGCGTCGGCCTGCGCCTGTTCGTTGCCGGAGCGCCGTTGAGCCTCGATTTTGGTATCCCGCTGACCAAGGACAAGTTCAACGACGAGGGTAATCAATTTAACTTTTCCTTCGGTACGCGTTTCTGATTGGATTTCTCTTTCGACCTGATCCCAAGCCATGAACACACTCCTTCGCTCCCTCCTTGCGGTCGCTCTCCTGGGCGTCGCCTCTCTCTCGGTCCAGGCGCAGCCGGCCCCGAAGATCCTCGTCATCGACATGGCGAAGCTCTACGAGAATCATTTCAAGACCGAGGATCATATCACCAAGCTGCGCGCGGATGAGCAGAAGGCTCAGGTCGAGCTCGAGCGCCTGAACAAGGAAGGCAACGCCCTCGTCGAGCAGTACAAGGAGCTCGTCGAGAAGGCGAACAACAACCCGCTGGCGTCCGCTGACGCGAAGGCCAAGGCCGAGCAGGATGCTCAGGCGAAGCTCGAGGAAATCGAGAAGAAGAAGCAGGAGATCCAAGTCTTCCGCGCCAATGTCGAGCGCCAGCTCCAGCAGCGTATGGGTGCATTCCGCGAGCAGATCCTCGATGAGATTTCCAAGACCGCCACGGAGATCGCCAAGCGCAAGGGCGCGACGATCCTCGTCGACAAGGCCGGTCCGACGGGCATCGGTATCTCGAGCTTCGTTTATCTGGATCCGTCGTATGACATCACCGACGAGGTGCTCGCTGAGGTGAACAAGGGTCGTCCGGCCGCCCCCGCGGCTTCGGCGGCTCCGGCTGCTCCTGCCCCCGCGGCGACGGCGAGCGAGCCGGCTCCGACCGTCACGTTCCCGGGCGCCAAGAAGAACTGAGCGCGCCTCAGTCAGCGTACTTTCAGCCCGCCCCTTCGCCGGGGCGGGTTTTTTGTTTCCATGAGTCGGCTGATCGGCAGCCGACCGACGCTCGCCCTAGGCACTGCCCGACGATGGCTGAAATTGAGAGGAAGACCACCCTTGCCGCCGCCTGGCTTCTTTGGTGCAGTCGGTGAACGTCTAACGCCCGCACCCGCATGCGCGTCGCCTATTCCCTTTCTGACCTCCTCGCCATTGTCGGTCCCGCCGAGGTGCGCGGGACCACTGCTGCGACCGTGACCGGCCTTGCCTCCCTCGAGACTGCTCGCTCGGGAGATCTCTCGTTCCTCGGTAATCCGCGTTACAAGACCCAGGTTCCGGAGTCGCAGGCCTCCGTCATTCTATTGCCGACCGACTATGCCGGCGAGCCGCGGGAAGGGCAGGTCTTTGTCCTGCTGGCGAACCCCTCGGTTGCCCTAGCGAACGTCTGCGCGCGGATCGAGCAGCGGCTGTGGCCCCGGCCGGCTCCAGGCATCCACCCGTCGGCGGTTGTCGCGCCCGACGCGATCGTCGCCGCGTCGGCCACCATCGGGCCCCTGTGCGTGGTGGAGTCAGGTGCCCAGATTGGGGAGCGGGCGCACCTCCAGGCGCAGGTATTTGTGGGCCGTGGCGTGCAGATCGGTGACGAGTGCTGGCTCCAGCCGGGGGTGCACGTGAGCGCGGAGTGCACGCTCCAGGCGCGGGTGCGACTTCAGCCGGGCGTCGTGGTCGGCTCAGATGGGTTCGGCTACGAATTCGTACGGGGGCGTCACGAAAAAGTTCCGCAGGTCGGAGGGGTGATCATCGAGTCCGATGTCGAGATTGGCGCCAACTCGACGATTGACCGGGCTCGGTTCAGTCAAACGGTGATCGGGCAGGGGACCAAGATCGACAACCTTGTGCAGGTGGCGCACAATGTGGTCATCGGGAAGCACTGCATCCTTTGCGCGCAGGTCGGGGTCGCGGGCAGCAGTACGCTCGGTGATTACGTGATTCTTGGCGGCCAGGCGGGCGTGAGCGGGCACGTGACGATCGGCCGTGGGGTGAAGGCGGGGGCACGCGCGGGACTCACCACTGACCTTGAGGCCGGTGGGTTCGTGAGCGGTATGCCGGCGCTCCCCCATATGCTTGAGCAGCGCCTCACGATCCTCCGCAAGCGGTTGCCGGAGCTCTTCCGTCGCTTCGATGCGCTGGAAGTCGCGGTGGCGGAGCTAAAAAAGTCTTCCTCGGCCTAGACGCTTCGGTAAGGTCGGCGGGCCGCCACATGAACAGCAAACCCGCCCTGAAGGTTTTCGCCGGGAATTCGAATCGTCCTCTTGCCGAGGAAATCTGCCGCCACATTGGCATTCCCTTGGGCGAGGCCACGGTCACGAGCTTCCCGGATGGGGAGTCGTTCGTGAAGATCAACGAGAATATCCGTGGCCACGACGTATACCTCGTCCAGTCGACGTGTCCGCCGTCCAACCATCACCTGATGGAACTGCTGATCATGATCGACGCGTGCCGGCGCGCGTCGGCGAATCGGATCACGGCGGTGATGCCTTTTTATGGATACGCACGGCAGGACCGCAAGGATCAGCCCCGCGTACCGATCACCGCAAAGCTCGTCGCAAACCTCCTGACCGCCGCCGGCGCGAACCGCGTGCTGACCATGGACCTGCATTCGCAGCAGATTCAGGGCTTTTTCGACATCCCGGTCGACCACCTTTACGCTTCGCCCACGCTCTTCAAGTACCTCACGCAGATTCCCACCAAGAACCTCGTGGTATGCTCGCCGGACGTCGGCGGCATGAAGATGGCGGCGGCTTACGCCGACGTCCTCGGCGCCGGGCTAGGCTTGGTGGCGAAGAAGCGCACCAGCGCGACCAACGTCGAGGCGATCAACGTCGTGGGTGACGTGGATGGCTGTGATGTTCTGCTGGTCGACGATATCACCGAGACAGCGGGTACGCTGACGGCGGCGGCGAAGATCTTGCGGCAACACGGCGCCCGCAGTGTGCGCGCGGCGGTGAGTCACTGCATCCTGTCCGACATGGCGCGGGAGCGTCTGAAGGGCGGACTGATCGACGAACTCATCATCACCAACTCGATCCCGAACGACCCCAAGGGTCTGCCGATCACCATCATCAACATCGCCGGACTGCTCGGAGAGGCGATTCTTCGGATCAACAACAACGAAAGCGTCACCGGCCTCTTCAAGGTCAAGGGATTCTAGTCCCGCAGGGCGGATCCTAGCGGGGCCGTGCTTCGACCGATTGCGTTTTCCCGAATTGTCCGTGGATTTTCCTATGACTTCTTCGCTTTTGCGTCTCGGTGCGTGTGCGGCCTTGCTGGCCGCCGGGGTGGTGGGAGCTGCGGAGCAACCGGAGAAGACGGCGCCGGCGAAGGCGCCAACCCTGAAAATTGATGCGTCTCCCGTGACTGCGGGAGCGTCGCGCGGTGCCCCGGTCTCGTACGCCGACGTGCTGGAGCCCGTGCAGCGGGCGGTGGTTTCGGTCTATTCGAGCAAGACGGTGACCTCGCGGCGGCAGATCAATCCGCTGTTCCGACAATTCTTCGGCGACCAACTCCCGCCGCCGCGCGAGTCCCGTGAGCAGGGCCTGGGCTCGGGGGTGGTCATTTCGGCGGACGGCTACATCCTCACGAACAACCACGTCGTCGAGGGAGCCGACGAGCTTAACGTCTCGCTCCCCGATGAGCGTGAGTTCAAGGCCAAGCTGATTGGTTCCGACCCCAGCACGGATGTGGCCGTGATCAAAATCGAGGCGGAGGGGCTGCCGGTCGTGACACTCGCGGACAGCGACAAGCTGCGCGTCGGAGACATCGTCTTCGCGGTCGGCAATCCGCTCGGCATTGGCCAGACGGTGACGATGGGGCTCGTCTCGGCGCTCGGTCGCAACAACCTCGGCCTGCTCGATCGCGAGAATCAGGCGGGCTACGAGAATTTCATTCAGACGGACGCGGCGATCAACATGGGCAACTCCGGTGGGGCGTTGGTCGATGCCCGCGGACGCCTGGTGGGGATCAACACCGCGATCGTATCGACGACGCGCGGCAATATCGGCATCGGCTTCGCGATCCCGGTGAACCTCGCGGCCAGCGTGATGAATAGCCTCGTTCAGACCGGTTCGGTGGCGCGTGGCTTCCTTGGCGTGGGTGTGGAGACCCTCAGTGCCGACCTTGCCGAAGCCCTCGGTCTCAAGAAGGACGCCCGCGGTGTCGTGATCAATACCGTCACTCCCGATAGCCCGGCGGACAAAGCCGGCCTGCGCCGCGGGGATGTGATTCTTTCGATCAACGATCGGACCATTTCGTCGCTGCAGGATCTGCGCCTCTTTGTTTCGCAGCTCGCCCCGGGCACGGAGGTGCAGGTCAAGTCGGTTCGCGACGGCAAGGAGCGCACCGTCAAGGTGAAGCTGGGCAGCCTCCCAGATTCGGGCCAAGGCAATGGCCTGTTTGAGGGCGTGACCCTAGAGCGCCTCGATGAAGAGTCCCGGGTCCGCTTGGATCTTGATGAGCGGGTCAGCGGACTCGTCGTCACCGAAGTCGATCCCGACTCGCCCTATGCCGAGCGCCTGTTCCCGAACATGGTGATCATCGAGGTCAACCGTGTCCCGGCGGTGACGGTGAATGCGGCGCGGGCGGCGCTGGTGAAGGGACGGGCGAACCTGCTCCTGATCTATTTCCGTGGCGCCTACCGGTACATCCCGGTGACCGTCGCGCCCTGAGGCTTTCCGTCCCGAGGGAAGAAAAGCAACGCGCGGCGGTGCCAATGACCGTCGCGCGTCTTGGGGGTTTACCGGGGCCAAGTGCCGGTGGCTGGGCGGCTGGCGTTAGCTCCCCGGTTTCTCGACGGGCAGAGCGGCGAGCTCTGGAGGGAGAGCATCGGCGGCGTAGGTAGGGAACGACAATTCCAGCAGCGAGACGGCGGGGATGTCGAAACGGGAGGTGCCCGCGCTGCGATCGACGAGCATGGCGACGGCGACCGGGATGGCGCCGAGGCTGCGGATGATGTTGATGCATTCGACGACGCGCCCCCCTCGGGTGACCACATCCTCGACGATCAAGACCCGCTCGCCCGGCGCGAAGCGGAAGCCGCGGCGCAGGACGAGGACGTTGTTTTCCTTTTCGGCGAAGAGGTAGCGGACCCCGGCCTGACGGGCGACCTCCTGACCGATGACCAATCCGCCCATGGCGGGCGCCAGCACGGTGGTGAAGCTAGTACCCGGTACGCCCTTGACCTTGGCGACGAGCAACTCGGCGAGGCGCGTCACGGCATCCATGTGCTGGCAGACCTGGGCGCACTGGAAGTAGTGCCCGCTGTGCAGGCCGGAGCGCAGGACGAAGTGGCCGCGGAGGAGGGCCTTCGTACGGGTGAAGATATCGAGGATTTCCTGCTGTTGGGCGTCCATGGGCGGAAGCGTGCGGATTTGGTGCGGCTGCCCAAGCCAAATTCTGCGGTGCCGGCTGGCTTGCGCCGGTTGGGGTGGCGGCGTAGCGTTTGCCCCTGTGGTCATTGAACGCACACCTCTGGAGGACGAGCTGGGTGACGTCCTCGACAAGGCCATCCGCCATGCCGGCCTCTCGGAGGCGGTGGTGGCGGCGCGGGCGGGGGTTTCCGAGTCGCGGTTGCGCGATGCGATTGATTACCGCTCAGACCTAGCGGAAGGGGAGCTCGACCGCCTCGCGGCGGTGTTGGGTCTCGGCAAGGCGGGCCTCAGGATGCTTGCCTTGGGGCGTTATCCTCTCCCGGAGATCTTGGGATTGCCGTTCTGCCTGTTCCCGCTGCGCCTGCAGCATGGCATTGGGGTGGCGAACGCGTACCTCGTGGCGGATTGCTCGTCGGATCGCGGCCTGCTCTTCGACACCGGCCCCAGCGGGGTCGCGTTGCGGCGGGTGTGGCCCTCGCGCATCCGGCACGTTGAGGCGGTGTTCATCACTCACGCCGAGACGGAGCACGTCGGTGGCTTGGAGGACGTGCGGTCGGCTCAGTCTCACCCCCCCGTTTTCGCCCCATCCGGCAGCGGCGTAGCGGGAGCGGCCCAGATGAGCGACGGGGCGAGGTTGGAGTTCGCCGGCTTCACGGTGACCGTACTCTCGACGCCCGGCCATGCGGAGGCGCATCACAGCTACCTCGTGCGCTCCACCCATGCGCCCACGGGCACGGCGCTCCTCCTGTCGGGTGACCTCCTCTTTGCCGGCTCGATCGGCGGCGGCTTTTTTTGTCCGAACCGCCTCCGAGCCAGCCTCGACCGACTCGTCGGTTCCCTGCCGCCGGAGACGGTTGTGGCGCCGGGGCATGGGCCCCTTACGACCCTCGGCAACGAGCGTGTGCACAACCCCTTCCTCGCCTTCGGGGCGGAGGGGAACTAGAGCTTTCCGTCCTTGCGCGCCGCCACCATGCGGTAGAAGTCGCTGAAGAGCGGATCGGCGTCGTTCGGTCCCGGGGCGGCCTCGGGATGGTACTGCACGGAGAAGACCGGCAGGCGGAGGTGGCGGAGCCCCTCGACGGTGCCGTCGTTAAGGTTGACCTCGGTGATTTTGGCGCCGCCGGCCTCGATGCTCTTGGGATCGGTGGCAAACCCGTGGTTTTGGGCGGTGATGGAAACGCGGCCCGTCTCGAGATTCTTCACCGGCTGGTTGCCTCCGCGGTGGCCGAACTTGAGCTTGAATGTCGTCCCCCCGAGCGCGTGGGTGATCATCTGATGTCCGAGGCAAATGCCGAACGTCGGGTAGTCGGGCAGCAATGCGGTGACCGTCTTATGGATGTACGGCAGGGCGGAAGGATCGCCGGGGCCGTTGGAAAGAAACAAGGCATCAGGCTGGTGCTCGCGGATCATGGCGGCGTCGGCGCCGGCCGGGAAGACCTGGACCTCGAAACCGTGGTTCACCAGCTTGCGGAAGATCGAAAACTTGGCCCCGTAGTCGAAGGCGGCGACGCGGAAGCGGCGCGTCGGGATCGGCGGAGCGTTGAACGTCGTGCCGACTGGCAGGTAAGGCGTGTTGTAGTTGCCCGACTCGTCGAGGCGCCAGACGTAGGGCTTGGGCGTCGTTACCTCGCGGACGTAGTCGGCGCCGGCCATGTCGCGCCACTCGCGGGCGCGCTTGACGGCCTCGGCGTCGGAAATCGGCAGAGTGCTCAGGCAGCACTTCATTGCCCCGTCGACGCGGAGCTTCTTGGTGAGTGCGCGCGTGTCGACTTCGCTGATGCCCGGGATCCCGTGCCGCGCTAGGTAGTCGCCGAGCGAAATCTGGCTACGCCAGTTGGAAACAACGGGGGAGAGTTCGCGGACCACGAGACCGGAGGCGCGCGGAGCGCAGGCCTCGGAGTCGGCGGCCGCAATTCCGTAATTGCCGATCTGTACGGCAGTCAGCGTGACGATCTGTCCGAAGTACGAAGGGTCGGTCAGGATCTCCTGATAGCCCGTCATGGACGTGTTAAAGACGCACTCACCGGCGACGGAGGCGTCGGCGCCGAAGGCGCGACCACGGAATACCGACCCGTCTTCCAGGGCGAGGACTGCAGGCTTGGGCGAGGACATTAAAGCCGAACGAAAGGCGGACCGGAGGCGGCTGCCAAGGAGTTAATTGCGGGGAATCAAGATCGCTCCCCTCGGGCGGCCGGATCCGGTCGGAAAGGAAGTCGGTGCCGCCGTTTGACACGGGTGGTTAGGTTCCTAACTGTACGTCTTACGCATGGCGTACCAAGACGATCGCGGACGTTGGTTTGAAGGGCAGGGGCTGTGGCAGCACGTCCCGGCCTCTGACTGGCAGGATTGGACCTGGCAGTTGAAGAATCGGATCACGACCCTCGACCAGCTGGAAAAGCTGATGGTCCTGACCCCGGAGGAGCGCCGGGGAGTGGCCTTTGCCGGGCAGAAGCTCGCGTTGGCGATCACCCCATACTTTTTCAATTTGATCGACCGCGCGGACCCTCAGTGTCCGATCCGCAAGCAGATGATCCCCCGGGAGGCCGAGATGATTGTTTCGGCGGAGGAGCGGTTGGATTCATTGGGTGAGGACGAGCACTCCCCGGTGCCGGGCTTGGTGCATCGCTACCCGGACCGGGTCCTTTTCTTGGTGACGGACCGCTGTGCGGCGTATTGCCGGTACTGCACGCGGAGCCGTCTGGTCTCGAACGCGCAGGACTACAACTTTCATCCGGAGTACGAGCAGGGCCTGCGCTATATTGAATCGCATCCCGAGGTGCGGGACGTGTTGCTCTCGGGTGGCGATCCCCTGCTGCTGTCGGACCGGAAGCTGGAGCACCTGCTGAGCCGCCTCCGGGCGATTCCGCACGTGGAATTCATCCGCATCGGGTCGCGCATTCCGGTCTTCTTGCCGCAGCGGATCACTCCCGAACTGTGCGAGATTTTCCGGAAGTACGGACCGATCTGGATGAGCATCCACGTCAACCATCCCAAGGAGGCGACGGCCGAATTGCGCGATGCGTGCGAGCGTCTCTCCTTTGCCGGGGTGCCGCTGGGGAACCAGAGTGTCCTGCTGCAGGGGGTGAATGACGACCCCGAGATCATGAAGGCGCTGGTCCACCGCCTGCTGCGCATGCGGGTTCGGCCCTATTACCTTTACCAGATGGATCTGATCACGGGTGGTTCGCACTTCAAAGTCGATGTGCGCAAGGGCCTCGAGATCATCCGGGCCTTGCGTGGGCATACCACTGGCTACGCGGTGCCCCAGTACGTGATCGATGCGCCGGGTGGCGGTGGTAAGGTGCCGATGAACCCGGAGTACGTGGAAACGATGGGGGAGGATGCGGTCGTGTTTCGAAACTACGAGGGGCGCCGCTTTGAGTACCCCTTGAAATCGACCCCGGTGGAGACCGCGACCGAGAACCTACCGGAGCACGCGGTGTCTGCAGTCCCGCGTGACACGCCCTCGGTACTGAAAGATTAAACTTTTTTCCGCGCTGATTGAATGTTTCCGCGCGGAGCGAGTCTATCTGGATAACGGCTTCGTTCGAGAGAGCGAGGTCGGTTTGTAGTCAAACGGTTTGCTTGGTGTTAGGTCACAAGGCCGCTTCCGAAAGGAAGCGGCCTTTGTGTTTCCTCCTTCCGACGCCGCAGGTTCTGCTTGCGGAAACGCGGAAGGTCGATTTCTCGGGAGGTGCTCGTAGGGGTGTCTTCCGCGGAAGGCTGAGATTGCGACACGTTCGGTCGCTGGACCCTTTGAACCTGAAACGGATCATACCGGCGAAGGAAACAGCTCGGCACCCGCCTACGGGGTGCGATGTCTTTCGCAGGGAAGGTGCGTCTCGGGTCGGGCGCATCCTCCATGACACCCTCCTCCCGCTACCGAGTCTCCTTCATTGTCGCGTTGCTGGCGCTACCCTTGTTCGCGCAGCCCGCTCAAGAGCAACCCGTTGCTCTCGAACGTTTTTTGGTCTCCGGTCTGCCGCCGGAAAAGTCGATTAATCCCCTCACTCGGGAAGTCGGGTCGGTGATGGGTGATGGCCGTTCTCTCCTCGAGACGCCGCGGAGTGTCAGCACAATCACGACCGCACTCTTCAACGAGCGCCAGATCCACGGGGTGCGAGAGATCCTGCTCCACGCCGCGGGCGCGTACGCCGGCGGCAGCTATGGCAAGGCTACGGTCCCGAACCTCCGCGGAGACACGGCCGAAACGTACCTCAACGGTCAGCGCCTCAGCTACAACCTCTACGGCTACTTTCCGTCGTTCAACGGGGTGGAGGCGGTCGACCTCGTGCGGGGGCCGGGATCGGCGGTCTTTGGTGCGGGACACTTCCAAGGCGGCTATGTGAACTACGTGACCAAGCAGCCTCGCTTCTCGGGGCCGGAAACGACGATCACCACCCGCATCGGCACCTGGGCGCCGGGGGATCGCTCGTTCGCCAACGGGTCGCTGCAGATCGATACCACCGCTCCGGTGAACGCCCGCCTCGCGTGGCGGGCGAGCGTTGAGGTCAAGGGTGGGGACACCTACTTTCGGGAAAACGACGTGCGCGATGATCGACTGGATGTCTTTCTCGCGGCCTCGTGGCGTCCGAGCGGCGGCGGCACGGTCGACTGGCTCCTTCAGTACCTTTGGCAGGCCTCGCCGGAAATCCTCGGCGTGAATCGGCCGACGCAGGAGCTGATCGACCACGCGCGCTACTACACCGGGACCTCGGCGGATACCGCGCCTTTTCCTGGTCCGATTCCGGCGACCGGCTCGGTCATCCTTCCGCGTACGGCGACGCTCTTCTCGCTGGGGGACTTCTCGAATGCGAACGTGCTGCGCTCGCAACTCCGTTATGCAAGGGAGCTCACGCCTCAGGTTTCGCTGCACTCGCTGGCGCTGGTGGAGCATGTGAACCGGCGCCGCTTTCATCAGTTCGAGTACGCGGAGTACGTCACGCAGGACACGGCGGAGTGGCGGAACGAGCTGCGGATCGACCTCCATGCGCTCGGGTTCGAACACCGCGTAATCGCCGGCCCGACCCTGCGATACGAAGGGCGGGAGAGCTTCACGAGCTACTTTAACGAGTACTTCTACAACTTCGATGTCACGGATCCTCGGCGCGTCTTCAACCAGCGCCTCCAGTTTCCCTCGTCTTACTTCCCTGGCTTCGTTGGTCCGGGCGGGCGGGAGTTCTTTCCGGGCAGCTACGACAGCCCGGAGACCGTGCGGAGTGAGACGTGGAATCCGGCGTTGTTCTGGCAGCAGGACGTCCAGCTCGCTCCGAACCTGTCGGCGACGGTGGGGCTGCGGCAGGACTGGTTCCGCGCGCGGGCGCGCGACCCGTTGGCCGATCAGGCTGGCATCCCGTTCCGGGATGCGGCGACCGTGGGAGCATTCTCGCAGGCGTACAGCCTCCTGTGGCGGGCTGCGCCGAACACCTCCCTCTACGCGACACACAATCGTATCCGCTCGATCCTCGGAAATGTGACCGGAGGTGGGGTCATCTTGAACGTGCCAGACGGACGAATCAACCGGGAGGACTTCCGGAATCTTTCGGAGTTGTTCGAGGCGGGAGTAAAGCTCGCGGCATGGGAAAACCGGCTGTACGCGTCGGCGGCCCTCTTCCAACAGGATCGATCCCGAGTCTCAATCAAGGGCCGCAAGAGTAACATCCGCGTTCAAGGCCTCGAACTGGAGACGGTCTACCAACCCTCCTCCCAGTTGAGCATCTCGGCCAACGCCACCTTTCAAGACGGGCACTACATGAACTCGGCACCGTTTCAGATGGGTGGTCGTTCTCTGTTTGCCGCGTACCCGCTCGGGCGTGGTCCTCGCGCAGCCGGCGTGGCCGTGGGTGGCTTCGACCCGTATGCGAACCAAGTGCCTCCGGGCAACTGGCCGCTCCTCGGGTTCTCCGACACAATTCTAAATGGGCAGATCCGCTATCGCTGGGAATCCGGCTTTGGCGGCACCGCGTCCGTGCAATGGCAGAGCGCGCAGCCCGGCAACCTCGACCGGGAGTGGCTGATCCGCGATCAGATCCTCGTCGATGCCGGCCTCTTCTACGAGGCCCGGCGTTGGTCGGCCCACCTTGATGTCCTGAATCTCACCGACGAGCGTAACTGGATCCACAACGGCGACGCCTTCACCGCCAGCCAGTTGATTTTCGCCGAATTGCCGCTGCGCTTCGAGGGATATGTGAAGCTCAGTTGGTGAGAGTCATGAGTGATATTCATTGTCGGGCGCGGTGATCAGTTCCTAAATGGAGGCGTGATCGGAGTCTCCGAGGGTGCCCTTTCCTGCCGCCGGCGCGCCGCCGCGCGGGTCGTTTGCCTGACTGTGGAGTTGGTGGGCTGCCGCCCGCGCATCTGGCGGCGGTTGGTGGTCAAGGAGTCGATTGGATTACATCGGCTCCATGATTGCGTGCAGCACCTGTTCGGCTGGACAGACTACCAGACCCACGCGTTCGCGGTTGGGGAGCGGCACTATGGCAATCCGGTGAGCCGGGGCGATCGCCTCGTCGCCGATGATCGCACGGTCACGCTTCGGGATCTCAATCTCTCGGTCGGTCGGCGACTGATCTATGGTTATCAGCTCGGGGAGGGCTGGCTCGCGACGATCCGGGTGGAGCGTTTCGGGCCGCCAGAGCGAGGCCAGCGGTACCCACGTTGCCTGGAAGGTGAACGTGCGGGACCACCGGAGACGTTCGGCAGCGTGGCGGCGTTCCATCGGTTCCTCCGGAGTCTACGGACGCCGGACTCGGAGGCATCGCGGACCTGGCGGACGATTCTGGGCTACGATTTCGATCCAGCGGCATTCTCCTGTGAGGGCATGAACGCCGGATTGCGCCAACTGGGCAAATGAGCCGCCGTCTGCTCGGTCGCGCAGGATGGGGCTGGCTCGTGGTCGCCGTCGTGGGGATGGCAATGGGATGGTTTTTCGCGCAGTCGGACGAACGGCGTCGGGAAATTCGCCACCTCTCGACCTCGCTGGCGGAAAGGCGGGCAAAGGTGGAACTGACAGAGGTTTTGCGCGACCTCTGGACTCTGTACGTGGCGGCGGCGGACTACCCGGTGGCCCGCCGTGTGGTTCTGGGCTTGGAGCGCCTGTTGGTCGCCGGTGAACCGCGGCCGGACGGCTTTCCTTACGGGCCGGTTCAAGTCCTCCGGAATCCAGGCTATGTGGTCGGCTACAGCGACGCACTCCGTAGCCCCGTGTGGGCAGCGTATCGGGCTGGGGGCGCCGAGCCGCAGCGTCCCGGCCCGCGCCCGGAGCGTTTTTCCGTGGATCTGCGGACGACGGCCCGGGTCCAGCCGGCGGACTACTCGCGTAGCGGGTATGACCGCGGCCACCTCGCGCCCAATCTTGCGCTGGCCCTGTGGCACGGCGACGAGGCGCAGCGGCAGAGCTTTCTCATGTCCAATGTGGTGCCCCAGCGACCGACGCTCAACGCGGGTCTGTGGCGACGCATGGAGGAGCGGATGGCCCGAAATTATCCGGCTCGCTTTGAGGAGGTGTGGGTCATCTGTGGACCGGTTTACACCGAGCCGCTGGCTCGCCTCGGATCGGGAGGGGTGGCGATTCCGGACTCTTTCTTTCTCATCGTGCTCGACGAGACCGACGACCGATGGCGGGCGCAGGCGTTCGTCGTGCCGCAGGACGCCGTTGGAACCGACGCGTGGGCGAGTTTTCGTACGAGCATTGATGCCATCGAACGCCGGGTGGGTTTAGACTTCTTGTCCGCCCTTCCCGATAACGTGGAGGAACCGCTGGAGGCTGCGGTGGCCGCGCGACGGTGGTGAGGTCAGTCGGCTGAAAATGTAACATTAGGCGACTTGTGTTGGGTGACAGAACGGTGACATCGTCACGGCATCGTAACAAAGCCATGATTACCCCGATGCGCTCCGTTATCTTCTTTGCCGCCGTGTGTGGAGTCAGCGTGCTTCCCCTCGCTGGGGCGGAGGCCCCGGTCGTCAAGCCCGCAGAGCCGGCCTTGAAGGTGGCTTACGTGCCCGGCATGGAGGCTCCGCCGGCGGTAGTTCGGCGGGCGGCGCCTGTTTACCCGCAGGAACTGCGGGCGCAAGGCGTGCAGGGCACCGCCTTGGTAGACGCCAGAGTCGACTCCATGGGCCGCGTAGTGAGTGTCGAATTGGTCAAGGCGACTCGTCCGGAGTTTGGCGAGCGGGCGCTTGAGGCGGCGCGGGCGTGGACCTTTCAGCCCGCGATGGCGCAGGGCAGGCCGATCGGCTCGCGCGTGCGGCTTCCGTTTGATTTCGTGATGCCGGAAGTCGCGGCGATGGAGCGCCGCTGAACGAGCCGGGGCCGGTTCAGGCTTGAGCGAGGGTGAGTTTCTGGCGCAGGTGCGTGATACGCGCCTTGGCCTCGCTGTTTCGTACGGCCATGGAATACGCCGCTGCTTCGCCAACGATGTAGACGCGTTTTCGTCCGCGAGTGATGCCGGTGTAGAGCAGGTTGCGCTGTAGCATCATGAAGTGGCCCTTGAGCAGTGGGATGATCACCACCGCGTATTCACTGCCTTGGGATTTGTGGATACTGATGGCGTAGCCGAGTCCGAGATCGCCGAGGTCGGTTCGGGCGTAGTCGCGCACCTCGCCATCGAAATCGATGGCCAGTGAGCCTGCGGCGGCGTCGAGCGCGCGGACGATGCCGATGTCGCCGTTGAATACGCCTTTGTCGTAATTGTTGCGCAGCTGGATGACCTTATCGCCGACGCGGTATTCCACGCCGCCCCAGCGCACGGCCTGCGACTGCGGATTAAGTGCTGCTTGGAGTTGCTGGTTGAGGCTGGCCACTCCAGCGACGCCCTTGTGCATCGGAGCGAGCACCTGAATGTCGCTGATCGGCTTCAGCCAGTGAAACGTCTCGGGCAGGTAAGAGCGGCAGAGCGTGAGCACCTTGGCGACGGTGTCTTCCGGTGAATCGGCTGCGACGAACGTCAGGTCGCTCCACGGGGGGATGCTGCCCACCTCGCGGACCACGGGTGGTGGACTCGCGTCGCCCGAGTTGATCGCATGGGCCGTGGACACGATGGTGCTTTGATTTTGCTGGCGGTAGATCACGTCGAGACGCGTGACGTGAGCGCGCTGGGAAGCGATGAGGTCCTTGAGCACATTGCCTGCGCCAACGCTCGGCAGTTGGTCGGTATCGCCGACGAGGAGCAGGTGAGCGGAGGTCGGGACGGCTTGGAAGAGTGCCGACGCAAGACGGACATCGAGCATGGAGGCCTCGTCGACGACCAGGAAATCGGTGGCGAGCGGATGATCGTCGTTGACGAGGAAGCTCCCGGAGGCGGGCTCGAACTTCAGCAGTCGGTGGATCGTTGAGGCAAAACCGCCGGTCGTCTCGGACAAGCGCTGGGCGGCGCGGCCGGTGGGAGCGGCGAGCGTCACCCGGGCTTTTTTGGCGCGGAGGATGTCGACGAGTGTTCGAATGATCGTGGTCTTGCCGGTGCCGGGGCCGCCTGTGAGCACGGAGACCTTTTGCTGCAGCGCGCTGCGGACGGCGACAGCTTGCTGTTCGGCGAAGGCGAATCCAGCGCGACCCTGCGCCCACTCCAGCGCCGCGTCGACGCGGATGGCGGGCAGGCCCGACGGCGAGCGAGCGAGCCGATCGATCGCCGAAGCGATCCGCTGCTCGAAGCGGTGCGTCACCGGAAGTTGTAGGAGACCTGAACCGGGTAGCGGCGGGGCATCGCCGACGAGGGAGGGACGTTCGTGGCGCACCAAGTCTCGCGTTTTCACCAGGTGCTCGAGGCGAGCGCCGATCCGATCCGGGACCGTTTCCAGTAGCGCGGCGGCGTAGTCGCGCAGATCGGTTTCGCCGTAGGCGGTGTGTCCCTCGGACTCGAGCGTCTCAAGGGCGAACATGATTCCGGCGTCGAGTCGCGGTGGCGCGTCGTTGGCGAAGCCCAAGTTGATCGCGATGCGGTCGGCCGTCTTGAAGCCGATGCCATCGATTTCGCGGGCGATGCGGTAGGGCTCGTTGGAAAGCACGGCCCGGGCGCTGTTTCCGAACGCCTTGATCACCTTGATGCACTGGCTGGGTGTGACCCCGTAGGTCTGGAGAAACACGTAGAGCTCGCGGAAGGTGCGCTGGCTGTCCCAAGCCTCCTTGATCGCGACGGCGCGCTTTGGACCGATGCCCGGGACGGAGCGGAGACGGGCGGATTCCTCGCTGAGCACCCGTAGGGTCTCGGTACCGAAGGCATCGACGATCTTCTCCGCGTAGACCTTCCCGATTCCCGGCACGAGGCCACTGCCGAGAAATTTGCGGATCCCGTACACGCTCGCGGGCAACTCGGACCGGAACGAGGCAACGCGGAACTGGTCCCCGTGCTGGGCATGCCGGGTCCACTCGCCCGTGACGTGGAGGGTTTCGCCGCACTGTACCCCCGGCAGCGGACCCACGAGCGTGACGGCGCCGGGGCGCCCCGTCTCGTTGCCGCGGGCTTTCTCCGGCCGGAATTCGGCGATGGTGTAATGGTTTTCCTCGTTGAGAAAGAGGATGCGCTCGACCACGCCGGTCAGGCTCTCAGCGGAGGAGGGTACGGAGGGCGGGCGAGACACGGCGGAGGAAGCGTGGAGGGATCAAGGCACGGGAAGCGCGGTGGGGCGAGTCCCGAAGCCGCCGCGGGCGGGGCTTACCCGGACCGAAGCAGGTCAGCGCCGAGCGCATCCAACGAGGCGTACACGTGGTGCGCTCCGGCGGCGCGCAGCTCCGCAGCGTCGTGGGTGCCGGTCGTCACGACCCAGCAGGGGAAACCCCCGGTGCGCCCCGTCTCCACATCGAAGGGCGAGTCGCCCACCAACAAGGTCTCGGCGGGACTCGCCTGGAGTTCAGCCAGGGCGTGGGCGGCGAATCCGGGCTGCGGCTTGAGCCAAGGCGTGTCGCCCGCCCCGTAGACCCCGGAGAGGTAGGGCGTGAGTCCGAGATGCTGGCAGATCGCGCGCGAGGCAGAGCCCAGCTTGTTGGTGAGGACGGCGCTGCGGAGGCCGCGGGCGTGAAGGGCTTGGAGGAGGGGCAGGGCGCCGGGCAGGAGCTCGACGTCGTCGAGCAGCGTGGCGTTGAAGTAGGCGCGGTAGATGCCGACCGCCTCCTCAAGGCGGGAGGGATCGACAAAGCGCAGCATGGCGCGCTCGAGTCCGCCGCCGACCGCCGCGCGCACGGCTTCGTAGGACGGAGCCTTCAGGCCCAGACGTGGCAGGGTGTGCACGTAGCTGCGGTGGATCGCACGGAAGTGGTCGATCAGTGTGCCATCGAGGTCGAAGAGAATGAGACGAGGAACCATGAGCGGCACCAGCAGCGCCGGAAAGAGTGCCCCTGGGCAAGCACTTTGGCTTTGCCGCCTGCCGGTTACGGCCTGATTCTGGGCGCCATGTCAGCACCGGCGCCCGACCTCCGGGATTTTGTGGGTTGCGAGACCGAGGGCGGCACGCTCCGGGTCGCGCTTCGGGGGCGCTGGCGTCTCTTGGAGGTGCGACCGGCCTTCGCTGACGTCCTTGCGGCGGGTGCGCCCCAGCGGCTCGTTTTCTCGGCCGAGGCGGTGGAGTCGTGGGATGCCTCGCTGCCGCTGTTTCTGGTGGAGGGACTGCGTTGGGCCCGGGACCGCGGGGTCGCCGTGGATCTCTCGGCGCTTCCGGCCGCGATGCGGGGCATGGCGGAGCAGGTGGTGGAAATCGGACTTCATCCGGTGCCGCCTCCGGAGCGTCCGGGACTCACCACCCGGGTTGGCGAGGCGACGTTGGATGCAATATCGAAGTCTTGGGACGTGGTGACCTTCATCGGCGACTGTGTGCTCGCGCTGGCCCGCGTGGCACGGCGGCCGCGGCAGTTTCGCTGGGCAGACTGTGCGGCGGAGATGCAGAACTGCGGCGCGATGGCGCTCCCGATCGTCTCGCTGATCAGCCTGCTGGTCGGCTTGATCATGGCTTACCAAGCTGCTGTGCAGCTGCGCCAGTTCGGGGCCGACATCTACGTCGCCGATCTGGTGGGGCTGGCGGTGGTCCGGGAGATGGGACCCATGATGGCTGCAGTCATCATGGCTGGTCGCACCGGGGCTGCCTTTGCGGCGACCCTCGGAAACATGAAGGCCGGCGAGGAGATTGATGCTTTGGAAACGCTCGGCCTCAGACCGGTGGACTTCCTGGTTCTACCGCGGCTGCTCGCTCTCGGGATGATGATGCCGCTGCTTGCGCTGTACGCCAATCTTCTCGGCATCCTTGGCGGCATGGCGGTGGCGTGGCGCGTGTTGGAGATTCCGCCCGCCGCCTACTGGGTCGAGACCCAAAGCATCGTTGATCTCTCTGATGTCGCCTCCGGTCTGATCAAGTCCGTGGTCTTCGGCCTGCTGATCGGGTTGTCCGGGTGTCTCCGTGGACTGCAGGCGGACCGTAGTGCCGCCGGTGTCGGCAAGGCTGCCACCTCGGCGGTGGTCACGGCGATTCTCTTGATCATCGTGGCCGACGCGATCTTCGCGGTCGTCTTCAACCTCCTCGGAATCTGAGTCATGGATCCTGTTGTGCCGGCGATTTCTGTGGAGCACCTCGTCTGTGGTTACGACGAACGCATTATTCTGCGCGACGTCTCCTTCCACGTGCGGGCAGGGGAAATCTTCTTCGTGGTCGGCGGATCTGGCTGCGGAAAAAGCACGCTTCTGCGGCACCTCATCGGCCTGCATCGTCCGCTCTCCGGCAAGATTCGCTTCTTCGGGCAACCCTTCACCGAGGCAGACCCCGAGGAGCGCCGCCGCATGCTGCGCTCGTTCGGCGTCTTGTATCAGAGCGCGGCCTTGTGGTCGTCGCTTACGGTCCGCGAGAATGTGGCGTTACCCCTGCAGGAGCATTCGGGGCTCGGACCGCGCGAGATCAATGACCTGGTGGCATTGAAGCTTGCGCAAGTCGGGTTGACTGGTTTTGCGGACTTTTACCCGGCTGAATTGTCCGGGGGGATGAAGAAGCGTGCCGGCATCGCGCGTGCCCTGGCGATGGACCCGTCGATCGTCTTCTTTGATGAGCCGGGGGCCGGACTGGATCCGGTCACCGCGCGGGAGATCGATGCGTTGATCTTGCAGATCCGGGAAGATTTCGGGACCACCTGCGTGGTGGTGTCGCATGAGTTGGATAGCATCTTCCGTCTTGGGGATCGCCTGATCATGCTAGACCGCGCCGAGTCGGGGATCATCGCCGAGGGGACTCCGGAGCAACTCCGGGAAACCAGCTCAGATCCCCGGGTCACGGCGTTCCTTCGGCGCGAGCCGCCGGCGCGACGAGAGCAGTCTTCAGCCTCGCTTCGGGGTGATGTGAGACGGTAACCTTTCGCTGATCTGTGAAGACCAAGATTAGACCAGCGGTGATTGGCGCATTCGTGATCGGGGCGATGACGCTCGCGCTGGTGGCGTTGTTCTCGTTCGGGGGCATCAACATCTTCGACAAACCCGAGCGCTTCGTCGTTTATTTCAACGAGTCCGTGCACGGATTGGACCTTGGTTCGCCGGTCAAGCTGCGCGGTGTCCGAATTGGACGCGTCGTCGACCTCAGCATCCGTTACTCGGCAGAGCGCCGCGCGTCCGTGGTGGCGGTGGTATGCGAGCTTAGCCGCAACACCCTGACGGATGACCAAGGCCGCATGATCGACGTCTCGGACCGCGCTGAGCTGCAGCGATTGGTGGATCGCGGCCTGCGCGCGCAGCTGGGACTCCTTGGCTTGGCGACCGGAATGCTGTACGTGGAACTCGACTTTGCGGATCCCGAGGACGTGCCGGCGCCGCTGCCGACCCCGGCTCCCCGTCCGCAGGACGCGCGTTACGCCGTGGTCCCTGCGGCACCTTCGGCGATTTCCGAGTTTCAGGCCAGCCTCTCCGATATCCTCAATAAAGTCCGTCAAATCGATTTTGCGGGCATCAGCCGTGAACTGCAGGGCCTCCTGACGGATACGCGACGACAGATCAACGGCTTTGATGGTGCGGCGCTGAGCCGTGAGTGGACCAAGACGGCGCGTTCAGTGGATGCACTCGCGACCTCACCGGCCATTCCGAAGGCGTTCGATGAACTCGCGTCCGCCGCGGCTGCGCTGAAGGCGATGTCGCAGCGACTTGATGGACAGGTGGAACCCACCGCTGCGGAACTGGCGGCGACGCTGGCGCAGGCGAGGACCACGCTGGCCTCCTTCAACGAGGCGGCGGTCGCCGCCCGGCAGTTCGTGCAATCGCAGAGCGGCCTCGGAGAGGAGGCAGCGCGGGCGCTGACGCAGTTGGGTGAAGCGGCGGCCGCAGTTGAACGCCTTGCGGATTACTTAGAGCGTAATCCGAGCGCGGTCATATCTGGTCGGGCGCGAGCGCCCTGATGTTTCCTATGACACCGATCTTCTCCCTGCGTCCGAAGTTTCGGCTCTGCGTTGGCCTGCTGGCGTTGGGCGGCGCGGTGTTGTTGGGTGGGTGCTCGCTGATCCCGGCGCCAAAGCCGGATTCGACCCGTTATTTTGTCCTCTCCGGCCCCGACGCGCCCGCCGTGGCCGACCGGGGTCCGGACGTGCCGGTGGTCGTAATGGTCGCGATCGATCTCCCGGGGTACCTCCGGACGACCCGTAACCTCGTGGTGCGTGCGGCAGGCAATGAAGTCACCTTCGTGGAAGGAGTCCGTTGGGGGGAGCCTCTGGAGGCCGGTCTGGTCCGCGTGTTGCGGGAGACGCTTGTGGGTGAGGGGCGGGTGGGGCGGATCCTGCAGCCTCCGCTGGCTGCGGCCGTGGCCAGCGCCCGGCCGGTGGACGTGCGGATTCAGGTTCTCGCCTGTGAGGGCCGGGCTCGCTTGGAGGGGGGCTGGGTGGCCAGTTTTTCGGCGCGCTACGAAGTGGTGCATCCCGCGACCGCGGGCGGGCCTGGAGGCGCGGTGGTGACGGGAGTCTTTGTCGCCTCCGAGCGTCCGTGGAATGGACGTGACCATGGTGAATTGGCGCGCCTTTTGAGCGAGGCGGCAGCCGACTTCGGACGCGAATTGGGCGGACGATTGGCCGCGACGCCTTAGTGCTGACCGCGGATCTTCGCTGGGTGTTTGTACGGACTTTTTTCCCCTAGAAGCGTTCCGAAGTCGGACTATGGTCCCCGGCAGTGGACAATCATTACCCGAAATTCACGTCCGGGACTTTCGCGGTGCTGCAGCTGTCGCTGGAAATGGACCAGGACGGGCAACCGGCGCAAAAGACAAAGCCGTGCGGGGTGTTCGCGACCGTCGAGGAGGCGTTTGTCTCGGCGCGGTTGTTTGCCGGCCGGGAGTGGGCCAGACTGCAACACGCGGCTCTTGAGAAACCGTCCAGTGCTCCGCTGGAGATCGTCGACACCGAGTGGGGCTACGATCTCCGCCAAGGGCACGCCATCCTCGCGCGAGTTTGGGTGCACGAGCGCCAGACGGTGGAATCCGCCTGACGGCTCGCGCGGGCGAGGCCCGACCCCTTAGCGCAGCGCGGCCGCGATCCGCTCAAGCGCGTGCTCGACGTTCGCGCGGGAGTTGAAGGCACTGATGCGCACGTGGCCCTCGCCGCACTTCCCGAATCCGGCGCCGGGGGTGCACACGACTTGGGCGTTGTTGAGCAGCAGGTCGAAGAACTCCCACGAGTCGCGTCCCGTGTTGATCCAGATGTACGGGGCATTGTCGCCGCCGACGCAGCTGAAGCCGAGCTTGGTCATCGCCGTGCGGATCAAGGCGGCGTTCGCGAGATAGAAGTCGGTCATCGCCTTGACCTGTTGCTGGCCGGCGGGCGTGAAGATGGCGGCAGCGGCCTTTTGGACGGGGTAGGACACGCCGTTGAACTTGGTGGTGTGGCGGCGGTTCCACAGTGCGTGGACCGAGTGCGCGGCGCCTTTGGAGTCGAAGGCCTGCAGGCTCTTCGGGACTACCGTGTAGGCGCAGCGGGTGCCGGTGAAGCCGGCGGTCTTGGAAAAGCTGCGGAACTCGATCGCGACCTCGCGCGCGCCGGGGATTTCGTAGATCGAGTGCGGGATCTCCGGGTTGCGGATGTAGGCCTCGTAAGCCGAATCGAAGAGAATGATGGCTTTGTTCTTCTGCGCGTACGCCACCCACGCTTCCAGCTGGGCGCGCGTGGCCACGGCGCCGGTCGGGTTGTTCGGGAAACACAGATAGATTAGGTCCGCGCCCACGGTTGGAACCGACGGCACATAACCGTTCGCGGGCGTGCTTTCGAGGTACGTGATACCTTCGTAGCGGCCGTTCACGTTGTTGCCCGTGCGGCCGGCCATGACGTTCGTGTCGACGTAGACCGGGTACACTGGATCGGGAATAGCGAGACGCAGACCCTCGGTCGCGAAGATCTCCTGGATGTTCCCGCAGTCGCACTTCGATCCGTCGGAGACAAAGATCTCATCCGCCTCGATGGCGCAGCCGCGCGCGGCGTAATCGTGCTGCGCGATCGCTTCGCGCAGGAACGCGTATCCCTGCTCCGGACCATAGCCTTTGAACGAGGAGCGCACGGCCATCTCGTCGGTGGCCTGGTGCAGGGCCTCGACGCAGACCGCGGGCAGCGGTTCGGTGACGTCGCCGATGCCCAGCCGGATGACGGGCTTGCTCGGATTGGCCTGCGTGTAGGCAGTGACGCGTTTGGCGATGTCGCTGAAGAGGTAGGAGGCCTTCAGCTTGGTGTAGTTCTCGTTGATGCGGATCATCGGAGTGGAAAAAGACGGTGGTGGGGCGAGGGAAACGAACGACTTAGCCCGTCCTGGCAGGCGGGTTCAAGGCTTCGTTACCGCGCCTTTTGGCCGTTGGATCACGCCCGTCCAGCAAGGGAGGCTTTAGGGGAGCGGCTACAGGGCCCATACGCCGAGGATCCCTAAGGCGATGAGAACGGCCAGCCAGCTGAGAATGCGGCGCTCTTGGCGGGTGAGCTTGAAGAGCATGGTGACGGAAGGGGGAGGTGGCAGACGTCAGCAGAGCGGCGGACGGCGAAGGGACGGTCAGTGGAAAAAGAGGCGTTTGGTCCACTAGCTGAATGGTTCGCAGTAAGTATTGTTTTGCCTTTGGCCCGCTCGTCGAGGCCGCCTCGTGCCCCTTTTCCCCATCCGCTCATGAAAACGCTCCTTGGCCTCCTCCTCGCGGTCGGTCTCGCCGCCGCGGTCGGTTTCGCTGCTCCCCGTTCCGGCCAACCGGCTCCGGACTTCACCCTGGTCGATCTCGATGGCAAGTCGCACTCGCTCGCGGCGCTGCGCGGGAAGACCGTGGTCCTGGAGTGGGTGAACCCCGAGTGCCCATTCGTGGTGAAGCACTACGAAAAGAGCGGTAACATCCCCAAGCTCCAGCGGGAGGCCGCGGACGCGGGAGTCGTTTGGATTTCGATCAATTCCGGCCGCCCGGGTGCGCAGGGAGATTACGGCCCCGCCGAAGCGAAGGCGTGGATGGCCAAGACGAACGCGGCTCCGGCCGGCTACGCGCGCGATCAGGATGGCAAGGTCGGCAAGCTCTACGGCGCCCGCGCGACCCCGCACCTGTGCGTGATTGATGCGGCCGGGGTCATCGTTTACCAGGGGGCGATCGACAGCATTCGTTCCTCCCGCGCCGACGATATCGCGTCGGCCGAGAACTACGTCCGGAGCGCGCTGGTCGCGATTCGTGAAGGCCGGACTCCTGCCACCACGACGACCAACGCCTACGGCTGCGGGATCAAGTACTGACGGAGACGCGTGACACGGTCTGGCGCGTGGGCGCTCAGACCGTGACCTCGAACAGCTCCGGATGGAGCACGCCCTCGGCGACCTTGTTGACCGTGCCGGTCATGCGAATCGCGTAGTCCGGGGCAATCAGGATACCGATCTGTCCGCCGGGCATGTGGACGGTGACATCGGCATCCACGAGGCCGAGGCGGTGGGCGACCGCGGCGGCGGCGCTGGAGCTGCTGCCCGAGGCCAGTGTGTAGCCGGCGCCGCGCTCCCAGATTTCGATTCGGATGTTCTTCCGGTCGATCACTTGGAGAAATTGCACGTTGGTCTTCCGGGGGAACTGTGGGTGGATCTCGATCTCTGGACCGTAGCGCCGCGCGAGGGCTTCGTTCACCTCGGGCAGCCGGATCACGCAATGCGGGTTACCGATCGTGGCCGCGCAGATGACGAACTCGCGGTCCTGAATGCGCAGCGGTTCGTTGAGCACCTCGCGCTCGGGGCCGGTCACCGGGATCTTGGAGCTGACAAAACTCACGCGTCCCATGTCGACGGTGATGAGCTTGCCGCCCTGCTTGATCTCGGAGCGGACGGCGCCGCCTGGAGTCTCGACTGTGAACGTGTCGGCTGGAACCAGCTTCTGATCCCAGAGGTAGCGGGAGAAGATGCGCAGGCCATTGCCGGATTTTTCGGCCTCGGAGCCGTCTGGATTGAAGATGCGGAGGCCAACATCGCAGGACTTTGAGGGCAGGGGACCCCAGAGGATCCCGTCGGAGCCCGCGCCGAAATTGCGATGGCAGATCACGCGGATCTGGGCTTCTGACGGCGCGCCCCAGGTCGGGTAGTCCGCTGGATTGAGCACCAAGTAGTCGTTGCCGAGGGCGTGGTATTTCGCGAAACGCATGGGCGGCGATTCAGCCCGTCGCCGGCGGCGGAATAAAGCGGAAAACCAACCGTCCCCGCGCCCGCTCTCGCGGCGAGGACGGCATGAACCCGGGCTTACTGTGTTGGTGTTACCCGATGGCGATAGTGGCCGCTCGCCGCAACTGCGCCGGCGTGGGTAGGGCTACGGAGGCTTACCGCTCTCGTTTCGTCTAGCTGAAACGGCGTGTCTGAATACAGTTCGCGCCATGAAGTCATTCTTCGCGTCTCTTCTTGGTTCGTTGGTGGGTCTGTTTGTTTTCGGCTTTCTCGTGCTGCTGCTCGGTGTGGGGATCATCGGCGCGGTGGCGACGCTGGGCGATAAGCCCGTGGTGGTGCCGAAGGGCAGTTACCTGGTGTTCGATCTCACCGCGAACATTCACGATGGCGTCCGGACCCCGAATCCCTTCGAGGTCCTTGAGGCGATTGAAAATCCTGAGCATGCCAAGAATCTGCAGCTCCGCGCGGTGACGCGGGCTTTGGGGGCCGCCGCGAAGGATGATCGCATCAAGGGTCTGTTGATCACCGGAAACATCAGCGCGAGCGACTACGCTTCCAGCTTGGCCGCGCTCGCGGAGGTGCGTCGCGCGCTGGTTGAATTCAAAAAATCGGGCAAGCCGGTGATGGCCCACCTGTTTCGCGCCGACGCGAACGATCTCTATCTGGCCTCGACGGCAGAAGAGATCGTGCTCGACCCCTATGGCCAGGTGGATGTCGCCGGTCTCGCGTCGGAGGGTCTCTTCTTCGCCGGCGCCATGGAGAAGGTGGGCATCCAAGCTCAGGTCGTGCGCGTTGGAAAATACAAGTCAGCCATTGAGCCGTTCACCTCGCGCGAGATGAGCCCGGCCAGTCGCGAACAGTTGCAGGTCCTGCTCGATTCCGCTTGGGTCACGCTGCGCGACGAGATCGCATCGGCGCGTGGACTTTCTCCCGACGCGCTTCAGGCGTTGGTGGACCGCGAGCGATTCTTTACCGGCGAGGCGGCGGTGAAGGCCGGCTTGGTGACCCGGATCGCGTATCAGGATGAGGTGATTGATGAGTTGAAGCGGCGCACGGAGAGCAAGCCGGACGCCGAGACTTTCGCGCGGGTGTCGATGGCAGCCTATGCGAAGCGCGCCCATCCCACCGCGCCTAAGCCGGCCTCCGGAAAGGCGGCGGGCGTGGTTGCGGTGGTCTATGCGGAAGGTGTGATCGTGGATGGTGAAGGCGGCGAAGGGGAGATTGGTGGCAAGCGCTTCGCTCGCGAACTGCGACGACTGCGGCAGGACTCCAAGGTGTCCGCGATCGTCCTGCGGGTGAATAGTCCCGGCGGTTCCGCCTCGGCCTCGGAGCACATCCTGCGCGAAGTACGGTTGGCGCGTGAGACGAAGCCTGTCGTGGTTTCGATGGGTGGCTATGCCGCGTCGGGTGGTTACTGGATCTCCAGTTTCGGTGATCACATCTTTGCTGAACCCACCACCATCACGGGTTCGATCGGGGTGTTCGGGCTGCTGTTTAACGCCGCCGAACTCACGGAAAAGCTCGGTGTCTCCTTCGACGTCGTGAAGACGGGTCGCTATGCAGACACGCTTTCGATCTCCCGCCCGAAGACGGAGGCCGAGTTGGCGTTGATCCAGCGCGATGTCGATTGGATCTACCGCGAGTTCCTCTCCCGCGTCGCCGAGGGCCGCAAACTCGATCCCGCGCTGGTCGCCGAACTGGCGCAGGGGCGGGTGTGGATCGGAGCGGATGCGCTCACCCGCGGATTGGTCGATGAAATGGGAGGTCTGGAAGACGCGATCCAGTACGCGGCGAAGAAGGCTGGCGTGGACGAGAACTACAGCGTCCGCGAGCGGCCGGTGCACAAGCCCTTCGCCGAGTCGTTCGCCGAGGCCTTGCAGGGATTGGAGGCCCGGGTTTTTGGCCGTGGTCCGCTCGGACTCGTGGTGGCCCGAATGGAGTCCGAATTGGAGCAACTGAACACGTTCAACGACCCGCGGGGAATCTACGCTCGCCTCCCGTTGGAGTTCGTCCTTCGGTGATTTGGCATCATGTCTCAACACACCCTCTGCGCCGACATCTCGGCGACCCTCATTCCAGCCGGTAATGTAGTCACGCTGCCGGCGGGGACCTCCGTGTTCATCACCCAATCCTTGGGCGGCAATGTCACGGTGCGTACCGACCAAGGGCTTTTTCGCATCGCCGCAGAGGATGTCGGCGCCATCGCGGGCTACACGCCGGACGAGCGCGTGGCCCCGGGGGCGGAGGCGGCGCCTTTGGGCGATGCGGGGAGCTTCAGCGAAGAGAGGGTGTGGGAGGCGCTGCGGAGCTGCTTTGACCCCGAGATTCCGGTGAACATCGTGGACTTGGGCTTGATCTACGACTTAGCGATCGAGCCGGGAGCCGCAGGCGGAAACCGTGTCGAGGTGAAGATGACCCTCACTGCCCAAGGCTGCGGCATGGGTCCGGTGATCGCCGAGGACGCCCGGAAGAAGATTGCCGCCCTCCCCGCCGTGGAGGAGGCCCGCGTGTTCATCGTTTGGGACCCGGTCTGGAGTCCGCGCATGATTTCGCCGGCCGGCCGCAAGGCCTTGGGCTTGGAGTGATCGCGCTTCGGCGCGAGGTTCGCGATGCCGAGGCGCACTCAGACCGCCTCTGGAGTCGCGCCTAGGCGGTTACCGTCTCCAGAGAACACCCATCGGCGCCGGCTTCGGGGGTCTCGCAGTTCGGTCGTGCGATCACGCCTGGATACGGTTCATCGGCGAAGCTGACTTCCGCTCGGGCCAGCAGGTGGGTGTCGCAGACTGCGAATAGTTCCGCTTCGCCCTGGACCCGCCGCATCGCGTGCAGAAACGCACCCTCGGGGTCCACTCCCTGACCCACGAAGTTCAGGTACTTCTTCATCTTGTTCACGTGCGCCCGTTCCGGGATGGCCGGATCCGAGGTCGCGCGGTAGAGATGGTGGATGTAGGTGTGGACGTCTCCGAGGGTCACCCGAGTGACGGGTTGACCACCAAACGCCTCGCGGCACTGGCGGAAAATCCATGGGTTGCGGATGGCATGGCGTCCGATCATGACCCCTGCGGCGCCGGTCTCACGGACGATGCGGACGGCGGCCGACGCTGAGGTCACATTTCCATTTGCGAGGACCGGGCAGCGCACGGCGGCCACGGCGCGGGCGATCTCCTCGTACCGCACCTCGCTCCGGTACATCTCGCGTACGGTGCGGCCATGTACCGTGAGCAGATCAACGCGGTGATGATTGACGGAATCGAGGATGCGAGCGAAGTGTCGAGTATCCTCAAAGCCGATGCGCATTTTCACCGTGAATCGGCCCGGGCAGGCGGCGCGCAGGGCGCCGAGGATCTCGTGGATGCGGTCGGGGTCTCGGAGGAGGCCACCGCCGACATTCTTCTTGTAGACCTTCGGGGCCGGGCAGCCGAGATTGAGGTCAATACCGGCGATCGGATGCCGCTGGAGCTCGCGCACCGTCCGCTCAAGGTGAAAAATGTCCTCGCCGATCAGTTGGGCGAAGACGGGCCGCCCGGTCTTGTTCTCGTCGATGGAACGAAGGATGTGACGCTCTGGACGGGATTGAGAGTGGACGCGGAGAAACTCCGTGAAGAAGTAATCCGGTGCGCCGAACGCTGCGATTACGCCCATGAAGGCGAGATCGGTGACGTCCTGCATGGGGGCCAACGCCGTCCAAGGTTGCCCCGCGGTGATCGGCGGCGGCAGGGGGGCGAGGCCAGACGGCGACGCGCTCATGCGTGGCAGAGCCCGCGGCTCACGGCTTGTCTTTGCCCTCTTCCTCGCCGCTCTCGTCGGCCTCCTCGTCGTCCTCGCGGTCGTCGTCGTTCTCCTCCTGGGCCTGCTGTTTGAGCACGCGCTCGAGGATCTCGGACATGTCGTCGACGGAATCGAAGACCTTGCGCGCAACGAGGATCGGACGCTTACCCTGCAGGGCGAGGACGATCGAGTCGCTCGGACGTGCGTCCAGCTCGATGATCTTGCGGCCAAGCTCGTTCTCCATCCGGAGAAGCAGTCGAGCGAAGAACGTCCCGTCGTTGACGTCGTTGATCACGATGTGGTCCAACGACGCACCGAGCCCAAGCAAGATGCTGCCGATGAGATCGTGGGTCAGGGGCCGCTCTTTGCGGATGCCCTTGAGGGAAAGCTGAATCGCGTTGCCCACGGAGTGGTCGACGTAGATGACGAACGCCTTGGCGTCGTTGCCGAGAAACACGGCGCAGCCGTTGGTCGTGGGCATGACGCCCTTGACGGAGACGGGAACGACTTCGTTAGCCATAAGACAATGGTGCGCGGATTCGGGGTGGGCGCAAGCGAAGCGCCGCAGGGAGAGTTAGGGCTGACTGGAGTCAGGCGTGTACCCAAAGAGAGCGATCCCGTCGGCGCGCGCTTGGGCGAGGACGGCAGGTTTATCGAGGATGATGACGTTGCCCGCCTCAAGGGCGGCGGCGCGGATCCCCGCCTCGCGCAGACTCTCGATCGTGCGCAGACCGAAGACGGGAACATCGAACCGATAATCTTGGGCTGGCTTCACGGTCTTCACGAAGAGTGCGTGATCGGAGCGAAACTCGCCTGCGCGGCGGATCATGGCGTCGGTGCCCTCAAATGCCTCGACGGCAAGGACGGTGCCGCGGCGAACCACGCAACCCTGGCCGATGTCGAGTCGGGCGCATTCCCTGGCGATGCGGATCCCATGGGCGAGGTGCTCGTCCTCAATCGGAAACCGTCCGCCGGTCATGCAGCCCGGAGTGGCGAGATGGTCGTCGATGAAACTGCGCGCATCCAGCAGGCGGATGTTCAAGGCCTCGATTTCGCGGGCGATGGCACCGAAAATGGTCTCGGCGTTTCTTTCCTTGAGGGAGAACAGGAGGCGGGCGGCCTTGAGGTCGGGATGGAGGCCGCGGAACAGGCGACGCGGCGTGATCTGGCCGGCCATGAGGGCGTAGCCCGCCTCGAACTCCTCCAGCGTGCGCAGCATCCGGCCGAGTTGCCCCACACGCAGTTCCCGCCGCTCGCTGTCAGCAAAGGTCGCCACCAATTCGGGAGCGGTCTCTTCGGCGAAACAAATCAGCCGGACGGTGCCGCCCGCTGCCCGGATCCGCTCCGCGACGAGCGCAGGGTAGCGCCCCTGGCCGGCGATCAGCCCCACCGGGCGGCGGAGATCAAAGTCGGCAGGCAGGAAGGCAGAGACGGACATCGGCGACGGACTCGGGTGTGGTTCGGATTACTCGACCACGAGGTTGAGGATCTTGCCGGGGACGAAGATCACGCGCTTAAGCGCCTTGCCCTCGAGGAAGGCGGCCACCTTGGGCTGTTCGCGGGCTAACGCGACGGCCTCGTCTTGTCCGGCGCCGACCGCGGTGCGGACTTCGCCGCGATGCTTGCCGTTTACTTGGACGACGATCCGCTGCTCATGGCTGACGCACTTTGAGGGATCGAAGACGGGCCACGCGGCCGCGCCGACGGAACCGGATCCGCCGAGGCGGGCCCAGAGCTCCTCGCCGAGATGGGGAGCGAACGGGGCAAGGAGCTGGACAAAGCTGCGCACCGTCGCGGGCTTGAGCGCAGGCGCTTCCTGCAATGCGTTCAGGCACACCATCATCTGCGAGATCGCGGTATTGAAGCGCAGTGCTTCAATGTCATCGCCGACCTTTTTGATCGTCTCGTGCAGGAGCTTCTCCAATTCCGGGGACTCCGTGGCGGCTTCATTCAAGCGGGCCGCCGGCTCGCCTTCTGGACCGATCGCCAGACGCCAAGCCTTGTGGAGGAAGCGATGGACGCCTTCGATGCCCCGAGGGTTCCACGGTTTCATCGCCTCTAGCGGTCCGAGGAACATCAGGTACAACCGCAGCGAGTCGGTTCCGTGGCTCGCGATGATCGTATCCGGATTCACGACGTTGCCGCGGCTCTTGGACATCTTTTCGCCGTCCTCTCCGAGGATGATGCCTTGATGAAAGAGCTTCCGGAAGGGCTCGGGCTGGGCGACGGCGCCGATGTCGAAAAGGACCTTGTGCCAGAAGCGTGCGTATAGGAGGTGGAGCACGGCGTGTTCGGCGCCGCCCACGTAGAGGTCGGGCACGCCCCAGTAGCGCTGCGCCTCCGGAGAGGCAAACGCGTGGTCGTTGCGGGGATCAAGGAAGCGCAGGTAGTACCAGCACGAGCCCGCCCACTGCGGCATCGTGTTCGTCTCGCGCCGGCCTCGGATCCAGTCGGTACCCTCGGGTCGTGGGGCGCTCGCAGGCCGGACCTCGCCGGTGCGGAGATTGCACCAGATTTCGAGCCAGTCGGTGACGTTGGCCAGCGGGCTCTCGCCGGTGCCGCTGGGTAGGTAGCTCTGGACCTCGGGCAGGGTCAGTGGCAGAGCCGCTTCCGCGAGTGGCAGTGCGTACCAAGTCTTTCCGTCGTGGTTGTCCCGATACGTGACCGGATGGTCCGGCAGCGGGGTGCCCAACGCCGCGGCGGCGCGGTAGTCGGTCTCATTTACCCAGATGATCGGGAACGGCTCGCCCCAGTAGCGCTGGCGGGAGAAGAGCCAGTCGCGGAGCTTGTAGTTGACGGTCGCGCGGCCGCGGCCCTGAGCCTGCAGGTCGGCGGTGACGCGGCGTTTGGCCTCCTCCCACGGCAGCCCGGTGTAGGCCCCCGATCCGGCGAGTTTGCCGGAGCCGGTGTAGGGAAGGGTGGTGGACTCGGCGGCACCCCCGTCGGGTTCGATCACTTGAATGATCGGCAGCTGGTAGCGGACCGCGAATTCGTGGTCGCGCTCATCGTGGGCCGGCACGGCCATGATCGCGCCGGTGCCGTAGCCCATGAGTACGTAGTCGGCGACCCAGATGGGGATACGGTTCCCGTTGATCGGATTGATTGCGTAGGAGCCGGTGAACACGCCGGACTTATCCTTGGCGAGGTCGGTGCGCTCCAAGTCGCTCTTGGCGGCGGCGCGGCGTCGGTACGCCTCGACCTCGGCGGTCTGCGCCGGCGTCGTGAGGGAGGGAACGAGCGGGTGCTCCGGGGCGACCACCATGTACGTCGCGCCGAAGAGCGTGTCGGGGCGGGTGGTGAAGACCTTGAGGTCGCCCAGCGCCTTGTTTTCGAGGGCGAAGAGCAGTTCGGCCCCTTCGCTGCGGCCGATCCAGGCCTCCTGCATTCGCTTGGTGGAGTCGGGCCAGTCCACGTCCTTCAGGTCGGCAAGCAGCCGCTCCGCGTAAGCGGTGATCCGCAGGACCCACTGGCGCAGGCTACGTCGCTCGACCGGGAAGCCGCCCACCTCGGATTTGCCGTCGACGATTTCCTCGTTGGCGAGGACGGTGCGCAGTTCTGGACACCACCAGACGGGCCGCTCGTCGACATAGGCGAGGCCGCGGCGGAAGAGTTGGAGGAAGATCCACTGGGTCCAGCGGACATACCGTGGATCGGTGGTGTCGATCTCGCGCTCCCAGTCGTAGCTGAAGCCGAGCGCTTTGATCTGCCGCCGGAAGTTTGTGATGTTGTTCTGCGTGTTGCTCGCCGGGTGCGTCCCGGTTTTGACCGCGTGCTGCTCTGCCGGGAGTCCGAACGCGTCCCAGCCGATGGGGTGAAGGACCGAGAAACCCTTCGCGCGCTTGTAGCGGGCGATGATGTCGGTGGCCGTGTAGCCCTCGGGATGCCCAATGTGCAGGCCGGCGCCCGAAGGGTACGGGAACATGTCCAGCACGTAGTACTTGGGCTTGGCGGGATCCTCGCTGGCGCGGAACGAATGGTTCCGGTCCCAGAAAGTCTGCCAGTGCGGCTCGATCTGCAGAAAGTCGTAGTCCTTGCAATGCGTTGCCATTTGGAAAGTCGTCCTCGAGGTTGGGTCTTTCGCGGTGTACGTCAACGGGAGAGCGGGGTCGGCAAAGCTGGCTCTTGCGGATCGAGCCGAAGTCGGCAGCGTCGGGTCAATTCACATGTTCACGGGACTTGTCGAGGAATCCGGTCGGGTGGTGGAGTTTTCCGCGTATTGCGGGCAGCACGTGCTGCGCGTCGAGGCTCAGCGAGTGCTCGACGGTCTCGCTCTCGGTGACTCGATCGCGGTGAATGGCTGCTGCCTGACCGTGGCGGCGCGCGAGGGGAGTGTGCTCCAGTTTGACCTGCTTGCCGAGACCCGGCGGGTGACGAGTCTCGCCGCGCTGGTTCCGGGGAGCTTGGTGAACCTTGAGCGAAGCCTTGCCTACGGTGGCCGCATGGGCGGGCACTTCGTCACCGGTCACGTCGACGCGGTGGGAACGATCGAGGTATTTGAGCCTCGAGGCGCGGATCATTACCTGCGCGTCAAGGTCCCGGCTGGTTCGGGCCGCTACCTCATTCCCAAGGGGAGCATCGCGATCGACGGCGTGTCGCTGACCGTCGCGGAGGCGGAGGGAGATTCCGTCGGTGTTTGGCTGATTCCCCACACACTTGCCGTCACCCACCTGCATACGCGGCGAGTGGGGGACCTCGTCAATCTGGAGTTTGACGTACTCGGAAAGTACGTCGAACGCATGCTGGAGGCTAGGTTGGGTCACGCACCCGCCTTGAGGGGCACTTCCTGAGTCCGATGGATGCCATCCTCGAAGCGCTTTCGTCGGAGCTGCGTCGTCTCAAGGCGGCCGGCGTCAAGACCGTTGCCGTTTCGCCGGAGTCACTCGCGGCTCTACGGCGTCTGGCAGAGGCGGCACCCCGTCGCGATTCCCACGTCGCACCGGTTGCCGGAACGGCGAGATCGATCGGGGTGGACTCGGCGGGACCGGTGGATCGTGGGCGGGCAAGTGCGGTGGTCACTCCGCCGCTCGCTCAGGCCGTCGTACCGGCACCGACACCGGCGCCGACGCGTCGTTCCGAACCTGCCGAGCCTCCGGTCGCGCCGAAGTTTCCCTCGCCGCAGCCGTTTTCGATTCCCGCTGGGACGAAGGCCGAGCGGATGACTGCACTGCGCGAGAGGATTCTCGCGGATCCGGTCTGCCGGCAGCAGGTGCGGCCGGGCAAGAAGCTGGTCGTCGGTACCGGGAGCCTAGAGGCGAAGCTTTTTTTCTGTGGCGAGGCGCCGGGGGCCGAGGAGGAGACGCAGGGCGAGCCATTCGTCGGTCCGGCGGGACAGTTGCTGACCCGCATGATTCAGGCGATGGGCGTGCGTCGGGAGGACGTTTATATCGGGAATATCATGAACTGGCGGCCCGACCTGCCGACCGCGGAGGGGCAGGAACAGATGGGTAACCGTCCGCCCACGCCCGAGGAGCTCCAGTACTGTCTTCCGTTCCTGCGCGCCCAGCTCGAGATCGTGGCGCCCGACGTGATCGTGGCTCTGGGCTCGACAGCCGCTCAGGGGCTTCTCGGCGCCGGCTCATTCAAGGCACTCGGCGAAGTCCGTGGGCGCTGGAGTGAATTCGCGGGCAAGCCGGTGATGGTCACCTACCACCCGAGCTACATTCTTCGGAATGGCTCCAATCGGTCGAAGCGCGCCATCTGGGAGGATCTCCTCCTCGTGATGGAACGGGTTGGCCTCGCCATTTCCGAGAAGCAGCGCGGCTTCTTTCTCGACCGCACCTAGAACGCGGTGCGTCGCGGGAACGACCGGGCGAGACGGCGTTGATCGCGCTCCGGCCCGACTCCCGCGTTACAGCAGCGCGGAAAGGGCGCTGCGAGCGGTGGCGAACTCGGCCTCGAGCTCCGCGACCGCACCCTCCAGTCCGACCAGACCATTCTTGCGCGCATCGTGCTCAATCCGTTCCGCCGTGCGCCGGAGTCGCTCAGCTCCCAGATTGCCGCAGCTTCCCTTGATCGTGTGCGCGGCGCGGATGAACGCGACGGTATCGCCGGTGGCCAGCGTGGAGCGGGCATCGTTGATCCGGGCGGGAGTATCCTCGAGGAAGATCTCGATGATCTCCTTGAGGAAGCTGTCGTCGCCGGGACTCAGCTCGCGTAGACCCGAGATCGCTGCGGGATCGAGGATGGGGTAATCTGAGCTCATGGCGAAAGGAGCGATGGGATGGCAGTGCCCTGCATCTAACGGACCGCACGAGGAGGGCCTTGAGGGCATCCCGTAGTCGAACGTAAGCAATCTCGGGCCTCGAATTGAGGATTCGACCCGACGCGGCAGGGCCGCGCACTGACTGGAAAACACATATCAAAGTATTCGAATATGTTGATAATGGCTTGCCGAGGGTCCGTGGGGGGCCTTTTCTCAGGGTTTTATGGCAAATTCCTTCGTCTTTTCCTCGGAGTCCGTGGGTGAGGGGCATCCCGACAAGGTCGCGGATCTGATCTCGGATAGCGTGCTCGACGCCTGCCTGAGCATCGATCGGCGGAGCCGTGTGGCCTGCGAGACGCTCGTGAAGTCGAATGCCGTGGTGCTCGCTGGCGAGATCACGATTCCGGCGATTGGCACCAAGCCGATCGATCAGGCGATTAACATTGGCGCGGTGGTGCGCGATGCGATCCGCGACATCGGCTACGTGAACGATGACGATGTGTTCCATGCCGATCGCGTCTTCATCCACAATCTCCTAACGACGCAGTCCCCGGACATCGCCCAAGGCGTCGATGCCAAGGCGGCCGAGGGGAAGAAGACCAAGGAACAGGGTGCCGGTGACCAGGGTTTGATGTTCGGTTACGCCTGCGACGAGACCAAGGAGTTGATGCCAACGCCGGTCATGTTTGCGCATCGTCTTGGTCGTGAGTTGACCCGCATCCGCAAGAGCGGCCGGGTCAAGTGGCTCCGTCCTGATGCGAAGTCGCAGGTCTCCATCCGCTACGACAACGGCAAGCCCGTCGAGGTGGTGAATGTGGTGATTTCGACCCAGCACTCCGAGGATGTGAAGCACTCCGCGATCGAGTCGTTTCTTATCAGTCAGGTGATCAAGAAGGTCATCCCGGCGAACCTGCTGAATAAGCGCACCGAGTTCCTTATCAACCCGACGGGACGCTTCGTCGTGGGTGGACCGCAGGGCGACTCCGGTCTCACAGGCCGTAAGATCATTGTTGATACCTACGGCGGTTGGGGTCGCCACGGGGGTGGCGCGTTTTCGGGTAAGGATCCGTCAAAGGTGGATCGTTCTGCGGCCTACATGGCTCGCTGGGTTGCGAAAACGATCGTGGCCTCCGGCCTCGCCCGCATCGCCGAACTCCAGGTCGCCTACGCGATCGGTCACCCGAAGCCCGTGAGCGTGTTCGTCGATACCTTCGAAACGGGTAAGGTCTCCGACGAGGTGATCGCGAAGGCGGTGCAGGAGGTCTTCAGCTTCAAGCCTGCCGACATCATCCGTCAGCTCGACCTGCTCCGTCCGATCTATCGCCAGACGACCAATTATGGTCACTTCGGCAAGGACGGCCTGAGCTGGGAACAGACCACCCGCGCCGCCGCGTTGCGCGCCGCCGTCAAGCGCTACCAAGGCTGATCAAGCCCTCCACTGCCGGACCGGGGCGCCCGCCTCGTTTCCAACTCATCGCACGTCCACTTCCTTCAATTCTATTTTCCATGTCCGCCCAAGCCGCTGCCTCGTCGTCTGATTTCAAGGTCCGTGACCTCTCCCTCGCTGAGTGGGGTCGCAAGGAAATCGCGGTCGCCGAGCACGAGATGCCTGGCCTCACCGCGCTGCGCCGCAAGTTCGGTGCGGCCAAGCCGCTGCGCGGGGTGCGTATCACCGGCTCGCTGCACATGACCATCCAGACGGCGGTGCTGATCGAGACGCTCGTCGAGCTGGGCGCCTCGGTGCGCTGGGCTTCGTGCAATATCTTCTCCACTCAGGATCACGCCGCCGCCGCCATCGCGCAGGCCGGCGTTCCGGTCTTCGCCTGGAAGGGCGAGACGCTTGAGGAGTATTGGGATCTCACCTGGCACGCCGTCAGCCACCCGGGCGGCAAAGGACCGGAGTTGGTCGTCGACGACGGTGGCGATGTCACGCTGCTCTTGCACAAGGGCTATGAGCTGGAAAACGGCTCCACGTGGGTCGATTCCGCGTCCGGGTCACACGAGGAACAAATCATCAAGAACCTCCTCAAGCGCATCCATCGCGAGGACCCGACGGTGTTCTCCCGGATGGTGAAGGACTGGAAGGGCGTCTCCGAGGAGACCACGACCGGGGTGCATCGCCTCTACCAGTTGCACGAGGCCGGGAAGCTTCTCGTGCCTGCCATTAACGTCAACGACTCGGTCACAAAGTCCAAGTTCGACAATCTCTACGGCTGCCGCGAGTCGTTGGCCGATGGTCTGAAGCGCGCGACCGATGTCATGATCGCGGGCAAGGTGGCGTGCGTGTGCGGGTACGGCGATGTCGGCAAGGGCTCGGCCCACTCTCTGCGCGGCTTCGGAGCCCGTGTCATCGTCACGGAGATCGATCCGATCAATGCGCTGCAGGCCGCGATGGAGGGCTTTGAAGTGAATACCGTCGAGAGTACGCTCGGCACCGCCGACATCTACGTTACCACCACCGGCAATCGCGACATCATCACGCTGGAACACATGCAGCAGATGAAGGATCAGGCGATCGTCTGTAATATTGGTCACTTCGATAACGAGATCCAAGTCGACCGTCTCTATCAGGCTCCAGGAGTGAAGCGCATCACGATCAAGCCGCAGTACGACCAATTCGTTTTCCCGGGCGGACGCAGCATCTATCTCCTCGCGGAAGGCCGCTTGGTTAATCTCGGCTGCGCAACCGGCCACCCGTCGTTCGTGATGTCGAATTCCTTCACGAACCAGACTCTCGCCCAGCTCGATCTCTGGAAGAATCGCGCCAGCTACGCGGTCGGGGTGTATCGCCTACCGAAGCACCTCGACGAGGAAGTCGCGCGGCTCCACCTCGAGAAGATCGGGGCGAAGCTCACCGTGTTGAGCAAGGACCAAGCGTCCTATCTCGGCGTACCGGTGGATGGGCCCTACAAGCCCGAGCACTACCGCTACTAACGCTCCGACAGCGACGTGGAAGGGCGGGGCATGCGCCACGGCATGGCCCCTCCGTGGTTTGCGTTCGTGGGGCCTCGGTTGAGTTAGTTGCTCCGCTTGAGGCTTTTCCGCTCGTGTTGAGTGAGTAGGTCAACAAACCCAATAAACTTGCCGTGTGCTCGTGTGGCACTACGGTCAGCGCCCTGGACATGAGCACCGACGCCTCCGCTCCCAAGCCGCTTGCTGCCAACGAAGTGATCAAGTCTGCCTCGCAGCACCTGCGCGGCACGATTGCGGATGATCTTCGGGATGCGACGACGGGAGCGATTGCGGAGGACAATGCGCAGTTGACCAAGTTTCATGGGCTGTACCTCCAGGACGACCGCGACCAGCGCAACGCGCTGAAGAAGGCGGGCAAAGAGAAGGCGTTCTCGTTCATGCTGCGCGTGCGACTGCCGGGCGGGCGGTGCACGGCCGCGCAGTGGCGGGTGCTGGATTCGCTCGCGGACCGCGTGGCAAACCAATCCCTGCGGCTCACGACGAGGCAGACGTTTCAGTTTCACAGCGTCCTCAAGGGTAACCTCAAGCCGCTGATTCAAGAAATGGATCGGGTACTGCTCGACTCGATCGCGGCCTGCGGCGACGTGAACCGCAACGTGATGGCTCCACCGAACCCAGAGCGCAGTCCGGTCTTGCAGCAGGTTTACGAGCACGCGCGGGGCTGGAGCGAGTTCGCCCTGCCGAAGACGCGCGCGTACCACGAGATCTGGCTCGATGAGGAACGCGTGGCGGGCGGCGAGCCAGAGGTTGAGCCGATGTACGGAGCGACGTACCTGCCGCGCAAGTTCAAGACGGCATTCGCGGTGCCGCCGTCGAATGACGTGGACATCTTTTCACAGGACCTCGGTTTCATCGCGGTCGTGGAGGCGGATCGCTTGGTCGGTTACAATGTCACGGTGGGCGGGGGACTCGGCATGAGTCACGGCAACACGGAAACGTTCCCGCGCGTAGCGGACGTCCTTGGCTTTATCGAGCCGCAGCACGTCAACCGGGTGGGGGAGGCGGTCCTGACGACTCAGCGTGATCATGGCGATCGCACCAACCGCAAGCACGCGCGCCTGAAGTACACGATCGAAGATCGTGGGATCGCGTGGTTCAAGGCGGAGGTCGAGCGGCGCGCCGGCGTGTGCTTCGGAGCGGCGCGCGCGTTCACGTTCTCGACGATCGAGGATGCGCACGGCTGGCACCGCTGCGCCGATGGCACGTGGTTCCATGGCCTGCACATCCTCAGTGGGCGCATCCGCGACCTACCGGGCTGGCCGATGAAGACCGCGCTGCGCGAGATCGCGGAGATTCACGCGGGCGATTTCCGCCTGACGCCCTCGCAGAACCTAACGATTTCGGGGGTCAGCGACGCCCAGAAGCCGGTGATCGAGGCGATTCTTGCGCGGCATGGCCTAACGAAAGAAAACGATCGTTCGGGGCTGCGCTTAAACGCCCTTTCCTGCGTCGCGCTGCCGACCTGCGGTCTGGCTCTCGCGGAGAGCGAGCGGGCGCTGCCGGAGTTTTTGGAAAAGTTCGATGCGGTCTTCGCGGCGGTTGGTCTGAGCCGCGACGCGATCAGCCTTCGCATCACCGGTTGTCCGAACGGCTGTGCGCGTCCGTACCTTGCTGAAATCGGTTTCGTCGGCCGCGCGCCAGGAAAGTACGCGCTTTACCTAGGCGCGAGCTACGAGGGCACGCGCCTGAACCGACTCTTTGCTCCGAGCGTCACGCTCGACGATGCGGTGCGCCTGCTCACGCCGGTGATCGAGCGTTACTCGCGTGAGCGCGGGTCCGGCGAACGTTTCGGCGACTGGTGTGATCGCGTGGTCCTGCCGGCCAATGCCACCTACCACTCGGTCGGCGGCGTGGCTTAAGGGTCGGCGGGTTTTCGCCCCCCTTCGCGAGCACGGGGCGTGGTTTAGGCTGCCGAGAAATGCCCTTGCGCTTTTGGATCGGGAGTTCTTTCTGTCAGGGCTTGCTCCGGAGAGATGGCTGAGTGGTCGAAAGCGGCGCTTTGCTAAAGCGTTGTAGGTGTAAAAGCCTACCGGGGGTTCGAATCCCCCTCTCTCCGCCAGCCTTCGCTGGGTCGATGTCTGGCGGGTGACTCCCAGCGGCTGGTTCTGTCGGTTTCCTCACGGTGGAGACCTTGAGGGAGGCTGGCGTGGGGCGAGGCGGTTATCGCCAATGCCGCCGAAGCCTGCTTTTCGGTGGCCACGTGGCTCGGGTCGCGTTCGCTCCCGAGTTCGGGCCTGGCCCACGGGTCTTTGGCCGTGAAGGGAATTGCTGGTCAACCGGAAGGTCGCTCGCTACCGTCTGCGCGGTCTATGGAGCTTTTCGACGCTGTTCGCGCCAACCTGCTTTCGCCGGCTGTGCTCTTCTTCGCCCTCGGGGTGCTGGCCGCCGTGGTGAAGAGTGATCTGCGGTTTCCAGAGCAACTGTATGCGGGTCTGACGATCTATCTGCTGGTGGCCATTGGCTTTAAAGGCGGTGTGGCCTTTGCGGACGCCGGTTTCGCCGAGGTTTGGCTGCCTGCTGCCGCGGCCATTGCCTTGGGAGCACTGATTCCCCTGTGGAGTTATCCGATTCTGCGGTTCTGGGGTCGGATGTCCGTCGTCGATTCCGCCGCCATCGCCGCGCACTACGGCTCTGTCAGTGCGGTGACGTTCATCGCCGCCACGAATTATCTCACGGCGGTCGGTCAGCCGTTCGAGAGCTACGCCAGCGCCTTTCTCGCGGTCATGGAGTCGCCGGCCATCCTGGTGGGCGTCCTCTTGGGGAAACGGGCGGTCCCGAAGTCGGGGCTACCGGCGCTGACCGGATCTTCTCGCCAAGTGCTGCATGAAGCGCTCTTCGGACGCAGCGTCGTCCTTCTCGTCGGCGCGCTGGTCGTGGGCGGATTGTCCGGAGCGGGTGGCATGGCAAAGGTCGAGGCATTCTTCGTGACCCCCTTCCAAGGCGTTCTCGCGTTGTTCCTCCTTGAGATGGGATTGGTGGCGGGCCGTCGTCTCGGGGAACTGCGCAAGGTCGGGGTGTTTCTGCTGGGCTTCGGCGTGCTCATGCCGCTGGTCCATGGATTCATCGGCGTGGTCTTGGGACATTGGACGGGCCTCAGCCTCGGTGGAGCGACGTTGCTCGGCGTCCTCGCGGCCAGTGCGTCTTATATCGCGGCTCCGGCCGCCATCCGACTTTCCTTGCCCGAGGCGAATCCCACGCTCTCGTTGACGGCAGCGCTGGCGATCACCTTTCCTTTCAACCTCACCCTCGGCATTCCCTACTGTCTGGCGGTCGCTCGCTGGCTCTACACCCCATGATTGCGCTGAAACTCGTCACGATCATTTGCGAGGCTCACGCTCGCAAGCCGCTCACGGAACTACTCCGCGACGTAGGAGCTCGGGGCTGGACGGCGTTTGCGGTCGAGGGAAATGGAGACAAGGGGCCGAGATTGGCCGACATTCCTGAGACCGCCAACGTGCAGCTGCAGGTGATCGTACGCCCCGAGGTTGCGATTACGCTGCTTGAGCGCTTGGAGCGGGAGTATTTTCCGCGTTACGGGATGATCGCCTACGCGTCTGACGTGCAGGTGATCCGAAGCGGTAAGTTCTAGCGGACCGCTGCTGCCTCTGCTGGCGCGGCCGTCGTCGCCGTCGCGGCGGCGGTGGGGAGCGCCCGCGGCTCCGGCGGACAGAGTCGATCCGGACGCCTAGGGGCTAGGGCGCGCGCAGGGCGTGCTCGATTACGAAACCCACGAGTTCCTCGTTCTGGAAGAACCCTGCCCAGCGGTTGTGTCCTTGCCCGTGAGCGACAATCACGCGGCACTGGCCGCCAAGGGCGAAGTACCGCGAGCGGACTGCGAGCGAGTTGTCCTCCAAGGGGACCAGCGTGTCGACGTCGCCGTGGACCATCAGCAGCGGAATGCGTGCGCGCGCGAGCGGAGCGAGCCGGTCGATCGGGTTATGCTCCGTCAAGGTGGCTTCCAATTGAGCCGCGCTCATGTCGTAGGCCGGGGCCGCTTTGGCGAGCCCGGGGTAGCTGGCAAGGTTGCACACGGGATAGATGCCGGCGAAGGCCGCCAGCTTGTCCGGATTCTCTGCCGCCCAGTTGAGCGTCATCAATCCCCCTCGGCTACGGCCAAGCAGGACCGGACGGGCGGCAAAGTTGCGCCGCTGGGTGAGTTCTTCATAGAGGGCAGAAAAGCCGACTCGGCCCGCCGGACTGCCGAAGGACTCACCGACGTCGATGCCGGCGATCGCGATCCCGGCCTCGGTCAGGCGCGTGAAGAGCCACAGTTCTTCCTTGTCCGGCAGGCCGGGAAGAGTCGGTGCGTACCACACCCACGGCGTTCGGTGGTGTTTCGAGTTCGTTCGCTTCGCGGGAATGATGAAGGCCTCGCGACCGTTCACGAGAAACGTCTCCCCCGGAATCGGGAGAGTCTTGGTCGGTGCCGTCGTCTCTGCGCGGACCCACCCAAGCGAGGCCATCACGCTTCCGAGGAGGCTGACCTGCAGGAAGAGGACGAGGCGCGAACTCAGTCGAGAAGAGACCATCACCGGAGCGTACTGGCGAGCTCCACCCCGGCAAGCGTGGGTCACCCGTAGTCGTCAGCGGGACGGCGTGATCGCTCCGTCCAGAGGAGTGCCGGCTAGAGGTCGCACGGCACGAGCGCGCCCGTGGTCGGGTTACGGTCCGCCGGGCGACCAAGTCCGAGGTCCGCCGCTTAGGTCCCGGGGTCGTAATCGAGATAGGGAGCGAGCCACTTCTCGGCTTGAGCAAGGGGCTCGCCGCGTCGGCGGGCGTAGTCCTCCACTTGGTCTCGCCCGACTTTGCCCACGCCAAAGTATTTCGCCTCGGGGTGATTGAAGTACCAGCCGCTCACGCTACTCGCCGGGCGCATCGCGCAGCTCTCCGTGAGGGTGATGCCGACCGCCGTCGGTGCCTCGAGCAGGTCGAGGAGCAATCGCTTTTCCGAGTGATCCGGACACGCCGGATAACCGGGCGCGGGACGAATGCCACGGTAGCGCTCGCGGAGCAGGTCCTCCATCGAGAGACGCTCGTCCCGACCAAATCCACAGGCCTGCCTCGCCCGTTGATGGAAGTACTCCGCCATCGCTTCCGCAAAACGATCCCCGAGCGCTTGCACCATGATCGCGCCGTAATCGTCGTGGCGGTCGCGAAACGCCTGTGCCAAGGCCTCCACGCCGTGTCCAGCGGTCACGGCAAAACCGCCGCAGTAGTCCACCCGCCCCGACTCCTTCGGAGCGACGAAATCCGCCAAGCTCAGGTTGTTTTGCTCCGCGGGCTTCTCGAGTTGCTGGCGGAGATGGTGGCAGCGAGCGATCACCCGCGAGCGAGTCTCGTCGGCGTAGAGCTCGACATCGTCGCCGTCCGCGTTGCAGGGCCAAAACCCGATCACGCCGTGCGCGGAGAATCGCCGTTCACGCACGATGGTATCAAGCAGGCGAAGCGCATCGGCGTGGAGTTTCCGGGCTTCGTTGCCCACGACTTCGTCCTGCAAGATGTCCGGATAGCGTCCATGAAGTTCCCAGGCGCTGAAAAAGGGGGCCCAGTCGATGTAGGGCACGAGGTCGCCCAAGGGCACATCCCGATAGACGCGGGTGCCAAGAAATTCGGGCCGCGGTAAATCGAGGTGCGCCCAGTCCGAGCGCAGGCGACGCTCACGAGCCGTCGCGAGACTGAGCAGGGGTCGCCGCGCGCGTCGGGCGGCAAAGTCAACCCGCTGCTGCTCCTGCTTCACGTGCACGTCGCGCAGGTAACCGGGCTTGAGCGTTGGAGAGAGGAGGGCGCTGACCACGTTCACAACGCGGGAAGCATCGAGGACGTGCACAACACCACCGGAATACTCCGGCGCAATCTTGACTGCGGTGTGCGCTGCACTTGTCGTGGCGCCTCCGATGAGCAGTGGCTCCTGGAATCCTGCGCGCTGGAGCTCACGGGCGACATGGACCATCTCGTCAAGCGAGGGCGTGATCAGACCCGAGAGTCCGATGATGTCTGCTCCGATTTCCTTCGCCTTGGCGAGGATGCGGTCGGCGGGGACCATGACACCGAGGTCGGTGACCTCGTAGTTGTTGCAGGCAAGGACCACGCCGACGATGTTCTTGCCGATGTCGTGGACGTCGCCCTTCACGGTGGCGAGGACGACCTTGCCCTGCGCGCGGGTGGCCTCGCCGGCCGCCGCGGCGCGTTGCTTTTCGGCCTCCATGAAGGGCGTGAGGTAGGCGACGGAGCGTTTCATCACGCGAGCCGATTTCACGACCTGCGGTAGGAACATCTTACCCGCGCCAAAGAGGTCGCCGACCACCCGCATGCCGTCCATGAGCGGACCTTCGATGACGTCGAGCGGCCGGGGAAGGGATTGGCGGCACTCCTCCGTGTCGGCCTCGATGTAAGCATCAATGCCTTTCACCAGCGCGTGTTTGAGTCGCTCGGCGACAGGTGCGCCACGCCACGCGAGGTCTTCCTTGATCTCGGTCTTCGAGGAGCCGCCTTGCTCCTGCTTGAGGGCATCGGCGAAGCGGATCAGCCGTTCCGTCGCATCGGGCCGGCGGTCCAGCAGCACGTCGTCCACGCGCGCCCTCAGCTCCGGATCGATCTCGTCGTAGACGCCGAGCATCCCGGCGTTGACGATCGCCATGTCGAGCCCGGCAGCGATCGCGTGGTAGAGGAAGGCGGTGTGCATCGCCTCGCGCACCGGGTTGTTTCCTCGGAAGGAGAAAGAGACATTGGACACGCCACCAGAGACGCGCGCGTGCGGCAGGGTCTGCTTGATGAGACGGGTGGCCTCGAAAAAATCGACCGCGTAGTGATTGTGCTCCTCGATGCCGGTCGCGACGGTCAGGATGTTCGGGTCGAAGATGATGTCCTCGGGGGGGAATCCGAGTCGGTCGACGAGGAGCCGATAGGCCCGCGTGCAAATGCGGACCTTCTCGTCGCGCGTCGCGGCCTGCCCCTGTTCGTCGAACGCCATCACGACCGCCGCTGCGCCGTAGCGTCGGACCCGCTCCGCGCGGCGGAGAAACTCGACCTCACCGTCCTTGAGAGAGATCGAGTTCACGATGCCTTTCCCTTGAAGGCACTGCAGGCCGGCCTCGAGGACCGACCACTTCGACGAGTCGAGCATGACCGGGATGCGAGCGATGTCCGGCTCAGAGGCGATCAGGTTGAGAAAGTGAACCATCGTGGCCTCACCGTCGATCAGCGCCTCATCGACATTCACGTCGATGATGTTGGCGCCGCTCAGGACCTGCTGGCGGGCGATCTCCGCGGCAGCCACCCAGTCGCCGCTTTTGATCGCCTTCGCGAACTTTGGCGAGCCGGTGAGGTTGGTGCGTTCACCGATGACGAGAAACGTGGAGGCGCTTCGTGACATGGTCGATGGGTTCCGATCAGTTCGTAGCCGCCACCGTCAGCGGCTCCAGTCCACTCAGCCGCAGCGCCCGCGGCAGGGAAGGGATCACCCGCGGCGCTACGCCCTGCACGGCGGCGGCGATCGTGCGGATGTGGTCGGGCGTGGAACCACAGCAGCCGCCGACAAGATTCACCAGCCCCGCGCGGGCAAACTCACCGAGCACCGTGGCCATTTCGTCGGGCGACTCATCGTAGCCGCCGAACGCGTTCGGCAGGCCGGCGTTCGGGTAGCACGTCACTTGGCACTCAGCGATGCGGGACAGCGCCGCGAGATACGGACGCATCGCCCGGCCTCCGAGAGCGCAGTTGATGCCCACCGAAAAAGGATTCGCGTGCCGGATGCTGTGATAGAACGCCTCCGGCGTTTGGCCGGAGAGGGTGCGGCCGGAGGCATCGGTGATCGTGACGCTGATCATCACGGGGACGCGCTGACCGCGCTCCGCGAAGACCTCTTCGATCGCGAAGATCGCCGCCTTGGCGTTGAGCGTGTCGAAGATGGTCTCGACCAAAAGTGCGTCGACGCCGCCCTGCAGCAGTGCGCGGATTTGCTCGGTGTAGGACTCGACCACCTGACTCCACGTCACGGCGCGGAACTCCGGACGATTCACGTCCGGCGACATCGAAAGCGTTCGGTTGAGCGGCCCGATTGCCCCCACCACCGCACAGCGCCGTCCTGGCGTCGCGGCTTCGACGGCCTCCGCGGCCCGGCGCGCGCACGCAACCGCCGCGAGGTTGAGCTCGGTCACCACGGATTCTAGGCGGTAATCTGCCTGCGCAATCGACGTGGAGCTGAACGTGTTGGTTTCAATCAGGTCGGCCCCCGCCTCGAGGTAGAGACGATGGATCTCCTCGATGATATCCGGTCGCGTCAGACAGAGCAGGTCATTGTTCCCCTTCAAGTCGTGCCCGTGATTCCGGAAGCCCGTTCCGCGAAAGTCTGCCTCTCTCAAGCCGTAGCCTTGGATGAGCGACCCCATGCCTCCGTCGAGCACGGCGATCCGACCTTCGAACAAACCGGCGAAGGCGGCAGGCGAGAGCGGAGGGCGGGGAGCGGCGGACACGAGCCGCACCTTAGAGGCGCATGGCTCCCTACTGCAAGCTTCGTATCGTCATATCTGAATGCGATGATATGATGAAAAATCGAACCCTGGAATTACCTAAGGACCTATTGAACAGGATACTAAAGATGAAATGAGTAGGTGTTGAGTCCCGTTGGGGAAAATACCGTTGCCCCAAACCGGGGCTCGTCCTTGCTCGTCGTGTTCGTGTTCTTTCCACCTTCCGGGAACAGGGGAAGGCCGTGAGATCCGGCCACAGTTGCGCTGCGGTATCGCAAGACAGACCCCCACCGCGTCGGCGAACGACGTGGGCAAAGCCAATCGACCTTCACGGGTCGGTGAAGGCGGGGGCGAGGCGGCGGGAAGGGTCCAAGAGGGCACTTTCCGCGAAAGATGCGGAGTCCGAATATCCATCCCGGCAGGCCCCTGCGGTGGCGCGTCATGCGCGCGGCTGCAGTCGTTCATCGCATCAATGAAATCGGTCTCACGGTCGCATCTCCGGATGCGGCGGTGAGTCGTCTTGGATTCCTGCAACATGACCCTTGTTCTCCTCCCTTTCGCGGGCGGTCGGCGCTGCTGCGTCCGCACTGCGCGCCTTGGCCTGCTGGCTGTCTCGTTGGCCGGCGGCTTCGTGGCGGCGTCGCACGCGCTGGCGGCGCCCGTTCTGGCGCCACCGCCAACCGTCGCGCAAGCGCTCGATCCGTTCGTCATCACCGGCACACGCACCCCGGTGCGTGCCGGCGAGGCGGGAAGTGTCGTAGATCGGCTTTCGTCGGACGAACTTTCGCGCCGCCAAATCTCCGGATTCTCCGGCGCCTTGGGTCTGTTGGGAATGCCCGTCTTCTCCTCTGGGCAGCCCGGTGCGAGCACGGCGATCTTCCTGCGCGGAGCGAATTCTAATCAGACACTTTTCCTCGTCGATGGGCTTCGCTTCAATGATCCGAACACCGACTACGCGGTGTTTCTCGGCGGAGCGTGCGTCTCGGCCTGTGATAGCTTGGAGGTGGCGCACGGTCCACAAAGCACGCTCTATGGCGGCGAGGCCGTGGGTGGCGTGGTCTCGCTGCGTTCGGAGCGAGGGGAGGGTCCGATCCGCCAGCGTGCAGCGTTGGAGGTCGGGTCGTTCGGCACGCGGCAGTCCGCGTGGTCGGCCCAGGGAGCCCCCGGTCCATGGGCCTTCAATGTGGCCCTGCAGGCTGGCCGCACGGAAAACGACCGGCCCAATAACGCGTTCCGCAGCGGCAATCTCACCGCGCGACTCGATCGTGCGGTCTCCTCTCGGGTCGCGGTGGGGGCGACGGTGCGTGGCTTCGAGGGCCGGTACGAATCGCCGGGCACTCGGTTCACGAATGATCCAGATAACGGTGAGCGCGAAACGAACTGGCTGGCCACGGCGTTCACTCGTTTGCGCTGGGGCGATGCGGGGTCATCTCACCTTGTCTTCGGCGGCCAGGTCCGGCGCTTCGAATCCGAGAATCCAAGTCCCGGCCGTGCGACCCAACTCACCGTCGTGAAGAACCGCCGCGCGGTGCTCGACTGGCAGAACACCTACGCCGGAGTGTCGGGCCATCGCGTGACCTTCGGGACCACCGCCGAGTCGAATCACACGCTGAACACGGGCTTTGGCGCGATCGACCGTTCGCAGTCCCTGCTGGCCTTTTTTCTTCAGGACGAGTTCCAGCCGCACGAGCGACTGCATCTCACCGCCGGCGCGCGGCTGGATGACTTCGATACCTTCGGTCGCCACGCGACGGGTCGCGTGACCGCCGCATGGACCGCGGTCCCGTCGACGCTCAAGCTGCGTGCTTCGTGGGGTACCGCGTTCCGGTCGCCCAGTTTCCTCGACCTCTACGGCGTGAGCGCGTTCTACGTCGGCAACCGCGCGCTGCGGCCCGAGCGCGCCCGCGGCGGCGACGTCGGGGCCGATCTGTACCTCGCCCAGGGGGCCGTGACGCTGGGAGTGTCGCTCTTCAACAATCGTTTCACTGACCTCATCGTCTCGGACTTTTCCCGGAGTCCCAGTTCCGTCGCCAATGTGGGTAAGGCGATGACGCGCGGGGTGGAGTTCATTGGCCGCGCGCGCGGCGCGTCTGGTCTCGATGCGCGCTTCACCTATACGTACCTCGAGGCCGAAAACCGCATCACCGGACAATCGCTGCTGCGCCGTCCGCGTCACAGCGCTGCGGTCGACGTGCTGCGGGATGTTCATGCGCGGGTCACGCTGGGTGCGGGGCTCCGGATAGTCTCGGACCGCCGCGACGTGCACGCCCGGACCTTTGCCACGCTCGTCGGCGAGGACTTCAGCGTGGTTCGTTTGCACGCGTGCTGGCGGGCGTCGCCGCGTTGGCAGGTCCGCGGACGGATCGAGAACGCACTCAACGAGCGCTATGAGGAGATCCACGGTTTCCCGCAGCTGCCGTGGGGGGCGTATGTCGGACTGGAGCGCGAGTGGTGAGCGCGTCCGGGTCGTGCGGGGCCGGCGCTCGGCTTGCGGCGGGGGACGTCAGTCGTTGAATGCCTGACGTCCCTGCGCGGCGACGTGCTCCGCGATGGCGGCGGCGAAGAGCGCGCCGAACTCCGCCCGCTTCTTCTCACCCATGCCGGTGATGCCTTGCATGGCGGCGAGTGAGGTCGGGTAGGCGCGCGCCATCTGACGGAGTGTGGTGTCGCCGAACACCACGTAGGCCGGAACCTTGCGCTCGTCCGCGAGCCGCTTGCGCAGGGTGCGAAGGCGCTCGAACAGGATTTCGTCGCACGCGATCTCGCCCTCGCGGCGCATCGCGCGGCGTGCCTTGGGTAGTTCCATCGGCTTGGTCAGCGTGATCGGACTGCGCGAGCGCAGGGCCTCCATCCCCTCGTGGGTGAGCTGGATGACCGGAAACTCGCCCTCGCTCAACGTAAGGAAGCCGAGCCGGAGTAACTCCCGGCCAATGGCGGTCCACGCCTGGCGGGGGAGGTCGCGGCCGATACCGAATGTCGAGAGCTGCTCGTGTTGCCAACGGCGGATCTTGTCCGTGTCCGCACCGGTCAGGACCTCGGCGAGGTGGTTGAGCCCGACCCCGAAACCGCTGGCCTGTCGGATGCGGTAGACGCAGGAGAGCAACTTCTGGGCGACCACGGTGCCGTCGTAGGTCTCGCGTGGCTCGAGGCAGTTGTCGCAGGCCCCGCAGGAATTGGTGGGGAAATCCTCGCCGAAGTAGGCAAGGAGCTCCTGCCGGCGGCAGCCCGCGGATTCGGCGTAGTGCACGATCTGGCGGAGCTGAGAGCGGGCGACCTGCTGCTCGTGCGGGTCCGTGATTTCGTCGAGGAAATGGGTTTGCTTGGCGATGTCCCCCGGGCTGAACAGCAGCAGGCAGTCGCCGGGTAGGCCGTCGCGCCCAGCGCGGCCCGTTTCCTGGTAGTACCCCTCGATGTTCTTCGGCAGGTCGTAGTGCACGACCCAGCGGACGTTGGGTTTGTTGATGCCCATGCCGAAGGCGATCGTGGCGCAGATGATGCGGACCTCGTCGCGCAGGAACAGCTCCTGATTGCGGGCGCGCTCCTCGGGTTCGAGTCCGGCATGGTAGGGGCGGGCGAGGTAGCCGCGGCCGGCGAGTCCCTCCGCCACGGTCTCGGTCGCGGCGCGCGAGGCGCAGTAGACGATGCCGCTCTCGTCCGAGCGCGTCCGCAGGAACTCAAGCAGTTGTCGCAGCGGCTGGTCCTTAGGCAGCACGCGGTAGGTGAGATTGGGGCGGTTGAAGCTGGCGACGAAGACCGCTGGGTCACGCAGCCGCAGGTGCTCGATGATGTCGACCCGCACCCGCTCCGTGGCGGTTGCGGTGAGCGCCATGAACGGCACGTCGGGCAGGAGGTCGCGCAGCTTGGAGAGTTGGCGGTACTCGGGCCGGAAGTCATGGCCCCATTCCGAGACGCAGTGCGCCTCGTCGATCGCGAATGCCGCGACGTTCCACGAGCGGAGGTTTTCCTGCCAGTTGTCGAGCATCAGCCGCTCGGGTGCGACGTAGACGATGCGCCACTCGCCGCGGTGTAGCCCGGCCATGCGGGTGCGGGCCTCGGCCGACGTGAGCGACGAATTGAGGAACGTGGCGGCCACGCCGCTGGCCTGAAGTTGATCCACTTGGTCCTTCATCAGCGCGATCAGCGGCGACACCACCACAGTGAGTCCGGGCCGGATGAGGGCGGGTAACTGGAAGCACAGCGATTTACCGCCGCCCGTGGGCAGGAGCGCAAAGACGTCACGGCCGCCGAGGTGTGCCTCGATGATCTCCCGCTGCAACGGCCGGAAGCGGTCGTAGCCGAAGGTGGTGTTCAGGGAGATCAGCAGGGAGTCGGTCACAACGGGGCACCCGATCAGGGGGAAATCCGGCGCGCCGTCGAGCCTCCAGTCGACGGAAACGGGGCGGCGGGCTTGATCTTGGTCGGATTCCTCCTGAAGAGAGGGGGGTGCCGAGTGTGTACCTAGGCTGTCCGTTGTGGGCGCACGCACCGTGGCGGGGGTCGTTTTTCACCCGTACGGCGCGGCGGGAAGATTTTCTTCCCCAGTACGCGTCGGTGTTTCCGACGGCGGAGGGCAATGCGACCTTCTACGGGCTGCCAACCGAGGCGACGGTCGAGCGTTGGGCCGCCGAGGCACCGGAGCACTTTCGCTTCTGCTTCAAGTTTCCCCGGAGTATCAGCCATGAGCGGCAACTGGAGGGGGCGGGCGACGAGGTGGCCGAGTTCTTCGCTCGGTTGGCCCCGCTGGGTGACCGCCAGGGGCCGTTTTTCCTGCAACTACACGAGCGCTTCGGGGTTGAGCGCATCCGCACGTTGGAGCGGTTCTTCGACGCGTTGCCGGCCGGACGCCGTTGCGCCGTCGAGGTGCGTGCGCCAGAGTTTTTCGCCGGAGGTCCTGCGGAGCGTCGATTGGACGATTTGCTCCGGGCCCGTCGTGTCGACCGAGTGCTCTTTGACACGGCCGGCCTCTTTGCGGCAAAGGCGGAGGACGAAGCCACGCTCGACGCGCAGCGCAAGAAGCCCCGCGTGCCGCGACGGGAGACCGTCACGGCCGCCGCTCCCTTCGTCCGCTTCGTCGGAGATCCGGTCATCGAGGCCAACGATGCCGCGCTCCAACGCTGGGCTAGGGCGGTGCGGCGCTGGTGCGACGAAGGGCTGACGCCGTTCGTCTTTCTGCATCACCCCGACGATCACCACGCCCCCGCGCTGGCCCGCCGTTTCCAGCACTGGCTGCACGTCGAGGACCCCCGGCGCTTCCCGACTCCGCCGCGCTGGCCGGTCGAGAATGAGCCCGAGCCGGAGCGGCAACTCAACTTGTTCTAGCGGGTGGCGGGTGCGGGCGAGGTCTCAAACGAAACGCCCTTCAGCGGATGCAGGTCGAGCAGGTTGCCATACCAGCCCTTGATTCCGGGGCGGCGCAGGTTGTTGCGCACGTAGTAGTAAATGGGAGCGACCGGCAGTTCCTCGGCAAGGATGGCCTCGCAGCGCTGGAACATCGCATAGCGCTTCGCCGTGCTGGACTCGCTGCGCGCCGCTTCGACAAGGCGGTCGTACTCGGCGTTCTTCCAGCCGGTCTGGTTGTTTCCGCTGTCGCCGGTCATGATGTCGATGAAGGTGCTCGGGTCGAGGTAGTCGCCGACCCACGCAAACCGCGCCACGGCGTAGTCGAGGCGGCGCATCGTGTCGGAGTAGACCTTCGCCTCCTGATTGAAGAGGCGGGCGTCGACACCCAGTTCCGTGCGCCACATCTGTTGAATGGCCTCTGCAATCTGGCGGTGGCCCTCGTTGGTATTGAAAAGAATCTCGAAGGCCGGGAATCCGCGTCCGCCTGGGAAGCCCGCCTCGGCGAGGAGTTGGCGGGCGCGTTCAGGATCGTGGGGAACGCGGCTTTGGGCGGTGAATCCTGCCGTGTTCGGCGGAGTGAGGCTCTGCGCAGGCGTCTGTCCTCCTTTCGCCACTCGTTCGACGATCCGCTGACGGTCGATCGCGAAGGTCAGCGCCTGCCGGATGCGGACGTCGTTAAACGGGGGGCGCGTCGTGTTGAAGCGGTAGACGTACGTGGCGAGGTTCGTTTCTTGGCGCAGCAGCGGGGCGAGGGCGGGGTCGTTCTTGTAGACGGCAATCTTCTCGATCGGAATCGAGGAGGTGACGTGGAGCTGGCCCGCGCGGAACATGCGTTCCTCGGCATCCGTGCTGTCGATCGGGTAGAAGACGACGTCGTTCAGCCACACCGTGGCATGGTCCCAGTACGTCGGTGAGCGGCGGACGCGGATCAGCTTGTTCGGGATCCACTCGTCGAGAAGGAAGGGACCATTCCCGACGTAGTTGCCGGGCTTGGTCCAGGCGGATCCCCGGGTGGCCTCACCTCCGAAACGCGTCACCGTGGGCGGGTGTAGCGGGTACCACGCGGCATGGCACACCAGCTTGTCGAGGTAAGCGACCGGCTGCGCCAGCGTCAGGACCAGCGTGTGGTCGTCGCGCGCTTCCACACCGACCTGGGAGAAGTCCTTCACCTTGCCGTTGTAGTAGTCCTCCGCGTGGCGGAGCACGAAGAGCATCGAGGCATACTCCGCTCCCAGGGCGGGGTTGAGCATGCGTCGGTATGCCCAAGCGAAATCCTTCGCCGTCACCGGGTCTCCGTTCGACCAGCGCGCATCGCGGCGCAGATGAAACGTCCAGGTGAGCTGGTCCGTCGAGATCTCCCAGCGCTCCGCAGTCGCCGGGACCGCCTCGCAGGTCTCCGGGTGGTACTGCGCCAAGCCCTCCATCAGCGCCATGATGATGTTGAACGTCTGCTGGCTGTCGGCGATCTGCGGATCGAGGTCATTCGGCTCCGACAGGTTCCCGAGCAGGAGCGTGCGCGAGGCGGTCGCGGCCTCGACTGCGGTCTCGCGGGGACGGCAACCGTTCAGGAGCAGGGTCAGCGCCGCGGCGAGGAGTAGGATCGGGCGAGAACGAAGGAGCAGGAGACGCATGGTCGGCGAGGGTGGAAAAGCAAAACGCCAGGCCGGGCGCCTGGCGTTCGCAAGGGGAAACAAATCGATGGTCTGTCCGCTGGATTACTTGGTCGGCTGCGCGGCGCCGATTTCCTTGAGGCGCGCGTCGATCGCGTTCATGCGCCGCACGAGGTCTTCCTCGATCCGCTTGCGCTCGGCGCTGTTGACGATGCTTAGCTTCGACGCATCGCGGACGACGTTCGCCGGCAGCGTGAGCAGGCGGGTGAGGACGCCTTGGTCCTTGAACGAGGAAAGGTAAAGCGCGGTGACCTCCTGGGAGAGGGCGAGCGACTCACGCGCCACCGACTGGGTCGCGGCGAGGTTGTTGTTCAGCTGCTGGTTCTTCGCCAGTTCCGACGTGAGGACCACACCGATCTGGTCGGAAATCTTCTGGCTGTACCCATTGATGGAATCCCGCGTGAGATTTTGGTCAGCCGCCATCTGTGCGAGGATCGGTTGGATACGCTGTGAGAGGCGGTCCCCGACCTTGTTGACCTGCTCAGTCTGCTGACGCTCGGCATCTTCCGGCGTCGTCGGGAGCGGCGTGAACGGCTGGATCTTCGTCGCGATCGCTGCGGCGAGCTGGTTGACGCGTTCCTGATTGAGCTTGTTCACCTCGTCGTCGGTCATGAAGACCTCGGCCGAGCGCTTCGAGATCGCGTCCTTCAGCAGCGTGTTCACGGCCTCGATCTGGCGACGATTCTCCTCCGCTGCAGCCTTGATTTCGGCGTTGGTCTGGTCGCGCAGACGCGCCAGCTCCGCCTGCTGCGAGGCCGCCGTCTGCGCGAGCGTGCGCGTGTGCATCCAATAGGCGAGGCCGCCGATGATGGCGACGGTAAGGATCACGGCCGGGAGTTGATCGGACAACTTGCTCCAGGCAGACGGTGCGGACGTGGCAGATTCCGGCGCTTCGGTCGGAGTGGCGGGATCGGTGGGCGAGCTCATGATTTAGGGGGGAGATTGAAGCAGCAATTCGAGGATGGACAGGGAAATACGTTGTTTTTCAGCCGAGTGCGAGCACCGTGCGGCCATGAGCTTGAATCCGAGCGAGGAGCGCTTGAAGGCCTACGTCGAGGGTCATCGAGATGAACGACAGCACTGGCGGGAAAAGGTTCGTGCTGCCAGCGCCAAAGCTTCTGATTTGCATGAGGTTGCAAGGGTGCTGGAGCGCGACTTACGCAGCTATCTACGCGAGCGGGCCAGCGTCGTGCCGGACCTTCGGGGTGGCCTCAGTCCAGATGCCGTGGCCCGACTGAGTTTGCGCACGCTCGCCGAGTATTGGCTGAGGGTTTGGGGCGAACCGCGGCGCAAGGCTGCGTCTTCGGGCAAGGCGAACGAGGCACGTCCGACGCTCGACTAGACGACAACAATCATCTGAAGAGGCTTTGTTCTAGATACTTGCGGAATCATGGGGTGTCGGCCGCAACGAATTTTGAGACTTTTGGGGTATCCTGACGTCTTTCTTCGTGGTTCTGGTTTTGGTCTCTTCCGCTCTGCGGAAGACTTGGGGTTAGTTAGAAACTGATGGGCGGATCGCCTAGGGGTAGGCGATCCGCCCTTTCTGTTTTCCGCGTCCGTGCAACAATCGTGCGCGGCGCAAGTCGGTGATCGACAACTGGCATTCGGCGTGCTGGTTATTCACACGTTATCCACACGCGATGGCACACCTGAGCGGGCCTTCGGCCCAAATCTCGCAGCTCAAGGTCTCGGCGAAGGTGAAGACCTTCGTTCTCGATACGAACGTCCTCCTGCACGATCCCCAGTCGATCTTTAAGTTTGAGGACAACAATCTCGCGATTCCCGTCGAGGTCCTTGAGGAACTCGACGCGATCAAGGGCGAGCAATCCACGGAGCGTGGGCGCAACGCACGGCGCGTGCACCGCATTCTCCAGGAGTTGCTCCCCGATTCGCGCGCGATGCTGGAGGGCGTGCGCCTGTCTACGGGAGGCACGCTCTCCGTCATCATCAATCGCTACTTGCTCGAGAATCGGCACGACACGCCCGCGATGCTCCGGCTCCGGGCCGTGCTGCCCGATCTTTCGAAGAAGGACAATCGGATCATCGCCTGTGCGCTTTTCGTGCAGGAGCAGTTTCCGCCACCGACCATTTTGGTCACGAAGGACGTCAACGTCCAACTCAAGGCCCGCGCGGTGGGGCTCGAGTCCGAAGACTACCTCAACGACAAGGTGCCCGCGGCGGAAGACGAGCAGTCCTACACCGAGGTGCCGCTCACGGTGTATGAGCTGCAGCGTTTTTGCTCCGAGGGTGAATTCGACATCGGCGCGGAGGCGGCGCGCGGTCTTTATCTCAACGAGTATGTGCTGTTGCGCTCGGAGCAGGACAAGACGATGCCGGCGCGCTATTACGGCGACGGGATGGTCCGGCGGCTCAAGCTGCCCGAATACGTCAAAGCGCCGGGGGGAATCCCGATTCGCGCGCGCAACTTGGAGCAGCAGTTCTTCATGGACGCGTTGCTCGACGACTCCGTGACGTTGATCACGTGCTTTGGCAAGGCGGGCACGGGCAAGACACTGCTTTCGACGGCCTGCGCTCTGCAGCAGATCTGTGATGAGAGCGGACGGTACGATGGCCTTTCCATTTCCCGGCCGGTGATCGCGCTCGGTAAGGATCTAGGTTTCCTGCCGGGTTCGCTTGAGGAGAAGATGAAGCCATGGCTGCAGCCGTATCACGATGCGTTGGAAGTACTGATTCCCTCCAAGCCGCAGAAGGATCCGCAGTTCGCTGCCAAAAAAGTTTCGAACAAGAAGGCGCGCAAGCGCGACTCGCTGATGGCGATGATGTCCACGCCGCAGCCGATGCACGCATCCCAGGCGTTGCCTCCCGGTTCGCCCGCGATCAAACCTTACGAGCGCTTACTGCGCTCCGGACTTGTCGAGATCGAGGCGCTGGCGTTCATCCGCGGCCGCTCGATCGCGCGGCGGTTCTTCATTCTCGACGAGGCGCAGCAGCTCACGCCCCACGAGGTCAAGACGGTGATCACGCGGATTAGCGAGGGCTCGAAGATCGTGCTGATCGGCGACCCGGCCCAAATCGACAACCCTTACGTGGATGCGCGGAGCAATGGTCTCGTTTACGCCCACAATCGGATGAAGGGGCAGTCGCTGCACGCTCACGTAAAGCTGACCAAGGGTGAGCGTTCGAAGCTCGCTGAGCTCGCCGCTGATCTGCTCTAGGCCTGACGGTCCTGCTCAGCTTCGCGCGCGAGCAGCCAGAGAAGGTCGCTGAGGCGATTGGTGTACTGCAGGATCACTGGGCGCACTGATCTTCCCGTGGCGGGGAGTCCGCAGAGGCGTCGCTCGGCGCGCCGCGCTGCGGTACGGGCAAGGTCGAGCGCCGCTGCGGCTGGGTTCGCGCCAGGAGTGGCCCAACCGTCAAAGCGGAGATTCCTTGCCTCCAACTCCGCGAGCGCCTGGTCCACGCGCGCGAGTTCGTCGGCGCCAAGGCGTCGGAACTGGGATGCGGCATGCCGGGCGGCATCCGCCTCAGCGCAGGCGAGTTCTCCCATCAGCGCCACAAGTTCATGCTGGATCTGCTCCAGTGCCCGGCGCCGCGCCGCATCCGGGCTCGCGGCCTTGGCGAGACCGATCGCGACGTTTAACTCGTCAAAGGCGCCCACCGCCTCGATTTGGGGATGATCCTTCGCCACCCGCTGCCCGTAGAGCAGGCTCGTCGTGCCATCATCGCCGTGCCGCGTCGCAATCGAGCTCACGGTCAGGCGATCCGTCGTGCCGCCATCTGCGCCCGCAGGCACAGCTCAGCCGCTTTGAAGGTGTGGGCCTGCGTCATCGCCTTCTCCGTGCGGTTCAGGCAGTCGAGCACCAACTCGCCGAAATAGCGGAAGCCGACTTTGCCGGCAACGTTGAGGTGATGCTCGCCGGTTTCATCGACGAGATAGACTTGGTCGCCCTGCCGGTCGCGGCCGACATCCACGTACTTGCGGAGTTCAAGGTAGCCCTTGGTTCCGAGAATGATCGTACGTCCGTCCCCCCAGGTACTCAGGCCGGCCGGGGTGAACCAGTCGACGCGGATGTAGTTCGAGGTGCCGTTGTCGCCCACGAGTGAGGCCTCACCGAAATCCTCGAGCTCCGGAGTGTCGGGGTTATGGTAATTTGCCACCGCCGCCTGCGTGACCGTGGCGTCCTTCGCGCCGGAGAAGGTCAGGTACTGTTCGAATTGATGGCTGCCGATGTCGCAGAGAATGCCGCCGTACTTCGCCTTCTCATAGAACCAAGCCGGCCGGCTGCTCTTCGGACCGATACGGTGCGGGCCGAGTCCGAGCACTTGGATGACTTTGCCGATCGCGCCAGAGGTCACGAGGTCGGTGGCGTACATCGCGCTTTCGACGTGCAGGCGCTCGCTGTAGTACACCGCATACTTCCGCCCGGTGCGGGCAACGACGGCCTTCGCTTGGTCCAGTTGGTCGAGCGAGGTGAACGGTGTCTTGTCCGTGAAGTAGTCCTTGCCGGCCTCCATAACACGGCATCCGAGCGGGCCACGGTCGCAGGGGACGGCGGCCGCCGTGACGAGGCGGACGGCGGGGTCATCGAGGATTTCCTGCAGCGAGCGCGCGGCCACGGCCTGTGGGTAGCGCTTCCGGAAGGCCTCGACCTTCACGGGGTCGGGATCGTAGACCCACTTCAGCGTCGCGCCGGCTTCCAGCAGGCCATTGGTCTGGCCGTAAATGTGGCCGTGGTCGAGATGTGCGGCGGCGAAGACGAATTCGCCGGCCTGCACCACCGGGCTGGGTTTGCCCTGGGGCGCGTAGTTCATGCCGTCCGCTTTCTGGCTCATGGGTAAGTGGGGGAGGGGGCGAGTCGAATCACGCCACCTCGGCACCGCTCTCGCGCGTGCGCTCGGCGAGGTCGCGTACTGCCGTCTCGAGGCCGGCGCGCACCTTCTTCTCCATCCGGTCGATGAAGAGCGTGCCGTTCAGGTGATCGACTTCATGCTGCACGCAGCGGGCGAGGAGTCCCGAGCACCTCAGTTCGTGCGCGGTACCATGTACGTCCTGAAACCGGACCAAGATCTCCGTGGGCCGGACCACGTCGCCGCGGATTTCCGGGAACGAGAGACAACCTTCGTTGTAGGGCTCGCGCGGAGAGGGGAGAAGCGTGACCTCAGGATTGATCAGGGCCATCGGCATGATCAGTTCCAGCGGGGTCGAGGAACCGTCGAGCGACCACGTGAAATCACGGTCGGTGGGTCGGAGGTCCATCACGCAGACCTGCAGGTCGAGGCCGATCTGCTGCGCCGCCAGTCCGATGCCCTCGGCCGCGTGCATGGTCTCTACCATCTCCTTCACGAGGCCGGCCAGCGCCGCATCGAAGGCGGTCACCTTGCGCCCTTTTTTGCGCAAAACTGGGCTATTGTAGTGAACAATTCGGAGTGGCATCGGTCGATGGAGGAGTCACCTTGCTTCAGGTTGCGCTGCTCGCAAACCAATTGTTGCCCTTGATGGATCGCTCCCACCAACGCCTGAGCCTGACCCAGCGCTCGCTGGCCCTGCTGCTCGTCGGCGGGGCGCTGCTGGCGGCGGCCGCGCTCCTGCCGGTGAACATCGGGGCGATCCCGCAGTCGCTGCTCGGCGCCGCGGGCCGCGGCACGCCGTCGCTGATCGAGCGCGGCGAGGAGTTGCTGGAGCGCGAGAAGCTCGGCCCGGCGACGCTCCTGCTGTCGGCCGCACGCGCTCTCTCGGTCCCCCGCGCCGCCGAGCTGTCCGAGGCGGTCGCCGCCGCCGCCGCGCGCAACCCGGCGCACGTGCCGTGGGGCGGATGGGACCCGATGCTCGAGCCGCTGCTGCCGGTCGCTTCGCTGTCCGATCCGACGAAGGGGGCACCGGTCTTCAACGTCCTGCTCCCGGAGAAAGCACGGCAGGCGGTCCGTCTCTACCTCGCCAACTCCCGCTCCGCCGGGGTGCAGGCGCTGCTGCGCACTGCCGACGTCACGCTCGCCGCCTCGTTCACACCGGCCCGCGAGGCCGGCGGACAACCGTTGGATGCGGTGATCCTCATGACGGCGCTCCTCTACCAGGGCGAGCACCTGTCGCCCGCGCTGCAGCGTCAGCTGCGCGGGCTGGCGGAGCGCGCGGTCGCGCGCAACGACCTTGGCGACCTCGAGGCGGTGTACCTCGACCTCGTGTCGCTGGGGGCGCGGCTGGACTGGGTCGCCCTGACCGAACTGCTGCGCCGGACAAATGGACTGGGGTCGCTGCGCGAGTATGCCCACCTGGCTCGGGTGGCGCCGGACGACTTCGCGCTGATCTACAGCGCGACCCTGCTGGCGGGCTCGGCGAATCACGTGGCGGCTTACCTGCTGGTGTATGGTCGGGCCGGGCTCGGGGACGTGGGCCTGGCGTTGCGTGCGGGGCAGGGTGCGCTCGACGTGCTGGTCGAGCGCCAGGTGCCGGTGAATCGGGCGCGGGACTCTTCCTTCGGCTGGGGTGCGGAGTTCGCCCTGCTCTATCCCGCAGCGGCGGTCGCGTTGCGCTGGACCGGCTTCCTGCTCGCGGCCTTCCTCCTCCTGAGGGGCGCGGCGGGCCTCGTCTTCCGGGAACTCCTTGGCTCGTCGGGCCAATCCCTCACCACCGCGGTCCTCGCGGTGTTGAGCGGAGCGCTGCTGATCCTTGCCTCGGAGCCGTTCCTCCTCGCCGCCGTCCCGCCGTCGGAATTCGCCTTCCGCGTGGTCCTGCCGGTACTCGGCTCGCTGACGGATCCCTCCTCCCTCGCCACCGTTTCCCCCACTTTCGCCATGGATACCTCAACCTTGCTCTCGATCGGCCTGTTCGCGCTCCTTCAAATCGGCTGGTTTTTCCTGTGCCTGCGCAAGATCACGGAGATTTCCCGGTCGTCCCTCCCACCGCTGGTGCAGCTGCGGCTGATGGAGAACGAGGAGAATCTCTTCGACGGTGGCCTCTATCTCGGCATCGCCGGCACCGCTACCGCCCTCGTGCTCCAGGTGCTCGGAGTAATCCAGCCGAACCTGCTGGCGGCCTATTCCTCGAATCTCTTCGGCATCGTCTGCGTGGCGCTGATCAAGATCCGCCACGTCCGGCCCTTCAAGCGGCAGCTCATCCTCGCCGGTCAAGCGACCGAGCCCGCGTCCACGTCCTGAGTCTTCTCGTTTCACGCCAGTCCGGGTGGTCACGCCATGAATCGTACGCTCCTCCTCATCCTGTGTGACTTTCTCCTGCTTAACCTGCTGGCGCTGACGCGCTGGGAGCAGGCGGAGCCGCCTCCGCCCGCTCAGGCGGGCACGCCGGCCGTCAGTAAGTCCGCTGGTGCCGCATCGCGCGAGGACGACCTGCTCGCGGCCATGAAGGTGTCGCTCGCCGACGAGCGCGCCTCACGCGAGCGCCTCGCCCGTGATCTTACCTCGGCGGAGGAGCAGGTCCGTGCTCGGGAGGTCACGTTGAGCCAGGCCGAGGCCGAGCGCACGCGTCTGGGGGCGGACTTGGAGTCCTCGCGCCGCGCGGCCGAGGAGGTCGCGCGGCGGGCGGCGTCCGCGGCGGAGGAGGCCGCCGTCTCCAAGGATCGCCTCGCGGCCGTCCAGCGCGAGTTGGACGAGAAGCGGCGCGAGGCGGAGGAGCAGCAGCGTCGCCTCGCTGGGCTCGAGCGAGACCAGGCGCAGGCCCGCGAACGCATCGAGGGTCTTTCGGTCGCCGTCCGGGTCGCCGAACAGGAGAAGATGCTCCTCCGCGAGACCTCGGAGACGCTGCGCAGTCAAGTCGCCGCCGAGCGCGAGGAGCGCTTGAAGGTGCAGCAGGTCACCACCGAACTGGCGCAGGGGGTGGGCCAGCTGGCGGAGAAGTCCACCGAGCTAAGCCGAGAAATCCGTGAGAACCGACCGGTCAATGCCAACACGCTGTTCAACGAGTTCCTCGCCAATCGGGTACAGGCTCAGTTCACCGCCGCGCGCCAGACGTTCCTCGGGCCGGTCACGCGCAACGTCGATTCCCGCACGCTGTTAGTCAGCGACGGACAGGCGACCTACGCGGTGCTGCACGTGGACGACACGCCGCTCGCGCTCCGCGAATCGGCGGTGGACTGGGAGCGTTTGACCGCCGAGTTCGGCCGCGCGGGCCGCCGGCTGGGCGCCGCACAGCTGGGTTTCCTCGCGCTCGATCCGCGGATTGTGGTCCTGCCGGTCACGCCGGAGCAGGTGCAGGCGCTCGGGGCGAAGGTGTATCGCACGGCCACCGACCCGTTCCGCTTCCCGGAGGCGGTCCTGATCGCCAACGGGGGCGCCGGCTACGGCGAGGTGCCGTTCAAGCTAGATCCGGGCAGCGCTCGCCATGTGCGGATGGACAACCGACTCATGCGCCGGGTACTGGGCGAGTTTTCGCCGTCGCGTGGCGATCTGGTGCTGGGAAAAAGCGGCGAGCTCCTCGGGATCATGGCAAACTCCGACTACTGCGTCGTCCTCGACTCATTCGCGCTGTCGCAGGTGATCTCGCTCGGTACCATCGCACCGGATCAGCCGACCGGTCCGAAGCTCGAAGACCTGAATCGCCGTTGGCGTTCCCTGCCGGAGCGGCTGCGCTAGGCCGAGCGCCGCTGGCTTGGCATTTGGCGGGAGTGTGCTTTGCTTGCGGCATGACTTTACCCCGCGTCGTGGTGTTTCGTGTTTTGGGTCTAGGCGTGCTCGGCTTCGCCGCGTTTGCCGCTGCGTCCTCTGGCCTCGTGGCGGCGCCGGGCTCCGATTCAACACCTGCGGTTCAAGCATCGGCAGGCGCGGGCGCGCGGGTGCCGTGGCGGACAACGCTCGCGCTTGAGCGCGAGACGGGCGCCATTGCGGTCACGATCGATGGGCGACCGTTCACGACTTACTTCTTCGGTAGCGCAGCGCCCAAGACGTATTTTCACCCGGTGCGCGCCGTCGATGGTACGCAGCTGAGCCGGAGCTATCCGATGGCGGACGTCCCCGGCGAGGCGAAGGACCACCCGCACCACCGGGGGCTGTGGTTCGCACATGGCTCCGTGAACGGCGTCGACTTTTGGGCCGAGAAGGCGGGCGCGACCGGACGGATCGTGTCCACGGGCAACCCCGAGGCGTTTGTGGAAGGCGACTCCGCCGTGATCCGTGATCGGCGCCGCTGGCTCGCTGCGGATGGGCGGCAGATCTGCACCGACCAGTTGGCGGTAAAGATTACCTCGCTCCCCACGGGAAGTTTCTGGGAGGTCTCCGTCACACTCGAGGCGCCCGCCGACGGTCCGCTGGTCTTGGGCGATACCAAGGAGGGGGCGTTCGCGCTCCGCCTGGCCCGTTGGATGACCCTGCCGCATCGCGCACAGGGCCGCGATGAGCCGGGTGTGGGTCAAATGGTGAACAGCGTCGGCGGCTCCGGTGCCGGGATTTGGGGTAAGCGGGCCGAGTGGGTCGACTATTTCGCGCCGCGCGATGGCCAAGTGTACGGGGTGGCCTTCTTCGACGCCCCGAGCAACCCGCGCCATCCGACGTGGTGGCACGTGCGTGACTACGGCCTGTTCGCGGCCAATCCTTTCGGACGGCATGACTTTGAGGGACTCAAGGATCAGCCGCGCATCGGCGACATGACGATCCCAGCCGGCCAGAGCGTGACGTTCCGCTACGGCGTGATAGTCCACCTCGGCGATACGCAGGCCGCCGATGTGGCGGGTCACTATCGTCAGTTTTCCGGACGCTGAGCGGCCCTTCGGGCCACCTCGCGGCGGAAGGTAAAGGGGACGGGCTGGATGCCGCTCGCGCCCAGCGTTACCGCGCCGCGCCAAGCCAGCGGCGCCAGCCGCGGGGAGCGCGCGAGATCATGCAGAAATGTCCGGCGAAGGGGCGAGGCAGCTCCAGTTGGTAGCGCCCCGGATGTCGTGCGATGAACTCATCCACTGCGGTCTTCGCACCGGTGGAGAAGAAGTCGTAGTCGTCGACGACGATGCGCCCGCCCTCCGCAAGGTGCGCATCAAGGTACTCGAGCGCGTGCCGAATCGGTGCGTAGAAATCGAAATCGATGTAGGCGAAGCTGATCGCGGCGGGTCCCTTTCCGGCGATCAAGGTGTCCTCGACGAGGCCGGGCTGGACGCGCAGGCGCGATTCGGGAAACCCGATTGCGGCGAGGCGCGCGCGCACTTCGGCCTGCTCGCAGCGCATTTCGCCTTCGTAGCGCTCGATCGAGCCGAGACCGAAGATGTCGTCCTTGAGTTGATCCTGCGGCGAGGGCCGAGGAAGGCCGGCGAAGGTATCGTAGAGCCAGAGCGCCTTGGTGGTGGCTTGGATCTCGTTGGCGATGAGTGCCGAGGTGGCGCCTTGGGCGATGCCAAACTCCACCACGTCTCCCGGCTGGGCGAGGCTCGCGTGAAGCTGATCGAGGAGGTACATCGCTTCGCTGATTCCCGTACCGAGCAGTCGCGCGAGCAGGGCGGTACGACCCTCGCAGGCGGGGAGGTTCGGGAAGAGCTGATCGCGCAGCGCGTCGTGAAGCTCGCGCACCAGCTCCGGGTACTTGATCTGCGTGTTCGGCTCGAGCGGGATCATGGGCGAGGTCTGATTATCGCGCCGCTGGCGCGGCAGACGCGTCGTGTTGCCGCCAGAGGCCGGCCACCGTGCCACCGCCGGGAACCACGTCACGATGGTAGCGGTGGACGATATCGTTGAAAGAGCGCGGGCTGACGAGCTTCATGAACCAACGGTTCAGGCGGGCGAGGACCGCCGCGCGGGCTTCGCGGGCGTCGCGGGAAGAATCGTCCGTCGCCCCCCAAGGCGCGGCATTGATCGTCTTGATGACGTATTCCAGCGAGTAGATCCAGACGCAGCGACGCGCGAGCACGAGGGGGCCCGGCGGAGGGGTCGAGGCGAGCACGGACATGATCTCCCACCAGCGACGCAGTCCACCGGAGTTGGTTTTGGTCTGAGGATGGTCCCGATTCGCCGCGAGAAAGTGGGGAAGGCGGCGTCCGCGCAGGCCGGCGGCGAAGAAGCGTGTGAGCCACTGATAATCCAGGAACCAGCGGAGGTCTGGCCGGAGTGGGCCGACGCGGGCGAGCACCTCGCGCCGGAGGAACAGGGTCGGCTGGCAGATGTAGTCGTGAGAGAAGTAGAAGCGGTCGCGACTACAGTCCTCCGTGAAGAGATTTGGCGTGAGGATCTGGCCCTCTTGGTCGATCTCGAGAGCGTCGCCGTAGACAAAGTCGAGCGAAGGGTCGGCCGCGAAGGCGGCCTCGACTCGGGCAAAGGCGCCGGGGAGGTAGGTGTCGTCGGAGTTGAGCCACGCCACGATGTCGCCACGGACGAGCGCGAAGCCTTGGTTGATCGCGTCGGCCTGCCCCTTGTCCTTCCGACGAATCCACTGAATGCGTTCTCCGTAGCCAGCGAGGATGGTTGGGGTGTTGTCCGTGGACACGGAGTCCATCACCGTGACTTCGACCGAGCCCACGCCTTGGTCGAAGATGCTGCGCAGGGCCACGTCAATCCACCGGCCGTGGTTGTACGTGGGCATGACGATCGAGAAGCGCGGGCGACTCATGGCGAGAGGGTTTCGAATTCGGCCGGCAGTTGCGAGCGTCGTCCGAGTAGCGCCGCCGCCGTGGCCCGCTCGTGCGGGGTGAGCGACTCGCGGGGACGCAGGGAGCGGGGCAACCGGACGCGTTCGTTCCACCACGCGCGTGCCGGATTGTAGCGGTTGCGCGCGGCGGTGAACGCACGGAGGTGGCCGTCGATGAGACGGTGGACGTTGAAGGTGGGCGCGCGGTCGAGTCCGGCCGCGATGAGTCGCCGGCGAAGGGTGTCGTCTTCGTCGATTCGCCGAACGGCACGAGCGATCGCCCCGGGATCATCGGCGGAAAAGTACAGCGCGGCCCGCCCGGCGACGTCGGCCTGGCTGGTGTTGGCGCCGCAGGCGATGGGGCAGCCGGAGGTCATCGCCTCGAGCAGCGGGATCCCGAAACCTTCAAAGAGCGAGGGGAACACGAGGCCTCGGCTGTTTCGGAAAAGCCAGCTGACCTCGGGGCGCGAGACCTTTCCAAGGTGGTGGACGCGACCGTGCAGGCCAAGCCGCCCGAGGTGGGCGTTCCACGTCTCCTCCCGGCCGAGGAGGCTGCCCGTGCAGACTAGCTCCACGCGTGATGCACGGAGTTCGTCGCGGGCGAAGGCTTCAAGGAGTTGCTCGTGATTCTTATGCCGCCAGAGGTTCGCAGGGTAGAAGACGAAGGGGCGCTCGGTCCCGAGGCCTGCTGGCAGGTGCTTTGGGCGCAGCGGCGCGGGCAGTTCGTCGGCCACGTGCGGTACGACGTGGCAGTGGCTCCGCGGCACCCGGGCCATTTCCGTCACCATCTCACGGGTGAAGTCGGAGATGGTGATCACGGCGTCGGCCATCCGGAGCGACCAGTCGTAATGGAAGAATCGCTCCGCGAGTTCCTTCTGGGTGAAGAACTCGGGGTAGAAGCGTTCCTGCATGTCGTGGAAGGTGAGCACCGAGGGTTTGCGCACGGGGCGCGGCCAGAGGGTGCCGAAGGGACAGAAGTAGACGTCGATGCCGGCGAAGTGGTTCAACGCCTCTTCCTGCGTCTGGAGTCGGATCTCGTGCCGACGCGAGGCGGCCGGAAGTGTCGCGAGGAGAGATTCATTGTGCGCAAAGCTGAACAGGACCATGGGGTGCTCGGGAGCGAGCACGGGCCAGTGCCGCAGCAGGGTTAGCGCGTAATTGGTCACGCCGCCGTTGTCCGGCGCGAGGAGGTTGAGCCCGATGCCGATCCTCATGGTTGGAGGGAGCGTTCCGCAGCGATTGGGATTCGCAGGCCGGCGAGGCGTGAGCGTAGCGTGTCCAACGGCGAGTTCACTCCGTGGTCGAGAAGCGCGCGTGCGCCTGGCGAAGGCGCCGCTGCAGCGAGCGCCACCCGCCGGGGAGCCGGCGCAGCACAGTCGCGGCGGTGATGTAGGTGTGGTGGGGCGCGGTCTCCCGATGCCACGCCAGGAAGGCTTCGATGTCCTCCGTATTCCAGGCGGCCGGGCGCACGGGCTCGAACTGGGGATGCTGCGTGAGCAGTGCCTCGAAGCCGCGGGCGGTGAGCGGCGTTCCTCCCCAGGCGGGGTAGGTCATTCCGTACTCCGGCTCACAGAGGTCGCACGAGAGCGCAAGGAGGCCGCCGGGACGGAGCACGCGAGCGATCTCGTCGATGGCGCGGCGTTTATCCGGCTGGTGTTCCAGTACGGAGAGGCTGGTCACCACGTCCGCACTGCCGGGCGCCAGAGGCAGGTCACTCGTGTCGACGATCCGCCAGTCGACCGCCACGCCGAGCTTTCGCCGCACAAAGTCCCAGTGTCCGGTGAAGTTCGCGCTGCGCTCGATCAGCGTCACGCGGGCCCCGCGCGTTGCCAACCACCAGGGCAGCGCGGAGAGTTCGCTGCCGATGTCGACCAGCCGGGCCCGCGCCCACGGGACGTCGGCCAGGCCCTGTCGCCAGAGCGCGGGATACTCCCAGATCTTCGACCACGAGTGGAATTCTCGCAGGCCGAGCGGACGGGCAAAGGCATTGAGCTCGTCCATGAAGCCTCTCCACGCCGGCGAGAACATCTCCGGCAGATTTGCGAGGAGGCGCGGGGTGCCGGGCTTCGGCTCGCGGCGGCGGGCGACGACAAATTCATGCGCGCGGACCCATGCTTCGTTGTTCTGGAGGACTTCGAAGCCGCAGGCCGCAAGCAGGGTTGCGACCGAGCTGCGGCTGAAGATGAAGCTGTGCTCCCAGGGATCGAAGACTTTCGGGGTGATCCCGCCAAAGTCCGGCTCGCCGGGGAGGAGGAGGGGAAGCTGCAGGAACAGGAGCCCGCCGGGACGGAGGCGGGCGTGGGCCGCCTCGAGGAGGCGTTGCGGTTCGAGGGCGTGTTCGAGCACGTCACACGCAACAAAGAGATCGCAGTCCGGAATCGTTACCTCCGGAAACGCACCGGCTCGGATGTCGAGTCCGGTCGCCGCGACGACCGCCGCCGCCGTCGCGGCGTCGGGCTCGACGCCGCAGACCGTCCATCCGCGGTCGCGCAGGCGGAGAAGCAGGGTGCCTTCGGCGCAGCCGATTTCGACGGCCACGCCCTGATTGCCGAGGGCGTGGCGCTCGATCGCCTTCACCCAGCGATCCACCCGACCGTCCCGTTCGAGGAGGGCGCGGCGTTCCAGCAGGGTGGGGTGCGCCTTCTCGCGCTGGCGGGCGTGCCAGTAACCCGAGAGGCTGTAGAAATCCGCCACGCGGTCCGGACGGAGGCGGCGTCGGGAAACGTGCGTGCCGCAGCGTTCGCAGACGAAGTAGTCCGCGCTGCAGGGGCTCGGTCGGTGCTCACGGCCACCGCACCAGCAGCGGCTGGACTCGAGAAACCACGATTCCGGAGCTGGCGGGGCCGCCACTCCGACGGAGGCGGGGGCGGAGGCCGTCACGTCGATTCAGAATAACCGAAGCGCGAGAAGTCGCCCGGTGCCGCGGCGCGCAGCCACTCGCGCCACTGGGGATCTGCCTTCCAGGTGACGCTGTCACCCGTGCGGTAGAAGGTGCGCTGGCCGGGGCGCGTCATGCGGTCGAATCGGGTCCACTCGAAGACAAACTCCGGGGAAAGTTTGGGACGGACCCCGATGAACGCCGCGACTCCGGCGAGCACGGTCGCGCTTGCCTTGAGTTCCTCAAAGCGCACGAGGTGGGTGCGCGTGGGGTTTGCCCGGTGCAGCGCGAGCGCCTCGTCGTAGAACCGCGCGTAGCCACGGTAGGCTTCGGCGATCCACGCGGGTACGTCGTCGATCTTCGCGCCCCAGCGGTCCACCGAGGTATGGTACCAGCTGTAGACGGTGGGATGGGGATCGCGGATGAGAAGGAGAACGGGATGGTCGCCGAGGCGCGGGGTGCCGTGGAGCCCGTTCGGCGCGGCGTCGATGTAGACCGGATGGAAGGGCACGCCGTCCTCCCGCAGCTTCATCGCGTAGGTGGCGAGAGGATTCAGTTCGTCGCTACGTTGGCGGGCCTCCGGATTTTCGACGAATTGGTTGGGGAAAAAAACGAGGTCGAGCATGCCGGTCAGGCTCGTCCACAGGAAATGACTCCCGGTGCGCGGGAACGCAAAGTAGTCGATGCGTTTGGCGAGGGTGGTACCGAAATAGTAGCCGTCAGAGTGCATGGAAGCGGATCTAGTCGAAGCGGGCCGCGAGGTGGAAGCTGTGCATGGCATCTGGACCGTCGTCCGACGCCACGACGCGCCCGCGGCGCGCCGTGATCGCGTCGCGGAGGAGGTCTGGGGTCGGCTTCCACTTGTGGCCGTCGCCGACGAACGCCGACCCCGGATGCCAGATCTCGCAGTCGGGGTGAGGAAGGTACAGGAACAGGATACCGCCCGGCACCAAGCGCTGCACCCAGCGGTCAAGTTCGGCATTCCAGTCCGTGATGTGTTCGAGGCAGTGGGAGCTGAACACAAAGTTCAGGCTCCGGGGGGCGAAATCTTCGAGGGTGTGCTGACGCCCGGGCCCCCGTTCCAGATCGACCGGGATCGCGCCCGGGAGAGGCCACAGGCCGGCGCCTACGTCGATGCCGCGGCCGGTGCAGTGTTTCAGGGCTTCGCGGAAGATCGCGAACGATGCCCCCCCGACGAAGAGGTAGTCGGGATAGAACCGCCCCCGGTACCGCCAACCCCCGGGCGCACGTTCAACGTCGGGCTGCGCCAACCAGTAGCGGTAGGCGTGGAAGAAGTCAGGAGCGTTCGGATAGTCTTCGAGGGCGATCATCGACGGACCGGGCGAGAGGCGGCGTAAACGTAGCCTGAAATGAACCGGACGCTCCGGAATATGTCCAGACCGGGGTCAATCCGCGTCGCGGCCCGCGCTAAACAACGTCGGCGAACGCTGGACGGGTCGCGCGAAAGAAGGCGTACCCCGCGACGAAGCACACGAGTCCGCACGCCGTCGTGTACGCGAGCACTCCCAGTTCGGGCGCATGGCCCCACAGGACCGTCTGGCGCACGAGTTCGATCGTCTGGAGAAGGGGGTTGAAGCGGAGCACCGACCACACCGCCGGGACGAGTTCTGCTACGCGGGCGGGCGGGAAGAAGATGCAGCTCGCGTACAGCAAGATGAGGTTCAGGAATCCCATGATTTGCTGGAGATCCCGGAGGAAGACACCGAGGGCGGACAGCATCCATCCCATCCCGAGCGCGAGCAGGAGGAGGGGCAGTAGGATGAGCGGCAACCAGAGGGCGTGCAGTGTAAAGGTGTGGCCGAGAACGAGTGCTCCGACCAAGAATAGCCCGACGCTCACGAGGAGGTGAAAAAGCGAGGCCCCGACCACCGCGGCGGGGAGGATTTCCAAGGGGAAGACGACCTTCTTCACGAAGTTCGGATTGCTCGTGATCATGCCGGGCGCCGTTGCGAGGACGTCGGCCATGAGGTGATAGCAGATGAGGCCGCCGAAGATGACCAGCGCGTACTTGGGCTGCTCCGGGCCGTCCCCGAACTGCCCGGGAAAGACGACGCTGAAGATGAAGGTGTAGAGCCCGAGCATGAGCAGCGGGTTCAGGAACGCCCAGGTCATGCCGAGGAGGCTGCCGCGATTCCGCGCTTCGATCTGCCGGGCCGTGAACTGACGCAGCAGCGACCGGTGCTGCCAGAGCGTGACCACGGATAGGGAGGACGAGGAGGGCCGCTGCATCGGCGTCACTTGACGCACGGTACGCCCTCCCGCGCAACGTTGATTTCCGAGCCGGGGCGGTCGGGCGCGGTTCGGCCGGCCGCAACGGGAAATCCCCCGCACGATCCGGTCTCCGGCGGTGGCGCCGCCGTCGGGTAGCTCACTGCTTCTGGTACCACTGACCCGACTCCGCCTGCAGCCAAGTGCCTGCGGGGCTCTGCGCCGCGATTTGCCGCGCCCGCGCGCGTCCCACCTGCTCCGCCGACACGCCGCCGCCCTGCTGCTGGGCGATGGCTGCGTAGACCGTCTCGCGGTCGCGATTCTCCGCTGCCGAGAGGGAGGCGGCGCCGTCCGCGGCGCGGCGGACATCGGTAAAGCCGCGGTTGTTCTCGCCGATCGCGCCTTGCTGGCGGAGCGCCACCAGCGCCGGCAGGCGTTCGCTCATGCGGGCCCGAACCGTCGCGAGATCCTCAGCGCGGCCCGGAAGCACCGCGGCACAGAACGCGAAGAGGCAAAGGAAAAACCGGGAAAGGGTCAGCGTGGACATGGCGGTAAAGGGTCAGGGCTTGGTCGGGGCGGCGATCTCGGCTGTCTGCTTGTCGAGGTCTCCGAAGAAATCCGTCAGCGCTCGGTCGACCTTCACGTTCACGTCGACCACGGCATGCACCTTGATGGGGTCCATCGAAACGTGGATGCAGCCTCCGAGCAGCAGCCCGAGTGGGAGGGTGGCCAACAGGGTAAGGCGCTTCATCAAGGTACGAGGTTGGAGAGTAAGACCTGCCGGATCAGCGGATGTTTCGTTTTCTTTCCCCGGGGTCAAGGGCGCCCGTCGACGGCAACTGCACCCGTTCATCCAGTCCAAGTTTGAGGACTTGGTTCAGGGGGCCGGAGAGGTTGACTTCAAAACTGACTTCTCCCACCGGACCGGGGATGACGGGCCGGGCGCGAACCTGGAGACGCGCGGTGCGGCCAGCGGAGTCCGCCTCGGGATGGGTGAAGACCTGGAGCGTTTCGATGATCAGGGACTCCCGACCAAGCTCGATCGCTTCCACGGCGTCATACGCTGGATTGAGCGGGGAAAACCAACGAGTCATCGGTCCGAACGACGGGGGTAAAAGCGCGAGGCGTCGCGGCAGTTGGCTGGTCAGGAATCCGGGCTGTGGCGCGAGGCGCATCTCCGCGCTCTGCCCCGGCTGAAGTTGGAGCGTGCCGCGGCCGATCGTGAGACTCTGCTCCCGTGACCACGCGACGTCCACCGATCCGGCGATGGTCCCGGTCGCCGTGGTGACTGCTTGCGGAAGGAGCTTGATCACTTCGGCCAGAGCGAGGTCCTCCAGAGTGACGGTGGCCGCCACCGGCGCGAGGCCGTTCGAATCGATCTTCACGGTGAAGGGATTCACGCGCACGCGGCCTCCGAGCAGGCTGAGTTCCGCGCCTTCGAGGTCTACCGTCCGCGGGCCCCGGACCCGGAAGCGAATCGCCACGTTCTCCGCGACCACCGCGCCGGTCTCTGCCCGAACGACGTGCGCGTACTGCGTCGGAGAATCGCCAAGGTCGCCGAGATTCGGCAGAGTGAGCGCGAGCGTTATGCCGTCGAGGCGTAGGGCAGGCGTGGAACGTTCGAGGTTTGCACTCACGTGCACATCCGCCTGACCCGTCAGGCCCCGCGCGGTCCATGCGCCCGTCGTCTTCGCCGTCAACGTTCCCGCCAGCGTCACTCCGTTCGGCGGCGGCGGCATCCGTGCTGCGGACAAGAGTGACGGGATCCACTGCGCCAGTTCGATCTTTAGTTGACCTTGTTTCCACGCGATCTCTCCCGAGGGCAGGTCGAGAAGAATGTCCGCCGTGCCGGAGAGTCCGTCCGCAGTGACGTGGATCCGTCCCTCCACGCGTTTGGCGAGCGCGGTGGTGGCCGTGGTCTCGATCGACCATCGCACGGGGGGAAGTCCGCGCCACTGTAGCACGCCAGAGAGCGTGGAGGCGGAGGGAGTCGGCTGCGGGACGGGGAGAGCCGCCGCCGCGACCGCGACCGCGTGGACCGTCGGTCCGGCATCGCCGGCGCGGGCGGCGCAGAGCGTCAGTCCGACGAGAAGCGTCCAGAAGCGGAACATCTCAACGCAGTCTAAGAGACGAGTGGCATGAGGCGCAACGATTCGCCGTCTTTGGGGTCAGCGGGGGCCAGTGGTTGAGTCTTTCGGTTTGTCGTCAAGCGAGCGGTGGCTTTCGCTCCCACCATGTCTTCGCTCACCCCGCGATCCCGCTGGTTACCCACCGTTTCGTTTGTTTTCGTCGCCGCCCTGATGGCCGCTCCGGCCTGGGCTGCAGCCGCGCCGCGTGGCTTCGATTCGGCCCGGCTCGCCCGGATGGACGGGCTCATCCAGGAGAGCATCGATCGCGAGACGCTGGCCGGCGCGGTGCTCTACGTTTCCCGCGACGGTGTCCCGGCTCGCCTGCAGGCCTTCGGGTGGCAGGACAAGGAACGGGGCATTCGCATGTCCGAGGATGCCATCTTCCGCATCGCTTCCATGAGCAAGGCGGTCACCTCGGTCGCGGTCATGATTCTCTACGAGGAGGGACGTTTCCTGCTGCATGACCCGGTGTCCAAGTACATCCCGGCCTTCGCGAACTCCGTCGTCGCCGAACCCGCCCCCGCCGGCTCGCCTGCCGGTACCACCTATGTGACGGTGCCGGCTCGCCGGCCGATCCAGATCCGCGACCTGCTCACCCACACGGCTGGGCTCACCTATGGCGACGGCCTCGCGCTCGAGCGCTACAAGGCAGCAGGACTGCATGGCTGGTACCTCGCCAACAAGAATGAGACGATCGGAGAGTGTATCAATAGATTGGCTACGTTGCCTCTGCACGGCCACCCCGGGGAATCTTGGCAGTACGGCTACGCGACCGACGTACTGGGCTATTTGGTCGAGGTGGTCTCCGGCCAGACGCTCGATCAGTTCATCGAGGAACGGATCTGCCGGCCGCTGCGGATGACTGACACATCGTTCTTCCTGCCGCTGGAAAAGGTATCTCGCCTGGCTCCGGTCTACGGGATCGAGAAAGGTAAGCTCACGCTGCGCGAGCCGACGGAGAAGAGCGACTACGTCCACGGGCCACGCAAGTGTTTCTCGGGTGGCGCCGGCCTCCTGTCCACTGCGCGGGACTACGGCCGCTTCCTCCAGATGCTGCTTAACGGCGGCCAACTCGACGGCGTGCGCGTCTTGTCGCCGAAGACGGTGGAGCTGATGATCGCCAACCACACGGGGGATAAGTTCAACCGCGACACGACCGCCTTCGGTCTGGGCTTCTGGGTGAACCAGGATCTCGGCGCCTTCGGTGAGCTGAGTTCGGAGGGCTCCTACGGCTGGGGCAGCGCCTACTACCCGCAGTACCTCGTGGATCCGAAGGAGGGCGTCGTGGCGTTTTTCATGACGCAGCTGCTGCCGGCCGGCGGACTCGATCTCAATCTCAAGCTGAAGGTGTCCGTCTACCAGGCGATCGTCGATTGAGCACCGCCAGGGGCCGCGAATCGACGCAGTCCACGGCACCGGGCAGCGTCTGGGAGCATCCGAACGGTGCCCGCGCCTCCGACCTTGGCGGGTGATCGGATAAATCTATTGCGCAAGTAATTGATGGTAAATTGTTAATAAATCAGGACCGAAAGGTCGGCACCGGACCGGGAGTGCGGGGTCCAATCCTTTAACCCCGCTATCCCGTGCATCGACGTATCCCTACGATCGCGTTCGTCTGCTCGGCAAGTCTCTCTTGCCTGTTCGGTCAGGAGTCCGCCTCCGCTTCGTCTCCCGAGTCCGCCGCCACCGCGGGATCCGGAGTCCTTCCTCAACCGCTGTCGCCGCCTCCGCCGGTACCGGCGGAGTTCGCGGAACCGGCGCTCTCCGCGGTGGAGTTGGACAATCTCGTCGCGCCGCTCGCGCTCTACCCGGATGCCTTGGTGGCGCTGATCCTGCCGGCGGCCACCGAGCCGTCCGACGTAGTGCTCGCCGCGCGCTTCCTCAACTCGCAACCGCGGCCGGAGTCTGAAGTCGAGGCTCAGCCGTGGATCGATTCCGTGAAGTTGCTCGCGCGCTATCCGACCGTGATCGCTTGGCTCGATCGGGAGCTCGCGTGGACCAAGCGGATCGGCGAGGCCTTCGCGCGGCAACCCGCTGACGTGATGACCGCGATCCAGCGTCGCCGCGCCCAAGCCCGAGCCAGTGGCGCGCTGCGCACCACGCCCCAGCACGTCGTGTCGGAGGTCGAAAGTAACATCGTCATCGTGCCGGCCCGGCCAGACGTGATCTACGTGCCGGTGTACGATCCGTTCACCGTGTATGTGTCGGCCCCGATTCATCGGACCCGGGTGGTGATTTCCTTTGGCCGCGCTTACGCGTGCGGCTACTGGCTCGCCTATGGCTGCGACTGGGGGCGCCGGACAATCTGTTACGTCGATCGGCCGCACCGGGCTCGCGTCTGGCATGAGCCGCCGCGCACCACGATCGTGGTCACGCGCACCTGGTCGCACCCCGTGCGCGATCCTTCGCCGCACTGGCGGACGTGGTCACCCCGCTCGCACCGGGGCCGCCATGAGTCCGGTGTCACGGTGCGCACGCACGACCGCGCTCCGGATCCCTCGGGGGGCGCGCCGGCACTGACGGCGTTCTCCGGTGCGCCTTCGCGTTCCGTGCGCGAGTCGGCCCGGTCTCGCCCTGAGGCCGGGGGCATGGGTTCGCGAGGCATTGATTCACCGCTCATCCCGGAGGGTTTTCCGGCGGGCGATTCCGCGCCGACGCAGGATCGGGTGGACGCCGTCGATCGTTCGCTGGCGGTGAGTGGCGGCCGGACGTCGGACGCCGCGCGGCTCCGTGAGAACGGACGGGGTCGGGGCATGGGTCGGACTCCGGACTCGGCACCGAACGCTGCTGCATCCGCGCCCTCCACGGCCCCGGCAGTCTCCGCTAACACTTGGAGCGGCGGGCGGCGGGGCGGGACGGACTCTCGTGATTCGGGTTTCGAGCGGACGCGGTCGGAGCGAACGTCCACTGGGGCTTCCGTGGACGGAACGGGTGCCTCGGCACAGAGCCGCACCCGACCGTCGCGCAGTGAGACGCCGCGGAGCGCCGCTCCGGCGATCGCCGATCCTGGGGTCTTGACCTATTCCTCGCCTTTGCCGGCGATGGAGTCACGCGGCTCACGCGGGAGTAGTTCGGATTCCATCCGCTCCCGCTCTGGTTCCGCCAACGGCAGCGTCCGTGAGCGGCCGTACGAGACACGTTCCGCCCCGGTCTCGCGCATCGCCGAGGGTTCGCTCCGTGGTGCTCCCTCGTCGAGCGGTGAGCGCGATCCGGGCCGGACAACGACGATCCTCGACTAGTGGGTCGTCTCCGCCGCTCCGGATTCCCGCTCGGGCCAGCGTTCGAGGAAGGCGAGTTGCGCCGCACCATCGGGAATCCCCGGTCGCGCGGGATCCACGAGGAAGCGTTGCGGATAAGCGGGCTCGATCAGGGTCACGCGGACATGCGAGCCCTCCACCGCGAACTGCGCACGCCATGCGCCGCAGCCGATTTCGAGCGCGCCGGACTGGCGGCGGCGGATGCGCCGAGCCCGATGCGGCGTCGGATCTCGCGCCAGTAGGTCCGTCAGGCGATCGAGGAAATCGATGCCACAGGTGGTTCGGAGCCACGCGAGTTGCTCGGCGGCGAGCGGATCTAGGCCGACGGTGAAAGCTGGCGGCGCTGCGAGCGCGGCATCCACGTCGTCGAGCCATCCCGCCGCCGCGTCCGGAAAGGCGTCGTACGCGGGGATGTAAGGTTTGAGGTCGAAGATCGGCGTGCCGTCGACGAGATCGCAGGGACCAATCACCAGCGAGTTCCTCCGCACCTCGAGGAGTTGGACTGGGGTAAGTCCGATCGGGTTCGGGCGGTGCGGGGAGCGGGTGGCAAAGACCCCGCGTCGCTGCGCGGGTCCCCGGGGCGGAAGGACGAGCGGGCGCCAGCTGGGGTTGCGGTGGAACCACCAAATGAGCCACACGCGGGAGAATCCCGCGAGGTCGCGCAGGGCGAGTTCGAGGTCTCGGCTGGGTAGCAACTCGACGAGGTTCGTCTCGGCTTGCGTCTCCTCGGGCTGGTGCCGGGCCGCGAACTTCACTCGCTTGCCGGTGCGGACGAAGCCGATCGGCCGCAGCGTGAGTTCGGCGGGCGCGGGCGCCGTCGGTTCATCCGGCGGAGAAGGGGGCTCGTGAGGATTCAGCACGGTGAGCGGGCTGCTGCTTCCCACGAACTGCGGGCAAACGGAAGGGAAATCGTTCCGCCCCTCGCTCCGGGCCAGAGCCTTTTTCCCAATCGATGGAAGAGGTTGAGTAAGAGGAGAGTGCCATCGCCCCATCCTCTCCTGCGGCAAGGTCCAGGCACAGCGGTTGACGTTCTGAAATCCAGAATCTATGATTTTCGGTTGATTAAGTCAGTCACCGTCTCCGAAGCCGCCCGAGGGTTCGCCGATCTGATTAACCGCGTCCACTACCGAAACGAAAGTGCTCTCCTCACCAAGGGCGGTAAGCCAGTGGCTAAGATTATCCCAGTTGAGACCGGCGCGAAGACGGGTGCGGAACTCGCTGAACTTTGGGGCACCTTTCCTCATTTGACTGCTGCAGCGGCCAACGCTTTCGGGGAAGACCTTTCCGACGCACGAACCACACTTCCGGCGATTGAGGACAAATGGGAATAGTCCTCGGCTCTTCGATTCTGATTGCCGCTGAAAAGCGGCAGCTCGCGATCACCGATTTTTTCTCCGCTCACTCAGGGGAGAAATTTTACCTCGCCGCCATCAGCGCGGCTGAACTTCTGCACGGGGTTGAACGTGCAAATCCGGCGTCTCGTAAGGCGGCACGATCCGCCATCGTCGAGCACTTCCTCCAAGCCCTTGAAGTCATCGACTACGATCTGGCGGTGGCACGCACTCACGCTACTCTCTGGGCCGGGCTTGCGAAGTCGGGTTCTCTGATCGGCGCTTATGACATGATCATTGCCGCGAGCGCTCTTACGCACGGTCACAAACTAGCCACGCTGAATGAGAGCGAGTTCAAGCACGTCTCGAAACTTAAGCTCGTCGACGTTCGCTCGTACGTGAAGGCGGGAAGCTAGAGCGTGGCGCGACATAGAAACTATACCTCACATTACGGCACCAAAATCGTCTCCAGTGGAAAACAGGAGGAATAACTCGCTTTCCGCCTATGCGACATGGAGGCGCTTGGGGCGCTGGGTGATCAATTCGCGGAGACCGGCTTGGACGGAACTTGACGCAGGAGCATGTCGCTCAGCTCTCTGGGGTTAGTCTGCGGGAGGTTCGGAGCGGGTGGGGTGTGATGGGCGATTTGCGTAGTGTCGAACCCTGTCACCTACGTCCTAATTCGACCCCGCGCGGGTGACAGAGAGGGCCGTTTAAAATATAGAATATCAAAAGGTTAGGTTTGGACCGGTAGACGCTACTGCTGTCAAAAATCAAGCTACGACGTCTGACGCCGTTACGACCCTTTAGTTCGGCCCCGCCCCAGCTCAACGGGCTCGGATCCGCGAAGTCGCGGGGACCGGGCGCGGTTCACGGGACCGCGTAAAGTTCGATCAAGACGATGCCCGCACCCGGCCCGGTGGCGTGGACGGTGTAGCTGCCAGAGCCCGCCACGAAGCGCTCCGCGGCATCGCGGCTGCCGCGCGCGAGCGGAAACGCCCCCACCGCATTGAATCCGGCCTCCAGTGACGCATCCCAGTCGTTGTTCAGCGCCACACTTCGCGCTCCCGCGAAAATCTCGAGCCGCGGATCCTCCAGCACGGGTGTCACGCCGAACTGCTGCAGCCCGGGGCCGACGTTGCGCACGAGCAGCGGCCTCGTGCCGCCGCTCAGCACCGCGCCCACGATCACCGTCTCGCCCGCCGCCAGGCTCAGCCGGCACGAGAGATTCGAGAGCTGCGTGCCGGCATCCTGCGATAGGTCGTAAACTTCGACGAGTGCTTCCGCGAGCGCGCCCGGATTCAGCAGGTGAATCGTGTAGGAGCCGGGCGGCAGCGTGACTTTCATTGCCGCATCCCGGCTCCCGACATCGAGCGCGAATGCGCCCACCGAGGCGAAATCGCCCGCGAGCGTCGCGTCCCAATCATTGTTTTGGTCGATCTGCGCCTGGCCGGAAAACAGCGCGAGCGCCGGGTCGGCGACAAAACGCGTAACTCCAAGCGCGCCAAGTTTTGGTCCGACGCCGCGGATCAGCAGCGTCTTCGCCCCGCTGCCCGCGATGCTGAAGCCCACGATCAGCGTTGCATCACCCCCGCCGGCGAAGGCGCGTGTCGAGACGTTGGTGAGCCGCGGCACCTCCGCAGTCACGGCTAGCGTCGCCGCCGCGCTCGTCACCGTGCCGGCGGCATTTGTCGCGACGACCGTGTAGCTGCCGGCATCGGCGGCGCTCGCCGCGGGAAGCGCGAGGATCGCGTTTGTCGCACCCGGGATCGCCACGCCGTTCTTCCGCCATTGCAGCGCCGGCAACGGCGCGCCCGCTGCCGTCGCGACAAGCTCGACGACGCCGCCGACCGTCACGGTCTGGCTCGCGGGCTGCGTCGTGATGACGGGCGCGATGTCGGCGAAGAGTGCAAGGTCGAGGAGCTTCGTGCCGCGATAAACATAAATCCGCTCCTGGTAGAGCAGCACTACATCGAGCATCCCCTCGCGATCAAAATCGCCGACTCTTATGCCGAAGCCGGTGTTGACCAGCAGCGCCTCGCTCGCGTCCACGAACACTCCGCCGCCTTTGTTGAGCAAAATAGACCGCGCATAGGTCGCATGATTGTAAGTCTCCGAGTTGGTGCGCATGATGACGTCCGGACGGCCGTCGCGGTTTAGGTCGACGATCTGCATACCCGCCACCCAGTTGTCGGTCTGCGGAAACGTGAGGTTCAATTGCGCCGATGCATCGCGCAGCCGGCCGGTGCCATCATTCAGGAGTAGCTGCAGCCCCGGATCGACCGCCCCGCGGTCGGTGCACATCAAAACATCCGGCGCGCCGTTGGCATCGAAGTCCGCGGTGAAGATCCGCGGTGTCACGCCTTCGATGCCAAACAGTTTCGGCGGAAGCGTGAAATTGGGATCGGGCGCGAAACGCCCGGTGCGATCGTTCATCAGCAGGAGATTCGGCCGCGCGGAGTTGGGGCCGTTCGGCGCGTAGTAGATGCCACCCAGCACCAGATCGGGCCAGCCGTCGAGGTTCAGATCCACGAACGCCGCACCGGGGTTCTCCGTCGCGCCGTTGGCCACGTTGGCCGGCAGCCGGTCGCTCGTATCGCTGAAGACCCCGCTGCCGTTGTTCAAATAGAGGCGCGGGGTGTGCGCGGCGGCAGCGTGGTTCACCATGTAGATGTCGAGATCCCCGTCGCGATCGACGTCACCGACCGCCGCGTCGTGCGTGTAGCTGCTGCGCTGCGGCAGCCGAGTGGCGCTCTCATCCACCAGCCGGCCATCGGCGGTTTGAATGAAGATCCGGGACTGCGCTCCCGGCACAGGTAGAGTATCCGCGCCGGTATCGGCAATGAAAAGATCGGGCCGTCCGTCGCGATTGAAATCCGCGACCCACGAGCGATACGGATTGTCCATCTGGACGTTGCCTAACACCGCGTCCGTGGCTTCGACGAACGTTCCGCCGTTGTTGCGAAACGCCAGGAGGCGCCGCGGGATCGCGGGGAAAACCGGTTGCGCAACCTGCTCCACGATCAGGTCGAGATCACCGTCGCCGTCGAAGTCGATGACCTCGAGCGAACTCGGGTCGGGCATGAGGCTGCGCGGCACGTTAATGAAACTGCCGCTGAAAAACGGCCCGCCTTCCAGCACCGAGCGCCGCATCGCGCCGATGAAGTCGCTCTTGGTCAGGTGGCGACCGCCCCCGCTGACATCGCGGAGCGTCGTGCCGCCGCTTTCATCGAGCGGCCAGGCCGCCACGAGCCCGGCGCGCGCGGACGGGATCGTCTCGCCCATCGCCGCGACGATCTCGTCCGGCGTGCGCGCGACCGACCAGAAGCGAAGCTGCCGTGCGAACAGATGGGTCGGGTCGCCCAGGGCGGGTTTGCCCGCGGCATCGAACGCCGCACCGACCCCGAAGGGCAGCGTCGGCGCGGCCGGGATCGCGGGCGCATTGGTGCGCGTCGCCACGACGACGCCGTTCACGAGCAGGCGCGCGGTGCCGTTTTCGAGCGTGGCCGCGACGTGCGTCCACGTGCGCAGCGGCACCGTGCCCGGCGCGAAGAGGCCGTAGGTATCGGTGGTGAACCGCACGCCGGTGCCCGCGTCGTCGAGTTGCAGGCTATAGTTCACTCTCGTGCCGCCCGCGCCGCCGTCGATCGGCAGGGCCTTGCCCATAATCCAGCTCCGCGGGTAAGGCCGCGTGAGGTAAATCCAGCCTTCCAGGGTGAAAGCCGAACCCGCCTCAAAGGCGGACAGCGAGGCCGGTTTCAGAGGCGCGGCGACAAGATCCGCGACGAAAGACTGCAGCGGCGGCACGCCTTGCGCCTGCACTCCGGACGCGCCTGCGCTCCACACCAACCACACCCAACAGGCGCGGGCAAATCGTTCCAGGTGTGGTCGCGGCAGGTTGGGGAGGTTCATCGACTCCGAAAGTCGAATACGACTGACACGCGTAGGCAAGCCCGAGCGCCAGCATAGAGTGCCCGCCCATTTTGCGACTCGCCGCGACCCCCTGCGCCCCGCGATGGCACCTATCCTGCCGGTTCGTACCGGCGAAGGCTGCGAACAGGGGTGCACGGGCGATTTGATGACCGGATGTTTTCCGAGTTTGGCCATCACCGAGCCCCGGCCCCGGTGCGCCGCCGCAGCCTCGCTGCTCCTTACACTCCGGCCTTCTAAAACAAAAGACCCTGGCTCCGGAGGCGCTCGCTAGTCCCGCCGCTCCGCGTAGGCGGCCAGCACCTCCGCGATGGCGTCGCCGGAGAGCCAGCGTCCGCGGACCATGACGCCGGCCGGTTCGCGCAGGTGCGCGAGGTCGGTGAGGGGATTTTCCCGCGCGAGCACGAGATCGGCCCGCGCCCCTGGCGCGATCACGCCGAAGCGGTCCGTCGCCGCAAGGTGCTCGCCCACCGTCCGAGTGGCGGACCGGAGGATTTCATAGCGCGACATTCCGGCCGCGAGCATGAGCGGAAACTCCCGGTGGATGGAAAATCCTGGGACGCTGAACTGTTGCGGGGCATCGGTGCCGAAGAGGATTCGGGCGCCGCCGTCCGCGAGGGCTTTGAGCAGGACGACGCGGTTCTCCGCGATCCGCCGGGCGCGGGCTCGGTCGAATTTCGGGTCCGCTAGGCGCCGCTCGTAGGACGCGCGCCAGCGCTCGATCTCCGCTCGCGGCAGGTAGCGCAGTTCGGGGTAATCCAGCATGCTCTCGAGGTTCGCCGCGCCGATGATCGTTTCCCAGAGGGCCATCGTGGGTACGACCCAGGTGTTCGTCTCCCGCGTGCGCCGTACGATCGCGGCGAGTCGCGCGGGGTCGAGCGGCCCTTGGTCGCCGCCGAGCAGCTCGATGTAGCCGTCGAGGTGGTCGACCGTCTCCTGCCGGCGCTCGATCGCGTACTCCAGACCGACGTCCAGCGGGATGTGCCCGGAGAAGCGGATGCCAAGCCGGTCTGCCGCCTCCGCCATCGCATCGTACACTTCGCGCTTCACGCCGGGGTGCACTTTGAGGAGATCCCAGCCTTCGCGTTTCTGTTGCTCGACGCGCAGGGTGGCGGCCTGCGGTGAGGCGACGGACGCTCCGCTGAAGCTGGGTCCGGCGAGGAGGAGCGTGGGTCCGAGGAGTCGGCCGTCGCGTACCTGATCACGGAGTTCGAGCTGCCCGGGCCAGCCGAGCATGCCGCGCACGGTCGTCACGCCGTTCGAGAGGAACAAAAAGTAGATCCGCTGCACGTACTCCGTGGTCGATCCTACCGGTGGATTGTGACCGTGCATTTCGCCGAGACCCGGGAGGAGAAAGCGCCCGGCACCGTTGACACGACGTGCGTCCGCCGGGATCGCGACGTCGGCGACCGGGCCGATTGCGGTGATGCGATCGCCTTCAACGAGCACGGTCTGGCGTGACAACACGCGTTCGGCATCCATCGGCAGGACGTTCACGTCCACGAAAGCGGTACGCCCACCGGTGGTGGCCGGATCGCGCTGCAAAAGGCGCAGGACGGGATGGCTCGCCGCGCCGTCTGCGGTCGGTGGCGCGGGGGGGGCCGAGGTGGCGATGAGCGGACAGATGGCGATCAGGGCGAAGGTGAGGGCGAGCGAGCGCATGGTCGTGGGGGTGAGGCGTCGTCAGGGTGTTCGCGGTGGGGATCCCGACGCCCACCTAACGCTTAACATCCGGCCGCGCCGTGTCGACCACGCTCCGCTAACACCGTGCTCGGTGCCTCGGCGTGATGGTCTGCTCTCGCACGATTCCGACAGTGGACCGGCATGCCGACTGTGGTGCTGCGGCGTCGTGCCCGTGCCTGCGTGGTGTCGACGATCAACCGTTCGCCTGCCCGTGCCCGGCGCGGAGGAGCTCGTTTACCCAGCGGCGATGCGGGCCGGAGAGGAGAACGGTCTCCAACTCGTCGAGCGCGATCCAGACGAGTTCACCGGTCGCATTGGTGGCGGTCGACGGCTGCGCGACGATTCCTCGCGGTAGCGCGGCGGCGTGGATCGTCTCGGTGATGGCGTAGCGCGTGATGCCGCGGCGGCGCGTGGCGAGGCAGGGGGCGCGGCGCACGGCGTCGCTCTCGAGCGCCACGTGCTCCGCGGCGGGAAGTTCGTGCACGTTCGCGAGTCGCCGGGCCGATGCCGCCGTGCGATGGAGGAGAAGGGCTCCGTTGCGCACGCACCACACGCGCGTGATTTCCTTCTTCTCAATCACCTTGGGCGCGAGGCGGGGATAGGATTCCGGGTCGCCCGCTGCGGCGGCTCGACAGAAGCTGCGTACCGGGCAAGTGAGGCAGAGTGGCTTCTGGCGGTGGCAGACGGTCGCGCCGAGTTCCATCATCGCCTGGTTATGGTCGCCGGGCGCGTCCGGTGCGAGGAGCGCCTCGGCCAGCGGCGTAAAGACTTTGGCGGCACTCGCGCTGTCGCGGAATGCCGTCGCGTCCGCGGTGAGGCGCGCGAGGATGCGGACGACGTTTCCGTCGACGCAGGCAGCTGGCGTGCCGAAGGCGATGCTGGTGATTGCGGCCGAGGTGTACGGGCCGACGCCGGGCAGTTCGCGCCAGGACGCGGCGTCGCGCGGGGGGGCCGGCATCGCGGCGATTGCTTGGGCAAGGCGGTGGAGGTTCCGGGCGCGCGAGTAGTAGCCGAGTCCTTCCCAGAGCTTCAGGACTTGCGCTTCCGGTGCGGCGGCCAGCGCGCGAAAATCGGGCAGCACCTCCAGCCAGCGCGCGAAGTAGGGGAGCACCGTCTTCACCTGCGTCTGCTGCAGCATGAATTCGCTCACGACTGTCCCGTATACGCTCGGCCGCCGCCGCCACGGGAGGTCACGCTGGTGTCGTCGGTACCAGTCGAGCAGCGCGGCTTGGAAAGCGGCGCGCTGCGGCACGAGGGACGTGGTGGACGGGGAGGGCAAGGGGAGCGACGCGGAGGCAGGCGTGGACAAGGGCGCGTGACGGCGCAGAAGAGAACGCAGAAAAGCGCCCCGGACAAAAGTCTGTCCTGCATTTTTGTCGCGATTTCCGTCCCGATTCCCGGTTTACTGTTCCGTATGCCCAAGAAAAGCAGCTCCGACCTGGAGGGCGAACCCGCCCCCAAGAAGCTGAGCACCTACACGGTGAAGCTGGATGACACCCAGATGGCGAAGCTGCGCGGGATCCTCGCGAGCCGCGGCTGGGCGCCGTTTGAAGTGGAGCATTCGCGGTTCGCGTTCCGCGGCCCAGATTGCAACGTCACCGCCTATTCCAGCGGCAAGGCGGTGATCGCTGGGAAGGGGACTGAGGATTTCGTCACGATGACCCTCGAGCCCGAGGTTACGCTGTCGCCGAAGCTGGGCTACGATAACGTGCTGCATCCGGAGTGGTTCGAGGCACACGCGGGGCTCGACGAAAGCGGCAAGGGTGACTTTTTCGGTCCGGTCATCGCGGCGACCGTGATCGCCCAGAAGTCCATGATCGAGAAGTGGCGCGAGGCCGGCGTGCAGGACTCCAAGCGCATCGCGGAGCGGCAGATCCTTGCCTTCGACGAGATGATCCGCGGCACGCACGGGGCCGTCGTGAAGACGTGCTACTGCAGCATGCCGAAGTACAACGAACTGATGTCGCGCCCGCGCGCGAATCTCAACCTGCTGCTCGCGTGGCTGCATGGCACCGCGCTCCAGCAGGCGCTCGCAGAAAAGTCCGTCCCGTGGGGGCTGCTGGACCAGTTTTCCGAACAACCGCTGGTGCAGCGTGAGCTCGCCCGGAAAGGCGTGAAGAACTTTGAGCTGCGCATGCGTACCAAGGCCGAAGAGGACCCCGTGGTTGCTGCCGCCTCCGTGGTCGCTCGCGCGGCCTACGTTCGCGAGATGAAGCGGCTGTCCGATCGTTTCGGTTCCAAGTTGCAGAAGGGAGCCGGTCCGCTGGTGAAGAAACAGGGCGCGGAAATCATTGCTCGTTTTGGCGCGCGCGCGCTCGGTGACTTCGCCAAGCTGCACTTCCGAACCGCCTACGAGGTCGTCCGCGACGCCGGTAAGCTCGACGAGTTGCCGCTGCCGGAGCCGAAGGCAAAGATGGAATGGTGAGCTGTAACCGGTAATCGTAGGGCATGGCCAAACGGCGGCAGTTACGCAGCTTCGATCTAAAGCACCTCGATGGGGTGACGGAGCTGATCGGTGTCGATGAGGCGGGCCGCGGCGCCTTCGCCGGCCCTGTCGTCGCCGGCGCCGTGCTCGTCACCCGCGCATTTCTAGAGGGTCGCTGGACGGATGCGAACGCGCGGCGGATCAATGACTCCAAGCAACTCGGGCCGGAGGAGCGCGACGCACTCTGGGCCGATTTCGAGCAACTGGCCAACGAGGGACAGATCCACGCAACCTTCGGCGTCGCCGATGTCGCCGAGATCGAGTCGCTCAACATCCTCGGCGCAACCAAGCTTGCGATGCGCCGCGCCCTTGAGGGCATCTACCCGCCTTCCGCATTCGCGCCTACGCTTGAGCCAGACTTGTTTTCCTCCGCCGATGAGGTCGCGGCGTTCCAACCACCGGCTTCTGCCCGCATCTTGGTCGATGGTCTGGCGCTGCGCAATTTTCCTTATCCGCACGTGGCGGTCGTGACGGGGGATACGCGCTCGCTGTGCATCGCGATGGCCTCGATCATCGCCAAGGTCACGCGCGACCGCCTGATGGTCGAGCTCGAGGCAAAGCACCCCGGTTACGGCTTCGCCCAGCACAAGGGCTACGGCACCGAGGAACACCGCGAGGCCGTCCTCCGGCTCGGCCGCTGCCCGCAGCACCGCGACGTCTTCCTCCGTAAGCTGCTTGCCGCACAGGCCGATCCGGGTCAGATGGATTTCCTCGAAGGCGAACTTTCGGCAGAAGACTGACGCCCCGCCATGGCCACCCGACGCCCCTCCTCCCTCGATCGCGTGCTCGGTCGGCTCGATCAGCTCGACGCGGTCAATCTCACCAACTTGGTGCAGCGTTTGGCGCGGGAACGGGGGCTGTTCGAGGACATCTTCAACGTGCTGCAGGAGGGTATCCTCGTCGTCGATGTCGAAGGGGTCATCGCCTACGCCAACGATGCCGCCGACCAATTGATCGGTCTCGGCGGGGGCAAGGACCTCGCCGGGCAGACCCTCTGGCGCCTCGTCCCCGGGCTGCGCCCGTCACTCGGTGCGTGGATGGACGATGAGGTCGCGCTTCCGATTGTGGCCCGCGAGTTCGAGCTGACGTACCCCGAGCCACGCACCGTGCGGCTGTACATGGTGCCGTTCCGGTCCGACCCGAAGTCTGGCGCGGAGCGGCGTTTTGTGGTGATCCTCTCCGACGTCACGCGCGACAAGGCGACGACAGAGGAACGCATCGAGAGCGAGCGCACGTCATCGATCCTGCTCCTCGCCGCGAGCGTCGCGCACGAGCTCGGCAATCCGCTCAATTCCCTGACGATTCACCTGCAGTTGATGGAGCGGCGAATCAAAAAGCTGCGGCTGGCGGCCAAGGACAAGGAGGCCGCCGCGTTAGCGGAGTCGGTCGCCATCTGTCAGGCCGAGGTACAGCGCCTCGATGGCATCATCACCCATTTTCTGGAAGCAATCCGCCCGCGGTCCCCGGCACTGGCGGAGAACGATCTCGCGGAAATTCTCGCGGACGTCTTCCGCTTCCAGCAGGACGAGCTCGCCGACCGTGGGATCAAGGTGGAGGCGGAGACCCAAGACCGCCTGCCGACGGTGATGGCGGATCGCGACCAGGTGAAGCAGGCGTTCTTCAACGTGATCAAGAACGCGATGGAGGCGATGAAACCGGGCGGCGTGCTCCGCGTCGGCGCGGCGGCGGACGACGACTTTGTCACCGTGGTCTTTGGCGACACCGGCAGCGGCATTCGCCAAGAAGATCTCCTGAAGCTCTTCGAGCCCTACCACACCACGAAGGCCGACGGCCACGGTCTTGGCCTGATGATCGTCCAACGCATCCTCCGCGAGCATGGCGGGCAGGTCGGTATCGAAAGCAAGGAAGGCGTCGGCACCGTCGTCACGCTCCGCTTTCCCCGCAAGGATCGCCGTGTCCACATGCTCCCCCCGGCCGGGGAGTAGCCTGGACCGGCCCGATCGCCTCCGGGCAAGGAACGGAAGCGGACGGGCAGGGACACGAGAAAGAGGCGCCGAGGCGGCATGGCTCGCCCGACGTTGGCTCTTCAGTCGAGGTGGCGGTAAGTGAGGGACGGGTTTGGCGAGGCCGGGTGCGTCAGGGGCATCGCGCCTGCGGGGTGCTCACCCGGCGCGAAGTCGGCCAGTGAACCGTCCCGAGACCTCGTGACCTTTGGTCGCCCCTGCCTATTCCCCTCCGCCTGCGCGCTTGACCGTAGCCGCCGCCGGTGTGTCAATTTGCCCCATGGTGCCCAGCGTTCTCATTGTTGACGACGAGAAACACACCCGCGAGGGGCTCCAGCAGGCCTTGGGTGACGAGTACGATGTCTCGGTCGCGGGCAACGCGGATGAGGCGTTCAACCTGATGGATTCGGCGGAATTTGACGTCGTGCTGACGGACCTTCGCATGCCGGGAGGCAAGAGCGGCCTGAAGGTCATCGACAAGGCGCTGACCCTGGCGAACCGACCGGCGGTGATCATGATGACGGCCTACGGCAGCATCGATACTGCGGTGGAAGCGATGAAGCGCGGGGCGGTGGATTTCCTGACCAAGCCGGTGAACATCGAGCGCCTGGAAATCCTGATCCAGCGCGCGTTGAAGAACAAGACCCTCGAAGTTGAGGTGAAGCAGCTGCACGAGCGCCTGGATGAGAAATTCAGCTTCGCGGGCATCATCGGCAGTTCGGGGAAGCTGCAAGACGTGCTCGACCGCGTGCGTCTCGTGGCGCCCTCGCGGGCGACGATCCTGATCGAAGGAGAGAGTGGCACCGGCAAGGAACTGATCGCGCAAGCGATCCATCAGGCCAGCCCCCGCTCGCGGGCACCCTTCATCGCGGTGCACTGTGCGGCGCTCTCGGAAAACCTCCTCGAAAGCGAAATCTTCGGTCATGAGCGCGGCGCCTTCACCGGTGCCACAGAGCGGCGGATTGGCCGCTTCGAGGCGGCGGATGGCGGCACCCTCTTCCTGGACGAAATTGGGGAAATCACAGCCAGCACCCAGGTGAAACTCCTGCGCTTCCTCGAGACCCGCACCATTGAGCGCGTCGGTGGTAACAAACCCCTCGAGCTCGACGTCCGCCTCGTCGCGGCGACGAACCGTTCTCTGGAGCAGATGGTGCGGGACGGCAAATTCCGCGAGGACCTCTTCTTTCGGCTAAACGTCGTGCGCATCGGCCTGCCCCCGCTGCGCGAGCGACCTGACGACATCCCCCTTTTGCTGACGCATTACCTGAAGCACTTCGCGCAGGAGAACGGGTTTCCGGCCTCGTCGGTGGAGCCGGATGCGATGCGTTGCCTCCAGACCTATCCCTGGCCCGGGAACATCCGTGAGCTCCGCAACTTCGCCGAGAACATTGTCGTTCTCCAGCAAGGTCGGAAACTCACCCAGTACGACCTTGAGCCCAAGTTCCGCGGCCTCGTGCCCGCGTTGCCCTCGGGAGCAGCCGGGAGTGGCGGTGCGGGGGCGGGTGGGGGAACTGGAAGCGTGGCCGCATCCGGCATGTCCGGAGGTTTAGGCGGAGCCACGGGTGCATTGGGTGCGGGATCGGGTGGGGCGGTGCCGGTGACGCCCGGCTGGACGATGGCCCCGGACCGAGCGCTCTCGGTGGAGGAGAACGAAAAACGACTCCTTCGTGAGGCGCTGATCAAGGCTCGGGGCAACCGTACTCGGGCGGCGGAGCTGATGGGCATCAGCCGCCGGACCCTGCACCGAAAGCTCGCGCAGTGGCCGGACTTGGATGTCAAGGAAGGCTGAACGCCCCCTCTCCGAGGCCGTTTAAAAAACCTGTTGACGCGCGACGTCGCAGGCTATCTTGTCGCCGTCCTGTTTGCGGGCGTAGCTCAGTTGGTAGAGCACCACCTTGCCAAGGTGGACGTCGAGAGTTCGAGTCTCTTCGCCCGCTCCATTTTCCCTCAAGACCCTGCACCTGAAAAGGTTGCGGGGTTTTTTGTGTCTGAAATTCGCGCGGGCTTCTAACGTCTCTCTGGGGGAGGTTCTAACAGATCGCCTGTCTTCGCCAAGGTTTGCCGATGACGCGGAGCGGATGCTGGGGCGCGGTTTGTGGTGAGGGCGAATTCAAAAAATATTCAGCCCTATTTTTTGGAGGTTAGTGCTAAAGCCCACGCTTCACCCCCCCCCTCTGGGAGCCTTCTTGCCCCCCGGAGGGTAGGGCAGACGCCACGCGGTCCCTCAGATGCCACGAAACCGCCGCCAAAACCGCCAAAACCGCGAAGGGTGGCAATGGGTCACGCCAACGTAGAACGCCCCGTAATCGCTGACAAAACCGCCAAAACCTCCCACCGATACACGCACGAAAAAGCCGTGCCCGGTGAAGGACACGGCGTGATCGCCTCGGCAAGCGGCGGTGCCGATCTTAGCCGTCGAAGAGCTTCGGGTTAACCTCGCGGATAGGACCTGGCGGGCGTCCTCCCTTGTTCTTGCCGACCGGCGGGCGGGGTGGCGTGGCGAGGCGGGTCCATCCCATGTCGTCGAGCACGGTCAACGCGGCGGGCGCTTCCTGCCCCTGCTGATCCAGCGCACGCTTGGCATCGCGTTCAGAGAAGGCACGCGAGCCCCGGCGGCGAAGGGTGGAGAGCAGCTTCCGCGCGTCGCGTTCGTCCTCACTCAGACCAGCATCACCCAAAGCGTACCGAGTGTGCGCCAGCATCCACCATCCCGACGCAACCGCCGCCCGCATCGCATCGGCCGGAA
>JAIXWY010000001.1 GCA_027490995.1 Opitutaceae bacterium
CAGACTCGCGGACGGCAAAGAGCAAAGCCTGACCCCTTCAGGCAGGATTTCAGGCAGGATTCGGGTGATCCGCCAAAAAGGGGTCAGGCTTTGCAGTTTGCTGTGGCACACTGCGTTCGCGATCGAGATCGCGGTGCCGCGCCGAGCGCACGAACCGCGCTCCCAGCCGTTGGGAACGACCGATTCCAAGCCAGGCCAGACTCGCGGACGGCAAAGAGCAAAGCCTGACCCCTTCAGGCAGGATTCGGGTGAGATCCACCGCGCACAGTGGCCCTTCGGGGTCTGAGGCGGAACGACCGAGCTCGATGCCCGCTCAGGCAATGTCCTGCGGGCGCCAGCCCTTGCGGTACGTCGGGTAGAGGAGCTCGTTGGCCTCGGGGAGGTTGGTCTTCATCGCCTTCGCGTCCCAAGTGAAGGACTTACCCACGAGGATCGCGAGGGTGCCGAGGCAGACGGTCTCGGTGAACGGCACGGAATACTCGAAATTGGAGCCGGCACCCTGTGGGTTGTTGGCGCGGATCGCGGCCGTCCACTCCTTGTGCGGATCGCCACCCGGCACGCGCGGGATCGTCCGCGGCGGGAGCGACGGTCTCAGCTCCTGCCAACGGGTCTCCGGCACGATGCGCGGGCTGTTGCAGTAGTCGTTCCCGTCATACACGGTCGCGGAATCGCCCACGAGGAGTTGCCCGCCCTTGGCGAGCTCACGACCCGCCATCTGCGGCAGCGCCGGTGGACGCTTCCCGCCTTCGTACCAGGTCAGCTTCAGCGGGGCCATCGCACCGCGGGCCGGGAAATAATAGGTCACCACCGCCGATTTCGGGAACGCGACCGATGAGGCGCCTTCGATCTCGTTGAGTTCAACCCTCTCCGGCGCACCCAGCCGCAGACCCCAGAAGGCAGCATCCATGATGTGGCACGCCATATCGCCAAGCGCTCCGCACCCGTAGTCGCGAAAGCCACGCCACTTGAACGGATGAATCGCCCGGCTAAACGGCCGCTGCGGCGCACGGCCAAGGAAGCCGTCCCAATCCACCCCTGCCGGCACCGGCTCCTCCGCCGGCCACTCCGCCATGCCCTGCGGCCAGACCGGACGATTCGTCCAAATGTGCGCCTCGCGGACCTGACCGAGGATGCCGGCGTCGATCCACTCCTTCACCAAGCGGCATCCTTCGCCGGCGTGGCCTTGGTTGCCCATCTGCGTCACTACGCCATTCAGGCGCGCCAAACGGAGCAGCTCGCGCGCCTCGCCCACCGTCTGGGTGAGCGGCTTCTGCACGTAGACATGCTTGCCGAGCAAGATCGCCATGTACGTCGGCAGGAAGTGCATGTGATCCGGCGTGCTGATGCAGACCGCGTCGATCTGGTCATCCATCTCAGTCAGCATCTTCCGAAAATCGCGGTAACGCTTCGCGTTCGGGAACTTCTTGAAGAGCTCTTGGACCTGCGGGAGTTCCCATTCAATGTCGCAGAGGGCGACGACGTCCTCGTCCGCATGCACCGCGATGTCGCTGAAACCCTTGCCGGCACAGCCGATCTGCGCGATGCGGATCTTGGCGCCGGGCGCGATCGGACGCGGCTTGCGCGGGGAACGCACGAGGGTCGCGCATCCGGTGAGACCGAGAAGCGCGAGCGCCGTGGTGGAGAGGGTGACAAAGTCGCGGCGGGAGACGGGATGCATACGAGGGTAAAAGGGGTTGGAAACCGTGCCGGGGCGCAAGGGCGGGGCCGGGGGTCAATCACGCGGAGCAGGCAATACGGCGAAGGCGCCGAAGAGGGCGAGAGGGTGAAAGACGCGGAGGAAAAAAGGAAAGCGACGGGCGGGAGGAGCGCAACGGAAACGGGCGCGAAAGGCCAGCAACCGGGATAAACGTGGACCGCTCTAAGGCGACGGTTGTTTGGGGTGCGGGGTCAAGCGTTTCCCTCGAACACACTCAGCGCCGTCGCGGCCTTGTGCCGCGCCCCGGAATCGGCTACCTCTTTCAGACCCCGCCTGGTCTGGCCCCTGCCCGCCCGCGCATGTCCACGCCCCACCCGATGCCATCCCGCCACCCGTCTGCCCGCGTTTCGGGTCGTTTCGCGCCGTGCCGTCAGCCCCTGCTCGCTCTCGTACTCGCGGCCTGCACCCTCGGCGCGTCGCCGCTCGGCGCCGGCACGATGCCGCACGGCGCCTTGCCGCCGGAGGTACGAAGCCAAGCCGTCACGGCCGGTGGGCTCGTGCCTGGCGATACCGTGCCCAACTTCCGTCTCGTCGATCACACCGGCCGAGCGCACGAGCTCTACTACGAAGTGAAACGCAAGGTCATCGTGCTCGTATTCACCGAGCCCGGCGACCCCGCGGCCCTGCGGACCGCACGGTCGGTGCGGCGGTTGCGCGATGCCTTTCCCACCGCCGATGTCACGGTGTGGCAACTCTCATCCGGGCAGCGGGTCGACCGCACGCTGCTCGCCGCCGCACAGGCGACGTACGCGGTCGACGACGTGCCCGCGCTGCACGATGGCGCACAGCTTGTCGCCATGGAACTCGGCGCGGTGTCCTCCGGCGAAACCTTCGTCCTCGACGCCGGCGCGTGGACTCTCGCTTACCGCGGGCCGCTCACCGACGCCGATCCGGCAAACGCGCTCGACCAGCCGCGCCGCGCCTATGCCGAGGAGGCCGTGACCGCGCGCCTTGCGCGGGCTGCCGTAGCGACGCCACGCGTCACCGACCGCGCCGGGGCCTGGCCCCTCGATCTCCCGGTCGCGCCCGGCATCGATTATGCCACGCAGATCGCGCCCCTCATCCAGAGACGCTGCGTCGAGTGTCACGCTCCCGGCGGCATCGCCCCCCGCGCGTTCACGAGCTATGCGGATGTGTCCAGCCGTCCCGGCAATCTGCGGAAGGTGCTGCTCGAGCAGCGCATGCCGCCGTGGGATGCGGACGCGCGCTTCGACAGCTTTTCACCCAACGCGGGCCTTGCCCCGGGTGAGGCCGCGCGCCTGCTCGCGTGGGTCCGGGCTGGCGCCCCGCGCGGCAACGGCCCAGATCCCATCGCGAGCAGCCCGCCGCCGACCGCGCCCGATTGGCCACTCGGCCCGCCGGACGCGATCCTGACCATTCCCACGCAGTCCATTCCCGCAACGGGTAAGGTCGCGTACCGGTACGTTCCGGTCGCGATCCCACAAACCCGCTGGCTGCGCGGCATCGTGATCCGGCCAGGCAACCGCAGCGTCGTCCATCACGCACTGCTCTTCAACGGCCTCGATGGACTGCTTGCTTCCGGTGGCGGACTCGGTGGCCACTTTGCCGGCTATGTCCCGGGACTCGACCCCCGTTTTCTTCCGGAGGACACGGGCAAGCGCGTGGTCGCCGGCGACCTCTTTGTGCTGCAGATGCACTACACCACCACCGGCAAGCCGGAGACCGATCGCACGCAGGTGGGCTTGTATTATTTCCCCACGGGTGAGACGCCGAAACGTGAGCTCAAGACCACCGCGGCGGGCCTGAGCAGCTTCACCATCCCGCCCGGAGCAGCCGAGATGCCGGCGGAGAGCACGTACCGGGTGGCAACCGATTCGTTGCTGCACGAGTTGAACCCGCACATGCACTACCGCGGGAAGAAGATTGCCTATGACGCGCTGTATCCAGACGGCCGATCCGAGGTACTCCTCAACGTTCCGACCTACGACTTCGATTGGCAGCGGGAGTACCGCTTCGCGATCCCGAAGCGGCTGCCGGCCGGGACGGTGATCCGCCTGCGGGGAGCGTGGGATAATTCTGCGGAGAACCTCGCCAACCCCAATCCGAAGGCCACGGTGCGCTTCGGTGAGCAGACGGACGACGAAATGTTCATCGGCTACATTGGGCTTACTGACGCGCCGGCGGCCAATGGCGTACCACCGATCTGGAGCGGGGCGCAGTTCGTCAGCGGTCATGCGGGGCTCCCGCTGCGCGCACGGTTCGCCGCGGAGGGCGGTACCGGGGTGAAGTACCGGGTGGATCAGCTGCCGGCCGGCTTGAGCATCGACCCGACCACCGGCGTGCTCTCCGGTACCCCGACCGAGTCTGGGCGCGTGCGGCTCCAGCTCGTCGCGGAAAACGCAGCGGGTGCCGCGGTGGCGCCCCTTGACCTCGCCATTCTACCCAAGCCCAGTGCGCCGATTTTCCTCCGCCAGCCGCAGAGCCTTCGCGGTGCGCTCGGAGGCAGCGTCGTGTTCTCCTCCGAGGTCGCCGCGGATCCCGCGCCCACGTACCAGTGGTACAAGGGCGATTCCGAATTCTGCTTCGCCGAAACCCCCACACTCAGCCTGACCAACCTCACCTGGGCCCATGCCGGAGATTACCGACTCGTGGTTTCCAACGCAGCGGGCGCGATCTCCAGCCAGAAGGTCACGCTCTCTCTGGATCAGCCCAGCCTCATCAATCTCTCCACTCGCTCCGTCATCGCCCCGGGGCAACGCCTGATCGCAGGGCTTACCATCACCGGCAACGAACCCAAGCGTGTCCTGCTTCGCGCGATCGGACCCACCCTCGCCGCCTTCGGTGTGACCGACGCCCTCGCCGACCCGGAACTCGCGGTGTACGATTCCGCCGGCCGCCGGATCCTCGCGAACAACGATCAAGGTGATCTTCCGCCGTTCCTCGATCTCGCCACCGCCACGGCCGCGTCCGGCGCCTTCGCGCTCCCCGCGTCGAGCCGAGATGCCGCGCTCGCGGTCACGCTCCCGCCGGGCGGTTATTCGCTCCACGTCACGAGTCGCGACGGCAAAGGCGGGTCCGTCCTCGCCGAGGCCTATGAAGCCGACCAAGCCGGCACGCAGGTCATCAACCTATCCTGCCGCCTTCCGCTGTCGGCCGCCGCGCCCACGCTGATCACCGGGTTTGTGGTGGGGGGTACCGAGAGCCGAAAGGTCCTTGTCCGCGCCGCCGGTCCAGCGCTCAGCGCGTTTGGCGTCGCCGGCGCAATCGCTCAACCCCGGCTCTCGATCTATCGCAGCGACGGCTCGCTTGTCACCCGCGTCACGGGTTGGAGCGACACGGGCGAATTGCGCGGGGCATTCGCGGCCACGGGAGCGTTCGCGTTTGCGGCGGGAAGCGGCGACGCGGCCGTGCTGCTCACGCTCCCCGCCGGCGGGTATACGGCCCACGTCGATGGCGGTATCGGCGAGACGCTCGTCGAGGTCTACCGCGTTCCGTAAGGCAAAACCTCCCGTCCGCGCCCCGACGGCGAGAGGAGAGACCGCCCATCCACTGATGGGGAATGCGGTGAAGCCGCGTCGGGCCTGCGGTGGGCGGCAATCGCGCACCGCAGGCGTCGGCGAGAGGGGCGACCGTGGCCCCGGCTTACTTCTTCACGTCGTCCCAGCCAGCGTCCTTGATCACCTGCTCCAGGCGGGACCACGGGGCGAAGTCGCGGGCCAGCAACCCGTGCTTGGTCGCGTAGCGCAGCACGCGCAGGGTCTCAAGGATCTCGGCCTTCCGAGCCTCGCGGTCGGAGGCCGGAAGCGTGGCAACCTCATCGACGTAATCGAAAGCCATGCGCTCGAGCCGTGCCCGGATTTCCGGATCGGGCGAATAAATCAAGGACTCACCGAGGCGGAACGCCTGCTCGCGAGAGCCCGAGGCCATCGATGCAGCGTCCGCACGGATGAACGCGGCGATCTGCTCGCGCTTGGCCTGCGTCGCCGCCGGCGAGAGCTGCCCATCCGTCCCGCCCTCAACCGCGCGCGGCGGCAGCGGGCGATACCAGATGTTGCGGAAGCGGACCGGGTTGCCGTGGTCCTGGAGCTTCAAGGGCCCCTTGGCCGGCAGCGGACCCGCCTTGGTGCGCCGCATGTGACCGGTCGGTCCCTCCAGCGGGGTATGATCCTGCACGAGCACGCCGTTGCAGAAGACCGTGACGTAGCCCGGATCCAGCACCCGATCGCCGTCGTACACCGGCCGACGGAATACGATGTCGATCATCTGAAACTCGCCGGGGGCACGCAGCGCGTTCGCCAGCGGCGGATTCACGCCGTACACCGAGGCGGCAAACCCGTCCGCGTAGGTCGGGTTCTCGTAGTTATCGAGGATTTGGATCTCCACGAGGCCGAGCAGGAAGATGCCGCTGTTACCGCGACCTTGGCTGCTGCCCTCGACGCGACGGGGTGCGGCCCACTCGATGTGAAGCTGGCAGTCGCCGAATTCGTCCACCGTCCGGATGTCACCCGTCTTCGCGACGCATTCCAAGGCGCCGTCGCGAATGACCCATTGGGCCGGCCCGCCCTCTTTCTTGTTCGAGATCCAGCGCCCCAGCGAAGCGGGCGTACCATCGAACAGCACGATCGCATCCGCCGGCGGCTGGCCAGGCTGCTCCGCGGTGCTAAACGTACCCGGCGCCACGCGCACCGGCTGCGGGCGATTGCGGTCGTGGATCGCCCAAGGATGCGTGGCATCGGGCGGATCGCCAAAAAACGGGGTGCCGACCAAAGGCGACGCCACCGACGTCGTGAAGGATGAAAGCGATAGGGAAAGCGCCGCTGCAAACGCGCACGGGGGCAGGGTAAGAAATTTCATCACGGCCATCGTCCTATCTCCCTTCCGCGCCACGCGGCAATCCAATCCGGGAAGAACCTGTTTGAGTGGACACGAGACCCCTCTTCGCTTCCTTAAAAATGTGCCCCTGTCCGGAATCGTTTCCCCTGCTTCGCTCGCTCCGTCCCGGGTCTGGTTCGCCACCGCCCTCGGGCTGCTTGGATTTTCGACGGCACCCCTCTCAGCCACGGCCGCGAATCCGACGCCGATCGACTACAGCCGACAGGTTCGGCCCATTCTCTCCGACGCCTGCTTCCACTGTCACGGTCCCGACGAAGCCGGCCGCAAGGCGCGGCTGCGGCTCGACACCTTCGAAGGCGCGACCCTCGATAAGGGCAGTCTCGCCGCCATCGTGCCGGGCAACAGCGCGGAGAGTGAGTTGATCGCGCGGATCACGAGCACGGATCCTGAGGAGGCCATGCCGCCGCCGGAATCGAAGCGGCACAGCCTCACGCCGGAACAGATCGCGATCCTTCGCCAGTGGATCGATGAAGGGGCTTCGTACCGCCCGCACTGGGCCTTCCAGTCCTTGGCTCCGGTCGCAACGCCCGAAGGCCGGACCGAGCCGAACCCGATCGACCGCTTTGTCTTCGCCGGCCTCGCGCGCCGTGGGCTCTCACCGCAACCCGAGGCCGATCGCGATGCGCTGCTGCGCCGCCTGAGCTTCGATCTCACCGGCCTGCCCCCGACGCCCGCCGACTTAGCGGCGTTCCGCAACGACACCGCTCCCGACGCCGTGGAGCGCACCGTGGACCGATTGCTCGCCTCACCGCGCTTCGGCGAACGCATGGCCGCCGACTGGCTCGATCTCGCCCGCTACGCGGACAGCTTTGGTTTCCAGGTCGACCGCGACCGTGAAATGTGGCCGTGGCGCGACTGGGTCATCAGCGCCTTCAATCGCAATCTCCCGTGGGACCAGTTCGTCACCTGGCAACTCGCCGGCGACCTGCTACCGGGAGCGACGGACGAGCAGATCCTCGCCACTGCTTTCAATCGCCTGCACCCGCAGGAGTCAGAGGGCGGTTCGGTCGAGGAGGAATATCGCGTCAACTACGTGAACGACCGCGTGGCCACCTTCGGCACGGCATTCCTCGGGCTGACCCTCGACTGCGCGCGCTGCCACGACCACAAGTACGACCCCATCTCGCAACGCGAGTACTACTCGCTGGCGGCGTATTTTCAGAACATCGACGAGGCCGGGCTGTACTCTTACTTCACCCGCTCCGTACCCACCCCGACCCTGTGGCTGCAAGACGCCTCCCACCGCGAACGCTACCAAGGCGCCACCGACGCCGTCGCACGCGCCGAGTCTGCGCTCGCCGACCTGCGGGAAAGCCGCCGCGGCGCCTTCATGGCGTGGGCGAAGGACCCGCGGTCTGACCGGACTTTGCTCGCGGGGGAAATTGCCCGCTTCGACTTTGACTCCCGGGAGCCCGCCACCCCCGCACCCGTGAGGGAAAAAGGAGCGAAACGGACCGGCATTGAGCCACGCCTCGGCGACGAAGTTCCCGATGAGGAGCCATTCGCCGACATCACCTCCCGGCTGACGGGAGCGGTGAGCTTCGCCAACCTGCTCGCCCCCGGGCAGCCCGCCACCAGCGCCAAGGATAACGAGTCGGTGCCTGGGCGCTCCGGCCTCGGACTCCGCCTGACCGGAGACCACCCGCTCGATACCCGCGTCGGCAACTTCCGCCGCCACGATCCGTTCACGCTCTCACTCTGGCTGCAGATCCCGGACACCAAGGAACGGGCCGTTGTCCTGCATCGGTCACGTGCCTGGACGGACGCCGGTAGCCGCGGGTACGAGCTCCTGATCGAGGAGGGCCGACTGAAATGGTCGCTGATTCACTTCTGGCCCGGCAACGCCGCTGCCATCCGCGCGACCACGCCGCTGCCGACCGGACGCTGGGTGCATGTGGCCGTCCGCAATGACGGCTCGAGCCGCGCCGCCGGACTCAGCCTCTTCGTGGACGGCGAGCCCATCGCGGTCGACGTCATTCGCGATGGGCTGACGAAAGACATCCGCGGCGGCGGCGGTGACGCGTTGGCGGTCGGCGAGCGGTTTCGCGATCGTGGCCTCAAGGGAGGCAGCGTCGATGACCTCCGCGTCTTCAACCGGGCGCTGACCGACCTTGAAGTCCGCGAGCTGCACCAGCCTGGGGCGGCGGCGAGCGCGCCGCCGGACGTGTGGTTCGAGACCTACCTCGCCCTGCATGACGGACCCTCCCAAGCGCGGCGAGCGGCGCTGCACGAAGCCCGCGCGCACCGCAACCGCGTCGCGGCTGAGGCCCGCGAAATCATGGTGATGCGGGAACTGCCCGAACCCAAACCCGCGTACGTGCTGCGCCGCGGCGAGTACAATCTGCCGGGTGAACGCGTGACCGCCTCCACCCTGGCTGCCTTGACGCCCTTCCCCGCTGACGCCCCGCACAACCGCCTCGGCCTCGCCCGCTGGCTCACTGCGCCGGACCACCCCCTGCTGGCCCGCGTCACCGTCAACCGCTTCTGGCAATCGCTCTTTGGCCGCGGACTCGTGTTCACCTCGGACGATTTCGGCAATCAGAGTGAACGGGCGGAGTACCCGGAACTGCTCGACTGGCTCGCGGGTGAATTCATCCGGTCCGGGTGGGACGTGAAGGCGCTCTGGCGCACGATCGTGCTCTCCCAGACCTATCGCCAGCGCAGCTTCGCCGACCCGGCGATCATGGCGGATGATCCGGCGAACCTGTGGCTCGCCCGCGGACCGCGGCACCGCCTGCCGGCCGAGATGATCCGGGATCACGCCCTCGCGGCCAGCGGACTGCTCGTGGAGCGCGTCGGGGGAGCGCCGGTTTCGACCTACGACCTGCCGGAGTCGTTCAAGCCCGCCCCAGCCGGCCGGGGAGAGGACCTGTATCGCCGCAGTCTCTACACATTTTGGCGACGCAATGGTCCTGGACCCGTACTCGAGGCCTTCGACACGCCCAAGCGGGTGGTCTGCGTCGCCCGACGCGATACCACCAACACCCCGCTGCACGCGCTGGTGCTGCTGAACGGCGTCCAATTTGTCGAGGCGGCCCGCGTGCTCGCGGAGCGCCTGCTGCAGGACAGCGGCGGCACGGGTGAGGCCTTTCTCCGCACCGCGTTCGCCCGTCTCTCCGGACGCGCTGCCGACGCGCGGGAACAGGAGATCCTCGACCGGATGTACGCGGAGCAAGAACAGCATTACCGTCAGCGCCCGGACGACGCGCTCGCCCTCGTCGCACTCGGCGAAACGCCCCGCAATCCCGCGACCGATCCCGTCGTTCTCGCCGCCGCCACCACGGTGGTGAATGCCCTGATGAACCACGATACCTTCGTGGTGAAACGCTGAGCCCTCTCTTGGACCGACCATGAATCCGAACTCCTCTCCGGCTCCGCTCTGCACCGGCTATGCTCCCTGGATGCAGATGAGCCGCCGCGAATGCCTGAACCGCTTCGCGCTCGGCCTTGGCGGCATCGCGCTCGCGGAGCTGCTCGGCCGCGGCTCGCGGCTCCTTGCCGACGGCGCGCCCAGTGCCGCGCCCGGTGTGCCGAGCCCGGCGACGCTGACTCACTTCGCCCCCAAGGCTAAGCGGATCATCTATCTTTTCCAGTCCGGCGGTCCGTCCCAGCTGGATCTCTACGACTACAAGCCGCTGCTCAATCAGCAGCACGGCCAGCAATTGCCCGACTCGGTGCGCGGAAGCCAGCGACTCACCGGCATGTCCGGCAACCAGAGTTCAATCCCGATTGCAGGTTCGCCCTTCCGTTTCGCCCAGTACGGCCAGAGCGGAGCGTGGGTGAGCGACTTGTTGCCCCACACGGCGAAGATCGCGGACGACCTCTGCATCGTGCGTTCGATGTACACCGAGGCGATCAACCACGGGCCCGGTGTCACCTTCATGCAGACCGGATCGCAGATCCCGGGTCGGCCGAGTTTCGGCTCCTGGCTCGATTACGGACTCGGCACCGAGAACGAGAATCTCCCGTCATTCGTCGTCCTGCTCACCAAAGGCAAGACTGGCCAGCCACTCATGTCCCACCTCTGGGGCTCCGGCTTCCTTCCCGCCCGCCATCAAGGCGTGCGCTTCCGCTCGGGCGCAGACCCGGTGCTGTACCTGAACAACCCGGCCGGCGTCTCCGCCGAGAACCGCCGTCTCGCCCTCGATCGCCTCCGCGAGCTGCACGAGCACCAGTTCTCCGGCACGCCGGACGCCGAGATCACCACCCGCATTTCCAATTACGAAATGGCGTTCGCGATGCAGGCCAGCGTGCCGGAGGTCACCGACCTCAGTCGCGAGCCCGATAGCGTGGTGCAGGACTACGGCCCCGACGCCCGCACCCCCGGTACCTTCGCGGCAAACTGCCTGCTCGCCCGGCGCCTCGCCGAGCGCGGGGTCCGCTTCATCCAGCTCTACCACCAGGACTGGGATCACCACGGTAGCCTGCCCGGCGGCATCCGGCGCGAGTGCCTGCAGACCGATCAAGCATCCGCCGCCCTGGTCACCGACCTCAAGCGCCGCGGAATGCTCGATGACACGCTGGTGGTCTGGGGCGGCGAGTTCGGCCGCACCAACTACTGCCAAGGGGTGATGACCGCCGATAACTTCGGCCGCGATCACCACCCGCGCTGCTTCTCCCTGTGGATGGCGGGCGGCGGCGTGAAACGCGGCTTCACCTACGGAGAGACCGACGAGTACGGCTACAACGTGGTCCGCGATGGGGTGCACGTGCACGATTTCCACGCCACCCTCCTCCACCTCTTCGGGGTCGATCACGAGCGGCTTACCTTCCGCCACCAGGGACGCTATTTCCGGCTGACCGATGTCCACGGACACGTGGTCAAGAGCATCCTCGCCTGAGCGAAGCCAGGGCAACCGAAGCCGCCGACGCAGGCCGGCGCCCGAGTGAGGCAACGGCGGACACATGACCTGACCAGCCAGCGGTGCTGGACGGCGTCGAGTTAAGGGTCACGCTCTCGGGATAACCCCTCCCTTTATGGCAAACTCCCGGTTCTCCCTCTCCGGCCAAGTGGTCCTGCTCACCGGCGGCGCCGGTCTCTACGGACGTGGCCTTTCCGCACAACTCGCCGAGACGGGCGCGACCCTCGTCCTCGCGTCCCGCAACGTGGAAGCCCTCCGTGTGGTGGCCGCGGAGGAGAACGCGAAGGGGAACACCGTGCACGCGCGCGAACTGGATCAAGGTGACGAGGCGTCGGTGCTGCGGTTGCGCGATTCCATCCTGGCCGACTTCGGGCGCATCGACGGGCTGGTGAACAACGCGGTCTCGCGACCCATGAAGAGCACGCAGGGTCCACTGGCGGATTGGGAGTCCTCGATGCGCACCAATGCCACCGGACTCTTTTCCATCACCCGTACCTTCGGAGAGGTGATGGCCTCGCGGGGAACCGGCAACATCGTGAACATCGGCTCCATCCAAGGCATGGTGGGGCCGGACTTTTCTCTCTACGAAGGCACCGCGATGGGCGCGGTCGCGGACTACTTTTTCCACAAGGGAGGCATGCTGAACCTCACGCGCTACTTTGCCGCACTGTACGGACCGCGCGGGGTTCGCGTGAACTGCGTGTCACCCGGTGGCTACTACACCGGCCAGAATCCGCTCTTCGTCGAACGCTATTGCAAGGCCACTTACCTGCGGCGCATGGCCGACGACCACGATCTGGGCGGCCCGGTGATTTTCCTGCTCAGCGAAGCGGCGCGCTACATCACCGGCGCGAACCTCCCGGTCGACGGCGGCTACACCGCCCACTGATCCCAGGCGCACGACCGCATTGCCGTGAAAGTCGCCCTGCTCGGTCTGAGTCATCCGCACTCCGGGATTCTCCTCGCCACCCTTGCCGGGTTGCCGGAGATCACGGAGATCTGCCTGTGGGATGCCGACGACGCGGTGGTGGCGCGCCAGATTGCCACGCCGCAGCCGAAGGTCATTCAGGCGACCTCGGAGCTCGACTGCATCCTCTCCCAGACGGACATCGCGTTCGCTCTGGTCGGTGTGCGGCACGATCAGATGGCCGCTGTAGCCGGTCAGGTGCTGGCCTCGGGGCACCACCTGATGATCGAAAAGCCGGCCGGCTTGAACGCGGCGGAAATTGTGATACTCCAGCGCCAGGCCGAGGCGGCGGGCTGCATCGCGTCCGTGCTCTACCCGCGGCGCCTGCATCCGTGCATGATCGCCGCTCGGCAGTGGGTCGCCGGAGGAGGCATCGGACCGTTGCTGACCATGGAAGGCCGCTTCCTCGCGACCCAGGTGCGCTTTCGTGAACCCGCCTCGTGGCTCTTCCGCCGACCCCTCGCTGGCGGGGGTATCCTGCTCTGGCTCGGCTGTCACATGCTCGACCTCCTCCACCACGTCTCCGGCGATGAGATCGTCGAAGTGGGCGCGAGCCTCGCGATCCGTTCCGGCGAGCAGATCGAGGTGGAGGACTGCGCGGCCCTTTCGCTGCGTTTCGCCTCCGGCGCGATCGGGACGTTCCACGCGGGCTACACCCTCGCCTTCAGCGGATCCGGCTACCTGAACCGCACGGGCTACGATTCCTATCTCGGCTTCAATGGCCGGGCTGGACGCATCGTCTGGCCCGACCTGAATCCGCGGCTGTACGTGGAGTCGGCACCCGCGACCCCTGGCGCGCCAGCGGGGCGGGAGGAGTCGTTTGCCTTGCCGGAATCGTCCGCCTACGGCGGCTCGTTCGGCGAGACTTTCTTTCGCCAGTTCATCGCCGCAACACAGGGCAGCGGCGAGCCGCCGACGCGGCTCGCGGACGCACTGCGCACCGCGCGCGTGATCGAAGCCGCGGATGAATCCGCGCGCACGGGGCGGTTCGTCCGCGTCGCGTCCTAGGCTCCGGCGGCGGGCGGTACGTCAGGCAACCGGTCGACCAACTCGCGCGCGATCGCCAGCGAAGCGGTCGCCGCCGGGCTGGGCGCATTCAGCACGTGCAACGCACCCGGCCGCTGCTCCAGCCAGAAGTCCTGAATGAGCGTGCCATCGACGTGCATGGCCTGCGCGCGCACCCCGGCGCCACCCGGCTGGAGATCCGCCGCCGTCACCTCCGGCACCAGCCGTTGTAGCGACTTCACGGCAAGCGCGCGGCTGAGCGAACGGACGATCTCATGACTGCAGAGCGCCGGATAGCGGACCATGAACCGCCACAGTCCGGGAAACGTGAGCGCATCCGCGAGATCGCGGGGCGAGACATCGCTCCACGAGTATCCCTCGCGAGCGAGCGCGAGCACGGCGTTCGGCCCGGCCTCCACGCCGCCCCCGATCATCCGGGTGAAATGGACGCCGAGGAAAGGAAAGCGCGCATCCGGCACCGGGTAGATGAGGTGTCGCACCAGTCGCTGCGCCTCAGGGCGAAGCAGGAAGTACTCTCCGCGGAACGGCACGATCCGCACCGTGCGAGCAATCCCGGCGAGCTCCGCGACGCGGTCCGAGAACAGACCCGCGCAGTTGATCAAATAGTCCCCGTCCCACTCGCCCGCCTCCGTCCCCACGGCCCAGCCGGCGGCGGTGGCGCGGATCGAAATCACCTTGGCGCCGGTGCGCACCTCCACGCCCGCCGCCTCCAACTCCCGCCGCAGTGCCGCGCAGACGCCCGCGTAGTCGACAATGCCCTCCTCGGGGACGTGCACGGCCGCCACGCCGTGGGCGTGCGGTTCAATCTCGTGGAGTTCGTCGGACGAAAGCCGTCGCAGACCGCGCAGGCCGTTGCGCTGACCCCGATCCCAGAGCCGCTCCAGCGCCGGAAGTTCACCAGCCGAGGTGGCGACCACCACCTTGCCGCAGATCTCATGCGCGATCCCGTGCTCGCGGCAGAACTCCGTCATCATCCGCACGCCGGACACGGCGAGGCGCGCCTTCAGCGATCCCGGCTGGTAATAGAGCCCGGCATGCAGCACGCCACTGTTGTGAGTACTTTGGTGCCGACCGACCTCCTCCTCCTTTTCGAGGAGGACGATCGACCGGCCGGGATCGCGCTGCGACAGTTCGCGCGCGACGGCGAGACCCACAATCCCGCCGCCAACAATCAGGGTGCGGCGACTCATCCCTGTGGAGCGAGGTCGATCCAGCGGCGCTGCGCCGAGGCATCCAACATTCCGGTGCAGGCCGCCACCGCCGCGCGGCCATCCGCGGCGCTGCCGACGATGCTCGGGCGGCCCTCGATCGCGTCGATGAACGCAGCCATCTGATCCCGGTAAGCCTGCATGCGCACGTCGGCGAACGCCGTGTCTGCGCCCTCATGCTTGACGGGCGGCTGGCGCGAAATCACCTGCCAGCCGTTCGCCTCGTCCGACAGCCGCAGCTCCGTGTACGCATCGAGATCAATCAGGCCCGTCGTGCCCACGATCCGGAAGCGGAACTCCTCCCCCGGGAACGAGGGGGCCGGCAAGGCTCGGCTCGAATAAAGAGAACCGATCGCGCCCGACGACAGCGCGAAGAGACCAATTGTCGTGTCCTCCACCGGGATGTCCGGCAGGAAGGTGCGCGAGAACGCCGTCACCGTCACAATATCTGCCCCGGTGAACCAGCGGATCAGATCGAGCCCATGCGGTGAACTATTGAGGAGATGGGCGCGGTTCTGCGGGTCGTTCCACCACGCCCAGTTTCCTCCAAAGCCGCCGGCTTTGATCGTGCCGGCGTACATCGGCATCGAGATCTGCGCAGTGATCACCTTCCCGATCGTCCCCGCACGGATCAGCTCGTAGGCCTTCGCGTTGTTAACGCGGAAGCGCTGCTGATAGCCGACCGAGAGGTTCACTTTCGCCCGCGTCGTTGCCTCGATCATTCGATCGCAGTCCTCCGCCGAGGTCGCGAGGGGTTTTTCGACGAGCACGTGCTTGCCCGCGGCTGCCGCGGCCAGCGTCTGGCCGACGTGGCAGTGATGCGGCGTGGTCACCACCACGGCGTCAATGTCGCGGCGACGGAGCAGTGCGGCATCATCGGGCTCATGCGCGATCCGGTAGCGCTCAGCGAGGCCGGGGGCGCGGGAACCGCCGGTCACGGCGATGACCTCGGCGTTGGGGAGGCGGCGGATCGCCTCGATGTGGGTCCGGCCCATGAAGCCGGAGCCGAGAATGCCAAAGCGGATTTTGTTCATGAAAAGAGGCGGGGGCGCGGACGATGAGTAAGGACGAGGTCAGACGCGGCCGATCGGCGTGGGTACCGGAACCTGGAGTTCCGCGGCGATCTCACTCAGGCGGGTCCACAGCTTGACGGGTACGGGAATGCCGGACTGCAGCCGCTCTCCCTCGCGCCGCCATTCCAGTTCACCCGCCACGAGGACCTCGTCGTAACCCGGGGCCGGCTCAGATGCCTTGACCAAGCCGACAAGGCGGTCCATGCGCGTCTCAAATTCTCCCGGCGCCAGGAAGCGCTTCGGATCGATCGCGATGAAAGTGTGGCTGATACCGAGGGGATCGCCGCCGGTGCGATACACCGGCAACTCGGTGGTCATCGCACCGCCACTCAGACCGGAGCAGAGGACCTCGACCATCATCGCCAGTGCGGTTCCCTTGTAGCCACCCGTGGGGGTCGGTTTGCCACGCTGCGCCGCCGCCGTGTCGGTCGTCGGCGCTCCCGCGGCATCGAGGAATCCCCACTCCTGCGGGATCGTGGCTTGGTTGAGATTTGAGGCATGCACCAGTTTTCCGAGGGCGACCGTCGTGGTCGCCATGTCGAGCAGCCACTGTCCCCGTCCGCCCGCCCCGGGCACCGCGACGCAGAGTGGATTGGTGCCGAGGATCGGCGTGCGACCCTGCCACGGGGAGACGGCGGGACACGCGTTGCTCATCACGATGGCGAGGAAGCCCTCGCGCGCGAGTTTCTCGCCCCACCAGGAACCGGCGCCGAAGTGGTTGGAGTGATTCGCCACCACCACCGCCACCCCGAGGGCGCGGGCGATCCGGATCGCGTGGTCGGTGCAGCGGTCCGAAACCACCTGACCAAGGCCGTTCTCGCCGTGGTAGCGCAGGCACACGCCATCCTCGCGCTCGACGTGCCCGCTGGCCGGGACGTTGATGCCCCCAGCGCGCAGCTGCTGGATGTACGTCGTGAGCATCTGGATACCATGCGAGTCCACCCCGCGCAGGTTCGCTGCCACGAGCGAATCGGCGACGACCCGCGCGTGGCCTTCGGGCGCACCGAGCGCCATCAGGAGGCTGCGGACGGTGGTCCGCAGTGCGTCCGCCGTGAAGACGAGGCTCAGGGGAGTGGAGGGAGTCGTCATTGCCGAGGAGCAGAGGCGGTCTCGGCCGCGGGAGCAAACCGATAGGCGTACAAGTGCGCATCCTGCAGCTCGAAGCGCAGTCGCACGGTCTGGCCGGCAAGGGCGGCGAGGCTGGTGCCGGAGCGCCAAGAGACGGGCCGGTCGTGGGCATCGCCGAACACCGGAGCGCAGTCCTCGAGTGAGAAACCAGGGAACGGCCGTCCAGCTTCGTCTTGGATTTCCACCCGGACGCCACCGGCCACCGAGCTCGCGAAGTTGAGGGTCAGGACCTCTCCGGCGAAGCGAATCGGTTTGGTCAGGAGTTCACCGCCGGCCATGGGGGCCCACGCGGAGACGAAGCCGTCGAGCCGGAGGGTGTAGCGGCGCAGCGTGCTGCCATGATCCGCCCAGTAGTTCTCGACTGCGTAGAAGGACAACTCGTTCGGCGCGCCCGGGAGGGCGGAGCGGGTCTCCACCACGTGCCAAGCGACGTACTGGTTGCCGTAGTTCCACGTGCCGGGCCGCTCAATTCCCGGCGTGAGAAACGCCTCGGTCCAGCGCTTGAAGTGCACGCCGTCTCGGCTCGCCATCAGCACGGTCTCGGTGAGCGCCGTGCCATAGCGCTCGCTGGCAGACGCGCGGAGTCGGCGGTGCTCCAGCTCGGGAAGGGCCTGCATCGAAGGCGACCACTGGCGCATCTTCTCCGGCGTGGCCTTGCCCCGCGAGTCATCCATCGTGCCCTTCAGTTCGCGTTCCACATAGCGGGCGGGGAAACCGATCAGCAGGTGCGGGGCGCGGTGGTATGGCTTCACCGCATTGGTGTAAAGGTGCGCGGGCGGAGCGTCGGGGAAGACCACGTCGGCCTCGTTCTCCCAGTGCAGAAAATCCTTGGACGTGCCCGTGCGGATCGAGCGCACGCCCACGTAGGGTTGGTCCGAAGAGCCGCGGTCGAAGTAGCGCCAGTACGCGCGGTAGACCCCCCGCTCGCCGTCCCAGAAGGCGAGGTTCTGCGAGTCGAAGGCGCCGTTGGTGATCACCGGATGGTCCGCCATCGGCGTCCAGTTGAGGCCGTCGGGTGACTTGAAAGCGAGCAGGCCGCGCGGGCCCTCAGGCGTGTCGGAGCGCAGGATCGCCTTGTAGCGGGCATCGGGCGTGGCCGCCGGGTTATCGTCGCGGAAGACCGCCGGATGGCCGGCGTCGACGAACAGGCTGCCCTGCCGACCGCTCACCATCACGATGTTGTTCGCGCGCGAACCGTTGAAGGTGTGCAGGCCGAGTTCCGGGCGGCGCCAGTGGATGCCGTCGTCGCTCTCAGCGTACGCGCAGAAGAGCGGGTGCACTTCCGGCTGATTGCGGTCGGCCTCGCGCAGCGGGCTGATCTCATACGCCTTGAAATAGAGCCGGTAGCGGTCGCCATCCTGAAACACGCTGTGATACCCGCTGCCGCTGCCCTCCCACGGGATGTCGTGCGAGAGACTGACCTCCTGCGGGATGGGCTGGTGGATTCGGAGTTCCGCCCGGCCGGAAAGGCGTTCGACCAAGGCCTGATCGACGAACAGCTCGCGACGCATGCCGACGTCGGTGGGCGTCGCCATCGCCAGCAGCGTGGCCGAGGCCGCCACTGCACCTACGGCGAGCGCCCGCCACGAGAGGACACCGGAACGTGTGCCCAGGCGGCCAGGTGAGCAATCAGGGGTGCCAGGATTGTGTCGAGGTGATGTCATGGTCGTTCGAATACGCTGAGCCTTGTTGGAAGGAGGGGTGAGAGGAAACCTACGCTCGGAGTTCTCAGTAAAGGCGCTCCCCCACCCGGCACAACCGGAGGCCGCTGGTAAGGTGGCCTAACCGCGCTTTGCACAGCTCGACTGGTCCGGTGATTTGACCTGTCGCGGCCAAGCCCCCGAGATTGCCGACCAGGCGGTCGGCTGCGAGGGTGGGACCACCCCCTCGCGGCGGTCTCACTATGCGCCCCTCAACTCTCCGCGCCCGGCTTCGGCTGGGCCTGCCTGCCCGGATTGCCTGCATGTATTACCCCAATGCCATGATGCCGATGCACGCGGCGAAGGCTGGCTTCGACGCGATTTGGCTCGATGCGGAACACAATACATGGGACCGGCGCGAGCTGCAGCGGATGATCGCTCTCCACCATCTGGCGAACATCGACTGCGTCGTCCGGACAGGCTCGCGCAACGCGAACGAGCTCTACCATCTTCTCGAGGATGGCGCGACCGCGTTGATGATCCCGCTGGTCAATACTCCCGATGACGCCGCCGCTTTGGCCGCGGCCGTGCGATTCCCGCCGCTGGGGCAGCGGGGGCTGGATGGGGCGGGACTGGACAACGGCTTCTACACCGGGAATCCGGCCGCCTATCCGGCGAGCGCGAATGCGGAGACGCTCCTGATCGTACAAATCGAGACTCCGGAAGCGGTGGCCAACGTGGATCGGATCGCTTCGATCCCGGGCATCGACGGCTTGTTTCTCGGACCCGGCGATCTCTCGCTGCGGTTGCATTGCCCAGCCGATTGGTCGCACCCGTTAATGAGCGCGGCCGAGAATGCCGTCGCCGAGGCGGCCGCGCGGCATCGGATCGCCTGGGGGCGCCCCGTCGGCGGCGCCGAGCAGATTGCTCACCTCGTGCGCAAGGGCGGCCGCCTCCTCGCCCACGGCAGCGATTTCGGTGCGATCATGAACGCCCTTCCCACTTACGCCAAGACCCTCGCCGAGGGAATCGCCCAAGGCTCCTGATCCGCCTCCATCGGCCTGCTTCCTCTCTCTCACGCCCTCGCATGTCAGCCACGCCACTCTACCCGTCTGCGCCCCCCCTCAGCCGAATCGCCCTGGGTAGCTCCACCTTCGGCCGCGAGATCCAGGCAGAGGCCGCCTTTTCGCTGATGGACCGCGCCTTGGCCCGGGGCGTGACCCTCTTCGACACGGCCGCAACCTACACCGCCGGAGTCTCGGAAACGATCATGGGACAATGGCTGGCGAGTCGACGACCGAAGCCGGCATCCGTCATGGTCGCGACCAAGATTTATCCCCCCTACACTCCGGACGCGATCGATACCGCAACGGCGGCGAGCGCGCAAAGACTAGGCGTAGAGGTCATCGACCTGCTCTATCTCCACAAGTGGGACGCCGCCGTCGAGACGCCTGAAACGCTCGCCGCGCTGGATAATCTGGTGCGCTCCGGACGCGTGCGTGCGCTCGGGGCGAGTAACTTCAACGCCCAGCAGCTCGGCGCCGCCCTCGCCGCCCAGACCGCGCACGGACTGGCCCGTTTTCGCGTGCTTCAAAACAACAACAACCTCGCCGTGCGCGATGTCGATTCAGCCACAGTCGCACTCGCTCGCGACCATGGGCTCGCCATCGTCACGTACAGCCCGATTGCCGCGGGCTTCCTCACGGGTAAACACCGGGCCGGGGTCGTGTCAGGATCGCGCTTCGACATGGCTCCAGGGCACCAACCCATCTACTTCTCACCCGAACCTCAGCGCCGACTCGAGGCTCTGGAGTCGCTCTCCAATCTCAGCGGACAACCCATGGCACAACTCGCCCTGGCGTGGGCCATGAACCGGCCCGGCGTCTCCTCCGTACTCATCGGCGGCCGCGGTCCCCAGTACGTCGATCAAGCCTTCGACGCGCTGCAGATTCGCGATCCGGATCTGCTCCGGGCGCTGGACTCGATTCCCTGATTCGACCGCGTCCGCGATCGTACACGTCGGACCCACCCGTCATTCCTCACGCCTCCCGGACCAGATCGCGACCTCATGCCCCACTGCCAGCGTCTGATGTTTTCCTGCCGCCCGCCCCTCGTGGAGGTGGAGTCTCATGACCTTGCCGGTCCCGAGCCGCACCAACTCCTCGTCCAACAAGCGTGCACCCAAGTCAGCGCCGGTAGTGAGGCAAACTTCCTTCGTCACGGGCCGACATCGTACGGCCTGCCCGACGGCCAAACCCGAGCCAATATCGGCTACATGGCCGCCGGTCGCATCATCGCCGTTGGGAACGCCGTCCGTGGGTTCCGCGTGGGGCAACGCGTCATCACGACTTCGCCCCATGCTTCTTTTTCCCGAATCGACGTCGCCCCTGGGTCAGCGATCGACGTGATTCCGGACGGCGTCGAGGACGAGGTGGCGGGTTTCGCCATCCTCGGCGACGTGGCGTTGCACGGGGTGCGCCGCGCCGCCTTGCAGATTGATCAATCCGTGGCCGTGTTCGGTCTCGGCATCGTCGGGCAGCTCGTCCTCCAATTGGCCGCCCTGTCGGGAGCTTATCCACGCATCGCCGTGGACCTACTCGACGAACGCCTCGCCCTGGCCAAGCAGAGTGGCGCCACCCACGTGATCAATGCGGCGCGTGAAGACGTGGTGGCCCGGGTACGCGAGATCACGTCCGGAGCGGGCGCCGAAGCCGTGTTCCACTGCGCCCAGGCCGCGGCGATCCTCCAGACCACGATGGAGTGCGCCGCAGATCGCGGCACCGTCATCCTGACCGGTAGCCCCCCGGGCACCGCCACGATCCGGCTGAAGGAAGAACTGCTGCGCAAGGAGCTTCGCATCACCGGCACGTACGAGAGCGGCTTGACGCTCCCTCACGTCTACTGGCCTTGGTCCCGCGAGCGCAATCGCCGCACCTGCCTTCGCCTGATGGAGTCCGGACAGCTCCAGCTCACTCATCTCATCAGCCACCGATTGACGCCGGACGAAGCCCCGGCGATGTATCAACGCATCTTGTCCAGCGCCTCCGGATGGCTGGGGGTAGTCGTCCGCTGGCAAGGTCCGTCTCCAGAGTTCCCCACCCCGTTGAGCCAAGGCTGAACCCACCCGTCGTCCCGTACTTCGCCGCCGGATCGGAGATCGCATCCGCTGGCGATGCGCCCGGACCGCGGACCGAAGCCTCCCGTTTCCATCGATTCATTCCCCTTTTCGCGATGAACTCCTCCTCACGCCACCATCCTTGGTTGATCGTCGCGGTGCTCTTCTTCGTATCCGCCATTGCCTATGCGGATCGCAGCGCGCTCTCCGCCGTTTTTCCCCTTCTCCGCCAAGATCTCGGGCTTTCCGATCTCCAGCTCGGTGTCATCGGCAGCGCGTTTCTCTGGGCCTACGGCATCGGATGCGCCCTCGGAGGATTTCTCTCCGACCGCGTCTCGCGAAGTCGGATCGTGTTGGTGAGCCTGATCCTCTGGAGCCTCGCCACCCTAGCGGTCGCCTGGGTGCAGGGGTTTGAGCAGTTGGTCTGGGTACGGATCGCCTTCGGCGCCTCGCAATGCTTCTACATTCCCGCCGCCCTCGCCCTGATCGCCGATCACCACGGCCCGGCCAGTCGCGGCAAGGCGATCTCCTCCAATCTGGCCGGCATGAGTGTCGGCGTCATCGGCGGGGCGACGCTGGCCGGGCTGATTGCCCAGAGCCTCGGTTGGCGCGAGGTCTTCACCGTCTTCGGACTGGGCGGTCTCGTGCTGGCAGGGCTGACCGCGTGGATCGTGCGCGATGCCCCGCCCGCCGCGGCCAAGGAAGGTGTGAAGGAACCTTCGCTCTCACTGGGAGCGAGCCTGCGTCTCCTCTTCGGGACGCGAACCTATTATCTCATTCTTCTCCAGGGTATGGCGGCGTCCATGGGCGCATGGATGTTCTGGAATTGGCTACCCCTTTACTATCAGGAGACGTTCCAGATGAGCCTCGCGGGAGCGGGATTTTCCGGAACGTTCATGCTGCAGGCCACCGCCATGGTGGGGATTTTGATCGGCGGCGTGATCTCGGATCGGATCGGCCGCTCCCACCCGCAACGGCGTCCTCTGGTAATGGCGGGTTTCTACTTCGCTGCGGCTCCCTTCCTGCTGGTCTTCCTGTTCCAGCCAAGCTTCCTGCTGGTCAGCCTTTGCCTCGCCGCCTCGTCCCTGCTACGCACGATCGGGCAAGCCAATGAGAATCTGATCCTCTGTGATCTTCTCCCCACGCGCGTACGTTCCGCCGCATTCGGGATCTTCCTGTTCGGCAACGTCAGCGCCGGCAGCGTCGCCATCTTGGTCGCCGCATGGATCCGCGGATTCGCCGGACTCAGCACGGCCTTCGCCTGCGTCGCAGGATTGATCACCCTCTCCGCCGTCGCCGCCGCCATCGCCTACCGGCTGATGCCCGGTGACCTCGCACGTCTGCCGGGGCGACTCGCGCGGCTGGAGGGGTCCTCCGGTCAGACGTAACGCCGGCATCGGGGCACGCCGGTCCAGCCGGAGACGGCGCCCCGGGGCACCCATCCTGCGCCCTTTCTCTCAGCGCTTCAGGGCGCCGCGCACCACGTCCGCAAACGCGTCGAAGCCGTCCACCAGCGGCGTGCCGGCCTCACCGGTCATGCGCAGGAGCGAGCGCTCGTCTTTGAACCCGGTCCCGGTCACGAGGCAAACGAGGTTCGCGTCGGGTCGGACTTCACCGCGCGCCACTGCGCGCTCCAGGCCGGCCAGCGCAACGGCACCAGCGGGCTCCGAGAAGATGCCTTCCTCGCGCGCCATCCGCGCCTGCGCGGTCCACGCCGCCTCATCCGGCACCACATAGCCTTGCCCGCCGGTACGACGGCAGGCCGCGATCACGTCGTTGGCGTCGAGAATTCCTCCAACTTGCAGGCCGCTGATCGCCGTGGTCGAGGTCACCGCCACCGCCTGCGTGCCACCCACACGCAGCACCGAGGCAATGGTGTCGTTGCCTTCCGGCTGCACGCAGTGCACGCGGCCCAACGCACCAAAGGTCTCCACGCCCCGAGCCACCGCGAGGGTCAGTCCACCCGCACCCGCCGGCACAAAGACTTCAAACGGCGCGCCGTGAAGCTGCTCCGCGATTTCATAGCTGATGGTCTGCACGCCCGCCATGCCGCGGGGCGAAAAGACAAAGGCGCTGATCTCAAAGCCCGCCTGCAGCTCCGCCGCCAAACCGCGCAGTCCGTTCATCACGACCGCACTGAGGGCGGGAGCGACGCCGAAGTCGCGGATGCGGAGGAGGTGCGCGCCATACGCCCGCATCTGCCGGAGCTTGCCTTCGGGGGCTCCCTCCACAATCGCGAGAAAGCAGGTCATCCCGGCACGCGCACAATAAGCCGCGAGCGCCGCCCCGGTGTTGCCACTCGAGGTCCCAAGGCAAATCCGCCGTCCATCGCGCCGGAGGTGCGTCACCGCCGCCGCCGCAAAGCGGTCCTTGTAGGATCCGGTCGGATTGCCGCCTTCGTACTTGAACCAGAGGTTCTTCAGTCCCAGCGCCGGGCCGATCGTCCGTGAGCGAATCAGCGGTGTGTTGCCTTCACCGAGCGTGACCGCATCGGCCTCCGGAGGGCCGCCCCACTTGTCGGCATGCTTCCAGAGGCTCATCGTGATCCTCCCCGCGCCGCTCCGCGCCACGGTCCCTCGCCACGATTCACAAAGCCCGTCGCCATCTCCGTCGTGATGCTCCCTTTCGCCGGCACCGTGCGCAACGCGCCCGGCTGGCGCAGGAGGTCCGGGAAGCGGCCCACCGGCGAGGTGCTAGGCTGGAGGGTGATGATGTGGCCCTCACCCCAAAGCGGGTACTGCGCGTGGCCGCCCGCACAATTCCACGACCACGCCCACGGGAACATGTCGAGGTCCCACTCCATCGCGAAGCCGAGCCCGCGACGTTCGTTCCAGATGCAGCCCCAGCCCGCCTTGAAATCCGTGAGCTGCACCGAGTGATCCTTCCCGGTGCCAGCCGGGGGCACGACGCTGCAGTCGCGCATCGCTCCACCCACGCGCTCCGGCACGTGCGGCCAGGTGCCGACGTAGCCCGCCTGCAGCTGCAGCGCCGACGGATCGTCGGCTTGGAACACGCGCACCGTACGGGCCGGCGTGAGCAACCGCGCTCCGTCGAGCAGGGGACCGCCAAAGGTCGGGTGCTGCAGCCACGCCACCGGCAGGTCGATCGCCGAGCGGTTCTCCAGCGTCTCGCGCCACACGAGCCAGGGGCTGCCGGTCTCAAGGATGAGTTCCCGGCGGTACACGAGGGGGGTCCGCACGGAGCGGCCCACGAGCGTCACGCTGATGCGGCGTGCCCCGCGTTCGATCTTCTCAACCGGCCAGGGCAGGCTGCGCAGCTCGCCGTGCGTGCCGATCGGGGCGCCAAAGTAGTCGCCGGCAAAAAATCCCTGCGGCAGCGACACGTACCAGCTGCCATCCATCACGTCGTACAGGTCGCTCCCGCCGCGCATCGGCTGGTCCAGCACGCGCGACCGCGCGGGCTGGCCGTAGGGGTTGCGCCACATGATGTCGATGCCGGTGGCGCGATCGACGATCGCCACGATCGCCCCGCCCATCTCGGGCCAGACCGAGACTTGGACGCGGTCGTTCTCGAGCACCAGGAGGCGGCGCTCGCCGTCCTGGGTCCAGCGGGTCGCCGGTCTGCTCACTTGACCAATGCGTCGGGATTGCCGCGCGCCGCTGCGGGCGTTTGGCTTGGCTTTGCTGCTCCGTTTCTTCACGTCACGTTTGGCCATGGCGAATACTCCTTGGAAAAAGTCCCACGATCTGTCCCTGCTCCCGACCGGTTTCCACCGCCGCCGCTTCAGCGCGGCCGGGGGCGTCGGCTTCGATGCCTTCATCTGGCGCGGTGGGCCGGGCCCAGTGCTGCTGGTCAATGGCGCCACCCACGGCGATGAGTACGAGGGGCCGACGCTGCTGCGCACGTGGGCCGAGCAGTGGCGGCCGACCCGGCTCGCGGGCACCGTGGTCTTTGTGCCGGTCCTGAACGAGGCCGCGTTCTTCGCCGGCCAGCGTTGCGCACCGGTCGACGGCGCCAATCTCGCCCGCGTGTTTCCGGGAAAGCCCAAGGGCTCGCCGACTGAGCGGCTGGCCCATTTGTTCGACACGCAGTTGCTCGCGCAGGTCACCCACTACGCCGACCTGCACAGCGCGGGCGCGGCGTACCAGCTGAAGCCGTGGACGGGCTACGTCACGCACCGCGCCGCGATCAACCGCGCGCAACGCGCGATGGCCGCGTGCTTCGACGCGTTCTGGGTCTGGGCCGGACCCTACTTGCCGGGCCGCACGTTGAGCGCCGCGTTCGCGCGCAACATCCCAGCCATCTACGTGGAATGCCAGGGGCTCGGCGGCGTCGACGCCGGCGATCTGCGCAATCTCGATCGCGGGCTGAAAAATCTGCTGCACTGGGCCGGCCTCACCCGCGGATCCGCTCCGCGCCTGCGCCGGCAGGCCGTTCGCATCACCCGGGATGTCGACGAGGCCCATCTGCAGGTGCATCACCCGGCACCCGTCGATGGTCTCTTCGTGCCGCTCGCCGCGCTCGATCGCCGCGTCCGTCGCGGGGATCTGCTGGGTCGCGTGCTGCCGCTCGACGGCGGCGATGGCCACGACATCCACGCGGAAAGCACTGGTCGCATCATCCTGCTCCGCCGCCAGCGCTCCGTGCGGCGCGGCGACGCCCTCTTCACGCTCGCGCCCGTTTGACCGGCTTCGCGTCATGCGAGCAGGCCACCGTCGACGACCCAGGTCACGCCGGTGACAAACTTGGCGCGGGGCGAGCAGACAAACGCCACCGCTTCAGCGATGTCCGTCGGTGTCCCGAAGCCGAGCGGAGTCTGGTTCACCACGTCGGACCCAGGTCCACCGCTCTTCGCGGCGGCGAGCAGTTGCTCGGAAGTATCCACACGGATATCACCGGGGGCTACACCGACGACGCGGATGCCATCCGCCGCGAGCTCCTTGGCCAGTGATTGGGTCACCGAACCTAGCGCGGCCTTGGTCGCCGCATAGACCAGCGCCATGCGCTGCGGACGGAAGGCGTTGATCGAGGAAATGTTCACCACCGTGCCGCCTCCGGCACGCCGCAAGTGCGGCACCGCGGCTTGGGCGCAAAACACCGCGCCCCCGAGGTTCACGTGCATCACGCGGTTAAACTGCTCGACCGTCAGGGCCTCCAGCGTCGAGACCGCCGGCAACCCGACGATCGCCGCGTTGTTCACCAGCACGTCTAGCCCGCCCAGCGCCGCGGCCGCCGCATCGATGAAGGCCCGGCAGCCCCCGAGATCGCCCACATCCACCCGCAGCGGAATCACCCGGTCGCCGTAGCGCTCCACCAACGGCGCCGCGACCGACGGGTCGGGCTGGCCGACCACCACCCGGCCACCGCGGGCCAGAAATGCCTCCGTGATGGCGCGGCCAATGTTCGTCGCGCCTCCGGTAACCACCGCCCGCACGGGCGGTTCGGACACGACAGGGCTTGAAGGGGCGGCAGAAGGGGAGGCCATGCGGAAAAACCAGCTTTGACAGCGTGAGGGGGCGAGGCGACAAACGCAACGTTCGCCATCTGGTGAGCTTGTCGGACCAGTGAGCCTCCGGGCTCCCGCCGTACCCCCTTAACCCCGTGATTGCCGCCCCACCGAACCGAAGCCCGCGGAGCGGATCGCGTTCACTTGCCCTCGGCGACGAAGCGGTCGACGAACGCGCGGCATTCGTCGCTCAGCGGGTAGCCGAGGAAGCTGGTGACGCTGGAGAAGAGGCCGCGGCGGACCATGTAGTACTTCAATCCATGGAGCCAGCAGGCGATGGACTCGCCGCCGTAGAGGCCCCAGAGGACGCGCCTGAGTTCGGCATCCGCCGCGCGCGCCTCGTCCATCTTACCGGCATCAAAGAGCGCGATGATGCGGTGCAGCATCGGGGCGACGGCGGAGGCGCCGCCGAGCATGAGATTATCGTAGCCGGCCTCGAGGTATTCGAGGACGCGGAATTCATCGCCGTTGAAAAGGTGCAGCGACGGCTTCTCGCGCCGTGCGGCGAGGGCCTGTTGGCGGCGCTCCGGCGAGGCGGAGCTGTCCTTCACGAGCACGACCTTCGGGTGGAGGTACACGTCCTTCAGACGGTTCTCCGGGATCATGATCGGGCGGTGGCGACCGAGGTCGTAGATGCCGACCGGAATCGGGGAGGCCTCGGTGCTCTCGACAAAGTGGGCCACGATGCGGTCGGGCGTGGCGTTGAGGAAGGTCGCCGGCGCCGCAATGATCGCGATGTCGGCTCCGGCCTCGGCCATGTCTTGGGCATTTTCGCGGACCCGCGGGACGGAGTTGTCCGAAACCTGCGCGCCAATCTTCAGGCGCCCGCGGGCCGCAGTCGACGCCGCCTTCACGAGACGCTTCCGCTCGCCGTTGGTGAGCCACGGACCCTCGCCGCAGGAGCCCGCGATGAACAACCCGTGCAGCCCATCCGCCACCGCCGCCTCCACCGTCCGCTCAACGGCGGCAACATCGACCCGGAAGTCGGGAAGCAGTGGAGTCGGCGCAGCCGACCAAATCAGGTGGGTACGGGGAGACGAATTCACAGCATGCGTGAAACGCCGCCCGAGCGGCAATCGCGAGAAAAAACGACTGGTCACATTCCATGAACAGCGACTCACCGTCCTTCGATTTACCCCGCCGGCAGTCGCTTTCCGCTCAGGCCGCGGAAGCGCTGGAACGCGCCATCGGCGAGGGCACGTGGCAGGAGTTCATTCCCAGCGAACGCCGCTTGTGCGAACTCCTGCAGGTCAGCCGGCCGACGATCCGAACCGCGCTGCAGATGCTCGCGAAGAACGGCGTGATCGAGATCCGCCAGGGCCGCCGGAACCGCCTCCTCCCAGCCGCCCGGCACTCGCCCCACCGCGCCAGTCGCCTCATCGGCATCGTCACGCCCGTACCGTTCGAACAACTCTCCGGCTCCGCCTACAAGATCGTGAGCGAGATGAAAATTCATCTCGCTGAGCATGGGTTCACCACCGAGACGCTGGTCTGCCCGCAGAAGGCCGCCGCCGCCTCGCGTCGTCGACTGGAAGACTTCCTGCGGCGTAACCGCGTGTTCTGCTGCCTGCTCACGTCGGTCAATCACGACTTGCAGGACTGGTTCGCCACCCACGCGCTGCCCTGCCTCGTGCTCGGATCCTGCCATCCCGATATCAAGCTGCCGTCTCTCGACATCGATTACCGCTCGGTCTGTCGTCACGCGGGCGGTACGTTGCTCGCCAAGGGCCACCGGCGCATCGCGCTGGTGATGCCCGACTCCGGTGTCGCCGGCGATCTCGCCAGCGAGCAGGGCTTCCGCGAAGCCTTCGCCGCGCCGAATCACCAAGACGCCGCGCCGATGATCGTCAGGCACAACGGGACCGTCCAACACCTCGCGCTCAAGCTCGATAGCCTGTTCGACAGTCCCCAGCGGCCGACAGCACTTCTGGTGGCCAAGCCCGCTCATGGCTTGAGCTCACTCATCCATCTGCTCAAACGCGGTCTCGCTGTACCTGACGATGTCTCGATCGTGTGCCGCGACCAGGATCCGCTTTTCGAGAAGGTCAATCCAGCGATCTCACATTACCTCACCCACGACGCGTCGTTCAGTCATCGACTGGTCCGGTTGATGCAACAGTTGGTGACTCAAGGCTATCTGCCACCGGAGCCGACGCTGATCTTTCCGAAGCATTTCATCGGCGGCACGCTCAAGGCCCCGCCTCGCTAGCGGCCCGCCAACGCCCGGGCGGCACGCCGAACCGGGCGCGAAAGAGGCGGTAAAAGTGCGAGGCGTCGCCGAAGCCCGAAGAGAACATCGCACCGAGGATCGAGTGGTCACCACTCGCGAGCAGCCGCGCCGCATGCGCGAGGCGGAGCTCCGCAATCCGCTCCCCAAGGCTCTGGCCCGTCACTTCCCGGAAGAGCGCCGTCAGCCGCCGCCGCGACAACCCCGCCCGCTGCGCCGCCCGCTCCACCGTCCACGATTCAAAGAAGGTCTCCTCCAGCTCGCGCACCACCGCCTGCACACGGCGTCGCGACGAACGCTCCGCATCCATCGCCGGCAGCCGCGCCAGCAACACGAGCACTTCCGCCGCCAGGGCCTGGAGCACCATCTCCGCACCGACCCGGGGATGAGACTGCTCCAGCAACGCCCTCCGCCACGCCCCTTCCACCCGCTGCCGCGCACCGCGGTCCAGCGTCAGCCGCTGACCCTCCGCAGCCTCGCCCATCAACCCACTCCAGACCTCAGCCCAGTTCGCCGACGCACCCCCTCCCACTCGCTCCGGCGATAGGCCCAACAGGAGCAGCGTCGCCGGCTCCAGGTCCTGAAACCGATGCGGCACGTGCGCCGGCACGACCCAGACCGTGCCCGCTCCCACCGCCGGCCGCAGCACTGCATCCCCCATCTCCCACTGCACCACGCCTTTGAGCAAATAGACTAGCTTGGGGTACGGATCAGCCCGGCGCGCCATGAGGAAGTCTTCCTCGTGAACACTCTCCGCAAAGCGAACTCCCCCGAGGGGAACTGAGATGGAGAGGGGACGCGAAACCTTCATCGAAAAACCCATCGATTGCCCAATCCGCCAATCAAATCAAGCCCATCCAGCCAAGACCTTCCGGCCTTGCCGCGCTACTTTGTCCCGAGGGTGCCGGTCCACCCGGTTTCACGTCCTTCCCTCACCCCACCCAGCCCTCCGTCGTCCCAAGCGCCCCTCTCGGTCTTTCCGCCCGCCATGCCCTCCCACACGCCCGCCACCCGCCGCGACGTCGAAGCGACGCTCCGTTGCGCCCCGCCCCGCGCGGTGCCGCTTTTCCTGCCCGCCATCTACGAACACAAGGCGTGGTTCATCGGCTCCACCCCATCCGCCATTTCCCGCGACGGGGATCTACTCACCCGCGCCCTGCTCGCCGAATATGAGGCCATCGGACCCGATGCCCTCGCCATCGGGGTCGACGTGTACAATCTCGAGGCCGAGGCCGCCGGCTGCCGCGTCACGTTTTACGAGGGCGACGATACGAGCATCCCGGGCATCAAGCCCGGCCACCATCTCATCCACGTGGGCGACGATCTCACCCACGCCCCCGTTCCCAATCCGCTCCGCGATGGGCGCATGCCCGTCAATCTCGCCGCCGCCCGCGCCGTCCGTCGCGCCGTAGGCGACGATTTCTGGCTGCGCGGCGCCATCTCCGGGCCGTTCTCCCTCGCGATCTCCCTCGTCGGCGCCGAGGCGCTGTTCCTCGCCTGCCTCGATCGCCCCGACTGGGTGCGCGAGGTGCTCGCCTACGCGAGCCGGATCATCAAGGCCTTCGCCCGCGGCTACCTCGACGCCGGCGCCGAGCTCATCGTCTTCGATTCCCAGGCGTCTCCCGAACTGCTCTCCCCGCCCATGTACGAGGAGTTCGTGCTGCCCGTCACCGAGGAACTCGTGCAATGGTCCGCCAGCCAGGGCGTGCGCGACCTGCCCCTCGTCATCGGCGGCAACACCACGCCGATCGCCGAGCTGCTCCTCCGCACCGGCGCGAATAATCTGCTCTGCGACTTCACCGCCGACTTCGATGAGTGGGCCACGCTCTGCGCCCAGCACCAACGCAGCTTCCGCCGCAATCTTTCCCCGCGACTGCTCGAGACCGCCACGCCCGACGAGATCTACGCCACCGCCCGGCGCGAGCTCGCCCGCGGCCGCACGCTCCCCGGCTTCATCATGGGCACCGCGGTAATCCCCTTCGGCACCCCCACCGCCAACATCCTCGCGGTAAAACAGGCCTGCCTCGACTGCGCCCAAGCCTGATCCAACGCCTCCCACGCCCACCCAACGGCCGCGCTCGGCCTTTCCTTTCGCCATCACCATGCCGGACTACGCCCAGCTGAACCAGTTTCTCTACGAGGGAAATGCCAAGGAGGTCGAACGCCTCGTCCGCGAGGCCCTCACCGAGGGCCGTCCCGTCGATGAGGTGCTCAACGACGGCCTGATCGCCGGCATGGCCATCGTCGGCGAGGACTTCAAGTACTCCGTCCTCTACGTCCCCGAGGTGCTCGTCGCCGCCCGCGCCATGAAGGCCGGCATGGCCATCCTCAAGCCGCTCCTCGTCGCCGACGCCACCAACCATCCTCCGCGCGGCACGCTCATCATGGGCACCGTCAAGGGCGACCTCCACGACATCGGCAAGAATCTGGTCTGCATGATGGCCGAGGGCGCTGGCTTCAAGGTCGTCGATATCGGCGTCGACCAACCCACCGAATCTTTCATCGCCGCCGCTCGCACCCACCAAGCCAACATCGTCGGCATGAGCGCCCTGCTCACCACCACGATGCCGTACATGAAGGTGGTCATCGATGCGTTCCAAAACGAACCCGACCTCGCGAACGTGAAGCTGGTCATCGGCGGCGCCCCCGTGAATCGCATGTTCGCCGATGAGATCGGCGCCGATGGCTACGGTCCCGATGCCCCGAGCAGCGTGGAGATGTTCCAGCGTTTCATGGCCGCCCAGTGATGACGCACGCACGGGTCGAGGGCCGCTAGGGGCTGACTAGACTCTACCTCAACATCCTCCTCCGAAAATCCACCCCGATGTCCACCCTCCGCGACAAGCTTGAAGGTTCCGACCGCTTCCTCGTGGGCGTGGAGTTGGTCTCCACGCGGGGCACGGTGGAGGAGGCTCGCGCGGTGCGGGCACTGCGTTTCGCCCGCGAGCTGGCCCAGGAATCGCGGGTGGATTGGGTATCCGTAACCGATAACGCGGGCGGGCATCCGATGCTCGCGCCAGCCGCACTGGGGCGTCCGATCCGCGAGGCGGGCGGCACCGTGGTGGTTCATCTTTCCTGCAAGGATTTCAACCGCAATGGGCTCGAATCGACCGCCTGGCAGCTCGCCAGCGAGGGGTTCCACGATGTGTTGGCGCTGACCGGCGACGCGCCGGCTCCAGGCGTGGCCGGAGGCGCAAAGCCGGTCTTCGATCTGGATTCCGTCGGTCTACTCACGCTGCTCACCCGAATGAACGCCGGGCTTCCGGCGTCGCGCCCCGGCTCCTCCAGCAGCGCCGCTTCCGGGAATGCCGCGGGGCGCACGCTCACGCCGACGCAGTTCTTCAGCGGCTGCGTGGTCACCAACTTCAAGCGCCACGAAAACGAGGTCATCCCGCAGCTGCAAAAGCTCGCGGTCAAGGTCGCCGCCGGCGCCCGCTGGGTGATCAATCAGGTGGGCTACGACGCGCGGAAGATCTCGGAGTTGATCGCGTGGACGCGCACTCACCTGCCGACGCCAGTGCCGCTGATCGGCAATGTCTACGTGCTCAATCCCACGGTCGCACGGCTCTTCCGCTCGCAGCAGATCCCAGGCGTCGTGGTGTCGGACGAGCTCGCCGCGCTCTGCGAGGAACAGGGCCGCAGCGCCGACCGCGGCCGCGCCTTCTTTCTCGAGTTCGCCGCCCGCCAGGTCTCGATTTACCGCGGGCTCGGCTACCGCGGGGTCTACCTCGGGGGCGTCCATTCAGCCGAGGAGGTGCGCACGATCCTCGACCTCACCGCCCGCCACGGCGCCGAGGACTGGCGCAGCTTCGCACGCGAACAGCGTTTCTCCCGCCCGGGTGAATTCTTCTGCTACGCCGAGGATCCCACCACGGGGCTCGCCGACCCCACTCGGCCGCTCACGGCGCTCGCAGCCAACGGTCCGGCCGCCGCCGACACGCCGGTCGTCACTCCGAGCGCAAGTCGCGCCTCACTCGGGGACCGCCTCGTCTACCGCTTCTCCAAGTTCACCCACACCGCGATGTTCACGCCCGATCGTGGACTCTGGAAACTGGGTGAGCGCCTCACCACTCACGCCGCGGACCCGAAGCAGGGGCCGGGTTGGATGCGCGCCCTCGAACACGTCGGCAAGTCAGCGCTGTTCAGCTGCCGCGACTGCGGCGACTGCTCGCTGCCCGACATCGCCTTCCTCTGTCCAGAGTCCGCCTGCGCCAAGAATCAGCGCAATGGCCCCTGCGGTGGCACGCGCGATGGGCTATGCGAGGTCGGCGACTTTCCGTGCATCTGGTCGCGCGCCTACGATCGGCTGAAGGCCGAGGGCCGCGCCGATACCCTCCTCGCCCACGCGCCCGTCGTTCAGGATCAATCCCTGCGCGGTACGTCCAGCTGGGCCAACACGTGGCAGCGACGCGACCACCTCGCTACGCCGGCCCCGCCGCATCTCGCAACGACGTCCACACCGACCAACCCGGCGTCGTCGCGCGACTCTCTTTCTTCATGAGCCTGCACATCATCGGTGAGCTGATCAACAACGCCTACGCCCGCGCGCGCCGCGCCTGGGAGGCCCGCGATGTCGCCGGCTACCAGAACCTCGCCTCGCTGCAGGCCGCCGCAGGCGCCACCGCGATCAACCTCAATCTCGACGGCACGCAGCGCGTACCGGTGCGTCAGGAGGAGATGATCGCGTTCCTGCCGACCGTGATCCCGGCGTTGCAGGCGGCGACGGACGTGCCGCTGAGCTTCGACAATCCGAGCCTCGGTTACCACCGCGCCGCGATCGCGGCCTACGATCGGTCGCGCTGCCGCGGCAAACCGATCCTCAACTCCCTCGCCGCCTCCCGCACCGAGCTCGATGGCATGATCGCGCTCATCCGCGACCACGATATGCGCTGCATCGTCATGGCCTCGGAGAAGTTCCTGCCCGGCGGCGGCAGCGGTCAGAGTCTCGACGCCCGCGACAGCCATGAGACGATCCTCCGTTTCGTCGATCGGCTGGTCTCCGAGGCGAACCGCACGCTCGATGACATCATCGTCGATCCCGGTCTCGCCCCGGTCGGCGCCGATACCTACGGGCTGATCAACATCGGTCTCGATACGATGCGCCGCTGCACCGATGACCCGCAGCTGCGTGGTCTCCACTTTTCGGTCGGCCTCTCCAACTTCGCGTGGGGCACGCCCAAGGGCATCAAGGACCAGCTGGAGCGCGCTTACCTCACGCTCGGGCAACGCGTGGGGCTCGACTACGCGCTGGCCAACGTGGAGCACAATGCCACGCCGCTCCCGGACCACGATCCGTTGGTCGCCGAGCTCGCCGCCGCACTCGAGGCCGGACGCGCCGGCCCGGGTGAGTCCACTGAGGACGCCGGGTTTCGCCAGGCCGAGAAGGTCATGGAAATCTGCAACGCCTACCTCGAACGCCAGGAAGCTTCCTCATGAACTCGTCCGCACCCCGCACCCCGCTCCGTCTGCCACTCCCCAAGCGTGGCGCACCCTGCTGGCTGCGCCTCGGCACCGTGTTTGACGGCCACGAGGTCCTGACGGACGCACATCTGGTCTACGACGCGAAACGGATCCTGCACGTCGGGGGGCCGCCGCCGGCCTACGTGGTCGGTGCCGATCGGACCGCGCCCGATCTCCACCTGCCCGAGCACACCGCTCTGCCGGGATTGATCGAGGCACACGCTCACTTGTTTCTTGAGGGCGGCGAGCTGGATCCGGCCCGCCGCGCCACGTACCTCGGGCTGCACGAGACCGAACTGCTCGCGCGCGCCGAGACGCGCCTGCCACGGCTGGTGCGGCTCGGTGTGCTCGCGGTGCGCGACGCCGGCGACCGCAACGGTGTCGGCCTCGCCCTCCAACAACGCGATCTCTCCGGATCTCGCGGAGAAATGCCCTATCTCGACAGCCCGGGCGCCGCGCTCCACCACCAGGGCCGCTACGGCTCGTTCATGGGCGAGACCATCGAGGGGTTCGGCACGATCGAACAGGCCATCTCCGCCCGCATCGCCGCCGGCGCGCACCGGATCAAGCTTCTCGCCACCGGCATCATCAATTTCGAGAAGGGCGCCGTCACCACCAAGCCGCAAATGTCCGCCGACGAGCTGACGCGCGCCGTCGCCGCAACCCACGCGCTCGGACGCGAGACGATGATCCACTGCTCCGGCAACGACGGCGTGCAAAACTGCATCGCCGCCCGCGTCGACACAATCGAGCACGGGTTCTTCATCGACCGCGATCAGCTGGCACGGCTGCGCGATCTCGACATCGCTTGGATTCCGACTTTCGCCCCGGTTCACTTCCAGTGGCAACACGGCACCGCGCTCGGCTGGAGCGAGCTCGTCCGGAGCAATCTCCGCCGGATCCTCGATGACCACTCCACCCGCCTGCGCGAAGCGGGGGAACTCGGCGTGCGCATCATCGCCGGCAGCGACGCCGGCTCCCACGGCGTGCCCCACGGCTACGGGTTCTTCACCGAACTCGAGATCATGGAGGCCGCCGGCCTCTCCACGCTCCAGGTCCTCCGCTCCGCCACCGGCGCATCCGCCGGTCGCCTCGGACTCCGCGAGGACCAGGGGCGGCTGCGCATCGGGGCGCGCTCCCGCTTCCTCATCACCGACGCGCCCGTCCTTCAGGGCGTACGCCACCTGCGCCAGCCGCTCACCGTGGTCTTCGACCACGCCGTGTTCTCGGGCGGAGATGTCTCAACCAAGCCGGGTCTCTAACTCTCGACCGTTTTCCCCCGGTCCGAATCGCTTGGATCACCTCGCGCCGCTTCGCATGGACCCACACCGCATCGCTCGCCTCCGGTCGCAACCGCCGCTTCGCACCGCTCTCTGCCGCTGATGTCCGCGTCCGTCACCCTCAATGGGCGAGCCCTCCCTCTCGGGGCCAGCCAGTCGCTCTTCGCCGCCGGCACGGAGGCTGGGATCGTCATCCCGTCATCCTGTCGCCAGCAGGGCCGCTGCCGCGAATGTCTCGTCGAGGTCACCGCCGGCGCCGCCCTGCTCACCGCCCCCTCCGCTGAGGAACGCGACCTGCGGCCGGGATTCCGGCTGTCGTGCCGCTGCCGCCCCGCCGACGGCAGCGAGGGTACGATCGTCGCCCACACGTTGCTGCGGCCCACGCTGCGGATCGAGGATCGCGCGCTCCACCTACCCGCCTCCGTGCGCGGGTTCGCCCACGATCCCGCGGTCCGCCGCGAGGGCGACTCCGTACGGCTCGATGGCCGGGAGATTCACCATGGGCCGGGTCCGATTCTCGGGGTCGCGATCGATCTCGGCACCACCACCGTCGCCCTGCGCGTCATCGACCTTGAGTCCGCCGCCGTCGTCGCCGGGGCCTCATTCGAGAATCCGCAGCGCTTCGCCGGCTCCGATGTGATGGCGCGCATCCAGTACGACACCGATCACTCGGGCCGTCTGCTCCAGCGCACGCTGCTCGCTTACCTGACCCGCGTAATCAATGGTCTGCCCATCGCGGCGTCTTCGATTTATGAATACGCCATTGCGGGTAATTCCACGATGCGCGACTTGCTCTTCGGTCTCGATGTCCGACCGATCGGCCAAAAGCCCTACCGCTCCACCATCGAACAGGCGTGGCGCGACGGCACCCGACCCGACTCGAGCGTGAGCACCCGCATCCGCGAGCTCCGCTTGCCGGGCCACCCGGAGGGCCGGGTCTACGGCCTCCCACTCGTCGGGGGCCACGTCGGAGCCGACGCCGCAGCCTGCCTGCTCGCGCTCGAGCCGCACCTCAGCGACGACCTTGTCGCGATCATGGACATCGGTACCAATACCGAGATCTTCTTCGGCAATCGGCACCGCCTGCTCGCCGCGTCCTGCCCCGCGGGTCCCGCCTTCGAGGGCGGCGCCATCAGTTGCGGCCTTCCCGGCGTCACCGGCGCCATCGAGCGCGTGCAGATCGCCGATGACGGCAAGGTCGAGGCTCGCGTCATCGGCGATGCGCCGGCTGACGGGATCTGCGGCTCCGGGCTAATCGACCTGCTCGGCGAACTCAGCCGCACCGGACACATGAACGAGCGCGGCCGTCTGGAATCCGGTGACGAGGCGTTCGTGGTCGATGCCGCGCGGGGGATCGCGCTGCGCGAGAGCGATATCAACGAACTCGCTCAGGCCAAGGGGGCCAACGTGGCCGGACTACAGATCGTCGCGCGGCGGGCGGGGCGTCGTCTCGCCGACCTCGACCGCTTCTACCTCGCCGGCGGCTTCGGTCGGCACATCGATCTCGCCGCCGCTCGGCGCATCGGGCTCATCCCGGACCTTCCCGACGACCGGGTCGTCGCCGTCGGCAACATCGCAATCGAGGGCGCCGCCATCGCGCTGCTCTCCGTCAGTCGGCGTCGCGAACTCGAAGCTCTGGTCGGCACGATCGAGCACGTCGAGTTGGAGACTGACCCGGGATTCTTCGACGAGTTTGTCGCCGGTTGCCAGTTTCAGGCGTTCGGCCGCGAGGAGGACGCGCCCCGGTCATGAGTTCCCCGGCCTCACCCCTGCTATGGGAAACGCGCGCCGTCCCGGAGGTCACGGACGAGGCGTTCAAGCGCTTCCTGAAGTTTCCTCCCACGCGGGAGCTCACCGGCCCGATGGCCGAGGCCGCCGCGGAGGCGCGCGCGTGGTACGCTCAACACGGGCGCCCCTGGGGCGCCGCGATCGCGACCGATCCGGCGCGCTGGACGGCGGCCTGCGCTGAACTCCAGGCCACGCCGGCGGCGGCACTCATTGCGGTGGGCGCGGGGACGGAAGTGGCCGACGAAGCTGCCGCGCGCTGGGCCCGCGACGAGCCCGATCGCGCCTACTTCCTCGACCGCTTCGCTGCCGCGGTCACCGAAGCCCTGCTCGCCGACGCTAAGCGCACACTCGGTGCGACCTTCCACGATTGTCCCGGCTTCTGGGACTGGCCGATCACGGGCAATCGCGACCTCCTCGCCGCCTTGACGGCCGTCGCGCCCCTGCCCGGCCCGCTTGAGGTCCTCGACTCTGGCATGCTCCGTCCCAAGACCTCCCAACTCGCCCTCTGCGACCGCCCCGCGGCTCCGGGCGGGCCGGGTCGCGACACGTGAATGCGGACCGCGTTTTCCGCCTGTCTTTCCGCCTGATTCACCGCTCGTCACCCTGGACCGCACCTCACCCACCGCTTCCCCCGAAGGACCGCCTCGCATCATGTCACCTGCTCACGGATACCACTTTGCCCCCCGCGCCCTGCGGCGCTGGCGGGACGAGCGCCTCACGCTGACACCGCGGATGGAAGGCGGCTGGCAGGCGCGGTTTCACTTCGAAGGGAGCACCTGCGGCAACGTGCCGTTCGTGCTGCACTACGACATCGAAGTCGATGCCGCGGGCCTGATCGTCGGCCTGCACGCGGCGGCCGCACCGGGCGACGAAGGCCACCAGAGCATGTGTCGTCACCGCGAGGATGCGGCCTCGCTCCGCGAAGAACTCGCCACGCAAGGCCCACTGCGCGGCCGACCGCTCGCCGACGCGCTCGCTTGGAAGCCTGCCACCTCCCCGGCCGGTTGCGTCTGCACGGCCCCCGCGCGCGCCCACAAGTGGCTCGCGGCGCTGCAAACCCTGCACTTCGCCCTATCTGAGCCCAAGGCTCCCGCGGCCTCCGCGCCGCCGCACGTCCCGGACACCGCTGGTCAGAATTCCCCGGTCCAAACCCACGCGAATCCTGCGGCCGGCGCATCTGCCGTCTCACCGTCCGCGGTCACTGCGGCCGTCGCTCGCGCGCCCGCTCCACACTGCGTTCCCCTTTCCTCGTCCGCGCCTCTTTCATGAAGACCGAACTCTGCCCCGCTAATCCTGCCGCCACGGAACAACTCCGACCGGAGAAGAACGACCGCTCCGGCATCGGCGTTCACTACGTCGACGCGATGCTCAAGCCCCTCAAAGCCGGCATCGCCCTTCCCGACGGCACCAAGTTCTCCGCGAAGCGTCGCGGCCTGAAGATCACCCTGGCCTGCGGCACGACCAAGGGCGAAGGCCTGCTCCGCCGCCTGACTGTCGGACCCGACCCGATCGCCATGCTCGACGCCGCGCTCGCTGAAGCTGGAGGCAAGCTCGGCGGCCGCCTCTTTGTCGAAGACGGCCGCTGGTTCTGGGAGCGCGCCGCCTCCTAACCCCCTCTCTAAGGGGTCATGTCAGGACATAGGACACTCCTGACGCGCACCGCCTCCGCGCGTGCCCGCAACGAGCCCACACGGCCTTAGTTCCAGGTACGCCCTCGGCGGCTCGTGCCCCATGCCACCGCACGTGATGTCCTATGTCCTGACATGACCCCTTTAGGGGAGGAGGGGGGCCAGACCGCGCGACTCGCACGGCCGCGCGCACGGTCCTCGCTCTCGCCCTCCCCCGGGCGGGGTCGGGTCAGGACATAGGACAGGCTTTGCGCTCGCCGCAAAGCCTGCGTCGCGTCATCATCCGGCGCATGGTGACCGCGATCGCTGCGACCCTGACCACCTTCGATCGCATCGCGAAAGTTCCCGCGACCACCTGGTGGACCCTCGCCGCGATCATCGCCGGCATCTTTGTGGTGGTCCCTTTGATTCGTAAACTGCGTCAAATCAGCGGGATATGGATTACTTTTGGATTATTCCTCGGCGTTGTGCTCCTGAGTGCGCACTGGATCTACCACCGGACGGAGCCAGCGATCCTGAAGCCCTTCGTCGACGTGGTGGCTCCCTTCTTTCCGACGAAGGCGCCGCCCCGCCGCTAGGTGGCGTCGGGCCCCGGATTTAACGCTCATCGGCGGGTGCCAGATTGGGATTGGCGCATCGCGCCGCGCCGCGTACCCCTAACCGCTGCGTATGCCCAAGACACACTCTGACATTGGACTCATCGGACTTGCGGTGATGGGTCAGAACCTCGCGCTGAATATCGCCGACCACGGCTTCCGGATTTCGGTCTATAATCGTACGACCGAGAAGACGGATGCCTTCGTGGCCCAGAACCCGAACACGCCGGGTGGCCTCGTCGGCACGCGCACGTTGCCGGAGTTTGTCCAGTCGCTGTCACGGCCGCGCAAGATGATCATCCTCGTGCAGGCCGGTCGGGCGACCGACGCGGTGATCGACGGTCTCGTGCCGCTGCTGGAGAAGGGTGACATCATCATCGACGGCGGCAATGCGCTCTGGACGGACACGATCCGGCGCGAGAAGGCACTGCGAGAGAAGGGCCTCCGCTTCATCGGTTCCGGCGTTTCCGGCGGTGAGGAAGGCGCGCGCTTCGGTCCGTCGCTGATGCCGGGCGGCGAGTATGCCGCCTGGCTGGAGTTGAAGCCGATTTGGGAAGCAGTGGCGGCGAAGGTCGACGCGAAGACCGGCCGTCCGATCCCGGGTGCGCAGCCCGGCAAGCCGGTGAGTGGCGGCGTGCCCTGCACGACCTACATCGGCGAGAACGGAGCCGGCCACTACGTGAAGATGGTCCACAACGGCATCGAGTATGGCGACATGCAGATGATCTGTGAGGCCTACGCGCTGATGAACGGCCTGCTTGGCCTGAAGCCGGCGGAGATGGGAGAAATTTTCAGCGAATGGAACCGCGGCTCGCTCGATTCGTTCCTGATCGAGATCACCGCCGACATCCTCAAGCAGCGTGACCCGCAGACGAAGCGGAAGGCCTTCGTCGATGTGGTGCTCGACACCGCGGGGCAGAAGGGCACGGGCAAGTGGACCTCGACCAACGCGCTCGATATGGGTGTGCCGGCGCCGACGATCGCGGAAGCGGTCTTCGCCCGTTGCATCAGCGCGATCAAGGACGAGCGCGTGGCGGCGTCGAAGATCCTCAAGGGTCCGGGCCGCAAGTACCGTGGCTCGAAGAAGGCGCTCGTCGCGGCGATCCACGATGCCCTCTACTGCTCGAAGATCTGCTCGTACGCGCAAGGCTTCCAGCTCATGCGCACCGCCCAGTCGGAATTCGGATGGAAGCTAAACTTCGGTGAGATCGCCCAGATCTTCCGCGGTGGTTGCATCATCCGGGCCGCGTTCCTGCAGAAGATCACCGAAGCCTACGCGCGCAATCCGGACCTCGCGAACCTGCTGCTCGACTCGTATTTCAACCGCACGATCAAGAAGGCGCAGCAGAACTGGCGTAAGGTTGTTTCCCTCGCTGCGGAGTACGGCGTGCCAGCCCCGACCTTCGCGTCGGCGCTCTCGTATTACGACAGCTACCGCTCGGCCCGCCTCCCGGCGAACCTGCTCCAGGCGCAGCGCGACTACTTTGGTGCCCACACCTACGAGCGCGTCGACACCCCGCGCGGGAAGTTCTTCCACATCGACTGGCCCGAGCCGACCCGCCCGCAGCTGCCGGCCTAAGCTCGCACCGGGCCCATCCGGGCCCGCGATAAGTCCAGCCCGCGCTCCGGCGCACCGAGCGGCGAGGTCCGCCTTGCCCTCGGTTGAGGGGCGCAGTTTGACGTACCTCCCACCCCTCGCTCGCCTCGCCTTATCGGGCGACGAGGACCTCGGGGTGCCTTCGCGCGATATCGAGCAGGCGCAACGCTGCTCCCTTAGGCCACGTTCGATTCGTGCCGAACGTCTCCTTCATGCACCTGATCTTCCTGCATGGGTGGAGCGTCACGGACACCGCCGCCTACGGTCGGCTGCCACAGGTCTTGGTCGCGCGGGCCGCGAAGGCGGGGCTCGACCTTCAACTGAGCCACCTCCACCTCGGCCGCTACATCAGCTTCCGCAACGAGGTGCGGATGGATGACCTCGTCCGCGCGCTCGACCACGCCCTCCGCGAACTCCTCGGTGAGGACCTACCCCCGTTCGCCTGCATCACGCATTCCACCGGTGGTGTCCTAATCCGCTCATGGATTGAGGCCCGCTACGGCGCGGCCGGCCTTGCGCGGTGTCCCCTCACCCGCCTCATCCTGCTCGCCCCGCCGAACCACGGTTCGGCGCTCGCGATCCTCGGCAGCGGGCGCATCGGCCGCCTCCGCTCCTGGTGGCAGGGCGTGGAGCCCGGCGACGGCGTGCTCCGTTGGCTTGAACTCGGCAGCGAGGAATCGCGCGCCCTCAACCGCGCGTGGCTGGACTATCCCGCCGCCGACGCCGCCACGGCGCTCCGCACGTTCGTCCTCACCGGAGAAACGATCGACGCCAAGCTCTACGATTACCTCAACAGCTACACGGCGGAGCCCGGCTCCGACGGGGTGGTCCGCGTCGCGAGTGCCAGCCTCGATTACCGCTGGTTGGAGCTCCGGGAATCCGCCACCGCAGTCCCCATGCACGGCGCTCCCGGCAACGCGTGGCTCCTGGAACCCTCCGTCCCCCCGCGCACCCCGGCGCCCCACGCCTTCCGCCTCGTGCCCGACGCCGCGCATAGTGGCCCCGCGAAGGGTATCCTAGAAAGCCCCACCCCGGAGACTGCGGAGCGCAAACCCGTGGTCGCCGCGATCCTGGAGGCCCTCGCGCTCGGACCCTCGCCAAAAGCGTATGCCACGCTCACGGCCGCGTGGGCCCGCGACACCGCCGCGCAGCAAGTCGGCCGCGGCCGCCAACGCCGCTTCTTCCAATTGATCATCCGCGTGACCGACGACCGCGGTGCGGCGGTGAGTGAGTTCGACCTCATCCTCCTCGCCGGCCCCCGCTATGACCCGGAAGCCTTCCCGAAAGGCTTCGTCATCGACAAGCAAGTCAACCGCCGCAGCCCCCAGACGATCACCTTTTACCTCGATTACGACGCCGTCTGCACGACCCGCGCCGCCCGCTTTGGTTTTCGGATCCTCGCCCGCCCCACCGCGGGTTTCGCGTGGTACGAGCCGGTGGAGTTCCGGTTCGGCGATGCACCCGCGGGCCATTTGCTCGCGCCGAACCTCACCTGCTACATCGACGCCACCCTCCGCCGCCGCGTCGACCGCCAAGCGGCCCGCCTCGACCCCGCCTCGGCCGGCCCGCGCGACTTCCGCGGCCAGCGGCCGGAAGGGACGGCGGTGCCGTGAGTGCGCGGGATTCGCGGAGGTGATGCGGCGGCGACTCAGTCGGCGCCGTGGGCCGCCGGGCTCACGTGCACACTTATATAAAAAGGGGTCATGTCAGGACATAGGACACTGCCCCGGAATTGGGATGAGCGCAGCGTTTGAATTCCCGCTCGGCATGGCGGACTGGGTCCATGGCGCGGAAGTTGCGGCTAGAATTTTCAGGGGCGTGTTACCACGTCATCAACCGCGGCAATTATCGCCGTGATCTGTTCGAGACCGAGGGCGCGGCGAGGTCGTTTGAACGCTGTCTCGGCGAAGCAGCGACGCGTTACGGCTGGCTGGTTCACGCCTACGTGATCATGCGCAACCATTTCCACCTCGCGGTGGAGACGCCGGAGCCCAACCTCAGCGACGGCATGAAGTGGCTGCAGGGCACCTGGGCCCGACGGTTCAACGACTTCCGCGATGAGACGGGCCGGCCGTTTCAGGGGCGCTATCGAGCGCAGCACGTCGAGCCCGGGCACGCGCTGGCGCAGGTCGCGCATTACATTCATCTCAACCCGGTGCGGGCCAAGATCGTGCCGCCCGAGCGCGTGGGCGAACATCGCTGGAGCAGTTTGTATTGGTTTCCACGTCGCGACCGGCCGGACTGGTTGGTGGCCAGCACCGTCTTACATGAAAGCGGGGGCTGGCCCGACTCGCGCGCCGGGTGGCAACATTACGCGGCTTTTCTGGCCGTTTGGGTAGAGGAAGATCCCTCGGCGCGCGGCGAAGGTTTCGCGAGGTTGAGCCAAGCATGGAGTCTTGGTTCGACCGCCTTCCGGGCGGAAGTACGCCATGAAATCACCGGACGGACGGAGCGGGCGGGCCGGTTTGCACTCCTCGGAGCGGATCGCGAAGCCGTGCGCGCGGCCCGCGAGGAGCTCTGGGAGGAGCGGCTGCGGGAGCTCGCGCACGGCCTAGGCATTGTGCTGACCCGGCTGCCTCCAACCCCGTTGGCGATCGAGAAACTACGCCTCGCCGACGGCTTGAAACAGCACACCTCGGCACCCAACGGCTGGATCACCCAACGCCTGCAGATGGGGTCCCCGAGCGGCTTGGCTTCACGCCTCCATCGTTTCCGCCGCGCACGCGGCGACCAACCGGAGCGCTGTCCTATGTCCTGACATGACCCCTTAGATCGGCCTACGCCTCGCCGACGGTTTAAAACAGCAGACCTCGGCACCCAACGGCTGGATCACCCAGCGCCTCCAGATGGGATCCGCGAGTGGCTTGGCCTCACGTCTCCATCGTTTCCGCCGCGCACGCGGCGACCGACCGGAGCTTTGTCCTATGTCCTGACATGACCCCTTAGGAGTGGCCCCCGCTCGCGATGCCGCCACGACATAGTTATCGATCACCGCTGCAGCGGTCGACGCGGCGGGCAATCCCGCCACTTCCTTCCAGAACCGATTAGTCAGCAGATCCCCGTACTCCTCTTGGAGAATGATCAACAGGCCCTGGATGATGTGGCCCGTCCCCTGCTGATTCTGGTTCATCGGGAAGTAGGCTCCGTTCTGAAATACCTCCTTATAGGTCGCGCCCGGATCCAACACGAAGTTTGTCGCGACCTGAGCGATTTCACTGTGGTTGTAAAAGGTCTCTGTCCATTGGTACGTCTGACTGGACACACCGGTCCGCGCCCACCACTTGAAGATAGAAGGGGCGTAGACGAAGCCACCAAACACTCGACTCGCGTCCTGCTGCCCGTCGTTTAACTCCGGCGAGTCGAGCTTGCCGCCGAAGAACCAGAAGTTTCGTCCAAACTCGTAGGCGTACAAAAAGTCGCTGTCGTAAGACGCAGAAACTACGTTGTTGTACCAGTCGCGGAATCTGCCCTCCCCGAATTCGACGCCGGTTGCGCCAACGTACCCAACGGCCGCGCCGCCGAGATTGCTGGTCTTCAGCACCGCCAACGTCGGTTTGGAGTTGAACGTCTTGTGCGGAGTCGGCTGTCGCCCGGTTGCCTCAACAAAGGCCTGCCAGAAGTAATCCATCTGGACCAGCATGCGCCGCAGAATCGCAGGGTCATAACTCGTGGAATCTACCAAGAGGGCCGTGCGTTCACCCTCATACGCATACAGGGTGAACGTCTCCCCGGTGCTTCCCACGTAGGTGACGGACGTTTGCGCGGGGGCGAGGCTAGCCCAGCAGAACAGCGCGAAAAAAAAGAGGGCGGAAAGTTTCATGGCAGAAATCCTTGCGGGCGTGGTCGAGGCAATCACTAGGTAATTGCCGCGAAGATCAGCGTGGCCGCGTCCCACACGACGAGCAGGCGGTAACCACTTGCTCCTGCGGTGAGACCGATCGCTTCGGGCTTTCTGAAGCTGCGCCATAGACCCGGATAAATCGGAGTCGGCTGGGCTAGGGACGGACCGCCCACAATCTGCAGGTGAGATAGATGCTTTTCTGAGAGGCACGAAGCTAGACCGAAAGAGAAGCAGGGCGACCCGACCAATTTGCCAATAAAGAGGCCCTCCCGTTTCGGGGAGGGCCTCTGAAGCGCTAGACGAGGATCGGATTACCCACGACCGCCGAAGTTGGCGTTCACGCCAGCCGCCAGGCCAGCCAAGGTCGTCACGTTATCCATGGTCGCGATGTGCGTGACGCTTGCCCCGGTGTTGGAGTTCGTCGTGTGGATCACATGCACCTTACCGGTCGTCGAGTTGTGGTACACGATCACCATGGCCAGACCATCGGTCGTCACTTGGCCAGCGACCGCCGCGGCGGCCTCCGCATCGGTTGCGTACGAGACGGCGTTTAGGACGACGATCTCTTCCGAGCCGTTGGCATTCACGTTAGCCACCGCACCGCGGAAGACATCGGCGCCAGCGAGACCGAGGTCCGACTGGTCGACTTGAAGAACGTCACCGCCTGCGCCGAGGGTCATATCCGTGATGGTATCCGTACCCGAAGTGCTGGTGAGCACGAAGGTATCGCTGAGCAAACCGCCGGTGAGACGGTCTGAACCAGCGCCGCCCTCAATGCTATCGGTGCCGCCATCGCCATCGATGATATCATTACCCGCGCCACCGATCAGGGTGTTTGCGCTACCACCGCCGGTGAGCGAGAAGTTCACGTCACCCGAGGCCACCGTCGCTGCCGAGATCACGTAGTCGGTGCCCTGACTAATGGTGCCGTTACCGTCGACATCGACGTAGAGCTTACCATCGGCAGAGGAGTAGAATCCATCGCCGCGAACGAGGCTGAGCGAAACCAGTCCGTCATTGAAGGACGACACCGAGGCGAAGCCGCTCGCATCGAAGTTAAAGTCGCCCGACAGATTGACCTGGATCTTGTCCGTACCGCTAACGAAGTCCGTGATCGAGTCGAACGAAGCCCCGGTTGAGCCGGTTGCCGTCGTGAACACGAACGTGTCGGATCCCTCATCACCCGTCAGACGATCAACGCCTTCGCCGCCAGCGAGGGTATCGTTACCCGCGCCACCGACGAGCGTATCGGTGCCATCACCGCCGTTGAGGTCATCGTCGCCTGCGCCACCATTCAGGGTATCGCTACCAGCGCCGCCGGTGAGGACGTCGTTGCCAGCTTCACCCATCAGGTCGTCGTTACCGTCACCGCCACTCAGCTGGTCGTTGCCAGCGCCGCCGGTGAGGACGTCGTTGCCACCGTTACCCGTGAGGATGTCGGCGCCACCGTTACCGGCGATCGTGTCTGCACCCGCACCACCGGTGACTTGATCCTCACCCGCACCACCGAGGACGTTGATCGCACGCGTGCCTGTGAAGTTAGCCGTCAGGATGAGGTTCTCTTCTTCGTTCAGGGTGTCGGCATTCTGTCCCACGCCACCGATTTCGCCATCAACACCGAAGTTGTCGATGATACCGGCGCGCAGGGCCGAGGCGTCGATCGTGATCGTGGACGCCGCCGTCACATTGGCATCAACCAACGTGAGCGTGTAGTCGTTGACCGTGGGAAGAGTATCGGGACCATTCGCAACAGCGATGGCCTCAGCTCCCGCAGCAACCGTGATCCGCTCGAATCCGGTGAAGTTGCCTCCTGTATTACCGGCACTGTAGTCCAGCGTGGTGGGCGCATTGGCACCGGCGAGCGTTAGCACGTCCGTACCGTCGCCACCCGCGAGGACGTCAGCAGTCGTCACGTTAGCTCCACCAATGACCGTGTCATTACCGGCGCCAAGCGTTACGGAATCGACACCCGTGTTAAGGTTGACCGTATCGTTGCCGGCACCGGTGGTGATCGTTTCGTTGGAGCCCGCGGCGTCATTAACCGTCAGACCGTTGGAAACGTAGCCGCTCGCATTGAGCGTGTTCGTTCCGGCCAGATTGACGGTACGGATGCCTGCGGCCTCTGCATGAACGCTGAGGACGAACGTGTTCGCAGCGACGGCAGTCGCCGTGAATGCTTCCACGTTGCGAATGTTCAAGAAGGCCGCGTCATTGACGTTACCGTTGTTCGCCAAACGAATCGTGTCGGTACCACTGCCACCGGAGTCTGCGATGGTATCAGCGGCATTCAACTCTGCGGAGCTACCGAAGCTATAGGTGTCAGCGCCTTCGCCGCCGTCCATGTTGTCAACGCCAAGCCCGCCGGTGATGGAGTCATTGCCTCCACCACCGATCAGGGTGTCGGCCAGGCTGCCACCGACGAGGGTGTCGTTCGCAGCACCGCCGGTCAGGTGTACCGTGAAGTTGGTCACGGTCTGCGCCGTGAACGTCAAGGTCTCCGGAGCCGAAGCGTTGGCGCTGCTATTCGCATCCGCCAGGAGCGCAGAAGCGTCAACCGTCAGAGTCTCCGCTGCGACCGTTGCGGAATCTGGATCGTCGCCATTCCTCACTTCGATGCTATAACTGTAGCCAGTATTTCCTGCAGCCGAACCTTGCGAACCCATCCTCAAGGTTTCGATGCCCGCCATGTTGAAGTCGACGGCCTGTGCGTATGATCCCGCTAGGGTCAGAGTATCCGAGCCCGCGCCACCACGAAGAGTGTCGGCGGATGTGGCGCTAGCGCCACCCGCGATCGTGTCGTCGCCTGCACCGCCATCCACGCTCTCGCCGTCTGATCCGAGCGTAATGGTGTCGTTGCCGGCGCCTCCGTCGATGGTGTTGGCTCCCGCACCACCAGAGATGGAATCGTTGCCGGATCCACCCGTGATGTTGTCGCCACCGTCACCACCAGTGACCGTGATGCCATGAGTAACTCCGGTAAGAGTGACTGTGGAAGCATTTACCGCCTCCGAGAGGTCAATCGTCCGGACTCCCGAAATCGCCGCGTCCGATGCAAGCACGATCGTGGATGCACCCGCCCCGATTTGCTTCAGCGTCTCAACGCTAACAACCCTAGCGAGGGAGTCAGCGCCATTTGCACCAATGCTAATCCCGCCAGCAACTTCCAGGCGGTCGTTGCCGTCGCCACCGTCGATCGAGTCAACGGCAGCATCCGCTGTGTTATTTGTCGCAATCAGCTCGGCGGAACTGCCGAACTTGAAGACGTCAGCGCCTTCGCCGCCCAGCAGGGTATCAACACCGGCACCGCCAGTAATCGTGTCGTTGCCGGCGCGGCCCTCGATCGAGTCAGTGCCCGCGCCTCCAGTGATGGAGTCTCCGGCGGTACCACCAATCAAGGTGCCGCCATTAGCGCCGTTTTCGAGGATGGTTTTCTTGGTTAGCGCGCTTGCATCGGCGCTGCGGCTCACCGTCACCTCGTACTCGAGCGTCTGCGCATCGATGGAGGAGGTCAGTACGACGTTTGTCGCCCCAACTACGTCAACAGTAGGCGTGTTATTCGGATTCGCAGCGAAGTGTGCGTTGATGGTCTCAAGTGCCTCCGTACCTCCAACATTAGAGGCGGCATTCGACACCGTCACCATGATTTCGTCGGCATTATCTAGGCGCAGGTCGACGCTGTTTGAGCCAATGAGTGCGCTATTGGTATACTTCACTTCAAGGTCCTGAGATGTCAGAACCGCCTCGATGTTGGCTAGAGAGCCTACGTTCGTAAACGTGACCGGCGACGCGGACTCCAAGGAACGAACGGTCGTTACGCCGGTAGCATTTACCAGATCGACCGTCGCGGTGTCGGCAGCGCCAACTGTACTGGCGTTGCTGATTTCCACAGTCTCGATGCTGGTCAGAGTCGGCCGAACATTGATACCACCTGTTTTGTTCAGGATCGCCGTTACAGTGTCGCTGCCCGCCGTGCCGCCACTCAGGACGTCTGCCGTGTTTAGGCTATTGACTGTCGTGCGACCATTGAAGGTGTCATTGCCGACGCCCAGGGTGAAGTTAGCGCCAGTATCGGCACCGGCGGTCAGTTCGCGATTCAGGTCGCCGGTGACAGAGGTGTCGTTTACGGTCAACGAACCGCCGCGGACCACCGTATTACCCCCGTATGAGAAGTTGACCGAGAAGCTCTCGGCTCCAGCTTCTGTCAGCGCATCGCCGGTGACGCCGATCGTGATCGTCGCTTGACCGGCCGCATTGAAGGTCGCTTGGCCAGTCAGACCAGCATCGAAGTCCGCCGATGAGGCGTTCGTCGGGACAATGGTGTAGTTGATGACCTCTCCGAGCGTACGTGCGGTATTGGTGATCGTATACGTCACCGAAGCACCCTCATTCACGCTCGTAACCGACGAGGCAGCAATCGTGTAGCTCGCTGCCGTCGTGAGATTGAAAGCTGCCGCAGACGTGGAAACAGTTCCATCATTCGCCGTTACCACAACCGAAGCCGTACCCGACTCCACCGTCGCGAGATCTGGCGTGCCAGAGATTACGCCTGTGGCGGCGTTGATCGAAAGGCCAACCGGGAGACCCGTAGCAGAGTACGTGAGTACGGAGCCGGCATCGACATCGCTGAACGATGCGGCGGCGTTGAACGAGAACGCCTGATCCTGGCGCGCGGACTGCGCGGCGATGGTCGCAGCCACTGGGGCATCATTGACCGGGGAGACGGTGACACTCACCGTCTGCTGGGTGGTCAGGTTGCCATCCGACACGGTCACCGTGAAGGAGTCATTGCCGTTAGCATTCGCGTTCGGCGTGTAAGTGATCGCGCCATTCGCGCCCACTGTGACCGCGCCCTTCGTAGCGCCTGCGGCCGTGTAGGTCAGCGTGTCGCCGTCCACGTCAGCACCCGTTACCGTAAAGGTATTCGCGGTGTCTTCCGCCGTGGTGATCGCCTGCGTGGCCGCAACCGTCGGAGCATCGTTGACCGGGGTGATGGTGACGTTGACCGTTTGCTGGGCCGTAAGGCTACCGTCGGAGACGGTCACCGTGAAGGAATCATTGCCATTCGCGTTCGCGTTCGGCGTGTAG
>JAIXWY010000007.1 GCA_027490995.1 Opitutaceae bacterium
CAAACTGCAAAGCCTGACCCCTTTTTGGCGGATCACCCGAATCCTGCCTGAAATCCTGCCTGAAGGGGTCAGGCTTTGCTCTTTGCCGTCCGCGAGTCTGGCCTGGCTTGGAATCGGTGGTTCCCAACGGCTGGGGGCGTGGTTCGCGCGCTCGGCGCGGCACCGCGATCTCGATCGCGAACGCAGCGTGCTGCAGCAAACTGCAAAGCCTGACCCCTTTTTGGCGGATGGCCCGTTTTTGCAGAGTAGTCTCCCTCCGGCCGAGCCTTGCTTCGGTCGCCGGGTTGGCCGACTGTTATCGTGTCCGTCGTCCTATTTATTTCCGCATGTCCACGCCCTCCGCCCAACCCCCTCCTGAGACCGTCGCGCCGACGCTCGGCCAGCCGTCCGCCGCTGCCGCCGGGCTCGCGGGGGTGCTGCAGACTGGCCGTTTCGCTCTCGGATCTCCCGGGGTCCTCGCGGGCGCCACGGCGCTGCTGAAGGTCAATCAGCTCGACGGCTTCGATTGCCAGTCCTGCGCGTGGCCGAGCCCAGACTCCGACCGCCACGTCTTTGAATTCTGCGAGAATGGCGCCAAGGCCGTGGCCGACGAAGCCACGCGGCGGCGCGTGGACCGCGCGTTCTTCGCTCAGCACTCCGTCGCCGACCTCCTGCAGCGCAGCGATCACTGGCTCAACCAGCAGGGCCGGCTCGTCGAGCCGATGGTCCTGCGCCATGGCGCCACCCACTACACGCCGATTGGTTGGGACGAAGCGTTTGCCCTCGTGGCTGAGCGCTTGCAGGCCCTGCCGACCCCGGACGCTGCGGCGTTCTACACCTCGGGCCGCACCAGCAACGAGGCCGCCTTCCTCTACCAGCTCTTCGTGCGCCAGTTTGGTACTAACAACCTCCCGGACTGCTCGAACATGTGCCACGAGAGCAGCGGCGCGGCGCTCAACGCCAGCGTCGGCATCGGCAAGGGCACGGTCACACTCGACGACTTCGCCCACGCCGACCTCATCCTCGTCGTCGGCCAGAACCCCGGGACCAATCACCCGCGCATGCTCTCGACGCTTAGCGAGGCGAAGAAGCGCGGCGCCACGATCGTCTCGATCAACCCCCTGCCCGAAGTCGGCGTGGATCGCTTCAAGAACCCGCAGGACTTTCTGAACCCGCTGAAGGCGCTCCCGACCCTCCTCGGCGAGGGCGTGCGGCTAGCTGATGTCTGGCTGCAGCCCCGCATCGCGGGCGACCTCGCTTTGTTCAAGGGCCTGATGAAGGCGATGCTTGCGCTTGAGGATGCCGCGCCCGGCACCGTGCTCGACCACGCGTTCCTGCGCGAGCACACCCACGGCTTCGCGGATCTTCAGGCGGATCTCCACGCCACCTCCTGGGACGACATCGTGTACGTCAGCGGCGTGACCCGCGCCGAGCTGGAAAGCCTCGCCGCGCGTCTCGCCCGCTCGCGGGCAACGATCTGTTGCTGGGCGATGGGCCTCACGCAGCAACCCCAGGCCGTCGCGACGATTCAGCAGGTCGCCAACCTTCTTCTCCTCCGCGGCAATGTCGGCCGCCCCGGTGCCGGCCTCTGCCCGGTCCGCGGCCACTCCAATGTCCAAGGTGACCGCACGATGGGCATCTACGAGCGCATGCCGGACGCATGGCTCGACCGCCTCGACGCGGAATTTCACTTCAAGTCCCCGCGGCAGCACGGTTACGATACCGTCGACACCATCAAAGCGATGCACCGCGGTGACGTCCGCGTGTTCTTTGCCCTCGGTGGCAACTTCCTCTCCGCCACGCCGGACACGGAATACACCGGCGAAGCCCTGCGCCGCTGCAACCTCACCGCGCAGGTCTCGACGAAACTGAACCGCGCGCACCTCGTGACCGGTCGCACGGCGTTGATCCTGCCCTGTCTCGGCCGCTCCGAGCGCGACCGCCAGGCGGCCGGGGAACAGTTCGTGACCGTCGAAGATTCGATGGGCATCATCAACCCCTCGCGTGGCCACGCCGAACCGGCGTCAGACCTCCTCCTGAGCGAGCCCATGATCGTTGCGCGCCTCGCCCAGGCCGTCTTCGGCACGAAGACCACTGTGCCGTGGCTCGAGCTCGCTTCGGACTACGACCGCGTCCGCGAGCGCATCGAGCGCGTCGTGCCGGGATTTAGCGACTTCAACGCCCGCATCCGCCGAGGCATCTTTTACCTCCCGAATCCCCCACGGGATCGCCGCGAGTGGCGGACGGCGACGGGCCGGGCGACCTTCTTCACGGCACCGATCGTGCGCTCCGCGCTGCGAGACGGCGATTACGTGATGATGACCATCCGCACGCACGACCAGTTCAACACGACGGTGTACGGCTTGGACGATCGGTATCGCGGCGTCTTCGGCGGCCGCCGCGTGGTCTTCATGAACGAGCAGGACCTCGCGGCGGCTGGGCTGATGGGCGGGCAGTGGGTTGACCTCTGCAACGACCACGGCGGCCGGGAGCGCTGGGCCCGCGGCTTCATGGTGGCCCCCTACCGGATCCCTCGCGGCTGCATCGCGACCTATTTTCCCGAGGCCAACGTGCTGGTGCCCATCGAAACCACGGCAGCCGTGAGCAATACCCCGACGAGCAAGTACGTCGTCGTCACGGTGCACGCAAGTAACGGACCATCGGGTGGTTAAGCTGCACCGGCCGGGGCGGTCTCCGAATCGTGAAACCTTTCCCCCAACGGGGCGTCTCATACTTCATTACCATGAAAACGATTCCTACGCTCCTTGTATCCGTTGGACTGCTCGTGTCCGCAGCGGCGATGCACGCGGCGGAGAAGAGCGATGCCAAGCCGTCGCCCGTGTCGGTGAGCTTCTTCCAGCCGGAGAAATTCACGGATGTGCGTGACAGCATGATCGGCAGTGACAAAGGCCGCGACGCGATCCTCGAGGAACTGCGCCGCTTTATCACGACCCGGGCCGAGTCGCTCCTGCCTCCGGGCCACACCCTCTCGATGACCTTCCTCGATGTGGATCTCGCCGGAGACTACGAGTTTTGGCGCGGTCCGAACATTCAGGACGTGCGCATCGTGAAGGACATTTATCCCCCGCGCTTTCTGTTCCGCTTCGAGATTAAAGACGCGGACGGCAAAGTGCTGAAGGACGGCGAACGTCGGCTGACGGATCTCGGCTTCATGCAGCGCCTCACCATCGACCGCCAGGACCCCCTTCGCTACGAGAAGGATCTCCTCGGCGACTGGGTGCGCTCTGAACTGCGCCGTAAGCGCTGAGGCGCGTCCGCCGATCGAGTCGCGCCACGCCCGCCCTCGGGCTCGCCGCAGGGGCGAGCGGCGTCCCAATGCCTTTGGTGTTCGGGTCCCGTGACGAGTCGGTTCGTCGCCCGGTGGACGGGGCGAGGCGCCCCAGACTTGCCTCACCTAGCGGGCGGCTCTTGCCTAGCCGCGTGCTTCCTCCCTCGGACGATTCCGCTGCCCGCCTCGACAAGTGGCTGTGGGCGGTGCGTCTCTTCCGGACTCGCTCGCTCGCTACGGCGGCGTGCCGCGCGGGTGAAGTGACCATTGAAGAGCGCCCTGTGAAGCCCTCGCGGGATGTCCGGAAGGGCGAGACGATCATCGTCCGCCAAGGCGTGATGCGCCGCACGGTGGTGGTACTCGGAGTGCCGCCCTCGCGCGTCGGTGCCGTGCGCGTCCCGGAATTTCTGGAAGACCGCACCCCGCCCGAGGAGAAGCAGAAGGTGAAAGAGCAGGCCGTGCAGCACCTCCTCGCCCGCGAGCGCGGGACCGGCCGCCCGACCAAGCGCGACCGCCGCGACCTCGAAGCATGGCTGGGCCTGCCGACATCAGATGACCCAGACCTCGACCGCTGACCCGCCACGGCGGTTGTCAGGCGTCGAGACATGACCCCTTTGGGCTAAGTTTGGGGTGAAGGGCTCGAGCCGCCGCTCGGGCGCGGCGACCTCGCCGAAGGCGGCATCAGAAATGCGCACGGCGCCGAGCAGCGGCCCCGGGGTCCCGAGCCCAGCACCAAGCCCAAAGGGGTCAACCGAGCCCAAAGGACCGAGCCCAAAGGGGTCAGGCTTTGCGCTTTGTGGTTTACCGCGACGTGCGCGGGGTGTTCGGCTCGGATCGGTTGAAGTACGGCAAAGAGCAAAGCCTGACCCCTTTGGGCTAAGTTCAGATGACCCAGACCTCGACCGCTGACCCGCCACGGCGGTTGTCAGGCGTCGAGACATGACCCCTTTGGGCTAAGTTTGGGGTCGGATCCAGCAGCGAGACCATGCACTTCCGTGCGACGCCGCTCAATCGCCGCGGCCTCGGCTCCGCCATGGCTTCCCGTGCTGATGCCTCTGCATCCTCGGGCTGCCGACCGACAGCGGTCGTGCGCCGAGTCGCGGCACCCCTTTTCCTAGGGCGTCAGCACGGTGTCGTCCGGCGTGTAGAACACGCGGTCGGGGCCGGCCGAGCGGAGTTCCATCGCGGTGCCGCTGAGTTGGTGAAAGAGAAGCGGCGTGCCCCAGCGGTCCAGCAGTTCCCCGTCCGGACTGATCGCGGGGTGGCTCGGTGGGATCAAGGCCATGCGGCGGGTGTTTTTTCCGGAGAGCGCCGCCGTGATGTCGCGATTGTCACCCCAAGGATTGCCGTCCTGCGGAAAGAAGGTCTGCCACGACGCGAACACATTGCTCAGGAGAATAAGGTCGTCGCGGACGGAGGTCGCTGGGCTGTTCAGCTGCTCGATGCTCGGGAAGGCATCGGGGGAGGTCGCCGACGGGTTCGTCGTCGTGGGCGTGGACTTCGCTGCGTCTTCATCCCGAGCCGGGGTGGCGGACGCAGTGGGTCGCGCGGGCGCGCTGAGGTTGGCGGGCGTGGCGGGACGCGGCGGCGTGTGCAGGGGCCGCAGGATGAAATAGAGGAGCACCGACACACCGGCGGCTCCGAGGGCGATCGCGAGCGAGAGCTGCTGGCGGCGGGGGTCGCGTCGGGGCACGAGGCGACGCGAGGCCGATGCGCGGCGGGAATCGGAAGCGGAGGTGGGGTCAGTCGGCATACGAATCCAGGAGCGACGTTGGCGGGTCGGTCGAGTCGGGTGAAGGATGGAATTCTCCGCATCAGCGACGGGTGCGGACTCATCGGTCGAGACCGACCGTCGGGTCCGCGGATTCCCTAATGCCGAGCCCAAAGGGGTCAGGCTTTGCGCTTTGTGGTTTACCGCGACGTGCGCGGGGTGTTCTGCTCGGATCGGTTGAAGTACGGCAAAGAGCAAAGCCTGACCCCTTTGGGCTAAGTTGACCCCTTTGGGCTAAGTTTGGGGTCGGATCCAGCAGCGAGACCATGCACTTCCGTGCGACGCCGCTCAATCGCTGCGGCCTCGGCTCCGCCATGGCTTCCCGTGCTGATGCCTCGGAATCCCTAAGGGGTCATGTCAGGACATAGGACAGTGTCTTCGGAATTAGAGTGGGCGCGTGGTTTGATTTGCGCCGATGCCCGGTGGACCGGTTCCATGGCGCGGACATTGCGGCGGGAGTTTTCGGTGGCTTGCTACCACGTCATCCACCGAGGTAATGATCGCCGTGATCTGATGCCTGCACGGCGCCCAGCTACGGCCACTGACGGTCGCTTTGTCCTATGTCCTGACATGACCCCGTTGCTTTGAAACTGACATGACCCCGTTGCTTTGAAAGCGTGATGCGGCGAGGCCGGTGTAATCTCTGGGGTCCCGGTCGTCCGTGTGGTGTCGGCAGACCGCTCATTCTGCACGGTACCAGGGCGGTGCGGGCGTCGCGGTTCATGCCGTCACGCCATTCGGACTCCGGGTTTGCCAAGGCCGTGGGAATCGCCCCTTGTGGCGGACCGATGATGACCCTTGCTCGTCTGGCCCGTGTGGTGTGCTTCCTGTGTTGCCTCGGTGTGTGGATGGTGCGCGGGGCTGAGCCAGCGCCTCGTCTGACCGAGGGTGAGGCCGTGTTGGCTGGGCTGGCGGACTTCCGGCCGGTGGCGTCCAACTGGACCGAGGCGCGGGTCCTCGCGGGGGATCCGCGCCGGGACGCGGTGCTGCAGCCGATCGCCGGCGCCGGGATGCTGGTCAACCGACCGACTAAGGCACAGCGTGGCCACCTTTTCAGCGCGTGGGAGCATGGCGATGTGGACCTAGAGCTCGAATTCCTGCTCGCGCCGGGCTCCAACTCCGGAGTCTACCTGATGGGACGCTACGAAGTGCAGCTGCGCGATAGCTGGCGGGTGGCGGTTCCTGGAGTGGGGGAGTCGGGTGCCGTTTACAGCCGCTGGGACGGCGCCCGGGGTGTCGGCAACGAATCGTTTGAAGGCGCGGCACCGCGCGTGAACGCAGCGCGGGCGCCCGGCCTGTGGCAGACCCTGCGCGTGGAATTTCGGGCGCCCCGCTTTGCGCCGGACGGCACGAAGCAGGAGCCGGCGCGCTTCGTGCGCGTGTGGCTGAACGGCACGTTGGTCCAGGAAAACGTGACGATCGGCGGGCCAACGCGGTCCGCGGCCTTCGCGGATGAAGCGCCGTGGGGTCCGTTGATGATTCAAGGCGACCACGGATCGCTGGCGATCCGCGGACTGCGCGCGCGTGTGCCGGTGCCGCCCCCTCCGCCGGACCCGACGGTGCGGGTGCGTCGCGTGCCAGCGCCCATCGTGGTGACGGTGCCGGCGGATCGGACGATCCTGCAGCGCGCGTTCATCGCCTTCCCTCCCGTGAAGCGCCTTTACGCGGCGGCCGTGGGGACGCCGGCTGCCCTGCACTACGCGTATGACTTCGAGCGCGGGGCGCTGCTCCGCGTCTGGCGAGGCGGCTTCATCGATACGGCGGAAATGTGGTATGAGCGCGGCGATTCCCAGCTCGCGAAGCCCCTCGGTGCGCCCTTGGACCTGACCGGCAAAGCCGGCGTGGCCTTGCTGGAGACCCCGGCGGTGGATGGTTGGCCGGAGTCCCCGGGAGACCTGTACGCTTCGCAAGGCTATCGTTTGGAGAGCGACGGCACCCCGGTTTTCTTGGCGACCCTTTCGTCGCTGCAGCTCAGTGAGCGCTTTGCGCCGGCGGCGGAAGGCGTGGGACTGACTCGGACGGTGACCGTGGAAGGCACGGCGGCGAGCTGGGCGGCATTCGTCCTGCTGGCTGAGGCCGACCAGATTACCCCGGCGCCGGGAGGCTGGGTGATCGGCGACCGTGCGTATTACCTCGATTGGCCGGAAACATCGCCGCACCGCCCCGTCGTGGTGACGGCTTATGGTCGGCAGCGCCTCGTGGTGCCGGTGGGTGGAAAGAACCCCACGGCGCCGGTGTCGTACACCCTCGTTTGGTAAGGCTCACGATGACCTCACTCTTTTCTCTTTCGTCCGTGTGTCGGTCCGTCCGTCCTCGCGCCCTGACGTGCGCGCTGGCCCAAAGGGCTTGGCCTCTCGCTGGACTCTTGGCGGCCCTCGGAGCGATCAGCCCGGCGGCGGCGCAAAATCCCAGTGCGATCGAGCGCTTCATTCAGCCCGTCGCGGAGCGCGTGGAGCGGGAGTCGCGCTCGTGGCGGCGCACGCCTTTGCCCGTGCCGGAGGGAATCGTGCTCGAAGTGAGCGGCATCCTGCCCGTGCCGGGCGAGCGCCTGCTGGTTTGCACGCGTCGCGGTGAGATCTGGTGGGTCGATGGTGCGTATGAACCGGAGCCGCGCCCCCGCTTTAGCCGCTTCGCGGAAGGACTGCATGAGCCGCTCGGGATCGCGGCGGCGCCAGGTGGCGGCGTGTACGTCGCGCAGCGGCAGGAAGTGACGCTCATCGAGGACCAAAACGGGGACGGCCGGGCGGACTCCTACCGGACCGTGTTTAAGTTTCCGATTTCGGGAAGCTACCATGAGTACGCCTTTGGTCCGGTGGCTGCGCCGGACGGCACCCTGCGCGTGGCCATGAACGTGGCCTTCGGTGGCGCGACCCAGAGCCCGGTACCCTGGCGCGGGTGGATGCTGGAAGTTTCCCCGGATGGTCGGATGACTCCGATTGCGGCGGGCCTGCGCTCGCCGGCCGACCTCTTTCGCACCTCGAACGGCCTGTGGCTGTTTTCCGATAATCAAGGGGAATGGGTCGGCTCTGGGCGCATCACGGAAGTCCAGTCGGGTGACTTTGTCGGCCACCCCGCGGGCTTGGCGTGGGCGCATCTGCCGGGATCGCCGGTGAAGCTCCGGCCGAGCGACGTTGTCGCGGCGGGTGAACCGATGCATGCCCTGGTGCCGAAGATGCCCGGGCTGAAACCGCCGACGGTGTGGCTGCCGCATACCGTGATGGGTATTTCCAATGCGGGCTTCTTTGAGGACGTGAGCGGTGGTGCGTTCGGACCCTATGCGGGTCACCTCTTTGTGAGTGACCAAGGCCAGAGCAAGATCCTGCGGATCACGCTCGAGCAGGTGCGTGGCGTCTGGCAAGGGGCGGCGTATTTCTTCCGGGAAGGCTTTGAGTCGGGTGTTCTCCGGGTGCGCCAAGGCGAGAGGGGCGTGGTCTTCGCGGGTGAGACGGCGCGCGGTTGGGGATCGGTGGGACCGAAGCAATACGGCTTGGAGCGTCTGGAATGGACTGGGCACGTGCCCTTTGACGTGCAGGAAGTGACGGCGCAGCCGGATGGATTCCTCATTCGCTTTACCCAACCCGTGGATCGCGAGTCGGCGGCGCAGGCGTCGAGCTACGTCCTCGCTGGCTTCACCTACAAGTACCATGGCGCGTATGGCAGCGCGCCGATTGACCGCATGGCGTGCCCGATTCAGCGGGTGGAAGTGGCAGCGGATGGCCTTTCGGTGCGGATCGCGGCGCATTGCCTCCGCGAAGGGTACATTCATGAGATCAAACTCCCCGGCATTCGATCGGCAGCAGGAGCGGAGACGATTCTGCATCCGGCCCTTTATTACACGCTGAACCGCATTCCCGAAGGTCCGCGCATCATCCCGGCTGACCCCAAGGAGGTGGAGTGGTGCGTGGCGGCGGTGCCGGCGAAGGCGAATGCCCCGAGCCCCAAGCGCCCGACCCGGCCCGGTCCTGGCTGGAAAGTGTGGGAAGGCGATCGACAGATCCTTCTGAGCACCCGGCCCGGTTTGAAGTTTGACCGTGAGCTCCTCACGGCAAAGGCGGGTGAGAAGGTGCTCCTCGTGTTCCGCAACGACGACGACATGCTGCACAACTTCGTGCTCTGCGCGCCTGGCCGCGGCAACGCGGTTGGCGAGGCGGCGCTTCAGCTCGGCGTCGAAGCTGCGGAACGCAGCTACGTGCCGGCCTCGGATGACGTCATTGTGCACACGGCGGTCCTAGAGCCAGGGGCGACGGACCGCATCTTTTTCGAGGCGCCGACGCAGCCGGGGGACTACGATTACATCTGCAGCTTCCCGGGCCATTCCACGCTCATGCGTGGCATCCTGCGCGTCGTGCCGAAGGATTAATCGGGCGCGGCGAAGGGCCGCTTCGCGATGATCGCTCCACGTGCCCGCTCCGCGCTACGACGGCGCGGGGCCGCTGGAGGAGCCGACGACCAACTCGGCCGGCACCACGACATCGACGTACCCCGATCGGTCATTGGCAATTGGGGCATCTTTGGAGTGCCCATTGCTGGAGATCAGCGTGTCGTGGAGCGTTCCCTGTCCGTTCGACGACGGATTGGGCTCTGGCTGCCGCATGGGATTGACGAGCAACTGCGCAGCGGCGGCACCGACACGGAGCGGATCTGGTCCTGCGCCGGTGATATGGCTGGCTTCTTTACCGTTGGACCCCGGGTGGTCGGCGCCCACGACGGATACGTCCTGTGGGACTGACCAGCGCTCGCGCTTCAAGGCGGCCATGGCACCGGAGGCCATAAGACAGTTACGACAGAGGAAAGCGGTCGGGAAATCGCGACGCCGCTGGTGATCCACCAGCGCGAAGATCGCCTCCGCGCCCGCTGCGCGGTCGTCTTGGGCCTGAATCACCACATAACGTGAATCGAGCGAGAGCCCACTCGATTGAAGTTCCAGGCGAAGGGGCTCCAGCAGGGCATCGTCGTGATCGCCGTTGTGGCTATGCCCGAGCCACCCGATGCGACGGTGGCCGTTGAGATGCAGGTGCTTCACCGCATGGCGTAGGGACTCGATCTCGTTCCCCAAGACGGAATGGCAAAGGTCCGGAAAGGAGGCGCAGAGACTGACGACCGGGGTCTCCTGTCGGCGCAGGGACGTCAGGCAACCCCTGGAAACGGGGCCCAGCGTAGCGATGCCCCGGAAGCCAGCGCCGACGTCCGGCAACAACTGCTCCAGTTTACCATCCCCTAAGGCATCATCGGGGCCAAGGTACGTCACGGTCAGGCCATCGCGCAGCAGTGCGGCGTGCAGGCCCTCCAGCACCTGGGCAAGGTGGTGGCCGAGGGTATGGAGCCGCAGCGAGTGGCCCAGAACGACCGCCACCTGCCGCGCCAGCAGGGAGGGAGTCCTCGAATCTACCCGCATCCCCTTGGGGTGATAACCCCGCCTTAGCGCGTGATCCCAGACACGGTTATAGGTAGACGGACTTATGCCTTGTCGGCGACCGTTCAGGATCAACGAGACCAAGGCCTGGGAAATCCCTAGTTCCTTAGCGAGTTGAGTTTGCGAAACGGTTTTTGAGCCCCGGGCCACGTCGTGGATGAAGGTGATTGATATTAAAGCCTCTAGAGAAGGTGAGGGCGAACGATAATTTGGGAAATCTTCTTGCTAACTAAGGCTTTATGTGATAATTATTAAATGGAGGTCGGTGTGGTTCCTAACTTACATAGGCTTGCGCCGCTCTTTTTTAGCGGGCTCGTGGTCGGTGTTCTGAAGACGTTACCTTAGGCGAGGGACACGGCTGCAACTTTTGCCCTTGGTACGTGTAGAGTAAGCATGCGCAACTCTACGCCCTTGCTGAAATTTGATTGCGTGAGCGTGGTGCCGATAGCGAAGTAATTGGGTAGGGTATTCGCCCGTCGTTGCCTTCGACACCCCCGGCTCTACGTTCTCCTCTTTTCGGTTCCGTCCGTCGTTCCCTCTTTTTCCCTCATGGCTTCCTCTCCTTCACCGTCGTCTGCCCCAAGACCGTCTTCGCCGGGTTCGCGTCGGCGGACTCTCTGGATCATTCTCGGATCCGTCCTCCTTTTGGGTGGTCTGGGCGCCGCCGTGGCGGTCAAGCGCTCGTCCCAGCAGAAGGTCATCGCGGTCACCACCGAGAAGGCGATCGTGAAGACGATCACGCAGGTCGTTTCGGCCACGGGCAAGATCCAGCCTGAGGTGGAGGTGAAGATCTCCCCGGAGGTCGCCGGCGAGATCGTCGAATTGCCGTTTCGCGAGGGCGCCACAGTGCGCCGCGGAGAATTGCTGATGAAGATCAAGCCAGACGCCTACCAGGCGCAGGTGGAGCAGCGTGAGGCGGACCTCGCGGCCTCTCGGGCCGTCGAGGTGCAGAGCCGGGCTCAACTCCTCAAGGCACGCGAGGACTTCGCGCGGATGAACGATCTTTACCAGAAGAAGCTGGCTTCGGATTCCGACTTCACCGCGTCCAAGACAGCGGCCGAAGTCGCCCAGGCCAATCATGAGAGCTCCTTGGCTCAGATTCGCCGTGCCGAGGGGCAGCTGAAGCAGGCCCGCGACCAGCTGGAGAAGACTGTCATCTACGCCCCGATCGATGGCTCGATCAGCTCCCTCGCGAGCGAGAAGGGCGAACGCGTCGTGGCCACCGGCCAGTTCGCCGGCACCGAGGTCATGCGCGTCGCCGACCTCAATAGCATGGAGGTCCGCGTGAACGTGAATGAGAACGACGTGGTGAACGTCAAGGTGGGCGACCGCGCTCGCATCTCGATCGACGCGTACCCGAACCGTCGCTTCACCGGCGAGGTCAAGGAAATCGCCTCGTCGGCCAAGACACTGGCCGCCAACTCTCAGGAAGAGGTGACCAACTTCCTCGTGAAGATCCGCGTCACCGACCGCGACGTCCCGCTGCGGCCGGGCATGAGCGCCAACGCCGACATCGAGACCAAGACGGTCGCGAACGTCGTCGCGGTCCCGATCCAGTCCGTCACCGTGCGCTCCCGCGAGGGTTCGAAAACGATGGAGCAACTGGCCGAGGAGCGCGATCGCAAGGCCAGCCAGACCAAGGGCGAGGGTGCCGCCACCGCCGTGAACGAGCGCGAGCAGCGCGAGCGTGAGCGGGCGGACCGAGAGGCCCTGCAGCGCGTCGTGTTCGTGCGCGATGGCGACAAGGTGCGCCAGGTCACCGTCGAGACCGGCATCGCCGACACCTCGCACATGGAGGTGACCCGCGGCATCAAGGAGGGCGACGAGGTCGTCAGCGGCAGCTTCAGCGTGATCACGCGCACCCTCAAGGACGGCAGCGCCGTCCGCGTCGAGCTGCCGAAGAAAGAGGAGGCACGGTAAGTGCGCTCCCGCCGGACACCGGGCCCGCTGGTCATCGCGATCGAGGGGGTCACCAAGCTTTACCGCATGGGCGAGGAGACGATCCACGCGCTCCGGGGCGTCGCGCTCTCCATCCGCCGCAACGAGTACCTGGCCATCATGGGGCCGTCGGGCAGCGGCAAGTCCACGCTGATGAACATGCTGGGCTGCCTCGATACGCCGACGGCGGGCCGCTATGAGTTCACGGGGAAGAATGTCGCTTCGATGACCGATGATGAGCTCGCGGAGATCCGCAACCGCGAGATCGGATTCGTGTTTCAGACGTTCAACCTGCTGCCCCGCTCCGATGCGCTGCGCAACGTCGAGTTGCCGCTGATCTACGCCGGACTCGGCCGCCGCGAGCGGCTCGATCGGGCACGCCAGGCACTGGAGGCGGTCGGCCTCGGGGAGCGCATGTATCACAAGCCCAACGAGCTTTCGGGCGGCCAGCGGCAGCGTGTCGCGATCGCCCGCGCCTTGGTGACGCGTCCTTCCATCATCTTGGCTGACGAGCCGACCGGGAATCTCGATTCCCGCACGGGCGTGGAAATCATGGCCCTGTTCGAGCAGCTGTATGAGCAGGGTAACACCATCATCGTCGTGACGCACGAGGAGGACATCGCGCGGCATGCCCGCCGGATCGTGCGCCTGCGTGACGGCCTGATCGAGAGCGACGCCGAGGCATGAGCCGCCTGCTCCTCGAACTCACCGAGTCGTTCCGGATCGCGTTTGCGCAGATCCGGGCGAACAAGCTGCGCTCGGCGCTCACCGCGCTGGGCGTGATCATCGGCATCGTCGCGGTCTCCCTCATGGGTACCGCGATCAAGGGAATTGATGCGGGCGTTGACCGCAGTCTTTCGGGTTTCGGCGACGATCTGCTGTACGTCACGAAGTGGCCCTGGAGCGACCGGCAGGAGTGGTGGCGCTACCGCAACCGCAAGCCGATCAAGGTGGAGTACGCCCAACGGATCAACGAGTGGATCGCCGAGCACCCAGGCGGTGCGATCAAGCGGGCCATCCCCGCCGCCGAGCGGATGAGCTCCGTCGTCCGCGGCGAGTACCGCGTGAACATGATCTATACCCTCGGCACGACTGAGGACTACGCGCGGGTAATCCGCTCGGACATGACGGCGGGACGCTTCTTCAGCGATCTCGAGGCCGAGGCCGGTCGCAATGTCTGCGTGATCGGGTACGACATCGCGGATGCGCTCTTCCCGAACGAGGAGGCGGTCGGGCGCACCATCCGCATCCGTGGGCAGAATCTGGAAGTCGTCGGGGTGGCCGCTCGGCAGGGTAGTTTTCTGGGCCTGTGGAGTTGGGACTCGATGGTCGTGCTGCCGTTGAACACCTTCCGGCGTTATTTTTCCGCCGGGGACGGCGGCCAACTGCGGGTGCAGGTGGAGCCAGGTCGGATGGAGGAGGCGCGCGATGAGCTGCGCGGACTCATGCGCCGGCTGCGCCAGCTGGGGCCGGAGGAAGTGGACGACTTTGAGATCAATGAGCAGGGGGCGATCCGCGAGCAGCTCGATCCGATCAAGAACGGTATCGCGGTCGCGGGTTTCTTCATCACCGGACTCGCGTTGTTCGTCGGCGCGATCGGGATCATGAACATCACCTACGTCAGCGTGAAGGAGCGCACCCGCGAGATTGGCACCCGCAAGGCGCTGGGGGCGCGACGCCGGACGATCCTGCTGCAGTTCCTGATCGAGGCGGTCAGCATCTGCCTCGTCGGCGGAGTGGTCGGCCTCGCCCTCGCGGGCGGCTTGGCCGCGCTGGTCGCAGCGGTGGCTCCGGCCTTCCCGCTCGTCTTCTCCACCGGGCTGATCGTCGTGGGGATCATCATTTCCGTGCTCACCGGGGTGTTCAGCGGCTTCGCACCGGCGTGGCAGGCCAGTAAACTCGATCCCGTCGTCGCCTTGCGCTACGAGTAACCGGCCCCACCGCGCCATGCATCTTTCCGAGATCCTCAAACTGGCCGCCGGCGCGCTTTCGGCGAATAAGCTCCGCTCCGGTCTGACGATGCTCGGGATCGCGGTCGGTGTGTTCTCCGTGATCGGCGTCATGACCGTGATCAGCGGCCTGCGCTCCAATATCGAGCAGGGGCTCAATGTTCTCGGGGCGAATTCGTTCCAGCTGACTCGCACCCCGCCGATCAACTTCAGCGATCCAGACCAGCGCTACGCCAATCGGCGCCTGATCGACTACGCGATGGCGACGCGGCTGCGCGAGTTGTTGGGCTCGTCTGCCACCGTCAGTCTCCAGATCCGTCGTCAGGGGCGCGTGGTGACTTACCTCGATCGCCGCACCAATCCGAATGTGTTGCTCGGCGGCGGCGACGAACACTTTGTCACGAGCCGCAACTTCGAGGTCGCTGCCGGCCGCAACCTCGGCCAAGACGACGTCGAGTTTGGCCGTCCGGTCGTGGTGCTCGGCGCGGATGTCTCGGAAAAGATTTTCGTCAACGAAGAGCCGGTCGGGAGGCTCGTTCGCATCGACGGCCAGAACTACACGGTCGTCGGCGTGCTGGCGGCGAAGGGGTCCTCGTTCGGCCAGAGCCAAGACAACGTTGCGCTCATCCCGATCACGCGCTTCCTCCAGATTTACGGTGCGGCTGGGCGTTCCGTTTCGATCAATGTCCAGGCACCGAGCCAGCAGGAACTGGCTGCGGTGCAGGACCGCGCGATCGGTACGATGCGGCTGGTGCGAGGGCTCGATCCTGAGGATCCGAACGACTTCGAGGTGTTCTCCAACGATTCCTTGATCGATGCATTCAACAAGATCGCGGGCGTCATCGCGGTGGGGGCGTTCGTAATCAGCGCGATCGCGCTCCTCGCGTCTGGAGTGGGCGTGATGAATATCATGCTGGTGAGCGTGACGGAGCGGACGAAGGAGATTGGCATCCGCAAGAGTATCGGGGCGAAGAAGCGTAATATCCTCTCGCAGTTCCTCATCGAGGCCGTGGCGCTTTCGCTGGCCGGTGGGTTGGCGGGCGTCGGCTTCGGGATTGTCGCGGGCAACGGCGTGGCTCTGGCGTTGAATTCCGAGCTGATCTTCCCGTGGGGTTGGGCGCTGGCCGGTGTGCTGGTCTGCAGCGGGATCGGCGTCACCTTCGGCCTGTACCCAGCCTGGAAGGCCGCGAACCTTGATCCGATCGAGGCGCTGCGCTACGAGTAGCGCCGAGGTAGTCGCGGCGCGGGTGGTGGCGCGGCGCGACGGCGTTGGTCGTCGTCGGGGTTGCCGTCGAAGCGTTCGCGAGCGGTACTCCGATCGGCACTTTCGGTGCGTTGAAGGCGGTCGGGGCAAACGCCTACGTCATCGCATCCGAGCGGACGCGGCGGCGGAGCAGCGGACGCGCGGCGGGCTAGCCGCGGCGGATTTCCGAACCTTGGAACCGGATTTGGACGCGGTAGACCTTCTTCACGCGGCAGGTGATCGCGCCGGTGGAAAGGTCGATGCGCTCGGGGACCTCGATGCGATGCAGGTCGACCACGGCGTGGTAGCCGCGCTCGCTGAAGACGTCGATGAGCATGGCCAGCGCGAGGGGATCATCGAAGACGTGATCCTCTGAATTCACCGAAGCGACGCCGGAGATCGCGTGGCGGAGCACGATCGGCATGATCTTTCGCTCGATGTACTGGATGACCCGCTCAAAGAGCGCCGGGTGCTCCAGCGCATAACTATCGAGCCGCTTCACCAGTTCCTGCCGCGCATGGATGATGATCTGGCTCGCCACGGGGAGGAAACGGAGGCGCTCGTGCGTCCCGGGGTCGAGCTCCAGTGAGCTCTGGTATTGGAGTTCCTTGAGGATATTCTGCTCCACTTCATCGACCGCGCCCTGCGCGTTGATAAAGTGATAGTGGTAGACTTCCTTCAGTGACTGCAGCGCTTCCCACGTCTGCTCTTTGAAGACTCGGTAGCGGCGGCGGGCGAGTCCCTCGTCGTAATCGGTGCCGCGCTCTTCCATCAGTTCACCGACGCCGGTACGACGTACCTCGTCGTTATGCGCCTTCACCTCGCGACCGCGGTGGAGTTGGCGCTCGACGGAGGTCTTCTCGTCGACGAACAACACCATGATGTGGATCGTCGGCTCACGGAAGTGAATCGCATGAGGCGTGCCGTGGAACTCCCGGCGCAGCGCCTGGATCCGCTGCACGAGGAGCTTGAGGCACTCCACCTGGACCTTCGTGCGGGGAAACCCGTCGAGAATCACGCCGTCGCGGTACTCTTCCTCGAGCAGGCGCCGGAGGAGCAGCCGGACCACCTCGCGGTCGCCGACCATGCCGCCGGCATCCTTGATGCGCTTGGCTTCCGGGGAATCGAGCAGGGCGCTGATCACCACCGGCTGGCACGTCAGGCCGCGGGCCTTCAGAATGAAATCCGTGTTGGTCCCCTTGCCCGCGCCAGGCGCGCCGCCGAGCAGGATAAACTCCTTCGGAAAGCGTAGGAATTCGCGGCCCACCTCCGCCTCAAGATCGGACCAAGCCGCATTGAAGATCAGCTGGGCATCCTTGATCTCAAGGTCCTGAAGCTTCTGCGGGGCGCCTGCCGCGGGTTGCGCGGGCGTCTTGGCGGGGGAGGAGTCCATGGGGGAGAGGACTGACACTAGGGGTCATTTCGTCGTCGGAGGCGACACCAGAGTGCGGCGTGCATTCCCGCTCACGTCTTGCGGCGCAGGAGCTGGGGCGCGGCCTCCAGCTGCCCGCGGGTGACGCCGAGCTGGTTGATCAAGCGCAGTTCGCGCCAGAGATCCGCCCCGGAGACCTCTCCGCGGAGCAACTGCTGGTACCGCACAAGAGTCTGGCGGACTTCGTCGGCTGACTCGTGCAGGAACTCCACGCGGAAGGAGCGTGCGCCCAGGGCGACGAAGCGGGACGCGAATTCCGCCCCGGTTTGGGCCCGATTGTTGTACACCGTATTGCGGCAGCCGGCGTCGGCCCGCAGGGGCAGTTCTGCGCCCACCCGGTCCTTCAGCACGACGCGGTGCGTGTCGCAGGGGCGCCCGCAGTCGCGGTAATCCTTGCCGGTGGAGAGAAACGCACAGAACACGCAGTGCTCCATGTGGAAGAGCGGCATGTGCTGGTGGAGCGTGAGGTCGAACCACGCCGGCGGAGCCGCCTGCAGGAGCGCTTCCAGCTGGGCGACGTTGAGGTCGTAGCTGGCCGTGACGCGTTCGAGCCCGTGGTCCTTGATCCAGAGCTCCGCGCTGAGCGGGTTGGCGATGTTGAGTGAGAAGTCGCCGCGACGCCGGTCGCCGGCGAAAAAGGCCGCGTGATCGTAGTTGCGCACCAGATACCCATCGGCCTCACAGGAGCGGACCTGGCGAAGGATCCACTCCTCACCGGGTTTGAACACGCGGGGCGGGGCGACCCAGAGGCTGCTGCCTGGTGTGCCGACGGCGCCCTGCAGCGCGCGGAAGCGGGTCACGGCCTCGCGATAGTGCTTTGGGTTCTCGAATTCGCAGTAGAGCGTGCGCACGCCCGCCGCCCACGCCGGCTCGATCTGGGCGAGGTCGCGGACGGTCGCGATCAGCTCCGGCTCGGCCGGGGCGGGTGCCGCGGTGTCGGCCGCTCCGGCGCGTGGGGCGGAGGCGGTGGTGGCTTGGGTGGCGGCAAGCGGGGTGGCTCCGCTGGCGGAGGTGGAGAAGGGTTCGGGCGCGAGCCGCGGGGGCTCGGCACGCAGCGTCCAGCGCCGCGGGGCCGCGCGTTGCCGTTCGAGTTCAGAGACGGCGTCGCGACGAAGACGGTTGAGTTCACTCACCGGCAGGATCGCCGCGCCTTCAAGGTGGTTGACGAGGTCGCCGAGGTGAAAAGGCGTGCCGCCAAGTCGGCCGACCTGAGCGCGGAGACGGGCGGTGTCGAGCGGCTGCTGCTCGGCAGCGGCAAGCGGGATGGCCGAGTCGACTCGCGCCACATGACCCTCGCCGTCGTCGAGCAGCAGCGTGAGGGGCGCGCCAGTGTGTCCGTGGACCTCCGCGCGGATGGCGCGGGTGTGGCGGATCTTCTCGCCCTCGAAGGTGGTGCGGACCTCGCGTTCGAGTGCGGGGTCGCTGGTCTTCCAGACCTTGTTGCCCGGCTGCACGCGGCGGAAATCGACATCGCCTTGTCCGAATCGCAACGCCGTATCGGCACCGCGGGAAATGACATGGTAAACGCGGCCGCCTTCTTCGCGCTGCTCGGGGTTGCCGGCATCGAAGACCACGCCGTCGCCGGGTTTGAGCGGCGCTTGGAGGCGGAGGACGACTTCATCGCCCGCCACGCGGAGGACGTCGCCGAGGTAGACGCCGCGCTTCGTGCCGAAGCGCCCATGCGCGAGGTGTTGGTTGTCGATCCCGCGGAACCAGCCGGTGTACAGGCCGCGGGAGAACGACATCTCCAATTCGTAGCGCTCCGCTGCCGGCGCGGGCGGCGCCTCGGCGCTGGCCGTGAGCGCGGCCATGGTCCGATCGAGCGCCTGTCGGTAGACTCGGGTGATGCTGGCGACGTACTCGGGACTCTTCAGTCGGCCCTCGATTTTCAGCGAGGCTACCCCGGCGCGCACGAGGTCCGGGAGTACTTCGAGTCCGGCGAGGTCCTGTGGGCTCAGGAGGTAGCGGCGGTCCCCGAGGTCCACTTTCTGCCCATCGGCGTAAAGATCGTAGGGAAGGCGGCAGGCCTGCGCGCATTCGCCGCGATTGGCGGAGCGGCCGCCGAGTGCCTCGCTCGTGAGACATTGGCCGGAGTAGGCGACGCAGAGCGCGCCATGCACGAAGACTTCGAGTGGCAGAGGGGAGCCGCCGGCCTCGGCCTGAGCCTGCTGGATTCGCTCAATCTCCGTGATGGAATTCTCGCGGGCCAGCACGACCAACTCGGCGCCGATGGAGCGCGCGAAGCGCACGCCGGCGGCGCTGGTCACGGTCATCTGCGTAGATCCGTGGATCGGAAAGTCGGGCGAGAGCTGACGGATGAGGCGGCAGATTCCAGTGTCCTGCACAATCGCGGCGTCGACGCCGGCGCGGATGATGCCGCGCAGATAGTCGGCGGCGTCGGGCAGCTCCGGGGTGAAGACGAGCGTGTTGAACGTCACGTAGCCGCGGACCCCGCGCCGGTGGAGAAACTCCATTAGGGCGGGTAGATCGGCTTGGGTGAAGTTTTTCGCGCGCATCCGTGCGTTGAAGCGCTCGAGCCCGAAGTAGATGGCGTCGGCACCGTTCTCCACGGCAGCCCGTGCGCATTCCCAATCACCCGCAGGCGCGAGCAGTTCCGGGCGCGTCACCCGGCGGGGGGCGATGGCGGACACGGGCGGCGGAGCGGAGGAGGGAGCGGACATCAGTCGGAAAGGGAAACAGCACAGGTACGCGGTGTCGCGGATCGAGCAACCGGAAAGCGCCAGCCCGGCCGGATCTGCCGCCACCCGCGCGAGGGTCAGCGGTGGCGTCCGTGGCGGAAAATATCCCAGACCACGTACAGTCCGAGGACGGCCGACAGGAGGTAGCCGATCATGCCGAGGGCCGAGTACCCGAAGAGGTAGGGCGGATTGCGCGTGGTGATGATGAGGGACGAGCCGACGATGAGGGCGGCGATGATTACGCCGAGCGCGATGCGGTTGGCGGCGGCCTTGAGCGCGTCGTCGAGGCCCTCGAGACCCTGATGCTGGAAACGGATCGTGAGGTCGTCGCGCTCCAGTCGGCGGGCGATCCGGCGCAGCTCGCCAGGCAGTTCCTTGAGCCCGGTGAAGCTGGAGCGCAGCACATCGCGTACGTCGCGCCAGAGCACGCCTGGACGGACCCGGCTACGCTGGACCTCCTGCAGGACCGGGCGGGCGTGGGCGCGGAGATCGAACGCCGGGTCGAGCCGGCGTCCGACCTCCTCGATGCACAGGATGGCCTTCGCCATGAGCGAGTAGTCCTGGGAGATATTGATGCCGTTGCGGCCGAAAATGTGCAGCAGCTTAAGCAAGGCGCGGCCGCTGTGTTCGCGGCCGAGTGGGACATTGAAGTCCTCGCGGAGCGCAAGGGTGACGTCGCGTTCCATCGCGCGTAGGTCTACGCCGCCGCCGGGGGCGCCGAGCTCGGCGGCGATTTCGACGATCCGCTCGGCGTCCTGCTCGACCGCGGCGAGGAGTAGCTCGGCGAGCGCGAGGCGGAGGCGGCGCGTGAGATTCCCGGCGAGTCCCCAGTCGAGCAGGCAAAGGCGCCCATCGGGCATGATCAGCACATTGCCCCCGTGCGGGTCCGCGTGGAAGAAGCCGGCGATAAGAACTTGGTGGAGGAGGGAGGCGGCGCCGTGCGCGGCGATCCGGCGGTTGAACTCGGGATCGAGTGGGAGATCGTCGAGCGACCGTCCGATGATCCGTTCGGAGACCAGCACCCGCTCTGAGCTGAACTCGTCGAAGACCACCGGGGAGAACACGCGGTCCGGGTGCGGATTGATGGTGTTGAAGTACTGCTGATTCCGCGCCTCGTTTTGGAAATCGAGCTCACGGAGAATGCCCGCGCGCAACTCGGCGACTACGCCGGGGAGGTTGAAGGGTGTGAGGCGCGCCACGCGCTGGTGGATCTGCGCCGCGAGCCACGCGATGAGATCGAAGTCGGCGAGCACCGTCTTTTCCAAGCCGGGCTTCTGGATTTTGACGGCGACCTCGCGACCATCGTGCAGGCGGGCGAAGTAGACTTGAGCGAGCGAGGCGGTCGCCGCCGGGATCTCGTTGAAGGCGGCAAACACCTCGTCTGGCTCGCGACCCAGCGCTTCGACAAGGACCGGTCGGACTTCAGAAAACGGCAGTGGCTGGACGGAGTTCTGCAGCTTGCGCAGCTCGAGGATGAGCGGTGCCGGTAGCAGGTCCGGCCGCATGCTCAGGAGTTGCCCCGCCTTGACGAAGGTGGGCCCGAGTTGCTCGGCGGCGAGCCGCACCCGCTCATGAATCGTCCGGGCCGGGGCGTGCTGGGGCACGAACCGCGACCAGATTGCCGCGGGAAGCTCGATCTGGTTGAGCAGGTCGGCGAAGCCGTGGCGTGCGAGGACCGTGAAGATTTCCTTGGCCCGGACGGCGTTGCCCAGCAGGTCGAAGGGTTTCACGGCTCGCTCGACCGCGAGGGAGGCGGGGTCGCGTTCATCTCCAGCACCCGCACGCGTTCCTCCAGAGCAGTAAGACGGGCCTGCGTCTCGGCATCGGAGCGATCCAACATCGCGCGCACCTTGGTGCCGAGATCTTGGCTCATCTCCTCAAACTCACGCCGCCCTTGCTCCGCGATCTTCTCGGCGATGATCCGCGCGTCTGCTGCCGATAGTTTCCCTTGCCGGACCATCTCCTGCAGGGCCGCCTCGGCTTTTTCCGTTGTGGTGAGCGCGGCACCGACGCCGGCGAGAATGGTCTTCTTGATGACGTCGATCATGACGACAGACCATGGCGGGTGAGCGGGGCGCCGGCAACGGGAAAGCCGGAAAGAATCTCAGACCGTCCCCGGCTCTCCCGTAAGCCCTGCCCCGCGCCCGCTTTTGTAACATCCACGGTCCTTGCGGCTTGAGCCTCCCACTCTTCTCAAGGGGTCAGGCTTTGCACTTTGCCGTGGCCGAGGTTCACGGGGTCGCCCCGGCGGGTGCTTGTGGCATCGAAAACCGCAGTCACGGCAAAGAGCAAAGCCTGACCCCTTTTATGAAAGTCTTGCGGTCGCGGGGTCAGGTGAGGCGGGCGAAGCCGCTGTGGGCTACGGGACCGCGGAGGTGTTGCGCTAGGCTGCCTTCATCGAGGACCGATTTGAGGAAGCCAAACACCTCGCCGACGGTCTGCAGATAGGCTTCGACGTGGGCGGGCGTGTGGGCACACGTGGGGTAGAAGACGCCGTTCGCGAGATAGCCGCGATCCAGCATGGTCTGGGTGAATAGCGTCATGAGCCGGCGGCTGTCATCGCCGTACGAAAAACTGAAGTTACAGAGCGCCGGGATGCCACCGACGGTGACCTGGAGACCGTGCCGCGCTGCGGCATCGCGCCAGCCCTGCCGGGTCAGATCACCGATCTTCGCGATGTGGGCAACGGCATCCAGTTCCTTGAGGCGCCGCAGCGTGGCGAGTGCGGCGGCTGGACCGATGCCTTCGGTCCAGTAGGTGCTGCTGACGAAGGTGCGCTGCGCGGCTTCCATCACGCGGCCGCGGCCGATGACTGCCGCCATCGGGAAACCGTTGGACAGCGACTTCGCGAACACCGCGAGGTCTGGCGCGACGCCGAGTTTGAGGTGGATGCCGCCGTGGTGGCTGCGCCAGCCCGACGTAACTTCATCGAAAATGAGTACCGCTCCCGTCTCGTCCGCGAGCGCACGAACCTTATCGAGAAAGCCATCGCGCGGAGCGTCGTAGCGCATCGGCTCCATGACGATTGCGGCGAGCCGACCTTGGTTCGCCGCGACGATAGCTTCGAGTTCTTCGATGCGGTTGTAACGGAAGGGCACGGCGGTGCCACGCAGGCCCGCCGGGACCCCGGCGGGGTCGAGACCGGGAAGGAGATGGCCGTTCAGTGCCTCGGTTTCCCCGAGGTTCGCCGCGAGGTACCAATCGCTCCAACCGTGATAACCACAGAAGGCCACGACGTCGCGGCGCGTGGCGGCGCGGGCGATACGCACCGCGATCGTGAGGATCTCCCCGCCGGCACGGGCATAGCGCACTTGGTCCGCCCATGGATGGAGTTCGCACAGGAGATCGGCGACAGCCACCTCGTCCGGCGAATTCAGGGTGCACATGTTGCCGCGCGCGATGCGGTCGACGACCGCGGCGTTCACGACTGGGTCTGCGTAGCCGAGCAGGCAGGAGCCGATGCCGCACGACGTGAAGTCCGTGAGGGGTCGCCCGTCGAGGTCGGTGACCGTGCAGCCGGTGGCGCGGTCATAGTATGCAGGCCAGTTGTCCGGCAGGAACATCTCGGGTCGCTTGCTGAGCAATTGCGTGCCGCCGGGGATGCGCTGCTTGGCACGACGGTAGAGATCCGGGCCGGTGCGGCCAGTGCCTTGGGTGGAGGTGAGAGGGGTCATCGGGAAGGAAGAGCGGCGTGCGGCGCGATCGCGCGGAGTCGGGCGGCGAGGAAAACGGTCAATCCGAGACAAGCGATGGAGAGCAGCCCCACCCGCGAGTAACCGACGAGGTGGCCGCCCGGCCCGCGGGCCACCAGCATGCCCGCCACGATGCTGGCCACGCCGCCGGCTGCTTGCTGCACGGCGGCATTCACGCTCATGAAGCCACCCCGGTAACGCGCTTCAACCGCGTTGGTGAGCATCGCCATCGCCGGCGAGAAGCGACCCGACATCGAAACCATGAACAGCGCCGTGACGACCATTGCTGCGACCACGGAGGCGGACGTCATTTGGGTCAAGATCAGCACCACAGCCGCCGCGCTGAGTGACACGACGGCGAGCACATGCAGCTTGTCGAAGCGATCGGTCAGGCGGCCGAGCAGAGGGGTGCTGACGAGGGTGGCCATGCCGCCAGCGAGGTAGATCAGCGGGAGCTGAGCTTCCGTCAGCCCAGCGTTGGCCACCATCGAGGGCGCCATGAACGGAATCACGCAGCTCCCCGAGAAGACCAACATCGCGCTCATCAGGAAACCGCGCTGGTGCAGGTCGTCAGACAAGATCAAGCGCATCTGCTTGAAAGGGTGCGCCACCGGATGCGCTGAGCGCAGCGAGGGCACGGTGCGATGAGCGACAATGAAGACCACGATCGCGACCGCCGCGATCAGGAAGAACGGCGCCTCCCAGTCAAAGCGGGCCGCCAGTCCCAAGCCAGCGGGGACGCCGAGGATCGAGGCGAGGGGGAATGCGGACATCACGATCGACGCCGCTCGTCCGCGGCGCCCCGGCTCAATCACGTCTCCCAACATCGAGTTGACCACCGAACCGGCCACGCCCCCAAACGCTCCGGCAGCGAGGCGCGCCCCGAGCAGGGCCTCGTAGGTCGGCGCCAAGGCGCAGGCCAGCGTGGCCAGACCGAAGCCCGCGTACAGCGTGAGCAACGCAGTCCGCCGATCAAAGCGATCCATCACGAAGCCCCCCAAGAATCCAGCCAGGGACGCCGCCACGCCGTACGCGGCGACCAGCCAGCTGAATTGCGTCGGCGAGATGTCGAACACCCGCATGAGGTGAGGCCCCAGCGGCATCACAATCATGTAATCAAGGATGTGCGTGAACTGCACGGCCGCGAGGACCCAGAGCAAAAGCTTGGGCCTCGGTACGGATATGCTCGCCGCGGAGCGGTCTTCCATGGCGCACTGTCTCAGTCTTTCGACTCCACAGCAACTCGCGCGCGATCGTCGGTTTCCTCCGCGGCGCGCTCCCCCAGCCAACTGCGTAGCGCGCGGAGAAACTGCTCCGCACCGCGGCTCTGATAGCGCTGGATGTGTCGCAGGACCGCAACTTCCCGCTCCGGCTGCCGACCGCTCAGGCGGCGGTAGACCAACGCAGCATCGTCGTCCTTTGAACGGCACCCCTGCGGAAGAATCGAGATGCCTAATCCGAGCCCAACGAAGGCCTTCACCGTCGCAATCTGCGCGCACCGATAGCCGATGCGCGGCTCAAAGTCGTGATCACCACAGAAGCGCTGAATCTGGTGCGTGAGGCTGCTGGAGTTGCCCAGCAGCGCAAAGGTGTGGTCCGCCAGCTGCTTCGCGGTCACGTGAGGGGTCCGGGCCAGGGGATGATCCCGCCCGACAACCAGCAGGAGCGGCTCTTTGAGGATGGGTTCGACGGAGAGCTGAGGCTCCTTCACCGGCAGCGAGGTGAGTGCCAGATCCAACTCGCCATCCAGGATGCCGCGAATCAGGTCAGAGCGAAAATCCTCCCGCACTTCGATTGTGAGCTGCGGGAACTCCTCCCGACACCGCTGAATCAGCGGCGGAAGGAGATAAGGCGCGACCGTCGGAATCGCCCCCACTTGAATGCGCCGTTCCAAGACCTGACTATCGCTCAACTCCCGCGTCGCATCGTCCACCCCCGCCAAGATCTGCCGCGCCCGCTGCAGGAATGTGGCCCCCGCCTCCGTCAAGACCGCCTTGCGTCCAAGCCGGTGGAAAAACTTGTGCCCAAGTTCTTTCTCTAGATTAATAATCTGCTGACTAAGCGAGGGTTGCGTAACGCTACAGCGCTCGGCGGCGCGGGTGAAGTTTTGGGTCTCCGCGACCGCCACAAAGTACCGGATCTGCTGCAGTTCCATAGGCTAAAACGATTGAATGGATAGCTAACGATTATTTCCCCTATTGCGAGAGTGGACGTATGATAGGCGCAGGTCGCCCATGCTGGGTGGCCTGAACGAAAGAAAGCTATGATGACTACGAAATCCTCCCTCGGCTCCTGGGCACTGATCGCGATCCTTTGCGGTTCGCTGGTCTGGGTAGCCAACGTAATCGAACTGCAGGCTGGCAGCATTGCCGCCCTGTTCGGCTACGGAACGGTGGCTGCGCTCCTGATGATGGTGAGCAGCGACTATCGCCTGACGGCTCGGCGGTCGGACAAGCCGACGAAGTAAGCCCGTGCACCCCGTGAGGCTCCTTCTCCTCGAGAAGGAGCGCGAGGGGGCTCCGATCGCCTCGGCGCGGTCACCCACCCACTCCAAAGGCCCGGATTTTGTCCGGGCCTTTTTCATGCCCAGAGGCGAAGGATCCGAGCGCGGCGAGGGGATGGGCGGCTGATGCGCAAGCGCGAACGCGGCGAGAGGGTGACCTGGCATCCAGTTGGCCCGGACCTGCCGGTCGGCGCCGCCGGGCCACCGGGCGAGCGAACGCTCACTCCAGGCCACGCGCCGCGACTTCGTCCTCGTCCCAACCGAGGTAGTGGCCGAGTTCGTGCAGATAGGTGAGGCGGATTTCCTCGCGAAAGGTGCGGGGGTCGCCTTCAGCGTAATCCCAGATGTTTTCCAAAAAGAGGAGGATGTGGGGCGCAACCTCGGGCGTCTCTCCCGTGGGCGCGTCGTAGGCTGGCCCGACGAACATGCCCAGGATGTCGGGCTCGAACTCGTCGCCCAGAATCGCTTCGCTGGGCCAGTCGTGGTGCACGACCGGCACGCGCGCCGCGATCTCGCGCACGGCGGAGGGCAGCCGGCGCAGCGTCGCCGCGATCGTTTCATCCGCGAGGCTGGAGCGTTGCGTGAAGGTCATGGGAGTGGCTCGGACGGGGGCGTGATGTAACCGGATGGGCGCGGCGGCGTCTAACGTGGAGTCAACAGTCCTCGTTTCACAACGACACAAATAACTCCGATAACTCCATGAAAGCATCCAAGTTGATCCTCGTCGCTCTCGCCCTGTTTGTCCCGCTGTCCCTGCCGGCGCTTCGCGCTGACGAGACTGGCAAGCCGCCGATGCGCGAGGACCGTCCGGGCAAGGGCGGAAAGGGCGAAAGAGGTGAGAAGGGCGATCGTCTCGCCATGCTCACCGAACAGCTCAGTCTCACGCCCGATCAGGTCGAGAAGGTGAAGCCGATCCTCAACAGTGAGCGCGAGGCGCTGCGCGCGCTGATGCAGGACACCTCCACGGATCGCGAGGCGAAGCGTCCGAAGATGCGCGAGATTCGCGACGCGCATAACGCCAAGATCCGCGCCGTGCTCACGCCGGACCAGCAGGCGAAGATGGATTCCATGCGCGCCGCTGGCGGCAAGAAGCAGCGGAACAACTAATCCGTCCGCTGCGCGCGCGCCCACGCTCCGCCTCGTCTGCTCTCGGCCCACCACGGCCGAGTCCAGATCGCGAGCCAGCCCGCCCGCAGCGCAGAGCAGGGCAGACTGAGCCACCGGCCGCCGGATTTCCCTCCCGGCGGCCGCGCTTTTTTCCCCCGGCTCCGGCCGTTGCGGATGAGCTAAGGCGAGCGCTCGCTTATCCGTCACGGCCCGCACCGCTAGCGCGCGGGCGTTCGCTTGGGCGCCTTATCGACATCAGCTCGGCGCGGCCTCAGGATGGCGGGAATGATCCAGCACAGTGTCCTCGTGATCGGTGGAGGGGCGGCGGGCTACTTCGCCGCCATCGCCGCAGCGGAGCGTCTCGGTCCGGCGGGGCGGGTGGTGCTGTGCGAGGCGACCGCACATCCGCTGGCCAAGGTGCGGGTCTCCGGGGGCGGTCGCTGCAACGTTACCCACGATTGCCCCGAGCCCCGCGAGCTGGTGAAGCGTTACCCGCGAGGCGGGAGCGAGCTGCTCGGGGCGTTTCACCGCTTCGGTCCGCGCGATACGATCGCTTGGTTCTCGGAGCGCGGGGTCGCGCTCAAGACCGAGGAGGACGGGCGCATGTTTCCCGTGACCGATGATTCCGCCACGATCGTGGACTGCCTCCAGCGAGAGGCCGCGCGGCTTGGCGTGGAGGTGCGGACGCGGTGGCCCGTGACGGCGCTGCGGCGCGCGGAGGGGGGTGATTTCATCGCGACGAGCGGACCGACGGCGGAGACCCTGGAGGTGGCGTGCGTGATCCTGGCCACCGGCGGAACGAAGGCCCTCGCGGGTGGCACGCTCGCGGAAACCCTCGGGCACACCGTCGAGCCTCCGGTGCCGTCGCTCTTCACGTTTCATTGCCGGGATCCGCGCCTGGATGGCTTAGCTGGGCTGGCGGTGGCGGATGCCGAGGTCTCGGTGCCGGGCACTCGCCTGCGGCGGCGTGGACCGTTGCTGGTGACGCATGCGGGTCTGAGCGGGCCGGCGATCCTGACCCTCTCGGCGTGGGGCGCCCGCGAACTCGCGGCGGTGGGTTATCGTTTCAGTCTTGAGGTGAACGTCGTCCCGGGCCGGACGCGCGAGCAGGTCCGGAGTGACCTGCGGGCGCAACGCACGGCGCATCCCCGGCGTCGCGTGTCGTCGGGTGGCCCGTTCGCGGTGCCCCTGCGCTTGTGGGAGCGCCTCGCACTTACGGCTGGCATCGATCCTGAGACGACGTGGTCACACCTTTCCACGGAGGCTTTGGAGGCTCTGGTCGGCGCCGTCGTGGAGACGCGCTTGGCGATTGAAGGAAAGAGCCTGAACAAGGAGGAATTCGTCACCTGCGGCGGCGTGCGCCGGACCGAGATCGATTTCCGTACCCTGGCCAGTCGCTGCTGCCCGGGGCTGTACGTCGTGGGCGAGGCTTTGGATGTGGATGGCGTGACGGGGGGCTTCAATTTCCAAGCCGCATGGACCACGGGGTGGCTGGCCGGACACGCGGCGGCGGAGGTGGCGTTGCAGGAGCGGATCCGCGAGTGAGCGCGCCCGCCTCCTCGGTTCTCGTGTCCTCGTCATCGCAGACTACACCGCACCTATGAATGGACGCATTGCGATTCTCGGAGCAGGTGCGATCGGTCTCTATTATGGTGCGAGGCTCGCGCTGGCGGGGCGCGACGTGAGCTTTCTTGCGCGCAGTGACTTGGCGGCGATCCGCGCGCGCGGCATCACGCTCAAGGTCGAAGGCCGCGTGGAAACCCTGAAACCCGCAGCGGTCTTCGCGCGCTCGGAGGACATCGGCCCGGTCGATCTCGTAATCCTCACCCTTAAGGCCACGGCAAACGCCGAACTGGCGCAGCTCCTGCCCCCGCTCCTCGGCCCCACCACGCGGGTGCTCACGCTACAGAACGGTCTGGGCAGCGAGGACACCCTCGCGCGTTGGATCGACCGCGATCGCATCCTCGGTGGGCTCTGCTACATTGCCTGCATGCGCCTCGCGCCGGCGGAGGTGACGTGCCTCCACGCGGGCTCGATCGCGCTCGGTGAGGCGGACGGACTTCCGCGCGCGCGCACCCGCGAGCTCGCTGCGCTCTTCGAATCCGCTGGCGTGGCGTGTCGCGTCGTCGATGACCTCGTGGCGGCGCGTTGGCGCAAGCTCATCTGGAACGTCCCTTTCAATGGCCTCAGCATCGCAGCCGGGGCGGTGACGACCGATGTGCTCTGTGCCGATCCTGCGTTGCGTGAAGAGGTGCGCGCGTTGATGCAGGAAGTGCAGGCGGCCGCGCGTCAGCTGGGAATCGACATTCCGGATGACGTCTTGCGGAAACAGTATGACGTGACCCCGCCGATGGGACCGTACCGTCCCTCAAGCTTAGTCGACTTCCTCGCGGGACGCCCGCTGGAGATCGAGGCGATCTGGGGCGAGCCGTTGCGGCGCGCGCAGGCCGCTGGAGCGGCGATGCCGCGGCTCGCGCTCCTGTATGCTCTGCTGCGGCGGATCGATGCCGACCGGACGCGCGCCCCTGCTCAGGCGGGCGCGGTGTCGGCGAACTGACGCCGGACCTCGGCCACCGCCGCGTGGACGCCGGCGGTCATCCCGGCGGTCCAGTTGCACTCGATCGTGAGATGGCGGCAGCGCGTGGCGCGGCGGAGCTCGCGGAGGAACGGCCGGAAATCGTCGCCGTGGAAACCTGGCTCGGTGCGGCCCTCGTTCTCGGCCAGGTGTGCGTGCGTGACGAGCGCCGCGTGGCGGGCGATGGGATCCGGCGCCTCGCCGTTGCGCAGCATGTGAAACACGTCGACCAGCAACTGGACCGATGGGTGTCCGCAGCGCCGCACGGCCTCGGCTCCTTCATCGAGGGTGTTCACGAGATTACACTCGCCGCGATTGAGGGCCTCGACGACCACGGTGATGCCGTGCCGTTGGGCGATCGGCGCCACAAGCGTCAGCGCCTCGACGTACTGCTCGAACCCACGTGCGCCGGACCAGCCCTCGGGCATCATTCGCGCCATCGCGGAGCCGAAGACGATCGTGCGCAGCCCGATGGACGCGGCGCGACGGAATGCCGTTTCGGTGTAGCGCGCCAGGCGCGTGTGATCGACCGCGGGACCGGTGACCTTCAGGTCGGCGGGCAAAAAACAATTGGCGGCGGGCGTGGGCCGGTGGCAGTCGAGGATCGCCGCGGCGTGCGGCGCGAAGGCCGCGTCGGGCTGCTCAGGCAGCAGCAGGTGCTGGACGTGGGCCTCGATGAAATCGAACGGCGGATTGGGCAGTCCGGCGATCTCAGCGGGGGTGGCGCAGATACCGACGAGGAGGGGCATGGGGTGATTCAGAGTTTGCCAGCCTGCAGGCCGAAGTACCCCGCGGCGTTGTCGTAGCAGATGTCGCGAACCAGCTTAGCCACTGCAGCCTCGTCCGCCGGGATGAGACCGGCCTGCACGTCGGTACCGATCATGCCGCAGAGCAGCCGGCGGAAATACTCGTGGCGTACGTAACTGAGGAAGCTGCGCGAGTCGGTGAGCATGCCTACGAAGCGGGAGAGCAGGCCAAGCTGGGAGAGTGCGTTGATCTGCCACTCCATGCCTTCCTTCTGGTCGAGGAACCACCAGCCCGAGCCGAACTGCAGCTTGCCGGGGATCGTGCCGTCTTGGAAGTTGCCGGCCATCGTGGCAAACGTGTAGTTTTCGGATGGATTCAGGTTGTAGAGGATGATCTTTGGTAGGCGGTCGTCGCGGTCGAGCGTGTCAAGGTAGCGGGCGAGCGCGCGGGTCTGGGGAAAGTCGCCGATCGAGTCTACGCCGGCGTCGGCGCCGAGGCGGCGGAGGAGGCGGGAGTTGGTGTTGCGCAGCGCGCCGAGGTGGAGCTGCTTGGTCCAGCCGCGCGCGGCGTCGAGCCGTCCGAGATGGACGAGGAGGAACCAGACGAACTTGGCAGTCTGGTCTGGTGTGGCCGCGACGCCTGCCCGGGCTTGGTCGAAGATCACGGACGCCTCCCGCGCGGTGCATTCGACGTCGGGCAGCGACTCGAGGCCGTGGTCGGAGAGGCGCCCGCCGAGTGAGTGGAAGAACGCGTGCCGCCGGTCGAGTGCTTCGAGCAGTGTCGGCAGGTTGCGCACCTCGACCCCGCTGCGTTGGGCGAGCAGGTCGCACCACGGGTTGAAGACGGCGGGAGCGTTGACGGCGAGAGCCTTGTCGGGTCGGAACGTAGGATAGACGCGCGTCGCGAGGGAGCTGCGAGCGATGGCCTGGTGATGCTCTAGGGTGTCGGCCGGATCGTCGGTTGTGCAGACGACGGTGACGCGGTTGGACGTGAGGATCCCGTGGGTGGTGAGAGCGGGGGTGGCGAGGCGGGCGTTGGCCTCCTCCCAGATGTGCGGGGCGTTGGCCTCGTTGATGAGCAGGTCGATCCCAAAGTACCGGCGCAGTTCGAGGTGCGACCAGTGGTGGAGCGGGTTGCGGACGAGTGCGGGGACGGTGCGGGCGAAGGCGAGAAACTTGTCGTAGTCGCTCGTCGCGCCACCGGTGATGAGTTCCTCGGGCACGCCGGCGGCCCGCATGGCGCGCCACTTATAGTGGTCGCCGGCGAGCCAGATCTGGGTGAGGTTGGCGAACTGCCGATTGGCCGCGATCTGGTCGGGTGGGAGGTGGCAGTGGTAATCGAAGATGGGCTGCTTCGCCGCGTGCTCGAAATAGAGGCGCCGGGCCCACGGATTGGGCAGGAGAAAGTCGTCGGGCAGGAACGGCTGGGAGAGCGTCATGGCGGGTGAGGTGAGACCGGAACGAGGGAAGGGCGGCGCGCGCCCTGGCGCAAGACGGGGCATGGGGCTCGACGCGACCCTCCTGGCGGGACGGTTCGAGCAGTCCACCGCTCTGCACGGTCCGGGCAAGCGGCGCCCCGATGAATGTTAACTCAGGGGGCGGCGGGCGCGGACTTGACCGGCGGGTTATCGAGGAGCGAGGCGCTTCGCGGCACCGTGATATCCGCCGGGGTGGTGGCTTGAGGGATCGTGGTAGTAAGATGAGGCGGCCGCGAAGCGTGCGTGACCTACTGGGTTGGTGTGTGATTAGACCGCCCCCGTCATCTTTGGGGGAGTGACGGTGGAGAGCTGCGAGTTTGGGCTATTCCTCGATTGGCCAACGACCGGTCCGGCACCCGCGCGCGGAGGCTTCCTTTCGGCGAGAAGCTTTAGATGCGCCCGTGGTCGGCCCGCGTCGGATCCGCGGTGAGTGCCACCCACGAGTGGTCTGGGCGCGGCGAGTGGACAAGTTTGACGCGGATCAACGGACGTGTTGATGGCTAAGGTGTATCAACAATCTGTTACCTTTTCCTTTCGGTGAACCATGCCACCTCTTAACCGTCGTACTTTCTTTCGCGCCGTTACACTCGCTGCGGGCGGCGCCCTTATTCGTCCTCGGTCTGCGGTGGCGGCACCCTCGGATGAGAGTGACACCGTTCCGCTCGGCCTTGGGGTGAACTCTGCGACGGGTTCGTTGCAGGAGTCGGCGATCCAATTTACTCCCGGCGGGATTGGTCGGGGAGAGGCGGTGTCGGAGCTCTCCTTCTACAACCGTTTCGAGCGCTACGCGGAGTCGATGTCGATCAGCATCAGTGCTGGCGGAAGCTACGGTGCCTTTAGTCTCTCCAACGAGTTTTCCAAACAGCATGATCTCGCGCGCGATGAGCTGACGGTTTATTGCGTCGTGAAACGCGAAATCCGCTGCCAGCCGCAGCGCGCCGGATCGATCAAGGTTCAGCGGGAGGCCCTTGAGTTGTTCAACCAGAGTCCCGAGGAATTTGTCGCCCGTTATGGCGACGAGTACATCTCCGGCGTGGTTTGGGGCGGCGGTTATGTCGGCGTGATTGCCCTCTCCTGCACCAGCGCGGATGAACGCGATGCGTGGTCCAACACGCTCCAGGCCTCCTTCGCCGGGGCCAAGCTCAGCGCCTCCGGCAGCGCGAGCATCGGCCAGACTTGGGAACGATTCAAGAAGACCACGCGGCTATCCGCCCGGCACGTCTCGTATGGCGTGCCCCACGCGTTTGAGCTGCGTCCTCCGGCCATGGGCACCGGCAACGCCCAGTCCGAGATCACAAACCTGAACGATCTCATTGCTCACTTCGTGTCCAGTAGCGAGGCCGCCGTGGTGGATGCGTTCGAGCAGGGTCAACACCGTCCGCGGCAGTATTATGTTCCCATCACCGTCCAGCGGCGGGCGTACGCGCCGCTCATCCCGGGAAGTGCGGGTACGAGTTTCGGAACGCTGCGTAACCGACTCGTGGAGGAGCGGCGGCTGATTGCTCAGGCGCGGCGTCAACTTCGGGCCTGGCAGAGTGCGCAGGATCTGGTGAAGCAGGTGATCTTCCATCCGGAACATTTTGATGCGACCACCGAGGATTTGGAGTTGTGGATCGGTCAAGGCATCTGGAACCGAAACTTCCGTCGGGCCGAGCACAACGCTGCCTACACCATGCTGGATGAGCGGATCGCCACGCTCGCCGACCAACTTGGCGTTTACGTGCAGCACGTGAACGAACAGCCCGCGTCCGAAGAACGTCCGGCGCTTGAATTGCCGGAGTTGGACGACATCCCTGAGATTCGTCGCACGCGGGGCACGCCCTACCTGCTTCGTGAGCCTTACCGGAACCACTTGCTCACGCTGGACCCAAAGAATGGGCGTCTCTTCCTCACGGCGGCGCGCGCAAGAGACCTCACGCAGCGATGGATCGTTGAGCCCGCCTTGAATGAAGGCGGCTATTGGCTGCGCAACGCCCAGAACCGTCAGGTCGTCGTCTGGCGGAAGGAGCAAGGCTCGGCCCAGTACTCCTGGCAGCAGCTCACCGTGGCCGACGTCGGGGACGACGGGAGCGTCGATCCAAGCGTCCGCCTGCTCAACTTCGAGTTGCGGCCGAGCACGACCTTCCGGGGGGGCCGCAACCCCAATCTCACCGCGATCTGCTTCCCAGTCGGCTTCTGGCCGGACCTCATCGCGTTGCTGAAACCCATGGGCGATCAGGACAACGCGCCTGCCGTGCCCCGTGGATTCACCTTCGATTCCACTGGAGATACGGTCTCGTGGTTCATGGATCCGATCAATCCCCGCGACTTCAGTTAGACGACGACTGCGGTTCTTGATCGAGGGCGCATCTCGCGGGCGATCGAGCGCAAACGGAAAATCGGCGCCGGGGACGACCGTCGCGCGCTTCGGAACGCAGAGCGTAGCTGCTTACCGCATTCCGGCGTGGGTCCCAATGTTGAATCACGATCGGGGCGGCGCGAATGCGCCGGGCTCGCTGGCGACCGGTTGCCGCGCCGGGTAGCCCCTGGCGCGCGGCGGATGCGCTTCAGCGGCGGGCGCCGCGGGTGAGTCGGCTGACGGGCTTCGGGGCCGCGTTGAGCGCTGGGTTGGTCTCGTCGAACAGCGCCGAGTAGATGTACGGAAACTCCGGGAATTTCTTCCGCTCGACGGCCTGGTTGATGAAGCGCTCGATGGAGCGGGCGTCACGGACGTCGTCCTCGGTCACAAGGGTGAAGGCCTCGCCGGTGTTTTGGGCGCGGCCGGTGCGGCCGATGCGGTGGACGTAGTCTTCGGGATTCTCTGGCACGTCGTAGTTGATGACGTGGGAGACACCGCGGATGTCGAGACCGCGGGCCGCGATGTCGGTGGCGACGAGCACCTCGAAGCGGCCGCTCTTGAAACCCTCGAGGGCCTCGACGCGCTCGCGCTGGCTGCGGTCCGAGTGGATCACGCCTACGGTGTGCTTGGCGGCGATGAGGCGGTGCGCAATGCGGTCGGCGCCCATGCGGGTACGGCAGAAGATGATCACGCTCTTGAACTGCGTGGCCTGCATCAGCTGCAGCAAGAGGTCGAACTTCTGCGACGCGACGACTGGGTAAAAGGCGTGGGCCACCGTCTCGGCCGCGGTCTGTTTGCGATCGATCTTCACCTCGACCGGCTCGTTCAGCGCCCAGGTGGCGAGCGAGGCGATCTCGGGGGGCAGCGTGGCGGTGAAGAACAGCGTCTGCCGCGACTTCGGCGTGCGGGAGACGATGCGTTTCACATCCGGGAGGAAGCCCATGTCGAGCATCCGGTCGACCTCGTCGAGCACGAGGATGTCGATCCCGGCGAGGCTGATCGCGCCCTGCTCCATGTGATCGAGCAGGCGGCCGGGCGTGGCAACGATCACGTCGACGCCGTTCTCGAGGTCTTCGCGCTGTTTGCCGTAGCCGACGCCGCCGTAGATGACGGTGATGTCGAGGTTGGTGTACTTGCTGTAAAGTCGGAACGCCTCTTCGACTTGGAGGGCGAGCTCTCGGGTGGGTTCAAGCACGAGACAGCGCGGGTGCGGACCCTTGGTGCCGAGACGGTGCAGGATCGGGAGGGCGAAGGCGGCCGTCTTGCCTGTGCCGGTTTGGGCTGAACCGATGACGTCCTTGCCGGCGAGCACGACGGGAATGGCCTGGGCCTGAATCGGCGTGGGTTCTGCGTAGCCCTTCTCGAGGACCGCAAGGGCAACGCGGTCGGCGAGGCCCAGTTGGGTGAAAGCGGAATTGACCGGAGCCACCTCCGGCACCGGGCGAGGCGTGCGCGAACGGCGCGGTGCGGACGGCGCGGGAGCCGCTTCATCGCGCTCGCGCTCCATCCGCGGCGAACGAGAACGATCGGAATGGCCGCCCCGGCCGCGTCCACCGCCGCCTTGGCCGCCATGACCGTGGCCACCCCCCTGTCCGGAGCGCTCGTGGCGACCACCGCCACGGCTTTCGCCGTGGCTGGAGGACCCTTGACCGCCGCCGCTGCGGCCGCGACCGCCTTCAGGGCGGCGCTGGCTGTCGGCGTGGACCTTGCGGGTGGGGTGTTGGGAGGGGGGAGGAGTGGTGGACTTGGCCGCTGGCTTGGCGGGCGCGTCCGTGGGCGAAGGGGCAAGGGTCTTGCGGAACTTCGCGATCAGCTTCTTCAACATAGTCTTTTTGGCGAAAGACTAACTCTCCCGGTTTCGCCAGCCTTTGCAACCTCCGATCCCGTATGGCGCGATCCCCCGACGAAAAGGGGTCAGGCTTTGCGCTTTGCCGTAGTGGGTCGCGTTGCTTCGTCCTGTACGACGCCGCCGCGACGGTACGGCGAGCGAAACGCAAAGAGCAAAGCCTGACCCCTTAGCGGGTGGGCCTCCCGGTTTCGCCAGCCTTTGCAACCTCCGATCCCGTATGGCGCGATCCTCCGATGAAAAGGGGTCAGGCTTTGCGCTTTGCCGTAGCGGGTCGCGTTGCTTCGTCCTGTACGACGCCGCCGCGACGGTACGGCGAGCGAAACGCAAAGAGCAAAGCCTGACCCCTTAGCGGGTGGGCTTA
>JAIXWY010000006.1 GCA_027490995.1 Opitutaceae bacterium
CATTGCGGGGCACAGGGTGTCCAGCCCTCAGCGCGGCGTTGGCGCCACAGCTCAACGGCCTTGTCACGGCTGAGCCGCTGGCGACGCTTCAGCAACGGCGCGGCCTGATCGCTCAGCCATTCACCGCTGGTCACCTCCAGCTCCTGCTGCCAGCGACTCCAGATCACCGGCTTGAAGTGCAGCACCTGGCGGCCATCACTCAGCCAGGCCTCAGCCGGAGAGGAAGGGATTCGCTGCCCCTGGTGCACCCACACAGCCTTCAGCCTGCCTCCGGTGCCCAACCCAGCTGGCGGGCCATGGCATCGGTCCAGCCCTGGCAGCGACTGGTGAGGTGCTCGCCCTGGGCGACTAGACCCTGATGCAGCTGGCAGGTGAGCAAGGGGATGCACTGCGCTCCGGCGTGATGCCTGAACCAGTGGCAGGTCATGCAGACCTTGCGGCTGCGGCTGGGGCGCAGCACGCCCTCATCCAGATACGGCCAGGCCTCACAGTCGCCGCCTGCAGCCACCGCGGTGGACCGGATTCGAGATGCAGCCATCAACCCCTCCATGCGTACACCTGTACTAGCAAGGATTGGCTTGGCTGGCCCGTGGAGTGTCGGAACCCTTTAGGGCCTAACGCACGCTCCCTTGCTTCTCTTCCTTCAGCGCATCACCGCTCTCCTCCGTTCGCTGTTTCAGCGCCAGAGCCCCTGCTCCTCGCATCTCGGGGGACTGGCCTGCCAGCAGCACCACGCCCTTGCCGCTTTTGAGCAGGGCGACTGGCTGGCGGAGCTCGATCTCCTGCAGCTCGCCAATGCCCTGCAGCGCACCGCCCTCGCCCGCGGCGGGTACGACGGCCGATCCTTTGATCTGATGTTCGCCATCGCCGATGTTCTGGAGGCCGATCACGGCTGGAGCTTTGAGCAATCCGACGCCTGGATCGAGCGCATGGGGCTCTGGGAGGAGGTCTGAGCGATCGATCTCTCGCTGGTCTTCAGCGAAGGCGTCGTCGCACCGGCTGGGTTCGGTGCGTTTTTTGTGGCGTTCGTGCGCTCACATGGCTGGGCTCCAGGTGGTGCGCTGAGCGCGCCGTGGCCTCACTCATCACCGCCTGGCACTGCTCTAGGTGGTACTGGACGGGGGAGTTGGGACTGGGGAACTTGCGGCGCCAGTGCTGACCCGCCTGGAAGAGCCCAGAAGAGCGCCAGCGGGCCAAGGTGCGCTCACTGACCCCGAGTTGGTCGCGGGCCTCCCTGGCGGTGGCCCAGGGGCAATGACGGGTCGATTCCATAGGCGGGATGCAGGTGTGCCCCCATGGGGCTGGTGATGCATCCGATCGCGCGGATCCGGATGCACGGGAGGCTACCCGCGCTGCCCTGTCCACCCCTGTCCAACCCCTTCTGGGCAGGCCCTGACTTGGAGCCATCGGGCCCCTTCGGGCGAGTTTTTGCGCACATCTTGCGCACAATTGGCCAAAACAGGGCACAAAAAAGGGCTCTCAGAATCCCTGAGAACCCTTCTGCTGGAATGGATCGGGGCGACAGGATTCGAACCTGCGACCTAGTGCTCCCAAAACTCTCTTTTACGGGTTTGAGGGATCGATAGCTAGGACTGGAGTCTGGGCCAAAAAGCACTGCTGTGACTGCTGTTTGCCGTGCAAGGGGATGGCAGCCCACGGCAGGCCGTGCCAAGCTGAGGGGGTCGATTTGCTCACATATTTGCTCACATGGGAGCTTCTAGAGCCTCAGACGCCTGGGCTTCTGTGCTCCGCTCCGGCCTGCGCCTCTCCCTCACCCAGCGAGGCACGAGCAGCGGCTGGCGCGTTTCCGATCTGCGAGGGCGTACGCGCCTCACGGTCGATGGCGCCGGCGGTCGTCATCAGGTTCTGTTGCCCATCGAATGGGCCCATGACCAGGCCGATGCGATCCGAGAGACGGTTCTGGCGATCCACGCTGCCCATAGCGAGGGACTTTCACTCGATCGGGCCATTGCAGCCGCACTGGCCATCAGTGAGCCAACAGCTGATCCGGATGCTGGCCCTATCGATTGGCCTGAGCTGGTTGAGCGATTCAAAGCCCGAAAGCTGAGCAGCGGAGCCATCAAGCCCCGGACCTGGGCCGCCGTTTATCAGCGCCGAATGGCAGAACTGCTGGCCATCCTCGCCAGCAAGAAAGCACCAACCAATCCCCGGGAACTGCTGGAAGCAGTGACGGCTCGCTGGTCTGATCAGCCTGGCTCCCGTGGCCGGCAGATGCAGGTGCAGCAGACCGCGGCGCTGCTGCGATGGGGGGTCGATAACGGCGCTCTGGCTGTGGAATGGGCCCCACCTCTGGATCTCGACCCCTTTGTGGGCCGCAAGCGGGAGGGTCGGTCGATCACCACCCCGATCGAGGTGAAGCACATCCTGGAGTTGGTGGAGGCCATTCCGGATGCCCGTTGGCGCCTCGCATTCCAGTTGCTGGCGGCCTATGGACTCAGACCAGAGGAGCTGCAACACCTTCAGCTGCGCGGCGGCCGCCTGTGGTGCAACTACCGCAAGAACACCAGCCGAGGAGCGACAAAGCCGAGACCGCTGCGGCTGCTGCCCTGCGATGACTGGGCTGAGGCCTGGGACCTGTTGGAACAGTTCAAGGCCCAGCCACTACCGCCGATGCGGCCGGGCTACGGCGCCGAGGATCTGGGTCTGTACATGCGCCGGCGGCGTCATTGGCAGGATCTGCGGCAGCAGTACGAGGCAGAAGGAGAAAAGCTGGTCCTCTATTCCGCCCGGCATGGCTACGCCCACCGCGCCCACCTGATCTGCGAACTGCCGCCGAAGGTGGCCGCTGCCGCCATGGGCCACAGCGTCGAAACGCACCTAGCGGCTTACAGCAAGTGGTGCGGTGATGATGTTGTTGATGACGCCTTCGAGCGGGCCGCGACACGCCTTGGTCGATGAACGTCCCGACTGCGATCCACGACGCCCAGAGGGACACACTGCCCGTGGCGCGAGCGATGACTCCCTTCCACGTACCAGGAAGCAACAGATCGCTCCCCCTGGTGTGCTCGTGACAGGAGTGATAGGTTGTCTTTGTGGTTCCCCTGCGGGACTGATTGCTCGCATTCACCATGAATCCCAAGGAGCTGCGGCTTGCTCAGATGGATGCGGTGCTTCAGGACGCCGCCAGCCATTCGCTGCCGCAACGGCCGCCGGCGGGCTGGCTGCGCGCCATCCGTGAGGCCTTGGGTATGACCTCCGCAGTTCTGGCGCACCGCCTGGAGATCACCGCTTCCGGGTTGCGAAAGCTGGAACAGGCCGAGGCGACCGATGCCATCACGCTCGGCACCCTGCGGCGGGTGGCTGAGGCCCTCGACTGCGAGCTGCAGTACACGTTGGTGCCCAGACGCCCGCTGCGGGAGATGAGAAGGCAGCAGGCCCTGAGGCTGGCGCAGCAGTGGCAGCAATGCGCCGGCCGCACCATGGCGCTGGAAGCGCAGCCCATCGATTCGCCATCCGAGGGAGCACAGCAGCGGCTCGAGGCCATGGCTCAGGAGATCCTCCGCACCAGCGGCACCCGGCTATGGGATTGAACGAGGACCTACCGGCCGGGGCGACGCCTCTCGATGGGGAGGAGCTGGAGGGGCTGCTGCCCTCCCATCTGGTGAATCGCAGCCAGCTGAACGAATGGGAGCAGCAGAACATCGAAGCTGCTCTGCTCTGGCTGTCCCGCCAGCGACGGCCCCGGCCGCTGGAAGAAAGCTGGCTGCGACGCCTGCACCGCGAGATGTTTAGACAAAGCTGGCGTTGGGCCGGTCAGTACCGGAGCAGCGACAAGAGCATCGGCACCGACTGGCGACAGATCCGGATGCAGGTGCCGGCCTTGCTGGCCGATATAGCCTTCCAGGTGGAGCACCGGGTAGAGCCGGAAGATCTGATCGCCATCCGTTTCCATCACCGGCTGGTCTCCATTCACCCCTTCCCCAACGGCAACGGTCGCCATGCGCGCCTCATCGCTGACGTGTTGATCGAGCAGCTGGGGGCACCGCGCTTCTCCTGGGGAAGCAGCAGTTCCCTGGTGAATGCCTCAGCCCTGCGCCAGCGGTACATCAGAGCTCTTCAGCGAGCTGACCGCGGTGATCTCACTGCACTGCTGGCCTTTGCCCGAGAGAGCTGAGCAACCGCCGCAGGGCTCCTGTCGGGTTCGCTGAGCGCACCTCTCGGTGCGACGACGGCCGTCCTTCAGCGTGCCACGGCTGCGCCGTGGCGTGCATCGGCCAGCCGCCGCCGCCCTCCGCTCCGGGGCCGGTGTGGAGGTGGGCAGGCATGGCCGTCCTCCCGCGGCTGCGGTGGCCGGGCCCTCACCCGCATCAATAGGGCTGGGGTGAAGCCCCAGGTTTCCTCGCGCGGCTGCGCGGCCAGCTGGGCATTCAGTGCTGAATCTGGCGGGTCTGCTTATCAGCTTCCCGATCCATCAGCGCATGGCTTTGCTTTGCGTAGATCCATTGCCCTGCAGCCGCTCTGCCCGCTTCTCAGTGCATTTGTACTGGCAGAATAAGAGCTGCGCCAAAGGCCACGAGCCCATCGCCTGCGGCAACGAAATCCTCGGACAACTTGCCCCGTTCGTTTGCTCTGTAGCCCATGAGCTTGTCCTCTGCTGCAGTGGCCCA
>JAIXWY010000012.1 GCA_027490995.1 Opitutaceae bacterium
ATCGACCGGATGGCTATCCAAGCCTTCATCGGTTCCCTCGCTGGGCATGGGGTGACGAAGGGGATCTTCATCACCACGAGCAGCTTCAAGGGCACGGCGGAGGAGTTCGTGACCCGAGGTTCGAGCACCAAGGTGGTGTTGGTCGACGGTCAAAGGCTGATCGACCTCATGCTCGAGCACGAGATCGGCGTCCGCGTGAAGCAGACCCACCGCGTCCTTGAGGTCGACCAGAACTTCTTTGCGGAGGAGTGACGACTCGCTGCGGGGTTGTCGCGACGGTTCGCGAGCTTGGGTCGTGTCCCTTCGACGATGTAGCTCAGACTAGCGGTGGTGGCTTTGGCGCGGAGAGCCGACGAACGTGCGCCTCTCTATGCATTCACGCGTCCCCTAAAGGCTAGGTGGACTTGAGCTACTTCGCCGTTTTCGACAGCGCCGTCGCGACCGCGCGGAAGCTGGCGAGGCTGGCTTCGATGTTTTCGATGATGTCCTCGGCCAAGTCGGCGGGTTCGGGTAGGTTTTCGAGGTCGGCGAGGCTTTCGTCCTTCAGCCAGAAGAGGTCGAGGCTGGTCTTGTCCCGGGCCGAGAGTTCGGCGTGCGTGAACTTTCGCCAGCGGCCCTCCGGGTTCTTCTCCGCGTGCCAGGTCTCTTGCCGCTGGTGTCGGTTGGCCGGGTTGTAGCAGGTGATGAACTCGGCGAGGTCCTCGAAGCGCAGCGGCTTCCGCTTCAGGGTGTGGTGGATGTTCGTCCGGTAGTCGTAGTACCAGATTTCCTTCGTCGCGGTCTCCTTGCTGGCGGGACGGTTGTCGAAGAAGAGCACGTTGGCCTTCACGCCGTTGGCGTAGAAGATGCCGGTCGGGAGGCGGAGGATGGTGTGCAGCTCCGTCGTCTCCATCAGCTTCTTGCGCACGGTCTCTCCGGCGCCGCCCTCGAAGAGGACATTGTCGGGCAGCACCACGGCGGCGCGGCCGGTGGTCTTCAGGAGGGAGCGGATGTGTTGGAGGAAGTTGAGCTGCTTGTTCGAGGTCGTGGCCCAGAAATCCTGCCGGTTGTAAACGAGGTCTTCCTTCTCCTGCTCTCCCTCCTCGTTCGTGAAGGTCATCGAGCTCTTCTTGCCGAAGGGGGGATTGGCGAGGACGTAGTCGAAGGTGACGGAGGGTGTCGCAATCAGGGCATCGGTCGATGCCACGCGACTGTCGCCGTCGATTTCGCCGATTCCGTGCAGGAACAGGTTCATCAGGCACAGGCGGCGCGTGCCGGCGACGATCTCGTTTCCGTGGAAGGTGTCGTTCTTCAGGAAGCGCTTCTGGGCGGGCGTGAGCGTCCGCTGCTTCACCAGATAGTCGTACGCGGACAGGAAAAAGCCACCGGTACCGCAGGCCGGGTCGGCGATGGTCTTGCCTGGCTCGGGGGCGACGCAGGCGACCATCGCTTGGATCAGGGCGCGGGGGGTGAAGTACTGGCCGGCACCGGACTTGGTGTCCTCGGCGTTCTTTTCGAGGATGCCCTCGTAGATGTCGCCCTTCGTATCGGCATCGAGGGACGTCCACGTCACCTCGTCGACCAGTTCGATGAGGCGGGCGAGCTTGGCGGGGTCCTGGATCTTGTTCTGCGCCTTGGTGAAGATCTGGCCGAGCATGCCCCTCTGCTGGCCCAACTCGCGGAGCGCCTCGACGTAGTGGAGCTCGAGTTCGGCTCCCTTGAGCGGCCGCAGAACGGGCCAGGCGTGCCGTGCGGGCACGCCCACCTTGCGGTTGTGCGGCGGCTTCGAGTACTCGTCCGCCATCTTCAGGAAGATGAGGTAGGTCAACTGCTCGAGGTAGTCGCCGTAGCCGACGCCGTCGTCGCGGAGCGTCTGGCAGAAGGACCAGACCTTGGAGATGATGCTGTCGGTGGTCATGGGATTCTGGAACTGAGACTGGATTCTGTCCGAGCAGACGAATGTTTAGCCGCGTGGGATTCGGGCGGAACCGCCGCGCAAAGGTCCGGATCGTGTCCTGGACAAAGATGGGGCATCTGACGATGGGTCGATTTCATGGACGGTGTCTGACGATTCGGCGTGGACCGTAGAGGTATCGGATGGACTACCCTTTTCGGCCTTTGCGGATGCGTTTGAGTTCCAGCTGGACCGCTACATCGTGGGCGAGCGCTTCGCGTGTTGCCGCGATTCTGCGAGTGGCATCTTCGGCGTTGTAGGGGATTTGAAAGTGGCTTTGGGCATCCGGAGTCAAATACCCATCAAATAAAACAAGGCCATCATGGATAGGTATTTATGGATTTTACTTGGACGTGGCCATTGGTTCGAATCAAACAAATCATGCCCAGTAGGGGACATAACGCATCAGCTTGTTCGCAGCCTCCGGGTCCAGCGGGCGGATTTTCTGTTTGTCCACCGCATCGTTCAACAGGCGGCTGGCTTGTGATGAGTTCTGTTTTTCAATCCCGAAACGCTCCCGGATGGATTCGTTGTTCGTGATCCGGTTGTTCACGTAACGTAGGCAGCAATGCTGGTAAATGGCTTGGATTCGCTCATCGGGCGTCAGTTCGCGCAACTGCTTATAGCGCGACAACACGACCGTCGTGTGCCGAGTGCCCAACCGGCAGAAATAGGGAGGGAGTTGAAATGCCTCAATGTGACTGACGACTTCGTCGATTCCGTGGCCGCGTTCATCGCAAATGCGCAACGCGCGTAGGGTGGCGGCAAAGTGTTCGTTGCGCGACTGGTTCTCGTCGATGAATCGGTCAACGGGAAGAATCGGGATGCCCGGGTTCGTGATCTCCAGCCGATCGTCGAATATCTCCACGGTTACACCTGTGCCGGTCTCGTTGAGGTCCTGATGGACGATGGCGTTTCCCACCAGTTCGCGAATGGCCTTCTTCGGGTACGCGTAGGTCGTCTTGCGTAACGCCGTTTGGATCTCTTCGCTCGCGGGGAGTTGGCCGTGGATGTAGTCGATGAGGTCGTTGAAACCGGCGGCATAGCCTTTGCGATCCGTGATGTCCTTGCCGCCTTTAACTTTAGCCTTGGTCGCGCCCTCATACACGATCACGCGGACCGCCTTTCGGTCCAAGCCGCGGAAGTCGGCCAAGTTTTTGGCGAAAAGCAGCGCCCCGAGATTGGTGATGCGATAGCCCGTGTCGGAAGGAGCGATGAATCGCTTGCTGGTGAAAATGCTCAGCACCTCGGGGCGCGCCGAAGGATAAGGGCGTTCGCGAAGCTCGAAGTATTCCTGGGTGTCGAGCAACCGGACGACGTCCTCTTCGCTGCAATCCTCTCGTGCAGCCAAGTCGATAAACTCGGCTCGCCCCTCGGCAAAGATCACCCGCAGGCGGTCTTCCGACATGGGCATCAATTCCTCCCCGATACGGCACAGGTAGGCGCCTTCGAATGCATAGGCGGTTCCGCGCGGTCGGTTTGGAATGTGAAACACAACAACCCGGCCATCGGGATGCGCCACGTCTTCAACATCCACCCGGAACCCTAGGTGCTCGAATAGTTTCGAGGCCATGCCCATGGGATCGTTGCAGGCTGCGCTCCCGACCACTTTTCGAGGATGCTTATCCGTGACGCCAAACAGCAGATGCCCGCCGCCCTCGTTGGCGATCGCGACGCAGTATTTGAACAGCTTGGTGTTGTCGTACTGGTTTTTGGCCTCCTTGAACTCTAGGACCTGGGTTTCGCTCCTGGAAACGAGCCAGCGATCAATCTGCTCAACGGTCGTCTTCATCGCAGCATCACATTTCTCCGGCGGTCCGAGGTCGCTGGCGCGTTGGCCCTTCCGGCGCGCAGCCGGGCGAGGACGGCGGAGGCGGGCTCTTCGGCGGGGTCTTGAGGGACGAGGCGGCCCGTGAAGGCCTTTTGGAGGATTGCCTGCCGCAGGGCTTCGCTCTTCCGCAACGCCCCGTCGATTTCCCGCTCGTTCCGCTCGATCACCTCGAACTGCTCGTCGAGGAGGCGGACGATCTCCTGTTGCTCGGGGAGGGAGCAGCGCACGAAAGGTAACGCGGAGAACTTCGACTTGTTCAGAATCGGAAGCGTGGTGGACGCGGCGTTGGATTTGATCTGCTCTTGGAACTGAGGGCTGATGACTTGGAAGTAAACGAATTCGGGCGCGATATCGTTAGCTGGTGAGATCGAGTTTATCTGCTGATTGGTCGCGCAGACGGTCTGTGCCAGACCGGTTTTGCCGATGGTCGCGCCAATGCACGTAACGAGGATCGTGCCCGCCGAAAGTACGCGGGCTCTCTTCTGGCCAGCCTCCGACAAACGGGATCGCGCGGATTTGACATATCTTCCTTGCTCCAAGTCGGTCGGCTTGAAGAACGGAAGATCGCCGCCGTAGTTGGCCTGATTCGCCGTCGGCGGCGTCGTGCCAGTTTCGATCTGACCAATGTTCCCCACCGTGGTGGGAGTCCACGTTTCGGATTCGGCGCGGTTCCGGGTGCGCCACTTGGCGGTGAGGTGGCCCTCGAAGGCTTGTTTGAGGAGCGACTGGCGATAGACGCCGAGTTGCCGCCGCGCCACCCGCAGACTCTCCTCCCCGGCCTCCAACTCGCTGAACAACTCCTCGATCTTCGCCACGATCCGCTTCTGCTCCGCCAGCGGTGGTAGGGGGAGAGAGACCTCATCGAAGATGGAGGCACGAATTCGTGTTAATGACCCACCCACGCCAGATGCGTTGTGACTGAGATAGTCTCGGACTGCGCCCTGGCGTAGGAAGTAGGAGAGAAACTCAGGAATAAATGCGGATGAGTGCCCGAAAACGATCCACTCGGTGGAGGCGATGATCTTCTTGCCGGAATGCCGGCCGACGACCCATGTGCGGTTCAGTCGTGGATTGATTTTTGAAATCAGCGTGTCGCCGGCTGACACGAACTGCTTGTTCGATCCAATTTCCGAAGCGCGGACTATCTCGGGCTTTCCAGTCTCGTGACTCGGCACGCTGTAGAGAACAAACGCTTCTTCCCCAGCTTTCGCTGGATTGAACGTTTGGTTTCGGCCTGAGCAAAAATCAGAGCATCGCGTGAGTGCCCAACCGTTGGGCAGAGTCTCATCGGATTTCATGCTGTCAGCTCCTTATTCACTTCATCAATCAGCGCGTCCATGCGCTCACCGAAGAGTTCGTGCATGCGGCCGAGGCCGCCGCGGGCGTCGAAGGGGGCGTAGTTGAGGTCGGCCTTTTCCATGCGCAGTGAATCAATCACGTGGTCGCGGATCAGCTCCAGCCATGCGGTCTGCTGCGCCGTGAAGGGTTGGCCGGCGTTGGCCCTCAGGATCCAGTCGCGGTAGTGGCGGCGCACCGTGTCGGCGAAGGGCGTAAGTTTGCGGTCGAGGCCACAGGCACGGCGGAGGAGGGCGACGAGCGCGGTCAATTCGGTGAGCGGGCGGGCGTTGGCCGGCACGGAATCAAGTCGCGCATAGGCGTCCCACACGCGCAGGGGCGCCAGCTTGGGGGCGTTCTGCTTCAGGGCCGTGAGCACCTCCTGAATTTGTGCGAGGGTCACTTCATGCCGGCGCTTGGGCTGGGAGTAATAGATCGTCAGCGCATCCAGCCGGTCGCGGTGGTCCCGGCAGAAGGTCTCAAAGTCGGCGACGAAGGCCGTGGCGCGGGTCTGGGCATCGGCATCCCAACCGGCCTGGAGCAGCTGGTCCGCAGTGTCGTGGTCGATCGTCTGCATGTTCTCCGTGCAGAACGCCACCATTTGGGTGACGACCGCACCGGTGAGCGGGGCGCGGGCTGCGGCGACGAGGGTCTGCTGGGCCTGTTCGCGAGCGGTGTCGCCCGGGTCCGCGGTATCCGGAACGCCCGCGAGCACGCGCGCCTGCTGCTCGATCGCGTCCCCGTCGATCGCGTGGAAGAGGGCCTTCACCAGCTGACTCATGCTCGTGCCGCCCATCCTGTCGGCGAGGGCCTGCCGCTGGTTCGGACTGAGTTGCCGCTCGATGCGCGCGAGTCGTCCCGCGAGCGAGGAAACGGTATCGGCGTCCGTGGCGCCCATCACCACCTCCATCGCGAGATCCTTCAGCGGCACGGTCGGACGCGTGACGGGAGGGCGGCTGTCGGTCTTGAGCGACTTGGTCACGCCGATCGCGTCGACGATCACGTAATGGGTCTTGGCCGACTTCGCGGCGGCGGAAACCTTCTTCAGGCCGTCGTGGTCGAGGGTGCGCGTGCCGCGACCCTTCATCTGCTCGAAGTAGCCCTTCGACTTCACGTCCCGCATGAACAGTAGGCACTCCAGCGGCTTCACGTCGGTGCCGGTGGCGATCATGTCGACGGTGACGGCGATGCGCGGGTGGTAGCCGTTGCGGAACTGGGAGAGGACGGACTTCGGGTCCTCGGGCGTCATGACGTAGTCGTCGCCCACGCGGCGTTGGTCCTGATCTCCGTCGAACGTGATCCGCTTCACGCCCTTGCCGGAGCCGAAGGTGACCTTCTTGCAGAAGGCGTTTCCCTCCCCGAATTCCTCGCGCACGATGTTGATGATGTCATCGGCGTGGGAGTCGGTCTTGGCGAAGATGAGCGTCTTCGGGACCTCGAACGCCCCCGCGGCGTCGGTGCGGTCGGGGAAAATTTCGGGCAGCTTGTCGCGGAAGGCCCGGATCACGGTGCGGATCTGGGACGGGTTGACGATGTCGCGGTCGAGCTTGGAGGCGGAGTAGGCCTCGTCCTCGTCCAACTGGGCCCAGCGCCGGGCGCGGGTGAGCTTTTCGCGCCGTTCGACGAGACCCTTCAGGACGACGCCGCCGCGCTGGGAGACCTCGGTCTCGATCGCGTAGATTTCGCCCTGGACATTCACGCCATCGGCGACGGCGTCCTCGTGTTTGTATTCGGAGACGACGTTCTGGTGGAAGAAACCGTACGTGCGCCCGTCCGGGGTGGCGGTGAGACCGACGAGGAAGGCGTCGAAGTACTCGAGCACCTGTAGCCACAGATTGTAGATCGAACGGTGGCACTCATCGATGATGATGAGATCGAAGAACTCGGGAGGCACCTTTCCGGAGTAGGCGACCGGCAGCGGTGCGCGCCGGCGCTCGGTGCGCTCGGCGGGATTTTCATCCTCGGCGGAGGCGTCGAGCTCGCGCCCCTGAAGGAGGGAGTACATCCGCTGGATGGTGGAGATGCAGACCTGGGCGTCGGTCGGCACATGGGCGGAGGCAAGTCGGGCGACGGTGTAGAGCTCGGTGAACTTGCGATTGTCGTCGTTTGGCTTGAAGGCGAGGAACTCCTGCTCGGCCTGTTCGCCGAGATTGCGGGTGTCGACGAGGAAGAGCACCCGGCGGAAGCGTGCGTGCTTGAGGAGGCGGTAGACCGACGTGATGGCGGTGAACGTCTTGCCCGAGCCGGTGGCCATCTGGATAAGCGCGCGCGGCCGGGCATCCTTGAGCGATGCCTCCAGGTGGGTGATGGCCTCGATTTGGCACTCGCGCAGGCCCGTGGGATCGAGCGCGGGCAGGCCCTGCAGCTGCGTGCGGAGCGATTTGGCGGGCTGACCGGGAGAAGGCGCGGCGAGCCAGGCGCGGAGCGTTTCGGGGCGGTGGAAGGCGAAGAGGGAGCGTGAGCGTGGCTTCGGATCCCGCTGGTCGGTGAAGCGGGTGAGGACGCCAGTGGCCTCGTAAAGGAAAGGGAGGGGGGCGCCGCCGGATTGTATCCACTTCAGCTTAGCGCCGGAGTAGTCGGCGGTCTGCTCCTCGACGGTGGTGATGTTGTGACCGAGGGTTTCCTTCTTGGCCTCGATGACGCCGACCGGCTTGCCGTCGACGAAGAGAACGTAGTCGGCGGGGCCGGTCTCGGTGACGTATTCACGGACGGCCTGGCCCTCGCCGGCGTTGAATTGGATGGCCTGCTTGGACTGGACGCTCCACCCGGACGCCCGCAGCTGTGCGTCGATGGCGTCACGGGCGACTTGCTCGGGGGTTTGGTTAAGGCTCGAAGCGCTGGCCATGGTGCGGGAGCGTGCGACGTGCGGCGCGCAGACGTGAAAGCTCGGCGAGGGTGGATGGCCTTGGAGGTGTGGCAAGACGCAAGCAGTCAATCACGGCTTAAAGCGTGCGAAAGAGTTGACGAGTCGGGGGTAACGTCAGCGAGTAAAAAAACGACAGAATGGATACACAAAAAACGTATCTGGAAATGCCTGTTTGTTTGTTAATAAAGAAACCGGATTAGTGTAGTTAGAAGTAACGACAAGACGTGCCGCGCGGGGGCATTTCAGGATATAGGACACCGTGCGATCTGCGCGGGAGAAGCGCGGGCAGGAGTAGCTGAGGGAGCTGCCGCACGGATTGGGTAGTTGGCTGAAGCCGTTGCCCCCGGCTGCGTCGGTGGGCGAGGGGCTGCGCCTAGCCCGCCGTTAGAAGCCGCAGACGGTGGCGCCCGACGGCCGTGGCTTTGTCCTATGTCCGGACATGACCCCGTCTGGATTGACCCTCGACCGTTCGCCGATCCTAGTGAGGGTGATCCGGCGGCGATGGCAGTGCTAGAGCGCCGTTGAAAGGGGTCAGGCTTTGCTCTTTGCCGTGCGAACGGCGGTCGCGGCGGTTTCCACCTCAGCACCAGCGCCTTGCGCGGAGCGGAGCGCTCCACGGGCGTTGCTCGGCGGCGCGGAGCAACCCTGGCCTGACTCTCCCGAGCGCGATGGATACAGGCCGTTGATGTCGTGGTTACGTACGGCCTGGCGCCACGCATGTCCGCGCGATGTCATCGTTGCGATGTCATCGTTGGGGCCTGGGTGTTGGTCCGATGTCCGAACAGGACCGCGTCCGCCGGGTCTCGCGACTCGGTCCCGCTCCCGTGCCGCGGCCCGCGGCCACGGCGAAGACCGCGACCGCAGCCACCGCCACAACCCCGACCGGTTGCCTACTCCTCCACCGCCGGGCGCCGGCTCCACGTCAGGCCTTCGAGCTGCCGCTCGGCAGGCGGAGCCTCCAGCAGGCTGGCCGCGTAGCCCGCTGCCAGCGTAACGAACGTTCCCACCATGGCCCACCAGAGGAAGGAGACGTCGGTCCCGAAGCAGACCCAGATCGTTGCAACAACGCCGGCGAGCCAGCCGATCAGGGCTCCTCGCGCGGTGACCCGGCTGAAGAGCATGCCGAGGAGAAACAGTCCGATCAGTGGGCCGCCCACGAGGCTGATGACCTTGTTCGTCGCCTCCAGCAGCGTACCCAACCGCTCGACGAGGAACGCGAGCAGCATCACCGTGCCGCCATACGCAAAGGTGAGGATGCGCGCCAGCCGCAGTTGATGAACCTCGGAGAGATCGGGCCTCCGCCAAAGTCGCTGATAGAAATCCACGAGGCTCGCGGAGGTCAGTGAGTTGATCCCAGCGGAAATCGTCGACATGCTCGCAGCGTAGATTGCCGCGATAAAGAGTCCGGGCAGGCCGGCAGGAAGTTCCTGGATTACGAAGTAGGGCAGGATCTGGTCGGCCTTGGTGATGTGACCGGCGGCCAGGGGATCGCCTTGGACCTGGTAGAAGGCGTACAAGATCAGTCCGCTACCGAAGAACAGGCCCGACACCGGCAGCACGAGGATCAGCTTGATCCACAGACCCCGCTGGGCGGCGCGCAGGCTCTTGGCTGTCAGGTAGCGCTGCACCGAAACCTGATCCGTCGCCATCTGCACGAGGTGCATGAACGCGGAGCCGATCACCAGTCCCCAGAGCGTGACGCGCACCGTCGGATCGAGGCTGAGGCTGAGGTCGAATCGGCCTCCGGCCTGGCCGAGCTCGATCGCCCCGGCTAGACCACCGGGGATGCGCGCAAGGGCGTAGCCTGCCACGATCAGCATCCCGCCGAAGAGCACGAACAGCTGCATGATGTCCGTCCAAATCACCGCCCGCATCCCCCCGAACGTCGTGTAGATTGTGGTGACGAGGCCCGTGCAGACGATGGTGAACCACAGCGGCAGTCCGGTCACCTGCTCAAGGGCCAGAGCCGGCGCGTAGGTGGCGGCGGCCAGCCAGAGTAACACGCGCAAGATGAAGGAGGCTGAGGCGATCGTCCGGAGCGTCGTCGAAAAGCGTTCCTCAAGGTACTGGTAGGCGGTGAAAAAGCGGCGGTTATAGTAGAACCGCAGGAAGACGAGCGTGGTGAGCGGCGTGGCGATGAAGAAGCCGAGGTTGACGAGGAAGAAGGCGGGACCGTTGACGTAGCCCTCGCCGGGCGCCGCGAGAAAAGTGATGCCCGAGAACAGCGCCGCAAGGGTGGTCATCGAGACGACCACGCTCCCCATCGAGCGGCCGGCGAGGAAGTACTCCTTCAGGTCGCGTTGTCCGCGGACAAACCAGAGTCCGATGGCGGCGGTGAGGGCGAGGTAGGCGCCAAAGATTAAATAGTCCAGCCAGCCGAAGGTCTGTGGCATCGGGTTCATGGGGTGCCGCAACCGTGCCCCGGCCGCCTTGAACAGCAACCGGCAGAACGAGAATTTCCCGACATTGTCCTGCCGACGTTGCGGGGCAACGGACGCCTTCCCGCCCCCGTCCGGGTTAACGCTCCCTCGGTCGACCCGCCGGTCCCGGTCCCGGTGCCGCGCCACGCCCAAGCCGACCCCGGGGCGCCGCGGCGGTCGCGCCCGGCCAGTCGGACGCGCCCGGCCAGTCGGACGGGGTCAGGCTAGGGCAGCGGACAAAGCGACCGTCGCTCGGCGCCGCCGCGGCGAAGACGATGCCGGAGCGACGCCGTTCCGCCTGCGGCGCAACCGCGTGGAGCCGTCGTCACGCGCCGTTAGCGTGAGCCCCAATCAGTATCCAGTATAAGCACACGTAAGGAGCTTTTGGTGAGATGCGCGCGCGGCCGGTTGCCCGGTAAGGCATCGTCGATCTCATGGAAGGCGGTCGGCATCAGTCGGCCGAGGTCGCACGCGCTGCCTCCACCAACGCCACGGGTGAACGGTGGCGCTGTACCGCCACGGCCTCGCGGAGGCTACGCCGGAGCTTGCGGAGCGGCCTTATCCAAGTCCGCACTGAAAGGTAATGCGCGAGGACGGTGTGGCCAGCGAGCGCCGCCTGTACGCGGGCACAGTTGGTGGGCAGGTGCGGTGGGATGGGGTTCCGCAGTGCGCCGAGGCGGAACACGACGAGGATGTTGCCCCGATCCGGTGAGGTATGGTCGAAGACGACTTCAAGTCCGACCGCCTTACCAAGCGCCCGGAGGGTCGGCAGGTTGAAGTGGTGCAGGTGGGCGAAGTGAAAGCGTCGCCGCGGCGAACCGCAGTCCGCTTCCACGTTGGGGACTTCGATCGCAATCATGCCACCGGGAGCCAACCAGCGCACCAGTTGCGCCAGCGCACCCCGCGGATCGACTAGGTGTTCCGCGACATGAAAAAGAGTGATCGCCTCGAAACTGCCGGGAGCAAAGCGGGCTTGGGTCCAGTCCGCCGTAATCACCGGGAGGCGGAGGGTTTCACGCGCCCAACGTGAATACCCCTCATGCGGCTCGATCCCGATCGCGTCCTTGCCGGAGGCGCGGAGGACATGGACGAATTCGCCGCTGCTCGCGCCGACGTCGAGGATGCGGTGGCGGTGAGCGAGGACCGGATGGAGGCGGTTGAAGCGATGGTGCGCCACCGCGGCGGCTCGGTAGAGGTGGCGCCGTTTGGGTTGGTGCGCACCTTTGTAGTTCTGCCGGTATTCGTGGGAATAGTACGCGGCGATCGCCTCATCCGAGGGCCGGGGATCGGTCCAGACAAGGCCGCATTCGCGGCAGACCACGGTGCGCAGAGGCTGGCGGTCACGGTCGCGGGTGCACACGACGTATGCGTGGCGCGCGCCGCAAAGATTGCAGGCATGGTGGGGACGAATAGCCACGGGGGCCGTCGTCCAAAGAGAGGAAAGGGACACGGAGGTGATGCATTCGAGGTGAGAGTGCGCGGTGACTCCCAAAATGGGGAGGCTCCGCGGGAATCCAGACGCGGGCTAGGCCGCGTTGTCTCAAATGAGGCGCACTCCAAAAAGAAGATGCGGGGGCAGTGGGAGCCGCATGGGACGAGGCATGGCGCCCTTCGTGCGACGGAGTATCTTCCGACGCCAGACCGCTGGGACCAAGCGTCGTTTTTCGCGCATGAATGGCGAGCGCGGCGGGTGGATAGCGAAGGGTCGAAGGCGGTCCGCGCGGCGGGCGCCGCAATCCGCCCTTGTGGCGAATCGCACCTTCGTGACTGCGGGCATCCGGAGACGCACGGCGGTGGTCTAGGTCGCCCGCCGATCGAGAGCGCGTGCTCGCACGGCACGCGGTCGGTTGCGCGAAGGAGGAGGCGGGAAGGTGATGATCATGCTCGAGTGGCGCCGCTGCGGCGTGGCCGGCGATCGTGACAAAACCGGCCGCGCTGTGGGCGATGGCGTCTACCGTAGCAGAGGGCCCGTGAGACGAGCGTGAAGCGTCCGTTGAACGAACTTCAATTCGACGAACCCTCGACGAAGGGCCCCCCCTTTGGAGTCAGCGAACGGAGTGTCGTCGCACCGCACGCAGGCCCGCACTCCTCGCCGCTGTTCGTCTTGAACCGCCGCGTCGCTCCGCCGTGCGCGGGGTTCTGCGTCACCTTGGTGATCCCGAGCTACTCGCCACGCCCCCTCGATCGAAGCCCGCGGGGGGCGTGGGACCGCTGAGTTTGTTAGGGATTTGGGATGGCAACCTCTGCCAGCGGGATCAGGCTCACAGTCACCCATGAGAATCGTGCAATCAGCGGTTTGTCTCATCATCGGCGTGCTGGGGGCGGCTGCTTTCGGGGCCCCGGGAAGTGCCGTCCGGCTCAACTCACTCGGCTTTCTCCCCGATGGCCCCAAGGTGGCCTCGGTGACGGGGGACGCTTCGGGGTTCGTGGTCCGGGAGACCTCGAGTGGTCGCGACGTGTTCGCGGGCGCGCTGAGTGCGCCGCGTTTTCAAGCGGACGTGAACGAGACCGTGCGCGTTGCGGATTTTTCTGCGTTCACCCTGCCGGGCGAGTACGTGCTGGAGACATCGGAGGGCGCGCGTTCGGAGCCCTTTTCGATTGCGGCGGCCGTGTATCAACCGGCGTTCATCACGGTGACGCGGGGATTCTATTTGTGGCGTTGTGGAACCGCGGTGTCTGGAACGCATCGTGGCCGGCTCTTCGCGCACGCGGCCTGCCACCTCGAGGACGGGTTCCTGGATTACCAAGGCAAACCGGGAGAGCGGCGCGATGGCACCGGCGGATGGCACGATGCCGGTGATTACGGCAAATACACCGTCAACGCCGGCATTACTCTCGGAGTCATGTTCATGGCGTGGGACCACTTTCCGGAGTCGTTGCGCGCGCTGGACCTCGGCCTTCCGCGCACCGCTCCGGGCTACCCGGATTTCCTGCAGGAACTCAAATGGGAGACGGATTGGCTGCTCAAAATGCAGTACCCGGATGGATCGGGTCGCGTGGCGCACAAGCTGACGGCGAAGGTGTTCGAGCCTTTTTGTCTACCCGAGGACGATCGGCAGAAGCGCTATTTCACGGACTGGAGCACCGAGGCGGTGGCGAGCTTCGTGGCCATGATGGCGCAGGCGTCCCGCCATTTTGCGCCTTACGATCCGGTGTATGCGGCTCGGCTTCTCGAGGCGGCGCGGGTGAGCTATCGGTTCCTGCGGGACACGCCGCCTCGACGCTTTGAGCAGGGGGAATTCAAGACCGGCGCGTACCAGTCGGACGACGCGGATGACCGACTTTGGGCGGCGGCGGAGTTGTGGGAATCCACCGGTGAGGACGGGTTCCGGAAAGACTTTGAAGCGCACGTTGACGTTGCCGGGGCAACGGTGGAAGCGGACTGGGACTGGCGGGACGTTTCGAATCTGGGCGTTTTCCAGTATGTGCTCTCGAAGCGGGCGGGACGGAATCCGGACGTGGTGGCTCGCCTGCAGCGGTCGATTGTGGCGGTGGCGGATGAGATTGCGGCCCAAGCGGAGCGCGATGTTTACGCCCGCCCGTTGGTCCGGTACTATTGGGGAGCGAACGGCACGGTGGCGCGCCAGGTTGTGAATCTCCAAGTGGCCGATCGGATCGCCCCGAACCCGAAGTACCGTGCGGCGGCGCTGGCGGCGGTGGATCACCTGCTTGGTCGGAACGTCTACGGACGTTCGTACCTCACCGGCGTGGGTCATGATCCCGCCCGCTTTCCGCATGACCGGCGGTCCGGGGCGGACCGTGAGCCCGAGCCGTGGCCCGGTTATCTGGTGGGAGGTGGCCACACCGCAACCGGCTGGATCGATCGCGAGGAGGACTACCGCACCAATGAGATCGCGATCAACTGGCAGGGGGCCTTGGTCTACGCTCTGGCGGGATTTCTGCCGGTGGCGGCACCGCAGTGAAGCGACGTTGGCCAGAGCGGAGTGACCTCAACGCGGGTCCGAGATCAACGCGGACGTAGGGAGTCGAAGGCGAATGGGCGACGCTGGAGGCGGCGCCGCGAAGCGTGGCGACACGGCGCAATGCCTCCCACTGCCTGGCGGTTACCCGCGGCGCCAGCCTGGCGGCACGGCCGCCTTGAAGCACGCGAAGTCGGCCTCCGTCGCGCTCGCATAAGGCGGCAGCAGGCGGAGCGGGAAGGTCGGATCGGTCATGCGATAGAGCATCTTGTCGTACGCTCCATCGATGTGAAACCGGGTCCCTGCTGCCTTGAGGCCGGCGATGATGGCTTTGAAATCCTCGAGGTCCGCGGCGCGTTGCGCGTCTGAACCGGCAACGAAGGCCTTGGCCCGCGCGGGGTGGATTGAGGCCAGGGAAATCAGCAGCCCGAGGTCATGCGTTTTCCGGGCGATGGCGTAACCCATCTCGGTGATGTAGAACCGGAGCCTCGGCTGCAGGCTCATGAGGTCGGCGATCACGGCGGGATCGGTCGTACTGTTCTTGACCGCAATGAGGTTCGGGTGCGCCGCGGCGAGACGGCGGTACTCCACGGACGTGAGCAGCCGCTTGGTCCGCATCAGATTATAGTGATGGAACTGGCAGTCGGGAAAGCGACCGCAAGTCTCCGCGAAGAAGCGGTCGACCTCCTCGTCATTCAATGCGCCCCACGACGGCAGCGAGAGCTGGAAGAGCCGGAACCCGAGCGCGCGGCAGCGCTCGATGCGCTCGATGATGGTGGGTAGCGACAGTGAAATCAAACCGACCATCGGCGTGACCCCGGCCTCGCGGGCGCTCGACCAGAAGGCGCGGGTGATTTGGTCGAATTGCGTCTCCGTGACCGCGTAGCCTTCGCCCGCCGTGCCGAAAATGTAGAGGTGACGCGTCAATTCGCGTCCGAGCGTGTGGATCTGCCGGCGGAAGACATCTTCTTGGAATTCGTAGTGCTCGTTCCAGGGGATGACGGCGGTCGCGAGGATGGCTGGGGCGCTTTCGGAGGGGGAGGACATGGTCGGGGAGGTGCGGGGCAGGGCGGTGCGGGGAGTATCCTGGATGGACCTGGGCACGCAAGCCGTCGAGTACCCCACGCGTTGAGTGCGCATGCGCGCGTGCGTGGAAGAGTCATGGCGAGCGACCGACCGACTGACCGAGCGCGTGGGGCTGCTTGGCTTCGGGTTGTTGCTCGAGGCGTCTTACGGGATCGGAGGAGATACCGATGTAGCGGCGGCCAGCGCCGTTTCGCAGCACGTATGCAAAATAATCCATCGTTCACCCAAAGCAAAACGCCTCCCGAGCAGAGGGAGGCGTTTTAAATTGGGTGCAGGGGCTGGATTTGAACCAGCGACCTTCAGGTTATGAGCCTAATGGTTGAAATACAATGAGTTATGTACCTCTGAGCGTACTGACAAGTACGCGAGTGGTACGCACGGGTAGCGTCTTGTTTTGGACACCATTTGGACACCGATATTGGAGGTCAGCATTAGGGCGCGTTCCGAGCCCAATCTCGAGGCCTGAATGCCGCGCTCGTTCGACGTTCAAACCATCACGCCGGCTGCTAAATCTGCGCTACTCGTTCGCAGTTGAGTCGAACGGCATCCTCGCATACAGTACTCGCAGTAATCGAGAGCAGCCCTTTCGACAACGCGATTCGTTCATTCGCCATAGGCAAGGAGGACTGCAGCGACCCTCTACCCCGACCGGGCTTGACCCATGTAAATTGCCCGTAACCGTTGGATTTAACGCTCACAGCTATGAAATTACGTGTTCCAAGACGCCTCTTCACTGCCGTGTGTATGGCGGCTTGGACGTTGACTCCGCTGCTACACGCCCAGGAGACGTGGACCCCGAGCGCGGCTCCCGCCGCTCAAAACTTGTGGTCGGTTGCCTATGGCGGTGGCGCATTTGTAGCCGTTGGCGAAGGTAGTACGGTCATCAGCTCGCCAGACGGTTCGTCGTGGGTCCAGCGATCTGTGCCAGTCTCTAGCTACTGGCTAGTCGCGGTCGCCCATGGCGGCGGCACATGGGTCATCGTGGGCGACAAAGGTTTGATCGTCACATCCTCGGACCTGATCACGTGGACCGTCCGGGCGAGTGGAACTCAAAGTCGCATCAACGGAGTTGCCTACGGCGGTGGTCGATGGATTGCGGTGGCCGAGTCCGGCGAACTCCTGACCTCAACCGACGCCATCGCATGGACCAAACTCAAGCCAAGCGCCGATCGGTTACGTGGAATTGCTTACGCCTACGGGCAATTTGTCATCACGGGCGACAACGGACTAATTCGCGCGACGATCGACGCGACGGACTATGCCGAACGAGTGCTTCCGGGAAGTTTCTTCGTCGAAGCGGTGATCTACGCCAAACGAAACTTCGTTGCCGTCGGAGAGTCCGGCTTTGCCGTGAAGTCCACGGATGGAGTCACTTGGGATCGGCTAGACTCATCTACCACGGCCTATCTACGCGGGGTCGCTTTCTTCAACAATCAGTTCATCGCATGTGGAACTGACGGAACCATTCTGACGACCGACAACCTGGGGTCGCCATGGAGGCCTCGCAACTCCGGAACCGGTGCGCTGCTCACGTCCGTAGCTGCAAGTGAAACATGCGCCGTCGCCGTTGGTTTTGGTGGAGCCATTCTGAGATCTTTGCCCGCAGTCGCGAGTCCCGCGGTTAGCCTGACCCCGCCCGTTCTGACGGAGGCATTCGGAAGCAATGTCCTGCTTCAACCCGTTGTGTCGGGCTCCCCGCCGTTGAGCTACCAATGGTTTTTTAATGGCGTGCCCATCGCGGGGGCGACGTCGGAGCGTCTCTTCTTGTCAGGCGTGCAAGCTGCCCAGGCTGGAAACTACTCACTGCGTGTAACGAATCCCTACGGTAGCGCCACCAGTTCTTCGACCAGTCTCGGCTTAGTGACGAGCGTCGCCTCCAGTTCGATTGTCGACACGAGTTTCGCTCCAGGAATTTCAATGCCCAACGGCGTTGCCGCAGCGGTAGAGCAATCGGACGGGAAGATCGTCATTGGCGGGTCGGGGTTTTTCGTGCCCCAAGGGATTTATCGATTCGCCCTAGCTCGTTTGAATCGCGACGGATCACTCGATAACTCCTTCCCGTCGGGCTCCGGATTTAATCCCGACGCTACAGTCTCTCAACTACTGCAGCAAGCGGACGGTAAGATCGTTGTTGTAGGTTCGTTCCTTACGGTCAACGGCATCAGTCGACCGAAAATGGTTCGATTAGATTCGAGCGGAAGTGTCGATCTGGCGTTTGTACCAGCGGCGACGATTGCCGCCACTCAGCCTCGCCTAGTTGCCCTACAACGCGGTACGAACGTCATTGCTCTCGTTGATACTCGTTTGGTGCGGCTAAACTCTGACGGATCTTTAGACACCGCATTCGAGAGCGCGACCGGTGGTCTATCGGTAAATTCTTTCGGAGTTTTTGCCGATGGCTCGGTCGCGGTCGCCCTAGGGGGAGTCGTGAGGAATGGCGTGACCGGCACTCTGATCCAGAGATTAAGCGCTGCCGGGGCTGCGTTGACCGACCTCGCGTTTGTTCCGGGTCAGGAACCCAGATACGGGGTTTCGCTAGCTTCAACCCCCGATGGACGAGTTTTTTTGACGACCACAACAGATTGGGGCACGAGCTCTTCTTCTAGCCATCAGCAGCTCTTCGTTAATTCATCACCGCTGTATCTATGCACGACCGATTCGGGCTGGTACCGAATGATCGGTTTTAGTTGGACTAAAGAAACCGCGCTTTTCCCCAGCCGAGCTGATGCTCTTTATCTTGTCACGTTCGTTAAAGGACAAGGGTTGCTCTCCACTCCAGGACCCGGAAGGACTACTATCCTTAGGCAGGGATTGTCCGGACTCCAGGACACCTCCTTCGATTCGCGAAAAGGAGCAAACGGAGAAGTCACTGGACTCTTTCCGTTGAATGACGGGGGCGTGCTCGTAACCGGCCAATTCACCGCGTTCGACGAAATTGCCCTTCCCAACTTGGTCAGACTGTTCGCGAGGAATGCCTTCGTCGCGACGCCGCCGACCATTGTCTCTGTTGAACCTGAGGTCGTTGCGGTGCCGCCCGGAAGGGAGATTACGCTGACGGGTCTTGTCGCGGGCACTGCTCCCCTTTCGTACGAATGGACCGTCACCGCCAGTGCAGGGTCTGAAGTGCTTCCCACCACGTCAGATCCGACCCTCCCCACATTCCGAATGCTGCCGTTCTATCCCGGCACATTTACGGTTAGGCTCGCTGCATCCAATAGACTGGGCACGGTTACGAGCATTCCTATCCGCATCGTCGTCGCTGATAGTGCCCCCATCATCATCTCGGAGCCCTCCGCTGCCACCACCTTTAGTGGTAAGAGTGCAACCCTTTCGGTCGCCGCGGCAGGAACGCTACCGATGACATACCAGTGGTTTCGAGGAACGACGCCGGCTGGTTCGGGAAGCACGCTGTCGATAGCACAAGCGAGCAGTGCCAACCAAGGCGAGTACACCGTCGTTATTTCGAACTCGGTCGGCAAGACCACCAGCAGAACGGTTCGTCTCACGGTCGACAGCGCCGCTCGCCTCGTAAACCTGTCAACCCGCGCCGAGTTGGACCGTGGTGCGGCGCCTCGCACGCTTATCGCGGGATTCGTGATCCGGGACGGCTCGGGGCTCCGTGTCCTGGCTCGGGGCGTGGGACCTTCTTTGTCCGCTTTTGGCCTAGCAGGAGCGATCAGCGATCCGATGCTCTCGATCGTCGACTCTTCGCAGCGGGCGATTGGCGAAAATGACGATTTCGGATCAGCCACGCCTGGTGGCTCTGTCCCCGGTGTTGGGGCATTCCTACTCAAGAGTTCTGAAGCGGCCTGGACGGCCTCGCTGGCGCCGGGCGGATACACCGTGCAACTTCTCAGCAAGTCCGGAAGCAGCGGCATCGGACTAGTCGAGCTCTATCGCGCGGATGACAGCCCCTCTCGACTCATTAACTTATCCAGCCGCTGCTGGGTCGGAACTGGATCGTCAGTTGCAATCGCCGGAATTGCCCTAGAGGGGGAACTGCCCCGCCAGTTTCTAATCCGTGCTGTTGGGCCGGGACTCAAAGAGTTTGGCGTGAGCGACGCGGTTTCAGACCCAGTATTGAATCTTACATCGCCGACGGGAGTGTCGCTCTTCCAGAATGACAACTGGGTCTCGGCTCCCAACGTGACCGACCTGACCCGCGCATCGACCAGCGTTGGCGCATTTCCCCTGTTAAGCGGCTCCCGGGACTCCGCCATGCTGGTGACCCTTTCACCGGGCAACTACACCGCCGTCGTCAGCGGCGCCGGAGGCGGAACCGGTACGGTACTGATCGAAATATACGAGGTTCCATAATAACAAAGTGACTGTCCCCCCGTGTTCGCTTCTCCGAGATGGCAACGGCACAAAGGTGGGCGCGCGATTTCTGAAAGTAGGCCGCGGCTCTTGCCCTGACGCTGCCGCCCGGCTCTTACACGGTGCACGTTTTTGGAAAGTCCACGGATCTCGGGGAGGTTCTCCTCGAGGCGTACGAGCTGCCGGATTAATGAGGCGGGGCTCCACGCAGGGCCTGACACAAATCGTGGGCGTCAGTACAGAGGGTACTCGCGATCCGGGGCGCAGTTTCGCTCCATTCGCCGATATCAGGCAGCCCACTCGGCACAGAGCGTCTCGGCCTGAAGCAGCACGGTCTTGGTCGCTTCTTCTTGCAGGTCCGGGGGGTAGCCGTGCTTCCTCAGGATCCGCTTAACCATCACCTTTACCTTCGCTCGAGCGCTTTCGCGCAGGGTCCAGTCGATCGTCACGCTTTGTCGTACTTGGCTCACGAGCTCCGCGGCGATGACCTTCAATTCGTCGTTCCCCATCGCCCGCACTGCGCTCTCGTTGGTTGCTAGCGCTGAGTAAAAGGCGGCCTCGTTGTCGTCCAGCCCGAGCTCTGCCCCTGCATTGCTCGCCTTCTGGTAATCCTTTGCCATGCGGATCAGCTCTTCGATCACCTCTTGCGTAGCGATGGCCCGGTTGTGATACGCGTTGAGGGTTCGCTGGAGCAGCTCGGCGAAGGTCTTACTCACTACGACGTTCTTTTTTGCTCCCTTCTTCACTTCGTCGTGGAGAAGTTTCGCGAGCAGCTCGGCGGCGACGTTCTTGTGTTTCAGACCTCTGACTTCGGCGAGGAACTGGTCGGAGAGAATCGAGATGTCTGGCTTCTTGATGCCGGCGGCGGAGAAAACGTCGATGATCTCTCCCTCAGTGGTAATTGCGCGTGACACCAGCTGCCTGATCGCCGACTCCATGTCCTCGGGAGACCTCATCTCTGAGGCGGATCGTTTTGCCAGTTGTGCCCTGACCGCCTGAAAGAAGGCGATATCGTCCCGTAGAGCCTGCGCCTCATTGCTCGCGGCACAGAGGGCAAAGGCACGTGATATGTCGGTAACGGCGGCGACGAACCTCTCCCGACCTTTCTCCTGCGACAGGATGTGCTCTTGTGTCTCTGGAAGCAGCTGCAGCCTTGCGGTCGGGCTGCCGGTCGCCCACGCGGACCAGTCAAGACCGTGCAGCATTGAGCAGATGATCTCGTGCTTTTCTTGCAGTACCGCGATCGCATCCGCGGTGTCGACGCTGGGAGTACCTTTTCCTCCGCTTTCCGTGTAGGTGGCCAGTGCCTGCTTCAGCTGGTCCGCCAGCCCGAGGTAGTCGACGACCAGCCCGCCGGGCTTGTCTCGGAATACTCGGTTCACGCGAGCGATTGCCTGCATTAGACCATGGCCTTGCATGGGCTTGTCGACGTACATCGTGTGCATACACGGGGCGTCGAAGCCTGTTAGCCACATGTCTCGGACGATCACGATTTTGAAGGAGTCCTTGGTGTCTTTGAACCGCTTCGCCAGATCCTTTCGAGCCTGCTTGGTGCGAATGTGAGGCTGCCAGTCCGGTCCATCTGCTGCCGATCCCGTCATCACTATCTTCACGACGCAGGACTTCTTTCCCTCAGCTTCCCGGTCGTCCTTGTCGACGCTCGCCCAATCTGGACGGAGACGAATGATCGCGTCGTGCAGGTCTATGCAAATTCGGCGGCTCATGCAGACGGCCATCGCCTTGCCGGGCATCGCCTCGCTGCGCTTTTCGAAGTGGTCGACAAGGTCCTTCGCGACCAACTTGACTCGCTCAGGATCGCCAACGAGAGCCTCCAGCGCCGCCCACTTGGTCTTGAGCTTGGCCTTCCGGTCCTCCTCTTCGCCCTCGGTAATCTCCTCGAACTCACTGTCCAGCTTCGGGAGCTCTGTTTGAACGAGGGCCAGCTTGGCGATCCGGCTCTCGTAGTAGATCGGCACCGTCGCACCATCCGCCACCGCCTGTTGGATGTCGTAGACGCTGATGTAATCTCCGAAGACGGCCCGGGTATTTGCGTCCGACTTTTCCACCGGAGTACCTGTGAACCCGATGAATGATGCGTTCGGGAGGGCGTCTCGAAGGTTGCGCGCCAGCCCGTCAATCAGGTCGTACTGGCTGCGGTGTGCTTCGTCTGCGACCACGACGATGTTCTGGCGATCCGAAAGCAGCGGCATCTTCTCGCCGCGTTCCTTCGGCATGAACTTCTGCAGGGTCGTGAAGACCACTCCGCCGCTGGCTACCTTGAGCAGGTCGCGGACGTGGGCCACCGACTCGGCCTGCACGGGGGTCTGCCGCAGCGCCTCGTGGCATCGTTGAAACTGACCGAACAGTTGGTCGTCGAGGTCGTTCCGGTCGGTGAGCACCACCAACGTCGGGTTCTTCATCGCCGGGTGCCGGACGAGCCGGGCGGCATAGAAGAGCATCGAGAAGCTCTTACCCGAGCCCTGCGTGTGCCAGACAACACCGACACGGCGATCCCCCAGCTTTCCGTCATTTGGGCGGACTGGGACTCGGGGGGGCTGATAACCGGATGTTGGAGTGCCGCCGCTCGCCCGAACGGTTTCGTCCACCGCCGCATTCACGGCGTGGAATTGGTGGTAGCCGGCGATGATCTTGTGGACCCGGTCCGACTCGTCGTCGTCCTCGAAGGCGACGAAGTATTGGATCAAATCGAGGAAGCGGTGCTTTGCGAAGACACCCTGCAGCATGACCTCAAGCTCCACGGCGGTCTTGGGTGCGTCCTTCTCGCCATCGATCGTGCGCCAGACCTTAAACCACTCCCGGTTGGCGGTCAGGGAGCCAATCCGGGCCTGAATGCCGTCGGAGGCGATCAGCACCTCGTTGAAGTGGAAGATCGACCCGATCTCCTTCTTGTACGTCTGGAGCTGCTGGAAGGCGGAGTTGAGTGTGGCGTCCTCGTCCGCGGCGTTCTTGAGCTCGATCATGCCGACGGGGAGACCGTTGAGGAAAACGACGACGTCGGGGCGCCGGTTGATCCCGGCTTCGATGACGGTGAACTGATTCACCGCGAGCCAGTCGTTGGTGTCCGGGTTCGCGAAATCGACGAGGCGCAGGAGGTCGTTGGCCGTCGAACCGTCCGGGCGGCGGTACTGTACCGGCACCCCGTCGATCAGATAGCGGTGGAACTGGCGGTTAACGGCCACCAGTGAGGGCGAATCCCGGCGGAGCAGGCGTCGGATGCCCTCGTCGGCCGCGGCCTCCGGGATTCCGGGATTCAGGGCCGCAACGGTGCGACGGAGCCTGCCGATCAGGACGACGTCGGAGAATGAGTCCCGCTCGGCCCCGGGCTCACCGGGCGCAAGGTCGGGGCCGAAGGCGACGGAGTAGCCGAGGTCCTTCAACCACTCCAATGACGCCAACTCGCTTGTGGACTCGTTGAAGGGCATTGGTCAGGGTCGCGAGTCCTGCAGTTCTTTAAGGGTCCGTCCCGCTGCGTCGGCCCATCCGGTCCTGCCATTAGCGGCCCCGCCTCTGACGACGCCGGCTGCGGTGGACGGCGAATTAAAAACGTAGTCCTGCGTGAACGTGAAATTCATCCCTGCTGGGATGAGCACCTTATTTGAAAGCAGAGCGGCCCTAAGTTGCCGCAGGTACTGGGGGCATGAGTCCGTCTCCTCCCCACGGGCTCCGCTACCGGAGTAGACAACAAAACCCTCAACTGTCTCCGAACCCCGAGCCTGCACTCCCTTCGCGGATGCATGCAGGATCGGCACGTTCGAGTTCTTGACCGTCGGCGTGGCAAAAACGCTCAGCCCCAGCAGGGGAAAGCACAGCAGCATCTCCTCAATGAAGCCCTCGGCATCCGCGGCATCCGCCTCGGACAGCGATGGGAGGTTGGGCTCGTTTCCATTATCAAGCACACAACGCTTCGCCTCATCGGCCAACTCCACGAGCTTCGATTCGATGTACTGGACGTGCGCCTTGTTGAGATTGTCGTCCTTCGAGCTGAATGCGATGCAGGTTGTCCAGAAATCCTTCTTGGCCGAGTGCTGTTCGAGACGGGGCCGAATCGGGTCGCCCTCCCCCACGTAGACACGTGGCAGCCCAGACTCCTCGGCGGGGCCGAACAAAACGTAGACCCCCGTGCGGGCCAGTTCCCGGCGCTGCTTCGCCTCCGCGATCAACGCCCGGGGGATCACGATGCCCACTCCGCTCCAGTTCGACTTCTCAATTGTACGGAGCCCGTCTGGATCGCCACCCGGGAGAAAGATACGGATCGAGTATGGTTTTTTCACTGCGGTTAAGGGTGACACTCTGCCCACCTAGCTAACCCGCAACTCCCCGCTCAGCAGCTTCGGCAGCAGCGTGTCGCGCAGGGTGGCGAGGGTGCGGGATTGGGTGCGGTTGGCTTCGGCCTGTTCAAAGAGGGGCGCGCAGACACAGTGGAACGACTCGAGGATCTTCGGCGCGTTCGGCATTGCTACTTTCATCGCTCCGATGACTTCTGGACGCACCGCAGGATACGCACCGCCGTCGGCCATTTTGCCGAGATGATCGAAAACTTCGGGCAACGTGAGCGCGGCGTGGATGAATGACCACGGAGCCCTAGTAGGCGTGAGCACAGCGAAGCCGGTAGACGCGACGCGATTCTCGGGAGGATTCAGCGCCAGAAAGTAGGAGCCGCGGTCGGGCCGGACAGTGGAGAGAACGGTGTCACCGTGGCGCAGGCGGCGACGGGCTCTACTGGGTTCGTCGCCGCGTGTGTAAGTGGCGATATTCGCTATGCTGCCGCGGTTCACTTCCGAAATCTCGACGTATTCCAGCGTCTCCAGATCGTCACTTTTGCCGAGCGTCCACGCATTAATCTCACAGAGTTCGTCGATCGCGGCCTGACGCCAGCCGACAGGAAGCAGTCTATCTTCGCCGTGCTCGAGGTGCTCGGGGAAAAGCGCCGCGGTCGCCGCATCCATACCTGCTGGCTTTCGACCATCTAGCTTGGCGCGGACGGGGTCGAAATCCACGAACCAGCTCTGGAACAGCGCCCGGGCCATTGCCTCCAGCGTCGCGTTCATCCGCCGGTTCAACTCGATCTTGTCGTCCAGCGCGTCGAGAATATCCACCAAGGACATCTCGCGTTGCTTCGGTCGCGGAATCGGGAACGCCAGAAAGTCCTCGCGTGGCAGTGCCAAATTGGTCGTTCCGATGGCGCGGGCGCGACAATACTCTCGATATGCAGGAGTCCGAAGAAGCCAATAGACGTAACGCGAAGAAATGTCGTCACGAGTGAATGTCAGTTTAACTGTGTCTTGTGTTACTCGTCCCGCTGGAATGTGGGGTGGCACCCGGGCAATTGCCCCGAGCAGCTCAGCTGCTTGTGTCACGTCTTTCAGCGAAACATAGATGTCGCCAGGACGCAGAGTCAGCTTGGCCGGACACTCACCTCCATACGTTTTCAGGTTATCATCACGAAACCCACCGTTTCGTTTGATCGAAGCGAGTCCGAGCAGGACTGGACCCGCTTGTCCGAGCAACGCGCTTTGGTAGGTCGTTCCTCGGGTGAGAGAAACGAGGTCGCCAAGAACAAGCTTATTGTCCTCACCCGCCATATCCCAGCCCCCTCAGGTTTGCTTTGATGGTCTGCTCCAGTTTTGCGGACTCGGCGAACTGCGCGTGGAGCTCAGCGACGAGGCGCGGCATCTTCTGCTCAAACGGATCGCCATCGTCTTCGACTTCCTCGGCTCCGACGTAGCGGCCGGGGGTGAGCACGTGGCCGTGCCCGGCGATTTCGGCGGTCGTGGCTGATTTGCAGAAGCCAGCGACGTCCTCGTACTTCGCCGCACCCTTCTCGCCACGCCAAGCGTGGTAAGCGCCAACGATCTTCTGGATGTCTGTATCCGTTAGCTCCCGGTGCACCCGGTCGATCAGGGTGCCGAGTTTGCGGGCGTCGATGAAGAGAGTTTGCTTGCGGCGGTCACGACGTTTGCCGTCGTTCTTGTTGCGCGTGAGGAACCACAGGCAGACGGGGATCTGGGTGGAGTAGAAAAGCTGACCGGGCAGGGCGACCATGCAGTCGACGAGGTCGGCATCGATGATCGCCTTCCGAATCTCACCCTCGCCGCTCTGGTTGGACGACATGCTGCCATTGGCGAGAACAAACCCGGCCATTCCATTCGGCGCGAGGTGGTGGATGAAGTGCTGCACCCACGCGAAGTTGGCGTTCCCCTTCGGAGGCGTGCCGTACTTCCAGCGCACGTCCTCCTCGACCCGGTGCCAGTCCGAGTCGTTGAAAGGGGGATTGGCTATAACAAAGTCGGCCTTAAGGTCCTTGTGGAGCACGTGGCGGAACGTGTCGGCGTGCTCGGGTCCAAAGTCCGCCTCGATGCCCCGAATCGCGAGGTTCATCACGGCCAGACGTCGTGTGGTCGCGTTGCTCTCCTGTCCATACACCGAAATGTCGCCAAGCTTTCCACCGTGCGACTCAACGAACTTCTCGGACTGGACGAACATGCCGCCCGATCCGCAGGCGGGGTCGTAGATACGACCTTTGTACGGCGCGAGCATCTCGACGAGGGTGCGGACTACGCACTGCGGCGTGTAGAACTGACCGCCGTTCTTGCCTTCGGCGCTGGCGAACTGCGTCAGGAAGTACTCGTAGACGCGGCCGAGGATGTCCTTGGAGCGGTTTTCCGCATCCCCGAGGCCGATCGTGCTGATCAGGTCGATCAGCTCACCAAGCCGCTGCTGGTCGAGAGCCGGACGCGCGTAGTCCTTCGGCAGTACGCCCTTCAGCCGGACGTTGTTCCGCTCGAGGGCGACCATCGCGTCGTCGACCAGCTTTCCGATCGTGGGCTGCTTGGCGTTGGCCTGAAGGCGGGCCCATCGCGCGGCCTGCGGTACCCAAAATACGTTCTCTGCGCGGTACTCGTCGGCGTCCTCGGGATCAGAGCCGGCGTAGGCACCTTTCCCGGCGATCAGTTTGGCGTGCATCTCCTCGAACGAGTCGGAGATGTACTTCAGAAACATCAGCCCGAGGACGACGTGCTTGTACTCCGCCGCGTCCATGTTGTTGCGGAGCTTGTCGGCCGCGAGCCAGAGCTTGGCCTCGAAGCCCAAGTTCGCTGCTGAGGTCGGCTTGGTGGGGTCTGACTTGGCGGATTTTGAGCGAGCCATCGTGAGCGGCCTTACGATGTGTCGGTGGTGCCGTCAGGTCTACGGTAAACCGCTTCCGATCGCAAAAACTTGGGAAAAGCCGCAGCGTCTGACGTTCCACGGATACGGTACGATGTACGGCTCGTCCCGTGAGCGGCTGTTCATCGTTCGTTGGCCGGACGACGGCTGATGATGAGTGAGAGTGTCTCGCCAGCCGACGGGGTAGCCTGCCTACAGGATGATCAAAAGCCTTGCAGCTCGCAGACCGGACCGCGGACGTGATTCACATTTAAAGCCTCGTTGAAAGTATAGGTGTAGTTCGGAGGGGATCGCGTCTCGTCGACCACGGGCTACTTGGACGCGGGTAAGCTTGATCTGCTCGGCCCAGCTCTGGTGGGGAACGAAGTGGGCCCGGTTTTTCACGGAGTCGTGGCCGAGTCCAACCGAGCTTCTTGGGCAGGGATTCCCTTCCGCCGTACCTGCCCGGTGAGGTCGAGATCGCCCGCGGCTGTCTCCGATCAACGGCCAGAGACGTAATCTCGCTACGCTCCCGGCCTGTACCCGGGGGCATCGCGTATCGGATCGAAGACGAGTACCGCGGTGTCTTTACGCTTCCAATCGCCGCGTCTTCGGAGCCTCTCACACTGGCGGAGCTGATCCGGCGGTTCGATGAGGGTCGGCTCCGTGAGCTGGACTGGAGTGGAGGACTCACGCTCGGCTACAACAACATGAACGCCGAGCACAGTGAGCCCAAGGATCTGCGGCACTTCACCCGCATCACCTCATCGGTGTACCGACAGCGCGAGCTCCACTTCGACCAGATCTTCGCGCAGTGGGCCTCCGACGAACAGCGCGCCCGCGAGCGGGATGGTCTTCCGGACGGCGGGTTGGCGTGACTGCGAGTGTCCGCGGAACAACGGAGGTCCAGGGCTGAACGTGCCCGTGGTGACTCCAAAGACCTTTAACCGCTTTATTCAAAGCTACGCAAAAAGCGCGCTAGTAAATGTTTAGCGATTTGATGGGGTCAAGGTTGAGCTCCGTTTACTCCCGCTCACCTACGCCGCAGTTGCCCTGTCGTATACTAGTAAGATCCAGCAGCGTCCCGCTGTATTCGGATCACAAAAAAAATGATACACCTAACCGAATACGTTGATGTTACAGCCCTCAGTGGGCTGTGGCACCTTCATCCGGAGTCTATCCGGCGCCTCATACGCGCTGGACGACTCCCCGCCGTCCGCTTCGGCAGACGGCTTCGCATCGGTCTCGAGGCCGTTCAGGCCTACGAGAGTTCGCAACGCGTAATCACCAACAACTCAGCTCATGACCTCGCCAAGTAACACCTTGTCTCAGTTGCCCGTGGAACTTCGTGATCGGCTGGCGAAGAAGCTGCGCCGGGACGTGTACCAGCGTCTCCTGCACGCGCCTCGACCAAATCAGAGCCAGACTGAACTTTTCAGCATGGCTGGGCGCCTGCGCCGTGCTGGATTTGAGGAGTGGGAGCGGCGCGCAGTGCTCGAAAACTGGTTCTCCACGTACCGTCGGCCTATCACCGAGCGCGAGATCGAAAGGGCCGTTGAGCGATCCGGCGGTGGGGCTGGACGAGTCTGGAAGCGATGGCCAGAACGACAAGGCCACGCAGTTGCTAGAATCGTCGGAGATACCCCCGGGGCGATGGATTGCCTGCGTAGCGCTTCCGTTCCGTTTCCGCAGCGCCTCGGCTCGGCTTCGATCATCGATGGCCTCTTCGGACCTGACGACCTCATCTGCATGGCGAAGGACCTGAGCCATGCGGAAACGGAGCCGCGCGAGTACTTCCGTGGCCGGGAGGAGGAGTACCAGTTCATCGTCCCGAACGCGATGTCCGCTCGGACCGGCCTCACCGACGAAGGACGGCTTTCGAAGCGGTGCAACGCCAACACGGGGCCCGTGATGTATCAGGTCATCGAGTTCGACACGGGAACCTTGGACGAACAGGCGAAGTTGCTCATGCACCTCGCCAAGTTTGCCCGCTTGCGTCTCGTGGTTTTCTCAGGCGGCAAGTCGCTGCACGGATGGTACGATGTACGCCTGTTCGCCCGCGGGGAGCTTGAACGGTTCCGTAGGTTCGCCGCGTCGCTTGGGGCAGACCGTGCAATGTTCACGCCCTGCCAACTCGCCCGTACGCCGAACGCACGACGGGACACTGGTGTAACTCAAGAGGTAGTCTTCTTCGCTGGCCATGACAACTGAGACGAACCTACTGCCCGCGCCGGAAGTACTGGTTAATCAGAACCTCGCGACAGACGTCGACGCGTCGCTTCGATTTGTGGATTCGGCCTTGCCTACGCTGCGCTTCTGTCAGGGCGTTGGCTGGCTCCGATGGGATGGACGAAGGTGGGCTGAGAATGCTGAATGGGCGGCGGTTGAGTTGGCCAAACAGGCGGCTCGATCGTGGCTTCAGGAAGCCGTCGATAGCGCGAATGAAACCGCAATCAAGAAGGCCGAGAGGATGGAGATGGCTCCTCGCATTAACGCGGTACTGAGCCTAGCGGAGTCTGACACTCGGATGCGCGTTGAGGCTGAACAGCTCGACCGTGATCCGTTACTCCTGAACATCGAAGACGGTACCCTCGATTTGCGCGCTGGAACACTCCGGCCGCACTCGAAGGACGACCTGATCACGAAACTCGCGCCGGTTCGTTGGATCGAAGGAGCGGCGCACCCAATGTTGGACCGTTATCTTGACCACTTGACGCAGTCGTCGCCCGAAGTCGTCCCGTTTCTTGCCCGTTGCTTTGGGGCGGCCCTCACAGGAGACGCATCGCCCGAATCGCTCTTTCTCCTTCAAGGAGACGGAGCAAGCGGCAAGACAACGCTGGTCGAAGCGGTCGCGGCAATGATGGGACCGTACGCCGTGAAGCTGCGCTTCGAGTCGTTGTGTCAGAGCAAGCACGGACGCTCTCCCGGTGGCGCGACGCCCGACCTGATGGCCCTGCGCGGCTCTCGGTTGGCGTACGCGTCAGAGGGCGATCAGTCCGCGAAGCTCGACGCCGGGTTGGTCAAAGAGCTCACGGGCAAGGAGCCAGTGTCCGCCCGTGGGCTCTACCAGTCGCAGCTGGTGGCGTTTCCGCAGACGTGGAAACTGTGGTTGGTGTCCAACTTCGAGCCCCGGGCCGACAGCGACGATACGGGAATCTGGCGCCGCGTGCTGAAGATCTTCTTCGCCGTTGTGCCCGAGGACCGACGGGACCCGAGGCTCAAGGAAGCACTGGCTACGGATCCGTTAGCTCGTGCGGCCCTCCTGCAGTGGTGCGTCAAGGGTTGCATGGACTGGCAGTCCCGCGGCGGTGGGCGCGTGGGCCTTGCGGCCCCAGAGAGCGTGCTCCTGCTGACCAACGAGTACCGTGAAAAGCAAGACCTGCTCGGCGAATGGTGGAAAGCTCTGATGGTTGAGGCCGAGATGTCTACCCACGATGTGACCGCCGGACGTGTACTCAGGGACCACTACGAGGACTGGGCCAAGGATCAGGGAGCGTTCCCGGTCCAGGCAAAACGGTTCCGGGAGTACCTGAAGAGTAAAGGCCTGACTGAGTACCGCACCAACGAGATCAGGGGATGGAGGGGGCTCAAGTTTGAGTACATCGAGCCGAGTCTCTTCCAGAAGAGGGTCGTGATCCCGCGGGGCTTACCCCCGAGCGTGAATTCCCCGAAGTGGCAACGCCCGGTGGGGTAAGCGTGCGGTGACAGAAGTGACGGCTCTCCCAGAACTCTTAAATATAAGAGGCTACTTAGTAATAAGAATGTTTGTGGGGACCCTGTCATTGTTGTCACCCCGCGGTAAGAGACCCCGCGGGAGTGGCGACCAGAAACGACAGACTGCAGCAGCGATTCCAGAAAACAGATCGTGAACGTACCAGAAACTTTTCAGAAAGGCTCCGCAGAAGCCATGAGCCCCAGCGACCCGACGACCCGTAGAATGGCGTCGCGGTCCGCTGGGGCCTGCAACCATTCGTCTCGTCGTCGCGTGGGCGTTGATCACCCGACTCAGGGGATGTTGACCCGAGGTTGTCACAAGCGGAGATACCGATCCCGGAAAGCTTTGCTCGCGGTGATTTCCCGGCGGAACGAAATTCAGGCGATTGTCGCGTGGATGGATGCGCAGGTGGGACCGGGATGGAAGAAGCGAATGGAGGAGCGGGACCGCTACATGAATCAGAACATTCCGCCGCGTTGGGTCAGGGGATCGGTGCGTCCGCTGCAGCGCTCGGTGGAGCGCCTACGAGCCTACGCGGCACGTTTTGGTTACGGGCAGATATCTGCCTGCAGAAATCCCCACCCGTCGGGCCAGTGGGTGGACTTAGCAAAAGCACTCGACCGCCTCGCGGACCTGAAGACGTAAGGTCGATGGGTCTGCGGGCCTCATGGTCTTGTAGCGCTAGGGTGGGGGAGTGATCGCCGGGTTAATGACCGTGGAATCGGAACTCAGTGAATTTCAAGATCGGGAAAATGGATACTAAACATAAGTTTTGTTGTGCGGCGGTCTGTTGGCTTCCGCTCATCATGCTTCTCGGCCTGAGCGCCGAGAGGGGGTGGGCTTGTTTGAGCGGTACCCCGCCCTACAACGGCTCGGTCTGTGGGAAACCACCCCGGGAGGGGGGGGATTTGGGCCCCCGCAGGCACTAAGTAGGCCCAGACGTTTTTGAAAAATTTAAGCCATAGCGCCCGGTGTCTGACGCGTCTAGTGCCTTGATCAGTCGATTTTGTCGCTTCGCTCTAGATCTAGCTGGGTAAAGTATATCCTTCAGCCCCCGAGATGGGGAACTACGGCTTCTCTAAGCTTGCCTGTGGACCTGCTGTCGGCACCGTTTGCAGGGTGGCCCGAAATCCGCGGGTCACTACATAGTTATAAATATGACCACAGTACTCCCGCTTCGTTGTGTCCTAGTTCCCGCTCTTGTCATCCTCGTTTTGGGGACTTGGTGCTCGCGGGCTAGTGCGCAGCTAAGTCAGTACGTAGACTCTGTAATTTTTGCTCAAGACAACGGCGGTACCTTTCTTGGCAAGGCGTCCTCCAACCGATTTTCCAACGAGTCGATTACAAATACATTCGGTACCTACGGCAGCAGTTTCTCATCCTATAGTATCAGGAACACATTCTCTAGTTTTGGCAGTTCGTTCTCAAATACAAGCGCCTACAACTCGTTTGCATCGAGGCCTCCGGTTCTTTATCGCATCGTCGGTGGGCGTTATGTGGCGCAAGCGTACCTAACAAAAAATCCCCTGCTGAGTCCGAAGGTAGATCCAGACGACCTGATTGCTTACTTGCTGAGCATCGGGAGCTCAGCGCAGCCTTCGAACGCAATCTTGCTTGGGGGATTGTATTCCTACGAGAAAGTCGGGAACACCATCACGTTCGGCGTTGAAACCATTTCCAATTATCGTCCTGCCGGAGGAACCAGTGGGACGCTCGCGATCTCGTTGTGGGCTACGGATACGACTTACGTGGGAGGGGGGCCTCTGATAGGATACAAGCTCGTGGAGTCGGTCCTTGGAACTCTCCAAAATGGTTACTACATTTCTAACACCGTCCGGAGCGGAGCTATGGCATCGGTGCCGGCCGGAAATTATAATTTGGTTTTCGCGCTCAGCGAATGGAGCGGATCCGAGTTTCTTCTCGTTGACTGGGGCAACTTCAATAACCGCGTTGATCTTGGTATTGTATCCGTTCCGCCCACTATCTCAGTGCAGCCGACGAATCGGACCGTGTCTGCGGGGCAAAGCACAAGCTTCTCGGTGACCGCAAGCGGTACTGGCTACCTGAGCTATCAATGGGCGTTGAACGGTACAGTAATTTTTGGAGCTACCGACCCTACCTACAGTATCGCCGCTGCGTCCGCGGCCAACGCGGGTACGTACACGGTGGTGGTGACGAACAGCGCGGGCTCGGTGACGAGCACGGGTGCGGTGCTGACGGTAAACGCAGCGGTGACGGCAGCCGCAATCTCGAGCCAGCCATCGAGCAGCACGGTGACGGCGGGCCAAACAGCGACGTTCAGTGTCACGGCAACGGGAACGGCCCCGCTGAGTTATCAGTGGAGGAAGGATGGAGCCGCGATTTCCGGCGCGACGAGCTCGACGCTGACGCTCGCGTCGGTGTCCGCGGCCAACGCGGGTACGTACACGGTGGTGGTGACGAACAGCGCG
>JAIXWY010000005.1 GCA_027490995.1 Opitutaceae bacterium
CCTTCGTCACCCGCTCCCACGCGTCCAACGTGTGCGTCGTGGCCACCCCGGACGCCGTCACGCTCCGGTGGAACTGGCCGTTCAGCCACACCGTGCTCGCCGTCGTCGAGACTCCGGCGGTCGCAACCGTCGCCGTCCGCACCCGGTTGGTGCGGTCCACGGTCACGGTCTCGGTTTCGGTGCGCCCGGCCGCGTCGATGCGGACCAACTGCGACACCTCCGTGGCGGTCAGTCCGGTCAGCCGGGTCCGGACCTCGGACGCGGTCCGTTCCGCCGTGCTGTTGAGGGTCGGCAGCACCTTCGTGCGCTCGATCCGCCAGGTCTGGCCGGACTGCACCTCAAAGCGGCGCTCCGGTTTGGTCAGGCGATCGTTGGACCCGGCGGTGAGGCTCCCGTCGCTGTTGACGTCGAGCCCCTCCGACACGACCTCGCTCATCGTCCCGTAGGTGATGAGCCGGTCCGGCGTCAGCGGACGCGTGTTGCCCCAGCCCGACGCCGACGACCAATGCCGCGTTCGCCGCACGCGGCCGAAGGCGTCGTAGAAGGTGTCGACGATCGCAATCGCCCCGGCATCGGTCGGATGGAGGAAGGTCGGGGAAAACGTCTGGTTCGGGCGGCCGATCCAATCGAGCCACGTGTTGTTCCAGCGGTCGCTGGAGGTGGCGGTGGGCTTGAGCTGGCGCAGCTCGAAGCCGGAGCCGGCATTGATTTCGTAGTGGTGGTATTCCGGGACCGTCGCGGAGCCGGAGCGCCGCTTCAGGCGACCATCGCGGTAGGTTTCCTCGACGACGATGCGCTGGCCCCCGGTGGCGACGTCGCCCGGAAGCACGGTCGTCACCTCCCGGGCCGAAGGATAGGAAAGCGTGCGCGTTCCGGCGTCGGGGTCGCTGTGAGACGTGAGGCGTCCCGCCCGGTCGAAGGCCCACGTCTCGGTGATGGGGCTGGTCGAACCGAGACTCCGCGAGAGCATGCGGTGGTCGGCATCGTAGGTGAAGGACGTCGTGAGCGCGGGGCGAGCCGGGAAGGTACCCGAGGCGGCGAGACCGGCCTTGGTGGTGGAGCTGACGCGACCGTGCTGGTCGTACGTGTAGCTGACCGGGATGCCATCGGCGTCCTTGTGCAAGGTGAGTCGGCCGTCGGTGTACGTGAACTCGTCGACGTAGCGGCCATTGTCGAGGTAGTGGTAGAGCGGCTTGCGGTCCTCGATCGCCGACAGCGAGCCCTGTGCCTTCACCCAGGACGAGCCATTGTGCACCCAGCTGGAGCGGTAGATGACGGCGCCCTGGCGGGTGCGCACCACCTGCTCCATGGACGACTGTGACGGAACGACGTAGACCGGATTCATGGTGTAGCCGCTGACGACGTACGCGGATCCGGCGGAGGCGCTCGCGCTGCCCCGCACGACGAGTTCCTCGATGTGGAAGTCGCCGGGATTCGGGCTGAACGAGCGCAGGGAGAGATTGAACCAGCCCTCCCGGTAGGAGCGGGATTCGCGCGTGCCATCGGGGAACGTGGTGCTGTGCACGCGGCCGGGCCAGTACTGGAACGTGTCGCCCACGGTGTCCTCGCGGTAGTACTGGGTGACCGTGGTTTCGGCGGCGGAGGAACTGCCGGGGGACCGTTCGTAGCGGGTGCGCGTCTCGGTCACGAGCGGCCGGCCGTTCACCGTGGAGTCGGCGTAGTCGATGTCGGTCTGGCCGGCGGCGATGCCATTGATGGTGGTGGCGATGCTGAACGGACGCCGGTTGGCACCGGTCCAATCGGCCTCGTAGAGATGTTCGACGACCCGGCAGTTGGCGGTCGTCGCGGCGCCCGCGCTGGTCGGGGCGTCGAGGTACGGCGTGAAGACCCGGTGCACCTGGCCGCGGGTTTCAAACGGGGCCTCGTAGTAGGTGAGCTTGGTCCAGTTGCCGTCCGGCTGGGTGATGGAGGCGAGCTTGCGGTGGCTGCCCGGCGAGGCCGGGGTGTCGTAGTACGTGTAGGTTGTGGTGAGTGCGGCGCCGGTGGGATCGAGGACGACGCTGGCCACCTCCAGAGTGCCGCCGACGACGGCGTAGCTCTTCCGTGTCTGGGACGCGACGGTCGCGCCGTCTGAGACGGTGACCTCCTCGATGCTGTTGCCGGAGGGGTAGGCGTAGGTGATCAGGCGCCGGGGCGTGGAACCGGACTGGGTCCAGTCGGTCACGGTCCACGTCGTGGTGGTGGTCTTGGACAGTTCAGTGACCTCGCTGCGAGCCCCGCGGGTGCGGGTGATGCGGAGGACATCGGTGGACGGCCGCTCCACGCGGTAGGTCATGAACGGGCTACCGCTGAGCAAGTAGACCCCGTTGCTGAGCGTGCCGACCTGTGCGGGCCGGTAGAGTCGGATTTCGTAGGAACTGCCGAGATTCTGGATGTCGGCGAGCCCATCTGGTGCGAGCACCTGGCGGAGGACGCCGCCGGCGGCGAAGCGCACGTCGACCTCGGCGCTCGGGAATTCGTAGTAGAGACTGGCGACGGAGGAGGCGCCGGCGACGGTCGGCTCGCGCAGTTCGATCGCGCCCGCGCCTTGCGCGTTGCGCAGGTAGCCCATGCTCACCTGCCAGAGCACCCGGACCGGTCGCACCGAGCCGGCCTCGCCGAAGAGCCCCCGGGCCTCGCTGCCGTTCGGCACGACCCGGAGCCGGTAGATCCGGTTGGCTGCGGTGCCCTCGTGTACGATGAGACGATCGACATCGTCGACCAGCAGTTGGTAGCCGTGGGGCACGATGTAGGCCCACTTCACCTGGGCGACATTGGCGACGGCAGTGGTGAGCAAGTATTCCTTGCCCGGTTTGAGGTCGAGATCGACGCGGCTGGCCGACTGCCAGGCAACGCTGCCGGCGATGCCGGCGTGCAGGTACGTGGGGGCGCCGGTGGAGGCGTAGATGCTCGCCACGGCGGTGGACTGCGGCAGGTAGGTCGCCGTGATGCCGACGGGTACGGTGATCGGACTGTCGAGGCTCTGGCCCCGCAGCGTGAGACCGGCGAGGCTGAGCAGACCGAGGCAGAGGAGGCGGGACAGGAAGGAAGCGGGATGCATCGTGGGATCCTCCGGGCTTACGGTTGGGTGGACGGGCTCGGCCGGTAGGCGCGCGTGAGCGGATCACGGGCGAGTTCCTCGCTGCGGATCCGGCGCAGCCGGGCCCGCTCCTCGATCAATTTCAACGCGCGCGTCGCCTGAGCGTCGCCCGGAGACTCCGTGAGGACCCCCTGCCAGGCCTCGGCGGCGTCCTCGGGGCGCCCGAGGGCGCGTTCCAGCAGCAAGGCACGGAGCCGGTGACCGGACGTGCGCTCGGAGCGCCGCGACCACCCCGTGATCTGCTTGGGCCCGAGCCGCCGGAGCGCCTCGTTCGCGGCGAGGGACGCGGTCGCGGAATCGCTCCGGTTCAGCGCGGTGAGCGCCGCCGAGCCCAACTCCTCGGCCACGACCGCCTCGGCGGCGCCACCGGCCTCCACCGGCCGGGACCGGATCTTCCCGAGGGCCACTCCCACCTCGCCGCGCTGCAGCGCGTCGTAGATCGCGGCTTGGTCCTGCCGCTTTTGCTCGGCCGCCCGTGCGGCGGAAGCGACGGCGGCGGCCGCGACCTCCCCGCCGGGCGCGAAGTCGGGAGGAGCGCTGCGCAGCGAGACGCTGGCGGCGAGCACGAGTACGAAGTGCGGGAACGTCGGTTTCATGAATCGGGGGAGGGGTCGGATGAGTGGGAACGCGGTTGAACGCGCCAACTTTTCCCCGATTTTCGCCGCCCAAAACAGCCTCCAGATGTCGTAAATTTACGACATCTGGAGGCTTGACACCCACCCGGTGAACCCTCGTTTCCCTCGGAGAAACGCGTCCACCCGCACCAAATTTCTGGTGTAAGTGCTTGAAAAAAACGCCGCAAAAAAAACGCCGACCCGGAGGTCGGCGTTTTTGAAAGAGGATCGCGAAGCGGATTAGCGCTTCGAGAACTGGAAGCGCTTGCGAGCGCCGGGCTGGCCGGGCTTCTTACGTTCCTTCTCACGCGGATCGCGCGTGATGTGGCCGGCCTTCTTGAGCGGCGAGCGCAGCTCCGGATTCATCTTCTGGAGGGCGCGGGCGATGCCGTGAGCGGTCGCGCCAGCCTGGCCGGCGACGCCGCCACCCGCGACATTGACGGTCACGTCGATCTTCTCGCGAAGATCAACCGTCAGGAGGGGGGCATACGCCTGCTTGGCGAAGTTCTCGTGGGAGAAGTAGTCCTCGAACTCGCGCCCATTGGCGACGAGCTTGCCGGAACCCTCGACGATACGCACGCGCGCCGTCGCGGTCTTGCGGCGGCCGGTGGCGGTGAAAACGTTGGTGGCGGTCGCGCTCATGGTCGGAATCAAACGGAAATCTTGATCGGGTTCTGGGCCGCGTGCGTGTGCTCCGGGCCGGCGAAAACGCGCAGCTTGGTGAGCATCTTGGCCGCGATGCGGTTCTTCGGGAGCATACCCTTGACGGCGTGCTTCACGATGAAGGGGGCGTTGCGCTCGCGCTGCTGCGGCATGGAGCGGAAGCTCTCACCACCGACGAAGCCCGAGAAGAACATGTACTCGTTCTGCTCTTCCTTGCGACCCGTCAGCGCCACCTTGCTGGCGTTGATGATCACGACGTAGTCGCCCGTATCGACGGAAGGGGTATAGGAGGCCTTGGTCCGACCACGAATCAGATTCGCGGCCTTCACGGCGAGACGGCCCAGCACCGCACCTTCGGCATCGATCAGATACCACTTGGGTTGGGGCAGGGTCTCGTTTTTGGCGAGGAACGTTTTCATGCGAAAAGAGGTCAAGAGCTAGGGTTGTCCGAGGGAGTGTCAACTGCATTTCCCAGCCAGAAAAGAGACCCGCCCGGTCTCCACGGCCAAGACCGCGAAAAACCGGGCGGATGAAAACTTAAGGCTAAAGAGTGGCTTTAACTCAGAAACCCACGGTCACTCCGGCGGTGAACCAGACGTGGTCATCGGCGGAATCCATGCTATTGGATGCATACTGCACACCCACCGCTGCGGTTGCCTTCTCCGAGAGCTTGAACGGCAGGTTCACGCCCAGACCCCAATAGGTGTAGTCGTCACCGACATCCGGGGAGACATTGCCCAAGGTGGCCGAGAAGTCGAGCGAGGTGCCGGCTGACTCCATGGGAACGCTGTAGCCGACCGCGCCCTGCAGCGTGAAGGCCTTCAGGGTCGTGTCGTAGTACGCGTAAAGCCCAGGCGAGAAGCCCGAAACGCTACCCGTCAGGCCAATGTAGCCCTCAAAGGTATTCGAGTCGTACACCGAGGTGTCCGCCTCGGGGTAGTAGTAGAGGGTCCCGCCGAAATCGAGCTTCACGACGTCGCTCAGGGGCAGCGAGTAACCGGCGTAGAAATCGATCTCGTTATCGAGGTTGTCCGTGATCGGCTGGTTGGTCCAGACGCCCGCATAAAAGTTCCCCGAGGTGAGCTCGACGGAAGGCTGCAAGGATTCCTTGGCGTACTGCACGCCGCGGAAGACATACTTACTCGCGTAAGGAAAATCGACCGTCACGGAATACGACGGCGCCGCTTCGGCGCCCCGCAGTCCGAGCGCGGAAGCAAACAGGCAAAGGAGGAGGGTGGCTTTTTTCATGGTGTAGGTTTCAGTTTGAGGAAGACCCGAGGGTCCAGAACGACCTCTCTCCACCCGAAACCGGCATGAAGCCTGTCCCAGCAGAGAGCGGCCGGTCGGAGACCAGACGTGTCCACAAAGGTTCCAAAAGCAGAACGCGGGCCACACTTCCTCTTTGCCATGAAAAAATTTGCTCTTTTTGCCGCCGCGGCCGGTTTCACCGCCGTCGCCTTGGGCGCGTTTGGCGCCCATGCCTTGAAGCCCACCCTGCTGGCCCGGGGATCCTTGGAGACGTGGCACACCGCCTCACTCTACCATCTCGTGCACGCGGTCGCGTTGCTCGGGGTCGCCTTGGCCACGCTCAGTGGCGTCGCTCCGGGTCGGGCGCTCGCGCGAGCCGGCACCTGCTGGCTCGCCGGGACCGTGCTGTTCTCAGGTTCCCTCTATGTGCTGGCCTTGGGTGGTCCTCGCTGGCTCGGGCCCATCACTCCAGTTGGCGGGGTGCTGCTGATCGCGGGCTGGATTCTCGTCGCGTTCGCCGGCCGCCGTTCGCCAGCCTAAGGTCCACGCGTCGTTCATCCATGCAGCTCCCCGATTCCCTCCACGAAGCTCTCCTCGCGCTGCGGCCCATTGGCCGGCCGCGCTTGGTAGGCGGCTGCGTGCGAGACTGGCTCATGGGGACCACGTCCAAGGATTTCGACGTGGAGGTCGGGGGCACCGACTTCCCCAGCCTCCATCAGGCCCTCGCCCCGCTCGGAGCCACCGATGTCGTCGGGCGGAGTTTCGGGGTGATCAAGGTGCGGACGCGCGACGGCCGGGAGTACGACTTCAGCCTGCCGCGCCGCGAATCCAAGACCGGCGCCGGCCACCGCGGCTTCGCCGTCGCTCCAGATCCGTCGCTCAGCGACGCCGACGCCGCCGCCCGGCGCGACTTCACGGTCAACGCCATCGCGTGGGATCCGTTCACCGAGAGTCTGATCGATCCGCTCAACGGCGTCGCCGATCTCAAGGCCCGCGTGCTGCGCCATGCCAGCCCGGCGTTCATCGAGGATCCACTCCGGGTGCTGCGGGGCATGCAGTTCGCCGCCCGTTTCGACCTGACGCTCGCCCCGGAGACCGCCGCGCTCTGCCGGTCGATCGTCGACACCTACGCGGAGCTCCCCGTGGAACGGGTCTGGCACGAGTGGGACAAATGGGCCACGCAGTCCGTCCGTCCTTCCCGGGGCCTTGTGGTGCTCGAGCAAACCGGCTGGCTGCGCCACTTCCCGGAAATCGCCGCGCTCCGCGGCTGCCTCCAGGAACCCGAATGGCACCCCGAGGGCGACGCCTTCGAACACACGGGCCTGTGCTGCGACGCGCTCGCGCGGCTCAAGCCGTGGCAGGACTCCGACGCGGCCCGCCGCCGGTTCCTGCTGCTCGCCGTCCTCGCCCACGACTTCGGCAAGCCGTCCACCACGGTCCGCGCGATGAAGCGCGACGTGCTACGCTGGATCAGCCCGGGCCACGAGGCCGCCGGGGGGCCGCTGACGGAAACGTTCCTCACCCGGATCGGTGCACCGCTCGATCTCGTCACGTTCGTCCGTCCCCTCGTCGTTGACCACCTCGTCCACCACAGCGGCCACCGCAGCGAGTACAGCGACACGCAGGTCCGACGCCTCGCGCGCCGTCTGGCGCCAGCGACGATCGATGATCTCGCATTGGTGATGACGGCTGACTCGCTGGGGCGTCCACCGCTGTCGTCGCCGGAGACAATCAACCTGATCGAGAAGATGCGCGCCAAGTCGCGCCAGCTCGACCTCGCCGCCAAGGCGCCGCAACCGCTGCTGAAGGGCCGCCATCTCCTCGAACTCGGCCAAACCGCCGGCCCGCACTTCAAGGCCCTGCTCGATCTCGCCTTCGAAGCGCAGCTCGATGGGATGTTCCGCGACGAGGCCGGCGCCGTGGCGTGGGCCCGCAGCGAACTGCGCCGCGCCACCGGCGCCGCCGCCCGGGCGAGCGCCGCCGTCACCCCGGCACCTCCGATCGCCACGCCCACTGCCACCTCGGGCATGCCCGCGCCATACCCCCCCACACCGCACACCCTTTCGCCGCCCCCTTCCTCCTAACGCCTTCGTGCTCGGGCCCACTCAGTCCCCACCGCTTCCGCGCCGCTTCTTTTCCTTCTTCTCCATGCCCTCCCAACTCGACCAACTGAAGCAGTTCACCCAGGTCGTCGCCGACACCGGCGACTTCGCGTCCATGCGGCAGTTTGCCCCTAAAGACGCGACGACCAACCCGTCGCTCATCCTCAAGGCCGCCGCGATGCCCGAGTACGGCTACCTCGTCGATCAAGCCCTGCGCGACGCCGGCCCCGCCACGCCGGTGGGCCAGGTGATCGATTCGCTGCTCGTGCTCTTCGGCCTGGAAATCCTCAAAATCGTCCCGGGCCGCGTCTCCACGGAGGTCGATGCCCGCCTGTCCTTTGATCGCGACGGCACGGTCGCCAAGGCCCGCGAAATCATCGCGCGCTACGCGGCCGCCGGGATTCCGCGCGAGCGCGTCCTGATCAAGATCGCCTCCACTTGGGAAGGCATCCGCGCCGCCGAGGTCCTCGAACGCGAAGGTATCCGCTGCAATCTTACGCTGCTCTTCTCCCTGCCTCAGGCGGTCGCCTGCGCCGAGGCGGGCGTGCGGCTGATTTCGCCGTTCGTCGGCCGCATCCTCGATTGGCACAAGCGCAACGCCGGCCGCGACTTCGCCCCGGTGGAGGATCCGGGCGTGCGCTCGGTGGCCTCGATCTACGCGTACTACAAACAGTACGGCTACGCGACCGAAGTCATGGGCGCCTCCTTCCGCAACAAGGGAGAAATCCTCGAACTCGCCGGCTGCGACCTGCTCACCATCGCCCCGCCGCTGCTCGCCGAACTCGCGGCCAGCGACGAGCCGATCACGCGCAAGCTTTCACCCGAGCACGCCGCGAAGGACGCGCCCTCCCGCCGCTCCTACGACGAAAAAGCGTTCCGCTTCGCGCTCAACGAGGACGCGATGGCGACCGAGAAAACCGCCGAGGGCATCCGGCTGTTCTCGGCCGACATCGTGAAGTTGGAGACCTTCCTCGAGCAACGCCGCCGGGGCTGAGCGCCGACTCACCCCGCACGCCGCGGCCTGGCTCAGCGGTCCGCCTGCACCGGGCGGACCGCGTCCAGCGTGAGCTGGCCGCCCTCCACCGCGAACGCCGCCGGGCCCACCGCCAGTTCGCCATCCGTCAGGATACGCGCCCGCAAGCCACCCCGACCCTTCAGCCACGCCTCGGCTCCCGAGCCCACGGCCTGATCCATCCAATAGCAGGGCGTGGATTCCGCGGTGCCTTCGAACGTGACTCCCCCCAAGGAAAACCGCGCGCCAATCAGCGCCGACAGATCGAGGCCCTCGACGACCACATTGCGCCGCACCGCCCCCGGGCTCACGCCCGAGACGCCGAGTGCCGCGCAGAGTCCGTTCCAAGCGGCGAAGTCAAAGAACGTGATCTGCCCGCGGTAGTCTTCCTTGTAATCGAAAAAACGATCGCCCTCGATCCCGCGCCCGGCCCGACACCGAACCCGCTCCACCGAAAGGGTCGCATGGCTCCCCGCCGGACGGCCATGATGACCAAAGTAGTTGTGGCCGGGGGAAATGAAAAGGTGGCGGACGTGAACCGGCATGATGGCGACGCGCTGAGTTCACGCGGCGACCCACGGAAACGCAATCCCACTCCGCGCCGCGGCCCAAGGCCGCACTCGGACCCCGCACCCGCCGAGCTCGGTGCGACGACCGTCGGGCGCGGAATGTCCAGCCAGCGCGGTCGCTTATCCGCTTCAGTTCAGCGCCGCGACGCGTTGCGTTGCACGGCACTGCACGGCACTGCGCGGCGCGGCGTCGGTCCTTCCGAGAAGACACGGCTGCTTTTTTCTTTCCAGCGCCTCCCCGCACGGTTCGCTCTCCATCATGCGCCCCGCCCCGTTGGTGTCCCGCTGGTCGACGCTCCGCGCGCGACTTGCCGCCCTCAGCCTGCTCGTCCTGCTCACCGCCTTCAGCCTGCCCTCGGCGACCCTCGCCGCCAGCGCTCCGCCGGGCCTGCGGGTGCCACGGTCCGTCGTATTCATCCTCTCCGATGATCATCGTTACGACGCGATGGGGTTCATGGGGCACCCCTTTCTCCAGACTCCGCACCTCGACTCGATCGCCGCCCAAGGCGTGCACCTCCGCAACGCCTGCGTGACGACCGCGCTCTGCTCACCCAGCCGCGCCTCCATCCTCACCGGCCTGACCTCGCATCGTCACCGGGTGGTCGACAACTACAACGCGATCGCGCCGGGCATCCGCTTCTTCCCGGAGGACCTGCAGCAGGCCGGCTATCGCACGGCGTTCATTGGCAAGTGGCACATGGGCGGTGAATCCGACGCCCCGCGCCCCGGCTTCGATCACTGGGTGAGCTTCCGCGGCCAAGGCTCGTACCTGCCGGAACCCAAAGGACTGAACGTCAACGGCCAACGCGTGCCGCAACGCGGCTACATCACCGACGAACTCACCGACTACGCGATCGACTGGCTCAAGACGCAGCGCCCGCAGGAGCAGCCGTTCTTCCTCTACCTGTCGCACAAGGCGGCGCACGCCAACTTCACCCCGGCGGAGCGCCACCGCGGACGCTACGCCAACGCGCCGGTGCCGCGGCCCGGCAACGCCAACGAGACGCCCGACGAGCTCGCCGCCAAGCCACGCTGGGTCCGCGACCAACGCAACAGCTGGCACGGCGCTGACTTCCCCTACCACAGCGACCTCGACATCGCGGACTACTACCGCAGCTACTGCGAAACGCTCCTTGCCGTCGACGACAGCGTCGGCCGGGTCCTCGCGCAGCTCAAGGAACTCGGCTGCCTGGAGGACACCCTGGTGATCTACATGGGCGACAACGGATTCATGTTCGGCGAGCACGGGCTGATCGACAAGCGCGTCGCCTACGAAGAGTCCATCCGCGTACCCTTGCTCATGCAGTGCCCCGCGCTGTTTCCCGGTGGGCGTACGGTGGATGCCGTGGTCGCCAACATCGACATCGCCCCCACGATCCTGCAGGCCGTCGGCCTGACCCCGCGGCCCGGCCTGGATGGCCGCAGCTTCCTCAGCCTCGCGCAGGGCAAGTCGCTCCCCTGGCGCGAGGATTTTCTGTATGTGTACTACTGGGAGCGGAACTATCCCCAGACCCCGACGACCTTCGCGCTGCGGACGGATCGCTACAAGTACATCACCTATTATGGCCTCTGGGACATCGATGAATTGTACGACCTCCGCGAAGATCCCGCGGAGCGCCGCAACCTGATTCAAAGCCCCGAGCACCGCGCGATCGCGCGCGACCTCGAGCAGCGCCTTTACCGCCGCCTCGCCGCGGAGGGCGGCATGCAGATTCCGCTCAACGCCCCGAAAGGTGCGATCTACGACAAACGCCTCGAATCCCGCGAAGGTTCTGAAGCCGCCGACTTCCCGCCCCACATCGTCGTTCCCCACCCGCTGAATCGTGGCGCGCAGTAGCGCGAGCCCGCGGGCTGCGGTCGGCGTGAATCCGACGCGCCCACGACGAAAATGGGGGTGCCGTGTGGCTTCGTCCTACCTCGTTAGCGACGGTGGCGTGGCCACGGTTTCACGGGCGAGGTGGACCCGGATCATTGGACGGCGGATCGGGTAAAATAGGTTAAGATAAGAGAGGGTCGCAGGGGGAGGGCCGAAGCTCCTCAACCGCTCCCCGATTCGAGGGTCAGGCTTTGCCGCGCGCCCTGTGCGGCGGATGTCGGCGATCATCACCGGACAAGCCGGATCAGTGGGCATCCGGAAGGGCTCGCCGGGACTTTCCCTCCACGTAGAGGTCTTCCACCTTCTTGCGCGCCCAAGGCGTGCGCCGGAGGAACACGAGGCTTGAGTTGATGCTGGGGTCGAAGCGGAAGCACCGGATGTCCACCCGATTGGCGAGCCCCGCCCAGCCGTGCGCCGCGACGAGCTCGGTCAGGAGTTGCTTGAGCGTGACGCCGTGCAGAGGGTCCTTGCTCGGAGTGGATTCCATCCCGCTAACGTCGTGAACCCGCCGCGCGATGCAAGCACGGGCCGGGGCACCGTGGCACGTACCGCGGCGGCACGCCGGCCAGCAGCCCCGCGCTGACGAGACCTTCACACGCACGCAAGGGGTCAGGCTTTGCTCTTTGCCGTCCGGCCTTTTTCTGGAGGTCACACGCACGCAAGCACGCACGCAAGGGGTCAGGCTTTGCTCTTTGCCGTCCGGCCGTTTTCTGGAGGGCGACGGAGCGACGCGGGAACCCGACTCGGCTGAGGACGGCAAAGTACAAAGCCTGACCCCTTGAGGCGCCTTCTCTTCTCCCGCCCCCATCGCACGGTGTCCTACGTCCGGACCTGGCCCAGTTTGGAGCGCGTCACACCGTTTGGAGGGCGGTGGCTAACCAGCCCGGGCGCCGCGGCCGGGATCTAGCGCGACCACGAAAGGCGGAGGGCCAGGCCGTCGTATCCGGAATTCCGCGAGAGCAGGTCGGCGTTGGAAAAGTGTAGCCAGATTAGCCCGACCGTCCACGGGCGCGACGGCACCTCCCATTCCAGCCCACTGAGCAGCTTGAAGTTGAAGTGGGTGCCGTCGGCGGGGAAGTGGCGGGAGGCGCCGTGCACGCCGAACTCAACCAAGACGGTGGGGAGCCGCGCCAGCGCGCCAACGCGAGTCTCCGGGGCCAGCCGCCAACGAAATTCACGGCCGGCGCTAGCCAGCGCAGCATGCCCGCCGGCACTCCGGAAACGTCCCGTCGTGGCGTCGTAACTATTGTAGACCTTGGCGTAGCCGATCCCCGCGGTCCAACGGGTCTCGCTCGAGCGAAGCAGGCGCGCCAAGGGATCCAGCGGGCTGTCCCACGCCCACGTCAGACGGAACGGGAGTCCTTCGTGCGAAATATCCCACGCTGGGACATCCGCGTAAACCCAAGCGCCGCGGCGGTCCAGGGTCGCGCCACCGGCAGCCGAGGGCGCCGCAGCCAAGAGCGCCAGCACAAGGGTCGCGAGACCGACAAGGCGAAGAGCAGGAAGGGTGCCGCAGAAGAGCATGCCCCCACCATATGCGTTTCGTCAGGGCCGCAAGCCGCACACGATTGCGGCGCCAGCGCCATTGGACGGAGACCGAGCGTAGCAGCGGAGCAGGAGGGTTCCCGCCGCTCCTGCCCGCCTCGGGCTACCGGCGGACACGCACGCAAGGGGTCAGGCTTTGCTCTTTGCCGTACTCAGCTCAGTCGGACTCCCGTCGTGACCCCGCCGCCCAGCGGAAAACGATCGGACGGCAAAGAGCAAAGCCTGACCCCTTGGGCGGGGTTTGGCGGCGCTTGGACCGCGAGGCCCCCTTGGACGGCGAGCCCCTCCCGGCGCTTCTCCCGCGCAGATCGCACGGTGTCAGAGGTCCTGACATGACCCCGGTTGGGACGATGAGCGGTGCGTACTCTCTGAATACCGTTCATTCGCTCCGTTTTCCATTCGAGCGGAACAATCGACGGTTCGCCCCTCCCGGCTCGCTCCAGCGGCGCGGCGCGGCACGACTGAGCTCGCCTACATATGACGCACATATCCAAACGTTTCTCTGTCCTTGCGGGAAAGGTGGTCTCGAGCGCGGCTCCTTTCGCCCTCACCTCCTCGCTCCGTTCCGTAGCCCTTCGCGGTTGCGTCGGCGCGTGCCTTGCCGCCGCTGGCGCCTCCCCGGCCTGGGCACAGCCCGGAGGAAGTGGACCGGCTTCTTCGGTGAAGGTGACCTTTTCTCACTCGGCGGAGTCCGATGCGGATCTGCTGGGCATATCGGCGGCAGGGACAATCGCAGTCGATGCGTGGAGCGTATCGGGTAAGACCACGCGCGTGCTTCGCCCTGGCGTGTTCGCATCCGTGGGAGCCACGTGGGAGCAGTACTCCATCGACGCCCCGGTCACGAAACCATCGACTAGTCTCTCGTCGAAACTGCCAGTCCCGGAGAAGCTCCGCGGGGCCGCGCTCGATCTCTCTGGTACGATGACGTTGGACGCGGGCTGGATGGTATCGCTGACGGTTTCGCCGGGCTTCTACTCCGCCGGATCATCGCTCGGATCGGACGGTTTCAATGTGCCCGGCCTGCTTCTCGGCACCCGTCGGATCAGCCCGACGCTCTCGATCGCGGTGGGCCTGCGCTTTGACGGATTCTCGGATAACTCGCTGCTGCCCGTTGCAGGCCTCCGCTGGCAGCCAACGCCCGAGTGGCTGGTGTCGGTCGGTGCGCCGCGGACTGAGGCGGTGTACACCCTTCGCGAAGGCCTGAAAGTCTTCGGCGGGGCCTCCCTCCAAGGAGGCGGCTTTGCGGTCGATGACCGACGTCTGGTCTCCAGTGGTAAAATCTCTCTTCGCGACACGTACGTCGATTACCAGGAAATCCGCGCCGGGCTCGGCGTTCGCTGGGATCTAAACGAGACGCTGGCCCTCGAGATCGAGGGAGGTTGGATCGTGGATCAGCGGTTTGATTACTACGAACGGTCACTGGAAGTGACAGCGGGTGGCGCGGCGTTCGGACACATCGCCCTCTCAACCCGGTTCTGACGAGGGCCAAACAGCCTACGTCCTCACCTGTCCATGGTCTTCAATGGGAATGCCTCGCCCGGCCCTCGCGTCGGCCCAACCCATCGCTCGCCCATTAGCGAGCGACCGGCGCGGCACGATCATGGGTGATCCTCGCCCCCGGCACAAAGGAATCGATGATGTCCCCGACCCCACCCTCGCACGACCCCCTCAAGCCCTCGCGCTGCCTTTATCTCATCGCAGGGTTCGTCCTACTGCTGCAGGCTATCATCATCTTTGCGCCGATGGCCGTGCTCGGCGGGGCGATCCAGTGGCCTGACAGCCTCGATTATTCGCCCGCGCGGATGCTGCCCCTGCTTTGGGAGCAGCTCGGTGCCGTACGGCTGGGTTACGGCCTGTATCTTGGCTACTCCCTGCTCTTCCTAGTGACCGGCGTCTTGACGGTGCGTCTGGCGGCCCGGCCTGGTCCGATGGGAACCCTTGGCCTGATCGCCCTTGGCGCGGCGGCGGTTTCGACGCTGGCCCGGGCCATCGGGATCATTCGCTGGCTCACCGGCAGCGCGGCGTTGGCCGAGGCCTATTCAAAGCCCGACCTATCTCCGGAAGCGCGCACCGCAATTGAAGCGATGCAGGCGGCCATCAATGCGTGGGGTGGCGCCATCGGTGAGGCGTTGGGGGTTGCGGCCTTCGCGGCGATCTGGGCGATCTCGGCGAGCCTGCTCATCCTGCGCGATCGCCAGCTCCCGAGATGGGCGGGCGTGACTGGACTCGCGGCGGGCGTGCTTGTCGCGCTACCCGTCATCGAACTCTTCGGCATCGCGCCCCCAGTCTCGATCGTGCTCTCGACGACGGGGATGCAGTTCTGGTTCATGGCGCTCGGCGGATTGTTCCTTTGGCGCGGCCTCCACCGCCCGGAATGGCGAGCCGTGAGGGGGCATGTCTCGACTCGGGACTGACACCTGCGGGCGCGATGGGACCGCCATCGCGATGGAGACGAGTCAGCGGACCGCGACAAAGCAGCGCTCAGCGCACTCGGAGGGCAAGCACTCGGCACTCAGAACTGCACCCAAAGGGTCAACTGAACCCAAAACTGAACCCAAGGGGTCAGGCTTTGCTCTTTGTCGTACTCAGCTCAGTCGGGCTCCCGTCGTGGCCCCGCCGCCCAGCGAAAAACGATCGGACGGCAAAGAGCAAAGCCTGACCCCTTGGACGGCAGTTCTTGGACGGCAGTGACCCCGTGGACGACAGTTTGGACCTGAATCCGGATCCTGAGGCGCTTCTGGTGCAGCACGGCAGGAGTCCGGATCTCCGGCGCAGCACGCACGGCTTGATGGCTCGGGCGTTGACCCCGGAGCAGCGATGAGTTCTCTCGGAATTCGGTCACCGCGTCGTCCCCATAGCTCAAGTGGATAGAGCAGTCGTTTCCTAAACGACTGATCCGTGTTCGAGTCACGGTGGGGGCACCAGCCCGCGCGTTGACTTCGCGGCGCCAGCGCTGCCGGGCTTCTCTCGTCGAAGGAAATCCCCCGCCCCCATCCATGAATCCGCAGCCAACGAGCCCCTCGGTAACGCCTACCACAGGGAACCTCCTCTCCACCAGCGTCGGGCACGTGTGGCTCAGCGCACTCTGGATTCTGATCGCGTGTGCCGTCCCCGCGTACGCCAACACAGCACCCACCAGCGGCTGGCGGGCCGGCGTAGCACGGGCGAAGATCACGCCGCCTGCCGGGGTTTGGATGACTGGCTACGGGTCGCGCGATCGGCCGGCCGAGGGCACCGGACAGGATCTGTGGGCCAAGGTGCTCGCGGTCGCGGATCCGTCCGGTCAACGCGCGGTGCTCGTCACGCTCGATCTCTGCGGCATCCCACGGGAATTCTCCGACGCGGTCGCTCAAGGCGTGAGCGACTCACACGGTCTGCCGCGCAGCGCCGTGATGGTGAATGTCTCTCACACGCACTGCTCCCCGTTCCTTCGCGGCTACTTGAACGGTCTCCGGGTGCTGCCACCCGAAGGTCTCGCCCGCTCCGACGACTACGCGGCCACGCTCCGCGCCACGATCACGCGCGCCGCCCGGGCGGCGCTGGACACGCTGCAACCGGCCGCCCTGACGTGGGGCGAGGACGAAGCCCACTTCGGTTTCAATCGCCGCGAAAATCCCGAGAAGGAAGTACCGGCGTTGCGCGCGGCCGGACAACTCCGGGGCCCGGTCGACCCACGCGTGCCCGTGCTCGCGGTGCACGCGGCCTCCGGCGAACTAGCCGCGCTGCTCGTGTCGTACGCGTGCCACAACACGACGTTGTCGTACTTCCAGTGGCACGGTGACTACGCGGGCTCAGCGCAGCTCGAACTCGAGCGGCGTTATCCGGGCGCCACGGTGCTCTTCGCGAGCGGGTGCGGCGGCGACATCAATCCGGGGCCGCGGCGTCAGGTGGCGCTGGCGGAGCAGTACGGCCGCGACCTCGCCGACGCCGCGGACCGTGCGCTCGCGCGGCCGCTGCAGCGCATCGAGGGCCAGCTCGGCACCGCCTTCTCGGATCTGCCGTTGCGCTTCGCACGGATTCCAACGGCGGAGGAATTGGCGGCGGCGCGCGCGAGCGGCGAATCCGCGCGCGTGGCGTGGGCAGCCGCCGTGAGCAGCGACCTCGCGGCGAAGGGTGATGCGATCCTCGACACCGCCTACCCGGTGCAGGCGTGGCGCCTCGGCGACCTCGCCTGGCTCGCCCTCGGGGGCGAAGTGGTCGTCGACTACGCCCTGCGCTTCCGGGCGGAAGAAGGCCGCAATCTGTGGGTATTCGGCTACTCCAACGACGTCATGGCCTACATCCCGAGCGAGCGCGTGCTCCGCGAAGGCCGCTACGAGGGCGACTCGTCCATGCTGCCGTACGGGCGACCGTCGGCGTGGGCGCCAGGGATTGAGGAAAAGGTGGTGCAGGCCGCGCGCGCGACGCTGCGGGAAGCGGAGCGGGCGGCGACCGCGCCGCGCTGAGCCGCGCGCGAATCGGGGAGTCCGGGCGAACTCCGGTACCCGCCCTACTAACCAGCAGTCGCGCCCTCGCGGCGGACCAGCGATCGCCCTCGGGCAGCGCACCACCGAGCGCGCGTAGACAAGGGTGCGACCAGCGATCGATGCTCGCGCGCGTCCTGCCCGCGGAGGGCGCGACGACCCTCATGGTGACGACCATGGCGCCCCCCGGTCGATTACGCGCGAGCCCGCGTCTGAAGAAAGTCCTACGGTCGCTGTCCCGGCCCGAAGCGGTCGCGATGACCGCCGGATCTTCGGCGATCGCGTGCTGACCGCATCGCCTGCCGACCGCGCCGCACGCTTGCGCGCGGGGAGGCGGTCCCTAGGGTCACGGCCAACGCGCCGCTTGGCGCGGTCGATGGTCGACTCCTCTTCACGCCCCCCGCTCCTGCTGCTGACCCACGAATTTTCGCCGCGTCGCGGGGGCATCGCGACGTACGCGGAAGAAATGGCCCGCGCCGCCGTGGCGCTCGGATTCGCAGTGGAAGTCTGGGCCCCCGAGGCGCCCGCTCCCGCTACTGCCTCTGCCCCGGTCCTCCCGAAGACCGCTTCCTCTCCGGTTCCCGCCAAGACCCCCGCCAGCGGAGCGATCGCCACGATCCGCAGCACGACCTTCAGCGATCGCGCCGCCAACCCCACCGCCGCCGCAGTCCCCACCGCTGCCACTCGCACCACCGATCCCCTTCGTCCGACCGACGCCGGCGAGCACGCGGACGACCCGCGTAACGACCTCGCGCCACCCTACGCGGTGCGCCGTCTGCCCATCCGCGGCACGCACGGACCGCGCTGCGTCCTGCGCACGGCGCGGGAACTCCTGCGCGAACGCACGCGACTCCGGGGATGCGTCGTCCTGCTCGCCGAACCCGGACCCATGCTCGCATGGATGGTCGCGGGACTCTTCGCCGCGTTGCGGCCGCGCGAGCTGCTCCTTGCGTTTCACGGATCGGAATTGCTGCGCTGGCAGACCGCGCCGCTGCAACGTCGCGGCCTGCGGACGCTGCTTCGCCAGGCGACCCGCACGGCGACTCTCACTGGATACACCGAGGCGTTGCTGCTGCGGCAGTTTCCCGAGGCGACGGACAAAGTGTGCCGCACGCCCGGCGCGCCCCGGACCGCGCGGGCCCTCCCGCCCCGTGGCACGACGACCTCCGACCGTCGCAGCGACACCGGGGATCGCCGCTTGGTCGTCCTCACCGTCGGGCGCCTGCACCCACGCAAAGGTCAGGTCCAAACGCTCGCCGCGCTCCAACGCCTCGCCCCCGGCCTCCGGGCGCGCGTCGAATACTGGATCGCGGGTGGCCAGAGCAAGGGCGGCTGCGAGGAAACGCTGCGCTCGCTCGCGGCGGCCGGCGACGTGCCGGTGCGGTTTCTGGGTGAGGTGGCGGACGAGGAGCTCGATCGCCTTTACGCGCAGGCGGATCTGTTCGCGCTGACCAGCGTGGAGTACGGGCACAGCGTGGAAGGCTTTGGCCTCGTCTATCTGGAAGCAGCCGCGCACGGGCTGCCCGCGATCGCGCACCGCGTCGGCGGTGTTTCCGAAGCCGTCATCGACGGTGAGACCGGACTGTGCGTGTCACCGAACGAACCGGACCAACTCACCGCGGCGTTCGCGCGCTTGCTCGGTGATGCGGACCTGCGCCGCCGCATGGGCGAAGCCGCCCGGGCGCGCGCGCGCCTGGCGAATTGGACCGACTCTGCCCGCGCCCTTCTGCTGCCCTCTGAACCGGCTTCTCTTTCCCGATGATTCAATCCCGCACCCAGGTCACCGTTCGCTACGCCGAAACCGACATGATGGGCGTCGTCTACCACGGAAATTACCTCCCGTGGTTTGAGATCGGCCGCACCACGCTGCTCCGCGAGCAGGGTCTGCCCTATCGCAAGCTGGAAGAAGACGGCTTCCGACTCCCGGTGCTGGAGGTCGCCTTGAAGTATCTCCGCCCGGCGGTCTACGACGACACGGTGACGATCGTGACCACGTTGCGCGAGCGTCCGCTCCTGCGCATCCGACTCGAGTATGAAGTGTACCGCGGCGAAGAACTGCTGGCGACCGGCAGCACGGTGCACGCGTTCATCGACCGCAGCGGCCGCCCGGTGCGCCCGCCGGCGGCGTTCAGCGAGACGATGGCTGCCCTGTTCCCCGCAACGCCCACGGCAGGCTAGCCCGCGACCGCGCGACTCTCCTCCGCCGCGTATTCGGCGAGCACGAGCGGATCGGCTTCGACGGCGCGGGCGGACGCGAGCGTGGCGCCGCCGCCGAGGCGGAAGACCGCCCAGACCGCGTGGGCCCGCACCACCGGCAGCGGGTGCTGGGCGAGGAGCTGCAACGCCGGCAGGTGCGCACGATCTCCGGCATTGCCCGCCACGATGCAGGCATTGCGGAGCAGACCCGAAAGTTTCAGCCGCTTCACCGCAGTGCCTCGAAACACCACCGCAAAACGCTCCGGCGTAAGTGCGAGCAACTCCGCGAGGGAAAGATCGCGCAAGTCGTGTCGGACACTAAGCAGCAAGCGCCGCCCCTCCTGCGCGAAACGGTTCCACGGACACACCTCAAGACACGTGTCACACCCGTAGACGCGATCGCCGATGCCGGGGCGCAGCTCGCGCGGGATGATGCCCTTGTTCTCGATCGTGTGATAGGAAACACAGCGTCGCGAATCGACGACGCCCGGGGACGGGAACGCCTGCGTCGGGCACGCCTCGAGGCAGCGCGTGCACTTGCCGCAGAGAAGCCCGGCGTGCGCTCCGGGTGCGGCGGGATCCGCGGGCGGCGGGCGGCGCCGGATCGGCGGATCGGCCGGAAGGGCAAGGCGCGTGAGGATTGAAGCGAGGAAGAGCCAGTTGCCGTGCGTGCGCGAAATCAGCATCGCATTCTTGCCCGTGAACCCGAGCCCGCTGCGCGCGGCCCAGCCACGCTCCAGCACTGGGCCCGTGTCGACATAGTAGCGATAATCGTCGGGGCCGACTCCCGCGAGTCGTTCCAGCACACGTCCTGCCTCCACCAGACCCGCGCGGATCGTGTCGTGATAGTCGGCGTGCAGCGCGTACCGGGCCCAGCGTGGGCGCTCCGCGACCGGCGGAGCATCGGGCAGCGAATAATTGACGCCCAGCAGGATGATCGAGCGTGCGCCGGGGAGTACCTGGGTCGGATCAGCGCGCTTGTCGCGCGTGCGTTCCATCCATGCCATGTCGGCGTGGTGGCCGGCATCGAGCCACGCCCCGAGACTCGCACCAACGTCGGCGTCCGGTAGGGCGGCGAACCGCACCTCGTCGAACCCCAGGTCGCGCAGTCCTGCGCGCACCTCCTCGTGGAGCGCCGATGCCATCGGGTCAGGCGCGGCGCGGCGCGTCCGCCGGCCGATGCTGGCGGAGCCACTCGGCGGCGTCGCGCTGATAGGAACGCAAGACGTGAGTGACGATGTCGCCCAGTGGACGCGCATCGGTGAGGATCATCGTGCCGGCGCTGCGGTACAGCGGTTCGCGCGCGGCGTAGAGCGTTCGCAGCCGCGTTTCGATGTCCTCGACATTCAGGAGAGGCCGATGCTTTTGCCCCTGCGTGCGGCGGAGGATCGTCTCGAGCGAAGCGTGCAGGCAGATGATCACGCCCTTGCGGCGGAGGAGATCGAGCATGCCCTCGGGCACGATGAGCCCGCCGCCGCAGGCCACGATCTGGCCGGACTCCGGGTGGCCGGACTCGATGAACGTGCGCTCCATTTTGCGAAAGGCCGCCTCGCCCTGCTCCGCGAAAATGGTCGAGACCGGCTGACCCGCGATCCGCTCGATCTCATGATCGCTATCGATGACCGTCATGCGCAGCCGCTGCCCCAAGGCCCGGCCGATGGTTGTCTTGCCGGTACCCATGAAGCCAACGAGATAGAGGTTGGGAACGAAGGCGGCCATCGGGAAGGTCGCTCATCGATGGCGTGACGGACCGTCCCTGCCAACGCCGAAAAATCCGCTCGCGCCCCCGCGCAACGCCGTACTCCAGGCCGCTCGCAGCAAAGAAAGGCTCGTCTGACCGCGGCCAACCGACGATGGTGAAGACCTACCCCCCGCCGTGATGCCGCGTCGCCTCACCCTCTCCCTCCTTGCCGGGCTCTCGCTGGTTCTGGTCCTGCTCGCGGGCTGCGGCCGGGCCGGAGGAGCCAAAGTCATCAAACTGGCGCACGCGCTCGACCCGTCGCATCCGGTCCATCTCGGCATGGTGCACTTTGCATCGCGCCTGGAAGAGAAATCGGGGGGGCGGATCCGCGTGGACCTTTATCCGAGCGGCCAGCTTGGCACCGAGCGCGAATGCATCGAACTGCTCCAGCTGGGCGGGCTCGGGATGACCAAGGCCTCGTCCTCGGCGCTGGAGGGCTTCGCGGAAGCCTACCGGGTCTTCGGCCTGCCATTTCTCTTCCGCAACGAGGCGCACCGCTGGGCGACCCTCGAAGGCGCGGTCGGCCGCGAAATCCTTTGGGCGACAGAGGACAAGTTCCTGCGCGGGCTCTGCTACTACGATGCCGGCACGCGCAACTTCTACACGACCACCCGGCGGGTGGAACGGCCGGAGGATTTGGCCGGGCTGAAGATCCGCACTCAGGAAAGCCCGATGGCCATCCGCATGGTCCGGACTCTCGGCGCGTCCGCGACGCCCATCTCCTTCGGCGAACTCTACACCGCACTACAGCAGGGCGTCGTCGACGGTGCTGAGAACAATCCGCCCAGCTTCCACCTGTCGCGCCATTACGAACTCAGCCGCTACTACGTACTCAGCGAGCACTCGGCCGTGCCCGACGTGCTGCTGATCAGCACCCACCTGTGGCGCCAGCTCTCGGCGGAGGAGCAGCGTTGGGTGCAGGAGGCGGCCGACGAATCGCAGGTACTCCAGCGGCGGCTCTGGAAAGAGGCCTCCACCCGCTCGCTGGAGGCGGTGCGCGCCGCGGGGGTGGAGATCATCGTGCCAAACCAGGCCGCCTTTCAGGCCCGCGTGGCCCCGCTGCACGAGGAGATTGCGCAGGAAATGCCGTCCGTCGGCGAACTCGCGCGCCGCATCCGAGAGGTCACACCATGAACGCCACCCGCCGCGCCCTCGAGCGCCTGCTCGCCGCGACCATTGCCGTGCTCATGACCGCGATGGTGCTGAACGTGCTCTGGCAGGTCTTCTCGCGATTCGTGCTCCGGACGCCCAGTTCGCACACGGAGGAACTCGCCCGCTACCTCATGATCTGGCTCGGGCTGCTCGGCGGCGCCTACGGCGTCGGGACCAAGTCGCACCTCGCGGTCGATTATTTCATGGCTGGCCTGCAAGGTGCGGCGCGTCGTGGCCTGCAAGCCGCGGTGGAACTTGCGGTCCTCGTCTTCGCGGCCGCCGTGATGGTGGGCGGTGGCGTGCGTCTCATGTGGGTGACCTTCACGCTGGGGCAAACCTCGGCGGCGCTCGGGCTGAAGCTCGGCTACGTCTATGCCGCCGTGCCGCTCGCAGGCGCCTGCATCGTCGTGTTTTCCGTCGCCTCACTCGCGGCCCTTCGGCGCGGGGATGACGAGCATGCCAAGCAGTCGGGAGGACTGAACTGACATGAACGAAGCCTTCGTCCTATTATTCGTCTTCGTCGTCCTGCTCGCCGCCGGCGTCCCGATCGCGTTCACGCTCGGCCTCTCGGCCTTCGCCGCTCTCGCGGTCAGCCTCGACCCCGGCTCTGCCTCGACCGTGCTCGCGCAGCGGCTCGCCACGGGTCTCGACAGCTTCGCGCTCCTGGCGATTCCCTTCTTTATCCTCTCGGGTAACCTCATGAATCGAGGCGGCATCGCGGCGCGGTTGGTGGACCTCGCGAAAGTCGTGGTCGGTCGACTCCCGGGCGGGCTCGCCTACGTCAACGTGCTTGCAAACATGCTCTTCGGCGCCGTCTCGGGCTCGGCCGCCGCATCGGCCGCCGCCAACGGCGGCTTCATGGCGCCGCTGATGAAGCGCGAAGGGTACGATCGGGACTTCGGTGCGGCGGTAAACATCTCCTCCGCCGTCACGGGCCTGCTCATCCCACCCAGCAACGTGATGGTCGTCTACTCGCTCGCCAGCGGAGGCGTTTCCATTGCGGCGCTCTTTGTCGCCGGTTACGTGCCGGGAATCCTCCTTGGACTCGTGCTGATGGTGGTGGGCGGCATGCTCGCGCAGCGACGCGGCTACCCCGTGGGCGAGCGGATCGGCGCGGCCCAGGCGTGGCGCATCCTCCGGGCGGCGCTGCCCAGCCTCGCCCTCATCCTCGTCATCATGGGCGGCATTATCCTCGGCTGGTTCACCCCCACCGAAGCCAGCGCCGTCGCCGTGCTCTACACCTTCGTCCTCGCCGTCCTTGTTTACCGGGAGGTGCGGTGGCGCGACCTGCCCCGGATTGTGACCGACTCGGCCGCGACCACCGCCGTTGTCCTGCTCCTCATCGGCGCCTCCATGGGCCTCTCGTGGGTGATGTCTTCAGCCAACCTGCCGCAGGCTGTGACCTCCCTGTTGCTCGGCCTGACCGAGGACAAGCTGATGCTGCTCCTGCTCATCAACCTGCTGCTCTTGTTTGTGGGCACCTTCATGGACATGACGCCGGCGGTGCTCATCTTCACCCCGATCCTTCTGCCCGTGGTGCAGAAGTTCGGCATGGATCCGATCCACTTCGGGCTGATGATGATCTTCAACCTCTGCATCGGCCTCTGCACGCCGCCGGTCGGCAGCGTACTCTTTGTCGGCTGCAGCGTCGCACAGACCACGTTGCGCCAAGTCCTGAGACCACTCCTGCCCTTCTTCGCGGCGATGGTGATCGTGCTCCTGCTGGTGACCTACGTCCCGGCGCTTTCCCTCTGGCTCCCGTCTGTCCTCGGCTTGAAGTGAGCGGCTCAGGCGCCTGAGGCGGATCGGCGTCAATGGCCCAGCCGACCGGTACCCTCAGGGTCACGTCGTGGCTGAGCCACGACTAGGTAAGAGACCTTGGCCGAACCGGGTCATGTATCCACGCAACCACCGCGATTCCTCTCGACATGATAAAGCCCATTCATGAATCAGGGAGTGCCTATGTACGGACTCGTGAATCGGGCGGTGCAAGAACTCGTCACCAAGAACCACGGTGAAGACGTCTGGCTGCGCATCCGGAAACAGGCCAACGTCGACGCGCCCTCGTTTCTGAGACTAACGCAGTATCCGGATGAGGTGACTTACGCGTTGGTTGGCGCGGCGTCGGCCGAACTGGGTGTGCCGGCGAGCGATCTCCTGCGCGAGTTTGGCCGCTCCTGGATCGGTTTCGCGATGCGGGAAGGTTATCAAGAGATGTTTCGAGTCTCGGGAAAGGATCTGCGGAGCTTTCTGGCCAATCTCGATAACCTGCACGCGCGGCTCAGCATGACCTTCGTTGGCATGGACGCACCGAGTTTCGTGGTGAAGGACCAAGGCCCGGATGAAATGCAGGTACACTACTACAGCTCGAGACCGGGCCTAGCCCCGTTTGTCCAAGGCCTGCTGGAAGGCTTGGGGCCCGTATTCCGTTGCGAGGTGCAGGCGACGATCGAATCGACGCGGGCCGACGGCCACGACCACGATACCTTCCACGTGCGCTGCACGCCCGCGCCGGGAGCGGCGGCATCCCCCTCGGGGACGGCAACCTAAGGAAGGTATGTCGGCGCCGGATGTGCACGCTCTGCTGCAGGCGGCTTTTCCGTTCCATCTCGCCTTCGATCCGGAACTCCGCGTGGTCGCCGTCGGGCGGAGCATTCCCAAGATTTGCCCCGAGGCCATCGAAGGTGCGAGCCTGCTCGCCATCGCGCGCGTGCTGCGACCCAAAGGAGTGGTCGATGCGGCCGGCGTCATGGCGCGCCGCGGCCAACTGTTCCTGCTGCAGTTTCCGGGGAACAATGTCCAACTGCGCGGGGAGGTGATCCTGCTCGCGTCGGCCGCGGGGGAACCGCCGAACTTCGTGTTCGTCGGTTCACCCTGGGTGACTAAGCTCGAAACGGTCGCGGACCTAGGCCTGACCCTTTCGGACTTCGCCGTCCACGACCCCATCGCGGAATTTGCGTTGCTGCTGCAGACGCGCGACATGGCCCTGGAGGACGCGCAAAACCTGACCAAGCAGCTCGAGCAGGAACGTGCCGAGCTACACGAACTCGCCTCCCTGCAACGTCTCCAGATCGAGGTCTCTCAGGCGCTGGCCGGTGCCGAGGACGAGGCAGGCGGCGTAAAGGCCCTGCTCAGCGAGATCTGCCGCGGACTTCGGTACGACGTGGCGGAGCTGTGGTCGATCGACCCCGCAGGCGCAGTGGTCTGCACGCACCACTTCAGCTCACGCGGGAATCCCGCGAGCGCACACTCCCTCGACGACTCGCCCGCCCGACTGCCCGGCGCCGACGAAGCGATCATCGCTCGCGTCGTCGCCACCGGCGTGCCGTACGCGACCACTCGCGACGCCGCATCGGTCGGGCCCGAGCGGGCGGTGACCGCGGGCGAGACGGGCCTCGTGACCGAATTGACGGTGCCGGTGCGAAGCTCCACCCGCACGCTCGGTGCCTTGCGGCTCCGGTCATCCGGCGATGGCGGCGAGTCGCGCCGCCTGATCGACGGCATCACCCAGATCGGCGAGCGTCTGGGCTGGTACCTCGAACGGTGCCGCGGCCTCGAAGCGGTGCGGCGCGCCAAGGCGGCCGAGAACGCCAACGAAGCCAAAAGCGCGTTCCTCGCCACGATGAGTCACGAGATCCGCACCCCCTTGAATGCCGTGATCGGGGTCTGCGGATTGCTGCTGGAAACCGAGCTATCCGGCGAGCAGCGCAAGCTCGTCGAGATCATGCGCAACAGCGGCGACACCCTGCTGGAAATCATCAATGACACCCTCGACCTCGCGAAGATCGAGGCGGGCCGCGTCGACTTGCAACGACGCACGGTCGACCCGCGCGTGCTGGTCGAGGAGGCGCTGGACGTCTTGGCATTCCGGGCTGCGGAGAAGGGCCTGCGCATCGCCGGCGTCGTTCGCAGTGCGGTGCCTGACTCCGTCGTTGTCGATCCGCTGCGGGTCCGTCAGATCCTCGTGAACCTGCTGGGTAACGCGGTCAAATTCACCGAACGAGGCGAGGTCGTGGTTGAAGTGATCGTACCCAGAGAGGGCTACCTCGAGTTCAGGGTGCGCGACACCGGCATCGGCATCCCGCGCGCCTGGCGCGACCGCGTGTTCCAGCCGTTCTCGCAGGTCGAGACATCCGACGCGCGCCGCTTCGGAGGCACCGGGCTGGGCCTCGCAATCACCGGCCAACTGGTGCAGATGTGCGGCGGATCGATCCACGTGGAATCGGAGGAGGGCGTCGGCTCGACCTTCACCTTCGACATCGAAGCGCCGCGGGGGGAGGGCCGGCGACCCGACGCCGGTGACCGATTGCGCGGGCGCACTGCTCTAGTGGTCGACCGTCATCGCGCCTCTGCCGAAGCGCTGGTCCTCACGCTGCAGCACCTCGGCATGGCGGCGCGGTCCGCCCACGACCTTTCCTCGGCCCGGAGCTTACTGGCCGCGACGCCGGTGGATTTCGGGTTGGTCGAGGGAGACCTGTGGCTCGCCGACGAGGCTGGCTGGCGCGACCTGCAGCCGAAGCTCTGCGGCACCCTGCTGGCGACGCACGCCTTGGGCCGGCCGCTCGCTCTCACCGGCGCACCCGCCACGCTGACCACGCCGGCGCGCGGAGCCTCCCTCGCCGCCATCCTCGGTGAACTACAGACCACCGGGCCGCGTCAGGCACCTGCGGTCGCGCCGCCGGAGCCCCTCCCGCCCTTGCCTCCGGTGCGCGTGTTGCTCGTCGACGACAACGTCGTGAACCGCACCGTCGCATCGCAGATGCTGCAGCGACTCGGCGTTGCTCCGTCGACCGCGGCTGACGGCGCCGGAGCGATCGAGGCCGTGCTCGGCGGTTCCTTCGATATCGTACTGATGGACGTGCAGATGCCCGGGATGGACGGCTTGGAGGCGACGCGGCGGATCCGCCGCTCTCTCGCTGGCCCCCGGCCTCGGATCGTCGCGATGACCGCCAACGCCATCGAAGGCGACCGCGAACGATGCCTCGACGCTGGCATGGACGACTACCTTGCGAAGCCGATCCGGCTGGAAACCCTCGCGACGACGCTGCGGCGGCAAGTCGCCTTTCTGCGGCAGACTTAGGTCTCCGGTCCCGCACCGGAAAAGCGAGCTGCCGAACGGCGCGATCCCGGCAATCCAGAGGACCAACGGCCGCCTCCCGACCCACTCGTGCGGGGAAGGGCCGCCGACTCCAACTGTGCGCGGTTCCGCGTGACTCCCTGGGTGTGCGAACCTAGCTTCCGCCAATGACCCCCACGCGCCCGCTGCTGCCCGACCTCGCCCGTGCCTTCGCGCTGTTTGGTATCGCGGTGGTGAACGTCGACTTCTTCGCCCACGCCACGACCGGTGGGGTGATCGCCGCCGGCTGGAACACCCCGGGCGACCGGATTCTCTGGTGCGCGGTTGCGTCCCTCTTCCTGCTGAAGTCCTACTCGCTCTTTGCCCTGATGTTCGGCTTCGGCTTCGAGCAGCAGAGAACCGCCTCTGCGGCCGAAGGAGCGGGCTTCGTGGGCCGCTACGTGCGCCGCATGACAGGACTGCTGGTGCTCGGCGCGCTCAACGTTTTGCTCCTGTTCTACGGGGACATCCTCATCGTGTACGGCCTTGTCGGCTCCGTGCTCCTGCTCTTCCGCAACCTCGGCCCGCAGGCGTTGCGACGCTGGGCGATTGGACTTTACGCGCTGCAGATCGTGGCGGCGCTGCTCTTCGCGCTGGTGGCGGCGTTTCTTCTCCTGCCGGAAGCGGCGACGATGCGGGACGAAGTGGTGGCTGAGTCTGGGCAGGACACCGCGAACCGCGTCGCGGGCTTTGCCGCCGTCAATCCCCTCACCGTGGCGGCCACGCGCCTCGACGCGTGGACCAGCGACATCGTATGGGTTTTATCGCTCCAGGGAATCGGCGTCCTCGCGTTCATGCTCTACGGCATGTCCCTTGCCCGCCGCGGCGTCCTCCTTGATCCGGCGGCGCCGCGGTGGTCGCGTGCCCGACGCATCGATCTGCCCATCGGCCTGCTGCTCGCCGTGGCCGGCGGAGTACTGATGGTCCAAAGTCGCCACGAACTCGATTTCTCATTCATGGCCGGTTTCGCCCTCGCGATCGTTGGCAGCCCCTTCACGACCATGGGTTACCTCGGCGTGATCGCCGCGTGGACGCAGCGCACCGAATCGCCACTGCGCACCTTCCTCAGTCGGGCGGGCGGCGGCTCGCTCACCGCCTACCTGCTACAGGGCCTGCTCATGTCCCTGATTTTCTCCGGCTACGGCCTCGGCTTGGTCGGCACACTCAGCGCTACCGCCTACATCCCGATCGCCGCCGCGGTCGCCGTCGCTTCCCTCGCGTTCGTCGGCTGGTGGCGCGGGCGTCATCGCGCGGGTCCGGTCGAAGACCTCCTGCGCCGCTGGGTCTACCTCGGCCAACGGCGCGGCGCGAAGACTCCGGACGCCGAGCTGGCAGTCCCGTCGACGCCGGCTGAACCCCCTCGTCCCTGATCTGGGCCGCGGGGAACGCGCCGCCCGGCCAACGGCTGCATCCGTGTTCGCGCCTGCAGAATCCGCTTCCCCGCCCAGCCCCGCCTCGCGAGACTCTCGCCATGCCCGAGCCACTGCGGTCCGATCACCATTTCGCGAGCGACAACACGGCCGGCATCTGTCCCGAAGCGTGGGCGGCCCTGCAGCGGGCGAACGTCGGACGCGAGCCGAGCTATGGGGCGGATGGGTGGACGCAGCGGGCGACGGAGCTGATCCGCGGCGTGTTTGAGCGGCCGGACGCGGAAGTCTTCTTCGTCTTCAACGGCACGGCGGCCAATGCCCTCGCGCTGGCGAGCGCGTGCGAAAGCTACCACGGCATCGTCGGCCATGAAATCGCACACATCATGGTCGACGAGTGTGGTGCGCCCGGTTTTTTCACCGGTGGTGCGACTCTTCTGCCCTGCCCTGGCGCACGGGCGAAGCTCGAGCCCGTGGCCGTGGAACGCGTGCTCACCCGCCGCTCCGACCTGCACTTCCCGAAGCCCCGCGTGCTATCGCTCACCCAATCGACGGAATGGGGCACCGCGTACCGACCCGCTGAAATCGCCGCTTTGTCGGCGCTCGCGCGGCGCCACGGACTCGTGGTGCACATGGACGGCGCCCGCTTTGCCAATGCCGCGGCGGCGCTCGCGGGCGAAGGTGCGACGCCGGCGGACCTGACCTGGCGCGCGGGCGTCGACGTACTCTGTTTTGGCGGGACGAAAAACGGCCTCAACAGCACGGAGGCCCTCGTGTTCTTCAATCCCGAGTTGGCGCGCGACTTCGCGTGGCGCGGCAAGCAAGCGGGTCAACTCGCGTCGAAGATGCGCTTCGCCACCGCGCAGTGGGTGGGTATGTTGGAAAACGGAGCGTGGCTACGCCACGCCGCGCACGCGAATCGGATGGCCGGCCGCCTCGCGGACCTTCTCCGCGCCATTCCTGGCGTATCCCTCTGCCTTGAACCCGAGGTGAATGCCGTCTTCGTGCGTCTGGCCAAGACCGTGGCCGCCGCGCTCGAGGCACGCGGGTGGCACTTTCACGCGTTCATCGGCGACGACGGCTACCGCCTGATGTGCTCATGGGACACGCGCGACGAAGACCTGCAGGCCCTTGTGCAGGACCTTCGCGAGGTACTGAGTGCCTCGTCGTAAACCATCGGCCGACCGGACCGCCGACTCAGACCGGATCCAGAGACTCGTGCGAGTCGTCGCCGAAACGGGCGCAACCGCGATTGGCCCGCGAAGGTTGGAGCTACGCGCGACGAACCCGTTCTCGGGCGCGGATCCCGGCGAAAAAAAGCGCCCCGGAGTGACCGGGGCGCGGGGGGGAAGATCGTTGGGCCGCACCGCGGCGGCCGAAACAAACGAAACCTTACTTGGTCGCGGCCGGAGCGGCGGGTGCCGCCGGAGCTTCCGGAGCGGTCGGAGCGGCCGGAGCCTTGATTTCCAGCAGTTCGACATCGAAGACCAGCGTCGCGGCGGGCGGGATGCCCGGGCGGCCCTCGTCGCCGTAGGCCAGTTGCGGCGGGACGTAGAGCTTGATCTTACCGCCGACGTTCACCTTCTGCAGGCCCTCGGTCCAGCCCGGGATGACCTGATCGAGGCCGAACTCGGCCGGTTCGCCGCGCTGCACGGAGCTATCGAAGACGGAGCCATCGATCAGCGTGCCCGTGTAGTGCACCTTGACGGTGTCGGTGGCCTTCGGGAAAGCGCCGGTGCCCGGCTGCACGATTTCGAACACCAGGCCGCTGGGCAGCACGACGACGCCCGGCTTGGCCTTGATCTCGGTGAGGAACTTGGCGGATGCCTCGAGCCCCTGACGCTTCAGCTCGGCCATGTAGGCCTCCTGCTTCGCCTGCATGAACTTGTCCATCTCGGGCCCGATTTCCTCGAGCTTGTAAGGGGCATCCGCGCCGGCGGCGGCGGCCTGCAGGCCCTTGATCATCGCGGCGGTCTGCTCGGGCGTGAACTTGAGCTCAGTGATCCCGATGCGCTTGCCGACGAACCAGCCGAACGTCTCGAGCAGCTGGTCTTCGGTGAACCGCGGAGCGGCCGGAGCCGCGGTCGCCGCGAGGGCCGCCGGGGTGTTGGCGAGTGTCGGAGCCGGCTCTTGCTGAGCGGCGGCGACAGAGAAAGAGACGGCCAGCAAGGCCGACGAGGAGAGGACTCGGAGGGAGGTCATGCGTCGATGGGAGTAAACTCAGGGATCCGCCGAATGCGGAAGTGGTTCCCGGAAAAGGACTGACCTGTGCCCGGAGTTGGTGGCGAAGGCAAACCATTATCCTCGCTTGTGTCCCCGCGCGGAAGGGAGACACTGCGGCGTCCGTACCATGCAAGACGATCTCTTCTGGACCAGTCAGGATGGGCAAATTCTCACCGTGCGGCACAAGGATGAGGCGACGGTGCTGCTCACCCTCGCCTTCTGGCCCCGCCATCCGGCGGAGTTCGACTTTCTCAAGCGGCGCGTCGCCGACCTCCGCTTTACCGAGCGCAGCACCCTGGCCCGGATCGGCATCGAGATGCTCACGCAGGGGTGCCCGACGATCGAAGGCAACCGGATCACGCTGGAAGCCGAGGCCTTCCTTTTCGACTCCAGCTTCCCGAATGCCGCCTACTGGCGGAAGCTCCTCCGCCCCGGCGTCACGGTCGGCCGCCTCTACTACGCCCCCGCCGCCGCGAAGCTGACCACCGCGGAAATCTGGGATGCCGTGCGCACCAACCAGATCAAGCTTCCCAACACCATTAGCATCGACCGCCTCGGGCGCGTCTACCTCACGCCGCATCAGGTTGTCTACACCCTCAACCCCCGCCTGCCCCGCAGCAGTTTCGAGCGCCTCGTGTGCGGCGAGGCCGGCCGCCCCTTCCTCGACAAGGTCCAGCTCCGGCGCGACGCGTCTCCGCTCACCATCCCGCCACGCTCCGGACTGATCACCAGCTGCTCGATGTATCTCAAAGAGCACTACGTGGTGCTAAACCAGGGCGAGGGTCCGTTCGGCATCCACACCAGCGCGGTGCTGCTCGATCCCTTGAAGACCTTCGGCACGAACGTCATGCTGGAGATCTATAACCAAGGCGACCAGCCGGTGGTCAACCCACTGGTCTCTGTGGAGGTCTTCCGCGCGCCGCCGGTCAGCGATCCCGAGAGCAAGCAACTCGCGAAGCGGCGGACCCGGCTGCTCACCACCGTGGGCGAGGCATTTCAGGCGCTCGACGAGGCGCCCCCACCACCGGCCACGGAGGCCCGGCCGCGCGCACGGCTCACCGTGCGCGGCCAAAGCTCCACGATGGAGAACCTGAGTCGGCTGCTCAGCCTCGGCGCCGGAGGCACGCTCAAGCCCAAGCTCGCGGAGGCCAAGGGGGAGAGCCCGGGCTACAAGACCCTCATCCAAGCCCTCGACAATGCGCCGGCCGACGCGGACACGCTGCTGGTGGATTTCTTCCCGAATCTGTTCGAGTACATCGAACTCCTCACCCGCGTCCCCGAGCTCAAGATCCGCCGCATCGTCTTCCGCCGACCGTCGCGCACGCACGGGTTCTTCCTCTCGAGCAACGCCCATGCGCGGCTGGATGCGCTCAACGCCTTCGGCATCGATGTCTACTGGTACAACGAGGCGATGGGCGACGTGTTCCTCCACACGTACAAGAAGGACCAGGGTTTCTTCATCCGTGAGGAACTGGTCCGACGCTTCCAGGAAGCCACCATCCTCGCGTTCTACGGCAGCGCCGTGGGACTCGATATCGAGCAGACGCGGCGGATCTCGCAGTTGATCGACACGCTCACGGGTTTCATCGGCCCCAACGTCGGCGTGCTCACCGGCGGAGGCGGCGGCGTCATGCGCCTCGCCACCGACCAAGCCCGCAGCCAGGGTGCACTGACCGGCGCGTGCTTCCTCGAACTTGAGGCGCAGCCTCCGGAACTCGGGGTCGATTTCTTCAACACGTTCCAGGAAAACAGCCGCCACTTCCGCCAAAAATGGTTCGAGGTGGCCGATTTCTGCATCTTCAACGTCGGCGGAGTCGGCACCCTCGAGGAAATCGGAATCGAGCTGTGCAACCTGAAGCTGGGGATTCGCCCCCGGGTGCCTTACGTATTCTACGATCCGAAGTACTTTGCCGACCTGCGCGAGCAGTTGCTCGAGATGGTCCGCACCCAGCGCGCCCCGGCGTGGATGATGGACTTTATCCTGTTCTCCGACGATCCCGCCGAGGTCGTCAGCTTCTACCGCAAGAAGCTGCAAGTCCTCTGACGCGGCTTGCCTAACCCGGGTCGTCCGAGGTTTGCTCCCGGTTTCCCATGGCCCCCCTTCCGCGCTCGATCCTCGTCGTCGGCTCCGGCGGTCGCGAACACGCCCTCGTGCACGCGCTCCGGCGCTCGCCCAGCCAGCCCCGCGTCCTCGCCGCCCCCGGCAACGCCGGCATCGCCGACGATGTCCCGTGCTTGCCCGTCGCGGTCGACAACATCCGGGGGATCGTCCAACTGGTCCAACGCGAGGCGATCGACTTCGTCGTGGTCGGGCCCGAAGTGCCTCTTTCCCTTGGCCTGGTCGATGCGCTGGAGGCCGCCGGCGTTCCCGCCTACGGCCCGAAGGCCGACGGCGCTCGGCTGGAGGCGTCGAAGATCTACACCAAGGAAATCCTCCAAAAGTACCGGATTCCCACCGCCGACGCTGCCTTCTTTGAGGACGCCGATGCTGCGATCGCCTACATCCGCGCCCGGCCCGCCCCCATCGTCGTGAAGGCCGATGGCCTCGCCGCCGGCAAGGGAGTGGTCGTCGCTTCCTCCCACGACGAAGCCGCCGCCGCCGTCCAGGCGCTGCTCGCCCTGCACGCTCGTCCCGAGCCTTCCGCCCCGCCGGCCCGCATCCTCATCGAGGACTGCCTCGTCGGCGAGGAAACCTCCCTGCTCGTCGTGGTCTCGGGTCGTGACTACGTCATCCTGCCGACGTCGCAGGACCACAAGCGCGTGGGCGATAACGATACCGGCCCCAACACCGGCGGGATGGGCACGTATTCACCGGCCGACGTGGTGACGCCGGATCTGCTCGCGCGCATCGACCGGGAGATTGTACGTCCGTCCGTCGACGCGATCGCCGCCGAGGGCATCGATTTCCGCGGCACGCTCTTCATCGGGATCATGCTCACCGCCGACGGCCCGAAGGTGCTCGAATACAACACGCGTTTCGGTGATCCCGAGACACAGGTGGTGCTCCCGCGGCTGCGCACCGATGTGGTGAGCCTGCTCTGGGCCGCCGCCCACGGCGAACTTGCCCAGGTCTCCCTCGAAGTGCACCCGGAACACGCGCTCTGCGTCGTGATCGCCGCCCTCGGCTACCCGGATCGCTATCCCAAGGGCGATGTCATCCACATTCCGGATCCGCTGCCGCCGGAGGTCACGGTGTACCACGCCGGCACCGCACGCTCCGCGGCCGGTGAACTCGTCACCCACGGCGGTCGCGTCCTCGGCGTCACCGCGCTCGGCCCCACTCTGCAGGCCGCGGCGAACTCGGCCTACGCGACCTGCGAGCGCATCACGTGCGTGTCGAAGTACTTTCGCCGCGACATCGGGGCCCGACAGCTGCGCCGGGAGTCGGTCTAAACACTCGGGTCATCTCGTGCTCCGACCTTCCCGCCTTCTCATTTTCGTCGCGACCCTGATCGGGACGCCGCTATCCTGGGCGGTGCCGCAGTCGCGTCCGCTGCCAGACGGACCCGCGTATCTCCGCAGTCGCGATCTGAGCCAGCTGGACGTGGCGTCGGCGCCGATGGACTTGATTCTCGACCTGCGTGGCGTGGGTGAGATGACCGCTGAAGGCAACGCGCGTCTGAACGCCGTGCTCGCCGCTGGCTCGGTCCGAACGGTGCGTCTGGTGTTGGTCGACCCCGGGACGGCGCCCGGCGTGCGCGCGGCCGTCCGGGCTGCGTCGGGCCGCATCCTGACTCTCGGGGCCAACCTGCCCCCGGAGGCGGTGGACGTAGCCGTCGCCACTCCGGTGGAGTTTGACCGTCGGGCGGTCGCGGCTCTGGATGATGGAAAAGCCCCGCAAGAACTCCTCGCCACGGCTCCGGAGAAAGCCCGGTACGACGAGTCGGCCATGGTCCGTGATCATGCCAAAGGGCTGCCGATTCCGGAGGCCCCTCCGGAGCAGGAGACGGACGATTCGAAGACGCCGCCCCCCGCGCCGGAGGACGCCGTTCTCGTCGACCGTGTGTTGGAGCGGGCCCTGCACCTGCATCGCGCGCTGCGGGCGATCCGCCGGATCTAGGACGAAGCGGGTAAGCGACGGTCCCCGCGGAGGTTGCCTTTCGTCTGGAAGCGGATTGAGTAAAGGTTCCACGGCATGAGCGAGAAGCGCACCCTCCTTACCGTCTGTACGGCCAACACCTGCCGCAGCCCGATGGCGGCTAGCCTGTTGGCGCATGCGCTCGCGGCCCAGCCGGAACCCCTGCGCTCGCTCCAAGTGATCTCCGCCGGCGTGGCCGCGCGAGGCGGCGAACCCGTCTCCGCCAACTCCGTGGCCGCGATGAAGCGCGTGGGCCTGAACATCGACCGCCACGTCAGCCGACCCCTTTCGCAGACGCTCGTGGACGATGCCTTGGCGATCTTTTGCATGACGGAAGGGCATCGGAACATGATCCAGCTCCGGTTCGATCCTCCGCCCCGCCACCTTTACCTCTGGCGGGAATTCCTGCCGGCGGGCGATCCGGAGATCGCGGACCCCTTTGGGGGCAACCTCCGCATGTACGAGTCTTGCCGCGATGAGATGGTCGAGGCCATCCCCTCCCTCGTCGCCTTCCTCCAGCGCCTGCGGCGCGGCGAGGTGTAAGCGGCGGTTTTTGCTTCCGATCCGGGGATTTCGCTGCTTCCTCGGAAGTCGGCCGACGCGGGTGTGGATCGTTGCCCGTCGAGGCCGCTCCCTCATGCTCAACACGTCACCGCTCGCCCAACTCGACCCAGAAATCTCCGCCGCCATCGCCGCGGAGTTTGATCGTCAGCAAAGCCACATCGAGCTGATTGCCTCGGAGAACTTCACCTACCCGGCGGTGATGGAGGCTCAAGGTAGCGTCCTGACCAACAAGTACGCCGAAGGCTATCCGGGGAAGCGCTGGTACGGTGGTTGCGAGCACGTGGACGTCGTGGAGACGCTCGCCATTGAGCGGGCCAAGCGGCTCTTTGGGGCGGAGCACGCGAACGTGCAGCCGCATTCCGGATCTCAGGCCAATTTCGCGGTGTACACCTCGGTGCTTTCACCCGGCGACAAGGTGCTCGGCATGAATCTCGCGCACGGCGGTCACCTCACGCACGGCAACCCGGCGAATTTCTCCGGCAAACTCTATCAGTTCTGCCAGTACGGGGTGCGCGAGGACAACGGGCTGATCGACTATGATGAACTCGCCGCCGTGGCCCTCCGCGAGAAGCCCAAGATGATCACGGTCGGCGCGAGCGCGTACTCGCGAATCATCGACTTTGCCCGCATGGGCGAGATCGCCCGCAGCGTGGGCGCGTACCTCTTCGCGGACATCGCGCACATTGCCGGCTTGGTCGCGACCGGCGTGCATCCGTCCCCGGTGCCGCACGCGGATTTCGTCACCACCACCACGCACAAGACCCTGCGCGGCCCGCGCGGTGGGCTGATCCTCTGCCGCGCGGCACACGCGAAGGCCATTGACTCGGCCATGTTCCCCGGCAGCCAGGGCGGCCCGTTGATGCACGTCATCGCAGCCAAGGCCGTGTGCTTCAACGAGTGCCTCAAGCCCGACTTCCGCCAGTACGCGGAGCAGGTCGTGCGCAACTCACGCGCCTTCGCTGCCGCCATGATCTCGCGCGGCTACAAGGTCGTCTCCGGCGGCACCGACAATCACCTCTTCCTCGTCGACCTCCGCGCCAATCTGCCCGAACTCACCGCGAAAAAGGCCCAGGAGACCCTGGACCTCGCACATATCACGCTGAACAAGAACACCGTGCCTTTCGAGACCCGCTCGCCCTTCCAGGCCTCGGGCATCCGCATCGGCACGCCGGCCGTGACCTCGCGTGGGATGAAGGAAGGCGAGATGGACAGCATCGCGGGCGCGATCGACCTCGTGCTCAAGGCCATCGGCACGCCGGACGAAGCGGCCACCTTGGTCAAGGCTCAGGAACGCGTCGCCGCGATCCTGTCGCGCTACCCGCTCCCCTACAAACGCTGAGCCGCGAGGCGGACGCGCGGACGCTCCACGCCGCCCGCAACGACGCGTCGCGTGGACGGCCCGCCGAACGCGCGTTCGCCCGAATCCCCTGCCCCGCAGGGCGTTTGCCGGACCTTCTCGCGCCGCGCGGCGTTTGCCGCTTGGCGGCCCGGGTGTGACGGGTTTTGCTCCCTCTCTCGTGTCCACGTCCGCTCCCTCGTCCCCGCGCAGGCTGTCGCTCGGCGTCATTTTCCTGACGCTGTACATCGACCTGATCGGGTTCTCGATCATCTTCCCGCTGGGTCCGGACCTGTTGAGGCACTACCTCGCGGTGGAGGGGCACTCCGGGCTGCTGGGATTTCTGCTGCAAGGTCTGACGAGTGCCGCCTCGGCGCTGGGCAATGAGCGTCACCTGCCCGAGGTTCTCTTCGGCGGAGTGATCAGCTCGCTCTTCTCGATCCTCCAATTCGTGTTCGCGCCTTTCTGGGGAGGGCTCTCGGACAAGCGTGGGCGGCGGCCGATCCTCTTGCTCACTGTGGCGGGCACGGCGGCGAGCTACCTGCTCTGGGTGTTTTCCGGGTCATTCTGGCTGTTCTTGGTTGCCCGGCTGATTGCTGGAGCCTTCGGGGGCAATCTGTCGGTGGCGACGGCGGCGGTGGCGGACGTGACCACGCGGGCGGAGCGCTCGCGGGCGATGGGGTTGGTCGGGGCGGCCTTCGGTCTCGGGCTCGTGACCGGACCGCTGCTCGGTGCCGTGGCGGTGCGGATCGACCTGACGGAGCTGTTCCCCTCGCTTGTGCCGTGGGGCCTGAACCCGTTCTCGGCGCCGGCCTTGCTCGCCTGCACCATGAGCGTCGTGAACCTGATCTGGATCGCCGCCCGTTTCCGCGAGCCGCTTTCAGACGCCGCGCGCAGCGAGGCCCGCGAGCCGCGGCTGCGCAACCCGGTGCGCGCCCTGCTCGAACAGCGACGGCCCGAAGTGCGGCGGATCAACATCGTGTCCTTCCTGTACTCGGTCGCCTTCGTCTCCATGGAGACGTCCCTCGTTTTCCTCGCGGCCGAACGCTTCCGGTTCTCGCCGCACGACAACGGTCTGCTCATGGGCTTCCTCGGCGTTTGCTCGATTCTGACCCAGGGTGTGCTGGTGCGGAAGCTCCTCCTCCGCCTGCGGGAAACGCGGGTCCTGCTCATCGGTCTGGCCACGTCGGCGGTCGGCCTCTTGACGATCGGGTTCTCACCTACCCCGGTGTTTCTGTACGTCGGCGTCGGACTGCTCGCGCTCGGCGGGGGCCTCATCAACCCGGCTTCCAGCGGCCTGATTTCGCTGTACGCGGATGAGCAGGAACAAGGGCGCGTCCTCGGGATCTTCCGGTCTCTCGGCTCGCTCGCCCGCGCGATCACGCCGCTCGGTGCGGGCGCGATCTTCTGGACGCTGGGCGCGGAAACCATCTTCAGTGTAGGCGCGGCGCTCGCGGTCGTGGCGGCGTGGCTCGCGCTGCGCCTGCCCCAGCCCCGCATCGGATGACGGCGGTTCCCGGCTCCCCTCTCGTTCCCTGCTTCGCCCGGTCTCTGCTCCTCGGCGGGCTGCTGGCCGCTGCCCTGATCGTGCTGTCCGGCTGCGCGCTCCTCCCCCGCAACCCGGAGCCGGGGCGCACCACCTTCTCCGCCCCGCTGGTCAGCCTACCCATCGTCCTCACGGCCAACACGCCGATCATCGAAATCCCCCGCAGTAAGTCGGGGCCGTGGCGCTTCCTCGTCGACACCGGCTCGTCCGTGACGCTCGTGTCGCCGGAATTCGCCGCCCACGCTGGCCGCCGCGGTGCCACGCCCGAGGCCGGCGTGTCCGTGCGCTCCGCCAGCGGCGAAGTCATCACGCTACCCGCCGTCACGCTCCGGCGTCTCGACCTCGGCGACGTCCGCTTCGAGTCGGTCCCCGCCGTGGTCTATGATTTCGATGCCCTTTCGGATCACTTCGGTGAGCGAATCGATGGGGTGCTGGGATTTCCGCTGTTCCGGGAAACCGTCCTCACGCTCGATTATCCGCAGTCCATGCTCCACCTGACTCCCGCGGGCAGCAGCGGTGGGCTGATGCCGGGCGCACGGCTGCGCTTCGACCCCGCGAACCGCGTGCCCCTGGTGCCCATGGAGGTCGCGGGGCAGCCCGTGAACGCCCTGGTGGACACTGGCAGCGATGGCGGACTGCAGCTCAATCCGGCTGGGCTCGCGCTCCGCTTCGTGCACCCTCCCGTCGCGGGAGCAAAGGTGGCCACCCTCGCGGGCGATCGCCAACAGCGCCTTGGTCGGATCGAGGATCCGGCGCGCTTGGGAACGCACGTCTTCTCGCAGCCCATCGTCGACCTCAACGACTCCCTCAGTTCCTTGGGCGGCGGACTGCTACGGCACTTCGTCGCCACTTTCGATCAATCGCGCGGGGAGCTGACGCTCTTCCGCGACCCGGGCACGAGCTTGGCCACGCCGGCGATGCGAAGCGGGGGGCTGAGCTTCCGCCGTACCCCCGCCTATTGGCGGGTCTCGCACGTCATTGCCGGCTCTCCGGCCGCGCGGGCCGGGATTCAGGAGGGAGATTTGGTGATCCGGATCGAGGGCGAACCCGTCGCGAACTGGACGCTGCGCCGCTACGACGCCGTGAGTGCCCGTGTCTCGGCGTTGCAGCTGACCTTCCTGCACGGTCTGCAGGAGCGGACCGAGCGGGTCGAGTTCTTCACGCTGGTGCCCTAGCCCGAGGCGGCCTGCGGCGCCCGGAGCCGGAACGCGCCCGCACCATCCTCGCCAGTCACCCAGGATCGAGCTAAGACCTGATCCTCGAGCGTCCAACCGCGACCCGCGGATGAAGCGAGAAAGGCCTCGATGACGCCTTCGTTCTCCTCGCGCTCAAGACTGCAGGTCGAATAGACGAGCCGGCCGCCGGGTGCCACCCGGCCCGCCGCGGCCCGCAGCAACAGCAGCTGCTGGCTGGCATGGCGCACGATGTCGCCGGCCTGCAGCCGCCAGCGAACGTCGACCCGATGGCGCATGACGCCGGTATTCGAGCAGGGCACATCGAGCAGCACGCCAACGAAGCGGTCGGGCAAGCCCTGCTCCCGAAACGTTTCGGTCCGGGCGGTCTCAAGGTCGATTCCAACGATATCCACCTGCACGCCCCGGACCTCGGCGAGATTCTCACGGAGCCGATCCAACCGCGGCCCCGGGAGGTCCAAGGCGACCAGCCGGCCCGCCCCCTGCAGGCGATCCGCGATCAACACGCTCTTGCCGCCAGGAGCAGCGCAGGCATCGAGCAGCGTCTCGCCGGCCAGCGGCTGCAGCAGATCGACGGCGTGGCGGGTCGCGGGATCTTGGATGTAAAGCTGTCCCGCTTGCCGGAGGGCGAGCACCTCAGGCCAGCGACCTGCGGGCACCTCGAAGAAGGACGGCGCAAGCGTCGGCCGCAGCCAGTCCGGGGCCGCCGCGCCCTTGCCGCGCCAACGGACATGGATGCGCGCGGGGGTCTGGTGCAGCTCGAGCAGGCGCAGCGTCGCCTCGGCCCCAAACGCCTCAAGCCAGCGGCTTACCAGCCACTCGGGATGGGAAAATCGGTGAGCCAGAGCCACCGCCGTCAGTTCGGTTGGCAACGGTTCAGCGAGACCCGCCGCCATCCGGCGGACCACGGCGTTCACCAGCCGTGCCTCCGATGCACTGGTGAGGCGCTTCGCCTGCTCCACGGCGTGGTGCACGACCCGGGCCACGTGGCCCTCTTCGCCGCCCTCGATCAGCTCAAACCCGGCCGTCAACAGCACCGCCCGCACCCGTAACCGCGGCGTGCGCTCCACCCGGCGGCCTACCTCACGCTCCAACCGGCTGAGGTGGCGCAGGACGCCGAGGAACAGATGCTGGACCCGTGCCCGCTCTGCGGACGTCAGGGTGCGCGGCAGACTCTCCAGCAGGGCGTCCGCCCGTTCCGCGCGATCCAGCCAGCGGATGAGCAGCCGCACGGCGGCCGCCCATGCGGGGGAAAAGGAAGGAGACGCTGCTGCCGGAGGAGGCGGAGTCCGCATGGGAACGGGAAAGGATATCAGGCGCCAGACACTTGCCAAGGAGGAAGGGCAAACCGGGAAAGACGGCGTCCGCAGGGGCTGGTTGACATCCCCCCCCATCGTCCGCTTTGATCTCCCTTCTCCCTCGATTATGACTTCGGATGCAGTATCAGCGCTGATCGCCAAGAACCCGTCTCTCAAGACCCATCGAGCCAAGCTCGAATCGATGGAGGCCGGCGCGTACGTCATTCACCGGAGCTGGGGATTTGGGCAGATCAGCCGCTATGACGAAGCGGCCCAGCGCCTGATCATCGACTTCGCCGCGAAGCCGGGCCACCCGATGGATCCGGCGTTCTGCCTGACCACGATGGACGTGCTGCCGGCCAAGCACTTGCTGGTCCGCAAGGAGACGGACAAGGCGACGATCGCCAACCTCATCGAGCAGAATCCCGCCCAACTGGTTGTCGAGGCACTGCAGGCTTACCCGAACAACGCCACGACGGCGATCGATCTTGAGATCACGCTCGCCCAGACCATCGGCGAAGAGCGCTTTAAGAAGTGGTGGGCCAACGCCAAGAAGGAAGTCGCCAAAGACGCCCGCATCGCCGTCCCCGCGAAGAAGACGGAATGCTACGTCCTGCGCGAAATCGCCGTTTCCGCTGAAGAGGAGATCCTTGAGAGCTTCTCCGGCACCCGGTCGGCCCGCCGCCGGATCCTGCTTGCCGAGCAGTTGCTCGGATCCGTCGAAAAGGGCGCAACCAAGATCGATCTCTCCGCCGTCCTGACCGGCCTCACCGAGGCCGTCCGCGATTCCAATCAGCTCGACGCCGCCGAGCGCCTCCACGGCGCCGCCGTGCGCGATGACCTCGCCCAACTGCTCGAAGTCGAGATCGCAACGCTCGAGCCGTCGCAGGCATCCCTGATCGCCAATCCGCGCGACCTGCCCACCATTTCCGACCGCATCCCGGTCCACTTCCAGTCGCGCTTCCTCGAGCTCATTCTCGGGACGCATCCGATCGAGGCCCGCGACATCGCGTTCAACCTCCTCAAGACGTCCCAAGGCAAGTTCACCACGGAGTGCATCAAGTTCCTCGTCGAGAAGGGACACACCGCCGAGTTGGCCACCGTGTTCAAGCGCTGGCAGACCGAACAGAACCTTCGCGCTCCAGTGCTCCTGTGGATCGTCAAGAACCGCGGCACGCCCAAGTTTGCCAAGCTGCTGGATGACATGATCACGCCGCGGCTTCTCAACGCGATTTTCTTCGCGATCGACTACGAGGCGCTTCAGTCCGCCTCCGCCCGCCGCATCCCGCTCGCCGACATCCTCAGCGAGGACACCGAGCTGATCGGTGAGCTGCTCTCGCGCGCCGATCCCGAGACCGCCCGCGATCTCGCCAATACCCTCATGCTCAACCAGGGCTTCGAGGAACTGACGAAGAAGTCCCTCCTCGCTCGCTTCATCAAGCTGTTCCCGAGCATCCAGTCGCTCGTTGCCAGCGACGCCGAGTCCAAGGAGGAACAGCTCCTCGTCTCGCGCGGGAGCTACGAGCGCAAGCGCGAGGAGTACGAGACCATCGTCTCGCGCAAGATTCCCGAGAACTCCAAGGCCATCGCCGCCGCCCGCGAGCACGGCGATTTGAAGGAAAATTCCGAATACAAGATGGCCAAGCAGGACCAGCAGGTCCTCATGGCCCAGAAGAGCCTGCTCGAGCGCGACCTCGGCCGCGCCCGGATCACCGACTTCCGCGAGGCCACGACCGATCAGATCAGCGTCGGCAGCGTGGTCGAGATCCGCAGCCTGACGAACGGGGCATCCTCGCGCTATACGATTCTGGGAGCCTGGGACAGCGACCCGGACAATCACGTCATCGCCTACAAGACGCCGCTCGGGCTCGCCCTGCTCGGCCGCCGAGTCGGCGACCAGGTGAAGGTGAAGATCGGCGCTTCCGAGGACAGCTACTCGGTCACGTCGATCTCGCGCTACGTCGACCAGGCTTCAGCCTGAGTCGCAGAGTGCGGCGCAACGCCGTTTCCGGCCCGGCGTCATCCCGACCACCGGGCCGGCTGGGTCGTCGGTGGGACCGGGTTTGACGCAGGGTAAATCGCCTGCCAGCGTCACGCCATGGACTCCACCCCTACCCCCCCTCCCCCCGTGACCCAGGTGCTTTCCAAAGATGCGAAGATGTGGGCGATGCTGTGCCACCTCTCCGCGCTCAGCACCTTCATCATCCCCTTCGGCTCCGTGCTCGGCCCGTTGATCGTCTGGCAGATCAAGAAGAACGAGTTCCCGATCGTCGACGATCAGGGCAAGGAAGCGCTCAATTTCCAGATCACCACGATGATCGCCGCGTTCGTCTCTTTGATCCTGGTCTTTGTTGCCGTCGGCATCGTGCTGCTCATCGCGGTCGGCATTACCTCGCTGGTGTTCACGATCATCGCCGCGATCAAGGCCAACAACGGGGAGACCTATCGGTACCCGTTTTCCCTGCGGCTCATCAAGTAAGCGGAGACCCGTTCGCGCCGCGTGAACGCCTGCTGGGACCTCCTCAAGCTTCTCGCCGATCCGACGCGGCTGCGACTGCTTGCGCTGCTGCACCGCGAGGAGCTTTCGGTGGCGGAACTGCAGGAGATCCTCGGGATGGCCCAGTCCCGCATCTCGTCGCAGCTTGCCTTGCTGCGTCAGGCGGGACTGGTCTCTGACCGACGGGACGGCAAGAAGGCGTTCTACTCGATCCATCCGCACCTCGCGGAGGCCCAGACGCACTTACTGCGCGCCGCTTGGGACGCTGTGGCGAGTGAGCTCGGGTCGGACCGCGATAACCTGGAGCGCATCCTCGCCAAGCGGCGGGCGCACCAGGAGCAGTACTTCAACCTCATCGCCGGCAAGCTCGGGCGGAACTACTGCCCCGGTCGTTCGTGGCAGGCCATTGGACACCTTGCCCTGCGGCTCGCGCCGCCGATCATCGTCGCCGATCTCGGCGCGGGCGAAGGTCTGATCTCGCAGTTGCTCGCGCGTCGCGCCCAGCAGGTCTGGTGCATCGACAACTCCCCGCGCATGGTCGAGGTCGGGACCGATTTAGCGGAACGCAACGGCCTCCACAACCTCACCTACCGGCTGGGCGATATCGAGAAGGTGCCGCTGCCGGATGAGTCGGTCGATCTCGCCATCCTCAGCCAAGCGCTCCACCACGCCCATCACCCGCAGAGCGCGGTGAACGAGGCCTTCCGCATCCTGCGTCGCGGCGGACAACTCCTCGTGCTCGATCTCAAGGAGCACAGCTTTGAGCGCGCCCGCGAACTCTACGCCGACGTCTGGCTCGGGTTCGGCGAGAGCGCGCTGCACCGCTTTCTGCGGCAGGCCGGTTTCGAGCAGGTCGAGGTCTCGATCGTCGCCCGCGAAGAGCAGGAGCCGCATTTTGAAACGATCCTCGCCTGCGGGATTCGCCCCGGGGGGACGACCGTGCCGCCGCCGGCCGCGTCAGCGGTCCCGGTCGACTAGTCGAAGCGGACCCGGGCGCGATGGAACTGCTCGCAGAGCGCGAGCACCTCGCGCCCACCAGCGAGAGTCAACGCCTCCTCCGCGAGCGCCCTCGCATCGGCCAGCGTCATGGAGCGGATCACGTACCGCACCGCCGGGATGAGGGGCGGGGTCATGCTGAGTTCATCGACACCGAGACCCAGCAGCAGCGGGGCCAGCACCGGGTCGCCCGCCATCTCGCCGCAGACGCTGACCTTGATACCCGCGGCGTGGGCCTCGCGCACAATGTGGCGGATGGTGCGGATCACGGCCGGATGGGTCGGCTCGTAAAGGTGCGCGATGCGGTCGTTGACCCGGTCGATCGCGAGGAGGTACTGAATGAGGTCGTTGGTCCCGATGCTGAAGAAGTCGTTGCGGGTCGCCAGCAGGTCCGCCGTGTAAGCGGCGCTGGGGATCTCGATCATGGATCCGACCGCGAGCTTCTCGTCGAAGGGCACGCCCGCCGCGCGGAGTTCCTCGCGGCATTCCTCGAGGACGGCGTTGGCTCGAGCCAATTCCTCGCACCCGCTGATCATCGGGTACATGAGTTTCACGTTCCCGGACACGCTGGCCCGCAGGATCGCGCGGAGCTGCTCCTTGAAGAGGTTCGGGTTCTCCAAGCAGAAACGGATCGCGCGGAATCCGAGGAACGGATTATCCTCCCGGGGAAACAGACCCGGATTACCTTCCATCGCCTTGTCTCCACCGAGATCCAGCGAGCGGATCACGACGGTGGCCGGCGCCAGCTGCTCCGCGACCCGGCGGTAGGCCTGAAACTGTTCCTCCTCTCCGGGGATCTGCGACCCGTTGAGGTAGAGAAACTCCGTACGGTACAGCCCCACACCCGAGGCGAGGTACTCCTTCACGAGGGGCGTCTCCTCGGCGTTCTCGATATTCGCCCGCAACACCACCTCCACGCCATCGAGCGTGACGGACGGGCGCTGGTTGGCGAGGAGCAGGCGCTGCTCGAGGGACTTCTTCTGGACCTGAATCTTGCCGTACCGGAACAGCGTCTGCTCCGAGGGATGCACGATCACCAACCCGTCGTACCCGTCGACGAGGATCCAGTCGCCATGGTGGACCTTGGCGCTGAGGCCGCGGGCGCCGACCACCGCGGGGACCTTCATCGAGCGCGCGACGATCACCGCATGGCTCGTTTTGCTACCCGTGTCCGTGATCACCGCCAGCGCATGGCTCCGGTCGATGCTGGCCGCGTCCGACGGGGAAATGTCATTCGCCACGACCACCCGCTTGTCCACGAGCCGCGACAGGTTCTCCGACGATTGACCGAGCAGGTTGGCCAGCACGCGCTGCGCCACATCGCGAATGTCCCCCGCGCGTTCCCGCAGGTACTCGTCGTCGATCTCCGTAAACGCCACGACGTAGCGGCGCGCCACGTCGTTGAAGCAGCTCTCGATGTTCCGCCCGGACTTCTCAAACGAGCGGATCGTCTCCGCAATCAGCGCCTGATCTTCCAGCACGAGCAGGTGCGCATCGAAGATCCGTGCCTCGTCCGCCCCCAGATTCCTTTCCACTTCATCGCGGATCCGCTGGATCTGCCCCCGGGTCACCAGCACCGCGTGCTCAAAGCGCGCCACTTCGTCGGCCCGCTTTTCCGGCTCTACTTCATACGTGGGCACCTCGAGATCCGACTGGAGGTACACAAACACCTGTCCATAGGCGATCCCCTGCGAGGCGGCGATGCCTTGCACCACAAGTTCGGGTTTTGGGTGGGCCTGCTCGGACATGGAGGAAACCGGCATCGGATCGGAGGGGGTGCGCCGACGCCGGGGGAGCTTTAGCCCCGTGCGCCGAGGAGGGTCAACGCGGATTTCCACGACGACGCAAAAGCGTCACCGCACGGGCCGCCCGGGCTGCCTCACGCCAGCCGACTTGCGGCAAAAAAGGCCTCGTCACCCCACGCCGCGATCACACGTCGGCGCAGCGCCTCTGTCAGTTCGCCCAGCTGCCGCTCCGTCGCGTCGGCCGGCCCGAACGCAAAGCAACAACTGCCGCTGCCGCTCATGCGGACGGGCAAGCCGAGTTCCTCGCGGACCTGCTCCGCCAGCGCGGGCAGCGCGAGGTACTTGCCAAACGCCACGCGCTCGAGGGTGTTGCCCGGGAGCGCCTCCAGCGGAGCAGCGCGGTCCGCGAACCACGCCGTCAACCGCGACTCCACGCCGGCGGGGTCGTCGTACGTTCCCGCTCTCAACGCGGCCAGGCGACGGAAGGCCCACGGGGTCTCGATGCCCCACACTGGCTTGAACAGCCACACCGGACGCCCAGCCAAACGCGCCGCCACGTCCGGCGACACGGGCTGCACACGCTCACCCCGTCCCCGCAGCACCACGGGGCCAGCGAACAAAAAGAGCGGGCAGTCCGACCCCAATTCCGCCGCCAGCTCCGCCAGCACGGCATCGCCCAGCCGCGTCCCCGCGAGCTGGTCCAACGCGCGCAACGCCATCGTCGCGTTGCTGCTGCCTCCACCCAAGCCGGCTCCACGCGGGATGCGTTTCGCGAGGTGAAAGCGTACGCCGCCGTTCCAGCCTGTCCGGGCCCGAAACACCCGCTCCGCTCGGAGCACCAAGTTACTCGCATCCACCGGGAGCGTGGGGTCGTCGCAGCTCAGGCTCGCCGTGCCGTCCGGCCCCGGCTCCGCCGCAAGGGTGTCGGCCAGAGCCAGCGGGCTGACCAGCGAAATGAGGTCGTGATAGCCGTCGGCCCGGCGACCGACCACGGCAAGGCTGAGGTTCAGCTTGGCCGGAGAGGACAGGACAGGGTGGGAAGGCACGGGTTGACTTCCCCAGCCTGCACGGAGTGACCGCCCAAGCTGAAGCCGAAACGTTCCGTTTTCCCGGTTTGCCAGCCCCGGCCCCAGAGGCCTATTCCTGAGGCTCTCCTCCGTCCTTCCTACCCGCGCCATGGCCTGCGATCTCATCCTCGTCCTCGACGAACCCTCCCCCCGCGTTGTCCAGCCGCTCCTGCGCGCCCTTTCCGGAGAGATTCGCTGGGTCAAGATCGGCCTGCAGATGTTCACCGCCTGCGGGCCGGATTGCGTGCGCGAGATCGCCGACCAGGGGTTCAAGGTGTTCCTCGACCTGAAACTGCACGACATTCCGAATACCGTCGGTCATGCCGTGGAGTCCGCCGCCCGCCTGCCCATCCACATGCTGACGCTGCACACCTGCGGCGGTGCGGAGATGATGCGCCGGGCCGTCGCCGCCCAGCAGGCCACGCGGCCGGATCTCCTGCTCTTGGGCGTCACCGTCCTCACCTCGATGGGCACCGCCGATCTCAATGCCGTCGGCGTCCCGGGCGCCCCGGAGGACCAGGTGCTCCGGCTCGCCCGGCTGGCCACCGGTGCCGGGCTCGCCGGGCTGGTCTGCTCCCCGCTCGAGATCGCTCCACTCCGCGCCGCACTGCCCGCCCAGACGCAGTTGATCACTCCAGGGATCCGGCCCAGCGGCGCAAAGGCCGACGACCAAACGCGCGTGCTCACCCCCGCCCAGGCCGCCGCCGCCGGAGCCAACTTCCTCGTGGTCGGGCGCCCCATTTCCCAAGCCGCCGACCCCGCCGCCGCCGCCCGCAGCATCCTCGCCGAGATCGCGGGTCGCGGCACTACGCCATGAGCCGCACCGCCGCCATTCTCCTCGCGGCCGGCAGCGGCCGGCGCATGCAGGGGGCGGTCGAGGACAAGGTCCTCGCGCCACTCGACGGTAAACCCGCCTTCGCCCACGTGGTCGCTGCTTTCCTCGCCAGCCACGCCGTCGACTTCTACGTCATCGTCCACCGCGACGCCGCCCAGTCTCTCCGGCTTTCCGCCTACGCACCGACGCCGGCTCAATTTGTCCGCGGAGGCGCCGAGCGGCAGGACTCCGTCGCGCGCGCCCTCGCCGTCCTGCCCGATGATGTGGCTCATGTGTTCATCCATGACTGCGCCCGCCCGCTGATCCGGCCCGAGCAGATCGCCGCCCTGCGACGGATCGTGATCCGCGAAGAGGCGGTCGTCCTCGCCCACCGGGTCACGGACACGATCAAAGAGCACCATGACTCCGCGCGGCTCCGGACGCTCGATCGTTCCCGTCTCTGGGCCATGGAGACGCCGCAGGTCTTCGCGCGTCCGCTGATCGTCCGTGCCTATGCCCGGGTGGCCGCCCGGGGCGAGCGTATCACCGACGATGCGCAGGCGGTCGAGGGGCTTCGTCACCCGATCGCCCTGCTCGAGAACTCGCACCCGAATCCGAAGCTCACCACACCCGCCGATCTCGCGTGGTGCGAATTCCTGCTCCGTCAGCGTCACGCACCCAAGGCCTAGACCGACGCGGCGCTGCCCACCCTTCCCGCCTTCTCCCTTTTTCCATGCGCATCGGCCACGGCTACGACATTCACCGCCTCGTCCCGGGTCGGCCGCTGATCCTCGGGGGAGTCCGCTTTGAAACCGATTATGGTCTCGAGGGGCATAGCGACGCCGACTGCCTGACACACGCGATGTGTGATGCCCTTCTCGGCGCGGCCGGCTTGCCGGATATTGGTCATTTTTTTCCAAATACCGATGAGTCGCTACGCGGCATCGATTCGCAGCTCCTCCTGCAGCGCGTGATCGCCGAGCTGGCCCGCCGCGGCTGGGCACCGGTGAACCTCGACGCCACCGTGATCGCCGAGCGTCCCCGCCTGCTGGCCCGCGTCCCGGAGATGAAAGCCCGGCTCGCCGCGAGCACGGGCCTGGCCATCGACGCCATCGGGATCAAGGCGACGACCAACGAGGGGGTCGGAGACCTGGGCCGCGGCATCGCCATCGCGGCGCACGCCGTCGCGCTGCTTCAGCGCATCTAGACCCGTCGAAGGGGCACCCATGCGCCGTTCCGCGTTCGCCGCTCTGCTGGGCACGGTCCTTCTGCTCGGATTCGCGATGCTCGCCGGAGGCTGCCGGCCGCGCGAGACTGCGGTCGAACGCGGAGTGCGGGAACAGGTGTTACACCGCGGCTTCAGTCCTGACATCGCCGATCTCGATCCGCACGTCGCCATGATGGTCAGCGACTACGGCGTAATCTCCGCCTTCTTCGAGGGACTGGTCGCCGAGGACCCGCGCGACCTTCATCCCGTGCCGGGCGTCGCGGAGCACTGGACGGTGTCGGCGGACGGCCTCACGTACACGTTTCACCTGCGGTCGAACGCACGGTGGTCGAACGGAGATCCCATCACTGCCCCCGACTTCTTGGCGTCGTGGCGCCGCGCGCTCACGCCGTCCTTTGGCTGCGACAACGCGAACCTGATGTACGTCGTGCGTGGGGCGGCCGACTTCCATCAGGGCCGAGCGACGCGCTTTTCCGACGTGGGTTTTGCCGCGCCGGATGCCCGCACCGTGGTGATCACGCTGGAGCGCCCGACGCCGTACTTCCTCTCGCTGCTGCAGCACTGGGTCTGGTGGCCGGTGCACTTTCCCACGCTGGAAAAGGCGGGGGACCCCTACGCGCGTGGCACCCGCTGGACCCGGCCCGAAACATTTGTGGGCAACGGTCCGTTCCGGCTCCGCGAGTGGACGATTGGACAGCGCATCGTGGGCGAGCGGAGCGAAACCTACTGGGACGCAGCCAGCGTGCGGCTCCGGGAACTTCGGCTGTACCCGATGGAGGACATTAATGCGGAAGAGCGGGCGTTCCGCGGGGGCCAGCTCCACGTCACGGAGGCGGTGCCGGCAGCGAAGATCGATGCTTACCGCGCCTCGCCGTCGGGCGAGCTGCGGATGGATCCGGCGCTGGGGACGTATTTCTACCGCCTCAACGTGACGCATCCGTCCCTCGCTTCGGCTGAGCTCCGTCGGGCCCTCGCGCAGGCGGTGGACCGCGAAGCGATCGTGACGCGGATCCTGCGCGGCACGCAGGTGGCCTCGGCCGCGTTTACTCCCGGTGGGCTGGCGGGCTACGAACCACCGCGCGGGCTGGAGTACGATCCGGACGCGGCACGGGCCTCGCTGGCAGCAGCCGGTTATCCGGGTGGGAAAGGTGCACCCGAACTCGAACTCCTGTTCAACAGCTCGGAGAATCACCGGGCCATCGCCGAAGCTCTCCAGGAGATGTGGCGCCGCGAGCTCGGCCTCTCCGTCCGCCTCGTCTCGATGGAAGGAAAGACCGTGCTGGATGCCCGACGCACCGGGCAGTTCCAGCTTCTTCGCTCCAGCTGGGTCGGCGACTACGCGGATCCCATGACCTTCCTCGCCGTCTGGCGCGGGGCGAGCGGCAACAACTACACCGGCTGGCGGAGCCCGGCCTACGAAGCGCTGCTCGACCAAGCCGAGCGCACCCCCAGCGAGGCCGAGCGCGCGACGCGGCTGAGGGAGGCGGAGACCCTCCTGCTCAGCGAGGCCCCGCTCATTCCCCTGTACCGTTACACCCACGTGTACCTCCTCCATCCCCAAGTGCGGGGCTGGTACTCAAACCCCATGGGCCGACATCCGTACAAGCACGTCTGGCTGGAGCCAACCCGCTGAGTCCGCTGGACCTTCGCGCATTCCTGCGCTCACTTCACCCATGACCCGACGCTTTCTTTTCCTCTCCCTGGCGACCGCGCTCCTCGTGGGCGGATGCAAACCCCGGGACGCCGCCACCCCGGCGGCCGGAGCTGCCGGCGCCACCGCCGGTTCCCGAGTGCTCCACCTTGGCAACGGTACCGAGCCGCAGGACCTCGACCCGCAGATCGTCACCGGCGTGCCCGAGAACAAGATCGTCAACGCCCTCTTCGAGGGCCTCGTCGCCTATGGTCCGAGCGGTCAAGGCACCATCCCTGCCGCCGCGGCGAGTTGGAGCATCTCCGAGGACGGCCTCGTCTACACGTTCAACCTCCAGCCCAATGGCCGCTGGTCTAACGGCGACCCCGTCACCGCGGCCGACTTCGTCGGATCGTACCGTCGCATCCTCAACCCGAAGCTCGCCTCCGAATACGCCAGCAAGCTCTACCCGGTGGTCGGCGCCCGCGAATTCCACGAAGGCAAGCTGCAGGACTTTTCCAAGACGGGCTTCAAGGCGCTGGATGCACGCACGCTGCAGATCACGCTGAAGCGGCCCACGTCGTTCCTGATTGAGTCGTTGAAGCACTACGCCTGGTTCCCGGTTCACCTGCCGACGGTCGAGAAGTTCGGCGGCCTCGAGCGCAAGGGCACCGCGTGGACCAAGCCCGGCAACCTCGTCGGCAACGGGCCCTACCTCCTCACCGAATGGGCCATGCAGCAGCGCGTGATCGTCGACCAGTCGCCGACCTACTGGGACCGCGCTGCGCTGCGGACCGATCGCATCATCTTCTACCCGACGGAAAACATCGAAACCGAGGAGCGGATGTTCCGGACCGGCCAGCTGCACAAGACCAACGAGTTGCCGCTCGACAAGACGGACGTCTACCGCCGGGAACAGCCGGAGAGCCTGCGCATCGATCCGCTGCTCGGAATCTACTTCTTCCGCATCAACCTGACCCGGCCGCCGCTAAACGACAAACGCATCCGGCGCGCGCTGGCCCTCGCCATCAACCGCGAGGTCATCGTCGAGAAAGTCACGCGCCAGAACCAGCAGCCCGCCTACAACGCCTGCCCGCCGATGGAGAGCTTCAAGTCCCCCGTCCGCCTCACCGGCGACCTCGCGGAGGCGCGCCGCCTGCTCGCTGAAGCCGGCTATCCGGAAGGCAAGGGCCTGCGCCCGATCGAGCTCCTCTACAACACGAGCCAGAACCACAAGAAAATCGCCGAGGCTCTCCAGCAGATGTGGCGCCAGAACCTCGGAATCAACGTCTCCCTCGTGAACCAAGAGTGGAAGGTGTACCTCGATTCTCAGGACACCCTGAGCTACGATCTCTCCCGCGCGGGATGGATCGCCGACTACGTGGATCCGAACACGTTCTTCGACCTGTGGCGGACCGGGGATGGCAATAACGACACCGGGTTTTCCAACGCCGAGTACGACCGTCTGCTGGAGGAGGCCCTCGGGACCTCGGACCAAGCCGCCCGACGCGCCCTCTACGCCCGGATGGACGCGATCCTGATGGATGAGCTACCGATCATCCCCCTGTATTTCTACACGCGCACGTACGCCGCCAATCCGCGCCTTCAGGCGCCGCCGAACTTGGTCGAGACGCCGAACTACAAGTTCATCTACCTCCGGGACTAGGCCGGGCCCCGTCCTCGTGCACCCGGTTGGCGCCGCCCCCGACCGGGTGGCGCCGCCTGCCGCCTTGCCTTCGCCGGGAAAGGGCTGAAGTCTCCCTTCCGCATGCTTCGGTTCTTCGCGTCGCGCCTGCTGCAGTCCCTGCTGGCGCTGATCATCATCATCACCGCCACGTTCTTCATGCTCCGCTTCGTGCCGGGCGGTCCGTTCACTTCGGAGAAGGCCGTCACGCCGGAAATCCTGCGTAACCTCGAGGCGCACTATGGACTCGATCAGCCGCTGTGGAAGCAGTACGTCGACTACCTCGGAAGCCTCGCGCAGGGCGACTTCGGGCCGTCGTTCAAATACCCGAATCGCACGGTCAACGAGATCCTCGCCGACAAGCTACCGGTCTCGCTGGAACTGGGCTTCCTCTCACTGCTCGTCGCCCTGCTGATCGGCCTGCCTCTGGGCATCCTCGCGGCAGTCCGCCGCAATACGTGGGTCGACTACGTGGGGTCCTCGTTCGGCATGGTCGGCATTTCCATCCCGACGTTCGTGGTCGGTCCGCTGCTGGTCCTCGCGTTCGCCATCCACCTCGGTTGGTTCAACGCCTCGGGCTGGTACTCCCCCATCGACCGGGTGCTGCCCTGCCTCGTCTTGGGCATCGCCTACGCCGCCCCGATCTCGCGCCTGACCCGCGGCGGGATGCTGGAGGTGCTGAGCCAGGACTTCATCCGCACCGCCCGCGCCAAGGGCGCGTCCGAGCTGCGGGTGGTCCTGCGCCACTCCCTGAAGGGCGGCCTGCTGCCCGTGGTGTCATTCCTCGGACCAGCCATCGCCGGCATCCTCACGGGGTCCTTCGTGATCGAGACCATCTTCCAAATCCCCGGCATCGGCCGCGAATTCGTCAACAGCGCCTTCAACCGCGACTACACCTTGGTGCTGGGCACCGTCATCCTCTACGCGGTGCTCATCATGGCGCTCAATCTCGCCGCTGATGTCGTGCAGGCATGGATGAACCCGAAGGTCCGGCTCGAGGCCTGATCCCCACCTCCCGGCCGTCCCCCATGTCCGCCTCCGTTTCGCCCACCGTGACTTCCCCCGCCGCCACTCCGGAAGAGGGCAACTCGCTCTGGCATGATGCCTGGCTGCGTCTGCGCAAGAACCGCCTCGCCGTCTTCGGCGGAGTCGTCCTCGTGTTCGTCGCCCTCGCCTGCTTCGTCGGTCCATTCCTCAGCCCGTACGGTTACGAGGAGCAGAATCTCGACCTCGGTGCCTCCGCACCGAGTGCCGCCCACTGGCTGGGCACCGACACGCTGGGCCGCGACCTGCTCGTGCGCTTGCTCTACGGCGGCCGCGTGTCACTCGGCGTCGGCCTCGCCGCCACCTTCGTCGCCCTCACCATCGGCGTGGTCTACGGCGCCGTCGCCGGGTACTCCGGCGGCAAACGCGACGCCTTCATGATGCGCGCGGTCGACATCATGTATTCGCTGCCGTTCACGATCTTCGTGATCCTGCTGATGGTATTCTTCGGTCGAAACATCATCCTGCTCTTCGTCGCGATCGGCGCCGTGGAGTGGCTGACGATGGCCCGTATCGTGCGCGGCCAGGTGATGTCGGTGAAGCGGATGGAGTTCATCGAGGCCGCCCGCTCCCTCGGCTTCGGCCGGCGTCGCATCATCTTCCGCCACATTCTCCCGAACATCCTCGGTCCGATCATTGTTTACACGACGCTCACGATCCCCGGGGTCATGCTCCTCGAGGCCTTCCTCAGCTTCCTCGGTCTCGGCGTCCAGCCGCCCATGAGCTCATGGGGCGTGCTGATCAAGGACGGGGCCGAGAAGATGGAGGAGTTTCCGTGGCTGCTGATCTTCCCCGGCACGGTCTTCTCCCTCACGCTGTTCTCGCTCAATTTTCTCGGTGACGGGCTGCGCGACGCGCTGGATGTGCGCGCGAGCAAGGACTGAGCGTTCGTCGGGATCCGACCGATCATGCGCGCCCTCCGCCGACTCCGCCCGTACCTGCGGTTCCTCCGGCCGGTGCGCGCTCACTTAGTCGGGGCGATCCTCTTCGGATTGCTCTACGCCGCCGCCACGGGCCTGGGGATTCCGGCGCTCACCAACTACGTTTTTCCGCGCATCTTCACCGACACCGCGGATCGCATGGTGTGGGGCGATGTGCTGCTGGTCGCGGCCTACATCCCGTTCATCTTCCTCGTCCGCGCTGCCGCCGGCTACCTGAACGGCGTCCTCATCCAGTTCGCCGGCACTCGGGTGCTCGAGGGCCTGCGGCTCGACTACTTCCGCAAGCTGCAGATCCTGCCGCTGTCGTTCGTGCAGAGCCGCCAGACGGGCGACCTCATCTCGCGCGGCCTTGCGGATACGACCCAGCTGCAGTTCGTGCTGACACAATTGGCCAACGACGGCATCAAGCAGCCGGGCACGCTGCTCTTCGCCTTGGCGTTCCTCGTCCACAAGGCCGTCCAAGCCGAGGGAATCGCGCTGATGCTGGTCTGCCTCGCCGTCGTGCCCCTCGTGGTGTTTCCCGTCCGCTACATCGGCCGCAAGGTCACCCGGCGAGCGCAGGACCTGCAGAGCCAACTTGGGGCCGTGACCGCACTCTTCACCGAGAATCTGTCCGCCGCCCGCGAGGTCCGCGCCTACGGGCTGGAGGCGCACGAGACGTCGCGTTTCGAAGCTCTCACCCGGCGGCTCTTCTCATCGCAGATGAAGATCGCCAAGTATGCCCAGGCGCTGAGCCCTGTCATCGAGGTCATCGCCGCGCTCGGGATCGCCGGCACGCTCCTCTATGCCTACTCGGCCGGAGTCTCGAAGGATGACTTCCTTGGGGTCGTGACCGCGCTGTTCCTGGCGTACGAGCCGATCAAAAAGCTCGGGGCGCTGAACAACGAGTTGAGCCGCGCGGTCGCGTCGCTCGACCGCCTGGAGGTGGTCCTGCTCGCGCCGGTCGCGATCGCCGATCCGGCCCAGCCCGCGACGATTCCCGGTGGACGGCTGCGCGGGGGAGTGCGCTTCGATGGCGTGTCGTTCGCCTACGCACCGGGTCAGCCGGTGCTGCACGACGTGACCGTTGACGTCCCTCCGGGCACGGTCTGCGCGCTCGTCGGCCCGAGCGGCGCCGGCAAGAGCACGTTCGCCAACCTCGTGCCCCGCTTCTTTGAGGCCAGCCAAGGCGCCGTCCGGATCGACGGGATCGATGTGCGCGAACTCCGCCTGGCCGAGTTGCGCGGCAACATTGCGGTGGTGTCGCAAGATCCGGTGCTCTTCAACGACACGATCCGCAACAACCTGCTGCTCGGGCGTCCCGACGCGACCGAGGCCGAGGTGGTCGCCGCCGCGAAGGATGCGTTCGCCCATGATTTCATCGCGGCCGAGCCCGAGGGCTACGCGACCACGGTCGGCGAGCGTGGAGGCCGGCTCTCCGGGGGCCAGCGGCAGCGCCTGGCGCTAGCGCGGGCGTTTCTCCGCAACGCGCCGATCCTGATTCTCGACGAGGCGACCAGCGCGCTCGACAGCGAGAGCGAGGCCGCCGTGCAGCAGGCACTGCAGAAGCTGATGGTCGGAAAGACCGTGTTCATCATCGCCCACCGGTTCTCCACGATCCGCGCGGCCTCGCTGATCCTCGTCTTCGACGAGGGCCGCATCGCGGCGCGGGGCTCCCACGCCGAATTGTACGCCTCCTGCGCACTCTACCGCAGCCTCTACGATCGGCAGAGTGGCGGCGCCTGAGTCGTCGCCGCCTCGCCCTCCCCGCCCGGTCATGGCTACCGCCGCGCCCCGCATCCTCGTCATCCGCCGCCGCTACCTCGGCGACGTCGTGCTGCTCGGCAGCGTCTTCGCCAGCCTGCGCGCCCACTGGCCAGGGGCTTCACTCTGCGTCCTCACCGAGGCCGCCTACGCCGAAGTGCTGGGCCTGAACCCAGACGTGGCTCATGCGCTGGTCTTCCCGTCCTCGCTCGCCGGTTGGCCGCGATTTGTCCGCACGCTCCGGGCCGCTCGGTTCACCCACGTGCTCGACTTCGACAACAACGACCGCACCGCACTCGTCACGCGGCTCTCCGGCGCACCGGTCCGGGTCACCTACGATCGCGAGACGAATCCGTTCCGGCATCGCTGGGCCTACACGGGATCAGCCAAGATCACGAACGCCTTCTACACGTCGGAACACATCACCGAGACCTACCTCGCGCTGCTCGGCGCACTCGACGTGCCGGCCTCGGTCCGCACCGTCCGCCTCGTGCCGCGCGCGGCCGACCGCGATGCCGTCCGGGCCCTCCTCGGACCCGCCGCGCCGTCCTCGTCCGCAACCTCAGCCACGCGGAGCGGGTCGGGATCCCGGGCGCCGCGGGTGCTCGTCCACCCCGGCAGCCGCAGTCCTTTCCGGGTTTGGCCCGCCGAGCGATTTGCGGCGGTCTGCGATCGGCTGCAGGATGAGCTCGGCGCGCAAGTTTTTCTCGTGGCCGGTCCCGGCGAGCAGGCGCTGGTCCGCGCCATCCGCGGCCACGCCCAGAGCCACCTCATCGCGCTGAGCCAGCGCCTCAACGTCGGCCAGTTCGCCGCGCTGCTCGCCGAGTTCGACGCCATGCTCTGCCACGACAGTGGCCCCATGCACGTGGCCGCCTCCGTCGGCACGCCCGTCGTCGCGCTCTTCGGCTCGCAAAACGCCGCGATCTGGCGCCCGCTCGGGCCGCGGCACACCGTGCTCCAGACGCCGCTGCCGTGCACGTGCCTCGGCACCGCCGCCCCGGGGCCTTGCGTCCCTTCGGATTCGTACCGGAGCTACTGTGTGCGCAAGCTGGAGCCCGATCTCGTCTTCGCCGCGCTCCGGGCTACGCTCACCACCGCCACTCCCAGCCATGGCTGACACGCCGCTCACCGTCACGATCGCAATCCCGACTTACCGGCGGCCCGCGCTGCTGCAGCAGACGTTGGAGGGTCTGGTGCAGCAGGATTATCCAGCCGAGCAGCTGGAAATCCTGATTCTCGACAATAACTCACGCGACGAGACCCGCGCCGTGGTCGAGCGCTTCGCGGGAGCGCGGCACGTCCCCCGCTACCTCCTCGAAACGCAACAGGGCGCAAACTTCGCGCGCAACCGGGCAATCGCGGAGGCGAAGGGCGAAGTGGTGGTGTTTGGCGACGACGACATCCTCATTGGGCCGGACTGGGTCCGGGAGATCGTTCGTCCCTTTGCCGAGAATCCCCCGGGCCGGGTCGGGGCGGTCGGCGGCGAAGTGACCCCGGTTTTCCCGGAAGGGTGTCCGCCTTGGGTCGAGGTCTTCCACGGGCCGCAGGCCTTCCGGACCGAAGCGGGGCCGCTCCGGCCCGGGCAAGTGCCGATGAGTGCAAGCCTCGCCTTTCTGCGACGAACCTTTGCGGAGCTGGGGGGCTTCGATACCACGGTGGGCCGGAAAGGCTCGGTGATCTTCGGCGGTGACGAGAACCTCGCGATCCGTCGGCTGCAGCAGGCGGGCTACGAAGTCTGGTTCGCGCCCAAGGCGCGGGCGCTGCACCAGATGCCGGCCAGCCGCACCACGCTCCGTTACGTGCGCAAGCACGCCTTCGATTCCGCCCGGTCGCGGGTGCTGGGGCGGCTCCGTGAGGACCGGGAAGGCGGGCGATCGTCCGCCGGCTACCTCGCCTCGCGTCTCGTCGGCAATCTCGCCAAGGCGGCTGGCTTCGCCGTGCTGGCGGCCCTGAGTTTTGTGGCGTTCCGCCCCGATGCCGCGCGCCAGAATCTGGTCCGTTCCTGGCGCAGTTGCGGCTATCTCTATCAGATCACACGCAGCGCCGCGGGCCGGGTCTGACGCTTGCCCCCGGGCTCCGGCTCGGTTTGGGTAGAGCGTCCACCTTGTCCCGTCCGAACCGCCGTCGTCCGGCCGCGGTTCGGGTGCCGTTTCTCCTTCCCCCGCCTTGAACCGTCCTCCCCTCGCGTTGTCCGTCGTGATCGTTGCCCGCAACGAAGGCCGGATCCTGCCCCGCTGCCTCGCGAGCGTGCACGGGTGGGTCGACGAGATCATCGTCGCGCTGAACGGCACCACCGACGACAGCGCGGCCGTGGCGGCTCGATTCGGGGCGGCGGTGCACACGCTGGAATGGCGCGGGTACCGCGATACCAAAAACGATGCCCTCGCGCTCGCCCGCCATCCGTGGGTGCTGTGCCTCGACGCCGACGAAGAAGTATCCGGCGCGCTCCGCCGGGACATCGAAGCCTTCTTCGCCGAGGGCCAAGATACGGCCCATGCTGGGGCCCGCTTTCCCCGCAAAGTCTGGTTCATCGATCGCTGGATCACGCACGGTGACTGGTACCCGGATCTTTCCCTGCGCCTGATCGACCGCCGCCGCTCCCGCTGGGGTGGCGACGCGGTGGTGCACGAGAAGATGGAATGTGACGGCCCCGTTTTGCGGCTGCGCGGGGACCTGCATCATTACTCGTTTCCAAACCTCGCCACCCAGATCGCGAAGATCAATCCCTTCGCCGACCTCTTTGTCCGCCAGCAGCAGGAGCGCGGACGGCGGTTCTCAGCGATCAACGCCCTGGGCCGGGCGCTCTGGCGCTTCTTCCGTGGCTATGTGCTCAAGGCTGGATTCCGCGACGGCTATCCCGGCCTGTACGTCGCGACCGTCAATGCGTTCGCGGTCTTCGCCCGCCATGCCCGGCTGTATGAAGCAGAGCGCGGTCGCCCGCCGCCGGATTTGTCCTGACCATGCCCTCGGACGCCGAGCCCACCCGCTTCAGCCGCACCGCGGAGGACCTGATCGCCTCCCTGCGCCGCTTGCCGCTGGAAACCAACCCGCGAACCCGACGCCGGGCGACGCAGGAGGTCTCGGCGCTGGTCAATGAACTCGTGGTCCGCCACGGCATCGGCATCGAAACCCCTGAGCACACCATCCGCGAACAGTGGGCCACGATCGTCGGACCCGCGAATGCAGCTTATTCGCATCCCTTTCAGATCGATTCGAAGGGCCGATTGATCGTCGTGACGAGCCACGCGATCGTTCGAAATGAGCTCTTCCTGCATCGCGCCACGATCACAAAGAAAGTGCAACAGTTACCCGGTTGCAGCGCAATCCGAGAAGTCTTCCTTCGGTCAGGCTAGCTCAAACTTCGCGCTTGCGCCCGGCCGGCGCAGTCGAGACTCTCGGCACTTGCGTTAGTGGATGCCCGTCAGGTTACGGGCGCCCACCATGCCTGGTCCTGCATCCCGCAGGATTGGAACGGTGTTGCCGGCCTAGCCTGCGGTTCTCCCCGCAGGCGCCGCGGGTGACACGGGAGCTGCAGCCCGCCGCCCCCCTTCAGGCGTGTAACTCCATCAAAAACCATGTCCACCGCTACCGCTAAGCCCGAAATCATCGCTCAGTATAAGACTCACGACAAGGATACCGGCTCGTCCGAGGTCCAGATCGCGCTGCTCACTGCCCGGATCAATCACTTGACCGAGCACCTGCGCACGCATCGCAAGGACTTCCACAGCCGCCGCGGCCTCCTTCAGATGGCGAGCCGCCGCCGCAAGCTGCTTGATTACCTCAAGCGCCAGGATCTCTCGAAGTACACCGAGATCCTGCAGAAGCTCAGTCTGCGCAAGTAACCCTTCTCTGCACACGGGCGACCCGATCCGCGGGTCGCCCGTTGTCTTCACGACACTCGCCGACGTCCGGGACATTTCCGCTTGCCGCCACGCCCTCCGGGGCCGGGGGCGCCAACCGGAAATCTCTCGTGATTGTCACGGGGATGCAGGGTGGAATTCCACCCCAACCGCGCCGCCGTTCAACCGGTGGCCTCAACCCAGGGCCTGCCGCCCGTCTCTCCACGAGACCGGTCGGCGCCCGAACCCGCCGCAGGCCTTCCGCCTGCGCCACCGGGCCGCTTCCGGCGGTCGCCCGGTCGTTCCCAAATCCGCCGTCCGCACGTACGTCCGTACGCCAGTCAGTCAGTCAGTCATCGAAAGTAAGTCATGAATCAGAAATACAACGTCGTGGTTCCCGAACTCGGAATCACTTTCTCCACGGGCTCCATCGCCCAACTCGCCAACGGCGCCGTCAATGTGTGCGTCGGCGAAACCAACCTGCTCGTCACCGCTTGCGTCGCCCAGACGATGCGCCCCGGCCAGGACTTCTTCCCGCTCACCGTCGACTACCGCGAGAAGTACGCCGCCGCCGGCCGCTTCCCGGGTGGCTACTTCAAGCGCGAGGGTCGTCCTTCCGAAAAGGAAATTCTCACGTCGCGCCTCTGCGATCGTCCGTGCCGCCCGCTCTTCCCCGAGGGCTTCCTGAATGAGGTGCAGATCATCGGCCAGCTGCTCTCCGCTGACCAGCTGAACGACGCCGATATCCCGATGGTGAACGGCGCCTCCGCCGCTCTCGCGATTTCCGACATTCCGTGGGCCGGTCCGATCGCCGCCGTGCGCGTCGGCCAGATCGACGGCCAGTTCGTCGCCAACCCGACGATCGAGCAGATGTTCGCCAGCAACCTCGACCTGATCTACGTCGGCACCGAGAAGGACATGCTGATGATCGAGGGTTCGGCCGACCAGATCACCGAGGAGCGCTTCATCGAGGCCCTCGAGTTCGGCCACCGCTCCATCCAACCGATCATCCGCGCCATCCGCGAGCTCGTCGCCCTCTGCGGCAAGCCGAAGGCCACGTTCGCCCTCGTCGGCGCCACGCCCGAAGCCCGCGCCATCATCGAGCGCGTCGTCCCCGCCGAGCGCCTCGCCACCGCCATCTTCGGCAAGGAGAAGGCCGCCCGCGGCGCCGCCGTCAAGGTGCTCAAGGAAGAGGCCAAGACCGCCCTTCTCGCCGAACTCGGCGAGGGCAAGTTCACCGATGTCGACCTCAACGTCGTCTTCGAGGACCTGCAATACAAGGCCTACCGCAAGACCGTCCTCGAGCGCGGCGTCCGCGCCGACGGCCGCAACGCCAAGCAGGTCCGCCCGCTTGAAGCCCAAGTCGGCGTGCTCCCGCGCGTCCACGGTTCCGCCATGTTCCAGCGCGGCGACACCCAGAACATCGCGATCACCACGCTCGGACCGACCAAGGAAGCGCAGGAAATGGACGGCCTGACCGGCGGCGCGACCTCGAAGTCGTTCATCCTCCACTACAACTTCCCGCCCTTCTCCGTCGGCGAAACCGGCCGCTTCACCGGCCCGGGTCGCCGCGAAATCGGCCACGGCGCGCTCGCCGAGCGCTCCCTCGTGCCGATCCTCCCGCCCGAGGACGTCTTCCCGTACTCCATCCGCGTCGTCTCCGAGATCATGGCCTCCAATGGCTCGACCTCGATGGCGTCGATCTGCGGTGGCTGTCTGGCCCTCATGGACGCGGGCGTGCCGATCATCGCTCCAGTCGCCGGTATCTCCTGCGGTCTGATGACCGAGAACGCGGCCGATGGTTCGATCGCGAAGTGGACCACGATCACCGACATCCTCGGTGAGGAAGATCACTTCGGCGATATGGACTTCAAGCTCGCCGGCACGACCAAGGGGATCACGGGCTTCCAGCTCGACCTGAAGATCAACGGTCTGCCCTTCGAGATCGCCAAGACCGCGATCTTCCAGGCCCGCGACGCGCGCATCGAAATCCTCAAGACGATGCTCGGCGCCCTCAGCGCCCCGCGCAAGGACCTCTCCACGTACGCTCCGCGCATCCAGACGATCCAGATCGATCCGGAAAAGATCGGCCTGCTCATCGGACCGGGCGGCAAGACGATCCGCCGCATCGTCGAAACGACCGGCGCGCAGATCGACATCGCCGAGGACGACTCGGGCAAGGTGTTCATCTACTCGAACAACGCCGACGCGATGAACCGCGCCGTCCAGGAAATCGACTCGCTCTGCGGCGGCGGCGCCCAGATCGAGAACGGCAAGATCTACCAGGGCCGCGTCACCGGCATCAAGGAGTTCGGCTGCTTCGTCGAGTGTCTCCCGGGCAAGGAAGGCCTCTGCCACATCTCCGAGCTCGCCGACATGCGCGTACGCCGCACCGAAGACGTCGTGAAGATGGGCGAGACCATCTGGGTCAAGTGCGTCGGCATCGACGAAAAGTCCGGCAAGGTCCGCCTCTCGCGCAAGGCCGCGATGAAGGAACGCGAACAGCAGGCCCAGGGCAGCGCTCCCGCTCCCGAGGCGCCGGCTCCCTCCGCCTCGTAACCGGAATCCTTCGGATCGCTTGCGATCCGTTCCCCTTCAGGCCGGAGCCTTCACGGGCTCCGGCCTTTTTTGTTCAACCCCACCAGCCACCGGCACGTCACGTCCGCTCTCCCACGCGACCGCACAGGTTGCGCCACCCTCGCCGCACGTGCAGCGGGGCCTCAAGGGAGCACGCGGCAGTCTCTCTCGCTCCCGACGCGCCCGCCCTTGCACTGCCGGGCCCCGCCTGACATCCCTCCCGTCTCCGCCGGGTCTCGGCGATCCGCTCCCATGAAGCTCCTAGTCACCAACGACGACGGCATCGACTCCACGTTTCTCCTCGAACTCGTCCGCGCCCTCAAGGACGCCGGGCACTCCGTCTTCGTCGTCGCCCCAAAGAGCGAACAAAGCTGGATCGGGTGCGCGAAGTCGCGGCACCGGACGGTCACGTCCACCGCGCTGCCGCCGCTGCTCGGCTGCCCGACGTGGACGGTCGACGGGACGCCGAGCGACTGCGTGAACATCGCCCTCGCCCACCTGCTGCCGCGCGGCGAGCGGATCGACGCCGTCGTCTCCGGCATCAACATCGGACGCAACGCCTCACTGGGTTTCATCCTCGCCAGCGGTACGATCGGCGGCGCGTGGGAGGGCGCGATCCACGGCCTCCCCGGTATCGCCCTGTCCCACGATCTTTCCGCCGAGGCCTTCGCGACGATTCGGGTGCAGGGTGGGCAGCCCGATGCCCGGATCCTCGCATCCGTCCGCACCGCCGCCGCCCGTGCCGCCGCGCTCCTGCCAGAGCTGGTCGCGACGATCCCCGGACCCGGCTTCGCGGTGCACAACCTTAACTTCCCCGATCCCTGCGGGCCCGACACCCCGGTCGTCCGCACCGTGCCGGCCCACGTCGTCATTCCCGGGCTCTTCAGCCCCGCGGCCGACGACGGCACGCACCGTTTTGTCTTTCACCTCGGCGAGGACCGCTCCCCGACCGAGCCGCTGACCGACCGCGTGGCGTTGGACACCGGGCGGATCAGCCACACGATCCTCGATTACCGCGTCCTCGGCTCCGCCTTCGTACCACCGGCGGCCGCCCCGCGCTGACCTCTCAGCGGCACGGGGACGCATTGACGCCCCCGGCCGCGCCGCCAATTCTTCCCCTCTCTCCGAGCCGATGATCGAAGTTGAAAACCTCACCCGCGTCTTTCGCACCTACCGGAAAAAGCCGGGGTTCTGGGGCGGCGTGAAGGGACTCTTTCACCGGGAGTTCGTCGAAACTGCGGCGGCTAACCAGATCTCGTTTTCCATTCCCGAGGGTGCGTTCGTCGGTTTCCTCGGCCCGAACGGCGCCGGAAAGACGACGACCCTGAAAATGCTGTCCGGCCTCATCTACCCGACCAGCGGCACGGCGCGGGTAGCCGGCTTCGACCCCACGCGGCGCGAAAACGCCTATCGTCGCATCTTCGCACTGGTGCTCGGCCAGAAGAATCAACTCTGGTGGGACCTGCCCGCCAGCGAGTCCTTCGTACTCCTGCGCCACATCTACGACCTCCCCGCCGCGCAGTTTCAAGAGACCCTCGATGAGCTGGTCACGCTGCTCGGCGTGAAGGACAAGCTGAACGTCATGGTCCGCGAGCTCTCGCTGGGCGAGCGGATGAAGATGGAGTTGATCGCCGCCCTGCTCCACCGCCCGCGCGTGCTCTTCCTCGATGAACCCACGATCGGCTTGGACGTGGTTTCACAGCGCGCGGTCCGCACCTTTCTCCGCGACTACAACCGGCGCTACCGCGTGACGATCCTGCTGACCAGCCACTACATGGCGGACATCAAGGAACTCTGCGAGCGGGTCATCGTCATCGACAAAGGCCGCAAGATCTACGACGGCGCGCTCGATCGTCTTGAAGCCGGCAACGGGAGCCGCGTGAAGATCTTCCGCTTCATCCCGCGCGACCTTGCCGCGTTTCCCGAGACGTGGAAGTCCGCCTACGGTGAAACCACGCGGGATCCCGCCGACGGACGCTTCACCGTACGCGTGCCTCTGACGCACGTCGTCGCCGTCTCCCAGGAAATCCTCACCGCCGGCACCGTCGCCGATATCACCATCGAGGACGTTCCGCTCGAGGACGTGATCGCGGAGCTCTTCAGCGGCGCCGGCTGAGATCGATCAGACCTGACCGCCGCTTGGGTTCAGCGTGCGGCTGAGACACGCCTACGCCTGAATTCGCTGTCAACCCCCGCGGTGCGCTCACAGTTACGACCGCTGTCCATTTCACAGAAGGGCACACTCCGTCGGACAGATACGCTACTCCCTTCGGGAATGAGCCTCGTCGTCATGGCCGAGCGGTACGCACCTACGATACGCCCTTTGGAGGGCAGACGTGGGGCCGTTCCTTGACGCCACTCGCGTACCCGGTCAGCTTTTCATTGTGAAAACGACATACACTCTTCGTGAGCTACAGCGGGAGACCGCCTCGGCAGTTCACGAGGCGGAGTCCGGGGTGTTGGTTACGGTGACCCGGCACGAGAAGCCGGTGGCCCACCTGATTTCAGACGAACGGCTCGGGGCCTTGCTGGAAACCCTCGAGCTCGCCGGCAACCCCGACTTCACGGCAGCGCTCACGTCGCTGAAGTCTGGAAAGATCAAGTTCCGGGCCGCTTCCTCCCTATGAGAAAGCGATCCGTCGTAGTGGCGGATTCGGTCTGGGAGTACGTCGGTGCACTCGCTCCCGAACCCCGGCGACGCTGTAAAGCAGCCTTGCTCGCGCTGCCCGGCGGCGACACTCAACAGCTCGAAGGCGACTATGCCGGGTACTTCCGGCTCCGGGTCGGATCGCTTCGCTTCATCTACCGCGAACATCGCGGCCGGATCGAGGTCTTCTACGTCGAACAACGAAGACTGGTCTACGACCTGCTGGCGGCCCACATCGCGCAGCTCTTTCAGCGAGGTTGAATCTCGGCACCGTCGCCGATATCACCATCGAGGACGTTCCGCTCGAGGACGTGATCGCGGAGCTCTTCAGCGGCGCCGGCTGAGCCGGCGCGGCGCAGACCGCGGCCCGCGCAAGCGTACCGTCATCGCATCGCTCACGCGACGATGCCGGAGCTGGACGGGACGAGCGCGGGCCAAGGCGGAGGGACGTTGGTAAGTTCCAACACGCGGCGGCGAAGGGTGGCCTCGCATTGCAGCACGGCGGCGGTGAGGGCGGCAGGCTCCAGCGCGGCGCTGACCCGGACCTCATCCAGTTCGGCTGGCGTCAGGAGCATCTCCGCGCGGCGGCCGTCGAAGACCGGCTCGAGCCCGCGCCGCTGGCGCGATTCGGTGAGCAGGCGCAGGTTGACCTCGACCGGCGTGCGATGGAGCCAACGCTGCGCGGCGACGAGTTCCCCGCGCGCCACCTTGCTCAAGATCCAGTGCAAATCCACGTAGGCGCACTCCGCGAGCGCGAGGACGGCGGCCCGGTCCAACCGTGGATCCGGAGCCTCCCGGACGACGCGGTCGTAGAAGCGCTCCCAAGCCGGACCGCCCCGAAGAACCTGATAGCCCGGCCGCATCACGACCGCGAGCGGCCCCAAGGCCCGGGCCAAACCGCGCACTCTGCGGTGAAGCCCGCAGCGCACCAGCATGCGCGCCACGCGCAGACGCGAGGCGGGCACGATCACGAGATCAAACTCCGCGCCCTCCAGCAGCAGCGTCGCCTTGCGCGCACCCCCGGTGGCGTCGCGGACGGCGTAGGCGCGGACCCGCCAGCCCGGAATACCGGACGTCCAGTGACGATCCTCAAAAAGATTCGGCCGCGTCGTCACAATCTGTACGTCGAAGTCTGAACCCGCTCCGGCCCGCCCCTGGGCCTGCGTGCCGAACAGCGTGACGGCGCGGATCGAGCGCTCGCGATCAACCCAGTCGAGAAACGCCTGCAGCGCCGCGGGCGTTACCATTTGCGCAGCGAAATGAGGATTTCCGTTCCCTCCATGCCTGGCCCGGCGTGGATCGAACCGCCGTGCAGGCGGATGACCTCCTTGGCGATGAAGACCCCCATGTTACCCTGATTGGGAACGCTATCGGCGGTGGGTTCAGGGAGGATTCCCTCCAGCTCAAGCGCCCCGCCCTTGATGGAGACCAGCGCAGTCAGCGCGTCTCCGGACCCAGCGGAGCGGAGCTGGACCGAGAGGTCCTTGGTGCCGCGCTCGCCCCGGTTGGTGGTGACGGCGCGCACGACAGACTCAAGGGCGAAGTCGGCGAGACGGCGGGCGATGGCGAGCGGGACGGGCTGGGGGCCGATCTCGATGCGGACTGAGCAGCGGGAGCCCACCTCTTGGAGGAGTTCGCGGAGATCGACCACCTCGATCTGCGGCTCACTGAGCGCTGCGAGGTACGTTAGTTCGCGATTGAGGGTTTCGAGGCGGGTGACATCGATGCGAATAGCCTCGCGGATGGGCGCCGGCAGGTGCTCCTCGGCGTGGCGCAGGGCAGCGAGCGACACGAGGGAGTTACCAATCTCGTGGTTCAGGGTGAGGGCGAGCTCGCGCAGCATGTTGAGCCGATCCACGCGCGCCTGACGCTCGCGCTCGAAGACCTCCTCGCTGGCGTCCTCCCACGAAGCCCAGGTCAGACCATTTTCAGCGACAAACCCGGCGGACGCGCGCAACGGCTGGTCGGGGGCGGCGGTGAGCCGAGCGACATCGCGCGACTGGCGCACCCGGCCGATGAGTGCCCGTACGGCGACGGGGACGGTCCGGGCCGGATCCTCGCCGGGATTGAGGACCAAGGACGGAGGCTGGTGCTGAGCGACCACCTGGGCGCGTTTCTCGACGGACGCAAGACGCTCCATTTCCGCGCCGCTGCGGAGGAACTGACGGAGCAGGCGACCCACGAACACCGCGCGGGATTTGTCGGCCTCATCGAACGGCTGACCATCATCGCGAACCCCGCACGCGATCAGCCCGAGCAGTTGCCCGTGGTCGTGCAGCGGCACGAGCAAGCGGGCGCCCCAGAGGGCCATGCGATTACGCAAGGATAGCTCGGCCACGGGATCCGGCGGACCGGGCCAATCGACACCGTCGAGAATGAGCGGGTGCAGCGCGAGGTAGCGCGCGCCCGGATCGTCGGCGGGAAAGAAAGATGAACCCCGGTCCGCGCGGAATCCGCCCTCCTCGCGGAGCAGGAAGACCGTGTGGGAAGCGCGGAGCAGGTAGCGGGCGGCGCGCCGAAACTCGCTGAGGATCCGCTCGCGGGAAGACAGGTTCTCGACCGCGGCCTCGAGGAAGTCCCAGATTTCGAGCGTATCGCCCCACGGACTATTGCGGGAAGAGGACGAAGAAGCGGTCGGTGATTGGCGCGGGAGATCGGAGCGCCGCAGACGCTCCATGAGCAGATCGACGGCGGCGTTCCGCTCGGCCAATTCCTCGACCAGCGGCAGCAGATCGCGCAACTCGGTCAGACTTTCCGTGTAGGAAAAGCGTCGCTGGGCCCGACCGGACTGGCGTATTTCCTCGAAAGGTCGGGAGTGAGGCTCGCCGACCAGCAGCAGCGGGCACTGCTCGAGGCTCGTCGGGATCTTGTCGGCGCACAGCGCATCGAGGATGATGACGACGGGCAATCCCGGTGGGAGCCGCTGCCCGAGCAGCGGCTCGGACAATCCCAGCACCGGACGGCCTGCGGGCACCTGGGCGGACCAGGCGGACAGCAGGGATGGGTTTTCGGTGGCTAGGAGGAAGGAGGCGGGCATGGGAAGACGACCCGGAAGGTCGCTCCTTGACCGGAGACGAAAGGATCGACGCGGATCGAAGAGCCGAGGCTGGACAGGATGTCGCTACATATGGCGAGCCCGAGGCCAAAGCCCGAGGATTTTGTGGTCTGAAACGCCTCGAAAAGACGCGGACGTATTTCTGCGGAGATGCCGGGGCCGTTATCGGCGACGGTGACCTCGACGCCGCGGGACACATTGCGGGTGGTGATGCGAATCCAGCGTGGCCGTTCTTGGTTTTCCTGGGCCTGGATGGAGTTGAAGCAAAGGTTGAGGATGACCTGCTTGGCGGCGTTGCCATCGATGAGGACGACATCGGAGGAGGCGAGCAGTTCGCGGATGACCTCGACCCGCTTGTCCTCGGCCTTGCTGACAATGAGGTCGCAGGAGGCGCGGACGACCTCGTGGAGCGGAGTGGGCTTCAGCAGGTACTTGCGAGGGGAAGCCAGATCGAGGAGCTGTTCAGTGAGGCGCTCGATGCGCGCGACCTCGCTGGCGATGAGCCCGGAGAAGCGATTCCGGAAATTTTCGTCCTGGTAGTGGGTCGGAAACAGCTGAACGAACGTCTTGATGCTCACGAGCGGATTACGGATCTCATGCGCCACACTCGCACCGAGAAGGCCGACGGTGGCGAGACGCTCGGAGTGCTGAGCCTTGGCCGCTAGCAAGCTCCGAGCGAGAAATCCCTCGATCATCGAGCCAAGTTCCCCGAGTTCTACGACCTCGGGGAACGTAAAAGGCCGCCGTGAAGGCCGAGCGGATACTCCCAGGATGAGTTCCAGCGTAGCGCCTTTGATCGCAACGACTACCCCGAGGCGATTGCTCGAAAGGAACGAGCTGACGAGGTCGCTGTTGTGCGAGGACCGTTCGCGCGTCATCCGCTCCGGAGTCGCCCACTTCATCTGGAAAAGGGCCTGCCAGAGATCGTCGCTGATCGCGACAGGTGGAGCCGTCGGCCGCAGACGTACGTCGTCGCGGGAAAAGATCGTAACCGATTCGGTGTCTCCCCAGCCCGCCAGAATGGACTGAAACCGACTGTTCAGTTCCGCGACTGAAAGCGAAGCGCGTGAGGTATCGATCAAGGCGGCGCGCGCCTGCTCGGCCCTGGGGTACCGTCCGGAAGCACCATCGAGCCAAGTGCCGAAGACAGATGCGAAACTTAGGACCAAAGCCGTGGTCAGAAGAAATGCGAAAGGCTCCTGGATGACCAACTGCAGGACGAGATTGATCCCGTAGGCCAAGCCCGCGACCGTACAGACGAGGGCTACCCGCTTCATCGCGATGCGGAGCAGATAGCGCGCATCGAAGATGCGATGCGTTGTCATCGCGAGTACGGTCAGCGCATAGAAAGCAATGATGACGATCGGCTGAATTTGGATCGCGCTGCGCGCTTGGAAAGCAGCGCCCACACCCATCAGCGCCAGAACCGTCAGCGCAGCGGAGGAGCCACCGATAAGCAGGATCTGGAGTTCGATTCGCGCGACCCCTAACTGATTCCGCGCTTGAACAATGGTCTCGCGACAAAGCAGCACGTAAGAGCCGACATTTACGATCAGGTAGACAAAGTATCCCGCGCCGTACTCACGATTGGTGGAAGTGGAGTGATCGGGAACAAACCACGCCGTGAATGGGATCACTGACGCAAACAGGCAAAGTAACACCCAAGGCAATGATCGTTTAAACTGATGATTTTTCTGTCCTGGCTGCTTAACGACAGCCTCCTTAAGGGTCCATACATGGAGAGGCAGCCACGCGCCGACTGCACAAATCGCTCTAACCCAAGGCAGTCCCTCGCTGGAGATGACAGCGAGATAAAGCAAATATGCCCAAATCGCGACGTGGACCGAGACCGAGAAGAAGTAACGGTTCAGCGAACGTCGCGGATTCGCCCAAAGAGCAGCCAGTCCCACCAGAAAGACGGTGATAGCAGCGAAGAGAGCCGGGTGGACGATTACTGAGTTATCACCAAGCATGCGTTTGTTCCAGATAGCCCGTGGGAGTTCACGAGTACGTTTCGGTGAGGCACTCGCCGCGCGATAGTTCCGAGACTGAGCGGACAATCTGGGTCGGGCCGCTGCCAGTTCACAGTTGGGGGAATAATCCCCGTCGAAAGTCCTAGAGCAGCACATCCCGCCTGGATGGCACCAGCTGCACCCAACGGATTCCCGATCGCTCCTTTGATTGAAGCGGCAGGAATACTACCAAGATGCTGTGCAAAAACCTGGGCCAAGATTCTTGACTCGGCACGATCCACTTCGCGATGCCCAGGGCCCCAAGCCGAGAGGGCACCGATATCAGCTGGAGAGATAGCCGCGTTGGCTAACGCACCTTTGATGGCAGCGAGCAGGCCACTGCAGAGCTGTCCGTCGGAGTCGGTAGCGTAGGAGTAACCTCGAATCACCCCATAGGCGGGCCTTGGACTCGTCATAGGTTCGAGCACCAACATGCAAGCACCCTCGCCAATCACGCCTGTGGTTCGCCAAAGATCAAATGGACGACACTGCGCAAGAGGATCATCGCCGCTGGCGGGAGCCAGACCCGCCATTCGAAACTCAAGCATCGGATGGAAAAACAGAGGCGCTTCAGTCCCTCCACAAATCGCAAGCTCTACTTCACCGGAGGCGATCTGCATGGCTGCGTGCCCGATCGCATCCAGACCAGAACAGCACGCACTCTGAAAGGTCATGCCCTTCGCTTGAATTCCTAAGTCTTCAATGATCGTCGCTCCAATCGAACTTACTGAACCAGCGGTAACTGAGGTTGGGATTCCACAAATTGGCCCGCGACGGAGAATCAACTCCACCGAGCGATTGATCGTACCAAAGTCCATGAGCGCAGCACCAACAAGGACCCCCACACTTAGCTCGTCGAGTTCGGCGTCTGATATGCCTGCGTCCCGCAACGCGAGTCGGGTTGCCGCAACCGCGAATTGCGTGTGTCGGGGGAGTTTTCTGAAGCCAGGCAGGGAGGTCGCCGTCTCCGAAAACCGCCCCTCCACAACTCCACCCACGAACGCCCCGGCATCGGGTCGGAACTTATCGATGAGTCGAATGCCATGTGCTCCACCGACAACGCCGCTCCAGAACTCGTCGCGACCGACGCCGACAGGAGTAATGGGGCCTATCCCAGTGATCTTGGCTGCCAGAGCACGCATTACACCACTTCAGACGCTGGTCCCGGACTGGCTGGCTTGATCTAGACTTGGAAGAGTAATGCGGGTCGTGGTCCCATTCCCGGGGCTGGACGCCAGAGTCAGCTGACCTCCATGCACCCCGATTAAGTGACGACAAATGGAAAGCCCCAGACCGGTGCCACTAGACTTTGTTGTGAAGTCTCCCTGCCACGCTTTTTCGCGCGTAGCGTCATCCATTCCACATCCGTCGTCGTGAATGGTTACAACGACTGTTTTAGAGTCAGACGAGATGGCTACATCTACAACGGTTGCTCCAGCCTCCAACGAATTCCGGATCAAGTTCTGAAACACCCGGGAAAGCTCGAACTTTGCTCCCCGCACCCAAGCTGATTCGGACGGAGAAATGTGAATTGTGTCAGAAGAGAAGAAAATGACCCTTCGCACTTCCTGCAGAAGGTCGCCCAAGTTAACCGCCGCAAAGTCAGTCGACTGTCTTGTCGCCTTGCGCCAATTCTCCGCGAGATGCTGGCAGTAGCCGGCCGAGCGCTCAACAACCTCCGCATATTCGGCAAGCAGCTCAGTACCCGTACCGCCGACCGCCGCCAGTTTCCTCGCCTCACCGCTCAGCAAACCAGCGTACCCGATCAACACGGTCAGCGGATTCGCGAGATCATGGACGAGTTCTACTGCGGCTCGAGCCTGCCAGACCTTGGGTTCCTTCTCTTGAATCTCCCGCTTGAGCGCATTGTTGTGCTCTATCGCTTCCGTCACCATACGTGCTCGATGACGTCTCTCCGTCGCGATTTGAGTGCTATTTCGAACGGCGCTTAACAACTCATGGATGTCAGGTGGTTTTCTGAGGTATTGGGTGGCCCCCCAAAGCACTGCCTGCTGAGCAGTCGCCAGAGTTCCATACCCAGTGAGCATAATCACGGCGATTTCCTTGTCGGACTTGCGGATCTCCTCCAACGCGCGAATCCCATCCATTTCGGGCATTCGAATGTCCAACAATACCACCTCAAACTGCCGCTCCCTGAGTCTCGCAAGGGCATCCGAAGCCCGTTCGCTGGTCTCCACGTCAAACTCTGACGCGAGGCTGAAGGCGATCGACTCCCGGGGACCGTACTCGTCGTCCACCACCAAAACGGCGGGGCGACGCGATGCGACTTTGAGCGGGTTTAACGAACGCACCGTTTCCATGGACTCTATCGCAAATTTATATGAGTTGCAAAACAGCTAAAAGGTCATCACTGCGTGCAACAACAGTCAAGGCAGTAACAGGGTAAAATACCCTATGATTAATCCACTTTTTACACGGTCCCGCATGCCTAGCCTTCATGGACTGAACACATTCTTAGGGCTGAGAGCTTAAGTGTCTCCAGAGAGTGAGTTAAGCGAAGTTAGCCCTTGGACTGCTAAAGCAATATTATTGCCTTGACGTCGGACAGACGATGAGACTCAAGGGCTGAATGCAGCCTGTTCAGGCATTAGCCATTCCAGTAGCTGGTTTAAGCTTATCGATTTGCGTCTGGTTAGCAAACCGATCACGCCGGGCAAACCAAAGTGCCGCACTCGTCTTTCTCTTCTTGGCACTATGGTCTGCCCTCCAACAACTCAGCATCTCTCGCGAACCGAGCCTGGTGCTCTATCGAGCAACCATCTCTGTCGGAGCGTTTGCACCGGCCTTCCTTTGGTTCCTGCGACTGGCTTTGGAAGACCTTCCGTGGCGATCGATCTTCAGACGCTCCGCACCGCTCATCGCGCTGCTCACCGCAATTTCGATCATTCCTTGGCTTGAGTGGTTTATCCCTTCTTCATCGACACGACTCAATCGAACCTACGGCGACGGCTACGTCGTCTACGCCGCGTTGATGTTCGTCATCTACGCGGGCCTTTGTTGGAAGGGGGTTTCGTTTGCCCGCAAAGCTCCGAAGCGGCGACGGATTGAATTCGTGTACGCGTCTCTCGGCGGCTCGGTTCTTGGGTTGGCGATCGTCGGAATGATGCTCCTGTCGGTCGTACGGGGCGCGGCGCCCTCGGCAAACGTTTCGGTGATCTTGGCCGGCTTATTCGCGGCATGCATGATGTTCGGCCTCAGCACGCAACGCCTTTTCGGCGCCGAACAGGTGTCTCGCGTCGCGGCAAAGACGGTCTGCATCGCGGCGACCGTCGGCCTCGCCATCGCCCTGCTCCACTCGTTCCTTTTCCCTCTCCTCCCAATCTGGCTTTTGTTCGGCGTGATGGGGGTGGGGGCGGTTGGGGTGTATGCCGCCGTCGAACCGCTGCTCGAGCGGTGGCTGTTCCGCCGGCCCGCCGTCGAGGCGGCGCGCAGCGCCCTCCACCGCGTCGCTCGCACCTGCCTCGCCGAGGCCCACCTCATCGACGAGGCGTCCAATGTGCTCGGCGACTGGGCCGACTGCTCCGTCTATCTCATCACCCCCACCCCCGAACCCACCAGCCACGCCCTCATCCACCTCAAGCCCGAGGATCCCGTCATCACCGACCTCCAAGCCGCTCGCTGGATCACCCCCGAACGGCTCCATCGCGAGCCTCACTCCGAGGCCCGCGAGCGCCTCGTTGCTTTCCTGGACCAAAATCTCCTCTCCGCCGCCGTCATCAGCGAGGGCTCCGACCCTCCCGTCATCCTCGCCACCCAGCGACGTCCCTCACTCCGGCCCATCACCTACCCCGAAATCTGCACCCTTCTCGAGTTCTCCGCCATCCTGCAGCTCGCCCTCGCCCGCGTCCGCCTCGTCGAAACCGCCATGCACGCCGACCGTCTCTCCGTCATCGGCATCGTCGGCGCCACGCTCGCCCACGAAATCCGTAACCCGCTCCACGCCATCCGCACGTTCGCGGAAATGCTACCGGCCCACTACGATCAGCCCGATTTCCGTCATCGGTTCTCCCATCTCATCGGCGACGAGATCTCCCGCATCGATCATCTGATCTCCCAACTCGCCCAGATGGCCTCCCCGCGCCGGCCCTCCCTCGTCCCCACCGATTTCAATCGCGTCGTCGAGGCGAGCCTCGATCTCGTCCGCTTGTCTCTCGAACGCAAGGGCATCCGCATCGAGTCCCAACTCCAGCCGCTACCGACTCCTTTTCCCACCGACGCCGCCCTCCTGCGCCAGGTCATTCTCAATCTCTGCCTCAACGCCGGTAATGCCTTTGCCGATCAACCCGCACCGCGCTGGATCCGCGTCGCCACTTCCTCCACCGGCACCGGCATCCGCCTCACCGTGAGCGACAACGGCCCAGGTCTGCCTTCCTCCATCCAGGCCCGTCTGTTCCAACGCTTCGTGTCCCTGTCCGACCGTGGGCTCGGGCTCGGACTCACTATCAGCCGCGAGGCCATGCTGAGTCTGGGCGGGACTCTCCAATACGACGCGGCCGGCTCAGCTTCGTCAGGCGGCACCGTCTTCCACGCAATCCTCCCATTCCCCGCCGACAGCGATCCAGCCCCGGAATCCGAGGGCATCGCGCCGGTCAGCCTCGCGCCCGCCACCCGCGCCCCCGTCGGCGCCCCCATCGGCGCGGTGCCGGCCTAGGTCCTCGCGCTCAACTCAGCGCCTCGCGCGCAACCACGCCGACTCACCAGCGAGGCTCGGGCTGTCGCAGATACCCAAGCACCGCCAGAAGGACGCGTTTTTCCAGAGACCCCGGCCGCGTCTCCCCCGCGAACCCGGCTGCATCCACCATTCCCTTGACCATCGCCAGCACGTCCCGCGCGGTCGTGCGCGAGGGCCTCCGCAGCACCTCGCCGACATGGTCGCGAAGTACCCGCCGGATCAGGTCGAGAATCCGACGCTCCACCGCCCGCAAAGCCTCGTCCTCCGGCAGCGTCGCCTCCACAGAGTCCAACAACCGCGCCAGCCGCGGCCGCCCCAGTTGCTGCTCCACCCCGGCCCGCACCAGCAGCCGCAACCTCTCTTCCAAGGGACGCCCAGCCGTCCCCGCCACTAACGCCTCCAGCCGCTCCACCACCCCTCTCTCTTCCCGGCGAATCAGCTCGGCAAAGATCGCCTCCTTCCCCGGGAAGTACTGGTAGAGCGAGCCCACACTCACCCCCGCCAGCTCCGCAATCACGTTCGTGTTCGCCGCCTCCAGGCCACGCTCCTCCAAAATGCGAGCCGCCGCCTCAAGAATCGCTTCACACGTCTCCTTCGACCGGCCCTGACTCGGTCGCTTGCGGGGATTTACCTGAACGGACACGGGAACGGGGGAATGCGAGTTGTTGATACGAGCAATTACTCGTATTATCCGGCGGTCGAAAAAACCGTCAACCCGAAATCCCCGATGAACAGCCTAGAAGCCCCCCGCATCGCCTCCGTCCTCGCCGACCTCCATCACTGCGCCTCCCGCGACTGGCGGGTCTTCCTCCGCGCCGTCCCCTCCGTGATCGGCGGGGTTCTGCGCGGCCGCGATGCGATGGAATCCGCCAAGCCCCACTTGAAGGACGCCTTCATCCCCATCAGCCGGGTCCAGGGAGTCGCCCTCTACCAGTTTGCCCGCGCCCGCCGCGCCCGGCACATCGTCGAGTTCGGCGCGTCGTTCGGCATTTCCACGATCTACCTCGCCGCCGCCGTCCGCGACAATGGAGGCGGCCGCGTCATCACCACCGAGATCGAACCGGGCAAGATCAGCCGCGCCCGCGACCACTGGCGACGCGCCGGCGTCGATCCAGAAATCCAGCTGCTCGAGGGCGACGCCCTCCAAACGCTGCGCGTCGTCAGCCAACCCATCGACTTGCTTTTTCTCGACGGGTGGAAGGACGCGTGCCTGCCCGTCCTCCAGTTGCTCGAACCTCACCTCGCTCCGGGAGCCTGCGTCTTCTGCGACGACGTCAAGGGATTCCGCAAGACCCTCAAGCCCTACGTCAATCATGTCCGCAGCCGTCCGCTCAACTACGTCTCCATGGAGCTGCCGTTGGGCGATGGTCTGGAGTTCACCGTGGTCGTGTAGCGCGGCCAGTCGCCACCCACACCCTCGACCGCCCCACCCTTGCCTCCCGTCCTCCACCCGGCTTGAATCTCGTTGTCCGGATGCGAACGCCCTCCCTCCCGCCCCGCCTGCTCCGCCGCCCACTCGGGGTCCATTCATCCGCCCTTGGCGGGTCTCACGCACTCGCCAGACGCCCCACATGCTCCTGACCGGCCTGCACGTCTTCCCGGTGAAGTCTCTCCAGGGTTTCTCCGTCGCGTCCATCCAGGTCGATCACCGGGGACTCGCGGGCGACCGCCGTTTCCTCGTCATCGACGCCGCTTCCGGCGAATTCCTGACGCAACGCGCCCTGCCGGCGATGACGCAGCTGACCTGCCGCCTCGAGGGGCAAGGCACGCTCGTCCTGCACCACGCGTCCGGCCGCTCCGTCTCCGTCGCCGTTCCGTCCGCCTCCGCGCCCCGCCGCACGGTGCGCATCTGGCGGGATCTCGTCACCGCCACCGATGGCGGCGACGAGGCTGCCGCATTCTTGTCGTCTTTTCTACACGCCCAGGTCCGCCTGGTGCACGCTGGAGAGGGCTACCAACGCACCTTGGTCCCACCCAGCGGCTCGCCCCACGCCGGTCACGATGCACTCGGGTTCGTCGATGCGGCTCCCGTGCTCATCACGAGTGAGGCTTCCCTCGACGCCCTGAACGAGCGCTTGCTCCAACGCGGGGCCAGTCCGGTGCCGATGGACCGCTTCCGGCCAAGCCTAGTGCTCCGCGGTGGTCCCCCTTTCGCCGAGGATTCACTGCAACGCTTCCGCATCGGCGATGTGACCTTCCACTCCGCCGGTCCCTGCGCACGGTGCACCGTCATCACCACCGACCAAGCCACCGGCGAGCGTCACCCCGAGGTACTCACCACGCTCGCCGAGTTCCGACGCGACTCGCACCAGCCAACTAAGGTAAACTTCGGTATCTACGCGGTCATCACGTCATCCGCAGGCCTCTGCTCAGTCGGGGATTCGCTTATCCCGATCGATTAAGACCATCCGGTAGGCCTCGGCGGCCTCGCCTTGCCTCGCGTCGCGTCAGTCCGTCCGTCGAGACGCGCCCCGCAGCGAGACGCGAACCCTCCGTCCGTACCGCCTTACTGCCGCCGCACCACCCGCTCACGGGTGAAGTGCAGCAACGAGGGGACGCGATCCCGCGGGGTCAGAACCAACTCCGTCGTCACCGAGGTCTCGCGGGCAGACTCCGCCACGAACCGCACGCGGATCTCGCTCGCCTGTCGCGCAAAGCCCTGAGGCGTCACGTCGAGTTCGACCCGTCGCGGGGCGCGCCCCGCCGGCACGCCATCGACGACCACCATCGCACCCGCAGGCTCCGACTCCACCCAGACCCACGCCTTCCCTTCCGGGGGCAACTCGGGCAAGGGCAGCGCCGGCTGCTCCACGCTGGCACCCTCCGTGCGCGATGCCACGTCTCCCGCCTCGAGGGCTTTGACTGGAGTCTCTCCCGGCACCGGCACGGGCTCCGCCGGGGTCGCGGCCATCACCGAGGTCTCCGCGACCGGCGACACTCCCACGGCCGCCGGGCGCTTCACCCCAGTCGCGCATCCGCCCAAAGCCCACGCCACGCACACCGCGCACACCGCCAGCCACCGACGGCCGGTCCAGGTCCGAACACCGCCGCCAACCGCGCCGCCTTGGGGGGAAGCGGGGACGGCCAGGTCGGACTCACCGTGGGATCGAAAGGAAACCACGGCGCGACTCCGGCGAATTCACCGGGAGGCGTCAAGGCGCCGCATCGATCCCAGCGCTTTCCCCTTGGCGAATGCGGCCCGCTGCCAAGGATACGGACCAACCCCATGCACATCGAAGACCGCGGCCTGATTTCCGACTCCCGTCTCCGCCCCGCCGGCCAACGCGCCTCGGCGTTCGTCGGCCTCGCCCGCGCCCGGAACGGGACTCTGTTCTGCACCTTCCAGAACGGTCCGAAAAAACACGCCCCCACGTCCACCGTGCGCATCTGCCGCTCGCGCGACGGGGCGCGCTCATGGCAGGAACTGCCCTTCCCCCTGCCCACCACCTTCGCCGGGATCCCGGGTTCGCTCGGGTGCGGCGAGATCGTCGAGGTCTCCCCAGGGCGTCTGCTCCTGATCGCGACGTGGATGGACCGCCGTGATCCCGATCGCCCGCTCTTCGACCCCGTTTCTTCCGGCATCCTTCACTGCCGTCAACTCGCGGCTTGGTCCGAGGACGAGGGAGAGTCCTGGAGCGCGTGGCGCGAATTGCCCACCCCCGGCTTGGGCGGCTGCACCAGCACCGGTCCCATCCTGCAGTGGCCGGATGGCACGCTGGCGTATCCACTTGAAAGCTACAAAACCTGGGACGACCCACGCGTCGTCCATCACGCCGCCCGGGTGATGGTCTCCCGGGACCGCGGGCTCACGTTCTCCGAACCGCTGCTCCTCGCCCAACACCCGGAGCACCAGCTGTACTACTGGGACCAGCGGCTGTGCGTCGGCTCCCACCCCGGCGAATGGATCGGGCTTTTCTGGACCCACGATCTCGCCGCCCAGCGAGACCTGCCCGTCCACCGTGCCTCAGGATCGCTCACCAGCGCCGGCTGGCACACCGAAGCCGTCACCGCCACGTCCCTCCCCGGGCAAATCGCCGCCCCGCTCCTGCTCGGCGACGGCCGGTTGCTCGCGTTCGTGGTCGACCGCGACCACCCGGGCCGACTCACCCTGTGGAGCTCGCCCGACCGCGGCCAGTCATGGACCGACCAGCTCGTGGTCTACGTGCACGACGAGCGCGCGAGCCTCAGCCAAGGACGCGAGCACATCGACTTCGGGCAATACTGGGACGACATGAACAAGTGGAGCTTCGGCCACCCCGCGCTCCGCGACCTCGGCGACGGTCGCGTCCTGCTCGCCCATTACGCCGGACCACCCGACGAAATGAGCGTGCACTGGATCCGGGTCGATATCCGGAACTAAGGCCCACTGGGCAGGCCGGCCCAGCCGCGTCCGCGGTGCCGGCGGCGATTGCGCAAACAATTGACCAAAAGCCAGATTCCGGCGAACCCGCCGGGGAATTCCGGGTCGGAGGGAACCAAACTTTCCCTCGCGCCGCTTTGCGCGTAGCGTCACCTTTTCCTCAACCTTCGTTTTCCCATGCCCAACGGTCCCGCCTGGTCGCAGAAGCTCCGCGAAGAAATCAGCCTCGCCGTCATCGGCCAAGAGGCCGTCGTCGAACGCCTGCTCGTCGCGTTGCTCGCCAACGGGCACGTGCTGCTCGAGGGCATGCCGGGCCTCGCCAAGACGCTGCTCGTGAAGTCCCTCGGCTCCGCGCTGGGCGTCCAGTTCGAGCGAATCCAGTTCACGCCGGACCTGCTGCCCAGCGACGTGGTGGGGACGATGATCTTTTCGCCGAAGGACGGCACCTTCCGCGCCCACCACGGGCCGATCTTCGCCAACTTGGTGCTCGCCGATGAAATCAACCGCGCCCCGGCCAAGGTGCAGAGCGCCCTGCTCGAGGGCATGCAGGAGCGGCAGGTCACCATCGGCGGCCAGACTCACCCGCTGCCGTCTCCGTTCCTCGTCATGGCCACGCAGAATCCGGTCGAGCAGGAGGGCACCTACCCGCTGCCGGAGGCCCAGACCGACCGTTTCCTGTTCAAGTTGCTCGTCGAGTATCCCTCCGCCCAAGAGGAGGCCCTGATGCTGTCCCGCTGGGGCCAGGTCACCCGCTCCCCGTCGGTCAAGGCCGTCTCCAGTGGCCCGGAACTGATCGCGCTGCGGAGCCAGGTCGATGCGGTCCACGTAGCTCCGGCAATCGAGGCGTACATTCTGTCGCTCGTCCGCGGTACGCGGGCGCTGACGGTGGCAGACGACAAGGGCTACCGGCTGCTCACGTTCGGGGCGTCGCCGCGCGCGTCGCTCGCCCTCTACACCGCCAGCCGCGCGCTGGCTTGGCTGCGCGGCGCCGACTTTGTCACGCCGGCGCTCGTGCAGGAAATCGCCCCCGACGTCCTGCGCCACCGTATCGCCCTGACCTATGAAGCCGAGGCGGCCGGGCAGACGCCCGACCAGATCATCGGCCAGGTGATCGACAAGACGGCCATCCCGCCGCTCTAAGCGGCCCGCGTCCCCACCCGGTCCCGATCCCGTGTCCGCCGCGCCTCCCTCCGCACTCCCGACGTCGTCGTCCGCGCTCGCGCTGCTACGGCAGCTCGAGTGGCGCGTGCGCCATGCGGTCGAGAACGTGCTCAGCGGCGAATACCGCTCGGCCCTCCGCGGCCGCGGCATGGAGTTCGATCAGGTCGTACGCTATGAGTTCGGCGACGATGTGCGCGACATCGACTGGAACGTGACCGCGAGGCTGGGCGAGCCGTACCGCAAGAAGTTCGTCGAGGAACGGGAGGTCACGGTCTTTCTCGTTCTCGAAGACACCCCCAGCCTGCAGTTCGGATCCGGCGAGATTTCCAAACGTGAGGCGCTGCTGGAGCTCGCCGGTCTGCTCATGGTGCTCGGTGCGCTGAACCGCGACCGCGTCGGCTGCGTAGTCGCCGGGCCCACGGGCCACACGTTCCGCCAACCCGTGCGCGGCCGCGGTGCGATCCTGCACGCGGCGGCCGACCTGCTCGGCACGCCACCCCCGGCCCTGGACCGCGCGCCGGCGGGGCGCCCGGTCATCCCGTGGCGGCTGATTTCCCGGGCGGCGCCGAAGCATTCAGTGCTGATCTGGCTCGGCGACTTTGCGCCGGCCGATCCGCCCGAGGGTTGGGCCGTGCTCCAACGCCGGTACCAGACGATCGGTTTCCGCGTCGATGACCCGTGGGAACGCGAACTCCCGACCGACGGTCTACGCGTCGCCTACGATCCGACCCGCGGGCGGCTGGTGACACTCGAGGGCTCGAACGCGGAGCGCGCCGCGCACGCCGCGTGGCGCGGAGCGCGCGAAGCCGCGTGGACCCGCCTCTTCCCGGATCCGCAGAGCCGACTCGCGGTGTCGACCGCCGACAACCGCCTCGATGCGCTCGTGCGGTTCTTTCACGCGCGCCTCCGCACCCGCCGCTGAGACGTCCACCCCGCTCGCCGTGTCCGACTTCGTCTTCAAGGATCCGCTCTGGCTGCTGGCGCTGCTGGTGCTGCCGCTGCTCATCTGGCTCCGCGGGCGCCGTGCGGTGCCCGTCCTGATCGTCCCCTTCGCCGCCGCGTGGCACCGCCCGAGCCTCATTCGCACGTCGCGGCTGCCCGTCTCCCTCGCGGTCGTCGGACTCGCCCTCCTGATCGTCGGCCTCGCCCGGCCCCAACGCGTGGAGAGCCGGCAGGAAGTGCGCGCCGAAGGTTACGACTTGATGCTCGCGATCGACCTCTCGGGCTCGATGCAGGCGGAAGATTTCGAGCGCGATGGGGAACGGATCAACCGCCTGCAGACGATCAAACCCGTCATCCAGGCGTTCATCAGCGACCGCCCGAGCGACCGCATCGGCATCGTGGTGTTCTCGGGCCGGGCCTACACGCTCGCTCCCCTCACGTTCGACCACGGATGGCTGGGACGCCAGGTCGAGCGGCTGAAGATCGGCCTGATCGAGGACGGCACCGCGATCGGCGACGGTCTCGGCGTCTCGCTCGCCCGGCTCGAACAGCCCGCCCGCGCCGCCGAGGGAGGCCGCCGTCTCGGCGCGTTCGTCGTGCTGCTCACCGACGGCGCCAACAATCGCGGCACCCTCACGCCTGCCCAGGCGACAGAAATCGCCCGCGCCCGGAGCATTCCGGTCTACACCATCGGCGCCGGCCGCGACGGTTTCGTGCCCTTCCCGGTCTTCGACGACAAAGGAAACAAGATCGGCTACCAGCGTCGTCCCTCCGATCTCGACGAGCCCGCGCTGCGCCAAATCGCCGCCGAGACCGGCGGGCAGTACTTCCGCGCCGACGATGTGCGGACCGTAGAGCTCGCCTTCTCCGCGATCGACCGCGCCAAGAAGATCGAATTCCAGGCCAAGAGCCACCTTCTCACCACCGAGCTCTTCGCGTGGCTCGCCCTACCCGGCGGGATCCTGCTGCTCCTCGGCGCCGCCCTCACCCTGCCGCGCCGGCCGCGCGGCGACACCGCCACCGCCGCCTCCCGCCCCGGCTCCGCGCCCACCGCTTCCGGCTCCGCACTCGCCGGCTCAGCCCAGTCAGGCTTGGCGAACTCCGCGGGCACCGCAGTCGCCGACACCCGTTTCTCAACCGCTGCCTCCTCCTCGCCGACCGGGACGGGTCGGACAGTATCGGCGCCGCCCCTACGATGACGTTTGCGACGCCACTTCTCCTGCTGACCACGCTGTTCCCGCTCGTCCTGCTGGGCTACGAGCTGGTGCGCCTGCGCCGCGACCGGGAGACCGCTCCCGCGCGCATCCTCGGGGGCTCGGCGGCGCACGGGGTGGTCCGGCTGAGCCGCTCCACACCGTCCGCCTCCCCGCGTCGCATCCTTGTCTGCCTCGGCCTGATCCTCGTCGGCGTCGCCGCCGCCCGACCGCAATGGGGCCGCATCGAGGAACCGGTCTTCGACCAATCGCGCGAGATCCTCATCGCCGTCGACCTGTCGCGATCGATGCTCGCGCCGGACGTCAAACCCACCCGCCTCGACCGCGCCAAGCTGCTCATCCAATCGCTGCTCGAACGGCTCGACGGTGAACGGGTCGGTCTGCTCGTCTTCTCCGGCACCGCGTTCCTACAGAGTCCGCTGAGCTCCGACTATGAAATCCTTCGCGAATTCCTGCCCGAGCTGCAGCCCAATTTCCTCCCCGCCGGCGGGACCAACTACGAGGCTCTCCTGACTTCCGCGCTGGAGGCGTTCAGCCGCGACGGTGGCGCCGACCGCTACCTGATCATCCTGAGCGACGGCGAGGCGGCCGACGACGCGTGGCGTCCGTTCGCCGATCAGCTCAAGACGCGCGGCATCCGGGTACTCGCGTTGGGCATCGGCACGCGTGACGGAGCGATGATCCCCGAGGCCGAAGGCGGACTCGTCAAGGACGACCGCGGCGCCGTGGTGCTGTCCCGCCTCGAACCCGCCACGCTTCAGTCCCTCGCCGCGACGACCGATGGTCGTTACGCCGATGCTTCCGGCTGGGTCGATCTCGCGGAACTGCTCCGGCAGACCGTCGAGGCCGGCCGCCGGGGCGAATTCAAGGAGGTGAACCGCGTGCGGCTCGCCGAGCGTTTCCAGTTTTTCCTCGCGCCGGCCGTGCTGCTGCTGCTCGCCGGCCTCTGGCGCGAATTCCCCGTGCGGCCCACCCCGCGCCCCGTCACCCTCAAGTCCGCGTCGTCGTGAAGCCCGTCGTCCTCGTCCCCGCTCTCCTCCTGCTCGCCGCTCCCAGCGCCTCCGCGCAATCCGCCGCGACGCCTCCGGCGCAGCGCAATGGCTCGCCGCTCACCGCAGCCGGCGCCACCGCCCCAGCCCCTGCGTCGGCTGGCCAAAGCGGAGGCGCGCGCCGCCCCGGCGGTGCGGGAGCCGACGCCACCAGCGAGGCCCTCGTGCAGACCGTCGCGGACATTTCCGGGAAGGCGTCACCGGGTGCACGCGACTACCGCCGGCTCACCGAGGCCACCCTCGATTTCGCGCGCCGCAAGGCGATGGGTGGCGAGGGTTTCAGCCCCGGCGTGATCACGTCGGCCCTCGACGCCGTCGATGCCGGCGAAGCGCTCGACCGGAGCGCCGCCGACTGGCCGACGCTACGCAAGGAGCTGGAGGCGTATCTCGACGGGTCGCAGGAACCGCCGCCGCCCCAGCCGGAGCAGCAGAAGGACCAGCAGAAAGATCAGAACCCGCAGTCCTCCGATCCGTCGCAGCAGAACGAGCAGCAAGAGCAGCAGCAAAACGAGAACTCGGAGCCGAAGCCCGGTGAGTCGCCGCCGCAGAACGGTTCTTCGGCGAACGACGCCAAGTCCCCGACGTCGCCGCCAAGCGATCCATCCTCGGAAACGGGCGAGCCACCGCAGAACCCGGAGAACCGCGAATCCGCTTTCGGTAACATGCAGCGCCCACCGTCTCCACCGCCCACCCCACCTCCTGCGCAGAGCGCGGGCGACGCGGATCGTCAGCCGGTCGGCGGACAGCCGCCGCGGCCCAGCAACGCCGAGGGCAAACCGGAGTTGGCGATGCCGCTCCAAAAATTGGATCAGGTAAAACAGGCGGACTCACCCGCGAAGCTCTTCCGCGTAATGGAGGGGAAACCCACCGGACCCGCCACCGGTAAGAAGGGCCAGACGTGGTGACCATGCGCGCTCGTTTCCTCTCTCGTTTTCCAGGGCCGTTCATCGCCGCGCTCCTGCTCGCCCTCGGCGCGCTGACCAGCGTCTTCGGCCAGAGCGCACGCTGGCAGCCGGACCGCGGCACCCTTGGCCTCGGCCAAGCCTCGGAAATTCAGCTGGTCTTCGAGAACTGCTCCCCGAGCGGAACCCCCAACGTGCCGCGGGTGAACGGCGTTTCACTCGAGCTCGCCGGCCAATCCCAGAGCACCGAAATCATCAACTTCAACGTCACGCGCCGCGTCCTTCTCACCTACGTCGCCCGGCCGACCCAGCGGGGCAGCGTGGACATTCCGCCCTTCGACATCCCGACCGACAAGGGTAACATCCGCGTGCCCGCCGCGAGTTTTACCGTCGGCGACGCCACGTTGGGCAATTCCGGCGCCACCCTCGACTCCGTCATCCAGGCCCGCCTCAACCCGCCCGCCGAACCAGTCTGGGCCGGCGAGGTGTTTCCGCTGACCTACACGTTGTCGATCGTGCGACGGTTCAGCGCTCAGCTCGCGAGCAACGTCGAGTGGTCCTCCGCTCCCCTCGCGGTCGAAGACTGGTCCAAACCGGAAATGGGCGAGCTCACCTCGGGCGGCGAGACCCGCAACATCGCCACCTACCGCACCCGCGCCCTCGCTCGCACCCCGGGTACCCTCGCCCTCAGCCCGGCCCAGCAGTTGGTCAACGTACAGACCGGGACCTCCGCCTTCGGGCTGTTCTCGCGGCCCACAATGGAGCAGTTCGCGATCACCACGCCGGCCGCAGGCCTGACCGTGAAACCGCTCCCCAGCCCCGCGCCCGCAGAGTTCACGGGAGCCGTCGGGGAATTCACGCTCACCTCGAAAATCGTGCCCACCACCGCGGCGCCCGGAGAGCCGATCACGTGGACGCTCGAGTTGGCCGGCACCGGCAATTGGCCGGACCTCGGCGGACTCCCTGCGCGTGACGCGAGCCGCGACTTCCGTGTCGTGCAGCCGCAGGCGAAGCGCACGACCAAGGAGGGCACGCTCTTCGAGGCCTCGCTCACGGAGGACGTCGTGCTCATCCCGACCCAGCCCGGCACCTACCGTCTCGGGCCGGTGCGCTGGAGCTATTTTGATCCCAAGGCCGGAGCCTATCGCACGCTCACCACCGAGACCGTCACGGTGACGATCGCGCCCCCGGCCACCGTCGCGGCGAGCGGGGCGAGCACGTCGGCGCGGGAAACTCCGGTGGCCGCCGACACGTCCAGCGGACCCCGACCCGGCACGGCCCCGCTGCCGCGAGGTTTGCCCCGGGATCCGATTGCCGGGGAAGCCGCGGCGCCTCGACCGCTTTCATGGCTGGCCGTCGGTGGACTCGCGGCGGGTTCGCTGCTCCTTCCGCTCATCGGCTGGGTCGCACTCGCGTGGGGGCGGGCCCGGACGACCGACCCCCGCAAAGTCCGCCGCGCTGCCCGGGTCCAGCTCCTCGTCACGCTGCGTGCGCTCGCGGGAACGACCCGCGCCGACGAGCAGCGACGCCTCCTTGCTGACTGGCGCGAGCACGCCGCCCGCGCCCTCGGCCTCGGCCGCTCCGTGCCATCGGCCACCGACCTCGCCCGGCAGGCGCAAGCCGCCGGAGCGGATCCCGAAGCGTGGAACCGCCTCTGGACGGAGGCCGAGCGCACCCTGTTTGGTCCGGATCTGTCACCCCTCGCGCCCGACTGGACCGCTCGCGCACTCGCCGCGGCGGCCGCGGTGCCACGCGCCCGGTTCCAACTGCGTTCGCTCTTCCTGCGCCGCAACCTGTTTCCCTGGCTCGTTCTCCTGCTCATCGGCATCAGCGCGGCGAGCCTGGGCTCGGACCTGCGCGCCGCGGATGCCGCGGCCCAGTACCGCGCCGGACAATTTGAACCCGCGGAGCAGGAGTGGCGCGCCCGCGTCGCCGCCGAGCCGACCGATTGGATCGCCCGGCACAACCTCGCGCTTGCGCTCGGACAGCAGGACCGCTGGAGCGAGGCACTCGGCCACGCCACCGCCGCCTTTGTGCAGAACCCGGCCGATCCCTCGGTCCGCTGGCACCTTGCGCTCTGCAGCGAACGCGCCGGCGTCACCCCTGCCGGTGTCGGTAGAATCACCGACGACAGCATGGTCGCGACTGCTGCCAGCCGCCTCTCGCCCGCGGAGTGGCAACGCGTCGCCATCATGGGCGCATGGACCCTCGCGCTCGCCCTCGGCCTCTTCCTCCTTCACGGCTACCGAGAGGTCCGCTGGCTGCGCACTGCGGCCGTGGCGCTGAGCGTCCTCGGCGTCCTTGCCGCAGGCATCGGCATCGCCGGCGCAAAACACTACGCGGACCTCGGGTCGCCCGATGCCGCGATGACCTGGCGTCCCACGACCCTACGCTCGGTGCCTACGGAGGCGGCGACGACGCAGAAGGCGACCCCGCTCGCCGCCGGATCGGTGGCGCGGGTCACGAAGCACTTCCTCGGCTGGCGACGCCTTGAATTTACGAACGGTCAGACCGGCTGGGTGCAAGCCCGCGACCTGATCCCCCTCTGGTCCGCCCCACCCAAGACTCCTGCCCCGCCGGTGCGCCGCGACGCCTCGGCGCGGCGCTAGTTCAAAAGGAGCCTGGGGGGCGGGCTTTGCCGCGTGCCGTCCAGACCCCGCGCCAACGTAACCCACGCCTTGCTTCTTCCGGCGAAAAGGACGCAGGGAAAACGGCAGGGCCTGTGCAGACGAACAGCCACGACTGAGACCCCAGCGGATCATCGCCGGTGCAGGCCACCCCAGCCGGACGCCGGTCGCTCAGTCGGCGATCGGATTCCGCCACTTTAAGCCACGGAAGCGCGAAAAGTCGGCGTCCGTCGAATAAAGCACGCCGTTGTGCTCCACGGCTAGCGCGGCCAAGTGGGCATCGGAAACCAAATTACCCACCGCATTTCCACCCCGCAGCATCTGCTGGAAGATGACCCAGTGCTGTTCGCCGGGGTGGATCACGCGCACGCAGGGCTGGTCGAGCCAACTCTGCACCCGGGAGATCGCCTCCTTGAGCAGGAGCGGACGCCGGTACAGCCGAGCGTTGGTGCTGATACGGACGAAAGCATTGAGTACCGGCCAGCACAATGCCACCGGCTCCGCACCGCTGAGCTGCTCATCCCACCAGATTCGTGCCGCCTCGTGATGTTCCGACAGGCTATCCTCCGCATAGAGGAGCAGGTTGGCATCCACGAGTATCATGGATGATCCTCGCCTTCCGCGGCAGCGAGCAACTCGGAGACGTTGTCGTAGCTGAACCCCGGCCGAAGTCCGAGCGGCCGAGCCTTGGTCACGTAGGGTTTCGCGGCCGGCGGCGCGAGGATTTCATCTAAGCCCACCCGGAGCGCCGCATTGATGACCTCCTTGAATGGCTTGCGCATCCGCAGCGCCCCCTGCCTCGCCTTCGCGGCGACATCCGGATCGAGCGTCAACGTCGTTCGCATCTACGCATCTTGATGCTTAATCTACTGCTGTCAAGATGCTAGCAAAGCTGGACCCGTGCGCGATGGCTGCGCCCCACGACATCAGCCGGAGCCTGGGCGGGGAGGCACTGGGACAGAGAGGGCTTTGCTCTTTGCCGCGAAGCGATCGCCGACGACTGTGTTGCTCAGCCTCCAACACCCTGCGCGAAAGGACGCGCACAGACCGATCCTCTGGAGACGACCTACGCGAATGAGTCGAGCAGGTCTCGCTCACGAATCACGAGGACCTTTGCACCCGAACGCCTCATCGTCATCGCGCGTTCAACCTTTCGTCCGTAAGCGCAAAACGCCCACGCCTCGTTCACGTTTTCGCAAACGACGAGGTAGTCCAGATCAGCAACCACAGTATCACGGGGAACCCCGCCCCGCATCCGAATCATCTCGTGAAGCTGTGCTCTGGGACGGATGGGGGAAATACCAGTAAAACAAAACTGACGTCCGTGAACGACGACTTCGGGATCGACTGCACAAACTCCTCCCACTGACAAGTGATGAGAACGTTGCTTGGCACGACGAATCGCGTAGTTTTCTGATGGAGTGCAAAAACACTCAAAAACCTGCTTAGCAAGCTCTTCATCGGCTTCAGAAATCGCCCCATCCGAAAGAACAGACATGATAACTGACTCGATTTCAGTGATTGGATAGCAGTCCCTGAGGTGTCGATTCTTCTCAATCCAGTCGATCAGCCGCCTAAGCTCAACCTCCGGAAGCCTTCCGTCGGCGAGCACTCCATGTAGGATCCCTTGGAGCAACTGTATTTCGTGGGTGACCGCGCCAAAGTAACTGCTCACAGATGATGCGCTCGCGCAAAGCCAGCGCAGATCTTCAACTTCGTCTGAATCGAGTTTTTTGTCGGAGATCGCTTTCTCCGCGGCCGAGAGCAACCGCCCGAAAGCGAGATCCTTGGCGAAACAGCGGTTGTCTGTAATCCAGTCGCTCAGTTCCCGGATCTCCTCCCGAGTGACAACTCGATCGACTAGAATACCGTCGAGTAGACCGGAGAAAGTGCGCAGTGCCTTGTCGCGTCGCTGTGGGCCGGTAAACCTACGGTAGCTAAAGTCATCAGTCTCTCGTTGATCCGTATTCTGCATACTGCTCTTACGGGAATAGTCCCCCATGAGTTGAGCAACACCTTTCCCCTTCAGCCATCCTCGACTCGCAGACCATCTGTCGTGTCCGCGCGATGAGCGCTCAACCGCCGTCGTGTTCGCATCTCGGAGAGTATGTCCGCCAGCGGTTTGGGCTTCGACCGTTGCCGCGGATCTCGAGCAGGCTAGCTGGCACCTCTCCTTCCGAAACCTTCGGAATCGGACAACCCAGATCAAACTGATTCCGCAACGGCTGAAGAATAAATCCATCTCTACAATGAGTTATGCGACAGAACAATCGCGCCCCTGATTTCTGAGTGAGCTACGAGCCAATCCGATTGTACTTGCTGGTTAACTACTCTTTTCTCGCTACTTTGGCTGAACCAGACTCGACCACCGAGGATTCAACCAATGACCAGAGCCTCGAACTCGCTGACCATCCTGAACGAACTCCTTGAGAGAGCGCGCGAGAGGGAGCTCTCCGGCCTGAGTCGCGATTTCCGCTCAGACACGCTGATCCGGGACCCCGACGGAGCGGCACTCGACTGGTATATGTATGTCGATAAACGCTTTAACAAAGCGCTTGCCATAGAGCTCACAACGAGAGTCGGCCTTTCGGGAAAGAGCGAAGTCTGGACGCAAGGCACTAATTTCAGCTTCTCTACGGGCGACATAATTTATGGTTCACGTGCAGCTTATGGGCCATGGAATCCCGGAAAAGTCGTCCGCTGCTTTTCAATTACTTCCGCCTATCCCGCTTCTTCGGCGATTCGGGAAACACCTGACGGTCGATTTCTCGGAGGGTCCAGAGGACAGGTGACATTCTACACTTGGAGGCCCAATTCTCTTGGGACGGACCTAGAGGTGGACGGTGTAGCGAGGCGGATGACGCAAGACGAATTCGTGCGGCTTCTGATCGCCGGACCTAAGGTTTAGCGCTCATGCAAGCTGGATCGCGGGAGGCACGGGGCCCATCGACGCCGAAAGAGATGGCCTCTTCGCACGAACTCACGCGAACGAGCTTGGGTCGCGGCAAGTAGGCTGTGAGCATGCCGCTAATCTGCCCTGACTTGAGAGACACGGGGGAAGTGGCTTTTGCTGACGCTAAGCCGCCTTCCAACAAGGATTAGCGTCTGCCCTCCCACTAAACTCAAAATTAGAGCAACTCTCCAAGATGGCGAACCTCCAATCGATCGGTGAAGCCTCGACCGAAGACGATTGGGTACTGCTCGATACAGAGACAACTGGTCTATGCTCACCAGTCTACGCGGTAGAGATCGCGGCCCAAAGATTCCGCGGGTTTGAACCTGTGGGTCCCGCGTTTCACACCATGGTTGATCCCGGCGTACCAATTCCTCCGGAGGCGACTGATGTTCACGGCTACACTGATGAGTACGTGCGGCGCCACGGCCTAGGCTCTCATGAGTCTTACCGTTACCTAATCTCTTACGTAGGAAACCGTCGAATCGCCGCGCATTTCGCGCGGTATGATTGGAACCAGGTGTTGGTACCAGAGAGCCAACGACTAGGCTTCCAACCCTGGGGGCGCTTAGGTTTCTGTACCTGGTCGCTAGCGCGGAGGGCGTTGCCAGAGTGTTCAACTCATCGACTGGATTACCTTAGGGAAAGATTCTCGCTGGCTGGATCGCGACCGCACTCTGCGCTGGGCGACGTAGAGGCAACGACCGATCTGCTAACGAGGGTCATTTTTCCACGTCTATCGGTCTCCGGTTTCCCCACGATTCAGAGCGTAGCAGCATTCTCAAGACAAACACCCATCCAGCTCTGCCACTTCTTGGCGAGTGGACTAACCGAGGAAGTTGCCTACGCCCGCACACTAGAAATCCAACAAGAGCAGCGGACTCGTGCAGCTGGAGCCAAGTCACGACTCAAGTATATTGAAGCTGTGGTAGCGCGGCGCATTACCATAACGACCGCTATCTACGAGAACCTCCTTATCGACGAGGATCCGACGGTGAAATTCAAAGGCCGCCGTTTTCTCTTTACCGGAAAACTTGCGATGGGCACGCGATCAGCAGCCGAAACCGCCGTTACCGCTCGAGGCGGATTGCTGGCTAAGTCGAAAGCAGTATCGAGTGACGTCGACTATCTGGTCTTGGGTTCTGTGAAGTGGGAAGAGCAGCAAAGCGGCAACAAACTGACTGCGGCGGTGGTGCGCCGCCTGAAAGGTCTGCCGAATCCCATTCTCCTCCAAGAGGAGGACTTTGTCGCCGCGCTTAAAGTGACCTATCCCCTGCCGCTGGAGGCTTAGAGTGGGAAGATTTGCCTGAGCTCAACCCCTTCCTGAACAGCGTAGGGCCGCCAGTCCCCGAGTGTCGGCGCGGGCGCGCTGATGGGAAGCGGTAACATCGGGACCAAATAGCGGAGCATCTTAGAACGGTCCGCACTAACTGACGATGGACCCGCAATGGCTCCGTTGGCCCCCAACACCTTGTTTCTACGAGCCCCCGCTACCAGACCCTCTGGCCAGCTGGTGAGCGGACGGCGCCACGTCGGGAAGACCACTGCCTTTCGCACGGTGGCGGATCACACGCTCAATTGGGACAGTCTCGCTGATCAGCGATAACTCCTGACGCGGCCGGCGGCGTGCAGCGGACCATCCGGAGGAGCGACTCCTCCGGGTTGAGCTGCACCACGGCATCAAGCTCGAGCCACGCGAGCGCGTGTGACTCATCGCTCACTTGCAGCGGCGCTTCGGACGACGCTTCACAGAGGAATCTCACGTCGTAGTGAATGTGCGCGGGCTCGCTGCCGCGCGCGGGGATGGCGTGGGCGTCGAGGTCGTAAATCTCCAGGGACGCCAAGCGCACGTCCGCGAGGCCGCTTTCTTCACGCGCCTCCCGCAGCGCCACCGCCGCGAGGTCTTCCTCACCATCCGCGTGCCCGCCGAGCTGCAGCCACTTGCCCAGCTTGCGGTGATGGGTCAGCAGCGTTTTGCGCCGCGCCCGATCGATCACCCACGCCGAGCCGGTCAGATGCCCCTCAAGGCACGTGCGCCACAAGCAGTCCGGGTGCGCGTCGATGAACGCCAGCATCCGCCGCGCGGTCTCGGCCTGTTCGGCCGACGGTGCGCGTGCCGCGTACGCGGCAATCAACGCCCGCGCCGCCACGGGCGAGCCTTCGTGACGACGCTCAACGCCAGAGTTCATCGGCGGTAAAAGGACGGGGCGACTCCAGTAACGGCCAGATGTCATCGACGGTGTCGGCGACCGTGATCAGGTCCGAAAGCCCGGGCGACTTGAACCGCTCCGCCACCATGCGCTCAAAGAAGCGCAGCAGGTCGTCGTAGAACCCATCCTGATTGAGCAGCACCACCGGCTTCGGCAGGCGGTTGAGGTAACGCAGGGTCATGATTTCCGTCAGCTCCTCCAGCGTGCCAATTCCGCCGGGCAGGGTGACGAAACCGTGCGCCCGCTCTTCCATCAGCCGCTTGCGGTCGCGCATGGTCGACACCGTGAGCAGTTCGTCGGCCTCGTGATAGGCGAGTTCCCGCTCCTTCATGAATTCCGGGATCACCCCCACGACGTACCCACCCGTCTGCTTCACACTCCGCGCCACCGATCCCATCAGCCCCGCATGGCCACCGCCATAGACCAATCCCCAGCCTCGCTCCACCATCCCACGCCCCAGCTGCTCCGCTGCGGAATAGTACTTGAGATCCAGCGTACGGCTGGAGCCGCAGTAAACGCAGAGGAGCTTGTGCATGGTAGGGACGCGAGGATGTGACGGCTCGGACCGAAAATCAATCCGCCGCCCACCCTGACGGCCCCGCCGAGCGGGCGACTCCGAAGGTGGCCCCCTGCCTTCGCTCGTAATCGACTTCACCGACCACCGACTATTGCCGACCAGGCGCATCACGCTCGCCTCGTGAGATGACCGTTTGGGTTGCGATGAGACTAACTCTCATTCTCGTCTAAGGCATGCGTTTTCGTGCTTTCGCGATTTTGTGTCTGGGCGTGGCCTTGGGCGTCACGCCGACCCAGGCGCGGCTTTCCGTGGGCGAACTGGTGGTAGCCCTCAAACCGGACAAGAACCCCGACGCGATGCTGGCCGAGCAGCGGGCCCTTGAGGCATTCCTCGGCGAGCGACTCGGGGGCAAGGTGCGGGTCATCGTCCCGCTGTCCACGGCGGTGATCGTCGAAGGGTTCGCCAACGGCACCATCGATCTCGGCTACCTATCGGCGACGGACCTCGCACGCATCCGCTCGCAGGGAACCGCGACGCTGCTACTCGCCGGGGAATTTGCCGGCGGTACGACCAGCTACCGGAGCTATTGGCTGACGCTCCGCGACAAACCCTATACCTCAATCGAACAGCTGCGGGGGAAGCCGGTGGCGTTCGCCAGTCGCACCAGCACGTCCGGTTTCCTGATTCCTTTGCTCGATCTGCACCAGCGCAGGCTGATCGGCGATGATGCGGCGCTGGAGCCGTTCTTCGGTCGGGGCAACGTGCTCTTCGGCGTCGGGTACGTCTCGGCGGTTGAGCGCGTGCTCTCCGGCGACGCCGAGGCGGCCGCGGTGAGCGACTACGTCTTCGACCAGGACAAGCACCTCAGTGCGGAACAGCGCGCACGGCTGCGCGTCGTGCAGAGTCAAGGCCCTGTCCCGAGCCACGTGCTCGCGGTCCGTGCGTCGCTTCCGGCCGCCGATCAGGAGGCGTTACGCACTGCGCTGCTGGCGCTGAACGAAGCCCCGCACACGGCGCTGCGCGACCGGGTCTTCACGACCAAGCTCACTCCGGTCTCGGTTGACGAGCACCTCCGTCCGCTCGCGGCGGCGCTGTCTCTCGCCGAGCGCGTCCTTGCCCGGTGAGCCGCCGCGGTCCCCAGTCCTCTTCGGCCGCGAAGCCGAGGGCCGCCGAGGCCGCGCCCGCGACGACCCGCGGCGAGCCACTCCCCGGCAACGCGCACATCCTCGTCTCGGGCCTCGGTGTCCGCCGCGCGGATCGCTGGCTTTTTCGCGACCTGAACCTCGCGGTCCCGCGCGGAGCCTTTGTCGCGATCGTCGGTCCCTCGGGTGCCGGAAAATCCACGCTGCTGGCCTGCCTGGCCGGGGCGTTGGCGCCGGGTGAAGGTACCGTCCAAATCCGCGAACGCAGCGGCCAGCTTGTCGGGCCGGAACACTGTCGCCCCCGGATCGGCTGTGTTTTCCAGCGACTGCTGTTGGTCGAAAACAGCAGCGTCCTCGCCAACGTGCTCTGTGGCCGACTCGGCCGGCATCGCTGGTGGCAAACGCTCTTCGGAGCGCCCCGGGCGGAGCGCGAGGCGGCGTTCGCGATTGCTGCCGACCTTGGCCTCGCTCCGCATACGCACCGCTGGGTCGCCGAGCTTTCCGGAGGCGAGCAGCAACGCACAGCGATCGCCCGCGCGCTCTTTCAGGAGCCGGACCTCTACCTCGCCGACGAGCCGATTTCGAATCTGGACACCTACCTCACCGGCCGCGTGCTCGGCCGACTGCGTCAGGAAGCTTCGCAGCAGAGTCGGACGGTGTTCTGCGTGCTTCACGATCCCACGCTCGTGGACCGATTCGCCGACCTCGTCGTCAGCATCGATCCCACGGATCCCCACGGGTGGCGCGTCCGCCCGGTCCGCCGATGAGACCGCCCGCTTCCAGCCCCGCGCCAGCCCCGTCATCGCCGCCGACGCCGGTCTTTCCCGAGTTGCCGTGGTATCGCCGCCTGGATGCGCTCAGTGTCTCGCTGCTACTCTTCGGCCTCGCGATCTTCTTCTCGCTACCGACCCTCCGTGGATCCGGGCGCGACCTTGATTACTGGGAGAACGCACGGCGTTTCCTTGCGCGCTTCTTCCCGCCGGACTTCTCGGTGACGCCGCAGGTGCTGACGGCACTTGCCGAAACCGCTCAAATCGCCGTTCTCGCGACCGCCGCGGCCTTGGTGCTGTCGTTTCCGCTCGGACTCGCTGGAGCACGCACGCTGTCACCCCGGTGGCTGGTCACCCTCGCCCGCCTCGCGCTCAACGTGACCCGTACCGTCCCCAGCCTCCTTTGGGCACTGATCGCCGTGGCGATCGTCGGCGCGAATCCGCTGGCCGGAGTGATTGGACTCACCGCTTACAGCGTGGGGTACCTCGGGAAGTTTTTCAGTGATGCCTTCGAGTCGGTGGACCTCGACGTGGCGCGCGGCCTGCGTGCAATCGGGGCGAGCCGGATCCAAGCCTTCCAGCACGGCGTCTGGCCGCATGCGCGGCCGCTGATCTGGAGCTACGCGCTGTGGATGTTGGAGTACAACCTGCGCTCGGCGGCGATCATCGGCTACGTCGGAGCGGGTGGTCTCGGCGTGCTCCTCCACGGCTACCAAGAATATCATGCCTGGGACCGGTTCTGCGCCGTGCTCGTCTTCATTCTCGCCCTCGTTACCGCGCTCGATCTGCTCGGCGAGTGGGTGCGGCGCAAAGTGACCAAGCGCGCCGCGCGGGCCCCCGCGTAGACGCGGAGAGTAGACCCACGCGCGGTGGGGTCTGCCAGACAAACCGAGGTCCTTCGCACCCCCGCACCGGCTACGGCATTACCCGGCGCGGGCGCCGCCCCGGAGGCATTGGCAGCGCGCCGAGGGCGTCGATGTGCGGTCCCTGATCGACGGGTCGCGCGACGTCTTTACAAACCACCGCAACGTGCGACAAGGGACGTACGCCGCTGCACCGACTGCCATGTCTGCGCCTTCGCTCCTTCCTCCGTCCGTTCCACCCACGCCCTGCGGTCGGCTGGCGCCCTCGCCCACCGGGCTCCTTCACCTTGGGCATGCGCGGACCTTCTGGATTGCGGCCCAGCGGGCGCGGGCGACGGGCGGCCGCCTGCTCCTGCGCAATGACGACCTCGATCGCGCGCGCTGCCGTCCGGAATTCGTCGAAGCGATGGTCGAGGATCTCCGCTGGCTCGGACTTGCCTGGGACGGCCCCATGATCTCGCAGAGCGAACGCCTTCCGCTCTACCGCAGCGCGCTCGCTCGGCTGCACGCGGCCGGGATGATTTTCCCCTGCACCCGCTCGCGGCGCGATGTCCTCGAGGCGGCGGGCGCGCCGCATGAGGGCGCGGGCGAAGACGACGAACCACTCTACCCGCGTGCCTTTCGCCCGCCCGAGGGGGCCGCGCTACCGCCGTTGGGCGACCCTGTGACCGTGAACTGGCGTTTCCGCGTACCGGACGATGAGGAGGCGACGTTCATCGACGCGAACCGCGGCCCCCAGACCGCACGAGCCGGGCGGGACTTCGGTGATTTCCTCGTGTGGCGTAAGGACGACGTGCCGAGTTACCAGCTCGCGACCATCGTCGACGACGCTCTGCTCGGGGTGACCGAAGTCGTGCGCGGAGCCGACCTGGTGCGGTCGACGTTCCGCCAGCTGCTTCTCTTTCGGGCGCTCGGCTGGACCCCGCCGACCTTCTTTCACGCGGAACTGGTGACAGACGATCACGGTGTGCGCCTCGCGAAGCGCCACGACGCGCTCAGCCTCCGTGCGCTCCGGGAAGCGGGACACTCACCGCAGTCGATCATCGCGTCGTTTGCCGCGGCCCCGGGTACGGCGCTTGCCAAGTCGACGTTGCCGCCGACAGCCTAAAGCACCGAACCCTGCTCCCGTGACTCCGAAAATCGGCGTGCTGAACATTTCTGACCGTGCTGCGGCGGGCGTCTACGAAGACGTGCCCGGCAAAGCCTGCGTCGCGCTCCTCCGCGAGTGGCTCGTCACGCCCTTCGACGTCGAATACCGCGTCATCCCGGACGAACGCGATCAAATCGAGGCCGAACTGCGGCGCCTCGCGGATGACCTTGGCTGCGCGTTGGTGGTGACGACCGGCGGAACAGGACCGGCGCTGCGAGACGTGACCCCCGAGGCGACGGCGGCGGTGTGCGACCGCCTCCTCCCGGGCTTCGGCGAAGCGATGCGAGCGGCGTCGCTGCGCTACGTCCCCACGGCGATTCTCTCGCGGCAGCTGGCCGGCACTCGGGGGCGTACGTTGATCGTGAACCTTCCCGGCCGCCCCAAGGCGATTCGCGAAAACCTGGAAGCCGTGTTTCCCGCGATCCCCTACTGCATCGACCTGATCGGCGGTCCCCGACTGGAGACCAATCCGGCCGTAATGAAAGCCTTCCGACCGCCGGGGAGCTAGCAGGAAGGCAGGCAGGCCCGCGCGCGAGCGACTGGGGCCCGAGCCGGACGTGATCCCGGCACCCTCAGAGCGCGTCGTACTTGTCGGAGCGACCGCGCGCCTTCTCGACCGGATAGCGGGCGGCGTTGGCGGCCATTTTCCGCTCAATCGCGGCCGCGACATCGAGACCGGCGATGTTGGCGAACTCGAGGGCGTAGATCACCACGTCGGCCAGCTCCGCCTCGATCGCGGCGCGCTTGGCGGGTTGGCGGACTAGGTCCGCGGAGGCCTCGGGCGTGGCCCAGAGGAAATGCTCCATCAACTCACCGGCCTCGGCCGAGAGCGCCATGCTCAGGTTTTTCGGCGCATGGAATTGTTCCCAATCGCGCTCGCGGGCGAAGGCTAGGATCCGCGACTTCAACTCCGCTACCGTCGTGCTTGCGTCCGACAAGGAAGACATGCGGACACCCTGGCCCCAGCCAAGAGCCGGGGCAATCACTTCCCCCGGTCGCGCAGCCGCCACACACCCGCCAGCACGCTTCCGATCACGGAATGCACCACGCTGGAGATCGCACATGGGACAGCGGTCAGCGGGTCGACGAAGTGTCGCCGAGCCAGCACCACGCCCAAGCCGGAGTTCTGCATTCCTACCTCAATGGAAATGGTCCGCGCCACCACGGCCTCGCAACGCAGCAGCCGCGCGACCACGTAGCCCAACGCGAAACCACCCGCGTGCAGTAGCACCACCGCCAGCAGCAAGATTCCCCCGCTCGTCTTCACGGCCGTGGCGTTCTGGCCCACGATGCTCGCGACAATCAGCGTGATCCCAAGGACCGAGGCGAGCGGAGCCCAGGAGGAGGTCGCGGCCACGACGCGCGGCGCGAATCGGTTCAACGCCACGCCCGCCATTACCGGCAGCAGGACGACCTGAACCGTGCTCTGCAGCAGGCCCCACGCATCCACATCGACGATCGCCCCCGCCAGCCACTGCGTCAGCAGAGGGGTCATGACCACCGCCGCCAGCGTCGAACACAACGTCATCACCACCGACAGCGCCACGTCGGCCCGGGCGATGTAAGTCACCACGTTCGACGCCGTGCCACCAGGGCAGCAAGCGACGAGGATCAACCCCACCGCAAACGCCGGCGGGAGCTTGAGAAGGTTCGCGACCCCCCAGCCCAACAAAGGCATGATCACGTACTGCGCGAAGAACCCGATCGTGACCAACCGCGGCCGCTGCGCGATCCGCCGGAAATCATCCACCGTCAACGTCACCCCCATCCCCAGCATCACCAGCGCCAACGTGAGTACGATGGCATTCCCGCTGAACCACGTAAACCACGTTGGCTCGACCAAGGCGAGACCGGCACCCGCCGCCACCCAGATCGGGAAAGCGTTGGTCATCAGGGCAAGAGCGCGTTGCATAGACGCCGAAACTGGAAGGCCGGAAGGAGGGTCGTCAGCGCATTTCGCGCAAAAACCGAAAACTTCGTGCTTGGCGCGCGTCCTGCTTATGATAAGCGACACCTTGATCCAGCTCATGTCCCGGTCCCTCCAGCATCATCGCAGCCAAGCCGGCGCTTCGTTTACGAAGGCCGCGCAGACGTGCTGCGTCCAGATGCGACCGGTTTCCACGAACTGGAATAAAACGCACACCGGCGCGGGCTCTCAGGCCTAACCTTCCGACCTTTCGGAATCCCTTAGCCAACCTGAAGAAGCCCCCCGGTCACCCGACCTGAGGGCGCCACTGCTTTTCCTTCCTCCCATGCACACGACGATCATCCAACCGCTCACGTCACCGAGTCGCCTTCGCCGCGCCCGGGTCTCCCAGCCGGCTGCCGTCGATCATCGCAAACCACACTACGAGCTCACCGAGCACCCGAAGCGGCTCGACCTCGTGGTGTACGTGCCCGGCGTGGACAGCTCGGGCGTGGACCTCTCCTTCGACGGGCCCGACCTGCTGCTTACCGCGCGCAAGACACACTTCGTGCGCGTGAATTGGCAGGCTCTGCACCTAGAAGCCGCGCAACGTGATTACCAGCTGACGCTGCGCCTCGGCACGGCGGTGGACTTCGATCGCCTGGAGGCGACGCTGCAGGCTGGGGTTCTCACGATAAAGTTACCGAAAAGGCAGCGTTCGACGGAACCCTCGGGCGCGCGTGCGTTCCAAAATGTGGCCTAATCCTTCTCTGGGGTTGATTCCCTGCTTCGCCTGTCTCTTCTCAAGTGACAGCGGACCCGTGACGAGTCACTCCGCCAACCCCTAACCCCAACTTACCCATGCTCTTCCAACCCGTACCGCTCCCGCCACCGCGGCCCAGCGACTCGGTGCTGGTCGTACCGCACTACGATGTGCAATGGGCTCGCCCGGTTTTCCGCGCTCCGTCGCTCCCAACGCCGGCGCAGCTCCACAGCGAGATCCCGTTCACCGCCCTGCGCGTCACGGCCACGCGCCAGCGGAGTCCGCGCGCGCGCACCGCGGCCTCCTGAGTTGCGTTGCATCGGAACAGCGCCGGCGAGTCCTCGTAACCGCCCGGATTGCCTGAGCACAACGGGGGCGCCGGCGCCATCGACGTAACGATGGTCTTGGTTCTCGAAGCCTGAAAGCCTTGCTTTCAGGCTTCGCTCGTTTCTCAGCAGCCCGTCGGCGTCAGCGCTCCCGCACCCGCCACGTGAGGCGACCTTCCGCGCCGGGAGCGCGAGCCAAGACCTGAGCCAGCCAGGCCAGCACGGGGCCCAGCTCGAGATCGAGCTGCCACGGGGGATTGACCACCACCATCCCAGATCCGCGCATCTTGAGGCCTGCGTCTTCCCCGGCGATGGTCACTTCCGCACACCACGTCGGCGGCAGGGGATGCCGCTCCAACTCAGCGAGAAAAGCATCGACCCGCGCCCGCTGCGTCACCGGATACCAGATGGCAAAGGTCGCGCCCGGCATCCGCGCCACGCCGGTCGTGACCGCATCGACCAATTGACGCCATTCGTCGGGGCTTTCGAACGGAGGATCGAGGAGAACCAAGGCGCGACGTTCGGGACACGGCAACTGCCCTCGTACCGCGATGTAGCCATCAAGCTCCAGCACGGACACCCGCGGCACGCGGTGAAACTCTGCCGCCAAGGCGGCCTTCTCGGCCGGGTGCAGTTCACACAGCACCATGCGGTCCTGAGGGCGCAGTGCCGCCTTCACGAGCCAGGGCGACCCAGGATAAAAATGAAGCCCCTCGCCGAGATGGCCGGACCGACGGTCGAAGTCACGCACGCGCTCAAGATAGGCCTGCACGGCGGCAGGCGCGTCGGAGCGTCCGAACATCCGCCCGACGCCGTCAGGCCACTCGGGTGCGCGCGCGAGGGAGTCTCCGTGGGACGCGGTGCTGAGGTCATAGCGACCGCGCCCCGCATGGGTGTCCAGGTACAGGAACCCCTTCTCCTTGCGGGCCATCGCGTCGACGAGTCGCCCGAGGACGACGTGCTTGCAGACGTCCGCGAAGTTCCCCGCGTGAAAGTGATGCCGGTAGTTCACCGCGCGCTGCCGCGATCAGTAAACCGGGATCTTGACCACCAGCTTCCGGATCTCGGACGGCTGGCCGTCCGCGAGGGAGGGGCGATGGGCGTCTTCCGGGAAAAACACCGCCCCTTCTCCGGGTCCGACCTGCAGCACCGTCGCCGGTGCCTGGGCCGCGTAAAGGATCACGTCCGCCCCGGGGGTACGATCGTCCTCGACCTTCAAGGTCGAGGCTTCCGTCACTTCCATCCGTTCGCGACCCGTCACGACCAGCTGTAGGTCGATGTACTGCCGGTGCGATTCCCAGCGGATTTCCGGCGACGGCTTGCTGAGGTACACCTGCTCCAGGGCGAAGGCGCCGCCGGCGAGGTCGATCCGCTCGGTGGCCCCGACCGCAATTCTGAGCAACCGCTCGTGCGCCGCACTTCCGGGAGTCATGATCTCCTCGGCATGCGCCAACGCCGCATCGAAGGCGCGCAGGTGCGCCAGTTGCTTCCGCAGGGTGGAAAGACGTCCAATGATCGCCATGGGCCCGAGCGCAACCCGCCCCTTCCCCGCTGGCAAGCTTTCCTCCCCGACGCAGTTTCCGCTGGCGCCCCCTCCCTGTTCCACGCTATCGCCTCAGCATGAGCACGGAGTTCGGCTGGTGGAACAAGGACGACGAGGGTCGCAAATATCAGGTCGTCGCCGATGTCCACGGTGGAAACGTGAGCTGGACGCGCAAGCAGGGCCATCACGCCCCGTGGGAAATTCACCCGCCGTCGCCGGATGACTGGGATCGGCTGATTGCCGAGGCCAGCCGCCGGGTGCCGCGCCGCCTGCTCTCTCCCAAGCAGTTTGCGGTCATCGAAAAGCTGCGCGAAGCCGCGCGATGATCGGGGGCCACCGGGGCTAGGGCCGCGCGATGCACCGCTGCCGCCCGACCATGCTCCGGGTGCGGTCCCGGCCGGGCTTCAGAGCTCGATCGCAACCTTAGACCAGATCTCCCGGAACGGGCGGGTAAAGCGTTCGGGGTCTGATTCCATCAGGCTCCGGATCTGCGCGACCGCGTGCCACTCGCCGCGATCGATCTCGTGGGGGTTCAGCACAAACGGGCCGTCATGGCTCATGCGATAGACCCAGATAAACTCCCACCCGGTGGGCTCGCTTGCGTCCATGCGCAGCCACCGGACCGGTGGAGCGGCCACCTGTAGGCCGAGTTCCTCCCCGAGTTCCCGCTGTGCCGCTGCGTCGTAGGTTTCACCGGCGTCCACGTGACCCGAGCAGGAGGCATCCCACAGCCCGGGCGACTTATCCTTGGCGAGGGAACGCTTCTGGAGAAAGAGACGCCCGGCACGGTCGAATACGAAGACATGGACCGCCCGGTGCCAGAGCCCCCGCGCATGCACTTCCCCCCGGGTCGCCTGGCCGACGACCTCGTCGCGCTCATTCACCACATCGAAGAGCTCGTGTAGATTCTGCGCCGACGGAGGCTTGTCTTTCTGTCGCATGGCCAACTTTCTCTGAAACCCACCCTCCGCCAACTCATGCCGAAAATCGATGTCAATCAAGTCGCCGAAATCCTGAAGCGGAACCAGGTGGACCCCGCGCTCCTGCGCCAGGTCGTCGAGGAGATGAACCTCCTCGCCCAAGCCGCAGCCAACGCCGACGAAGACAAGCCACCTCCCGTGAAGAAGCAGTTTGCGATCCTCATCAGCGACCCTGAGGGACGATTGCCCGAGCAGGACTTCGCCGGCTGGGTGATGCAGATGCCGGAGAATGAGAGCGTGGTCACCGCCCAGGAGCGGATCTTCAAGGCGGCGTACGATTTCAATGCGACCAAGAAGGGACGCCTCCTCCCGGTGAAGACGATCGGCGAGGCCATGGAAAGTGTGCCCGCCAAGCATTTCAAGGAGGTCGAGCTCTGGGTGAAGACCAAGACTCCCGTGCTGATGCTGCGAACGGACAATCTCATTCCGAAGGACACGGATTCGACCAAGAACGCGCGCGGTCATCGGCTCGAGTAAGCCGAATCAGAGCGCCGTCCGAGCTGGCAGAGCAACGGCGCGAGTGAGCGCCGCGGCACGCTGCCTGCGCCCGGACCGCACGGGGATGCGAGCTCGCGAGCCGGCTCAGGCGATCACGGGGCAGGCTTCGGCTTCAGCCCGTAGGTGGCAGGATCGAAGCCTCGCTCGCGCAGCGCGGCGGCCAGCGCCTTGAGATCAAGCAACGCACCGCGCTTGATCTGGTTCGCTCGAAACCATCCTTGGTTCACTTCCACCGCGAACTGAAGGTCTTCGGCCCGTGAGGCCACCGAAGTCTCATCGAACGGATAGAGCGGGTAGTGCTCCCGGAGCCGACCCGCGGCATCGAAATATCCAATGTCGAGCGGGAGCGGCGTGTTGCGCATCCAGAACGACAGGCGCTGCGGTGTCGAAAATAGGAACACCATCCCTTCGTCAGTCCCCAGCGTCCGCCGCCCCATCAGGCCGCGCTCCATCTCGGGTCCAGTGACGGCCAACTGCAACCGGAGCACCTTGTCGCCGACGGCAATGGGGAAAAACGTCGCGGCGCTCTTCGGCGAGGCCTCCGCTGCCGTCGCACGGGTGGCACCGGGAGCGACGGGAAGACCGAGCAGGAGAATGAGACTGGCCACGGCCCAGAGCGGCGGCCGGCGCGGGCCCCGGCGCGGCGAAAGGGGGTTTGCGTTCTTCACAGGTCCGATAACAAATGAGGCCTCTCCCTGAGACAAACTTCCTTTCCTTCCCCGTGAGCGTTTCCGCCGATCAAGCCATCCTCCTCTACGCCGATTCCGCGCGGAACGGTGACATGCGTTACTTTGCCGGCCTGCACGTGCCCGACCCGTTCATCGCGCTGCGGATCGGCGGACGGAAGATCGGCGTCTTCAATGCCTTGGAATACGGCCGCGCCCGCAAGGAAGCTGCCCTCGACGAGGTGTTGGCCTTGGAGCCGCTGCGCGACGAGGCCCGCGAGCGCTGGTCCGGCTCGCCGCCCGGGCCCGCCGAGATCATTCTCCTGATCGCCGAGCGGCATGTGGTGGACCGGTTGACCGTCCCGCAGGACTTTCCCGCTGGCTTGTTCGAACGCCTGCGGCGCCGAGGCCTAACCATCGAGGTCGCTGAGGGCCCGATCCTCCCGGAGCGTGAATTCAAGTCCGCGGCCGAGGCCCGCGCGATTCGCGAGGGTAACCGTATCGCGGCCGTCGGCATCGCCGCGGCCCATCGGGTGCTCGCCAAGAGCAAGATCCGGGGAAGCCGCCTTTATTCCGGTGGCGAGATACTCACCAGCGAACGGCTGAAGTTCGCCATCGAGACGGCCTGCCTCGAGGCCGGCGGGGTCTCGCTCGACACCATCGCGGCCGGCGGCGATCAGGGCTGCGATCCTCATCACCGCGGTACCGGTCCACTGCGACCCAACGAGCTTGTCATCGTCGACGTCTTCCCCCGCGCGCAGAAGTCCGGCTACCATGGCGACATGACGCGGACCTTCCTGCGCGGACGTGCCAGCGAGGCGCAGCGGGCCTTGGTCGACGCCGTCCGGACCGCACAGAAGGCGGCTTTGACCAAGATCCGCGACGGCGCCAATGGGCGCGACGTCCACCGAGCCTGCACCACCGTCTTCGCCGAACGCGGCTACGAGACCAAGGCCACGCCCAAGGGCTCCGTCGGATTTTTTCACGGCACCGGCCACGGGCTCGGGCTCGATGTCCACGAACTGCCCCGCATGAGCGGAGCAGTCGATTACACGCTCAAGGCGGGAGCCGTCGTCACCGTCGAACCCGGACTCTACTACCCCGGCCTCGGTGCCTGCCGCATTGAGGATGTGGTCCAAGTCACCACCGGTCGCCCGCGCGCACTCTCGTCCTACTCTTACGAGTGGGAACTGCGCTGAGCACCGTCCTTCCTGTCTCCGGATCCCGTCTCCTCTCTCCTCCCCCGCATGGCCATCTCCGCCGCCAAGGTCCGCAGCCTGCTCCAACGCATCCGGAAGAAGCGCATCCTCGTCGTCGGGGATGTGATGCTCGACCACTACATCTGGGGCAACGCGACCCGGATTTCTCCTGAGGCCCCGGTGCCGGTCGTCGAGGTTGCCCGCGATACCTACGTCCCCGGCGGCGCGGCCAATGTCGCGGTCAACTGCACGTCCCTCGGTGCGGCGGCCACGCTGGCCGGCGTGATCGGCGACGATTCGGCGGGGGCGCATCTGCGCGCCGAGTTGCGCGCTCGGGGCGTCGCGGCCGTACCGCTCAAGGCCCAGGGACCGACCATCATCAAGTCGCGGGTCATCCTGCAGCACCAACAACTCTGCCGTCTCGATCGAGAGGCTCCGCCGGAGGCTTACCGTCTCGATCCGCGCGCCGTCGCGCGGCGGCTACGGACGGCCGTGGCAGCGAGCGATGCGGTGATTTTCTCGGACTACGCGAAGGGGCTGGTCTCGGATGAATTGATTGCCGAACTCGCGGCGCTCGCGCGCGCTCAGGGCTGTCTGACGGCCCTCGATCCGAAGCCCAAGCGGCCGATGCACTTCTCGGATCTTGGCCTGATCACGCCCAATCGAGGCGAGGCCGCGCAGCTGGCGGGTGTCGATTGGCGACCCGGCCGCCCGTTCCCCGGCGAGGAAATCTGCCGGCGGATCCACGAGCGTCACCGCGTGCAGAATCTCGTCGTGACGTTGAGTGAGGACGGCCTGCTGCTCAGCCGTGAAGGCCGAGTCTTGCGCCAAATCCCAACGGCGGCGCGCGAAGTGGCGGATACGTCGGGTGCGGGCGACACCTCGCTGGCCGCCATCGTGCTGGCGCTGACGGCAGGAGCGGACCTGGAGACGGCGGCGCACTTCGCCAACGCGGCGGCAGGCGTGGTGGTCGGCAAGCTCGGCACCGCCACGGTCAGCCCCGCCGAACTCGTCGCTTACGTCTCGCAGCGCAGCTGATGTGCTCGGGACGACGCCCTCGCTGCCATGCCTGAGCTCGCTGAGGTCGACTACTTTCGCAAACGCTGGAATCCCGGCCTCGGTGAGACCGTCGTCGCCGTCGAGGTGCACCCGCAGGCGCGGATCTTCCGGGAGACGGATCCGGCCGCGTTGCGGCGCCATCTGACCGGACGGCGCCTGCTCCGCTCGGCGGCCGCGGCGAAGCAGATGCTCTTCGAGACAGAGGCGGAAGGCTGGCTGGGCATCCATCTCGGCATGACCGGCGAACTGAGCCTGCAGCCGGCGGACTATGCACCGCGCCGTGCAGATCACCTCGTGCTACGCCAGAGCCGGTGTGCCCTTGTTTTCTCGGATCCGCGGATGTTTGGCCAAGTCCGCTTCACGCGCGGCGAGACTGCCCCGGAGTGGTGGACGCGGATTCCGCCCGCGCTCATTTCGGATGCCTTCGGCTTGGCGGACCTCGCCGCGTTCTTGCAGCAACGCCGCCGCGCGCCGATCAAGGCCGTGTTGCTCATGCAGGAACGTTTCCCCGGCATTGGGAACTGGATGGCCGACGAAATCCTCTGGCGCGCCGCGATCCATCCCCGGCAGCCGGCGGGTAGCCTCTCGGCGGCGGAGCAGCGCGTCCTTTACCGCGAAGTGCGCTGGGTCTGTCGGCGCGCGCTGGAAACGATCGGGGAAACCTTCGACGATCCGCCACGGTCATGGCTCTTCCCACACCGTTGGCGTGAGGGAGGCGTGTGCCCGCGCACCCGCACCCCGCTCAGTCGTGCCACCATCGGGGGCCGCACCACGTGCTGGTCACCCGCTCGCCAACGCCTCCGCCGATGAGTGCATCGCCCTCGCGCCTCCGCTTGGATGAATGGCTCGTGCAGCGCGGCCTCGCCGCCAGCCGCGCCCAAGCCAAGGCGTTGGTCATGGCCGGACGGGTCCGGCGCGGAACCGAACGGCTCGACAAGCCCGGGCGGGAAATCGCGGCCGACACGGACGACATCGTCGTCGACCAGCCCCCTCGCTTCGTCTCGCGCGGCGGCGAGAAACTTGCGGCGTTCCTCGAACATCACGCGATCGACTGCCGCGGTTTACACGCGCTCGACGTTGGAGCGTCGACGGGAGGATTCACCGATTGCCTGCTCCAAGCCGGCGCGGCCGACGTGGTCTGCCTCGACGTTGGTCGCGCTCAACTGCACGCCCGGCTGCGCGGCGACCCGCGCGTGACCAACCTTGAACAGATCAACGCCCGGCACCTGCAGCCCGGGCAACTCCCCCGCGACGCCTTCGACCTGGTGGTGATCGACGTGTCGTTCATCTCGCTCCGCACGATCCTTCCGGCCATCTGGCCCTTCGTGCCGCGCGGCGGACGACTCATCGCGTTGGTGAAGCCCCAGTTCGAAGCGGGTCGCGAAGAAGTCGACAAAGGACGCGGCGTGATCCGCGACCCGGCGGTGCAGCAGGCGGTGCTGGACGACGTGCGGACCTTCGCGCTCGCCCTGCCGGGTGCGAGTCTGATTGGGGCGATGGATTCGCCGATCACGGGAACCGACGGCAACCGCGAGTTCCTGCTTGGGCTGCTCCGGACCGGCGAGCGCAGCCCATCGGCGGCGGTTGCGCGGGGCTGATTTCCCGCTCCACTTCCCCGGACAAAACCCGCAGCATGACCCCGATGCCTCCCCTCCGCTCGCTCGTCTTCGTGGTCAATGAAGGCAAAGTCGGCGCGCCCGAGCTGGCGGAAACACTCGTAGCCACCGCGCGGGGTGAAGGCGCGACGGTGCGGGTGACGACGAAATTCCCGATCGACGAAGGCGACCTCGAGGCCTGTGACGCGTGCTGCGTGATCGGCGGGGACGGCACCCTGCTCAGCGTCGTGCGTGCCGCCGCGCGCCGACAGATTCCGGTGATCGGGGTGAACCGCGGCAGCCTCGGCTTCCTCACCACCTTCTCGGCCGACGAGGCGCGCAGTCAGTTTGCCGGCCTGCTCCGCGGCGAATTCACCGTGGCGCGCCGCTCGCTGCTCGATTGTTCCACCGGAACAGGGCAGCACGACCTCGCGCTCAACGACGTCCTGATCAAGGCCGAGGCCAACTCGCGCCTCGCGCACCTTGAAGTCCACGCTGACGGGAAGCTCGTCACCGAGTATTACTGCGACGGTCTGATCTTTTCGACGCCGACCGGTTCAACGGCCTACAACCTCTCGGCGGGCGGACCGCTGATTCACCCGTCGGCGGAGGTCATTGCGCTCACCCCCATTTGCCCGCACACGCTGAGCAATCGCTCGATCATCTTCCGCCACGACGTCCGGCTGGAGATCTTCAATCGCGGCAGCAACGCGCGCCTGCTCGTGGCGATGGATGGCCAGCGCAACCTTGTGAGCTGCGAGACCTCGCCGGTGACGGTCTCGATCTCGCCGCACACGCTGCTCCTCGCCCAACGCCGCGACTACTCGCACTTCGCCGTTGTGCGCACCAAGCTGAAGTGGAGCGGCGGCGACGCCGAGCGCCACGCCTAGCGCCGGCGTGCGCTTGGGTCGCGCGCGCCGCGGCCGCGCACGTCTTGCTCGCGCGCCCCACCGAGGCGAGCGGCACGTTCGCGAGCGCACGTGCGGGTGATCGTCGCTCGTGCCACCGCACTGCCAGCAGCGCGGTGGCGGCAGGCGGCGAAGCGGAGCGCCACGCCTAGCCACGGCAAGAGCCGTTTCGCTGCACGCCGCCGCAGCGAGCGCCACGCCCTCGGCGTTGAACGCGATCGCCCGCCATCGTCGCGTAGCCCGAGCACTGGGGGCGGCGCGGCGGGGCGCAGACTCCTCTCGCCTCTCGCCGCGGCGAACGGCGGCGAACGGCGGCGCGAAGGGGCGAGAGGCTCCGTGCGTGATAGGGTCTAGGGGGACGTTTCCTTTGCGGCTGAAGCTGCCTTGCCGCCGGACTTGGTGTTTCCGGCCTTCGCCGCCTCGGCCTTCTCGGCCTTGTCGAGCTTGCCGTCGTGGTTGGCGTCGAACCGTTCCAGTCGGCGCGCCTGCGCCTCGGCGCGGCCACGCTGCACATCCTCCTTCCAGGCGGCGCGCTCGGTCTCGCTCAGCCGACCGTCGCGATCCGCGTCGTACTTGCGCAGGATGGCGGCCGGGAGCGTCTTCGCCTTCTCTGGAGCCGGCTCTTCGGCGAAGGCTGCGGTCACGATCAGCGGAAAAGCCAGCAGAACGAGTCTGCCGCGAGTGGGGAAACGTTTGCAGAATGATGTGTTCATGCGCCCGTCAACCAGCCCCGCTGTCATGCTTTTAGCAATACGATTGCCTCTGCAAAGCCGACCGAAACGGGGCTTCGTCCGCCCCTTGCAAAAGGGGTCAGGCTTTGCTCTTTGCCGCCGGGCGGACGACGAGTTGCAAGCACCGGTCAGCGAGCAGGTAGCGATGGGCGAAGGCGGCGAGGTCGGCGAGAGTGACGGCGTCGAGCGCGCGATCCATCTCGTGGGCATCGTTCACCGTCAGGCCGTAGAGGCATTGCAGTGAAGCGTGGAGGGCGCGGGATGCGTTGGTCTGCAGGGCTTGGCGGCGGGCCGCCTTGAGGCGGGTTTGGCAGCGACGCAGCTCCTCGAGTTTGGCGCCGCCCGTGGCCACGCGCTGGATCTCGGCCTTGAACTCCGCGAGGACCGCGGCGACGTGGTCTGGAGCGGTGCCGGCGTAGAGATAGAACATCCCGGAATCGAGGCCGAGGATGCGGCTGGAGCGTACGAAGTACGCGAGTCCCTTTTCTTCGCGGACGCGCTCGAAGAGTCCGGACGACATGCCGCTGAAGAACTCGTCCATCACGTCGGCCACCACGCGATCGGAGGAGGTTGCACCGGGCCCGGGGAAAGCCTGGTACACGACCGCTTGATTGCGCGGCTGGAGTTCCTCCCAGGCCCCCGGCTCGACGGGACCGGCCAACCGCGGCGCGGCGGCCGGAGCCTTGGTTTTCGGCAGTCGGGCGAGGAATCGCCGGAGCGCCGGTAGCAAACGACTCCGCGAAAAGTCGCCGGAGACCGCGAGTACGGCGTTGTTCGCCGTGAGCACCCGTGCGTGGAGCGCCCGCAGATCGGCGGGCGTGACCGCCGCCACCTCGGCCGCGGCGCCGAAGGCATCGTACGCCAGTGGGTGGGCGCCGAAGAAGCGCTGCCGCAGGAGTTTTCGCCCGTGGCTGACGACATCATCCTCGTCGAGTTTCAGATCGGCGATCTGGGCATCCCTTTCGCGCGCGAGCGTGTCGGCGCGGAATGCCGGATGAAAGACAGCGTCAGAAAGCGTCTCAAGTGCCAGAGTCGTATCGCTGGGCAGGACCTCGAGCGCGAGGGCGAGCGCATTGTTTCCGGTGAAAGCCGAGAAAGATCCACCCACCTCTTCGATGCGCCGAGCCACCTCGGCCGCGCTGCGCCGCTGCGTGTCCTTCGTTAGGAGGGTGGCGAGAAGAGCCGACGAACCACGACGTCCGGGAGCCTCCTGTGCTGGCCCGGCGCGGAGCACGAAGCGCAGGTGGAGATTCGGCAGACGAGGATCCGGTCGGAGCAAGAGTCGCGCGCCACCCGGCAGCAGGATCTCCTCGAAGTCGGCCGCCCCGACGACCTTGAGGTCTCCCGCGGAGGCTTCTGGACGATCGGCCGTCGGATTCAACGAGACCGACGTGAGCGTCCGCGGAATGAGGTAAGTCTGGATCAAACGAGCCAGTGCCGCCGAATCGACGCCCGCGAGGCTCTCGAAATAGGAGCGGGTGAAACTCAGGTCGCCCACCACGACCTCGGCCGCGCCGAGGCGGGAAGCCTGGCCCGCCATCGTCTTGCGGGCGTTGATCTCGCCCACCACCAGCTGTCGCATCGCCTTGCGCAGCCGTGCGCGAGTAAAGCCCTTCTTTCCGAGCGCCTGCAGGACCTCGAGGATCTTGGCCGTGGCCCGCTCCCTGCCCCCGGCGTCGCAGGTGAAGGAAATCGACAGCAGCCCGCCCATGCCAGGGTTCCAGCAACTGGCGTCGATGGAGTGGACCAGCCGGGACTTTTCCCGCAGTTCGCTCCAGAGAATCGAGCTGTCGCCGCTGCCCAAAATCATCGCGAGCAAGTCCAGCCCCGGTGCGTCCGGATGGCCCAAACCAGGAATCGGCCAGGAAAGATCGGCGCGGATCACCTCGACCTCCTCGTAGCGGTGATCGTGGCGCGGCCCGAGCGCGACGGGCTCCGGCAGGATGGTCAGGGGAGCGAGCCGTGCCCGCGGAGTGGATCCGAAGTGACGCTGCACCTCCTCGCGGATCGCGGCGGGATCGACGTCGCCCACGACCACGATCACGAGGTTATTGGGCACATAGCGGGCCCGGTAGTACCCTAGGAGGTCCTCGCGGGTGAGAGAGGAGAACACCTCCCGGTGGCCGATGACGGGGAAGCGGTACGGATGTGCGCGGAACGCCGTGGCGAAGAGCGTCTGGCCGAGGCGCTGGTCGGGATCGTCCTGCACCATGTCGATCTCGCGCAGGATCACGTCCTTCTCACGCTCCACCTCGTCCGCCGGCAGCGTCGAGTGCAGCACCATGTCTGCGAGCAGATCGACGGCGACGGACACATGCTCGCTGGGCAGGTCGATGTAGTACACCGTACGATCGAAGGTGGTGTAGGCATTGATGTTGCCTCCGTGGGCCTGCACTGTGGCACTGATCTCGCGGCCCGCGCGGCGCTCGGTGCCCTTGAAGAGCAGGTGTTCGAGGTAGTGTGACACCCCGGAGCCCTGCAGGGTGTCCTCGTGGACGCTGCCGGTCTTCACCCAGACCTGCACGGAAGCGAGTGGTGCGGAGCGGTCGCGCCGCACGATCAGTGTGGCACCATTCGGGAGCTCCTCGCGCGCCACCGGCTCCTCCCAGAAAGGACGAAGCAGCGCGAGATCACCAGAGGTGAGGGAGGAAGGTTTCGCCATGGAAAGGAACGGGAAGCGCAAACAAAGCAGCCCTTGCCGGACGCGCCCGTAAGCTTCCGGCAGGCCGTGAACTTAGGAGGCCTCCGAGAGGACCGCCTTGGGCCAATGCTTCGGACGCGGGCCTCTTGGCAAGAAAGGCTTCACGAAAGCCTCCTCGAACGTGTAGACCTCGGAAAAATCCTCCCGACGATCGCTCTCTGTCTTCGAAAAGATGTTGTAGTCGATCAGGCTGAACACGATGTCCCCAAAGTCGGCGCAGCGCCGGATGCCCCACGCATGCAGTACCGTGATCGCCAAGGGCCCGAACTGTTCGAGCGCATACTCACGAATGCCTTGCAGTAACTCTGGCCCACTGACGTGCATGGAGCGCTGGGCGCGCCCCGCGTCGCGCTTGCGGAGCTCCTTAACGGCATGGTCGAGCCCCTGCCGGGTGAACAGGTAAGCCCGTCGGTCGAACCGGGGGTCTTCTTTGCAAATCAGCTCGACGATCGCGTCGAAATCGAGGTCCTGCATGCTCGTCGGGCAGACTGCACATGGGGCGTCTTTCTGCAACCTCGGGCTTGAAGACGGAACGAATGTGGCATTTATTTGGCAGCGGTGGTTCATTTGCTATCGCAAATAAAAGCCTGCGTTGCTGCCTGGGTAATTTTTGCATTTGCCTCGCACTTCGATAATCCATTGAAACACAGAATTGACCATGACTGATTCCGCCGAAATCCAAACCGGAGTGACCCCGGGCGCTGCGCCGGCCAACACCCCCATTGAAGTCGCCGTAAATCGGCTCCGCTCGAACGGGCTGCGCATCACCCAACCACGCATTGCGATCCTCAATGCCCTGATCCGCCGCGATCGTCCGGCGAGCATCGAGCAGATTCACAATGATCTGAAGGGAAACACATTTTGTGATCTGGTAACGGTGTACCGCTGCCTCGCCGCCTTCGAAAAGCTCGGCCTCGTTCGCCGCTGCTTCTTCCACAACGGCACCAGCCTCTGGCAGATCAACCTCGCAGGCGAAACCTCCTACCACATCGTTTGCAAAGCCTCCAACACCATGGAGCAGCTCGACCCGCAAACGTCCGCCGACCTGGCCGCGGCGATCAAGAAGGTCGAAGAGGCTCTTAAGTCGCGGGGCTACAAAGATATCTCACACATGGTCGAGTTCTTCGGCACGAGCCCCGGCGCCAGCGTGAGTCCGACGATCTAACGGCGGTCGTCATCGCGTCTTTCTCTTGGCCCGTTCGGATCGCATGATCCGGACGGGCCTTTTTCGTGGCTAGCACATCGCTCGAGGCCACAGCCTCGAGCCGTCGTCCCTGTGCCAAACCGCGCCAACGCGACTAGCTGCGGGCTGCCCGCCACTCGGCGGCGGCAACGTCCCAGTTGAGCACGCTCCAGAAGGTCTTCGCGTAGTCTCCGCGGCGATTCTGGAACTTCAGGTAATACGCATGCTCCCACACATCGAGACCGATGATGGCGGCGTAGCCCTCCATCCCCGGCGTGTCCTGATTGGGCGTGGAAATGACCGCCAGCTTGCCGTTCTTCGCCGCCAACCAGGCCCAGCCGCTTCCGAAGCGACCCAACGCCGCCTCGGTGAAACGGGTCTTGAAGGCATCTACCGAGCCAAAGGCCTCCACCAACGCCGCGGCAAAGTCCGCCGAGGGCGCCTTCGCCCCACCGGGCGTGAGCAAGCGCCAGAACAAAGCATGGTTGAGATGGCCGCCCACGTTGTTGCGGACAGCCATCCGGATCGACTCCGGAACCGTCGCGAGGTTGGCCATGAGGGCCTCCGCGCTCAGCGCTCGCAACTCCGGGTGGGACTGTAGCGCGCGGTTGGCGTTGTCCACGTAAGCCCGGTGATGCCGACCATGGTGAATCTCCATCGTCAGGCGATCAAAGTGCGGCTCCAACGCATCGGCCGCGTAGCCGAGCGGCGCCAGAACGAAAGGCTGCGCCGTGCCCGCTCCCGCCGCCGCAGGGGCGGTCGCGCCGCCCCCAGTAGCCGCCAGAGCCGGCGAGGCGGCCGTAGCGGCCACCGCCGCCGCACCCCACCCGCCCAGCAAGCGGAGGGCATCGCGACGGGACAACGTTGACGGGGACGGGGCAAGCGGGGGCATTTTCATTCCTCTGCTTTATCCGATTCGCGCATCCGCGCAAGCCACCGCGTGACATCCGCCCAACGGGGCACGGTCAGGCACCCTCACCGCCTTGATGCACCCACCCTTTTTGTAGTGGCTTACTCGATACTTTTTGACCCCCTCCCCGACTTATACTCGGGCTTGCCGCAGCTCGTTTCCATCCCAAGCTTCCTCCCATGCCCAACCCCGTCACCCGTCGTCAGGCCCTCGCCACCCTCACCGGCGCCGTCCTCGCTGGCAGCGCCACCGCCACCGTCCAAGGAGCTACTCCGGCGTCCGGAGCCAGCGCGACAGCCTCGAGCGGGGCGAGCAACGAGGGGACGCATCCGATCCGGCATTCTGTCTGCAAGTGGTGCTACTCGAAGACGCCCCTGGTCGATCTCGCCCGGGCCGCCAAGTCGTTCGGGATGGAGTCGATCGAACTGTTGAATCCTCCGGAGTGGCCGGTCGTGCAGGAACTCGGGCTGACGTGCGCCATCGCGAACGGCCCGGGTGGAATCAACGACGGATTCAATCGCCGGGAGAACCAAGTGACGCTCATTCCGGCCTACCTCAAGCGCATCGAGGAATGTGCCAACGCCGGGATTCCGAGCCTGATCCTCTTCTCAGGAAATCGCCGCGGACAAAGCGACAGCGAGGGCCTGGACATCTGCGCCGAGGGCATCAAGCAGATCGTCGGTGCCGCCGAAAAGCACGGCGTGACCCTGTGCATGGAGCTGCTCAATAGCCGCGTGAACCACAAGGACTACCAGTGCGACCGCACCGAGTGGGGCGTGGAACTGTGCCGCCGCGTCGGCTCGGAGCGATTCAAGCTGCTCTACGACATTTACCACATGCAGATCATGGAGGGTGACATCATCCGCACCATCCAGACGCACCACGCGTACTTCGGGCACTACCACACGGGTGGAAATCCGGGACGCGCGGAGATCGATGGCTCGCAGGAGTTGAACTACCCAGCGATCATGCGTGCCATCCGGGCCACCGGTTACCGCGGCTTCGTCGGCCAGGAGTTCATCCCGAAGCGCGATCCGATGACATCCCTCCGCGAAGCCGTACAGCTCTGCACGGTCTGAGCTAACACGGCGTCCGTCTTGGCCGCCCGCGCAGCCAAGGGGGAGAACGGAGGTGCGCTCAGGGCGGACCTCGACGCTGGAAAACGCCGCCGTCCCTCGCGGTCGGATGCGCCCCTTGGCCCCACAGACGAAATGGGCGGACGCTTCTCGCATCCGCTCATCGCGTCCGGTCAGGCGATCGCCCCGATCGCGCTCAACCGCTCGCCAACAGGCGGCGGAGCGTCTCATCCACGAGCTTGGGGTTGGCCTTACCCTTGGCGGCCTTCATGACCGGGCCCTTGAACGCGTTCAACGCGCTCTCCTTGCCAGCCTTAAAGTCCGCGACCGACTTCGGGTTGCCCGCGATCGCGTCCCGGCACCACTGCTCCAGCTCGGCCGCGTTGGTCTCGGCCTTGAGGCCCTTGCGCTCCACGACCGCCGCCGGCATCTCACCGGTCGCGAACATCTCCACGAAGGCCTCCTTAGCCGCATTCATGAGGAGCGCGCCGGAATCGATTAGCCGCACGAGTTCCGCAACGTGCGCGGGACGGACTCGCGACGCTTCCAGACCGATCTTCGCTGTGCCCAACTCGCGCAGGAGGTCATTGACGATCCAGTTCCCGACCGCCTGCGCCTTCTCCACCCCCGCCAGCGCTACGGCCTCCTCGAAAAAGTCGCTCAACGCGCGGTCCGGTACGAGGACCGACGTGATGGTGTAGGGAATCTGGTAGGCCTCGTAAAACCGGCGCTGCTTGTCGAACGGCAGCTCCGGGCACTCTGCCCGCAGCCGAGCCTTCCACGCCTCGTCCACCTTCACGGGCATTAGGTCCGGGTCCGGGAAGTAGCGGTAGTCGTGCGCCATCTCCTTCGAGCGTAGCGACTGCGAAGTGCCGGTCTGGCCATCGTAGTCGCGCGTCTCTTGGCGGATGTTCCCGCCGGCCGCGATCACCGCGAGCTGGCGCTTGATCTCGTGCGCGATGCCGTCGCGGACGAAGGAAATCGAATTGAGGTTCTTCAGCTCCACCTTGGTGCCGAGCTTGGTTTCACCCACCGGACGCACCGAGATATTCGCGTCACAGCGAAGCTGTCCCTTCTCCATGTCGCAGTCCGAGATCCCAGCATACACCATCGCCGTGCGCAGCGCCGTGAGGTACGCGAAGGCTTCGTCCGCAGTGTGCATCGCCGGGTCGGAGACCACCTCCATCAGCGGAGTCCCGGCGCGGTTGTAGTCGACCAGCGAATCACTCGCGGTGTGGTTCAGTTTCCCCACGTCTTCCTCGAGATGAATGCGGGTCAGGGGAATACGCTTGTGCTCGCCCTGGACATTGCGAGCTGGACCCGGCAGCTCGATCTCCACGGATCCGCCGAGGCAGATCGGCTGGTCGTACTGAGAGATCTGGTAGTTCTTCGGCGAGTCCGGATAAAAGTAGTTCTTCCGGTCCCATTTGCAGACCGGGGCAATGTCGCACCCGAGCATCAGGCCGGCGCGAATGATCGCGTCGAGCGCCGCCTTGTTCATGACCGGCAGCACGCCCGGCAAGGCGAGCACGACGGGGTCGGTGAGCGTATTGGGATCCTGCCCGTAGCCCGTCGCCACACGGGTGAACATCTTGGACTTGGTCTTGATCTGGATGTGCACTTCCAGACCGATTACGGCTTCGTAGTTCATGGCGAGTCCGGGTCAGAGCGTCGGCCGGCGCTGGCTCCAGGTATGGGCGCGCTCATAGGTGTGGGCCATGGCCAGCAGCTCGGCCTCGCCGAAGGGTTGGCCGATGAGCTGCATACCGATGGGACGCCCGTCCGCGCTGAAGCCGCAGGGCACACTCACCGCGGGTAGGCCGGCGAGGTTCACGCCGATCGTGTAGATGTCGCAAAGGTACATCGCAAGCGGGTCGGCCTTCGCGCCGCGCCGGAACGCCGGGGTCGGCGCGGTCGGGGTCAGCATCACGTCCACGTCCCGATAGGCATTGAGAAAGTCCTGCCTGATCAGCGTCCGCACCTTCTGCGCCCGCAGGTAATACGCGTCGTAATACCCACTCGAGAGCACGTACGTGCCGAGGATGATGCGTCGCTTCACCTCGGCCCCGAAGCCCTCGGCGCGCGACTTGGAGTAGATCTCCACGGCGTCCTTCGCTTCCTTCGAACGGTGGCCGTAGCGGATGCCATCGAAGCGCGCGAGGTTGGAGGAGCACTCCGCGGTGGCGATGATGTAGTAGACGCCGATGCCGTACTCGGTATGCGGCAGCGACACGTCCTTCACCGTGCAGCCCTGCGATTCATAGAAACGCACCGCGGCCTGCACGGATGCCGCCACCTCGGGATCCAATCCCTCGCCGAAATACTCGCGCGGAATGCCGATCCGCCACGGACCACGCCGAGCCTGCAACGCGGCCCGGTAATCGGGCACCTCGGCACGCCAGGACGTCGAGTCCAACGGGTCGTGCCCCGCGATCGCGCCAAGCACCATGGCCGTATCCTCGACCGAGCGGCCGAAGGGGCCAATCTGGTCGAGCGACGAGGCGAAAGCGATCAGGCCATAGCGCGAGACGAGGCCGTAGGTCGGCTTGAGGCCGACGACATTGCAGAACGAGGCCGGCTGGCGGATCGATCCGCCCGTGTCCGAGCCGAGCGACACAATCGTCTCACCGGCCGCCACGGCGGCCGCGCTGCCGCCCGAGGATCCCCCGGGTACGCAGTCCAGCGCATAGGGATTCGCGGTCGGGCCAAAGGCGGAATTTTCGGTCGACGAGCCCATCGCGAACTCGTCCATATTCAGCCGGCCCCAGCAAATCGCCCCGGCCTCGCGCAACCGCCGGGTGACCGTCGCGTCGTAGGGCGATACAAAGTTTTTCAGCATGCGGCTCGACGCCGTCAGCGGTTGCCCGGTGACTGCGATCACGTCCTTTAGGCCGATCGGGATGCCGTCGAGCGGACCCCGCGCCTCGCCGCGCGCGCGGCGTTCGTCGGACGCGCTCGCCTGAGCCAGCGCATCACCGACGTCGTAAGAATTGAACGCGTGTACGCGGTCCTCGACCGCCTGGGTGCGGGCGATCACCGCCTGCATGAGTTCCACCGCCGAGATCCGGCGCGCCTGCAGCGCGGCGGAAAGTTCGGCGATCGACTGGTAATGAAGCGCTTCGGACATGATGGAGGGGCTCGCAGACGGGTGACTTACTCCACCACCTTGGGGACCACGATCATCTGATCACGCTGCGCCGGGGCATTGCGCAGTGCTTCCTGCACCGACAGACCCGCGCGCGCCTCGTCGGCCTGCCAAACGTTGAACAGCGGGAACGCGTGCGCGGTCGGCTCCACGCCGGTCACGTCCACCCTCTTCAACTTCTCGATCGCGTCCAACACGTCGCCGAGCTGGCTCGCGAAGTGCGCCTTCTCCTCAGGTGTCAGGGCGAGCCGCGCCAGCGAGGCCACATGATCGATGTTGAGGTCGGTCGAAGAGGAGGACGGTGCGCTCATTTGCGGAGGATGTAGCCGTGGCCGGAGACGAGGGCGTCCTGCACTGCAGTGAACACGCGGTTGACCTCCTCGTCGGTGAGGGTGCGGTCCTCGGCGCGGAAAACCAGAGAGAACGCGAGGCTCTTGTGCCCGGCCGGCAGGCCCTCGCCACGGTAGACATCGAAGATCTCCACCGACTCGAGCGCAAACGCGGTCCCGACGGCCGCGCGCGCCGCCTTGGTGATCGCCTTGCGGACATCAGCGGCGGGTACGGCCTCGCCGACCACGAGCGCCACATCGCGCAGGGCCGCGGGGAAGAGAGCGAACGGACGGTAGCGCGAACGGGTGGCCGGTGTCGCGAGGTTTGCAGGAAGAATCACGAGTTCGCCGGCATACACGCGGCCCGTCACAGCGCGCGTCTTGAGCGACGCGACGTTGAGCAGACCGAAGGACGCGGACCAACCGTGGGCGAGATCGCCAGCCGTAGCGGCATGTCCGGCCTGCCAAGAACGGTCGCCCTCGGCGACCGGCCGGATCTGGCGCGACAGATCGAGACCCGCCAAGGAAGCCAGTGCTTCGATCAGATGGCGCGCGGCGTAGAAATCCGGTGCCGGACGACGCAGCCACGTGCGGGAGTCCGGATCCTCAGCGAGCACGAAGCCCACCGCCACACACTCAAGCAACTGGCCATCGCGCTCGCGGAAGACGCGCCCGGCCTCGGCGAGGCGCGTGACCGATACTCCCCGTGCGCGGTTCAGGCGCAGCGTCTCCACCAACCCATCAATCAGCGTCGGCCGGAGGTGGGATTGGTCCTCCACGAAGGGGTTGGCGAGGGCAAGACGCGGGGCGAGGGACTCGGATGCCGAACCCGCCACCTCAGCGGCGGAACGGAGCGTGTAATTGACGCACTCGTGGCAGTCCTGACCGACGAGGAGTCGGAGGGCGCGACGCTGATACTCGACCACCGGATCATCGTCCTCGGCGAGACCGGGGCCGGTGACCGTCGTGGCCGGGATGCGCTCGGTACCGAAGATGCGCAGCACCTCCTCGACCAAATCGATCGGCCGATCGAGGTCGTCGCGCCAGCTCGGCACGCGTACCGTCCAGCGCTCGCCCCCATCCTCGGCGCGGTCCTCGCGCACGATGCGCAACTCGAGCGACTCAAGCGCCGCCCGCATGTCGGCGGACGGGATGGTGAAGCCGAGACGCTCATTGATGTAGGCCGGCGTGACCACAATCTCGCGCAGCCACGGTTTGTCTCCACCTACCCGATACGCTGGGCCGGCGACCCGGCCGCCCGCGGTCTCGAGAATGAGACCCACTGCGCGGCGCGAGGCCTCGGCGAGGCCGTGCGGGTCAACCCCGCGTTCGTAGCGATAAGACGAGTCACTCGCGAGCCCCAGCCGGCGCGACGTGGCGCGGATCCCCTGGCGGCGGAAGCACGCCGCCTCGAGCACCAGATCGGTCGTAGACTCATCGACGCCGGAATGGCTGCCGCCCATGATACCGGCGACGACAACGGGGCGCTGCTGATCGGCGATGACCAGCGTCTCGGGCGAGAGCGCGCGCTCCTTGCCGTCGAGTGTGACCAGCGACTCGCCGGCGGCGGCGCGACGCACCACGATCCCGGCGCCGCCCAGCTTCCGCGCGTCGAACGCGTGCAGCGGCTGGCCGTACTCGAGCATCACGAAATTGCCGACATCGACGACATTGTTGATCGGCCGGAGTCCGACGGCGGTAAGCCGCTCCTGCAGCCAGGCCGGGCTGGGGCCGACGCGCACGCCCGTGATGATCGTGGCCTGGTAGAGCGGGCAATCCTCGGCCGCCTCGACGCGCACCGACCCGAGCAGGTCGGCGCGGGACGGCGCCTCGGCGAACAGCACGGCGTCGTTGGCGACCGACGGGTAGCGCAGCGGCTCGCGGAACCAGGCGGCGAGCTCGCGGGCGATGCCGAGGTGGGAAAGGCAATCGGGCCGATTGGGCGTGATCTCGATATCGAAGACCACATCGCCCGCCGGCAGCACCTCGTTGATCGGGCGTCCGAGTTCGGGGCGGTCGCTGAGGATGAGCAGGCCGGAGTGATCCTCGCCTACGCCCAGCTCTCGGCCGGAGCACATCATGCCATCGGAGGCGTGGCCGCGGATCTTGGATTGCTTGATGACGAAGTCGCCTGGCAGGACCGCGCCCGGCAACGCGACGGGCACGCGGTCGCCGACCTGGTAGTTCTGCGCGCCGCACACGATGGTCTTCACCCCGTGGGCGGGACCAACATCGACGGTGCAGACGGAAAGCTTGTCGGCGTTCGGGTGGCGATCGCGCGTCAGCACCTCGCCAACGAAGACGGAGGACAACGCGGGGGCGCCGGTCGTGTGGACTGATTCGACCTCGAAGCCGAGGAACGTGATGGCGCGGGAAATTTCGTCGGCGGAACGGCCGGCGAGGTTGACGTACGTCTGGAGCCAGTTGCGGGAGACTTTCACGGCAAAGAGGAGGTTCGCGGGTGCGGAGCGAGGGCGGAAAAGGCGGAGACCGCGTCAGGCGAACTGCCGCAGGAAACGCAGATCGTTCTGATAGAAGTAGCGGATGTCATCGATCCCGTAGAGCAGCATCGCGAGACGCTCGAGACCCATGCCGAACGCGTAGCCGGACCAGACCTTGGGGTCGTGACCGACCCCATCGAGCACGATCGGATCGACCATGCCGCAGCCGCCGATCTCGATCCACTCCTTGTTCACCTTGGGCAAGTGTCGGGCGCTGAGATCGACCTCGAAACTCGGCTCGGTGTAGCCGAAGTAATGCGGCCGGAAGCGCGTCTTGGTGTCCTTGCCGAGCAAGGACGTGAAGATGTAGTCGAGCAGTGCCTTCAAATCGCGGACCGTGACATGACGGTCGACGTAGAGACACTCGAGTTGGTGGAAATTGGCGGAGTGGGTGGCGTCGGTGGTATCGCGGCGATAGACACGGCCCGGCGAGACGATGCGGATCGGCGGTGGACCCTTGAGCAGTGTGCGGATTTGGACGGACGACGTATGGGTGCGCAGCAGGTAGCGCTCGTCGGGGTGGTGCTTGGAGACGTTGGCGAACGCGGCGTCGCGCGGCAGGTAGAACGTATCCTGAGCATCGCGAGCCGGGTGGTCGGCGGGCGTGTTGAGGGCGTCGAAGCAGTGGTATTCGGTTTCGACCTCGGGGCCGTCGGCGACGGTGAAGCCCACCTTGCGGAGGATGCGGCACATTTCCTCGCGCACCTGGGTGAGTGGGTGGAACGTGCCTGGACCCACGTCCGGGGACGGCAAGGAAACATCGATGGCGGGCCCGACCTGAGCGGCGATCTCGGCGGCGACCACGCGATCGAGGGCGGCGTCGAGCAGCGCCTGCACCTGTCCCTTGGCCTCATTGATGCGCTTGCCGAGGGCGGGGCGCTGCTCCTTGGGCACGGAGCCCATTTGCTTCATCAGCGCGGTGAGTTCGCCGTTGGGGCCGACGAGGCGAGCCTTGGCGGCCTCGAGTTCGGGGCGGGAGCGGATAACGGCGAGATCGGCCTGCGCCTTTTCCTGCAGGGCGGAGAGAAGCGATTCCATGGAGACAACGGGGAAGGAGGAACAGAGAGGGCGACGCCCCGGGACGTCCGGGTGGGACGATCGAGACGGCGGGGAGGAAGAAGACGACAGCGGGCGGGGGGAAAGAAAAAGGACGGCACCCCGGGGAGGGGCCCGTCCTCGTGAGGCTCAATCTCGGTGAACCGAGACTGAGCGGTGGGGCGAGCCGACCCGGCTCGCGTTGGGGTGGAATCAGGCCTTCGCCTTGGCGGCGGTGGCCTTGGCCTTCAACGCGTCCTGCGCCTGCTTGACCAAGGCGTTAAACGCGGCCTCGTCGCGAATGGCGATGTCGGACAGGACCTTGCGGTCGAGCTCGATGTTCGCGGCCTTGAGGCCCTCGACGAAGCGGCTGTAGGTGATGCCCGCGTTGCGGCAGGCCGCGTTGAGGCGGACGATCCACAGGCCGCGGAATTCGGCCTTCTTCTTGCGGCGGTCGCGGTAAGCGTACTGCCAGGCGTGCTGGACCGCTTCCTTAGCGTAGCGGAACAGCTTCGATTTGCTGCTGTAGTAGCCCTTGGCGTACTTCAGCACTTTCTTGCGGCGGCGGCGTGAGGCCGGGGCGTTCGTTGCACGAGCCATGTTGGTTTTCCTTTATTTGGTGTGGCCGGCGGGTCGGCTTGGATGATTCACCCGCCTGGCGCGGTTGGAGGGAGTCGGCTGTGAGCGTGGAGGCTTACAGGCCGAACGGGAGACAACGCTTCAGAGGAGCGGCATGCCCCTCGGCGACAAGCTTGTCCTTCGTGGCACGACGCTTTGACTTCGTGCTCTTGGAGGCCAGCAGGTGCCGAAAGCCAGGGGTGCGCCGGATGAGCTTGCCCCGGGCGCTCAGCTTGAAGCGCTTGGCGACGGACTTTTTGGTCTTTTGCATGGAGAACGGGAGAAAACAGAGGCCCGGGATTCCCTTGGCAAGGGCAAAATCCACTCCACCCCACGGCATCACGCCCTCCCTTAGGGCGTCGTAGCCCAAGGAAGCCGGTCCAAATCGACGTTTCCGCCCGTGATGATCACCCCGACGCGGCGGTTGCGCAGGCGAGGCTCACGGCCTGCCAGCAGGACAGCCAGAGGGACCGCGCAGGAAGGCTCGATCACCAGCTTCAGAACATCCCAGGCGAGGCGCATTGCGGCGATGATTTCTTCCTCCGAGACCGTGGCGATCGCGGTCACATGGCGCTGGAGCAGCGCAAAGGTGCGGGGCGACAGGGTGGCCCGCAGGCCGTCCGCGATCGTAGAACCATTGCCGTCGCTGATCAGGCGCCCGGCGAGCAATGACCGGGCCGCGTCATCCACCGCGCTTGGCTCGGCACCGAAAACGGCGGTCTGGCCGCCGAACCCGGCGGCGGCGAGAGCGGTCCCAGAAAGCAGGCCACCTCCACTCACCGGCGCCAGTAGCGCATCCAGAGAGCCGACTTCTTCCAGCAGTTCGAGCGCAGCGGTGCCCTGCCCAGCGATCACCCGAGGATCATCGAAAGGATGGACCAGCGTACCCCCACGCTCCCGAATCAAGGCGGCCGCCACGTGCTCCCGGGCGGCAAGCGTCGGCTCGCACAGGTGCAACGTAGCCCCATAGCGCTGGATCGCGGCGCACTTGATCGCGGCGGTGCCGCGCGGGGCGACGATGTCGGCGCGCACCCCCCGCTCCCGAGCGGCCAAGGCGACCGCGGCCCCGTGGTTTCCGGAAGAGTGCGTGACGATCCCGCCCTGAGCCTCCTCGTCGGAGAGCGAAAACACCGCGTTAAACGCCCCGCGGGCCTTGAAGGCACCGGCGCGCTGCAGGTTCTCGCACTTGAACCACACCCGGCTACCGCAAAGCGAGTCGAAGGTCGCCGAGCGCATCACGGGCGTCCGGTGGACGCGTCCGCGCAGCCGAACCGCGGCCGCCTGAATATCCGCGAACTGAGGCAGGGAGTCTGGCATGGCGCCCCCGACCCTCGGAACACGCGCCACGAAACGCCAGCGCAGACCGCTCGTCCGCCAACCGCACCCGCCGACCCCCGCGGAGAGCGTCTTGCCCTGCGAAATGCTGTTGACACCCCCGCCCGATTCATGACTTTTCGCCCCTCCGCTTCGCTGGCTTCCTAGCTCAATGGTAGAGCAGCTGACTCTTAATCAGTTGGTTCGGGGTTCGAGTCCCCGGGGAGCCACCAAGCGCGACTTTCTGTTCTCCTCCGGGAACGTTCTTTTCCACTAAATCTTGGCTGTCCGCAGTTTACAAGAGGGCCTACCCCAACCCCCTTTTGCCGGCGTAGCTCAATGGCAGAGCACCTGTTTTGTAAACAGGTGGTTGCAGGTTCAACTCCCGTCGCCGGCTCCACTTTCGGCGGGGTGATCCCCGCGCATTGAGGCCCTTGAAGCACCGGACGCCCTTCGACTTTCCACTGCCTGGTGGTGTAATGGTAGCACAGCAGATTCTGACTCTGCTTGTCTAGGTTCGAGTCCTAGCCGGGCAGCCATCGTAACCTCGATGTTTCAACGGTGGAGGTCGAAGAGAGAAAAGAACGTTTGACAGAGGAATGGCGCTACGGCGTTAGTCGCCTCCCGAGTCATTTATTTTCATTCAATTTTCAGCCTCCCCTGCACCCTACGGCTTACCCCACGCCCCTCGATTCCATGAGCGGCATCCAGCACAAGCTGAAGCGAACCCCGGCAAGTGATCTAATAGCCTCGAAAATTCGCCTCCTTTTGCTTTCCTTTGGAGCCAACCTTGCTCATTTGACCGACTCCCGGTGATTTTTTTGAGCAAAAAGCTCCGATCACCGTCAAAACCCCACCCTCTTCCCGTAGTACCCTCGCACCCCGCTCGACCCGCTTTTTTTCCAACCTTCCACCCGACCTCAGAAAAATATCATGATCACGACCAGCCTCCCGCTCGCATTCCTCATGGGCCAGACTCCGATGGAGCTCTTCAAGCATGGAGGGTACATCATGTGGCCGATCATCATCGTTTCCTTCCTGTGTCTCACCGTCGCGGTTGAACGCGTGATCTTCGCGATCCGCGAGGCCTCCACGCGCGAGCGTGAGGTGGTGGAGAAGATGCTGGAGAAGGTCGAGGCGCGCGACATCGAGGGCGCGGTGGCACTGGGCCGTAAGAGCAAGGACTACGTCGCCCGCATCCTCGTCTACGCGCTCACGCACAAGGAGTACTCGATGCACAACGCCTTCGTGCGCGCTTCGAACCAGGAGCTCACGCGCTTCCAGCAGGGCATGTCGACGCTCGACACCTGCATCACCTCGGCCCCGCTGCTCGGTCTCCTTGGTACCGTGACGGGCATGATGAACACCTTCGGCGCTCTTTCGGGCGGCGACATCGCTGCGGCGGCCGGCCAGATCACCGGTGGTGTGGCTGAGGCGCTGATCGCGACCGCGGCCGGTCTCGCCATCGCTATCCTCGGTTTGCTGCCCTACAACTTCATCAACTCGAAGATCGAGGACGCCAAGCACGACATTTCGGACGCCTCGAACGCGATCGAGCTGATCATCAAGAAGTCAGAGGCTGCGGTCTAACCGACGCCACCGAACGGGCGGCCTCTCCGCCCGTCTCTGCAACAACCCTCTCCTCGGTCATCCATGTCAGGCTCCTCTTCTGGCGGCGGCGGCTCAAGTGGAACGAAGAAGGCGCGCATTGAGATCATCCCTCTCATTGACGTCATCTTCTTCCTCCTCGCCACCTTCGTCCTCTTCACGCTCTCGCTGAACAAGTCCGGAGGACTGCCGGTCAGTCTCCCGAGCACCTCGACGAGCGAGCCCCGCGATCCCACGGGCGTCACGATCACCGTTACGCAGGAGGGCACGATTGCCTGGGACAAGGATCCCATCACCCTCGATGAGTTCCTCACCCGCCTACAGGCCTATAAGCAGGCGATGGGGCCCGATGCCCGTATCCTGATCAACGGCGACGAGAACGCCTTCTTCAGCCAAGCGCGCTACGTATTCGACGAAGTGCGCAAGGCGGGCATCCAGAAGGTCTTGATCGAGACGCGCATGCGTCCGGCGCAGTAATCCTCCGGCACCCTCTACCCGCCACTCGGCCAGATTCCTCCTACCATGTCCGGAGCTCCCTCTTCCCCCGGCGAAGGCGCCAAGAAGGCGCGCATTGAGATCATCCCTCTCATTGACGTTATCTTCTTCCTCCTCGCCACCTTCGTCTTGTTCACGCTGTCGCTGAACAAGATCCAATCCCTTCCCATCAATCTGCCCGTCGCCGCTCCTCCCTCGGCGAATCCGCCCGATACGGATGATAACGTGACGTTGCAGGTCTCGGACGGCGGCACGCTCTACTGGAACAAGGAGCTGATCAGCATGAACGAGGTCGCTCCGCGTCTCGCCAACTACGCCAACAGCGTGGCCACTCCTCGCGTCCTCATCGCTTCCGACGATCGCGCCAAGTACGGCGCCACGATTCAGGTCCTCGACGAAGTCCGCAAAGCGGGCATCAAACAGGTCTCAGTCGAAACGGTCTGGCGCGCCACGGGTAAGTAATCCGCAACCCCTTCAGCCATGCATCGCGATCTGATCATCGGCCTTCTTCTCTCCGCCCTCCTGCACGGTGGCTTCCTCTTCGGCGAACAGCTGTTCCCGAAGTCCAAGGCCGTCGCCAAGAAGGTCGTCGAGGAAGACACCACTATCGAGCTTATGCAGATGCCACCTCCCGAACCTGAGGAGGTTGAGGTGACCGAGACGGATGAACCGCCGGAGGAGGTCGTTGAGCTCGCTCCCCCGATGGCCGCCGACGTCCCTGCACAGGTGACGGTCGAGTCCTTCGTCCAAAAGCTGCAGCCGCCTCCCCCTCCGGGCCTCAACCGCCCGACGGGTGTCATCTCGATCCCGACCGGTCGCCCGAACACGGGCAACATCGGCAAGGGCATGAAGGACTTGTTTGACCTGGCCAATCTCGACCAGATTCCGTCCCCCCGTTTCCAAGCCAAGCCGGTCTATCCCTTTGAGATGCGCCGCGCCGGTATCACCGGCGATGTGCTGGTCGGCTTCATCGTCGATTCCAACGGTGATGTCCGCGAAGCCTACGCCATTCGTTCCACGCAGCGCGAGTTCGAGGCCGCCGCCGTGCAGGCCGTTTCCAAGTGGAAATTCCGCCCAGGCAAGAAGGGCGGCCGCAACGTCAACACGAAGATGCAGGTGCCTATCGTGTTCAGCATCACCGAGGAATAAGATCCCTTCCATGACTTTCTCCTCCCTTTTCCTCCCGTTCCGACGCTCTGCGACGGCTCTTTCCCTCGCCGCGATCCTCGGTTGCACCCTCGCTCCGGCATGGAGCCAGCAGGCTGCTCCGAAGAAGGAACTCAGCGAGAAGGTGTCGGAGGATCTGCCCAAGATCCGTACCGCCACCGACGCCAAGAACTACGCCGAGGCGGTCTCGATTATCGACCGTCTGCTCAAGGGCGCCGCGCCAGAGAGCTACGACGTCGCCGTTCTTTCCCAAGTCAAAGCGCAGATTCTGCTCACGCAGGCCGAGTACTCCAAGGCCATCGATCCGCTCGAGACCGCTGTTTTGGTTTCGGAGCGCCACGGCTACTTTGAACCGAAGGTGAATCAGGAGCTTCGCTACTTCCTGGCTCAGCTCTTCTATCAGGAGGCGGTGAACTCCAAGTCCCGCGAGGCCCTCATGCGGAACTACAGCAAGGCCGCGAAGTACCTCGAGCAGTGGTCCAAGGCGAACACGAAGCCGAACCCCGATGCTCAGCTGTTCTTTGCGTCTCTTCTGTACAATCAGGCTCAGATCGACCCCAACAACGTCGACATGGCCCTCATCCGGCGTTCACAGGAAGAGGTCGAGAAGGGCTTGGAAATGACCGTGCGCCCCAAGGACACGTTCTACGTCCTCCTCCTCGCGACTCTCCAGCAGCAGAACCAGACCGCCCGGTCGGCCGAGATCCTCGAGCTGCTGGTCAAGATTGCCCCGAAGAACAAGACGTACTGGGCCCAACTGGCCTCGACGTACCTGAATCTCCAGCAGGATCTTCGAGCCGCGATCACCATCGAGCGCGCCCAAGTCCATGAGGCGATGAACACGCCGAAGGATAACTTCAACTTGGTCGGCATCTACTTCAACATGCAGCAGTACGATCAGGCGATCGGACTGCTCGAGAAGGGACTGCGCGACGGCTCCATCGACAGCGAGCAGCGCAACTGGGAACTCCTCGCCGCGTCCCTCCAGCAGGTGCGTCGCGAGGCCCGGGCGATCGATGTCCTGAAGGAAGCGATTAAGCAGTTCCCTGACTCCGGTTCGCTCTACCTCACGATCGCGCAGATCTACTACTCGCTCGACAAGCTCGACGACTCCTACTCCTTCGCGAGTCAGGCCGTCACCCATAAGCTCGATAAACCTTGGCAGGCCTACACGTTCCTCGCGTACATCTGCTACGAGCTTAAGAAACTTCCCGAGGCCCTCGAAGCCATCAACGCCGCCATGAACTACCCAGAGGGTGGCAAAGACGCTGAGCGCCTAAAGAAGGCCATCGAAGACGCCATCAAGGAGCGCGAAGCGCTCGCCAACTCACCCGCCGCCTAAGACCCCCGTCATGAACAAAGCTTACGTCATCGTCCCGTTCATCAGTCTCCTCATTTTCGGAGGCTTCTACTGGAACTTCGCCACGAAGTACGCCGAAAAACAGAGGGCGAAGGAGGTCGCGATCCGGAAGGCCAAGGAGGACAAGATTAAGGAAGAGCAACAGGCTCGCCGCGTTGCCGTGGAGGACGCCATCCGTCTCCAAGAGCAGCGCAAGAAGGAGAAGATCGAGCGCGACGAGAAGGACCGCCTGGAGAAGGAGGCCCGTCAAAACGCAATCGATGCTCGCGACAAGTCCTACCGCGACCAGGAGAAGCTCGCCAAACAGGTCGATCGCCTCACCAAGGAGATCACCGTCGAGCGCGAGGCCATCGCCAAGATCGAGGACACCAAGAAACTCAATCGCGAGGAGGAGGCCTTCCTGCGTCAGTTCGTCAAGCAGGCCGAGTCCAACGTGAAACGTCTCGCCGAAGTTATCGACAAGATCGACGCCGCCGACAAAGCGCGCGCCGAGGCCGCCGCGGCCGCCGCCGCTGCTGCTGCTGCCAAATCCAAGAGCTGATCTCACGCCCCCTCTGCCGACATGAACAAGTTCTACGTCATCACGCCCCTCGTGCTCTGCGCACTGTTCGGCGTCTACTACTTCCAGTTCGCCCAAGAACAGCAGGTCAAGGAGGCGCGCAAGAAGCAGGAAGTCGCCGCCAAGATCGCTGAAGAGAAGCGCAAGAAGGACGACATCGAGGCCAAGGCCCGCGCCGACGCCGACGAGCGTACCCGCAAGCGCGAAGAGGAACAGGCCAAGAAGGAGGCCGATCGCCGCGCCAAGTGGGATGCCCAAGGCCAGGAGATCGCCGACGCCACCAAGAAGTACACGGCGCAAGCCGAGGCTTCCGCCAAGCAGGTCGCTGACCTCGAGGCGCAACTGGTCGCCCTCCGCAAGCAGAAGGAGGCCTCTGGTCGCGAATCGTTCGAGCTGATGAAGAAGGTCGAGCTGGCCCGCATCGACAAGCGTAACGCTGAACTCGAGATCCAGCGCATCCACGCGATGGTCGCCAAGCGCGCCACCGAGAGCTCCGCGGCCCAGCTGCCGCCACCCCCGGCAGTCGCCAAGGCCCCTTAAGGCCTGCTTCAAACCCTACTCTCTCCCTCCCGCGGCCCCGGACGATCTCCGGGGCCGCTTCGTTTTCGGCCTGCCCGTTTCTCGCCCCGCGCTTGCGCACGCCCGTCCATCACGCCACCCTCTCAGCGATGGCTCTCCCAGAAGCTCCGGCGATCCTCCGTGATCGCGACCTCGATCCCGCGGAACTCACCGCCAGCGACCCGGTCCCGGCCCTTCTTCGGCTGTACGCGTGGATGTTCTACGCGCGCACCGTCGATAATCGCATCCTCGACCTGTTTCGCCAGGGATTGATCAAGGGCACCGTCACCGGGGGGCAGGGGCACGAGGCCCTCATCACGCCCCTCACCCTCCTCGCCCGCAAGGACATCGACGTCATCTCCTTCACGCATCGAGGCTTGGGCGGACACTTGGTCTGGAGCTCCCACCTCGTCGAGCATCTCAACCAGTATTGCGCCAACGCCGAGAGCCCCACCCAGGCCCGTGAGGGCAACGTCCACCACGGCGATCCCCAAAACCGCTCGCTGCCGATGATCAGCCATCTCGGCGCCATGCTCTCCAACGTCGTCGGTCTCACCGAGGCCCAACGACGGCACGGGCGCCCAGCCGTCGGTTTCACGTTCTTCGGCGACGGCGGCTCCTCGACCGGAGATATCCACGAGTCCCTTAACCTCGCCTCGGTCCTCTCTCTGCCGATCGTCTTCGTCGTCGAAAACAACGGCTACGCCTACTCGACCCCGGTGGGCGAACAATTCTCCGGTCGCACGGAGCTCTGGCAGCGCGCCGCAGGCTACGGAATCGAGGGCCTGCGGATCGACACGACTACCGGCGATGTCGCGGGGGTCGCCCAGCAGCTCAGCGCCGCCATCGAAAAGGTCCGCTCCACCTCGCGCCCGATGCTAATTGAGGCCCATTGCGCCCGGCTCCGTGGACACGCTGCGTACGACACCTGCGATTACCTGAGCCCGGCCGAAAACGAAGAGATCCAGGCCCGCGATCCCCTTCCTCGCTTCCGCCTCTCCCTCGAGAAGAGGGGTCTCAGCGATCGGCTCACCGAGATCGAGGGCGCGCTGCGCCCCTTTATCGAGTCGTGCCTCCAACAGGCGCTGGCCACGGCCCGTCCTTCCGCCAGCGCATCCCAGCTCGTCGCCGATGTGTTCGCGCCAGACGCGTCCCCGCTGCCCTGGAAGCCGGAGGATCCGGCCGAGGCGCCCATGAATCAGGCTCAGGCGCTCAACGCGGCGCTCCGCAAGATCCTCACCGAGCGCCCCGAGTCCATGATCCTCGGCCAGGACATCGGCACCTACGGCGGGGCGTTCAAGGTCACTGACGGACTCCTGCGCGACTTCGGCCGTAGCCGGGTGCTGAACACCCCGCTCGCGGAAAGCGCCTCCACCGGTTACGCGATCGGCTTGGCCCTCGGGGGCATCCGTCCGATCGAGGAGTTTCAATTCGCCGACTTCGCCACCGAGGCCACCACCCAGATCACGCTCAACGCCGCCACGTACCACTTCCGCTCCGGCGCCCGCGTTCCTGTGGTCCTCCGGCTACCCTGCGGAGGGGGCCTGACGTTCGGGTCGTTCCACTCGCAGGAACTGGAGTCGCTCTTCCTCAGCATGCCGGGCCTCAAGGCTCTGTACCCGTCCACCCCGCAGGATGCGTTCGATGCCATGCTCGCGGCCTACGAGGACGATAACCCGGTCCTCCTTTTCGAGCACAAGGGTCTGTACCGCCGGCGCAAGCAGACGGTCCGCTGGAACCCCGACTTTCGCGGGGTCTGGCAGCCCCAATGTCTGGCGGCCGGCGACTACGCCACGGTGGTGACGTACGGAGAAATGACGCTGACCGCACTCGAAGTCGCCGACTACTTCCGCACGGAATACGAACGCACCCTCGAGGTCTGGGATCTCCGCGCACTGTCCCCGCTGCGGCTTGAGTCCATCGCCGACTCCGTCCGCCGCACGCACCGGCTGATCGTCCTCCACGAAGGCCGCAGCAACCATGGTTTCGGCGCCGAACTGGTCTCCCGCCTAACCGAGACGCTCTTCTTCAATCTGGAGGCTCCCCCTCTACGGATCGCCGCGCTCGATGTTCCGGTGCCGTTTGCGCCGGAACTGGAGGCGGAGTTCCGCCCCGGTCGCGACCGCATCATCGCCCGGATTGCCGACTGGATGGGCTAACGCCACCGCCCCACTCGACCATGGCTTCGTCGTCGTCATCCCCTCGCCGTTCCTCCCGCGCCAAACCGGTTTCGCCCAAGGCGTGGGCCCGGGTTCGCCTGCTGGCACTGGACGTGGATGGGATCCTGACGGACGGCACGATCTATGTGTCGTCCGACGGTTCGGAGACCAAGGGATTCTCGGTGCTCGATGGGATGGGGATGGCCCGCCTGCTCAAGGCAGGTCTCACCGTTGCTTGGATCAGCGGACGCCCCTCCGGCGCCACCGCGCGCCGCGCCGAGGAACTCCGGATTCCTCACGTCATCCAAGGCCGATCCGACAAGCGCGAAGCCCTGGCCGAGCTCGCGCAGCGTCTGGGATTGTCCGCTGCCGAATGCTGCTACATGGGAGACGACGACATTGATGCGCCAGCCATCGCCTGGGCGGGTATCGGCGCCACCGTTCGCTCAGCCATGCCAGCCGCCCTGCGCGTGGCCGATCACGTGAGCCGACGACCCGCCGGCGCCGGCGCCGTGCGCGAAGTCTGCGAACTGATCCTCGCCCACGCCCCCGTCCGCCGCAGCCCGCCATGAACCCGCTCGCTCGCCTCGTCCTTGGCTGTGGTCTTCTCGCCGCCGCGCCCCTCCAGGCCGCCGGACCGCAGGTGCAGGCCAATGCGCCCATCCTGAATTTCTCACTGCCTTCGTTCAACGAACAGGGGTTCCGGACCATGCTCGTCCGCGGTCGCGAGGCAATCGTCGCGAGCAAGACCGAGGCCCGACTGCGCGACATGACGCTGACGGTCTTTTCCGGCGATGCGGAGGCCCGGGTGGAGACCGTGTTTGTCAGCCCGGCCGCGACGGTCCGGCTCGACGAACGCGTGGTCTTCGGCGAGGAATCGGTCCGCGTGGTCAACGACAGGTTCGAGCTCATCGGTACTGACTGGCGCTACGAGCACGACGCCAAACGCATCCTGATTCGGGCCGGCGCCCGTGTTGTCTTCCAAACCGAGATCCGCGATCTACTGCGATGAAACGCCCGCCCCTGTCTCCTTTCGTTTCAGCTGCCTTCGCCTGCGTGCTGGCCAGTCTCCCGGCGAGCGTCCGCGCCAGCACGCCCCCGGCCGCGGCGACCACTCCAGCCGCGGCGGCGGCGAACACGCCCGCCCAGCCCACGGTGATCGAGAGCCGCTCGCTTGAGATGCGCAGTACCGACAAGGAAACGATCGCCATCTTCGACCAGAATGTCGTGGTGACGGGCACGAACCTGCGCCTGACCTGCGATCATCTGGAGGTCGTTGCCAGCCGCATCGGAAACACCACCGACACGGTGGCCAAGCTCGACCAGTTCAAGAGCCTCGTGGCCACCGGCCGTGTCCGCATCGTGCAGGGCGATCGCGAGGTCACATGTGGGCGGGCCGAGGTGCTGCCGCTGGAGGAAAAGATCATCCTCACCGAATCTCCGGTCGTGATCGACCACTCGGGTCCCTACACCGAGCGCGGGACGCGCATCATCCTGCTCCGCGGCCAGCGCCGCGTCATCGTCGAGAACAGCGTGTTTCAAGGTCCGCCCATCATTGATCTCGGTTTCGACCGCAAGGAGCCTCCTCCCACGCCCAAGCCGGGGACAGAAGCGACGTCCTCATCGAGTCCGCGCACCACGCCTGGTCCCTAACCTTCTCAACCCCCGCATCGCGTGAGTTCCAGCCCCCTCCCTTCCCCGACGGAGATCCGCACCGAGGGCCTGATCAAGGTCTATGGCGCGCGCACCGTGGTGAACGGGGTGAACGTCCATGTCAGTGCCGGCGAGGTCGTCGGTCTGCTCGGTCCTAACGGCGCCGGCAAGACCACCACGTTTTACATGATCGTGGGCCTGGTCCCCGCCACCGCGGGCCGCGTCGCCCTCGGGAAGCGCGATCTCACGCGTCTCGGGATGCATCAGCGCGCGCGCCTCGGTCTGGGCTATCTGCCGCAGGAGGCGTCGGTGTTCCGCAAGCTGTCAGTGGAAGAAAACATCCTCGCGATCGCGGAGGCCATCGGAGTCCCGCGGCGGGAGCGTTCCTCCTGCGTCGAGCGTCATCTTACCGACCTGAATCTCCTCCACGTCGCCCGGCAGAAGGCCTACACGCTATCGGGAGGCGAGCGCCGCCGTCTGGAAATCGCGCGTGCCCTCGTGACCCGTCCGAAGTTCCTGCTGATGGACGAACCCTTTGCGGCGATCGATCCCATCTCAGTCGCCGAGGTCCAGAAGATCATCCGCACCCTCAAGTCACAAGGTATCGGCGTGCTGATCACCGACCACAATGTCCGCGAGACCCTGCGCATCGTGGACCGCGCCTACCTGATCCATCAAGGCCGCGTCCTGACCGAGGGGACGGCCGACTTCCTGATCCACGATCCTCAGGCGCGCGAGTTCTACCTCGGGAAGGATTTTAATCTCTGAAGCGCGGACCGGCGCCGCAAGACTCTCCCTCCTCACGGCCCTCGCGCGCCCCGCCACCTGCAGGTTTGCCCGCTTCGTCTCCCTCGCTCCGTCCCACCCCACCCCATGCCCAAAGCGATTCACGGCATTTCTGTCTCACACTTCTTCGAGACCTACCGCGAGAAGCTTCGCCTCGAGTTGCTCACCGGGGACCGCGGCCTCCACCGCCTGATCCGTGAGGGCTCGATCAACCGGCCCGCCCTCGCGCTCACCGGTTTCTTCCGCTACTTCGCCAACAAACGCATTCAGGTCCTCGGCGCCGCCGAGATGACGTACCTCAAGACACTCAGCCAGCAACGGCAGAGGGAGATCTTTACGGAGATGGCCGAGCGCCAGATCCCGTGCGTCGTGCTCACGCGCAACTACAACCCCACGCGCGCCATGCTCGAGGTCGCGCAGGAAAAGAACCTGCCGCTGTTCAAGACTCCGATGATCACCATGAACTGGGTGAACCTCGGTACACTTTGCATCGACAATGAGTTTGCTCCGTCCGGCACCGAGCATGCCACCACCCTCGATATCCGCGGCATCGGCGTGATGCTCCGCGGCCAGTCTGGCGTCGGTAAGAGCGAGTGCGCGCTCGCCCTGATCGAACGCGGCCATTCGCTGGTTGCCGATGACCTCACCGTCATCCGGCTACTCGACGAGCGCGAACTCATGGCCTCGAGCCGCCCGCTCAACCGGGGTTACATGGAGTGCCGCGGGATCGGCATCATCAATGTCGCGGAGATGTTCGGGGTGAAGTCGATCCGCCTCGAAAAACGGATCGACATGGTGGTTTCCCTGCACGAGTGGCATCCCGAGGTGATCGAGGAGCGCACCGGTCTGGAGGAGAACCACTACTTGATTCTCGGACTCAAGGTGCCGCACATCGAGATCTACGTGCGTCCGGGCCGCGACATCGCTCGCCTCGTCGAGGTCGCCGCACTCACCCAGGCATTGAAGCGCATGGGCCATGACCCGGCCAAGGACTTCAACGATCGGCTGATCGCGTTCATGAACGCCGCCCCCGCGCCGACCAAGAAGGTGAATGTCCGCTCCAGCGAGCCCGCCGACGAACCTTCGGCTGAAGCGTAGGCTGGCCCCACCTTTCCCTCATGACCCTTCCCTCCCGCGCGGACGGCCGCCGTCCCAATCAACTCCGCCCCATCTCCTTCGAGGCCGGTATCGCCCCGCATGCCACGGGCTCCGTACTTGTGTCCTTCGGCTCCACCCGCGTGATCTGCGCCGCGACCATCGAGGCCGGCGTGCCTTCATGGATGAAGCAGCAGGGCGTGAAGGGCGGCTGGCTCACCGCAGAGTACTCCATGCTTCCTTACGCGACGCATGAGCGCAAGACGCGCGACTCGAGCCGCGGCAAGGTGGACGGGCGGACCGTCGAAATCCAGCGCCTCATCGGCCGCTCGCTGCGCGCCGTCATCGATCTCGAAAAACTCGGCTCGAACACGCTCTGGGTCGACTGCGACGTCCTCCAAGCCGACGGGGGCACGCGCACCGCGTCCATCACGGGCGCCTATCTCGCCTGCCGCCTCGCCGTCCAGCGGCTGATCGACGCCCAGAAGCTGAGCGAGAATCCGCTCTCCGACTCCGTCGCCGCCGTCAGCGTCGGCATCCTCGGCGGACGCGAATTGCTCGACCTTCCGTACGTCGAGGACCGTGACGCCGAGGTCGACTGCAACGTGGTGATGACCGGTCAGGGACGCTTTGTGGAAGTGCAGGGAGCCGGCGAGGAGGCGACCTTCTCGCACGACCAATTCGTCTCCCTGCTCGACCTCGCCCGAGCCGGCCTCGCGGAAATTCACTCCCTGCAGACCTCCTTCCTCATGAAGGCGCTGCTCGGAAAGGGCGCCTGAGACTGCCGTGCGGTCCGGCGTTCGGGACGCGTTGCTCGCCGCCTGCCTTCGCCCGCGCCCGCAGCGCGGACCAAGCGCGGCCGTGCCGGCGCCAAGGCGCGCGAATGTCGGCATCCTCGCGCGTCTTGCGCCGCGCGTCCTGCTCCGGCGACCGCGCCGGCGGCGTCGCCTAGGCCTTCGGCTTTAAAGACTGCGCCTCGCGCGCCGCCGCGAAACTCCCGTCCTCCGCCGCCCGGAGGAAACCCTCTGTGACGCTCTTCAAGTCTTCCCAGCGGCGGCGGATCTGCCGCGCCTCCTCCTTGGTCACCGAATTATCGGCGGCCGCCGTGGCGATGACCGCCAGCATGTCCGCAAACTCCTGCACGATCGCGTTGGTGGTCGGGATGAGTGAATACGTGTGCGGTGTCGGGGTCTGGGGATTCGTGATGAAGAAACCACCTGCCCTCTCGCAAACCCACTGCGCGATCCGGGCGTCCTTGGTGATCGCGAGCAGTTGATCGACGCGGTCCAGGGGGTTATGGGCACCGCTGCCGGTGGCGTCACTGGGTGGCTCGGCCCACTTATAGATCAACGAAAGTGAAAGCCCCATCTCAGCCGCGATCTGCTTCGCGCTGGTTTTCTTGAGTACCTCCCTGAGCACCTCATGCGATTGCATGTCCCTATCAAGCCACCTGCTAGCTCGAATGGCAATCCCGACTGGCATGCTTCCGGCGCACTTTTGACGTGTCTTCGCGAGGTGGTTTCGGCACGTTCTGGTTTTCCATGAACATTCACGAGTATCAGGCGAAGGCGCTCTTCGAGACGTTCGGTGTACCGGTTCCGAAGGGGGTAGCGGCCAAGGCTGCTTCCGAATTCGACCCGGCCCTGGCACAACTGCCCGAGGGGCCCACCATGGTGAAGTCCCAGATCCACGCTGGTGGGCGCGGCAAGGGCACGTTCACCGACGGGTTCAAGGGCGGCGTGAAGTTCTGCAAGACCAAGGCCGACGCGAAGGAAATCGCTGGCCGCATGATCAACAACACGCTGGTCACGCTCCAGACGGGGCCCGCCGGTCGCAAGGTCCAGACCGTCTACTTCACCGTCGCGAGCGATATCAAGAAGGAGTACTACCTCGCCATCCTGCTCGACCGCGCCACGTCGCGCCCCGTGATCGTCGCGTCCACCGAGGGCGGCGTCGAGATCGAGAAGGTGGCCCACGAGACGCCGGAGAAGATCTTCAAGGTGTTCGTCGACCCGGCCTACGGGCTCGCCGACTTTCAGGTGCGCCAGCTCATCGCGGGTCTTGGCTTCAGCGGCGCGGAGGCCAAGGGCGCCGCTAAGCTCATCCGCAATCTCTACACGATGTTCTGGGAGACCGACGCCTCGATGGTGGAGATCAACCCACTCATCACGACACCCACCGGCGAGGTCCTCGCCCTCGACGCCAAGGTGTCTTTTGATTCCAACGCCCTCTACCGCCACCCGGAAATCACCGCGTTGCGCGATCTCAACGAGGAGGATCCGAAGGAGATCGAGGCGTCCAAGTACAACCTGTCCTACATCGCGCTCGATGGAAACATCGCGTGCCTCGTCAACGGCGCAGGTCTCGCCATGAGCACGATGGACATCATCAAGCACTTCGGCGGTAGCCCGGCCAACTTCCTCGATGTCGGCGGCGGCGCCACCAAGGATCAGGTGGTGGCCGCGTTCAAGATCATCCTCGGCGACGCCAACGTGAAGGGGATCTTCGTCAACATCTTCGGCGGCATCATGGATTGCAACGTGATCGCCACCGGCATCATCGAGGCGGTGCGCGAGGTCGGGCTGAAGCTCCCGCTCGTCGTCCGGCTCGAGGGCAACAATGTCAACGCCGGCAAGGCAACGCTCGCTGCGAGCGGCCTGCCCATCGTCAGCGGCGACACCATGGCCGACGCCGCCCGCAAGATCGTTCAGCTCGTCGCCTGAGCTCCCGTACGTCCCCCCTCATCCTCTCGCCTCCATGTCCATTCTCATCCAGCCCGAAACCAAGATCCTTGTCCAAGGCATCACCGGCGACTTCGGGGGTCGCCATGCCAAGCTCTCGCTCGACTACGGCACGCGTGTCGCCGGCGGCGTGACGCCCGGCAAGGGCGGGCAGTTCTTCGAACACAAGGAGCACAAGGTTCCGATCTTCAACTCCGTCCACGACGCCGTCGCCGCCACCGGCGCCACGGTCTCGGTGGTCTTCGTACCGCCTCCCTTCGCGGCCGACGCGATCCTCGAGGGGGTCGATGCCGGTCTGGACCTCGTGGTCGCGATCACCGAGGGCATCCCGGTGCGTGACATGGTCCGCGTGAAGCGCGCGATCGCCGGGCGCAAGACGCGCCTGATCGGTCCAAACTGCCCCGGAGTCGTCACACCCGGTTCCGGTCCGCAAAGCCACGGCGGCTGCCGCATCGGCATCGCTCCGGGTTACATTCACAAAAAGGGCCACGTCGGCGTGGTCTCCCGCTCAGGCACCCTGACCTACGAGGCGGTGTACCAACTGACGTCGAAGAATATCGGCCAGTCCACCTGCGTCGGCATCGGCGGCGACCCGGTGAACGGTACGTCACACCTCGATGTGATCCGGATGTTCAACGATGATCCGGACACGCACGGCATCATCCTCATCGGCGAGATCGGCGGCAACGCCGAGGTCGAGGCAGCGCGCTGGATCAAGGCGAACGTGACCAAGCCGGTCGCCGGCTTCATCGCCGGTGCCACCGCCCCGGCGGGCCGCCGCATGGGCCACGCGGGTGCGATCGTTGGCGGAGCCGAAGACACGGCGGCGGCTAAGATCGCCGTCTTCCGCGAGTGCGGCATCGAAGTCGCCGCCACGCCCTCTGACATGGCCGACGCGCTCCTGCGCGCGGCCAAGGCCAAGGGCGTGACGCTGACCTGATGTCCGCTCCCACAAACCGTCGTCGCCCCTAGCGTACGCGCGGTTCCAAGCTCACGCCTCTTCGAGGCAACCCGGGCCGCGATTTTTCTCGCGGCCCGTTTCGTTTTCACCGCTCACCTCGCCGCGAGCCGCGGCTCCTCCCTGTTTCCATCGCCTGCCGATGACGAGCCGCATCGGTCAGGACACGGCACCTCTGGCGTTAGTCCTCGCTGGCCCGGATTTCTCTCGGGGCCGACGCGGTTCTTGCCTCTCGCCGCACGCCGAGTGGCCGGCGTGGCCAAGCCGCTCGGGGGCTTAGCGCTGAATCGCCGCGATGATGCGCTGGACGAACTCGGCTTCGTTGCCGCGGTGCCAGCGCCACACCACCACGAGGTCGTGCTCGGGGGAGATCGTGATCGTGTTGCTCCCCGCGCCGCGGGCGCCGAAGACCGTCGACGGCAGACCTGGGTAGTTCTTACCCTCGGTATTCAGCCACCACAGGTAGCCGTAGTCGGGGCCGTGGGCACTGGGCGAAAGGGCTGCCTTCACAAAGTCCGGCGGCAACAAGACGCGGTCATTCCATCGCCCCTCGCGCAACCACAGGTAACCGAAACGCGCGAGGTCCCACGCGTGGATCCAGACGCCGCCGCCCCAGCGGGTGCCGCCGCTGATCGATGCCATACGACGACCGTCCTGGAGGACGTAGCTGTTGTGATAGGGAATCCACTTCCAGTCCGTCGAAGCCCCAATCGGCGTCATGATCTCGTCCGCAAACACGTCGGGCACCGGCTTCCGGAACACCCGGAGCAGCGAGAGTCCAAGGCGGTTCATGCGCACGTCGTTGTACTCGTAGAATGAGCCAGGGCGCTGCAGCACGCGCGGGGACCGAGCGCCCTCACCGAAAGAGTCGCGTCCGACAAAGTCGTGCTTCTTGCCGAACATCTCGCCTTCCCACTCGCTGTCCTGCTGCAGGTGCATTCGCCACGTCACCTCGCGGTTCTGGGATGAATCATAGCCGCCATCCCGGACCAACGCGCCCACGCGGTCGTCCACGGCAAAGATCCGGTCACGCACCCCGACGCCGGCCACCGTCGCGATCATGCTCTTCGCCGCCGAGTAGGTGGGATCCACCGCCGTCGTCTCGCCAAACTCGGCCACCACGTAGCCTTTGTAGATGATCACGCCATTCGTGGCTGCGCGACGGGTGGGCACCGAGCCGAGCAGGGAGCCGAAGATGCGCTCCTGATCGGAGAAATCGAACGCGCGCGTGGACTCACGGCTCTGCGCGAAGGCGATGGCCTCGGCGAGCCGGACGGGGTCCAGCCCGAGTTCGGCTGGAGAACGCCGTGCCCACTCGCCCTTCGGCGGAAAATAGGCTCCGGCGTCTGCCCTCAGGGACGTCACCGCAGCCGCCAACAACGCGAGCGTCAGGGCGAGAAGTCCGACCCGGCGACACATCAGGAGCGTCTTCATTCAACTCACGCTGCGCCGACGGGGGCTCGACTCAAGTTCTGAAGCCAATCCCGTTGCCAGCGAGGGACTGCGTGGCTGGGACTGACGAGGGACCCGCCCGGAGCAGTCCACATCTCCACTGAGGGAAAAGAAAAAGGTGGCCAGGCACTCCACGGCACTAGGAGGTCGTCGTTACCGTTGCTACCTTCCGGTCCTGGCGGGGTTCACGCGCCTGCCTATGCATGGCGCCTGGCCAAGGACCACGGTGACCAGCCCGCCCGGCAGCGCAACTGGTTTCTTGTCGCGGCTCAGGGCGAGCGCGGAGGCGGCGGGCGGTCCGCGCCGTTACGCGGAGGCGGTGGACGCTCGCCATCACCGCGGGGTGAGCCGGGGCGATTGCTCGACCGTTCGCGCCAACGACGGCGCATCTCCGTGAACTCCGCCCGCTGACGCGCGTCGAGCTCGGCTTCGATCTTCGCATCCATCTGCCGCATGACCCGCACGCTCTCCTGCCGCATCCGCTTCATCTCTTCGCCGCTCGCGGCGATAATGCGCTCAATCTTCGCGGCCTGCTCCGAGGTGAGCTGCAGGCGTTCCTGCAGACGCTTGAGATTCGAAGCAACAAACTGATCTCCCGAGACACCGCGGGCCTGCACGAAACTCCGCGCAAAGCGCAGCGACGCAAAACCGCCCACGACCGCGCCCGCGAGGAAGACGCCGAGAAAAACAACCAAGACTTTCCAGGAGAGTTTCATCGTCAGAGGGTCACGCTCACTCCGTCAGATCCGTCATCACGTCCGCTTCGATCACCGCGATCTCGTCATGCAGGGACTGGAGCACGGGGTTGGCCGTGGCTAGCACCGTGCCCACCGCGAGCAGCGAAGCCGCCCCGAGCGCGCGAAGCGCGAAGGCTTCAAGCGCGGAGCCGAGCCCGCGCTCCCGCTCCGGCGCTCCCTGAGCCAACGCCGCGACGCGGGTCGCGAAGCCGGGCGGGGCTTCCCAACCTCGCTCCGACGGTGTCTCCGGGGCGCGCCGCGCCACCGCCACCAACCGCTGCCATGGTTCCTGAGGGGTGTACTTGTTCATCGACGTTCCGACTTTTCTAGCTGCTTGAATAACGTCTGCAGTTTCCGCCGGGCCCGGAAAGCCCGAACCTTGATGAGCGACGCGTTCCAGCCCGTCTGGGCCGCAATCTCCGCAATCGTTTTCTGTTCCAGATCCAACAAGCGGATCACGAGTTGATCCTCCGGCTTCAGCTCCGACAGGAGGCGCTGCACGAGCTCCCGCGCCGCCACCGCATCATCCGGCGTCGCCTCCCGCTCGTTCGCCAACACCGCGTCCAGCACGTCCGCTTCCTTCTCCGAAAGGTCCGCCCAGCGAAATTCCGGTCGCCGCTGCTGCTGACGCAGGTGGTCAATGCAGGTGGTCAACGCGATCCGCGAGACCCAGTGTGTGAAGGGGACGGCACCCTGAAACTGATCCATCCGCGTAAACATCTTCAAGAAGACCTCCTGCGCCAAATCTTCCTCTGCCACCCGTCGAGGCAAGTGCCCGCGAATGATGCGCAGCACCAAGGGATACAAATGCTCCACCAACTCCCGGGCCGCCCGCTGATCCCCCGCACGGACCCGGACCAAGCAGCCCGACACATCGAAGTCGGAGTCAGCGGGTTCAGACATGCTGCGATGGAACGGTTGAAGAGCACCGAGGGCAAGACGACGCGCCACGCCCCATGGTTACAGCCATTCGACGTCGGGCGACCGCGCCTCTGATCAATAAATCGTTTTGATGGAGTGTTTTGCGATTAAAGCAACTGCCCTTGGGGCAGAGGAGCCACTTGACTTCGGCGCTCCTGCGGCCGATAAGGACAGTCTGGATGCAGTCCTTCCGGCAGGCGCTTCGACTTACCTAGACGCACGGTCCCGCGAGCCCCGTGAGGGCCCGATCGTGCGTCCTGTTCGCCCGCCTGTTTCAGCTCGCCGCCCCGGAGCGCCGTCTCTTGGTGCCGCCCGCGTTCCCCACGCTTCGTTTTCGCTCCTGCTTCGTCGCTTCACTCCCCGCTAGCCTTCTTCCCTTTCTCGTCCATGCAGTCCGTTCCCGTCACCAAGTACCGCCCGCTCCCGGTCGTTGCCCTGCCCCAGCGGCAGTGGCCCAATCGGGTCCTGTCTCAGCCGCCCCGCTGGTGCAGCGTCGATCTTCGCGATGGCAACCAGGCCCTCGCCCAGCCAATGAGCGTGGAGGAAAAGCTCGAGATGTTCGAGTTGCTGGTCGGCATCGGTTTCAAGGAGATCGAGGTGGGCTTTCCTTCCGCCTCCCAGATCGAGTTCGATTTCTGCCGTCGCTTGATCGAGGAGAAGCGTATCCCGGAGGACGTGACGCTCCAGATCCTCTGCCAGTGCCGCGAGGACCTCATCGTCCGCTCGCTGGAGGCGCTGCGCGGCGCCCGCCGGGTCATCTTCCACCTCTACAATTCCACGTCGCCGGCGCAACGGAAGTACGTGTTCAACGCGAGCCGTGAGGACATCATCCGGATCGCGACGCGGGGCATTGGCTGGCTCAAGCAGCACGGGCAGGCGCTCGTCGATGCCGGCACCGATCTGCGTCTCGAGTACTCCCCGGAGAGCTTCACCAGCACCGAGCTCGATTTCGCCCTGGAGATCTGCGAGGCCGTAACCGACGCCTGGGCTCCCACGCCTGAGTCCAAGATCATCCTCAACCTCCCCGCCACCGTCGAGTACGCGAGCCCGAACGTCCACGCCGACCAGATCGAGTGGATGTGCACGCACCTCACGCGCCGTCATCTGACGCTCGTCTCGCTGCACACGCACAACGACCGCGGCACGGGAGTCGCGGCGAGTGAACTGGCCCTGCTGGCCGGCGCCGACCGCGTCGAGGGCACGCTCTTCGGCAACGGAGAACGCACCGGGAATCTCGACCTCGTGACCCTGGCCTTGAACCTGTACACGCAGGGGGTTCATCCCGGCCTCGATTTCAGCGACCTGCCGCGGATCCGCGAGGTGTACGAACGCACCACGCGCATGGAGGTGCACCCGCGGCATCCGTATGCCGGCGACTTGGTGTTCACGGCGTTTTCCGGCTCCCACCAGGATGCGATCAAGAAATCGTGGGCCCTGCAGGCGCCCAACACTCCGTGGGATGTCCTTTATATCCCGATCGACCCGGCCGACATCGGCCGGAACTACAAGGCAATCATCCGCATCAACTCCCAGTCGGGCAAGGGCGGCGTCGCCTACGTGCTGGAGCAGGAGTTCGGCTACCAACTCCCGAAGCTCATGCACAAGGAGATCGGCCGCACGATCAATGAGCTCGCTGACGCCACCGGGCGTGAGCTGACGCCGCAGGAGATTCACGATGCCTTCGTCCGCGACTACATCGATCGGACCTCGCCGGTCGCACTCGGGGAATTCCGAACGATTGAGCGCGGCAGCACCGTCACGTGCCAAGCCGAGCTCACCGTCCACGGCCGTTCCCTCGTGGTCTCTGGCACGGGCAACGGCCCGATCGATGCCTTCGTACACGCGCTCCGCGAGGCCGGGCTGCCGCCGTTTGAGCTGCTCAGCTATTCCGAGCACTCGCTCGGCAGCGGAGCGCAGGCGCGTGCGGTCAGCTACATCCAGATCAAGGCCGCCTCGGGTCACGCGTTCTTCGGTGCCGGGATCGACACCAACATCGAGCTCGCGTCGATCAAAGCGATCGTCAGCGCCTTGAACCGCGCCCTCGGGAGCTGATCAGACCCGGCCGAGGCGGCTGAAGAGCCACCCGGCAAGGCTCAGGAACATCAGCGAAGGGAGCCACAGCAGGAGGTCCGGCCGGAATTCCGGCCGACCTTCCAGCCAGCCCACGCAGACGCTAAGAAAGTAGTAGCCCATCACGAGCACGAGCGCGACCCCGAGATTCGCGGAGGTTTCTTTGCGCGAGACCTTGATTCCCAGAGGCACCGCAAGGAACGCGAACGCAAAGACCGCAAGCGCGGTCGAACCTTTCTCGCTCATCGCGAAGGCCACCTTCATCTGGCTCTTCCGCGCTTCCACCGGATTGGCCCCCGGAGCCGCGGCCGCCTTCGTCAGGCGGGCCTCCTCGGCGCGCAGCTCCGACAGCGTCATCCACGCCAGTTTCTTCTGCACGCTGCGGCGACCAAACAGCGTCTCAAGATGCAGCTCGATCGGAAACTCCTCGGCGAAGAGGGGCGCCACCGGCACCGAGAAATCCTCCGGTCGATCCGACTTGCGGGCCTCGATATTCACCCGCCGCAGGCGCAACACGAGTAACCCATCGTCCTCGCGATACTCCACCACTCCCGCCGCCGCCCGGCCGGAGCGCTTGACCCGGCTCTCGCGGTCCAACTCCCACATCCAGACGTCGCGGAGTTCGTTGCCCTTTTTTTCCCCCACATACAGAACCACACCCGGGAAATCGCGGATGAAGGTCTTCGGGACAATAAAGCTCAACGGATTCCGCTGCACGGCCTTGGCCAGCGTCTCTTTGTAGAGCGCCCGCGCGCGCGGCATGTACTCGTAGTTCACCGCCGCGGAGAGCGCCGCTGCCAACGCGCCCAGCAGCAGAATCGGCCGGGCCACGTAAAACAGGCTCAATCCCGCCGCTCGCATCGCGGTGATCTCATGCTGCGCTGACATCCGGCCCAGCACCAACAACACTCCCGTCAAAATCCCCATCGGCAGCGCATAGGCCGCCACGAAAGGCCCCAGCAACGCGAGGAGCGTCAGCGCCGTCTCCGCCTCCAGCTGCCCACTCAAAACCAAGGGCAGCAAGTCCTTCAAAGCATTGCCCAGCACCAGGACAAAGCCAAACAGGCCCACCGCGCCGGCACAGGCGATGAGGACACTGAAGAAGAGGTGACGGTGGAGCAGCGACATCCGCGGGCCGACCCTTCCAAACCGCTCCATTCACCCCTCAAGGTCAATCCCTCTCGCCACGCCCCCCCCGTCCCGCCCTTGGTTGGCTCTAGACGCGGGGGCTTATCTCGACGATACTCTAGGTTCCATGCGGTTCGTTCCCACCCTCCCCCCGCTCACCGGAGAGACCCTCGAGTCCCTCAGCGAGCGCCTGCGCGAGCGCGGCGAGCCCCCATTCCGCGCCCGCCAAATCCTCGATTGGGTCTACAAGAAACGCGCTCGCTCGTGGGACGAGATGACCAATCTGTCGAAGGATCTTCGCAGTTGGCTGGCCCAGACCTTCGACTTAATCCCCGCGTCCTTGCTTTACGGGAAGCAATCCACGGACGTCACCGACAAGCTGTTGCTTGAGCTCCGCGATCAGTCGCTGATCGAGACGGTCATCATCCGCGCTCCTCAGGAAGGCGTGGGACTGGAACACTCCCGCAAGACCATCTGCATTTCCACGCAGGTCGGCTGCGCCATGGCCTGCGCGTTCTGCGCCTCCGGCCTGGCCGGGCTAAAGCGCGACCTCTCCGCCGGCGAGATCGTCGCCCAGCTGCTCCACGTCTGCTACCGCGAAGACCCCCTCACCGCCCGCGCCGACCGCGAACTGGCGTCGTTCGACAACATCGTCGTGATGGGCATGGGCGAGCCGCTCGCCAATTACGACAACCTCATCCGCGCCCTCACCATCCTCAATGCCGACTGGGGCCTCGGCTTCGGGGCTCGGCGGATCACGTTGTCAACCAGCGGGTTGGTACCGAAAATCCTGAAGTTGGCCGACGAGCCGCTCGGCTTCCGCCTCGCCATTTCCCTCCATGGCGCCACCGACGAGGTCCGCGAGAAGATCATGCCCGTCAACAAGGCCTATCCGTTGGCCAAGTTGCTGCCCGCCATCCGCACGTTCTCCGAGAAGCACGGGCGTATGGTCACGCTCGAGTTTATCCTGATCGAGGACATCAACGACGCGCTCGATCAGGCTGAGCACCTTCGGGACATCGCCCGCGACCTTCACGCACACGTCAATCTCATCCCCTACAACCGCGTCGAAGGCCTGCCGTGGAAGCGCCCCAGCATCGCGCGCCAGGAGCGTTTTGCCGATGTGCTTCGCGCAGCGCGAATTCCGGTGACACTCCGCCGTGAGAAGGGTCATGACATCGACGCCGCCTGCGGACAGCTTCGTCTCCGGACCGAGAAGGATCGCAGCGCCCCCACCCCGGCCCCGGCCTGAGTCCGGCCCCACTGCCTCTCCGGGTGGAGGTGATTTCACTTGAAAAATCCGCATTCGGAAATTTACGGAACCTTTCCCCCCTCTGACGGAAACTCATCCGCAGGATGCGGTTGTTCCTCCGTTCACTCGGCCCCCCCGTTTCTCCTCCCGATTCCCTTTCCCCATGATTGAAGTCAAAGGTCTGGTCAAAACCTACGGCGCCAAGCGGGCCGTCGATGGCGTCTCTTTCAAGGTCAACCGCGGCGACATCCTCGGCTTCCTCGGGCCCAATGGCGCCGGCAAGTCGACGACCATGAAGATGATCACGGGTTTTCTCCGGCCCACCGCCGGCACCGCGCTCGTCGATGGACACGACGTGACGCAGGACCCGGTGGCCGTGAAGCGCCGCATCGGTTATCTGCCCGAGAGTGCGCCCGCCTACGGGGAGATGACCGTGCAAGAGTTCCTCGGCTTCATCGCCGAGGCTCGGGGCTTCCGCTCCGCCGCCGAACGCACCGCCCAGGTCGATCGCGCCATCTCCCTCACCCACCTCGATCCGGTCCGCCGCCAGAGCATCGAAACGCTCTCCAAGGGCTACAAGCAGCGCGTCGGCTTCGCCCAAGCGTTGCTTCATAATCCTCCGGTCCTGGTCCTGGACGAGCCGACCGATGGTCTCGATCCCAACCAGAAGAACGAGGTCCGTTCGCTCATCAAGTCGATGGCCGCGGAGAAGGCCGTCATCCTGTCGACCCACATCCTCGAGGAAGTCGAGGCGATCTGCACCCGAGTCATCATCATCTCGCAGGGCCGGGTCGTCGTCGACGAAACGCCGGCTCAGTTGCAGGCCCGCCAACCGGGCGCCCGGCTCGACGTGATCTTCCGCAGTCTCACGCAGAGCGACGTTTGATCCTTCCGCGCGACCTCTGATTCCCCCCGTTCCGTTTTCCTCCGTCCCCTCCTTCCCGATGCGATCGATCGTCCCTCTCTTCAAGCGCGAGTTCCTCGGCTACTTCCGCTCGCCCGTGGGCTACGTCTTCCTCGCCGTCTTCCTCGTCGCGAGCGTCATCCTCGCCTTCTTCGTCGGCGGCTTCTTCCGCGGTGGCACCGCGAGCCTCGAGAGTCTGTTCAACTTTTACCCGTGGCTCTTCCTCTTCCTGATCCCCGCCGCAGGCATGCGGCTGTGGTCGGAAGAAAAACGCTCCGGCACGATCGAGCTGCTCTTCACGTTACCGGTCACCACGCTCGATGCCGTTCTCGGCAAGTACCTTGCCGCGTGGGCCTTCCTGAGTCTCGCCGTCGTGCTGTCGTTTCCCATGGCCGTCACCGTCGCCTATTTGGGTGATCCAGACTGGGGCGTGCTGCTCGCCAGCTACTTCGGCAGCATCCTGATGGCCGGCTCCTACCTTGGGGTCTGCTCCCTTGCCTCCGCCCTGACGAAGAATCAAGTGGTCAGCTTCGTCATCGGGACTCTCGCCTGCCTCCTGCTGTTGTTCCTGGGCCTGAGCGTTTTCAACACGCTGCTGTCCGCGCTCTTCCCGACGTGGCTGGTCGACTTGCTGGCGAACTTCAGCTTCAGTACGCACTTCGAAGCGTTCACGAAGGGCATCATCGATCCCAAGGACGTGATCTTCTTCCTGTCGCTGTCGGGTTTCTGCCTCTTCCTCAACGTTGTCGCGCTCGAGCGCTGATCGCCGCCACCCCCGCTTCTCCCGGAACCCTCCCGCCCCGCCACCATGAAATCCGGCTCCAAGTTTGTCTTCATCGTCCTGCTCTTCGTCGCGCTGGTCCTCGTCAACTTCCTCGCCTCCCGGCTGCCGTTCCGGGGCGATGCGACGGCCGAAAACATCTACACGCTCTCTGCCGGGACGAAATCGATCCTGAGCAAGATCGAGGAGGACGTAGTCCTCGACTTCTATTTCTCCAAGTCCGTCCAAGGTCTCCCGATCACCTACAAGAACTACGCCGCCCGCGTGGAAGAAATGCTGCGGCAGTACGTCCGCGCTTCCGGGGGCAAGCTGCAGCTGAACGTGATCGATCCGCGGCCCGACACGCCGGAGGAGGAAAAAGCCACCGCCGCCGGGCTGCAGCCGCAGCAGTTGCCCACGGGCGAAACGGTCCATTTCGGCCTCGTTGCCACGCAGGCCGACCAGCAGAAGACGATCACGTCGTTCAACCCGCAGCGCGAATCGTTCCTCGAGTACGATCTGTCGCAGTTGATCACGAGCGTGCAGACCGTCACCCGCAAGAAGCTCGGCCTCATCACCAGCCTGCCGCTCCAAGCTCCAGCCATGGACATGATGATGATGATGCAGCAACGTCAGCGTCCGACCGGCCAAATGGTCGCGGACGAATGGGGCCGCACGTTTGAGTTGGTACCCATCGAGGCCAACGCCACCGCACTGCCGGGCGACCTCGATGTCCTCGCGGTGATCCACCCTCAGGGGCTTTCCAACACGCTGCAGTTCGCGATCGACCAGTTCCTGCTCAGCGGCAAGCCGGTCTTTCTCGCCATCGATCCGTCGTCCCAGCACTTCAAGCGGCAAGGCGGCCAAGCCGCGATGTTCGGCGGGGCACAGCCCAACGTGTCCAGCGATCTGCCCACGCTGCTCAAAGGCTACGGGATCACCTACAATCCACAGAACGTCGCCGGTGACCTCGCCAACGCGACTCAGGTCCAAACCAACGCCGGCATCGTGCGCTACCCGGTCTGGCTCACCTTGGCCCAGGAATCCCTCAACCGTCAGGCGATGCCGGTCGCCCAGCTGAAGTCCACGCTCTTCGTCGAGAGCGGCAGTCTCGCCATCGAGGCCGGCGGACGCACCGTCACGCCCCTCATCGAGACGTCCGCGTCCGGCGGCGACGTGCCCGCCTTCTCGCTCCAGTTCGCCCAGCCCGAGGAGGTCTCCCGCCAATTGGTGCCGTCCGGCCGCAAGACACTCGCCGCCATCATCACCGGTAAGTTCACTTCCGCCTTCCCCAACGGAGCCCCGAGCGACGCTCCCACACCGGGCGCAGACGCGAGCCAGGCACCCGCTCCTGCCACGCCGCCCACCTCGCCCGCGCTACGGGAATCGTCGGGCACTTCCACGCTGCTGGTGGTCGCTGATACCGACTGGCTCTTCGACGATTACAGCGTCCGGCGCTTCAACTTCCTCGGGGTCCAAGCCGCCGAGCCGCTCAATGACAACCTCGCGTTCGCCAGCAACAGCCTCGAATTCCTCGGAGGCTCCCAGGATCTGATCTCGATCCGCGGCAAGGGCAGTTCGATGCGGCCGTTCACCGTCGTCCGCCGCATGGAAGTCGACGCGCAGCGACGCTATCAGGAGCAGCTCACCGCGCTCGAAGCACGGATCAATGACGTGCAGCAGAAGCTGACCGAGCTTCAGGGCAAACGCAACGAGGGTAACCGTCTCGTCGCCACCCCGGAAATGCAGAAGGCGATCGAGGACTTCCAGGCGCAACAGGCGGTCATGCGCGGCGAGCGCCGCGAAATCCGCAAGGCCCTGCGCGAGGATATCGAACGTCTCGAAAACGGTCTGCTGGTCGGCAACCTGCTGGCCCCCGTCCTCCTCGTCGGCGCGGTTGGCTTCGTGGTCCATCGCCGCCGCCGTCGCTGAGCGCGACGTCTCACCTTCCCGCCGCGTCACCTCCGCCTTTTCTCCGACTGCCCGCTCTTCCTCCGCACGGCCCTCTCTCGGTCGCCTCACCGCCTCTTCGTCCTCTCAGGTCTCCCCGGCATCCGAATCCGTCCGGCCTCCGCGCCTCTTCCCATCGCTGCATCTCGACTGGTCCCCGCCTTCCTTCCGGTCATCCGTAACCTTTCCCCCTCTTCGGCATGAAACTGAAACCGCTCCTCGCCGTCGTCGCTCTGCTCGCTGTGCTTTCCGCCGCCGTGTACTTCGTCGGCCGTCCCGCCAAGCCCACCGGCCTTGACCCGCGCATCGGTCAGACGCTGCTCACCGCCGCCAGCCTCGATCAGGCCTCCGCCCTTACGCTCACGGAAAACGGCCGCACCGTGACGCTCAACAAGTTGCCCGCCGGGGGATGGACCGTGCAGGAGTACCATGGCTTCCCGGCCGACTTCACGAAGCTATCCCGGCTCGTCGGCGACTTGGTCGGAGCGAAGGTGGAGCGTCTCGTCTCGCAGAACCCCGAGCGTTTGCAGGGTTTCAATCTCGGCGATGCCCGCATCACGCTGAGCGACGCATCGGGCAAGGCGGTCTGGAGCTTGGACCTCGGCAAGAACGCCGAGGGCGGCGGGCGCCTCGTCCGCTACGATGCCGAGACGAAGGCCTACCTGACCCGGCTGAGCGTATTCCTCGACATGGAGCCGAAGAACTGGGCCGATGCCTCCCTCCTCTCCCTCAAGACCGACGACATCGCGGGCGTGGAGCTCTCGTTCGCTGAAGGGGCGCCGCTGGTCGCCTCCCGCACCAAGAAGGAAGATCCGTTCACCGCCGCCGACGCCCCCGCCGGGCAGCAGCTCAGTCGCGCCAAGATCGACTCCCTGCTCAGCACGATCGGCACGCTGCGCTTCTCGGACACGTCGGATCTCGCGGAGCCCAACGCTGTCGCGGCCAAAGCCAACGCGCGCACCCTCGCCGTAAAAACCTTCGACGGCCGCAGCTACCGCGTCGCCATCGGCCGTAAGCCCGAGCAGAAGATCGTGAAGGCTCCCGAGGCCGGCAAGGCCGGCGGCACCGGCCCGACCGCCCTCGGCTCCGTTGCCGACCTCGCCAAGGTCGCACCCTCCAGCGGCGCCACCACCGCTTCCGCGCCGGCACCCAAGCCGGGCGAATCCGCCGGTCCAGCCGCCGTCGTCGAGAACGCCACCGAGACGATCCCCGCCGGCCCAGTCTACGCCTTCGTCGCTGCGTCCGACGCCGCTGCACCCGTCAACCAACTCATGGCCAAGCGCAGCTTTCAGGTGTTCGAGAGCACGTTCACAACGCTTCCGCAAAGCCGCGCTGACCTTTTTGAGCCAGCGCCGACCGCACCGGCCGCGCCCGCTCCAGGACCGAACTAAGCTGAGCGCGCAGCAGGGCGCGTCGCCTAGGCAAGGCGGGCGAAGCCGCGGCGTGCCGTACCGGCGCTGGTCATGCCGCTCAGTCCTTCTTGGGAAATCGCCAGGGAAACCGCTGCGAGGGACTCATCGCAAGCAGCAAGAAAACGCGCTCGCGCGTCTTCGGAGTGCGCCAGCATGAGATAGGTAAAGGAGGCCGCGAGAACTCCGCGCTGGAGCATTTCGCGGACGTAGCGTTGCTGGACGCCGACCGTGGCCGCGCCAAGATCGAAGACGAGGGTCGGCGTCGTCGGCATGCTGGACACGGCCACGCGGCACAAAGGGTAGCACGCCGCGATTTGCTCGAGTGCTGCCCTCAGCTTGAGACCGCGCGACCACATTTCGTCAAAGATCCGCTCGCGCTCCATTCGACGCAGCACGGCCAGAGCAGCGGACGTACCGACTCCATCCGTCCAATAGCTCGATGAAATGAAGCTCGCTTCGGCCGATTCCATCACTCCCTTGCGTCCCACCACCACGCCGAAAGGAAAGCCATTACTCATCGCCTTCGCGTATACCGCTAAGTCTGGATAAAGGCCGAGACGCGCGGAGGCTCCCGGGAACCCGTAACGGAGCCCACTCGTCACCTCATCAATGATCAGGACCCCGCCGGCCGCGCGGCAGCGCTGTGCGACGGTCTCGAGGAAGCCTTCGTGCGGCCACTGAGAACGCATCGGCTCCATCACCACCGCGGCCAAATTTCCGTCCAACTGGCTGAGCGCTTGATCAAACGACTGAAGGTCATTGTACCGAAACGGCACCGATGTCCCGGCAAGCTCGCGGGGAACGCCGCGGGGCTCCAGCCCTGGCAGCAAGTGTCCGTCGAGCGCATGGGTTCGACCTAAGTTCGCCGCGAGGTACCAGTCCTGCCACCCGTGATAGCCGCAAAAGGCGATGCCACTACGCCCAGTCTCAGCGCGGGCAATTCTGACCGCGACACCCATGGCGTCCCCTCCTCCGCGAGCATAGCGGACCTTGCCAGCCCACGGATGCAAAGCGAGTAGTCGCTCCGCCAACTCGTATTCGTCCGGATTAACCAGTGTGCAGTAATTACCCCGCGCCACGCGTCGTTGCACCGCCTCATTGACGTGCGGATCGGCATAACCGAGCAATACAGCCCCCACTCCACCGGCAAAATCTAGGAAACGACGATGCTCCAGATCCCAAACCTCGCACCCTTCGCAACGAGAGAAGAACGTAGGCCAATGCTCCGGGTCGAACTGCTCGGCTCGCTTGGACATCAGGCCGGTACCTCCGGAAATGACATCCTTGGCTTTGCGCCACCGAGCTGGGACCTGGACCGGAGCCGGTAACTCCGACGCGGGGAGAAAGGCACGCAGCAGGCGGCGAGCGTTCCCATCGAACACGAGATCCAAATCCGGCGCGGTCAGCGCTGCCCGCTCACAGGCCCCCCTAAGAGCAACGAGCGATTCGAGCCCGATCAACGAAGCCCGCGCCTCAAAGCCTTCACCGGGCACTCCTTCGGCTTCGCGCGCATAGAGCCAGTGGAATCCGTCTCCGACCGTGACGCAGCGACCACGGAATTCACTAACGGGAAAATCCGAACCCCACAGGACCCGATGGACGCCGAGGATTTCAATCGCCTCCGAAAACGCGGGCTCATCGCAAATGACGGACGTATCCACCACAACGTTGTCTAGCCCCGCCACGGCACGCAGGCCCGCTCGGGCGTGATGGTAGTTGAAGCTGCGCGCCACGTGGGCGAGCACCACTTGTACTCGCGGATAGCGGCGACAAAGCCGACGCAGGGAACGCTGATTGGCTTCGTCCGCCATCGCGGCGTCTCTGACCACATGCAGCATCAAGATGCCTCCGACGCCATCAAGGAGCTCCCACATCCAATCCGGTGCGTACTCCTCGATCTCCGATTCGGTCGTGGGCCGACGTGGCGCGTAACAGTGATACACCTTGAAGCCACAGACCCCCGGCAACACCAACTGGCGCGCCAAACTCTCGGGGCCATCCGCGGGCGCCGCAAGAATGAGCGACCGACTCGCGGAGGCGCCGCGCGCTGAAACTTCGTCCGCTAGCCATGCGTTCACGCCGAGGCGATCGGCGCCCGCATGCGGCAGCGGGAAGTGGAGGCCAGCGATTTCGAGCGAGGGGATCAGTCGGTGCAGCGAAGAACGATGCTGCTCACACCCCAGGGGCGAAATCCGCGCTAGGGGTGACCACGCATCTGCCGGAAAGAATCGCGAGTCGTGCAGGTGCGCATGGATGTCGAACACGCGCCGCGGGAGGAAATCCTCCAGACGCTCCGCGAGGACGTGATCTCGTTGGTCGAGTTGGGAAGCGAAGAACACTGGGAAAAAGCAGATGGAGCCCCGTCAGCGAAACTGAAGGGAGTAGAGGTCCGCTTCCTTCATCACAAAGCGCAGGCGCACCGCCCGCCCCTGAAGCGCGCGCAACGGCGACCGGTCGGTCATGCCTTTCTGATAACCCCAGTCAACCGATCGGGAAATGTGATCCCCGAAAACAAGCGGTGAATCCTCGAGAACAAACCCAGGGATCGGCTGCCCGCTCGCTGCGTCCTGAATCTCAATCCGGATGCTGCCGTTGGCTGAGGTTGAATAGTTCAGAAAGAGTTCGGATCCACGGAAGATAAGCGGCTTGGAGATCCACTCGCCCCCGGGGTAGCCAGCGCGAAGCGAGACGAAACCATCTGTTCGAAGGACCATGCGCTCGACTCGATTGCTCGCGAACGTGTAGTCGCGCTCGATGAACAGCGAGAGCTCGGACTCGGAGGTCTGGACAAAGCCCGGCAATGGAGTGTTAGCGCGATGGCTCCAGTTGCGGGGATTAGATCCTGGATTGATGAATGCCTCGGGAAAGAGCGTCCATGCAACTCCGTCGCGACTGCTCATGAAGAGCGCATCGGAGACACCGGGGGTCTCGCGATCCATCTCTCGAAAGTAGGTTCTCCAAGGGAGGTAGCGCCGCGGTATCCCGACGTAGAGGTGCGGCGCACGCTCGTAGGGAGCGGCGGCGATCGTGTAGAGGTGAAACTGCGGAGCCGTTCCAAAATCGGCCCATTGACCCTTGGTCCAGGTCCGAAAGTCGGACGAGCGCGCGAACTTGAAGCTACGGACGCCGTTCTGGAAGTCCCGGTACAGTGCTACGTACTCCTTCCTCAGTTCATCCCAGAACGCCACGTTCAGCGAGTCGAAGGCCCCATCGCGGATGATGGGTTCCGAATCTGCTAGCTTCCAACGCACGCCATCGGGCGACGTGAAGAAGTAGAGCGCAGGCTGGGCGTCCGGCCGTTGAAAATACTCGTACTGCGTTTTCGCATCAGCGTTGCTCGGCGGAGGAGGCGGACCCCCAGCGGGCCGAAAGGACGCGACCGCCTTGTAGGCCTCTTCCGGGCGTGCCTGCGGGTTACGATCCCGAAAAGGGTAAAAATTGTGGGCGCCTGGTCCCATCCACACGATGTTGTTCTCCCGCGACCCATTGAACTCGAAGAGCCCGAGATTCGGACGCTCCCACCGCACGCCGTCCCGGCTCTCGACGAAGCAGACCGTCTCGTCATGCTCCGGGACGATCCGCTCGCCCGGCTGCAGCGTGCCCGGGAGAGCGTAGGATGGCAGGCTGTGACCCCGGTAGTACATCCGGAAGCCGCTCTCGGTCTTCATCAGGCTGGCGTAGGCACTCGTGTTCCCCTCCCAGTCACGGTCGAAGACGATCGAGGTCTCCGCCGGGCGCGGCTCGTGCAGGCGGAAGTCCACCCCGCTCATTTCCGCGATGAGATGGCGGTCAACCATAAGTTCCAGGCGGTCGCCGATGTCGATGGGTCCGCCCGCTGCAGCGGCTGGCCCGACCCCGGAAAGCACCCCGAAGACGGCAAATGGAATGACCCGGGCAAAGCGGTAAAAGGAGTTCATGGTGTCAAAAGGGGCAGCATCGCTACGTCCTGCGGATCGCCCGCGGTCTCGGCCGCAGCACCGTATCGCAGGACAACCCGGACCGCGGTCGCACCCGCGTCCCACTTCTCTTTCAGGTCGAACCGCACGTTGCGCTCGGTGATTTGGTTCCCAGCGTAGTGCTCAGCCGAGGCGCGCTCCCAGTTTCCGGTGCGCCGTACCTCGATGCGGGCATGCGTCCGATGACCCATCGGCGCGACCCGCGCCCAGAGACTCGGCGGGGCACCAGACGCTTCTGCCTGTCGCCAAAGAGCGACGGCGACCGGCCGATCCTCGGCGCTGACTCGCCACCTTCCGACCGCACTCCGCAACTCTCCAGCGGGGGTCTCGACCACGAACTGGTAGGAGTACTCCTCACCCGGTGCGAGCCCTTCAAGGTCCACGTTGACCCCCGCCCCTCCGGGGTCCGAGGCCAGCGGCATTCCGCTGCCGAAAAGTTCGATCTCACCCAGACCCCAGCGTTCCGCCTCATACCCCGACTTCACTTCCAGTTTGAAGTGGGTGACATCCTCGGCCGCCACGCCCGCAAGGGCGTACCCGTGGTTCGCGCTGACCGGCGACTCGCGGGGCAGGGAAAGCTGCGCCAAGGGCTCCCACCGCGTGCCATCCGGCGACACGTAGGCGGCCACCTCGCGCGATGGATGGCGAACGGACTGATGAACCTGCAGGGCACTCAGGCGGACGGGCGCGGGAAAGCGCCAGACGAACGATTGCGGCCCCTCCGGCGCCGGCCCCGAGTGCCATTCGCGATCCACACCATGGCGCCACCCGTCCGTGAGCCGCTCGGCCATCCCCGCGGAGCCGGGAGGAGACTCGATCAGCCGCGTTCCGTGCGCCGGGAAAAGCAAGGAATGGTTGCGGTATTGAATGACGATCGAGTCAAAATCGATCGTGCCCACAGGCGGCAGCTGTCCGTCAACATAGACGTACAGGTGAAAGAAATTAGCGTTTAGGTCTTCGAGCGACTGATTGAGGTTCAGGTAAGCGTAGCGCTCGGAGCGCTGCTGGGAGAGATTGTTTCCCCCGTAAGTCCAGCGCCGCGTGTCGTTTTCAAGGACGTAGGAGACGTCATTCCACCGGCCATCCAAGAGTGCTCGGGTGGCGTAGCGTCCGGTGTAGGCCCAGTTGGCCCGGACCCAACGCGGGGATAACTGCAGCGCGGGATCATGATCGCTCTGGGCCCAGAATGTCAGCTCGGCGCCCTTGGGATCAACGCCGTTGCCCCGAAGCCGCACGTTGATCTTGGCATCGCGGAAGTCTGGACGGCCACCGCCGAGATTGAGGCCCGTGCTCCGCGAGGCCTGCAGGGGATTCGCACCCATCCTCGCGGAGTAGATGTACTGACACAGGTGCAGACCACCGATCCCGTCGACGTGATTCACATCCAGGCCCGGGGGTTCGCCCGGAAAGGCGCGGTTCTCCGTCTCGGTGGGTCCAAGATAGCGGACGAAAGCGGTGTCCGGTGCTTCGCGAACCGGGATCAAATCCCGGCCCGAAAGACCGCCGCTCCACCCCGCCGTGTCGCGATCCCAGGACTCTCTCAGGTACGCGCCCCGAACGGGAGGAAGGGGGCGGGCTTCCGTGCGCTGGTTCATCTCGCCGTGCCTGCCGTAGACCACCCAGTAGCGGCCCGGCATGCCTCCGGTTTGAACGACGGCATTCACCGAAACGCCCCGGGCTCCGAGATGCGTGGCACCCGTGATCGCGACTTCCCCGGCGGACACCGTGGCGGTCCCGGCAAGCGTGGTCATGAGAAAAGTGACAAAACGACGGAGGGCGGATCCAGAGTAGTTGATCACAGGATGCAGGGAGAACCGCTGCAGGGGGCCGGAATGATCCGCCAGCCCCGGAGGACTGGCGGATCAACCCAATGAACCAAACCAAAGACTAGAACCGATAGTCGACCGAAAGCATGCTCCGCATGCCCTCGCTGACCTGCACCAATCCCGTGCCAGCGATGCCCTGAATGTTTCGCTCGTCGGTGAGGTTGTAGACATTGAGCTGGACCGAAACCCTATCGTTGAAGGCGTAGCGGCCCAGCAGGTCATAGGTCGCCTTCTGCGTTACCCAGAAGCTGCCGCCCGCCCGCTTCGAGCCTTCTCCGAGCCAGCCGACTCCGGCGGTCAGCCCCTTGAGCGAACCCTGCACGAACGTGTGCTTGGCAAAAATGCTCGGACGGAACTCCACGTGATTGTTGACGAGGCGGTTGTCCGCCGTCCTGCCGTCGGCATCGTACAGGGTCGCAATCACGTCCGACACCCCGCCGTCCGACTTGTAGCGCAGGCGCAGGTCCACCTCGAGCCCCTTGACCTGATCCTTGGCGGAGGCGGTCGGATACGGGGCGCCAGTCAGCGGACCCGTGATCAGCGTGCGGACATTGGTGAGGTACTGGTCAAACACAACGACCGAGCCCGAGACCGCGAACGCCGTGGTCAAGTCGACGTCGAACTTCAAACCGGCCTCCTTGACCACGCCCTGCTGATCCTTGAAGAGTTCGCCGGGATCCGTGGGGCCATCCGTGCCCGGTTGGCGCAGGACGCCGGAGCGCGGAAAAACGTTCTCGGCCTGCTGTGCGTAGAGGGAGATGTTCTTCGTCGCCCGGAAGATGACTCCGTGACGGTACGTGTCATACGAGCGCTGCGGCCCGCCACCCGTCACCTCCGCCGGAGCCCCCGTGGTGGAAACGCCCCGGAAGCTCTTGCCGCCGTTCTGGTAGCGGAAGCCCGCGATGAGGATCAGGCGGTCGTTGAGGAGTTTCAGATTCTCCTGGAGATAGGCGGAATAGTTGTGCCCGTACGCCACATCGGCGTAGGCGCCTCCGTTGTAGTGACCCCATGCATTCTTACCGAGGGAGTTCAGGAACGCGCGGTCAGCGTTTCGCGTCGCCGCAGCATTCCCTGGCCGGGTATCGAGCATCGGCATCGGAAACAGGGTCTGGTAGTAGCGCGCGTAGCCCTTCTGGTAGTCGAAGCCGAGCATGTTCTCCAGCTTTGCAAAGCCCAAGTCGACATCCAGGCGGTAGTCGAACTGGACATTGGAATCCTCCCACTCCGCCCACGCATCGACGTAGCGACGGCTGAGGTTGATGTTGTCGGGCTGCACCACCACCCCGCTCAGGAGCATTTCCCGATCCCGATTGGTGAAGTAAGAGTAACTCAGCCTGACATCACCCGCCAGAACCTTTCCGAGGTACTGGATGTTGATGTAGGTGCTATCGGTCTTCCACGAAACATCGTTGGGATTCTGGACCGAAAAGCTCCGCGTGGAATTGGGGTGAATCCGCGCCTTCTTCAGCGACTGCGAGCGACCCATCACACTGCCCGTGTCGCTGCCGTCCAGAAAGTCTTCCCAGTAAACGTAATCGTTGTCCACGAAATGGAAGAAGTCCAAGGTCAGAATCTGCGAGTTAGACATCTTCGCGCGGAACGACCCACCGACGAACTTCTGATCGACGCTGTAGGCAGCCTTGTCGGAATCTCCCTGCTCCAGACCGAGGGTCAGGCGGTAGTCGATCTCAAGATCCTTGCGACTCAGCAGCGGTCCGGTCGTGTTCAACGAGCCACGGTAGGTGTTGTGGTCTCCGATTCCCACCGAGACGTCCGTCCGGCGGACTGAACTGGGCGCCCGGGTGATCGTATTCACACCACCGCCGACATTCTGGGAGGCGAGAATCATGCTCAGCGGTCCCTTGATCACCTCCACGCGATCAATGTCGAACGTCGGGACCTTCTTGTACGAACGAAGCGTGAACCCGTTCCGCAGGGTCTGGTTCGCACGAAAGCCACGGATCGTCCGGTCTTCGTCCGCACGCTGGTTGTTGTTCACGCCCGCGACACCAAAGTTCAGGGCATTCTGCAGCGTGCCGTTCAGGTCCTTCAGCAGGTCCTGATTGATCACGATCACGCTGGAGGGAATCTCCAACAGGTCCTTCGCGGATCGCGTCGACAGCGAGGTCTGGCGGCTGGAGTAACCTTCATCCTCAGCCGACGAGACGACGAAGGGCGAAAGATCAACGACCTCATCGCCGGCCTTGGCGGGCGCGTTGGTGCGGACGGTTGAGTCAGGGACAACTTGGCCAAGACCGGCGCTCGCAGCGGCAGCAACGAGCGCGAAGACCGAAACGAAGCGGACGAGGGGAGGGATTTGGGCGCGCATGGTGGTTGGGAGTCGGGAAAGCACTGGACCGAGCCCGCAAAATCGCTTGCGGTTCTGGGCACAGCTGTCAGCAGGCAGACTTGGTATACCACCGCAATGGTATACGAAGCCGCGTGTAAAGCCTTTTCTTCAAATGCCCAAAAATACCCCCGCATCCCCAGCGACCCCAAAGCCCTCCCCTGCGCGCGGTCAATACAGCCCGTACGTCAGGCTGAAGGACATGATCTATCGGGGTGAACTTGCGGCGGGGAAGCGCTTGGTGGAGCGGGAACTCGCCGAGCTCCTGATGATCAGCCGGATTCCCCTCCGCGAGGCGCTGATCCGCCTCCAGTCAGAAGGGTTAGTGCTGAGCAGTCGGAGCACCGGCGCCTACGTCGTCGATTTCTCTCCGAAGGACTTGGCGGAAATCTACTCGCTTCGCCGGGTGCTGGAGCCGTTCGCAGCGGGGCTCTTCGCGGAGAGGAAGGACCAGCAGCAGGTACTGCAGGACCTCCGCGAGATCTGCCAGCGCATGAGCGAGGTGGCGGTCGATGAGCGCGCTTGGGACAACCTCGACGAATGCGATTTCGAGTTCCACTGGCTCATCGTGCAGGCCTCCCGGCACACCCGACTGATCCGGGCGTACGACATGAGCCAGATTCGAATCCTGGGTCGCCGGGACCAATACCGCTACCTGAAGACCGTGAGCCCGACCGCCACTGCGGAGATGCATCTGAAATTGCTCGACGTCCTCGCGCTCGGAAACGGCCCCAAAGCCGAGAAGGCGTTCTTCGAACACGTCGATCATGCCATGAAGGGTTTCCTGCGCACCTACGGACTATCCAAGGTCTAGCGGACGAGGGGCAGCAGCGCGGTAGAACCCCTCTCACGCACTCCCGCCGCCCGGACACTCCGCGCCCTTCACTTCTTTATTGATATCATATCAACGAATCCGCATACGTTGATATGTCATGATTGATCGGTCGATTTCCGAGCTCTTCTCTTCCGGACGACCCCTGCGTTCGCTGGAATTCTTCCCGCCGAAGGACGACGCGGGGGTGGAGCATCTGCGGCAGGCGGCCGTCGCACTGCGGAAGATTTCCCCGGATTTCGTCTCGGTCACCTACGGGGCCGGCGGGAGTACCCGGGAGCGCACCGCGCAGGTCAGCGCCCTGCTGAAACGCGAACTGGGCTTCACGGTGATGCCTCACCTCACGTGCGTGGGACACGGGACGGACGAACTCGACGCGCTGGCCGACCGGATTCACGGCGAGGGTTTCCGCAACATCATGGCCCTGCGGGGTGACCCTCCGAAAGGCGTCGCGCACTTCGAGCCCACGGCCGGGGGCCTGCGCTACGCGAGCGAGTTGGTGGCCTTGCTCAAGCGCCGCCACCCGGACTTCTGCCTCGGTGTCGGCGGTTACCCGGAGAAACACCCGGAGGCTGCGAGCGCGGAGGCGGACCTCGATGCCCTGCGCGCCAAGGTAGACGCGGGCGCAAGCTTCGTCACCACGCAGCTCTTCTTCGACAACGCGGTCTACTTCCGCTTCGTCGAGCGCTGCCGGGCGCACGGGATCAATGTCCCCATCGTGCCAGGAATCATGCCGGTCCTGTCGCTCCGGCAAATCCAACGCTTCACCGCGCTGTGCGGCGCGTCATTGCCGACCACGCTGCGCCGACGACTGGAGGCGACGGACGATCAACCCGACGTCGTTGAGATGATTGGGCTCGATTGGGCACTCGACCAGATCCGCGATCTGGTCGCGTCAGGTGCCCCCGGATACCATCTCTACATTCTGAACCGCGCCCGCAGCGCCCTCGCGCTCGCCGCGGGTCTGGCCGCCTGAGCCGGGCGCACGCGACTGACACGGTTTCGGTTGGCCTCACGCGGCGAGAGTGTTTCTCTGGTGGCATGCGCTCCCCTCGCTTCGCCCTCCGCTTCATGGTGGCGGTTCTCGCCGGTCTGCCGTTCGCCACACTCTTTTCGCCGGGCCTCCATGGCGCCGCCGCCGAACCCGCCAAGATCCGCGTCCTGATCATCGATGGCCAAAACAACCACGCGTGGCGGGTCAACACGCCACTGCTGGCGCGCATCCTCACTGACACGGGCCGCTTCACGGTCGATATCTCCACCACGCCTCCCGCGCGCCCTGCCCCGCCGCGCGCGCCGCGTAACCCTACCCCCGAACAACTCGCCGCCCACGAAGCGGCGGTCCGTCAAGCCGAAGCCGACGCCAAGATCCACGACACCAAAGCGCCTGCGCTCTGGGCCGCCTGGCGCCCCGCGTTCGCCCGTTACGATGTCGTGCTTTCCAATTACAACGGCGAAGACTGGCCGGAAGAAGTGCGCACGGCCTTTGTCACTTACGTGCGCGAGGGCGGCGGCTTCGTCTCGTACCACGCCGCCAACAACGCGTTCCCGAACTGGCCCGAGTACAACGCGATGATCGGTCTCGGTGGCTGGGGCGGTCGCACCGAAAAGTCCGGGCCCTACCTGCGTCTCCGCGCCAACGGCTGGTTCCGCGACACCTCCACCGCCGGGCCGGGCGGCGGCCATGGTCCGCAACACGAATTCGTGATCGAATCGCGCCAACCCGATCACCCCATCGTCGCCGGCCTGCCAGCGCGCTGGCGCAACGCGAAGGATGAACTCTATCACGGTCTCCGCGGGCCGGCGGAAAATGTGACCGTTCTCGCCTCCGCTTATTCACCCGAAACCAAGGAACAGGAGCCGATGCTCATGGTGATTCCGTTCGGCAAGGGGCGCGTATTCCACACGACCCTCGGACACGCGGCGGACGCGATCAATGGACTCAGTTTCCAGATCACCCTGCAGCGAGGCACCGAGTGGGCCGCCACGGGACGGGTAACACTTCCGGCACCGCCGGCAGGTACCCTGACTGAGGATCGCGCTGCGCTCCGTCCGATCGCCCCGTAGGCGCCGCGGCGCGCCGAATCCCGGGAGTCGTTCCGCCCCAGCGCCCACGGAACACTCCGGCCAATGCGTCTTGCCCGGTGGATACAACCGGGGTAGGATGATCGTGTCAGGACAACACGATCTACTGGGCTTGAACCGACGGCTTTTTAAACACGCGCCGGCCCGAGCATGGTCGATCGAAACCCTCAACTCAGGAGAGATGTTCCGATGAAGACCTCATCCAAAGCCCGTAAATCGCCGCGCCGGCCCGCTCCCATCACCGGCGTGCTCTGCGGCACCGACTTCAGTGAAAACGCCCGCGCGGCCGCCGATGTCGGCGCGCAACTCGCCCACGCATGGGAACAACCTCTCACGCTGGCCCACGCCACCGTGACACCGGACTCAGCCGCCGCTCGCTCCGCGCTCAGCCGCGAAGCCGCGCGACTCCGCAAGTCCTCTTCCGCCGGCATCCTGACCCGCCTCATCGAAGGCGAACCCAGCGACGCCCTCGCCGGCCGCACCGCAGTCGGGAGCACCCGGCTCGTCGTGGTATCCTCGCTCGGTGAGCGCGGTCCCGCCCGTTGGTTCCTCGGCAGCGTCGCCGAGCGGACCGCCGAACATGCCACGGTTCCGACCCTGGTGGTCCGGAAATCCGAGCCGTTCAATGCATGGCTGCGCGGCGAGCGGTCGCTGCGCGTTTTCATCGCGTTCAACTTCACCGAAACCTCCGATGCTGCGCTGCGCTGGGTCCGCTCAGACTTGCTCCCAACCCGCGCCTGCGAACTGGTGCTCGCCCACGTGAACTGGCCGCCGCAAGAGCGGGCACGCGTCGGCGGCGCGGCGCCGATGCCCCTCGAGGGCAACCCCGCGGAGGTTCAACGCGTGCTCGTGCGCGACCTCAAAGCACGGGCCAACGAACTGCTCGGCACCGATGACTTTAAGGTACGGGTCGAACCCAATTGGGGACGCGCCGACGTACGACTCGCCGATATGGCCGCCGAGGAGGGAGCCGATCTTATCGTGGTCGGCTCACACCAAAGCCACGGTCTCCAGCGCCTCTGGCATCACTCGATCTCGCGCGGACTCTTGGAACGAGCGACCGCCAGTGTGGCCGTGGTGCCAACGCCTCCCGCCGCGCGTCATGGTGACGGCACCGTCCCGTGGGTCTGGCGGGTCCTGACCGCGACCGACTTCTCCGCGATCGGGGATCGCGCGGTCGCCCACGCCTACGCCCTTCTGCCGCAGGGAGGAGTCCTGCGTCTCGTCCATGTCATTCCACCGGGCGCCACGAGCGATTCGCAGCAGGCTCCGGCTAAGCCCACGGCGCGGCAGGCCGCTCAACACCGCGCTTACGTCGAGTCCTGCCAGCGGCGTCTCGCGACCCTCATCCCGGCCGAGGCAAAGGAGCGTGGCGTAGAAACCGAGGTGACCGTACTGACGGCAGACGATGCGGCCCGCGAACTGCGTCAGGAGGCGGAGCGCTTCGGAGCAGATCTGGTCTGCCTTGGCACGCACGGCCGCTCCGGGGTCGCGAAGGTGCTGATGGGATCAACGGCGCAGGCTGTGCTCGCCTCCTCCGTTCGGCCCGTTCTTCTTGTCAGGCCTCCCGCGGAGTAATCCGCCTCCGCTTCGTCATCCAAACGGTCGGTCCTCGCCCCCCTAACCGGGGGGTGCGAGGGGGAGAGGTCGGACCTGCACGCCATGACACTCCCCCATTCGATGAAGCTCCTCCATTTGGAGGCGCCCGGACGCGCCGTCTGGCGCGAGGCACCGGTACCGCGCCCCGGCGCCGGCGAGGTCCTAGTCCGCATTCTCGCCGTCGCCACCTGCCCGCACTGGGATCTGCACCTGTTCGCCGGGCAGCCCATGTTCCCCGGGATGGACCTGCGGTACCCGTACCTGCCCGGCCAACCCGGCCACGAAGCCACCGGCGAAGTCGTCGCCCTCGGTCCAGACGTCCATCGCCTTCGTCCCGGATGCCGGGTCGCGGTGTGGCGGGACACGGGACGTCGCCCGCAAGGGTGCTACGCGCAGTACAATGTGCTCCGCGAAGAGGACCTTCTGGAGGTTCCGGCAGACTTACCGTTGGACCGCCTAGCCTCCCTTGAGCTCGCGATGTGCGTCGAGGTTTCGTTCCAGACCCTGGCAGCCCAGGGCGGGATCGCCGGCCGACGCATCGGTCTCGCTGGCCTCGGCCCGGCCGGACTCGTCGCGGTGCAACTTGCCCGGGCTCACGGTGCCCGGGAGGTGATCGGCATCGATCCGGTTTCCAGCCGACGCGAGCTCGCGCTGCGCCTCGGGGCACACCGCGCGGCGGCACCGGACCCGTCGACGTGGCCAGCAAGCCGTGACGACCACCACGCGCTGGATGATGCCATCGATCTGACCGGCGTGCCGGCGTCGATTGAATTTCTGATGGACCGGACGCGACGCTGCGTGACGCTCTTCGGCGTGCTGCGCGAGGAGGTCCGCTTTGGCACGCGACATCTCTTCGGCCCAGGTCTCGCGCTCGTCGGGTACGCTGACCACAACCGCGCCGCGGCGGAGTCCGCCCTCGCCTTCATCAAATCCGGCGCGCTGGACCTTTCGGCGCTCATCACGCACCGCCTGCCGTTCCGCCGCTATGCCGAGGCGGTGGATCTGCTCCGCCGAAAAGAGGCCATCAAGGTACTCTTCGATCCCTGGGACGAGGCGTGAGCTTGGCGCCCGCGCCCACCCCGCGTGTGAAAAACCGTAAGGAGAGTGATCATCCGGACTTCTGGGAGGAGCGTTACCGCGCCGAGCGTCTCCCATGGGATCTCGGTGCGGAGCCGGTCGAACTCGCCAGCGCCTTGGTCTCGGAGTTCCGTCCCGCGGGCCGGGTGCTGATTCCCGGCTGCGGCTCCGGCTATGAGGTTCGGAGCTTCGTTGCGGCGGGCTGGGAGGTGTGCGCGATCGATTTCGCGCCCGCCGCAGTGGCCCGGGCGCAACGCATCTTGGGCCCCCTCGGTGATCGTGTGCAGCAGGCGGACTTCTTCACGAGTGAGCTGTCGGGGCCGTTCGATCTCGTCTACGAGCGGACCTTCCTGTGTTCGCTGCCGCCGGAGCGCTGGCCGCACTATGCAGCGCGGATGACCTCCCTGCTGCGGCCCGGGGGCTGGCTCGCCGGAGTCTTCTTTTACGGTACAGATCCGGAACCCCCACCGCATCCGCTTTCGCCGGAGACCGCCCACCGCCTCTTCGGGAGCCACTTCCGCCTCCACGTGGATCGTCCCGTTTCCGCAGGTCAGTCGCTTCCCATTTACGGCGGCGCCGAACGCTGGCAGATCTGGCAGCTCCTCCCCGACCCCGTACCATGACTTTCCCGCTTTGGGCCTATCCTCTGCTGTTTCTCACCGGGTTCGCGGCGGGTGTGATCGACAGCGTCGCAGGGGGCGGTGGCGTCCTCACGCTGCCCGTGCTGCTCAGCCTCGGCCTGCCACCCACGGAGGCGATCGCGACTAATAAGCTCCAAGCCAGCTTCGGCAGCGTGACCGCCGCATGGAGCTACGTGCGTAGCGGCGTGGTGTCATTTCGTGCCTGTCTTCCCGGAGCAATCCTGACCTTCATCGGCTCCCTCCTCGGCGCCGCCACCCTGCAATGGGTCCGGCCAGACCTGCTGGAGACCGTCGTGCCATGGCTGTTGGCTGGCATCCTCCTCTATACCGTCCTGCGGCCGCGTTTGGGCGATCAGCAAACTCAGGCCCGCCTCTCCACCCGAACCTTCTTTCCGATCTTCGGGCTCGGATTGGGATTTTACGACGGAATCTTCGGGCCGGCCGTGGGTTCGTTTTGGACTCTGGCACTGATCGTCGTGCTGGGCCGGGACTTCGTCGCGGCGACCGGGATCACGAAGGTGATGAACGCCGCCAGCAACCTCGCGGCGCTCCTGCTTTTCCTCATCCTCGGCAAGGTGCACCTCACGCTCGGCTTGGCCATGGGCGCCGGTCAGATCCTCGGTGCCCGGGTCGGTTCGCGTCTCGTGATGACTCGCGGCGCACGTTTCGTCCGCCCCATCTTCATCACGATGGTGGCCGCCGTGCTCGCGCGCCTGCTCTGGCTTAGCCTCCAGCAGGGCTAAGCCTGAGCCAGGACCGAGCGATATACGAAACCGCCCCGCTGCCCTCCTCAGGCAGACGGACGCATGAGGTAGGCTAGGAGATCGTGAAACTCCTGCTCCGACAGCGCCGACTCGTAGGCGGCGGGCATCGCCGAGGACGCGAGAACGGCTTGGGCCGTGACTTCGGACTTGGCAAAGCGGCGTTCTTCTCCGGTCGCCGGATCGACCAGACGATAGTCGGCTCCGTCGTCGCGCAGGTCCATGCCACCCACGGTATCGCCGGTGCGCAGCGTAAGACTGGCGAGACGGAACGCGGGGTCGACGTTGCGGCTGGGATCGAGGATGTCCTCGATCAGGCGGGACGCGCCGCGGACTCCGATGCCGTCGAGATTCGGTCCGATGTTGCCTCCGTTCCCACCGATGCGGTGGCAGGCAGCGCAGTTCTGGGCAAAGACGGCGGCCCCGCGATGCGGATCGGTCACCGCGGCAGCGAAGCTGCCGTTGCGCTCCGCGATCACCGCATCAAGGCGTGCATCCTCCGGAGGCAGTGCCGCCGTCAGACGACCCGCGCGGGCTCGCACCGAAGAGTCGAGTGAGGCCAGGGCGGTTTCCAAGTTGCGATGCCGCAGGAGAGAGGCGGGAGCCTTGCCGGCATCGACGGCGTTCATCAGCAACGCGGCACCTTCTTGGCTACGCGCCAGCTCCGTCGCAATGGTCAGACTAAGGTCAGCTGGCGCTCCGGGAAGGGCGGCCACCAGATGTTCCCGCGCCGCTGCGACCGTCGGGATGGTACCAAGTTGGATCACGGCAATGCGTCGCATCCGCACCGCCTCGTCGGGCCGTCGAGCCACCCGACCCAGCATCCCGAGCACCGCCGGATCCGCCGCCGGCAGGCCGCGCGCAGCGGCGAGCCGCACGCCGTAGTCGAGTTCGATCCGCTCCGCGATCGCGGTCAGGGGAACGACCTTCTCGGGCAAGGAGGGCTCACGAAGTGCCTCCGCCGCACGGCGAGCCAGCGGAACATCGGTGCCGGACACGATCTCGAGGAGCGTTGTCACCATCCACCGGCGCACCGGGTCCGGAAGCGGTCGACGATTCTGGACGAGGGTCGATGACAGTCCCTCAGCGAGGGCAAGGCGCTGCGCCAAGGGTGCCGTTTCAAGCGAGCGCATCATCGCACTGACCGCGGCTTCGAGACGTTCCGGAGGCAGGTAGCGGACGGCATGGCGGGCAAATTCGCCGGCTCGCTCGCCCGCAAACGCCGTCCTTTCGAGGTGACCGAGGAGAAATGCGGCCGAGACGGGAGACGGCACCGCCACTGCCACGTCGGCAAGCTGCGCGTCGGCACCCGCCGTCAGCGCGCGCCACGCCGCCAGATCCGCCTCAGACGCCCGCGCAAGCTGAGCTTTGAGAGCGAGGCGCAACGCGTAGACGAGTTCCGTATCGGCAGCCGGTACTCGCGGCTGCACGCGGAGAATGAGCTCCGCCTGCCACGCTTCCGGCCGCCTGACAAAGAGGTCTGCCATCGCCCGGGTCGCGTGGCCGATCGGGGCCTCACTCGCCACCCGCACCACCCACGCGCGCTCACGCGCACCCAGCCCACCGCGCTCCGCCAAGACCCGCAGGGTGCGCAGGCTCGAGACCACGTCCGACACGTCCGCCGGCAGCTCGATCGGGCGCTCTGGCGCAACGCGGGCCAGCGCCAAAGTCGCCGGCAGCGCTTCACTGCCACCCGCCGCCGAACCTTGGGCCAACGCCGCCTGCGCCACCGTACCCCCAAAACGGTCCGCGAGCTCATTCGCCGCGAGGACGCGCAACACGAGATTCGGCGCGCGCACGGCCTGCATGAGGGTCTCCACGTTCGCATCCGCGAGACGCGGGAGCGCCGGGACCTCCGCCTTCCCATCCAAGCCACGCCAGACCACCCGCCAGATACGTCCACGGCTGCGATCCCGCGCGGGGTGCGTGAGGGGAACTTCGTAGTGGCCGATGATGGGATTGTAGAAATCCGCGATCCAGAGGGCGCCGTCCGGACCAAGCTTCACTTGGACTGGACGGAACTGCGGATCGTCACTGGTCAGAAAATCTTCCACCCGCACGGCCTTCGGCGTGGAGCCCGTCCAGTCCAGCCGCGCCCGATTGACGCGCCGGGTGACCGGGTTGCCGTTGAAGAGATTGCCCCGAAACTCCGCGGGGTAGGTGTCCGCCGCATAGGCCGCAATGCCCGCGATGGAGGTCGAGCCATGATTGTCCTGCGTGATCGCGGGCGCGAAGCCGAGGCCATCATGCTGCTTGGCGATGCCTTCGTAGAAACCGCCGGCCACGAGGAGGTACACCGGCTTCGAATGCGAATCGGCCGTGTAAACATCGCCCCGCTCGTCGAATGCGAGGCCGAAGGGATTGGTCTGCCCGCGCGTCCACACCTCGAACCGCGAGCCATCGGGCCGGAACCGATACGTGTTCCCGCTCTCCAGCAGCGTCACTTGGCCAGAACCATCGCGGATTTCACTGCGGTTGGCGAAGCCGTGCGTCCCATAGATCCAGCCGTCCGCCCAGTACGTGAAGCTCGATGCCATGCCGTGCGTATCCTTGAAGCCAAAGTCGCCGAAGAGCCGCTCCCGGCGGTCCGCCCGACCGTCACCGTCTATGTCCTCCAGTCGCCAGATCGCGGGAATCGAGTGCACGATCACGGTGTCGCCTTTGGCACCGGGACGTCGCGGCAGGGGTTGCACGCCGATCGGAATATTCAGGCCGTCCGCAAAGACTTCGATCTTGCGCGCCCGGCCATCCGGGCCGAAATCCGACAGCACCCGCACGCTATCGCGGGCGATCACCTCCGGAGCCGGCGGAGCCGAGGTGGCGCGGAAGGCGAGGCCGTTATCGTTCCACTCGCGATCGAAGATCGCGATTTCCTGGCCCACCGCATCGGTGCGACCGGGCCACGGGTACATCTCGGTGCCGGTCACCCAAAGCCGGCCCGCAGAGTCGAAATTCAAATTGAGCGGCTTCTGGATGTCGGGCTCGGCCGCCACCAGCTGCACCTCGAATCCCGGCGGCACGTGGAACAGGGCGCGTTGCTCCTGGGGTGACAGGGCCAGGGCCGAAGGACGGTCGCCGCGCGGATCGGCGGGGGCCGACAGGGCCGGAGCAGCGGGCAGAAAGACGCACAAAGCCGGCGCGAGGAGACGCGGGAGCCGGGGGAGAAGGCCCTGAGGAAACATGGTCTCAAAAGATGGAATCGCTCCGCCAATGCAAGCGTGCACAACCGCCTTCCGCAAAGCGCCACAGCCACCCGGATGGGGCCGCTGCGCAGCCGTTCGCGCCGTCCACGGGAGGCCGATCGGGGGACGTCGTCTTGCGGCTCGATTCCTCGGCCAAGTGGCGGCACGCTTCGCGCCGTGAGCTCGCCCCCCGCTCTCCTCCAGCGTCTCCTCCGCTGGCCGCTGTTCCCCGCGATCATGGTCGCCAGCCTGTTGCCCGCTGCCGCGATCGCCGAAAGCCCGTCGGAGGTGATCGATCTGCCGACGATCACCGTGGAGGAGCGACCCGTCCTGCCGGAACGGGAGACCTGGCAACATGCGAACATTCCCGGCTTCGAAATCCTCAGTAATGCGTCCGACGGGGCGACGCGGCGCATCGTGCGGGATTTCCAGCGTTTTCATCAGGCCCTCGTCACGGTCTGGCCACCGGCGGAGGTGCGCGCGAGTCTACCGACGTTGCTCGTCCTGTGCGGACGCGATCGCGCGTTCGCCGCCTTCGCGCCCGAAGCGGCGAATCCGGACGCCACCGGCTTCATCAGCCGGAGTGGCAGCGATGGCGACGTGTCTGCGATCGTCCTCGATTTGGAGACCACGTCCCTCGGCCTCCTCTCGGTCGACGCGCTCGCCGGGCCGGAACCACCCGCGCCTGAAGGAGAGGAGGTCGAGGCCGGGGTCCTGAGCGGGTTACCGGATTTCGCGGTTTCTCCGTACGAGCAACTGTACCGCGAGTACCTGCGACTCGTGCTTTCCCGCGCCCAGCCGCGCGCGCCGATCTGGTTCGAGGAGGGCCTCGCGCAGATCTTCATGCGCATGGAGTTTTCGTCCACGACCATCACCGTGGGTCGGGTCGAGGACCCCAACACCCGCTCCCTCCGGCCCGGGATGGTGGAGGACCGCGACTTCAACGCCGCGCTGCAGCGTCGCGCCCTCCTGTCGATGGAGGAGCTTTTCGCCGTCACGCCAGACGATCCCGCGGCCCGGCGGCCCCTGGGTGGTGTCTGGGCCAAGCAGGCCTACGCCTTCGTGCACCTCTGCCTCTACAGCGGTGACACCGCGCTGCAGAAAGGCCTGCTCACCTTTGTCCGTCGACTCGCTGCGGAGCCACCGAGCGAGACGTTATTCCGGAGCTGCTTCGGTCGCGGCTACGACGAGATGCGCCAGGCCATCCGCGCCCACGTCGACTTAACCCGGGTGAAGGCCGTGCAATTCCGGCTCAAGAAAGGCGAGCGACGAGAGGAACCGCCCGAGCCCGTGTTTCGCGCGGCGACGCAGGGCGAGATCGGACGGATCAAGAGTGACGCCCTCCGGCTCTGCGGACAGAATGAGGCAGCGCGCATCGCGTTGCTCGCCGCCTACCTGCGGGGCGAACGCGATCCGGCGCTCCTCGCCGCGTTCGGCCTCGAAGAGGTCGCCTCCGGCCGGCGTGAGCGCGGCCTGCGACTGCTCGAGGCGGCCGCGCGCGCCAACGTGGTCCGTCCCCGCGCCTACCTGCAACTCGCCCGCCTCCGACTCGCGGACGCCCTCGCGAAGGGCGGCGGCACCGGGGCAATCCTAACGGAGACGGATCTCGCCCCCATCCTACAACCGCTGGCCACCGCGCGCCGGCAGCCGCCAGCCCAGTTTGAGTGGTACGAGATCCTCACCGCGGCGTGGTCACACGCCGCCGCACTTCCGCCCCCGGCTCAGTTGGCGGTGCTCGACGAAGGCGTGCGACTCTTCCCGACCCGCAGCGCCTGGCTCCTGGAGGTTGCCCAACTGAAGCGCCGATCCGGCCAGTTCACCGAGGCCGCCGCGATCGCCGACTTCGGGATCCGCACCGCGCGCGACCCGGCATTGCGCGAGGCCTTCACGGCGTTCCGAAGCGAATTGCCCACAGCACCAGCTCCCGCAAACGACCCCAAGCAGGCGGCGGCTCCGTCACCGGAGCCGCCGCGACCCTGACGAAGACGCCTCGCGCTTACGCGAAGTCGATCGTGCGCTTCTTCGCGTTGTAGACCGTGCGCCCGCCCTTTTCGTAAGAGAGCATCGCCATCAAGCAGGCCACACCATGCTGGTAGCCGGCTTCGATTGAGGCGTGCGGCGTGGCACCGGTGCGCAGGCACTGGAGCCAGTCGAGGAAATGATCTGGGCGCTCGATCGGGGTGACCGTCACCTCGCCGCGGATCGAACCATCGCGCTTCGGACCGCCCTGCGCGCTGTAAGTCGGCACGTTCCAGTTATCGACCTTCAGGACACCCTTGGTGCCGAAGAACTTTCGCGTATTGCCGAATCCATTACCGAAGTTGTTCGAGCTCGTGAGCAGGAAGCCCTCCGGGTAAATCCATGTAGCCTGAATGCAATCCGGCACGGTGAAGCGATGTTTGTCCTTCCACGTGAAGATGCCGCCGGCGCAGACGCAGGACTCGGGGATGGAGGCGCCCGTGATGTAGTGCGCCATGTCGAGGAAGTGCGCGCCCCACTGCGGAATCGGGCCCTGGCAGAATTCGTAGTGGCCGTACCACGCGGCGTAAACCTCGGGGTCGAACGGCCGCATCGGGCGGTCGCCGAGGAATTCCTTCCAGTCGACATCCTCCTGCTTCACCTCGCGACCGAGGTACTGGTACCAGTACGGCTTCTCGTCGTTGCGGCATTCCTCGACGCGGGAGAGCTTGCCGATCTTGCCCGACTGGACGACCTCGCGAGCGCCCACAACGCCCGGGAGGCTGCGCAGCTGGGTGCCCACCTGTACGACGGTGCCGGCGGCCTTCACCGCGTCGTAGGCCCGCACGAGCTTGTCCATCTCCGTGGCGAGCGGCTTTTCAACGTAAATGTGCTTCCCCGCCCGGGCCGCGGCTTCGAGGTGCGTGGTGTGATGATGATCGGGAGAGGCGATCATGACCGCATCGATATTGGGAAGATCGAGCAGTTCCTTGTACGAGACGCACTGCTGGGCGTCGCGGCCGAACCATTCGCGCACCTTGGCGTTGGAGCGCTCGCGGGCAACGCGCCACGGGTCGCACAAAGCGACGATCTCGAAATTGGTCGCCGCGACGTGCTTGTAGATGCCCTCCATGTGGGCGCCTCGACCGCGTTCGCCGCAACCGATGATACCGATGCGGATACGGTCATTCGCGCCAATGGAGCGCCGAGCAGTGGCGGCGGACAGGGGCGTGTAGCCGGCAACGGCCGCGCCAGCGGCCAGGGTGGCCGACGTCTTGAGAAAATCGCGGCGCGGCATCGGGGCGCTCGCCGCAGCGGCGGCCGAGCCATTCGGGGAAGCAGGGGCGTTCATAGGAAAAGAGCGGAGAAAAAAGACGGGGAAACCTGAGCGAAGAAAACCAGCCGGGAAAAGAGGGAGAGGGCGGCCGCGGAGTCGAAGGCGGTGCAGCGAGGACCGCCCTAGCTGGCGATGACACGGTCCATCAGTTCAGAGAGCCGACGCAGCGAAGCGCCCTCGTCGGTATTCGGTGCACGCCACTGCTCGGCGATCACCCAACCTGAGTAACCGACCTCATCCAGGGCCGCCATCGTCTGCGGCCAGTCGCTGTCACCTTGGAGCAACTCGAGCGCGAAGCCGGCGAAAGGACCTTTCTCGTCGCGCAGCTTGCGGCTGAACTCCTTGATGTGGACTTGGACGATTCGGGAGCCGAGAACACGGATCCATTGCTCCGGCCAAGCCTGCGTCACGATGTTGCCCACATCGAAATGCCACCGCACGAAAGGCGATTGGAACGAGTCAACGTACGCGGCGGCCTCGAGCGGACTGAGCAGGAAGCGATTCCAGACATTCTCGATCGCGATGACGACGCCGAGCGACTCGGCGAGCGGCAGCGCCTTACGGATCTCGGCGATGGAGCGGTCGAACGCCTCGCGATAACCCACGTCCTTGGTCACCACGGCGGGAACGAGTAGGACGGACTTTGCCCCGTAAGCCTTGGCGTCGCGCAGACCCTGTTCCAGACCCGCGAGTCCCGCGGCACGCACCGCCGGGTTGGGATCGGAAAGCGGTTTAGCCCAGTGAGTGGCGACGACGACGCTCGGGATCTCGAGCCCCAGCGCATCGCGCGCCGCCAGCACCTCAGTCTGATCGAGTGCGCTGGTCATCTCGACCCCTTGAAACCCTGCATCCCGCAGCAACTGAAAACGCTCGCGTACGGACAGCTTGCGCGCCGCCTCGCTGTTGAACATGCCGTACATGAACCCCTTGCGCAGCGAACGCGCGGGACGGGAAGCCGTGCTGGGCGCGGCCGCAGGACCGGCGGTGGGAGAGGCCACCGCCGTGACAGCGGAAGCGAGCGGAAGGGCCGCCCCAAGGGCGGTGGCCGAGCGAAGGAAGGAGCGACGGTTCATCGGGAAGACGGCAGTTCGCGGACGAAAATATTCCGCCACGTCGTGGCACCACCGTGGGTCTGCAACTGGATCGGGCCACGATCTGGCACCGGGCGACGCTGTTCGGCGGTTAGGGCCTTGTTGACCTTATCATAGTAGTTTTCCAGGACGACGTCCTCCACCACCTGCTGCCCATTGAGCCAGACACTGACGCGGGTGCCAATCATCGTCACGCGGAGGGCGTTCCACTCACCAATCGGTCGGTCCGCCCGGACCTTGGGATCGCGGCCCGGCGTGCCCTTGGTGTTATTCCAGAGACCACCGGAGCCGAAAGCATACCCATGGCCCTTGGGATCGGGCATCGTCGGATCCCAAATCTGTACCTGTGGCACCCCGCGGAGGTACACCCCGGAGTCGGCCCCCGGCGCGAGCTTGAACTCGAGCCGCAGTTCGAAGTCGCCGTAGTCGCGCTCGGTGGTCGCATAGCCGCCAAAGCCATCATTGAACAACTCACCCGACTCCACCCGCCAATGCGGCTTGCCGTCCTTGAGCTCTGTCAGGCTGCGGGTCCAATCCGCGATCAGCGCAGCCCGCTCGGCGGCTGGCAGTTCGAGAAGCTGGCGGTGGTCATACGTCGTGCCGCCGCGCCATCCCGAAAGATCGCGACCATTGAAGAGTGCGACGAATCCCGGCGGCGGAGCCGCGACCGACGCCTGCGTCGGCGCGGCGAACCAGGCGGAAGAAGCGAGCACGAGCGAAGCCAGCAGGGCCAACGAGCGTCGGGGCAAAGTCATCGGGGTCAAAAGAAACGGTTCTCCCCCATGAGAGACGGCTCACCGCGATCGGCAAACCCAAATCCCGCCACGGCACTTCACTGGTTAGTCCCGGCAATGAATATTCGCGATCACAAGCTCGCCTCTGGGACCGTCGTGCGTGAGACTGCCAAGATGACGCGTGTGTTGGAAAACCCCAAGCTATTCACCCTGCCGCAGGCCATGGCGGAGCGGGAGGCGCTACGTCGCGCGGGCCGGCGAGTCGTGCTCACCAACGGTGTGTTCGATCTGCTCCACACCGGGCACCTCTACTCGCTGCAGAAGGCGCGGCAGTGCGGGGACGCCCTGTTCGTCGCCTTGAACGCAGACGAGAGCGTACGCGCCATCAAGGGTCCGTCCCGCCCCGTGCAGAGCGAGCAGGAACGCGCCTACGCGCTCGCGGCCTTGGCCTGCATCGATGGAGTGGTGATCTTCCGCACGCCCCGACTCACGGAGGAGATCCGCGCGTTACGCCCGGATGTCTACGTGAAGGCAGGCGATTACACGCTGGAAAAGCTCGATTCGGGCGAGCGAGCCGCCCTCCAGGAAGTTGGCGCGAACATCCAATTCCTGCCGTTTCTGCCCGGCTTCAGCACGACCCAGCTGATCGCCCGGATCAAGGCCGCCGGGGAGATTTGACCTCCGGGGTGCTCCGCCCGCATGTTCCTCTCATGCGTGTCGTGATTCTCGGGTCAGGTCGCGGTTCAAACGCCGAGGCGATTCTCGCCGCCGAAAAGGCCGGCCAGCTCGGTCGCGCGCACGTCGTCGCCCTGTTCACCGACCGAGCCGACGCGCCGATGCTGGCGCTCGGACCCCGCTTTGGCGTCCCGGCGACGTTCGTCGATCCAGCTCCCTTCAAGACGAAGCTTGAGGGCGAGGGCGAGGCGAGGTTCATCGCCGCCGTCTCCGCCGCACAGCCCGACCTCGTGGTGCTCGCCGGCTTCATGCGGGTGATCAAACCCGGCTTCCTCAACGCCTTCGCCGGTCGCATCATTAATCTCCACCCCAGCCTCTTGCCCAGTTTTCCGGGCTTGGACGGGATCGGTCAGGCCTTTCGACGCGGGGTGAAGATCACCGGTTGTACGGTGCACGGGGTGACCGCCGAGGTCGATGGCGGCCCCATCATCGATCAGGCCACGGTGCGGGTCGAACCCGGCGACACACTCGAAAGCCTCGCCACAAAGGTCCACGCAGCCGAGCACGCGCTGCTGCCCGCGACGATCGCACGGCTGAGCGTCGGCTCCGCCTAGCAAGACGGAACAGCGTCTCGGGTGCCACAACCCGAACCCTCACCTGCCTTAATGGCGGTGGGTGTCGGATTCACGCGAACACGGGCTGCAGAAACAGACGAGGCCCGCGAGGAGCAGCGGACCAAGACCGATCAACAAGCCGGTGCGGGCATCACCGCTCATCGCGGAGATGCCACCGACCACCGCCGCGAGAACGACCACACCGGCAGCGATCACGCGCCAGCGGGTAGCCTTACGACAGGGAGCAGCAGAGGGGGTAACTGCCGGATTAGCCAAAGCACCGGCACGTTGAAAAATCACTGCCGGGGCCTTCAAGTCCGAAGTCGTAGTCCCACCCCCAAAAAATTTTGAACGGAATTGGACCGCCCGGCGTCCCGGAAACCGCCATTCCCGAGTTTGCCGTTGTTTTCACCCCTCCTAGGCGGCACCGTCTCCGAATACCCATGAGCGCGGTCCGGACCCTCGCCTTTCGCCGTTTTCTCCACGAGGTCGGCCCCGTCGACGCCGTCGGTGTCGAGGAGCGCGTCGCCAAATACGGCACGCGTTCGATCAAGCGACAGGCCAAGGTCTTCGGTTTGAAACTGGCGGCTTCGATGGTCGATCTCACCACCCTCGAGGGCAAGGACACGCCCGGGAAGGTGGCCGCGCTCTGCGCCAAGGCCTTGCGGCCGGATGACCGCGATGACGGCGGCATGAGCTGCCCGCCCGTCGCCGCCGTCTGCGTCTATCCCTCCATGGTCGCAGCTGCCCGACGCGCCCTCGGGCCCCGTTCGCCGGTCCGTATCGCGTCCGTGGCCACCGCGTTCCCGTCGGGCCAGGCCCCGCTCGCCACCCGCCTCGCCGAGGTCCGTGCGGCTGTGGGTGCCGGGGCCGACGAGATCGACATGGTCATCAATCGGGGAGCGTTCCTGTCCGGCGAGTTCACGCGGGTCGGCGACGAGATCAGCGCCGTCCGCGACGCCTGCGGCCAAGCCGCCCTGAAGGTCATCCTTGAGACCAGCGAACTGGAAACCTACGACGCGATCCGCGCGGCCTCGTTCATCGCGCTGCGTCGGCTCCGGCCGGGGGACTTTATCAAGACGAGCACCGGCAAGACGTCGTCCAACGCCACGCTGGGCAACAACCAGGTGATGCTCGATGCCATCCGCGACCACTACCTCGCGTCCGGGGTCGCCATCGGCATGAAGCCAGCCGGAGGCATCCGCACCGCCAAGCAGGCCCTCACGTTCCTCATCGCCGTGAAGGAGACCTTGGGGGACGCGTGGCTGACGAACACCCGTTACCGATTCGGCGCCTCGTCGCTCCTCAACGACTTGCTGCGCCAGCTGGAGAAGGAACGTACCGGTGCCTACCAAGCCCCGTATCGTTTCAGCGAGGCCACAGAAAGCTACTGAACCCCGCCCCGATCTCGCCGCGACACCCCTCGCCTAGGCCAGACCCACCCTGCCGCGCCCCCTCTCCGACTCCTCCGTCTTCACCGCACCGCACTCCGCCGCCCGCCGCGCCCGCCCCCCTTTCGTCGTCATGCCCTCCGCCCCCGCCCGCTCCGTCCGTCGCCGCCGCACCCCGACCGCCCCGGAGCTGATCTTCGGCAATCTCTGGGAATTCGATCCGTCGCCGGAAACCGCCGATCCGAAGCTCAAGGCACAGTACGATCTGTTGATCGACGGGAGATTCGTCCCGGCCCGCCGCGGGGCACGCTTCACGTCGATCAATCCGGCCAACGAGAAGGCCCTCGCCGAGGTGGCGCTGGCCGACGAGTCGGACGTGGCGGATGCGTACGCCGCCGCTGCGCGCGCGTTTCCTCGCTGGTCGCGTCTACCCGGCTCCGAGCGCGGAAAGTACCTGTTTCGCCTCGCTCGGCTCCTGCAAGATCGCGCCCGGGAGTTTGCCGTGGCCGAGACGCTCGATGGCGGCAAGCCGATCCGCGAGTCGCGTGATTTCGATGTGCCAATGGCCGCGGCACACTTTTTCTACCATGCCGGCTGGGCCGACAAGCTCACCTACGCCTTCCCGGGCGCGCGCCACGTGCAGCCACTTGGCGTGGTCGGCCAGATCATCCCGTGGAACTTCCCGCTGCTGATGCTGGCGTGGAAACTCGCCCCCGCCCTCGCCACCGGCAACACCGTGGTCCTCAAGCCCGCCGAGACGACGTCGCTCACCGCCTTGAAGTTCGCGGAGATCCTCCAGGAGGCCGAGCTCCCCCCGGGGGTCGTCAACATCGTCACGGGCGCCGGCGCCACCGGTGCCGCCGTGGTGGCTCACCCGCAGGCCGCCAAGATCGCGTTCACCGGCTCCACCGAGGTCGGGCGCCACATCATGCGCGCCACCGCCGGCACCGGGAAGCGCCTGACGCTCGAGCTGGGCGGCAAGGCCGCGAACATCCTTTTCGACGACGCCCCGCTCGACCAAGCGATCGAGGGCGTGATCAACGGCATCTTCTTCAATCAGGGCCACGTCTGCTGCGCCGGCTCCCGCCTGCTGGTCCAGGAGGGCATCGCGGATGAGGTGGTCGCGCGGCTCACCCTGCGCCTGCGCTCCCTGCGCGTCGGCGACCCGTTGGACAAGAACACCGATGTCGGCGCAATCAACTCGGGCGAGCAGCTGGCACGCATCAAGCGGCTGGTCGCCGCCGGAGTGCGCGAGGGCGCCACACTCTACCAGCCGCCGTGTGCGCTGCCGCGGAAGGGGTTCTATTTCCCGCCCACGCTGTTCACGGGCGTGCAGCAGAGCCACCGCATCGCCCGCGAGGAAATCTTCGGGCCGGTGCTCTCGATCCTCACGTTCCGCACGGTCGACGAGGCAATCGAGAAGGCGAACAACACCGCGTACGGGCTGAGCGCCGGGGTCTGGACGGACAAGGGTTCGCGGATTCTCAAGCTCAGCACCGAGCTCAAGGCCGGGGTCGTCTGGGCAAACACGTACAACAAGTTCGATCCCGCCTCGCCGTTCGGCGGCTACAAGGAATCCGGCTTCGGTCGCGAGGGCGGCCGCCACGGTCTCGCCGATTACGTCACGCTCTCCTGAAAGCCCCCGCCATGCCTCGTCTTCCCATCACTAAGACTCCCAAGGTTTACGTCGGCGGCGCCTTCATCCGCTCCGAAAGCGGGCGCACCTTCCCACTGCGCGACGCGCGGGGCCGGCTGATCGGCCACGTCCCGCAGTGCACGCGCAAAGATTTACGCAACGCCGTCGAGGCCGCCGCCAAGGCCGGCCCGGGGTGGGCGCGGCGCACCGCCTACAACCGCGGGCAAATCCTCTACCGGCTCGCCGAGATGATCGAGGCACGCACCGGCGAGCTTTCTCACGCGCTCGCTCCCGCCAGCAACCGCGCCGCCGCCCGCGAGGTCGCCGCCAGCGTCGACCGACTCATTCACTATGCGGGCTGGGCCGACAAGTGCGAGCAGGCCCTCGGTAGCGTCAACTCGGTCGCCGGGCCGTTCTTCAACTTCACCACCAGCGAGCCCATGGGCGTGATCGGCGTCATCGCCCCCGCCGAGTGTCCACTCCTCGCCCTCATCTCCCTCATCGCCCCCGCGATCGTGACGGGCAATACCGTGGTCGCCCTCGCCTCCGAGCCACAGCCCTACCCGGCGATCGTCCTCGGCGAAATGCTCGCCACCAGCGATTTGCCCGGAGGGGTGATCAATCTGCTGACCGGCCTGCGCCGCGAACTGCTGCCCACCTTCGCGTCCCACGCTCACCTGCGCGCGTTGTCCGGCGTCGCCAACGCCGAGGAACGCACCGCGTTGGAACGCGGCTCGGCCGACTCCATCCGGCGCGTCCGCCTGCGCGCCGACACGGCACGGACCGACTGGTTCGCCGACACGGCGCAGGGGCTGTCGATGATCCGCGACTTGGTGGAATTCAAAACGACCTGGCACCCGATCGGGGCATAGGCCACCCGGGCGCGCGCCAGTACTCGCCGCGGCCGCACCCGGCGCCCCGAAGGAACCGCTCGCGGCTCAGGTGCACGTCACTCCGCCGCTTTGTCAGGCGTTTCTTCGCCTCAGGTCTTCTTCGCGCCTGCGCGCTTCCGAGCGTCGACACTCTTTTGAGGACGCTTAGTCCGTTTCGCGCCGCCGATCGGTTGCCCCGAGGCCGTCGTCTTGAGAAAGGCAGCGACCTCGCGGGCCCACGGCATCGAGGGCGCCGTGCCACGCTTTGTGACGGACAGCGCCGCCACGGCATTGCCATGTGCCGCCGCCGCCACCACCTCGCCGCCGTCGCGCACCCAACCCGCCGCAAACCCTCCCACGAAGGCGTCGCCCGCTCCCGTAGTGTCCACGACGTCCACCCGGTGCGCCGGGACGATCGCCACCCCGCTCGGCTGCGACACGAGGCAACCGCGGTGCCCGAGGGTCACGATGACAGTTTCCACGCCGAGTCCGCGGCAGAGCCGATGGATCTCAGCCGGCGTCAGGGCCGTGAGCTCCGTCTCGGAAAAGTCAGTCCGTCCATCCACGCGCAGGCGGTTCACCAAGGCGACGAACTCGGATTCGTTCGGCACGAGAATGTCAACGTGCCGCAGCATGCGCACGTCGAAGTCACGCCGCATCGGCGCCGGGTTGAGCAAGGTTGTCACCCCCGCTTTCTGTGCGAGGCACAACGCCGCGGCCGTGGTGGCGAGATTCGACTCGAGCTGCACGACCAAGAGCTTGGCGCCAGCGATGGCCTTGCGATCGAGATCCGCGCAGGCCAGCGCCGCGTTCGCCCCGAGCGCGACGATGATCTCATTCTGGCCGGATTCGGAGACGAGGATCGCCGCAGTCCCGGTGGCGCGGTTGCGCTTTTCCACCCAGCGCGCCGCGATCCCGTTGTCCTCGTAATACCGCTTGGCCTCGCCGGCGAACGCATCACACCCGACCGCACCGATGAACAGAGTCCGCGCCCCCGCCCGACCTGCCGCCACCGCCTGATTCGATCCCTTGCCGCCAGGGCCGGTCCGAAACATGCCGATCACCGTCTCGCCCGGTCGCGGAAACGCCGCGCAATCCCACGTGAGATCCTGAACATAGCTTCCCACCACAACGACGTCCGGTTTCATGCCGGACAGTTTGACCGAATCTCGGCACGGCGGGAAGCGTGAACCCGCCGTCATCCCGCGCAGCGGACTTGGGTACGGCGGACATAAGCAGGCGGAGGAAATCGCTCGACTCACGACGGGCCGCGAACCGGGAACCGCGAGCCGCGTTCACCGCTCCCGTGGGACTGGGCCTTAGGGTTGCCAGGGGCGGTCGGATCTCGGGAGGCGGAACGCTCGCGACTCGACTCAGCGAGTGACGTGTGTATCTGGATTCTCAAGATGATCTCTGTCCACTCGTTGACCAAGGTCTTCCAAGACCGGAAACGCGGGCAAATCCGGGCCGTCGACGACGTCTCCTTCTCCTGTCAGCCGGGTCAGATCTACGGGCTCCTCGGCGCGAATGGTGCAGGCAAGACCACCGTCATGCGCCTCCTCGCCACGTTGCTGCGCCCGACTGGTGGCTCCGCCATGGTTGCGGGATACTCGGTGACCGAAGCACCTGACGCCGTGCGTGCGCATGTGGGCTTTCTCGCAGCCTCGACCGCGCTCTACGCGCGCCTGACCGCGCGCGAAACGCTCGCGTACTTCGGCGCCCTGCAGGGAATGGACGCGGGCGCGATCGCCGCCCGCACGGACACGCTGGCGCGGGGCCTCGGCATGACCGACTTCCTTGACCGGCGGGTCGGGACCTTCTCGACCGGCATGAAACAGAAGACCTCGATCGCGCGCACACTCGTCCACGATCCCTCGGTGATCATTCTCGATGAGCCCACCCTCGGACTCGACGTGATGGCCGCGCGCGCGATCCTGCGCTTCGTCCGCGACTGCCGCGACCGCGGCAAGACCGTCATCTACTCGACTCACGTGATGCCCGAGGTCGAGCGCCTCTGCGACCGGGTCGGGATCATCCACGGTGGCCGCCTGCTCGCAGAAGGCACCGTGGCCGAGTTGCGGCAGCGCGCGGGGAAGACGGATCTTGAAGATGTCTTTGTCGCCCTCACCGGCGCCGAGAAGGAGGAAGCCGCATGAGCCCGCTCGTCCGCCACACGCTGACTGTCTACAAGAAGGAGTTGCGGGAGAGCCTGCGCGACCGTCGCACCCTCATTTCGATGTTCGTCGTCCCAACCATCGCGATCCCGCTGCTGATGCTGGGGTTTGCGGTGGTGACCGTGAAGCTGGTGACCCAGGCGAAGTCCGAGGCGTCGTCGGTCATGATCCTCGGTGCCGCCCAGTCGCCCGCGGTGAAGGCCGCGCTGGCCGCGAATCCCAAGTTGAAGATCGTGCCGCCAGATCCCGGTTACCGTGCGGCGATTTCCGGAAAGAGTCTCCGCGCAGCGGTGGAACTGGCCGACGACTTCGACTTGGCGGTGACGGAGAGCCGGAGATCCGACGTGCGCATTTACCATTACGACGGTGACCTGAAGTCTGGCATCGCGGCGAACGAGCTCGACCGCTTTTTCCGCGATTACCGCGAGCAGGCCGTGCAGGCGACGCTGTCCGCCCGCGGGCTGCCCCCGGCGCTCGCTCGCCCCTACGACATTAAACGCCAGAACGTCGCCCCGCCCGAAAAGGTCGGCGGAGCGATGTTTGGCGGCATTATCCCCTACGTGATCGTGCTGCTCTGCTTCACCGGCGCGATGTACCCGGCGATGGATCTGACCGCCGGTGAGAAGGAGCGCGGTACACTCGAGACCCTGCTCGCCAGTCCCGTCCCGCGGTCCGCGATCGTGTACGGGAAGTTCTTCGTCGTGCTGACGTCGGCGCTGAGCACGGTGATCTTCGCCGGACTCTCGACGATGATCACGCTTCCTTTATCCGGCTGGCTGCTCGGCGGCATGGTAAAGGGATCCGCCGTGGCCGCCGGTGCCGGTGCCGCCGCTGGCATGATGCCGCAGATCAACCCCCTTGGCTTCCTCGTTTCGCTCGGGATGGTCGTACCGGTGGCAATCCTGTTCGCTGCCGTCCTGCTCGCGGTTTCGATCTTTGCCCGGACCTACAAGGAGGCCCAGAGTTACGCCGGGCCGATGATCATGGTCGTCATCATGCCGGCCGTCGCCGCCATGCTGCCGGGCATTGAGCTCAACCTGCGGCTCTGCCTCATCCCGATTCTCAACGTCTCGCTGGTGTCGAAGGAGCTCGTCTCGGGTACCTTCAACCCCGTCCACCTCGCCGTGATCTTCGGATCATCCTGCGTCTACGCGGCGGCCGCCCTCGCGTTCGCGACCCAGCTGTTCAAGCGGGAGAGCGTGCTCTTCCGGACTTGAGACCACGGGCCACCCGGGTCTGCATGGAGCCCGGATGAGCGCTCCGTCCCTGTTTCCCCAGCACATCATCGCCCGCAAGCGGGACGGTCATCGGCTGACCCGCCCAGAGATCGAGGCGTTCGTGCGCGGCGCCGTGGACCAATCGTGGGCCGACTACCAGTTGTCGGCGCTGCTCATGGCCATCTTCCTCCGCGGCATGACACCGGAGGAAACCGCGGACCTCACGGACGCGATGATGCGCTCCGGCACCGTCGCGGATCTCCGCGACATCCCTGGCGTCAAGGTCGACAAGCACTCCACTGGAGGTGTCGGCGACAAGGTCTCTCTGCTCCTCGCGCCACTCGTCGCCGCCTGCGGCGTGCCCGTGCCGATGATCAGCGGACGCGGGCTGGGGCACTCGGGCGGGACACTCGATAAACTCGAATCCATCCCCGGCTTCCGCACCGACCTCTCCCTCGCACGCTACCACGATCTCGTGCGCGACCTCGGCTGCGCGCTCATCGGCCAGACCCGCGACCTCGCGCCGGCCGATCGCGTGCTTTATTCGCTGCGCGATGTGACTGCGACGGTGGAGTGCATCCCGCTCATCTGCTCGTCGATCCTGTCCAAGAAACTCGCCGAGGGCATCGATGCGCTGGTGCTCGACGTGAAGTTCGGGCGCGGCGCCTTCATGAAGACCCGCGACGACGCGCGGCGTCTTGCCGAGGCGCTCGTCCGAGTCGGCCGCGCCGGCGGCAAACAGGTCCGCGCGTTGCTCACCGCCATGGACGTCCCGCTCGGCCGCGCGGTGGGGAATTCCGTGGAGGTCGCCGAGGCCATCGCTGGACTGCGGGGCCACGGACCCGCCGACCTCATGGAGGTCACCCTGCGCCTCGGCGAGCACATGCTCGTGCTCGGCGGCGTCGCCACTGATCTCACCGTCGCGCGGACGAAGTTGGAGACTGCGATCGCTGATGGTTCCGCGCTCGCGCGCTTTCGCGCCATCGTCGCTGCGCAGGGAGGCGATCCGACCACGGTCGATGACCCGAGTCGACTTCCGCAGGCCCGACTCCAAGAGGCCCTGCGCGCGCCGCGGGCCGGTGTGGTCGTCGATGTCGACGCGATGGAAGTCGCCCTCGCCGCCCTGCGCCTCGGCGCCGGTCGCGCGCGGGCCAGCGACGCGGTCGATCCGACGGTGGGGATTTCCGCGCTGGTCCAGCCGGGCGAGCGCGTTCGCGCCGGCGACGCGCTCTGCATCGTGCACGCCAACGATGCCGTCGCGCTCCGCGACGCTCAGGAGCGTCTGCTCACCGCGATCACCCTCGGCGAGACCTCCCCGGCTCCGCAACCGCTCGTCGCCGACGTCCTGGTGGCATAACGAGCGGAGGGCGCGCTCCACGCCAACCCTCTTCGCCCTCGTCTGGCGCGGTCGCGAGCGAAGGCCGGCACCAGGCCAGGGCGTCGCGTAGTCGGCCCACCGCCGACCCGCTACGCGATCAACCCACTCCCCGCTTCCAGCGCGGCGAAGACGTGCGGCTCAAGGCCACTCTCGGCCAGCGCGCGCGACAAGGCGTGCACGGGTTCATCGCGCCCCTCGTCAGTGAGCTGGAACGTCCCCCAATGCATCCCTACGCTGCGGCGCGCGCCGAGCAGCCGGTGCACCGTCACGGCCTCCGCCGGGTTACAGTGCTGCCCTGCCATGAACCAGCGCGGTTCGTACGCACCGATTGGAATCGCCGCGAGATCCGGCTCGCCCGCGCGCGAACGGATTTCCGAAAAGAGCGCGTCATTCGCCGCCGTGTCGCCGGCAAAAAAGAACGACCGCGCTCCCGAACGCACCATGAATCCACCCCAGAGGCGGCCATTGCGAATGCCGGTCGCGCGGTTGCTCCAGTGCTGTGCGGGGGTCACCATGACCTCCACGCCGCCAGGCAGCGCGGTGGATTGCCACCAGTCGAGCTCCACAATCGCGTCGCGCGAAAAGCCCGCTTCGCGGAGCAGGTCGCCATTCGCGAGCGGTGTGATCACGCGCGGCACGCCGCCTGCCGCAAGGCGTCGCAGCGTCGGCAGATCGCAGTGGTCGTAATGATCGTGGCTGAGCAGGATCGCGTCGACGCGGGGCAAACGCGCCAACGGCACCCCAGGTGCCTGCACGCGCTTCGGACCATACCAGCTCACCGGACTCACCCGATCGCTCCAGACCGGATCCGTGAGCAACACGGTGCCGCCGAGATCCACGACGAACGACGCGTGACCCACCGCCGTGATCGCCAAGGGACCACGCAAGGGGTCCGTCGGAGTCACCGGTACCGATTCCGGCCACGGCACCGGATCGGCTTGGAGTTTCCAACGCAGCACATCGCCCCACGTGCGATTGACGTGCTGGCGCGGGTTGCGGAAGACCCGCCCGTCAAAGTGATCGGAAAGAGGGTAAGGTGACGTCATGGCGCCCACTTCATCCACCGAAGCTCCGGCGATTCGGGGCGTTAGAGAGCTCAACGCCCCGACGGCCAACCCGCGAAGAAAGTCCCGCCGTCCCGGCATTTTTCCCATCTCCGGTTCAAAAGCGCGTCGAGAGCTCGACGTGCCAGAAGGATGCACCGTCGGTCTTCACCTCCAGCCCACGCTCGTAATAGTCAAACCGGCGGTCCACCACCCATCCACCCTCGATCTCGAGCGAGACGGTCTCGGTCAACGCCCAGCGCACGCCGGCACCTGCGCGGATCTCCTGATAGTCAACGTACGTGTCGCGCAGGGAAATGGTCCCGGCGGACTGCAGACGTGGATCATCAATCGCGAAGCCGCCGCCCTGCAGGGAGCCGCCGCCGAAGAGTTCGATCCCCTTGCGGACCGTGTACACCGCCTCGGTGCGCGGGGCGCCCAGCGACACCCTCCACTCCGGCGCCGGCTGCCAGCGGAGTCCGGCGACTGGAAGAATCGAGTTATCGGAGAAGGCATCAAACCGCAGGCCCACCGCAACCGAGAAGGTGGGGCTGATCTTACGCGTACCCAGCAACAGACCAGGCGCATTAAAGCCGTCCGATCCAGGCGACGAACCGGCGGAGTAGAAGCCCGGCGAGACCGTCAGCGACACCATCCAGTCACCATCCAACGCCATCGCGCCAGCGAGGTCGATCGCGGCTCCGCGGAGCTTTTCCGGGACCGGCAGCGTGGACGATACGCCGATCGACGGTTTCGTCACCGGCGCGTCGACGGAATACTGCTCCCAAGTTCCGCCCACCGACGCGAACACCCCAGGCCGGAGCACGCGGGTGGTCTTGCCGGACAAGCTCCATGCGTCGACGGCAACCGTTCCCACCGCCGAGCGGCCAAGCAGATCCGCATCAGATGCGGCCGAGTGCGAAAACGAGACTTCAAGCGACGACGCCGGACCGCGACCGGCGGGCTGGGCCCAAACCGGCGAGGCGATGACGGCAGCAAGGCACGCCACGACTGAGCCGCGAAGGGCAAGCGAGCGCACGGAGGGGAGGAAAACAGGTGAGGCCATGATTGATTAACTCGCACTATATTCCGCGGATTGCATTTGGCGACTACTCCGGCAGCTTTTCTGCATGGGCGTCACGTTCGATCCTCCTCCCCTGCTCGCGTCTCCTTCGGCCGGGAGAACCGCATGAGGATCAGCGGCGGTGCGGCGCGGGGAATTCCGCTGTCGGTCCCTTCCGGCGACGCGGTGCGACCCGCGACGGACGGATTGCGCCAAGCTCTCTTTTCGAGCCTCGCGCCACGGATCGCCGGCGCGCGATTCGTGGATCTGTTCGCGGGCAGTGGTGCCTACGGCCTCGAAGCGCTGAGCCGGGGGGCGGAGTCGGGCATCTTCGTGGAACGCCACGCCCGCACTGCCGGACTGATCCGGCAAAACCTCGCCGCCGTCGCGCGCAGCCTGCGTCGCGAACCGCGCGATCTCGGCGAGATTGTTGCCGCCGACGCGGTGACGTGGAGCCCGCGTCCAGGGACGCCGCCGGCCGACCTCGTGTTCATCGATCCGCCCTATGAAGTGATCCCTGAACTCGCCCCGCGGCTCTTCGCGTCGGTGGCGGGCTGGCTGCCGCCCGGTGGAGATCCGCTCCTCGTGTTTGAAACGCCAGGAGAACTGACGCTCGCCGATCCCCGTTGGGTCGCGGTGAAGCGCATCGGCGGCACCGGGGCGCGTCAACCCGGCGTGACCCTCTTCCGCCGCGCGCCGGGTTTACGCGAAGCCTGAGTCCGCGCGCAGGATCGCGAGCGCCGCGACCACCGCCGTCTCGCTGCGCAGCACGCGCGGACCGAGATGCGCCAACGCAAAGCCCGCCGCGCGCAGAGCATTCCGGTCGCGCGGCCCCCACCCCCGCTCGGGCCCAATCGCAAGCACGCACGGCTCACGGGGTCCCAGACGCCACGCGCCAAGGGGCGCGGTGGCCTCGTAATTGTCGAGCGCCAGACGGCGGATTCCGCCGTCCACCGCAGGCGCCGCCGCTACGACCGCTGAGCTCAAGCCACCCGGAACACTCGCCGCGCCCACACGTCCCGCGCCGTCCGTCGGCGACGCGAAACCCTTCGACGGAATGGATCGGTGCGACCCAACGGGTCCATTCACTCCGCTGGGGCCTGCGGATTCATCACTCCCACGCGCCCTGGCCCACCCCGCCGACAGATGAGCCGCCAATTCCGTGTCCCAGGTCACTCGCGGCAACTGCGTGGTGAACGCCTGTGCGGCGCCAGCGCACAGATGGTCGCGCCACTCGCCCGATGACCAGAGACTGCTCTGCGCGTACTGCGGTTCCGCGCGCTCCGTGCGCACGAAGTGCAACTCCGCCACACCCATGGTCGTAGCCTCCTGCAAGATCTTGCGCGCAGTCTGCGGTCGCGCGAGACCGACAAGCAACGTGAGTGGCGGCAACGGCGACGGAGGCGGACCCCACGCAAAGTCCAGCTGCAGACCCGCGGGATCGATGGACCGCACCGTGGCCTTGCCCCGGGGTCCATCCACCACTCCGACATCGAACGAGTCGCCCGGCGCCCGCCGCAGCACGGTGAGCACGTGGACGGCGCGCGGGTCGTCGGCCGGCAGCGGCCGGAGGAGTTCGTGGGGTTCGAGCAGGACGAGATTCACGGGGACGAGCTGAAGCGTTGCCGATCCTCGCCCCGCTGTCGCGCCGGATCTGCGGACGACGGAATCGCAAGCCCTCGGCCATGAGCCGCCGAGCTTAGAGACCACGGAGCCCCCGACTCGCGGCGGGGTGGCCCGCGAGGCTTGGAGGCGCGCGGACCGGCCATGCACCGCGCGGAGACGCCTCCGGTGCAAGCGCCCGAAAAAACGAGCTGCCTCCCTCCACCTCCGATGGATTCGAGCCAAGCACCGGCATGCCGCCGAGGCTTGACCTTCCCGGGGTGCTGGAAACACTTCCGCCATTCCGCGGCTGTAGTTTAGTGGTAAAACTCCTCTCTTCCAAAGAGGTATCGTCGGTTCGATTCCGTCCAGCCGCTCCAAAGTCTCGTAATTTTCTCCGGTGATGAATGATACGGAGTTACGAGGTCCGAAAGAGGCGATTTACTCCTAACAAATTCGGGGATTTTTCCTAACAAATCGCCTGTCCTCGCCACGATTTGCCGATGACGCGGAGCGGATGCCGGGCCGGGGTTTGCGTGAGGCTGAATTCAAAAAATATCCAGCACCGTTTGCTCAAGGTAGGGTGACCCGACCCACTCCCCGCGTTTGGCCGAACAGATTCCTTCGGCCCCACCATCCAGCATGCCAATTGCCTTGGATTCCGATGCTATCGGGACATGTTTTGTCCATGCGATGTCTAACTTGCCTGCTCTGCGTGTTCGTACTCTTGGCACCGTTAACTTTTGCAGAGTCGCGCGAGAGCGAAACCGTGGTAGCAGCAAATGACCTCGCGTTTAAGGGTGACAAGCTAGGCAGTAATCTAGCCTCTTTCGTCACCAGGTACCTACGGACTGTCGAGGGCGCCGGAAGCTATGAAGCACCTTTCACCAACTTTGGGTCGGTGTTTGCAGGCCAAGAACCGCAAGGAAAGTCAAACTTTGACCGCAATCTCAGGAAGACGGGCACTGTTGAAGTCCTGAAACAGTTTCCGTTCGAAACTCGTGATAGTGTTACAAATGATACAATCAGTGGGGTAGCTGCTTACGTTTCGTTCACGTTCTACGCGGAGACATTCACAGACTGGGACGTTGCTTCTGCCAGACATCGCGAACGTCGAAAGTGGACCGAATTCGAAGAGCAGCATGCCGCCCGTATTCTTCTGGGCTGCATTACTGCTCGATTTTCCAGCAACGCATTTGAAGCAGTCGCTCGCAGTTTGGTGGAAAAGTACGGCGAGCCAACGAACAGCGAAATTGAAGCATTGCAGAATCGAATGGGCGCGACGTTTTCAGCCAAGAAGCTAACGTGGACATTCGGCGATGACGCCATCATCGCGTGGGAGCGTAGCGGAACGATTGACGATGCAGTCGTAATGTTTGCTCGGTTCAGCGTAATGCGACGGAGCGAAGTGCTAGCTCAAATCGCCGCGAAGTCCGCTGCTGCTGATTTATAGTGAGCCTGCCTGTTTCCGTGAGGTCGACCGTTGCGACCGGTAATGGCGCCGTAAAAGACCCTGTTGAATCCCATGCATGGTTCAATTTGGCGAGTGCGGCAGGAAGTGAAAGAGGCAAGGAAAACCTGCGTCGGATTGAGCGCACAATGTCGCGAGAGCAAATCGCCGAAGCCACCAAGCTAGCCAAGGCCTACCACAAAAAGTTCGGTGCAAAGTAAGGCTTGGAGATCGAGAGCCACCAATTGCTCCGCCAAAACCGCCAAAACCGCGAAGGGTGCAACGGGTCACGCCAACGTAGAACGCCCCGTAATCGCCGACAAAACCGCCAAAACCTCCCACCGATACACGCACGAAAAAGCCGTGCCCGGTGAAGGACACGGCGTGATCGCCTCAGCAAGCGGTGGTGCCGAGCTTAGCCGTCGAAGAGCTTCGGGTTAACCTCGCGGATAGGACTTGGCGGGCGCCCCCCTTTGTTCTTCCCGACCGGCGGGCGGGGCGGCGTGGCAAGGCGGGTCCATCCCATGTCGTCGAGCACGGTCAACGCGGCGGGCGATTCCTTCCCTTGATGATCCAGCGCACGCTTGGCATCGCGTTCAGAGAATGCACGCGAGCCCCGGCGGCGAAGGGTGGCGAGCAGCTTCCGCGCGTCGCGTTCGTCCTCACTCAGACCAGCATCACCCAAAGCGTACCGAGTGTGCGCCAGCATCCACCATCCCGACGCAACCGCCGCCCGCATCGCATCGGCCGGAA
>JAIXWY010000008.1 GCA_027490995.1 Opitutaceae bacterium
CCATGCCACGACGTAGGGCAAAGCGACCGTGGCTTGCCGCCGGCGCGGCCGGTCAAGCCATGCGTTTACGTCGATCTCAGGGGAAGTGTCCTATGTCCTGACATGACCCCTTACGGCTTTTGCGTAGCCAAGCCGGTCAAGAACGAGGCCGTTCGGCAACACCACGAATACGTGGTCAGCCTTTGCTGGATCGAGCGCGGAGACGGTGCAATGGAGAGTTCCGAGACCCTGTTTCCATGCCCGGTAGGCAAAATGAAAACATCCCCCTTGGGAAAAAAGTTCATCGTGCTGCTTGGCGAGGATGAACGATCGCAGGTGAGCTGCTAGCCGTTCAGGATTATGTGTGGGCGGTGCCATACTTTGAATGCCGACTTAGATGTAGTGCTTGAAGGGCAACGGCACTTCTCCGCCTACCGGACCGCTCGTGAGGATTTCGCCAACTGCGTCGGCAAATTTCAGCGTCACGGGCATACCGTCCGAGAACCGGCAACAGTTGTAGTTCAACTTGGTGAGGCGAAGCACGTCGTTGAGAACGACCTCAATGTCGTGTTCTCCGCGGCACACATTGACGATGATCGGCTTCGGCACTTCCTTGCCGCCGGGAAACGTCTGGAGGCGGGGCACAAATCCCTTCGTCCACAGCATCGCTGTGTAGCGGTCCGAAATGTGCGCCAATCCGCGAAGGATCGGCATCCGGCTTCCCTGACGGTAAAGACGGATGTCGTTTGCTTCGACAATCCGGATGCCGACCACCTTGGTCGCTTGGCCGGCGGCTTCATTGAAACCGGTCCACTCCACATCATCAAATCGCGTGCGCCCGTGAATGAAGAGCTCCTTCGGCTTTTCTCCGTTGTTCTTCGCGGCGTAAGCGGCGATGGCGAGCGCGACGATCTCCTTCGCGGCAGCGCGCGACAGGTGAAACTGGCGGGTCTCGGGAGTATACCACTTTCCAACCGAGCCCTTGAATACCACGCCATCGCCTGAGTCCAAAAACATCTGTGCCGCGCAACAGGCATTCCGAGGATCGTTGGCAGTGTTGTCCTGCTTGAAAACCAAGCCGAGATAACACACACCCGGTCGCACACCGTGCAGCTTCCATGGACGGGCACCAGACTTGTAATACGTTGCGGTGCTCAGATTCCACGCGATGTCGGCGCGGATGGTCGTGAGGTCGCGCAGCGGCTTACCGTTGGCCTTGACGACTTCAAGCGGCATGAGCGTGCTGTCGCGCACGATTTGAGTGACTGCTTTGGATTTGAGCAGCCGTCCCTTGAGTTGGTTGCGGAAGTCGGGCTCGAAATCATACGCGACCTCCTCCTCCGCGAGCGCATCCATGCCCGCGAGATAGTCGATGTTCTTGAATTTCTGCACCAACTTGGGGTTCAACTTTCCGGGAGCTTCCACCCGGTTCGCGCGGTTGACGTTTTGCGTCGGGCGACACACCCGGTAGAGTTCATCCGGGACGATCACGAACCAGATTGCCGGTTGGCGCTCCTCGTCCTTGGTCGCTGCAATTATGGGGTCAGCATAGAGCGACGCAGTCTCGTAGATACGTCGGTGCCGGTCATCGTAGTGCAGCAGCTTTGAGAGGCGGTCCTTGTCCAGGATTACAGACTGTATGGGCTTTGGCTCGCATTTGATCCCAAAGACGGCCTCGAATCCAGGGAACGGTGGCCTTTCGCGCTTCAGCTCCGGATTCCACACTGGACCTTGAATCGTTCCCATCCAGCGGAGGAACCGGTCAATGCCCTCTTGAGTGCCGATCACGCCGACGGTGATGCCGTATATCGGATCCTTACGGTCGAAAGGTCCAAAAAGTGTCAGACCGTCGCGCGGGTCTTCCATGACTTGGTTGTAGCCGAAGACCAATTTGGGCTCAGGGAGATGAATCAGCTTATTCATCCAAGTCCTCCTCATCGTCATCGGCGTCGGCGTCATCATCGACGGCCTCGGCCGGCTGTTCTTCGTCAGGCTGGTAAGGCGGCAGCTCCTTGTCTTTTTCCCAAACGAACCGAACGGGGCTTAAAAAGCTTTCGGGCAATAGAGGAAGCGCGAACGACTCCTTTGCATTTACCGGCAAGAGTAGCTCGTTCGCGCCGTTAGCGAGCTGTGCGACCGCCGCCTGAATCATGTCGGCCCAGCGATCATTGAACCACGATTTGCATTCCCGGCGCCGCAACCGATGCTGCTTCGCGGCGTCGGAATATGGGATGCCGTTCAGCGTGAAGGCGACGTGGGACCGGAGATGAAAACCAAAGCAAGGCCAGAGGGACGGAAGCACCTCCATACCGAAGTGCCAGCCTTGCGTGCCGAGTTGAGCGCCAGTCCGGTCTTTTAGGATTTTCGAACCGACAAGCGCGCGACCGCCTTTGGTCTTGTTGGGTCGCACAAATGCAACCTGCTTTCGCGCGGCGACGACCTCCGGTGGGAACCAATAGTAGTTCTCCTTGCTCGCGAGTTCGTAGGGTTTAAGTCCGGCGGAGAGGAGCTTACCCTGAAACGCGAGACGCATCAGGCGGGTCACGACATTCCGTGCGTCGCGCTTTTCGATTTTGGCTTGGCGTAGCCGTCTTGAAGGAAAGTTGTGAGCTTCGTCGTAAACGTCATCCCGATTTTCGCCTCGGCATCTTCAAAGGCTTTGGCGAGGTCGTCAGCAGGGGCGAACGAAACGAAAAGTCCTCCCATCTGATGAACGGGAAAGGCAGGTTTGAACTTCGATTTTTCGAAGGGCTTTAAATTGTCCAGGCTGTGCAGGTAGATGTATTTCGGGGCGGCAGTGATTCGGAAGCGATTGGATGAATACTCCTCCGGCTCCGCTGATACGCCCTCGGACGCGCTGTAACGTTTCTGCCACCAGTCGGCCGCCTCCGCTGCTCCGCCACCGGCTTTCGGCACTGCGTCCTCAACGAGAATCTGCATAAGCCGCCCCATGCCCACGCTCCAACTCTTGGAAAAGTCGGCCGCGTCCAGACGGTTGGCCTCGATGGGAAAATCATCGTAGGAAAGATCGTCCGCCCGGATGGGAAGAATGAAACGCTTCCCGCGCTGCTTGGCGACTTTCGAGGCCACGCCCAACTCATTCAGCACGCCTTGGCGATTGTAAGAATTCTTGGAGAGAATCAGGACGAATTTCGCCGCCTTGGTGCGAATCTCGCCTTCGATCTCGCGCCAGAAATCATCCCCCACCCGTAGACGCTCGATGTCGCACCAAACCGAATAGCCTTCACGCATCAACCGCAGGGCCAGCCATCGTGCGATTTCGTTATCAGCGGGGGTCGCGTGACTGATGAAGATGGTCTGCAGCGTGTCGGCCATGGTCGGATGCGCACGACGGATCAGTCCTTCGTGAAATCGTGCTGCGTGAACTTCAGCGTGCGGCAATTCTCGCTGATCGTGCGCACCACATTGGGCGGGAAGCCTCCGGGGGCACTGGCCTGCACTTCGATGGTGATTTCTACGTTCGCCGAGAGGATGGCGACGAGGTGCTGCACAACCTCTTGAGAAATCTGCCCCGCATCCCGGTTCATCCGGGTCGCATCGATCTTCACTGTTCCATAGAAATGGTTCGGCGCGGTCGGCTGCGGTGGGTTGTTGGCGGGCGGATTGGTGCCTCCCGTAGTGGCCGCCCCCGGCTTAGCTCCTGGCGTCACGCCCGGTGGTGTTACGGGTGTCGCGCCGCCGGAGGTCGCGCTGGGTTTGGCCTCGGCAGCGATTTGAGCTTGGGCCGTGCCCGGCCTTACCAAAAGACCAAGCAAACCGTCAGCCGACACATTTACGCTCTGTCCGCCTTTCAGCCCGGAATAGCGCTGGTTCTTTTCGTCGAAGCTTTCGGCGAACGCGAACGTCTCGGTTTCCCAGGTTGTGGATGCCAGACCGTCGCGGACCGCCTCGATCAAGACGCCGCTATCGCGCAGGCGCGGCAAATAGAGGTAGCGCGAAAAATCTTCCGCCAGTTGCTTGATCGCGACGTGCTCGCCTCGCCAGAGGGGCACATCGTCGAGGTGCTTGCGAAGGATGATTGCGCCCAACTGCGGCACAACCAATTCGACCGACTTCAGCTTTTTCCAGGCCCGCACCGCGAGCGCATCAGGCCCGGTTGCCCGGTGATTGGCCCACGCGAGCGGATCGGAGGCCCCGGTCTGAGTCGGGACGAGCACAATCTGATAGGTCTCCAGAATTCGGCTGTTCACCGTTTGGTCGGAGGCCTTTTTCTGGGCGGCAGCCTGACCACGCTGGAAGTTATCGAGATTGAGCGCGGGACGGTCGCCCTCCGCGTCGGCGAGGATCGACTTCCATGCCAGGAAGCGGCGGGTGGCGTCCTCCAGCTCCTCCAGCCGTTGGCGGTCTGCGGCAAGGAAGACGACGGTGTTTCGATTCAGTCGGGGGGAATTTCCTCGGCTATCGAGCAACTTCTGAGCGACCGCGACGGCGGGGCTATCCGCTTCCTTCGACCAAGGGCTCTCGGGAGAGAGAACGATCAAGCAAAGTGAACTTTCGTCGGGCACATCCACGCTACCGCCCGGGAAAGCGTGCACGCGTGGGAAGTCGCCCCGTTTCCGCGCATCGCGAAGTTCCTCGCGGATACGGTTCATGATTTCCTCAAGCACCCGATCCCGATTGCGCTTCAATTCGTCGCTTCGGTCGGCCGCAAGTTTGGCTACGGTCGGTTGCGTGGCATACCAATAGCGGGCGTTGTCCTGATAGAGATAGGTCGCGGCCTGGGCGAGGTAGCGGAGTGCATCGCCAAAGACAGCGGGAGCTTCTCCGGGCAACGTGCAGCCGAGTTTGATGCGCCGATCTTCCATGCCGCGATTGGATGCGTCGTTCATCGGCGCCGACCCCATGAAAAGGGTGCGCGCGACACGCCGGGTCGCCGAGATTCGGCCAAGATTCGGTTTCTCCGCGTCGAGCTTTCGGGGAGTTGCATCGGGACCGTCCACATCCTTCTCGATGACGGCCGGCCAGCCCGACGGCAGATAACGAGTCAGCTCACCCTCGATCTTCTGGGCACCGACAGGCATGTGCGCCGGGAGGATCAACAAGCCCTGATCGCCCGATTCCCAAAGGTGATGGATCACGGACGCCATGAGCCGCAGCACGCCACGGGTGCGTTGGAAGCGAACCAGTCCCGACCAATCCTGGTAGAGGCGCTCGAAAACCTCCGGATGCACGGGATAGGCCTGCTGCATCTTGCGCAGGTAGTCGGCTTCGCGGCACTCCGCCGGGAAATCACCGGGATGTTTAGCGTAGTGGTCGGTGAAGGCACGCACCACCACGTCACGCTGCACAAAGGAATCCGCTCCTTCGATGGGCTCGAAGAGTCGGCGGCGCACGATTTCGTAGCTCTCCTCCGCGTTTGCCGGCCGCCACTGCGAAGCAATCCGTTGAAACACATTGCGGAGACGCGCCACGGCCTCACGGCCACGGCTGCCGCCGACTTCTTCATCGTTCACGCCTTCGGTGGGTGAGACACCGTCGAGGCGGTCCGAGGCCGGAATACTCACCACCAGCAACGCGCCGGGGATCGCCTTCACCTGCTCGCTGAGCGTCTGCGCGAACGTGAATTGAGTCTCGAAGTCGCCGCCACTCAACGTGCGGTCATCCATGAGCTGGCGCGCGTATGCGACCCACTCGTCAATCAGGATGAGACAGGGCGAAGCATCCCGAATCACGGTGCCGAGCGCATCGCCCGGATTCGTGGCGGTCTCGTCTGCCTGGCGAACCTTCTCATACGCGGCCTTGCCGCCGAGCTGCCACGCCAGCTCGCCCCACATCGTGCGCACTTCGGTGCCGTCGGGCTTCTTTTCACTCTGGCCGGGGGTGAGCTGGTTGCCGACCAAGACCGCACGTTTGATGGACGAAGGAAGGTCGCCGCCAACTTCGCCCAAGACCGAATCGAGCCCTGGCAAATCCTTCGCCGGGATGCCCGCGGTGAGATGGAAAAGTGCGAGCATCGAGTGCGTCTTGCCGCCGCCAAAGGTCGTTTGCAGTTCGACCACCGGATTGCCGCCCGGCTCTTTCCGCCAACGGTGGACGGAACTGACGAGAAGCTCCCGAAGGCCAACGGTCAGGAAGGTGCGCCGATAGAATTCGACCGGGTCGCGATATTCACGCGCCGCGTTACCCTTGAAGACCTGCCAGAGATCGGCGGCAAACTCGGCTTCCTGATAATTGCCGCTGGCAACATCGGGATGCGGCGTGACGACATCGCGCCACGGTTTCAGGCCGGTCGGGGTCGCACCCTCGATCGCTTGATGCGCTTCCTTGCGGCGTTCGTTGTAAACTTTGCGGTCAAAGGTCACGCGGCGCAGCTCATGTTTGATTTCGTCAGCCGCGTCGGCTTCGCGGCCGGCACCTACGGCCCGCAGCAGGCGCGCCACGCTATCGAGCGCGCGGTCGGCGTCGTCGTTGGAAAAAGACTTCTGGTGCGCCCAATCGTTACGGACCGCGATGAGTTCGTTGACGATTGCGCGATGAGCACGGCCAAGTTTGGCGGAGAAGAGATCCTTCCATTCCCGATCCAAGATCACGAGCTGGGCGGCAGCATCAAACGTATCGTCGGTCGCGCTCAGGCGGGTGTCGCCAAGCAGGGTCTTGGCCTTGGTGCGCCATGTGTCGCCGTAGGCTTCCTGAAGTTCCCGGGCAATAAAGGGCTGGAGCCCCGCTTGCAGGAAGCTGAGACCTTTGCCGACGCGTTCGTGATTGGTGATGGCCATGAGGGCTTGGGGTTAGAAGAGCTGGGATTGGGTGGGAGCCGCCGCATCGCCTTCCGCATGGGCCAAGCGCATGATTTCGGGCCAGCTTTGCACAAGGGCGTTATAATTGAGCGCCTCGGCTGCGCGTTTGCGACGTTCGCAAAGGGTGTAGAGGCGATAAGCCAGTTCGCGGGAAGTTTCGGCGCGGGGACCAAGCTGTTTCACAAGTTCGGCCGTCGCGCTTTCGCCTCCGGTCGTGAGCACACGGATGAGATGATGAACGGCTTCCCAATGGGTAAGACGCGCGTCGTTAGCGGGCAACCAATCGGCAGGCAGTTCCTCCGGTTTGAGCAGGCGCACCTTGCCTTTGCTCGACGCGAGGATGCCGGCTTCGGCAAGACCGTGAACGCTGGTGTTCTTGGCCTTGCTGAGCATTTCGGCGACCCCGTAGTCACCATCGGCAAAGCCGTGTTGATCGAACCACGCAAGCGCCCAGCGACTGTCGCCATCGAAATCGCCTTCCTGCTCCGCTAATGCAGCGTCAAGCGTCTCGTTGATAAGCGTCAGTGCTTCCCGCACAGACAAGGTTTTACCTTGGGCATCGAGCACTTTGGCATAACGGGTAAAGACAGCCATACCCGGACCAATGGATGCTTGGGCCAAGTCTACAGGGGCGATGTTGCCAGCTTGCATTTGACGAAGCGCCGCCGGCAGTTCTCGTTGAAGTGCGCCGACAAAATCTCGACGCGTTGCGGTTGGCGCACTTGATGCGCGCGGGCGACAAACAAGCAAAATGGATGTCGATAACGCATTCGTCCCAATCTCGATGAGACGACCTTTCTTTTCAGTGCGCAAAGGCCAAGTCCCTGTTATGCAAAAACCCGCATTGACGAGAGACGAAAGCATGGTCTCCCAGCCGGTAGAAAACGAGCCGTTTGCTTGGTCGTCCTCCTCTCCATCTCCGTCGGTCTCGGATTGTTTGAACGCGTAATATATTGAAAGAGGATAGGCCTCATGTTGCGCAGCGCGAAACGATGTAAAGCAACGAGCCAACCCATGCTCGAAGAAATCTCGGGCGGCCTCGCGGTTTCCAGCGTGTCGATACGGAGTGGAAATCAGTTCGGCGTCTTTGGGAGTGGTTATTGTCGACACCCATTTCGGGTTGATCGGCGTCAAGTTTTGACGCAGCCAGAAATAGAAGAAATCCGAAAGATCAGCATAGCCAATATTGTCGTAGTAGGGAGGGTCGCAGCTAATGACTACATTGGTCCTTTCGATCTCTCTCGCATCGCTCTGCCGAGATAACCCTTGTGGCATTGCCGGCGAATTCTCCAGGACCAGCGCAGCACCTTCGACAACTCCCGTAAAGTCACCACCTGCGCCGGCAAATGGATTCATTTCCGGATAGTCCCATATCATAGGAATGGCATGACGACCAAAAGCGGGCGCGTTCTTGTTCTCCTGTGGTTTCCACCGCCCTAAAGTGCAGTGGAATGTGGCGAGCTTGCTCGCCACCAATCCAAGATAAATTGCCACCGACTCCGCATATGCTCTGGCTCCATTTCCACCTTCATCCAGGCCTTTATGGTCATTTGGTAGGCCGGCCGCGATTGAGTCATTCAGGGCGACTTGATAAGCCTCGTGCACCAAATTCGAAAACGTCTTGAGCAAGACTAACTGCCGCTTTCCGAATAGCTCTTTCCAGCGAGTCATCCCATATTCCTGAACTCGAAATCCAAGTGCTTTAGGTGGAAGGCTTGTGTCCGGAATATCGGAAGGATGGTTCACATCGGCGATGCCTTCGCTCAGCTTATCTGGGGAAAAGTAAACGCGTCCTAGGTCGCTATCTGCAACGATAGCCATCAGCCTGGCGCCCATCCTCCCGGCTTTAGCTTCACCTCTTATGTATTCAAACGGCATGGGGGCGCCGGAGAGTAGACACTTGAAACTCTTGCCTTTCCCCCACGACTTGGTTCCTAGCCTCACCGAGGCAGGATCTCCGGGCTTTCCGAAACGGACCTTAAAATGATACTCTTTATTGGTGATTATTGGTTCAATCCATGCCTCTTTTCCTTCCTTAGTGGATAAAACGAAAGTCGATGCTAACGGCACCTCGCTTTCTCGGAAGACCGGATCAGGGCTTTTTACCGTTCGCGCCCAAAGCCAAGAGATCACCGTGAGCTTTTGACCGACGAGAGGTTTTAGGTCGGGGCGCTCGTTCGCCATTTCGGGAGTAACCTCAATTTTCGGGTATAATTGTCCGATTCGCTTTTCCGCTTCGTCACGCATCCATTTTCCATAGAAGCGCACATCTTCGGCGATACCCTGAGCGCCCCGCCAAGGTTTCGAGCTGAGATCACCGGTTCGGGCCTCTGGATTGACTGGCGGGCGACCGGCGAACTTCGGCGGAATCTCGATCATCGCCTTGTTGATGAGCACCGGAACAGGATTCAGGTCGCTGGCATAGCTTTCGAGACCGAGGCGTTGACCTTCAAGTGGCAGCGCACCTCCACCAGCAAATGGATCGTGGAAGGCGGGCAGCCTGTGGCGGTCAAACAGTTTGGCCGCGCGGGGATGCGTGGCGTTTTCCGCGCAAGTGCGTCGCCATGACTGCCAGATTTCCTCCCGTGCTTCGCTGAGCACCACTTCGTTGGTGGTGTTCTCCCACTGGACGAGCTGCTCAATGAGACGAAAGAGGCGGTCACGCTCCAGCTCGGCGAGAATATCGTCGAGAGTGGGCTCTGGGCCGGGCGCTTTAGCCTCGTCCCCCATCTGGCGCGCATATTCCGATGTCTCGTCCCAAACCTTCTTCCTCTCCTTCAAAATCCGCTCGGCCCGCCGACGTTTCGTGGAATCGCTGCGAAGCACGTCCACGTAGCAGGACGGATCATCCACCATTTGCGCGAAGATAACCGCCCGCGCCGCCGCCAGCGGCCGGCGCGCCCACCAGAGATGCAAGGTCGAAGGATGTCCGTGCCGGATCGACTTTTCGTTAGATGAGGCAGCGTTGATCGCCTCCAGAGGAAGGGCGACTTCAATGAGCTTTTTGCGGATGGGAACGGACATGGGCGAATTCAGGCGGTCTTCTTCAAAGTTTTGATGGGGTATTGCTTATCGAGGTAATTGAATACTTCGGGCGAATAAAACGTTTTTCCCGGCGGTTTGGGGGTTTTCGGGTCAAGATACCGGCGTTTCGCATACTTGTCGCCGTCGGCTTCCATCTGCTTCTTGAAGCCGAGGAACTTCATGTCCGTTTTGAACCCTTCGTAGCGCTCACGACACCGGGAAATCAGTTCGTCGTAGGTGAACGGCCACCGTTTCCGGACATCCTCTTCCTTGAGTTGAAGCTCAGGCGCTGCGGGATTGTTCGTGATGCGAATATCGATGGCATCGCTCGACTGGGAGCGGGAAAACTCAGTCTTCACACACAGGGTGACCTGGTGACCTCCAATATCCTCCGTCTGGTGGGCCTTCTCCTGTTCACTAATATAGAGCAAGAGCTGCCGCATCTGCTCGGAATAGGCCGATACGGATGTGGGCTGTAACGCCTCGAATCCGTGAAAAAATGAGATCGGCATGAGGTAGAAGTTGTAGCGCGAGAAATCGACCCCGAACCAAGCTGTCGCGAGGGTAATGAAATTGCGAAGCGCAGCGGTCCCCACATCCTGCACCCGTCGGCTAAAGTGAATATCCCGATTCACGAAGTGAACCGAGGTATCACGGATTTCGATGAGCAGTTCGAGGTTGGCAAGGCAGGCAGGCTCAAACCCGCTGCCCTTATCACTCGCGAGCTGCTTCGCCAGGTAGAGGAGTTCGTGGGTCAGCGGACTACCGCTGCGTGTGGACTTGGGGTTGCCGTCCTTTCCCACCACAACGAGGCAGGAAAAGTCGTCGCCGTGATCGTGCAGCGTCTTCGCCTTGAGAAGCAGCTCCCAGGCGTTGGTCATGAGAATCCCAAAAATCTCCTCCCGGTATTTGAAATCGGGTTTGTTATACAGCTCGATGGAGGAGATCGCTGCCGCCAGAGCTTTGTTGAGCATCTCGGCGCTGCTGATGTTTGAATCGGCGGACATGGGGTGCGAGGGGTTAGTTAGTGTGGGCGTTGCGCTGGTGCTGGCCGATAAAGCCGATCACGACTTTCTGGATCTTGGGCTCCCAAGAGAACGCGATGCGGATCGTCTCCTCGGCGTCGCGCGAGCGACCGCACTTGATGTGTTCGTGAATCTCCAACTTTCCAGTCGGGGACGCGGACCACGGACACTGATACCACTCCTTCGCTTTGTGCGACCGAGCTGTGCTGTCGTTCTGATGCGCGGAGTAGTGCCAGCCGGTGATGGTCTCGCGAAGATTTTTGTCCAAATCAGGACAGCTCTTCGTTCCCGTCTTCGAATCGCGATAGACAACGGCCAACCACTCGAACGCCGCCTGAACCTCGCTGGGCGATTCAAACGGGGAATGCTCGTCTGACTTGCCGTTCAACGAAAACACAAGCTGGTCGCCATATTGTTGCTTCGCTCTCTCGATGGCCTCGACCACCGACTCCGGCGGAAGCTGAGTCTCGGCATCATTCGCCCGCCCGGCCTTTCGGTCCTCGATTTTTGCTTTCAGGGCAACCGTGAGCTGCTGCTCACGGAAAAGCGACTCGCTGACCGACTTCAGCTCACGCTCAAGCGAGACGATAGCTGCATCTTTCGCCTCGCAATCGGCCGCGTAGGCTAGCGCCAGCTTCTCCCATTCCTGATTGTCTTTGGCGGCGGCGATAACTCGATGGCGATCCAGCGACTGCAAGCGGTCGAACGAGCAGTAGTGCGGCGAGATGCTGTTGACGGTGACCTCGGCAATGGAGGCGAGCACCAGGTCGGCGAACCGTCCCGAGTTGAACTGGATGTGGTCTGCCGAGAGGTCCCGAACGGTCCAAAGCCGGTGATCGATGGTCTGGGAGATACGACGGAACCCGGGCCAGTAAACCCGCACCGCCCCATCGAAACAGGTCAGCCACGGGGGCAGAATCCGCGACAGGTTGTTCGCCACCTCAGCACTTTCAGCGACAATGACATGGGCAATGCCGGACAGATGATCGGCCATTTCCCCCGGATTGATCAGCGGCTTGCCCGACTGGCGATGGATACTCACCAACACGATGGGATGCGTCCGTTCCGGGCGCTCCAAGAGGGCGATGAACTGTTTGAGGTCGGCTTCGGTGTGCCGCAGTGGAAGGGGCCGGCTATGCAACCGCAGTCCGCCGCTGCTGGCGATGAACTGCTTGACGAGCTTGGCGATGATGCGAGGGCGACCCGGAGTCCGCCGAATCGGCATGATACCACCGTCAGTGCGGCCCAATGACTGCGTGAAGGAAAAGTAGTGTTTTCCGTCTGGCTCCCGAATCAACGCGAGGTCGGACACCCACAGCAAATCAGACGCGCGCGCATCCTTCTGGGAAACCATCAAGCCCCAGCCGCGGGTGTTGTTGGCCTCGACTTGAAGGGCCTCGGCGCGAAATCCACCGCCTACGTCGGTCGCGGGAATCGCCACGGCACCGCTCATCCCTGCGGGTTTGAGCGCGAGACCAAGTTCGCGTCGGTCGTAGAGCCAAGCCCACGCTGCGTCCGCAAACGAACCGAAGAAATCGTCGCATTGTGCTCCGGCGCGGAGCTCGAAAGTAGTGCGATAGATGGTGCGCATGGGACGTGGGTGGAGGACGGGGCGGCTACGGGTTGGCTTGGTTGGTCATCTTTGGGTGACGTGAAATTGTGCGAAAGTTCAAGGGGTGCCGCGTTACCGATTGAGCAGGTCCTTGACCCGAAGCGTGCGGCTCGCCTCGGCGAACTCGGGCTCCTGAATAAACGGCTGGCGGATGTATTCCGGCTGCTGCGCCAGCCCGTCGTTGACGTAAACGATTGCGAGGAACCACCGATCCGGCTGGTTGAGAGCGGTCCGAATTTCGTTCGCGGTGACGGTGATGGTTTCGGCCGACCACACGCGGCCCTTCACTTCGATGAAGCGCAAATGCCCGGTCTGTGGATCGCGACTCTCAATGTCGTATCCGAGGTTGCCCGCCGATACGTCGCGCGGTTCATGTCCCATCGCACGCTCATGGGCCATGACGGCCTCCATCGCGAGGCGCTCAACCTCGCGGTCACTGGTGCCGAAAGGAGCACCCGGCTCCTCGACCAAACCGTTGGTGCCGATTCCCGCAAGGAGACCGGCGGGGACGATCAACGCGCCACCCAGCACGGTGGGCGGACGGGTGACGATCTTCTTCTCAGCCTCGAGTTCGGAGACACGGCGCTTGAGGCGATCCGACAACACGTCGGCTCGCTGCCGGGCCTGCGACGCACTGATGCCACCGCGGCGTTTGCCGGCGTCCTCCTGAGCTTGGAGCTTCACCGCATACGCATCCCAATAATTAATTTCCTGGGTGAGGCGCTGGTGAACCTGCTGCATCGTCTTGCGCAAGTGTTCTTCCCGGCGCACCGACACGGATTTAAGGTGTTCGGGGACTATCTGCTGGATCGCAAACGAGACGGCGCGGGTTTCGAGGTCATCGAGCAACCACGGCTGATCGAGCTGAGCCTGGATGGCGGCGAGCTGATCCGGCGACACAGGCAAATAGTCGAGGTATGGAGCGTGGCCTGCGCGAGCCGCCTGCCCGTCTTCATTCAAGAAGACGAATTCCAGGCGGCGAGAAATGACGGTCGGGCCACGACCGGCATCAGGTTTCGCGTCTGTGATGGCGTGCTCAAGATAGAGCAACACTCTCGGCGTGGTGCCTTGGTCGAGCGGATCGACAAGCACCGCGCCCTGGCGCAGGAAGTCCCGGTGCTTCTCAAGCACGAGATCAACGGTGGCGTCGAGGAGCGGATGCCCGGGGGCCAGCAGCGCAGCCGGAGGCTTGCCGTCAAGACGAACAGACTGTTTGTGAAATGTGATTCGCTCGTAGGCCTTCAAGACCGGCGCGCGCAGTCCATTCGTTCGATCCCGCTGCCGGATTTCGGTGGGAACGTGGCGAATCTCAAAACGCTGCGGTTCCCGTTTGGCAAGTTGACCTCCAAACCGAGTGAAAGCCTCGGTGAAGAACGCGCCGATGTAGTGAGGTTGAAGCTTCCGGGCTTGCGCCCGCTCCATCTCATCCCGGATGGCTTGGACGCGACTGGCTGACAACGTGTCCTGAGAGAGTTGCCGCTCGGCGAGCAGTTCGCGAAGACGCTCGGTATCGAGGTCGTGCTGAATCACACGGTCTAGGCGCGCGCGGACAGCGGGGTCTTCGTTGTTACGCACGGCGGCAATGAGCAGCTCCTTGAGCGACTGGCCTTGCAGCACTTTGCCGAGAACGTCGAATACCGCATCGGTGCCGAGCGCCTCGCGCTGTTGTTCAAGCTTGTGGAGCAAGCGAAGGAAGACCTCACCCTCGCGGGTGCCGTCAGCGACCAGATTCCAAAGGTGGCACTGGTCCCGCTGGCCGATACGGTGAATGCGACCGAAGCGTTGTTCGAGACGGTTGGGATTCCACGGCAAATCGTAGTTCACCATGAGGTGAGCACGTTGCAGATTGATGCCCTCGCCCGCCGCGTCAGTGGCGACGAGAATCAAAACCTCGGGATCATTCGTGAATGCCTCCTGAATCTGCCGACGCTTTTCACGGGGCGTCTGGCCATGAATCGTCACCACCGCAGCCGGACTGCCTAGCAACGTGGAAAGGCGGTCGGTGAGGTAGTTCAGCGTGTCACGCTGCTCGGTGAACAGGACGAGCTTCCGGCGATTACCCGCTGGATCAAACATGGCGGGATTGTCGTGCAACGTTTCCGCGAGCTTCTGCCACTTCGAATCGTTACCGGATCGGCGTAGCGATTGGGCCGCTTTCTCCAAGTCGCGCAGCAGAATGATTTCGGCCTCCAACTCGGCGATGGTTTGCGCGGCAGTCGCGGCATCGGTGACGGCCTCTTCGGCCTTTTCGATCTCCGCCTCGGTGGCGTCCTCCAAGTCTTCGATGTCCTCCGGGTCAAGGTCTGTGGGGTCTTCGAGAAGGCCGGAACGGCCACGGCGAAGTGTCTGTTCCTCACGGAGCCGTTCTTCGAGACGCTCGCGACGGCGTCGGAGCGATTGGTAGATGGCCTCGGGCGATGAAGCCAAACGACGTTGAAGTATGGTCAGGGCAAAGCCGACGGTCCCTTTGCGTTTCTCGCTTTGAAGCTGATCCGCGAGGTTGAACTGGTTTCGGACGTAATCCGTCACGCGAGTGTAAAGCGAAAGCTCTTCGGGCGAAAGCGGGCAAGGAAGCGTGTGTGCAAAGCGCTCCGGGAAGAGCGGCTTCCCCTCCATCGTAACGAGACCCTCCTTGACCATGCGGCGCATGAGATCGCCGGTGTCCTGGACATGAACGCCGTCGCGGAATTTCCCCTCGAAGCGATCGCCGTCGAGGAGCGAAAGGAAGAGCTGAAAGTCCTCTTCTTTGCCGTTGTGCGGTGTGGCCGTCAGCAACAGGAGCTGGCGGGTGTGCTGTGAGAGCGTCTGGCCGAGGCGATGGCGCTTCGTGTATTTAACCTCTGAGCCGAAGTAGGAGGCAGACATCTTGTGCGCCTCGTCCACGACCACGAGGTCCCAATCGACCTGCGACAACTTTGCCTGCAAATCCTCGTTTCGGCTGAGCTTATCGAGGCGGCAGATGCAGAGGTTGTGCTCCTGAAACCAATTGCCCGTGCGCGACGCCTGCAGGGCATCGTTCGTCATGATGTCGAAAGGCAGATTGAACTTCTGGTCCAGTTCGTCCTGCCACTGCTCAACGAGAACGCCGGGAGAAACAATCAGGCAGCGCGCGACATCGCCGCGAATGATGAGTTCTTTGATCAACAGGCCCGTCATGATCGTCTTTCCCGCGCCGGGATCATCCGCGAGCAAGAACCGCAAGGGTTGGCGGGTGAGCATCGTTTCGTAAACCGCCGTAATCTGGTGGGGAAGCGGATCGACCGACGATGTGTTCACAGCGATCATTGGGTCGAAAAGGAAACCGAGGCGCAGTCGCTGAGCTTCGGAAACGAGCTTAAAGAGAGCGCCATCCGCAGTGAACGAGAGGGGACGCGTGCGTTGGACGACCTCCAACTGATGCTCCTGAGCGCGGAAAAGAAGCTGGGTGCCGGGCCGTCCTTCTCCGTCCACGAAGGTGACTTCCAATGTGTCAGCCCCGTGCATTTTGACGTGCTTAACCGTCACGAGGGATGACGGCAGAATCCCCCGGACGACGGCATTTACGGTAATTTCTTCGAGGCGAGCCATAGGTGATTACCCGAAAGTAGCAGATTAACCGTTGCCTTTGAATGGCTAAAATAGCATTACACTTAACTGCAAAATCAAGTGTGACAGCTTACCTAAACAATTTGGCAGGGGTATCTGTGGAGCGGCTCCGGTCGTTTTGCGAGATCGTGGAAGCGGGGTCCGTCGTCGCGGCGGCTAACAAGAATGGGGTCGAGCAAAGCCAATACAGCCGACAGATGCGGGATTTGGAGAAAGCCCTAGGGACCAAACTCTTCGTGAAAGAAGGGAAATTTCTTCGCTTGAGCCGTGATGGTGGAAAATTAGCGGCGCTCACGCGGGCCTACTTCGAAGCCTTAAATGACCTCGCGGAACGTGTATCGGATGGTGGGCGAGCTGTGCGCCTTGGGACCGCCGAGAGTATCATGCGGTGGATCTTGATTCCCCGATATGCTGAACTGGCGACGGCCGTGGGAGCCCGTATCGACGTGGAGAGTCACCGAACGGAGCGGATTGTCGAAAAGGTGCTTAATGGCGGACTGGACTTGGGGATCGTGCGCGCGGACGCGGTGACTCCGGACCTGGAAAGTTTTGAGTTTCCGGCGCTGACCTACTCTCTGTTGATTCCGCGCGACATTCTGCCGGATAAAAGTGCGGCCGGACTACGCGCGGTTAAGACGCTTCCGTTTGTGCTGATCGACGGCGATGGGCGTTTCGTCCGAGGCGTGAAGACGCTACTGGAAAAGAACGAAATACCGGCGCAAGTCGTGGCGAGGGTCGAGAGTTTTAGCCTCGCGACCGAGTTGGCCAAGACCCTATCGGCAGCGACGATTGTTCCCCAGCAAGCCTTGGTCGAATTCGCGGCTGACCGATTCGCGATAGCCGAAATCGACGGACTGGCGGCGTTGACTAGACCGCTGAGCGTTATCGTGAGCAAACTGACCGCAGAGCTAAGGACCCATGCTTGGCGAGCCGCATCAAGGTTATCACGGCTGTATTGCGGGTGAGCGGGAGTGTCTAGTTAGGCACCCCAAAGCGGATGCGCGCTACGGATTGCGCAGGCGCTGAATTCGTCTGCTCTCTCATCTGCGAGGGAGTTGTTCCCCGCGCACAACAAACCGGCGCCCACGATTGTGGGCGCCGGTTAAAGGCTCGCTGAAGGGGATCGGTGCGCTAAGCGCATCACGGCCAACGACCGCACTGTTCCCGCCTACCGATACTCCTCCCCCGTCGTCGCGTTCACGATCTTGAAGTTCTCGACGTGGTAGTTCGGGTCGGCGCGGAAGGCTAGCTTCACGCCGTAGAGCTTTTCCACGCGGACCAGAAGGTCGGCGTCTTCGCTGCGGAGGCGCTCGAGGATGCTGGGGTGCACGAGGACGCGGAGGCTGTACTCCTTGCCGTCGTTGCGGAGCTGGATGCGGCGGGCGACCGAGCCGAGGCGGCGCTGGAGTTCGACCGACATGGTGGTCGCGCTCTTTACGATGCCGCGGCCACGGCAGTACGGGCAGTCCGTGTACAGGTTGCTCGAGAGCGACTCCTGCTGGCGCTGGCGGGTCATCTGCAGGATGCCGAGCTGCGAAATCGGGAGGATGTGGTTCTTCGCCTTATCCTCCGCCATGCACTCGACCATCTTCTCGTACACGCCGTTGCGGTGGCGGCGCTCTTTCATGTCGATGAAATCGCAAATGATCAGGCCGCCGAGGTTCCGGAGGCGGATCTGGCGGGCGATTTCCACGGCGGCTTCGAGGTTAACCGCATAGATGGTGTTCTTCTCGTCGCCGGAACGGTTCTTGTGCGAACCGGTGTTCACGTCGATCGCGATCAGGGCCTCCGTCTCGTCGATGATGATTTCACCGCCGCTCGGCAGGGTCACCTTGCGGTGGAAGGTCTGCTCAATCTGGCGCTCAATGTTGAAGCGCTCGAAGATCGGGATGCTGTCCTTGTAGAAGGCGATCTTGGAGCTGGAACGCTTCGAAATCAGGCCCACCAGGTTCGCCGTGCGCTCGAAGTCGTCGCGGTTGTCGATCAGCACGCGGTCCACTTCCTCGGTGAGGAAGTCGCGGACGGTGCGCTCCACGAGGTCCGGCTCCTGGTACAGGTTGGCCGGGGAACGCTCGGACTGCATCTTGGCCGTGATCTCTTCCCACTTCTTGAGCAGGATGTGGAGGTCGCGGACGAAATAACGGGCCTTCTTGCCCTCGCCGGCGGTGCGCACGATCACGCCCATGCCTTCGGGGATGGTCAGCTCGTTGATCAGCTGCTTCAGGCGCTTGCGCTCATGCACGTCCTCAATCTTCCGGGAAATACCGCAACCGTCGGAGTACGGCGTGAGGATGAGGTAACGGCCGGGGATGGAGAGGTTCGTGGTGGTCCGGGGGCCCTTGGTGCCGATGGGGCCCTTGGTGACCTGGATGACGATTTCGCTGCCGGGCGGGTAGAGGTTCGGGATGTCCTTCACCGTCGGCTCGGCCGGGCGCGGGGCGGCGTCCTTCTTCTTGTTCACGCGGACGACCTCGATGGACGAGTCGGCGGCGGCCGGGAGCATGTCCCAGTAATGGAGGAACGCATTCTTGGCGTAGCCGATGTCGACGAACGCGGCCTTGAGGCCCGGGTCGAGGTTCTTGATCCGGCCCTTGTAGATGCCGCCGACCATGCGGTCGTCGGAATGGCGCTCGATCTCGAACTTCTCCAGACGGCCGTCGACGAGGAGCGCGACGCGCTTCTCGAGCGGCTCGGAGTTGATGATCAGCTCGCGGTAGGACGTCTTCTGTTTTTGGAAGACGCTGAGGATTTTCTGCAGCAGGGGGCGCTGTTTGGAGCGCTCGACGGCGCCGTTCTTGAGTTCGGCGGAGTTGACCTGCGGGGGTTCGGTGACGGGCGGCGGATTCGTCAGTTCGGCGTCGAACTGGGCGGGATCAGTAGGATCGCCGTTGCCGGCGTTCGGGGCGGGGGAGTGCGATGACTCGCTCATGGTGGTCGTTGTCCTGGTTACGGACGGGGCCCCGCCGCTCGGCAGTCGCAGTGCAGGAGATTCCGGCAAAGCGGTCGTTATCGATGCAGGAGATCACGCTCATGTGAAATCCTTGCGGAATCGATAGACGCTTTGGACCAGTCCTTGCAGCAAGCAGCAACTGAGAACGAAGGAGCCACCGTAGCTAATGAAGGGAAGTGGTATGCCCGTGATGGGCACCAGCCCGATGGTCATGGCGATGTTCACGAACACGTGCACCGCGAACAGCACGGTCACCCCGAGAGCGAGGAGTGTGCCGAAACGGTCTCGCGAGAGACCAGCGATGCGGAGTCCATTGAACATCATTATCCCAAACAGGCCGAGAACCGTGAGGCTTCCCAAAAATCCTGATTCCTCGGCGATGACCGAGAAGATGAAATCGTTGTGCGCCACGGCCGGAGGCAGGTACCCCAACTGGGCCTGCGTGCCGCGCGTCCAACCCTTGCCCGACAGCCCGCCACTCCCCACGGAGATCAGCGACTGATTCAGATTCCATGCGTCCTTCGTCCCGGAGGGATCGATGGTTTCCGGAGCGGCGAACGTGAGGATGCGATTACGTTGGTAATCCTTGAGCGGGAACCACGTACGATCCTCGTAAGCTCCTTTGTCGCGATGGAAATCCAGCTGGTTCGCCTGCATGTACCGGACGTACGAGAGGCTATCCCAAGCCACCATGCCCACCACGAGCAGGAAGACTCCCAGCGCACCCGCGAAAAAGCGGGTGGAGAGCCTCGAGACGTAGAGCATGGAGAAAACCATCGGCGGGAGCACGATCACCGACTTCAGATCGGGTTGAAGCATGATAAGCAACACAGGCAAACCTACCGCAAGGGCCAATTTGCCGAGAACCCCCAGAGACTGACGCACGGATCCGACCTGAGAACGGACCAGAATGCTGGCCCCGAAGAGCAAAACGCCGACTTTGGCGATTTCCGAGGGCTGGACCGCAAAAAACCCGAAATCCAGCCACCGCTGCGCCCCAAATCGCTCCGATCCGATGCCGGGGATCAGGACGAGGAGGAGGGGCACCAGGCAGCCAAAGTAGAAGAGGTGGGCGATGTTCAGCCAAAAGCGGTAGTCAATGAGTGACACCACGATGTACAACGCCGCCCCGGCCCCGAGCCAGACCAGTTGGGAGACCCAGTTGTTCTGGGGCGTGGAGAACTGGGCGCTGTAGATGAAGACGACGCCGATCGCGCTCAGGAGGGTGATCGCGATGGGCGAAATCCAGTCCCACCGACCGCGCGTCGTGGTCCGAAACAGGCGCGTAAGGGCAAGCGGGGTGGAGGTGATCACGGCCGGGGGGAAGGCAAACGGTCCTCCGCCGTTCCCGCAACCTCCATCCCGCGTCCCGAGGCGAAGTCGAGTTCCCGGTTCCCGCGCGCACCCGGGTCGCGTGAGCGGGGCATGCGGCGGCGCGTTCCCGCACCGTCCCGGTTCAGGGGTAAATACTTGTGATTTTTCATCGGCGCCACACGGTTGATCGTTCCGTGAGTGTCCGAGCCTCCGAGTTCGCAGTCCTGCTGGCCGCCCAAGACGAGGGCTGGACCGTGCACTTCGGGGTGGCCGCCGTCGCTGGGCTGGCGATCGGACTCGTGGTGTCGTGGGTGCTGACCCGCGGTGCGCGCCGACTCGCCGCAACCAAGGCCGACCAGCTGGTTGACGTGGCGCGCCGCGAGGCCGCCGTGGCGGCCGAGGAGGCGAAGCAGCGGGCCGAGGCCGAGATCCAGGTGCGCCGCGCCGAGTCCAACCGGGAATTTGACCGGCGCGAAATCGAGGTCGACCTGAAGCTCCGCGAACTGCGCTCCCACGAGGAATCGCTGGTCATCCTCGACCGCCAGATGGAGCAGCGCGAGGAACGGCTTTCCCGCGAGACCGCCGCGGTCCGTCAGGCCCGCGATGCGATGCGGACGCTCTCGAAGTCGCTCCGGCGTCGGCTGGAGGGGTTGGCCTGCATGGACGGCGAAGAAATCCGCCGCCAGCTGCGCGCCGAGGTGCTTTCGGAATGCGAGGATGAGCTGCGCGCGCTCCGCCGCGAGGTGCTGGAGCGCTCCGATCAGGAGGTCGCCAGCGAGGCGAAGCGCATCCTCATCGCCGCGATGCAGCGGCTGGCGTCCCGGCCCAACAACGATCTCACCGCCACCATCGTCCAGCTGCCCAGCGAGGAAATGAAGGGCCGCATCATCGGCCGTGAGGGACGGAATATTAAGGTGTTCGAAGCGGCGACGGGCGTGACGCTCCTGATCGACGAGTCGCCGCAGATGGTGCTGATTTCGTCGTTTGACCCGGTGCGCCGCGAAATTGCGCGCATCGCGCTGGAAGGACTCGTCCTCGATGGCCGCATCCATCCGGCGAGCATCGAGGAATTCGTGAAGCGCGCGCAGGAAGACGTCGGCCTGCAGGCGCAGCGCTCCGGCGACGAGGCGGTGCAGCGACTCGGGATCAATGGCCTGCACCCCGAGGTGGTGAAGCTGCTGGGTCGGCTCAAGTTCCGCTTCAGCTACACCCAGAACGTCCTCGATCACTCGGTTGAGGTCGGCTTCCTCTGCTCGATCATTGCCAGCGAGGTTGGGCTCGACCCGAACATCGCGAAGCGCGCCGGCCTCCTGCACGACGTCGGCAAGGCGGTGGACGGGGAGTACGAAGGCAGCCACGCGCACATCGGCGCGGAATTCATCAAGCGGCACGGCGAGAACGCGATCGTGGTCAATGCGGTGGCGGCCCATCACGAAGAAGTGGCGCCGGAGTCGGTCTATGCTGGGCTTGTGATCTTGGCTGACACCGTGTCGGCGGCGCGGCCGGGGGCGCGGGCGGAGTCGATGACCAATTACCTCCAGCGGCTGGAGCGGCTGGAGCGCCTCGCGCTTTCGCTGGAAGGCGTGCAGCAGGCCTTCGCGATCCAGGCCGGACGCGAAATCCGCGTGGTGGTGGCCCCGCAAGTCGTGTCCGACGAGCGCGCCCGTGAGCTCGCGAAGACGCTGCGCAACCGCATCGAGGACGAGCTGCAGTACCCGAGCACGATTAAGATCACGGTGATCCGCGAATCGCGCTTCACCGAGACGGCGACCTGAGGGTGCGCCGGCGGGCGCGCGGGCGCGGAGCCGGGTGGCCCCGCTGGTTCGCGCTTCCCGTCCGCGCGGGGTTGCCTCACTTTCTTCTCACCATGCCCGATCCGAAGATCCTCGAATTCTTCCCCAATCCCGCTCCGGCGCGGGACTTCGTCATCGAACACACGCACCACGAGTTTACCTCGGTGTGCCCGATGACGGGGCATCCTGATTTTGCGACGATCACGCTGCGCTACGTCGCGGATCGGCGGTGCGTCGAGTTGAAGTCGCTGAAGCTGTACTTCCATGCGTTCCGCAACGAAGGCATTTTCTTCGAGGCGGTGACCAATCGCATTTGCGATGATCTCGGGCGCGCGCTGGAGCCGCGGCAGCTGACGGTCATCTCGCACTGGAAAGCCCGCGGCGGCTTCACCTCCGTGGTGACGGCGGAATGGTCGCCCGCTCGCGGCAAGAAAGCCCGCAGCAACGCCCGCAAGGGTGGCAAAGCGGCGCGCCGGAAGACGAAGTAACGCCGGAGAGCCCGCGCGGGGTTCGGTGTCGGGCTGGCGCCTCAGCCCGAGGACGCCCTTACGAGGCGCCTCCGGATTGAGGCTCGGTCCGAGGACGGGTCTGGAGTCCGATGCTGACCGCGCTCGTTGATCGGCGTTGAGACCAGTACCGAACATGGTGCCGGTCGCGGGGCTTGTCGTCGTGCGGTCCGTCGTGTCGGAGGGTGTGGCCGGAGCGCTGAGACGGGCGCTGGGTGCGACGCCTCAGGACTTCAGGCGCTTCACGAATTCGGCTTCGAAGACCTCGTAGACGAGGCCGCGCTCCTCGATGACGATCACCTCGATGGCTCCGTCGCTCGCGTAGGCGAAGATCAGTCGGAATCGCCCCACCCGGAGCCGGTAATAGCCCGCGAGCGTGCCCTCGAGCGCTCGCAGATCGCCCCGCTCGCGGCGGAGTTCCTGAAGGGCCGCTTTGACCGCGCGCCGCTGGTCAGGGGCGAGGCGACGGGTGAAGTCGATCACCTGAAGCGCCGTGCGCAGGGTGCGGGTCATTCGGGAATGTCGTCGAGCCGCCCGAACTTGGATTTCCCGGCCCGATGCTCGGCGATCGCCCGAGCGGCGGCTGGGTTGCTCATGATCTCGAGCGTCTCAGCCACAGCCGCCATGCGCTCGTAGCTCATGACGCAGGCGACCGGCGTATCATGGCGGGTCACTGTCACCACCGTGCCCTTCTCGGCCGCCTTGATGAGGGCGGGGAATGCGTTTTGGCCCTCGGAGATGCTCACGGTAGATTTCACAAAATAAACGGTAGTTCTTTCCAGGAGTGAGTCAAGGGACGCGGCCGTGGGGGCAGTCGATCGATCATCGGATCGCGCGACGAAAGGTGACGCGCTGCGCCCGCTCGACCGTACATTGATCCCATTTCAGGGGAGGCGGACCGGAGGCCGACGACGTGTCGGTGCTCGACCCGAGCGAGACTGGCGCCTCAGCCCGAAGAGGCCCTTACGAGGCGACCTGCGGATTGAGAGCCGCGATGACGGCGGCGTGCAGCTCGGGACCGGCGGCGATTGTGGAGGCGGCCGGGTAGGCGGGGCCGCCCTGCCAATCGGAAATCACGCCGCCCGCGCCGCGGATCACTGGGACCAACGCGGCGATGTCCCAGGGATTCATGATCGGATCGAGCATCACGTCGGCCCAGCCCGAGGCGACGAGCAGGTAGCCGTAGCAGTCGCCCCACGTGCGGCTGAGGCGCACGCGTTGCTGCAACGCCGCGAACGCGGCACCGTCCTGGTAGCGTGAGGGATTGAGCGGATCGCTAGTGAGGAGCGTGGCCTCTTCGAGGCGTGCGCAGGGGCGCATCCGCACTGGCCGGCCATTGAGCTCGGTGCACTGACCATCGCCGATCATGAGCTGACGCAGGATCGGCTGGTGAATCACCCCGAGGACGGGTTGGCCTTGGTGGAGCAGTGCGATGAGCGTGCCGAAGAGCGGGCACGCGGTCATGAACGACTTGGTGCCGTCGATCGGATCGAGCACCCAGACCCACTCGGCGTCTGGACGCTCGCTGCCGAATTCCTCGCCGATGATCCCGTGCGACGGGAAGGCCTTCTGGATCCGCGCGCGCATCTGCTCCTCGGCGCCGCGATCGGCGGCGGTGACGGGAGATTGGTCGGACTTCAGCTCGACGGCGAGATCGCTCGCGCCGAAGTACGGGCGAATGAACTCGCCGCTGGACTCCGCCAGCTCGAGCGCCAGTCGTCGGTAGGCGTCGGGGATCATGCAGGGAGGAAGGCATTGCTTTCGCCGGGAATCGACTCTCATTTTTGGCGTCTTCCCTCAGCGCCCATGTCGTGGACCGAGCACCCCCTTCACTTCCTCGACTTCGAGGGCAGCCGCGCCAGCGGCGTCCTGGAGTACGGCGTGGCGGTGCTGCACCGCGGGCGAGTGGTCGGCACCCACACGCGGCTCTGCCGGGCGACGGGTCGGGTGAGCGAAGAAGACGCGGCCGTGCACGGACTCCGCGAGGCGGAGATCGCGACCGCGGCGCCCTTTGCGGAAGACTGGGACCTCTTCGCGGACCTGCGGGAACGAGGACCCTTTGCGGCGCATTATGCGGGCGTGGAGAACGCGCTCCTTAAAACCGTGTGGCCGTACCCCAGGGCCTCAGCGGACTTTGCGCGTCCGGGTGAGACGGTGATTGAGTGGGGACCTTGGATCGATACCGCGGCGCTGTATCGCCAGCTTTATCCGACGGTTGGAACCGGGCGACTCGAGGCCCTCGTCGCGGCGGCCGGGGTGCAGGAAGAACTCGATGCGTTGGCCGCGCAGCACTGTCCGCCCGCGCGCCGGCGCTACCATGCTGCCCTCTACGATGCGCTCGCGGGCGCGTTGCTCTTGACCGTGCTTGGCCGTGATCCGGCGGTGGCGGCGCTCTCGCTGCCCCAGTTGCTGGCGCTCAGTGCGCTGGACCCGGAGCGCCGCGATGACCTCCTGCAGCGGGAATTATTCTGAGGCGGGCGGCGGGCGGTGGTCGGCCGTGGCGGTTGACCGTGGCGCACGCGCCCGCTGAAGCGTCGCGGGTGGGTGGACTCTCGCGGGGTGTGTGACTGCGGGCATTGGGGGCCCGGGTCACGCGGAAATCGCGGCCTGGCGACGCCGCGGGTGTCCGTCTGACCCTAACCCTGCTTCGGCAACGACGAAGCGGCGGCGCGGACCGCGGCGTGCGGGGCGAACCGGTGGAGAAGCGTGGGCAGCGAAACCTCGGCGAGCGACCCCACGCGCCAGTCGACGTGATCGAAGACATGGTGCGCGGTCGAAGGATTGGGTGCGACGACGCACCACAGCCCGGCGCGCTTGGCGGCGAGCGAGCCCGTGTGGGAATCCTCGAACGCGACTGCCTCGTGGGCGCGGAGTCCGAGATGCCGGAGGGCGAGGCGGTAGAGATCGGGTTCCGGCTTGGGTGCCTTCACGTCATCGCGGCAGGCGAGCGCCTTGAAGCGCGGCAGCAGACCCAAGCGCCCGAGATGTTTTTCGCAGTGCTCGTGATCGGAATTGGATGCGAGCGCGATCGGCCACCCCTCGGCGGCGGCGGCGTCCATCAAGGCGATGACGCCCGGCAGGATTGGCTGGGCGAGCGTGCGGCGGCGGCGGTGGTGGGTGAGCTGTTCCTCCAGCGCGAGACGATCGGCTTTGGCACCGAAGGCCCGCCACGGATCGAACGCGTAGTTGGCGTGCCCCACGCTCCGGATGAACAAATCGCGCTCGAACGCCAGCCCATGTTCCGCGTGGACATCGGCGAAGGCATCGATCAACGGCGTTTCCGTGTCGAGGATCAGACCATCGAAGTCGAAGACGAGGGCGCGCGGCATGGTGGGGACGGTGAACGAATCAGAACTGCGGCGGGACGCAACGGTGCCCGCGCGCGAATTTTCTGGCGACAACGGCGGGGTGCCGCTGCAGCGTGGACGGTGGTGCACGTGCTTCTTCCTCTCGTACTCTGGCGACCCGTTCGCCGTTCCGCCGCGACCCGGAGCGCGTGGCGGCGGGGGGTGGCCCTGCTCGCGCTGGCCCTCGGCGTTGGCGTGCAGGTGACCTTGGCGGCCTCAACGGATTCGGCGGCGTGGCCGCGGCGCGTGGACGATGCGCTGGGGCGGCGCGTGGAGATACCCGCGCGGCCGGTGCGGATTGTTTCACTCACGCCGGGGAACACGGAAATCCTCTTTGCGATTGGGGCTGGCGAACGGATCGTCGGCGTGACCGCGTGGTGCAACACCCCGGAGGCGGCGCGGGCGCTGCCGAAGGTCGGTGGATTTGCGGCGACGACGGTGAACCTTGAGGCGATCGTTGCGCTCCGACCCGACCTTGTGGTGGCGGGTGATGAGGCGCACCGCCTCGTGGTGGAGACCCTGGGCGGACTCGGAGTTCCGGCCCTGGTGGTGAAAGTGCGCGATTTTGCGGGCCTGTTTGCGCTGATGCGGCAACTCGGCGTGGTGACCGGTGAGGAGGCTGGCGCGGAGCGCGTGGTGCAGGCGCTGGAGACCCGCGTGGCGGCGGTGGCGGCGCGGACCGCGGCGATTCCCCCGGACCGGCGTTTGCGCGTCTACTGGGAAGTGTTTGATGCGCCCCTCATGACCGCGGGGCGGGGGAGCATGCTCGGGCAGTTGATCGAGCTGGCAGGCGGTCGGAACCTCTTTGCGGACCTTCGCGAAGAGTATCCACAAATTGGAACCGAAGCGGTGGTGACGCGTGATCCCGAAGTGATCTTCGGGGCGGACATGGCGTCGACGGGGGCCGGTGCGCTGACGGCGGAGCGCCTCCGCGCGCGGCCCGGTTGGGCGGGCCTCACGGCGGTGCGGACGGGGCGCGTCGTGGCCTTGCCGGCGGACCCGGTCTCGCGGCCGGGCCCACGGCTGGTCGATGCGCTGGAGCAGGTGGAGACGCTCCTGAGCGGCGTTGCGCCGGTGGGTCAACGCGGGGAGGCTGGGCGATGACGCCGTCGGACCAGTCGCACCGGGAGTCGGAGCGTGGCCCGGATGCCGAGCGCACGGCGGGCGTGACGGCGAAGCCCGGGCAGGCGGCGGGGTCGGGTGTGGAGCGACGCGACGCTGAACGAGGAGTCCGGCCCGGGGGAGTGACTCGTCCGGGAGGCGGCCGATCGCGACCGGCGTGGCGGAGTTTGGTTTTTCTGGCGGTGGCCTTGCTCCTGAGCGTGTGGGCGAGCCTGAGCTTGGGCTCGAGCCTGCTGAGTCCGCTGGAAGTTTGGCGCGCGCTGGTGGATAACGCGGGCGGCGACCCCCTCGTGCGGGTGATTGTGTGGGAGCTGCGGCTCCCCCGGACCCTGTTGGCGGCGATGGTGGGAGCGGCGCTCGCGATGGCGGGAGCCTCGTTTCAAGCGCTCTTTCGCAACGCGCTCGCGGACCCCTACGTCATCGGAGCGTCGAGTGGCGCGGCCTTGGGCGCGACCCTGGCAATGACGCTGGGTTGGTCGGTGGGGATGGCGGGGTTTGGGCCCCTCCCGCTGGCGGCGTTTTTGGGGGCGCTGGGGGCGGTGTTGATCACGCTCCTTTTGGCGGAAGGAGCGGGCGGGGAGGCGGGATCGGTGGCCTCGCTGCTCTTGGCGGGCACGGCGCTGGGGGCGATGCTCTCGGCGGCGGTCTCGTTTCTCCTCGTGTGGCGGGATCAGCCCTGGTTCCAAGTCTTCAACTGGCTGCTCGGCAGCTTTTCGGGCCGCACCTGGGTGCACGTGGCGGTCGGCTGGCCTTACCTCGCGGTGAGTGCGTTGGCGCTGTGGCTGGCCTCGCGACCGCTGGATGCGCTGGCGGGCGGGGATGCGGTGGCCAAAAGCCTCGGCCTCGCGGTGCGACCGGCGCGGCTGGCGGTGATTGCGGCGGCGACCCTCGCGGTGGCGGTCGCGGTGGCGGTGAGTGGGATCATTGGCTTTGTCGGACTGATTGCGCCCCATGCGGCGCGGAGACTATTTGGGGCGGGGCATCGACGCCTTCTGCCGGCGAGCGGACTCCTTGGTGCGATTCTCCTCGTGTGGGCGGATGTTGGGGCGAGGACCGTGCTCGTGCCGGTGGAGATCCCGGTGGGCATTGTCACGGCGCTGATTGGCGGTCCCTTCTTTCTCGTGTTGCTGCGGCAGAGAGGAGGACGCATCGCATGAGAGACCGACTGACCGTGCGAGGCCTAGCGTGTGGCTATGGGGACCGTCGCATCCTGACGGACCTCTCGCTTGACGTCGGTGCGGGCGAAGTCCTCGCGCTGATTGGGCCGAACGGCTCGGGCAAGACGACCCTCCTGCACACGCTGGCCGGCCTCCTCGTGCCGCAGGCGGGTGAGGTGGAGTGGGCGGGCCGGTCGCTCCTCGCCTTGGCGCGGCGGGAACGCGCGCGCGCGGTGGCGCTATCGCCGCAGCGCGCGGAAGAAGCGGCGTGGCCCCTGACGGTGGCGGAGGCGGTGGCCTTGGGGCGCGCGCCGCATCGCGGATGGTTTCGGCCGCTGACGCTGGAGGATGACGCGGTGGTGGAGCGCGCGATGGAACGCTTGGGCGTGGCGGCGCTGGCGGACCGCCTCTTACCGAGCCTCTCCGGAGGGGAACTCCGGCGTGTCCTCTTGGCCCGCGCGTTGGCGCAGAGCCCGCGGGTGATCCTGTTGGATGAACCGGCGAGCTTTTTGGATCTGCATTATCAAGCGGAGCTGCTCGGGATCGTGCGGCGCTTGGCGGCGGAGGAAGGCGTGGCGGTGGTGTTGACCCTGCATGACCTCACGCTCGTGTCGGCCGTGGCGGATCGCGTCGCGCTGCTGGCGGACGGCCGCTTACGTGCGGTGGGCGAGCCCGGTCGGATCCTGAGTGCCGAGCACCTTGTGCCCGTGTTTGGACCCCACCTGGAAGTCCTCGCGCATCCCCGCAGCGGAGGACCCTTGGTGTTGCCGCGTCTGCCCGGCGTTGCCTGAGGACGGGCTAGATCCAGTTTCTCCGGCGCAAGTAGAACAGGATCGCGACGGTGCCGCTGAGCGTGAGGGCCCACGCGCCCAAGTAGCCGAAGCGGGACGGCAGCTCGGGCATCCGCTCGAAGTTCATACCCCACCAACTGCTCACCAGCGTGACCGGGATGGTGAGTGCGGTGATGGCGGTGATGACCCGGATGCCGATGCTGGCCTCGTGATTGGACTTATTGAGGTAGACCCGGAACGAAAGAATCAGCTGGTCCGCCCATGCGCTGGCCTGCGTCTCGATGCGGCTCAGATCCTCGGTGAGATCGCGCAAGTACGGCACGATGACCGGTCGGATCAACTTGATGGTTCCGCTCGACAGAGCCGCGGCGATTTCGCGTTGCGGCCGGACGATTTGGCGGAGGGCCGAGAACCGCTTGCGCAGATTGGCGACCCGCGGAAACAACTTGGAGGCTGGCATATCGCGCAGCACGCCCTCCTCGATGGCCTCGAGTTCGCGACGCAGCTCGGTGAGCACGGGCTGGTAGGCCTCGACCATCAAGTCCAGCAGCGTGTGGGCGAACCGATCCGGACCGCGGACGGGGGTGGACGGAGTGCGCAGGCAACGATCGAGGGTGCTCTGGACCGGCCGGAGAGGCTGGCGGTGGAAACTGACGAGGAAGTTGCGCCCCACGAACAAGTCGATCTCGGTGGTGCTGAAGCGCTGCGACTGCGTGTCGTCGACCGCGTGCATCACCAGATAAAGGTAGTCGTCGTATTCCTCGAGCTTGGGGAACGGCGAGTCGGAGACGCAGTCCTCGATGGCGAGCGGGTGGAAGCCGAACGTCGTTTCGAGGACCAGTTTGATTTCCTCTTCGGTGGGCGCGCACAGATCGACCCAGAGCATGACGCCTGGCTCGTGGCGCAAGGTGGCCAGTGTCTCGGGCGACGGATTGTGCGCGGCGAGGCGCGTGTCGCGGTAGACGAGCGTGGTGATCATGGCCGGTGGTGGCGCGGTGGGAGCGGGAAACGCGCGTGCAGGTTTAGATCCAGCGACGTCGCTTGCACCAGCGCCACATCACGAACGTGAGGCAGACGGTGACGGCGGCGACGATCGGGTAGGCGTAGGGGGAGCGCAGCTCCGGGATGCTGGTGAAGTTCATGCCGTACCACGACGAGATGATGCTCGCGGGCAGGCTGATGGCGGTGAGCGCGGTGAGGGCCTTGATGCCCTCGTTGGCTTGGAAGCCGGATTTATTGAGGAAAAGCTCGAACGAGATGAGCAGCCGATCGGCGAAGGAAGCGGCGGTCTCGTCGATCCGGATGAGATTATCGCGCAGATCGCGGAAGTACGGCAGCATCACCGTGCGGATCATCTTGGATTCCCCGCGGGCCAGCCGGGAGATCATCTCGCGTTGCGGGCGAATGATCTCGCGCAAGTGGGCGATCTCGCCGCGGACCTCGATCAACTGGTTCGTGAGTTTGGTGTTGCGAGGTGAGAGCACCTGCTCCTCGAGCTCCTCGAGTTCCCCGCGCAGTTCGTCGGTGACCGGGATGAACAAATCGACCACGGCGTCCATCACCATATGGGCGAGCCGGTCGGGTCCGCGGGCGATCACCCCCGTGGCCTTGATGCAACGCTCCTTGGTGGCGGCGATGGATTTGAGTGGGGCGGCGTGGTAGGTGACGAGGAAGTCCTTGCCCAGGAACAGATCGAGCTCGGTGGTGTTGAACTTTTCCGTCCGGGTGAAATCGACCGCGTGGGTCACGAGGAACAGGTAGTCGTCGTAATCCTCGGACTTGGGCAGCGAGTTGGGCGTGCGGCAGTCTTCGATCGCGAGTGGGTGGAACTGGAACACCCCCTCGAGGATGAGCTTTTCCTCCTCGGCGGTGGGATTTTCGAGGTCGACCCACAGCGTCAGCCCCTTGTCGGCCCGGACGAGACGCAACGCCTCCAGCTCGAGGTCGCGGCCGACGAGCTTACCGTCGCTGAAGACGAACGAGTGGATCATGCGCGCGTTGAGCGTGGAGTTCGGCAGAGCTGAGGCAAGCGCGGGGCGGCGGGTCCGGCGGGCTGGGCCTCGATTCCCAGCGCGTCTCGGCCCCGCGCCCCGGGTGGTCCCCTCCAGCCGCTCGCTCCCGCAAAAAGTCACCGATTTGCGCGCTTATTGGCTCGCTTTCGGCGGGAGTGTGGAACCCGGAGGCCCAGCGAGTTGGAAAATTCGGGAAACCGTTTGACCCCTCTCGACTTCGCACTACCCGTAGTGGCCTTGTTTTTTGAGTCACACTACAGGTTGTGGTTGGCAAGGTGTGGATAACTTCCAACATCTTTTCATGGCCGGACGCCCTTCGGCCGCTGAAATGACCCTTTTCGGGTCCTCTTTTGGATCGCAGCTCCCTTTCCCTCGTTCTCACACCTCCCCCGGTTCTCTCGATGCAAAAGTCATTCTCCGTCGGATCGAAGACATTCCTCCTGGATCAAGCGAAGGCTGAAGAAGCCTTTGCCGCGAAGCGCGTGATTAACGGTCGTGAGACCATGACCTTCAACCTCCTGCCGCTGAAGTATCAGTGGGCCTATGACCTGTATCGGAAGATGAAGGCGAACCACTGGGAGCCGGAGGACATCCCGATGGGCAAGGACATTGAGCAATGGCGTGACCAGAAGCACGTCAGTGACATGGAGCGCTGGATCATTCGGATGGGCATTGGGTATTTCTCGGCGGCGGAAGGCATCGTTGGGGATAACATCCAGCACGTCGTGCGGGAACTGGTCACGGCGCCGGAGCTGAAGCTCGTGCTGGGTCGTCATGCGCACGAGGAGAACATCCACGCGGATTCGCTCCTCTACATGATTTCGTCGCTCGGCATCAACCCGCACGAATGTGAGGCGATGTTCGAGGACGTGCAGACGATTGTGCGCAAGAACGAGTTTGTGACGCGCATCTCGCGGGACCTGCGTCGTGATCTTGATCTGACGAAGTCGGAGAACAAGCGCCTGCTGGCGAAGAACATTTTTGTGTTTGGTCAGTGCATGGAAGGCACGCAGTTCTACGGCCTCTTTGGCATGGTGCTCTCGCTGTATCGGCAGAACAAATTCCCCGGTATCGGCCAGATGTTCCGCTATACGCTCCGCGACGAGAGCAACCACATCGAAGTGTTCCGCAACCTCTTCATGGATCTCGTGGAGGAGAATCGCGAAATCTGGACCGTTGAATTCAAAGAAGAACTACGCGCCACGATGGCGGAGGCGGTGCAGTTGGAGAAGGAGTTCATCCGCGATTGCCTCCCTGTGAACGCCGTCGGTCTCGCGGTCGACGAGTTTCTCCTCTACATCGATTACATCGCGGATCGTCGCCTGGAAGGCGTCGGCCTCGCGCCGCTGAGCCCTGGCGTAAAGAACCCCCTGCCGTGGCTGGCGGAGATGATGGACATCAAGAAGGAGCAGAACTTCTTCGAAGGTCGCGTCACCGAGTATCAAAAAGCGTCGGCTCTGGAGGTTGCTCACGACGACGAACTCTGACCGCCATTTACTGGCATCAGGCACCTCAGTGGGTGCGAGGTGACAGGAAAGGCGAGGTTACTGAGAACGGGACTCACCACAACGGGTTGTGGTTCCGCGGTGTGCGGAACCCCACCGCTTGGGAAATTTTGTGATTCTTCTAGCCTTCCGCTTGACGCCTGTTTCGTTGAGCGACTGAGTTTTGTGAGTTCTTCGAAAGATCGACGGATGGTTCCCTGACGACGTTTTTTTCCTCTTCCCGCCTACGCCATCTGTGCTTTTTCACCTCTGGTTTTGCTGTCGGTTCTGCTTCCCGCTGTTACCCCGTCCTATCTGACCTGTCCTCTCGGCTGACTCTCCTGATACCCCGCAGGAAACCGTCTTGCCGCCGCTCCTGCTTCGTCGTCTCCCAATCCGTCCCTTTTCCTCCCGCCCTTTTCGTTTCCTGTTGGTTCTGAATCCCTCCGGATGAATCCCTCCCTTTCGCACGACCTCGCGCTCAAGCGCACTGTTCACACCCCCGTTGAGAAGAAGCCGCATTTTGCGTGGCGCGACCTGCTGGCTGGCGAGTCGCTGGCGGTGCCGGCGATCACGCTTCTCTGCCCGCATGGCGAGGAACGCTTTGATGCGACTGAAGTCGCGGACACGTTGGGCAAAGCGTTGACGAACGTGCTGTTGGCGAAGGGGGAGCGGGACATCTTCACGGCGGAGAACCGTGCGTGGGTGGTGAAGATCGTCCGCGAGCTCGTCGGCACCCTTTCAGATCAGGCCCGTCGCCAGTCGCCGCTGCGGCTGTCGCTCAATGGCCTGTACGAGCTGATTGAGAAGACGCTGGTCGACAACAACGCCTACGATGTCGCGAAGAGCCTGTTGCTGAACCGCAGTCACAAGCTGGCGATTGAGCGCCCGTCGTCGGCGACGAGCCACATTCGCGTGATCCGCCGCAACCACCAGGTGGTGCCGTTCGTCGAGCAGAAGATCGAGATTGCGGTGCGCAAGTCGTTCCTGTCGCTGCGGCGCGATTCGGCGCCGGCCGTGGCCATTACGCAGGCCGTCGCGGCGCGCGTGCATGCCTCGAAGCAGACCTTTGTCCACATTGAGGAGATTCAGGACATGGTGCAGGAGGAGCTGATGAAGGCGGGCCACTTCAAGGTGGCGGAAGCCTACATTCTTTATCGGGCGGAGCGGGCGGTGACCCGTGACGCGGGCGCGGGGACGGGTGCTGCGGCCGAGGCCGGCGAGGCTCCGGCGGCGCCGGCAGCTGGCCAGGAGACCATGGTGGTGGTCAAGCGTGCCAATGGGGAGACCTACTTCTGGGATGCGATCGACCTGCGCAAGCGCATCGAATTTGCCCGCATCGGTCTGGACCTCTGCCTGACCAACGAGCAGATCGAGGCTGAGCTGCGCCGTTCGGTGTTCGACCAGATTTCCCAGCGTGATCTCGACGCGACGATCATCCTCAATTCCAAGACGCTGATCGAGCGCGACGCGGATTTTGCGAAGTTCGCTGGCCGCATCCAGCTGACCTACATCTACGAAGAAGTGCTGGGCTGGGACATCGTGCGTGACGGCATCGGTGCGCTCCGCGCGTCCCATCAGCGGGCGTTCCGCAAGTACCTTGAGCACGGGGTTGCGATCAAGCGCCTCAACCCGCGGCTCCTTGACCTCGACCTCGACAAGCTGGCTGCGGCGCTCGATCCCTCGGCTGACCTCGAGTTCGACTTCCTCGGCATCCAGACGTTGTACGACCGCTACCTGATCATCGACAAGACGCGCAAGCCGTCGCGTCGCATCGAGACGCCCCAGTTCTTCTGGATGCGCGTGAGCATGGGCCTGTTCATCGACGAGGCGGCTGGCGCTCGTGAGGAACGCATCTGCGGACTGTACGACCTCTACAAGAACCGCCGCTTCTGCAGCTCGACCCCGACGCTCTTCAATTCCGGAACGCTGCATTCCCAGCTGTCCTCGTGCTACCTGTACTACGTCGACGACTCGCTCGAAGGCATCATGTACCGCGGCATCGCGGAGAACGCCCAACTCTCGAAGTGGGCGGGCGGCCTCGGTGGCTCGTGGACCGCGGTGCGTGGCACGGGTGCCTACATCGGAGGCACCAACGGTGAGTCGCAGGGTGTGATCCCGTTCCTCAAGCTGCACAACGACCAGCTCGTCGCGGTCAACCAAGGCGGCAAGCGCAAGGGCTCTGGCTGCGCCTACCTCGAGACGTGGCACAACGACATCTTTGAGTTCCTCGAGCTGCGCAAGAACACGGGCGATGACCGCCGGCGCACGCACGACATGAACACGGCGAACTGGATTCCCGACCTGTTCATGAAGCGCATGGAAGCGCGTGGTTCCTGGACCCTGTTCCGCTCGAACGAGGTCAAGGACCTGCACGACCTCTACGGCCGTCGCTTCGAGGAGGCTTACCTCCGTTACGAGGCGCTCGCCGAGGAAGGAAAGATCTTCGGCCAGAAGATCGAGGCCCTCGAACTGTGGAAGCGGATGCTCTCGATGCTCTTCGAGACCGGCCACCCCTGGATTACCTTCAAGGACGCCTGCAACATCCGCTCGCCGCAGGACCACGCGGGCGTGATCCACTCGTCGAATCTCTGCACCGAGATCACGCTGAACACCTCGAATGACGAAACCGCCGTGTGCAATCTCGGCTCCGTCATCCTGGAGACGCACCTGTTGCCCGATGGCTCGCTCGACCACGAGAAGCTGCGCGAGACGATCCGCCTCGCGGTGCGTGCGCTCGACAACGTCATCGACATCAACTTCTACCCGACGAAGGCCGCCGAGACCTCCAACCGCCGCCACCGGCCCATCGGCCTCGGCGTCATGGGTCTGGCCCACGCGCTGTACCTGCGCGGCCACGCCTTCGCGTCCGACGAGGCCGTCGCGTTCAACGACGAGGCGATGGAGGCGATCGCCTATTATGCCTACGAGGCCTCGTCCGATCTCGCCGCCGAGCGTGGCACGTATTCCTCGTACAAGGGTTCGAAGTGGGACCGTGGTCTGCTGCCGCAGGACACCATCGACCTCCTCGAGCAGGAGCGCGGCGTCGCCGTCGACGTACCGCGTGGTGGCCGGCTCGACTGGACCCCGTTGCGCGCCAAGATCGCGACCCACGGAATGCGCAACAGCAACGTCCTCGCGATCGCTCCGACCGCGACGATCTCGAACATCACCGCGACGTCGCCGTGCATTGAGCCGACGTACAAGAACCTGTTCGTGAAATCGAACCTCTCGGGCGAGTTCATCGTGCTGAATCCGTTCCTCGTGAAGGACCTCAAGTCCCGCGGGCTCTGGAATCAGGAGATGATCGATAACCTGAAGTACTTCGACGGTGAGCTGAAGGACATCGAGGCCGTTCCGGCGGACCTGAAGGCAAAGTACCTGACCGCCTTTGACATCGACCCGAAGTGGGTCGTGGACGCGGCGGCCCGCCGCCAGAAGTGGATCGATCAGGCGCAGAGCGTGAACCTGTGGCTGCGGACTCCGGACCTGAAGAGCCTGAGTCACATGTACCGCCACGCGTGGCACGCCGGCCTCAAGACGACCTACTACCTCCGGACGCTCGGTGCCTCGAACATCGAGAAGGCCACCGTCGCGGCGAAGAAGGAAGTCCGCATCGGCGCGGGCACCTCCGCCTCCGAGCCGGTCGCTGCTTCCGTGGCTCCGGCAGTTGCCGCTCCGGCCGCTGCGGCCGAGGCTGCGGGCGCCAAGCGTACCTATACCGCTGAGCAAAAGCTGGCCTGCAGCATCGAAGCGATGCGCAACGGCGGCGAATGCGAGGCCTGCCAGTAGGCCGGCCGACCTGAGACGCCAGCGTTCCTTCTCCCGCCCGAGGCGGGACCCGTGCGGCGCCCGATTCCGGGCGCCGTTGCGTTTTGGGCGGGGATTGACCGGATTGGTTTTTTCGCCAGTCTGTCACCATGGACTGGAGACCGGCGGTTTCCCTTGGCCTATTTCTGATCGGCAGCGGCGTCGCGCTGGCGGCGGCGGGTTGGACCGCGACCGAGTCCCGGCCCAATGCCTTGGGTGAACGCAAGACGGTCGTCCGAGATGCCTCCGGCCGCACGGTGGGCACGATCGTGGCCCGCCCGGCCAACGCCCTCGGTGAGGTGCGTGCTGAAGTCCGGGACGTCTCTGGCCGTCGGGTCGGCGAGTGGGTCACCCGGCAACCCAACGCTCTCGGCGAGACCCGGACGGACGTGCGCGACCTGCGGGGTCGCCGGGTTGGCGAGGTCGTATCCCGCTCACCGAACGCACTGGGTGAGACGCGGACGGTCTTCCGCGATCGCAACGGCCGTGAGACCGGGCGGGCGACGACGCAGGCCCCGAACGCGCTGGGCGACCGGAAAACGCGGATCGAAGGTCAGCTGCCGCTGCTGTCCGATCCCTCGGGCAAGGCTCGTCCCTGAGCCGGGGCGACGCCTGGTGTGTTCGCGCCGAAGGTGGGGGAGCGCGGCTCCCGGACGACGAACAGGAACCCCGCCGTCGCCACGATGGCGAGGACGAGGTTGGCCGTGAAGATTGCGGGATAGCTGCCGGTGGCGTCGATGACGGCGCCGCAGAGTGCGGAGCCGGCGACGACGAAGCCGATGACCATCACGTTGCCCACGGCGATCAGGCGGCTGGCCGGAACGCCCGGGCAGAGCTCGGCGCTGAGATTTGCGAGCACGGCGGCGGCCGCGAACGGGCAGGCGGCGTAGAGCGTGAACGCCGCATACCAGACCCACAGGTGATCGCTGATGAGGCAAAGCAGGAATGCGCTGGTCAGGAGAAGCCCGCAGACCACGCCGACGAGACGGAACCCGCAACGATCTGCCAATCGACCCAGCAGCGGCCCCGAGACGGTCAACGCCACCAAGTACAGCGGAACAAACAGTCCCAGCTCTCGTGCCGAGGCGCCCAGTTCGGAACGTGCGCCGGCGACCATGAACGGCGCATTGGTCGAGGCGACCACGAGCAGCGTATAAAAGAACATGAAACCCCGGTAGCGGGCATCGCGCCAGCGCTCGTGCACGAGCGCGACGACGTGGGCCAAGAGTGAACCCTGGGGACGGTGCTCGGTGCGCAGGTGTACCGGATGCACGTGGTCGCGCGTCCGGAGCAGAATCAGGCAAGACAGGAAGTAGAGGATCGATCCAATCGTGAAGCTGATGCGGTAATTGAGCGGCGTGTCCCAGCGCTGCAGCAGCCAGGCGGCGATCCCGCTCACGGCGAGCCCGGAGATCCCGGCCCCCACGGCGCGCCAACCGAACAGCTCACCGCGTCGATCCTCCGGCGTGTTGTCGGTGATGATTTCCCACATCAGGGAGTTCAGCGCGCAGGGCAACCCGAGGAACACCAGCATCGCCGCGGTGTAGAGCGTCGCATGGACCCCCGACGTCCACGTCTCGCCCCAGACCGCCGCTGCGGCGGAATACGCGAGCAGCGGCAGCATGCACCCCATGATTGGCAGCACGACGGTGCGGAGCCGATCGGCGGGGCGGACGAAGTAGCCCACGAGCAGCTGCGTCGCGGAGAACAGCGGCGGAACTGCGAGGATCAATCCCACCAGCAACTGCGGGGCGTTGAGCGTGGCGAGGTAGGCTGGGGCGAACGTGGAGTAGAGCGCGAACGGTGCGCCGAGACCCCAGAGGAATTCCCAGCCGGCGAAGACCGTGCGGTTCCGGCGGTAATCGGTCGCGACGGCGGCCCGATGCTCCTCGGGACTGGCGGGGACCCGGCTGGCCAGGCCCGGGAACAGCCTCGTTGGGCCCGTCGGTGCCGACTCAACGACCGAGCGCGGCACGATCGGCCTCCGTCATGTCCTGAGGCCGTGGCTGAGGGCGCCACGGAAGCTTCAGGAAGACCATCGCGGTGGTCGCAATCAGGAGTGCCAGGGCCGCGACAAAACTGGCGCGCAGGCCCCAGTTGTCGGAGATGAAGCCATACCCCACGGGGGCGAGGCCGACTAAGGCGGAGATCAGCATTAGGAAGGAAATATTGCGCCGGACCTGTGAGCGGGGCGAGCACTGGGCGGGGTAATTGAGGTAGTAGACCCCGAAGAGTTCGCCGGCGCCATTGATCCCGAAGGCGAGCAGGAACCAGTAGCCGGGGGCGAACAGCACCCACAGCACCCCGAGCATGAGCAGCCCTGCGGTGACCAGAAGCGGCACCTTCGGGTTGGTGCGGACCAGCAACCAACCCAGGAAAAACCCCGCGAGGATCTTGAAGGAGAAACGAAGGGCGAGCTGGTAGCCGGCGAGGTTCTCGGCTGGCTGCCCGATGGCCTCCTGAGTGAAGATGCTCATGTTGACCTGCACCATGTTGCCGGAGTACATCAGCAGGTAGGCGAGGCAGGCGATGAGCAGGATCGGATAGCCGAGGATCGCGCGGAAACCGCCTACGATCCCCTCCTGAAACGACTGGCGCGGCGGCTCGTGCGCCGGCACCGGGATGCGGTAGCGCGTGACCAGCCACGCGGAAATCATGGTGCACCCGGCGCTGATCGCGAAGAGCAGCGCGTAGCTGTACGGATAAACCGGTGCCCACCCCTCGGGCAGCTGGAGATCGAAAGTCTTTCCATTCATCAGCAACTGGGCGCTGAGCGAGCCGACGACCGCGAATCCGGGCCCCACCCCGTAGGCGAGACCCAGAGCGCGCCCGCGCAGCTTCTTCGACACGCCGCGGTCCAGCACCTCCCAGCCCAGCGCGCCGATCAGCGGCACGGAAATGCCGACCATTGCGCCGTGCAGGACCAGAGCTGCCACGATCGCGGTTGTGCCCGGTTGGATGACTATGACGGTTGCCACCATCAATCCCGCGCTCGCCATCAGCAGATAGGCTCCGGACAGCAATCGCTTCAGCAGGCGGGCCTGAGGAAACAGCCACGCGATCACCACGGTGGTCCACGCCATGGAGAGAAAGACCGTGCTCGGGAGGTTCGCGATGGTATCGGACGTCTCGAGCCGCTTGCAGAGACTTGCCTGCATGAACCCCACATAGAGTGCGGGTGCCGCGAAGTATGTGATCGAGATCTGGGCCGCGTAGATCAACGCGTTGCGACGCTGGTCGCGCTCGGAAAGCAGCGCCGGATCGTCTGCGGCGGCCGGCGTGGGGGTATCCGGACTCGAGCTCGACATGGAGGGAGGGGGTGGGGCCGGTGAGCCGGGAAAGGGGCGCCCCGGGAGAACTCTGCCGTTGTATACACCCTGCGACTTCAGAATACGGTTCGTCAACCGGGAACCGAACCGATCATCGGCGGGTGCGCGATGAACGTTGCGGCGGGCGGACGAGCCCCCGGGGAAGGCGTTGTGGGCGTGGCGTCCCGCGGGATAAGGGGAGCCCGCGCCGCGCGATTGCGTCGGCGGGGAGCGTGGCTCAGTCTGACTGGATGCGAGCGGCCGACGAGGCATCACGCAGCTGGGGAGGCACGGCGCTCATGTTGGCGTCGGTGGCCTGCTTTGCTGCGTCCGTCCTCACGATCCGGGCGCTGGGGACCCAGGCGGACGGACGGGTGTGGTGGACGTGCAGCGTGCGGTTCGTCGTGGGTCTCGCGGTGGTGATGGTGCTATTTCGGGCTCAGTGGGATCCCATGGCGTTGTGGCGGAATCGGAAGCTGATGGAGCGCGGCGTGATCGGTGGCCTGTCGGTGTGCGGCTTCTACCTCACGCTGCCGCTTTTGGGCGCGGGCCGAGCGACCTTCATCAACAACACGTACGTCGTCTTTGGTCCGCTGATGGCGGCGGTGTGGTTGCGCGAACCCCTGCGCCGTCCCCTGGTGTTCGGAGCGGTGGTGTCGGTCGTGGGTTTGGCTCTGCTGACGAATGCGATCGGACGGGGTGCGGCGGTGGGCCTTGAAGACGCCTTTGCGGTGGGAGTCGCCCTCGCTTCCGCGTGGGTGGTGATCACGATCCGGCAGTTGCATGCGACCGGGGTGCATACGGCGACCATCTTTTCGGCGCAGTGTGGTTACGGACTCGTCCTCTGTCTCCCGCTGGCGCTGGGGTACGGTGCCATGCCGAGCACGCACGAGTGGATGCTGATGGTCGTGGCGGCGCTCGCGGCGACCGGAGGACAGCTTTTCATGACGTATGGATTTGCGCGGCTGTCGGTTGCAGCGGGTTCTTTGATCCAGATGCTCGTGCCGGTGATCGTCGCGGCGGGAGGGATGGTGTGGTTTGGTGAAGCCTTGCGGCCCGGTGAGTGGCTGGGCGCGGGCCTCGTGCTGGCGGGGACGGCGTTGCCCTTCCTTGGAGCGAGAGTGCGGCGCGGGGATTCCGGCGTTGCTTGAGCCCGCTCCGTCCTTTTGCTCAGACCAGCGTGCATCAAGCCGCCCTGACCCCCATGCGCCTCTCCCTGATGTCTGTGCTCGCCGCGGTGACCCTCGCCGCCGCCTCCGCGGCTGCTCCAGCGGCCGCCCCTGCCCCGACGCCCCTCGCGTTTTCCAAGCAGAAGCTCGACGGCTTCTTCTACGCCGAAGGCGGCACGATTGCTGACTTTGACGGTGACGGGCGGGCCGACCTCGTGGCGGGTCCGCGGATCTTTTTGGGGCCCGAGTTCAAGACGAGCCGCGTGTATCGTTCGCCCCATGCGTTCGACCGCCTCAGTTACTCGAATAACTTCCTCACCTATCACGACGACTTCAACGGCGATGGCCGGCCGGATATCCTCGTGATCGGCTGGCCGGGCAAGGAGGCATTCTGGTACGAGAATCCCGGGGCCGGTATCGGCGGAGATTGGCCGCAGCACTTAGCGTATTTTAATGTGGATACCGAGTCGCCCGTGTTTGGCGATGTGGATGGCGACGGCAAGGCGGAGCTCATTGCGGGCAGCCTCGCGCGTCTGGGCTACATGAAGCGGGATCCCCGTGATCCGAAGGCGCCGTGGAGCTTTCACCCGGTGACGCCACCGGGGAAGTGGCAGCGGTACACGCATGGCATTGGGCTCGGCGATGTGAACGGCGACGGCCGCCCGGATATCCTCGAGGCGAACGGCTGGTGGGAGCAGCCGGCGAGCTTGGCGGGCGATCCGGTGTGGCGCTTTCACGCGCAGTCGTTTGGGCCAGGAGGCGCTCAGATGTACACCTACGACGTGAACGGTGACGGCCTGGCGGACGTGCTCACGAGCATTGCGGCTCACGGCTACGGGGTGAGTTGGTTTGAGCAGCGGCGCGAGCCGGACGGCCGCGCCGCGTGGGTGGAGCACCCGATCACCAGCCGCTCCGGCACGGAGCAGATCGCGGGCGTCCAGTTTTCGCAACCACATGCGGTGATGTTGGAAGACATGGATGGCGACGGGTTGAAAGACCTGATCACCGGCAAGCGGCACTGGGCGCACGGGGACAAAGGTGACCCCGAGCCGAACGCCCCGGCGGTGCTGTACGTCTTTCGCCTTGGACGCGGCGCCTCGGGAGTGACCTTCACGCCCCTGCGCGTGGATGATGACTCTGGAGTCGGGTGTCAGTTCCCGGTGGGCGATCTCAACGGCGATGGCCGTCCCGATCTGGCGATCGTCAACAAGAAGGGCGTCTTCGTCTTTCGTCAGGTGCCTTGAGCGCGTGCCGACTGCGCTCGAATGCCCTTCGCCCGAGGTGTGACATTGCTGTAAAAGCAGGTTAGGGGTTTTTCTCCACTCTTGTCATCGAAGCGTTAGGAAAGCTCCGTTTTACCGTGCACTCCGGAACCCGTCGCGTCGCCGGCTTCACGCTCCTCGAAATCCTTGTCGCCATCACCATCATTGGCTTTCTCGCCGCGATGGCGATTCCGGCCTTCCGGGTGATGCGGGAGCGCGCGCAGGCGGCGCGGATTGCCGGAGACCTGCGGGCGTTTCGGACGGCCTTTGTGACCTTCGCGTTGGAGAATGGATCGTGGCCACCCTCGGCGGGCGCTGGAGAAATCCCGGAAGGACTGCGCACGGCGCTGCCGGCTAACTGGACCCAAGAATCTCCTCTGGGCGGAAGCTGGCAGTGGGAGTCCGATGATGCGGGAGGCACGGCGGCAATCGTGCTATCCGGTGCCTTGGGCACCCGCTCGGTCTACCTGAAGATCGACGAGCTTTTCGACGACGGCGATATCAGCGCGGGTCCCCTGCAGTTCGACGGCACGAGCCTGCGTCTCTCGCTGGAGCGTTGAACGCCGCGGAGTCGTCGAGTTCGCCGGGCTCGATCGAAAGGGCCCGCGCGCGGGTGCAGCACCGCGCGGAGAGATCGACGCCCTCGGCGTGGAGTCCGAGGGCATTGGCGACGGCGAGGACGGTCCCGGCACCGCAGAACGGATCGATGATCGTGTGGACCCCGGCTTCGTCGCGGGCAAAGCGGACCGCCTGAGCGGCCGCCTTGATCCCCATCGCGCGCGGCCAGACCGCGCGCCCCGGTTCGGTGATGACATCGGGCATTCCATCGCCTGCGCGGGAGCGGAGCGCGCGCGACAGTGCGATGAGGTGCGTGTAAGTCGGACGGCCCCGGACGGCGCGTCCGGGCTCGAAGCGGCAGACGATCCGATGGAAGACTACGTGCGCGTCGACCTCGGCACCGGCGGCCACCACGAGCGCGCCCTTGTCGATCCAGCGGTCCTCGTGTCGCACATCGGACTGGAAGAACATCGCGACGCTTGTGGGCGGCGTGGCGCGCACGACGCACGCCACCGCCTCCGTGAACCAGGCCCGCCAGTCGCTTTCCGACCGCCCCAGCTCGGAGATATCCGGCAGGGAAGTGACCATGGCGGCGCCCGTCCGAACCCCGCCGGCGCGTAACCAAGGCAGTGCATCGCCGCAGTGCACCGTGCGCAGCGGGACCATCTGGCCGAGGCTCGTGCTCACGGTTGACGTCGAGGACGATGCGCGTCGCGGAGAAACCACTACACGCGCTCGAACTTCAGGGGGTAGGTCCGCCCGGAGTCGAACTGGGCCACGTACAGACTGCCCTCGGCGTCGACGATCGCATCGTGCGGATGAATGAATGTCTCGCCGACCTGCCGCATTGGCCGCAGTTGCCCGGCGTCATCGTACTCCGGGGCGGTGCCGCCGACGTTGGCGACGACCCGGAGCGTGGCGTCGAGGATGGAGACGAAGCCGCGGCTCTGGCGGTCGCGCGGCCAGTTATCCGCGAGATGAGCCACCACGGCGTGGGATCCGAAGCGACGGATCTGGCGTGGATTTCCGCCCGGCAGGGCAGTGCGACCGAGCGGCTGGCCGGCGAGGTCGAGACGCAGCAGGTATTGTTGGTCGCTCATCGCGATGAGCAGGGACTCCTGGCCTGCGGCGTCGGTATCGATCATCCCACCGTGGGGCCCCCAGTGCGTGATGCCGCCCTCGGCTCCGCCAAACATCCCGATGCGACGCCCCGTGGCGTCGTAATGCAGGATGTAATCGCGCCCGTAGCCATCGAGGACATAGAATTCGCCGTTGGCGCGGTGCAACGTCCACGACGGCCGGTATTGATCCTCCCGCTCGTAGCGCCCGGTGTCCTCGGGCCAGCGCCATTCCGCCAGGACGGTACCGTCCAGCGTGGTTTTCACGACACGATGGGTGCGCAGATCCGTGAGGAACAGCACCTCGTGCTCGCCCTCGCGAACGAGAGACAACCCGTGGGCGCCTGGGTAAGCCGTGCCCCACTTGTGCACCAGACGACCCCGGCGGTCGTAAATGATCACATTGTTACGCACCTCGTCGGTGAGCAGAATGACGTGTCCCTTACGATCGATGACCAGCCCGTGGCCATGGTTGACGGGAGTCAGGGCATCGAGCACGCCCCAGCCGGGGACCTGCCGATAGCGGAAGTCGCCGTGGCCGAGGACGGGCGCGGACGGCAGGATCGCGGGTGCACCGATGAGTGGCGCCCCCTTCAACGTGCGGGCTGAGGCGAGGGCCGTGGCCGCACCGCTGAGCTGGAGAAAACGGCGGCGAGAAAAAGACGGAGACATAGAGACAGCGACGTTGGTGGAACGTACGACCGCGCGGCCGGATAGCGAGACCGTGCCGCGCGCGGAGGCACGAGCGGCTCCCTCCCATCCGAAGACCCACGCTCCGCCCGATGCGCGCGGTCCAGACATGTGCCGGCAAGACGCGAGTCGGACCCCTCGAGCGGCAGACGGACCGCGATGAGCCGCCAGAACATTTAGATAAGGATTAATTATCATTATCAGCTAATGTGCTAATGATGTAGCCGTTGACGTCGCGGCGAAGCATGAGTATTCTAACCGTTTCCTATGACTCCCTTACGTTACGGTTTGCGCGCTGCTCTCACCGTTTCTATCTCGGCGCTTCTTCTCGCCCGCGCGGGGCTACACGCCCGGGATGGTGCGGAATGGCCCGCGTATTTGGGCGATGCCGGAGCGACTCATTATTCGACGCTGAGTGAACTGACGCCGGAGAACGTGGCCCGGCTGCAGCCGGTGTGGACGTGGCGATCGGGCGACATGCGCGGGAACAAGACTCAGAATCAGTGCAATCCGCTGATGGTGGAAGGAGTCATTTACGTGACCACCCCTGGCTTGGCGGTGGCGGCGTTGGATGCGGCGACGGGACAGCAGCGGTGGCGCTTCGAGTCTGGGCAGACGGCGGGATTGAGTCGCGGCCTGGCGACCTGGACGGATGGGACGCAGCGCCGAATCTACTTTGGGGCAGGTCGCTACCTGCATGCCTTGGATGCAGCGACCGGACAGTTGACGACGGACTTCGGTGAAGGTGGTCGCATCGACCTATCGGAAAACCTCGGGCGGGATGCGCGTGGGTTGAACCTCTTCGTGAACACCCCAGGCGTGATCTACCGTGATCTCATCATCATGGGCATGCGGGTGGGGGAAGGTCCGGCTCCGGCTGCTCCGGGCCATATCCGGGCGTATGACGTCCGCTCGGGCCGCTTGGTCTGGACCTTTCGCACCATTCCGCAGCCGGGTGAGCCGGGGTATGAGACGTGGCCCCCGGATGCGTGGCAGCGGGCCGGCGGAGCGAACGTCTGGGCGGGTATGACGGTCGACGAGGAGCGCGGGATGGTTTTTTGTCCGACCGGCTCGGCCTCGTTTGATTTCTGGGGTGGGGACCGCGTGGGGAACAACCTGTATGCGAACTGCCTCTTGGCGCTGGATGCCGCGACTGGTCGGCGGATCTGGCACTATCAGTTTGTGCGGCATGATTTATGGGACCGGGATCTACCGGCGCCGCCGACGCTGGTCACGGTCCGACGAGAGGGCCGCGAGATTCCAGCGGTTGCGCAGCCCACGAAATCGGGCCACGTCTTTGTGTTTCATCGGGAAACGGGTGAGCCGCTCTTCCCGATCGTGGAGGACATTGCGCCGAGTTCGGATCTGGTGGGGGAAGTGACGGCGCCGACGCAGCCGCGGCCGTTGAAGCCGGAGCCCTTCGCGCGGCAGATCTTCTCGGCGGAAGAAATCACGCGGCGCACGCCGGAGGCGCACCGTGCGGTTCTCGAGCGCTTTGTCCGCCTCCGTCCCCATGCGCCGTGGGTGCCGCCGAGCAAGGAAGGCACGGTGATCTTTCCCGGATTTGACGGGGCGGCCGAGTGGGGTGGCGCGGCGGCGGACCCGGAAGGCATCCTCTACGTGAACTCGAATGAGATGCCGTGGATCCTGACCATGATCGACATGCGGGACGGGAGCGGCAGCCTCGGGCGACACGTGTACCTGCAGAACTGCACGGGCTGTCACGGTGCGGACCTGCGCGGCAATGCCGCGGCGAACATTCCATCGCTGGTGGATCTCAGATCCCGTCTCACCCGTGACCAGATGATGGACGTGATCCTGCGCGGACGAGGAGTCATGCCAGCCTGGGGCTTTCTTTCGGCCAAGGAGCGCGGTGCCCTGGTGGATTTCCTGAGCGGTGAGGTGGAGAAGGACGGCACGCTCGTTTCGATGTCGCTGCCTGGCGCGCCCACCGCGGAGCGGCCGGCGGGGAGTCCGCCGTATACACATACCGGATACAATCGCTTTCTTGATCCGGACGGCTATCCGGCGGTGAAGCCGCCTTGGGGAACGCTGAATGCGATCGATCTGAACACCGGTGAGTACCTTTGGCGGGTGCCACTCGGGGAGTATCCCGAGCTGATCGCCCAAGGGATCCCACCGACCGGCACGGAAAACTACGGTGGCCCGGTCGTAACAGCTGGTGGGCTCGTCTTCATTGCGGCGAGCCGCGATGAGCACATTCGAGCCTTTGACCGTCGTAATGGTCGTGAGCTCTGGCGGGCGCGCCTGCCAGCGGCCGGCTATGCCACCCCGGCCGTTTACTCGGTCGGTGGCCGCCCCTTTGTGGTGATCACGTGCGGCGGCGGAAAGAGCGGCACCCCGAGCGGCGACGCCTTTGTCGCCTTCTCCCTGCCGGACGGTTCCTGATTCGTTTGGTGAGTCGGTCGGTCCGTCGAGTGAGACGGCTCATGGTCGGTCCGTCCGACCGTTGGGGCCTCTCAATTTCCGAAATAGACCCTGTGTTCGCTGATGAGATCACCCGTTGGCTTGCGTGAGTGCCCCCTAGTTCGCGTGGGGTTGCTTCCTCCGTGACGTGAAGACGCTGGATCGGAACCCAGCCGCCGGATGAGTTTTTTTCATTGTAAGATTGAAAACGATACGGGTATCTACTTATTTTATAACTATTAACATTTAAACGGTCTTTTTGCCGCTTCCTCTGATTTCCGGAAGTCACGGCTCGTTTGGTCCGCGTCTCCGTGAGCGCGACGCCGCCACAGACCCGCCTTCGTTCCCTTACTGTCTCCTGTGCTGATCCCGTGAGCTCAGTCCATCGTCATGCTCGCAGTCCGTTCTGGCAGGGCTCCTTCAAGGGCCCGGACGGGCGGTGGCGTATGCGTTCGACGGGGGAAAAGGACCGTGCGGCGGCCCTCGCGGTGGTGGAGCGTTGGCAGCGGGAGGCACAGGCGCTGGTACCGACGGCCGACGGGCCTTTGCAGGTGGCGAATGCGCCGGAGCTCCACGAGCGCTTCATCACGCTCACCAAGCGGATGGCTTCGGGCAGCTTGCAGCGTTCGGATGTCGAGAGCCTCCTCTCGGATTTATTGGCCGCGAGTGGGCAGGAACCGCTGCGGACAACGAGCGCACGGCAGTTTCTTGAAACCTACCTTGAGGAGAAGGCGAAGTCCCGCGCGGTGGCGACCACGTTGCGCTATCGGTCCATCCTTCAAGGGTTCCTCGATTTTCTGGGGGTGCGGGCCGACCTGCCGTTGGCCCATCTCTCGTCGCGGGACATTCAGTCCTTCCGCGACGCGGAGCTTGCCCGCGGCGTGTCGAGCCAGTCAGCGAACATGATTCTCAAGGTGCTTCGCGGCCCCTTCAATCGGGCCCGGCGTCAGGGCTTGATTTCGGTGAACCCGGCCGAGGGGGTCGACTTCGTCGGCGGCGAGAAGCTGAACCGCCGCGCGTTCACCCTGGAGGAGATGCGCGCGGTGTTGGAGGTGGCCGACTGGGAGTGGAAGGGAATGATTCTGCTGGGCTACTACTGTGGCTTCCGGATTCAGGATGCGGCGAATCTGACCTATGCGGAGATCGATTTCGATCGGCAGGTCATCCGCTTGCGGCCGAAGAAGGAACGTCGAGACCGGATGGCTTCGAAGACCGAGACGGTGATCCTGCCGGAGCTACGGGAGTGGTTGGAGGCGAACCGGCGGGATCTCGCCCAACCGCTCTTTCCGAGCTTTTACGGACGCTACACCGGTGGGCAGAACGGCCTTTCTCTGGCGTTCCGCGGGCTCCTGCGGAAGGCCGGGGTGAAATTCGTCAACCTGGCCGAGACGGGCTCGCTGCGACGGTTCTACGACCTCGGGTTCCATGCCCTGCGCCACTCCTGCGTGACGCACGCGGCGAATGCCGGGGTGCCGGAAGAGATCCGGCGGGAGCACGTCGGACATGCGTCCGACGTGCACCGCACGTACACTCACCGCGAAGTCGCGGTGAAGCAGCGTGCCTTTGCGGATATGCCGCGCTTGCAGGTCGACCCGGAGCTTGAGCTCTGGACGGCCAAGTGAGCGCGCGCGGCGGTCATCAGAACGAGAACGTGTTCGTAAGGGACCAGAGCGCTGGCTGCGGGATGCGGGCCGAAGCGATCGTGCCGTTCGGCTGTGCGGTGACGGCGATCAAATCGTCGTTCCCGAACAGATCGCGCACGTTGAGCTGGGCCGTCCAGCGCACCTTGTCGCGGTGCAGCTTCTTCGTGTAGCGGAACCACATGTCGACATCGAGTTCGTCGCTGCCGAAGAAAGGCTGGTTCACGTCGGAGACCCAGATCCCGAGCTCGTTCTTCTTCACGCCGTAGCCGACGGCTACGCGGTCCTGCCACCGGGCGGCGCCGCCGATGCTGAAGCCCTTCAGGCGCGGGTGCTGGAAGTCATAGTTCGTGACCGCATTGAAGCGCCACTTGCGGAGTTCCTGCACCGACGCGTTGTTGGCGGCGAGCGCGTTCAGGTACGGGATGTACATGTTGTTGATCGCGAGCACGCCGAAACGCGAGCCGGTGACGCTGTTGAAGTACGGGATATCCTCGAGGCCATTCTGGGCCCGGATGCTCGACGCGATTACGCCGTCGCCGTCGGTCCACAGGGGCAGGTTGCGGGTGATGAACTCCTCGAAGTCCTTGCCGTAGTTGGCGCGGAACGCCTCCTGGCGGGCGGCGTTGAAGGTCATGCGCCAGTGCGGCAACGGATTGTAGGTGGCCTCGAACTCCCAGCCGCGCGACAGGGTATCGGCGATGTTACCGACATTCGGCGGGCGGGTGGCGCTCCAGCTGCCGCTGCTGTTCTGGGTGAGGTTCCAGCTTGAGATGAGGAGCGGATCGACGCGCTTGAGCCATTCGTCGCGCGTGCGTGCGGCGAACCACGCCGTGCGGGCAGCCGACTCTGCGCTGGTCAGCGGAGGGTTGGCCACGTTGGCCTGCGCCGGGTTGGTCAGGCTCGCGCGCAGCGGAAGGTAGCGCGAATCGCCGGGGGTGAACCCGAACCAGCGATTGATCAGCACCTCGGACGTCTGGGAGCCGCGGAGGCCGTTCATTGCGCGGACGATATCGTTGCCGGGCCAGAACGTGTTGTAGAACGTGCTCGCGTCGTTGGTCTGCGTGGTCTCGTAGCGGATCACGCGCAGGACGAACTTATTGTCCGCGAGCGAGAGCGTGATGCCCGCATCCTCGGTCGAACCGGAGGGCGGCGCGAACGGACGGCCGTAGACATCGGCCACGGTGGACGAAGGGCGGAAGTTTTCCGAGCGGTTGTACGACAGGCTGACATCGGTGCCGCGGGGCAGGCGGCGCTTGATGAAGTCGGGCGTGTGGCCGACGATACTCCAGCTGACCGTCTCGTCCTTGGCGTCGATGTTGGGCGAGGCCGGGTAGGTCCAGGTGGGGTCGAACGGATTGACCTGATCGGTCACCGGCACGCGCTTCGGGACTCCAGCGTCGAAGAGCGAGAACTCATCGCGGCGCCAGCCGACGAGGCCGACGAGTTTGCGGTTGAGCAGGAAGCTCTGCCAGATGAGCGACTGGCTCTTGGTCTGGTTGAGTGAGCGGGAAGCGGTGGTGTAAAGCTTGTCGAGATTGCCTTCTGCATCGAGGACGGTGACGGGTGCGTAGGTCCAGACATCCGTGCGATTGTCGAAGAGCAGGGCGGTGCCGGTGGTGGCGGGAGAGTGCAGGGCGGTCAGGCCCTGGACGTTGGCGCCGGCGGGCGAGGAGAGATTCGCGATGGAGGGCCCGAGGTAGTGGATCGCGGCGTAGCCCGGGTAGGACTGGGCGCTCGGGTTATCGGCGTAGACGTTTTGGTCGAGGGTGTACACGTAACCCTGATGCGTGCGCGAAAGACGCGTGCTTTCCTGGTCGCTGTAGACGCCGGTGAAGACGTGACGACCGAGGAAACGGGAGAACCCGTTGCGGCGGGTGAAGTCGAGGGTCGCATACGCGGTGGCGCGGAACGCCTCGCGGTCCGTATCAATCGAGTAGTTGCCGATCGAGTCGGAGGCGAAGTAGGGGCGACCGAAATTCGGGTTCGGCTTTCCGTCGACCAGCTTGGTCTGCATATCGACGTGGATGGTGGCGGCGTCGAAGCCGATCAGGCTGCGGTTGCGGCGGGCGTGGTCCTGCTTGTCGTAGGCGACCTCGAAGCCGATGGCGTCATTGAGGAACGTCTGGCGCAGGACGGCGTTGAGGGCGTTGAAGTCGGACCCTTCGCTCTTGTTGGGACCATCGAGGAGGGTGTCGTAGAAGTTGAACACCGAAGGATCGCGGATCTCTTGGTACCGCCAGAGTCCGGCGTAGGCTTGGCCTGCCGGGGCAAACTGCTGGTTGAGGAAGAACGCGGGATTGTTGCCCAGTGAGGTATAGTTACCGACGCCGAACCACTGGGTGAAGGGTGTGCCGCCGCGGCTCATCATGTACGGAGGAACGCCGTTGCCGCCCTGGGCGTTGGAGGCGGGATCCGTGAACACGGCACCGACCTGGCCAAACCAACGACCGGCCGAGCCGAGGTGCGCGGCGAGGAAGGGATTGTTGGTCACGGAGCTCGGATCCGTCGGATCGAGTCGGACCTTGTTCAGCACGTTGTACCACACCGACAGACCGTCGGCTGGCGGGGTGACGCGCGGACGGTTGGCGCGGATCGAGCCGTCCTCGTAGCTCACCTGCAGCTGAGTCAGGCCGTTGCGGAAAAGCTTCGGTTCCCAACGCATCGCGGCGTAAAGACGGCGGTCGTTCTCGAACGCCGGCTTCTGGCGGAATTCCTCTTCGTCGTTCAGGCCGATGACCCGGACCGCGAGCTGGTTCTTCAGGACCACCTGGTTGACGTCGAGGATTTCGCGGTGCGAGCCGTAGCGGCTGACGTTCTGGCTGAAGGTCACGCCGTTCTTGCGGAGGTTCGCCATCTTCAACTGGTTGTTGATGATGCCGGCCGGGCTGCCGAGGCCGAAGAGGATGGCGTTGGCACCGCGCGAGATGTCGACGCGCTCGGTGTTGTACGAGTCCATGCCGATATCGGTGGCGAAGAAGTCGCGCGTAAGGTCGGCGCCGCTTAGGCCGCGGACACGGGTCTGCTGGTTGGGGCTGAGGAGGCCTTCTTCCGGATTGGAGAAGCCGTTGCCCGTGGAGACGCCGGAGATATTGCCGCCCATGCCGGCCGCTTCGGTACCCGTGGTGTAGACGAGGATGTCCTTGGCGTTCGTCGAGGCGGTGTCCGTCATGAACTGCGCATTCACCACGGAGATGGCGGCGCCGACGTCACGTAACTCGGTGCGCAGGCGGGTACCGGCGAGCGTCGAGGTCGATTGATAGCCGCGATCCGCATCGGCTGCCACCACGAAGGGCGTCAACTCGACGATGTCCTCCTCGGAGGTGTTCGCGTCGCTCGCGCTGGTGCTGACGACGGGCACGGTCGACCGCGCGGGAGCGGGTGCGGCGGGCGCGGGCGCCGGGACCGATTGAGCCTGGGCGGCGGCGGTGGCCATTAGCGCGAGAAGGCCAAGGGCGAGCGTGCGCCTGGTTTTCGGAAGGACAGGGAGCTTTCGGGAGGGCATGAGGTGCTGGGTGGTTGGACAGACGAGACGAAGAAAAGCTCACCTGGTCCGGCGACCGCGGACACCGGGCCAGCGCGAGCTTTGAGGGTAGTTTCCCCTAGCGTTTAGCTCGGGAGAGACGTGTCAACGCCGCTTCGCTATGCGGCGAAGGATCGGACCGCATGGCAGGGGAGAGTCAGCCCGACCTCACGCGGCGCGGATACGGGATCACGGGCGGGCGGGCTTTGCGGCGGAGTCGAGTTCGGTGAGGATGACCTCGCGGACTTCGATGGCGGCGACGCCACCGCTGTGGATCTGGATACCGATCAGGCCGTTGAGCGGGATGCTGGGATCGGTTTCGGTGAAGTCGATCGCGGGTACGCCGTTGATCCATGTGCGGATGCGCGGTCCCTCGGCGAGGATGCGGTAGTCGTTCCAATCGTCGGGACGGACGGCGGCGTTGACGGCGGCGAGGTCGGCGGCGGTGGCGATGACCTTGTTGCGGCGTGATTCGTCGTAGAGCTTACCCCACCAGCCGTCGCCGGCGTCCACTTGGTAGCCGCGCATTTCCGTGGAGTCGGGCACGCGTTGGCTGCGGATCTGGATGCCGCTGTTGATCATCCCCGTATTGGGCGTGCCCCGCAGCCGCAGGGAGAGGCGGAGATCGAAATCGCGGTACTCACGCGTGGTTGCGAGGAATACGTTCTTTGGGATTTTCTCGGAGCGGGATCCGCCAAAAATCGCGCCCTGCTCGACGCGCCACCAGCGAGGATCGCCCTCCCAGCCGGAGAGCGACTGTCCATTGAAGAGGCGGGTCGGCTCGCCGGCGGAAACGGACAGCGGAGCGAGGAGCGTGAAGGTGAGCAGGAGCAGGGAGGAAGACAGGCGCATGGGGTAGACGGGACGACGAGCAAGGGAGAGCAAAGTCGTGACGCCGCAAGCTCACGACGGACCCGTGGCTCCGGCAAGGCGATTTCGGAGGGATGAAGTCCTCAATCCGGCGCCTCCGCCGCGGGGTCGGTGGATGGAGTATGAGACTCGAATTGAACGCGGCGGCGCGGCGACGGGCGCGTCAGCCGGTTTTCTTTCCCCGGCTCCGGGTCGCCCACGCCACACCGAGGGTGATCAACGTGCCGATCAGCGTGAACCACGGCCAGAAGATCTCGCCGCCAAACGTCGCGAACCACCATGTCCGCAGGCCCGGCCACGCGGTCAGGTTGGGTGGCCAGTAGAGGAGATTCATGACCAGCACGGACACGCTCATACCGAGCATCGCGGCACGGGCGCCGACGCCCCGCGCGAAGAGCGCGAGGATGATTCCGCCGAGCAGTGCTCCGCTGGTCAGGCCGCGCAGCGAGAAGGCGGCGTTGAGGACGAACTGCACCTCCCGGGTCAGCCATGCGACGCCCACCAGCGCCGCGGCCCAGCCGATCGTCGAGAGCTTGCTGAAGGTCAGGAACGAGCGCTCGGAGCGGTTGGGCAGCAGGGGCTTCACGAAGTCCATCGTGGATACCGAGGCCAGCGACGTGAGTGCGGAGCTGATGGAGGACATCGCGGCCGAAAGGATCGCGACGATCAGGAATCCCTTCAGAATATGCGGCGTCTCGGTGAGGATGAAGATCGGGAAGACAAAATCCACCGACTTGATGCCCGGCCTGCCTTCTGGGAGTGGAATCTGGAACGGGTGCCCTTGGTAGAAGACCCAGAGGAGTGCCCCCACGAGCAGGAAGACGAGGAAGAGGGGGAAGATCAGGACTGCGCTGAAGACGAGCGCTTTGCGCCCGTCGGAGACGCTGCCGCAGGCGAGCACGCGCTGGACGATCAGTTGTTCGGCGCCGTGTGTGGACAGCACCATCACGGTGCCGCCGATCAAACCCATCCAGAGGTTGAACGGAGCCGAGAGCCCGAATTCCAGGTTCAGCCAGGCGAGCTTTCCGGCCGCGGTGGCCTGCTGGATCGCGGCCGTCCAACCCCCGTCGATCAGCGTGGGCACGTACAACACCGTAAAGATGCCACCGGCGAGGAAGAGACCAAACTGCACGGCATCGGTCCAGACCACGGCTTTCACGCCACCGATGTAGGTGTAGATCAGCGATACGCCGACGAAGAGGATGATCGCACCGAGGATCGGATCCACCAGGCCGCCGAGGCTGCAGATGGACTCCCCAAGCATGAGGCGGATCGGGATGCAGGCCACGAAAACCCGCACGCCCGCCGCCATGGTCTCAAGAAACAGGAAGAACGCCGCGGCCAAGCGCCGCGCGCCGGGGCCGAGGTGCTGCTCGAGCAACTGGTACGGCGAATAGATCTCTCCGCGCAGGTAATGAGGCACCATCACGATCGCGAGAATCACCCGGGCGATTACGTAACCCAGGATCATCTGCAGGAAGAAGAGGTTGCCGCCGTACGCGATCGCCGGGACGCCGATGATCGTCAGCGCGCTCGTCTCCGCTGCGATGATCGACATCCCGATGCCCCACCACGGAATATTCCGGCTGCCGAGGAAGTAGTCGCGCGTCGTGTGCTGGTCGCGGCCGAACCACACGCCGAGCGCGACGATGCCGCCGAGGTAGCCGATGATCACGATCCAGTCGGCGAGATTGAAGGCGTCGGGCATGGGGCAGGGGGGTAGGGGGGTGGGATCGCGGAATTACTCGGCCGCGAGCAGAGTCTTGCCGGAGCGCGCATCGAAGACGGTCGTGCTGCGAGCCGGCAGGAGCGCATTAACCGTGCCTCCGCCCGGCAGGCGGAGTTGTCGTGGGCCGCCGGCGAGGGTGTGTACAACGAGCAGACCGTTGCCCATGAGCGTGGTCTCGTCGGCGTCGTTGACCACGAGACAGCCCGCGCGGCGACCGATGGCCCGCCAGGTGGCGGGGCGATTCGGGGGCAGGGCGAACGTCCACCACGTCGCTTCAGACTCCTTCCGCCATGCAGCGCTCGGGGTGCCGTCGGCCCAGCGGCCGACCACCTGGGCGTCCGGCGCTTCGATGGCCGGAAGATCGAAACCACGTCCGAGCGCGAGGGTTTCGCGCGACTCGTCGATCGCGAGCGCTTGGACCGCATCCTCCTGACGCACCAACCGGGTCGGAAAGTCCGTCACTTCGGCGGCGCGGTCCGCCCCGATGCGCTGGCCGTCGCTCCAGCCGGCGTAGCCCAGGAAAACCACGTGCCGTCCCTGCCGTGCCACACGTCCGCGGATCTCGCGGCGCTGCGCGGCGTCGAGCACCGTGCACGTTGCGAGGATGACGAGGCGGAACGGAGTGAGGTCGAGTGTCGGCAGCTCCGACAGCAGTGCTTCGGTGTGGACGAGGCCCGACTGGTAAAGCGCTTCGACCACGCCATCGGTGAGCAATCGCGAGACCGGATCGACGGTCGAGATCGGCATGACGCCGAAGACGAGCCGCGTGGGATCGTGGCGAGCGGAAGCGAGATGGGCGAATGACCACGGATCGTGCAGCAGCAGGACATCGCTCGCGCGTTCGTATGGTGCGGCGAGGCGCGACTGTGCGAGGGTGCGGATGGACTGCCATTCCCGCTGCAACACGGGATGGTCCCACCAGCCGATGTTGCCCAGCCGTGCGAACGCGGGTGTGCCGGAGACCAGCCCGAAGTCGAAGCCCCAGAGTCCCCCGCCGCGGGTGATGGGCTGCAGGAGATTGCGACGCAGCACCGCGATGTCGTCGGAGAGCGTGCTGGCGAAGGCCTTGTCCCATGGACACGGTGCGACTGACGTGGCGCGGTCCATCTCGTCGAGCCAGAGCTTGCCGGCGCGACGGACGGCATCGACGAGCCCGCGGGAATTGCCGCTGCCGCCCAGCGGCAGGGCGGTGGGCGTATAGGCGGGGGTGGCGCAGACGCAGTCGAGGTCAGGCGAAGCGAGCAGGCGGTCGAGGCTCAGGTGTCCGCCGGCCGCCTCGCGGCCGAAGGCGCAGTAGAAGTAACCGAAGAAGGTGGCGGTGAGTACCGGCCGAGGCCACGTGGCCTTGACCGTCCGCGCCATCCGCAGCACGGCATCGGCAAGGTCCTCGTGCTGGAACAGAAAGTAATCGATGACCTCCCGTTGGGTGGCCGGATCGCGCAGGATGGCGAGGGCTGCTTGTTCACGGGCGGGAGAATCCGGTGGGCGGACGGTGCTCCACGTGATTCCCGGACGATTCCACGCCGCGGCCAAGGCCGCCTCGGTGCCATAGCGCTGCTGGGCCCAGCGGCGGAAGCCGGCGGTGGCGGCGGGGCTGACATCGGGATCGTGGGCGAAGAAACCGAATTGGTGCCATTCGCCGTACACGCCATACGCGACCTGCAGGGCGAAGACGGCGCCCCCTTCCGGAGTGGCGCCGAAAGTCTGGCAGAAACGCGTGAGCTGACGTTGAGCCCACTCCTGCCAGAGTGTGGAAGAGAAACTGGCGCGGACGGGCGCGTCGTTGTCGCGACCGATCCACCGTTCCAGTCCCCACCGTTCCTCGGGCTCGGCCGGTCCATCAGCGTACTGGACGCACTCATCGGGATGCGCGGCGCACCAGGCGGGCGGTGGATTCAGGTGGACGCGCAGCATGACGGCGCCGTCGGGGCAGGCATCGAGGATGCCGCGGACCTGACGCTGGGCCAGGGTAACGTCGAGCGTATCCTCCGGTCCGAGGAGCCATTCGAGCCACAAATCCGCTTGGAAAAGACGGCAGCCGTGGTCCGCGAAGAGCCGGAGATTGCGTTGCGGGACCTCCTCCCACGTGAACCGCCCGCCCGGGCAGTCGGTGAGTGCGTAGATCACCGGGGCGGTGGGTTGACCGTCGAGCAGGAGGACGGTGCGCCCTTGGCGGGTCTCGACCGTGGTATGAAGGGGAGCGCGGGCGGGAGGAGGCATGACGGAGATGTGTCGACGCGAAGCGTCGAACTCGGGGCACCATTTGGAGGTCCCACCGAGGGCGTGGCGAGGTGTTTTCCATCGGGGCCACGGCATGCGTTGGCGGCGCGTCGGATTCGGGTGCTTGATGCTCGGTGTGCTCGGTTCGCCGGGGCGAGGTTGCCACCGCGGGAGCGTTGCCTATTGTTCACTCATGGAAAATTTCACGTTTCACAACCCCACCCGTCTGCACTTCGGTCGCGGCCAGATCGCCAAGCTGGCGCAGGAAATCCCTGCAACGGCGCGCGTGCTGTTGCTCGCGGGCGGCGGAAGCATCAAGCGCAACGGCGTGTATGAGCAGACCCGGGCGGCCCTCGCGGGACGCACGGTGTTTGAGCATTTCGGTGTCGAGGCGAACCCGGACTACCGCACCCTAATGGGCGCGGTGGAACTCTGCCGGCGCGAGCGCGTTGAGTGGGTGCTGCCGGTCGGGGGTGGGTCCGTGTTGGATGGCGCGAAGTTCGTCGCTGCGGCCGTGCACTTTTCCGGCGAGCCCTGGGAAATCCTCGCGAAGCGCCTCAGCACGCTGCCGCACGCGCTGCCGATCGGCGCGGTGCTGACGCTGCCCGCGACGGGTTCGGAGGCCAACGGCGCGGCGGTGATTTCCCGCCGTGAGACGAAGGAGAAACTGGCCTTCATCAGCCCCGACGTTTACCCGCGGTTTTCCATCCTTGATCCCGAGACGACGTACTCGCTGCCGGCGCGGCAGATTGCGAACGGCATTGGAGATGCCTTCGCGCACGTGATTGAGCAGTACCTGACCTTCCCGGCGGACGCCGCGGTGCAGGATCGATTTGCCGAGGGGGTGCTGCAGACCTTGATCGAAGTGGGGCCGCGGACCTTGGCTCATCCCACCGACGCCGCGGCGCGCGGAAATCTGGTCTGGGCCGCCACCTGCGCCCTGAACGGCTGGATCGGCGTCGGCGTGCCGCAGGACTGGTCCACGCACATGATCGGGCACGAGCTGACGGCGCTGCACGACATCGACCACGCCCGAACCCTTGCGATCGTGCTGCCCAGTTTGCTCCACGTGCAGCGCGAGACGAAGCGCGGCAAGCTGCTGCAGTACGCGGCGCGCGTCTGGGGCATCACGGAGGGATCCGACGATGCCCGCATCGACGCTGCGATCGCGCGCACGCGGGCGTTCTACGAGTCGATCGGCATTAAGACCCGCCTCTCCGATTACGGTGTCTCGATCGAGACGGCGGCCGAGGTCGCTCGTCGCCTCGCGGCTCGTGGCGTGGTTCGCCTCGGCGAGCGGGGTGACATCACGCCGGCGAAGGTCGAACAAATCCTCCGGCTCGCGGCGTAGGTTTGTCCGGCGTCCGCTTTCCCGAGTCGGGCAGAGGCGAGGCGGCGTTCTGCCCCTTGGGGGCGGAGCGCGGACCGACCTTGGGGACGGAGATCGGCCTGCCCGCCGGGCGGGGCGACTGGGGTTTGAGGAGGCCGCGAATTACAGTTCTGTCATTTTCCGGAAAGCCGCCCGTCAGGTCGATGTGCGAAAGTGGAGTCCAACAAGACTCCATGAACTCTGTCTCTCACCTCTCTCGTTCCTCTTCGGCCGCGCGGCGGATCTGCCTCACCGCGCTGGCCTTCCTCATCGGCGGTGCGGGGTCCGCCTTTGCGGCGGCTCCTGCGACATCTGCCAAGATTGAAATCAAGCGCGACGCGGCGGTGATGGATCGGACGAAGTCCGAGCCGTCGAGCTACTCGCCGGTGGTGAAGCGAGTGGCCCCGAGCGTGGTCAAGATCACGACCGAGACGCGCACGCGTCGGGTGGCGCGGATGGGCCCGGGCCAGGAATTCCCTGGCTTCGACAATCCGATGTTCCGCCAGTTCTTCGGTGGCCGGATCCCGGAGATGCCCGCGCCGCCGCAGGGCGGTCTTGGCTCCGGCGTCATTATCAGCGCCGATGGCTACATCGCCACGAACAATCACGTGATTCAGGGGGCGGACCGCGTGACGGTCACCCTGGATGATGGCCGCGAGCTCTCCGCGAAGGTCGTGGGCCGCGATCCGCAGACCGACATCGCCGTCATCAAGGTTGAGTCGACCGGACTTCCGGCGATCACGTTCGCCGACAGCGGCAAGACCGAGGTGGGTGACCGGGCCATTGCGATTGGCAATCCGTTCGGCATTGGGGAGACGGTCACGACGGGGATTATCAGTGCCAAAGGTCGTCGCCCGGGACTTGGCCTCGCCTACGAGGACTTCATCCAGACCGACGCCGCGATCAATCCCGGCAACTCCGGCGGCCCGCTGGTCGATCTCGACGGAAGGCTGATCGGCATCAACACCGCGATCCTGAGCCGCAGTGGCGGCTTCCAAGGCGTGGGCCTCGCGGTGCCCTCGAATCTCGTCGCCCACGTGGCCGACAGTCTGGTGAAGCGGGGTAAGGTCGTCCGCGGATTCCTCGGGGTCACCGCGCAGGACATCACGCCGAGCCTTGCGGAAGGTCTGGGCGTTGCCCCGCGGGCCGGAGCCCTTGTGGCTGACGTGCAGCCGGGGAGCCCGGCCGAGAAGGCCGGCTTGGCGAGTGGCGACATTATTACCGCGGTGGATGGTCAGAAGGTGGAGGACGCGAATCGCCTCACCTTCGCGGTCGGCGCGATTCCCCCCGATACCGCGGTCGACCTTGAGATCTTGCGCGACGGCAAGGCGAGGACGCTGAAGGCGACCACCGCTGAGCGGCCGCGGAACAGCCGTCCGAGCCGGTTCGAGAACGATTCTCCCGACGGCATGATCCATGAAGGCGACGAAGGAGTGCTGACCGGGGTGGCGGTGGGCGACATTGATCGCGACGGACGCCGCGCGATGAATCTGCCTTCGCGGATCACCGGGGCGGTGGTCACGGACGTCGATCCAGAGTCGGCGGCGGCCCGGGCTGGGCTTCGGGCCGGGGATGTCATCCTGGAGATCAACCGCCGTCCCGTCGCCGACGCGGAGGAAGCGGTGCGACTCAGCAAGGAAGCGGAGAGTCGCAAGACGCTCCTGAAGCTCTGGTCGCGTGGCAGCACGGTCTTCGTGGTCGTCGACGAGACCGAGGAAGCCCCGGCCAACTGATTTCCCGCAACTTTGTCAGTGTTAGGGTGTGTTGAACAACGGGGTAGGTGTGCCCCGGTGTGACCCGGCACCGGCTCCTTCGGGGGCTGGTGCCGGTTTTCTTTCTGCCCTTTTCAACGTCAATCGGTCAGGTCATCTCTTTGCTTATGCGCGTGTTGGTTGTTGAGGACGACGCCAAGATCGCCTCCTTCGTGGTGCGGGGCCTGAAGCAGGCAGGTTATGCCGTGGATCATGCCGACGACGGGGAGACGGCCCTCGTGCTGGCCCAGTCGACGACGTACGACGCGGCGATTGTGGACGTGATGCTCCCGCGCCTGGATGGCCTGAGCTTCGTCCGCCGCCTGCGGGCGGCGCGCAGCGCGTTGCCGGTGGTTTTTCTGAGTGCGAAAAGTGCGGTGGATGACCGCGTGCGGGGATTGCAGGCGGGTGGGGATGATTACCTGACGAAGCCCTTCTCGTTCTCGGAGCTCTTGGCGCGGGTGCAGGCCCTGATTCGTCGCGCGACGCAGGCGCCGGAGGCCACGCGGCTCGTGGCGGGGGATGTGAGTCTCGATCTGGTCTCGCGCGAGGTTGTCTGTGCTGGAAAGCCGGTCGACCTGCAGCCGCGCGAGTTCGCGTTGCTTGCGTTCCTGCTGCGCCACGTGGGGCGGCCGGTGAGTAAGACGATGATCCTCGAGAACGTCTGGGACTACAGCTTTGATCCGCAGACCAACGTCGTCGACGTGGTGATGCACCGCCTGCGCGCGAAGATTGATCCCGAGCACCGCCGGATCGAGACCGTGCGCAACGTCGGCTACATTTTCCGTCCCCATGCTGTCTGAGCGGATCCGCCAGTCCCTCGCGCTGCGGCTGGCGGCGCAGTATGCGCTGGTGTTTGCGTGCGGGGCGGGGCTGCTCTTTGGCGTACTTTACTGGCTCCTTGCGGAGGCGCTGGAGCAGCGCGAGCAAGGGGCGGTCGAGGCGCGGGCGGAGGTGCTCGGCCGCGCCTATGAGTCGGGCGGTGTGGCGGCGTTGCGGGCCGAGTTGGCGCGGGAAGCGGCGCCGGAGGTGCTCTCGGTGTTCGTGCGGATTCTGGGCGCGGGGGGAGAGACCTTGTTTGCCTCGGTGCCGGCGGATTGGATCGAGACGCAGGTCCAGCGCCTGCCGCTGCCGGAACGGTGGGGGAAGGGCGAAGTGGTCCGGGAGATCCGCACCGTGCGCGTGCCGCAGAGTGCGGCGCGTGATTACGCGATCGCCTCGCGCATCCTCGTCAATGGCGGTCTACTGCAGGTCGGGCGGAGCACGGATAGCCGGGCGGTGCTCCTCGCGCCGGTGCGTCTGGCGTTTGCGGGCATCGGTACCGTCGCGCTGGTCTTATCGCTGGTCGCCGGCACGCTGCTGGCGTGGCGGGCGACGCGCCCGCTGCGCGCGGTGTCGGAGACGGCGCGGCGCATTTTGGAGACCGGCGACCTCGCCGCCCGCGTCCCCGGGGCGGGGCGGAGCGGGGAACTGGCGGTGCTCGTGCAGCAGCTCAACACCCTTTTGGAAAAGAACGCCACGCATGTCCGCGTGTTGCGTGAGACCCTCGACAACCTCGCGCACGACCTGCGCACCCCGCTCACCCGGCTCCGCGGAACGGCGGAGCTCGCGCTCCAGGATTCCGGCGATCCGGCGCAGGCGCGGGATGCGCTGCTCGAGTGCATCGATGAGTCGGATCGCGTCCGCCATCTCCTCGAAACCCTGCTCGACGTCTCCGCAGCGGAGGCGGGGGCGCTGGCGTTGAACCGCGACGCCGTGGACGTGCGCGCACTCGTCGAACGAGCCGAGGATCTTTATCGCGAAGTTGCGGAGGAACGGGGCATCGCGGTGAGCCTCGCGTTGCCGCCTGAACCGGTCATGGCCGTCGTCGATGCGGTGCGACTTGGGCAGGTGGTGAACAACCTGCTCGACAACGCCCTCAAGTACACGCCATCGGGCGGACGCGCCGCGCTGGCTCTGCGTCGGGAGGCGGAGGAGATCGTGTTGACGGTGTCTGACACGGGCCCGGGGATCCCGCTGGCGGAGCGCGAGGCGGTGTTTCGTCGGCTGTATCGCCGCGACGCGAGCCGTTCGCAGCGCGGTCTGGGTCTGGGCCTCAGTTTGGTGAAGGCGATTGTGGAGGCCCACGCGGGCTCGATGCGTTTGGATGACGCGCCCGGAGGTGGGGCGCGGTTCGAGGTGCGACTTCCCGTGGGGTCGTGAGCTCGCGCGTCAGGGCGCGGGCTGCCGTGGCGCGTGCTAAATGCGACGCAGCAGTTCCTCGATCCGGTCGGACACGGAGCGCGTGCGTGAGACGCCGCGTACTGCATCCTCGAGCGTGAGCCCGGCCTGGGCCAAGACGGATGCCGAGGGAGCCCACGCATGCCGTTCGATGGAAAGACCGTGACCGAGTTCGGCGGTGATCCAGCAGGCGAGGTGAAGCAGCGCGGTCGTGCGGTGATGAGAGGGATCGCCGCTCGGTGCGAAATGGTGACGTACCGGTTCGCTGAGTGATGCCGGAAAGCCCCAGAACTGAAAGACGCGATCCACGGCTTCGGTGCTCGTGGTGCCGAAGGTGTTGAACTCCCATGCGGCCACCAAGGCTGCGGTGGGCTGGCGGGCGCCGCATTCGCGGATCTCCTCCTCGTCAGCAAGCCCCTGAAGAAGTAGGCGGCCCACCGGCCGCAGCAGGCCGAGCGTGTAGCCGGCACTCGCGTCTTCGCCGGCGCGCCGGCAGAGACTCTCCAAGGCGGCGGCGGTGGTCACCGAGTTGCGCCAGATATCTTCCCCGGTCAGCCCATAAATCGGCAACGCCTTCCGTTCGTAGAGATCCGACGCCATCGCCGCACCGACCAACCGGTAGACTTCGTAGAGACCAATTCGCTCGATTGCCTCGGCCAGGCTTTGCGGCGGGTCGGGGATGCCCACTCCGGCGGAACAGGCGAGTCTGAGAATCCGCGCCGCCAGCGCTGCGTCGATCTGGACGCAGGCCCCGATCTCATCCAGCCGCACCTGCGGCTCGCGCATAAGCGTAGTCAGGCGCCGAAACACCCGCGGTGCCGGTGAGAGACGGCTGGCGATGTTGGACAGCTGCGAGTCCAGGGAGAGGCCGGCGGACATGGGTTTAAGAGAACGACGCGGTGCCCCATCGTCACATCCTCCCCTCGATTCCAACGGCTTTTACCGGGCTTTCACGGCTACCTGTCAACCGGCGCTCTGGGGGACGCGGTTTTCTGGGCCTCGGACGGTCTGCTCCTTCACGAGCTCCCGCCGGAGCCAGTCGAGGGCGGCGTTGACGGCGCGGATCTTTACGGTCGGACGCGGGCCGGGATAGGAGAGGCGGCGCGACCAGACCCCGCGGTGCGAGTAGAGGGCGAGGTAGATCGTGCCGACCGGGTTCGCCTCGGTGCCGCCCGTCGGACCGGCGAACCCGGTCAGGGCGATGGCGTAGTCGGCCCCCAGACGCTCCGCGGCCCCGGTTGCCATGGCCACGGCGGCCTCGGCCGACACGGCGCCGTGCTGGGCGAGCAAGTCCTCGGGGACCTCCAGCAGCTGCATCTTGGATTCGTTGGAGTAGCAGACGCACCCACCGGCGAAGAACTTCGAGGCACCGCAGATGTTGGTGAACGCGTTTGCCAGCAGTCCCCCGGTGGCGGTTTCGGCGACCGCGAGGGTGTGTTCGCCGGCGCGCAGCAGGTCGGCGCAGACATCGGCGAGGGAATCGTGGCCGAAGCACAGGAAATCCTCGCCGAGCGAGCGCGCGCACTCCGCGGCGAGCGCGTGGAGGGCGTCGTCGTTCAATTCACCGCTCGGAGAACTCAACCGACAGTCGACCTGTCCCTGGTGGGCGCAGAAAGCGACGCTGAGCGCGGAGCCGCAGCGATCGAGCAGCGGCTGGAGTTTTGTTTCCAGCGCACTTTCTCCTATCCCGGCGGTGCGCAGCTGCACGTAGGCCTCGCGGGGCCGGATGAGCCCGAGCGCGGCCAGACGCGGCAGCACCTGCTCCCGGAACATCGGCTGCAGCTCGTTCGGTGGTCCCGGCAGCATGCACAGGACGCGGCCATCCTGCTCCACCCAGAGGCCGGGTGCCGTGCCGTTCGCGTTTGCCAAGACCTCTCCGCGTGAGAACCGGTATGCCTGCTTGCGGTTATTGGGAGTCATCCTCCGACCCATGCGCTTGAAGCGCTCGATGATCGCCCGCTCGATTTCCGCATCGAAGACCAACTCCTGCCCCAGCACCTCCGCGATCGCCTCGCGCGTGCGGTCGTCGCAGGTCGGCCCCAGCCCGCCGGTCGTGATGATCACCTCCGCCCGGGCCCAACTCTCGCGGAACTGCGTCCGAATCGCTTCGGCCTCGTCGGTGATCGTGACATTCCGATCGAGCATCACCCCGCGCCGCCCGAGTTCCGCGCCGATGAACGTCAGGTGCCCGTTGGCGGTCAGCCCGAGGAGTAGCTCGTCGCCGAGGGTGAGTAATTCGAAGCGACGGGCCGGAGCGGCAGCCGGCGGAAGGGTCGGGGGAGGTGAAACCATACTTGCGGTTGCGAAGATTAGGTTAAACTCGGAAAAATGCCAGCCACTGCACCGGATCAGCCCGCCGAGCCCTCCTCGCTCAAGGAAAAGGTCCGGCGGCTGCCCGACAAACCCGGGGTCTACCTGATGAAGGACCGGCTGGGGCGGATCATCTACGTGGGCAAGGCCAAGAGCCTCCGGCGGCGGGTCTCTTCCTATTTCACTCCCTCCCGGGCCCTCACGTGGCACCCAAAGATCCGGGCGCTGATCGACCTGATCGAGGACCTCGAGGTCATTGAAGTCCGCTCCGAGCCCGAGGCTCTCCTGCTGGAGGGCCGTCTGATCAAACAGTGGCGGCCCCGTTACAACACCGACTTCACGGACGACAAACGCTTCCTGCTGGTGCGGGTGGACCCGACCGAGGAGCTGCCTCGCTTCCGGCTGACGCGGGTGAAGGTGGATGAGCGCTCGCGGTATTTTGGCCCCTTCGCGCATTCCGGACTGCTCCGCAAGACGCTCGCGCAGATGCGGCGACAGTTCGGCATCCTGCTCGGCGACGCGCATCCCCAAAAGCTGAACGACGCGACGTGGCGGCTTTACGACGACGTGCGGCAGGAGCTGTACGGCTTTGAGAACGTGACCACGGCCGCGGACTATCGCCGGCGGGTGGACGAGGCCTGCGCCTTCCTTGAGGGCAAGTCGCGCGAGTGGCTGGAGACGCTGCGCGACGAGATGAAGGCGGCGGCGGCGGAGAAGGCCTTTGAACGCGCGGCCGAGTTGCGCGACCTCGTCCTCGCGTTGGAGAAGACCCTCGCGAAGACGCGCAAGTACGAGCGCAACCACCCGATGCCGGCGGCGGGAGAAACGGCTCTGGAGGAGTTGGGCCGGGTGCTCGCCCTCGCAGCCCCGCCGCGTACGATGGAGTGCTTCGACATCTCGCACATCTCCGGAACGTTCGTCGTCGCCTCCATGGTGCGCTTTCGCGAGGGCCGGCCGGAGAAGGCGCAGTACCGCCGTTTCCAGATTCGGAGCTTCGTGGGCAATGACGACTTCCGGGCGATGGAGGAGGTGGTCGGGCGTCGCTACGCCCGCATGCGCGAGGACGGACAAGCGCTGCCGGACCTCATCGTGATCGACGGTGGACGCGGGCAGATCGGTGCGGCTCTCAAAGCCTTCGTGGCGCTTGAGGCGACGCCCCCGCCTCTGATCGGCCTCGCGAAGAAGCACGAGACGATCATTTTCCCCGATGCGCGCGCCCCGCTCAATCTCCCGTTGAATTCGCCTGCGCTCAACCTGCTGCAGCGCTTGCGCGACGAGGCGCACCGCTTCGCCAACACCTACAACGCGGACCTCCGGTCGCGAAAGCTGCGCGAAAGTATCCTCGATGACTTCACGGGCCTCGGCGCCGTGCGGCGCGCGGCGTTGCTCGAGCACTTTGGCAGCATCGACCGACTCAAGGCCGCCTCCGCCGCGGAGATCCGCGACGTCGAAGGATTCGGTCCCAAGCTCGCGGTCGAGCTGTTTGAATTCCTCCGCCGCGCCGCGCCCGCATCCGCGCCGGTCACACCGGACGTGTCCGAAGGCGAATGAACCAGTCGACCACCCGCGCCGGGAAGAGCCAGCGCGCGAACAGGAAAAGCCGAGCGTGGGCCGGCGCCGTGTAGTGTAGGCACGGCCGCCGTGCGCTCAGCGCTCGCTCCACGCAGCGCGCAATCACGTCGGGGCTGGCAGCGAGCCGGCGCAACTCCGCAAATCCGTCGCGCAACCGGCTCATGTACGGCGTGTACGGCCCGAGGTCCGCGAGCGTGTCTTCCGACGCGGCGGTCGCGGCATCGACGAACTCTGTGGCGATGAACCCTGGGCGGATCACCACGACCTGCACGCCAAACGGTTTGAGCTCGCCGCGCAGACCATCCGACAGCGCTTCGAGGGCGTGTTTGGTGGAGTCATACACGGACGTCAGCGGTCGGGCGATACGGCCGGCGACGGACGTGATGTTGACGATGCGGCCGCTGCCTTGGTCGCGCAGCACCGGGGCGACGAGTTGGCAGAGGGCGACCACCGCGAAGACGTTTACCTCGTAGTTGTGTTTGATCGACGCGAGTGGGACGCGTTCGAGGGGCCCGCGCTGGGCGTAGCCGGCGTTATTGATGAGCGCGTCGAGTCGACCGAAGCGGGCGAGCGTGCCGGTGATCAGGGCTTCGCGTTGCTCGGCGAGGGTGAGATCAGCGGCGAAGGGGACGACCCGGGTGCCGGTGGGATCGAGCTCGGCCGCGAGGGCCTTGAGCCGATCGGCACGGCGCGCGGTGAGGATTAACCGGGCTCCGGAGCGGGCGAGTCGGCGGGCGGTCGCTTCGCCAATTCCGGCGGACGCACCGGTGATGAGGATAACCTGTTCGGACAGCGGCGGCATGGGCGCAGTGAGCCATTGAGGGGCCGGAGCGGCGAGCGGAATTGCGCCTTGCGTGGACCCCGGTTGGCTGGGGAAAGAGATTGAGCGTGGGGTCGGATCGTGGCAGTTCGGAACGCATGCGCTTACCCCTGCTGTTGGTGTTGCTCGCGTGCGGCGTGTCGCTGCGCGCCGATGTGTCCCTCGCTCCGCTGTTTCAGGATCACGGGGTGTTGCAGCGGGACAAACCGGTGCCGATCTGGGGCTGGGCGGACGCCGGGGAGGCGGTGACGGTGACCTTTGCGGGTCAGGAGGTGAAGACGGTGACGGACGCCGCGGGCCGCTGGCGGGTGGAGTTAGCCCCCTTGGTTGCGAGCGCGGAGCCGGCCGAGTTGGTCGTGTCAGGACGCAACCGGGTCGTCGTGAGCGACGTGCTGGTGGGTGAAGTCTGGCTGTGCTCGGGACAGTCCAACATGGCGTGGACCGTCGCGGCCTCCGATCGTCCCGAGGAAGAGAAGGCCGCGGCTCGGTTTCCCCTGATTCGGCACTATAAAGTGCCTCAGCGAGTGGCGGATGCGCCCGAGGACCGGATGAAGGGTGAGTGGCAGGTTACCTCCCCGGAGAACGTGGGGCGCTTCACGGCGGTGGGTTATTTTTTTGCGCGGGAGCTACACCGCAAGCTGGGGGTTCCGATCGGGTTGGTGAACAGCTCGTACGGCGGCACGCCGGTGGAGGCATGGATGAGCCCGGAGTCGCTCGCGTCCGATCCAGCCTTTGCGGTGGTCGGCCAGCGCTGGGCCGAGGCCTTGGCCAAGTATCCAGAGCGCGCGGTGGCGCACGCGGAGGCCACCGCCCAGTGGACGGCGGAGCGCGACGCGGCCAAGGCGGCCGGCAAGGCCTTTGAACGGCGCGCGCCCCGGCCGCCGCAGGGTCCGGGCCATCCCGATACCCCGTCGGGCCTCTATCACGCGATGATCCACCCGCTGCTCCCCTTCGCGTTGCGCGGAGCCCTCTGGTACCAAGGAGAGTCCAACGCCGGTCGGGCCTCCGAGTACCGCGCCCTGTTCTCGACCATGATTACGCAGTGGCGGCAGGCGTTCGGTCAGGGCGACTTCCCTTTCTACTGGGTGCAGCTCGCCAACTTTAAAACGGACCGGCCGGACAGCGGCGCGTGGCCGCTCCTGCGCGAAGCTCAGACTCAGACGCTCGCGCTGCCGGCCACCGGGCAGGCCATCTCGATCGACATCGGGAACCCCGATGACATCCATCCCCGCAACAAACAGGAAGTGGGACGGCGCCTTGCGCTCATCGCGATGAGCCAGACTTACGGTCAGACGATGGACTATTCGGGCCCCGTCTTCCTTCGTGCGGACCCGGAGAAGGATCGCTTGCGCATCAGTTTCACCCATGCGGTCACGGGCTTGATCGCACGGGACAAGCCGCTGCAATCCTTTGAAGTGGCCGGAACGGATGGGGTTTACCGGCCCGCAACCGCGGAGATCGAGGGAGACACCGTGGTGGTGCGGTCGGCGGAGGTCTCGACGCCGGTCGCCGTGCGCTATGCCTGGCGCAACTCGCCCGAGGCGAATCTCTTCAATGGCGCCGGCCTCCCGGCAGTGCCTTTCCGCAGCGACGCGCCCTGAGCGCGCCGATCGCCGCCGTTACAGCCCGACCAGCGAGCCGTTGCGCTTGATCCAGCGCTCGGCTTCGCGCCAGCCCGGGCAGACCTCTTCCACGCGGGCCCAGAAACGGTCTGAATGGTTCATCTCGCGCAGATGCATCAGTTCGTGGTGGATGATGTAGTCGCGGACAAAGTCCGGAGTTTGGATCAGCCGCCAGTTCAGGGAAATGACGCCGCCGGCCGAGCAGGATCCCCAGCGGGAGCGCTGGTTGCGCACGGAGACCTGGCGGACGGCGACGCCGGTGACAGCGGCGAGCTCCCAAGTGCGGGCGGGTAGTTCGACCTTCGCGCGACGGAGGAAATGCGCTTCCAGAGTGGGCCGTACGTCGCGGTCGAGGCGGGAGACGCGGAACACATCGGCGGCGAGGCAGACCGCAGGACGTTCGCCTGCGAGGGCGATGCGGATCTCGGTCAACTCTCCGCGCCAGAGTACGTGAGTGCCCGGCGCCCAGACCGCGGCGCTCTTGGGTCGGCGTTGCTGCCGTTCGCGGGCGCGTTCCAGCCAGTCGCGCTGCGACTCCAGAAAACGGCGCGCCTCGCGCTCGCTTCCTCGTGCTGGGATCGTGAGCACCGCGACGCCGTCGCGCCGTAGTGTCAGGCGATAGTTCTCGGCGCGGGCGCTGCGGACGAGCACGCAGGCGTCGTCGCCATTCGCGTTCGTCCCCGGGGCGGCGGTGGACAGTGTACCTGCCGCAGCCCGTGCTGCTGCGCCGGCCGGTTCCGAATGCGCGGAGTCAATCTGGCCGAACAGATCCTGCTGTTGCTCGCGCATGCCAGGTTAGAGGATCACGCATTCCCACGACTGGATCCGTCCTGGTTCAAGCGTGAGCCAGGCGAAGCTCTTGATGCTGGCGCGCGGGAACGAGATGCATCCCGGGTTCAGCCAGCGCACCCCGTGCGCGTCCACCTCGTCGCGCGGCACATGCGTGTGCCCATGCAGCAACACCTGGGCTCCCTTGGGTGCGGAGCGGGGAGGAATATGGATCAAGTGGAAGGCGATACCCGCGCGCTGCAACGTGCGCTCGAGCGGCCAGCGCGGGTCGAAGTCGTTGTTGCCACGAACGACGATGAGCGGAGGCCCGAGCGACTCGAATTCCGCGAGGACCTCCGGTTGGCAGACATCGCCGAGATGCCAGATTTCGTCGGCGCCGCGGAGCCGCCCGGGAAGGTCCGGCGGGTAGCGGTCGTGGGTGTCGGAGACCACGGCAATGCGCATGGCCCATGTTTTCGGTGGCCGTGCGCCGAGGCGATGCAAAATCGGCGACAATCCGCCGCCGAAACAGCCTTGCGGCTAGCGGGGGCCGGAGTGTGATCGGGGCTGCATGCGGGATCCCGGTTTGCAGCAGCCTGTGTTGGTCACCGGAGGAACTGGCTTTCTCGGCCGGCGCCTCGTGGAGCGCCTGTTGGCGCAGGGCCGGCGCGTGGTGGTGTTGAGCCGTACGCGTCCCGCTGACCTTGAGGCGCGGGGCGTGCGCTGGATCGGGGCGGCCATCGAAGATAGCGCCGCGGTGCAGGCGGCATGCGCGGGGTGCGGCACGGTGTTCCACGTCGCCGCCCGGGTCGGGGTGTGGGGCCCGCGCGACGCATTTTTCCGGGCCAACGTCTTAGGGACCCGTGCCGTGATCGCCGGTTGTCGCGCCGGTGGGGTGTCTCGGCTCATCCACACCAGCAGCCCAAGCGTAGTCTACAACGGGCGGGCCCTCTCCGGCGTCGATGAGTCCGTCCCGCTTACGACCGATTGTCCCAGTGCCTACCCGCTGACCAAGGCGCAGGCCGAGCGTGACGTGCTGGCAGCCAACGGCGCGGCCCTGCGGACGGTCGCGTTGCGGCCGCACTTGATCTGGGGGCCGGGCGATCCGCACCTCGTCCCACGGCTGCTGGCGCGGGCGCGGGCTGGACGGCTCTGGATTGTCGGTGACGGCACCAATCGGGTGGACCTGGTCCACGTGGAGAACGCCGTCGACGCCCACCTCGCGGCGGAGCGTGCCTTGCTGGATCCCGCGTCACCGGCGGCGGGGCGGGCGTATTTTATCACCAACGGCGAACCCGTGGTGTTGTGGGATTGGATCAATGCCTTGCTTTCGGCGCTGGGAGAGGCGCCGGTGCGCCGGAGGATTTCCCACCCGCTCGCCCGGCAGGCCGGGATGCTGGCAGAGCTCGTGTGGCGTGGGTTCGGCTTGGCGGGAGAGCCGCCGATGACGCGTTTCGTGGCGGATGAACTCGCCAAGGACCATTGGTTCTCGATCGACGCGGCGCGGCGTGACCTCGGTTACGAACCGCGCATGACGATGGCGCAGGGCACGGCGCAGCTCGTCGCGGCCCTGCGCGGCGAGGCGGCGGCGACCGACCGCGCGCGCGGAGCCTGATCAGGACGTCGTGGGACCCGCTGCGCCGGCTTTGGCGTCGGCGCGCTTGACCTGTTCATCGACAATGACGGCGGTGACCGCGTCGCAGCCGACATTCGTCATGGTGCGGAGCATATCGAGGAAACGATCCGCGCCGAGTACGATGCCGATGCCGGCGGGCGGGATACCGAACGTGGCGAGCAGGCCGGCGATCAGCGGCAGGGAGCCGCCGGGGATGCCGGCGACAGCGACCGCACTGATTACGCTCAGCAGCAGGAGCGTGATCTGCTGGCTGAAAGACAGATCGATGCCGAAGACCTGGGCGACGAAGAGCACGACGCAGCCCTCGTAGAGGGCGGTGCCGCTCATGTTCATCGTGGTACCTAGCGGCAGCACGAAGCCGGCGGTGGACGACGAGACTCCCAGCCGCTCCTTGGCGACCGCCAAGGCGGTGGGGAGCGACGCGTTGCTTGAACTGGTGGAGAACGCCGTGACCAGCAGCGCCTTGATCTCGCGGAAGAAGGCGAGCGGCGACCACCGCGTCCACAGCTTCAGGAATAGGCTCATGGAGCCAAACAAATGGAACAGCAGGACACTGGCGCAGCCGACGACGAAGACCCCGAGGGCAATGATGATGTCGACGCCGATCTTGATGATGACGCTGTAGATCATCGCCGGAACCGCGTACGGGGCCAGCCGCAGGGCGAAGTGGACGATCCCGGTCATTAACTCCGTCACGAGGTCTAACCCGCGTTGCAGCTTCCCCCGGTTTTCCTCCGACAGCTGCGTGCCGGCGGCGCCGACCAGCAGGGCGAAGAGAATGAGCGGCAGCACGTCACCGATGAGATTGCGCTGCTGGCCGACCACGGCGCCGAAGAGATTCTTTGGCATGAACATCTCGACTACCGAGGACAGGCTCATGTCGGGTTGGCTGGCGCTGGTGGCGACGTGTTTTTGGGCGGCGCCTCCGAACTCCTCGAGCAGCCGAGCCTTCGCGCCAGCATCCAGGTGATTGCCGGGCTGGAGGAAATTCATCATCAGCAACCCCAGCGCCACGCCGAGGGCCATGTTCAGGAAGAACAGCGAGAACGTCCGGCCGGCGAGTGGCCCGAGGCGATCGAGGCGGCCCAGCTGGACGACGCCCGAGGCGAGGGAGGCGAAGACCAAAGGGATAACGACAAAGAAGAGGATGCGCAGGAAGATTTGGCCGATGGGATCGAGGACGGCGCTGGAGAACCGGCGGGCCGCGGCGAGAAACCCGGGCGAGATCTGGCCGATAGCGAGGGAGATCGCGGCGGCGACGATGCCGACGACGAGGCCAAGGAGGATGCGATTGGCGAGCTTTTGGGGCGTGGCGGCCATGGGAGTAGCAAGGACGCAAGCGCGCCGGGTGAGGGGAGTCGAACGCGAAGTGACGGGGAGGGGCCTGCGGACCGTCGCCCGTGGCTCGGGCCCGCCTGCCCCCCGGATCGATTGGCCGGGGATGTGGTGAATAAGTTCCCATTGCCAAGGCTCTCCGGTGGGCCGAACCTGCGGGAGCGACGATGAGCGATCCATGCAAGCCGACCCCTTCACCGGCCGACCCACGCGGGTCCGGGGCTCCCGCCTCCCCGGAGCCGACGAACAAACCGCTCTTCAGCACGATCACGAGCGAGGACTGGAAACGCTCGCTCGCCTCCGCGCGGCAGCGGAGGGCGTCGGCTTCGGAACGGATCCGGACGACGATCTCGTCCTCTCGGCCGAAGACGGACTGAGCCTCCTCGCGGGGGCGGATGCGCTGTGGAGTGAGTTGGATGCGGCGCTGGGGGCGTTTCGCGCGTGGGTGCCGCTCGTGTCGTTGGGACAATTCGGTTTCCCGGAAGACGCAGAAGATCCCTTTGGTGAAGGCAGCACGCGGCTCCGAAGGATCGGGAGCGGTGTGGAGGCCTCTGCGTTTCAGGCCGAGGACGGCTCCATCTACAAATTTTTCCTGCCACGCGAAGGCGGGCGGATCGGCGGCAGCTTCACGTTTGTGCGCGACGGGCACGAAGTCGCGTTTCGGGCCGAGGCGAGCCTTGGCAGCTACCGGGCGCTCTTTGAAAAGCTCCACCTCATCCTGTCCTTGGGCGGCATGCCCACCGAAGTGGTGGGACTGACCCCGGAAGGCGTCTTGGTGGTCAAGCAGACTGCGGGTGAGCGCCTACCGGAAAACCTCGACACGTCGGCGCTGCTGCCGGCTGGCTTGATCCCGATCCCCTCGCGCTTCCTGCGCGCGCAGCGGGATCACCCGCGGCTGTGGTTTCAGGGCGGTGCACCGTGGCTGGTGGCGGACCTGCACGCGAAGAACCTCGTGCGAGCGGCGGATGGGAGCCTGCGAGTGATTGACCTCCTCGCCGCGCCGATGCCCCGGCGCCAGTTTGCGGGCGAACCCCTGCTCGCGAGCTGGCTGGACCGCGTGGCGCGGGACCCGCAGGCGGGTCTCTTGGAGGCAGTGCCTGACGACGAACTCTAGCGCGTCGACCGTCGCGCGGGGCGAGCGGTTCAGCCGCCGGATTGCGACAGGAACGCGAGGATGTCCTCGGCCTGCTTGGTCGTGGCTCCCTTGTGGTCAGCGTAGACGATCTTGCCGTCCTGAATCAGGTAAGCCTGTCGACTGGCCATCGTCCGCATCACGCTCCGGGCACCGAAGGCCTTGATGACGGTGAGGTCCTCGTCCGCGAGCAGCGTGAACGGCAGGTTATACTTTTCCTTGAAGGCCCGTTGAGCTTCGACCGAGTCGGAGCTGACGCCGATGATCGCCACGCCCTTGGCGCTGAGATCGGCGTAGGCGTCGCGCAGCGAGCAGCCCTGCTTCGTGCACCCCGGTGTGTCGGCGCGCGGGTAGAAGTAGACCAGCGTGTACCGATTGGCCTTGTAGACGGAGCCGAGGTCCAGCGTGGCGCCCGTCTCGGTCTTGGCGGAAACGATCGGAGCGGGAGAACCGACCGTCAGCGGATCGGCGAGGGCGAGGAAGGGAAACATGGCGAGACCAAGCAGGGTGGTGAAGGCGAGGCGGAAACGGCTCATGCGAAGACCGTAATGGCGATGTCCTCACGGCGCAAGGTCCGCCCGACGCTCGGGGTTGCGGAATGCTTGCGTTAAAAAGGGAGCTTGCGTTTGCCGGCGTTCGGGCATTCCGTGTCGCAGTCGTTAGAGAACAGCGTTAGGTGACAGTATCTGGTGAGTCGTTAGCCGAGCAAGTAGCTTGGAGGATGATTTCGAAACCCGGCGTTCGGGAACGGACTGGCAGCGGACGGGTGATCTACGAAACATCAAACATGAGTAACTCCAAACTGTACGTCGGTAACATGTCGTTCAAGACCTCCGAAGACGAACTGCGCCAGCATTTCGGCCAATTCGGTTCCGTCACGGACGTCTATGTCGCCATGGACAAGATGACCGGCCGCCCGCGCGGCTTTGCCTTCGTCACGATGGGCACGCCCGAAGAGGCGAAGCTCGCCGCTGAGAAGTCCAATGGCGTCGACCTCGGTGGTCGCCCCCTGACCGTCAATGAAGCCCGCCCGAAGGAAGAGTCCGGTGGCCGTGGCTTCGGTGGTGGTGGCGGCGGCGGTGGCCGTGGCTTCGGTGGTGGCGGCGGTGGCGGTGGCGGTGGCCGTGGTGGCTACGGCGAGCGCCGCGAGCGTCGCTACTAATCCGCTCACCAGCGGATCCTGACACCTTCTGTGTCCTTTTCGCGGGGAGCCTCGGCTCCCCGCTTTTTTTGTGCCCGTGGGATCCCTAGGCGAACTCGGCTGTCGGGAGGGGTTGAATTCTGCATCTTAGCTGCTTATCTCCCTTCCCATCATGCGCGCGTTTCGAGGATTGCTGGTGCTGGTACTTTCGCTCTCGTGGACTGCGGTTCCGCTGCTGGCGCAGCGGGAGAAGCTGCCTCCCGAGGACCTTGAGATCGTGGAAAAGCGCTGGCCGGAGGCCAAGCGCACCTCCACCGGTCTGCGCAGCGTAATCCTCAAGCCTGGCAGTGGCCCCCGGCCCAAGAAGGGGGACGTCGTCAAGGTGCTCTACACGGGCATGCTGCTCAATGGCACGGTCTTCGATCAGGCAAAGGATCCCGCCAAGCCGTTCACCGTTCGCATCGGCCGGGGCCATGTGATCGAAGGTTGGGAAGAGGGACTGCAGCTGCTCACCGTCGGGGAGCGCCGGCTCCTCATCGTTCCCCACGAGCTGGCTTATGGAACGCGGGGTAGCCCGCCGAAGATTCCCCGCCGGGCCACGCTTCTCTTCGAAGTGGAGCTGTTGGCGCTGGAGCCGGCACAGCCGATCGGCACGTCTGCGACTTCGGCGGCGACGCCGTGATCAGGGGGCCGCTGGCTCAGCGGTCGGCGCGGCGCGTGGGCGTTGCGAAATCAACGCATCGGCGCTGTAGAGCGCCAGTCCCACCCAAATGAGGGCGAAGGCCGCAGCTCGTTCCGTCGTGAAGGGTTCACGAAACCACAGCCATCCGATCAGGAACTGACAGCTCGGAGCGAGGTACTGCAGAAGCCCGAGGGTGACCATGCGCAGGCGGCGCGCTGCGACCCCAAATAACAGCAGTGGAATCGCCGTCACCACCCCGGTGCTGAGCACCAGTAGGGTCGTCGGGAGGTCGCTGTGTCCGAGAGCGCCTTCGTGGTGTGCTGCTTTCCACAGGAGCCACCCGGCCGCGACCGGAGCGAGCAGGGAGGTCTCCACCGTGAGGCCCAACATGGGACCCAGTGGCGACTTCTTCCTAAGCAAACCGTAGAATCCAAAGCTGGCGGCGAGACCGAGCGCGATCCACGGAAAGTGCCCAAGTCGCCAGATCAGCAGGCCGACGCCCGCGGCTGCCACGATCACCGCCGCCCGTTGGAGCGGGCGCAGGGATTCACCTAGCACCACCCGCCCGAGGACCACGTTGAGGATTGGGACCAGGAAGTAACCGAGGCTGCACTCAATGACCTGACCGGCCTGGACGCCCCAGACATAGATCAGCCAATTCATGGTGAGCAGCGATGCGCTCAGAAGGTTGATCCCCCAATCCCGGGGGGATCGCAGGGCGGCCCGGAACGCCGCGCCTTGTCCGCAGGCGACGAGGATCGGGAGCAGGAAAGCGAGAGACCAGACGTGGCGATGGGCGATCAGTTCGACCGCATCGACCGATCCCAGCAGGCGCCAGAACAGGGGGACGATGCCCCAGAGTAGGTAGCACCCGGCCGCGGCGAGGACCCCCTTGGCGGGAAGGGAGAACGCGGAGGAGGGCGTTCGGTTCGGCGGGAGTGAGGACAAGAAGCGATCCTCTTGGGCCTCAGACGGAAGGTCAAACCGTCGCTCCCGCTCGCGCCAGGCTGCCCAGCCCCGACCGGTGCGTTATCGCCGGGGTGCCGCCGGCCCCAGGCCGAACTTCTCCGCGAACTCCTTGGTCGCGATTTCCCTAGCCCTGCGAGGCTCCACGGCCTCCGGGCCGGCCTGCAATTCCCCCATCCGGCGGGCAATCCAGCGCAGGCGGAACTCGGTTTCCGTTTCGGCAGCGATCGCCGGACTCGGCTTGGGCTTCTTGTTGCTGGAGCAGGCGGGTCCAAGCAGCAGGAGCGGGGCAAGGGCCAGAAGGAGCGCGGCGGGGGTACGCTTCATGGTAAAAAACGTCTCCAAAAGTTTGAGACGAAGAGTTCGTTCTTTTGAGTTTCGATTTTTTTGGGATTACCTCAAGCTTCCTTACGCATGCCTGAGGAGACTCCTCCCCAACCTGCTTCTGTGTCCAGCGAGACACCCCGGGAGGCTAACCCGGCTAACCCGGCTGCTCCGGCGGGCGAGAGGGTGAAGCCGCGTCTTGGGCTCACCTTGCGTACCCCGGCCGCCCCGCCGCCGGCCGCTCCAGCCGCCCCGCCTGCGGCGCCAAGTCCCTCCGTGCCGCCCACTCCTGCCGCGCCACCCCCGCCGGATGCGCCGGCGGGTGCCGCCCCCGCGGACAGGACGCTGCCGTCGGCCGTGGCCCCGGCATCGGCGGAGGAAGGGGTGCCCGGTGGCATCGTGATCCCGCTTTTTCGCGACGGTTCCGAGTCTCGTAAAACGACCCTCGCCTTCATCGTTTTTGCGGCCGTGGTGGTGTTTGGCGGCGGTGTCTCGGTGATCTGGCTTCTCATGCGGCCGTCGCCCCCGGAGGCGACCGCAAAGGCCTCCCTCGGCGTTTCCCCGGTGGCCACGAGCGAGGAGCTCCTGATCGTCCCGGCGGCGGTCAAGGAGGCGCCCGTTTCCGCCGCCCCGGCGCCGTCACCCACGGGGAGCGGTCCGGTCGATCTCCTCGCGCTCGGCCCGCCCCCTAGTTCCCACGAGGCGGAGGGGGACCTGGCTTCGCCGCGTACGTTCCGTGTGATCCCCGAACCGGGCGCTCACCCGGACGTGATTCGTTTTGTCCAAGAGGCCAAGGTTTCCGGGGTATCGCCCGGGAATCCGCCGCGCGCCTTGATCAACGGTCGCCTGGTCCGTGGGGGCGCCTTGGTGGAGCCCGCGTTGGGCATTGTGTTCCTCGGGCTTGATCCCACCCGCCGTGCGCTGATTTTTCGCAGCGCAAAGGGCGACGTGGTGCGGCTCGAGTACTGACGGGTACCGTCGGAGTCGGAGGGTGTTTACGGCGTCGCTTTCGGCGGAAGGACGGCCTCCCGGATTCCGCGGAGGACTTCGGGGTCGGTCGCAACTCCGAGTAGCCCGTTTACGACAAACTGGATGCCGATGCAGAGGAGCAGAAATCCCATGATCTTGGTGAGGGCGCTCATGCCATTGATGCCGATCACCAGCACGATGCGGCTTGAGATGCGCAGGACGAGGTAGCTGATGAACGCCACCACGATGATGCCGAGGATGATGGCCGCGTAGTCGAGCGGAGTCTCCGCCAGAGAGGTGAAGCCAATGGTCACCGCGATTGAACCGGGTCCGCTGAGCATGGGCATCGCCAGCGGCGTGAAGGAGATGTCCCGCTTCGCTCGCGCGGCGTCGCGCTCGCGCTCCTCCTGCGCCGGGCTGCGCGCCGAGAGCATGCTGAGACCGATGCCCGAGACGAGCAGCCCGCCGGCGATCCGCAGGCCCGGGATTGAGATCCCGAAGAAGTTCATGATGAAAGTCCCGCCGATCAGCGAGAGCACGAGAATCGCCACCATGTAGAGGCAGCCGCGCCGGGCCTGTCGCTCGCGCTGCACTTCCGTGTCGCCTTCGGTGATCGCGAGAAAAACCGGGGTCGAGGCGAACGGGTTGATGATCGGCAGCAGTGCAATCACCGTGCCGAGGATCAGCTCCCAAAAGTGTGAGACGGGTTGCATCGGGAAAGAAAGGGAAGCGGCTTCGGGTTGGACTTCGGTCTACCAGACTTCGACGGGCCCTTTCGGGACGGGGATCGACTGACGTGCGTGCACGCCCGAGTCATCTCCGTCGTGGTCCATGAACGACGAGGCCATAGGCCCGGGCTGGTACTTCGGGAGCAACTCCCCGTGTTCATCGCAGAACGGCGCGCGCCAGAGGCGGTACTCCTCCAGCGCCGCCTCGAAGTCCGCCCGCGAGGAAATCGTCGTGACCCGCCGCTTGAAGACTTTCGCAGGTCCGAAGCGCTTGGCGTACCACGGGGCGACGCGGCGGAACAGGCGCGGCCCCTGCTCGTCACCGTAGAATTCGCAGTAGCGATCGAAGTGCGTGCGCAGCACGCGCACGCGTTCGGCGAAAGTCGGCTCGGGGAGGAGTTCACCGGTGCGCAGGTAGTGATCCGTCCGGCGGAAAATCCATGGGTCGTAGAAGGCCCCGCGGCCCACGCTGACGCCGGCACATCCGGTTTCGGCCAGCATGTGCTTCGCCGCCTCAGGGTGGGTCACGTCGCCGTTGCCGATCACCGGAATCCGGTGCACCGCTTCCACCACCGCGCGGATGCCCGCGAGGTTCACGGTGCCCGAAAACCCCTGCGCACGCGTGCGCCCGTGCACGAAGACCGCCGCCACGCCGGTATCCTCCAGCACGCGCGCCAACTCCGGCGCCGTCAGGTTGTCCTCGTCCCACCCGAGCCGCATCTTCGCCGTGACCGGGATCTTCACCGCTTCCACCATGCCGCGGACCAGCGCGGCCGTCTTGCGCAACTCGGTCATCATCGCCGAGCCGCCGCCGATCTGGACGACTTTCTTGACGGGGCAACCCATGTTGATGTCGACCGATTGGGCGCCCAACGATTCGCACAGGGCCGCCGCGTCACGCATTTCCTCCGGCACCGCGCCGAAGAGTTGGATCGCCAGCGGTTGGTCGCCGGGTGCGGTGGCGACGAGCTGCAGGGCGACACGATTGCGTTCGAGCAGGGAGCGGGCGTTGACCAGATCCGTCGTCGCCCAGCCGAGTCCGCCCAGCGAGCGCACGGTGAGGCGCATGGGTAGGTTCGTGTAGCCCGCCAGCGGCGACAGGAACAGGTTGGAGGAGAGCGTGTATGGCCCGAGGCGCATCGATCGCAGAGAGTGTGGGGTGCGGAAGGGGAAGGTCAAACGGCACCGCCCGAGCCGGGTCGCGGCGGGATCGGATCCGTTCTCGTTTCTGAACGTGTGGGGCGTGGGGTTCTTTGGCGCGCGGTTGCTGGCGCGGTCTGCGATCGTGGGGACGGCCCGGCGGGTGTAACGGAGCGCGGTGTGAACAGCGAACGCAGCGTGGGTTGCGCGCTCGTACGGGGAGGGCGATGCGTTCGCGGTGGCGGGGACGAGGCGGCCGTGGCTCCCGCACGCCGTCGCGCGGTGCGAGGAGGATCACTTCACGGCAGCAACCGCGCCGGCGTGCAGGCGCCGCAGGCCTTCGCGGAGGGTGCTCTCGGGGCAGCCAAAGTTGAGTCGCACGTGAGACCCCGGCGCCGCGCCGAAAAATCGCCCTTCGCTCAGGCCGACCCCGTGGGCCTCGAAATGCGCGATGGGGTCCTTCAAGCCGAGATCCGCCACGTTGATCCAGGCGAGGTACGTGGCCTCGATCGGAGCCTCGATCCGCGCACCCGGCATGGTGTCGGCAACCGCGCGCAGCACGAGGTCGCGATTGCGCCGGAGGCGCTCCAAGAGCGCCTGCCGCCAAGGCTCGCAGTGCCGGAAGGCGGCTTCGCAGGCGGTGAAACCGAGGACGTTCACCTCGGCGACGATCCCTTGGGTGGCGTGCACAAAGCGGCGCCGCAAGTCCGCGTTGGGAATGATGGCCAGCGCGGTGCCCAGACCCGGGATGTTGTAGGTCTTGCTCGGAGCGATGAGAGTGATGGTCTGCTGCGCGATCGCGCCGCCGAGGGTCCCGGTCGGAATGTGGCGCAGGCCCGGCTCGAGGATGAGATCGCAGTGGATTTCATCCGAGCAGAGCACGAGGCGATGGCGAACGCAGAACTCCGCGAGCTTTTCCAACTCATCGCGGCGAAAGACTCGGGCGACCGGATTGTGCGGGTTGCAGAGAAAGAAGGCCCGCGTGCGGGGAGTCACCGCGCGCTCCAACGCGTCCCAGTCGATCTCCCAAGTCCGGCTCGCGGTGGCGTACGCGAGCGGCACCGTCACGGGCACGCGGCCGGCGTTGCGGGGCGCACTCATGAACGGGGGGTAGACCGGCGTCAGGCAGAGGATTTCCTCACCCGGCCCCGCTGCCGCGGTCGCCGTGACGTTCAGTCCGACGACCAGCCCCGGGAGCCAGACGATCCACTCCGGGTCGATGGTCCAGCCGTGGAGCTGGGAGAGCGTCTCCACGACCGCCGCCACTTGCGAGGGCACCGGCCGGGCGTAGCCGTACACGCCATCGGCCACCCTTCGCTGGAGGGCCTCGATGACCGCCGGCGGCGCCCGGAAATCCATGTCCGCTACCCACATGGGCAGCACGTCGCGACCGGCGTACTTCTGCCACTTCTGGGAGTCGGTTCCCCGGCGCTCCGGGGGGTGATCAAAGTCAAAGCTCATGACGGCAGCCACGGTTCAACCACGCTTTGCGCCGGGCGAACAGGGATTTTTCGGTGGAAGCCGCCAAAGCGCGACGGAATTACCCGGTTGAGACAGGATTCGCCGGGAAAAAACGGCGCTCCGCCATGGGGGCGAGTGGGTAGGAGTCTGCCCATGAGGTGTTTGGCCATCAAGGCGGGGTCGGCACTCCGCGTGCATAAGGGAGGGCAGATCGTAACCCGTAATCCTTACTCGAACCCAACCTTCGTTTCCTACCATGAGACTCATTCACTACCGTACTCCTTCCTCGCGCAGCCTGGCCTCCGATGGCTTTTTCGCCCGTTCTCCGTGGGCGGCATGGGACGGCGAGATGGATCGCTTGTTCGCCACGGCCTTCGCTGGACCGTCCGTTTTCTCCACGGCGGGTGCACCGCCGGTGGATCTCTACCAGGATGGCAACGCCACCTGTGTCCGCGTTGAGCTGCCCGGGGTCGCTCGCGAGGCGATCCAGATCGAGGTGCTGGATGGGCAACTCAACCTGCGAGCCGAGCGCATCCGTGGCGAGGGCGAGGCCCGCGAGACCGTGGCCTTCAGTCGCTCGATCGCCCTTTCCGACGAGGTCGATGAGACCGCCATCCGGGCCCAACTCGAGCACGGGGTCCTCACGCTGACCCTGCCACGAAAGGCCGAGGCCACGCCGCGTAAGATCACCGTTCCCGTCAACTGAACCGTTTCGCCGTCCCGTTCCTTCCTCATTCCACACTTTTTCCCTTACCGATCATGAGCTTGTTCCAACATCTTGTTCCCGCCTTTGGCCGTTCCGCCGAGTCGGCTTCTCGTACCACTGCTTCCACGTCGAAGTCTGCGGAGTCCGCGACCGCGGGTCTCGCGCCGACGCTTCGTCCGGTGTATTCCATTCGCGAGACCCCGGATGCGTTCGACGTCACGGTCGACCTTCCGGGCGTCGCCAAGGACGGTCTTGAGATCACCTCTGAGGATGGCCTGCTGTCCGTGGTGGGCCGGCGCGTCTGGCGTCAGCCGGCGGGATGGACCCGATTGCACCGCGAGAGCGTGGACGCAGATTATGCGCTCACGCTGCGGCATGACGCCGCCATCGATGCGGAGCGCATCCAGGCGGAGCTGCGCGACGGCGTACTCCGGCTTTCGCTCCCCAAGGGCGAGGCGCTGAAACCGCGGCGCATCCCGGTGGGTGGGGCCTAATCTGACCTTTCAGAATTGCAGGCCTGGGTGGGCCTGCAGGTGAGAACCCAAGGGGGTGGGGCGGGCTGTCGTGGGGGCGGCCCGCCCTTTCCATTTCTTCGAGCGGCGGCTGGATCAGCCGACGTGTCCGGCTCCGCTTTCGCGTGGCTTGAAGAGCACGCTGGCGAGAACGGAAAGAGCCAGCACCGATCCGATCACGGCGAGTGACACGGTGGTTGTCACGTGGAGATCGAAGTAGCCGATCAGCATCTTGACCCCGATGAAGACGAGAATGAAGGCGAGGCCGAGCTTGAGGAAGCGGAACAGCTGCATGATGCCGTTCAACGCGAAGTAGAGCGAGCGCAGGCCGAGGATTGCGAAAATGTTGGAGGTCAGGGCGACGAATCCATCTTGGGTGATCGCGAGCACGGCGGGCAGTGAATCGAGGGCGAAGACGAGGTCGGTGGTCTCGACGACGATGAGCACGACGAAGAGGGGTGTGGCCATCAGTCGGCCATCCATGCGGGTGAAGAACCGCCCGCCGTCCATCGTGGGGCTGACCGGGAAGAACCGACGGAAGAGACGCACGGCGATGTTTTTGTCCGGGTGCACATCGTCACCGCCCTCTTTTGCGAGGGCCATCTTGACGCCGGTGTAGATGAGGAACGCACCGAAGACGTAGAGAATCCAGTGAAAGCGGGCCAGGACGCTGACGCCGACGAGGATGAAGACCGCGCGCATCGCAACGGCGCCGATGATCCCCCAAAAGAGCACACGGTGTTGCCATTCGGAAGGGACCCGGAAATAGGCAAACACCAGGATGAAGACGAAGACGTTGTCGACGCTGAGGCAGAGCTCGATCAGGTAGCCGGCGAGAAATTGCTGGGCATGTTCCGATCCGCGCCATGGCACAAGCAGGGCGCAGAAGCCGAGAGCGAGGGACGCCCAGACGCCGCACCAGATCAGTGCCTCCCGGGTGCTGACGGTCTTGGAGCCCCGGTGAAACACGCCCAGATCCAAGGCGAGCATGGCGGCGATGAATGCAAAAAACGTGAGCCAGGCCCACAAGGGCAGAGGGGGCAGCGGGGTGAGCGAGGCCAGCAGGGTCAACATGAGGGCGGACCTTGGCAGACGGAGCGAGGGAGGGGCAAGCGGCGAGTGCGCTGAGGAACGGGGTGAGAGGACTCGCACGTTGGCCGCGCGTGGCGGTTGACTCCGGGGGCTTGCTGGGAATCAGCTTCAGGTCGCGGGGCCGAGCTCCGCGGCCGTTTCCCTGCCATGACGATGCCTGAATCCCTCCGCCTTCCTCGCCTCCTGAGTCTGCCGGTCGTTGGATCGGTCCTGCTGGCCAGCGCCTACGCGGATGCGCCGGTGGAGGTGCCCGCGGCGGCGCCTGCCCCGGTGCTGGCTCCGTTGCCGACCACGGACCTGCTGGAGCAGGCCGTGGATTCGCTGCTCCACGCCTTCGGCGTTCCGGAGAGCGGCAACACGGCCATGCATTTTGGCATCGCGGCCGCGCTGCTCTTCGCCGCCGTGGTGCTGCGGCGCCTGGCCACGCGGCTGTTGTTTGGCGTGTTTCGCCGGTTGGCTGCGCGGACCAAGACGACCTTCGACGACAAGCTGTTCCCGGCGCTCGAATCTCCCGTCAACGCCCTCTTCGCGCTGATCGGCACCTTTGCGGCTCTCAAGGTCCTGAAACTTTCGCCGGGATGGGACGAGGCCATCCGTTACACTGCGGGGCTGGCGTTCTCTCTCGTCCTGCTCTGGCTGATCCTGCGCACGCTCAATACGGCGCTCCAGCACGCGCAGAGCATCGCGGAGCAACGCGCCTTGGGTGTCGCGGCCTTCATGCCGTGGATCCGCAAGACCCTTGTCGCCGTAGCGGCGATCTTCGGAGCCTTGGTCGTGGCGCAGTCGAAGGGGGCGGATGTCCAGGCGGTGCTAGCTGGACTCGGGATTGGCGGTCTGGCGTTCGCCCTCGCGGCGCAGGATACGATCGCCAATGTGTTTGGCTCCGTCGTGGTCGCTGTCGATCAGCCGTTCCGCGCGGGCGAAGTCGTGCGCATCGGCGGCTTTACGGGAACGGTGGAGGAAATCGGCCTGCGATCGACCAAGGTGCGGAGCGATGATCGGTCGTTGATGATCATCCCGAACAAGACCGTGGCGGCCGAGAGCATCGTCAACCTATCCCGGATCGATGGTCGACGGGTGGAGCAGGTGCTTAGTCTGACGTATGCCAGCCGTCCGGCCGACTTGGAGGCGCTCGTGTCCGACCTGCGTCAGGTCATCCTCAGCGAGCCGGAGGTCGATTCCTCTGCGGTGCACGTCTATTTCCGCGACTTCACGCCCTCCTCGCTGGATGTCTGGGTCTTCTATCGAATCCGGGATCCGGATTTGCGGAAGCATCTGGCCCTGCGCCAGCGGCTCAATCTGGCGTTCATGCGTCTGGTCGAGGCGAGGGGATTGGTCTTCGCCTTTCCGAACCAGTCGTACGTCCTGCAGGTGGCCGATGCGGGCCGGGTGGTGGCATCGGGCCCCGCGCGTTCGTTGGAGCCGCGCTGAGTCTGCCGACGCTACCGCAGGATGCGCAGGAGCGATGCGCGCTCATCGGTCCACAAGGGTACCGCGTCCACGCGTTCGCTCGGTGCGCGCATGCGCTCGTAGAGCGCGTCCTTCTCCAGCACCTCCTTCTCGCGGGCGAGGAGCATCCACGTGGTGCCGTAGATCCACCAGAACTCCGAGTCGTCATCCGTGATGGTGAGCACCTTGAGGTCGAGGTGGCGCGCGAGGCCCTCGACCACGGGCTGGAGATCCAGGTAGCGGTTGGAGGTATGCACCGCGATGATGCCGCCAGGCGCGAGGTGTTTGAGATAAGATTGCATGGCCTCCAAGGTGAGCAGGTGGACCGGGATCGCGTCGCTGCTGAAGGCGTCGAGCGCCAGGAGATCAAAGGCCTGAGGATGTCCGGTCTCGAGCTCTCGCTCGAGGGTGAGACGAGCGTCGCCCAGCACCAACGCGACCTCGGCCGGCGTGTCGGCGAGGTAAGAAAAGTGAGTGCGGGCGATGTGCTCGACCTCCGGATTGATCTCGTAGATGCGCAGGCGGTCGCCCGCGCGGCCGTAGGCGGCGAGGGTCCCGGTGCCCAAGCCGACGAGCCCGATGTGTCGCTGTCCCTCCGGTCGATCCAGATGCTTGAGCGCGAGCCCGATGCCGCTGCTCTCCCCATAGTAGGTCGTCGGCCAGAGGCGTTGGGTGGCGGCGCGGAACTGCAGGCCGTGCGTGATCCGACCGTGGACCAGCGAGTAGTGGTGACCGCTCTCGTCCTCAGCGAGGATTTCCCGGACCTGGAGGGTGCCGTAGAAATTTCGACTCAGAGCGACCGCGTCCTCATCAGCCTTGCGGACCTGGATGATGAGGAGGACACCGAAAGCGAAGCTCAGCAGCATCAGGAACGCGCCTTGGCGCGAGCGCCATTGCCCGCGTTCTCCGCGTCGCAGTGGCAACAGGCAGATCAGCGCCGCAATCGCCCCGGCGGTGACCGCGGGCCACGACTCGAGGTACAACCGCTCTGCGGTGGCTTGGTACACCGCGAGGATCTCGTGCCAACGATCTCCCCAGGAGAGATCGAGCGCGGGAACTCCCACCAAGGCGACGGCCAGCCCGAGTGCGGCTCCCCTGACGAGTGGCCGACTGCGGTCCTGCAGCGCGATGACGCCGAGAAGGTAGCTCAGGAGCCAGAGGCCCATCTGCAACTCGGCGAAACGATCGAGCAGCGCCGGCGCGATCACTGCGACGCAGAGACCACCGAGAGCACCGCCGGCCGACATCAGAAGATAGAATGAGGTCAGTCGCGCGGGTTCCGGACGCAGCCGGTACAACTCGCCATGGCACACCATGGCCGCGATGAAGAGCGTCCCAGTGTAGCCCACCACCTGCAGCGCCAGCGGGGCGTCGGTCTCCGCGTGGAGGAGGTACAGCACCAGAGAGCACCCGACGACAAGCAGGCCCGCAAACCACCCGCGGTGGTACCAGCGGGGATGATCGAAACAGAGAATGAAGCTCAGCAGGTACAGGGCGAGCGGCAGGACCCACAGGAATGGGATGACGGCGATGTCTTGGCTGAGTTGGTTCGTAGTGGCGCCGAGCAGAACGGACGCGATCGCCGGGAGCGCCACCCACAGCAGCGGCGTGCCGCGCGGCTGGGTTGCCTGCGGTTCTGGAGGTGGCACCGGTTCCGCTGGCACCGCGGGCGTGACGTCACGGATCGCCCAGGCACAGCGAGCCGCGACGAACGCGAACGCGACCAGCCCGATCGACCAGACGATGGCCTGCTCGCGGCGCGTGAGGAATGGCTCCACCACCAGCGGATAGCTCAGGAGTGCAAGCAAAGAACCGACGTTGGAAAGTGAATACAGGCGGTAGGGTGAACGATCCGGATGGAGCAGACTGAACCACCGCTGCATCAGCGGCCCCGTCGTCGACAGCACCAGATAGGGCACGCCCACGGTCAGGCCGAGGACGAGGAGGATCTGCAGCACCGGCGTGCCGTCCCCGGCGGGACGAAGCGAGTCTTCCGGGATGACGGGCAGGAACACCGCCGCGAGGACTAGCAAGGTGGCCTGCAGCCAGGCCTGCGTGCGGGGACGCAGGTAGGTGGAGACGAGGTGCACGTAGCCGTAGCCGAAGAGCAGCAGCACCTGGAAGAACAGCAGGCACGTCGTCCAGACCCCTGGGCTCCCGCCGAACCAAGGGAGGATGTACTTGCCGATCATCGGCTGGACTTGGAAGAGCAGGAAGGCCCCGAGAAAGATGGCGAGGGCGAAGGGCGGCATGGGTCGATCCGACCAGTCCGGACCGCTCTCGGCAAAAGCAAAAGCGAGCTGACTTTGAGGGGTGGCGCTGGCGTTCGACCTTCCGCGTTCGAGGCGATCCAGGTCGGCGAGCCGCGGTTCCGGCTGCACGTCATCGCCCTCCTGTCCACGTCGGCTCCGGCCGGGCGTGCTTGGTGTCTGCGGCCCGCCAAAGTCGGACTTGCGCTTGCGTCCTCGGCTCGGGGCGGCTTGCGTTCGGACGTGCCGCGTGCGGAGTCGCCGCGGCCTTTTCTTCGTCATGGCGGATTCCCCTCAGCGCCCCTCCGATCCTGTCGCGCCGCCGCACTGGTTCCAGTGGTTCGTAGTCTCCGTGGCGCTTGCGCCGCTTGCGTTCATGGCTTGGTGGGCGACGGACACCATGCACAACATCCCGATGTGGGATGAGTTCGAGACGGTGCTGCGGTTCCTGCTCGACTACCGGGCGGCGGATTCGGTGACCGCATCGGTCCGGGAGTTCTTCGCCATGGCCAACGAGCACTGCGTGCTCACGAGCCGTTTCGTGTTTGTGCTGCTCTACGAGCTCACCGGGAGCGTAAACTTCATTGCTCTCGGGCTGGTGGGAAGCAGCTTCCTCGTGGCTGCCGTGCTGGTGGCGCGTCTGGGCATCGCCGAACGCTGGTGGCGCGGGGTCTGGCTGGCGCTGGCGGCGCTGGTGTTGCTGCACCTCCAGCATCATGAGAACCTTTTCTCCTCCTACGCCTCGATCGACCACTATCAGATCGTGTTGCACACGACGGCGTGCCTCGTGCTCCTGCAGCGCAGGGAACGTTGGGCTTGGTGGGGCGCGCTCCTGTGTGCGGGCTTCGCATTGTTCACGCTGACCCACGGGGTGGCCGTGATGATCGTGGGAGCGTTGCTCCTCGCGCTGGCGAGCCGTCGCCGCGAGTGCGTGCAATGGTGCCTTGGGTGCGCCCTCCTGTTCGGCGTCTTCGCGGTCGCGTTCACCTCCGCCACCCTCATGGCTCCCGTCGCGTGGTCGCTCTCAACAGTCGGGCGGATGCTCTGGTACTGGCTGACCATGGTAGGCGGCGTGATGTCGCTGGGCGTGCCGTCTGTAGCCGCATGGAGTGGCCTTGGCTTGCTCGCGGTGCTGGGCTTGGCGCTTGTGCGGGGGGCATGGCGTCGGGATCCTTTCCTCACGGGCGTGGCTCTGACGGCTCTTCTGGGCATGGCCTTTATCGCCTACGGTCGCTTCGCCGCGCCCGGCGTCCCCGCGTTGTCGTCCCGCTACATGGTGCAGAGCGGCCTCGCGTGGGTGGCCGTCGTCCTCCTCGCCCTGCGGGCGCTGCCGCAGCCGGGCTGGAGCCGGGCCGGCGCGTGGCTCGTGTTGCTCGCCGCCGGGGCGGTCAACGTGCTCGCGAACCAGCGTTTTGCCTACGAGGCCTGGGAATTTTCCAAGCGCCGCGTTGATGCGGCGCACGTCATCGAAGAAACCGGCTCGATGGCCGGTCTCAAGCGCCCGATCTTTCCCAAGACCGCGCTCGGCGACCAGATTCTCGCCGTCTCCGCGCGCGAAGGGCTTTACGTGCTCGATGTCGAACCCAGCCACGAGGTGGTTGTGCCGGACAATTTCCAGCTGTATCCGATCGTCTTCTCGATCGACAAGCTCACCGTCTCGCGAGGGCACGTGCATTTCCGTGGGTGGATGCTGACCAAGGAGATGATCTCGACCGGGCTGCGTCCGTACCTACAGACGGTGCAGGGCGACCGCACCCGGCTGTTCCGTGGGCGGGTGGAGTGGCGGCCGGACGTGGAAACAGCGTATCCGGATCGACCCGACGCGCTGCGGAGCGGATTTTATTTCACGGTGCCGCTCTCGCAGCTGGACTCTGGTCCCCAATCACTTAGGGTCGTCCTCATCGGTAGCCGTCGCGTCCTCTACAACGAGACGCAGCGCGTCATCGATGTTCCGGCGACCGTGCCCTGAACAGCCCCCGAGGGCTTTTGGGGAGCGGGCGGTCCGGCTCCCGTCCTCACACCTTCGTCTCTCCTGCGACTCTCTCGCCATGACTGCGCGCGTCCGCTCCGTCCTTCTGCTGTTGGCTCTGATTATGGTGTTTTTGGTTCCGGCTGAACTCTGCGCTGCGGGCAGCCCTCCGCCGCCGGCGAAGGATCGCTCGCCGGGTGCCGCCGTATCCGTCGCGCTGGCCAGCGTCACCGGCATGGCGATTTCGCCGTTGCTGGGGACTGGAGTATATGGGGCCTACCTGTGGTTCGACGCAGATACGCCCGAGCAGCGTACCGCGCTCCCTTGGTTCGCCCAGGTCGCCTTCTGGTTGCCGGCGCTGTTGATCGTGGGCGTCTGTGCGGCGAAGGACTCGCTCGCGGCGGCGTTGCCGCCGGGTTTTAAGAAGCCCTTGGATGTTGTCGAGACCGTGGAAAACAAGGTTTCGGGTCTGGTGGCTGCCGGTGCGGTCTTGCCGTTCACGATGGATACTCTCTCGAAGGTCTTGGTGGCGCATGGGCCCGGGGCGGCACCGCTGCCGACCGGTTTTGCGACCTTGCCCTTCGCGGCGATGGATTTCTCGTGGTTGGTCACGGCGTTGACCCTGCCGCTGGCGGTGGCGGTATTCGCCATCGTCTGGATGGCGTCGCATGCGATCAATGTCCTGATCCTGCTCAGTCCTTGGGGTGCGGTCGACTCCGTGCTGAAGGCCGCGCGCACGGCTCTGCTGGGTTTGGTGGCGCTGACTGCCACCCTGAATCCTTGGCTGGGGGCATTGTTGTCGATTGGGGTGATTCTCGTTTCGTGGCTGGTCGCGGGGTGGTCGTTCCGGCTCACCGTCTTTGGTACGGTGCTCTCGTGGGAATTCCTGACCTTCCGCCACCTCCGGTTCCGTCCGGTGGCCGGCCCGGAAAACCGCGTCTTCTCTGGAGCGCACTTGTGCCAGCAGGGCGTGCCGGTACGCACGTACGGTCGCTGGCTGAACGAGCCCGAGAACGGCGGATGGCGCTTCGCGTTCCGGCCCTGGCTGGTACTGCCCGAGCGTTCGATCCCGGTTGCGCCGCAGCAGCCCGAGATTGGTCGTGGGTTCTTTCTCTCCACCGTGCGCGACGGGGATCAGACCACCTTTACGCTGCCGCCTCGTTACCGGGGGCACGAGGAGGCCCTCGTCGAACTCTATCAGATTGAAGGTGGCATCCAACCGGCGGGGCTACGCCGCGCGTGGAGTGTGCTCCGCGAACTGTTCTCCGGCGCGCCCGGGCGTCGTCAGACGGCCTGAGGTTCGGCGGAGGTGGGGGCAAGGCCGCATCGTACGCGCCCCGCAAACGCTCAGCCTTGGCCGGCGCGGAGGACGATCACGTTGTTGAGGTCGTGCTTCTGGAACTCGGCCCAGTAGGCATCCTCGATAGTTTCCACCTGCTGCTCGATGGAGGGCGGCGGCTCGACGCCGGGGGTGCTGTTGGCGAGGTGCCGGCGGGCCTGTTCCGAGGAGCAATCGCGATCAGCGAGGCGGGCCACGAGTTCGTGCCAGAAGGTGTCGTTGGTGTGCTCGGACAGGATCTTCTCGACGCGTTCGTCGCGGACTACCTTCTCCGCAACCCGCATGCGCCCGTCGGGGAGGGTCTCGACGAGATCGCCGCAGCCCATCGGCGTCGCGAGAGAGAGGAGCTTCTGCTCCAACTCGTCATAGCGCGGACTGGAAGGGTTTTCTGGGCCGTGGTACGCGTGCACCACGTGGAGTCCATAGTGGAGCAACTCGAGGAGGCGGGCGTATTCCTTCGCCGTGAAGGTGGCTTTCATGGCCTCACGCTCTCGGCCCTGGAGCCGGGGTGCAACTGCGGACTCGTCCCAGCGGTCCGCGTGACGAGAAGTGGGCGCAGGTAGGGCCAGACCGTTTCGGCGATCCGCCGATGTCCCTCGACGGTCGGGTGGATGCCATCCGGCAGATTTAGCTCCGGGACGCCCCCCACGCCCTCAAGAAGGAAGGGAATCAGGCTGGTGCCGTTCGCCGCGGCCAGCTCGGGGAAGAGTTGCGCGAAGGCGTCTGCGTACGGTCCCATGCTCGTGGGCATTTGCATGCCGGCGAGCACGATCCGGACCTGTGGATTGGCGGCGCGCACGCGGTCCATGATTGCCTGCAGGTTGGCCCGGGCGGTTTCGACGGGCAGCCCGCGGAGCCCGTCGTTGCCGCCCAATTCCAGCACGAAGATGTCGACCGGCTGGCGCAGGATCCAGCCGATCCGCCGGAGCCCCCCGGCGGTCGTGTCGCCGCTCAAGCCGGCATTCACCACGTGGTAGGCGAGCCCCTCGCGGTCGATCTTCCCCTGCAGGACGCCCGGGAAGGCGTCGGTCACGTGGTTCTCCAGCCCGTAGCCGGCGGTCAGGCTATCGCCGAAGAACACGATGGTGCGCCGTGCGTCCCCCCCGGCGCTGTCGGCGCGGGCCGATGCGGCTAAGCCGCTGACGGCGAGCGCGAGGCTGAGGCGGAAAACGATGAAAAGGCGGGTCATGGAGTTGCGATTTGGTCGGCCCACGGATTGTGTCGCGGGTGCTTACAATGGTTCATCCCATGCTGAAAGTCGAGCGGCTGACCAAGACCTATGGTTCCTTGGGTGGGTCGCTGACCGTGCTGCGGGACGTCAGCTTCGCCCTCGCGCCTGGCGCCAGCTTGGCGATCGTGGGGCCGAGCGGCAGCGGCAAGACCACGTTGCTCGGTCTCTGCGCCGGGCTCGACCGACCCTCGTCGGGCCGGGTGGAACTGGCGGGCGAGGAGATTGGCGCGATGACCGAGGATGACCGGGCACGAGTGCGCAACGACCACGTCGGCTTCGTTTTCCAAAACTTTCAGCTGATCCCGACGCTTACGGCGCTGGAGAACGTGCTGGTGCCGCTGGAGTTGCGGGCCGCCCGGGGTGGCGGGGCGGCGGCCCTGCGCGGCGCTGAAGACGCCGCGGTGGCGCTGTTGGAGCGGGTCGGTTTGGGAGCGCGGCGCGGACATTATCCGGTGCAGCTTTCCGGCGGCGAGCAGCAGCGGGTGGCCTTGGCGCGGGCGTTCATCAACTCTCCGAAAATCCTCTTTTGCGACGAACCCACCGGCAATCTTGACGGTGAGACGGCGGCCGCGATGACGGAGCTGATCTTTGAGGTGAACCGGGAGCGTGGAGCGACTCTGGTGCTTGTGACGCACGACTTGGAACTTGCGCGGCGCTGCCGCCGGATCATCCGCCTGCGCGGCGGCTTGGTGGTGTCGGACGAAGGCGAAGGAGCCGCTGCGACGGTGGGAGGCGCGGGCGCGTGAGCTTTGTGCTACGGATGGCGTGGCGGGATTCGCGGGCCTCGCGGCGCCGGCTTGCGCTGTTCTCGCTTTCCATCGTCTTGGGCGTCGCCGCCCTGGTGGCGATCGGCTCCTTTGGCGCGAACCTGCGTCGGGCGATTGATGGGCAGGCCAAGACGCTCCTCGGCGCGGATCTCGCGGTGCAATCGCGTTCCGCGCTTTCGCCGGAGGCGCACGCTTTTCTCGATGGCCTCGGCGGTGAACGCGCGGAGGAAGTCGTGTTCGCGTCGATGGTGGTGTTCCCCTCCGCCGGCGGACAGACGCGGCTGGTGACGCTGCGGGCGCTCGAGGGAGGTTATCCTTTTTATGGTGAATTCCTGACCGAGCCGCTCGACGCGGCGGGCCGGCTGGCGCGAGGCGAGGCGGTCGCGGTGATCGAGGAAACGTTGCTGAGTCAGTTCGGCGTGAAAGTGGGCGACCCGATCCGGCTGGGCCAAGGCACCTTCACGATCGTGGGTGCGCTCCGCTCGATCCCCGGCGAGTCCGCCGCGGTCGCGTTGCTTTCGCCGCGGGTCTTCATTGCGCGTTCCCGCCTTGCTGAGACGGGGCTGATCGGGCCGGGAAGCATGGTGCGTTACCGCACGTATTTCCGCTTCGGCCCGGAGGTCGACGTGGAGGCCTTGGTCGGAAACCTGCGCAACCGTTTCCGGGAGTTGCGGCTGGGTTTTGACACGGTCGAAGAGCGGCGCCGCGAGCTTGGGAATGGGGTTCGGAACGTGGACTCTTTCCTCAGCCTCGTGGGCTTCGTGGCGTTGTTCCTCGGCGCGATCGGGGTCGCGAGTTCGATCCACGTGTATGTGCGCCAGAAACTGGCGACGGTCGCGGTCCTGCGGTGCCTTGGGGCGAGTGCCTGGCGGAGTTTCGCCGTGTACCTCGTGCAGGGGGTGGGGCTCGGACTTTTCGGTGCGGGGTTGGGTGCGGCGCTGGGAGTCGGCGTGCAACTCCTGCTCCCTGCGCTGGTCGGACCGTTGCTCCCCTTTGCGGTCGAGTTTGCGGTCGACTGGCCGGCGGTCGGCCGGGGAATCGGACTCGGCCTTGGCATCTGCTTCCTGTTCACCCTTCTGCCGCTGCTCGCCGTCCGCCGGGTTTCTCCGTTGCGCGCGATCCGGTCGTCGTTCGCCGATGACCCGGATCGTCCGGATCCGCTGCGCTGGCTGGTTTACGGTTTGATCGTGGCGGCGGTCGCGGGATTCGCCTGGTTGCAGGCTCCGCGGTGGGTCGTGGCCGTAGGGTTTGTCGTCGCCCTTCTCGTTGGCTTCGGCGTGCTGGCGGGCCTCGCGCGCGTGGTGGCGTGGCTGGCGCGACGTTTCGTTCCGCGCGGCGCTCCGTACGTCGTCCGGCAGGGCATCGCCAACCTGCACCGGCCCAATAACCGCACGGTGCTCCTGCTGCTGGCGCTGGGGTTGGGCACGTTCCTCATCGTGACGCTGGCGCTGACGCGTGCGACGCTGCTCGCGCAGATTGAGGGCTCGGGCGGCGGCGACCGGCCCAATCTCGTGTTCTTTGACGTGCAGGATGATCAGATCGGACCGCTGGAGGAGACGCTCGCCGCCGCCGGGGTGCCGCTGCTGGCGCGTGCGCCGATCGTGACCATGCGTTTGAGCCGACTCAAGGGCCGACCGGTTGAGGAGCTCCTGCGCGACGGGGTCTCGACGATCCCGGCGTGGACGCTGCGGCGGGAGTACCGTTCCAGTTACCGGTCCGCGTTGGCGGATACGGAGCGCGTGGTCGAGGGCGAGTGGATCCCACGGGTCGCCCCGGATACTCCGGTGGTGCCGGTGTCCCTGGAGCGCGGGATCGCGCGGGACCTTCAGCTGAAGCTGGGGGACACGCTGGAGTTCAACGTCCAGGGTGTGCTGGTCGAGGCGCGGGTGACTAGCCTGCGCGAGGTGGAGTGGCGGCGGCTGGAGCCCAACTTTTTCACGGTGTTTCCCGAGGGCGTGCTCGAGGGCGCCCCGAAGTTCTTTGTCGCGGCCACGCGAGCCGCCAACCCTGCGCAGTCGGCTGGCCTGCAGCAGTCGGTCGTCGCCCGCCTCCCCAACGTCTCGGCGATCGACCTCAGCCTCGTGCTGCAGACCCTCGACGGGATCGTGTCCAAGATCCAGTGGGTGGTTCAGTTCATGGCCCTGTTCACGGTCGCCACCGGCGTGATCGTGTTGGCGGGTGCGGTGCTGAGCGGACGCTACCAGCGGCTCCGCGAGACCGTGCTGCTGCGGACGCTCGGGGCGAGCCGGAGCCAGTTGTTGCAGATCCAACTCGTCGAATATGCGATCCTCGGTGCGCTGGCGGCTGCGGTGGGATGTGGACTGGCGATTGTCGGCGGACAGTTGCTCGCTCGGTTCGTCTTCGAGGCCCCGCCCGTCGTGCCCCCCGCCACGGTGGCGGGTGCGTTCGGCGCCGTGATCAGCTTGACGCTGCTCACCGGCCTGCTCGCGAACCGCGGTGTGACCTCGCATCCGCCGCTCGAGGTCCTGCGGCAGGAAACCTGAGCGGAGACTCGGTCCGGGCGCGACGCGGCGCGATGGCGAGGTCCATCGGCTGCCGTGCCCCGGCGCCCGCGATGATCCGGGCTGGCGTTCCGGGCGAACTGTGTCCCCATGGAGGAATGAGCATCCGCCGGGTGGTTTCGTTTCACTACACGCTGCGCGACCCCGAGGGGCGCGTGATCGACAGCTCCGCGGGAGGAGCCCCGATCGTCTACTTGGAGGGTGCTGGACAGATCATCGACGGCCTCGATCAGCGGCTGCGTGAGGCGGCGGCCGGCACGAAGACCCGCGTTGAGGTCCCGGCGGCGGAGGCCTACGGGGAGCACGACCCCCGCCAGGTGCAGGACGTGTTACGCGACCTGCTGCCGGTGGCCGGCGAGCTCAAGGTGGGCGATCGCTTTCAAGTCGGCGATGATGCGGCGGCGCCCATCGTCACCGTCGTCGCCGTGAAGGGTGAGACCGTGACCTTGGACGGCAACCATCCCCTCGCTGGGGTGGCATTGACCTTCGATGTCGAAGTGGTGTCGGCCCGCGTGGCGACTGCCGAGGAGCTGTCGCACGGTCACGTGCATGGTCCGGATGGCCGCTGCGGCTGACCGCGGCGTGGAAGGCCGCCATGCGCCACGCGGAAGTCCGGATCGTCGGTCAGGGCCTCGCAGGGACCTTGCTCGCGTGGGCCTGTGAGTCGGCGGGGATTCGGTTCCACCTCATCGACGCCGGTCATCGGCACGCCGCCTCGCGGGTCGGGGCTGGCATCATCAACCCGATTACGGGTCAGCGGTTGGTGAAGAGCTGGCGGGTGGATGCGCTGCTCGGACCAGCCGAAGTGATGTACCGGGCGATTGAGCGAGAGCTCGGGGTGCCGTTGCTGCGGCGTTTACGGGTGCGGCGCGAGCTTCGGTCGGCGCGCGAGCGGGACATCTTTGCAGCCAAGCGGCTGACCGGGGAACTCGACCCGTATGTCCAGCGGTTGCCGGGCGAGGACGATGCGTTCCGGATCGAGCCAGCGTTCCACCTGGACCTGCCCCTCCTGATCCACGCTTCGCGTGAACGCTGGCGCCAGCGCGGAGCCCTGAGCGAGCGACTGGCAACGGCGGCGGAGTGTGCGGGGTCCGACGTTCCCACCGTGGCCTGCTTGGGGGCAGGGGAAGTTCCGTTGCGGCGCTTGGCGCTTGAGCGAGTGAAAGGGGAGTTGCTGCACCTGGAGGCTCCGGCTGCGGGTGCGTCGCCGCTGCCTCCGGCGGGCGGAGGGCCGGAGATTCGGAACGATGGCCACTGGCTGCTCCCCTTGCCCGACGGCGCGTGGGCGGTGGGAGCGACCTACGACCGAACGGCGTTGGATCTAGAGCCCTCGTCGACCTCAAGGGCGTTGCTGATGACGAGTGCGTCTCGCCTGGGCGAAGGAGTCGAGTGGCAGGTGCGGTCGGCGTTGGCCGGATGGCGGACGAGTGCACCGGACCTGCGGCCGGTGGCGGGTTGGCTGCCGGGGCGTCCTGGGCAGGGCGTGTGCAACGGTCTCGGCTCGAAGGGTGCGCTGATTGGCCCATGGCTTGCGCAGCAGTGGGTGGAGCACCTGTGCGACGGGCGGGCTTTCGACCCGGCGGTGGCGACGGACCGCGTTGGCCTTCAGTTGTAGAGCCAGAAACGCTTCTTCGACGCGATGTAGGCGCGGTTCTCGGCCTCCCAGCGGGCGAGCCAGCGGTTCACGTCGACCCGGGCGCCCTTGGCGACCAGTTCCTCAAAGAAGTCGTTGTTCCCCATGTGGCGGATGAAACCTTGCTGGATGCCCCGAGTGGCCTCGGCGTAGGGATTGCGTCCCTCCAGTTTGCACCCGAGGCGCATGAGGTGAAAGCTCAACTCGGTTGGCCGCCAGTCATCCCAGTCGGTCACCTCGACGTACAGTCCGATGGCTGGCTTGCCATTACGATTTGGGGCGCTGACGCGTCGGAAGGCGACGCCCGGAATGCGGAGGGCCTTCAGTTCCTTTTCGACCACCTCGCTGGGCACGCGCAGGTGCAGTAGCCCGCGGAACGGGTAACGTTGTCCGACCCCGTGGCGGAACCCACCGATGTACGTACCGAGCCCGATCATCGAGTAGCCCACGGCGGCAGAGAAGTCCGGGATCATCGGCGAGGTCGGCACCCAGCGCAGTCCGGTTTCCGGCCAGCGCATGGAGCGGCGCCAGCCGCGCATGGGGACAACGGTGAGGCGGCCGCGGGCTTGCGCCTCGCGAGAGATCGCGAGCGCGCCGGGGGTCCGGGCGCTGAACTGGGCGAGTTCCCCGATGGTCAGGCCGTGCACGTAGGGCACGCGGAAGGCGCCGACGTAGCTCATCCATGCGGTGTCCAGCATCGGACCATCGACCTTCAGGCCGCCGAGCGGATTCGGGCGGTCCAGAATCACGACCTCCACGCCCTCCTCAAAGCAGGCTTCCATCGCGTAGCGCATGCAGCTCACGTAGGTGTAGCTGCGGGAACCGACGTCCTGGAGGTCGATCACCAGAGCGTCGAGGCCCTTGAGCATGGCCTTGGTGGGCTTACGGTACTTGCCGTACAGTGAGTAGACGGGAAGCCCCGTGCGCTTGTCTACGCGGTCGGCGATTGGAATCTCTGCCGCTTCATTGCCGTAGATTCCGTGCTCGGGCCCGAACAGCGCGACGAGCCGCACTTTCTGGGATCGGCGGAGAACGTCGATCGTGCTGACGCCGAAACGATTCACGCCGGCGGGGTGCGTGAGGAGTCCGACGCGTTTCCCGGCGAGCGCGGCAAAGCCTTGGGCCTCGAGCACGTCGATGCCGAGCATGATGCGCGGGTTGGCCGCCGCCGGCGGCGGGGGAGTGCGCATGGGCGCGGGGGCACTCGGCGTGGCTCTCGGCGCGGGCTGCGGCTTGGTCGCCGCCTGCCGCGGCGCGGTCGGGGGCGCTTTCGGGGTCGAGGCACAGCCTCCGACGAGGAGCGCAACGCTCAGCCAGAGAGCCGCCCAGGCCCACCGCAGAAGGGGATCGGTCGTGCGCGCGCGTGCCGACATCGGTTGCCAGAGCTTGAGTCGCGGCGGAGTCAGGTCCAGCGGGAAACGTCCCGATCGGCGGGGGCGCGGGTGCACCGCGTCAGGCCTCTCCAACCCGCTGGAAACGCGGACGGGCATTTCCAGCGACGGTGACCGTCTCCAGAAACATCGGCTGGGGACGGACCCAGAGTGCGGTCGTGTCGCCGTAGAGGGCTTGGTAAAGCACGAGGGGTTCCAGGGTTTCACTGTGCCGCGCGATGCCGAGCACACGGTACTCGTTTCCCTTGTAATGGCGGTAACGGCCGGGTCGGGGCTCGAGCGGCAGAGGTGGGAGGGGCGTGTCCATGGCACGCCCAGCCCGGTCGGCCTTCCGGGCGGGCGCAAGTCTGGAATGGGCCGTTGCTGCGGCCCGTCCGGAATTCCGATGTTCGATCGAGGCGCGACGCGTCGCGCTAGAAGGGCCGTCCGTCCGCGCGGGTGCCGCAGAGTGCGACCTCGAGTCCGAGTTCGGCCGCGAGCGCGGCCTTCGTGTAGAGCGCGAGGTCGGCTTCGCGGGCGCTGTTCGCGTAGGCCACCTGGATGTGGTTTGCCTTGTGCCGCGCCATCATCTGGTCGCGGGACACGCCGTAGGTCACCGCATGCATAATCGGCCACTGCGCGGTCGTCTCCCGCCATCGGCGCTCCGTCTCCTCCGGCGGCAGCGAGATCACCTTCGCGCGTCCGAGATCCATCTTGAGTCGCCCCTTTTCGACGAAGACGCGGCTCCAAACGATTTCCCCGGGGCGAGCGATGCCGCGGAGCGTGCCACCCCCCAGTCGGAAGTACATCGGGGGTTGGCGCAGTGAATCGGATCCCGCCCAGCCGCCCACGTGGTGATCCGCGGGAGCGCTGCCCGAGATCAGGAATACCCACACGTACTCCGACGTGGTGCCGCTGCGGTCCCAGTCACCCCAGCGGAGGTCGTGCAGCGTGTTCGCGGTCGGTTGACCGAGTGCGCGGTGCACCCGCGAGGTGAAGAGGCCGTCGACACCGGCACATTCGTCGACTTCGTTGAAGTGCACGATGGGTTCGCCGTCGCGGATGACACTGCCGTCGGCGCGTCGGACCGGCGGTCGGTCGGTGGAGTTCAGGGTGCCCTCCACGAGATCGCTCGCCGGCAGCAGATCCTTCAGCCCTTGCTGGTACTGGATTCCGATCGTCTCGGCCCCGAACTCGTCCGCCAGCCGCACCGCCGCGAGGTAGGTGCGGCACTGCCAGAGTACCTGCGACTCGGTGAGCTCGGTCGCCTCGTCCTTGCCGAAGTGGAAGCGCAGGCCCTTCGCCCGATACCAGTCGAAGACTTCGCGGGCCTCGGCCTCGGTCACTTGGGTGGCGGCGTAGTAGAGCGCCGACTGCGACAGCCGTTCCTTGAAGATGCCGAGCGGGAAGAGCAGTTCGTCGGGGATGATCGCGTTGTACATGCCCATGCACCCCTCATCGAAGACGCCCATGATCGACTTGCGCGTGCGAAGCTCCGTGGCGAGGCGCCGCGCCAGGGTGCGGGCGCGGGCCGGCACGGTCGCCCGGGCGAGGGAGCGAACGTGTGCGGTGCGGTGCCGCACGCGGCCGGTGCGCAGCCACGTCGCCAATCCCTCACGGAAGAAGGTGTCGTCGAAGGTCTCACTCCAGAGTGTCGAGTACGCGACCCCGGCCTTGGTCAGCGATCCGTTGAGGTTGAGCATGCCGACGAGGCCGGGCCATGTGCCGGACCAGTTGGCGATGGTCAGAATCGGGCCCCGGTGGGCGAGGAGGCCGTGCAGCAGATGATGGGAGTACTGCCAGACCGACTCCGCGACGATGAGCGGGGCGTCGGGGTCAACGTGGCGAAACACCTCGATGCCCTGCTTCTGCGAGCCGATGAAGCCGTGACGCAGCGCCGGCTCGTAGGGGTGGGCGCGGACGAGGCGGTAGCCGAGCGCGGCGACGGCGGCCGTGAGGGTTGCCTCCATCTCGGCCTGGGCAGGCCAGCACTTCTCGTTGGCGGAAGCGCGCAGGTCGCCGTTGGCGACGAGCTGGACGATCTTGGGGGAGGAGCGACGGGTCGAGGGCATGGCGGGTTGATGCAGGAGCGGTGGGGTCGGGAGTGATGAAAAGCTGGAGAATCCTGATTTAACCCTAACTGCGATCGAGGACACCGGCGAATCGACAATGCCGTCAAATGTGTGCACAAAACTGGATAAAATGAGCAGGCTTGATCGTCGGGATCTGACGCCCTCCCGGGCGTTGCTTTCGCCGCAGGTGGCGGCGGCGCGGACGTTCTTCCTCGATCTCGCATCCGGGCGCCGGAGGGGCCGCTCCCTGACCTTGGCGATGGGTGGCTGGGAGCGCTGCCGCTCAGACTACGCCTTGGTTCGGCGTCGGTTCCCGTACTTCGTCATCGAGTACGTCGTAGCGGGGCGGGGCTGGGTCATCCTGGATGGTGTGCGACGATCGGTTGGGCCGGGCGAGGTGTTCGCCTACGGTCCGGCCACGGCGGTGGAGTTGCACTGCGTCGCGGAGCAGCCATTGGAAAAATATTTTTTCGCGCTGACCGGTTCCGGCGTGGCAGCGCGTCTCCAGCGTTGCGGGGTGGCGGTCGGAGCGTCGCGGTCGCTGGTGGTTAGTCCGGAGGCGATGGGTGTGGCCGAGGAGGTGGTGCGCGCCGCGGTGCCGGGCGGACCCATGGCGCTGCGCCTAGCCGAGGCCCTCCTTGAGGTGTGGTTACTCCGTCTCGAGGAATCGGCGACACGGCGGCTGGGTGTGGCGAGCGATCCGGTGCATGCGGCCTTCCTGCGGAGCAAGGCGTTGATCGATGCCCGGGCCGAGGTCTTGGGATCCTTGGCGGAGATGGCCTCCCTCGTGAAGGTCGAACCGTCGACCCTCGGACGCTGGTTCCGGACCTATCAGGGAACCAGCCCGTACCAGTACCTGTTGCGCCGCAAGATGAACCTTGCGGCGGAGTTCCTGCTCGCATCCGACGGCTTGGTCAAGGAGGCCGCCGCCCGGGTCGGCTTCTCCGATCCGGACCACTTCTCCCGCGTGTTTCGGGCGGTGCACGGCGTGCCGCCCCGCCGACTCCGGGTCGGTCGCGCGGAAGAGAGATCCGGGGGGCTCGTCACGTGAGCGTCGCCACGTCGAGCAAGCGCCGCGCCCAGTAAAAAAGTATCCGAAAAACAAACACGCAACGTCTCGCGTGACGTCCTTCAGAGAATCTAGCCGGGACGAAATCCGCTGTTTTTCCGGAATGATCGCAGGCGTCGTCCGGCCTGTGCTTGGACTCGCCGTTGCATCCACCCGGTCCAGCCGAGCGCGAGTCCGGGAAGGCCGAGAGCTTGGCGTGACCAGGCGTGGAAGTCGAAGGCGTCGTGGTGCTCGATGATCCGGTTATGCTCGAAGCGGAAGGTGGCACGAACGTCATTGACCACCGGACGACCGGTGGCGCTGAAGGTGTACTGCGCGACCCAGCGGGCGCGGCCGGACGCGTCGTCGGCCTCGATTTCCGAGGCTTCGATGCGCAGGTCTTTCCCCGCCTCACACAGCATGCGCCACAGGTTGCCTGCATCGCGCCCTCGCAGGTCCGGAAAGACGGGGTCGGAGAATCGAATCTCCGCGGCGTAGCAGGCCGCCATCGCCTCGGCATCGCGCGCCGCGAATGCGTCGTAGAACCGGTGGATCAGCGCGGTGTTGGGGTGCATGGGAGGGGGTCTTATTCCGAGACCAGCACGCGGTAGCGCCAGCCCTTGAGGTCGAGGGGCACGAGGCCGCTGAGCACGACCGTCTCACCGGTGAACGCGTCGCGCCACCGACCTTGCAGGGCCGCGTCATAGAGGTCGGCTTTCGCGTCGCGGGCGGTGAGGTTGAACATGCCGACGACCTTTCTGGCGCCGGCGGAACGTTCGACGGCGTAGAACGTGGCGTTGTCCGTGGTGTCGAGGCGTCGCATCGGCGCGCCGGTGTGTAGGGCGGGATGCTCGCGTCGGAGTTTGGTCAGCACCTGATAGCGCCGGGTGGCAGGGTGAGTTTCTGCCGGCCAGACGATCGGGTCGCGCTCGAAGAACTCGAGTCGACGATCGAGCCCGATCTCTTGGCCGTTGTAGATCATCGGCATGCCATCGAGTAGGAAGGTCAGGACGGCAAATGGGGCGTAGCCCGCGCCCATGCGGTCGAACTCCGTACCGGCCCAGCTGTTTTCGTCGTGCGAGCTGGTGAACACCATCAGGGCGCCGCCGCGCGGAAAGGTGGCGCGGATCTTGGCGTAGGCGTCGTCGATCCCGCTGGGTGTCTTTTTGCCCTGCGCGATGTGGTTCATCGCGTGATGGAGATCGAAGCCGTAGGAGAGATTGAAGGCCGCGACCTGCTGTTGGGGCAGCTCTGCCTCGGCGAGGAAGAAAACGTCGGGCTTGGCGGCGCGGACGCGCTGCGTCACCTCGTTCCAGAACGGGGTGGGCAGGCCCCAGGCGACATCGCAGCGGAAGCCATCGACGCCGAAGTTCCGCACCCAGTGTAGAAGGACGCCGGCTTGGTAATCGAGCAGGCCGGGCGCGTTGAAATCGAACTGGACGACATCAGTCCAGTCGAAGCCGTGCGGAGGGGTGAGGTTGCCCTGGGCATCGCGCCAGAAGAAGTGGGGGTGGGTCCGGGTGAGCGGGTTGTCGGGTGAGACGTGATTTGGGACCCAATCGAGGATCACGCGCATGCCCCGGGCGTGGGCGGCCTGGACAAAGTCGCGGAAGTCCTGCTCGGTGCCGAACTCTGGGTTCACCGCGAGGTAGTCCTTCACGGCATAGTAGGAGCCCAGTGTGCCTTTGCGATGGAGTTCGCCAATGGGGTGGATCGGCATCAGCCACAGGATGTCGACGCCGAGAGCCTGCAGGCGCGGGAGGTCCGCGGTGACCGCGGGGAACTTGCCGGAGGCGGAGTATTGGCGGACGTTGATCTCGTAGATCGTGGAACCGCGGGCCCAGTCGGGCACGCCGATCGCCGTAAGGTGGGCGCTGGGGAGGGGTTTTTCCCGCTCGGGAGCCGGCGCGGCCGCGATGAACGTCGAAAGGAGGACCGCGAGGGACAGGACGGAGCGGACGAGGCGGAGGGGCGTGGGCATGCACCGAGGGTAGTCGCTCGCGTGTGCGGTGCCAGTGCGTCGCACCGGACTAAGCCGGAAATGAGCGGAGAAAACCTAGGTCTGAGCTGCTGGGTAAGGGGCCGGTGTGGCTGGACGGGGGCGGGCGAGGGTTGGTCGGGTGGTGGCGCACCCGCGGTGCGGGAGGCCTCCTCCGTGGCTGCCGGCGGGCGGACGTTTTGTTTTGCCGGGCCGGGAGGGAGGCTTTTGCTCGGGCCATGTCGAAATCCTCCGCTTTGGTCACGGGAGCGTCTCGCGGCATCGGCCGCGGTATCGCCGTCGAACTCGCCCGCGCGGGCTACCGCGTGGCGATCAACTACGCCGGTAATCTCGAGGCCGCGAACGAGGCGCTCGGGCTGGTCCGAGCCGCCGGTGGCGATGGGTTCATCGTGCAAGGCGACGTGGCGGTGGCGGCCGACCGCGATCGTTTGGTGACGGAGACACTCGCGCACTTCGGACGGATCGACCTGCTGGTCAACAACGCGGGCGTCGGCCCGAAGGTGCGCGCCGATTTGCTCGAGTCCGGCGAGGAAAGCTTCGACCGCCTCTTCTCGATCAACCTCAAGGGACCGTTTTTCCTCACCCAGCAGGTTGCACGCAAGATGATCGAGCAGGCGCCCGACGCGCGGGGCTTCCGCGGGCGCGTCGTGAATATCACGTCCATCTCCGCCTACACGGCTTCGATCAACCGCGGCGACTACTGCATGGTGAAGTCCGGTCTGTCGATGATGACCAAGCTCTTCGCTGAGCGTCTGGCTCCGCACGGGATCAACGTGAACGAGGTCCGGCCGGGTGTCATCGCGACCGACCTCACGTCCGGGGTGAAGGCCAAGTACGACAAGCTCATCATCCAGGACGAGCGTGGCATCACGCCGATCCGCCGCTGGGGCACGCCCGAGGATGTGGCTCTGGCCGTCCGCGCGCTCGCGGAGGACCGTTTCCCGTTCTCGACGGGTGCCGCCTTCGACGTTGATGGCGGATTCGGTTTCTTCCGGCTGTAACGGAGTGGGGGTTCGCGCCCATCTCCGGTCGGCGCGCCCCCCTTTTTTTTGTGTGGTCGATCAGGCCTGAGCCCGCGCTGCGGGCCCCGGCCGGGGCAATTGTCTTCCGCTTCCGCGCGGTGTCCGCGGCGATCGGTCGGCTCACGCGGCCGATTCGCGGCGTGGCGTCGGGCGCGCGGCCGGCGTGGGTCCACGGCGGCGCCGGAGAACCGAGCGCACGCCGCGTTGAGTCACCGATCGCTCACGAGAGCGTCAGGGTGAAACGGAACGGCGTGAACCCAGTCAGGTACACGCTTTGTCCGTCCCACTTGCCGAGTGCTCCGCGCAGTTGAGTCCAGGTATGCTCCGTGCTGCCCGGACCGAAGGAGATCACGTCGTCACCGAGCCGGAAACGGCCGATGCCCGAGCGAAGCAGGTAGGCATCGGCTACTCCCTTCACCGGCTCCACCCCCTCGAGGACGCCCCCGCGGCGGAACGCGAGTTCGATCGCGAGCGGGACGTGGTCCGTGCCCTCGATCCGGAAGTGCAGCTCCAGCCGACCGGGATGCTCCACCAGATCCACAGTGGATTCGAGGGACTGGATGTTGCTCTGGGTGCGACTTGCGCGGTGATCTTGGCGGAGTAGCCCGTTGCTCTCCATGCCCGCGTACGAGCGGAGTTCGGCGATCTTCTCCGGTGTGAGGGGCTGAAAATAAGGTCCGCGCAACGACTGTTTGAGGCGCAGCCGGCCATCGATCTCCTCGATGGCTTCCGACTGGAACTGACCTTTGCCGAAAAATGCGCTCGAGAGTCGCACCGCCTCCAGCGCGGCCGATCCGCGGCGGAGCGAGAAGAAGGTGGTCGTGCCGGCCAGCAGCGTGGCGCTGAGGGCGTCTCGACGGATGCGGGCGAGCTGCGAGTGTTTGAAGTGTTTCCGGTAGTTCGACGGCAGGGGCGTGGCTGCGGGCAACCGGCGGCGCAGGATGGACTCCGTCAGGAACGAGGGCAGTTCCCGAACCACGGACGCGGGCGACTCGGCTTCGATCTGGGCGACGGCGCTCGCGAACTGCCCGTTGCCTTCGCGCACGGCCATCTCGCGGTACGCCGCATAATAGCGCACGAGGGTGCCGCGTAGCTGGCGATCCTGCCGGCGCGAACCCTCGGTCACGACCTCCCCGTCGGGGTGCAGGTAGTAGAGCGTCATGTCGAGGTTGCGCCGCACCGGATCCCGGAGGTCCGGCCGGTTCATGCGGTGCGCGAGGGTGAGGAAGGCGCGGTTGACGACGGCGGAGTAGATGGTGGTGCTGCGCTCCGTGTACTGGCCATCCGGGTCAAGGTCGATGCCCTCGGCCAGCCATTGCTCGATCCGCGCCGGGTAGCGGGAGTCAGGAAACAGATCGTGGAGGACCGCGAGGGCGGCGCAGACGACCCAGCGGTGATTCGGGGTGTGCACGCCGCCGGTGGCGAGCGCATCGCCGACGTGGCGGAGGAAGCGTTCGAGGCGCTCGAGGATCGGGGCGGCGTCCGATCCCGGGTCGGAACGGAGGATTTCGTAGGCCGGAGCCACGTTTTCCGTCACGAATGCCGTGTCGGGCGGGGAGCGGAAGTTGGTGACCGCGAGGTCGATCGTACCGTCCTCGTGCTGGAGATCGAGCAGGGCCTGGGAGGCGAGGAGCATCGCCTCGCGCAGGCGGGGTGAGCGGTAGTGCTGCGACGTGGGGCTGGCGAAGGCGCAGGCGAGAACGCCGAGGAAGGCTCCGGTCGCATTCGCGCTGGGGATACCGTAGGGATCGGGTACGCCGCCGTGGCCGCGGACGCCGGGGCGGAGGTCTTGAAGGGCGAGCTGGGCAAGGACCAGGGCGTCGTTCTCGCGGATCAGCCGTGCGACGATCGGGTCATCGTCGTTCCGGTCCGTCGGGGTATCCGCTGCGACGAGCGGCCCCGCGATCGCCAGGGCGCCAGCCGCAGCCCCAGCGGTGAGGAACGCGCGACGTCCCGGTGAGGAGGCTCGGTCCGGCGAGGGAACGGCGGTGGCGGGTGACGAGACGGTCGGGGTCGAGGGGGAGGAAGGGGTCATGTCTGGGGAAAGAGAAGAAGGAGGCGAATCCGTCCGTTCTGTCGAGTCCACGGCGCGGTGAAAAATCATCCGTGAGACTTGCCGTCGGGCTGGGGCTGCAAGAGGGTTTTGGCATGAACCTCTCCCTCAAGCGTGTGCTGCTCGGTTTCGTCGGTCTGGTTATCCCCGTTTTCGCGATGGCGGAGGTGCCGCGGATCACGGCAGCCGAGGCGGCGCGTCGCGTGGCCGAAGGCAAGGCAGTGTTGGTCGACGTGCGTGAACCCGCCGAGTGTGCCGAGTCCGGCGTGGCTGCTCCGGCCGTGCTCCTGCCGATGAGTGATTTCCGCGGTGATCAGACCCTGTGGAAGCCGTTCCTCGAATCTGTGAAGGGCAAGGAAGTGATCCTCTACTGTCGCTCTGGTGGCCGTGCCGGCAACGTCGGCGAGAAGCTCGCCGCGCAAGGCGTGACGGTGGCCAATGCGGGTGGCTTCAAGGACTGGGCGGCGGAAAAGCTGCCCACGCGGAAGCCGTGAGCTGAGGCGTGGTCCGGGGGCGGTCGCGCGGTGCTTTCCCCTTGGCAGCCGCGCAGTGCGGGCGTAGCACCGTCACGTGCTTCCGCTCTCCGACGGTTCGCTCCCGCTCTTTCGCTTCGCGGGTATCCGCGTCTCGCTGCACTGGTCTTGGTTCCTCGTTGCGATCTATGTCGTGACGTCGCGCGCCGGCCAGTACAGTTCACTGGGCTGGAACGCGATCGAGTACATCAGTTTGTTCTGCATCGTGCTGATGCACGAATTTGGCCATGCTTTGGCCTGCCGACAGACCGGAGGTTACGCCGAACGGATCATTCTGTGGCCGCTCGGGGGCATCGCCTTCGTTTCGCCGCCTCCACGGCCCGGTGCCCACTTGTGGAGCATCGCCGCGGGTCCGCTCGTCAATGTGGTCCTCGTCCCGATCCTGTTCCTCGTGCAGCTTCAGGTCGATTCGCTCAACGGATCCGGTCGCTCCACCGACCTGAGTATCTTTCTCTTCGAACTTCAGCGGATTAACCTGCTGCTGCTGATTTTTAATCTGCTGCCGATCTACCCCCTCGATGGGGGACAGATCCTGCGGTCGTTGCTCTGGTTCGGGCTTGGTCCCGTGACCAGTCTGTGGATCGCCAGCGGTCTTGGCCTCGTCGGCATCGTCGCTTTGGTGGGTCTAGCCTTTTGGAGCGGTTCCCTCTGGGCCGGAATCATGGCGATCTTCCTGTTCTCAAGCTGTTTCAGCGCGTTCCGCGCGGCCGCGCAACAGCGGCGCGAGGATCGGGAGCGGCGAAACATGCCTCCGTTGGGCTGATCAATCGGCTGTCGCAGGGCCCTCGGCGGGCAGCTGACCCGACGCCGCGGCTTGCCTGTCTCGTTCGGGCTGGTAGGTTCGTCACGTTACCCGTCCTGACCCTTCCCCCTCGATTCTTTCCCCCATGAAATCCTCGTTTGTCCGCGCTGCCGCGCTTTCCTTGCTTGCCGCGTCCTCGCTGTTTGCCGCCAGCCCCGCTGCGGGTACCGGCGCAAGTTTCAAGGGTCCCGTCGGGATCCAGCTCTATAGTCTGCGCGGTCTCTTCATCAAGAACGGCCCCTCTACGCTCGACATCGTCAACGCGTACGGCCCGCGTCAGGTCGAACTGGCCAGCACCTACAAGCAGTCCCCCGCCGAGTTCCGAAACGAGCTCTCAACGCGGGGCCTCCAGCCGATCGGGATGCATTTTCCTTTCGACCGCCTGCGCGACGATCCCGAGGGCGTCCGACGCCTGGCAAAGGAACTGGGAATCAAGTACGTGGGGTGCGCTTGGATCCCACACGAGGGGACGTTCGACGCCGCTGACGCCCGCAATGCCGCCGCGGTGTTCAACCGCGCCGGCGAGATCATGGCCGCCGAGGGGATGAAGGTCTTTTACCACAACCATGGCTACGAGTTCGCCCCCGGCGTCGCCGGAGAGGGCACCACGGCCATGGATATCCTGATCCAGGAAACCAACCCGAAGCATGTCTGCTTCCAGATGGATGTCCTCTGGACGATTCACCCGGGGCAGGCACCTGAGGCTTGGCTTGCCAAGTATCCCGGCCGCTGGGAACTGATGCACCTCAAGGATTACCGCAAGGGTCTGCCCACCGGAATCCACACCGGCCGCGCCGATCCGAATGACAACGTCGCCTTGGGCACCGGTCAGGTCAACTGGCCGGTCGTGCTCGCCGCTGCCGAAAAGTATGGGGTAAAGCACTACTTCATTGAAGACGAGTCGGCCGACGCCGAGCACCAGATCGTCAAGTCGCTCCGCTATCTCGAGCAGGTGCGTTGGTGAACGACGGCCGCCGCGCGCCTGGTCGGATCTTGCGGTCGGCGGTGCTCCTCGGGGTCGTCGCCTTCGTTTCCCCCGTTCGGTCCATCGCAGCACCCGCATCGTTGTCTGACGGACCGTCGTTCGAGCCGGCGTCTCTCGCGGCGATAGACGCGGCGATCGACGCTGCCATCCTCGCGGGCCGCACCCCCGGCGGCGTGCTCTGGGTTGGTCACGCCGACGCCGACCATGTGCGCGCTCACGGGTTGCGTGCAGTGGAGCCCGAGGTCGAGACGACGACGCTGGAAACGATCTACGACGCGGCTTCGCTCACTAAGGTCGTGGTCACAACGACCGCGGTGTTACAGCAGGTCGAGCGGGAGCGCCTCCTGCTCGATGCTCCGGTGGCGCGATGGCTCCCGCAGTTCGCCGCCGAGGGCAAGGGGGCCGTGACCGTGCGCCATCTCCTCACGCACACCTCCGGCTTGCGCCCGGGACTCAGTCTTCAGCCTGCTTGGACGGGTCGCGCGGCCGCGCTGGCGTTAGCGAGCGCCGAGCCGTTGCAGTCTGTTCCCGGCGCACGCTTCGTCTACAGCGATATCAACTTCATCGTCCTCGGTGAATTGATCCGGGCCGTCACCGCCGAGGAGCTCGATCGATATGCAGCCCGTGAGATCTTCTCGCCGTTGGGCATGGCCGATTCCGGTTTTCGTCCCGACCCGGCACGCCATCCGCGGATTGCGCCCACCGAGCGCGTGGGGGATGCGCTGCTGCGCGGCGTGGTCCACGATCCGACAGCGCGGGCGATGGGTGGCGTGGCCGGCCACGCCGGGCTCTTTACGACGGCGAGCGATCTGGCCCGCTTCTGCCGCATGATCCTCGCCGGAGGTCGGGCGCCCGACGGGCGGTGGGTGCTCTCGCCGGAGTCCGTCGCGGAAATGACCCGCGGGCAAACCGACGGTGCGGATCGACGGGGACTCGGGTGGGATATCGATACGCGTTTCTCGACTCCCCGGGGAAGCGTGTTTCCGGCTGGACGCTCGTTTGGACACACGGGCTTCACCGGGACCTCGCTCTGGATCGATCCGGGTTCGCGCAGCTTTGTCATTTTCCTTTCGAGCCGGCTGCACCCGCACGGGAAAGGTGATGTCGCCGATCTCCGCCGCGCGATCGGAACCTATGCCGCCGAAGCCGTGGGTCTGCGGGCGCCTTAGACGGTGGCGTCGGGTTCTGGGCTGCCGGCCCGGGTGCGTCGCCGCCATGCCTTGCGGACAAATCGCGCGAGAGCGGCGGCGTCCCACACCCACGCTTGCCATGCGGCGACGTGGCGGTGGCGCACGATGATTTCCTCCCGGTAGTTCGCCCACCGACCAGAATCGCTCAGTCCGCCCGGCGCGCACCGCGCCACGAGCACCGGAACCTCCTGCATTCCGGCGCGGCCCCGGAGCAGCCGGAGGTTGAGATCGTAGTCGGCCTGAAGGCGTAGCGAAGTGTCGTAGCCTCCGAGCCGACGCAGCGTCTCCGTGCGGTAGAAGCAGGCCTGGTGATGGACGAAGTTCCGCCACGCGTGGCGCTGCGGGGACGGTGCGTACCGGCGGCCGTCCGTGTACTCCGCGTGGCCAGCCACCAGATCGGCTGCGCTGGCCCGAAGCCGCGGCGCCACCGCTGCCAGTACTCCCGGGTCGGCCAAGACATCGTCCGCGCCCAGAAACAGGCACCACGTCCCCCGCGCCCGCTGCAACCCCAGGTTCATCGCCGTGTACACGCCTCCGTCGGGCGCGCTCGTCCAACGCACGCGGCGATCTGCGTTGAGCGTGCTCAGCCACGCGACGGTGCCGTCGTGGGAGGCTCCGTCCACGATTTCCAGCTCCACCCCCGCTTCGGCGTCGGCGAGGGGCTCCTGCCCAACGACCGATGCCACCGCATCACGCAGCCGAGGGCCGGGATTGCGGCAGACGAGGATCACGCTGACGAGGGCCATGAGGCGAAGGTTGCCGGCGGATACAATTGGCTCAAGGCTTCATCTCCGATGCCGGCCGTGCTCTCCATTATCATCGTCGCCTACCAGTCGCGGGGGGAGTTGCCCGCGTGTCTGGAGTCGATTCCTCGGGAAATCGGCGGGGAGGAGGTCGAGGTCTGCGTGATCGACAACAGCCGTGACGCCGATGGCACGCTGACGCTACTCCGGGCGGTTTATCCTTGGGTGAGGGCCATCACGCCAGAGACCAACCTCGGCTTTGGTCGGGCCAATAACCGGGGTCTGCACGCCACGCGGGGAGCGCTCGTTCTTTTCCTGAATCCCGACACGGTTCTGCGGCCTGGGGTCATCGAGGCCCTGATCGCGCGCCTGCGCCCGGAGCCTGGGATTGGCTTGATCTCACCGCGTCTGGAACTGGCCGACGGTACGATGGACCTCGCATGCCGGCGCGGGATCCCGAGCGTGTGGGACGGTTTTTGTCGCGCCGCTGGCCTGGCGCGGTGGTTTCCGCGCACACGATGGTTCTGTGGTTACAACCTCACGCACCTGCCTGAGCGCGAAACCTACGACGTGGGTGCGATCAATGGTGCGTTCATGCTCGGGCCGCGCGACCTGATCACGCAACTCGGCGGCTTCGATGAGAGCTTCTTTATGTACGGTGACGACCTCGACCTGTGCTTGCGCGTGCGGCAGGCCGGTCGGCGAATCGTTTACGACGGTCGCTGGAGCATCGTGCACCTCAAGGGCCAGAGCGTGGACCGCGACTTCGAGCGGATGTCGGAGGCGATCTTCGATGCGAACCGCGAGGTGTTCCTGAAGCACTTCAATCCACGGCGCTCACGTTGGGTGGAGTGGCGCTACCGGATGGCTTTCGGCTTGTGGAAGTGGATTTCGCGTGGGCGCGCGCGGTGGAGTGGGAGGCGGCGCGTGCAGCCGCGCTGAGGCCGGGAGGCCGGCGGCTTCGCGTGTTGGTCGGGGTGCTTACGCGCGCTGCGGCAGCATCCACGTCCGGGGCGCCGCTGGTCGTGATGGGGTTTCGCTTCGGACCGGTCCTACGCTGCGGGATTCTTCCAGCGAACCAACGTCAGCAGCAGGATTTGGACATCTCCGAGCAGCGACCAGTTTTCGATGTAGGCGATGTCATGCTGAATGCGGCGGACAAGATCGCCCTCGCCGCGCAATCCGTTCACCTGGGCCCAGCCGGTCAACCCGGGCTTCACCAAATGCCGGGGTAGGTAGTGGGGAATCTCCGAAGAGAGTCGCTCGACGTGTGCGGGACGCTCGGGCCGGGGACCGACGAGGCTCATGTCGCCCTTGAGCACGTTCCAGAATTGCGGGAGTTCGTCGAGGTTCCAGCGCCGCATCCAGGCGCCGATGCGCAGGAGGCGGGGATCGTTTGCCGGGGTGCTCTGGTGCAAGTGGTCTTGCGCCGCCGCTTCCGGATGCATGCTGCGCAACTTGTACAGCATGAAGGGTCGCTGGCGCGCGCCGACGCGCTGTTGCGCAAAGAGTGGGGATGCGCCCGGCGACTCGCGCCGGATGAGCAGACTCAGCACCAGGATCCACGGAAGGGAGAGAATCAACCCCGCCGTCGCGCCGCCGACGTCGCACAGCCGCTTCGCCAGTCGGTTCAGCGGGCGGTGGATCGCGAGGTCCTCGACGCCAAGAATGGGCACCCGTCCCACCGTCTCGAGCCGCAGTCCGCTTGTCAGAATCTGGAACGAGGAGGGCACGACTTTCCAGTCGACGAAGCCGGCTTCGCAGGTTTCGAGGACGAATCGCAGGTCTGCAGGCGGCAGATCGGTCCGCGCGGCGATCACCGCATCGATGCGCTCTTCGCGCAGGACGCGGGGCAGGTTGCTGAGGTCTCCGAGTTCCGGGCAATCTGCCGGACCCGGCCCGTCACCCGGCAGCCGGACCCAGCCCACCGGCCGCAGCGGATGCGTCGGGCTGCGCCGCAGGTCTGCGACGAGGGCGGCAGCCTCCGGGGTCCACCCCAGGACGATCGCGCGGCGCTGGAGTTGTTCCACCCGTCCCGGCCGCGTCATCCACGCGTAGACCGCGCTGCGCCACGCGCTCATGAAGGCCAGCACCGAAACGGTGGCGAGGATCACGAACCAGCGGGAGATCGGTGGCTCGAAGCGCAGCACGAGCGACAGGGCGAGGTACCCCGCGAGCCAGAGGACGGTCCCGCGAAAGATCAGACCGAGCGAACGCAGCTTTCGCAGCAGCAGGCGTTCTGAATAAAGGTCCTGCTGCAGGTAGGCGGCGGTGAGAAACGCGGTGCCCAGCAGGAGCAGGGGAAGGTAATCGGCGAAGCGAGCGTCCGGTACGGGAATGCCGAACTGGCCCAAGGGCGAGGCGTAGCGAAGGATCCACGCGACGCAGAACGCCGCGAAGACGACGAGGACGTCACCCGCCAACAGTGCGAGCGGGAGCAGGGACCGGCGGCGATCCACGCTGCGGGGACTCATCGTGGCGCCTCCGGCGGGATCCCCGCCCACTCCAGTAACGTGTCGCCCCGCACCCAACCCGCCGCTGGGAGGCGCGACCGCGCGGGTTCCGGCAGGAGCACCGGATGCAGGGCCAACACATCGGCTGGAGGGCGCCCAGCCGGAAAGCCCATCAGCAGACCATAGCCCGGCCGGATGCGGTGGTAGGCGGAGCCGAACGCGACTTCCGCCGCAGCGACCGAGGACCACACGTCCAATATCCCCGCGACCGTGTCCGCGGAAAGTCTTCCGTTCGCCTTTCCTTCGGCGAGCCGCGTGCGCGCCTGGGCGTCGATATCCGGTGTGAGCGTCGCAAAGATCGCGTCGCGGAAGAGAGGAGAAAAGGCCTCGACCGGGGCGTTGATCCGCTCCACGGCGAAGGCGGTGATGGCGCCGGCCGCGTTGCCCTGCGCAGCGCGCGCGAGACCGAGCCCGAGGTATACGCCCACTCGGTGCGGCGCGAGGCGAGCCGCCGCGGCGAAGTGTCGCTCCGCGTCGACCGGCGACGCTGGGAGCCGCAGCCAGCCGAGGTTGTATTCGGCGTATTCAAGAAAGGGATTCTTGGTCAGCGAGGCCTGCAGGAGTTGTTCGGCCCGGGCCGGGCCTCCGGCCGGGGGTGCGACCGCAGCGCTGGGTGCCCGGGCCGCGAAGGGGAGTCCGGTGGCGAGGTAGCCCGCCTCCACGTGCAGGAGGTACGGCGCATCTGGTAAAGCCCGGCTGGCGGAGCGGATTTCGGTGAGGAAGCGGGCCGGATCTCCCGCCGCCACCGCGTCGAGCGATGCCGCATGGTGCCGCCGGGCGATCTGGTCCCTGATCACGTGCGGAAGCGTCAGCGCCAGCAGCGCGGCGCCCGCAAGGAGTGGCGGGCCCCAGCGCAGGCTTCGTTGGTCGCCGCTGGCGCGGCCTTCCCCGAGCAACGCGAGGAGTCCCGTGGCGAGGAGGCCGATTGCGGGTACGTCGAGGGAGTGATCAAAGAGGAAGAATGTGGCGCCGGCGGCGAGGCCGCCGGTCAGGGCCGCCGTCTCCGCGCGCGGCGCCGCGGAGCGCACCGCGGCGAAGGCGCGGGCACAGGCTCCGAAGAACACGAGCAGCGCTCCGGCGACCCCGAGGCCGCCCAGCGTGACCCACGCTTGCAGCGGCGACTGGTGCACTTGGAGGACGTTGTCGACCGTGCCACCCACACGGGCACGGACAGACGGAAAAACGTGCGGCACCATCCCCGGTCCCCACCCGAGCCACGGCCGTTCGCGGCCGAGCAGAACGGCGGCCTGAGCCATGGCCGCACGCTGCGCATTGCTCTCCCGGGCCTCCGGGGTCCAGCGTCCCTCAAGCACCCGGGCGCGCAGACGCGGATTGGCCGCCACGCCGAGCGCGAGCAGCAGTAGCACGCCCACGATGATCCCCCCGCGCAGCCTTCGCGACATCGCGCCCAGCAAGGGAAGAGCCACCGCTCCGGCCGCGAGCGCACCGACCCCCGCGGCGAGGAGTCCGCCCCGACTGCCGCTGCCAACGAGGACCGCGACCCCCGCGGCGCTGCCCAGAACCGCCAGTCCTTTTCCGCCGGGGGAGGCAGCGACTCCGGCGGTTGCGAGGGCGCTGATCGCCAGCAGCGCGAACGCCGCCGTGTAGGTGCTGTGCCCGAAGGGTTGATCATTGCGCAGGCTCAGCGCCTGCGGCCAGCCCACTCCGGTGTCCGCGCGCGCGGACACCTGCGGCCACCAGGCAAACAGGCTGGCCACGAGGATTACCCCCGCCGCCACCGCCAGACTTCGCCGCACCCCCTCTCGACCTACGACCGTGCAGAGCCAAAGCCAGGCGAACGGCGCAAGGCAGAGCGCCGCGACAGACCACGCCGCCGGCCCCGCGACGCCCGGCGCATCGCTCAGCGCCGCCGAAACTACGCTGGCGCCGGCAAGCAGCCACAGGCCGCTATCGAGCAGGCGCCCCAACCGCGCACCGCGCCACCACCCGACTGCTCCGACGATCGCCACTGCTCCCCAGCCAAGCGCCGAGACCAGCGACCATGGCCAGACGTACGGCAGCGATGCCGAGGGCGATACCACCGACTGCACCAGCCACGCGACTCCCAGCACCACGAGGATCGGCAGCGCCGTTCGTCGGGTGAGGGATAAAGGAGAAGCAGCGGGTGCCATGGATACGGTCAAAACCGGCGCACCCGGACCCCCGCGCCGCACCGGGCGGAAAGGCTGCGTGGACCTTGACGGCGCCGACCCAACATCGGCATCGTTACCCCATGGCTGGAGCGGAACCGCGCGACCGAAGGAAATTCCTCGTCAAAGGGGGGATCGGCCTCGCCGTGCTCGCCGTGGCTGGCGTTCTCGTGCTGCGCGGATTCGATGTTAAATCCATGATTTTCAGCATCATGGAGACGATCCGTCTGCTCGGTCCGGCGGCGTTTTTCACGGCGATGGCCCTCCTGCCTGCGGCGGGTTTTCCGTTGATGGCGTTCGCCCTAACGGCGGGACCGGCGTTTGGCGCGCAACTCGGGCTGGGAGGCGTACTGATGGGTTCCGCTGCGGCGATCACGGTCAATGTGGTGCTGACCTACTGGCTGGCGCGGCGGGCGTTGCGGCCCCTGCTGGCTTGGGCCTTGGGTCGGTTGGGTTACCGGATTCCGGTGGTCCCTCGGGCGGATCAATTTGAGATGACGCTGCTGGTACGGATCACACCTGGGCCTCCGTTCTTTGTGCAGAGTTACTTGCTCGGCCTGGCGGAGATTCCATTCCGGACGTACCTGCTGCCGTCGCTGTTGTTCCCGATGATCAACCTTAGCGGCGTCGTGATCTTCGGTGATGCGCTGATGCACGGCAAAGCGAAGGTGGCCGTGCTCGGCATTAGTCTGGTGGTCGCGGCGATTCTCGGAGTGCACCTCCTGCGGCGGCATTTGCGCCAGCGGCGTGAGCGGCAGGAGGCACCCACGGTATGACGCTGCGTCGCGGTACCGAACGAGAGACCGGCGGCAGCGGCGCGCGGATCTCGTCCCGCAGTGCGCGCGGTGAAGACGCGTCCACCGACGACGGGGGGCCGGGCTCGGGCGTGATCAGCGTCGGCGAATTCACCCGTCGCGTGAAGACCCTGCTGGAGGAGGGCCTGCCGGCGGGCTGGGTGCGCGGCGAAGTCTCGAACCTGAAGCAGCAAAGCAGCGGACACGTTTACTTTTCGCTGAAGGATGCAGCGGCGACGCTTTCGGCGGTGCTCTTCCGCGGAGATGCCGCGCGACAAAGTGTGGCCTTGCGCGACGGCCTGCAGGTCGTGGTGTATGGGCAGGTCAGCGTCTATGAACCGCGTGGGCAGTATCAGCTGATCGTGCGTGCGGTGGTGGAGGACGGCGTCGGTCGCCTCCAGCGCGAGTTTGAGGCGCTGAAGCGGCGCTTGGCGGACGAAGGACTGTTCGCGCCGGAGCGCAAGCGTCCGCTGCCGTCGATGCCGCGGACCATTGGATTCATCACTTCGCCGACGGGTGCGGCCGTGCAGGACTTCATTCAGATCCTGCGTCGCCGCGGTTGGCGGGGTCGGCTCGTGATCTTGCCGGCGAAAGTGCAGGGGGAGGGAGCGGCGGCGGAGATGGTGACCATGCTTCGGGTAGCCGAGGAGCTTGGGATCTTTGATCTGCTCGTGATCGGTCGTGGCGGCGGTAGCTTGGAGGACCTGTGGGCCTTCAACGAGGAACCGCTGGTGCGGGCGGTGGCGGCATGCGGGGTGCCGATCATCTCGGCGGTGGGACACGAGATCGACGTCACCCTGTGCGACTTTGCGGCGGACCTGCGGGCGGAAACGCCGAGCGCGGCGGCCGAGCTGATTTCGAGCCGTTTCGTCGCCTGTGCGGAACGGGTGGCGCGGGCGGCCGACCTGCTGCAGCGCGGGGTGGCGGCGCGCGCGGAGGCCGCGCGGGGGCGGCTGGAGCATGCGGCCGCGCAGCTTCGCCTGCTGACCCCGGCGGCGCTCGTGGAGCGCGGCTATCTGCGGATCGATGACCAGCGGAATCGGCTAGAGGCGGCGCTGTATCGCAGCGTTCGCGAGCGGCGGCATGCGCTGGCACGCGTCGCCGCGGAGCGGGAGCGTGTCTCGCCGGAGATGCGCATCCGGTTGGAGTCGCAGCGATTGCTCGGACTCTGGAAGCGGCTGGAGGCGGCGAGTCCGGTGTCGGTGTTGAATCGCGGTTTCGTGATCTTGCGTGACGACGCCGGCCGGCCGGTGATTCGGCGTCAGTCCCTGTCGTCAGGCGCCCGCGTATCAGCGGAATTCGCGGACGGGCGGACGTCGCTGACTGTAGAGTGAGCGAGAGAACTCTGGCCCACGTCGGCTGGCCTGTTGCCCGGGCCTACGCCGGTGCGGCGCAGGTCCGGCGGCTGCGGCGGGCTTGGGCGTGCGACCGACGGCCCAGCGGGGCTGCGCTTGAGTGAGGGTTATCGCCGCCAGCGCGTCCCGCGGGCCCCGTTACGGGGTGGCGGGGCGGTTCTTCGCCAGCCAAGCCTCGTACTCGGCGCGTGGCATGAAGCGCAGCGAGGCGCTGTTGATGCAGTAGCGCAGGCCGGTCGGCGCGGGACCGTCGTCGAATACGTGGCCCAGGTGCGCGCCGTCGACGCTGCAATGCACTTCGATGCGGACCATACCGTGGCTGGTATCGCGGGCCTCGCCGATGAACGCGCGCTCGATTGGCTTGGTGAAGCTGGGCCAGCCGGTGCCGCTGTCGAATTTGTCGCGGGTGTCGAACAGCGGCGTGTCGGAGCAGACCGAGAAGTACACGCCATCGGCCTTGTTATTCCAATACTTGTTGCGGAACGGCGGCTCGGTGCCCTGTTCGCGGGTGACGCGGTATTGCTCCGGCGTCAGCATCTGGCGCCACTCTGCTTCGGTGCGTTGCACGCGCATCTTGCCCATGTCGATCACGACATTTGAAGGCAGCCCGCAGGCGGAGATTTCACCGGGTTGACAGTCGAGTGCGTCCTTGGCCATGGGAGGGGGTTCCGTCGAAGACTTGGCGGGCTTTGCGCCCACCGCGAGGGCTGCGGCCACTCCAGTGACCGCAGCGAGGAAGAGGAGCCGGAGATTCATGGGATCGAAGTCGAGAGACGCTGGCAGGGTAGCGTGATCGGGCGGGAACGCAACCGGTGGCGGAAACCCCGTTGGTGCGGAGTGGAGGAGTGGCGTTGCGCGTCGGAACCCGGGGATTCGGCAGCGCCGCTGTCGAAAGAGCGTACGCGCCCACCGGACGCGCACGCTCGCTTCGGATCGGACTAGACCTTCGGAAACTTCACCCAACGCGCTCCGGCTTGGGCGCTCTTCACCAAGGTTTCGATGAAGGCCATTCCCTTGACGCCGTCGTCGATCGTTGGGAAATCGAGGTCTTTGGGCAGGGCCTTACCCTGGACCTCGGCCGAGATCGCGCGGAACGCTTCCGCGTAGAGGTTCCCGAACGCCTCGAGGTAGCCCTCGGGATGTCCGGCCGGAATGCGGGTGGCCCGTTTGGCGGCGTCGCCGACGTAGCCGTTGCCGCGCCGCCAGAGTTGGGCCGGGCGGTCCGGGAATTTCACCCACAGCTCGTTCGGGTGTTCCTGGTGCCACTCGAGTCCGGCCTTCGTGCCGTAGACGCGGATGTTGAGGTTGTTCTCTTCGCCCACGGAAATCTGTGAGGCGTGGAGAATGCCCTTCGCACCGCCCTTGAAGCGGAGCAGCACGTTGCCGTCATCATCGAGTGCGCGGCCGGGCACGAACGTTGAGAGATCCGCACACAGCTCAGCGATGTCGAGCCCGGTGATGTAGTGCGCCAGATTCTCCGCATGCGTGCCGATGTCGCCCATGCAACCGGCCGCTCCGCTGCGCTTCGGATCCGTGCGCCACGCCGCCTGCTTCTGACCGCTCGCTTCGAGACGGTTGAAGAGCCAGCCTTGTGGGTACTCGACGACCACCTTGCGGATGTCTCCGAGTTCACCTGCCCGCACCATTGCCCGCGCCTGCTTGACCATCGCGTTGCCGGTGTAGTTGTGCGTCAGCACAAAGACCTTCTTCGTTTTCGCCACAACCTTCCGGAGCGCCTTCGCCTCCGCGAGGTTGAGCGTCACCGGCTTGTCGCAGACCACGTTGAAACCGGCCTCCAGGAACGCCTTGGCCGGTGGGAAGTGCTGGTGGTTCGGCGTGACGATGATGACGAAGTCGAGCCGGCGGTCGGCCGGCATCGCCTTCTCCTTCGCCGCCATCTCGAGGTAGCTACCGTAGACTCGGCTGGGATCGAGAAACAGGTCCGCTCCCGAGTCGCGTGAGCGTCCAGGGTCCGAGGAGAAGGCGCCAGCCACGAGCTCGGCGCGGCCATCCATGTTTGCGGCGATGCGGTGCACGGCGCCGATGAAGGCGCCACGACCGCCGCCGATCATGCCGAAACGAAGTTTGCGATTCATGCGATGAAGGAAGGGATGCAGGTACGTTGAGCGAGCGGGTGGGAAGCGCCGGATCAGGCGTTCTTCTTGTCAAACGCCGCATCGAACGCGATCGCGCTCGAGGGGAAGTCGACCTTGCGGACGTACGCGGCTGCTTCGCGCGCGCCGTGCACGCGATCCATGCGAATGTCCTCCCACTCGACCGACAAGGGACCTTGGTACTTGATGTCGTTCAGCGCGACGATGATGTCCTCGAAGCGGATATCACCGTGGCCGAGCGAGCGGAAATCCCAGAAACGGCGCGCGTCGCCGAAGTCCGTGTGTCCGCCGAAAACACCGACGGTGCCGTCGCCGTGGCCCCACCAGACGTCCTTCATGTGGACATGGTAGATGCGGTCGGAAAACGTGCGGATGAACTTCACGTAGTCGACTCCCTGGTACCCGAGGTGCGAGGGATCGTAGTTGAAGCCGAAGCGGCGGTGGCCCTTGACGGCGGCGATCGCCCGCTGGGCGGAGGCGATGTCGAAGGCGATCTCCGTCGGGTGCACCTCGAGGGCGAAGTTCACGTTGAGCTTCTCGTAGGCGTCGAGGATTGGAGTCCAGCGTTTCGCGAAGTCGACGAAGCCCTTTTCCCAGTGTGCCTGCGAGGTCGGCGGGAAGGCATAAATCGTGTGCCAGATGGAGGAGCCCGTGAAGCCATTGACCACGGCGGGCGTTTTGTCGCCGGCCTTGCGGCCCGGCTTCGCATCCATGAAGGCGCGCGCGGCCTTGCCCGTGGCGATCATCTGCTTCGCGGCGCGCTTGCGCACTCCCTCCGGATCGCCGTCGCCCCAGATCGAGGGCGCTAGGATGGATTGGTGGCGCTCATCAATGAGATCGCACACCGCCTGTCCCACCAGGTGATTGGAGACCGCGAAGGCCGTCAGCCCATGGTCCAGCAGCAGCTGCCATTTGTCGCGGATGTAGGTCTTCGAGGAAAGCGCGGCGTCGACGTCGAAGTGGTCGCCCCAGCAGGCGAGCTCCACGCCATCGTAGCCCATGCTCTTGACGAGCGGGGCGAGCTTCTCGAGGGGCAGGTCGGCCCACTGGCCGGTGCAGAGTGTGACGGATCTTGGCATGATGGAGGGGACGGATTGAGGGTTGCGTTCGGGAAAAAAGGGAAGTGCCCGGGGTGGACGGCGAGTGAGGAGAGGGAGGTGAGTAAACCGGATGGTCGGGAGCCGGGACCGAGACGGAGAAAAGGGGTAGCCGGTCCGGAAGTCTTTTCCGCGGGGAATTTTCGTCGCAAGCGGAAACGGACTTTCCAGTTCGGCGCTGCCCCCCATGCTACCTGGGTGGCTGCATTGCGCCGTGGTTTCTCGACCCTAGGTTGTCCGGACCTTTCTCTAGAGGAAGTGCTGGAGTGGGGGCGTCGTTTTTCGATCGACGCCGTTGAGCTGCGATCGCTGGCGGGGACCACGGACCTTCCGGCACATTTCGCGGGGCAGTACGGCTCCCCCGAGGCTCTCGCCGAGCACCTTGCCCGACGACGGACCGCGGTGAAGGCCGGAGAGGCGCCGGATCCCCGAATTGTTGCTCTCGGCACCTCGTTTCGGCTGGTGGGTGCGGGCCCGGGGGACCGCGACGCCTTGCTGGCGCAGGCGCTCTGGGCCGATGGGTTGGGCGTACCGTGGTTGCGGGTCTTTGATGGCGGGCGGGACGCTGATGCGGTCGAGTTGGCGGAGGCGGCGGCTTCGCTGGCGTGGTGGCGGGAGGAGCGCCGGAGCCGTGGTTGGACGGTGGACCTGATGGTGGAGACGCACGACTCACTGCTCGATTCCGTGCGTTTGGCGCGCGCGGCCGAGCGGTTGCCCGGGCTGGGTATTCTCTGGGACGCGCACCACACGTGGCGCAAGGGCGGGGAAGATCCCCTCGTGACCTGGGCTGCCATTGGCCCCCGCGTGGTGCACGTGCACGTAAAGGACAGCATCGCGGTCCCCAGCGGCCGGCACCCCTTCACCTACGTCTTGCCCGGCCGGGGAGATTTTCCGATTGGCCCGCTGAGCGAAACGCTGCAGCGCGCGGCGTTTGCCGGTGTGGTGAGCCTGGAGTGGGAGCGCCTCTGGCATCCTTACCTCCCTCCCTTGGAGGACGCGTTGGAAGCGGCGCGGACCTGGCTGGTCTAGTCGCGCGCAAGCGACGCCATTATTCCCGTTTTCTGCGCTTGCGCTTTGCGGTGCGCGGGACTCGGTGGAGGCGCCGTGTCCGAAGCTCCTGCGTCTCCGTCGTCCGCCGTGCCTTCCCCGGGCATTTACCTGCGCGTGCTGCCGTGGGGGGAGATGCTCCCGCAGGCGGCGGCCGGCTGGTTGGCGGCGGGCTGGACGGCGACACAGCCGTTGGACTTGTCCGAGTGGCTGGTGATCGTGCCGACGCGGCAGGCGGGTCGTCGGCTGCGCGAGTCGCTGGCGTGGTGGGCGGATCAAAAGGGCCAGGCGGTCTTTCCTCCGCGCGTGGTGGCTCCCGACGGACTGACCTCGCTGTTGCTTCCGCCGGTCCGCGGTGACTACCCCGAGGCGACGCGGGCGGAGCAGGCGCTGGCGTGGATTGAGGCCCTGCAGGAGCTGGAATGGGAGCGCTTTCCGGACGTCTTTCCCTTGGCGCCCCCGACGCGTTCCTTCAGTTGGGCACGTGGGCTCGCCGCGCGCCTGATGCTCTTGCAGACCACGCTGGCGGAGTCCGGACTGCGTATGGCGGAGGTGGCGCACGTTGCTGGTGGACGTTCGGAGGTGTTTCCCGAGGAAGCTCGGTGGCGGCAACTCGGTGAGCTGGAGCAGGCGGTGGATCGTCGACTCGCCGCCCGGCAACGACAGGCTCCCCAAGCGGCGCTTGCGGCCGGAGCCTCGGCTGAGGCCGTGCTTCCTTCTGGCATCCGGCGCGTGGCGGTGATGGCCACGCCGGACCTCGCGCCCTTCGCGACTCGGCTCCTTCAGAGCCTCAGCACGCGAGTCCCGGTGGAGATCGTGGTCTTTGCGCCGGAGGCGGCGGCTGAAACCGCCGCGAGCCTCTTTGATCCCTGGGGTCGACCGCGACCAGAGACCTGGGTGGCACGCCCGCTCGACTGGCCGGATTTCGCCGAGCGCGTGCAGCTGTGTGCGGATGCCACGATGCAGGCGGCGCGGATGGTGGATCGAGTCCGGCTTTACCCGCGGCCTGAGGGGCACATCGCTCTCGGGATTGCCGATCCTGACGTCCTGGGTGCCCTGGAACCGGCGCTGAAGCGGGCCGGCATCACCTCTTACAATCCTGCCGGCCGTGCGCGTCGCCGGGACGGCCTGTACGCACTCCTCAATGCGCTGGCCGGGTTTGCGCGCGGGGCGGACTGGGAAGCCACCACGACGCTCCTGCGGTGCCCGGATGTCCTTGCGTGGCTTGAGACGGAGGGACGAGCGGAAAGTGGCGCGGAGTTCTCGGCGGTGACGCTGCTGGAGCAGATCGACGCGTTGGAGTCCGATCATTTGCCACCGGATCTTGCCGCGGCGCAGCATTGCGCGAGTGCGCAGCGACCGGACGGAGAGTATCGGAGGCCCCGTGACGCCGCGCTGGCCGCGCTCCGCTCCCTGGAAGGCCTGCGGAAACGGCTCGTGGCCGGCTCGTTTCCGGAGAATGCGACGGACGTGCTCCAGACGCTCTTCGCGGCGCGGAGCATCGAGACGGACTCGGAATGGTTTGCGTCGGCGGCGGCATGGACGGAGACGGCGCGCGAGGTTGGCCGGGCCCTTGAGGCCTTCGACGGCGCGGCGCGCACCCTGGGTGATGCGTGGGAGTTTGCGCTGGCGCAGTTTGGGGAGCGTACCTGCTTTGATCGGAAACGTGACGGCGCGCTGGAATTGAACGGATGGATCGAGCTGTTGTGGGAAGATGCCCCGCACCTCGTGGTGGCTGGCCTCAACGAGAAGCAGGTCCCGGAGACGATCGTCGGTGATGCCTTCCTCCCCGAGAAACTGCGGGAGCGCATCGGCCTGCGTACCAACGCGCAGCGCTTCGCCCGCGATGCCTACCTCCTGGAGGCGCTCGCGGCGCCGCGTGCGGGATCGCGCGGCCGGCTCGAACTGCTGGTCGGAAAAGTTTCCGCCGACGGCGAGCCCCAGCGCCCCTCGCGACTGCTCCTGCGCTGCCGCGATGCCGAACTGCCCGGACGGATCGAGCGGTTGTTCGACGAAATTCGCGCCCCGCAGGCCAGCCTGCCCTGGACTCGGGCCTGGCGCCTGACCCCGCCACCGCCGGTGTGGACGCCGCGCCTATCGGTGACGGCCTTTCGTGACTGGTTGGCCTGCCCGTTCCGCTTCCGATTGCGCAGGGTTCACCGGATGCGTCCGGTCGCGCTCGATAAGGCTGAATTGGATGCTCCCGGCTTCGGCAATCTTGTACACCTCGCGTTGCGCGCATTGGGCGAGCCCGATTGCCGCGACTGCACGGATCCCCGGCGGTTGGCGGACGCCTTGCTGGCGCGATTCGAGACGGCGGTCCGCTCGTTGCATGGAGATCGCCTTACGTTGCCGCTGCTGGTGCAATTCGAGTCAGCCCGCCAGCGTCTCCGTGCGGCGGCGGAGCAGCAGGCTGAGCAGCGCCGGCAGGGCTGGGTGATCGACAAGATCGAGCACGACATTGCGCTCAAGATTGACCGCATCAGCGTCACTGGCTCGGTCGACCGCATTGAGCGCAACGAGCACGACGGGCGGGTGCGCGTGATTGATTACAAGACCTCGGACAAAGGAGATTCGCCGCGCAGCACCCACCTCCGTCGATTGGGTAAGGAAGACGATTGGCGCGAGCCGTGGCAGCGGGTGCCGGATGGCAGCAGTGAATTGATTTGGAAGGACCTGCAACTGCCGCTGTACCGGAGGGCGTTGTTGGCTGACTACGGCGCGGCGATCACCTGTGCTTACTTCACGCTGCCGAAGGCTGTGGGCGAGACTGCGATCATGGAGTGGCCGGAACTGACGGGAGATTTGCAGGCGGCGGCGGATCGCTGTGCGGACGGCGTAGTAGAGGCGATTCTCGCCGGCCGATTCAGTCCGGTGGTGGAGCAGTCCGCAGATTGGGATGATTATGCGGAGCTGTTCCATCGCGGCGCGGCGGCGAGCCTGCAGGACGAAGGAGGGGCTTCCGCATGAGGACGGTGGTCAATACGGCAATCCTGGCGTCGGCTGGCTCCGGCAAAACCTTCGCACTGACGAACCGCGTCGTCGCCTTGCTCGCCCTCGGCGCGCCGCCGGAGCGGATCGTGGCGCTCACCTTCACGCGCAAGGCAGCGGGGGAGTTTTTCGACGAGATCCTCAAGAAGCTGGCGCACGCGGCGGCCAGTCCCAAGGAAGCGGAGAAGCTGGCCGACGCGATTGGCCAAACGGGGCTGGGCCCGGCGGACTTTCTTTGCCTGCTCCGCCGGGTGGTCGATGCGATGCCGCGGCTGAACCTCGGGACGCTGGATAGCTTTTTCGCCCGGATTGTCCGTAGCTTTCCGCTCGAGCTTGGCCTCGGTGGAGACTTGGAAATCCTGCACGAGCATGCCGCGCAGCGCGAACGTCGACGCGTCCTGCGCTCTCTTTTCACCGCGGCTGGCGAGCCGGATGAAGCGCAGCGTGAATTCATCGAGGCCTTCAAGCGTGCCACCTTCGGACTGGAAGAGAAGGGCTTAGCCGACCGTCTGGAGACCTACCTCAACGACTACGCCGGCATCTACCTCGCTGCTCCGCAGGTCGACGTGTGGGGAAATCCCGGGCGCATCTGGCCCGCTGGCTTCGGTCCCTTGCAGGCTACGCTTTCCCTCGCGGACGCGCTGACCGCGCTCCGGCGGCAGGTGGATGGGACGGCATCCCTGCGCGACGGGCAACGGACTCGCTTGGAGACCGTCATCGCCGATGCGACGGACTGGCGTCCTGGCGCCCCGCTTTCCCGGCCTCTGAACGACCTGCTCGAAAAAGTGGTCGCTCAGCTGGAAGAGCTGAGGGCGGGTCGTGGGCAGATCACGATCGACCGGGTCCGGTTCTCTCCGGACCCCGCGTTTGCGGCGGCGTTGGTGGCATTCGCGGAGGCCATGATCGGCGCCGAATTCAAGCGGCGCCTTGAGACCACGAAGGGGCTTTTCGCCCTGCTCCGCACCTACGAGCAGCGCTACCACGAAGCGGTGCGGCGCAACGGTCGCATGACCTTCGCGGACGTCGAGCGGCTCCTGCGTCCGGATGCCGGCGGGCCCTTGCTGGAGTCGGGCCTGAGCGCGGCGGAGAGTGACGCCGGCGAGCGTAGGCTGGCGATTGATTGGCGGCTGGATGCGCAGTTTGATCACTGGCTGCTCGATGAATTTCAGGACACCAGTCACGGCCAGTGGACGGTGCTGCGGAACCTGATCGATGAAGTGGTTCAGGATCCCGAAGGGGCGCGATCGTTCTTCTACGTCGGGGACGTGAAGCAGGCGATTTATGCGTGGCGAGAGGGAGACTCGCGCCTGTTCCGCGAGATCCTCCAGCACTATAACCAGACGAATCCGGCGGCGATCGTGGAGCAGGAACTCAACGCCTCCTGGCGATCGGGTCCGGCGGTGATTGCAGCGGTGAACCGCGTTTTCAGCGACCATGGCGCGTTGAGTCAGGTCATGTCGGGCGGGGCGGTGACCACCTGGTCGCAAGAGTGGCGTACGCACACGTCGGCACGACCCTCCCTGAAGGGCGTGGTGGAGTGGCGTCTGGCGGAAGACCAGGAGGGGCGTTTCGCTGAGACCCTCCGAATCTTGCAGGAGACGGACGCGCTGGGTCGTGGGCTGAGTGTGGCGGTACTGGTCGAGAAGAACGATACGGGCAGTGCCTTAGCGGATTATCTGCGCCGGCAGGGCGGGTTGCCGGCGGTTGCGGAAAGCGATCTGACGGTGTGTACGGACAATCCCTTCACGTCGGTCCTCCTCGCGATGTTGCGGGCAGCGGCGCACCCCGGTGACACCCTGGCGTGGGGGCACGTCTGCATGACCCCGTTGGGGGCGGTGCTGGCGGAGCAAGGTGTCACCACCCCTGAAACGCTCACGCGGCGACTGCTGCGGGAGATTCATGCCCACGGCTTCGCGGCGACGTTGGAACATTGGATTGAGGCGTTGGCGGCGCGACTCGACCCAGCGGACGCGTTCAGCCGACTGCGGGGGAGGCAGCTGGTGGAAGCGGCGCGAGACTTTGATGAATTGGCGAGTCGGGATGTGGTCGAGTTCCTCCAGTATGCCGCCCGCTATAAAGTGCGGGATGCGGATACCGCGGCGGTGGTGCGGGTCCTGACGATTCACAAGGCGAAGGGCTTGGGCTTTGACCTGGTGATTCTTCCCGATTTGGAAGGCGGCTTTGGTGCGCGGCGCGCGTCGTTGGCGGTGAAGAAGGCTCCGGACCGCAGCGTATCGTGGATCCTGGAGGTGCCGAACAAGGTTTTTGCTGACCGCGATCCCGTGCTGACGCAGTACAAGGAGGAAGCGGATGCGCAGTCGGCCTATGAGGCCCTCTGTAAACTGTATGTGGCGATGACCCGGGCCAAGCGGGCTATGTACCTTGTGACGGAGCCGGTGGCGGACGGGTCCCAGAGCCGAAGTTTTCCTAGGTTACTACGGGAGACCTTGGGTGAAGGTTATACTGAGGGGGATGCCTGCTGGTATGAAGCGCTGCGGCCTGAGCCGTCCGCGATCCCGAGCGATCTCGTGGTGAAAGTGGAAGCGCCGCCGGCCCCGGCGCGTTTGCCGGCGCGGACGCCCTCGGGTACGGAGCGCAGTGTGTTGAACGGAGCGCAGGTGTTCGCGCTGTCGGCGACGGCAGGGGCGGAGTGGGGAACGGCCGTCCATGCCTTGCTCGCGGAAATCGCGTGGCGGCGCCCCGGTGACGGTGTGGTGGCGTCGGAACTTTGGGCGCAGGCGGATGCGGCGGTACGGGCGGAGGCGCAGGCGTGCCTCGAGGCGTCGGCTCTGGAGCAGGTCTTTGCCCGACCGTCCGAAGGCGTCGGTGAGTCGGAGTTATGGCGCGAGCGTGCCTTCGAAGTGGTGCTCGATGGCCACTGGATCACCGGAATTTGCGACCGAGTGGTCATCGTGCGGGAGCCGGGTGGGGTGGCGCGGCGGGCGTGGGTGTGGGACTTCAAGACCGACCGGGTGGGGGATCGCGCCGGCGCGGTTCGGGCGGCGGAGCGCTATGCTGAGCAGTTGAGACTCTACCGCCGGGTCGTCGCGAAACTCACGGGATTGGCGGAAAAGGACGTCCATTGCGGGCTTGTTTTCACCCGGATTCGCGAGTGGGTTCCGGTGGGCTGATTCAGGCCCTTGGGAAAATGAGCTTTACAGCGGAGGCGCGGCACGGCACCTCTTGACGTTCCAATTCTCACACCATGGGCAACCTGAAGAAGAAGCGTCGTCTGAAGATGAACAAGCACAAGCGCAGGAAGCGCTTGAAGTCGAATCGTCATAAGAAGCGCACTTGGCAGAAGTAAACACGGCGGACCGCCTTTGCGGCGTCCTCGTGGCCCTTTTTTTTCGAACCCGCCGCTTTATCGCGGCGGGTTTTTCGTTTTTTTCACAGCGCGGAGAACGCTGTGTTTTCGCGAATTAATGTAATTGCGATGCTTTTCATATAAAGCCTTATCAATCAATAAGTTAATTTATTAATTCGCTTTAAGTCGATCGCAGAAGGCGTTTCTGGGTCGGGCTGGGGGGGTATCCTCAGGCGGGATGTGAGTCCTTCGTGGAGCGAGGGGGATGAAAACGGAGCCTAACCTTCGGGTTGCCCGTGCCGAATAGGGGTCCGGCGCCTTCTTCATGCTCTTCTCCCAAAAGGCCAAAGGCTTCTTCGTCGATTACAACGAAAACGGCGTTTTCGTTGCGCGGACGAGCGCGCCCAAACCGCCCTTCGTGGTGGAGGAGATGCGTGAGGTGGCGAAGGACAATACCGCCGGCCTTGCGGAGGTGCTGAAGCAATTGCAGCCCAAGCGCTCCCGGTCGGGCTATGTCCACGCGACGGTGGGGATGCACTCTGAGAAGCGTTTTGTGCGCCGGGCGACCGTGGATCTGAAGCGCGTCAAGGAGGTCGGTTACCTCGACGAGGTGCTGCAGACGCAGTTTCGCATCGAGCCGGATAAATTTACGGCGGCGGCGCTTCGTCCGAATGACGGTGGGGAGTACGATGCGCCGAACGCCACGACCAAGGACGTGGTGCTGTGCGGCATCCCGTCCGACGAGATCGTGGCCTTTCAGGATGCGTTGCTCGCCCAGGGGATTTATCCGGATCGCTTGGAAATGACCTCCGTCTCCTGCCTTGGGGCGCTGGCAGACTACATTTCCTTCACGCGTTCGAAGGTTCCCACGCTCGTCCTCGAGTTGGGTTTCGATAGCACCCACTCCTTCATTCTGTCGCCCGCCGGCATCGAGGCATCGCGCCCATTCCCGATGGGGCTCTCCTCGATGATTCCGGTGGTACAGAAGGAACTCGGGTTGAAGGACGAGGATTCGGCCAAGCGACTTTTCTTCTCCAATACCTTCGATTTTACGGGGATGGGCGCTCAGCTAATCCAGCGCCTGATCCGTGAACTGCAGTCGTCGATCGGTTTTTACGAGGTGCAGACCGGGCTGACGATCGGCCAAATGGTCTGTATCCAGTTCCCGCCAAAGCTCGCTTGGATCGCCGATGTCGTCGCGAACGAGTTGGGGATCAAGATGCTCCAGCCCGACATGGTGACGTGGCTGAGCGCACGCGAGGTGACGCTTTCTGACTCGGTCCACGCCTATGCCGCCGACCCGCGCTGGCTTGGGGTACTTAGCCTGATGGTAAACTACGATGCCCACGCTTCCCAAACGAAAGCCTGAGAAGTCTCGTGCACCCTTGGTGCCGGCGTGGCACCCGAACTTCCGCAACTTCCAGCGGTTGCCCGACACGAAGCCGGTTCGCACGGTCTTTTTCATCAACGGCCTGGCGGTGGTTGTGGCGCTGAGTCTGCTTCTCTTTGTTGTTTATCAGGAGTATGCGTTACTGACGGTGAACCGGCAGATTGCCGATTTGGAAGCGCAGATTGAGCGCGACCAAAAGCTCAGCCGCCAGGCGGTGACGCTCTTCAAGCAGTTCCAGGAAGAGGAAAAGAAGATCCTCGATCTGGAGACTTTCCTGCGGAGACCGGTGGCGATGTCGGACCTCATGCTGGAAGTCGGTCGGACGCTGCCGAACCGCATCGCGTTGCGCAGTGTGTCCTACCGCGATACAGGGGTCATTATCCGCGGCATGGTGCGGGGCGCGGGTGACCGCGCGAGCGGCGAGGTCGGGGCTTACGTCGAGCAATTGCGTCGTGACCGTGTGTTTGAGGGTTTGTTCGATAGCATTGCACAAACGTCCCTTGCGCGAGACCCGCAGAGCGGGCGCATGACGTTTGAGTTGTTCCTCAAGTTCAAGAGCGCTCCGGCGCCCGCCGCCAAATGAGTCTCAAGACCGAAGATCTCGTCGCGGGAATCAAGAAGTACCCGATCATTGTTGTCTCGGTGGCCCTGTCGCTGGGTCTCGGGCTCTCGCGTTTGTACCGTCAGGATGGACTTCCGGCCGCGACTGCGGTGCTGGAAGAGCGCACCACGGTCGGAAACCGCCTCAAGCTTAACGTGGTCAACTCCGCCCAGCTGGCTGACCAGCGGGCCGCCTTGGTCGCGGCCAACGCGGCGGTCTCCGCCCGATTGATCCGGCCCGCCGAGCTGGCGAACAACCAGCAGTTCTTCTACCGGATCGAGTCCGAGACCGGAACGCGCTACAAGGACCTCAAGCAGCTTCCCCCAGTCCCGGCCGTCAAGGGAAGCACGACCTACGTCGCGGTCCCCTATAACCTGATCGTCGAGGGCAACTACGGCCAGTTGCTGAGTTACCTGCGACGTTTGGAAAATAGCGCTCCGTTCTGCCGGGTCTCCAGTGCGACGCTGACGCGCGAGTCCAATGATATCAACGACCCGATGGTCACGCTGACCCTCGCGATCGAGCTGCTCGGCCAACCCTGACCATGCACGCGTTCACCCCCTCTTCGCCTTCGCGTAACGCCCGTCGCGGTCGGGTCGTCATCGTCTCGGTTCTGCTCGCGGGGCTGTGTTCCTCCGCATGGGCGCAGCGTAAATCCAATTCCGATCTCACGCCTCCGGCGCGGCGGACGACAACGGTTGAACTGGCCGCGCGCCTCGCTGCCACGCCCGAGATTCCCCGTCTGCCAGCCAAATCCGTCAATCCGTTCAGCCCTGCTGGCTGGGACGCCCCGGATCCCGATGAGCAGCGCCTGGCCTCCGAGGCCGCGGAAAATGCCCGCCGGGCCGGCCTCGCGACCCAGTCCCGCCCCCAGCGTAATGCTTTCACCTCCGTCGCGAACGCCATCCAGCCGTCCGGAGTCGTGCTGCTGGGAGGTCAACCGACGCTCCTCATCCGCGGCCGGCGCGTGCGCGTTGGCGACTCCCTGTCCGCCACGTTCGAGGGGCGCCCCTACACCGTTACGATCACGGCCATCACCCGCGATACTTTCACCCTCCGCATGAACGGAGAGGAACTTACCCGTCCCATCAAAACAGGAACCAAACCATGAGAACCCGCTCGCTGCTCCTCGCGCTGCTGGTCGCTGCCACCCTGCCGATGCTTCGCGCGCAGGCTCCGGCGACGGCACAGCCCGAACAAACCCCGGAACCCGCCCCTGCTCCTGCCACTGCGGAGGTCATCCTCGCCGATGAGGCGCCTATCACGCTTTCCGTCAAGGCCAAGGACACGCTGTCGGTTGATTTCCCGGACGAGGAAATCCGCACGATCCTGCGCAACGTCGCGGACTTGTTCGAGTTGAACCTCGTGGTCCCCGATACGCTCCAAGGCAAAACGTCCATCAAGCTCCGTGACGTCACTTGGCGGCAGATTTTCCAGGTCACCCTGAGTCCCGCCGGCTACACCTTCATCGAGGACGGCAACATCATCAAGATCGTCACCACCGATTCGCTCAATCTCGAGCCGGTGAGTACCGACGTCTATGTGATCAACTACGCCAAGGCCGAGGATATCCGGAAGTCCATCGAGCCCCTCATCGACACCGCCGCCGGTGGGCGCCTGATCGTCGACGCCCGCTCCAATGCCCTGGTCATTTCCGAGCGTCCGACGCGCATGCAGCGGGTCCGCACGATCATCGATCGCCTGGACCGGGCCACCGAACAGGTCATGATCGAGTCCAAGTTCATTGAGGTCACGGATCGCGATGTGAAGAACCTCGGTGTCAAGTGGGACTCCCTCGCTGGCTTCCAGGTGGGTGGTGGGCCGTTCACTCAGACGGTGAATCGCTCCCGCGATGGCGGCTATGCCACGGGTTCGGAGTCTCGCTCCGGTTCGGAGAATAGCCGCAGCTCCGGCTCGGCCTCCGCCTCCAGTTCCGAAAGCGCCACCTCTGCCTCTAACGATGGCAACGCCTCGTCGGTGAACGGAGCCGTCAGCAGCCGTTCCAATACCGGCAGCAGTTCATCGCTCGACACCAGCGGCGAGAACAGTTCGTTCGGGGAATCGAGCAGTGCCGTCACCGGGGCGATGGATGCCTTCCAGACCCTGACCAATGGTGGCGCCACGGGTCGCGTGAGTTCCGCGGTGTTCAATGCGGCTCAGTTCAACGTGGTACTGAGTGCGCTGAGCACTCTGACCGACATCAAGATCGTTTCCAACCCGACGGTCGTGACGCTGAACAATACCGAGTCATCGATCAACGTCGGCGAAGAGTATCCGATCCCGAACTACACCTATAATCAGGAGCGTGGCACGTTCGAGGTCTCCGGCTTCCAGTACCGTCCGATCGGTATCATCCTGAAAGTCACTCCGCAGGTCAACGGTCAGGGCTTCATCCGCATGAGCGTCGAGCCCGAGGTCAGCCAGCGCAATGGCGAGACGACGTTCGGCGGTGCCGGCGGCGCTTCCATCCCGATCATCGCGACCCGTAAGGCCAAGACGCAGGTCTCGCTCAAGGACGGGCACACGATGGGCCTGGGCGGCCTGATCACGTCTCGCACCGAGACCGGCGCCAACAAGGTCCCCGTGCTGGGTAACATCCCGGTGCTGGGCCGCGCCTTCCGGTCGAACAATCACGACAAGCAGTCGACCAACCTGCTGATCTTCATCACCGCGAAGACCGTCTCGGCCGACGGTGCCGCCGTCGGCGACGTCTTCGATCCCCGTGCGGTCCGCTCCAGCGGCCTGCGCAAGGACGAACTGCCCGGCTACCGCGACGGTTCCGATCCTTTCGCTCCGGCAGCTCCGGAGACGCAGACCGGCTCCAAGTCCACGTCCAAGCCGTGAGTACGAGAGGACCCTCCCTCCGCTCACTCCATCCCTAACCGATGCGACCATGAAATCTCTTTTTCGCGCTCTCCTTGGCTGCTGGCTACTGCTAGCCGCGGCCTCGGCGGCCCGAGCCCAGGTCCTTACTGTGGACGTGGTGCTGCCCGGTAACGAGGCCAGTGGCCCCGCCGGCAGCCCCGTCCAGATGCAGGCCCGGGTCACCGGTACCGCCAGTCTCTACAATACCCAGTTCTTCGTGAACGGCGCTCCCGTCACGCTGCTGATCAATCACGCGACCGCGCTCGTGCCCGGATTGCTGCCGTCGGCGGTCGCTCAGTGGACGCCGCCACAGCCAGGCGTGTACTTCATCACGGCCTCCTCGACTGACGCGGTGGGTAACCGCGCTTCGTCTCTGGCCGTGCGGTACTTCGCCACCGGCACTGTGGTGTCTAACCCGCTCCCTAACACGCTGGTGCCCATCGGATCCTCCGTGGTCATCAAGGCCGACGCCACGCCCGCGTCCGGTTTTGTTCGACAGATCGAGTTCTTCGTCGATGGCGTCAGCCAAGGCGTCGACGAGACCGCTCCTTACTCGATCCTCTACACGCCGCCGGCTTCCCCGACCACGCACGAGATCACCGCGGTCGCGACGGATAACAACGGCAATGTCCTGCCGACAAGCGCACCGGTGCAGATCAATAGCGTGGCCCCGATTGGGCTGCTGCCCACCGTGTCTGTCGCTAGCCCGGCCAACGACACGGCGTTGCGAATCCCCGACTACTCCCAGAGCGCCTCCGCCGCGATTCCGATCAGCGTGATCGCGAACGATGCCGATGGTCTGGTTTCCAAGGTGGAGATCTACGTCGATGGCGTGCTCGTGAACGTCGACCAGCAGTTCCCGTACGGCTTCCTCTGGCAGCCCCAGGCCACGGGTACCTACCGCATCGCCGCCCTCGCATTTGACGATAAGAACAATGTCGTCGCCTCCTCATCCAATCGGGTGGTGATTTCGGCTCCTCCGACCGTGATCGTCACGTCGCCGGCCGATGGCGCGACGTTCTCCGCCGGCGCCCCGGTCACGCTCACGGCCAATGCGAGCGACTCCGATGGCACGGTCACGTCCGTCCAGTTCTTCGCCGATGGCGTGCTGATCGGCGATGACGCCACCGCACCCTACAGCGTGGCGTGGACCCCGGTCCAGAAGCGCGACGGGACGTTCACGTTCCTCACCGCCCTCGCGACCGACAACTTCGGCATCACCACCATCTCCCGGACCGTCAATGTGACGGTCACCGGCTCAGGCGGCGGCGGCGGCAGCAGCATCGGGCTCACCCCCACGGTCTCGCTGACCGCGCCAGACGCGGGTACCCGGATTCGCGCTGGCGACACGATCGCCCTCGGCGCCTCCGCCAACGATCCCGACGGCAATATCCTGTCGGTCCAGTTCTTTGCCAACGGGCAGAGCGTGGGTTCCGACTCGACGTTCCCGTACTCGACCACATGGACGCCGACCAGTCTTGGTGCCTATGCGCTCGTCGTGAAGGCCCTGGACAACGACGGTAACGTGGCCTCCTCCACCGTGTCCGTTGACGTGGTCGCTCCGAGCGCTGGCTTGCCGCAGGTCGCCTTGGTCTCGCCAGTCGATGGCGCCCTCGGCACCGTCGGTGCCCCGGTGGCCTTGGCAGCAACCGCGGTCGACAGTGACGGCACGATCACGGCGGTGGATTTCTCGGTCAGTGGCGAAGCCATCGGAAGGGTCTCCACGTTTCCATACGTCGTCGCCTGGGTTCCCTCCGCCCCCGGTGTCTACTCGGTCACGGCCACGGCCACGGACAACGCCGGCAATCGCGTCGCTTCGGCGGTGGCGACGGTGACGGTCCGGGCGGCCGTCGGCAATGTGCCCGTTGCCAGCCTTGCGTTCAATAATCCGACGCGTGGAGTCAGCAACCCGCCGACGGATGCCGACTTGCTGAAGCCGGTCGACGTTGCTTACGGCTCGAAGCTGATCCTCTCCGCCGGAGTCGTCGACGAGGGCGGCACCGTGACCAACGCGAGCTTCTTCATCAACGGTCGCCGCATCGCCTCGGTGAACGCAGCGCCGTTCTACACGGTGACGTCGCTCGACACGCTCAGCAACGTGATCGCGACGGTCGTGGTGACGGATAACTCGGGTAACGTGACCAGCGCTGCCCCGCTGGCGATTCGCACCATCCCGTCCAACACGGCCGCGTCACTGGAGGTCAGGTTGGCCAGCCCGTTGACCGGTGCGACCTACACGGCAGGCGGTCAGATCGTCTTCGCCGCCTCGCACAACGCCGGTAATCGCCCGATTCCGGTCATCGACTATTACGTCAATGGCTCGATCTTCACCACCGTGAGCGCCGAACCGTTCACGACGAACCTCGGTATCACCCGCGCGGGCATGTATGACATTCACGCGGTATTGCGGGCAGAGAACCGTACCACGGTGTCTCAGGTGGCACAGATCGTGGTCAAACCCGGTTCTCCTCCGAAGGTAACCATGACGTCGCCGACCAGCGGCTCGGCCTCACCTTTGGGACGCGGTTTCACGGTCTCGGCGAGTGCCTCCGATGTGGATGGCACGATTTCCGATGTGCAGTTCTTCGCGAACGGCTCGCCGATCGGAGGTTCCACGGCTGCTCCCTACACCATCACCTTCGTCCCGGCTTCCCCGGGCGTGTTCCGGATCACGGCTATGGCCAGGGACAACAGCGGTCAGCAGACCATTTCGGCCGCTACCTCGGTGCTGGTCACGACCAACACGTCGTCGATGGGCGGAGATACGATCTACTCGGGCAACTTCTCTGCCGGTACCGAGTCCGGTCGCATCACGCTGATCAATTCGGGTGGCCAGACAGCAGTCGCGATCGCCCAGACGAGCGGCCCCACGCCGAAGTTCTACTTCTACCAGGGTATCACCGTCGACTCCGGCAATGGCTTCAGCCTGATCGACAGCAGTGGTGTCACGCAGATCAGCGGCCGCTTCTCTGACACGGGAGCGACCGGGACCTTCGATGGTGGCCGGGTGTCGTTCATCTCGCCGCTGACGTTTGGGACCAGCACCACGGCGGCTCCTTCGGGTCTTTATGACGGAAACCTGACGGGTCGCGCCTCGAGTAGTGTGGTTGGCATCGTCGGTGCCGATGGTACGCTCTCGCTGCATGTGGCGGACGGCACGGCGCGCGACGCGGGTTCGGGTGGCGTCAGCGCTTCGGGCGCGTTCGCCTTCAACCTCGCTTCCGGAGCCCGCGTCTCCGGCACGATCCAGCCGGCGAGCCGCTTCATTTCGGGTACCATCACCGGTGGGCCTCTCGCCGGTGCGTTTACCGGCGCGGCGTCCAGTGGCAGTTCGTTGAGTGACGGTGTGCTGCGCAATGTCTCGACCCGTGGGCTGGTCGGAACCGGCGAGCGGGTCCTCGTGGCCGGCTTCGTCGTCACGGGCGATCAGCCCAAGCGCATGCTTCTGCGCGCCGTGGGTCCGAGTCTTGCCAGCCTCGGGGTCACCGGGGTTCTCGCCAATCCGAACCTACAGCTCTACCGTGGGCAGTCGGTCATCAATCAGAACGACGATTGGGGTAACAACTCCGAGGCGCAGGCCGCGGCGACGCAGGTCGGCGCCTTCCCACTGCCGGCCGGTAGTCTCGATTCCGCTCTCGTGGTCACCCTGAACCCCGGCATCTACACCGCGGTGGTTTCGGGAGTGAGCGCGGGCACGGGCGTGGCGTTGGTCGAGGTCTTCGACCTCGACGTACCGGAGCCGTTCACCGCCCAGAAGGTGCTGAACCTCTCCACGCGTGGCGATGTCGGCACCGGCGATCGCGCGTTGGTGGTGGGCTTCGTGGTCAATGGCACGTCTTCCAAGAAGGTGCTGATCCGCGCTGCCGGCCCCGCCCTCGGTAATCTGGGTGTATCGGGTACCTTGACCGATCCTTTCCTCCGCGTCTTCCAGGGATCGACCGTGATCCGCGAGAACGACAACTGGGAGTCGGGCAATAACCTCGCCTTACTGCGGGAGAGTTCCGTCAAGTCCGGTGCCTTTGCGCTCCCGGCTGGGAGTAAGGATGCGGCGGTATTGCTGACCCTGCCCCCGGGCAGTTACACCGCCCAAGTGTCAGGGGTAGGTGGCGCGACCGGCGTCAGCCTCGTCGAGGTCTACGAAGTACCGTAAGCATCCGCTCGTTTCTCAGCGCGTAAACCCCGCCCGTGGGCCGGTTCTCCGGCAACGCAGGCGGGGTTTACTTTTTCCGAGGCGCACCGTCGGGGCGATAGGATCGAGGCAAGCCGGACGTCCGGGATGCGATCGCCCGTTCATGCCTGAGTCTGAGGGCGCGGGCGTATCTCGGATGGAGCTTCAGCGGGCCCCGCGTCGCCGGCTCACTCAAGGAACCGACTGCGCCATTCCGGCCGAAGCGTCTCGCATGCCGATGGTCGAGGAAACAACCGGTGCCGTCGCCTCGCGATCCAAGCGTAGGCGGCGTCCCGAAGAACGCGCGGGATCGCCCACCCGACCACGGTCCAGCGCCACCGCGGCAAGGCCGTGAGGATTCCGAGCACTGCGTCGGAGCGCAGCCGCACCGCACCCTTCGCGTCGATGAGGATGAGCGTGTCGAAATTGCGGGTCGGCAGCTCCGCTTCGGCCAGGAGTCGCTGGCCAAGCGGCGATTGCAGAGCCGTAAAGTGGAAGTGTCCGGCGTGGTCCCGCCGGAGAATGGCTTGGACACTCCGGCTGCAGAGCCCGCACGCGCCATCGTACAGGACGAGCGGAAGGGTGGGTGCAGAGAGAGGACCCTGCCGACCGCGGAGCAACGTCTCAGGGCGCTCTGCGCGCGCCGCCGGTAGCCCGACGTCCGATCGAGGCGAGCCCTCGACCATGCCATCTCTCCCGCCGCCGGACCGGTCGTCCCCAGACGACGGGAGGGGGTCTGGGCGTGGAGAACCGTGCATGGGGCGACGCTAGCGCCGAGTCTCCGGACCGCCAAGCGTTGCTTTGCAGTTGAGCCATCTGGCCGGCCCAAGCAGCTTACGAGCGCCTCGGGGCATCCCGGCCGGGCCTATAGCTCAACGGTTAGAGCAGAGGACTCATAATCCTTTGGTTCTGGGTTCGAATCCCAGTGGGCCCACCAAGGAGGCTCAGCGCTTGAACGTTTTTGGTGCTCTTCGCGCTGATCCCTTGTCGGCGGGGGTCCCGACGCAGATTCCTCACGGCTAGCGGTCGCAGACCATGGGCCCTCGCGCCTTGGCCGATGTCGTCCGTTCGCGTCAGCGGTTGATCCGTTGATTCCTCATCGTAGCGTCGATTTTCCATGGGAGATTACCGTCCGATGTGGTGGCGGTGGTGGCATCTTTTCGGACTGAAGAGGCCGACATGATCCGAGCGGGATCAGACGTCGCTTTTCTCGTGTGAGGGCAGGACGGCAAGGCGGCTGATCGGGTGGCCATAGGCGCGGATCACGCTATCGGTACCCTTCGCGGAGAGCAGGAAGTGGAGACTCACCCCGCTGACAGCCGCGTCGCCGGCGTTTAGTTTTTCGACGAAGCCATCGGTGATGATCAGGGCTTTCTGGGGTCGAGTCTTGCGCACGTGCTCAAGCACGCACTGTAAGCTGGTCCCGCCGGTCGAGGCGGTGATCAACCGGCCCTCGCTGATCCGCGCTGGCTCTACGGTGTTGGCGAAGGCATAAAAGGGACGACGCAGGTAGCGCTCAAACCGGTGGAGGAGTTGCACGAGGCGCTCGAGTTCCGCATGCATCGAGCCGCTCACGTCGAGGTAGACGGCGACGGATCCCCGTGGTTTCGCCCGCCAGCCGGGCCATTCGTTCTCGCTGAGAATCGGGCTCCACAGACTGCGCAGGACGCCACGACGGTCGCCGCCGTGCAACACCGGGAGGTGTGACGTCACCGGTACCGGCTCCGTGACCCGGCGGGAGGGGTCGAAGCTCACCATGCGGCGAAGCAACTTCACGGTCTGGGCCTCCCATGCGGCGACCTGCGGGTCCTGAGCGGCCGGCACGGCGATCTGACCGGGCTTGGTGACGCCACTGCCGGGGAGCATTCCGGCGGCGGCGAGCTCCTGGGCGCTTTGCCGGAGACGCCGGAGAAGGTCCGAGGGGAGGTCGTCCGGATCGAGGTCGGAGCCGTCATGATTTCCGAGCAGCACGGGGAGAGGCGAGCCGACGCCCGAGAGCATGTCCTCAAGGCTGCGGACGTCCTTGGCCTTGAGGAATTCCCTGACGTCGTCGTGGACCGCGTTTCCCCGGTAGAGGGCGTGCCAGAGCGACCATCCCCCGATATCCAACCAATCGTACTGTTGCAGCAGATCGGGATCGGTCGCCTCCAGCGCGGTCCGCCGCGATCCGTGCGGGAACCACATCTCTTCCTGGTTCGGGGGCCGGAGCAGAAGCGTGGGACCCCGGCCGCGCGCGTAGTAGGTGCTCATGAAGCTACTGCAGGCCTCGCCGAGCTTCCGGTGGATCATCGCATTGATCACCGCGTCCAGCGCGATGTTCATGGCCGGGCTCATGCGGCGGATTTCCAGCGTGTGACGCAGGAGCACATGCAGAAATTCATGGATGAGCAGGGCCTTGACATGGCTCTCGGTGGCGCAGTGCCGCTGCACGAAGTCGAGATTGATGCGCAGCACCGGATGCTCCCCGAGGGAGACCGAGGCAGTCGGCACGCTGGACGTAAACTCCGTGCGCGCGATGGAGAGAAAGGCTCGGCAGGCCAGGGCGTTTTCGTCGATCAACTCGGCGATCAGGCATTCCACTCCGTGGCGATCGATGTTCATGGGTCGAGGGTGCGCGCGCGTTGCAGGAGCATGACTTTTCGGGCAAGACGGGCCTCACTCCACACGACCGGTCGCTCCGGGGAGAAGTATCCTGGAGCGCACATGCCGAGGATCAGGGCGGCAGTCAGGGCGCGAAGATCCTCGCTGGGCGACGCGGTGTCGGACGTGAGTTCGAAAGGGCGGGCGTGAGCCGTTTCGGTCGGGCTATCGGGCCGGGAGATCAGACCGGTCACCGATGAGGGCAGAAGCTCGGGGCTGGCCTCCGGCTCGTCGCCGTCCAGTCCCCGCAGTATGTCGGCGCCCTCTGCGGCGCTCGCTTTGAGCGTCCGGCAGTGCCACCCTCCTTGCGGCAAGGGGAGGGCGCGCCGACCGTGGTCAGCCGAGGGATAGCCGGCGGCGGCAAGGAGATGCTGGGCGCGTGCGACACGCGAGGGGAAGCCCGCCTCCGCGAACGCGACCGTGATCCTGCCGTGGAAGAGCCCGGCTGTCCGGATAAAGAGAGAGCGGTCCAGCCGCTGCTCGCAGTTAGGCGGCGGGGGTCCCATGGGTTTCCTTGGTCGACGCTTCCAGTTTGCGGACGGTGGTGAGGCAGGCGTCGAACTGCGCGAGGAGTTCGGCCCAGTTCGCGGGGAGTTTCTTGTGCAGCATCACGACGCGATCGAGAAACTGCAGCGTGAGGGCTCGGCGGCGCTTCGATAGCTTGGCGAGGGCATTCGCGGCGTCCGCGTAGCCGAGGACCGTGGCCGGTGACCGCGTCCGGTCGGCCTTCGAGGGCTGCTTGGGATCCCACCAGGCGATCGCAACATCGATGTGCCCGGCGTCCTCAAACACCCGCCCGAGGTCGCTGATGCCGGTCGCGGTCACGCGATTCGCGCCGTGGTCAATCAGGAACGGGTGAACGGCGAGTGCGAAGGCGGCGGCGCGCTCGGGAGGCTCGCTGGCGATCAGCTGCGAAATCGCCAGCGTCGCGGTGTCGGGATCCGGGGCCTGGGTGAGCAGGAGCTCGGCCTTGGCTGCGAGGCTGGACTCCAGCGCGAACTGGTGGAGCCACTTCTCGGTGCCGTCGAGGGAAACGGTGCTCCACGCGAGGCTGTGTGCGGCATCGAGCGTTTCCCGAGAAACGGGCTCACCGGTCGCGAGCTGCGGCACGCTGCAGCGCACGACGAGGCGGAAGAGCCGTTCGACCGGCAGGTCCGCGACGGCGAGCGTGGCGAGTAGGTTGCGTGCGAGCTGCCGGGTGCGGCGGGGCGAGAGCCGCACCCCGGCCTCTCCGAGGGTGCTGGAAAGCGAGGCGGCGTAGCGCAGCGCGTGGGCCGGAGGTTCCTTCAGCAGATCCGCGAACCGGGCGCCGCGTTCCTCCAGAAAGGCGCGGAGCCCGCCGCCGTCGCGCGAGATGAGCCCGTCGCCGCGCGGGTCCGTCACGGCGGCCTGCTCCTCGGGCGAGAAGTCTTTCCAATCCGCGACCGTGATCAGGAAAGCGAAGCGGTCGGCGAGAGCCGGATCGAGAGGTTCGGCCCCCAGGTAGCCGTTCTCCTCGCCGGCGGGGTTCATCGCGGCCCAGCGGAAGCGCAGTTTGGTCAGCGGCAGGCCCTGGATGCGGCGCTCATGCACCAGTGAAAAGAAACGGTTTTGGTGCTCCGGCTTGCAGCGATTGAGCTCATCAATCAGCACGGACTCCGCTCCCCAGATGGTTGCCGGGGTTTCGATGTAGCGGATCGACAACCCTTCTTTGTCGGGGAAGGGGAAGCCGACGAGATCGTCAAACGCGACGAGGCTGGCGTTGTAGTGGCGGTGCTCGAGCCCGAGCGCCTCCGAGAGGGAGTTGAGGAGAAACGTTTTGCCGGTGCCATGACGGCCGATCAGCAGCAGCGGATCGCCGGAGACGAGAGCGGCGAGGACGACCGGCTCGACGGAGTCGTAGCCGAAGACGCCAAGGCCGCGGAGGAAGGAGGTGCGTTTGCTCATCGCGTGGTCCTCAGGTTTCCCACGGCAGGCTGGGCTTGCCGAAGTGCCCGTAGTTCGTCGTGCCGGAGTAGAGTGGACGCAGCAGGCCGAGTTGTTCGATGATCGCGCCCGGGCGGAAGTCGAACTGCGCCGCGTAGCTGGCTGCGAGGTCGTCATCCCCGGTGCCACGCGTATCGACCGTGATGGACACCGGCCGGGCGACGCCGATCGCGTACGCGACCTGGATTTCCGCGGTGGTGGCGAGCCCGCGCAGGACGATCTGGCGTGCGACATGACGGGCGAAGTAGGCGGCCGAGCGGTCGACTTTCGACGCATCCTTGCCGCTGAAGGCCCCGCCGCCGTGGCGCGCGTAGCCCCCGTAGGTGTCGACGATGATTTTGCGCCCAGTCACGCCGCAGTCCCCCTCGGGCCCGCCGGTGTCGAAGACCCCCGTCGGGTTGATGAAGGTCCGAATGCCGGTGTGGTGCCACGAACCCAGTGCGCGGGGGAGTAGCACGTGGCTCACCCAGCGCTGGATTTCGGTCTGATCCTGACCGTGGCGGTGCTGCGTGGAGACGACCACGTCGGTGACGGCCTGCGGCCGGCCGTCGGCGTAGTGCACGGTCACTTGCGCCTTGGCGTCGGGGCGGAGCCAGTCGACTTCCTGCCGGTGGCGCGCTGACGCGAGTTCACGAGTCAGCGCATGGGCGAGGGCGATGGGCAACGGCATGAGCTCCGCCGTTTCGCGGCAGGCGAAACCGAACATCATCCCCTGGTCGCCCGCGCCCTGGTCGCGGCCGTACCCGATCCCCCGCGCGATGGCGCTGGATTGACGGCCGATCTTGGCGATCACCCGGACGCGGTCCGCGCTGAACGACGCGGCGGGATCGGTGTAGCCGATGCGGCGGATCGTGTCGCGGACCACCTGCTCGACCTCGGCATCGGAGGGCGGCGTGTGGCTGGCGACCTCGCCGGCGACGACCACGAGATCGTCTTTGCACAGCGTCTCAATCGCGACGTGGGCCTTCGGGTCGCGGACGAGGATCGCGTCGAGCAGGGCGTCGGAGATGCCGTCGGCGACCTTGTCGGGATGGCCTTCGGAGACGGACTCCGACGTGAAGATGAAATCGCGTCGGCTCATCAGGCGGCCCTCCCTTCGGCCGGGAAGAACCCGGCATGGTCGCTGATCGCGGCGTTGAGCTTGAGGTGGGCGAGGACGGCGTCGCGCCGATCCTTGGCGACCTCAAGGTCCTTGGTGCCGAGGGAGACGGAGATCCGGCGATCGGCCTTCAGCCATGGGGCTTCTCGGACGCTGTAACGCAGGAACCACGTGCCGTGGTTGAGGAACAGGTGGTGCTTGTCACCACCGCGGTAGCGCAGGGCTAGTTCAGGCTTGGGCTGGGACATGATGCGAGCAGGGGTCCTGCATGCGCATCAAGGGGAAGACATTTTGGGGATTATCCCCACATCCCGAACGACAACCCGTCGTCCGGTGACCACCGTGGCTCTTCCCGAGCTCGGTTGGTAGGTCCTGTGCTGGGCGGGATGCCCGAAACAGGAACCACTCTTGATGCGCTTGCATGGAAAAAACCGTGCTGGAAAAGTGACACTGGTGCAAGCCCGACCGCTCACGGGTTGTGGCATAAGGGTGAGAGCGATGGTGTTGGGGAGGAGTCCAACGTATCCTTTCGGGTCGGCGCGGGCGCTGCCGTCAGGTGCGGGTCTGGCGGTCGCAGGCGACGGGTAGGGGACGCACTCCGTCATGCGCTGGACGGGGAAGAAACAAGGCGTCTCTGGCTCGAGTGAATCGAGCGCTTGCAGGGGCCGACGGTTCGAAGGGTTCGGCGAGCGGCTCTGGGATGTGTCGATGCCACAATCGGCGGGAGCTGAGCAGCGATGCGGCTAGACCCCGCGGTGGGAGCGGTTAGGGATCGGGCCATGCGATTCACTCTCTTCGCTCTGACTCTGCTGTTGGCGGGCTGTGGTGCTGGGTCGGGTGGCGATCACGCGACGTGGGCGCGTGTGTACCGCGATAACGAGTGGCTCGTCACGGAGCGGGTCTTGTTTGCTGAAACCCGCGACCCAAGCGTAATCGAGCTTCAGGATGGAGTTCGACTCGACGTGCTTTACCCGGACCGAGCGACGTGGGAAGCGGTGAGCGCGTGGTCGAAGGGCACCCCGCTCATCTTGGCCTATGCGACGGCGCACGGCTGCCTGCTGATCGAGCCGCAGAGTGGGATCAGGCTGGTGGTGTACGATGGTTTTGGATCGCGGCATCCGCTCGACCTCGTCCTCGACCGAGGCTTTTCGGTTGCCGGAACGAGCATCGAAAGAACCGAAAACTACGACTCAAACGTGATGCGCTGGTTGAGCGAGATCGACCGGATCCATCGCTTTCTGGATGAACAACCCGCCCTCACTCCCGAGGCCCGGGCGGCGCTCAGGGCAGGGCACGCGGCGTGGCGCGGATTCATCGAAGCTCACGGCCGCGCGTCCTCGCGGGTCTACGCTCTTCCTGATGGCACCCTGTGGCGCGACAAAAGCATCGAGGCTCACCATGCAATGATCCGTGAGCACGCGCTGCGATTGCTCACCCTCATTGAGCCGATTTCCGCGGCGACGATTCAGGCCTGGTAGGCAGCTTCGGAGACGAGTCGTTTTTCGTCGGACCGATGCGCGGTTGGACAGGCGGCCACGAGCGTGGGCTCTTCGATTTAGAACTGGGTCAACCCGACGCGGCTAACTCGTGGAGTAGTGGACGATGGAGGCGATCCGACGGTTCAGGTCTTCGCTCGTTCAGCGGCCTGCAAACCTCCGGTCAGTGAGCACGCGATCGGGCCTGAGCCGAGGTCTGGGGCTCAGGCGCTCGCGTGGGTCAGGACGAGGCCACGCGCTAGTTCGTTCATGGCTGCGATCAGGTCCCGCGTGGGCAGATTCGCATGGCAGCGAAGGTAGCGTCCATAGGCTTCGATACCCACTCCGTCTTGGCGGAACTGCGTTCTCACAGCGTCCGCAAGACCCGCGACCGAAGCGTGATCGTCCATGGCAAGGGTGATCGTCCAGCCCGGGTCGGCGGCTCCTCGGAAGTAGCCGTCGCAGGGGGTGAGCGAAAACGAGGGTGCGTACGCTGCGACGATAGCCGCAACCTCTGGCGCGGACGGACGAAGCCCGGATAAGGCTCCCAGTCGGAGCGTGAAGATCGGGATCCCCGGCACCGCCTTCGAGCGTGGGGTCAGGAGGCTGGGTTGGTGGTCTTGGGTAGGCGAAGTTTCCATGGCAGATCGTTTTGCATCCGTGACTACGTGGGCGGCGGGCCTGCCGAATCGTCGCCGCCGGTGAGCTGAGCGACACGGTCCCGCCTAAAGATAGGCAGAGGCTCCAGCGCACGGAGCGTGTACGGGCCGGCGTCAGTCGACCGCACCGCTTCTTGCCTCGGTGAGACCACGTCGATCCGGTCTAATGTCTCCTCGGCTGGCCTCACACGATCCCCTCGTCTGGTAGTCACGGCGGCTGACCTCGCGGGGTCAGCGGCTTCGCAGGTGTTCGCCGAGTTGGCGCAGCCGTTCCGTCAATGACTGCAGGATCTTCGCGTCACGGTGATACAGCGAATGACCGGCGCCGGACATCATTCCGTCCGTCTCGACGGGCGGCCCTTCGTCGCAGTCGCCCCAGTTCTCCAAGACTTCGGTCGCGCTGGCCTCGTCATCGAGTAGCCGGCGTTGGAGTGCGATCGAGTCGAGGAGCGCAACCCACCCGCGACGGCGTTTGGGGGAAGCCTCTCGCCAGAGCTCCTGCACCTCGGCCAGCGCGTTCTGGAAGTCGTGGCCTGGCTGGCGTTCCCACTGCCCCCACATCAATTCCCCGTCCCACACTGCGCCGATGAAGTGCTCACAGGTATCGTCCTCTCCGGGCCGGTTGCAGCGGGCGCAGATGGGGCATTCTTCGACCTCGGATTCGGAATCGTCGTTCATGATGGGTTGCTCGCCACGTTTTCCAAGATAGCCAGACTCACTCCCGCGCGAACCATACGGAGAGGCCCGCCCGCCACGCGGCGAGGTTGGCGGCATCGATGGGTTGGATCAACTCGGCCGCGTAGTAGGAGCTGCCGGGGTGTTCTCCTTCGACGATGATCACCCCGACCGATTCCCGTTCGTCCCGACTCCACTCCTCGAAAAATTCGAGTGCGGCGCCTTGGGCGGTCGCCGAGCGGGGGAGGTAGTCATCCTCATGGACCCAGTCCGGGCACTCCTTCAGCCACGCCGTCACTTCCTGAACCAGTGCGCGAGTCCGATCGGGGGACAGAGAGTCCAGCCACTCCTCAAGGCTGTCCAGGGACGCGTCGGCATCTTCGCCCGCTTCCTCTGCCGCCGCGTCGCGGGCCTCGTCAAGCGCTGCCTCCAGCAGCCAAGTGAGCGGCTGACACCCCTCGGCGTAGGCGGCGAGGCTTCCGGCGTCGACAATCGAAGCCGGGCTGATGTCGTAGGCCTCGGCCCGGGTTGTGGGCGACTCGATCCCGACCATTGCGAGGGTGCCGGAATCCGAGACGGTGAATTCGGTCGCGGCCGGATTCTGCGGTGGAAACGGGGCGCCGGCGACGTGTGCCGGCTCCAGCTGACCGACGAAGAGCGCGTTGCCATCGTCGCCTTCGACGCGGAGGTCGCCGGTCTCGGGATCGTTGAAGCGGAAGCTTACGCGCTGCCGCGGGTCGGCGTGGTGGATCCAGACGGAACGCGTGACTACCTTGCCGTCGCGGATGCGGTTCCACTGTGCCAGGCTGAGCGTGGCGGATGCGGGCAGACAGCCTGCACCCCACCGGCCATGAATGGAGATCGACCCTGTCTCCTCGTTGGAAGGCTCGGGATGCGCGTGATCGGAAGTGTTGCTCATGCGGCGGTTCGGATGGGGAGAAACGTGGGTGCGGAGTCGCTGGGCGATGGAGGGAGCGGATGCACGCAGCCGGGCGTGCTCGCGACCGGAGGGGCGTACGCGCTTTATCGCGCCGGACGAAGGGACGATCTGACGACGAAGAGCCATTCTCCGATTCGACCGGCGCGGCAAATGCGGATGGTGGCATAAATGAAACACCCCTACTCCGGCATGCGGGCGTGGCTTAGGCGAAACCGTGCTCGGCCCGGTGCCACGCCAGACGGACCGGATCCGGACGAAGCGTGGTGTGGGGAGCGAGTGTGATCGGACGGTCAGCGAGGGCGCGGAGCGAGAACCCCCCGGGAACGCTCTCCTCCTGAAAGGCCGCGGCCGGCTTCACCATCACACGCAACCCCTCGGAAATGCTCCACAGCCCGAGGTCGAAAAGCACGTGAGCCGTCGGGGTGAGGGCCAGCCCGTTGCCGGGGTCGTTGTTGCGGCTGCTGCTGAAGGCGTGGATGTGGGCGGCCTCGACGATGCCCGATTGCTCGGCCGTGGTGAGCCGGTAGCCCGTAAGTGCGCAGGTGAAGCGGTAGCCGCTGACGACCTCCATCTTGAAGCGCGCACTGCGGCCCAGCTGCCGGGCCTCGCGGTAGACCGCCGGATCCTCCTCCGCCTGGAGGAACTCCCTCGCCGGCGCGTCATCGATGCCGAGCGCTGCGAAGAGCGCCACCTGCTCGGCCGCCGGAAAGTAAGTGGAGACCAGCTGACGTCGCAGGACCGCGCGAAAGTGTGGATCGCTCAGGCAGGCGACGAAATCGGGCTCAAGCACGGCGATCTGACTGGTTTCGCGTGCGCGGGAAGGTCGGCCCTCGGCGTCGAGGACCTTCCACACGCGATCGGTCGCGAGCGCGTGGAAGGGCATGCGCAGATCGCCTCGGTTGCCGCGTCGGGCGGCGACTAAGGGCCAGAGGTTCTGGAAGCGCACGACGAGTTCCGGAGAACGGGTCAGGGTCGCCTCGCGCAGATGCCCATTCTCAAACAGGTCGAGAACGGCGAGGAGCAGCAGCGGCTTGTGCGGTGCCCGTCCCTTGATCGCGTCTTGATCTACGCGCAGCCGCCCCAGACGGATCAGCCAAGCGCGGGCGCGGTCGTCGAGCACGGATCGCATGGGGAGAGCGAGAGCCACCAGCGTGGAAGCGCCCACCGGTGGCTTGCCAGCTCTTTCCGTACCGTGTCGAGCGGAGCGCTGCCGTCGTGGACTCGCGCGGCCGCTCGGTGCACCGGGAGCGAGGATCGAGACACCGGGCTAAGCCCTGCGTCTGCGTCGCCGCGATGGGACTCGGTCGCGCCGGTCGTGTCACAACGCTCGGATTTACAAACCGAGCGTTGTTGTTAACGGATCGGCTGATTCAGCGGATCTTTCGGGTGGGAACGAATCCAGCGTTCGCTCCAACGGGCGACGAAGGAGCGGGTTCCGGTGACGGTATCCACCAACCAGATATCACCGTCGCTGATCCAAAAGAAAGCGAGTTGCTGGTATCGTTGAGCGAGGAGCGGGCCCAGAGGCGCAGGTGTCCGTGCCGGGATTCCCCAGCCAGGCTCAAGATGCGCGCGATCGCGCGATCCGCCGGTCACCCGAAACACTTCGTCACCTCTCGCCGCGAGTTCGGCCTGCAGGCGCGCATCAGCGGCCGCGTTGAGATCCGGCGCGGTGGGGAGAGCGTCAGGATTGTGTGCGGTCACAATCACGAAGTGCTCGGGCAGGGGGCCGGAGCCCTCCGTCCAGAAGTAAGCGTCAGAGAAAGCGGCGGGAAGATTCGGCACGGAGATGAGGCGACGATGATCACCGCGTGCCGCGGGTGCAATCTGGAGCTCCCGTGGCGAAAGCCAGTCGAATACGTTGGACCTGAAGGCAACGGCTTAGAACCGCCTACACTTCCGGCAGCATGGTGGAGCCTTGCTTACTTCAGGTACGGCTCGAAAAGTCGAGTGGAGGAGAGACGGATCACTTCGTCTTTCCCGGTCCGGCGAAGACGCTGATTTCGGCTCAGGACACGGATTGATTTCGATGGTGTGAAAACTCCTGCACCTCACGCCGGGCTGTCGCTTCGAGGAGACGCGGGGCTTTGACGGTCGGTTGCGCTCGACATGACGCGCGTGGTCACACGAATCGGCCAGCCCTATCTTGAAAGGTGCGTTCCGTAGCGTCACCTCGCCGTTCGCCGCTTGCGGACCGTCGGCGCTTCGACTCAGGTTGAAGGCTTCGCCATGCCGCACTTTGTTCGCCACCTCGGGATCGACTACTCAGGGGCGGGGAGGGCGGATGCACCTCTGACGGGGTTGCGGCTGTTTGAGGCGGCGACGGCGCCGGGTGGCATCGCGCGCGCGCGGCCGCGGGGTGTTCCGGCACGGGAACTGCGTCCAAACCCTGGGCGTGGGCACTGGACGCGGCGCCGGCTGGCAGAGTGGCTGATGGGTACGCTGGTCGAATCCCCCGAGCCGATCCTGGTGGGTATCGATCACGGTTTCTCGTTTCCGGAGGCCTATTTCGCCGCGCATGAACTGCCGCGCGAGTGGCATGGCTTCTTGGAGGATTTCTGCCGCCATTGGCCGACGGACGCACCCGACACCACCGTCGAGGACCTGCGACGCTCAAGCGCGGCGGGCGCCGCGCGGCGCGGGGGCGATGCGCGCTGGCGCCGCCTCGCGGAAATCCGCTCGGGTCCGGCAAAGTCAGTCTTTCACTTCGACGTCCCAGGCTCGGTCGCGAAGTCGACGCACGCGGGTCTGCCATGGATTCGGGCGATCGGCGAGAGAGTCGGATGGGATCGGATTCACGTGTGGCCGTTCGATGGCTGGACCCCGCGGCCAGGCCGCCACGTGCTGGCGGAGGTTTATCCGGCGCGCTGGAATCACGCGATGCTACGCGATCCCACTCACACGCCTGATCAGCACGATGCCGCCTGCGTGGCGGCCGCGCTCGCCGAAGCGGATCGTTCGGGTGAGTTGGAGTCGTTGTTCAAGCCCAAGCTGACCCGATCCGAACAGGCGCAGGCAGCCTACGAAGGGTGGATTCTCGGGGTGCAGCCGTAGCCCGACACTCCGACCGAGCGAAGCACGCCTACCTCGCGCGAACCCGAGCGCGGAGGACGCCGCTCCGCCGCCACCCAAGCGGCTCGGGCGACCTGCACCGCTGGATGAGAGATTGCGAGTCGCAGGCCACGCGTGGCGTGACAGACGGCTCCGGAATCCGCATGGCCTCCTCGTCCAATCCTCCCGAGGTCGGCCGACGAGGGGCTGCACGGAGTGACGACGTTGCCTCCGCGGATCCACCTGCCCCCAGGGTAGGTGACTCGCAAGTGTCGCGAGGTTGGCTTTTGACGGAGTTCAGCTAGCCTGTCGGCATGATGGGTTCAGTCGCGCCGGTCTTTACCCCGTTGGCAGCCACGGAGCACGAGGCGGTGGCGGAGCTTCTGCATCGTGCGCTCGTGGGATGGTATGAAACGCGGTTGGGTCAGGGGAGTCGCTTCGGCGATCGGTC
>JAIXWY010000002.1 GCA_027490995.1 Opitutaceae bacterium
CAAGGGGTCAGGCTTTGTAGTTTGCCGTCCTCAGTCGAGTCGGGTCCTCACCTCGCTCCGCCACCCTTCCGGAAACGGCCGGACGGCAAAGTGCAAAGCCTGACCCCTTGCGTGCGCTCATCCTTTTTTTAGCTGCCGGAGGCTTGCCGGTATCGTCTCAATCGTTGCTGCAAGAACCTCACCGTCCCTGGGAAAGTAACACTCCTCTTCGGTGATCTCGGAGTAGTCATGCGCGATGAGCGGCAGCGGCTTTCCAAGACAGCAGATTTCCAGCGCCACGCCGCTCTTGGCCCCGCGGATGACTTCGAACTCGCTGTTCGGGAAAGTCCCGGCACGCAGCGCTTTGTCGAGGTATGTGCCTTGCAGGAACAACACCTCCGATGCCCCTACCTGAAGGAAAAAAGCCTTCGGATCCTCGCCAAGGTATTCCATCGGCTCGCAGCGCGCCGCGCCGGTTGCATGCACCGTCACGACCTCGACGCGGCCGTCGCCGAGATCGGCTTCCAGCTCGCCGGCCCTGCCGCGCGCCGCGCGCCGACGCCGGTCGAGCAGCCACAGCGGAATCCCCAGCATCCCCAACGCTGCGGACACAATCATGGTGAGCTGAACGCCGGCTGGCCGCGTGACTGCGGCCGGCACCGTGGCATCGGGCAACACCAGCGAAAGGAGATAGAACAGCAAGAGGATGAGAACCCCGGCCAGCCAGCCGAGTGCGGCGAAGCCGGCGAGCATGAAGAACAGCCCGACTGCGTCCCCCGGCTTACGGATCTGGAACAGCGGCTTGAAGAACCGCTTGCCGCGCCGGTGCTCCAGTGCCCGCCGCTGCGCCTGCTTCATCGGGCTGTATTTGCGACTTAGCATCCGCCGTTTCCTAAACTAGATGACGACACATGGTGCATGTGTCTCCCTAACATTATCGCGACTGCAAGCAAGGCGGTTACCTGACCGCTTGAAGCAGCAGACGTCGGAGGATCACCCGATAGGGTCAGGCTTTGTACTTTGCTGTCCTCGGCCGAGTCGGGTTCCCGCGTCGCTCCGCCGCGCTTCAGAAAACAGCCGGACGACAAAGTGCAAAGCCTGACCCCTTGGACGCAGTCTGACCCTTGGACGCAGTCGTAGGTGGTTTCGCCCGGGCCGACGCCGTGCCGTCCCGTTCCGGCGAGCGGACCGCAAACTGCAAAGCCTGACCCCTTCCGGCTCGCCCCGCCGCGCTTCAGAAAACAGCCGGACGACAAAGTGCAAAGCCTGACCCCTTGGACGCAGTCCTTTCCGGCTCCCCTTGACCCCTTCCGGCTCCCCTTGGACGCAGTCGTAGGCGGTTTCGCTCGGGCCGACGCCGTGCCGTCCCGTTCCGGCGAGCGGACCGCAAACTGCAAAGCCTGACCCCTTCCGGCTCGCCCCGATTCGGGTACGGCCTCCGCTTGCCGGGAGCGCCGGTGATGTACGAAACCAAACAGTTGTTTTTTCATTTAGCGTTACGTAACGTTTTATTGTGCTTTACGAGCCATTCACCCGTGCCCGCCTGATCGCCGCGCTGCGGCGGCTGGCGGAGCTCGCGGCGGAGGCGGGAATCGTCCTGGAACTGTCCCTCTACGGTGGAGCGGTCTTCACGCTGGTCTACGGTTCCCGCGAATCGACGCGCGATGTCGATGGGATCATCCGTCCGGGGGCCGAAGGCTCGCGGTTGGCGCGGCGGGTGGCCGAGGAACAGGACCTTCCGGCCGATTGGCTGAGCGGCGACGTCGCCCAGTTTCTCGCACATCGGGAGGAGAAGCGCCGTGTGCTCGAAGGCGACTTCGGGACGGCGCTGAGGGTCACGGCGCCGACCGCGGCCTATCTCCTCGCTCTCAAGCTGAGAGCCTCCCGGCCACGTCTTCCCGGGTACCTGGGTGATGAGGGGGACATCGAGTTCCTGCTGCGGAAGATCCAGCCCCGGTCACTCGGAGAGGTGGAGGAGCTCTATGCCCGGTTCTTTCCCCACGACGTGCTGCCCGACCGCTCCCGCGGGCTCGTGCGACGCGTGATCGAGGAGACAAAGTCATGAACCGCGCCGCGACGCTGTTTTCCGTGGCGGAGCAGGCGGATTCCCTGGAGAGCTTCGGGCGCCTGTTTCGGGACTGGCTTCACACCCTTCGGTCTCTCTCGTCGCGACCGAGCGTCTGGCGGGCAATCGAGGAGGAGCCTCCGCGGTTGGTCCGACGTTTTCCCGAAGGAACCGTCGCCGATGCATGGCTCGCCGCCTACGCGGAATACATCAGCACGAGACTGAGGGTCCCTGCCCCCGATTGGGTGGGGGGGCGGGTCGCTGCGCAGCCTTGGTTTGGCACGAGCGAGGATCCCGTGGCGCGGGCTCAGGCCCTGCGTGACTCGCCGCAGGCGTTTAAGTCGCGGAACCTCTATGTGCCGAGCGTGGATCTGCCTCTCCGGCTCAGACCGGGGCGTCCCGCAAAGTCTCCGCGCGAATTGCGGCTCGCGAATGCGGCGAGACAGCGGAGGTTCCGGCAGCGAAGGCGGCGCGAACTCCGCCAGCTCCGCCGCCTTGCTCAGCGGGTCGGCGCCGGCTGACGACGCTGGCGGCGGCCCGAGCCGCTGGCGATCCGACGCACGCGACAGCCGCCAGTCGCACGTCAGGGAGGGGCCGCGCGCTGGCGCCGGTGAGTTTCGCGGCGGGTGAGCCCGTGAGGACCGCGAGCGCTCGGTCAGGCTCCGCTACGCTCCTCCCAGATCTGGGCCAGGTGGATCAGCACGTGCGCGGCTCGCGCCATGTCCTGCAGCGAGACCCATTCGCGTTGGCTGTGCACCTCATGCATGCCGCAAAAAATGTTCGGCGTGGGCAGTCCGCGCGCCGTCAGTTGCGAGCCGTCGGTGCCACCGCGGATCGCCGACGATATCGGGGACAGGCCGGCCCGGCGCACCGCCTCGAGAGCGTATTCGACGGGACGCATGTCCTTTTCCAGCCAGTAGCGCATGTTGCGGTATTGCTCGCGGAAGGTGACTTCCACGCGGGCGCGCGGCTCGGCGGCGCGGATCTCCGCGGCGACCCGCTCGACGATGGCGCGCTTGGCGGCGAGCCCCGCGAGTTCGAAGTCGCGCAGGATCATCCGCACCGTGGCGCGCTCGCTGTTGCCGGAGATTTCGTTCGGGTGCACGAAGCCGTCGCGGCCGGCGGTGCGCTCAGGCGAGACCTCCATCGGCAGCGCCGCGACGAAGCGGCCGGCGAGGCGAAGCGCGTTCACCATGACGTCCTTGGCCCAGCCGGGATGCGAGGCCACGCCGCGGATTTCGACGCACGCGGCGTCGGCCGAGAAACTTTCGTAGTCGACTTCGCCACGCGCCTCGGCGTCGAGCGTGTAGCCGAAATCCGCGCCCAGTTGCGCTAGTTCGAGCGTGCGCAGCCCGTGACCGATTTCTTCGTCGGGGTTGAAGCAGACGCGGATCCGGCCGTGCGGAATCTCCGGGTGCCGCAACAGGTGGCGCACCGTCGCCATCACGGTGGCGATGCCGGCCTTGTCGTCGGCGCCGAGCAGGGTGTTGCCGCTGGCGGTGATGATGTCCTCGCCGATCGCCTCGCGGAGATGTGGGATGCTCTCGACGGTGAGCACCTGAGTCGGATCGTCGGGCAGCACGATGGGCTGGCCGTCGTAAGCGCGGTGGACGATGGGCTTGGCGCCGCCGGGGAGCTCGGTGGCGGTGTCGACGTGCGCCAGCCAGGCCAGCGTGGGCACGCCGGGCTTCGCGGTGGTCGCGGGCACGGTCGCAAGGACGTAGCCCTGAGGAGTAAGAACCACGTCGCTCGCTCCGACCTCGCGCAGCTCGCGTTCTAGCTGGCGGAGGAGGTCCCACTGGCCTGGCGTGCTTGGCGTGGTGTCCGAGTGCCCGTCGCTGCGGGTGTCGATCCGGACATAGCGGCAGAAGCGATCGAGGAGGTCGGCAGTGTCGAGGGTCATGCGCTTAGCAAGACGGACCGCGCGCCTTCAGGCGACCGGGAAAGCGTTCGGATCAGGCCACGCCCGCGCCGCTCAGCGGATGCGCAGCCAACGCCTGCGGACTAGCCGTGGGGATAACCGCGAGAATCGAGACCCCGAGCCCGCGTGACGAGACGGGCGTTGAGGCACACAATCTGTAAGGGGTCATGTCAGGACATAGGACACGACCACTCAAAGTCCAGGGGGGCCATGCCACGACCTAGGGCAAAGCGACCGTGGCTTGCCTCCGACGCGGCCGATCAAGCCATGCGTTTAGCCCGATCTCAGGGGAAGTGTCCTATGTCCTGACATGACCCCTTACGGCTTGTGCCTGACCCCTTACGGCTTGTGCCTCGCTCGCAGCCGGCCCGTAGTCGCTCGCTTCGCTCCGCCGGTCTGCGCGGCGGTTGTGCGGTGCTGGCTTACGCGATTCCGCGCCGGCGGAGTGTTCCGCCCTGATCTGGGGTGGCGGGTGGTGTGGTCGGCCCTTGCGAGTGGATCGTCCACGCGCCGAGTTGGAGCGTGAGCCCCCGTTCGGTCCGTATGTCTACCCAGCCCCAATCCACGTTCTCCCACGGTTCGCCGAGGCGGCGGAGCGTGACGCTTGACCGAGGTAAAGCCGGTAATACGGTATTACGTATGCCGACCCTCACGTTCAAAGTCTCGGAGGAGGAGGCCCGGGTGCTTCGCGCCAAGGCGCGTGCGGAGAACACGACGCTTTCCGCGTTCCTTCGTTCCCGCGTGCTTGAGGTCGCTTCCCCGCGCCAGCGCCTCACGGTTCGGCGGCATCCGGTGTCGGGGCTGCCCTATGACGCGGGCGGTCGCGGTCGGGACGTCGTGACCCGCGACACGATCAAGGCGCTGCTGGCGGATTTCCCGTGAAGTACCTTCTCGATGTCAACGCGCTGATCGCGTGGCAGCATCCGGCGGCCGAGGACCACGAGGTCTTTCATGCGTGGGCGGCGCGGGAGACGTTTCAGGCCTTCGCCACCTGTGCGCAGGTGGAGCTCGGATTTTTGCGGGTTTCGATGCAGGCGTTCGGCTATTCCGCCGCAGTTGCGCAGGAAGCTCTGGCCGAGATCAAGCGCTCGACCGGTGGCTTCATCTGCGAAGCACCTTCGCCGGTATTGCCCGCTTGGTGTCGACGCCCGGGCCAGACTTCCGATGCGTATCTCGCGCAAGTCGCGGCCGCCGCGGGGCTGACGTTGGCGACCTTCGACGCCGGGATCCCGGGCGCGACCTTGATCCGCTGAGGGTGCGCGGCGGCGAAACGCGTTAGCAGCAGCCTTGAGAACCGGCTTTACCCGACGGCAGGCACAGCTCCTTCGCGAGGCAGTCGGTGTGCTTCGAGCCGAGTTGCAGCACGAGCTGGTCGCCCTGGCGCTCGGCTGACGCGACCACCAGCTGCACCACGTTGCAGGTCTCGTACTCGAGTTCGACGGGGAGATCTTCGTTTCCGAGCACGGGGGCGGCGTGCGCGAACGCCTTGAGCAGCTTCCCGCCGGTGATCCGGTGGTCGACGTCGTCTCCGACCCATGTCTGCAGCAGGCAGGTCACCAGACGCCGCACCGTCCCACCGCAGTCGACGAAGTCCTTCTGCACGCGGCCGACCTCTGTCACGTGGAAGTGGGGCTCGATGGCCTCTCCGTCTGTCCAGAGCACCGTGATGGGAAGCTCGGGTGCCGCCGCGAGCGCGGCCTTGAGTTGCGACACCGTCATCCCACCGGCCGGAGCGCCGGAAGGCAGAGCGCGGTCACCGCCCGCAGGGGCGGGCGCGTTGCAAGCGCAGGCTGAATCGGTGCACGCGCCGTCGGTCGCGGAGGTCATGGCGGAAAGAAAGGGCAATCCACCCCGGAAATCAATCGCTGGCCCGTTGGAAGCGCGAACGAGCGCGACGCGGAACCGTGTGCGATCGGAGGGACCTCGATAGAGAATCGAGGAAGACGACCGCGGGAAGTTTCTGGTTCTTGGTTCCTTGTTCCTAGCTCCACCGGTGAACCCGCATTGAAGGGAAGGACGGAGAAGAGTTGCAGGTCGTCCCCGCTTTTTGCCGTGGAGGGGTAGACTGTATCGACTCCGTCACGTCGGCGCGACGAGGGTCACGACCGCACTTACTCCGAGTCTCGCACCAGCCCTTCGAGATCGAGCGGGCGCGTGTACATTGCCAGAGTTCCATCGGGCGTGCGGGGCCACTGGTCGGCGGGGCGGTCGCAGTAGAGTTCGACACCGTTGCCGTCCGGGTCACGCAAGTACAACGCTTCGCTCACGCCGTGGTCGGCCGCGCCGTCGAGCGAGATGCCAGCCTGCAGCAGACGCCGCAGCGCATCGCCCAGCGTCGCGCGGGTCGGATACAGAAACGCCACGTGATAGAGCCCGGTCGTGCCGGCCGCCGGCGGTCGGCCGCCGGCGCTTTCCCACGTGTTCAGTCCAATGTGGTGGTGGTAGCCGCCCGCGGACAGGAAGACCGCCTGCGCGCCGAAACGCTGCGTCACCTCGAAACCGAGCACGTCGCGGTAAAAGGCGAGCGAGCGCTCGAGGTCGGCGACCTTCAGGTGAATGTGCCCGACCCGGACCTGCGGGTTGATCGGGGTGGCCGGCTGCGGCGGCGAGGCGGGACGTTGAGCGGAGGTGGTTGGCATGATGCGGTGGCGCAGGGTCAGCGAGCGATGGGTTGAAGCGGTTCGTTTATGTCCCGGCTGATTCTCTCACGCGGCGCATTATTCTCGATCGGTCCCGCTCTCCGCAAGGTCGGCGGCGTTTACCGTAAAGTTATGGGGTACGTGAGGTGCCGCGCGCGTCGGTGCGGAGCACGGGTACGCACAGTCCGAACGGGGTCATGTTGGGCTCGCCCTGATCTCTCGGACACCGAGTTCGGAGTGATGTGGTTAGGAGCACAATCCGAGCCGGCTCATGTCAGGACATAGGACACGACCACTCAAAGTCCAGGGGGGGCCATGCCACGACCTAGGGCAAAGCGACCGTGGCTTGCCTCCGACGCGGCCGATCAAGCCATGCGTTTACCCCGATTCCAGGGGAAGTGTCCTATGTCCTGACATGACCCCTTACGAGTGGCCTTGATATGACCCCATCCGGCGCGCGTCGGCTATCTTCAGAGCGGCCTCGCTGACCGCTCGATCCAGCGCATGATACAGCTGGGAGCCAGTGGCCTGTACCGCGAGCGCCCCGGATAGGTCGTCGGCGGGAGCGCTCGGCGCTTTCGAACTGCGATCGAGTCGTCCACGATCAGCATCGTTGCCCTTACGATCGGTCGGCCGATCGATCGGTCGACTCTCGGGCAACCCATCTCGATTCTCACCATGTCCCACTCAGGAGTGCTCTCGGGCTTGCCCCGGGAAAAGTACCTCGTCGCCGCCCATGTGCCTGCCAAGTTTGACGATGGTTCAAAATTGTACCATCGTGAGCAAATGCCACGTCGCGCAACCCGTTCCGCCGAGATCGAGCTGAAGCGTTCCTTCACCGCCGCCATCCGAGAACGAATGCAGCAGGACAACCTGACGATTTCCGCGCTCGCCGAACGCATGGGCACCGGGCGCACCGCCGTCCGCCGCCTCCTCGATGCCGGGAATACTTCGATTACCTTTCGCTCGATCAGTCGCGTTGCGCAGGCGGTCGGGCTCAAACTCAGTCTCATTGCGGAGCCCATGTCCCCCGACGATCTCGGCAAGCTCGCGCACCTTTTGTCGAAGAGCCGAACCAAAGCCGAGTCCGCGAAGCTCGCCGCGCGGATCACCGAGGGATTTTACGCCGGCTCCTGATGCCGAAGGTTCAGCGTCGAGACATTCCGCGCGCGCTTCTTACCCATCTGCTTCTGCGGATTGAGCAGCGCAGAATCAGCGCCGATGCCCTCAAGTCTTTCGCGGCTTGGCTCGACACCCATCCCGAGGTGCCAGAGGGCGACTGGTTCAAACGATTTCCCACGATGACCGTTTGCGGCAAGGGCACGCTGGTGAAGACGTTTCTGACGCCGCAACAGCTGTCGACCGGTCGGGAAGTCTGATCGATCCCACGCGTTTCTCTGATCCCTCCCAAGGCACACCGTAAGCGATACACAATCCGGACGGGGTCACGTCAGGACATAGGACACGACCACTCAAAAGCTAGGGGGGAGCCATGCCACGACCTAGGGCAAAGCGACCGTGGCTTGCCGCCGGCGCGGCCGCTCAAGCCATGCGTTTTTCCCGATCTTAGGGGAAGTGTCCTATGTCCTGACATGACCCCTTACGGCTGGAGGATCCCGCGATTCGACGACGAGGCTTGGAGCTACTGGGGTTTGGTCCTACGTCCTGAAATGACCCCGTCCGACTGGCCCGGTCCGCAGCGGCTCGGACCTAGGCGGCGCTCGAGTCCACAATCCGTAAGGGGTCATGTCAGGACATAGGACATGACCACTCAAAAGCTAGGGGGAGCCATGCCGCGACCTTGGGCAAAGCGATCGTGGCTTGCCGCCGGCGCGGCCGCTCAAGCCATGCGTTTAGTCCGATCTTAGGGGAAGTGTCCTATGTCCTGATATGACCCCTTACGGCTTGTGCTCCGGACAGCAGATTGAGTTTGGCGTACAGCGTGACCACGCCCCGAGCGGACGGAGGATGGTACGGAAAGGCTCCTCCTTCCTCGAAGTCTCAAATCAAAATCTCACGCTGCTACAGTCTTCTGCCGATACGCAGAAGTGAGCTTTCCGCGCTTATTTAGGATTCCAGCGCTCACCATGACCTTGAGTCGATCAGCGGCGGTAAACCCAGCCAAGCGAGCTGCAACCTTATCCCGTAGAGCGAATTGCTCAGCGTGGAAGCGATTGATGGTGGTCTTGGCCTTTCGGGTCACGGGATGACGATCGATTCAGGTTAGACTGGGGTCAAATGAGATCTCGGTCGCAGGTACCCGATCACGCACTCGGGGTTCCGGACGGCGATTTGGATATGTGACTGCTTTTGGATTTCTGCGCCAGGGAATGCCTCGCCTCCTTCCCAGAAGGCGCCCCTGACCGTATCAAATTTTTTGCCCGCAGTTTCCTCGGCTATCTTCAGAGCGAACTCGATGACAGCTCGATCCAGCGCATGAAACAGCTTGGAGCCATCCGTGCGCGGCTTGGTGTTTGTCGGGACAGCTTCACCGCGTTCCTTTAGGTCCTCGACAAACGTTGGGTAGACTGCCTCAAGCACCGAAGTGTAGGCGACGTCCAAGAGATCGAAGCAATTCCCCAAGTGAATGTAAGCGCCAATCACATCGGGAATCTTAATCTTGGATGACTTCCTAGCGGCCTCGTTAGAGGCAAACTGCATCGCCCTAGCCGGGCCATGCTCCCAGAAGTAGATTCCCTGGGCCAGCCAATCGTAGGGATTTCTGCTCGGCTTCAATTGGTCTTCTCCCAACAAGACCCTCCTCGCCACGGCTGCATCGCAGCCATGGTAGCCGATCACAAATCGGGTGTAGTCTAGTGACATTGACGAAGGTGGGTGTTCGGCGTTGGAGCAAACGAGATTGGGCTCTAACGGCTGAGCCCGATCCGAGAAATCAAAATGGACTGAGCGGTTTCTTGTCCGAGGTAAACGTGGCGGAAGTTTCTCGCACGCGAACCACGCAGCCGTCGACGCGCGGTCTAGCCCTATTAAGGGCATATTCCACCGCCAAAATCGCTAGGCAGAGATAGAACTCGCCGGTGTCGGTTGAAAGGTGTGAGCGCCCTAAATATCTGATCCCGTCCGAGTGGCCCGCAGCGTGGTTCGATCTCAGGTAGTGATTTGGATCGCGGTCCTTTCGCCTAGTTCTCGGAGTCGGTGCTGAAGAGCGGGCAGGATTGGCAATCCAATCCGTAAGGGGTCATGTCAGGACATAGGACACAACCTCTCAAAGTGCAGGGGGAGCCATGCCACGACGTAGGGCAAAGCGATCGTGGCTTGCCGCCGGCGCGGCCGGTCAAGCCATGCGTTTAGCCCGATCTCAGGGGAAGTGTCCTATGTCCTGACATGACCCCCTTACGGCTTGTGCCTTTTTTACTTTCATCTGATTTTGATCCATCGGGCCCATATCAGATAGAAAATGACGCAGATCCCAATTTTATATGGATAAGTTCAAGCGCGAGAAAAGCCGACGTAGAGACATCGTTAAGGACCGCGGCTCGGACCCAATCTGGACGGGTATCCGAAAGGACGATGAGTATATGGAGGAAGCGACGACGTACAGATTTTTGGCAGCTGAAAAGCCAGAGAAGAAACAACCGTCAGCCTGTAGGCCAAGCGCCAAGGAAGCGATGCCATGCGGGAAGACGAAAGAAGATTACGTCAGGAACGTCGTCTATTCCGGCAATTCCTTCCCGAGAGAGTTCTTGGCCGTGAAAGAGAATCGAGATCTGGTCTCGAAACTGCGTGCCGAAAAAAAGGCGGGGCTCGCTGCGCGAACAGCAAGCTTCGACGAAAAAGTTGTTTTTTCTTTATCCGATAGCTCTAGGAAACTCTTCGGACAATTGATGTTCGCTCATCCCGACACACGTATAAGCGCAATAAGACGGGTCTCCGAGCACACCAAAGAGGTGGATTTGGCAGGATTCAACGAAGCCTTCTGTCATGAGTTGCAACGCGCCCTGATTTGTTACGACAAACAAAGAGCAGCGCTGCGAAGGGATGAATGAGTAGGTGCCACCATGTCCTATTCCGGCGGCCTGCAATGACTTCCTGACCGCTACACTAAGATTCTCTTGCCAACGGCGAGGCGCAAGAGAGAGGAACTCATCTCGCGGGGTCGTAAGGGGTCATGTCAGGACATAGGACACGACCACTCAAAGTCCAGGGTGAGCCATGCCACGACGTAGGGCAAAGCGACCGTGGCTTGCCGCCGGCGCGGCCGGTCAAGCCATGCGTTTACGTCGATCTCAGGGGAAGTGTCCTATGTCCTGACATGACCCC
>JAIXWY010000003.1 GCA_027490995.1 Opitutaceae bacterium
GGCGACGTACACGTACCAAGGAACGAGCGGGAGGCTGGACACGGTGGTGCGGAGCGGGTTCGCTGAAGATGTGGAAGGGGTCCAGATGGGAGCGGACGAGAGGGCGTGTGGAACGGCAGAAGGAGTGCCGGACGTCCTGTCGCGTACGTGCATCTGGAATGTGGAGGCGGCGGAAACCCAAGGAAGTCCCGGGCGCTTCCTGGGGAGAGACCCGCTGGGCGAAGCCGGAGGGAACAACCTGTATGGGTTCGTGAAGAACAACCCGGTGAACCGCTGGGACATCCTCGGGATGGTCACGCCGGAGGATGCGAGGAAGCTCCTGAAGACCTGGGAGGGTTTCAATCTGTTCTTGGGCAACGGAGACACCCTCACCCACGGTCATTCCGGCAGCAGCGTCGATGAAGTGACGGGCGCGGAGGACTTCGACTTGGTGATGACGCGTTCCGAGCTGGAGAAGATCGCGGGACTGGCAGAGGGCGGAAATTACTATCCGGATGGAACGCCCGTCGCGTACGGCACCTTCGGTGATGTCCAGCTGGGGTGGGATTTCGGGGGCGGCTTGGGCCCAAACAGTGGATCGCGTGATCCGAACTTCTTGGACAAGACGGTTGTTTTTGGGGCGAACCTTGGCCTTGGACTGCTGACAGGCAGCCGCGAGCAGGATGTCGGCAGGCAGATCGCCATTGAAGGCCTCATCGGGAAAATGGGGCTTAATCCTAACGATCCGATTTTGCAGCGTATCGTTGCCGGTTCCAACGGAGCCGCTTTGACCGGCCAGATGATCGCCGTAGCGCGCGCGGGTGGGCCTCAGCCGGCATCTGCAGCGACGGCAATGGCTCGAAATCCATTAGGGCCTGTAACCACGGCAGCCGGCGCGCATACTGTTTTCCGGCGCGATCCAACGACCGGGCAGATTACTCACTATACAACGTATATCCCACAGACTAATCCGCAGAATCCTAACCCTTGGCAGGTTCAGCTCAGGATGGATGCTGTTGGCCCATCTCACTTCAACAAAGACACTCAGCAGCCGGTAAACACGCCTCATGTTCACGATCCCAGTGTCCCCGGCGGCGTTCGCCCCGCGCTTCCCGGATAAATCCCACCTATACCATGAGTCCCGACTCTTCCTTAGAATGGCTACAATCTTGGTTTGCCCGGCGCGCTAACGGAGATTGGGAGCATCGGTTTGGTATCAAAATTGAGACTCTCGATAATCCGGGGTGGCGAGTAACAATTGATTTATCAGGGACGGCGTTGGCGTCGAAATCCTTCACCGATGTTCGTGTCGATAAGTCGGAGAAAGATTGGATAACTTGCCGTGTAGCTGAACGGAGGTTTGAGGCCTTTTGCGATCCAGGTAAGTTAGCCGAGGCGTTGGAAATCTTCAGGTCGTGGGCGTCGGAGAAGTCCTAGCCATCCGCGCGTTCGCAACGTCGCCAATGATCCAAGCGGCACACGTCGCGCCAGTCGTTCCGCCTGTCACGCCGTCTGCTTCCTCCCTCCACTTCGTTCCGGTCCGGTGTTATGGTGGAAAGTCATGGGGCAAGGATCAGTTTGGACTTTGACCTGCTCCCCTGAGACTGGAGTGGCGTGAGCGAGAAAGTCGGGTGAAAACAGTGAAGACCCGACATGAAAAAACATCACACCGAGGAGCAGATCCTCGGGATCCTGAAGGAAGCCGAGATGGGCAAGGCATTGCCCGATATCTTGCGGCAGCACGCGATCTCCAGCGGCACGTTCTATCGCTGGAGATGAGGATATATATAAAAATATGCTAAGCGATATTTATTTTATTGAATTCACTTTGGTTAGCTAGGGTTTGTTTTCGTTCTTGTTCAAGCGACCTGCGGACTTTGCCCGCTGCTTCAGGGCCTCTTTGGATACCGGCGGATCGGATGGGTTGACCAAAGGGCTCACGTCCTGTCGCATGCGGTCACCGCGTGCCTCAACCAAAGTCAGTTCCCAACCGTGGACTCGGTAGTAGTTCCTGAAGTCGTTCCTGAGATCTTCGTCCAAATCAGCCCAAGCTCGCACCGCCCACTCCGGCAGGGGATGGGGCGCCCGACGCATCGGATTCGCGTCTGAACGAATCCAAGCCCAGTTCAACGCATCCGGTTGGAGGAGCTTCGTGGGCATCCGAGCCGGATCCGGGCCAGTGATCAACGGCTGTTCGAGGCGAAGTTCAGACTGCTTGCCGTCCGGAGCCACGATTAAAATCGTTCCAGCCGTTGCGTTGATCGCTGCGACCATGAAGCCGGCGAATGAATCACCCTCTTTGCACCACCGACTTGGACCGCCCTCCGATGCGAGATTCGCAAGCAGCAATTCCCCGCTCGATATAATGCCCTTCGCCGTCAGTTGGCTGCCGATTGCGCTAGCGGTACCGGCCGCAAAAGCCACGGTCAAAATCAACAAAGACCGAGTTTTCATAACAGATGCTGAGGCGCGTAGCACTGCTAATGTCAAAACATTTTATGTGAGTTTATTGTAGTATTTTATATCGTATCACACAACACACTTTTATCTGACTGAATTGAAATTGTATAAAAACCGAATCGCCCCTGAGGGTCAGGAGCTCCCGCGAGGGCCAGCGTGACCCTGGCGAGCTGGCCCCGGCGGTTCGCCGCCGGGAGTTACGTTTTCATCTCACGTGATTACAAGTGGTGCGGAAACGTAACCGATGCGCGACCACCTATCGCGACGCGCGATCCGCGAACGCCGCAGCCATGAGCTGCGTCTCATCGCGCGGCAGTAGCAGCCGCCGCGCAACCTTACTCCACGTCGCGACGACCTGTCGAACCCGTGAAAGAATGGCTTTCGCTTCAGCGGACTTCAGCCCGTAGTAGGGAGCGGTCTGGAGCAGCAACGCGGGATCGGGCGTGGGATCACGCTCGTCAATCGCGAGGGTGTGCACTCCGCGCTCGACGTTCGGGTTGAGATCGTAGGCCGGAGCCAAACGCCATCCGTCCGCTTCCAGAATGAAGCCGTGATTGCGGAGGTGATCGTCGGTGTTGCCGACGTGGATATTGAAAGCCACGCGCGTCCAGAGTTGCCGGAGATCGTCCGAACGGTGCCGAGCACTGCCGCGGGTGCTGAGGAATTCAGCCAACTCGAGGTAGCTGCCACCCTGGCCGTCCGCACGACCAAGGAGCGTCATGGCCGAGATGAAGAAGCGACGGCGCGCGCCGACGCGGTCGAAACGACGCGTGGCGAACGTGCGATGACGACCGGAGAGCGCCAGCAACTGCGCATCCGGCACATCGACGCCGGCGTTGACTGCCAGTTCATGCACAAGCTTTTCCCACGCGCCCACATCGCGCCGGTCTTCGCGGCTCGGGAACTTCGCGATCCAGAGCGCGCCGTCGGGATCAGTGAAATTCGCCTTCGGCCGGGCGCCGCCGAGTGAGCTGCCAGGTGCCAGAAGCGCCATGAGCCATCGCGAGAATTCCTCCCGATCAGGCGCGTCGGGCTCCTCCAAAGCGAGAGATGCCGCCTCTAGGTCGCGCAACGAGGCGAGAGGAGGCGCAGCGAGGCGGTCGTCGTGATCGATGAACGGCCCGGCGTGGTCGTGGCGGAAACGGAGTGCCCCGAGCCTGCACCCGTCGTGCACGCCGAGGAGATAGTCCCACTCGCCGAGCGCGCGCGCGGTCCGTTTCTCGGCGCGAGCGCGCAAGACCTCTCGTCGATCCAACAGCAGTCGCCCCCAGCGATCCGGTGCCGAATCGAGGAAAACGCGAAACACTCCGGTGCCGTCAGCGGGATAGCTTTCGCCGCTGTGCATTTGAAGGTCGGGATCGATCGCAAAGGCATCCGGCCGGTTCAGCCAGGTGCGGTCGTATGCGAAGGAGAACGTCTCGTGTCCATGCGCAGCGGCACGGAACAGCGTTCCCACCGGGCAAGCTTCGCCGATGAAATCGGCATCGAGCACGACCTCGACTTGCTGGCGATGCTTCGGCTTCACGATACCTCCTCCGATTTGCCGCGACGCGGGGCGGTCCGTCGTTCGGGCAGCTCAAGGTCTTGCAGCTTCCGCCCCAGGTTGTCGTCGCGGGCCACGGCATCGAGATCAGCGTGCAGCCCAAGAACGCGCAGGACGCTTACGTAGGTGCCCAAGGCAACACCGGCATCTCCCTTTTCGGCGCGGTAAAGGGTGGATCGTGTGACGCCCGCACGTCCCGCCACGGTGGCAGCCGAGAATCGACGCCGCAGGCGAGCGAGGCGAAGACGTTCGCCCAAAGCCTCCAACTGGCGGGCAGTCGCGGGGAACAGGACTGGAAGGGTTCGTGGCATCGTGTCTGATATTTGAGACAAAAAATGCGGAAATAGTCTAATCTATAATCCAAAGCTCTGCCCGTGAGGGCCCCTGAGGGGCAGGCCTCGCCGTTTGCCGTCCGGTTGTGTGCACCCGACCGATGCCGGGGCGATCGGGGACGATCCCGATGGGGTCATGTCAGGACATAGGACAGAGCCGCTGAAACTGGGGTGCGCGGTGGGTTTGGAGTGCGGCCGAACGTGGCGGCTGGCGGGTTCGCGCCGACGCGAGCATGAGCGATCCTTTCCACCTCGCGGTGAAAGGAGTCGAGCGTTCGAGGGGTGCGATTGGGCGCAGCAAGTAAGGCCCGGGCGCGCGCCGGTACAGATGGCGCATGATCGGGAGAGCAGCCCTTTACGGGCCAGAATTGTGATGCCCGAGTGCCTGGCCGACGGTTTGAAACCGCCGCCGCCGGCACGCGGCTGGAGAGGTGAACCGCGAGTGGAGTGGCGTCACACCCGCATCGTTCTCGCCCAAGAGGCGGCGAGCTACGGTCGCTTTGTCCTATGCCCTGACCTGACCCCGGCCGACTGACCTTCGCGTCGGCGTTCGGCATCAGCCCTGCCACCTTGAGAAACTGGGAGCAGGGCCGCCGCCAACCGACCGGTGCCGCCCGCGTGCTCCTCAGGGTCGCCGCGAAACATCCGAAGGCCGTGCTCGAGGCGGTGGGGTAGAACTGACTGCCCGGCGATCCTGAACTGCTCCCGCCCTAACGCTGTCGGATCAGGCACGTCTGCGAATGGCGGCCGAAACCGCGGTCGCGGGCCCAGCGGATGAGTTCGATCGTGGAGTGGAGTCCGAGACGGGAGAGGATGCGCTGGCGGAAGGTGCGCACCGAGTGAACACTGAGGTCCAAGCTGCGGCCGATCGTCGCATCGTCGCGGGCGAGGGCGAACCACTCGAGAAGGTGCTGCTCGCGCTGACTCAAGAGGCGGTGCCAGGCGCGTCCGTCGCGAGCGACCCTCGCCAAGGCGGCGGCCACGGCGGGGGAACGGATCCGCTTGCCCAAGCCGATGGCGCGCAGGGCCGTGACCAGCGAGCTGACGCTGGTCTCCGCGCGGAGCAGGAGGCCGGCGGGCTGCACCCGCCCCGCCCGGACCGCTTCAAGTTCCGTGAGTTCGGTGATGAGGACGGCGACCCGCCGTTCGGGCAGGTGGGTGCCGACCCAGTGGGCCAAGTCCCAAGCCGATCCGCCCGGCAGGTCGCTGGAGATGAGCATCAGGCTGGGGCGCCGCCGGCGACAGATCCGCATGCACTCGGCGACTGAGCCGGCGGCCCCGGCCCACGTACCCCCCTCGCGAGCCTCCCACGCCATCCGTAGCGTGTCGCTGGCCAGCCGATCCCGCTCGCCCACCGCGAGCGACGCCTTGACGCGGGACTTCATCGGCTATCCTCCACCCCCGGAGGCAGAATTGCCGTCGTCCGCCGACTCCGCGCCGTTCGCTGCGCCCTCGCCAAGCTGGACCACGCCGCGCCCAACGGCCCGCCCCGGAGGCGCGGAGCGCGGGGGAGGAGCGGAGGAATCTGCGAGAAAAGAAGATCGGCCATGGATCGGTACGCGCGGCGTGCGATCGCCTCGCACGGAACGCCGTCCCTCCGATCATATCAGGAATCTGAGACAAAAATCCGGGAAGATTGGAAAGCGTCGGGGAAAAGTTCCCGTCTGGAGAGCCGACGCGACGGGACCTAGAGCCTGAGGCACCCGGAGGTTGGAGCCCGACGGGGTCCGACAGGATCGTGTGGCGGTGGGCGTCTCGGTGGGTAGGGCGGGCGGGCCTTGCGGACTGATCAGGTCAGTCCGGCAGCGGGGGCGCCCGGCTTGCCGTCTCTCGTCCAAGAAATTCCTCTGGCTTCCGGTGGCCCTGCTGCTGAAGGATTCCGGTCATGAAAGTCGGCATTGTTGGCGCCTCGGGCTATTCCGGAGAAGTGTTGGTCAAGTTGCTGCTCGCGCACCCCTTGGTGCAGCTTGCGGCGGTGACGTCGCGGAGCCAGGCCGGCAAGCGCCTATCGGCCGTGATCCCGGCGGTGCGCGGGGTGGATCGGGGGTTGGTGTTCAGCGATTCCGATGCGGCGGCGTTGGCGGCGAGTGACCTTGAGTTGTTCTTTCTCGCCCTGCCGCACGGTGCGGCGGCGGCGTACGCCAAGGCCTTGGTCGCTGGCGGTAAGCGGGTGATTGACCTCAGCGCGGACTTTCGCATCGCGGATCTGGCGACGTACGAAAAGTACTATGGCAGCCATCATGCGCCGGAGCTGCTGCCGCAGGCCCGCTTTGTCCTCCCGGAAATCACCGCGCCGGCGTGGCGGACGGAAGCACGCCTCGTCGCGGCGCCGGGGTGTTACCCGACGAGCATCCTACTCCCGCTGATTCCTCTACTGCGCGCCGGGCTGGTCTCGCGCGACCACATCGTGGCCAATTCCGCCAGCGGAGTCAGTGGCGCGGGGAAGAAGGCCGAGGAGATGTACCTCTTTGCCGAGCGCGCTGAGAGCATGAAGGCCTACGGCCTCGTGAAACATCGCCACCTGGCGGAAATCGAAGAGCAGCTCGCCCTCCACACGGGTGCGCCGACGATGATCCAGTTCAACCCGCACCTCGTCCCGATGCGGCGGGGCATCGCGACCACGATCACGGTGCCGGCCGCTCGCGGTGCCGGGATCGATGCGGTGTACGCCGCATGGAACGCGGCCTATGCGGACCGTCCGTTTGTGCAGATTTTGGCCAGCGGCGAGACGCCGGACACCGCCCACGTGGTCGGCACCAATCGTCTCGACATGTCCGCGGTCCACGACCCGCGCACCGGCAACTTCATCATCACCTCCGCCGAGGACAACCTGATGAAGGGTGCCAGCGGTCAGGCGGTGCAGATCATGAATCTCTGGTCCGGCTTTCCCGAAACGGCTGGATTGGCCTGAGGCGCGTGGGGCGGGACTCCGCCGCGGCGTTCTCGGCTTTCGATTTAGCTACGGTAATCCGCGTTCTCGCTCACGTATTCGTGGGTGAGATCGCCACCCAGCACCGTGGCGGCGTGGGTGCCGGCGCCGAGATCGACCTCGATTTCCACGCAGCGCTCGTGCGGCGGGAAGTCGATGGGAGCGGAGAAGACCCCATCCTTGGGGGCCGCACTGGCGTAAAGCTCGGCGCCGCGCAGGTGCGCGATGAGCGCAGCTTCCTTCGCTGGATCGAGGCGGAAGACGCCCCCCGAGAAGATCTCAATTCCGCCCATGCTGGCGCGCACGCGGGACGCATCGATGGTCTCGCCGCGGGCACCGAGATGCTTGCCGATGGCTTGGACGAGGCGGCCCACGTTGGGATCGTTGCCGGCGACGGCACACTTGAAGAGCGGTGCGTTCACGATTGCCTTGCCGAGCCCGCGCGCGAGCTCAGCGGAGGGCGCGCCGGAGAGGCGGACGCGGATGACGTGGCGAACACCCTCGCCGTTGCGTACGACATCCTCCGCGAGATCGCGGCAGACTTGACGCAGGGCGGTCTCGAAGGCCGCGAGATCGGGAGCGGGTGCCGCGCCGGAGGAGAGTAGGGCGACGGTGTCGGAGGTGCTGGTGTCGCTGTCGACGCTGATCGTGTTAAAGCTCTCGCTGACGACGCGCTGGAGCATGGTGCGCAGTGTGTCGCGCGGCACCGCGAGGTCGGTGAGCAGGTAGACCAACATCGTAGCGAGGTTGGGTTCGACCATGCCGGCGCCCTTGGCGATGCCGATGATGCTACCGTGGCCGACGGTGGCGCGGCGCACCTTGGGATAGAGATCGGTGGTGACGATGCCCTCGGCCATGGGCATGGCGGAGCCGGGTCGGAGTGCTGCGACGGCCTCGGGCAGTGCTTGGAGCATCGCGTCGACTGGGAGTCCCCAGCCGATCACGCCGGTGGAGCAGGGCAGCACGGCGGTGGTGGGTAGGCCGAGCAGCGTCGCGGTGGCACCGGAGACGCGTTCGGCGTCGGCCACGCCGCCCGGGGCGCAGACATTGGAGATCTTGTTGTTGATGATGATTGCGCCGAGCGTCGGTTCGGCGAGGCGGGCGCGCCCCACGAGGATCGGGGCGCCGGGGAAGGCGTTGCGGGTGAAGACGGCGGCGAAATCCGCGGTCGGCCGGTCGAGCGCGAGCAGTGTCAGCGTCATCCGCGACGGCTTGGGCGCCTCGCGCGGCGTGAACTCGAAGCGGCAGGTGCCCACGCGGAAACCCGCGGGCAGGATCGCCTGCGTCGCCAGCCAGGCGCGGTGGGAGGAACGGTCGGCGAAGGTCAGATCGGTGCTCGGCACGGCCAACTCCTGTGCGCGCGGGCGCGGCGAGTGAAGTCGATTTTTCACCGGCCTGTCGCAAGATTCTTCGGAAATCTGCGACAATTTTATGGAAAGGCACGGGTCCGGGGCTTTATGCGTACGATCTCTCGTTTTTTTGTGAGCCTCTCCGCCCAGTCTTGTTTGCCTCTGCCGGACGCGTTTTCGCGCGCCTCGGATGGGGCGTGGCGCGCGGGGGCGGCTCCGACTTCATGAACGTTTCCGAAATCACCGCCAAGGCGAAGGTCCTCCTGGAGGCCCTGCCCTATATCCAGGATTTCCGCGGCTCCACGTTTGTCGTCAAGTACGGCGGCAGCTTCATGGACGACCCCGACCCGATCGTCCGGTCGCGGGTGGCCTACGACATTGCCTTTCTTGCCGCCTGTGGGATCAACGTCGTCGTCGTCCATGGCGGCGGCAAGGCGATCACGCGCGCGATGGAGTCGTCCGGCCTGAAGGCGACGTTCGTCAACGGCCTCCGGGTGACGGATGAGGCGGCGGTCGCGATCGTGAAGCGCACCCTCGACGAGATCGTCAATCGCGACGTCTGCAACGCCATCGCGTCTGCACGGGGCAAGCCGAAGGGGCTGCCGGGTGACACGGTGCTGGTGTGTCAGAAGCTGACGGTTGATGATGACGGCAACACGGTGGACCTCGGCTACGTCGGCGAGGTGACGGAGGTGAAGGTGAAGCTGATCAAAAAAGAGATCGCGGAGGGCTTCGTCCCGGTGATTTCGCCCGTGGCCGAAGGTTACGATGGCAAGCCCTACAACGTGAATGCCGACTTGGTCGCCGGCCGGGTGGCGAGTGCGCTGCATGCGCGGCGGCTGGTGTACATGAGTGACGTACCGGGATTGCTTTCGGCTCCGCCTGATCCGGAGTCGCTGATCTCGACGCTGAAGATCTCGCAAGTGGATGCGTTGAAGGCGAAGGGGATCATCGACAAAGGCATGCGGCCCAAGGTGGCGAGTGCGATCCGCGCGTTGCAGGAGGGGGTGCAGCGGGTGCACTTCATCGACGGCCGTCTGCCGCATTCGCTGCTGCTGGAGATTTTCACCGACACCGGGATCGGCACGGAGATCGTGCACGGTTGATCCGGGTGTCGCCTCGTCGCGATCCCACGCTCTTTCGATGAACCCGTCCGTCACCCGTCAGGCCGCCGCTGATCTCTACGATGCGCACGTGATGAAGAATTACGCGCGCGCCGCGCTGACCTTGGTGCGCGGGCGTGGCACGCGGGTGTGGGACGACACGGGTCGCGAGTATTTGGATTTTACCTCGGGTATTGCCGTCAACGCGCTCGGTCACTGCCACCCGCGGTGGGTTGCGGCGGTGCAGCACCAAGCCGCGGAGCTCGTGCATACGAGCAACCTGTTCCGCAACGATCTCCAGGCCGAGCTGGCGCGCCGGATCGTCGGCTACGCCGGCCCGGGCCGGGTCTTTTTCTGCAATAGCGGTGCTGAGGCCAACGAAGCGCTGATCAAGCTCGCGCGTCTCCATGGTGTGCGCAAGGCGGGTGGCGAGGAAGGACGGATCTACGAAGTGATCTGCGCGCGCAGTGCGTTCCACGGCCGCACGTTCGGCGGCATGAGTGCGACCCCGCAGGAAAAGATCCAGAAAGGATTCCGACCGCTCACGCCGGGGTTTGTTTTTGCGGACCTCAACGATCTTGAGAGCTTCCGCGCGGCGATCAACGAGCGCACCGCGGCCATCTTCGTCGAGACCATCCAAGGCGAGGGCGGCGTGAACCCCTGCACCGCCGAGTTCCTCATCGGCCTGCGTGCGCTGTGCAACGAACACAAGCTGTTGCTTCTGCTCGACGAAGTGCAGTGCGGCATCGGCCGCACGGGCGCGTTCTTCGCTTTCGAGCATGCTGGGGTCCGGCCCGACGCGATCGGCATGGCCAAGGCACTCGGCGGTGGATTTCCGATCGGTGCCATCTGGACCGGTGAGCAGGCCGCGGATCTTTTCCAGCCCGGATCCCACGGCACCACGTTCGGCGGTACGCCGCTCGCCTGCGCCGCGGCTCTCGCCGTGCTCGATGTGCTCGAGCAGGAAGGCCTCGTCGAGCACGTCCGCCAGTCGAGCGTCGCGTGGCACGCCGCCCTGCGCGCGCTGGCCGTCGAGTTTCCGAATCACGTGCGTGGGCTGCGCGGTCAGGGTTTTATGGTGGGCCTCCAGCTGTCCCTCGATCCGGCGCCGGTCATTGCCGCGGCCCGCGAGGCCGGCCTGCTCGTCGTCGGGGCCGGCGGAAATGTCATCCGTCTCCTGCCTCCGCTCAACACGTCAGTCGCCGACCTCGACCAGAGCGTGGTTCTCCTGCGCCAGGCGCTCGCCGCCACGCGCTAGTCGGAGGCGGGCGCAGCTGGGGTGCGCGACGGGATCGGTGGCCTGAACGCGAGGGCAGGGCGAATGTTCCTGCTCCGTGACGGGAGCGGAATGGGGTGTTGTTCCGCCCCGAATTTTCACTCGCACCGGGGCATGGATCCCGTAAGTTGATCGTTTCCTCGAAAATGAAGCACTTCCTCAAGGAGACTGACTTCACGCTACCTGAGGTGGCCGAAGTCATGTCGCTGGCCCGGGAACTCAAGGCCGCGCGGGGCCGTCAGGCATCCGCGGCTCTCGCTGGCCAGACGTGGGCGATGATCTTCTCCAAATCGTCGACGCGCACGCGCGTGTCCTTCGAGGTCGGCATTCACGAACTGGGTGGAAACCCCCTTTTCCTGAACCGGAACGATATCCAACTCGGTCGCGGCGAATCCATTGAGGACACCGCACGGGTGCTGTCGCGGTTCGTGCACGGGCTCATTGTGCGCACCTATGATCACTCCGATGTCGAGCGGTTGGCGGCCGCCGGCACGGTGCCGGTGGTCAATGCCCTGACGGATTTTCTGCATCCCTGCCAGATCTACACCGACGCCTTCACGGTGGCGGAGCGCTGGAGTCAGGCCTGCGGTGGCGACCTCCTCGGGTCGCTGCGCGGACGCAAGATCGCCTTCTTGGGCGACACGTCCTGCAACATGGCGTACTCGTGGGCCCTCGGCGCGAATCTCTTCGGGATGAAGATTGCGCTGTCCGGCCCGGAATCCTTCCGTCCGAGCAAGGACTTCGAGGCGTTCCTGGCCCGCGAGGGATTTCCGGGGGGCTTCACCTTCACGACTGATCCGCGTGAGGCCGTGCGTGAGGCCGACGTCGTCTACACCGATGTCTGGGTCAGCATGGGTAAGGAGGAAGAGACCAAGGAGCGCCTGCGGACCATGGCCCCTTACCAGGTCACGGCCTCCTTGTTCGCGGCCGCGAAGCGTGATGCCTACTTCCTGCACTGCCTGCCGGCCCATGCGGGCGAGGAAGTCACGGAAGAGGTCTTGGCGAATCCGCGCAGCGTGATTTTCGACCAGGCGGAGAATCGTCTGCACGTGCAGAAGGCGATTCTGACGATGCTCGCGCGGTCCGCCCGGCGCTGAAGCGTCGGCAGAACCTGCGGATGCCCGGCGGTTTTGCTTTGCGCCGGGGGAAGGCGTTTCGCACAACGGAGCCTCCATGAAAATCGTCCTCGCTTACTCCGGTGGGCTCGACACCTCGGTCATCGTCAAATGGCTCCGCGAAACCTATGACGCGGAAATTGTCACCTTCGCCGCTGACATCGGCCAAGAGGAGGAGCTGAAGGGGCTCCCGCAGAAGGCGCGCATGACCGGCGCCTCGAAGCACTACACGCTCGATCTCGTCGAGGAATTCGCGCGCGACTACATCTACCCGATGATTCGCGCCAACGCGGTCTACGAGGGCCAGTACTACCTCGGGACCTCGATCGCGCGCCCGCTCATCGCGAAGGCGCAGATCGACATCGCGCGCAAGGAGAAGGCGGACACCGTGGCGCACGGCGCGACGGGGAAGGGCAACGACCAGTGCCGCTTTGAGCTGACGTACATGGCGCTGGCCCCGCGGCTGCAGATTCTTGCGCCGTGGAAGATCGATTCGTTCCGCGATCTCTTTCCAGGCCGTGCGGAGATGATCGCTTACTGCCAGAAACATCGCATTCCGGTCGAGGCGTCGCTGAAGAAGCCGTATTCGATGGATCGGAACCTCCTGCACATTTCGTACGAGGCCGGCATTTTGGAGGATCCGTGGTTTGACCCGACGGCTCCCGCCAACCGAGCGATGTTCAAGCTGTCGGTGTCGCCCGAGGAGGCGCCGAATAAGGCGGAGTACGTCGAGTTGGAGTTTGCGAAGGGCGACTGTGTGGCCGTCAACGGCCGTCGTCTTTCCCCGGCGGGCGTGCTGCGCGAGCTGAACCGCCTTGGCGGCAAGCACGGCATTGGCCGCGTCGATCTCGTCGAGAACCGCTTCGTCGGCATGAAGTCGCGTGGCGTGTACGAGACCCCGGGCGGTACGATCCTGATGCAGGCTCACCGCCAGATCGAGAGCCTCACGATGGACCGCGAGGTGCAGCACCTGCGCGATTCGCTTATTCCGAAGTACGCCGAACTCGTCTACTACGGGTTCTGGTTCGCCCCGGAACGCGAGGCGCTCCAGGCCCTCGTTGACGAGAGCCAGCGCTACGTTTCCGGCACGGTCCGCCTGAAGCTCTACAAGGGCAACATCATCACCACCGGCCGCAAGTCGAAGTACTCGCTCTACGACCCGCACATCGCCTCGATGGAGGGTGTGAAGAGCTGGTATAACCAGAACGACGCGACGGGCTTCATCCGTCTGAACGGCCTCCGTTTGCGCGCCCGCAATATTGCCCAGGGCGGTCCGAAGGTCTGATCTGGTCAGCCCGATTCCGCCGGTGCTGCGCGCGCCGGCGGATCTGGGCCGGATCGAGAATGGTCGGCCCTCTCGGTTCAGAGCCGCCCTCGGGCCCGCGCCGCGGCGGGCCTTTCGACCTCCTGATTCCGATTGGCCGCCGCCTGGAGGTTCTGCTGCTCTGAGGCGCTGCTGATTCGCTGATTCGCCGCTTGTTGATCCGGACGCCAGCCTCTCGACACCCTTCCTCCCCGTGACCTCCCCGCTCACTGCCGCCGAGGTTCGCCGTCTACGAGCGCTGCACGACAAGCGTCATCGCGAGGAGCAGGGATTGTTTGTGGTTGAGGGGGAGAAGGTGGTGACGGAACTCTCGGCGGAGGGACCGCCGTGGGAAGAGTTGCTGGTGACGGCGACCAGTGCGCTCGCGGCGCGAGCCGGTGCGCGGGTGATTTCGGCGGCGGACATGGCGCGGATCAGTCACTTTCCCACGCCCTCGACCGCGTTCGGCGTTCTGCGTCTGCGTCGGGAGTCGCTTGGCCCCCGGGAGCTGGCGCGCGGGCTTACCCTCGCGCTCGACGGGGTGCAGGATGCTGGGAACGTCGGCACGCTGCTGCGGATCGCCGACTGGTTTGGCCTCGAACGTGTCCTGTTGGGCAGCGATTGCGCGGACCTCTTTTCCCAGAAAGTCGTCAATGCCAGCATGGGCTCGTTTAGCCGGGTGAGGGTGGTGACCGCACCCCTGGCCGAGGCCTTGGCAACGGTGCCGGCGGAGGTTCCCATCATTGGCTGCGACCTCCGCGGGGAGGAACTCGGTCGGATGGCCCCGGTCGAGCACGCCGTCATCGTGATCGGCAGCGAAGGCCGCGGCCTCTCGTCGGCGGTGGCGGAGCGCGTCACCCGTCGGGTGACGATTCCTCGGTTTGGTCGGGCGGAATCGCTCAACGCGGCGGTGGCGGCGGGGATTGTTTGCGCACACCTCCGGCGTTAAGTGCCACGTCACGGACGTTTTGGCTGACAAATGATTAGCCATTTTTCGGGACCCGGGTAGGGTCGGGGGTGACTATGGCAGCCCCGGTTTCCACCGATCGTTCTCCGCCGCGAGACTTCGCGGCGGTGTTCGCGCGCCTGAAGCCGCACATGGCCGAGCTGGATATCTTTCTGCGTTCGCAGATCGCGGCCTTTGAGCCGGAAATCCGGGACATGGCGGACTACTGCATTGATACCTCGGGCAAGCGGATCCGGCCGGCGCTGGTTTTTCTGAGTGGCTGGCAGGGCGATGGCCGCGTCTTGCCGGAGTTGGTCCGCGTCGCGGCGGTGGTTGAACTCGTGCACCTCGCGACGCTGGTGCACGATGACATCATGGATGAGTCGGAGCTCCGCCGCGGTCGGCGTACCGCTGCGCGGGCCTTTGGTCCGGAGGCGGCGGTGCTGCTCGGAGATGCGCTGTTCTCGCATGCCCTGTTTTTGGCGGCGCAATTTCCCACGACCTCGGTGTGCCGGTTGGTGGCGGACTCGACCCGCCGCGTCTGTGCGGGAGAAATCATCCAGACCCTGCGCCGTCGAACGGATGACATTTCGGATGCGGATTATCGACGGATTGTCGACCTCAAGACCGCCGAACTCTTCCGTGCCTCGTGTGCGCTTGGCACGGAGCTGGCGCAGTTCCCGGCGGGATACGTGGAGGCGGCCGCGGTCTATGGCCGGCAACTCGGGATCGCGTACCAGATGTACGATGACCTCGCGGATTTCTTTGGTCGGGAGGACCGTATCGGCAAGACCCTCGGCACCGACTTGATCAGCGGCAAGCTGACCTTGCCCCTGCTCAGACTGCGCCAAGTTATTCCCGAAGCACTTGCCAAGGAATTACTTGAAGAAATCCGTGGCCAGCGTCCGGCCCGGCTGGCCTTCTGGCTGAATGAGATGGAAGGGCGGGGTGTTTTCGCGGCGGTGGCGGAGGTGATTTTTGCGGAGTTGGAGCAAGGTGAAGCGGCGTTGGCGCCTTGGTCGGGGCTTTCGCCGACACCCTTGTTGCTGCAGCTGGGGGAAGTCTTGCGGGAGCAGGTGGCGGCGTTGCGTTCGGCCTCCGCGTGAACGTTGCGAAGGGCAGCCGGATTCGATTTGCGCCGTGGCGACTCCGTGCCATGGTGGCATCGCAATGAACGTGCTCGCCAAAGCCCTCTCGAAGACGCTGGTGGCGTCGCCGGAGCGGCAAGTGGAGGCCGATTCAGACTGGACGATTGTGCAGCGGGTGCAGGCAGGCGATGTGTCGGCGTTCGACCAGTTGATCCGCAAGTACCGCGAGCGGGTGTACGGCGTGGTCTATAACATGACCTCGAATCGAGAGGATGCGGCGGATCTGACGCAGGATGCCTTCATCAAAGCTTTCCAGTCCATCCACCGTTTCGAGGGGCAGTCCTCGTTCTTCACCTGGCTCTACCGCATTGCGGTGAACGGCACCCTTTCGCACCTGCGGAAGAACCGGCTCCGGACCTTCTTCAGTTTCGAGAAGATCCACGATGAGGACAAAGCGGGGGAACTCATTTCGCAGCTGACCGACAAGAAGGGCGGAGATCGCGAATTGTTCGTAAAGGAACTGCAGGAAAAATTGAACGAGGCCCTTCAGAAGCTGTCTATCAAGCATCGTACCGTGGTTACTTTGTTTGAGATCGATGGTTTGAGTCACGAGGAGATCGCCGACGTCATGGAATGTTCGGTGGGTACCGTGCGCTCGCGCCTGCACTATGCGAAGCAGCTCTTGCAATCGGAGCTGCAGGGTTACATGCGGCCATGAGTTCCCCGACGAAGCAGTCCACGAAACCGGTGACGGTGGAAGACCTCCTGCGTCTGAAGCGCGCGGAGCGACCGGCGGCTGAATTCTGGTCGCAGTTTGACGACGCGCTGCGCGCCAAGCAATTGGCGGCGATCGTCGAGCGGCGTCCGTGGTGGCGCATTGAGTTTCGCGGCCTGACGGCTGGCTTGGCACGCCTGCGAGTGCCGGTGGGTCTCGCGGCGGTCGGAGTGCTGAGTGTTGTGACGGTGCAGCAGTTTCGTGCGCCCGCGACTCTCACGTCCGAGGCGCCGGCTTCCGAGGCCGAGATGGCCGGTGCCGCGGCCGCAAGGGTTAACGGCGGCACGGTGGTTGCCGTGGCGACGACGGACTTGAATGCCGGCCATGCGGCGGTTGCAGCGGCTGCGGACCTGAATGACGTGGCGGTTCCGGCGCTGGCCGCGACGGAAGTGCGGGCCTCGGCGGGTTCTGCAGGGTCCTCCCTTCCCTTGGCTGCCACGGCGTCTTCGCTCCCTGATCAGGAAGGAGCGTTGGCGACGACGGCCCTGGCTTCCGACCTTCGTTCGTTTCGTGGGTCCAGTTTGGCGAGCTTGGATTCGACCGGGGTGGCGACGTTGGAACTTGGAACCTTCCGTTCCTCGGCGCGGGTCGCCTCCGTGGAAGAGCCGCTGGCTCGCGTGACCTCGCCGACTGAATCACGGCGCGAGCGTCTGGCCGCGCTGGTGGCGCCGGCCTCGATGAAATCTTTGTCCAGTGCGGGCTCTCCGGATCGCGTACGCGAACGGATGATCAGCCGACTCAGCGAAGACGAGCTGTACAACAGCGTCAGCCGCCTCGGTGTGGAGCGCGGCGCGCTGCGCGTCAGCTTCTGAGTCGGGCCGATCGGTCTACTTCTTGGCCGCGGGTGTGGGCAGGCAGACGCCGCAGCCGCTGACGAAAAAGTCGTTGCCCTTGTCGTCGACGAGGATGAACGCGGGGAAGTCCTCCACCTCGATGCGCCAGATCGCCTCCATGCCGAGCTCGGGGTATTCGATGACCTCGACCTTGCGAATGTTTTCCTTGGCGAGAATCGCCGCGGGACCGCCGATGCTCCCGAGATAGAACCCGCCGTGTTTCTTGCACGCGGCGGTCACCGCTGGGCTTCGGTTGCCCTTGGCCAGCATGATCATGGAGCCGCCGTGGGACTGGAACAGATCGACATAGCTGTCCATGCGGCCTGCGGTGGTCGGTCCGAAGGAACCCGAGGCGTAGCCCTTGGGAGTCTTGGCCGGACCAGCGTAGTAGACGGGATGATCCTTGAAGTAGTCGGGCAGCCCCTGACCGGCGTCCACGCGCTCCTTCAGTTTCGCGTGAGCCGAGTCGCGGGCGACGATCAAGGGGCCGGTGAGCAGAACGCGGGTGGTGACGGGGTGCTTGGATAGCTCGGCGAGGATCGCCGGCATCGGCTGGCGCAGGTCGATGCGGACCACGTGATCGTCCTTGAGCGTGCGCTCTCCGGCGGGGATGAAGCGACCCGGATTGGTCTCGAGCTTTTCGAGGAAGATCCCGTCGCGGGTGATCTTGCCCTTGATATTGCGGTCGGCGGAGCAGGACACGCCCATGCCCACGGGGCAGCTTGCGCCGTGGCGTGGGAGGCGGATGACGCGGACATCGAGGGCGAAGTACTTTCCGCCGAACTGGGCGCCGATCCCGCTTTGCTGGGCGAGCTGGAGAATCTTGGCCTCCCACTCGACGTCGCGGAAGGCGCGGCCGTGGGCGTTGCCGGAGGTGGGCAGCGTGTCGTAGTACTTCGTTGAAGCGAGCTTCACGGTCTTCAGGCAGGCTTCCGCGCTGGTACCGCCGATGACAAACACGAGATGGTAGGGTGGGCAGGCGGCGGTGCCGAGGTAGGGAAGCTTGTCGACGACGAACTTCTCGAGGCTCTTGGGATTGAGCAGCGCGCGGGTTTCTTGGAAGAGAAACGTCTTATTCGCGGAGCCGCCGCCCTTGGCGACGAACAGGAATTCGTAGGCGGAGCCCTCCGTGGCGTAGAGATCGATCTGAGCCGGCAGGTTGGTGCCGGTGTTCGTCTCGTTCCACATGTCGAGCGGGGCGGTCTGCGAGTAGCGCAGGTTCTCCTTCGTGTAGGTCTCGTAGATGCCCTTGGAAATCCACTCCGCGTCGTTGGCTCCGGTCCAGACCTGCTGGCCCTTCTTGGCGACCACCGTGGCCGTGCCGGTGTCCTGACAGAACGGCAGGATCCCCTCGGCGGAAATCTCGGCGTTCTTCAGGAGTGTCCGGGCGACGTAGTGGTCGTTGTTGGAGGCTTCGGGATCCTTGAGGATCGCGGCGACCTGCTCGAGGTGCTTGGTGCGCAGGAGGAATTGCGTGTCGCGCAGGGCGTGCTGTGCGAGGAAGGCGAGGGCCTCGGGCTCGACCTTGAGGATTTCGCGGCCCTCGAACATCGCGGTGCTCACGCCCTCGTGGGAAAGAAGCCGGTACTCGGTGTCGTCGGCTTCGAGAGGGAAAGGATCCTGGTAGACGAAAGGAGGCGTAGGCATGTCGTTGCGTAGAGCACGATAACCGCCCGGGCGGCGGAGACAAGCCGGTGCGCGGGGTTGCGCCGGCAGGCCGGTGCAGGTGTTGTGGGCGGAGCGGCCCGGCTCGTGCGGCTCAGACGATCTTGAGCTTGGGCAGATCTTGTCCGTCGACGAGACCGACCGGGCGGTTGCGGCCATCGACCACGATGAGATCGTCGATCTTGTGGGCCTCGAACAACCGCAGCGCATCGACGCCAAGCGCGGTGTCGCGGATCGTCTTGGGGCGGCGCGTCATGAACTGCGCGACGGGCGAGGTCAGGAACGCCGGGCCCGTGGACAAGGCGGCGCGGCGGACATCGCCGTCGGTGAGAATACCGCTGAGCCGCCCGCCGCGGGCCGACGTGAGGGCGATGGACCCGCTCTTGGCCTTGGTCATGGCGAGGATCGCATCCTGGACCGAAACGGAGTCGGGTGCGAGGGCGAGGCGCTCACCGGTGCGCATGATATCGCGGACGCGCAGCAGCAGCACGCGGCCCAAGTTTCCGGCTGGATGGAAACGCGCAAAGTCGTCGCGGGTCAGCCCTCTCGCCTCGAGCAGCACCATGGCGAGGGCGTCGCCGAGGGCGAGGGCGGCGGTGGTGCTGGCGGTGGGGGCGAGGGCGAGGGGGCAGGCCTCGCGGGGCACGTGGTAGATGAGCTGCAGATCGGCGTTGCGGGCGAGTTCGGAGTCGGGCGTGGACGTGAATGCGACGATGCGGACCCCGAAGCGCTTCAGGCATGGCACGAGGCGGATGATCTCCTCGGATTGGCCGCTGTTGCTGAGCAGCAGTGCGAGATCGCCGTTCTCGACCAGGCCCAGATCGCCGTGGAGGGCTTGAGTGGGATCGAGGAAGCACGACGAAATGCCCGTGCTGTTGAACGTGCCGCAGAGTTTTTGGGCGATGTGGGCGGACTTGCCAACGCCGGAGAAGATCAGCCGTTGGCCGCGGCTCGCGGCGTCCTCAATCGCTGATGCCACGGCCACGAATGACGCATCGAGGCCCCGCGACGTGGCGCGGATGGCGGCGGTTTCGATGTTCAGGCAAGCCCGGGCGCGGGCGAGAGCGGTTTTGGAGTTCAGCGCCATTTCGCGTTTGAGTCGGTTGCGGAAACGGTGAACGGTGCGGTGCTTCGCTCTCCCAGACAATCCCTTTTCGGACGATGCCGCGCCGCTCTCTCCTGTTTCCGCTGCTCCTCGTGGGACTCCTGCTTGCGCTGGCTGGATGCGAGGGTGGCGAGCGGATCGGTTTGACGGCGGAGACGGATGATCCGGGCTACCGCCGGGGCAAAGAACTCCTGCGCCAAGGGCGGAACCAGGAGGCGCTGAGTGCCTTTTTGAAGGTGATCGAACGTCGTGATGACGACGCCGCGGAATCGCATTTGGAGGCGGGCTTGCTGTACCAACAGCACATCCGGGATCCGATCGCGGCGATTTACCACTATCGCAAGTTCCGCGAGATCAAGCCCAACTCCCCGCAGGCCGATCTGGTGCGGCAACGAATCGATGCCGCCAAGCGAGAGTTCGCGAGCACCCTGCCGGGCGATCCGCTGAATAATGCGGTCGATCCCCGCTTCAACTCTTACGACCAGGTCGAGCGACTCCGGCGTGAGAACGAAGCCCTCAAGGCCGATCTCGCCGACTTTCGGGCTCGGGGCCTAGCCCGCTCAAGCGCCTCGGTGGCGACCGGGCCGGAGCGCGAAACGACGTCGACCGCCACCCTCGACGCGGGTCCGGCCCCGACTGCTCCAGTCGCAGATGCTTCGCCGCTGGTGGCATTGGACGTCTCCTTGACGGATCGCTCGGCCAGCACGCTCTCGGAGCGTCCCGCCGTGGCTGAGGAGGAGGCTCCGTTGCTTCGCGCCCAAGCGCCACCGGTGGCAACGCCGGCTCCTGCTGCCGCGGCGACAACGCGCTCCCATGTGGTGGTCCGCGGAGACACCCTGCAAAGCATCGCTCTGCGGTACTACGGTGACCGCAGTCGCTTCCGTGATATCTATGCGGCGAACCGCGGGTTGATGAATTCGCCCAACGATCTGCGGATCGGCATGGAGCTCAAGCTCCCGTAAGCCCGAGCGCCGCGCGGGCGCGGTCGTGATCGGCGGGCGTATCGATGTCGAGCGAGAGTTCCTGAAAGTCTTCCGCCTCCGCTTCCCCGCGGTCCCGGGCGGCGGCGATCAGCTCGCGGGCGCCGTGATCACCGTTGAGCGACTCAAGCGCCGCAAAGTGGGGCGAGGTAAAAAGTGCCGGCGCGCCGAGCCGCCCATGGTAACGCGCGGCGACGATGCCGGCGCCGCTCGCGTGCTGTCGCGCGATCAGACGGGTGATCACCTCCGCGCTGAAGTGGGGCTGATCACAGAGTGCAAACACGGCGCCGTCGATCTCCCGCGAGAAGCAGCGCAGCGTGGCGAGGCCGGCCCGCAGGGACGAGGCCATTCCTTCGGGCCAGGCCGCGTTTTCGGCGACGAGCACGGGCAGCGCCGCCAGTGCCGTCCGTACGCCCGTCGCGTGAGCCCCAGCCACCACGACGATCGGCCAGGCGGTGGACGCCAGCGCCGCTTCCGCCGCCCGAACAACGAGCGGACGACCGCCGAGGACCAGCAGGGGTTTGGGCTGCCCGAGTCGCGAACCCGCGCCGGCGGCGAGGATGACGCACCCGACACGTTGGCAGGGCGCAACGCTCATCGCGGGTGAATCGGTTGGCTCCGCTCGCGGAGCGGACGACCGTCGCGTCCGGAGAGACGGCATTGAATTTCAGACACGATGGACAAAGCGACCGCCGCCGGCCCGTCGCCGCCGAGATCGAGCCCGACCGGTGCGTGGAGCAGATCGTCGCGCACGGCGGGCGTGACCGATGGCGGAGCGAGTGCAGCAACCTCGCGAAGGAGGCGGTCCCCCCGGGCGCGCGGCCCGAGCAGCCCCAGATAGGCGAGGGGCCTTGGGCGCAGCCCGGCGAGCAGGGGCAGATCGTGGACGTAGTGGTGAGTCATGATCACCGCCCCGGTCCTCTCGTCGGTCGTCGCCGCGCCGAGCAGCGAGTCAATGGAACCGGTGTGCCACGCGACGGCTTCCGGAAAACGCTCCCGAGTGGGGAGCGCGGGCCGGGGATCGAACACGCTGATCTCCCAGCCGAGGGCGGCGCCAAAGCGCACCAGCGGGCGGGCATCGTCGCCCGCGCCGAACACGAGAAGGCGGAACGGCGGAGGAATCGCGTCGATGAAGCAATCCTCCCCGGAGACCGAAGGGAACTCAGGCGTGGCCAGCGCGGTACTCCGCGCCCGGCGCGCGGCCGGGCCGAAGGTGACACCGAGCCGGATCTCCTGCCGGGCCCGGGCTGCGGCCCGTACCGGCGCCACCCACGTGGGGCAGGAGGGGAGGGGCTCGATCAGGATCCGGACGACTCCGTGGCAACCGAGGCCCACGCCCCAGACTAGGTCGTTCTCCTCCCGAGTGTCATAGGTGGCCACCTCCGGCGTGCTGGCTTCGCGGACGCGCGCGCAACGCGCCAGCACATCGGCTTCGAGACACCCGCCGCTGAGGGTGCCGAATGAAGTGCCTCTGGCCGTTAGCAGGAGCCGGGCTCCTGCCCGGCGGTAGGATGAGCCCGACACCTCCACCAGCGTCGCCAGGGCTGCCGGGAAAGTCCCGGGGTCGCCCAAATGCTCGAGAAGGGTGGAGAACTCGTTCACCGGATTCGGAGACTGGAGAAATTCATGGCCCCGGCAAGCGGGTCGAGCGGATCGGCCGGGAGAAAGTGACCCCCGATCGCGAAGGCTACGTTGCCGACCCCGACCTGGCCTGGGTGATTGCCGATGCTCGGCCCCATCGAAACGCCTAGCCTCGAGATCGGCTATGGCCCGGATTCGCCGCTCTTCCCGCCTCCGCCTTGCTCCCCAAGCTCCGAGTCGTGGCGAATCAGTCCCTCCCCGCGCGCGTTTGTCGGAGCCCCCTGAACGCCTCCCGCTGACCTCGGCAATCGTCACCGTGAGTCGACGGCTCGGTAAAGGATGCCTCCTGCGAGAGGTTTTTCTCCCCAGTCCCTTTTTTGGCAGGCGCGCCGCGATCCTGAGCGACGGGTCGCGGACAGATCGATTTAAATGCAATTAAGCATCAATTATAATTTTTGAGTCACTTCTCGTTGCGCGATGGGGGCGGTCTTCTTAACGTCTTTTTCTTAAACGCAAGTCCTTCCCACAAGGGTTTGTGCGTTTAGCAAGCACACCAACCACCCACCACACCCATGAATACTGATCAATCGAAGGAGAACGCTTCGGGCGTGCCGCTCTTCAGCGGCGTGCGTCCGTTTGCCTCCACCCGGATCGCTCGCCTGACCGCCATTATCGGTCTTTCGGCAGCGGTTTCGCTGTCCGCCCAGACGACGTCCTCGTCGTCCACCGCGGCGAAGGCGTCTGACGAGAAGTCGGACGAAGTGAAGCTCGAGAAGTTCGAGGTCACTGGCTCCCGCATCAAGCGCCTCGATGCCGAGACTCCGGCTCCGGTCGTTAACTTTAGCGCCGCCGAGATCCGCCAAGGTGGCTTCACGTCCCTCGGTGACTTCGTGCAGAGCCTGCCGTTCAATACGGGCTCGTCGAATTCGGTCGTCCAGACCGCCTCGTTCACGCGTGGCGCCGCGACGGTCAATCCCCGTGGTTTGGGCAGCAATCGCTTCCTCGTCCTCATCAACGGTCGCCGCTCGGTGGGCTACGCCCTGACCAACTCGAACAACCAGACGGTGTTCGACTTCAACTCCATTCCGCTCGCCGCGATTGACCAGATCTCCTACCTGAAGGACGGAGCGTCTGCGATCTACGGTTCGGACGCCGTGACCGGCGTGATGGACATCAAGCTGAAGAAGAACTTCTCCGGCCTGCAGTCCGACGTCCTCGTGGGTAACACGATGGGCCACGACACGTTCACCAAGCAGGCGTCGTTCCTCGTCGGTGCGCAGTCCGGCAAGACCTCGATCGTCTTCGTCGGCAGCTACGCCGGCGCGAATGACAACTTCATCAAGGACTACGCTCGCTCCCGTTCGACCGACTATTCGGCCTTGGCTCCGAAGGGTCTGAACCAGAACAGCTCCTTGAACTGGCCGGCGAACCTGAACCTGACGGCAGCCCAAGCGGCGGCTGCGGGCTTCACCACCGGTTCCGGCCTGTACGTCCTCAGCGGTGGCCGGCCGACGGCGAATCCGACGAGGTCTCAGTTCACCCGCGTCACCGCGGCCCCGAACGAGAACCGCTACGACTTCGCTCAGTCGTTCCAGCTCTTCCCGTCCTACGATTACTACGGCGTTTACACGAACCTCCGCCACGAGATCAACGACAACATCTACGTCTTCGGCGAGATCATCTACTCGAACAACCGTACCGACTACAGCTTCACGCCGTCCGTCATTCAAAGCACGCAGAACCCCGGCACCGGCCCGACCGGCCTGCTGAATGTCCCGCCGACCAACCCGTACAATCCGTTCGGCTTCGACATCACGAACTTCCTGTACCGCACGAACTTCGGTCAGCCGCGTCGGTTCGATACGTCATCCACCGCCTCCACGTACTTGATCGGTATCGGTGGCACGCTGCCGAACAACTGGACCTGGGAAGCGGGCGCTTCGCTGGCTTCCGGCGAGGTCAACGGTGTTTCGCGCAATCAGATCCGCGCTGCTGACCTGCAGGCCGCGCTGAATGGCACGACCCGCCAGACCGCGCTGAATCCGTTCGGTCCGTCCGACAATCAAGACGTCGTCAACCGTCTCTTCACGGTCTCGAACAGCGTGTATTCCGCCAAGGCGCAGATGTTCGACTTCACGGTCTCGGGTAACCTCTTCGAGCTGCCGGGTGGCGAGATCGGCATCGCGGCTGGCGCTGAGGCCCGCAAGGACATCATCGACCAAGCTCCGGACACCGCCTCCTTCGTCGGTTCCGGCGGCGGCACCCCGTACCGCGGCGATCGCGAGATCTTCTCGGCCTACACGGAAGCCACCTTCCCGATCACCCGCTCGATCGAGGCTCAGCTGGCGGCCCGCTACGAGGACTACAGCGACTTCGGCAACACCACGAAGCCCAAGATCGGCGCCAAGTGGAAGCTCCCGCAGACCAAGTGGGTCGACGTGCTCCTCCGCGCTTCGTTCTCGCAGTCCTTCAAGGCTCCGGACCTCGGCCGTCTCTACACCGCCGCGACCGTCGCCTTCAGCTCGAACGTACGCCAGGACCCGAAGCGCCCGCAGGATCCCGCCACCCAGCTCCGTATCGTCACCTCGGGTAACGCGGCGCTGCAGCCGGAAGAGGCCGATGCCTATTACGCCGGTGCGGTGTTCGATGTGAAGGCCGTCAAGGGCCTTTCCTTCGCGGTCGACTACTTCCAGTTCGAGATCAACGACGTGATCTCGAGCCCGTCCGACACGACGCTGCTCGCGCGTGAAGATCAGTTCCCGGGTGCCGTCGTCCGCGACACCACCCAGGGCAACCCTGGCCCGATCCTCTTCATCCGCCGCGTTCCGTTCAATGTCGCGAAGCAGTGGTACGAGGGCATGGACTTCGAGGCCAAGTATGACATCCGCGACACGCGCCTGGGCCGCTTCCAGTTCGTGGCCAATGCGACGCGCACGCTGAGCATCAAGTCGAACTCCGGTATTGTAACCGCCAGCGGCAGTCTGCCGGCCGACTTCGAGAACGTCGGTCTCTACAATAACCCGAAGTGGAACGGTACGTTCGGCAGCTCCTGGGCCTACAAGAACTACAGCGCTTCCGCCCGCCTGAACTACATCGGTTCCTACTATAACGACGCCTACACCCTCGCGGGCTGGGGCGAAAAGGCGGTCGCCACCGTCAACACGAGCTTCACCTACAGCGGTTTCTGGGACACCCGGATGACCGTTGGTGTGAATAATCTGTTCGATCGCGAGCCGCCGTTCAACGGCTACGAGACGACCAGCTACGACCAGAGTACGTACGGCGGCATCGGCCTCGGCCGGTTCGTCTACCTGCGCCTGAGCCGCGACTTCTAAGCCGCGGCCGTGGCGGGTCTCCAGCGACCCGCACGGTTTTGCACTCCCCGCCTTGCGCTCCATGCGCAGGCGGGGTTTTTTTATGCCCATGACGCTCCGTTTCGCCCCGCTCCGGCTAACCGCCGGCTTCGCCCTCCTCCTGGCACTCGCCGGCACCTCCATCCCCGTGCACGCGCAGCCATCTTCGCCTCCCCCAGAGTTCCCGGTGGAGCACTTCTTCCGCAACCCGGCGATCACCCAACTGCGATTCTCCCCGAATGGACGCTACATCGCGGCCCTCGTTCCCCACGAGCGTCGTCTCAACCTCGTCATCATGGACCGTGAGGCGAAGACCAAGAATCTGATCACCGCCTTTAAAGATTTCGGTATCTCCTCCTACCGCTGGGCCAACGACGACCGTCTCGTGCTGCTGATCGACGACGATGGCGACGAGGATCTGCTGCCGTTCGCCATCGATCGCGACGGCAAGAACTTCATCAAGTTCGATGACACCAAGGCGTTCATTGAAATCTCCCGCACCGACCCCAAGAATCCACGCCGCGTCCTCGCCTACTCGAACCAAACCCACCGCGATCGTGTCGATCCGGTCTGGCTCGACGTCAAGACCGGCAAGGTCACCGTCATCGCCGCCAACCCAGGCGACGTGCGCAGCTGGGTCCTCGACTGGAATAACGTCGCCCGCTTCGGGCTCGCGGGTCGAGTGCTCGAACAAACCATCCTTTACCGCGACAAGGCCGGCGACGACTGGAAGACCCTCGCCACCTTCGAGGACGGAGAGCCGAGCTGGCGTCCACTCGCCTTCGCGGGCGACAACCGGACCGTCTACGTGACGTCGGACATCGGGCGGAAGACGTTCGCCATCTACACGTACGACACCGTCACCCGTCAGCGCAGCACCGAGCCGGTCTTTGCATGTCCCGAGGACCGCTATGATGTCACCGAGGTCATCATCGGTGGCACCGAGGGCAAGGTGGTCGGCGCCCGCTACACTTCAGATCGAGTCACCGAGGTCTATTGGGATCCGACCTACCAGCGCCGTCAGCGCATTCTCGACCAAGCGCTGCCTGGCCTCGTCAATTCCCAGCAACTCGTCACCGAAGACGGACGGCAGGTGCTCGTGATTTCCCGCTCGGATCGTGAGCCGGGCGTCTACTATCTGTTCGACGAGCAGAGCAAGAAGATCGAGGAACTGGCGGTCATCCGCCCGCATTTGGATCCCGCGACCCTCGCTCCGATGAAGGCCATCCGTTACCGCGCGCGGGATGGCTTGGAGGTCGAGGCCATGCTCACGCTGCCGGTCGGACGCGCTCCGCGCGGCCTGCCGCTCGTCATCAATCCGCACGGGGGACCGTTCGGCCCTCGCGATGACTGGCGCTACAATTCCGAGGTACAACTCTTCGCCAACCGCGGTTTTGCCGTGCTTCAGCCCAACTACCGCGGCTCCGGCGGTTACGGGCAGTGGTTCGAGCGGCTCGGCTACCGGACTTGGGGACGGGCCATGCAGGACGATCTGTCCGACGCCGTGAAGTGGGCCGTCGAAACCGGTCTCGCGGACCCGAATCGCGTGGTCATCGCCGGCGCCAGCTACGGCGGCTATGCCGCCATGGCCGGACTGGCCTTCACCCCCGAGCTCTACGCCGCCGGCGTGAACTACGTCGGGGTCACCGACCTCAAGCTCATCGCGTCCCAGCGCCGTTCACGCGACGATCGCAAGTCCTGGACCAAGACGCGTCTGGGCGACTACTACGAGGACGCCGACGAGCTCTACGCTCGCTCGCCCGTCAACTTCGCCGAGCAGATCAAGGCTCCGGTCATCATGGCCTACGGTCAGACCGACCCGCGTGTCACGCGTGAGCACGGCGATGACATGCGCGCCGCGATGTCCAAGCACGGGAAGGAGTTCGAATTCCTGATCGAGTCCGGCGAGGGTCACGGCTTCCGCAAGGAAGAGAACGCGATCGCCTTCTACGGCCGTGTCGACGAATTCCTCAAGCGGCACGTGCTCGCCAAGGTCGACGTCAAGATCGGGCCGACCGAGGTGCTCCAACTCCCAGCCAAGTCGGACGAGTAAAGGCCTCGGGCGCTCTCCGCGTCGCGGAGAGAGAATCTGGATGAGGGCAAGGGGGGCGGTTTGCAGGGGATTTTTCCTGCAACCGCCCCTCACCGTTTTCTGAGGGGGCGTGGGCGGTCAGTCTGCCCCGTCAGGCGCTCGATCCGCGAGGCGGGTGGAGCCGCCGGAGTTCTCGCGCCAGGGCGGAGGCCAGAAATCGGCGAGTGCTACTCGGTGACCGCAGCCGCGAGCTTAACCGACACCGACGAACCGGTGGGTTGCCTACTCCGGTACGACGACGGCTTCGCCGACGATCACCTCGGCGCGGGCGTCGGTGTAGACCTGCAGACCGCGGCTGGTTTCGCCGAAGAACGGGGTCGCGTTGCGGACGAGCATTTTGGCTACGGCGGAGAAAGGCTGCGCGCGGTCTTTGGGGGCAGACACAAAGGTGGTCCAGAGTCGCCGGGCGTTCTTCCCCTGGGATTTCAGTTCCGCGTAATCGAAGGCATCGACCACGATGAGATGAAAGTCGCGGGTCAGCTCGTACTCGGTCAGGCTGAGTGGCCCGCTCCCGGTTTGTCCGAGGAGTGCGGGGTTGGTCCCACCTGCGAGCGAGGAGGGCGAATCTCCGCCGCCGCCTCGACCGCCGGCGGAGGCCTTGCCGAAGACGGAGCCGGTGGACTGGTTTTCGCGTGCGGCGGAAAGGGCGTCGTCGTTGCCCCCGGCCCGGCTATCCCAGAGCACATCGCCGCCCAAGGTATGCAGGCCGCGGCCTTGGGGCTTTGGCTCGAGTCCATCGCGCCAGGCGAGTTGCTCGGTGCGCACCGTGGGGGTGCGCCACGGCCGGGTGCCGTAGTGCACGCGGAGCACCAGCTGCACGTTGCCGGGCTCGCGGATCAGCCCTTGTTCGTCGGCCGCGTTCCGGTAGCCCCGGCTGGCCAGAGCCGGCGTGAGCAGGCGGCAGAGGTCCTCGTAGGTCACGTCGGACGCATAGATCTCGCCCGGGAGGAAAACGAAGAGTTGAGGCTGGGCGAGGGCAGTGGCGGAGGGCGCCGCAGGATTGACCTGATTTCGCGCGGCGACGCTCTCCAACAGTTGCCCGCGCTCCGTCGCGCGGTAGTTCGCTGCCGATACGGAAACGGGCGCTGGGCCCTTGATCTCCTGGGTGGCACCGAGGCGGGATGGACCGCTCGCGACACCAGCGATCGCCACCAGACTGAGGGCGGACACGCGGAGCAGCCGGGCGGCCGCGCGCCCCCAGGCTCCCCTCTGAGCGTCCGGCGCGAGGGTGCTGGCCTGCATGGGGCGGGTGGGCGTGAAGGCTTCGTGCGGTCGGCGTGCAGGGTGGCGGCTGAAGGGGGCCATGGGAAGTGGCGCTTGTTGTGGGACGGCGACGCGGGGAGAGTGAGGATGGTCGAGGAACGGGACCGGCGGGATCATGCCTTTGCGACTGTGGGTGCCGTCGCTTGTTCCGCGAACGCCTCCATGCCTACGCAGGAACACACGAGGTGACGGTCACCGTAGACGTTGTCGACGCGTCCGACGCTCGGCCAAAACTTCGCCTGCCGCACGGAAGCAGTGGGGAACGCCGCGAGTTCGCGCGAGTAGGGACGGTCCCACGTGTCGGCCATCACGACCGACGCGGTGTGCGGGGCGTGCTTGAGCGGATTATTGGCGCGGTCGAGTTCGCCGGAAGCGATGCGGGTCATTTCCCCGTGGATGGAGATCATCGTATCGCAGAAACGATCCAGCTCGGCCTGTGACTCGCTCTCGGTCGGCTCGATCATCAGCGTCCCCGCGACCGGCCAACTCATCGTGGGCGCGTGGTAGCCGTAATCCATCAGGCGCTTGGCGACATCCTCGACCTCGATCCCGGACTTCTTCCAGGAGCGGAGATCGATGATGCACTCGTGGGCCACCCAGCCAGCGGCTCCCTTGTACAGCACCGGGAAGTAAGGATCGAGCCGGCGGGCGATGTAGTTCGCGTTCAGGATCGCGCGCTTCGTTGCCTCGGTCACGCCAACCGCACCCATCATCCGGATGTACATCCACGAAATCACGAGGATCGAGGCCGACCCGTGGTTGGCGGCAGAGACGGCGCGGTTGCCCTGGGTTTTCTCGGGCCGGGCACCCGGCGTGCCGGGGAGGAAGGGGGCGAGGTGAGCGGCGACGCCGATCGGACCCATGCCGGGCCCGCCGCCGCCGTGCGGGATGCAAAACGTTTTGTGGAGGTTGAGGTGACAGACGTCCGCACCGATGAAACCGGGGGAGGTCAGGCCGACCTGCGCGTTCATGTTTGCGCCGTCCATGTAGACCTGTCCGCCGCGCTCGTGGATGAGGGCGCAGATATCGCGGATTGAAGCCTCGAAAACACCGTGGGTGGACGGATAAGTGACCATCAGCGCGGCGAGGTTTGCGGCGTGCTGGTCGGCCTTGGTCCGCAAGTCGACCAAGTCGATGTTGCCGTCGCCGTCGCAGGCGACCGGTACGACCGACATACCGCACATGACTGCGCTGGCCGGGTTGGTGCCGTGGGCGCTCGACGGGATGAGGCACACCGTCCGGTGGGCGTCGCCGCGGGAAAGGTGGTAATCGCGGATCGCGAGCAGTCCTGCGAATTCACCCTGGGAGCCGGCGTTGGGTTGGAGTGACACTGCGGCGAAGCCGGTGATGTCGGCCAGCCAGCGTTCGAGGTCGCGGAAGAGCCGCGCATAACCGCGCGTCTGCTCGGCGGGCGCGAGCGGGTGGATGCGGCCGAACTCCGCCCAGGTCACCGGGAACATCTCGCTGGCGGCGTTCAGCTTCATCGTGCACGAGCCGAGCGCGATCATCGAGTGGCAGAGCGAAAGGTCCTTTGCCTCGAGCCGCTTGATGTAGCGGAGCATCTCGTGCTCGGTGTGGTACCGCTGAAACACGGCGTGCTGGAGGAAATCCCCGCGGCGCGCGTGCGATTCCGGGAAGGCGTGGCGGATGGCGGACGGATCGGGCAGGGCGGCCGATTCGCGGAACAGGCCCAGCAGCACCTCGACGTCGGATCGCGTCGTGGCCTCGTCGAGCGAGATGCCCACCGCATCATCCGCGATCGCGCGCAGGTTGATCCGGCGCGCGTGGGCGGCCGCGTGGACGCGGGCCGCGGCGACGCCGCGCACCACGAGCGTGTCGAAGAACGGACCACTGTCGTCCACCTTCGCGCCGTGGGCGCGGAGTCCAGCCGCGAGCCACTCGGCGAGGAACTTGATCCGGCGCGCCATGCGGCGCAGCCCCTCGGGGCCGTGGTAGACGGCGTACATCGACGCCATCACGGCGAGCAAGACCTGAGCGGTGCAGATGTTGGACGTGGCCTTATCGCGGCGGATGTGCTGCTCGCGGGTCCCGAGCGCCATGCGCATCGCCGGCCCGCCCTGCGCGTCGCGTGACACGCCGATGAGCCGGCCCGGCATCTGTCGCTTGTAGACATCGCGCGTGGCCATGAACCCCGCATGCGGTCCGCCGAAGCCGAGTGGCACGCCGAAGCGCTGCGCGGAGCCCACTGCCACATCCGCCCCGAATTCCCCCGGAGGACGGAGCAGCGTGAGCGCGAGGAGGTCGGTCGCGACCACGAGCAGGCCGCCGGCGGCGTGGATGCGCTCCGCGACCTCATCGAAGCGATGGATCGCACCGAACGTGTCCGGGTACTGCACCAGCGCGCCGAAGTAACTCTCGTCGAACGTAGCCGTCGCGGCATCGCCGAGCACGACCTCGATTCCGAGCGGTTGCGCGCGTGTCACCACGACGTCGATGGTCTGCGGGTGGCAGCGGGACGAGACGAAGAAACGACGCCGGCCCGCGCCGGCGACCGACCGCAGCGCGAGCGTCATGGCCTCGGCGGCCGCGGTGGCCTCGTCGAGCAGGGACGCGTTGGCGATTTCGAGGCCGGTCAGTTCGATCACCGCCGTTTGGAAGTTGAGCAGCGCCTCCATGCGCCCCTGGGAAATCTCCGCTTGGTAAGGCGTGTAGGCGGTGTACCAGCCCGGGTTTTCGAGGATGGCGCGCTGGATGACCGACGGGGTGATCGTATCGAAATATCCCTGACCGATGTAGCTGCGGAAGACCTGGTTGAGTCCGGCGATGCCGCGCAGCTCGGCGAGTGCAGCGGACTCCGCGAGCGGATCGGGAAGATCGAGCGGCCGCGGCAGACGTATGGCGGGTGGCACCGTCGCATCGATCAGCGCATCGAGACTAGGCTGGCCCAGCGCGGCGAGGAGCGGCGCCAGATCGGCGGTGTCGCCGTGGTGGCGGCGCGCAAAGGCGTCGCTGGGGGCGAGAAGATCCTCGAGGCGGGGCCCGGCAGAGGAGGTAGACATGGCGGCGGGGGCGGCGGCGGTCGACATAGCTCGTTGAAGGAGAGGTTAGTGGGGCGGGGAGGGTGCGCAACCGGGTTCTGGCCTTCAGGGGGAAGGTTCTGGCGAGTAGGCCAGGTTGGGTGTTTCAGAAAGACGAACGGGGGCGGTGTTGCCGCTCAGTCGATCGACGGGATTGGGGAGTGGAGAGAGGTGCATCGGGGCCGCTGGGGCGAACGGTCGGCGGCGGCAAGAAGGTTGGCTGATGGCCGGCGTGAGATTTGATTCAACCCCGAGGGCAGGGGGCGGACGCAAGGTCCAGGGCGTTGCAGCCGGTGGTCTGAGAGCCGATGACCGCCGCGGGCTTCTGCCCTTGTCATCGGCAGTGTGGCGCGGCTTGTTCGCGGCATGGCAGTGTCCACGGCGTCTCTGGACTTTTCGCGTCGGGCGGACCGTGCGGCGTACATCGACCGGCGGCTGGCGGAGCTTTATCCGCAGACCCCGGTCCCCCTCGACCATACGGATGCCTACACCCTCCTGATTGCGGTGCTCCTCTCGGCGCAGTGTACGGATAAGCGGGTGAACCTGACGACCCCGGCGCTGTTCCGCCTTGCCTCGACCCCGGCGCAGATGGTGAAGCGGAGTGTGGCGGAGATTGACGCGATCGTGCGCCCCTGTGGCCTGGCGCCCCGGAAGGCGCAGGCGATCCGGGGCCTGTCGGAACTCCTGTTGGAGCGTCATGGTGGGCAAGTCCCGCGGACCTTTGCGGAGTTGGAGGCCCTCCCCGGCGTGGGCCACAAGACCGCGTCGGTGGTGATGGCGCAGGCCTTCGGCGTACCAGCGTTCCCGGTGGACACCCACATTCACCGCCTCGCGCAGCGATGGAAGCTGACGAACGGCCGCAGCGTGGAGCAAACCGAGAAGGACCTGAAGGCGTTGTTCCCCAAGGATCACTGGAACGCGCTGCACCTCCGGATCATCTTCTACGGTCGGGAGCACTGCACTGCCCACGGGTGCGACGGCACGGTCTGCGAGCTTTGCCGCACCCTCTTTCCCCGCCGCCGCCGCCCAGTGGCGACACGGAAGTGAGACTGATCCGGGCCTGCCCCAGCCGCCCTCTGCACAGGAGCCGTTGCCGCGGACCAGCGATCGTCGCGCAGCGGGGCGGGGTCCGATACGCTGCCTTCTGGCGCCAAATCAGAGTTGCATCAACCGCCGCCCTGCTTCACGTTCCGACCCCTGCTTCGGACGCTTAGCTCAGTTGGTTAGAGCACGTGCTTCACACGCACGGGGTCACAGGTTCGAGTCCTGTAGCGTCCACCATGTCGAGCCTGCAGGGCGGGCGTAGGTCGACATCCACCCGTGGGACGGTGACGAGTGGAGTACCCATGAGTGCCTCGACAGCCTCCAGCGAGCCTCTGGTGCGCTAATCCGCGTTGCGTCAGGGCGAGTGGAGAGCGTGCCACCCCCGTGGGAACCTTTCTCGGGTGGGACGGTCTATCCTTAAAACCACTACGTTACCCCCCCCTGAAATTCATTTGGAGAAAACCTCACATGAAGAAGCAACTCGGGTTGTTTTTGGTCGTGTTGATGTCGGTTACCGCGCCCAGCTGGGCCGCGAATGTCACGCAGTTGCTGATGGGCATCGACCGTGCCAACGCCTCCGCGCCTCCGGCGGGCCCGAGTCGGGTCCGGGTGCCGCCGGGTGAGACCGTGACGCTTGTGCTGCCGCCGGAGTGGCCGGGCAGCATTCAGTGGCGCAAGGATGGCGAAATCATCCCGGGAGCCACGGGGTCGAGGCTCGTGTTGGGCCCCGTGACGACGACGAACGCCGGGTTCTACACCGTGACGGGAGCGCCGTTTCCGACCGTCAGTAGCGGCATCCAGCTGGATGTCGTGGTGGTCGGCTCGACGGGGAATTTCTCGACGCGCGTACGCCTCCAGCCCGGTGCCGACACCCAAATCCTCGGGTTCGTGGTGGCGGGCAAGACCACCAAGACCCTGCTGATCCGCGCCGTCGGCCCTTCGCTGGCGGCCTTCGGCGTGCCTGACCCGGTGGCGCGGCCCCGGATCGCGTTCTTTGATGGCGAGGGTAAAGAGTATTCGTGGCCGCGCGTGGCCGTGGTTCTCCCGCCGGAGTTTTGGACGCGCCTTTTTGCCACGGCCGGAGCATTCCCGCTCAGTGGTGGCGAGGAAGCGTATCTTGCTTACGACGTCGCCTCCTTTCCCCCGGGCGCTTACTCGATTCAGGTGACCGACGCCTCTCGGAAGGGCGGCAACGTGCTGATCGAGGCGTACGAGGTACCTTAGGTTCGCGCCTTGTCGGGGGCCGGCGGTGTCTCTGTGAGAAGGCGGCTCTTGTGCCACGTCCTCCATTCAGCGACGGATCGCCGTCACCTGCGTGAAGTCATCACAAAAGGTGTCGGCGCTCGATCGTGCCGACGCGTGACGTAAGGGACGCGGGCGCGTCGTGGTTTCCCGATGCGGGTGCCGCTTCGGTGCAGACCCGCGACGCGGATGCCTGCTCGGTGCGCAGGTCCAGTGGCTCCCTAGCGGGCTCACGATGGTGAGCGCGTTGAGCGAAGTGAGCGACGGTGGGCAAACGCATTGTAGGGCGGGCGCGTGCAGCCGGAGCATGGATCGTAACCGTCGATAACGCGCAGCCACCCACCTTGGACTGTTCGTCTCCCGCCGGTGTGGTGGCACCCGATGGCTCCTGGGCTTGTCGGTCGCCCGCGCGCGGCGACCAGCTCTTCGTGCACACGCTGCCGCTGGGTGAAGCGGCAAGGACGGCGGCGGGAGCCCGCGCCGAAACCCTCGACCGGATCGCGGGGTCGGCATCGGGTGAGCCGACGTGCCGTCGAACGCCGTGACCACGGGATCGAAAAATTGGATAAATGTTGATTTATGGCTTGAATGATTGCGTAAACACAACATTACTTTGCTCGTAATGGTTCACAACCGCATCGCACTGTTTCGAGCCGAGCGCCAGATGAGTCGAAAGGATCTCGCCGAGTTGGTCGGTGTGAATCCCCAGACCATCGGGTTTCTCGAGCGTGGCAGCTACAGCCCGAGCGTGGAGCTGGCCCTGAAGCTCGCGGCGGTGTTCCGCGTGAGTGTCCACCAACTCTTCTCCCTGGAGCCCTTTCCTCCGCTGGCGGACCAACTGGCACCGAGGCGTGAGGGAACCTGAGTCGGTCAGCGGCGTACGGCCGTCCGCGCGGTGCGCGGGCAGCGGACAAACGTCACATCGGATTTCTTGTTGTATCCAAAATAAAATGACTAAAAGAAAGCATCACGGACTAAATCTGCGTATCCCGGTTTTGCGAGCGATCTTCATCGCAACCCTCATCGGGCTTTGGGGTGCACTGGCAATCAAGTGTTTCCTGCCCGGGGCGGACGACCCCGCTGATACCGGGCTGGCCTGGCTGCTCGTCCCTCACGGGATTCTGACCATCGGCGGGCTCATCGGAGTCGGCGTCATGCTATGGTCCGACTTCAGTTTTGTGGCCCAGTCAGCGGATGCGGAGTTGGACGAGCGGGAACTGGCGGCCCGCAACCGGGCGCATTATTTGACCCTTCGTTACGTCCTCTGTGCCGTTCTGCTCGGTTGGTGCGTACTGGAGTTCGGGGATCGCTTTGGTATCGAGGTGAGCCGCGAAATCATCGTGCAATTCCTGATGGTGCTGGGCTTCACCGGCATCATCGGCCCGGCGGGGTTCCTTGCCCTGCAGACGGAGCGGAACGCCGAGGAGGAGAGCTGAGCACGATCCTTCGGCCCATTCCGCATGGGCCGGGTTGGGTTGCTGGAGAGGCGTGGTGTCCTCGAAGGCTGAGCCGGCACGGGCTCCCCCAAAGGGAGTCGGTGCCGGCTCATTGTTTCCCTTACGCCCGGGTCACCCACGGGCGATGGACCGAGGGGATGTCGTCGAGCAGTTGGCGGGTGAAGGGACTAGTCGGGCGCTGGGTCACGTCGTCGGGCGTGCCCTGTTCTACGATGCGGCCCTCGTGCAGGATGAAGAGACGGTCCGACACATAGTAAGCGAGACCGATATCATGCGTCACGAACACGATCGTCATCGAAAGCTCCTGCTTGAGCTTCATGAGGTACTCGAGGATGCCGGCGCGGCTGCACGCATCGACCATCGACGTCGGTTCGTCGGCGATCAGCACGCGGGGGCGCAGGATAAAAATGCGAGCGAGGAGAAGGCGCTGCATTTGTCCGCCGGATAGCTCGAAGGGATACTTCCCGTCTAACTCGCGGGGCCGCAGGTTCACCGCGAGGAGGGCTTGGTCGATCCGGTCTTCCATTTCGCGCTCGGGCGGGCGCTGATCAAAGAGCCGGAAGCAGGCCTTGAGCTGGGCGCGGATGGTGAAGAACTGATTGAAGGCCGCGTAGGGATCCTGGAAGACCGCTTGGACATGGCGCCAATAGGCCCGCGGGTCGCCAGACTCCGCGATCGGGCGGCCTTGGTAGAGGAGTTCGCCGGAGGAAGGCTTTTCGAGGCGCAGGAGCAGCTTGGCGAGCACGCTCTTGCCGCAGCCGGACTGGCCGACGAGCGAGACGATCTCGCGCTCGGCGATCGTGAACGTGGCATCGTCGACTGCGACCTTGCGCCGCGCGCCGTGGCCGAAGGCGCGCGTGAGATTCCGGGCTTCGAAGCAGGGCGTATCAGCGGGCATGGTGGCACCTCACGTGGCGTCCCGCGACCTCGCGCAGGACCTGTTCGCGCTGGGCACAGTCGCTCTGCGCCACCGGACACCGCACCGCGAAGCGGCAGCCGGAAATGGGTTCGCCGAGGTTGGGCGGCGCGCCCTCGATGGCGACGGGCTTGCGCGACTTCTGCCCGGGCTCGGCGCTGAGCATCGACCCCATCAGGGCCCGCGTGTAGGGCTGGCGACCGTCGAAGATCACCTGCTCGGTCGTACCGATCTCGACGATCTGGCCGGCGTACATGACCGCGATGCGTCCGGCGACGTGGCGCAGCAGCGGCAATTCATGGGTGATGAAGACCATCGACGACACGATGCCTTCGTCGAGAAGGTTGAACAGCAGCTGAATCACCGCCTTCTGCGAGGAAACGTCGAGCGCCGAGCTTGGTTCGTCGGCGATGACGATCCGCGGGTTCAGCAGGGTGGAGATGCCGATGACCACGCGCTGCTTCATCCCGGCCGGCAGTTGCACGGGGTAAGCATTGAGGACCGCGTCGGCCTCGAGCCCGATCCGCGTGAAACGCTCGCGCAGCCGGTCTTGGATGGCCCGCCGATCGGCGCCCTCGTCGTGCGCGAGGATCACATCGGTGGCGAGGTCGCGGACCTTGCGCGTTGGGTTGAGCGAATTGAGCGCACCCTGCGGGATCATCGCGATGTCGCGACCGAGCACCGAGCGCCTTACCTCCGCTGGAGGCAGGCGAAGGATGTCGCGGCCCGCGATCCGTACCGCACCAGAGGTCAGGTGCAGCGGCGGCATGAGCAGGCCCATGAGACCGCTGACCAAGGTGGTCTTGCCGCAGCCCGACTCGCCGGCGATGCCGAGGATTTCCCCGGGCTGGAGTTGGAAGGACACGCCGTCCACGGCCTGCACCCGTTTCCCGAGACGGGTCAGGTAGTGCAGGCGCAGGTCGTCGACCTCAAGAATCGCAGCCATGGCGGGTTACTTCCGGAGGCGGGGGTTGAACACGCCTTCCATCGACGTGTTGAGAACGTAGAGGGCGAAGGCGATGACCGTGATCAGCACCATCGGCGGAAAGAAGGCCCACCATGCTCCGTCGGACAGCGCCTCGTTCCGGATGGCTTGGTTGAGCAGGTTACCGAGGGAGACGGTATCGTAGGGTCCGAGACCGAGCATGCTGATGACCGACTCGGTCAGGATGCCTGAGGCGGTCTGGAGGATAAAGACCATGAAGAGGTAGGAAAGCAGGTAGGGCAGGATGTGGAGGCAGACGATGCCGAGCGTCCCGTATCCGTTGATCCGCGCGAGTGCCACATGGTCACGCGAGCGCAGGCTCGCCGCCTGAGCCCGCACCGCGCGCGCGCTCCACGTCCACGTGGTGCAACCGATGAAGAGTGCGATTAACGTGAGGCTGCGACCCTCCTGCAGGCTGCCCGAGAGCAGGATCAGCACGATCAGGCTTGGGATCACGAGGAAGAGGTTCGTGCACGCGGTGAGGACGTCGTCGATCCACCCACCCTTGTAGCCCCCGTACACACCGATGAGCGTGCCGAGGACGGTGGCGACGATGCCGGCGAGGAAGCCGACGTAGAGAGAGGAGCGGAGGCCCGATACCAGCAGCGCGAACATATCGAGCCCGAGGTGGTCGGTTCCCAGCCAGCGCCCGGCCGTAGGCGGCACGTAGGCGAGTCCAACGCGGCGGCTCGTGTCGAGTTCCAGCAGCAGCGGCGGCAGGAAGGCGAGGAGCAGCGTCGCGAGGAGAAGCAGCGCGCCGACGACGAAACCCGGGCTACGGAGAAGGTGGCGGAGGAGTTTCATGGGCTCAGGCCTCGCCCTCCCGCGCCGCGCGGATGCGCGGATCGAGGAAACCAATCAGGATATCGACGGTGAAGTTGGCGACGAGCACGCAGGTCGTGACGAGCAGCGTGCAACCGGTGATCACGGGGTAGTCCAGGCTCTGAATCGCGGTCAGGACCGACAGCCCAAGCCCGGGGTAACTGAAGACCATTTCTGCGATCAACGCGCCTCCGACCATCCCGCCGAGGGTGAGGGCAAGTCCGGTGAGCTGTGGCAGCATCGCGTTGCGGAACATGTAGCGGACGATCGTCGATTCGCGTACGCCCATTAATTTCGCGTAGCGGACGTAGTCGGTGCCGAGTTCGTAGATGCACATCGAGCGCATGCCGATCGCTTGGCCGCCGACGACGAGCAGGAAGACAGAGAGAAAAGGCAGGATGTAATACGTGGCGGCGCTGCTGAGGAACGCTGCATTGAAGCCGGGATTTAGAGCCTCGTCGTACCCGCCGAGGGTGGGGAGCCACTCCAGCTGCACGCCGAAAATGTAAACCAAGAGGATGCCGAAGCAGAACGAAGGGATGGCGCTGATCAGCAGCGCCACGGGGTAGAACACCTTGTCGAGTACGCCGCGCCGGTAGGCCGCGAGTGCTCCCAGCCCGTTCCCGATGAACCAGCCCAGCACGAGCGCGGGAATCTGCAGCGCGAGCGTCCACGGCAGCGCGGTGAGGATGATGTCGCTGACGGGCCGTGGGTGTTGGACGATCGAAAGCCCGAAGTCGCCCTGTAGGCTCATGCGCAGGTAACGCAGAAACTGCGTGAGGATTGAGGTGCGCAGCGGCGCGCCCTCGGCGTCGCGCAGGATCTTCCCGGAGTCGTCGGTCTGCACGAGGCCGAACTCGCGCAGATAGGATTCCTCGCGCTCGCGTGCGGCCTGCGCGTCCATCGAGCCAGAGACGCGGGCCATCAATGTGTCGACCGGGTTGGCTTCGCCGAGGCGCGGGAGCCAGAAGTTGATGGTCACCGCGACGAGGAAAGTCAGCGCGTACCAGCCCGCGCGAGCGGTGATGTAGCGGAGCGTCGGGTGCTGGCGGAACATGCGGGGAGGGGGAGGGCGGCAGGGGAGGCTGCGGGACTCAGGGCGGCGGACTGCCGGCGGGCCTCAGGTGCCAGAGCATGAGCGTGCCGGCGCCTTGCGATGGCACGGTGGGCGGAAGGTAAGGATTGGCCGCGGTGGGAAAACCGGCCCAGACCTTTTCGTTGAACTCGTAAAACGCCTTGGGTCGGTACACCAGCGGGATGGCTGGTTGCAGCTCCATGCAGAGGCGGTTCAGTTCGCGGTAGAGGGCGGCGCGCTCGGCTTCGTCGGTGACGATCGGGATGCGCGCGAGGAGCTCATCGAAGCGCGGCACGTACTCCGGTGAGCCAGGTTTGTTGAACCGGCCCATGTTGGTGAACATGCGCTCGCCGGCCGGGGCCCAGTCGCGCGAGTTCAGCACGAAGTCAAAGCGCGCCCACGGCTCCGCGGGTGACGGCACGGGGGAGGGCGTGGCAATGATCAGGTCGAAGTCGCCCAAGGGAAGAGCGCGGTAGTACGCCGTGCTGTCGACGAATTGCTCGCGCACGTCGATGCCGACGGTGCGCATGCCGCGGACCATGATGCGGATCATGGATTCCCAGTCGCTCCAGCCCGCTGGGCACTGGATGAAGAGGGTGGGCACGCGTTCCCCGGCGGCGTTGCGCAGTTCAATCAGCTCTCCGTCGCGAAAGACGGGCCGGTAGCCACCGGCGGCGAGTTCCTGCCGGGCGCGCTCCGGATCGAACCGGGTACCGAACGTCTTCGCATCCTCGGCGTTGAAGTAGCGCTTCTCCACGCCGAAGGGCAGGATGAAACCGGGTTCGTGGGGTACGCTGTAGCCGGAAACGGCGAGTTCGCGGATGTCGTCGTAGTTGATCGCAAAGGCCATCGCGCGACGGAAACGCACGTCGTTAAGCGGGGCGCGGAGATGATTGATGAAGGCGGTCGGCATGCACGCCGGCGGGAAGTAGGGGGGCTCGTCGAACCACGCCCGCACGCCCTTGCGCGCCTTTAGCCAGATGCGGGGGATAAAGGTGTTCGCGGCATCGATCCGGCCCTGCTGCAGGGCGAGGCTGTAGTGGTCGTTGCTCTTGTAGATTGGGGCGATGAGGAAGCGCGGCGCGGGGAGCTTGCCACCGTGCCGCGCGGCGTTGCCCCAGTAGGCGTCGAAGCGTTCCGCCACGATCTTCTCCGCCGAGTACGAATGAAGGCGGTATGGACCCGAACCGATCGGGTTTTGGTCCGCTTTGTACTTCAGCAGTTCGTTGAAGTCGCCCTTCGCCGCCGCGAGCAGCGGCTCCCAGATGTGCTGAGGCAGGATCGCATTCAGCGTCAGCCAGTGTTGGACCATCAGCGGGTTCGGGTCCTTCGCCCGGAAGCGGAAGGCGACGGTGCGGGGTCGCTCTGCGGCCGCATCCAGCACGTCCACCGACGAAAGGTACTGCCACGCCGGGAAGCCGGGATTGATCCGGTACAGGTGGTTGAAGGTGTAGGCGACGTCCCGGGCTGTCACCGGCCGGCCATCGTGCCAGCGTGCCGCTTCGTGGAGGTCGACTTCCATGCGGTCCGGGAAGGACCGGAGCGCCGAGCCGAGCTGGGGCAGGAGCGTGCCCTTCTCCGGATCAAAGTAGAACAGCGTCTGGTAAACGACCGTGTGTTCCTGCTGCACCGGCCAGCTCGGTGCAGGGTGCAGGGGATTGAAGGTGTTCGGTTCACCCCAAGCGATGCCGATGCGCAGCGTCTCCTCCCGGGGGAACTCGTCCGCGGTCCGGCTCCCGGAGCGCGTGCAGGCACTCAGGCAGAGAAGGAAAACGAGGGTCAGCGCCCCGCACGTGAAACGGCGGATCATCGGTGGGGTGTGGAGTCCGGTTGCGAGGCTAACGAGTGGTTATTTGGACTGCCAAGGCCGCGTTTTGGAGATCCTTTGCGCGCCAGTTGAGCGGTTCATCCCTCAACGGAGCGAACGGAGGTAAGAGAGCAGATCGCGGATTTGCTCATTCGACAGTCCATCCAGCAGGCCCGCGGGCATGAGCGAGCGTCGCAGGTACCCGGTGCTGCGCAATGTCGCGCGCTCGAGGCGTCGTTCCGCTCCGCCGGGGATCCGCAGGGTCACCGCGTTGGCATCCTGAGCCGCCAGGAAGCCTTCGATGATGTCGCCCTCGTTCGTCACCACGCGGAACGTACGGTAGGAGGCTTCCATGGCCGCGCTGGGAGCGACGATGTTGCGGAGGATCGCTTCGAGACCGGTATGCCCGAGTCCATCGAGTGCGGGCCCAATCTGTCCACCTCGTCCGGCCTGGGAGTGGCAGACGAGGCAGAGGGCTTCAAAGAGGGTGCGACCGCTCTCGGCGTTTCCCGCGATGTTGGCGAGAGAGCGATACCGCGCGATCAACTCGGCTTGCGCCGCCTCTTCCGCTGGGGTGGTCGGCACGCCTGTTTCACGCGTGTCGAGGGGAAGGGTGTCTCCGCCGACTCGCGTCCACTGGCGCTCCACGGTGAGATTCCCGGGCAGGGCCGTGCGCATGCGCTCCACGGTGCTGACCCCGAAGTCCGCCTCGTTGAGCAGGCCGCGCTCGAGCGCGGCGATGAGGGCCTCCGCGCCGCGTGGCGTGGCGCTGAGGGCCTCGAGGGCGCGCCCGCGTTCTCCGGGGGCAAAGGCGGCAAGCCGGGAGACCAACAGTCGGGCCGCGGCGGGATCCGGGTGCTCCGCCATCGCGGCGACCGCCTCGCGGCGCGCGTCGCGCTGGTCGGTCGCATCGACGATCCGAGCCAGCAGTTCGGGCGGCGCAGCACGGAGGGCGCGCAGCGCGCGGAGGGGAGCCAGATTTGCCGTCAGGATCGGAGGCGCTCCGGGCGCGAGCTGCGCATCCACGATGCGCACGAGCGCAGGGGCGGTCCCGCCGAGTCCAAAGGCCGCAGCCGCATCGGCGCCGACCAGATGATCCGCGGCGTCGGCGGATGCGAGCAGAGCGTCGACCGGCGCCTGAAGCACGGCGGCGAACCACGTGGGATCGAGCTCACCGCGGGCCCGGGCCAAGCCTTCGACAACCCCGCGGCGTCCGGCCGGATCGGCTAACGCCGCCACGAGGGCCGCGCGGGGTGCTGGCTCGGCGGCGAACGCGAGGAGGAGTCGGACTTCTTCTTCGTTGGGGGAGCGGCCGGTTTGCGGCAGCGCTGCGGCCAGTCGTTCGGCGGCGGCTTGATCGCCGAGCGCAAGCAGACCGACCAAACGATTTTCGAGTGAGAAGCGTCCCGCGCCGTTTCCGTCCACGAGCGCGCGGGTCGTCTCGGGCTGGCCTTCTAGGGCCCAGCGGGCGAGGTAGCGCTCAAAGTCACGCTCGTAGCGATCCCAGACATCGCCGTCGGTGCGCTTGGGCTTCGCGAGACGAAGCGCGACGGCGAAGGTGGCTGGCCCCGCCTGACGCACCCGTCGAAGGCTGTCACCCACGGTCGCCCGCACGGTGAAGTCGGGGTCGTCCACGAGACGTCCGAGGACTGAGGCGACCTCGCCATCGCTGAGAGAAGGATCCATGGCGACGAGGCGGGCTGCTTCGCGGCGGAGCGCGGCGGCGGGTTCTTCGGCGAGGCGCGCCACGATGTCGTGCGCCGGCCGTTCAAGTCCTTCCCAGGCCCAAAGCGCGCCGAGCCGCCGATCCGTCGCGTTGCCCCGGTCCTGCACGATACGCCGGAGTTGGGGCAGAAGGCCCACTGCCCGGCGGTCTGTCAGTTCGAGCCAAGCGAGGCGCGAGACGCGGGCGTTGGCTCCGCCGACGAGCTCGAGCACGGCGCGATCATCGAGGCGCGTGAGGTCGGGCGGGGCGTCCCTCGACTGATCCCGGTGGCGCACTCGCCAGATGCGCCCGCGCGTGCGGTCCCGGTCGGGATGCTCGCGAGGGACTTCGTTGTGGGAAATGATGCGGTTGTACCAATCGACGATGTAGAGGGCGCCATCCGGACCGAAGTGGGTGGCGATGGGGCGGAACCAGCGGTCTTGGCTCGTGAGAAAATCGGCCTGCTTCGCATAGCGGTAGCGCCCGCCGCCGATCGCGTCGGCGCGGATGACTTGGATCGCGCCGGTGATGGGGTTGGCAATGTAGAAGACGAGAGATGCACCGGCCCCGGCGACCGTCTGAAATGGGCTGCCGTGATCCTCCGCGATCGCTAAGCCACTCAGCCCCGTTCCGCCCATCACGGGCTTTTCCAGCGGCGGTGGCATGAGGGGCTGATAGGGGCGGAAGCGTTCCTTCGCCATCGTCGGCACCCAGATGCCGTTTTGGTAAGGAATAACCGGATACCCAATGTCATTTGCTTCCTGAATGAAGGTCTCGCCAGCGCGCGTGGTCTGCAGGCCCCAGATGTTGTTGGGTCCCATGGTGAGTGCCTCCCACGCGGATCCGTCCGGCAGAAAACGCCCGAGCTTGCACTGGTTGAAGCGGTGCTCGGTGCTGCCGTCGGCGAAGGGCTGGCCGTCCGGCCGGCGCACCGTGGAGTAATTGAAGAGCCCTTGGGCGACCATGATCCAGCCGCCGGGTTGGCGGTAGAATTGATGGGGAAAGAGGTGCGAGTCCTGGGTTCCAAAACCGGTCAGCACCACGGCGTGCTGGTCCGCGTTTCCGTCCGCGTCGGTGTCGCGATACCAGCGGATGTCACTTCCGTACTGCACCAGCGCACCGTCGCGCCACGGCAACACGCCCAGGGGCATGACCAAGTGGTCGGCGAAAATGCGCGGGGTGGCGGCCGCGCGTCCGGGGGCGGGAGCGGCGTAGGGCGCGTCGAAGACCACCACGCGATCGCGTCCGCCGCGGGCGAAGAGAGCGGCGGATTCGCTTGGGTTCTCGTTCCCGTCGACAGGGTACTCGAGTGCCGTCATCGACCACATGCGCATGCGCGCGTCCCAGTCGACATTGATGAACTTGCCGAGGCCGTCGGCTTCTGCGGCGACGAGTTCGACTTCGAAGCCTGCAGGCACGGTGAAGCCACGACGCTGCTCCTCGGGCGAGCGCGCGCCCGACTCAACCAAGTTGTAAGTGCGGCCCCCCGGCGCGGTCGCGGGCGGAGCGGCGGCAGCGATCGCGGCGGGCTTTGGCAGGGCCGTGGGCGCGGCTGCTGCGACGGGGGCTGATCCAGACGAACTTGCCGCCGTCGTTGACGGCCGAGCCGCAGAGTCGGCACGTGTGCCGGGTGCCCAGACGCTGATGCCTAAGGCGAGCGCGAGCAGTGTGCGCCCGAGCCAGGGGGCGCGTGCATGGCTCGCGTGACACCACGAGGAGTCCATCTGACGGCCTTGCCCGCCGCGCCAGCGGCGGGGTGAAGCGGGCGGGAGCGAGGAGCAAAGCGAGCGGGGAAGCCGGCGGGATGACATAGCCGTCGTGGGGTACGACGGACCCGACGCTAGGCGTCGCCCGGGGCTCGGCAAACGCAAAGCTCCCAGATCGCTGCTCGGCTTCCTGCGGTGAGAGTCCCGCTTAGGCTGCGAAGCCGAAGCGGTCCTTCACGGCCGCCGCATCGATGTGCAGCGCCTCGCGGACCAGGGTGGAGGCGATGCGTTCGGCAGCCACCTTGATCAGACGGTCGAACTGATGAGGGGTCAGATCGACGCCCTCGTGACCAATCCGCAAGATGCGGGTGCGTGAGGTCAGCAGGTGCATCAGGAAGTCCTCGAGTTCGATCGGGTCGTCGGTGCGGTGGGTGAAGACCCGGGTCTGATGTTCGGGAAAGGCAATGTAATCGACGGAGAATTTAGCGAGCATGGTCGGAGGGGTTACGAGGCGTGGCGGTTGCGTCAGACGCTCCCGGAATGAACCGGGTTGAAGGAGTCCTGAAGCTCGGCCGGACTCTCCCGTGTGGGGTGCGAGGTCGCTCGGCTGCGTACTTTGTGGATACGCCCAATGCGCTCGAAAGGCGAGCGTCGAATTCTTCTGACCGAGCGCGTGGCGCGCGCTTTGCGCGTGTATCGCGCGGGGCTTAGCCCCGCGCTTGCACGCGGCCGAGACCGCCGTCGATCCCGATGACCTGTCCGGTTACCCAGGATTGGTCTCGGTCAAGCAGCCAGCAGATCGCAGACGCCACCTCGGCGGGGTCGCCGATGCGACCGAGCGGGTGCATTGCCGCGGAGGCCTTGGCGATGGCTTCGTTGGAAGTGATACCGCGGGTGAGGTCGGTCCGGGTCAGGCCTGGCGCCACACAATTGATCCGCACGCCGCTGCGCGCGTAGCTTGCCGCGGCGGCGAGGGCGAGGCCCTCCACGCCGGCCTTGGCGGCCGCGATCGCCTCATGGTTGAGGAGGCCGCGTTGCGCTGCGACCGAGGAGCAGAGGACGATCGCGCCGCCGCCTTCTTGGCGCATCATCCGCTTGGCGGCCGCGCGGAGCACATGAAACGCCGTGGTCAGGTTCTGGGCGAGCGTGTCGGAGAACTCCGCATCCGAGATCAAGTGGGCCGGCTTCAGCAGGATCGAACCGGCGCAGTTGACCGCGCCGTCGATGCGGCCGTGCCGTGTCTGCACGTCCTCAAAAAGTGCGTCCACCGCGGCGGAGTCGCGCGCGTCGAGCACGTGCGCCTCCGCACCGAGTTCGGACCCCAGCGCCTGGAGGGGCGCTTCACGACGGCCCGCGAGCACGAGTCGGGCGCCGGATTGAGAGAGCCGACGAGCGGCGGCGGAGCCGATGCCGCCGGCGCCGCCGATGAGGATGTGGACCGGAGAGGGTGCAGAGGCCATGGATAAAAGGGCGAGTGGGGTGGTGGGGTCGGTGCTGCAGTTACCCAGCCCGCGCCGCGGAGCGGGGCGTGATGGAAGCGTAAATGAGGCCGGAAACGAGCATCGAGAAGCGTAGTCTAACTTTGGGAAAATGCGAACGGTCGGGCATTTCCATCGTGGACCACCGCTTGCGTCGCGGTTCGATTGGGCTAGGCTGAGGCATGTCGCCGCTCCTTCGTTTTGCCGCGCTCGCTGTCGTTATCCTTCAACCCTTTCGTCTTATGGCCGCTCAAGAGGCTTTTCCGCCGACCCAGCCTGGCGTTTCCGAAGTGAAGGTCCTGCCTGCCGGCGTGCTGCTCAAGAGTTCGGGCAAAGGGAATTATTTCGCGCAGGATAATCGGCTCTTTGGTCCGCTCTTCCGCTACATTTCGTCGCGTGACATCGCGATGACCACGCCGGTGGAAGCGACGATCGATCAGGCGGCGATGTATTTCTGGGTGGCGCCGAGTGAGGAGGCGAAGGTCACGGGCAATGCGGCTGGCGTGGAGGTGATCCGCATTCCCGAGCGTCGGGTGGCGAGCCGCGGCGCGCGGGGTGGGTACTCGCAGGAGAATTTTGTGCGCACGCGCGACGAGTTGCTGGCGTGGATTGCGACGCAACCCTCTCTGGAGATGAGCGGTGAACCTTATGCGGTGTACTGGCACGGACCGATCACGCCGTGGTTTGCCAAGCGCTCAGAGGTCCACGTCCCCGTGAACCTCAAGACGAAGGGCTAGCGTCCGTGTGCCGGGTGGCGCGGTCGCCGCAGGCCGACGCGTGGGGCGCGGGTTCTCGGCCAGTTGGCGGACGACGCAGGCGTGGACTCTGACGTAGGAGGCTCCGGCGTGGTTACGCGCGGACTCCGTCGACCAAGCGAGCGACGGCGGTGAGGTACTTCTCCTGCGTGCGTTGGATCACGTCGGCCGGTAGACGAGGGCCCGGAGGTGTTTGGTCCCACTTCAGTGCGAGCAAATGATCGCGGACAAACTGCTTATCGTAGCTCGGCGGTGAGCTGCCCGGCGCGTAGCTCTCGGCGGGCCAGTAACGGGAAGAATCAGGGGTGAGTGCCTCGTCGATGAGGAACACCTTACCGGATGCATCGGTGCCGAATTCGAATTTCGTATCGGCGAGGATCATGCCGGCGCGCGCGGCCAGATCGTGTCCGCGTTGGTAGAGGGCGAGGCTCAGGCGTTGGAGCGTGGTGAAACGCTCGGCGCCGAGAAGGGCGACACCCTCGGCATCGTTCATGGGCGCATCGTGCTGACCCTTGGGTGCCTTGGTGGTGGGCGTGAACAACGGTGTGGGCAGGCGGTCGGCCTGGCGCAGTCCGGGAGGCAGGACGTGGCCGCAGACCTGACTGGATTTCTGGTAGGACGACCAGCCGCTGCCGGCGAGGTATCCGCGGACGACGCATTCGATCGGGAGTGGCTTGAGCTTGCGAACGATCATGCTGCGCAGTTGCAGATCGCGATCGGTGAGCCCCCGGCGTTGGAATTCGCCGGCTTGGTCGGGGAAGAGATGGTTGTCGATCAGGTCGCGCGTCTGTTCGAACCACCACAGGCTCAGCTGGGTGAGCAAGATGCCCTTGCCAGGAATCCCATCGGGCAGAATGACATCGAACGCCGACAGACGATCGGAGGCCACGAGGAGCAGTGCGTCCCCGAGATCGAAGATCTCGCGCACTTTACCGGACGCGAGATGGGGGAACGGCACATGAGTGAACGACGTGACCGCGTGAGACGGCAGGGAGCGGGCGATTTCGGAGGACGTCAGGGACACGCCGGAGAGTCCATGCGGCGGCGTGGCGGATTCCAACGCCAATTTATCGAGGCCAGAGCCGTGAGCGCCGGATGGTGGGGGGAGTGGCCTAGAACCGCGACGCCCCTCGGGGCATGGCGGGCGAAAAAGAACCTTGCACGACGGGAGCAGCGGCCTACCGTTTGTCCCCTGTTCTTTTGCGTCCCCATCGTCTAGCCCGGTTAGGACACTACCCTTTCACGGTAAGAACCGGGGTTCGAATCCCCGTGGGGACGCCAATTTTCTGACCCGCCGCTCGTAGCGTACGACGGCGGGTCATTTTGTTGACGCGGGGGAAGGGCACGGGGGTTTGAACCCCGGGGTTCGACGGAGGGAGCGGAGCGACCGGAGAAGGGGCCGCGACAACGTCGCGGATCGCGCCGCGATGAGCCGCAGACCAAATTCGTGATGATGCGGGTGGGAGGCCGTGGCGTCGCCCCGCCTGCTCTTAAATTGCGCTGACCGCACATCAACTCATCGATAAAAGTTGAGCGGAAGTGGCAGGCGCCGCGGAGTGTGCGTAGTGATGATGTCATGTGCATAAGGTCGGCGTTCCCCGCCGGCTTGTTGTCTCCCCTCAACCCCCCAATGAAGCCATCCTTCCGAATCCAGCTCGCGGGCCTGTTGTCCGCTTTTGCCACGGGTGCGTTGTTCGCCCAATCCGTCCCGGCGCCCTCGCGACCCTCTCAAACGACTGCGAAAGACGACGAAGTGGTCGAGATCTCGCCGTTCGTGGTCACCAATTCCAACGACGATGAGCGGGTGGAGGAATCCACGTCCGGCACGCTTGTCTCGCGTCCGCTCGACAAGCTGCCGATGGGTATCTCCGTCGTGAGTGCAGAGTTGATGAAGCAGCTCGATATCCTGAATGCCGACACCCTGAACCGTGTGGTTCCGGGTCTCGCGAATCAGAACAACACCACGTCGGAAGGTACGGGCAACAATACGCAGTATGCCTCCCGCGGCTTCACCGTGCTGCCGCGACGCAACGGCTTCGCCCCGGGCGGTCGCCTGTACGACATGACGGGCATCGACCGCGTCGAGATCATCCGCGGTCCGAACTCCCTGCTCTACGGGCAGAGCGATGCCGGTGGCATCATCAACTACATCACGAAGCGTCCGCGCATTCGTTCAACAACGGGTGCACGCGGCACGGTGTCCGCGGCGATCGGCGACTACGCGTTCTACCGCAGCGTCATCGACGTCGACTACACGCTGATTCCGGGCAAGCTCGGCTTCCGTCTCCCGGCTTCGTTCACGAGCAACGAGCGCGAGTTCGCCTTCTACCGGAACAAGACGATCGCCTACAACCCGTCGGTCTTGTTCCGTCCGTTCCAGAACACCGAGCTCTCCTTCGAGTGGGAGTACCTCGACGTGCGCACGAACTTCGGCGCGTTTCAGCCGATCGTGTGGCGTCCGCCGGGGTCGACCGTTGAGTTCGTCGACAAGACCAACCGCGGACTCGGGCGCGAAGCGCGCGGTGGCCTCTTCGGCCCGTACGCGAAGGCGGAAAACGAGCAGACCAACTGGACGGCCGACCTCACGTCTCGCCTGACCGACAACATCACCTTCCGTGGCGTTTACTCGGAGAATAAGCGTGATCGCAACGAGCTGGTTCCGACCGGTGGCGATCCATTCCGCGCGACGCCCGTGGGCTACTGGGGCGCGAACACCCGCGATGGCAATCGTATCACCGGCTACAAGGGTGATCTGCTGGGCGAGTGGGAGCTTGGAGCCTTCAAGACCCGCACCATCCTCGGTTACGAGTACAACAAGAACATCTTCTTCGCGTCGGTCTGGCGTGCTTGGAACGCGGCCACGAACTCACGCCCGATCATCTACACGCTGCATCTCGGCTACGATCCGGTCACGCAGCGCGTCACGCGTCCGCCGACCGCGAGTGATTTCGCTCCGTTCACGGGGGTGAGCGGCAGCTGGCTCAACACGCGCCTTGACCCGAGCCTCTGGCGTCTCGAAGTCGGCCCGAATCGCTTCCAGTCCGAGTGGACCAACACCCGCATCAGCGAAGTGCTTTCCGGCTTTGATGATCGCCTGCAGCTCCTCGCGGGTGTCGCGCGGGGCAAGAGCACCCTCGTCAACACCACGACGGGTGCCGAAGACAATCGCTCTGCCACGGTCTGGCAGGCCGGCCTTGGCTGGTCGTTCGACAAGCGCAAGCAGCACATGCTCTTCGCCAATCGCAGCACGAGCTATCAGCCGCAGTTCCTGTTCGACATCGATTTCAAGCCCCTCCCGCCGCTCACCGCGGAAGGCATTGAGGGCGGTCTCAAGTCGACCTGGGGTGACACGGGCTTGACCACCATGATCGTGTTCTACCAGCAGGAGCGCAAGGACGTCGGCCGCCAGTTCCAGGACTTCTCGTTCAATCCGCCGCGGACGTACGGCATCATCACGCCGGGCGAAGAGGTGAAGGGCATGGAGTTTGAGGCGTGGTACCAAGCCACGAAGCAACTCTCCTTCACGTTCCTCTACGCCCAGTTCGACGGCAAGATCACCGGCGCGCCTCCGACCAACCAGGCCATCATCGGGCGCGAACTGCCGCGTGCCCCCGAACAGTCGGGCAACCTCCTCGTCAACTACAAGGTCGAGGGTGACGGCCTGCTGGGGAATACGCGCTGGACCTTTGGCGCCAACTACAAGAACGACGTCTGGCTCGACACCGGTCTCGGTGCCGCGACGTTGGAGCGCCGCAGCGATGCCGGTACGGTCTACTTCCTCGTCGTTTCGAAGGAGATCAAGCTGGCCAACAAGCGGGCGATCGCGCTCCGCCTGAATGTCGGCAACCTCTTCGACCGCGAATACATTTCGGAAGGCTTCACCTTCGGTGAACCGCGGACGATCCGCCTCGCCACCGATTACCGCTTCTAAGCCAGGGTCTCAGGTTCTTGAAATCAGGCGGGGCGCGACCGGGGTCGCGCTCCGCCTCCTCTCTTCGCCCGCTCCGGGCCCCTTTCCTTTGCTCATCGCTTCATCCGATTTCCAGCTCCAGCGGCACCCGGAGAATCCGATTCTGTCGCCCAATCCGGCCCAGCCGTGGGAGTCTCTGGTCACCACCAATCCGGCCGCCTGGCTCGACGAAGTCACCGGGGAGGTTCTGCTGCTCTATCGCGCCGCGGGAGACGATAACGACCACCTGGTCCATCTCGCTCTCGCCCGCTCCAAGGACGGCGTACACTTTACGCGCGACTCCGCGCGCCCGGTGGCCTCGCCGATCCCCTTCACGCCCGATGGCGGCTGTCTGGAGGATCCTCGGATCATCAAAATCGGCGAGTGGTACTACGTGACGGTCGCCTCGCGCCCGTTCCCGCCCGGCAAGTACTGGGATCCCGCTTCGGCGGCGACGCGCATTCACCGTACGTTTCCGTCCCATTTCCCGGTCGCGCTGCGCCAAAATCTGACGTCGACGCACCTGTTCCTTACCCGGGACTTCAAGTCGTGGATCCGCGCTGGGCGGATGACCGATCCGTCGCTCGACGAGCGCGACGTCGTCATCTTCCCCGAGACGGTGGGCGGCAAGTGGGTGACCCTCCATCGCCCCATGCAGTGGCATGGGGCGGGTTTCCCTAATCCTCAGCCGGCAATCTGGATCGCGGCGACCGACGATGTGCTGGGTTGGAAGCAGCTTACGTTGCTCGCCAAGGCGGAGTACGATTGGGAGTTGAAGGTCGGCGCCAATAATCCGCCGCTGAAGACACCGCACGGCTGGCTGCAGATCTATCATGCGGTGGGTCCCGACAAGCACTACCGGCTGGGAGCCCTGCTGCTTGACCTGAACGATCCCTTCAAAGTCACGCACCGGACGCGGCGCCCGATCTACGAACCGGCGGTCGAATGGGAAGCCAAGGGCCTCTACAACGGCGTCTGCTTTCCGTGCGGTCACGTCGTGCGGGACGGCATCTATCATCTCTACTACGGTGGTGGCGACATCGTCTGTGGCCTCGCGACGGTTCCGCTCGAGGACTTGCTGCAGCACCTCCTCGCGCAGCCGATCGGCTGACGCGCAGAGCGACGAGCGGTTCACGTGGCAAGACGTTCTCTGCGGCACGTTTTGCGCAATGAGAAACGAGACACGGAGAGAAGGCCCTCGCGGCGCACGTTTCGTGCGGCGAGGGCTGCGGGTCCGTGGGCCTCGCCCGAGCGGGCAGGGGCCACACCCCGATTTCGCGTCTCGTGCGAACCGTGTTTTCCGCTGAACTCCGTCCCATGAGCCTGACCATCCGATTCCTCTGCGGTCTTCTCCTCCTCTGCAGCGCGACCTGGGCGGCTCCTCTGTATGTGCCCGCCGCCGAGCGGCTCCGGCAGATCGAAGCGGCGCTACCAGAGTCGCCCCGCGGATGGGGAGCGCCGGTGACGGACCGGGCCCTTTGGAGACGCGCGGCCAAAGAAATTCCGGCGCGCGAGTTGTTGCAGGTTGCGACGGAAGCGTTGGGCCAGAAACCGGAGCTCATTCCGGACGAACTCTACCTACGTTACTCGCGCGATGGTAATCGCGACGAATTCCAGCAGGCCAATCTTCGTCGCCTCCATCGGCTCAACCTGCTGGCTTGGGCCGAGGCGATCGAAGGCAAGGGGCGATTCACGGACGCGCTGCGTCGCCACGTGGAACTGGTGCTCGCCGAGCGCACGTGGGTCTTGCCCGCGCACGATGGTCGGCTGAACAACTTCGAGGGCCGCTGGCAGGAGGTGGATCTGATGGTCGCGATGAAGGGATGGACGCTGGCCACGATCGCTTACTGGCACGCGGAGTCCCTCGGGCCGGAAGTCACCGAGCGCATTCACGGCGAGCTGCGGCGTCGCGTCGTGGCGCCGTTTCTTGCGCGGATGAAGGGCGAGCGCAGTGCCGACACGGACGGCATGTGGTGGAATCGGGCGGACAACAACTGGAATTCCGTGTGCCATGCCGGTGTCGTCGGGACGGCCCTGGCGAGTCTGCCGACCCGGGCTGAGCGTGCCCTGATCGTCGGTTGGTCGGAACTGAACCTCGAGTACTACCTCCAGGGCTTTACGCCCGACGGATACTGCAGCGAAGGCATTGGTTATTGGAACTACGGCTTCGGCCACTTCGCGATGCTCTCCGAGACGCTCCGTCGCGCGACCAACGGCGTGTCCACTCCCCTCGCGGGTGATCATGCTTTGCGCGTCGCCGCCTATCCGTGGGGCCTGCGTATCCTCCCCGGCGTGTTTCCGGCGTTCGCCGACATGAACGTGGCGGAGCGCCCGTCCACCTGGTTTGGGGCGCTGGCCGTCATGCAGGTCTTTCCCAAGCCGCTTGGGATGAAGTCGTGGAACATGAGCGTGAACGACGTTCGGACGCAGATGATCTACGAATCCGCGATGAAGGTCTTTTTGCCGTTGCTGACGGAGGGCCTGCCCGCCGCGCCGGCGCCGCAGGTGAAGGGTGACCACTACTGGTTCCCGGACGCGCAAGTGTACACCGGTCGAGCGGCCGCTGATTTTGGGGTGGCGCTGAAGGGCGGCCACAACGCGGAACATCATAATCACAATGACCTCGGCTCTTTCGTCATCGCGCGCGGGGACCGTGCGGTGCTCGTTGATCCTGGACTCGAGGTGTACACGAAGCGCACCTTCAGCGATCAGCGCTATCTCTCGAAGGTCCTGAACTCCTACGGACACTCGGTGCCGGTCATCGGCGGTGAGTTGCAGCGCACCGGTCGCGAGTATGCCGCGAAGGTGGTTTCGACGTCGTTTACGCCGACCCAGGACACGGTCGTCTTGGACCTGACGGGAGCGTATGCGGTGCCCGCATTGCAGTCGCTGGTCCGTACGCTGACCCTTCGCCGCGGGACAAACCCCGAGGTCGTGATTTCTGATGAGGTGGCGTTCCTGACACCGTCGACGTACGAAGGTGCCTTGATCACCTTTGAGCGATACCGCGAGCGCGGGTCCGGGGTGATTTTGGTGGGCACGGGTGCTACGGCGCTGCGCGTGCAGATAGAGTCGACGACACCCTGGACGCTTCGCCCTGAGCTGATCGAGGAACGACTCCCCGGAGACCGAAAGCCCACGCGACTCGGTCTGGCGCTCGCGGAGCCGGTGAGGACGGCGCGCGTGACGGTTATCGTCTGTCCCGAGTGACCCGCGTTCTCGTAGATCAGAGAGGTAAACAGGAGAGGCCCTGAGCCTACTCTGCTCCGGCGGCGCCCCTCCGCGCCCCCCTTGTGCTGAGATCATGTGACGGTCGTTTGCGTGGCCGCTCTGGGCGTGTCTCTCGCAGTGGTTTGGAGGGACAAGTCTTTTCCGAGTTGCGCCGGACATTGGGGTGATGCAGGCTGGTGGTTCTGGCGCGAACGTGTGCGCGACCGGAACTCGTCTCAGTTTAACTCGTGGTTTGTGGATCCTCAGGCATGATCGCGTTGCGACAAGCACTCCCGTCTCTTCTTCGCTCGTGGGGATTGGCTCGATGCCGAGCCGCTCTTCGGGCGCGATGAAGACCATTCGTGACTTTTCCGAAGCGCGTCGCGCGGCGCGACCGATCGTGATGCTGACGGCGTACGACGCGCTGATGGCGCGTCTGGTGGTCCAAGCGGGGGCGGATGCCATTCTTGTGGGCGATAGCGTTGCCATGGTGGCTCATGGATTGCCTTCCACAGTGGAGGCCACGCTGGAGATGATGGTGCTGCATACGGCAGCGGTGCGGCGGGGCGCGGGGGCTTGCCTGATTGTCGCGGACATGCCTTTCGGATCGTATCGAAAGGGCAGGCACGCGGCGGCGGATGCGGCGGGTGCCTTGATCCAGGCCGGCGCCAATGCCGTGAAGCTCGAGGGCGTCGACGGGCATGAGGAGGTGATCCCGCATCTGGTGAGCGGAGGCATTCCCGTGATGGGACATCTGGGGCTGCTTCCGCAGTCGGTGAATCTTCTCGGAGGCTACCGCATGCAGGGCGTTTCGCCGGTCGCGGCGGCCAAGATCGAGGCCGATGCACGGCGGCTGGAGCAACTGGGGGCGTTTGCCGTGGTGCTCGAGTGCGTGCCGGCGGGCCTGGCCGGGGCGGTCACGCGGGCGATCGACATTCCCACGATCGGCATCGGCGCGGGGCCAGAAACATCCGGACAGATCCTCGTGCTGACGGACGTGCTGGGGTTGGATGACCGCTTTCGACCGCGCTTCGCCCGGCGCTACCTCGACGGCCACGCCGCCGTCCTCACCGCGCTCCACGCGTACGTGGAGGATGTCCGGACGGTCCGATTCCCGGAGGCTCAGTGCGACCCCGCGTCCGCATGAACGGTCCGTTCCATCTTCATCGCACGGTGGCGTCGTGGCGGCAGGCGCGACGCGGTGCTGGGTTCCAGGGTGTTAGCGTCGGATTTGTGCCGACCATGGGAGCGCTGCACGCGGGGCACGTGGCGCTGGTGGAGCGGGCGCGCCGCGAGAACGACCGGGTGGTGCTGAGCGTTTTCGTGAATCCGACCCAGTTCGACGACCCGGCGGACCTGGCCCGTTATCCGCGCACCCTGTCGGCCGATCTGGCCTTGGCCGGCCCTTTCGTGACGGACGTTTTGGCGCCGGAGGCCGACGAGCTTTACGCGGACGGCTATCGCTTCCACGTTACGGAACGCGACCTGAGCCGGGAGATGGAGGGAGCGTCGCGTCCGGGGCACTTTGACGGTGTGCTGACGGTGGTGCTCAAGCTCCTGAATCTGGTCCAACCGGACCGAGTTTACTTCGGCGAAAAGGACTGGCAGCAGCTCGAGCTGGTCCGCGGACTTTGCCGGAGTTTCTTCCTCTCCACCGAAGTCGTGGCGTGTCCGACGGTGCGGGATCGGGATGGGCTGGCGCTCAGTTCGCGCAATGTCCGGCTGAGCGAAGCGGGTCGCGCGCGGGCGGCGCTCTTTCCGACGATCCTGCGGGGGGCAGTCGACGCTCTGTCGGCGGCGCGCGCGCTCGCGAAGGCAGGACTGGACGTGGACTATGTGACGGACCGGTCAGGACGGCGGCTGGCGGCGATCCGGGTGGAGGGAGTCCGACTTATCGACAATGTCCCCCTGTAATCTCCTGTTCATTGTCACGGGCTCGATCGCGGCCTTTCGCGCCTGCGAGGTGATCTCGCAGTTGGTCCAGCGTGGGCACCGCGTGCGCGTGGTGGCGACTCCATCGGCGTCGCGCTTCGTCGGCGATGCGACGCTGGAGGGCCTTTCGGGTCATCCGGTCAGCCGGGAGTTGTTCGCGGCGGGAGAAGCCATGGATCACATCCGGCTGACGCGGTGGGCTGATGCCGTGGTGGTGTGTCCGGCCACGGCATCGGTGATCAACCGCATGGCGGCGGGGCTGGGCGACGACCTCGTGGGAGCGTTGTTTTTGGCCCATGATCGGGTGAAGCCATGGATCATGGCTCCGGCGATGAACCCGGCGATGTGGAGCCATCCGGCCACGGAGCGCGGGGTGACGCAATTGCGGGAGTGGGGAGTGCGGTTTGTGTCGGTGGCGTCGGGACGGACGGCCTGCGGCGAGATCGGGGCCGGAAGACTGGCGGAGCCCGCGGTGATCGTGGCCTCCATCGAGGGAGCCGTGGCGAAGCCCGCGCGCCGCCTGCGCGTCCTGATTACGTCGGGGGGGACGGCGGAACGGATCGATGGCGTGCGAGTGCTGACCAACCTGAGCACGGGATACACGGGCGCCCATCTCGCGTCCCACTTCCAGCGGTGCGGCCACGACGTGCTTCTGATGCGCGCGCAGTCGGCGGTGGCGGCGCCGCCGCTGGTCCGCGAGGAGTGCTTCGTCACCTATGTGGAGTTGGACTCGGCGCTCGACCGACTGCTGGGTGAGGAGGCGTTTGATGTGGTGATCCACGCAGCGGCGGTGGGCGATTTCCGCGTGGGGATCATGGGGGAGCCCGGGGAGGCGAGTGCGGCGGTGGGCAAGCGGTCGTCGGCGCACCCTTTCACGCTGGGCCTCGTGCCGCGGCCCAAGCTGCTGGACTCCCTCCGCGCGCGTGGTCTGGCTCCGGGCGGGCGGATCGTCGCCTTCAAACTCACCGTCGGAGCGTCCGAAGCGGAGGCGGCCGCAGCCGTCGGTCGACTCTTTTCCGAATCCGAGCCGGACCTCGTCGTGCACAACGACCTCCAGCACCGCGGGACCATGCCCGACTCGTTCCCGGCGACGGTGCACCCGCGGGCCGGCGGCGTGCCGGTCCGCTGTGCGACGCGCGATGACCTCGCGCGAGAGTTGGAAACCCATCTGCAGACCGAAACCTCAACCCTTACCTCCCATGCTTCTCTGTCTTGATGTGGGCAACAGCCAGATCCACGGCGGCGTTTTTGACGGCGACCTCCTCCGCTGCCAGTTCCGGAAATCGACCTCCGCGCTCGAGACAACGGACGAGCTCGGTATCTTCTTTACGGCGGTCCTCCGCGAGAACGGAATTGATCCCCGGAGCGTGGAGCGGGTGGCGATTTGCTCCGTCGTGCCGGCGGCCCTTTACGGCCTGCGTGGAGCGGCGGAGAAGTACTTCCGCAGCGAGCCGTTCGTGCTCCAGGCCGGCGTTCGGACGGGGTTGAAGATCAAGTATCGGAGCCCTCAGGAGGTGGGGGCCGATCGGATCGCGAACTCCATCGCGGCCATGCAGCGGTATCCCGGTGAGGACCTGTTGGTGGTGGATTTCGGGACGGCGACGACGATCGAGGTAATCACGCGCACGGGGGACTACCTCGGCGGGGCGATCCTGCCCGGCGTCGGGATCTCCGCTGCGGCGCTCGCCTCGCACACGGCGAAGCTGCCCCGGGTGGAGATTGCGCGTCCGGAGGTGGTCCTCGGCCGGTCCTCCGTGGAGAGCATCCAATCCGGCCTCTTTCACGGACATGTCGGTGCCGTCACGCACGTGGTCGCCCTGCTCACCGCGGAGGTTTTCGCGGGGAGCCGTCCCCGCATCCTCGGCACCGGCGGTTTTGCGCGCATGTTCGCGGAGGAGCGGATCTTCGACGAGTTGGTGCCGGAGCTGGTGCTGTGGGGCCTGAAGCATGCCGAGGTGCTCAACCGTGAGTCGGAAACCCGCTGATGCCCCTTTCCTTCCCCATGATGCGCACCTTTCTCAGAGCCAAGCTCCACCGGGCCACGGTGACGGCGGCGAAACCGGACTACGAGGGTTCGATCTCGATCGACCTCGCTCTCTGCCGGGAGGCAGACCTGTGCGAGTTCGAGCAGGTCGACGTCTACAACCTTAACAACGGGGCGCGCTTCACCACCTATGTGATCTATGGTGAGCCGGGCCAGGTGCAGGTGAACGGAGCGGCGGCACGGCTTGTCCAGAGCGGCGACCGGGTGATCGTCGCGGCCTACCTCGCGTTGCCGCCCGACGAGGTGGCGCGCCACCAGCCGAAAGTCGTGCTGCTCGGCGAGTCGAACGCCGTCAGCGACGTCCGTACGCACGCGCTCCGCCAGCCATGACCTTCTCAGATCAGGAGATCGAACGGGAGGCGGAGCGCCTGCTCCGGGCCCTGCTTTGGGTGGAGTGCCAACCCGGGGTGCGGTGGGACCACGAGGCGTGCCGGCGCGTGGCTCCGCTCACGCTGGAGATCGGAGCGCTCAAGCGTGAGCGAGATGCCGTGATCCTGACCCACTCGTACGTTGATCCCGAGATCGTCTACGGGGTCGGCGACTTCCGCGGTGACTCGTACTTCCTCAGTCAGCAGGCGCGGGACTGCCGGGCGCGGACCATCGTGTTCGCGGGTGTCGTTTTCATGGCGGAGACGGCCAAGATCCTCTCGCCGCAGGCGACGGTGATCGTGCCTGACGGGGCTTCGGGCTGTTCGCTTGCGGACTCGATTGACGACTCGATGGTGCGTCGGCTCCGGGCGCTACACCCCGATGCCGCCGTGGTCTGCTACATCAACAGTTCGGCGGCGGTGAAGGCCGAGTCGGACGTCTGCGTGACCTCCGGAAACGTCTACGACATCGTCGCGGGGCTTCCGGAGCGGAAGATCATCTTCGTCCCGGATCGCCTGATGGCGGACAACCTGCGGGCGGAGTTGAAGCGGCGTGGGGTCACGAAGGAGATCATCGCGACGGACGGGACCTGCATCGTGCACGACCGCTTTGACGCGGCGACGATTGCCGACGCCCGCCAGCGTTTCCCCGGGTTGAAGGTGGTGGCGCATCCGGAGTGTGCGGCGGACGTGGCGGCGGCGGCTGACTTCGTCGGAAGCACGGGGGCGATGATGCGGTACGTGAAGGAGACGGCCGCCCCTTACTACCTCATGCTCACGGAGTGCGGCCTCGTCGGACGGTTGCAGGTGGAGACCCCGGAGAAGCGCTTCGTTTCGGGATGTCGCCTCTGTCCCTACATGAAACTCAACTCGCTGGAGAAGATCCGCGATGCGCTGCGTTCTCCCCGACCGGACCAGATCGTCACGCTGGACGAGGGCCTGCGGCTCCGCGCGGCCCGCGCGATCGAGCGGATGTTCGCCCTCGCTCCGGCCTCCTGAACGACGAGGCATCCCGCCGCCCGGTACCCTTCATCATGCTCGCGCCCCGATCCCACCACCTCATTGACCTCGCCCTGGAGGAAGACGCCGCCTTGGGCGACCTCACCAGCCGCCTGCTCTTCCCGTGCGCGCATCGCAGCCGTGCGGTGATCGAGGCGAGGGAGGACCTCGTTGTGTGCGGCATCGCACTGGCGGAGGCGGTCTTCGCGCGCGTGGACGAGCGGGTGCGGAGCCGGACGCTGGTCGCGGACGGCGCCGCTCTCCGGCGCGGCGACCGGGTCTTGGAGGTGGCGGGCCCGACGATCTCGCTCCTCACCGCCGAGCGGGTGGCGCTTAACTTCCTGCAACGCCTGAGCGGGGTGGCGACGCGAACACGGCGCTTTGTCGACGCGGTCAGCGGCACCGGTGTCCGAGTGGTGGATACGAGAAAGACCCTCCCGGGCTGGCGGGCGCTGGAGCGCGAGGCGGTGCGTTGCGGCGGCGGAGGCAATCACCGGTCCTCCCTTGGGGAGCACGTGTTGATCAAGGACAACCATCTGGCGGCGGCCGGCTCGCTGCGTGAGGCAGTGCGGCGGTGTCGGGAGGGGGCGCCGCACCTCGCGAAGATCGAGGTCGAGGTGGAGAGCCTGAAGGAGGTGCGCGAGGCGTGTGCGGCGCAGGCGGACGTGATCCTGTTGGACAACTTCACCCCGGGGCGGGTGCGCGAGGCGGTGAAGCTCATCGATGGTCGGGCGTTGATTGAGGTGTCGGGCGGCATCCGGCTCGAAAACGTGCGCGAGTATGCCCTTCCGGGAGTGTCCGTCATCAGTGTGGGGAGCCTGACCCACTCGGCGGTGGCGGTTGACCTGAGCCTGGAGCTGGTGCGCGGTCGCTCCGTCTAGCTCATCGCCATGGAAACCACTCAATGCGATTGCCTCGTGATCGGCGCCGGTCTGGCTGGCTCGGCCTATGCCCTTCATGCGGCGCGTGCGGGCCTCAAGGTGGACGTCCTTTCCGCGGGCTCGGCGCTGCAGGCGAACAGCGACTGGGCGCAGGGCGGGATCATCTACGACACGACGCCGGACCCGGATCGGCTGGCGCAGGACATCGTCGCGGCGAGCGGGCACACCTCGAATCCCGAGGCGGTCGCGCAACTCGTGCGCGAGGGGCCCACGGCCGTGAAGGAACTGCTGATCGACGAATTGGGGATCGGCTTCGCGCGCGACGCGTCCGGTCGGCTCGACTTTGCCCGGGAGGGAGGGCACAGCGAACGTCGCATCATCCACGCCCGCGATGCGACCGGCCACGCGATCCTCGAGGCGGTGGCGCGATGCGTTGATGTCACGCCCGGGGTGGTGCGCCGGAGTGGGTGGATCGCGCTCGATCTCCTGACACTCTCGCACAATGCGGTCGACGGCGCGCGCCGTTACGAGCCCCTGACCTGCTTTGGCTGCTATGCGTTGAACACGGCCTCGGGGGAGATCCGCGCCTTCGTCGCCCGCAAGACCATCCTCGCGACGGGTGGACTCGGGGGGATCTTCCTGCACACCACCAACCAGCCCGGAAGCGTGGGACATGGCGTGGCGATGGCGCATCGCGTGGGCGCGCGGCTGATTGATCTGGAGTTCGTGCAGTTCCATCCGACGGTGTTCCTCACCACCGGGCAGACGCCGTTCATCATCACCGAGGCCATGCGCGGCGAGGGTGCGGTCCTCGTGGATGGGAACGGCCGACGGTTCATGGACTCCGCCCATCCCCTCGGCTCGCTGGCTCCCCGGGACGTCGTGGTGAGAAGCATCAAGCAGCAGCTCGATGAGACGGGCGCGGGGTGTGTGTGGCTTGACCTTGGACGGATGTCGGCCGCGTTCATTCGGGAGCGCTTTCCCGCGATCCATCGCCGCTGTCTGGAGAGCGGGCTGGACATCACGCGCGAGCGCATCCCGGTGGTGCCCGCCGCTCACTTTTCCTGCGGCGGCGTCCACACCGATCTGGCCGGTCGGACGACGGTGCGAGACCTCAATGCCATTGGCGAGACGGCCTGCACCGGGTTGCACGGGGCGAATCGGCTGGCCAGCACCTCGCTGCTGGAGTGCCTCGTGTCGGCCCGCGCGACGGCGCGCGCGGATGTGGAGGACCTTGCGCTGGGTTTGTCGCCGAGGCCGGTCCCGCGACCCTGGATGAGTCCGATCCGCACGGCGGATCCCTTACTCATCCAACAGGACTTCCTGCAGATCCGCACGACGATGTGGAACTACGCGGGCATCCTGCGCTCGCCGGCGCGGCTCGCCCGGGCGAGACGGATTCTGTTGGAGCTTCGCGAGGATATCCAAGCCTTCTACCGCGATTGCCGTCCCACGCGGGAGTTGATCGAACTCCGCAACGCCGTGCAGACCGCGCTGCTCGTGGTGCACGCGGCGGCCCTCAATCCGGTCAGCCAAGGGTGCCACACTGTGGTGCCGGACGACGGACCCGGGCCGGGCGCTCCCATCGGCGAAAATGCGAGCGCCGCGCCCGGCGCGGCCACGGCGTGATGCGAGCGAGGCGAACAGGATGCTGAGGCCGCGAGTGGCCGAGCTGACATTTACCATCATGAAAGCACATCTCACCGGACTGCCAGTCGGTGCTCGAGTCATCGCGTTGGCGTTGGCCTTGCTCGCCACCCTTGGATGCCGCGAGCTTCGGCCGCCGGAGGCCATTCCGACCGTGGTCGTCGAGGCTTCCGGTGAGACCGAGCCGGTGGCCACCGCGGATGCAGACGCCGCCGATGATCCTGCGATCTGGCGCAACCCCGCCGACCCGGAAGCGAGCTGGATTATTGGGACGGACAAGAAGGCGGGTATACACGTGTACGGGTTGGACGGTCGTTCCCGGTTCTTTCTTGCGGACGGCCGTCTCAATAACGTGGACCTCGTGGAGGGTGGTGGGGTGGGCGTCATCGTGGTGGCGAGCGATCGAAATGATCCTGGCGCCGCCGTGCTGCGGATCTACCGCCTCGAGACCACGGCACCGGCTCTGATTTCGCTCGGAACGGTGGCGGGCGGGGTGGGCGAGGCGTACGGCCTCGCCCTGTGGCTCGGCCCCCAGGGCCTGCACGCGTACTCGGTCTTGAAGAGCGGTGCGATCGAGGAAGTCCTGATTGACCTCTCCGGCGGATCTCCGGTCGGTCGGACTCTCCGACGGCTGCAACTGGCGTCCCAGGCGGAGGGGTGCGTGGTCGATCCGCGGGACGGCACGCTTTATGTGGCGGAAGAGGCGGTCGGGATCTGGCGCTTCGGCCGCAGCGACACCGCGGGAACGCTTGTGGCGTCGGTCGATGGCCGCTTCCTTGCGGCGGATGTGGAGGGACTGGCGGTGGTGACGGACGGGGTTGAGGGCGGCGTGCTCGTTGCCTCCAGCCAAGGCGACAATGCGTTTGCGGTCTTCGCCCTGCCTTGGGTGAGTCCGGTCGGACGATTCCGCGTGGGGGCTGGTGCCTATGGGGCGGTCGAGGAGACGGATGGCATCGACGTCAGGGGTGGGACCTTCGGCCCCCGATTCCTGGGCGGACTCTTGGTGGTGCAGGACGGCGTCAACGGCGCCCGCGCGCAGAATTTCAAGCTCATTGACTGGGGACACGTCCGTCGAGCCCTCGGCGAGGGTGTCACGACAGCCCGGTAAAAGCCGGCTTTGAGGCCGCCTCGAAAGGGGTGGTGAACTCGCGCCAGGAAAGGTCCCTAGCCCCGCCCTGCGATCCGGCGTCGGACGAGCGAGACTGGCACGTGGGAGTTGCCGGATCGCCACTCATCCTTAATCCAGTCTTCGGAATTCCCCTGCAGACTGTTAGGATGGTGTCCGAGAGCCAAAAGGTGCTCGTGGTGGAGGACGAGGCGGACATGCGCGAATTGCTCTGCTTTCATCTCCGACGCGAAGGCTGGGCGGTGCTTCAGACGGGGGATGGCTATGAGGCGTGGGAGATCGTGCAGCGCGAGCCGCCGGAACTCGTCTTGATCGATCTCATGATCAATGGGATGTCCGGCCTGCAACTGTGCCGGCAAATCCGCAGCCGCCCGGACCTTGCTCATGTGCGGATGATTATCGTTTCGGCCCGGACGGCAGAGGAGGTGGTCTTGGACGGCCTGTGTGCCGGGGCGGACGACTACGTCCGGAAGCCATTTCGAGTGAAGGAAATTCTGGCGCGCGTGCGCTCGGTGTTGCGGCGGGCGCGTCCGCAGATGGACCGGCGGGAGGCGACGCTCGAGTCGCCCCCCCTGTCGCTGGACCACTCCCGACGCGAGGTGCGTCTGGCCGGTCGGGTTCTGAGCCTGACCACGACCGAATATGGGCTGCTGCGGCACCTGATGTCGCATCCCGGGCGGGTTCTGAGCCGGGCCCAACTGCTCGACGCAGTGGGGGACGGTCGCTCGGCTTCAAGCGGGAGGAGCATCGACGTCCATGTTCTCTCCCTTCGTCGCAAGCTGGGTGACCAGGGTGCGATGATTGGTACGGCGCGCGGATTCGGCTACGTCTTTGCCGCGCTCAAGAGCCCGGCAGGGGCTGAGGCGGTGGGTTTAGGGGACTCTTGATCACTCGACGCAGCCAGCGGCCTTGGGTTGGAGAGTCAGGAGTCCGGGCGAGGGCGAGCGCTCGTCACGAAGGCGTGGCACCGCGGTGATTCAGGTTTCACCCCTCCTTCATCCGAACTTAACCGCACCCGGCGACGGTTGGAGCGCCCGTTGAATTGCGGGCGAAATCACCCACCATGAAAGTCCTCCCACGCCTCAGACACCACCTCCGCCGCCTCGCGGCGGTCGCGCTGGCGCTGGTCGCCGTCCACACGGCCGCCGCCCAGACCCCGACCGGCTCGATCGAAGGCCGCGTCTTCAACTCCACCAACGGGCAGTCGCTCCAAGGCGCGATCGTCCGCGTCGTTGGCTCGACGCTGCGCAGCGACACCGGCCGCGACGGCTCCTTCGACCTCAAGGGCCTGCCTCCCGGCGAGTATGAACTTGAGACCACGTACTTCGGACTCCCGCCGGTGCGGGCGAAGGTGCGGGTGGAGGCCGGTAAGGCGGCCTCACTGCAACTGGACATGACCAGCGCCGACGCCGTCGAACTCAGCGAGGTGAAGGTGGAGGCGGCGGTGCTTGGGCAGGCCCGCGCAATCAACCAGCAGCGCACCGCAAGCGCGATGGTGAATATCACCTCCGAGGAACTCTTCGGCGAGATGACTGACAACAACATTGCGAAGGCCCTCCAGCGGGTACCCGGCATCTCTGCCAACTCAGACGGTGGAACGGAGGTTCCACGCTACGTAAACATTCGTGGCTTTGACGGCTCGCTCAACAGCGTGCAGCTGAATGGATCCCGGCTGCCGACGTCCGGGACGGGGCAGGGGACGGTGTACGGTGACACGGCCCGCGCCTTCGCCCTCGACGACCTCCCGGCGAACGCCATCACCAACATCGAGATTGTGAAGTCACCGACCCCGGACATGGACGGCGATACGGTCGGCGGCATTGTGAACCTGATCACGAAGTCCGCCTTCGATCGCGAGGGCCGTTCCATTGAGTTTGCCGCGGGTGCGGACTATATCGCCCTGCGGGAGAATTTCGTGCCCAACTTCGCGTTTGGCTACAGCGATCTCCTCGCCCAGGGGCGCCTTGGCTTCCGCATCGACGTCAGCTACTTCAAGGGCGACGAGGGTTTTGACAATATCGACTATGATTCGCTGCCGCTGGTTCCGAAGCTGCTCTTCAACCAATATCTGAATCTCCCGGCGAGCGGCGTCCCGGTCTTCGCCCACGAGGATACGGAGTACAACACCTACTTGATCGAGCGCGATCGCTACGGACTTTCGATGTCGCTCGACTACAAGCTGAGCGACTCCGCAACGCTCTATTTCCGGCCGTTGTACAATTGGGAGAAGCGCAGTGAGGACGATCGCCGCTTCCACAAGATCATGGACAACCAGCACGGTCGTACTGCATCGGCGCCCCCGGTCGGCGCGGCGGTCGGCACGGTGTACACCGGGTCGCTCGGCCAGGCGATTGTCACCGAGCCGGGACGCGGCGCCTACCGCACCCTCGAGTCGGTTTCCTACACCGTGGGTCGGACGACGCTCCTGCCCAACGGCAACGGGCGCGGGCAGGCCGGCTACCGCCAGTCCCTCAACGAGCGCAACTTGGAACTCTACTCCTTCGACTTCGGCGGCGACCACCAACTCACGTGGGGCCAACTGGAGTGGAACGTGTTTCAATCGACGTCGACCAAGGACGAGGACCTGCGCTCGGTGCGGTTTGACCGCAACGGCTTCCGCTGGGAGTACGAGCGTTCGGACATTCTCCGTCCCGACTACCGCGTCAGCAACGGGTTGAATCCCTATGGGGTGCCGGTGCGCGGGCAGGTGGACTACTTCGCCAACCCGAGTTCCAGCAACGTGACGCAGTCGGACCGCCTCACCGAGGAGGAAGTGATGCAGGCCAAGCTCGACCTCTCGATCCCCTTCACTGCGGGCTCGGGAATCGACGGTACCTTCAAGACTGGGGCCAAGCTCCGCTTCATGGAGCGTTCGTCCGACCGGGATCAGTTCTACTGGAGCCTCGCCAGCAGTTCGACCTTCGACTTCGCGAGCTACGTGAAGGAGAGCGACTACACGGTGGCGGGCTTCGATATGCCCTACTATCCGGATACACGTCGGATCATCGGTGAAGCGCAGGCCGGCAATCCGGCCTACCGCGCCGACACCAGCGTGTCGCGGCGCCTCAACTCCGTGAATAACGATTACGAGGCCAGCGAAGACTCGATCGAGGGGTACGCGATGGGAACGTTCAACGTCGGACCCAAGCTCCGCGTGATCACCGGCCTGCGGGCCGAGCACACGACCTTTGAGGCCGTCACCCCGGTCTACGATCCCCTCTCGGTTCCTCTGGTCCGCCGTGCGCCCGCGACCCGAAAGGACGAGAACGACTACACGGTGGTCCTCCCTGGATTCCACCTGCGTTACGAGGCTCGCAACAACCTCGTGGCCCGGGCGGCCTACACCCACACCTACGGTCGCCCGGCCTTCCGGGAATCGATCGCCGTGACCTCGTTCGACGACGTCAACAACACGATTGCGACCGGCAATCCGGAGTTGCAGCCGTACAACTCGGAGAATTTCGACCTTTCCTTCGAATTCTTCGGCAAGCGCGCGAGTTACCTGCAGGTCGCCTTCTTCCACAAGAAGGTGGAGAACTTCGTGCTTGAGCTCGGGGAAACCATCAATGGCTCCGACGGCTACCGCGGACTTCCGCTGACGGCGGGCGAGACCTACACGCTCTCGACCTTCTCGAATCAGCACGACGCGACCAACCGGGGCGTCGAAATCGCCGGTCGCTACCGGTTCGTCGATGCGCCGGCGCCCTTCAACGGCTTCTACCTGGACGGATCGGTCACTTTCACGGACTCCAACGGAAAGTATGCAGATCGTCCCGGCGAGAAGCTGCCCAGCTACGGTGCCTCCGAGTGGCTGTACTACGCGGGGATCGGGTACCAGAAGGATCGGCTGGCGATTCTTCTCTCCTACCGCTTCCGCGACGATTACCTGGAAGGCCTGGAGTCGATCGATCAGCAGAACCGCGAACTCGGGTTCCCGCCGGACTCGGGCGATGACTGGTGGGGCCCGGAGAAGTACTGGAACCTCGAGACCAGCTACCGGTTCACCCGCAGCCTGCGCGTCTACTGCAACTTCTCCAATCTCGCTGAGTACACCAATGCGTCGTACCAGTCTCCGGTTGCCAACCGTTACCCGGAGGACAGTTACTGGCACAAAATGCGGATCAGCTTCGGCGTCCGCGGTTCCTTCTAGTCTCGCGTTCGGGTAAACGCGCCTAGCGGCAACGAAGCGCGGGGGGCCTTTGGCTCCCCGCGCTTTTTCGTTCATTAACCCAATCTTCACGAATCCCTTTGCACGGCCTTTACGCGGCGCGGTCATGATGGCGCCATGAGGTCAAATCCCTTGGTGGCTCAGCGACGCGAGGATGCTGCGGAAGAGGCTCGAGCGGCAGCGTTTGCTTTGGCGGAGCGGGCGCGCGTTTCCTCGCGCACCCCGCCGCTGGGATTGGAGGAACTCCGCGCGCAGTTCCGGTTGCTCATCGACAAGGTGATGGGCGAGGCGGCGCTGTTCGCTCCGGAGGCCGCCGCTCTGGCCCTGAAGCAGGCGGAAGGTGACGTGCACGAGGCCGTCGTGATCCTGCGCGGCTACCGGCAGGTGCTTCGGCGCGGCTACACGTCGGAGATCATTGATACGCGGGAGATGTTCGTGCAGCGCCGCATTTCCTCCGCGTTCCGGGAGATTCCCGGCGGGCAGGTCCTCGGTCCCACGCTCGACTATTCCCAGCGTCTGCTCGAGGGACGCCTCGCGTCGGAGACCATGGAAACGGTGGATGGCTTTCTGCGGGAGTTTCTCGGGACGGCTCCGGCCGGGCCCGAGCGTCCCGTGCGGACCTTCGGCAAGGTAAGCGATCTCCTCCTCGCTCAGGGCTTGCTCAAGCCGGTCGAAGGCGATGGCGACCGGCGCGTCCAGGATCTCACCCGCGAGCCGGCGTTGTTTCCGGTTCCCCGTTCGGCGCGCCTGCAGGCTCTGGCCCGGGCGGAGACGGGCGCGATCATGGCCCTCGCCTACTCGGGCATGCGAGGTCAGGGGGGCGTCCATCCCACCATCGGGGAGGTGCGGGTCGGCTTGGTTGAGGTGAGCGTGACGGATTCCCGGGGTCGTCGGCGCAGTCTGGGCCGCATTCAAGTGACGGAGTGCGAGGCGATCGCGAAGATGCGGGCCGGTCGCAAGAATGCCGACGTGCCCTATCTTTCGCTCGGTTACGGCCTCTGCCTAGGTCAGAACGAAACCAAGGCGATCTGCATGGGAATGCTCGACCGGGGACTGCGGGATGGTGTGGACACAGCGCCGGCGGTCAGCGCCGAGTTTGTTATCTACCATACTGAGGGTGCGGAGGCCTGGGGCGGTTTGAACTCTCTCCAACTGCCCGCCCATGTCGACTTTGCGGCGGAGCTCTCGCTCCTGCGGGAGGCGCGGCGGCGGCGGGATGGGAAGCGCGAGGTCGCAGCGGAGGCGAGACGGCTGGCGCTATCGGATCCCCCAGCCTAGGCATTCCATGGTCACGATCCGTGCCGCCCATGCCGAGGACCATCCGAGGCTAGTCGAACTGGCAGGTGAGCTTGGCTACGGCCTGGATCCGCGCGATGCGCCGCCACGGCTGGCGGCGCTGCGTGCCATCGGCGGCGAGGTCCTCGTGGCCGAGGCCGATGGACGGATTTCAGGCTGGATGCAGGTGGGAATCACTCCGGCTCTCGTGGAAGCGCGCACCGCGCGGATCCTCGGCTTGGTGGTGGCTGCGACGGCCCGGGGCGGCGGGGTGGGGCGGGCGCTGGTGGCGGCGGCGGAGCGATGGGCCCGGCGGCGGGGAGCGTTGGCGTTGAGTCTCACGTCGAACGTGATTCGTCGCGAGGCCCACGGCTTCTACGAGCACCTCGGATTCGAGCGGGTCAAGTCCCAGTACGTGTTCAGCAGGACGCTGGCGGACGTGGAGACTGGCCGCACCGCGTCGCCTCCACCGGACGGAACGGCGGCGGTTTTCCATGTTTCGGAGCGCGGTGACATCGACCGCTTTGAGCCGCGCCCTCCGCCGTCGACCAGCGGCGGCGTGGCGGAGCCAGTGGTCTGGGCCGTCGGCGCTTCGCGCCTGTACAACTACCTGGTCCCCCGGGACTGCCCCCGCCTCAGCTTCCATGCCGGACCCGACACCTCGGAGGAGGATCGGCGGCTCTGGCTGGACTCAGCCGGGGTCGGCGCCGGAGTGGTGATCGAGACGGCGTGGTGGCCGCGGCTCGTCTCGGAGCGGCTGTTTCTCTACACCCTGCCCGCGGGAGCGTTTCGCCTTGCCGATGCGGGAGCGGCGTACCACGTGGCACCGACCGCGGTTGAGCCCGTGGCGGTGCGCCCGCTCGGCGACTTGCCGGCGGCCCTGGCGGAGCAGGGAGCGGAGCTCCGCGTCGTGCGTTCGCTCTGGCCGCTGCATGACGCGATCCTGCGCAGCTCGCTGGGTTACTCCTTCATCCGCCTCCACTTCGCCGCACCTCGCGAGCCCTCAGGCATTGCCGCCGCTGGCGAGCCGGCGGAGGCGGGCGGATAGGAGGTCGAGGGCCACCACCGTGAGGATGATGAGGAGCATGATTGTGGAGCAGGTGTCGTACTCGTAGGTGCGGAAGTGCTCGTTGAGCAGGAAGCCGATGCCGCCTGCACCCACGATCCCGACGACCGTGGCCGAGCGCACGTTGCTTTCGAAGCGATAGAGCGCATAGCTCACCCACAGCGGGTAGACTTGGGGCAGCACTCCCCAGACGATCTCCGCGAGGCGTGATGCGCCGGCGGCGCGGATGCCCTCGACCGGTCGGGGATCGATGCTTTCGACCGCCTCGCTGAACAACTTGCCCAGGACGCCGGTCGTATGAAAGAAGAGGGCGAGCGTACCCGCAAAGGGTCCCAGACCCACTGCGACCATGAAGATGAAGGCGAAGACCATCTCATTGATTGCGCGCAGAACGTCGAGCAGTCGGCGGACGGGCTGCCGCAGCCAGACGGGGCTGAGGTTCGCCGCCGCGGCGAGGGACAGCGGAGCGGCGCCGACGACTGCGAGCAGGGTGCCCCAGAGCGCCATTTGCAGGGTGACCACAAGCTGGCGGGAGATCTCCCGCCACTCCGAAAGATTCGGAGCCATGAAGCCGCGGGCGAACTCGAGCGAGTTCCCGAGATTGGCCCAGAGCGCGCCCGGATCGAGCTCGGCTCCCCGCCACGCCCACGCCAGAACGACGGTCGCGCCGATGAAGATGAGGCTTCGCCGGAGCCAGGCGAGGAGCTGGACCGACGTCTTCATCGGGCCTCCCCGGCCAACGCTTCGATTCGCGCCGCGAGGTCGGCGAGCCTTTGCTCCCGCGCCGCCGGTGCGAGTGAAGGATCCGCCTCCACCAGCGTCCGCTCGCGCTGCAACCGGAGGATCCGGAGCGGGTGGAGTTGCGTGTCCGAGGATATCTGGAAGGCGCTCCACGTGAGCTTTCCCAGCGCCGCCCGACCCTCCGGAGTCGAGCCGTAGGCGACGAAGAAGGCTTGCACGGCGGCCCGGGTGGCCTCCGGCAGCGAGGTCTTGACCACGAGCGGGTCGCTGGGGATCAACGGGCTTCGCCATACTTCCCGCAGCCGAGCCCGGAGCGGCGGCTGGCGTTCCAGGAGGCGTTCGAGGGTTTCGCTGCTGGTGGCGCAGGCGTCGATCTGGCCCTTGGCGACCGCAAGGATGTTGGCCTCGTGGGTGGCGAGTCGGGTGGCCTTGAAGTCGCGAGTGGGGTTGATCCCGTTGCGACCGAAGGCGTAGTAGCCGGGCACGAGGTTGCCGGAGGTGCTTTGCGCGTCGCCCAGCCCGAGGGTGAGGCGGGTGCGCCGATCAATCAGGTCCTGCAGGCTTTGCACCGGACTGTCGTGCGCGACGATGATCAGGGACCAGTAGCCCGCTACGCCCTCGGTGTTGACGGCCTGGGCGATCACGGTCCCGCCGGCGCGGTCGATGGCGTCGATCGCGGCGTTGTTCCCGAGCAGCGCCAGCTCCAGCTTCCCGAAGCGCAGAGCCTCGATCACGCTCGTGTAGTCGGGGGCAAAGAACATCTGGACCGGGCGCTCGAGTGTCTGCTCAAGTGCGATGCGGATGGGTTCGTAGTCGCGGCGCAGCGCCCCGGCGCTTTCGGTGGGTACGACCCCGAAGCGGAGTGGATCGGAGGAACCGGCCGCGGCTGCCCACGTCAGGGCGGCCAGCGCAGCGAGCAGGGTCTGGCGAAGGATCGAGATCATGGCGCGGGAGGGACGAAACGATCGGGCGGGTGAGCGTAAATCCTGCCGAGGAGGTCGGCAGTCAGGTCCGACGTGGCCCCATCGAACACGACCCGACCCCCGGCCAGCGCGATCGTGCGCGGACACAGCGCGCGCGCGTAGTCGATCTGGTGGAGGCAGAGGATGCAGGTGACGCCGTCCTCACGGTTAATCCGGGCGAAGGCCTGCAGGACCCGGTCGGCGCTTCCGGGATCAAGGCTGGAGACGGGCTCGTCGCCAAGGATGACGCCTGCGCCCTGCAGGAGAGTGCGGGCGATGGCCGCCCGCTGCTGTTGTCCGCCGCTCAGCGTGTCGGCGCGGCGGAGGGCGAGGTCAGCGAGTCCGACCCGTTGCAGGGCGGCCGTGGCCGCGCGGAGTTCCGGCTCCGGCAGCGTAAAACTGAGCGTTCTCCAGAGGGGTTGGCGGTGCAGGGCCCCGGCGAGCACATTGGTCTGCAGGCTCAGGCGCCCGACGAGATTGAACTGCTGGAAGACCATTCCGATTCCGGCCCGCCGCCGGCGGATGTCCGCGGCGAGTTGGCCCCCGGACTGGATGATGTGCCCGCCGACCCGAATCGTCCCCGACTCCGCCCGAGAGAGGCCGGCGATCAAGCGGAGCAGGGTGGATTTTCCCGAGCCCGAGGCGCCGATCAGGGCGACGCACTCGCCGGCGCCGATCCGCAGGGAAACGTCCCGGAGCACGGGAGACTCCGCTCCCGCGTAGCGATGCGTGAGGTGCTCGATCAGGATTTCCATCGTGGGCGGAGTGCGCTGGACGCCAGCAACGTGGTGGCAGGATGGGTGCCGGATCGAAGTCCGTCGCAGGTCAGAGGCAGGGCTTTATTCGCGCTTAACATGGATCCTCCACCCTGCCCGCATGATCCCGTCCCTTCCCGTCCTTGGCTCCGCGTTGCGGCTGGCGGATCTCCCGCAGCAGCTGGAGTGGTTGTGCGGTTCCGCGCGCGATCTCGAACTCACAGATCCGTTGACCAACGTGTTCTTCGAAGGACTCTGGCGAAGTGCCGCAAAACAGGCGGCCACCCTGCTGGCAGACCATGCCGGTCGTCGCGGGGCGCACGCTCCGTTCAGCAGCACCCCGGTGGACGTCGCGGATCGTCGCGTGGTGGAGGTGCTGCGCGACCGCTTGCGCGAGTCGCTGGAGTTCGTCGCGCTGACCGGCGGGAGTCACCTCGTCTTGCACAGCCCCTTCCTCTACTTCGGTCGGGGCGGCTCCCTCCACCGAGGCGAGGCGTGGGCGGAGCAGGCGCTGAGGGTGCGGGACAACCTCGCTCCGATCGTCGAGGAGGCGGCGGCACAGCAGTGCGTGCTGGTGATCGAGAACATCTTCGATGCCCGGACCGAACCCCTCGACGCCTTGGTCCGGAGCCTCGCCAGCCCCTGGGTGCGGCGGAGCCTTGACACCGGGCATGCGAATCTGATGCGCGACCGCGGAGCGCCGCCGCCCGATGTTTGGATCGCCGATGCGGGGGAACAACTGGCTCATGTGCATCTGGCCGACAACGACGGCGAGAGCGATCGCCACTGGGCCTGCGGCGAAGGGACGATCAACTGGACCAGCACCTTCCAGGCGCTCGCGCGCTTGCACCAACCGCCTCGCCTGATTCTTGAGATGTCGCCGGCGCGGCAGCACGCCTCCGTCGCCTGGCTTGCGCAGCGGGGACTCGCGCGCTGAAGGAGCACGCTCATCTGACGCGCACGAGGGCGGAGGTGGGCAGTTCGTAAAGGTGGCCGTTGCCTTCCTCGGCGGCGATGAGGATGCGATCCGGGCCGTCGAAGCATACTCCCTCAGCTCCGGGAGCTCCGGTGAAGGGCAGCCACCAGACGGCGCCGGCGAACCAGTCATCGCGACCGGGGGCGGACGCCTCGAACATCCACATCGCGTCATAGGTGAGGATCAGCAGCCGTTGTCCGTCCGGCGTGGCGTCCGCTGCGGTCGCGCGGCCGCGGACGTTGAAGTCGGCGAGGGCGGTCAGGTCATTCACCCGCCCCTCGCGGGGATCGTCCAGCCGGTAAAGACGGGTCAGGGTGTCGCTGCGGCGTTTGGTGACGAAGTACACGGTGTCTCCCACGGTGAACACCCCCTCGCAGTCATAGTTGAAGTCGTCCCGGCCCGCCGGCCAGGTGCGCTGCTCCGGATACCGAATGAAGATGCTCTTCAGGACGGTGGTGAATCCGGCCGTCGGCTCGGGCTCCATCACGTAGTGCAGCGCCAGATCGCGCCTGCCGTTGCTGTTGTTGCCGACGTCGGCGATGATGAGACGGCCGGACGCATCCACCGCGATGGCCTCCCAGTCGCTGTTGGCCGCCCCGCCGACGAGGATGCCGGGGTGATCGGCGGTGCGGGCGCTGGTCACGAGGGAGCCGTCCGGCCGCATCGGGTAGACCCTTGGTTCGTCGCCGGAGTCGTTGTGGAGCCAGAACACCCCGGGCCACTGGCGGCTGGCGACGATGCCCGACACCTCCCGCGAGTAGGTCGGTCCGGTGAGCGTGGCGGACTTCGCGAGCGTTCGGGGTGCGATCGCGGGGAGCGCGATCTCGACTGCCGGCGCGGGCTGCGCCCCCGCAGCCGAGGCGAGCGCGAGCAGGGTCAGGAAACGAAGGATCATAAAGGGACTCGGGTACGTGCTGGAGACTCGCCGTCCCGCCTCAGCCGACCGATGCGCTCCGCAGGAGGCTGACGAAACGGTCGGCGGCGTCCTCGAGCGGACCGTTGTTCTCGATGTGGACCGCATCCGGGTCCGCGACCACGAACTTTCCCGCCCGGGCGACGCGGTCCTCGATCTCCCGCGCGGACTCACGCCCGCGGTTCTCCAACCGACCCCGGAGGGTCTCCGGACTCACTTCGATGACGACGGGGGTAAGCCGGGGGATGCGTTGCCGGGCGATGGGGAGGTAGGCCCGGCTTCCGTTCAGGACCACATTGGCGCCGCGCTCCAACCAGAACTGCACCTCGACGCCCACGCCGTAGCGGAGACCATGGCTCTCCCAGTCGAAGGTGAAGAGTCCCAGACGTTGCATGCGTGAAAACTCGCTGTTCGTGAGCGCAACGTGGGACTCGCCCCCGGCGCTGGCTGGCCGGGTGATGTAGCGATGGGCGAAAAGCGTGGACTCCTCGCCTCCGAGCGCGCCGCGGGCGAAGGCGATGAGGGAGTCCTTGCCCGCTCCGGAGGGGCCGACGACGTAGAAAAGCATGCCCATCAGGGCAGGGATAGGCCACCCGCGTTAGGGGCCGATTAAGGCGCGGTTAATCTTGCGAATCGAGGCACAGATCAGCCATTCCCCGCGCCGCGGCACGATCAATCGCCCGCGAGACTCGACTCGCGGCGATGGCGATGGCGGATTCGAGGGGAATGTGTCGGACGAGGTGCTCGTGGAGGCAAACGGCGGCGAAGGCATCACCCGTGCCGCGGTAGTGCCCAGGCCGACGCAGGTGATCGACCCAGAACGCGGGGCGCCCGGGCCGGTGGAGTATGGAGCGCAACGAGTGATCGCCCACGGGCACACCAGTGACGATCGTCTCGAGGCGGGGGAAACGATCCCGCCACCGGTCGACGGCGTCGTGCGGCCCTCCCGGAGCAATCAGGGAAAGCTCGGTCGCGTTCGGGAAGGCGAGGTCCGCTCGCTCCAACAACTGCGGCCACGCGGCGATCAACTCAGGTGCGACATACGCCCGTCCCTGGTCCCCGCTGACGGGGTCGACGATCACCCGGGCGATGCGTTTGGGGTGGCGATCAAGCACCCCGACGACCTCCGTCAACTGGGTGTCGCTGGCGAGATAGCCCACGAAGACGGCGACGGGTGCGTCGTCCAAAGCGAGCACGCTCTCGAAGTGCGCGGCCAGAGGAAGATCGAACCGACGGCAGGCAGGATGATCGCCGGGCGCGTTGAGGAGCAGGGTCGGTACGGGTCTCAGATCATCCCCCCAGATCCGCAGGAAGGGTCGGAGCCCGACCATGCCGGCGGAGGCGAGGCTGTGCAGGCAGACGAGGTTCATGACGGCTTATGCTGGATCGAGAGATCGGCCATCACGCCGGCGTGATCGCTCGGCCAGACGCGTCCACGGGCTTGATCCAGAACGCGCCCGCAACTCCGCACCCGGGGCGGCGGAACGCCGTCCTCAAGCAACAGGAATAGAAAGTCGATGCAGCGGCCGGGACGGCCGGGGGTCGCGGGCAGGGGATGGGTGACGGGACAGGGACCGCGCCCCGTGAACACACTCTGCAGGCGCAGACGCGACTTGGCCGGTGCGGCGCGGAAGACGATTGAGCTCTCAACGGCGTTGAAGTCTCCGCCGATGCACTTCAAGTCCGCCGGCGTTTCCCACCAGTCCGAGGCGAGAACCGCGTCAAGCTGGGCGCGCCGGACGGCGTGCTCGTCTGGTACGTGCGAGAGATGCAGGTTCGCGAGGATGATGCGGTGTCCACCGAGGTCATAGTCGGCCAGCAAGGCGATTCGCTCCCCTCCGGCGTCGGACGAGGGCAGAGCGAGCGCGGTCGTCCGGCTGGGGGCGAGTGGACTGAGAATGGCGAGTCCGGACTCGGACTCGACCAGCGAGCCGGACCATGCGCGTGGCTTGCGCCTCGCTGGCGCATAGGCCAGGTGCGCCCCGAGAGCGGAGGCGAGGCGTTGGGCGGTGTCCGCCTGCGCGCCCCGGGGGCCGCTCGCGCGAAAGCACTCCTGGAGGAGAAGGAAGTCCGGCCGGAGCGCGCCCAGTTCCCGGGCGAGGACCTCGAGCCGGGAATCATAGTCACCTTCGTTCTTCCAAGTGTTGAGCGTGAGGACACGGAGAGCTCGGGAGAGCATGTTCCCCGCTGGCGTTGGAGTCGGTCTAGTGCGAGCCGTTTATGTGGCAGGCGCAGAACCTTCACGGTGTCTTCATCAAACCTTAAGATCAGCGGGATAGAGTTGTTAATCGATCAATGCCCCCGCGCCGACTCCTCACCAACGCCACGCTGGTCCTGCCCGATCGGTTGCTTACGAACGCCGCCCTCCTCATTGACGGGGAGCAGATCGCGGAGATCGGACCGGCCGAGGCCTTGGAGGGTCGGCAGGGAGCGGGAGGAGAGCGCTGTGACCTGGGTGGCGCGCATGTCCTGCCGGGATTGGTGGACCTGCATACGGACACCTTGGAGAAGGAGATCACACCGCGGCCGGCGGCCGACTTCCCCATCGATGTCGCCGTCCATGAGTTGGACCGCAAGCTGGTGGCTTGCGGCATCACGACGGTCTTCCACTCCCTGCACTTCGGCTATCAGGAGGCGGAGTGGAGCAACCGCTCGCGTTACTCGCGCCGGGACGTGGTCGCCGGCGTCCGCGCCCTGGCGTCGGGTCACCTCCTTGCGCGTACTCACGTGCATCTGCGGTACGAAGTGGTTGGCAACGGACCTGCCTCGCTGGGTTTGGTCAAGGAGATGCTCGACGCCCGGAACGTGGAGTTGCTCTCGTTCATGGATCACACCCCCGGGCAGGGGCAGTACACGCGGGAGCGTTTTCTGGCGCAGCGACTTCGCGAGGGCATGACGCCCGATCAGGCGGAGGCGGTGCTGACGGAGAAGCGTTCCCGCCCGCGGCTGAGTGCGGCAGAGATGCGCGAGGTGGCGGACCTTGCCCGGGAGCGCGGCATCCCGATCGCCTCGCACGACGATGATACCGTGGAGAAGGTGGACGAGATGCGGGCTCTGGGTGTCTCAATCTGTGAGTTTCCGATCACGCTGGAGGCGGCGCGTCACGCGAATCGGAGCGGTCTTTGTGTCTTGGGTGGAGCGAGCAACGTCCTCCGTGGCGGATCGCTGACCGGCAACCTCAACGTCCGCGATGCGATTGCGGGAGGGGCGGTGGCGGGACTCTGTTCGGACTACTATCCGCCGGCCATGCTGCATGCGGTCTTCAAACTGGCCCGGGAGGAAGTGCTGCCGCTGTGGGCCGCGGTCGCCACGGCGACCCGCATCCCGGCCGAGGCGGCCGGTCTCAGCGGGATCGGAGCGCTCATTCCCGGCCGAGGCGCCGACCTCATCGTGGTCCGACTGCGGGGAGAAACGCCGGTGGTCGAGCAAACCTTTGTCCGCGGCGAGCGTGTGCACGCAGCCGGACGCGAACGCCTCGGCGCGCAGGCAGCGTGAGTCGGTTGACGCCGTCCTTTCTCCGCGCTCCGCTCGCCCGACCATGGAACTGACTTACTCCGAGTACGAAGCGCGGCAGCGACAGGAGCTGTCGCTGGGCGGACTGGAAGCGCGGGCTGAGAAGCTCGCTCCGGCGGGGAAGTTCGACTTCCGCGGTGGGTCGTGGGAACCCGCACCCTACTGCGGCTACGCGGTGGTGACGATGGTGGACGACCGACCCGAGCACGGTCCCCTGCTCGAGACCGTCGAGCGCATTCAGGAGCAACTGGCGCGGATCATGACGGAGCCCGGCTCGCTCTTCCCTCTTCCCCGTGCCAGCTTTCACCAGACGATCGCCAACACGCTTTCCGCCGAGCGGTACCGCGAGCATGTGGTGGAGAAGGGACTGGAGAGTGACTACCCTTCCCGGATCACCTCCGCGTTCGGCGATTTCCCGTCTCCGCACGGTTGCCCGCCGGTGGTCATGCAGATGCGAGGGCTGGCGATCTTCGGCCAGGCCCTTGGACTTTTGGGAACGTTTTCGACGGAGAACGAATTCCACCGAGTCCTCCGCTTCCGCGACTGGTTCTACGGTACGCCGGCCATCACCGAACTCGGGGTTCGTCGGACCCGACCCTTCATCGGTCACATCACGGTCGCATACATCGAACGCTCCCTTGCGCTCGACGAGAGGCGACGGTTGGCCAGTTCAGTGGACGGCATCAACCAAGCGCTGGGGGCCGAACCGCCGGTGTTTCACCTTGAGCGCGCCGAACTGCGTGCGTACTCGCACCTGGCCGAGTTCCACGCCCTTGCGGCGCTGCCGATGGTCAGACTCTGACTCATGCCCTTCATCGAAGAATTCCCTCCGGCACCTCCCGGCTCGCGCCCCGCGAAGCGGCTCAGCGAAACACCCCATGTGCATCCGACTGCAACCATCCGCCGCAGCGAACTCGGCGGGTGGACGGACATCGGCCCCCAGTGCTCGGTGAGTGAATCGAGCATTGGGGACTACAGCTACCTCGCCGGGCAGGTGTCGATGGTCTGGACGGACATGGGCAAGTTCTGTTCAATTGCGGCGCAAACGCGCATCAACCCCGGCAATCATCCAACCTGGCGAGTCACCCAGCATCACGCGACCTATCGGCGCATCCAGTACGGATTCGACACGGTGGAGGATGCGGACTTCTTCCGCTGGCGGAGCGATCACCGATGCGCGATCGGCCACGATGTGTGGATCGGGCACGGCGTGACGGTCATCGCCGGTCGGAAGATCGGCATCGGTGCGGTGATCGGCTCCGGTGCGGTCGTTACCCGGGACATTCCGCCCTACGCGATTGCGGTCGGGGTGCCGGCCCGCGTCGTCAAGTTTCGTTTTCCGCCCGACGTGGTGGAGAAACTGCTGGCGACGCAATGGTGGGACTGGGATCGGGCGACGCTGGAGGAACGATTTAAGGATCTCCTTGATCTGGAGGGTTTCCTGCGGAAGTACGGTGACACACCCGCGCCGCACTCTGCGCCCGCGCCGACCCCGGAGTAGGCCGGCGCTGGCTCCCAGTCGGGTTTAAGGCCAAGTCAACTCCCTTCCATCCCCATGTCCGCTGATGCCGCGATGCTGAGCTATTACACCCAACGGGCGCGCGAGTTTGACCGGGTTTATGAGAAACCGGAGCGCCAGGAGGATCTGGCCGTGCTGCGGGCGCGGGTGGCCGCCTTGTTGGGTGGGCGACGGGTGTTCGAGGTGGCATGCGGGACCGCGTGGTGGACCCAGCACTACGCGCCGGTCGCGCGGGAGGTGTTTGCGACGGACCTCAGCGACGAGATGCTCGATCTCGCCCGCTCGCGGGGCCTTCCGTACCCACGCGTCCGGTTCGCGCGCGGCGATGCCTTTGCGCTGCCGGTACCGCCGCATCCGTGCGACGCGGGTTTTGCGGCGTTCTGGTGGTCGCACCTCCGACGGGACGGTGAACTCGCCGCGTTCCTCGCGCACTTCCTTGAGCGCCTTGAGCCGGGCGCTCGCTTCCTCTTCATCGACAATCGGTTCGTCGAGGGCAGCAGCACCCCCATCAGCCGGGTTGATGACCGTGGGAACTCGTATCAGGTGCGCCAATTGGAGAACGGCGCGACGCATGAGGTGCTCAAGAACTTCCCCACCCGAGAGGAGGTGGAGTACCTCCTCTCGGATCTGGCTCGCGAGACGGTTTGGGAGCCAGTGCGGCACTACTGGATGGTCTGGGGCGAGAAACGATGAAGCTTGGGATGGTCGGAGCGTTCGTCGTGGCTTTACAGGCGCTCCTTATCGCCGCCTGCCGTCCCCCGCCCGAGAAGATCGCGCCCCTTCGCCTTGGGTACACCCCGGCGGAGGAGACCGTGGCGGACCGCGAGGGCGCGGCCCGCGCCCTCGCCGCTTATCTCCGTGCGCGCACGGGTCGAGACGTGCAGATTGTCCGGACCGCCAGCTATGGTCCGGCGGTCGAAGCGTTGGCGCGGGGCGAGGTGGACCTGATTGGACTAGGCCCTTTCGCGTACGTCCTCGCGGCGGAGCGGGGGGTGGCGGAGGCGTTGGTGACCACCGCCGTGGACGGTCAGATCCGAACCTACCGGAGCGCCCTGATCGCGCACCCGCGCAGCGGACTGGGCAGCTTGGAGGACCTAGCGCGGGCGGCTCCCCGCCTAACCCTGAACTTCACTGATCCCGCCTCGAATTCCGGCTATCTCGTGCCCCGGGCACGCTTGCTCGAGCAGGCGTTGGATCCGGAACGTTCCTTCCAGCGCGTGACGTACACACTCAGCCACTCCGTCTCGGTGCTGAACGTCGTGCACGGGCGCGCCGACGTCGCAGGCGTGAACGCGTCCACGCTCGAACGGTTGCTGGCTCGCGGCAGGGTTGCCCCGGGCGAACTCGTCACACTTTGGGAGTCACCGGCACTTCCCAGCGGGCCGGTCGTCGTCCGTAAGGAACTGCCGGAATCCCTCAAGCGCGCGCTTCAGGCGGCGCTGGTCGCGCTCCCGTCGGCTGACCCTGCGGCCTGGAAGCTCGTGGAGGCGCAGTTCGCGGATCCGGGAACCCGCTATGTTGCCTGCGACGACGGCCTCTACGCCGGCCTGCGGGCCCTTTGGGCGGCGGCGGTGCGGCCGGGTGAGGGCCCGGGATCTCCGGCCGGGGCCGGACCCGGGCGTCCGGCACCGGCCGGGGTCCGCAGTTCGACTCAGTAGGCGACCGCGCGTCCCACCGGCCCCCCGAGTTGGAGCTTCAAGCGTCCGTCGACCCAGGCGGACGAAACGAACGCGTGCGACTCGCGCAGGTGGAAGGCGGCAAGATCCGCCTTCATTCCGACTTCGATGCGTCCGAGGTCTTTCCATCCGAGAATACGGGCCGGATGGCACGTCACGAGATTCACGGCCTCTGGCACGGGCATTCCCCGGTCCATCATGAGGGCGACCGAGCCGAGCAGGGAGGGGAAGTGGTAGTCGCTGCACAGGGCGTCCACCAGTCCCTCGGCGAGAGCGACGGGCGCGGACAGGTTCCCGCAGTGCGATCCGCCGCGAAGGTAGTTCGGGGCGCCCATGCAGACGGAAAGTCCGAGTTCCCGTGCCTTTCTTGCCGCCTCGATCGTGGTGGGCATCTCGGCCAGGGTCGCGCCCATCTCCGCCGCCTCGACGACGTGCTCGACGGTGGTGTCATCGTGACTGCCGATGCAGATCCGGCCGGCGAATCCGTCGCGGATCTTCGCGCGGTTGTTGATGCCGCGGTTGATCTCGATCTTTCGGGCGAGTTCCGCGCGCGCCTCATCCAGAGTCCGGTCCCCGCGGGCGGCCCGCTTCCGGGCGAGTTCCTCCAGGTCCTTGAACTGGCGTTCGCCGGGAATGTTCTCGTTGAAGACAATGTTTCCCACGCAGGTCAGCGACTGCAGGTGGCTGACGAGATCATCCACCGGCCCAAAGTTTGTATCCCAACGGACGTGCAGGAAGTGCCGGGCGAGGGCGCCGGCCCGCAGTTGCTCGTACTGGTCCGCCAGACTCCGGCCGTTCCCGCCCCACAGGGTCGATTCCTTGTCCGAGTCGGCTGAGTAGCGGACGGCGCCGAGCACGGTGGTGATGCCGCTGGCCAGCGCCCTCTGGTCCATCATGTGGAAGGCGATCGGGAGCGGGAAGTGAGTCTTCGGACGCGGATTGATCTCCTTCTCGAGGTAGTCCGTGTGGAGGTCGATCAAGCCAGGGATGAGCCACTGGCCATGCAGATCGTTCCCTTCGGAGAAGTGGCGATCCGCGATGATCTCGGCGATCCGACCCTCCTCGATCACAAGGGATCCCTCGATGATCTCGGACGGCGTGACGATGCGGGCGTTGGTGAGGATGAGTGGATTGGGCATGTGAGTGAAGGCGGTCGTTACTTGAGAACTCCCTGCGGCAGGAGACGGCGTCGGACGGCGTCGGAGACCCGCTCCATGCCGGTGATGAGGAGGATGATGAGAAGAATGAGCGCGAAGGCGTCCGCGTAGCGCAGAACCTTCATCGCCAGTTGGAGTTCGAAGCCGACGCCGCCGCCTCCGTAGACTCCGAGCGCGATGGCGGCGCGAAGGTTGACATCGAAGGCATAGAAGGAGCGGCCCACCACCACCGGCAGCACCTGGGGCATGACGGCGTACCGGATGACCTGCCAGCGCCCGGCGCCCACGAGCTCCACCGCTTCGCACGGACCGGCCTCGACCTCCTCGATCGCGTCGGCGAAGAGCTTTCCGAACATCCCGATGCTGCCGATCGCCAGCGCGATCATGGCGGCGAACGGGCCGTAGCCGAAGGAGATGAACAGCACAAGCAGCACGACGAAGTTGGGTGTGGCGCGCTCGAGGCCGAAGAGCAGGCGGGTGGCCGAGCGGAGGGCCGGGTGGAGCGTGGTGTTCCGGGCGGCGACGAGGGCGAGGACGAACGCCAGCAGGCAGCCGGTCACGGTGCCGAGGAACGTCATCGCGAGTGTCGTCCCGATCGTCTCGAAGAGCCCCGGCTTGCGCCACAGCAGCGCAACGTTTGGCGGCAGCATCTCCCCGGCGAGGCGGACAAGATGATGGAACTCGGTCACGAGCATCCAGGGACGGAATCCAAGCCCGATTCCGGCGATGACGAGCGCGGCTGATCCGACGACGACCACCGCCAGGTTCCGGCGGAACAGGCGCGAAGGTGGGACGGGCGAAGCCACGATCCCTATTCGGAAAACGCTCACCGGAGCCCTCCCTTCTCCAGCACCCTGCGGCGCAGGAAGTCGGAAATGCGTTCCGCGCCGAAAACCAGGGCCAGCGTGACGAGGACGGCCATCATCGCGCGCTCGTACTCCAGCAGGGCCATGGCTTTCTGCAGCTCCAGCCCGATCCCGCCGGCGCCAACCGCTCCGAGCAGCACGGATGCGCGCAGGTTGATCTCGAAACGGAAGATCGCATTGGCGAGGAAAGACGGCATGACCTCTGGCAGGACCGCGTAGCGGACGACCTGCCACCGACTGGCGCCGACGCAGGCGACTGACTCGATCACTCTCGCATCGATCTCCTCGATCGCGTCGGCGAACAGCCGCCCGAGCATCCCCACGCTGCCGATCGCGAGGGTCACGACGCCGGGAAATGGTCCGACCCCGAGGGCGGCCACGAGGAGGAGGAGCACGACGATCTCGGGCAGTGCGCGTTCGACCGCGATCACGCCGCGCGCCGGGGCGCGGAGCCAAGCCGGGGAAAGATTCGCGGCGCCGGCGAGCCCGAAGAGGATCGAAAGCGCCACGCCAAACGGCGTCGCGACCGCCGCGAGCAGCAGTGTTACAAGTGCGGGTCCGACCATCTCGGCGAGTGAGCCCACGTCCGGCGGAAAAAAGAACCGGAGGACGCTCAAGCCTTGGAACAAACCCGGCAGGAAGCCCACCACGTCGACCCGGCAGAGGATCGCTGATCCCACCACCAGCGCTCCCATCAGAGTGGCGGCGAGGACGATCCGCCACGCCCTTCGAGCCCGATCGGCGCGGGCGGTGGCGGTGGGGATGGAGAGCGCGGCACTCACGACGGGTGGTTCGGCAGAAGGAGCCCCACCGCCGGGCCCGGCTCGGAGCCCGCGGGTGGCGCCGCCGGCGGAGTGGGACGGAGCACCTGCATCAACTCGTCCCCATAGATCTCCTCCAGTTCCGCGTGGCTGAGCCCCGGCGCGCCGTCGTAGACCACCGCGCCGCGCTTGATCGCGATCACGCGCGTGCAGAAGCGTGCGGTCATCTCTGGCTGATGGAAGACGCCCAACACCGGCGTGGTGCGCGAAAGAGGCTGGAGCAGTTTCATGATCGCGAGCGAGTTGCTCGGGTCCAGCGCCGCGATCGGTTCATCCGCGAGGAACAGCGAGGGGCGCTGGAAGATGGCTCGCGCGATCGCCACGCGTTGCATCTCGCCTCCGCTCAGGGAACCGGTGACGCGGTCCGCATACGTTTCCATCTTGACCTGCCGCAACGCCTGCACTGCCTCCTCCGCCTCGGCGTCCGTGAACCCGTAGAGCCATGAGCGCAGCGGATGGATCTGCGCCAGCCGTCCGATCATGACGTTGTCGAGAACCCGCAGGCGTTTGACGAGATTGAAGCCCTGAAAGATCACGCCCATGCGCCGTCGCGCCTCGCGCTGGTTCCGCCCGGTGCAACTCGTGAGTTCGAAGGAACGGCCGTCCGGCTCGACGAGCCGCGCCGAGCCCGCATCGGCCTTCGTCAGGCCGAGGATGCAGCGCAGGGTGAGCGACTTTCCGGCTCCGCTGGCTCCGAGAATGCCGACGAATTCACCGCGGCTGACGGTAAAGCTGATTCCGTTCAGGAGCACCCGGCCGTCCGGGAGCGACTTGGTGAGGCGATCGACGTGGAGCATCGGGGTCCGGGGGAGATCGGTCATGAGTTGAGGCCCAAGCCCGAGGTGTCCCGGATCGCGCGGCGGTAGTAGTCCAGCGTTTCAGAATCCACCGGGAGATACCCCGAGACCGGAACCGAGTACTGCCGCGAAACCTCGGCCCAGCGGGCCGGATCCACCGCCGGCAACTCGATGAGCAGGCGGGCGAGGTGCGTCTTGAGCGTCGCGGGCAGGGTGGATCGGACCGCAAGGATGGAGCTGACGAGAGGCGGGGACTGCCAGATGACTTCGACCTCCCTGGCAGCGATGCGACCGCGTTCCAGCGCACGCCGCAGGGACGAGTCGCTCAACGCCGCCACATCGACCTGCCCCGCCCTTGCCGCGAGCAGGTTGGTTACGCCGTCGGTCCCGTAGATCACTTGCCGGAAATCTCGCTCCGGGGAGATCCCGAGCTGATGCAGATGCACACGCGGGGCGAAGTGACCGGAGGTGGAGACAACCTCCTCGAAGGCGAACACGAGGTCCTTGGCCCGACGGCGCAGGTCCTCCGACGACCTGATCCCGGAGGCGGCGGCAGTCACGAGGATGCCCCGATAGCTCGCCGGTGCTCCATCCGGGCCCCCGATCACTAGGAGGGCCTCGAGTCCGACCCTTTGCTCGGCCATCAGAAAGGGCCAGGGTGAGAAGTTGCACAGGTCGATGCGCCCGGCCCGCATTGCTTCCATGGCGGCGTTGGCGTTTTCGAGGCTGAACGTCTCAATCGGGCGCTCAAGGCGAGGGCGGAGATAGTCACTCAGCGCGCTGTATGCGCCAGCGTACCGCTCCTCCATGTCGATCTGGGGTACGAACGCGATCCGTAGCGGCCCGGAGCCGGATGGACGCACGCCGGGCGTGCAGCCTCCGGCGGAGAGGGCCGCGAGCCCGATGAGCCGGAGAAAGGCGCGCCTGGCGTGCATGGACGGTGAAAGTGTCGGGCCGGACGGTGGTCTCCGGATGGTCGTGAGTGCGGGGGTGGTGCGACGGCCGACTATGGAATCAGATCCAAGTGCTTCACGCCCCGCGCGAGGGCCCGGAGGGAGTCAAAGTCGCGGTCGCTTGCCGCCACCCACCGGATGCCGGGCGAGAGATAGAGCGGCTCGATGAGCGCCCACGCGACGGGATCGGCGGAGGGAAAGGCCAGGTATGCGGCGAGGAGCTCGGACTTAAAGTCCGTCGGCAGATTTCGCCGCACGGCAATGATCGAGGCCATGATCGGTTCCGATTCCCAAATCACGCGGACATCGCCTTCGGCGACCCGGCCCTTCTCGATCATGTTGCGGAGCGAGGTCGTGGTGATCGCGGCGAGGTCGACCTTCCCGGCCTTGACCGTCATGATCGAGGAGGTGTGGCTCATCGAGAACATGGTCTGCTTGAAGTCGCGCTCGGGGTTGAGGCCGAGCGATTCAAGATAGGCGCGGGGCACCAGATGCCCGGAGGCTGAGGCGGGATCGGCCCAGGCGAGGGTGAGCGAGCCAGCCTTTGCCTTGACGTCGTCCATGCTGCGCAGGGGACTGGTGGCGGGAACGATGAATCCGGAGCGGTAGCGGTTGGGCTGGCCGTCGCCGAATCCCGGTGTAACCAGAGGTTCGGCAACCCCATTGGCGCTGGCGATGAGGTAGGCGAAAGGGGCGAGACCGCAGATATCGAGCTTGCCGGCCCGCATGGCCTCGATCGCCGGCGAGTAGGTGCCGGTCTCCACGAGCTCGACCGGCATCCGGAGCGTGCGCTCAAGATAGGCGCGCACACCCTCCCAGCGCGCCCTCCTCTCGACGTCCTCATCGTTTGGCACCCAGCCGATGCGGAGGGAGCGAGGTCGCGCGGCGGGTTCGTCGGCTGCATCCGGGCGGGAGCAGCCGGCAACCGCGAGAGCAAGGCTGAGCGCCACGAAGGGAATGAACGCCGCTCGCATCGCGAAAGGATCCTCAGGCGGTGACCGCCTCCGTCACGCGGCCGAACTCCAGATGGAGCCGTCGGTCGCACATGCGGGCAAGCGTGTGGGCGTCGTGCGTGATCAGAACGATCGACGAGCCGCGGGCCTTTTGGGCAAGGAAGAGATCGATGACGACGTCCTTCGTTTTCAGGTCCAGCGAAGCCGTCGGTTCGTCGACGAGCAGGAAGCGGGGAGCCGCGATGATGGCGCGGGCGACGTTCACCCGCTGCTGCTCCCCTCCGGAGAACGTGGCGGGAAAGGCGTCCCACAACTCGCGCGGAAGCCCGAGTCGGTCGAGGAGTTCCTTGGCCCGCTCCAGCGCCTCGGCCCGATCGCCGCCCCGCCGCAGCAGGGCCTCGGCGACGACGTCGGCCGCCGGCACGCGGGGAATGACCGAAAGGAACTGTGAACAGTAGACTATCTCGGTCTGCCGCAGGCGGATGATTTCGTGTTCCCGTGCCGTCACCAGATCGACCACGGAGCCGGCCTCGGTGCGGAAGTGCATCTCCCCGGAGGACGCGAGATAGGTGCGGTAGAGGCACTTCATCAGCGAGCTCTTCCCGGACCCTGACTTTCCGGTGAGGCCGAGGATCTCGCCCTCGGCCATCTGGAACGAGACGTCGGTGAGCGCCGCGATGTGCTTTTGGTTCTGAATGTGCAGGTGGAAGTGCTTAGAGACGTTCCGGACGTCGAGGATCGGATTCATGGGAGAGGGCCTCAAAGGAGCGAGCTGACCAGCAACTGGGTGTAGGCGTGCTGGGGATCCTGCAGGATTTGGTCGGTCAGCCCTGATTCGACGATCCGGCCGTTCTTCATCACCATCGTTCGGTCCGTGAGCATGCGGATCACGGCCAGATCGTGGGAGACCACGATCATCGAGACACCCAGCTCACGCTGCAACTGGCGGATCAGGTCGAGGACCCGGGCCTGCACGGACACGTCGAGACCGCTCGTGACCTCGTCAAGGAACAGAAGGGGAGGATTGTTCGCGATGGCCTTGGAGATCTGCACTCGCTGCTGCATGCCTCCGGAGAACGTGGACGGAGTGTGGTCCATCCGGGCGACCGGGACCTCCGTCTTGCCGAGAAGGTAAGCGGCGCGCTCGCGGATCCGGCCGACGTGGAAGCTGCCGGCCATCAGGAGCTTCTCAGCGATGTTGCCGCCGGCGGAGAATCCGAAGTTCAGGCCGTCGCGCGGATTCTGGTACACCATCCCCATGAGGGTGTTCCGGGCGTGCCGCTTCCGCTGGTTCGAGAGCGTGAGCAGGTTGGTCTGGGCTTCGTCGAGAGCGCTCAGGTAGACCTCGCCCGCGGTGGCGACCTGGTCGAAGTAGAGTAACTGAATCAGCGTGCTCTTACCCGAACCCGATTCGCCCACGATGCCGAGAACCTCGCCTGGATAGAGGTCGAAGTTGATCTCTGCGCAGGCGACGATGGCGTCGGTTTCTGGGCAAATGTTGGAGTTGAAGCGCGGCCCGGTGTACTGGACCGAGGTCGCGATGGGCTCGCCGTAGATCTTGGTCAGGTTGCGGACTCGCAGGAGCCAGCCGGTGTCGGAGTCTTGGCAGTTCATGCGGGGAATCACACGGGGTTTTGGAAGAGACGCTGCGGCGGACGTTGCCCGAGGCGCACCTTGTCGAGGAAGTCGGAGTCGTTGATCACGAACTTCCGGGTGGATTCGGACTCGTAAATCTCGTCCATGAACGCACGGTCGCCCCCCGACGCGGCGCAGACAATTTCCCGAAATTCTTCCACGCGGAACTTCACGTCCTCGAACTCAAGGGGCTCGACGCGCGTAAACGGAGGCACGCAGTGCAGGCGCTTCTCGCGACCCGCCGAAAATACGTGCAGGCAGGGAGCCATCGAGAGGTTGGGCACGTCCCAACGCGGGATAGGCGAGGGCGTCATGATGTAGCGCCCGTTCACCCGCACCGGGTAGCCGGCGCCGTTCATGATCGCTCCGAACTTCACGTAACTCTCGTAGAGGGCGACCCACATCTTTGCGTAGTCAGCCTCGGCGTGCATGATGCGCGTCTTGAACTCGTACCGTTCCACGCTGCGCAGGGGCTCCGGCTGCGGCACTTGGAAGACGATGATCTGACGCTCGGTCAGAATCTCCTCCGGCTTGCGGTGGCGCGTCTGGATGAGGGTGGCCTCGGCGGTATCGAAGGTCGTGCGGCAGCTGGTCATGCGCCGGACGAAGTCGCGGAGGTTGCAGGCATTCACCGAGGCGTCGCTACCTTGGTCGATGATCTTGAAGACGTCATCCGGTCCAATGATGGAGAGGCTGGCGTGGAGCCCCCCGGTGCCCCAGCCGCGGGCGATCGGCATCTCGGGCGAGGAGTAAGGGACCTGGTATCCGGGGATGGCGATGGCCTTGAGGATCTTCCGGCGGATCTCCCGCTTCGTGCGTTCGTCGATGAACGCGAAGTTGTAGGTGTGCTCGAATTTGCGGGTGGCAATCATGAAGGGGAGGAAGTCGTGTTGACCACGGCGGCCCCGAACCCGAGTTGGCCGCGTTTGCGGTCCTTGCGTTCGATGGCTTGGCGCAGGTTGGAGAGACTGGATTGGAAGGTGACGTAGTGGGGCAGTTTAAGATGGTTGGTGAACCCGTAGCTCTCGATTCCCTCGGTGTGGTAGAGCACGAACTCCTGGCTCTGGCAGGGGGCGTCCCCGCCGCTGCGCATCGCGCGGTCGAGGATGCCCATGGCGATGGCCTTGGTCTCGTTCTGCCCGAAGCAAAGTCCGTAGCCGAGCGACAGGGCCGGAGACTCATCCCGCCGCTGGACGCGGAGCCGCGAGATCATCTCCGCCTCGGTGAGCCGGATCCGGCCGACCACGCGAATCCGACCGCGGGCGTCCCGCACCCGGACGGGAACCTCGCCCACGCGCAGTTCCCCCACCGTCGCGTGCGTTGATCCGAAACCGCGCTGCGCGCTGTAGGCGAGGGCCATGAGACCACCCGTTTCAGCGCGGGCCAGCATCTGCAGCGCGGCCGACCGCGGGGCGGGAAACTTTACCGCCTCGCGGGTCACGTCAACCACGCGACGCGAGGCGTCGTCGTCAACCTCGCGCAGGAGTCCCTGCGCCTGCAACAGATCGATCACCTTCGGCAGGGTGGTGACTGGGACGGTGGGCCGCCCTGGCGCGGCCGCCTCAAACTGGGCGAGGAAATCCTCGATGTGTCCGAGTGTCTCCGTGGCCAGCCGCCCGTCGAGAAGCCGCTGGGAATAGTCGCGGGTCGGTCCGAGGATTTGTCCGCCGGGAATCTCCCGAAAGGCTGAGGAGAGGCGGCGGCGGATGAACATCTCCCGCGTCACGAGCGTCTCCGCTGTGTAGCGACGCTGGAGCGTGGCGCGGTAGGCGCGCAGCATGAACGCCGACTCAAACACGTCGCCTTCGTTCTGCTTCAGGACGAGAGCGGCATGCTCCGGCGCGTACAGGGAGGCCTCCCCCATGATCTTGTCCAAGAGGAGTCGGAACTGGCCCTGAATCTGCCCGATGGAGACCGGCGCGGTGCGACCTCGCACGCGGTAGTACTCGACCAGTCGGATCGACTGCGCGATCGCGTCCTCACCTCCCTTGATGGCGACGTAGCCCATGGCGATCGGTTCAGACGGTGGCCCACGAGACGCGGGTGGTGCGGGGGAGGCAGATGATCCCGCCATCGTCCGCAGTCACGATCGCATCCACACCAAGGGGAAACTCCCGGTTCCGACGGGCGAGCGACTCGAGGTTTCGCGCCTGCAGGCCGTTGATCACCACGTGGGTGGTGGTCTCGATGCCGGGTCCGGAGAGCGTGAGCTCCAGGCCGCCCGCGCCCGAGGAGCGACTCATCCGGCTGACCTGAAGGACGATTGTCGCCCCGGTCTCCGGATACGTCGGAATGCCCGCGCGGGCCGCCGCGATGCGTTCGGCGGATGCGACGTCGCCTCCGTCGAGAAAGACAAAGTCGGCCTCCGCGATCGGGACGGCCCTTGCGCCGGTGTTGACCTGGACGTAGCGGATCGCGTCCGGTCCGAGGGACGCGGCATCGAAGGTGCTGTCGGAGTCCAGCAAGGCCAAGGCCGTGCAGGCGGCGGCATTCGTCAGCGGCGGCGGCGGAGTGATCGCGACCGGGGCAAAGCGGTCGATCTTCCCCGGCCGGGCCATGGCGTCGAGCAGCGTCCGGAAGTGACGCTGCGAATCGAAGATCTCGTGGTAGGCGGTTTCGCGGATCATGGGAGGTGCGGCTAATCCTGCTCCATCAGCTTGAAGTCCACCTGCGAGCGGAGGATGTGGTTGAACTCGCGCTGCTCCTCGGCGGCGAGTTGGGACCGGTGCGTCTCGAGGAAAGTGTTCACTTCCGCCGGTTGATCCCGACCGGTGTGCAGCAGCGCGTCGCAGACGGCGATGCAGTACGCACGGACCGGCTCGTCGCCGAGGCAGAGGCCGTGGCCGACCGCACCATCGACGGTCACATCGCACTCCGAGGTGAGGGCCTCCCCGAGAAAGAACTCCTGCCTCTCGAGTGAGTCCTCCGCGCGGATCATGGTGAGGCAGACGCCTGGCGGGCGAGTGACGATGATCTGGTGCCTCGTCTCGAGGGATTCGACCAAGGCTTGGAGTGACGCGAGATCGCACTCGCAGAGGACCCTATCGTTGTCCGGTTGATTCGCCTGCATGTGGTCAAGAATGCGGGTCCGCGGTTAAGGTTGAATAAATCGGCGGTGAAGCTGCGATGAATCGCGGCCCGCGGGCATGGCTTGGTTCCTCGTGCGTAAAGATCGGGGAAAGGCGGAGTGAAGCTCTCGTTAGCCGCCGGAAAGCGTTTGACCGCGGAGGGCGCGGGAAGGCTCCTGAGCATTCGTGGCCTTCCCGGATTCTCCATCGACGACCCTTGCGCCCGGAGCGGTGTTCTCGCGCCTGCTGCGCCTGTGCTGGAGCCATCGCTCAGCGTGCCTCGGCGTGCTTGCGCTGCAGGTCGGAGCGACCGGGCTGAGTATGGCGGGGGTCGGACTCGCGGGCCTGGGCATTGACTTCCTCCGCGTCACGGTCTTCCCGGGCTCGTCGACCCTCCGCTGGCCGCTGGACTGGCAGCCGCCGGCCGGTCTTGACCCGTTATCGGTGGTGCTGTCGCTGGCCCTGGCGGTGCTGCTGGCGGCGTTCTTCCGCGGGGTGGCGAGTTGGTGGGCGGGCGTGCTTCTGGCTCGACTCGTCCACATCCGGTTGCTCGCGCCGCTCCAGCGGCAGGTCTTCGCCAAGCTGCAGCGCTTGGGCTTCGCCTTTTTCGACCGCCACGGGAGCGGGGCCCTGATCAACCGCGCGACGGGGGACGTGCAGGCGGTTCGGACCTTCGTGGAGTCAGTGCTCCTGCAGACCCTCACCATGGTCATCTCGCTGGCGATCTGTCTCGCCACCATGGCGGTGATCCACGCGCGCCTGACGCTGGCGTGCCTTGCCACCATGCCGCTGCTCTGGATCGCCTGTGTGTGGTTCTCCCGCGTCGTGCATCCCCTTTATCGGGAAGGGCGTAACGTGTTCGACCGTTTGATCCTGCTGCTCGCGGAGAGCCTGCAGGGCGTCGCCGTGATCAAGGGCTTCTCCCGCGAGGAAACCATGCAGGCGTCCTTTGCGGCCCAGAACCAGCGGGTGCGTGACCACCAACGGACGATTTTCTGGCGGGTCAGCACCTTCTCGCCGGCGATCGACCTGCTCACGCAGGTCAATCTTGCCGTTCTGCTGCTTTACGGAGGCTGGCTGGTGATCTCGGATCAGCTCGCTCTGGGGACGGGACTGCTCGTGTTTGCGGGTCTGCTGCAGCAGTTCTCGAATCAGGTCGCGATGATCGCGCAGATTGCCAACGGGGTTCAGGAGAGCCTGGCCGGAGCGCAGCGGGTGTTTGAGATTCTCGACGCCCCCGAGGAGGTGGCGCCGCCGGCGTCTGCGCAGGCGTGGCGTGCTCCGCGGGGTGAGGTCACCCTCGAATCGGTGACCTTCGCCTTCGCTGGCGGTCGTTCCGCCCTGCAGCAGGTCAGCCTCCGAGTGGCGCCGGGCGAGTGCGTGGCGGTGGTGGGCGAGACGGGCGCGGGCAAGACCGCGCTGCTGAGCCTGATCCCGCGGTTCTACGATCCCGTGGAGGGTTCCGTCTGCATTGATGGTATTGATGTGCGAAGCCTCGATCTGGCTCTGCTCCGGCGGCGGGTCGGCATGGTCTTCCAGGAGAGCGTCCTCTTCAGCGACACGGTCGCCGCCAACCTCCGGTTCGCCGCGCCTTCCGCCTCGCAGTCCGAGATGGAGGCGGCGGCCCGGGCGGCCCGCGCCCATGACTTCATCGAGGCTCTGCCGGACGGCTATGAAACCGTGCTCGGGGAGGGCGGGGTCGATCTCTCCGGCGGGCAGCGGCAGAGGCTCGCGATCGCCCGCGCACTGCTCGGCAAGCCCGTGGTCCTGTTGCTGGACGATCCCACGGCGGCGATCGATCCGGAGACGGAGCACGAGATCCTCGCCGCGATCGAGGAGGCGATCGCTGGACGCACCACCTTCATCGTCGCGCACCGGCTGAGCACCCTCCGTCGCGCTGACCGGATCGTGGTTTTGGAGCGCGGCCGGATCGTGCAGGCCGGCCCGCACCGGGAGTTGGTCCGGCAGGACGGACCGTACCGTGCGGCGGCGCTTCATCAGATGGTCGACGACGAAAGCCGCCGGCTGTTGGAGCGGGACTTCAACGATGCGGCGGGACGGGCCGCCGGAGTACTCGCGCCATGAGTCTCCGGGCGGCGGCCGGGCTCGCAGGGCCGAGGGATATCGAGGACGGGCGCGAGGCCGTTCCGGGCGGCGCAATGGAATGGAGGGTGCTCCGCCGCATCCTTTCCTACACCCGTCCTTATATGGTGAAGCGCAACGTGGTCTTCGCGCTGACCCTGGCACGGGCCGTGCAAAAGCCGGCGATGGCGTGGGCGTTGGCCGCCGTGATCAACGGGCCGATCCTTGCCGGGGACGCCTCCGGCACGGCGTGGGGAGCCGCAGGCTTCCTCGCCCTCGCGGTCTTCACGGAACTCACGTTTCACTTCCGCCAGCGGCTGGCCCTCGAACTTGGCGAGTCCGTCGTGCACGATCTCCGCGACGCCGTCTATCGTCAGCTGCAGCGCCAGCCCATGGACTTCTTCAACCGGACGCGGCAGGGACATGTGCTGAGCCGTGTGATCACGGACATCGAAGCTGTGCGGCGCGGCGTCCAGAATGTGTTTTTTTTCAGCCTGCTACTGGTGGGCCAGATGATCGGTGCAGCCGCCCTGATGTGGTACTACAGCCCGTGGCTGTTCGCCACCCTCCTTCTCGTGGGGCCGCCGGTTTGGTGGACCAGCCGGTATTTCCACCCGAGGCTGGTCGGCCTCTCCCGAGCGACCGCCGAGAGCCAGAGCCGACTTACGGGGATGGTTGCTGAGTCGGTGAAGGGAATGCGCTTGATCCAAGCCTGCTCGCGGCAGGATCAGGGAGATGAACGCTATGGCGGCTTGGTCGAGCGCCATGCCGGGAACAACCTTCGCCTGGCGGGAGATTCAGCCCTGTACGTTCCTTTGTTCGACCTGAACAGCCAGCTCTTCACGGCGGCGATGCTGGTCGTCGGCGGATACGGTGCCCTTCACGGCATTGCCGGTCTCGACGTGGGGAGCCTCGTCGCATTTCTGTTCCTGCCGAATCTCTTCTTTCAGTCGCTGCAGCATCTCGCCACCCTTTCCACGCAAGCGATCGCGTCAGTGGCGGGTGCGGAGAGGGTCTTCCAATTGATTGACGAGCAACCGGTCTGGAAGGACGCACCCGAGGCTGTTGCGCTCCCTCAGTACGGCGCCGCATCCTCGGCGGTGCGATTGGGCGCGCGGGTGGTTTTCCGGAACGTGTCGTTCGGCTATGTGCCCGCGCGGCCGGTGCTCCGCGACGTTTCGTTCTCGGTTGAGCCGGGCCAGACGGTCGCGCTGGTCGGTCCGACCGGCAGTGGGAAGACGACCCTGGTCAGCCTGATTGCGAAGCTGTATCCCGTGTCGAGCGGGCGCATTGAGATCGATGGCCATGACATCGCGGGCCTCACGGGATCATCGATCCGCGCCCAGATGGGCATCGTGCCCCAGGCCAACTTCCTGTTCTCCGGCACCGTGATGGACAACGTCCGTTTCGGGCGTCCGTCCGCCAGCGACGAGGAAATCCTTGCGGCGGCCCGGCGGCTCGACTGCCTCGATCTCGTGGAAGCGATGCCTCAGGGCTTCCTCACCGAGGTGGGAGAGAGGGGAGGCGCCCTGTCACTCGGCCAGCGACAGTTGGTGTGCTTTCTGCGTGCGTTGCTGGCCGAGCCTCGTCTGCTCATCCTCGACGAGGCCACGAGTTCGGTGGATACCATCACCGAGGCGCGGCTCCAGCGTGCGCTCGAGCGGCTTCTGCAGTCGCGGACCAGCTTTGTCGTCGCACACCGCCTAAGCACCATCCGTCGTGCCGACCTTATCCTCGTACTCGATCGCGGTGAGATCGTGGACCGGGGCTCACACCTCGAGTTGCTCGCCCGGCCGGGCCTGTATCGCTCGCTCTACCGGCAGTTCGCGCTCTCGGACCTGAGCTAGCGAGCCGGCCGAGAGGGGCGGGGCTTCGCGGCCCTCCCGTACGGGCAGGTGCACCGTGAAGGTCGAGCCCTGTCCGACCCGGCTCTCGACGAGGATCTTCCCGCCCAGAGCCTGGGTGAGGTGCTTGACGATGCTGAGACCAAGGCCATTGCCGCCGGCCGCCCGGTCACGGGAACGATCGGTCCGGTAAAACCGCTCGAAAATGCGCTCGAGATGTTCCTCTTCAATGCCGGCGCCGGTGTCGGAGACAATGAAGGTGGCGCTCTCGGCGGTCGCCGACGCGCTGACCGTCACCCGACCCCCGGCCGGAGTGTGAGTGATGGCGTTGTGAATGAGGTTGTGCAAAATCAAACGGAGCGATTCTTCGTGCGAGCGGAGCGGCAGGGAATTCGCGCCCGAGGTGGCGCCCAAATCGACCCCTTTCCGCTCGGCCACCTCGGAGAAGGTCTGGATGCACCCTTGGACGAGGGCGGAGGCGTCCACGGACTGCATCACCGGTGGGTTTGGGTCTGACTCCAACTGCGAGAGCACGAGCAGTTCGCTGACGAGGGCGACAAGGCGCTCGCTTTGGAGTCTAATCTTCTGGAGGAAGCGTCGCTGCGTCGGCGCTTCCACGGGCTCCGCTCCCTGCAGGATGTCCAGCAAGGCCCCAATCGCCGTCAGCGGCGTCTTGAGTTCGTGGGACACGTTGGCGGTGAAGGTGCGTCGCAGTTCCTCCAAGCGCCGGAGCTCGGAGAGATCGTGCAGCACCAGCAGGACTCCGAAGGGGGCGTTCGCCTCGTCGCGAAGCGGAGTCGCGGCGACGCGGAGCACGAGATCGCTGGGGTGTCCGTGGACGCGCAATTCCCGGATCACGCGCTGCGTCCCCTTGATCGCCTGCCGATAGAGTTCGAGGGCGGGACGCAGCGTGAGTTGCGACTCCACGGTCTTGCCTTCGGCGCGCGTGGACTCGAAGCCCAGTAGACGCGTCGCCACTTCATTGTGATACGCGATCACTCCCTTGGCCGTCACGGCAACGACGCCGTCCGACATGCCGGCGAGCAGCGTGGAGAGGCGCTGCCGCTCCCGAATTTCCCCGCGGATGCGCCGCTCGACGTCATCGAGCATGCGATTGATGGTCGTTGCAACCACCCCGATCTCATCCCGTCGCTGCAGCGTGATCCGCCGGGCGAAATCGCCTTCAGCGATCCGTTGGCAGGCGTCCCGGATCGAGACCAAGGGTCGGGTGGTGTGGCGGGCAAAGCCGAAGCCGAGACCGAGGGCCAGCAGGGCGTTCAGCACGGCACCCGTCAGGACCCTGCCCCGGAGCGCGGCGAGTTGATTCTCCACCTGCGCGAGCGGGAGGCCAGCCCGCACATAACCAATGATTTCGTAGTCGAGGACGATCGGTGTCACGAGCAGGCGATGCAGATCACCTTGGTGATGGAGCGCGCGACTGGCCTCGCCTCTTCCGGTGTCCCGCGCCGCGATGAACTCGGGCAGGATGAGGAGCGACGCGCCACTTTCTGGTTCGCCCAGCGGCGCGGAGGAAGCGGCGACCTCGCCGTTAGCGAAGACAATCGTCAGGATGAGGCCAGTCTGCTCGCTCACTTCAAGGATGTGCTGCGGGAGGCTCGTCGACCAGAGGTGATCGGGGTTCGCCGCTTCCATCGCGGCGATCAAACGAGCCGTCCCAAGCAAGGTCGAGTCCAGTGTCCGCAGCGTCTCCCGCCGCCATGCGCCGAGCAGGATCCCCGCGATGACCGCCGTGGACACCGCGACCAGCGCGGCGTAGCCGACGAACACCTTCCAAAAGAAGGAGTGTCGGATCAGCGTGATCATGGCCTACGGATCAAGCGCCGACACTGCTCGCAAACCGGTAGCCCACTCCCCGCACCGTTTCGAGGAAGGCATGGGCGGCCCCGAGCTTACGGCGTACGGAGCGCACGTGGACGTCGATGTTGCGGTCGATCACGACCGCTTTCTCGCCGATGACTTGGTTGAGCAATTGATCCCGTGTGAACACCCTCCCGGGATTCGCCGCCAGAAAACGGAGTAGGCGGAACTCCGTCGCGGTCAGGACAATCAACTCGCCGTCGTACATCACCTCATGGCGCAGTGCGTCGATGACCAATCCTCCCCGGCGAAGAACGTCCCGGTCGGATTCCCCACGCAAATCGCCACGGCGGAGGACTGCCCGAATTCGCGCCAGAAGTTCCCGGGTTTTAAAGGGCTTGGTGATGTAGTCATCCGCACCCAGCTCCAAGCCAACGAGTATGTCGCTCTCGTCCCCTTTCGCGGTCAGCATGATGATACAACTGCTGCGCAGGACGGGGTCGCCTTTGATCCGTCGGCACACCTCCGTTCCTTCCATCCCCGGCAACATCAGGTCAAGGAGGACCAGATCCGGCCCTTTCTCGCGGACCAGCTCAAGCCCGCGTTCGCCGTCGGTCTCGGACCACACCTTGAAGCCGTCTTTGGCCAAGCTGTGCGACAAGGCTTCGTTGATGTCAGGTTCGTCCTCCAAAATGACGACTTTTGCACTCATTCTCCCAACTTGATGTCGGCAGCCGGCTTCAACAACCCCGGTCGGTGAAGAGCGGGTGACGATTCGACGGCAGGGGCGTCGAGACGGCCGCACCCTCCGGCGAACGCGTGAGTCCTCGCCCCAAGGGCCGTCCTCCCGCTTAAGCCCTAAAGCGGAGTTCTGGCCGTGGCGAAATATGGGCGCGGAAGTCTTTCGGGATTTCCCGATTCCCCATGCCCCCCTCCTCCAGCAGCCTCGGGTTCTCCAAACGCATCCTCATGATCGTCGCCAATCCCGCGATCTCTCCGGTCACGGGGTGGGAGGTGGGTTTCTGGGCCGCTGAACTCGCGCACCCTTGGGTTGAATTCGTGCGCGCCGGTTACTCGGTCCGGCTGGCCAGTCCGGACGGGGGTCGCGTTGCCGTCGATGGCTACAGCGATCCCCGCGACCCCGAGGGCTTCTCCGCGCATGATGTGGTCAGTCTCGGGTTCCTGACGTCCCCCAAGTGGGTCGCCCTGATGGAGAATACCCCCAGCATCGCGGAGTTCACGCCGGATGACTTTGACGCGGTGTTCGTGTGCGGCGGCCAGTCACCGATGCTCACTTTCCGTCATCACGAGGCCCTGCAAACCTTCGTCGTCCGGGCCTACGAAGCTGGCAAGGTGGTGGCAGTGTTGTGCCACGGGACGTGCCTGCTGCTGGAGGCGCGCCTGAGCGACGGTCGTCTTTTGGTCGAGGGCAAGACGTGGACCGGTTTCGCTAACCGCGAGGAGGACTTCGCCGAGCAGGCCGTGGGCCGCACGATTCATCCGTTCCGCATCGAGACCGAGGCGCGGCAGATTGCGGGGACGAACTTCATTACGCATAATCCTTTTACCCCGTTCGCGGTCCGCGACGGTCGGCTGATCACCGGCCAGCAGGTCGACTCTGGCCTCGCCACGGCCCAGTTGGTGATTGAGACGCTCGGTCGTTGAGGCCCGCACGAGGCCACAACAGGGGAGGTCACACGGCACCGCGTGCCGCGTCCCTCGGGGTGCGCCCGGTCGATTCGCCCCGCGATCGCGACGCGCCTGCGCCGCGGAACGCGAACTCCACCGTGTCGAACTCCACGTAGCCCTCGGGCAAGTCCGAGGTCCAGACCGGGTAGTCGCGCCCAGCGCGCAGTTGGTGCGGATCGCCGCGGAGTGGACCCATCGGCGTGACGGTCAGCGGAAAGAGCACGAACATGAGGTTCACGTTTACGTCGCGCAGGACTGCGGCGAGCGGGATGTGGCCGTAGTAGTCGCCGCGATCATGGCGGGCTCCGAGGCAGGTCCACTGGGCTGGATCTGGGGACAGGCGGATTTCCTGCTCCGACCAGCGACGGGTGACCTCGAGCGGTTGTCCAGTGAGCAACCAACCCGAGATGATCGCGCCTCGCCGGCCCTGAAGGAGCAGCACGAGTTGGGCGCCGCGCCGCCGAACCTCGCCGCGGAGGCGGACCCTCAGGCGGGCGTCACGAAAGTCCAGCGGGTAGGCACCCTCGGCGAAGGCGTTGTGGCCTGCGACCTCGCGGTGGTGATCGGAGAACGGCCCGCGCACGTTCAGGCAGGCCAGCATGTGCAAGTACCCCGCGCCCGGCGGAGCGTGATTGTAGTCGATCCACCACGGGCTGCGAGTGGTCACAGTACCGCGGCGCCAAGCGAGCGGCTGGAGCCCGAGGTGATTGCCAGCGAAGCCCCACCAGCCCCCGGGGCCGCGGTCGAAGGTCTCCTTGTAGATACGCGCCATGGGGTGTCAGACGCGAAAAGTGAGCGACCAAGCGGTGCGCGACGCAAACGCGAATCGCCTGGCGGCGGCATCGACACTCGCATCGCCTGTCGAGGGGCCCCCGCGGAGGCTCGCGGGCTGAAGTCGGCATCGACCCTCGTCCTTGCCGCCAGGCGAGTCGGCCGCTCTGCTTGCTGCGTTTCCCCATGCTCTCCTTTCGCCGCCGTGTCCTGAGTCGCACCTGCCTCGCGGTGGGCTTTTTCTTCCTTTTGATCCAGGCGTTACGGTCCGACCCGGTGCCTCCGCCGACCGAACCGCTGCGCATTGTGACGTTGGGAGACTCGATTACGAAAGCGGTGCGGCCGGGGGTGACGGCGGACGAGACCTTTGCGGCGCGCCTAGAACGCGCGCTGCGGCGGGGTGGCGTGGACGCCACCGTGTACAACGTGGGGATCGGCGGTGAGCGGACCGACCAGGCCCTTTTGCGCCTCGAGCGTGACGTTCTCGCGCATCGACCGCATCTGGTCACGCTCATGTACGGTACAAACGACAGCTATGTGGACGCCGGAAAGACCGCGTCGCGGATTACCGCCGACGCCTACCGCGCGAACCTAGAGCAACTCGTCGACCGCCTACGCGCGGCTGGCGCGCTTCCCGTCCTGATGACGCCGCCGCGGTGGGGGAGGGCGGCGAAACGGAACGGACTTGGAGAGAACCCCAACGTCCGGCTCGAACCCTTCGTCGACGTGTGCCGCCAAGTCGCGGAGGAGCGCCGCGTGCGGCTTGTGGATCACTTTGCGGATTGGAGCGCAGCGGAGTCGGGCGGAGAAGACATTGGAACGTGGACGACGGATCAGTGCCACCCCAACCCGGCCGGCCAGGCGCGGCTGGCGGGAAAGATCGTCCCCGTGGTTCGCGAGGCGCTGGGCCTGGGGTATTGACGGGATGAATGCTGGTTCAGACTCCGGTGGTTCAGGACGATATGAAGGCAAGTGTCTTCGATTCAGCCCATCCCCGCGATTGATTCGACCGTGCTTCCGCACACTCCGATCTCATCAGAGGAGCGACCTGCGGCGCCGGTTCCTCCCCCCTTCGGGGACGTCGAGCTGACGTTCACCTACGATCTTGTCCAAGCGGAGAGAGCGGGCACGCTGTCCGAGCGTGTCTGGCACCGCCTGCGCAAGCGTGCCTTGGAAGGCCTCCTGCGTCGGTCCGGAGTGATTCCCGGGCGCGACACCCTATTGGACATTGGTTGCAATTCCGGGCCCTTGTTGCTCCATCTGGGGCGGTTGGGCTATCGGATTGAAGGTGTAGACCTCAATCCCGAGTTGGTGCGCAAAGGGCGGGAGTACCTCCGTGCGGCGGGGTTGGAGCCCTCGTCGCTGAAGTTGGGAAATGCCAGTCGGCTGGAGTATGCGGATGGATCGTTGGATTGCGTCTTGATGATCGACCTCCTGGAGCACTGCGTGGAGGAAGAAGCCTTGGTGGCGGAGGCCCAGCGGGTATTGCGCAGCGGGGGGCGGGCCATTGTGGCGGTGCCCTGCCCGTGGCATCCGATCTGGCATCCGTGGCTGAAGAAGATCCTGAGCGGTCGCTCCGCGGCGGACATCGACTCTCATCCTGACCGCTTCAAGACCGGGCGCGACTTGGCGCGACTGTTTGCTGGCTTTCGTCGGCTGCGAGGTGGCCTGCGCGTCGGTGGTGCTTGGATTGTCGGGGTCTTCGAGAAGCGATGACGTTCCGGCTGGAGCTGACATCGGAGCACCTGCTTCGCCTGTATCAATGGCTATTGTGGGTGGTGACGGGGCTGGTGGCCCTGTACATGCTCACGCTGCCCGTGAGTGTCGCGTGGAAGCTCGGTGGGCTTGCGGCTTTGGCAGCGGGTGCAGGGTTGGCCCTGCGTCGTTTGCCCGCGATGCGCGAGGCGGGAGTGTTTGCGCCGTTCGTGGTTAATGGGTGGGCGGTGCTGGCGCTGGTGCTCTTCCTCGCTCTCTCGCACTCAAGGCTTTACCAAGGTGACGCTTTCTTGGGCGACTGGGCGAAGCATCGATCGGTGCTCTTGTCCCTCTATCAGGATCCTTGGGAGCCCCGTGCGACGGGTTTTCTCTTTGATGAGCGCGAGCCGGATGCGCCGATTCCATCCCTGTACCGGCTCAACTATTATTACCTTCCGTATCTGCCGGCGGTGATGGCCGCGTCCCCGCTGCACTGGCTCTTGCCGAATTACGCCCCCGATGCGACGGCCCGGGTATTGGCGGGTTTACTGAGCGTCAGCAGTCTGGTCTTACTGCTCTGGGCCGTGGTGCTGATGCTGGGGGCGCTGCCGCAGCTGTGGCGCGGAACGCCGCGCCCCCTATCGGAGCGAGCGGCCAGCCTGACGCTCCTGCTGTTGCCGATGTGGGGAGGCGGTGAGTTCTTTCTTGAGTGGATGCGGCGGGGCGAGATCCCAAGGATCGGGCCTCACTATGACGGCGTGTTCTACACGTTTTTTCCGTTCCAAGTGCAGAACGCGGTAAGCTTATGGAATTGGGTACCTTCCCAATTCGCGGCGGGGGCGGTGGGCTTGGCTTTGTTTCTCCCCTTTGTCCGGGCGGTAGACCGAGCGCCGTGGGTCCTTCTGGTGGCGCTTCTGATGGGAGGGGTACCGTTCGCGCTCTTCGGATTGGGAGCGGTGGCATTTCTGGCGTTGCTGCAGTTTCACGAGCGTTACCGCTGGTCGTGGCTGCGCTCGGAAGGTCCTCCGTTTGCCCTGGAACTTGGTCTCGCCACGGTCGTCGGCCTTCAGGCTGTGGCCTTCTTCGCGGGCAAGACCCTGCAGGACGGATTTTCCAACATCCTTTCCGTCAACAATAACGTCGCCAATTTTGCCCTTTCGGTGGGCCGCGAGTACGTGCTCATCGCGTTCATCCTCGCGGGTCTGGCGTGGCGCGGTCGACTCACGTGGTGGGCCGCCGGTGGCTTCTGTTTCCTGTTGCTGGGCCTGAGTTTTATCTATCTCGGACACCTGAATCCGTGGGGATTGAAGACCACGATACCGGTCACTCTCCTGATGCCGTTTGCGGCGGTCGCTTTGGCCTCAGCTTTGCCCAGCCGCCTCGGAAAAACCGCGTTCCTCGCGCTGGTACTTGTGTACCTGACCCCTTCGTTCGTTTACGAGACGGTCTTCGCGTGGAACGACGCGTCCAATCAAGTTGTGTTGGAAAAAACAAAGTGGATCGTCGACCAATACCTCGGTCTACCTAAAGATATCAATTAGCAAAAGCCATCGATCAGTTTTTATCATGAGGGATTTGGCTCGCGGCGAGGGGCGGGCCACGGTTGGGTTGCGTTTGTTCAACACTTGCGTGTCACGAGTGATTATTCGGTCACGCACACACCCAACCCCCAACACACCACCATGATCCCTCGTCTCCGCACGAAGGCTCGGTCCTCCTTTTCCCTCGCTGTAGGGTTGGGAGTTCTGAGCACATTGAGCGCTTACGCGCAAACCGTTCCGGCCAACTCGTCTGCCAAGAAACAAGACGAAGAGGTCCAGCTCGAAAAGTTCGTCGTCACCGGTTCGCTCATTCCGATGGCGGCTGACACCCCGGCGATCCCGGTGTCCGTCATCACGTCCGTCGACATCAAGAACTCCGGTGTCTCCAATGACCTCCTGCAGGTCCTGAAAAAGACCGAACCGTTCTTCTACGGCGCGAACAACATCGGTTCTGACAACGGTAACATTTCCTCCGGTTCCTCGAACGGTGGCTCGGCGGTCTCGCTGCGCAATCGCGCGACGCTGGTGCTGATCAACGGCCGTCGTGCTGCGGTCTCGCCGGTGACGGCGAGCGGCGGTTCGAACTTCGTCGACGTCAGCCTCATTCCGATCTCTGCGGTTGAGCGCCTTGAGATTCTTTCCGACGGTGCGTCCGCGACGTACGGCTCTGACGCCGTGTCGGGCGTGGTGAACGTCATCCTGAAGACCAACTATCGCGGCGCCGAAGTCGGCGGCCGCTACGGCTTCAGCCCGAATGACGGCAACTATTCCGAGCGCAGCTACTTCGGCGTGTTCGGTGCCGGTACAGACAAGACCCAGGTCACGATCTCCACCGAGTGGAAGAAGAGTGATCCGCTCATTCAGAACGAGCGTCCTTGGGCCAAGGGCATCTTCCGCACCCCGACGTACGCCGGTGTCGTGAACATCGGTACCGTCTGGTACTACCTGAACCCGAGCCTGAATGCTCCGCCGCTGAACCTCGACCTCACGCCTGAACAGGCCGTGGCGCAGGGTATCTACCAAGGCCCGCTCGACCAGACCGGTGCCCAGCAGTTCTTCGATCTCTCGGCCTACCCGACGATGCTGATTAAGGCTTCCCGTCGCAGCGTGGTCGCCGCGATCGACCACCGCCTCACCGAGAAGACGACCCTCTTCGGTGACTTCATCTATTCCGCGACGGGCTCGGAGTCCGTGCTGAACGCCCAGCCCGTCTCGGGTAACGTCTTGGGCGCGACGCCGTCGAATCCGTTTAACGTCACCGTCACCGCCCGTAATCGTTTCGTGACTCGTCCGCGTATCTACGCGAACGAGACCGTTGCGACGCGCGGCGTCGTGGGCGTCAAGGGTCCGCTGGTTGGCACCTGGAACTACGAGGCTGCCGCCAACTTTAATCGTACGGTCAGCAATTTCCGTAACGACAACCTGATCGATGCCGCCGCCTACTCCGCGGCCACGCTCAATGGCACCTTCAATCCGTTCGCGCGCCGACAGGCTCCCGGCGTGATCGAGGGCTTCCTCGGCACCAGCTTCCGCGACTACACCAGCGAGCTGATCGGCTTCGATACCCGTATCACGGGCGAGCTCTTCGAGATCCCCGGCGGCCCGGTTTCCGCGGCCATCGGTGCCGACACGCGCCGCGAGTCGCTGTCGTTCGTCAACGATCGCTACGACCGCACCGGCGGCTGGCTCCAAGCTACCCCGCGTCAGCCGTACTCCGCGAGCTCCAGCACCGACGGTTTCTTCGCTGAGGTCCGCGTCCCGGTCTTCGACAAGGCCAACTCCCGTCCGGGCTTCAAGGTCCTCGACGTTTCGATCGCCGCCCGTAAGGAAATGTACAACAAGACGGATGACCCGTTCGTGCCGAAGTACAGCGTCCGCTGGCTGCCGTTCAACGACGAGTTCGCCGTCCGTGGCACGTACTCCGAGTCCTTCAGCGCTCCGACCCTGTTCGACCTCACGGGTCCGGTCTCGCAGGGTTTCACCTCGGGCATCAATATCTTCCGCTACAGCTCGACGGGTCAGGCCTTGGGGACCACCACTGGCTCCCGCCAGTACCGTTCTTCGTCCGGCTCGAATCCGAACCTGAGCCCCTCCCAGTCGCGTAACTGGACGGCCGGTGTGGTCTGGTCGCCCATGGGCAAGCTCAAGGGCCTCGAGGTCTCGGTCGACTGGTTCAACATCGACGAGCGCGATCTCGTTTCGAGCATCTCCTCCTCGCTCATCGTGAGCTCGGTCGAGCAGTTCGGTCCCGCTTCGCCTTACGCTTCGCTCGTTCGCTTCGGCGAGAGCGCCGCGGGCGAAACCTACTTCGGTACGGGCGCTCCGGTCACGAGCCCTGGCCAGATGTCCATCCGTCCGTCTGACTCCGTGTGGATCACCAACCAGCTGGTGAACATCGCGGGTGTTTGGCAGTCTGGTGCCGACGTCAAGGTGTCGTACACCTACGATACGCAATCGTGGGGTGTGCTCACGGGCCGCATCTCGGCCGTGTACCTGAACGACTATAACATCCAGAGCCTCCCGAGCCAGAGTCCGTATGACTACGCCGGTTCCTACTCGGGCACGAGCCTCTACGCCCGCTGGCGCGCCTACGCGCAGGTTGGCTGGCGCTACAAGAGCTGGAACGCCGGCGTGAACCTCGTGGCGATCCCGACCGTCACGGACGTGGCGACGCCGAACGAGCCGACCGTCAAGGCCTACCGCACCATCGACCTCCAAGCCGGCTACAACTTCTCCGGCTCGAAGAACCGCTGGCTCGAAGGCCTGTCGTTGAATATCGGTGCGAACAACGTGTTCAACGTGGATCCGCCCTTCATCGCTTCGGAAGGCAACCAGAGCCGCGATATCAATGCGTACGACCCGGTCGGCCGGTTCTACTTCATGGATGCGCGCTACAAGTTCTAAGGTAGTTTGAGCGTCCTCCTGCCGCATCGCGGCGGGTGACTCAAAAGGCCGGGTCCTTCGGGGCCCGGCCTTTTTCGTGCTGGAAATCTCCCTTCTTCACCGCACGGTTTTGTCATGAGGCTATCGTTACCCCACATCAGCAGTTTGTCCGCCCGCCGGTGGCTGCTTGCCGCCACCTTGTCCGTTGCTTGTTCCTCCACTGGTTTCAGCGAGGCGCGCGTCCCGCTGCCCGAAGTCGAGGTGCGGACCCGCGAGCTCCTGCCGATGAACATCTTCTTCGATCAGCAGTCGATCGAGAGCGTCGTGATCTCGCCGGATGGTTCGAAGGTCGCGATGATCGCGCCGAACCAGGGCCGCTACAGCATCGCGGTCAAGGACCTCGCGACGGGGAACGTCACGGTGCCCGTGCACTTCACGGACGAGAACATTCGCAGTGTGTTCTGGAAGGGTCGCGACCGCCTGCTGTTCACCTCCGCGATCGCGGGTCACGAGGTGCCGCTGTTGGCGTCGGTGGACCTGCAGGGTCGTTCACTGCGCCGCATCCTCGAGCCGCGGCGCACGCAGGATGATTTCTCGATCTTCTTCGGCAATCTCGTGGACCGTTTCCCGGAGAGCGATGACCACATCCTGATCACGGGTTTCACCGAGGAGCACGACGCACGACGCATCAACCCGAGCGCCCCGCGCAATCCGACGCCGAGTGTCTACCGCGTCAACGTCAAGACCGGCCGGCGCGCGCCGGTCGTCGGTCTCGATCGGGGAGTGAGCGCGGGGTGGTTCGATCGCAATGCGGTGCAACGCCTCACCACCGAGTTGGAGGGTGCGACGACACTTGTCCGGGTCCGTCAGCGTAACGACCAGCCGTGGCGCACGATCCAATCCTTCCCGGCCGCCGATGAGCGCTGGGAAGTCGCGGGCCTGCTCGCCTCGGGCGACACGGCCTACATCATCGACCAGACCACGGAGGATCGGGGCGTCTTGCGCGCGCTCGATGTCCGCACCGGCGAGTTCACCGCCGATGTCTTCACCCCGCCCGCCGGCATGATTCGCCGCGCGATCATGTCCCCGAAGCGCGACCGCCTGCTGGGCGTCATCTACGAGGACGTGCTGCTCCGCACGCATTGGATCGACCCGCAGTGGGCGGCGATCATGAACTCCATTCAGGGTCAGTTCCCGCGCCATCTCCTGCTCGTCACGTCGATGGCGGACGACGAGAAACGCTTCGTCATCCGCGCCTTTTCGGACCGCGATCCGGGGCAGTACTTCCTCGTGGAAATGGGTGCGGCGGGGCTTCGCCTTGAGGCCATCACTACGGTGCGTCCTGCGATCAAGGCAGAGCAGATGTCGACCATGATGCCGGTCGTCTACACGGCGCGGGATGGCATGAAGATTCATGGCTACCTGACCAAGCCGCTCGGGCGGGAAAAGGACCGCGTGCCGCTTCTGGTGATGCCGCACGGTGGACCGTTCGGAGTTCGCGATACGTGGGGCTTTAACCCTGAGGTGCAATTTCTCGCCAGCCGCGGTTACGCGGTGCTCCAGCCGAATTTCCGTGGCTCGGGCGGCTATGGCTGGGCGTTCGAGCGCGCGGGCTTCAGCGAGTGGGGAGCGAAGATGCAGGATGACCTCACCGATGGCGTAAAGTGGGCGATCGCCGAGGGTCATACGGCCGCAGACAAGGTCGGCATCATCGGGGCCAGCTACGGCGGCTACGCCGCGCTCGCCGGGGCGACGTTCACCCCGGACCTCTACCGCGTCGCAGTGAATTACGTGGGCGTCTCCGACCTCCGGTTGATCACGCGCTACGACCTGATCGGCGGGAGTGTTGCCGGCGCCTGGCTGCAGCGCGCGGTAGGAACGGATCCGGCGGTCCTCGCCGCCCGCTCGCCGGTCGAGCACGTCGCGAAGATCCAGATTCCGACGATGCACGCCTACGGTCGCAATGACCCACGCGTGAAGTTCGAACACTGGGAAGTCCTCGAGCGCGAGCTCAAGAAACATGGCAAGGTCTACTCGGTGCTCATTGAGAATGAAGAGGGTCATGGCTTCGAAAAGGAAGAGACGGCCTTCGGCTACTACGGCGCCGTCGAACGCTTCCTCGCCAAGCACTTTCCCGCGGAGTGAGACGCCCGAGCGGCACCTCGGCCGGATCTGTCGCGGTTCGACTCCGGCGTCGGGGCTCGACGGACGCACTCGAGCCCGCACCCGGCCACCGGTAGGTCACATCCCCGTCCGACTTCGGCTTTCGCTCCGAGGCGCCTAAGGGAGCGTCAAGGGAGGGCTCGAGTGGCGCGCGGCTGGGTCGTGCGCTCCGTAAAGGCCACCTTTTGGGTCGGTGCCGGGACGCTTCGACGACGCGCGAGGCCTCGCGGATGCAGGCCGCGCGGCGTGATCTTCGTCTCAGCGTGTTCCGGCTCGCCGGACCCGCACGCGCAGGGCCGCTTCGGGGATCTTCAACACGTGCGTCCCCAGAATGCCAGGTCGCAGAATCACTTCCGGCGCGGTGAGCACAGGGCCACTGTAGCCTCCGGCCTCGTCCATTTCCCAAACTTCGCCGTTTTCGAGCACGAAGGAGCGCCGACCATTGAAGGAACGGAGATCGCCTTTCAACCGAGTCAGTACCTCATCCGATGCCGCAGCAGGTGCCGCTCTGGGCTTTGCGGGCTCCTCGCTCTTGTCTTTCAGAAAGGGAATCCACGACCGCACCGAACGACCGGCAGTCGCGCTGGTGGGACCCGCGGAGTCCGCGGCGGCCGGGCTGGCGTTGCCCGACGCCGGAGCGGCGGCGACCGCGGTCGTCGCGGACGAGGGCGAACTGGCCTGACCGATCCCCGCCCCGGCGGCGGCGCGGCTGCCGGCATCGGTCGACTGCTCCCGATAGCGCTCCACGACGGCGATCAAGGCCGACCGTTCCTCGGCCGTGAGTTTGTTCAGGCCAATCGCGGCCTGTTCTTCGGGAGAGAGGCGACGGGTAAAGTCCTGAGCCTGCAGCGAGGGTAGAAACAGGCCGGCGCAGGCGACGACCCCAGCGATGAAGGAAAGGACGGAGCGCATGCCGCGATCAAGCCACGCGGTCGCACCGGGGCAACGCTTTTGGCGGTCCGGCGCGTCGCCCCCCTATCTGCCTGAAACCACCGCATGAACCGCAGACCGCGTGTTGCTCAAGCGGCCTCAGGCACCCGGGAGGAAGCCGCTGAGGTTCTCCTCCAGCCTCTCCCGGAACGCGCCGTTTTCTGGGGGCACAAAAAAGCCCCCTCGGTCTTGAGGGGGCTTGGAATGAGAGCGGGGTCGCTGAGTGCGCTCCGCGCGTGATTAGAACGGCAGGGACATCGAGACCTCGTAGGTCCGGCCCAAGGCGCTGTGCAGGGCGCCGTTGAAGCCGAAGACCGTGTCCGAGAACGGCGGATCTTCGTCGAAGACATTGCCGATGCCACCACTGACGCGGAGGCCCTTGCCGAAGCCGCGGATGAGGCCGTTGCGGAACTCGTAGGAGCCGCGGACATCCACCTTGGTTTGGGACGGGATGCCGTAGTAGACGAAGCCCGCGGCCGACGTGAAGGTCAGGTTGTTGCCCGAGCGGTTCGAGTCGAACTTGTCGAGGAACGTCGCGAAGACCGACGCGGAGTAGGGACCCTTCTGCCAGAAGACGGACGCGTTGAGCTTCCACTTCGGCGGCGAGAAGGTGTCGCCGGCGTCGTCCAGTTCCGGCAGGCCGGGGCGCACGTTGCGGATGGCCGCCAGCGTGTTCGACGCGGTGCCGTTGACCGTGAAGCGGCCGAGGCGTTCCGAGGGGATCCGGTACTCGATGGAGTAGTCGATGCTCTCGTTGCGCACCTCGCCGAAGTTCACGAGCGTCGTGTCCACCGAGACCAAGCGGCCGGGCTGCCCGAGCGGGACGTCGACGATCGGATCGGGCGTGGCGCGGACCACGCGACCGGGGAAGGCGGCCTCGTTGTTCACGATGTTTTGCGCGCTCACGACCTGGATGACGTTGTTCTGGATCGTGCGGTAGTAGTTGACCGAGAAGTTCAGGCCCTTGGCGAAGGGAGGCTCGAAGACCAACCCGTAGAACTCATTGGTCGACGTCTCCGGCTGGATGCCGGCGTTGGCTCCGCGGGTCACGTTCACACCCGACGTCGACGTCGGCGTGCGGCGCGGATCGGTCAGCGTGGAGGTGAACGGCGTACCCGTCACCTGGTACTCGGTCAGACCCGGGGCGCGGAAGCCCTCGGAGTAACTGCCGCGGATCAGGACCGGGAGGACCGGGACCCAGGAGAGGCCGATCTTCGGGATGCTGGCGCTGCCGGCGGAATCGCGGTCCTCGTGGCGGCCAGCGAGCTGAAGCTCCAGACGCTGGAGCAGCGGCTGCGCATTCTTCCGGCCGAAGATCGGAACCGAAACCTCGGCGAAGCCGGCAAGACTGGTCCGTGCGCCTGTTGCCTGGACGGTGGTGGCCACCGGTGTGACGGCTTGGTTGAAGGTGACACCGAGGGTGGAGTTCTTGGCGCGGTCGCTGGAAACGCCCGTCGCCATCTTGATCGTACCGCCCCACCAGTCGGTGACATCGCCGTCGAAGGTCAGGTCGAGCGACGTGAGCTCGGAGGTGGTGTTGAGCGTGTTGTAGTTTGCCATGCGCTCGTAGATCGCGGCTTGGCTGGTGCTGGCGGTGCGGGCGTCGACGAACGGATTCAGGCGCAGCGCCGGGTCAGGATTGGCGAGGGCGGCGGTGATGGCGAACGTGTTGAAGTCGCGCGTGCGCTGGGAGAAGTCCTGATTCTGCCAGCCGACGCCGAGGTCCCAGCGCCACGTGGCGCCGAGGCGGCCGCGGACGCCGAACAGCGCGTTCTCGGCGATCGTCTGCGTTGCCTGCGTCACGGAGCCGAATTCGTAGTGAATCATACCGACCAGCACGTCCTGTCCGAACGGATTAAAGGCGGCAGGGACGATCGTGGCCACGTTGCCAAAGCCCGTGGTTGCTGCGGCCGACGAGACCGGAGGCTGCGTCGAATACAGACCCTGGGTGTCGGTCTTGCCGACGCGCAGGTAGGTCTCGACGCCCGAGGCGAACTCGTAGGAGAAGTTGGCGCTCACGCCCTTGCGCTCAGACGGGGAAACCAGGTCGAGGAATCTCGCGGTGTTGCCACGACGTACACCGGAGGCGGTGAAGACCGGTGCGCCGGTGGTCGCGTTGTAGCTCGTCGGGCCGACGGCGATGAAGCTACCCAAGGCTGGCGTCTGCGCGGCGCCCTCCGGCACGAGGGCGAGGGGAGTGTTGAGGCCGCCGACCGACATGCCCGTAAGGGTTCCGGTGCGGGCCTGCACGAGGGCGGGATAGCCCCAGTTGAGGCGCAGGTCCACGCCGCTGACCGGCGTGTTGGTGTTGTTGTTGAAGCCCTTGGTGAATCCGCGGTGATCTTGGTTCTTGGAGAACGCGCGTTGGCTGGCCTTGAGGTCCGAGCGATCGTAATAATCGACCGTCACCGTGCCCCGCAGGCGACCTTCGACAAAGCCCGAGGTGAGGGTCGCGCCGCGCTCGCGGGCGCCGCCATGCCACGTGCCCTTGTAGGTGGTGATGAGCTCGTTGCCGACATAGTTCTTCTTGAGGACGATGTTGATCACGCCGGCCACTGCGTCTGCACCGTAGAGGGCGGAGGCGCCGTCGGTGATCACCTCGACTCGCTCGATCATGCCGAGCGGGATCGTATTGAGGTCGACGAAGCCCTGGCGGGAGTCGGTCGAGCGGTTGCCCGCGCCGGACTGTGCCACGCGGCGACCGTCGACGAGTACGAGCGTCGAGCCGGAGCCGAGGCCGCGGAGTGATACGCCCGAGACGCCGCTCTGGGCGGGCGGAGCCGCCGAGCTGCCGGTCACCAGGTTGAACGCCGGGCTGGTGGTTTCCGTGCGCTGGCCAAACTCCGGATTATACTCATTGGGCGCGCTGCCGCGTCCCGAAGAAATACCGGAATAGTTCTGAGGGAGGTAGTTGAGGAAGTCCGCCAGCGTCATCGCGCCCGTCGAACGGATATAGTCGCGGTCATACGTGCTGACGGGCGAGGGCCCGACCGCCTCGGTCTGGCGGATGCGGCTGCCGAGGACCTCGACCTCCTGCAGTTGGAGCGTGCTGGGCGCCGCGGTCTTGGCGGCGGCGGGCGAAGCCGCGCTGCCAGATGCCGTTTGCCCATAAGCGGTGGCGGAGGCGACGGCCGCGAGGGCCGCAGCCACCCAGCGTCGCAGATGACGAGAGGAGGTTCGATTCATGGTGGTAAAGGTCGGGTGAAACAAAGGGGGGATTCACCGCGAGTGCGAGGCTGGAAAACCATGAATCGCGTACACGCTCAGCGTGGGATCAGCCGACGGTTTTCGCGCACGGAGTCGCCGGGGTGCAGCACGACGGTTTCGTCGGGAGCTAAGCCCTTGAGGATCTCGGCCTCCACGTCATTCCGTCGACCGATCTCCACCGTGCGGAGTCGGGCGCGGCCGGCCTCCACCACAAACACTGCCCAGCGCTCCTCCTGCCGGAACAGGGCGCCGACCGGCACCTTCAGCGTGGAGGCGACGTCGTCCACGACGATGTGGGCCTCCACCCGAAAGCCATCTCCCAGCGCGGCGCGGTGCTCCGCGGGCGTGGTCAGGTCGGCAATCACGTTGACCCGCTGTTCCTCCACCCCGAGCGCGGAGACCTTCGTGAAGCCGGAGGGCTCCACCACGCGGACCCGCGCGTTGAGCGAGTTGGCTCCTCCCCACTGCTCGATCCGCACGCGCGCTCCCAGGGGAATGCGGACGGCGTCCGTGGAGAGGGTCTCGATGATGACCTCGAGATCGGTGGGGTCGCCGATTTCAACCAAGCGGGCGCCGACTGCGACGACGGTCGCGCTCTCCTCGAAGACCCGCAAGACGCGCCCGGAAATCGGTGCGCGGAGCGGGCGGCGGGCGTCCGGCGTGGTCGTGCGTGCGTCGGACGAGAGGAGCGCGGCGCGAGCGAGTTCCACGTCATAGTCGGCGATACGCTGCGCGAATTCCGCCGAACGGAGCTCCGCCGCGGCTGCGGATTCGCGCCGCTCCGCGGTGTCGAGTTCCTGATGAGAGATGCTGGATTGCGCATGCAGTCCACGGGCGCGTTCAAGGTCGGTGCGCGCGTACGCGTGCTCCGACTGGGCGCGCTGGAGGAGCGGTAGGGTACGTGCCTGCTCTGCTTCGGCCGCCTTCACGCGCGCCTCGGCCTGCGCCTGCGAACGCGGATCCAGCAGCGCGGAGTCGGCGGGTTCGAGCATCGCGACCACGGTCTGGCCCGCCTCCACGGCGTCGCCGGGCCGCAGGCTCACGCGCAGCAAGCGTCCCGCCAGCGGAGCGGAGATCACGTGGCGCTGACGGATGCGGGTACGACCTTCCTCGACCACCTCGACGGTGAGGGGGCCGCGAACGACGGTCGCGAGGTCGACGCGGACCGCGCGAGGTCGGAGGGCCCAGCCGAGCAGGACGAGGGCACCGACGGCCGCGAGCACCAGCCACAGGGGAAATCGCTTGGATCTCATGGTAGGAAAGGGGTGGAGAAAGGACTGAGCTCAGTCGTGCGACTTCAGGACGGCGACAAGGTCGAGTCGGTCGATCCGGCGTCGTACCACCAAGCTCGAGATCACCGTGGCCGCGACGACGGTCAGGATGGCCGTGGCGTAGGTCGAAGGATCGATCACGAGCGGAAAGTGCTGGGTCTCGGTCTCGAGCGCCCGCACGGTGAGGCGCGCGAGCAGGTTACCGAGCAGCGCGCCGACTGGAATCGCGAGCACGGTGAGCGCCGCGATTTCCCCAAGAAGGGTGGCGGAGACTTCGCGGCGACTGAGGCCGATGACGCGGAGCGTCGCCAATTCCCAGGCCCGTTCGGAGAGGGTGATGCGCGCGGCGTTGTAGACCACGCCGAAGGCGATGATCGACGCGAAGATCATGTTGAAGAGTCGCATGCGCAGCATGTTTTCGGACATCAGCCGCTTGAAGCTCTGGATCAGGGAACGCGTCGAAGTGATCCCGCCGATGCGCGGAGTCTCCTTGATCTTTGCATAGAGGGCCGCCTCCCGGAGTGGGTCGGTCAGAGCGAAGGCCCCGGAAATCACGGCACCTTCGCGGAGAAAGTCATTGAGTTCCCCACGCGTGAGGTACGCGGCCTGACCAGCGAAATCCCGTACGGTGCCGGCGACGCGGAGGGCGCGCACGGGGCGAGCGCCCTCGAGGACCTCCACCTCGACGGTTTGTCCGGGATTCACCTCAAGGAGCTGAGCGAGTTTTTCCGACAACAGGAGGCCGCTGGTGGGGAACGGAATGGGGTCACCCTTGACATCGATGGGCCGGAGGAGGCCGGAATCCGCCTCGAGCCCAAGCAGTGACGTGAGTCGGGCATGGGAGCCGCGTCGGAGGCGGACCGCGACCGAGCGAAAGCCCTCGGCGCGGAGAACGCCCGGAAGCCGGGCCACCGCCTGTAGGGTGCCGACATCTGATGGCTCGATGAACCCGATGCTGAAGTCGAAGCGCTGCGTGGCCTCAAAGTGATCCTCCATGATTCGATCGACCAAGTCTGCGCTGAAGGAACCCAGGACCATCACCGCGATGCCGAGCGCGATTCCGAGGGTGGAGAGCACGGCGCGCACTGGGTGCCGGGCAATTTGGCGGAGTGTCAGGCGGGCGAGCGGTGAAAGCCGTCCGACCGATCCATGCGAATGAAGAAAGCCACCGCGAAACGGCCGGGGTGCTTCTGGGCGCATGGCTTCTGCTGGAGCAAGCCGCACCACGCGTCGGATCGCCATCGCGACGCTGAGCACGCCGGCAAGCAGGCTGATGCCGAGCGCACTCGCCGCGACCCCTAGCCCCACGGAGTAATGCTGGTCTGGGAACCGGAAGAAGCGCACGTACAGATCGGCGAGCCCGGTCCCCAGCCATGCCCCGACCGCGGTGCCGAGAGCCGCTCCGGCGAGCACGATCAGCAGCGCGAACTGGAGGTAGTGAGCGGCGATCTCCCGGCGTCGGTAACCAAATGCTTTCAGCGTGGCGATCTGCTCGCGCTGCGTCGCAATCATGCGGTTGAGCACCAGGTTGAGAATGAACGCTGCGACGAGCAGAAAGATCACCGGCACGAGCAAGGCCATGGCGCGGAGCTGGGAGAGTTCGTTCGCGACCGTGCGGTACGAAACCTGGTCCTCGCGGCCGTACGCGCCCCGCCCGCCGTAGGGCGCGAGCAGGACGTCGATCTGCGCCCGCACCGCCGGGAGCGACGCTCCGGGAGTCACCGCCACGACCACGTCGTTGCAGGCGTTAGCCAAGTCAAACGCCGCAGCAAGGGGGCGATCCCGCATCCAGAGCACGCCGAAGCGTCGGTCGTCGGGTACGACATCTCCACCGCGAATCTGATAGACGTACTCGGGAGAGAGCGCGATGCCGACCACGATGAGCTGCTCGCGGCGACCGTTCATCACGGCCCGCAAGCGATCCCCGGGGACGAGTCCATGGGCCTCCGCGAACGCCTCGTTGGCCAGAACCTCGCTGCGCCTTCCCGGATCCGGCCAACGACCTTGCCTCAGGTGAAGACGACTGAGTGACGGCCCTCCGCGGTCGGGAATCGATACCAACCGCCCTACTGCCGGCTCAATCACCCCGGGCAGGTCGAGCGTCACTTCCGCCACGACGCGGGTTTCCACGGCGGCGACTCCGGGTACCTCGGCCACCCGCCGGGCAATCGAGACCGGTGCTCGCTTCAAGTGCGCAAAGACGTGGGGCAGTCGGGCATCTTCGTAGTACTGCGCGGCCCGACGCTCCAGCGACTGGAGCACGCTCACCGACATCACGAAGGTGGCCACGCCACACGCGATGACGAGACTGATCGCCACGGCTTGGGTCCAGAGCACCCGGAGATCCCGCAGGAGTTTTTGCCGGAGTGCTGTCATCGCGCGTCGTCGTCTCCTACCACACGAGCGAAGCGGCCGACGCGCGCGCTGGGTTGCACTGGAGGCTCGCGATCCGCCCGTCCGAAAGCGTGATCACGCGATCCGCCATGGCTGCGATGACCGCATTGTGGGTGATGATCACGGTCGTGGTTCCGAGCTCACGGTTCAGCCGCTCAATCACTTCAAGCACCGTGATGCCCGTCTTGACGTCGAGGGCCCCGGTGGGTTCGTCACAGAGCAGGACGTCGGGCCGCTTTGCGATGGAGCGCGCAATCGCCACGCGCTGCTGCTCACCCCCCGAGAGTTCCGCGGGGAACCGATCCAGGTGGTCGCCCAGGCCGACGCGGCGCAGCGCCTCCTCCGGTGACATCGGATCGCGCGCGATGTCGGTGACCACGGCCACGTTCTCTCGCGCCGTCAAAGTCGGCATGAGGTTGTAGAACTGAAATACGAATCCCACGTGCTCGCGCCGGTAATGAGTCAACGCGGCATCATCCCACGAGGTCAGATCGTGGTCGCGGAAGCGCACGCTGCCGGAGGTCGGTACGTCGAGGCCACCGAGGATGTTGAGCAGCGTCGATTTTCCGCTGCCGGAGGGTCCGAGGAGGACGACGAATTCACCCGCGTAGAGTTCAAGGTCGATTCCGCGCAGGGCATGGACCTCGGTGGCACCGGATCGGAAGGTTCGGGTGACGCCGCGAGCCACAAATACGGGTGCCGCCTGCGCCGTGCTCGCCGCACGATCTTCCGGGGGTGGGGGAGCGTCGGGCGGCATGGAGGCAGGAATCCGCGGCCCGTGCTACGGGAGGGGCCGCGTGGATACGGTGATGATAATCGCGCGGGAGGGCGAGCCCGATCGCCGTCACGCGCAGCCTGGTAGTGCTCATCCGCCAAGTAGGGCGGATGCCGCGGAGACTAATTCGGTCGATCCGACCCGTCCGGGTGGATCAGTCCCATCCGGAGCGCGCAGAGGGTCAGCTCCTGATCCGTGTTCACCTCGAGTTTCCGCATGATGCTCTTCTTGAGCTTGTAGATGGAGGGCTCCGAGAGCTCGAGCGATTCGGCAATGCGCTTCGTGTGAACGCCCTGGGCCGTCATTCGCACGATGTCCCGATCGCGTGGCGTGAGCGCGGGGCTATCCGCCTCCATGCCTCGGCGCTGGACGAATTGCCGGATGAGCGCACTGGGTCCGCTCGAGAAATAAGCGCCCTCCCCGCGGCTGCGATCGATGGCCTGCCGGAGGTCCTCCAGACTCGATGACTTATGCACGTAGCCGGTGACGCCCCACTCGACTGCGGTTTGCACCGTGTGAAGCGTCGCCATGCCGCTGAAGACGATGACCTTCGGACGAGAGGTCATGGCGGAAAGGAGTTCGAGAACCTGTAAGCCGCCACTGCCCTCGAGAAGGAGGTCGAGGATCACGAGGTCGAGGTCGCCGCGCTTCGCGGCGGCGAGCATGGGCTCAGCGCTCCGGCTGCTCCCGATCAGCTCCACCGCTGGCAGTTCGGCGGCGAAATCGCAGAGCAGTTCGCGGATGGATTCATGATCCTCGACGATCCAGAGTCGTGAGGGCGGGCGGGTGGCGGACGGTGCAATCGCGGCGGCTGGAGTGGAGGGGAGATCGATGGACATGGGCGGTGGATGACCGGTGGATTCAGGCGACGGCCGAAGTGGCGTCGTGGTGGGGTTGGTTTCCCGCGTGTCGCACGCGAGGGAGGTGAAGTTGCGCGCGGGTTCCCCGGCCATCCGGACCTCGCGTGAGGCGGAGCGAGCCGCCGACTAGGTCCGCGAAGCCGCGGACGATCGCGAGTCCCAGTCCGAGTCCCTGCTGTTCGTGGCGCTCGCGGTCAAATTGTACGAAGGCCTCAATGCGGCCGACCTGATCAAGCGGGAAGCCGCGTCCGTCATCTGTAATGGTCAGATCGTAGCCTGACTCATCCGTGGCCGCGCCCACGATCTCGATGGGGCTGCCTGGGCTTGAGAACTTCAGTGCGTTATCGACCAGTTGTCGGATCACCGGACCAAGAAGACCTTCAGGGACGGCGAGGGTAGCGGGTTCACAGTCCACGCTTACCTCCTGGGTACGCCCTGCGGCCGCAGCGAGGCGCCGGACCTCGCGGTGAATCGAGTCGGGCCACTGTTCGTCCTGCCAGGTCTGTCTTTCCGAGTCGGCGACCGGTGGACGCGCCGTGAGATCGAGCCATAGCTCGCAGCGTTGGGTCAGTTGCAGCAGTCGCTCACCGGACTGGCGGATGAGCTCGGCCTGCTCCGCGACAGCGGTGGCTGGCACGGGAGTGCCCGCGGCGGCATCGTCGATCAGCAACTCGGAGAAGCCGAGGATCCCGACCAACGGCGTGCGGAGTTCGTGGGCCAGCGTCGATGCGAAGCGACGCCGCTCCTCCTGGATCAGCGCGCGTGGATCGGCGAGCGACCCACCGGTGGCGGCGAGGCTCATGAGGACCTCCCTCCCTTGCGCGTGGAAGTCGGGGCGACCGCGGATGCGCCACCCTTGCCGGAGCGCCTCGACGAATGCCTCGCGACCGCGGTCGCGGTCGCAGGTTGGTTTTCGTCGAGCGCCGGGAATTCAAGCCAGAAGACCGCTCCGGGCTCATCGCCCGGCGGTGGCGCGTATCCGAAACGTCCCCCCATGGTCTCGACGGCCCGACGGACGACGCGCAATCCGAGCCCGGTGCCAGGTGTGCCGGCGGAATTGGAGGCCCGGAAGTAGGCTTCACCGAGGCGTTCACGGTCGGCCGCCGGCACGCCGCGACCACGGTCCCGCACCTCCAGACGCACCTGACCGCGTCCGACGGCTCGCGCGGTGATGTCCACGCTGGTCAAGGGCGGCGAATACTTGAGCGCGTTCCCGATCAGGTTGTGCAGCGCAATGCCCAGCCTTGCGCTGTCGACGAGGGTGTCTCCGCAGGTGGTGGGATCGATTCCCCAGCGGACCCGGGAGCCGTGCTCCTGTGACTGGTTGATGCGCTCTGTCGTGTCTCGGAGGACCGTAGCGAGCGAGGCGGGGGCCGCAGCCCGGGCATCTCGCGCCACGGCGTTTAGGTCCAAGAGGCGATCGACCTGATCCCTCAGACTCTGGATCGCCTCCCCGAGCAGTTCCACATGGCGCCGGGAGCGAGCGTCGACCGGCCGGCCCTCTCTTTTGGCGCTGGCCGCGCAATCGCGGTCGAGGAGGTAGTGAACGCCCTGAAGAATCGCCAACGGACTGCGGAGTTCGTGGACGGCATGGGCGAGGAATTCCCGTTCCTCCTGCAGAACCTGCTCTCGATCGGACCCTGAATCGCAGCCCTTGGCCCCGGAAGCAGACGCAACTGTCGTGCGAGTGCTTGAGCGTGCGTGCTGGACACGGCGCCGTTTCCCGGCGTGGTGCTCCGAGAACTGGCTGTTCGTGTTGGCGGGGCCCCGAAAGGGCGAGGAGTTCATGAGAATAAATCGGCTCTCGAACGTGTCGGATTGAGCGTTACGAGTTCAGATAACGGCTCATGAGGTGCCGACCATGAGCGGGAAGGTCCTCAAACGCACGCTCTCGCTCTTGAGGCACATCGTTGTCGATAATCGCGCCATTCCATGGAGGCGCCGTTCGTGGCGGATCTCAAGAAGCTCGGGATGGTGGGGTGACATCCGATTTCTTGCGGGGCTGTGCGTAAAAGTACCTAGCCGTAAGCGAAACCGTGGTCGTGCCGTTGGCCCAAGTCCAGCGCAAAAGCTTGGTGGCGGCGGCGTTCGATGAGCCCTAGGGGCTGCGGTCGACTCGTCTTGGCGTGAAGGACTACGACGCGTTGACCTGGATGGTAGGCTCCAGATCAGACACCCCGAAGAACCGGGGCTTGAACGGCCCGTGGTGAACGCTGAAGGAGGCCACGTGGCCGAGACGGTGCAACAGGGCGCGTGGAGCGCCATCGCCGCGGTCACCGAGTCCGACGCCGAGATCGACCAAGTATTCGCCGACACCGAGGTGGGCGGACCACTCGAAACGGACGCGGAGACATTCGCCGGGCGTGATCGTTGAGGTGGGGACCTCGAGGTGCGTGCTCGAGACCCCGAAGACGACCTGATTATGGCGCGTCGAGACCTCGAACGAAAACTGCAACTCGGCGAGTGGCTCACGGGCCTCGATCCAGCACTCGCAGACGATGCGTTCCCCGACGCCGAAGACGCCCGCAGGCCGGCCGGATGCGTCGAGAAGCTTCAGGCCGACGATTTCTGCCTGACGGCTACCGCTCTCGCTCGTGCCGGCGCGCCACTGGCGGCGCTCCGCGGCGGGCAGTGCGCCGGTGGCGGCGGGAGTGCTGGCCGGCGAGGGCGCGGCGGAATGCGGGTTTTCCGGCGTGCGATGGAGGGCGTGGAACACGCTGACGGCCTCGGCGGAAGGCCCGTGGAAGACGGCCCGGCCTTCGTGGAGCACAATAGCGTGGCGGCACAGCGCCTTCACCGAGGAAAGATCATGACTGACGAGCAACAGGGACATCCCGGCGGCTAGGCGTTCCTTGAAAAAACGCGAGCACTGCGCCTGGAAGAACACATCACCGACGGCGAGTGCCTCATCGACGATGAACAGCTCCGGATCGACGATCGTCTGAGCGGCGAAGGCCAGGCGCACCATCATGCCGCTGGAGTACGTCTTGACCGGCTGGTCGATGAACGCACCGATCCCGGCGAACGCCTCGACCGCAGCAAGAGCCGCCTCGGCCTCGCGGCGCGGCACGCCCTGCAGGGCCGCGTTCAAGAGGACATTCTCGCGGCCGGTGAACTCGAAGTTGAATCCCGAGCCCAGCTCGAGCAGTGCGGCGACCCGGCCGTGACGCTCGACGCTGCCGGAGGTGGGCGCGAGCGTGCCCGCGATGATCTGGAGCAGCGTACTCTTGCCGGCGCCGTTGCGGCCGATGATGCCGAGACTCTCACCCCGTCGGATGCTGAAGGACACCGGCTGGAGTGCTTGGAATTCGCGCGCCCGCCGAGCCACCATCTGCTCAGCGCGGGAGCGCCACGCCGACGGAACGCCCGGCAGCGTCGCGGCCCGGGCCACCAATGGCATCGTCAGACGGTCCGAAGGCTTCTGCCACAGCCGATAGGCCTTCGCGACCTCGTGGACGGCGAGAAGAGGAGGTGACGCGGTCATCCGGGGTTCGATCCGTTGAGTGTATCCGTAAAGCGGATGCGAAGCCGTGCCGTGGATAGCGGCTCAGTAGGCCGCGTTGCCCGGCGTGCGGGCGAACGGAATTACGTCGCGGATGTTGCCCACGCCGGTGACGAACATGAGGAGACGCTCGAAGCCGAGTCCGAAGCCGGCGTGTGGCACGGTGCCGTAGCGCCGGAGATCGAGGTACCAGCCGTAGTCGGCGGGCGAGAGGTGATGGGCCCGCATCGCCTCCTCGAGGATCGGGAGACGCTCCTCGCGTTGGCTGCCGCCGATGATTTCCCCGATGCCTGGGACAAGTAAGTCCATTGCGCGGACGGTGCGGCCGTCGTCGTTCACGCGCATGTAGAACGGTTTCAGCGTGCGGGGGTAGTCGTGTACCGTGACCGGTCCGCGGAAGTGTTCCTCGGCAAGGAAGCGCTCGTGCTCGCTCTGGAGATTGTCGCCCCACTGCACGGGGTGTTCCCACGTCCGGCCGGAGCGGTTGAGGATTTCGATGGCCTCGGTGTACGAGCAGCGCTGGAAAGGCCGGTCGAGGACGAAGTCGAGTCGTGCGCTGAGGCCCTTGTCGACGAAGTTGCCGAAGAATTCGAGATCGGCGGCGCAGTGTTCGCGGGCGTCGCGGACCAAGTGCTTCACGAAGCTTTCCGCGAGGTCCATGTTGCCCCACAGATCGCAGAACGCCATCTCCGGCTCGATCATCCAGAACTCCGCCGCGTGGCGCGACGTGTTGGAATTCTCGGCCCGGAACGTCGGCCCGAAGGTGTAGACGTTGGCGAGCGCGGTGGCGAACGCCTCGGCCTCGAGCTGGCCGCTCACCGTGAGGAACGTCGGCCGCGCGAAGAAATCCTGGGCGTAGTCGACCTTGCCCTCCGGGGTCAGCGGCGGCGCCTTGGGATCGAGCGTGGAAACGCGGAACAGCTCTCCCGCACCCTCGCAGTCGCTGCCCGTGATGATCGGCGTGTGGACGTAGAGGAAACCGCGACTTTGGAAAAATTCGTGAATCGCAAAGGCGAGGCGGCTGCGCACCCGGAAGACCGCACCGAACAGATTGGAGCGCGGGCGCAGATGGGCGATCTCCCGCAGGAATTCCAAACTGTGCCCTTTTTTCTGGAGAGGGTACGTGGCGTCCGCCTCACCCAGCACCTTCAGCGTCCGCGCCACCACTTCCCATTGCTGCCCTTGCCCCTTGGACGCGACGAGCTGCCCGCGGACCTCGATCGAGGCCCCGGTGGCCGCGCGCGAGACTTCCGGGTAATCCGGCAGGGTGGCATCCGCGATCACCTGGACGCCTTTCAGGCAGCTGCCGTCGTTTATCTCGATGAAGGAAAATGCTTTGGAATCGCGCCGGGTTCTCACCCAGCCTTGGACGAGGACGTCATCGGAGGGTTGGGTGGCGGAAAGGAGGGCTTTGACCGGCGTCCGTTGCATGGGGAAAGAAGTTAAGGTGGAGACAAAGCCGCTGGGCGAGGATTGGCAAATGCGGAAGCACGGTGCGCACCGTCGTACGGGGTGTACATTTTTGGTGAATGGAGGGGCTAATCGCGACGATGAGAGGGGGGTCGTATGTCTGTGGTTGATCCGAAACTTGCTCCCCGTGGAAACCTGCCGCCTGAGTTGCAGGAACTGCTGGCGCGCGAAGCCGTCTTCTTGATGAGCCGCAAGCGGATCGGTGATGCCGTGAATGCCGCGCGGCAGGGCAAGGCGGCGAAGCTTTTTGTGCAGCCGCTCCTCGCGTTCTTCGGGGCGGCGTCGGCCAGCGATGCCCCCGCTGAAAATCGAGCGGGCCGCGCCGGGACGTCGGATTCTCCCGTCGAAAATCTCGAGCTGCTGCACGCCGGGCTGAAAAAAATCGAAGACGCCCTGCCGGCCCTATCGGCGTGTGTTGACCGGAGCATGGAGAACTTTCTCCGGGAGCACGATCCGGAGTACGTGAACGGATTGGCCGCCTCCCGTTACATCGAGGACTGGCGTCGGCTGCTGGAGGGATTTGACCAGCACGTGGGGGCGGCGATCGAGGGCCTCTACCGACTCAGGGCCGTTCTGGGAGCGTTGCCCTCCGCGACGGCCTGTGGGGCGCAAGACGAGGGACGCGCCGCGATCGAGCTGCAGGTGAGGCGGATGCTGGAGGTGTACGAGGACATCCTGTTCGTTAACAAGATCGCGGATGCACAGCGCATCCGCTCCGGCATCGACGGCATCACACTCTACCGCCAGCCCGAGCGAAACTGGGCAGGTTCGGTCACGGCCCTCCAATTTGCGCAGCCCGCTGCGGCAGTCGAAGCCATCTCCGGCTTGCTGGCCGATGTGGAAGAGGTTGCGGCAAAGGTGCGGACCGCGGTGCAGGGCGAGTGCCAGTTGGCTTCGTATGCCGCGGGCTTTGGCGTGACGAGTTACCAGAAGCGGGTCTGGGTCTCCCTGCGCGAAGCCGCTCATCTCCTGATCCACACGGAGAACATGGAGGCGGTCATTTCCGAGACGGAGCAGCTTATGGACGCCGGCAAGTTGCTGGAGTGGCGTCCAGTCAGGACGCCGGTCGAGCCGGTCCCCGCTGCCGCACCCGCACCGGTCGCTTTGGGCAAGGCTCCCGGATCGAACGGTGCGGCGAGCGTGCCCCCGCCACCCCTGCGGCGAACAACGGTGGCGACGGATGCCCCGGGTGTTCCCGCACGCCCATCCAAACCGCCACCCGGAGTCGTCGTCACGCCTTCCCGGTCCACGCGCGGTCCGGAGCTGCGTTTACCCAGCCGCGGAGTGGGACCAGGCGCAAACGCGCCGTCGCGCGCGAAACCGGAGCCGGTGACCAGTCCGGGTGCGGTTCCGCTGACAGCTTCGCCGTTCCCCGTCGCTGCTAAGTCGGATGGTTCGGTGCCTCCGGAGGAGACGTCGGAGACGATTGCGGACCTCATGGCCGAGCGGAAGCGGCTGGAGCTTATCTTGCTGGAAACGCGGGCGAGTCTGACCGAGCGCGAGCAGTTCCTCAGCGAGAGCGAGGCGCGCCTGATGAAGGTCAGTCAGACCCAACTCGAGCGCGAAGTGGACCTTGAGCAGCGCGAGGAGCAGCTGCGCGATTTGGAGAAGCGCTTGCGGGAAATGCAAACCCGCCTCGCGAGCGAGCGCGCGCCGACTCCGGCGCCCGAGAAGAAGCAGTGGGACGAGTTCCGCGAGTAGCGTCCCGGTCTGCGAGAACGTCGCGCGCGGCGTTCGGCGAGGTGGCTTAAGGGGGGCCGAACCGCCGCCGCGCGGTGGTCCGATGAATCACGCTCGGGAGTTGCTCCGCCGCCGAGCCGTGTCACGGTAACCTCGCCCGCCCAATCCGGGTGGCGGCCCGCATGCTTGCCCGACTGATGCTGACCTCGATCCTCCGCCGCGTTGCACCGTGCGCTGGCCCGGCCCACGGGTCCTGCCGGCCTCGCATGACCCGGTGGCCCACTTTGCAGCGTGGGCTGTTTGGGGCGTGTCTTCTGGCGTTGATGGGCGAGTCGGCGCTCCTTCCAGAGACCCGGGCCCAGACGGCAGCGCGGTCGGGTCGCTGGGCTCACGAGACGAGCCGCCTGACCCCGGATCCCGCGGTGGTTTGGGGTCGGTTGGAGAACGGCTTTCGGTACGCGCTGCGTCCCCATACTGGCGTCCCTGGCCGGGTGGTGCTGCAGCTGGTCGTGCTGTCCGGCTCGCTGGACGAACGGCCGGACGAGCGAGGGATGGCGCATTATCTGGAGCATCTGGCCTTTGGTGGGACCGCGGATTTCCTGCCGGGACAGATGGTCCTGCTCTTCCAGCGGCTCGGCATGGAATACGGCAGCGACGTCAATGCGCAGACGACCTTTGATTCAACCGTCTACCGATTGGATTACCGGACGGCCGACCCGCTGCTGTTGCGCGACGGGTTGAGACTCTTTCGGGGCTTCGCGGATGGCCTGTCGCTCGACCCGCAGGTGATCGAGCGGGAGCGGCGGGTGGTGTTGGCCGAGTTGCGGCTCCGCAACACGTTGGCCGGCCGTCGGGAGTTGGCCTCCCTGCCCGTGGTGTTTCGCGGTCTGACCTTCCCCGACCGCAGCCCGGGTGGGAGTGAGGAGCAGATCGCGCGGTTCACGCGGGAACAGTTCGAGGCGTTTTACCGCCGCAATTACCGACCGGACCTGATGGTCTTGGTGGTGACGGGAGACGTCGCGGTGCCGGAGCTGGAGGCGGAGATTCGGGCGCGCTTTGGTGGCATGGCCCGTCCGGCGGGCCCGCCGCCCGTGCGGGAGGAGGGCCGCCTGAATGCGCGATCCCTGCGCGCCGGCGTCCTTCCGTTGGCGGGAATGTCGGCGGCGGCGGTGGAAGCCGCGACCGTGGTGACGCGGCCCAGCGCGGCGGAGACGCAAGCGCAGCGGGAAGAAGAGCAGAAGCGCGACTTTGTCATGCGCCTCTTTGCGGCTCGATTGGAGGCGGAAGGTGCCGGTGAAGCCGGAGTAGAGGCGGGGTACAGCGAATTGCTCGGGCAAGGCGTCGCGACGGTGCGGGCGATGGTCCCGGCACCGGCTTGGGCGGGCGGCCTGACTGCGATCGACACGAGCGTCCGCCGAGCGCTGGAGCAGGGCTTCGAGGTGACCGAACTGGCGGAGGCGCGTCGGGAGGAACTGCGCCGGATCGGCCTTTTGCGGGAGCAGTTGGCGACGCTGGATCCATCCGTCTTGGCAGACGCCTTGGTAGAATCGATTACCGAGCACCGCGTCTTCGTTGGGTTGGAGCAGTCGCTGGCGTGGCGCACCGCGTGGCTGGAGACTTTTGGCCCGGCCGAGGCGCAGCAGGTGTTCCGGCGCCTCTGGCTGCCGGGGACGATGGCCTTTCATGTTTCGGGTGGAGTGGGAGTGGAGTTGAAGCCGCAGAGGGTGCTGGATGAGGTGGCCAAGGCCCGGCGCGGCCGCGTCGCCGCGCTGCCCCCGAGGCCCCCGGAAGAACGCATCCCCTATCGCTTGCCGAACTGGGGACCGGACGGTGACGTGGTGGTGCGAACGGAGCTGCCGACGTTGGGGGCGGCGCTGCTCCGCTTCCGCAATGAGGTCCGCCTGAACGTGGTGTCGCGACGGCAGGAGCCCGGCCTCGTCCACCTCGTGGTGAGGGTAGGTTCCGGCCTTCTGGAGATGCCGGGTACGCGACCGGCGTTGAAGGAATTCGGCCTCAACACGGTGCTCGCCAGTGGCACCGAGCATCTCCGCGGGGAGACCCTTCGGGCGCTGGTCGGACAGCGCTTTCTTGAGTTCAGCTTCGATGTGGCAGACCGAGACGCGTTCGCGTTTCGAGCCACGGTGCCGGTGGATGAGGTGTCGACCTTCCTCGGCGTGGTGGCGGACATCCTCTACCGCCCGCGCTTCAGCAGCCTTGCCCACGCCGAGCAGCGCATGAACGCGGCGATGGGCCGCATGGCGGGGAGCGCGGGTATGGGTGATGGCATGCGCGCGCTGAACGATCGCCTCTTCCGCGGTGACGCGCGTTTCACGTCGGGCTCGCCGCTCGATTACATCGCCATGAGCGCAGAGGACGTGCGGCGCTGGATGGAGCCGTCGCTTGCTCGTGGTTACGTGGAGGCCACGGTCGTCGGTGACATCTCAGAGGCTGCCGCCGTCGCGGCGGTGGCTCGGACCCTCGGTGCGCTTCCCCCGCGGGCGGCGGAGAAGACCACGACGGGCCCGGTCAAGCCGGTGCAAGTGACCGCTCGGCCGGGCTTTGAGCGGATCGAGTTCACCGGTGAACAGAACACCGGATTGGTCATCGGCACCTGGCCCACCAACGACCTCCGTGAGGTCAGGGATCAGGCGGCACTGGAGATTCTCACGAAGATTCTCGAACTCCGCGTCCGCGCCGAAGTGCGCGAGCGGCTCGGGTTGGCCTATTCACCCTCCGCGAGCCTGACGGCCTTCGATGGATTTCCTGGCTTCGCGTTGCTGCAGACCCAGATCGACTGTGACCCTGCGGATACCGAACGCGTGGCTCGACTGGTCGAGCAGATTGGAGCCGAACTCGCTTCCGGCGGGATCGACGAGGGTGAATTCATCGGTTCCCGAGGCATTCTGAAAAGCCAACTGCAGCGCTCTTTCCGCGAGAACGGATTCCTCGTCAACCTGCTCAGCCGGGCCCAAGAACGCCCTGAGGAAAGGGAGCAGATCCTTGGGTTGGCGGAGGGCCTGATCGATGGTGTCGAGCGGGCTGACGTGGAGCGCTGGGCGGCTGCCCTCCTCAAGCCCGGGAACTGCCGAGCGGCCGCCGTGGTACCGAAGGCGTTCATCGGCGTCTACCAACTCTCCGAGCAGCCTTAGGCTGAGGGAGTACAGCCCTGATTTGGTAGTGTTTTTATCACCACGCGTGAGGTGAGGACCGCAGCGACCTGGGCATTTTTCCCGGAAAAAATGCAGGCTGCTTCGGCGGCGGGGTGAGGGAGTAGCGCGCACGATGGGCGATCCGACGGATCGCCAAGCCCATGTTAACGAATGGGTTTCACTCTGTTACACCGCGCCAGAGCGAGGAGATCGGGCAGCCCGACGCCTGCAACGTATCCATTTTTAGGAGTGCCGCATCAGTTCTAGTCGGACCCGCCGCCGCCTCCCGGTGGGTGAGGGGCGGCCCCGTGGGTCGAGGCAGAATCGCGGTGGCGCGGCGTGGTGCGTCGCGCAGCGCCGCGGCGGGAATTGGCCGCGGCACCGACCTAAGCGGTGCCGTAGAAACGGCGTGGACCGGGCGTGCGTCGGTTCAGTTGCCGCGCATCGCGTTGCGACGCTTCACGTCCTCAGCGCCCTTGGCGACGATCTCGGGGGCGACCTTGATGCCGGCCTTGGCGAGGGCGGCGTCGAGGATGACCTCGCCCTCCATATAGCCCGTGACGATCTCGACGATCTTGCCCTCGCGATCGATGACGAACTGGCACGGAATACCGCCTACCCCGTAGAGCGTGCGGGAGATATTTTTGTCTCCGCGTTCCGCTTTGTCATGGCTCCAGAGAATGTCGGGGTACTTGGCCTGATTGGCGCGTACCCAGCGCTCGAAGGCGCCGCGAGTATCGCTGGTGCAGGAGCCGAGGACGACGACGCCCTGGTCCTTGTACTGAGCGGCGACCTTCTGCGTATGCGGCATGGCAGCCATGCAGGGGCCGCACCACGTGGCCCAGAAATCGAGGATGACGACCTTGCCCTTGAAGTCAGAAAGACGGACATCCTTGCCGGCGAGATCCTGGGTGGTGAAGTCCGGGGCGGTCGCGCCGACTTTGAGCATCTCGCGGCGGGGGGGCGGCGGGGCATCCTTGGATTCTTCGCGGGTGAAGACACGCGTCGGCTGATCCTCGGCGGCAAGCGTGATGCCGGCGCGGAGGAGAAGATTGCCGAGGGACTCCTTGATGCGAGGACCGGTGCCGACGCAGAACCCGACCACGCGACCTTGAGCGTCGATCACGATCGTGTGCGGCAAAGGGGCCATCATGCCGCCGGCGAGCTTCATCGGGACCACCTTGTCCATGTGGGCGCGTTGAACTGCCGAGAAAGCTTTCTTTTCCTCGTCTGTCATTGCGTTGAAGTCCTTGTCGGGCCGCGGACCGGAGCCAGCAGGATCGTAGACAATGGGGAACGCCACGCTGGCGGCGCTAGCGGCCCGCCAAGCGAGGTAGCCGTCCCGGTTGCCGTAAGCGGCGAGACCGAGGACCTGGAAGGGCTGGTCAGCGTAGCGCTTGGTGTAGCCGTTGAGGAACGTGATCGCATCTTCGCCGGGGCCCTGCGTGGCGCCCCAGACGGTGATCACGGTGACCTTGCCCGCGGTGACGCTGCTGAGGGAGACGGGTTTCCCGTCGGCGTTCTCGACCGTGACCTCGGGCAGAGTTTGGCCGTTGGCCGTGCGGAGGTAGCTCTCGCGGAACTGCGGCTTCTTGGCGGCCTCGATCGCGGCGGCCGCACGCTCCTTCTCGGCGTCGGCGGCGTCGGCGAGTTGCTGCCGACCGCGCGCGACGATGGCGGGGTCGACCTTGACGCCGACGGAGGCGAGGGCGGCCTCGGCGCGGGCGTCGTCCTTGCCGTTGTTGCCTACGAGAGCGGCGGCGATCTTGCCGTCGCGGCCGATGACGAACTGCGTCGGAATGCCGGTCACGCCGTAGAGGCTGGCGGAGGCACGCTGCTCAAAGTTCGGGGTGTTGCGCGCGTTGGGATCGAAGACGAATTGGAGATTCGGGTATTTCGGCTGGTTCTTCGGAATCCATTGCTTGAACGCCTCGATCGTGTCGCTGGTGCCCGACGCGAGTAGAACCACATCCTGGTCCTTGTAGCGGGCCGCGATCTCCTGAGCGTGCGGGAACGACGCGATGCAGGGTCCGCACCACGTGGCCCAGAAGTCGAGGATGACGACCTTGCCCTTGAAGTCGGAAAGGCGGACCTCGCGGCCGGTGACATCCTGCATGACGAAATCGGGGGCGACTGCGCCGGGAGCGAGCAGCGCGGGGCGCGGGGAGGTGGCCGCGGCGGTGGACGGAGCGCCGGCGGGTGGAGCCATGATTGCGGCGGCGGGTCGGGTAGTGGCATTCCCGGCGGCGGCTTTTTCCTGTTCGGCGTGGAAGGTGTCGAGCACGCCGCGGAGAAGGGTGGCGTCGGCCTCGGTCAGGCGGATCCCGGCGCGGGCGATCGGTTCGCGGAGCCAGCCGGAGACCTTCGGACCGGCGCCGACGATGCCGCCCACGAGAGAGCCGTCCTTGCGAACGACCGCATAGGCGGGGAAGAGGCCGATGCCGAACTGGGTGTTGGCGGCGCTTTCGAGGAAGGCTTTGCCGGCGGGATCCCAGGACGCGGTGAAGCCAGCGTTGGCGATCTTTTCCCGATCGTACCAGGCATCAAACTCGGCCTTCTCGGTCGCGACGTTGATCGCCCAGACCTTCAGGCCTTGGTCGGCGTAGGCTGCCTGAATCGCGGCGACATCGGCGACGGGCGAGCGGGCGCCAGTCCAGAACGCGATGAAGACCGGTGAATCCTTGAAGCTGGAGAGGCGGATCTCTTTCCCATCACGGCCCTGGACGGCGAAGTCCGGGACGACGTCGCCGGACGACAAACGGCCGATGCGGGCGGTCGGCAGGGTCCGAGCACGTGTCGCCATGGTCTTGCCCATGGCCGGAATGACCTTCGGGCGGGCATCGGCGGCGACCTCGGGCGGCAGGTGAGACGTATCGATGGGTAGCCCGGCCTTCGCGAGGAGACGGGTGACGTGGGGGTTTTCGCCCGCGCCGCCGCCCGTGGTCGTTCCGATGATGCGGCCGTCCTTTCCGATCATGAACAGCGAGGGAAAGCCGGAGACGTGGTATTGAGTATTGAAGACTGATTTAGCCCAACCATCGCGCCCGGCCGGGTCGAAGGCTGTGCGGAACGCATACTTGGCGCCGTTGCGCTTCACCCAGCCGTCATAGGCCTCCGGCGAGTCGTTTGCGCACACGGCAAGGAGCACGAAGTCATTGGCCGCAAACTTCTTTGCGAGTTCGTGGTGGTGCGGCATGGCGGCGACGCACGGACCGCACCAGGTCGCCCAGATATCGAGCAGCACGAGCTTACCCCGCAGGTCTGACAGGCGGAGCGTCTGTCCGTCGGGCGTACGCACGGCGAAGTCAGGGGCGAGATCGCCTGGCTGTAGGCGTGGCGGCATGGCCGATGGGGCGGCCACGGCCGGGGCGGGCTGGGCCAGCCCGGCGAGCGGCGCGAGGAGCAGCCCGAAGGCAAGCAGCGCAGTGAGAGGGCGGAATGGGCTGAGGAGACGTTGCATGAGCCGGAAGAGGATAAAGTGAGAAGACAAAGGCGGTGCGCCGGGGAGCCAGACGTCGGGCGATACCGTCCGTCGGGCGGGGATCGTGAGTGCGAGGGAAAGCGCGCTGCGATGCGCGTTGGGTTGACGGAAGAAGGAGGGTCGGTGGCGGAGGGCTTAAAGTCGACCTCGTAAATTCGGGGTTCCGACGGGCCGCCACATTGGCGCAGGACGCGCGACGGGGAGTTTTTCTCTAGAGCGTTCTGGAAAAAAGTTTCGAGAGGATGGATCGGGGTTGGCTCACGGCATTCGGTGGCTGAGGATGAGTCCCGCATGGCTTCCCGAGGTTCCGCACCGTCTCCCGCCCGCGCCGCCCCCGCCCGCCCGCGCGCTCATCCGGTGCTGTCCCTGATTGGGAACACGCCCCTGATTCCGCTCCGGTTCGAGCCGGAGGGCGTCACGTTGCACGCGAAGTGCGAGTTCATGAACCCCAGCGGATCGATCAAAGATCGTCTGGCCCTCACGATCCTGAGCGATGCGCGGCGACGGGGCTGGTTGCGGCCGGGCACCACGATCCTTGAGTGCACCAGTGGCAATACGGGCATCGCGCTCGCGATGGTCGGGGCCGTTTACGGGGTACCCGTCAGGATTCTGATGTCGGATACCGCCAGCGTCGAACGGCGTCACCTCATGCGGCACTTCGGGGCTGAGTTGCAGCTCTTCAAGGCGGACCGTGGCTACGTCACCGGCATCGAACTCGCTGAAGAGATGGCGCGAAAGGACCCCCGTTACTTTCTGCCGCGTCAGTTCGCCAACCCGCTCAACGCCGTCGATCATCTCCGACACACCGGCCGCGAAATTCTCGCGCAAATGCAGGGCCGGGTCGACGCCTTCGTCAGCGGCTACGGCACGGGCGGGACGCTCAACGGCGTCAGCCGGGCGTTGCGCCGGGTGTGTCCGAAGGTACGGATCGTGGCGATGGAGCCGGCGGAAGCGGCCATGCTTTCCGGCGAATCTCCCTGCTGCCACAGCATCGAGGGTGTCGCGGGTGGTTATCTCCCGCCGCTGCTCCAAACGGCCCGGGTGGATGCGCAGGAGAAGGTTCCGAGCGCGGAAGCGCTGGCCATGACCCAACGCCTGGCGCGGGAGTTTGGTTTGCTCGTCGGTACGTCGTCGGGCGCGAACGTGATCGCCGCTCTGCGCACGGCGCAGGGCCTGCGGCGGGGGGCGCGGGTGGTGACGATCCTCTGTGACCGGGCGGAGCGCTACTACTCGACCCGTCTTTTTACGGGCGGGGGAGCGGTGGCTTGATCGTCCGGGCGAACTCTGCCGGCAGTGGGAGGGTGAGCCGACGGCTGCGAAAAGGTCGGAACCCGGCAATGCTCGGCGGGGTCTCCGAAACCCTCACCCCGACGCCGACGCGGGATCCATGCGTGATGGGCCATCGTCTCCGTCGTTGTTGCCGGGCTGGGTGACCCAGCCGCCCGCTCAAATCCCTGGGGTCCGCGCTTCAGCTCTTTGCTTCCGCCCCTGAAACCCTTACGTTGCCTCATGATCCCGCTTCGCCGCCTTACGTCGCTGCTGTTGTCCGTCTTCGCCGCTCTTGTCGTGAGTGGCGGGGTGTGGGGCGGCCTCCTGCAGGCCGGCCCGGTGCGCAACGGCGCGGTGCAGGTCGAATTGGTGGCACGGCAGGCTGCAGTGCAGCCTGGTCAGCCTTTCTGGGTCGCGCTGCGCGTGCAGCACGACGCACCGTGGCATACCTATTGGCTGAATGCGGGCACGGGTTATCCCACCTCGCTCGCGTGGACCCTCCCGGAGGGCTTCTCGGCTGGCCCGATTGTTTGGCCTGCGCCGCACACGGTGAAAGACACGGCGGGGAACGTGACCGGGAATGGCTACGAGGGAACGGTCCATCTCTTCGTGCAGATCACGCCACCAGCGACCTTGGCGGTGGGCTCGACGGTGCAGCTCCGGGCGGCGGCGGAATGGCTCATGTGCGCGGAGTCGTGCATGCCGGGTGATGCCAAGGTGGCGTTGAACTTGCCGGTTGCGTCAGATCCCGGTGCGGAGAATGCGTCGGTGGCGAAAGCCTTCGCGGACCTTCCCCGCGATCCGGCGCCGTGGGCAGTGAGCGCACGGCGAGAAGGAACCAAGGTGTTTCTGACCGTTGCCGCGCCGAAGGGTGCCGCGCTGACACACGTTCCGGAAGGCCTCCACTTTTTCGAGGAGCAGGCGCTGATCGACTATGCGGCGCCGCAGACCGTGACGGCCGCAGGTGGCACCTGGTCATTGGAGCTGACCACGGTGGCAGACGCGCCGGCGGATGCGGCTCGCCTCAAGGGATTGCTCGTGGCCAAAAACGGCTGGGCTGCGGGTGAAGGCTATGCGGGGCTCGTGGTGGACGTACCCCTGGCGGCCGCGAAGGCGGCGAGTGGAGCGGCGGGCTCGGCGGTCGGCGCCCAGAAGGGCGGCGCGACGGATGGGAGTGCGTCCACGACGGGCGGCGCGGGCAGTGGCGCGGTGGGCGGAAGCTCGCTGTCGAGTGCGAACGCCGGCGCCGCAGTGGCTCCGGGGTCGGGCTCAGCCTCGGTCGCGGGCGCGAGCACGGGTCTGCTGGGTACCCTGCTCCTGGCGTTTCTCGGGGGGGTGGTGCTGAACCTGATGCCCTGCGTGTTTCCGGTCCTGGGCATCAAGGTGCTCGGCTTCGTGAATCAGGCCGGCAGCGATCGCGGTAAAGTCGTGCTGCACGGCTTGGTCTTCGCGGCGGGTGTGCTGGTTTCGTTCTGGGCCCTGGCGGGTGCGCTGCTGGCCCTGCGGGCGGGAGGCGAGCAACTCGGCTGGGGCTTCCAACTGCAGTCGCCGGCGTTCGTTTACGGCATGGCGATCTTCATGTTCGTCTTCGCGCTGAACCTCAGCGGACTCTTTGAGGTCGGCCTGTCGGCGACCGGCGCCGGAGCGGGGCTGCAGAGCCAGGAGGGACTCGGCGGTTCGTTCTTTACGGGCATGCTCGCGACGCTGGTGGCGACACCGTGCAGTGCGCCTTTTCTCGCGCCGGCGCTCGGCGCGGCCCTGGCGCTTTCGGCAGTCGAGTCGCTCCTCGTCTTCACGGCCATCGCGGTGGGCCTATCGGCACCTTACCTGCTCCTTTCGCTCTTCCCGAGTGCCGTGAAGCTGTTGCCGCGGCCGGGCGCGTGGATGGAGACCTTCAAGCAACTGATGGCGTTCCCACTTTATGCCACCGTGGGCTGGCTGTTGTGGGTGCTCGCCGCGCAGACCGCGGGAGACGATTACGGGCTTCTGATGATTCTGTTCGCCTTCGTGCTCGTGGCGATGGCGGCGTGGGCCTACGGCCGTTTTGGCCAGGCACACGGCAAGCCGGCGCGGCAGCGCTGGGGCACGGTTTCGGCGCTGGTGCTCCTCGCGGGCGGTGTGGCTTTGGGTTGGCCGCAGCCGCCGCCCGCCATCGGGGCTTCGGCCACAGGAGCCGACGGAGCATCGGGCAAGGGTGCGTATGTGGTCAGTTGGCAGCCTTGGAGCCCAGAGGCGGTGGCGGCGGCGCAGGCCGCTGGTCGGACGATCTACGTGGATTTCACCGCCCGGTGGTGCGCGACGTGTCAGACGAACAAGGCGGCAGTGTTCTCGTCGTCCGAGGTGCTCGCGGAACTGGCGCGGCGCGATGTGCTGCTGCTCAAAGCCGACTGGACCAACAAGGACGCACGGATCACCCAAGAACTGGCGAAATTCCAGCGCTCGGCGGTGCCGTTCAACCTGATCTACCATCCCGGCCAAGCCGCGCCGCGGGTACTGCCGGAGTTGCTGACGCCGGGCATCGTCCTTGACGTGCTGCGGACAGCCGGCGGACGTTGAGGCCAAAGGCGGCGTGAAGCACGTTCCGGCCCCGAGGCCCGAATGTTCCCGCCGCGCCCCTTGATCCTCCTCCGTCGCCCGCACTCAGCGACGGAGATCGGCGCGATTCCGAGGCAGCGGGCGAGGATTTTCTCCTCCGTTGCCTCGCGCCGGTCCGCTATCGCGATCCCTGAGAGAGCGTCGGGTAATCAGTGTATCCGACTTCAGGATTCACGCCAGCGGCGCCGTAGAAGGTCTCCGGCACGGGCGTGTTCAGGGGGGCGCGGGACCGTAGCCGTTCAGCGAGGTCTGGGTTGGCGATGAAAAGCCGCCCCCAGGCGACCGCGTCGGCGTGGCCCGCGTCGAGTTCGGCCTGAGCGGTTTCTGCAGTGAAACCCTGGTTGGCGATCAGTGGCCCCCCAAAAGCGGTCTTGATCGCCGGCGTCAGGCGCCCCTCTCCGAGTCCCTCGCGCGTGCAGAGAAAGGCCAGCTTCCGACGCCCGAGCTCGCGCGCGAACGAAACAAATGTCTCGGCCGGCGTGGCGTCGCTCATGTTGTGGCTATCCTGCGCCGGGGCGAGGTGGTAACCCACGCGGTCGGCGGGCCAGACGGAGAGCACCGCATCGGTCACCTCGAGCGGGAAGCGAGCACGGTTGGCGACCGAGCCACCGTAGGCGTCGGTGCGCTGGTTGGTGGAGGACTGGAGAAACTGATCGAGCAGGTAGCCATTGGCGCCATGGATCTCGACCCCGTCGAAGCCAGCCTCGCGGGCGAGAAGCGCCCCGCGGCGGTAGGAGTCGGCCACGCCGGGCAGTTCCTCGGTGGCGAGGGCGCGCGGCGTGACGAAGGGTCGGGCGGGGCGGAGCAGGCTCACCTTGCCAGCCGGAGCGATGGCGCTCGGAGCGACCGGCAGGGCGCCTCCGAGGTAGTGCGGGTCGGAGATGCGGCCGACGTGCCAGAGTTGGAGAACGATGCGGCCGCCGGCGGCGTGGACGGCGTCGGTCACGAGCCGCCAGCCGGCGGCCTGTTCCTCGTTCCAGATTCCTGGCGTGTCCGGATAACCGACTCCCATCGGATCGACGGCGGTGGCCTCGGCGATGATCAGTCCTGCGGAGGCGCGCTGCGCGTAGTAGCGTGCGTTCAAGGAGCACGGCACGCGACCCGCGCCCGCGCGACAGCGGGTGAGCGGCGCCATTACGATGCGGTTCGGCAAATCGAGGGCGCCGAGGCGGACAGGATCGAAGAGGGAAGGCATGGACCGCCGAGCCTGCCGCCGGGTACGCGGGGCGGCAAGCCGGCGCGCGCTGTGATCAGAGCGGACGCTGGGACCAACGGTCGACCAGCCACGCGCAGAGCACTAACTGGAGCTGGTGATAGATCATGATCGGCAGCAAAATCACGCCTAGCCCTGGGTGAGCGCCAAAAATCAGCGATGCCATCGGGACACCCGACGCGAGGGTCTTCTTCGAGCCGCAGAGGATCGCGGCGATCCGATCCTCCGTCGAGAAACCGAGCCTGCGGCAGACTCGGTTCACCAAGGCAGCAACGCCTACGAACAGGACTACGGCCCCGACGGAGAGGCCCGCGAGCAGCGCGAACCCATGCTCGGACCACACGCCCTGCTGAAAGGAATCGGCGAACGACGTGTACACCAGCAGCAGGATGGTGGCGCGGTCGATCAACCCGATCCGACGGCGGTGCGCGGTGATGAATGAGCCGATGATGGGCCGCGCGGCCTGGCCGAGGGCGAGCGGGAGGAGTAGCCAGAGGGCGAGATCGCCGATGACGCGACCCAGCGGGAGCGCGTGACCGGCCGTGGTGAGCAGCAGCCCGATCCACAGCGGCGTGAGGAAGACGCCGAGCAGGCCCGACAGTGTGGCGTTGAAGACCGCGGAGGGAACGTTGCCCCGCGCCGCCGCGGTGAACGCGATCGACGACGAGACGGTGGACGGCAGCGCGCAGAGATAAAACACGCCGAGTCGCAGGTCGGAACTGAGCAGTGGACCTGTCAGAGCGAGAATCAGCAGGCCCAGCAACGGAAAGACGATGAAGGTGGTAACCTGGATCACCACGTGCAGCGGCCAGCGCAGCGTGCCCGCCTTGAGAGCAGAGAGCGGCAGGGCGGCGCCATGGAGAAAAAAGATCAGCGCGACCCCCGCCTTGGTGAGGATCTCCGGCTGGAGCCAACCGCCGCGGGCCCCCGGCTCCGGGAAGAGCCACGCCAGCCCGAGCACGAGGAGCATCGCGAGCATGAAACCATCGGGGGTACGCTTCATCGGAGGAAGAACCGGCTTCGGTCAGGAGGAGCGGCGAGGGCGTCGGGTGGGCGGATGCGACCCAAGGTGGCGGTGGAGCCAGGGCGGAGTGGGTGGATGCCGCGCGCTCAGCGCGAGCGCCGCCGGGCGAGTGCGGCGCGAAGGGTCTCGACCGCTTCCGTGCGACCCTCAAATCGCAGCATCCAGAGCAGCGCGCCGTAGAGAGGCACCGCCGTACCGATCGCGATGACGCTAAGCCGCAGGTCAGCCTCAAGGGAACCGGTCGCCGGAAGCACCCGCTGTAGGCCTAGGACCACGAGGCCCATCAGACCGGAGGCGATGACGATGCGGGCGGCATCGGCGATTAAGTGCTGAAAGGCCAGGCCGGGCTGCAGGCGGGTCAGCCGCGACTGCAGAAACCACGCCTGCACTCCGGTTGAGACGGTCCCGGCGATGGCGAGACCGAGCGTGCCCGCCGGTTCCATCAACGCGAGGCAAAGGACCAGATTCACGGCGAAACTCAGCAGCGCCGCGCGAACCGGCGTACGCGTGTCCTTTTGTGCGTAGAAGGCGCGGAGGGCGAGATTGACGAACGAGAGGAACGGGAGTCCGGCAGCGAAGACCGCGAGCACCGGGGCCATGGCAGCGGTGTCGGCGGCCGAGAAGGCGCCCCGCTGGAAGAGCATCCGGATGATCGGGCTGGCGAGGAGCGCCAGCCCCACCGCGGCGGGAATGTTGACCGCGAGGATCAATCGCATCCCGCGACGGTACGCGCGGGCGAGGTCATCCCATTCGCCGGCGGCCGCGTGCCGAGCGATGAGCGGGAAGATGACGGTGGTCACCGCCACCGCGAAGACCCCGATGGGCAACTCCATCAACCGGGTGGCGAGATTAAGCAGCGTCACCGATGCGTCGTCGAGGGACAGCCCGACCAGCCGGGAGACTGCGAGATTGATCAGGTAGATTGCGGAACCGAACACCGTGGGCCCCATCAGGCCGATGATCGCGCGAACGCGGGGGCTCGCACTCAGGTCCAGGCGAGGTTGCCAGCCGAGGCGGCGCAGCGCGAGCGCGGGGACTAGCATCTGCAGAAATCCCCCGATCAGCACGCCGCCGCAGAGCCACCGCATGTGCTCGATCGGCGCGGCATCGGCATGGCGCGTGGCGGAAAAGGCGAGTAGCCCGATCATCGCGCAGTTCAGCCAGATCGGTGACAGGGCCGGCTCGAGGAAGCGGTTGAAGGTCTGCAGGGCCGCGCTAAAGGCGGCGGCGAGGCAGACGAAGATAAGGTAAGGAAAGAGCCAGACTGCGAGCTCGGCGGCGAGCAGCCAGCGGGCCGCGGTCTCGCTTGCGGGGCCGTGGCTGCCGGCCACGCTCAAGACCTGCGGCGCGAGCATGAGCAGACCCATCGCCACGGCGACGATCAGACCGGTCGCGGCCAGTAACCAGCTGGCCACCTGACTGACCAGCCGGTGCGCCTGGGCTAGGCCGCCGGCCTTCGCCTCCTCCGTCAGGACGGGGATGAAGGCAGCCGTGAGGGCTCCTTCGCCCAGCAGACGTCGGAACAGATTGGGTAGCGTGAACGCGGTGTAGAAGGCGCTCGCCAGCGCGCTCGCGCCAAACACCGCGGCCGTGAGCGAGTCCCGCACCAGCCCGAGCACGCGCGAGACCATAGTCGCGGCGGAAACGACGCTGATGTTCTTGAGACTCGACGACACGGAGGATGGTTCTCGGGCTCGGGCGCGCGGTTAGCAAGAACGGAGGCAGGGTCTGCCGCGGCCGTCCTGACCGGAGCCCACGTCCCCGGTCGTCACCCCTCCGGGCATTGGCGGCCGTCTTGGCCTGGCAGCGCGGAGCGGATGGCGCGCCGCCGCGCCGCGGGTGGCGACCCCGTCGGAGACGGCCCGGAGCCGGCGGTGGCGGCATGGTTGACGACCGCGGAGTCCCGGACGATGCTCCGCGGCCGCCCGACTTTTCCATGCCGCTGGTTCCACTCCTCGTTGATCGCGTCCAGAGACACCCCAAGCGCGTGGTGTTCCCCGAAGGCGCGGACCCCCGCGTCCTGCAGGCCGCGCGCCAGTGGGTGACGCGCCGAATGGGGGCGCCAGTCCTGCTCGGAGATCGCGGCGTGATCAAGGAGACGGCAGCGCGGCTCGACCTGAACCTGCAGGGCATGCGCCTGATCGATCCCGCCCGCAGCGAGGACGCGGAGACCTTCGCGCTGCAACTGGAGGAGATTCGCCGGGCGAAGGGTCTCTCGCTCGCCGAGGCCCGGGAGGCGGTTCGCGATCCCAACACCTATGCCACGCTCATGCTGGCGGCTGGACAGGCGGATGCCCTCGTTTCCGGGGCCACCGTGAGCGCGTCGAGCGCTCTGCGACCCCTGTTCCAGGTGATTCCCCGACTGCAGCACGTGCAGACCGCCTCCTCGCTGATGATCCTGGATTTTGAGGAGAAGGTCGTGGGGACGGAGGGCGTGCTCTTTCTGGCCGACTGTGGCGTGATTCCGGAGCCCACGGCGGAGCAACTGGCGGACATCGCGGTGTCGACGGCGATGATCGCGCGGCACCTGACCAATGTGCTGCCGCGCGTGGCGATGCTCAGTTGGGCGTCGAAGACCGACCGGCCCCATCCGGCGGTCGCGCGGGTGCAGCAGGCCACCGAACTGGCGCGGGCCAAGGCGAAAGCGGCGGCGTTGCCGATGGAGATTGACGGTGAAATGCAGGCGGATGCTGCGCTGGACGCGGCGGTGGCCTCGACCAAACGCGTGGGCGGCCCCGTGGCGGGGCGGGCGAACGTCCTGATCTTCCCCGACCTAAATTCCGGCAATATCGCCTTCAAGCTCGTGCATGCGTTGGCGGGTGGAAACGCCTATGGCCAGATCCTGACCGGCCTCAGCCGTCCGGCCGCGGAAATCAGCCGCGGCGCGAGCGCCCACGACGTCTTTGGCGCCGCCGCCGTGGTGGCGTGCCAAGCCATCGACCGCCGCCTGCTCTATGGAGACGCCTGAGATGTCGTCCGACCTCCCCGTCAACCCCTTCTCCGCCCCCGCGTTTCCGCTCCAGGCGGCCCCGACCAACCGCGTGACCAAGCGACTGTTCGTCGCGGCCACGCGGATGAACGACGGCAAGACCACCACCTGCCTCGGTCTTTACGCCGCGATGCGCGCCATGTATCCGAGAGTTGGATTCATTAAGCCCATCGGACAGCGCTTCGTGGAGGTGCGCGGGCAGAAAATCGACGAGGATTCGGTGCTGCTGGACACGCTCTTCGACGTGCATGTGCCCATCGAGAGCATGAGCCCGGTGGCGGTGGACGGTACCTTTACGCGGCGGTTCCTGACGGCGCCGGGGCCGATGCTGGCGGAGCTGACCGACCGCATCTGCCGGGCCTTCGACCGCGTGTCGTGGGAGAAGGATTTCACGCTGATTGAGGGCACGGGTCATGCGGGGGTGGGCAGCGTCTTCGAGTTGTCCAACGCGCGGGTGGCGAAATTGCTCGGCGCGAAAGCGCTCCTCGTGTCGCCGGGCGGCATCGGGCGGCCGATCGATGAGATCGCGCTCAACAAGGCGCTCTTCGACAAGGAGGGCGTGGAAGTGGTGGGTGTCATCCTGAACAAGGTCGAGGAGGACAAGGTCGAGCAGATCCGTGACTATGCGGGCCGGGGGCTGGCCCGCTTCGGCGTGCCGCTGCTCGGAGTGCTGCCGCGGCAAAATCTCCTCTCTTCGCCCAATCTCTCCCAGGTCGTGGAGGAAATCGGCGGCCGCTGGATGAGCCTTCCGGCCGGCCAGGCCCTTCGGCGGGTGCGGCACGTGATGGTGGGTGCCGGCACGGCCCGCGGCGTTGCCGGAAGCCTGCGCCCGGGGACCTTGCTGATCACGCCCGGGGACCGCGATGACATCATGGCTGCGGCTTTGACCGGCGCAGGAGAGCGGCGCGGGCGCGACCGCATCGTCGGTCTTGTGCTCACGGACGGGATTGCACCGCCCGCGGCGCTGGCGGCTCAGCTCGCCGCTGCGGATATTCCCGTCATCACCGCCGAGGCAGAATGCTACACCATCACCTCACGCATTCACGGGATGACGGTGAAGACGTCGCCGCAGGACACGGACAAATTCCCGGTGATCAAGCAGCTCATTCTTGAGCACGTCGATCTCGGGCGGCTTCTCGGCGCGGTCTAAGCGCGGACCCGGGAGAGCGCGGGCTTCGGGGAGCCGCGATGGACGCGATCAGGGGATCGTGATCGTGAGGAAATCGCCCTCAACCGCGGCGCGACTGACGCGATTCCAGCTGGCGAGCACATCCTCGGGCACGAGCGGCTGGCGCGAGACGCGGGTGAGAAGCCAGCGATGGACATTCGGGAAGCGATGGACGGCGAGGGAGCCGAAGTAGGTCTCGCGCGGTTCGAACCGGAGTCCCGCCTCGGTGGCGATGAAGCCCCCTCGACTCTGCAACACTCCCCCCAGCTTCCGACCGAGCACCGTCACCGTTGTCGGCGTCGATACCTGAAGCATGCCGTCGTGGACTCGGAAATTGAGCCGGCCGGTGCTGATGAGGGGATCCACCGGATTTTCCGCCGGATCCGGCGAGGAGTTCGACCATGCGTTGAGCTCCGTATCAGTGAACGCCAGTTGTCCACTCTGGCCTTCCATGAAGGCCTGCTGCTTGCGCTCCCAATTACGATTGCCGGGCTCTGTCGACTCTCCCGCCACGAAAGGAACCGGATTGATCCGCGCGCCTTCGACCGGCGGATTATCAATGGCCGCCCCACTGTTAATCAACCACAGCAAGGCGAGTGCGACGCCTAGAAGGAGGCTGGCGAGGGCACCAAAAAGGATTTCGAAAATTCCGGGCCCGATCAGGCCGCGCTGAAGGTACTTTTCCATGACGCAGCCTCGATTAAGACGATTTTAGCCGACCTTTGCGAGCCTCTTCCACGTATCGGAAATAAGATGCATAGTAGGTCCAACTGGCTGCGAGACCGAGGAATACGGTGAAGGTCATCAGTGGATACCCCACGACGAGGAACCCGATCAAGGCGAAGGTCGGGACCCAGAACCGCGCGCGACTGGACCGTAGCATCGCACCCAGTACGTAAATGCGGAAGGCATCGCGCCACTCCTCGCGTTTCTGGTACTGGTAGATCCCGGCGGCGGTGAGGGGGCCGGCCAGCATGATCGCCGGGAGCAGCGGTAAGTAAACGACAACGCCGTACGAAAGGAGCCGGAGTGGCCAAGTGAGGAGCCACGCGATCAGGATCGGCGTGAGCCCGAGCAGCACGAACAGCACGAACGCGGTGACTCCGCGGGAAAAGAGCCGTCCCCAGTCCTCCCAAGGGGGGAGTCCGCCATTCTCGCCCCGCCGCGCACGGTTGATTAGCTCGTAAAAATAACCAAAGGCAAAAAAGTGGGCGACGGGTACGACGAGGAGGACGGCGCCCACAAGGCTGCGAACCAGCCACGCGGAGTCGCCGAAAAGGCGTTTGCAAACCGATTCGAGCGTCGGCATCTCGGCGTTCACGGTGGGTCACTCTCCGCCGGCTCATGGACTTCTCAACCAAATTCAACGCCCACCTCCGCCGGATCGAATCCGGTCTCGGCACCTGGTTGCCGCCGGCGGATGCGCGTCCGGGGCGGATCCATGCGGCCATGCGCTATAGCGTCGAGGCGGGGGGCAAGCGGATCCGGCCCGTGATCGTACTGGCGGCGGCCGAGGCCCTGGACCCGGCAGGACGTCGCGATGCAGTCCCGGCCGCCGTCGCGGTGGAGTGCTTGCACACCTATTCGCTGATCCATGATGACCTCCCCTGCATGGATGACGATGACCTGCGGCGGGGGCGGCCGACGCTGCACCGGGCCTTCGATGAGGCAACCGCCCTGCTGGCCGGTGATGCGTTGCTCACCCACGCGCTGGGTCTGGTGGTGACCTCCTACGCCGCCGAGCCGGCGCTGGCGGTCGCGTTGGCGGCCGATATGGCGGACGCAGCGGGTAGTCGCCGCCTCATCGGGGGGCAGGTCGAGGACCTTGCCGCCGAGGGACGCACCGATCTCTCGGCTGCCGATTTGGAATTCATCCATCTGAACAAGACGGCGGCGATGCTGGAGCTCTCTTTCTCGCTGGGCGCGCGCATCGGCGGCGCGACTGAGGCCGAGCGCATCGCGCTGGTGCGCACGGGTCGCGAACTGGGACTGGCGTTTCAGATTGTCGATGACGTGTTGGACGCCACGGCGGAGACCGCGGTGCTCGGGAAGACGGCCGGCAAGGACGCCCAAGCGGGTAAGGTGACCTCCGTCAGTCTCTACGGCATCGACGCCTCGCGCCGCCGGGCCGCGGCGCATGCAGCCGCCGCGCGTGACAGCCTTGCGGACGTGCGCGGCGGGGATGCGTTTCTGGCTGCCCTGATTGACTCCCTGACGGAGCGGAAGCGCTAGGCGAAGGGTGGGCGCGACCGCGCGGCGAGGGCGCCCGTGATCGCTGGACTGCGGAGCCTCTCGCGTGCGACCCACCGTCGTTCGGACCGCGGGCTCTTCGCATTGGACAAGGGGCGGTTGGGTGGATTCCTTGGGTACTCATGTCAGACGCGTCGCCTGAGCTTCCCCCGGATGTTGGACTCGAAGTCCGGACGTACTTCGTGCGTTCGCGCAACGTGTTGCTTGCGCGCGCGGAATTCAGCGCGCTCTACGTCGATTACTACCTGCACCTTGCGGATCAGGGTCTGCGTCCTGAACCGGAACATGATGGGGTCTTCAAGCGGGCCCTCGCGGGGTTCGTCCTGCACGCCGCCTCCCGGCCATGGAATGAGCATCTCGCGTGGACCCTCAATCTGCAGGACCCTCGGGTGAACCTTTTCCTCGTGGGGGACAACGAGACCGGGGATGTCGCCGGGCGGATCTTCACCGAGAATGTCCGCGAGGGAGAGCGCTCGCTGTTCTACAGCGATGTCGTGCGCGGCCGGGCGCCCAAACGCCGCAGTGCGGTCGAGTTTACCGGGAATGATCCGTTGGTCGCGGCCGAGGCTTTCTATTCCCAGAGCGAGCAGCGGCTGGGTCGGTTTTTTCAGCCGGCGGAGGAGGAGTTCTTGCTCGCGATGGAGCATCCCGACTGCGATCTCGCGTGGCTGCGGGGTCTCGACGTGGAGCGCGTCCGTGCCCTCGATGCTGAGGAGACCGTGGTGTTGCTGGAGCGTCGGATCGTCCGCTGGCGCTGTGGATGTAGCCAGGCCCGGATGCTCGACGTGCTGGCACCGGTGTTTCGGACGGATCCGGAAGAACTCTTCGGCGAGGAGCAGCGGCTCGAGATTCGCTGCCCCCGCTGTGCGCGGCGGCACGTCGTGACGCGTGAGGCGTTGGAGGCGCACGTCGCGCAACCACCGTCGGCCTGATGGCCTGCGGCAAGCTTGGGTGATGGATCCCCTGGAAATCAGTGGTGCGGTGATCGGTATCGTCGGCGTGTGGCTGATGATCCGCCAGCGCGTTGCCGCGTGGCCGGTGGGTTTGGTGCAGGTGGTGCTGTACGCTTGGATCTTCTTCCAGGCGCGCGTCTATTCCTCCGCGCTCCTGCAGGGTGTCTTTTTTGTCGTCCTGCTATACGGCTGGTGGCTGTGGTGGCGTGGGGCGCGGGCGAGAACCACTGGGGACATCGTGAGTGGCACCGCCGCAGAAGCCGACTCTGGAGCGCGCGTGTGTGCGGCCACCGACACGGACTGCAAGACCGATGGAGGACGTTCCGTGTCCTCGCCCGTGGCTGCGTCGAGGGCCGCCGTCGGAGAACTGCCCGTCACCCGCCTCCGGGCCGGGGCATGGCTGGGCGCGATGGCGGCAGGCATAGCGGTCACCGTCGGCTGGGGCGCCTTCCTCGCGCGAAGCTCGGACGCTGTGCTGCCCTATTGGGACGCGGGTATTCTCGGATTCAGTCTGGTGGCTCAGTGGCTGCAGGCGCGCAAGAAACGCGAAAATTGGCTGTTCTGGATGGGAGTGAATGCGTCGGCGATGGGGCTCTATTTCTCGCAGGGCCTGCAAGTGACCGCGGCCCTGTACGCGGTCTTTCTTGGCCTCGCGGTGATGGGATGGCGCGCGTGGCGTGGTCCGCATGGATCGGAGGGCCGACGATGAGCGCCAGCCCGGTTCCCTTGCGCGTGGTCGTGTTCGGGCCTGAGTCGACGGGAAAGACGTGGCTGGCCGAGCGGCTGGCGCGGGAGTTTGACGAGCCTTGGGCGCCGGAGTTTGTCCGGGAATTCTGGGAGCGCCGGGCCGGACGCATCGTGGCGGGCGACCTCGAGGAGATCGCGTGCGGTCAGCGTGACGGCGAGGAGCGCGCGGCGGCGCGGGCACGCCGCGTGGTGTTCTGCGACACCGATTTACTCACCAACGTGCTGTGGGCCGACTTACTCTTCCCCGGATCTTGTCCGCAGGCCGTGCGGGCGCAGGCCGAGGCGCGCAGCCGTGGCTATGCCCTTTACCTCCTGTGCCAGTCGGATCTCCCCTTCACGCCCGACCCACAGCGGTGCTTTCCGGATGAGGCAGGGCGTGCGATGGGCGCGCGCCTTTGGCGGAGCACGCTGGCGGAGCGCGGATTGCCCATGGCGGACGTGAGTGGCCAGGGGGACGCGCGGCTGCAGTCGGCGCTGGCGGTGCTGCGCCAGCGGCTCGATCTGGTGCCGCCGGGACGGGAGGGCGCACGGTGAGTACGGCCCCGGATGCACGCTTCGGCGGGGTCGAGCGTCTCCTCGGACGCGACGCGGTCGCGCGTCTGCGCGCGGCGCACGTGGCCATCGTCGGCCTGGGTGGGGTGGGTTCGTGGACCGTCGAAGCGTTGGCGCGAAGCGGCGTAGGTCGATTGACCCTGATCGATCTGGACGACGTGTGCGTGACGAACACCAATCGGCAACTCCCGGCCCTCGTCGACACGGTGGGGCAGCTGAAGGTCACGGTTTTGGCCGAGCGGGTGCGTCGGATCAACCCAGCCTGTGACGTGCAGGAGGTCGCGGAGTTTTTCAGTGAATCGAACGCCGAGCGGCTCCTTGCGCCTGCCTATGACTGCGTCGTGGACGCGATCGATGTCCTCAGCAACAAGGCGCGCCTGATCGCGGCGGCGGTGGCGTACCGTCGACCGATCGTGACGATCGGCGGGGCGGGAGGGCGTCGCGATGCGAGCCGCGTCCGCGCGGGAGATCTGGGCGATGCGTTTGGCGATGAGCTCCTGCGCTTGGTGCGCAAGAAGCTCCGGCGCGATCATGGGTTCGCGCCGGGCCTGCATACCGGCAAAGTCCGCTTCGGGGTGCGCTGCGTCTGGTCGAGCGAGCAGCAAGTCTACCCGCGCCCGGATGGCACCTGTTCGCTGGAGCCGGTGGAAGGCGCGGGTGGGCGGATGGACTGCGAAGCCGGCTTCGGAGCCGCGGCGTGGGTGACAGGAACCTTTGGACTCGTGGCGGCGCAGCAGGCCGTGGAAGCGATTCTCGCCGGGCCGGCGGGAGCGGCGTGAGCACGGAGGCTCCACTCTCTCCGGCGGCAAACGGCGTCGCTGACGGATCGGCGTCGGCTTTCGCCGATCCCGCGGCGATGCGGTCCGCCCCGTCGTTGCCGTTGGAGCCCTGCGTGCTCTCGGAGGCCACGATCGAAACCCTAGCGGAGCGCGTGCGCACCTGGGGCTGCAAGGCGTCGCATGCGGCGCCGCTGCTGCGGAGCTTCTATGCCCGTGACGGCGAGGCGTCCCTTCCGGCGGGATTGTGGCCGGAGGAACTCCGGCGGCGTTGGCCAATCGAGTGCGTCGCGGGCACCTCCTTACCAGGTCTCCGGCAGGCCTCGGCCGATGGCACGGTGAAGCTGCTGCGGCGCCTCAGCGACGGACGATCAGTCGAGTGTGTGCTCATGCCGGATCACCGGGCAGACCGTGCGGCTGGATGCGTGTCTTCCCAAGTGGGGTGCGCCATGGGCTGCGACTTCTGTGCGACGACCAAAACGGGCTTCGAGCGCAACCTCTCTAGTGGCGAAATCGTCGAACAGTTCCTCGCGCTGCGCCGCGAGGCGCGCGCGGCCGGGCGCCGATTGCAGACACTTGTGTTCATGGGCATGGGTGAACCGATGCTCAATCTGGATGCCGTGCTGGCGGCGGTGGAGCGCATCGCGGCGAACGGCCTCGGCGGTCTCGGCTGGCGTCAGGTCACGATCTCGACCGTGGGCGTAATCGCCGGGATCGAACGGCTCGCTGACTCCGGTCTGGGCGTGCATCTCGCGATTTCGTTGCACGCGCCGGATGACACCACCCGGGCGGCCTTGCTCCCCGTCGGGCGGCGGCAGCGACTCGAGGACATCATGGCGGCGGCGGACGCGTATCAGGCGAGGACCGGCCGGCCCGTCACCCTCCAATACTGCCTGCTCCGCGGCGTGAATGATTCGGATGACCACGCGGCGGCGCTGGCGGCGCTGGTGGGTCGCCGCCGCATGCACGTCAACCTCCTCCGCTATAACCCCACGGGACCGAGCCTGCTCGGGCGGCATTATGAGCCTACTCCAGTGGACGTGGAGAATCGCTTCGTCGCGCAGCTGCGCGCGGCCGCGGTGGTCGCGCACATCCGCCGTTCCCGCGGTCCGGAAATTGACGCGGCGTGCGGACAACTCCGCCGCCGCACTCTGCCCAGTGCCACCACTGCGGCGGGATAAACGCGTCAGGCGTGGCGGCCGCCCTCGCTCGCGCGGCGTCCGTCGAGGATCCGCTGGCGGGCGCGCAGCGTGACGGCCGACAGGACGAGGGCGCCGCCGACGAGGGCGAGGGCACTCGGTTTCTCGCCGATAAAGAGCAGCACCCAAACGGGACTCAGGAGCGGTTCAAGGACTGGGATCAGGACCGCCTCGAGGGCGGTGACATGACGGATGGCACGCGCGTAGAGCCAGTAGGATACGCCCAGTTGCACGGTGCCCAGAATAAGGAGCGCGCTCCAGCTGATGGCCGGCAGGCTCGGCGCGGCAATGATCTCGGGGAGGCCGATGAGGAACGCGAGCACGTTGCCGAGGATGATCGACTCCACGGGCGAGCCGTCCTTTTGGTGGCGCAGGGCCAGCGTCATAATCGCGAAGCACACTCCAGAAGCGGCGCCGATGAGATTGCCCGTGAGGCTGGTCAGCCGCAGACCGTCGGCGACAAAGAGAGCCATCCCGGCCAGAACCGCTCCGATGGTGAACCAGTCGGCGCGGTTGGCCCGCTCACCGAGGAACCACGCGCCGAGGAGCGCGATCCAGACCGGGGCGGTGTACTGGAGCAGGATGGCGTTGGCCGCCGTCGTCATCTTGGTGGCGGTGACGAGCGTGACTGTGCAGGCCGCGTATGACACTGCGCCGAGCACTTGCATGCCGGAGAAATGAAACCGCAGTGGCCGGCTGACCACGATGAGGAAGACGGCGGCGACAATGCCGCGTCCCCCGGCGACGGCGAGCGGCGGCCAGTCGACCGACTTGATCAGCAGCCCCCCGAGACTCCAGCACAGCGCGGCGAGGAGCAGTTGAGAAACGGCGCGGGAATGAGCGGAAACGGCCATGGCGGAAAGGAGAACGGTCAGTCGCAGTAGCGCTGCAGGTGAACCCTGACAGAGGCAGTGGCCGGGGCGAACCGGAAAGCGCGCCGTCTGGGGGGCCTCGCTCCGCTCACGAAGCGAGTGCGGGGGCCGGCGTCTTTGGGCGGCGTCCCCGCAGGCGGTCGATCCACAGGTAGACCACCGGCACGGAGAACAGGGTGAGAATCTGGCTGACCACGAGGCCGCCGGCGATCGTCAACCCCAGCGGACGCCGCAGTTCGACACCCTCCCCGGCGGCGAAGATCAGCGGCAGGGCCCCGAGAATCGCCGCGAGATTGGTCATCAGGATCGGCCGTAGCCGTACGAGTGCGGCCTCGCGGATTGCCGCCCTCGCGCTGAGTCTGCCGTTCCGCTCGCGGTCGAGCGCCACGTCGATCATCAGGATCGCGTTCTTCATCACGATCCCGATCAGGAGGAACAGGCCGAGCAACGCGATCAGCGTGAACTCGGTCCCGGTGAGGCGCAGTGCCAGCAGCGCGCCGAGTCCGGCCGACGGGAGGGTGGAAAGGATCGTCAGGGGATGCAGCGTGCTCTCGTACAAGATCCCGAGGACGAGGTAGACGGCCACCAGGACGCCGAGGATGAGCAAGGGCTGGCTCTGCTGGGAGCGCTGGAACGTCTGGGCGGAGCCCCCGAGGCGGGCTTGGACCTCGGTCGGAAGAAGAATCCGGGCCAGCGCTCCGTCGATCGCGGTCAGGGCCTGTTCAAGGGAGACCTCTGGAGCGAGCGAGAATCCAACCCCTTCCGATGCGAACTGTGCGGTGTGTCGGACGCGATCGTCGATCAAGGCAAAGTCGTAGCGGGCGAAAGCGGAGAGCGGTACGCGGCGCCCGCCGGCGCCGATCACTTGGACCTGATCCAGCACCGTGGGATCCTGCGTGTACTGCGGCTCCAGCTCCATCACGACCCGGTACTGATTGAGGCGATCGTAGAGGGTCGAGACCTGCCGCTGGCTGAACGAGCTGTTCAGCACCTGAGTGACCATCCGCATGTCCACGCCCAGCCGCTGGGCGGCCTCCCGGTCGATGTGCAGCCGCACCTGCTGCGTCCCGGCGTCCGACGGGGCGTCGACGTCCACCAACTCGGGCAATTCAAGCAGGGCGCGGGAGACGCGCGGCGACCACCGGCGCAGAGTATCGAGTTCCGCCGAGAGCAGGTTGATCTCATAGGATCCGCCATCGGACATCCGCGGCGCATCGAGATCTTGGGCGACGCTCAGCCACATCATGCCGCCGGGAACGTTCGGGAGCTGTGCTCGGATGCGATTGACGACCTCGCTGGCGGACACCCCTCGCTCCGCCAGCGGCTTGAGCCGGATCATGATGCGCGAGTTGCTCGTGCCGGATTGGCCCCCGCTGAAGCCGATCACGTCGGCCACCGCAGGGTCGGACAAGATGAGCTTCCGGTACGACTCGATCTTTGGCTGCATCAGCTGGTACGAGAACGCATCATCGCCCCGGATGAACCCTTGGATCTGGCCGGTGTCCTGCTGCGGCAGAAATCCCTTCGGGATGGTGACGTACAGCGAGATATTGAGCGCGATCGTCCCGACGAGGATGACCAAGGTGAGCGTGTCGTGGCGCAGCGTCCAGTCGAGGGCCTTGCCGTATCCGTTCTGCAATGACGCAAACGCAGAAGTCGTCGCCCGGGCGAGCGCGCTGGGCGGCTTCGCGTCGCGTCGTGGTAGCCAGCGCGCGCAGAGGCTGGGGGTGAGCGTGAGTGAGACGACGAGGGAGACCAGCATGGCCGCGGCCAAGGTGATGGAGAACTCGCGGAACAGCCGTTCGACCAAGCCGCCCATGAACAGGATCGAGACGAACACCACGACCAGCGAGAGATTCATCGCGAGGAGGGTGAATCCGACCTCGCGGGCGCCGCGGTAGGTGGCGCGCAGGGGCGAGTCGCCCCGCTCGATCCGGCGCGAGATCGTCTCCAGCACCACGATGGCGTCGTCGACCACCAGTCCGGCGGCGACGACCAGCGCCATCAGCGAGAGATTGTTCAGCGAGAACCCATACAGGTACATGATCCCGAACGTGCCGATCAGGGAGACGGGGATGGCCAGACTCGGAATCACCGCGGCGCGAGCGCTGCCGAGGAACAGGAAGACGACGAGCATCACCAGCCCCGCCGAGAGAATCAGGGTGGTGCGGGCCTCGGCGAGCGAGGCACGGATCCCAGGTGAGCGGTCCATCACGACCGCGAGCGACGCATCGGCCGGCACGAGCGCCCGCAGGTAGGGGAGTTGGGCGTTGATCGCGTCGATCGTGGCTACGATGTTCGCGCCCGGCTGGCGACTGACCATCAGTACGACGGCGGGCTGGTCGTTGTGAAATCCGCTGCTGTAACGATCCTCGACGGAATCGGTGACGCGGGCGACGTCGCCCAGCCGCACGGCGGCCCCGTCGCGGTACCGGATGATCAGAGGCAGGTAATCCGCGGCGCGCCGCAGCTGGCCGCTGGTTTGAATCTGCCAGCGCCGGTCGTCCGACTCAATGCTGCCGCGAGGGGTGACGGCGTTGGTGGCGCTGATGGCGCGGCGCACTTCGTCGAGGGCGATCCCGTGGTGGGCGAGGGCGTTGGGGTTGAGTTGGACCCGGACGGCGGGGAGGGAGCTGCCGCCGACGGAGACCTCGCCGACTCCGGGGATCTGCGAGAGCTTCTGGGCGAGGAGGGTGGCCGCGAGGTCGTACAGCTTCCCCGGGGCTAAATTGGGCGAGCTCAAGGCCAGCGCCATGATGGGCGCCTGCGACGGGTTGACTTTGCGGAAGCTCGGATTGCCCGGCATCCCGGCGGGCAGTTGCCCGCGGGCGGCGTTGATCGCGGCCTGCACGTCACGCGCGGCGTCGTCGATGTTTCGGTTGAGCGCGAATTCCAGCGTGATGCCGGTGGAGCCCTGCCGGCTGCTCGAAGAAATAGCCGTGACGCCCGCGATGCTACCGAGCGCGCGTTCCAGTGGCGTAGCCACGCTCGCCGCGATCGTCTCCGGGCTCGCGCCCGGCAGCGAAGCGTTCACCTGGATCGTTGGGAAATCGACCTGCGGTAGCGGCGCCACCGGCAGCAGGCCATACGCGAGCGCCCCCGCGAGCACCAAGGCGGTGGCGAGCAGGGCGCTCGCCACGGGCCGACGGATGAACGGTCGGGAAAGGTTCATCGGGGTCGATCAGACCGGCGTGGCCGTGGCGGCCGCGGCCCGCTGGCGCGGCCGACGGCGCTGGGTCAGCCGGTCGAACGCGAGGTAAACGACTGGCGTGGTGAACAAGGTGAGCACTTGGCTGACGACCAAGCCACCCACCATCACCAAGCCGAGCGGCTGGCGCAGTTCGGCGCCCGAGCCCGACGCGAACATCAGCGGCAGCGCGCCGAAGAGCGCCGCGAGCGTAGTCATGAGGATCGGCCGGAAACGCAGCCGGGCCGCCTCCCGGATGGCTTCGCGCGGCGATAGACCCTGGTGCCGCTCGGCCTCAAGCGCGAAGTCCACCATCATGATGCCGTTCTTCTTCACGAGGCCGATGAGCAGGATGATTCCGATCACGGCGATCATGTCCAACGGACGACCCGTGAGGTGCAGCGCGAGCAGCGCTCCAACGGCTGCCGAGGGCAGGGTGGAAAGGATCGTGATCGGATGAATCGTGCTCTCGTAGAGTACCCCCAGCACGAGGTACATGGTCACCACGGCGGCGAGCACGAGAAAGAGCGTGCTGGAGAGCGACGACCGGAAGGCGTGTGCCGCACCCTGAAACGTGAGCTCGATCGCTGGCGGCAACGGCGCGGCGGCGGCCGTGCGCTCGATCGCCTCCACCGCCGCACCCAGCGCCACCCCGGGGGCAAGGTTGAACGAGACGGTGATCGCCGGGAACTGCCCGACGTGGTTGATCACCAGCGTGGCGGACCCCTCGCGCACCTGCGCGACACTCGCGAGCGGAACCGGCTTCCCGGCGCTGCTATTGACGTAGAGCTGTTCCAGCGCTGCGGGGCCCTGGGCAAGCCGCGGATCCACCTCCAGCACCACCCGGTACTGGCTCGCCTGCGTGAAGAGCGTCGAAATCTGCCGCTGCCCGTAAGCATTGTAGAGCGCATCACCGATGTCGGCCACGCTGACCCCGAGGCGGCTCGCCGCATCGCGGTCGATCTCGACGAAGGCCTGCAGCCCTCGCGTCTGTTGATCGCTCGCCACGTCAGCCAGCTCCGGCTGCGCTTGCAGGAGGGAGATGAACTCGGGTACCCACGACTCCAGCAACGCACCATCCGGCGAGGTGAGCGTGAATTGGAACTGCGTCCGGCTCACCCGGTCCTCGATCGATAGCTCCTGCACCGGCTGGAGGTACAGCGTGATGCCCGGCACGCTCCGCGCCGAGTCCAGCAGCCGCGCGATGATCGCCGGAGCCCGCTCCCGCCGTTCTCCGTGCGGGCGGAGGTTGATCAGCATGCGTCCGCTATTGAGCGTGGTGTTGGTGCCGTCGACGCCGATGAACGAGGACAGGCTCACCACGGCGGGATCCGCCAGGATCCGCTCCGCCAGCGCCTGCTGCCGCTCGGCCATCGCGGCGAACGAGACGGTCTGCGGCGCCTCCGTCACGGCTTGCAGCACCGCGTTGTCCTGCACGGGGAAGAAGCCCTTCGGCGTCGTAACGTAAAGCGCTGCGGTGAGCAGCAACGTCCCCACCGTCACCGCCAGCGTCATCCTCTGGCGGTCCAGCACCCAGTCGAGCCCACGCAGGTACTGCGCGATCACGCGATCGAGGAAACCGGGCGCCCCGTGCCCGTGGCCCTTCGCGGCCGGCGGCGGCAGCAGACGGGCGCCCATCATCGGCGTCAGCGTGAGCGACACCACCAACGAGATCATGATCGCAACTGCGAGCGTGATCGCGAACTCGTGGAAGAGCCGGCCGACGACGTCGCCCATGAAGAGCAGCGGGATCAGCACCGCGATGAGCGAGATGGTCAGCGACACCAGCGTGAAGCCGATCTGCGAAGCGCCGCGCAGGGCCGCGTCCATCGGCGCGAGACCCTCCTCGCGGTAACGCGCGATGTTCTCCAGCATCACGATCGCATCGTCCACCACGAAGCCGGTCGCGATGGTGAGCGCCATCAGCGTGAGCAGGTTCAGCGAGAAACCGGCGAGATGCATCACGCCGAACGTGCCCACGAGCGACAGCGGCACGACGATGGAGGGAATGAGCGTCGCAGCGGGATCGCGCAGGAAGAGGAACGTCACCAGGACCACGAGCCCAATCGCGAAGAGCAGCTCATGCTGCACATCGCGGACGGAGGCGCGGATGCTCTGCGTGCGGTCGGTGAGCACGGTGAGTTCGACCGCCGCGGGCAGGCTCGATTCCAGCTGCGGCAAGAGCGCGCGCACGCGGTCGACCACCTCGATCACGTTCGCGCCTGGCTGACGCTGCACGTTGATCAGCACCGCGGGCAGACGGTCCGCCCAGGCGGCGAGCCGACGGTCCTCGGCCGCGTTGATCACCTGGGCGACGTCGCCCAGCCGCAGCGGCGCGCCGTCGCGCCAGGCGATGATCAGCTGGCGGTACTCCTCGACGGAGCGCAGCTGGTCGTTCGCGTCCATCAGGATGCTGCGCGTCGGACCGTCGAAGTTACCCTTTGGCTGGTTGACGCTGGCGGCGTTGATCGCGGCGCGGATGTCGGCGAGTTCAAGGCCGCGGGCGGCGAGTTCGGACGGATTGACCTGCACCCGCACGGCCGGCCGCTGGCCGCCCGCGAGGCTCACCATGCCCACGCCGGGAACCTGGGCGAGTTTCTGGGCGACGCGCGTATCGACGAGATCGTGCACCTCGGGTAGCGGCAGGCTGGCCGAAGTGACCGCGAGGGTGATGATCGGCGTGTCGGCGGGATTAACCTTTCGGTAGATGGGGGGAGCCGGCAGATCGTTCGGCAGCAGATTGCTCGCGGCATTGATCGCAGCCTGCACCTCCTGTTCCGCCACGCCGAGCGAGACTTCGAGGGAAAACTGCAGCGTGATGACCGAGGCGCCGCTCGCACTCGTAGAGGACATTTGGTTCACCCCGGGGATCTGCCCGAGCCGCCGCTCGAGCGGGGCGGTGATCGCGCTGGAGGTGACCTCCGGACTGGCGCCCGGGTAAAACGTGAAGACTTGGATCGTCGGGTAATCCACCTCGGGCAGCGCCGCGACCGGCAGTAGCCGGTACGCGAGAATACCCGACAACAGGAGGGCCACCATCAGCAGCGTGGTGGCGACGGGGCGGAGGATGAATGGCCGCGACGGATTCATCGGCCCTTGTTTCCAGGGCGGCCGCCGGGGCTGGACTTCGTGGCGGGTTCGCCCGCGGGAGCGGTCGGCGCCGACTCGTCGACCAACGTGACCAAGCGGCCGTCGCGTAGACGATCGAGTCCCTCCAGCACGACCCGCTCTCCTGCCTGGATGCCAGACGTGATGGTTTGCAGCGCGGCGTTGGCGGGTCCGAGGACCACGTCGCGGACCTTGGCCTCGCTGCGCTCATTGACGACGTAGACGTAGGTGCCACGCGAACCGAACTGGACGGCGGCGGACGGAATGACGATTGCGCCGGGCAACGTCAGCACGCGCAGCCGCACGTTGACGAACTGGTTCGGGAAGAGCCGGTCGTCGGCGTTGGCGAACTCGGCGCGGAGTCGGAGCGTGCCTGTCGCGACGTTGATCTGGTTGTCGACCGTGCGTAGCGACCCCGTCGCGAGGAGGCTGCGCTCGTTGCGGTCCCACGCCTCGACCACGAGTGCGTGGCCCGCGCGCAGGCCGTCGAGCACCTGCTGGAGATCGGTTTCCGGGACCGTGAATAGGACAGAGATCGGCGCGGTCTGCGTGATCACGACCAGCCCGTTCGAGTCGCCGGCGCGGATAAGGTTGCCCGGGTCGACCTGGCGGAGGCCGAGCCGGCCCGAGATGGGGGCTTCGATCCGCGTGTAGCTCAATTCGAGCCGGGCGGTTTCGACCTGAGCTTGAGTGGCCGCAAGGGCACCTTCGCGAGACGCCACGAGGGCCTGCTGCAACTCGAGTTCCTGACGCGTGATGAGATTCTGGGCGAAGAGCTGCTCGAAGCGCTGCAGATCGCTGCGCGCCGTCTGCACTTGGGCGGCGTTCTGCTGCTGCTGCCCCTCGGTCTGCGCAAGCCGGATCCGGTAGGGTGCCGGATCAATCTCGGCGAGCAGGTCGCCGCGCTCGACCCGCTGCCCCTCGGCAAACGCGATCCGCTGCAGTTGGCCGTCGACGCGGCTGCGTACCGTGACCGTGTTGAGCGGCGTGACCGTGCCGATGGACTTCAGGTAGACGGCGAACGCCTCTTGGCGCGCCGCCTCCGCGCGGACCGGGACGGCCTGATTGCCCGCCTTTACGTTCCAACGATTGCGGTTGCCGGCGGACTGGGCTGGTCCGCGGGAGGCGGCGTACCAGACGCCGAGAGCAAGCATGAGAGCCACCGATCCGTAGATCAGCCAGCGACGGGAGGACGGGGGAGGGGAGGAGACGGACATCGCGGAAAGAGGGTCAAAGCCCCGGGAGCGCACCGCTTCCCGGAACCCATCAGAAGAAGCGATGCAGCGTGGGAAACAAGGCAAGAGACGGAGGGATTTGGTGAACAGTCTGAGACTAGAACGTGACGAATGCCGGCCTTGAGGCGGTGAGGACGGTGTGGGGAGGCGAACCCGTGGCCGGGGAGCGGGACGAGTCCAACCACGACGGCGCCGCGACCACCGTCGTTGCTCGCGGGTTGAAACAGGGTGCGGCTGCCTCCAACGTACGGCTCTGATGAACCGCGTGAGCCCCGCCCGGCTTTTTCCGTTGATCCTGCTGAGCATGATCCTGACCGACGGCACCGCGCGCGCGCAGGGGGAGCCGCCCGTTCGTCTTTCCGAAATCATCGTCACGCCCAGTCGCTTCGGGATCAGCGACGCCGTCGGCGCGCCGGCCGCCACGCTGACGGCGCAGGAACTGGCGGCGCGGCCGCAGGTCGGGGAGGACCTCTTCCGTGTGATTGCGCGGCTCCCCGGATTGGCGGCGGACGACTTCACGGCGCGCTTCTGGGTCCGCGGAGCCCCCAACGGGCAAGTCGCGGTACGACTCGATGGCCTCGATCTCGTGGAGCCCTTCCATCTTAAGGACATCGATGGCGCCCTCTCCATCGTCGACCTTCCGACCGTGCGTCGCCTCGACCTCTACACGGGTGGTTTCACGGCGGACTACGGGGACCGGCTGGCCGGGGTGCTGGCGCTGGAGACGGCCACCGCTCCGACAGGTCCGGAGCGGACCTCCCTGGGCGTGAGCGCGACCAGCCTGCGGGTCTCGCACGCCGGACGAACGTCGGACGGCCGAGCGGAGTGGCGTCTGACGGCGCGGCGCGGCTACCCCGACCTCGCGTTGCGGTTGCGTGGCCGCGAGGACGACATCTTTCCCCGCTACCACGACCTTGCGGTCAAGGCGGAGTGGGCGCTTGCACCCGGACAGCGCCTCTCGGTGCACGCCCTCCATGCCCTCGACACCCTGCGCTTCCAGGAGACGGGCGAACCCGCGCTTAACAGCCGCTACCGGAGTGACTCCGGGTGGATCCGCTGGCGCGGCGAGTGGAGCAGCGGACTCGTGGGCGAGACGGTGCTTGGGGCCTCGCGCCTCGGGTGGAACAGGCAGGGCGACGGATTCTTTGATCAGCGTCTGCGGCTCCTGCTGAACGACGATCGAGGCCTCACCCTCGGTATCCTGCGCAGCGATTGGTCCCGGCCCCTCTCGGAGCGAGTGTTCCTCCGTGCCGGCGCGGCCTTGCAGCGAGGAACGTCCGACTACGCGTACGGCCTCCTCAGGGAGGAGACCGTGATTCGTGAGGCGGCGCTGGTGACTGAGCGGAGGACGGAACAGGTGCGCCTGTCGCGGTCCGGCACGGGAGCCGCCCTCTTTGTGTCGCCCCGCGTGGCGCTCGCGCCCGGCTGGATCGCGGAAGCTGGATTGCGCGCGGAGTCCGCACCTGCGCGCCCCGGAGAGTGGGAGGCTCTCCCTCGCTTTAACCTCGCATGGAATGCCGCACCGCACACGACGCTCCGCGCCGCCTGGGGGCGGCATGCGCAGGCCCAGGGCCTGCATGAGCTCTCGGTGCCCGATGGCGAGCGCACCTTCGCGTCCGCCGAGCGGGCGGAGCATCGCGTGCTCGGCTTGGAACAGCGTCTCCCGAAAGGCCTGTTGCTGCGTGCTGAAATGTATCAGCGCAAAGGATACCAAAGGCGTCCGCGATGGGAGAACTTGGTCAGCCTCTATAACGTGTTCCCCGAAGTGCAGACCGATCGGATCCGCGTGGATCCTCAGGGGGACGATGCGCGCGGCCTCGAACTGCTGCTGGAAAGACGGGCTGGGGCCGACGTGGCCTGGGGGTGGTCGGCGGGCTATGCCTGGGCGCGGGCGGTGGAGCGCGTCGGCAATCGCGAGGTTCCGCGTGCCCGGGATCAGCGTCACACGCTGCAGATCGAACTGAATTATGCGCCGAACCCGCGGTGGAACTGGAGTGCGGCGTGGCGGTATCACACGGGTTGGCCCACCACGGACGTGAGTTACGTCCTGGTGCCCCTAGCCAACGGCCGACGTGCCGTCCAACGCGTGCTCGGCGCACCCTACGCCGCGCGCCTGCCCGCGTACCACCGCCTGGACCTCCGCGTCACCCGGCGTTGGGCGCCGCGCTGGGGCGAGGTACGCGCGTTTCTCGATGTCTTTAACGCCTACGACCGCGTTAACCTGCTGGGCTACAACACCTCCCCGGTGGTGAGAGGGACCCAAGTGGAGGCCCGGCGCGAGGCCAAGGACCTCCTCCCCTTTTTGCCCAGCGCGGGCATCGAGGTGAGTTTCTAGACATCGGGGCACGCTGGAGTGATCCAACGCCCCGGCCCGGGGGAGGACGGGGGGGCGCGGCGGCCGAGCAGGACCCGTTGGCTAGTCCCCCCCCGGCCAACCCAGCCGGCCGCGCTGGCGTCGGTCGCGCGCGGTCCACAGAGTGTCCTAGACGGCCCTTGAATGGCCTCGCTGACGCGAATCGCTGCTCATTGACCACACATAAGATTCATTATCACAGCGTATTGCGATCTAATGCGTTTTGATAGCGATAATGCCGCGAGCGGGCGTATGCCGAGTCCCTGCGGCTGCGCTTACTGACCCTGGATTGCGGCGCGTTTGTCCGGCGAAGACCGGGTGAACGAGACAGATTCTGGAGAAGGGAGACTACGGTGACGGTGGGCCAGGCGTGGCGGGGCGTGGGGGGACGGGCGGCGGGGTGGCCGCGCTCGCGGGTGGCGGAGTGCGTGGAGCCACGGCTGGCGTCCCCGTGTGGTGAATAACGTGTGGGCAATTTCCCTGCCCAAACGCCGCCTCTGGCCTTGACCATGGTGGGGCGGAATGGGTTTAAATGGGGCGTTGTGGGACGGATCTCCCGTCCCGGCTATGTCTTCGCCGGCTAAACCTTTCTACACGGGCCTCTTCAGGCACGCCTTGGACGACAAGAATCGCTTGACGATTCCGTCGGCGTGGCGGGCTGCGCACGTGGAGGGCGAGGTGTTCCTCGCGACGCCGCATCCGGATGGATACATTGCCGTGTTGCCGCCGGCGGAAGTGGAGAAGTTGCACGCGAAGATTGCGGCGATGGCGCTGTCGGATGGCGCGGCGCAGGACTTTGCGGCGCGGTTTTTTGCGGAGACGCAGACGCTGGCTTTCGACAAGGCGGGCCGCGTGATGGTGAACGCGGACTTGCTCGCGCGGGCTGGCATCGTGAAGGACGCGGTGCTTGTGGGATCGCTGACGAAGTTCAGCTTCTACAGCCCGGAGCGTTGGGAGCGGGTGAAGGATCGCACGGCGGGAGACAACTTCGGCGATCTCATGCGCCGTCTGGGAATCTGACATGGTTGCGGAGGCTCCCCAGAAAACCCTGCGCGCCATGGCGACCGGCCACCTTTCCGTCCTGCTGCGCGAGACCTTGGAGTTGCTCGCTCCGCGCGCGGGCGGGCGTTACCTCGACTGTACGTTCGGCGGTGGGGGGCACGCTGCGGCACTGCTCGAGGCGGCAGCGGACATCACGGTGGTGGCCCTCGATCGTGATCCCGCAGCGGCGCCGCGGGCGGCGGAGTTGGAGGCGCGCTTTCCCGGCCGGTTCCGTCTCGTGGACCTCGACTTTGGGCGCCTCGCGGAATTGCCGGACTCGGGCTTCGATGGCGTGCTCTTCGATCTGGGCGTTTCGTCGTTTCAACTCGATGAGGCCGAGCGAGGTTTCTCTTTCCGCGTCGATGCACCGGCGGACATGCGCATGGATCCGCGCGCGGGCGTGCCGGCATGGCGTTGGCTGGAGACGGCCACGGAGGAGATGCTGGTCCGTGCCGTGCGCGACTTCGGTGAGGAACAGTCGTGGCGGCGAGTGGTGCGGGCGATTGTCGCGGCTCGCGGTACGGGTGCGCTGCAGCGGACATCCTCGCTGGCGACGCTGATTGCGGAGGCGATTCCGCCGCGGGAGCGGCATGCCTCGCGCATCCATCCGGCGACGCGCGCGTTTCAGGGCATCCGCATCGCGGTCAACGACGAGTTGGGCGCGCTGGAGCGCGCACTGCCCGTGGCGTTCGCGAAACTCCGGGCCGGCGGAGTGCTCGCGGTGATCTCGTTCCATTCGCTCGAGGATCGTCCGGTCAAGCAGGCCTTCCGCCGGCTCTGCGGCCAGCCGGAGAGTGCGGACGACGCGCGTCCGCAGGATGAGCGCGCCTTGACGCAGGTCGCTGAGCCGCTCACCCGCCGCCCGGTCGTCCCCGATGTCGCCGAGATCGAGCGTAACCCGCGCAGCCGCTCCGCGAAGCTCCGCGCTATCCGCAAACGCTGATCCAGCTGCTGCCTCCCTTTCGTCATCCACCCTTTTTCCGCCACCGCCTGTCCGCCCCTCCCCCATGCGTCCCTTTGGCAACCGCGCCTTCGTCAATCAACTCCTGGTCTACACGCTCGTAATGATCTCGCTCACGGGCTCGATCGGCCTCGGCACCGTGTGGCTGCGGCACCAGATTTCGGTGACGGCCAACTCGACTCGCGTGCTGGAGGCGAGCGTCGCCGAAGTGGAGCGCAGCATGGCGGAGACCACCATCCACGTGGCGGCGGAGGAAACGTTGGAGGCGCTGACGCGACGGAACGCTGAGTGGAAGCTGGGGCTGATGCCACCGCTGGAAAGCCAAGTGCATCGCGTTGCGATGTCCCCCGAGCGTCGGCTGGCGGCGCTGCGCAATCAGGAAGTCTTTTCGGATCGCCCGGCCGATGGCTCGGGCGTGGTGATCTTCCGCGTGGGAGGCGGGGTCGAGCGGCGCTAAGGCCCCGCCACCTCCAACGATTCTCCCCTTGACCATGGCGCGGGGCTTCGCCTCCAACTATCGCATCGTGCTCGTGGCGGCGACCGTGATGGTCTCGCTCGCCGGCATCGCGCTGCGCCTCGTGCATCTGCACGTCATCGACCGTGAGCGCCTGACCAGCTTCGTCGAAAAGGTCCGCCGCCAGATCGTGGTCGAGCCAGCGCGGCGTGGTGACATTTTGGATGCGCGCGGTAAGTTCCTCGCGACGTCCCGATCGCAGATCACGCTCGGCGTCGACCCGCAGGTGCTCCGAGCGGAGGACGAATCGAAGTGGCCTGAGCTGGCCCGCCTTCTTGGGATGCCGCTGCGCGACCTCGAAACGGTGTTCCGCACCAAGGTGCGCCCCGCCTCGGCGGTGCCGACCGTGGGCGACGCCGGGGGGCCGATCGATCTCGATCCCGCGGATGCGGAGCCGGATGGCGGACGGCGGATTCGCTGGGCGAAGCTGGGTGAGGGCATTGAAGAGGAAACGTACGAACGCATTGTGAAGCTCGGCGTGCGCGGTGTTTACGCGCCCCCGCGGGTGTTCACCCGGGCTTACCCCAGCAACGATCTTGCGGCACACGTGGTCGGCTTCGTGAACGACGAGGGAGTGCCGGTGCAGGGCATCGAGCGCTGGGCGGATTTTTATCTGCGCGGGCAGGATGGCTGGCGTGAGTCGGAGAAGGACGGCAAGCGCCAGGAGCTCGCGCAGTTCCGCGTGCGGGAGATTCCGGCGACGCGCGGCTACGACGTCGTGCTGTCGATTGACTCCGTCATCCAGCACAAGGTGGAAGAGGAACTGGCGCGGGTGGTGGCGGCCTCGAAGCCGGAGAAAGCGACGATCATCGTGAGCGATGCGCGCACGGGATTCCTGTTGGCCTTGGCGAACTGGCCCTCGTTCAATCTCAACGAGTATCGCAGCATTCCGGCGACCGAGATGCGCCGCCTGCGCAACATTGCGGTCGCGGACGTGCTTGAGCCGGGATCGACGTTCAAGATCGTGCCGGCCGCTGGAGCGTTGCAGGAAGGTCTCGTCTCGATCCGCGATTCCTTCGACTGCTCGCTTGATCGCATCGAGTACAAGGGGCGGATGCGCGAGTTGCCGCGTGAGGATCACCGCTTCACGCACCCACTCACGCTCTCGGAGATCATCTCGCATTCCTCCAACAAGGGCGCGGCGCAGCTCGGCATGCTCCTTCAGGAAAAGCGCCTTCATGATTATGCGCGGGCTTTCGGTTTCGGCGAACCCACCGGGCTCGCTTCGATCTACCCGGAGGCAGGCGGCCTGTTCGCACACTTTTCCAAATGGAGCGGGTCCGACATCACGCGCATTCCGATGGGACACACGGTGGCCGCGACGCCGCTGCAGATTCACTATGCGATGGGCGTGATCGCGAGTGGCGGCGAATTGCTCCGCCCTCAGGTCGTGCGAGAAATCCGGAATGCTCAGGGCGAGACGGTGTACCGCTTCGCACCCGTGACGCGCCGCCGGGTGATCTCGGACGGTACCGCCAAGGCCATGACCACCATGCTGGCGCGCGTGACCGTGCAGGGCGAGGGCACGGCTCCCGTCGCCGCGATTGCCGGCTACGAAATCGCCGGCAAGACGGGTACGACTCAGAAGCTGATCAACGGACGCTACTCGAGCCAGCATCACATCGCCTCGTTCGTCGGCTTCTTTCCGGCCAGCCGGCCCGAGCTCGTGATCTCCGTGATCGTGGACGATGGCCATGGCCCGAACGGCGGCACGGGCTACGGATCGACGGTGGCGGCCCCCAGCTTTAAGCGCATCGCCGAACAGCTCATCCAGTACCTCGACATCAAGCCGGGTGGGGCGGCGTTGGCCCGTCCGTTGTTTGCATTGGAGGGCGGTCGGCCATGATCAGTTATCTGGTTTCCCCCTCCCGGGCCCGTCGGCTCCCGCGTGACACGGCGGGTCGTTCCCGGGTGTCATCGGCCTGGACCGGCCCGGTGCTCGGCGCGCGTGTGCGGTTGGCGGACCTGCTCCGGGTCGACGAGATGCTCGCGGTCCGAGGTTCTCTTGCTCGGCCGGTCTCGGGGTTGGCGATCGACAGCCGCCGGGTGGCGCCAGGCGACGTTTTTTTTGCGTTGCCCGGGCGTCGAGCCGATGGGTCGGACTTCGTGGATGAGGCGGTGGCGCGTGGCGCCGTGGCCGTGGTGTCTGCGCGGCTCCCGAAGGCCATGCCGTCGCGGGTCACGGCGTTGCAGGTCGCGGATGCCCGCGAACTGCTGGCGCGGGTAGCGCAGCGTTTCTATGGGTTTCCGGACCGGGCGCTGGGAGTAATCGGCGTGACGGGGAGCCGGGGTAAGACATCCGTGGCGCATCTGCTGCGGCATCTCCTCGGGCAGCCCGGCGGACAGCGAGTGGGGCTGATCAGTTCGATTCACTACGACCTCGGAGCGCGCACCGTCCCGGCCTACCTGACGACCCCGGAGGCGTTGGACACCTTCGGCCTGCTCGCGCAGATGCGCGACTCCGGTTGCCGCGAGGCGGTGGTGGAAGTGAGCGCGCAGGGCATTGATCAACAGCGGGTCTTGGGTGTGCGTTTTGGCGCGGTGGTGTTCACCCACCTGGCGGAGGAGGCGGCGGAGTGTCGTCGGGACCTGGCCTCCTGCTTTGATCTGAAATCGCGGCTCTTCACGGGTGAACTCGGAGTGCAGCCCGGGGTGGCGGTCGTAAATCTCGATGATCTGCAGGGTACGACCCTGCGGGAGCGTATTCCGGCGGGCGTGCGGGTGGTGACGTTCGGTGAATCGCCGGCGGCGGAGGTGCGAGCGGAGGCGGTGGAGTGCGACGCATCGGGTGCGCGCTTCCGCCTGGTCTGGCCCGGTGGACACGCGTGGGTGTCGTCGCCCCTGATCGGCCGGCCGAATGTCAGCAATCTCCTCGCGGCGGTGGCGACCCTCTGGGCGCTCGGCCGTGATCCAGCGGCGGTGGTGGCGGCGGTCCCGACTCTGGCGGCCGTCCCGGGGCGGATGGAACCAGTCGAGGCGGGGCAGCGTTGCCACGTCGTCGTGGACGCGGCGAATGCGGCCGGTCCGTTGGAAACGGCGCTGGCGACGGTGCGCGCTGGAACTGCGGGACGCGTCATTGTTGTTGTCGGAGCGGCCGGCGACCGGGAACGCTCGGGGCGTGCGGCGTTGCTTGCCGCGGCCCAGCGTGGCGCGGACTTCGTCATTGCGACCGCTGACAACCCGCGCACGGAAGGAGTCTGCCGGGTCTTTGCCGATCTCGAACGTGGCGTCACCGAACCCGCGCGCGTTGCGTGGATTGAGGATCGCCGGCGTGCGATTGCGCTCGCGCTCGACATGGCTGGGCCGGCCGATGCGGTGTTGATCGCCGGCCGCGGGCATGACGGTTACCAAGAGATGGCGGATACGATCGTGCCCTTTGATGATCGGCAGGTCGCGCGGACCCTGCTCGCAATGCGCGGAGCACGGGGGGGAAGCTAACGCGGACCATGCCTACCTTCAGCCCAGAATTTCTGGCCCGGGCAACGGGCGGTGAGTGGACGCGGCGGCCGGAGCGCGGCTTGACCGGCTTCACGCAGGACACCCGGGCTCTGCAGCCCGGCGACGTCTTCGTTGCGTTGCGGACGGAGCGTCGGGACGGCCATGCCTTTCTGGGTGAAGCGCGGGCGAAGGGAGCATCGGCGGCGCTGGTGGCGCGGATAGATCCGGCGGAGTCCCTGCCGCAGTTGGTCGTCGCTGACCCCCTGTTGGCCCTACAAGCGGCGGCGCGCGAGCATCGCCGCCGTTTTCGCGGACCGGTGATCGGGATTTCGGGCAGTGCGGGAAAGACCTCGACGAAGAACCTGCTGGCGGAGCTCCTTGGCGGCGAACCGCGCGTGTTGGCCACGCGGGGCAATCTGAATAACCATCTCGGAGTGCCGCTCACGCTGCTGCGGCTGGATCCGCAGGAACACGCGTACGCCGTGGTGGAAGCCGGGATCAGTGTTCCCGGCGACATGCCGCCGCTGGCGGCGATGATCGAGCCGGATATTGGAGTGATCACGATGGTCGGTCCGGCTCACCTTGAGGCGCTGGGATCGTTGGCGGGCGTGGCGCGTGAGAAAGCCGAGCTGCCACGGGCCGCGCGTCTGGCGGTGTTTCCGACATCGTGCCTCGACTACACCGCGTTCCGTGACTTGACCGTGCCGACGCTGAAGGTGGAGCGCGTGGAGGCCCCGGCGGCCCTGCGGGAGCCGCTCGGGGCCGATCGGGCGCGGTACACGCTTGAGCGGAGTACGGTGACGACGGAGCTCCGGCTGTCGGCCGCACCGGACATCGCGTTCACGATGGGTTTCGTGTCGGATGGCTTGGCGCAGAACGCAGCACTCGCGTTGGTGGTGGCGCTGCGCCTCGGTCTACCGACCGATTCCCTGCGGCAGCGGCTGGCGGCGTGGCGGCCGGGTGACCTGCGTGCGGAAGTGCGTCGCGTGGGAGATCGCTTGGTTTACGTGGATTGCTACAACGCCAACCCCGCTTCGATGAACGACGCGCTGGATGCCTTCCTCCGCGTCGCGCCGGAAGCGCAGCCGAGGCTGCTCCTGCTCGGGGCGATGGAGGAACTCGGGACGGAGGCGGAGCGTCATCACCGTGAGCTCGGCCGCCGTTTGCCGCTGCGGTCGGGTGACGCGTGCTGCTTTGTGGGAGGGTACGGTGACGCGGTGCGGGCGGGAGCGCGCGAGGCTGGACTCGCGCCGGAGCGCATCGAACTCGTGCCCGATGCCGCGAGTCTGGCCGGCCGCGTCGCGGCCTTCCGCGGATCCGTCTTTGTGAAGGGCAGCCGTCGGCATGCGCTTGAGCGCGCGCTGGGGGAGGCCGGGCACTGAGCCCTGTGATGCCATGCTGAGCTACCTCTCCGAACTCGAAGAACTCTTCGGCCCCCTGCGCCTGCTGCGATTCATCACGCTGCGCACGCTGCTGGCGGCCATGACTGCGCTGGTGATCGGATTTGTCATCGGCCCGATGCTGATCGCGTGGCTGCGACGGCTGAAGTTCGGGCCGAGCTATGACGATGATCGCACGGGCGACCTCGCTCAGCGCTTCGACAAGAAGCACACCCCGACGATGGGCGGGTTGATGATCTTCGCTGCGGTGACGGTGAGCACGCTGCTCTGGGCGGAGCCGAACATTTGGGTACTGGTGGCGCTGGGCGTGTACGCCTCGCTGACGGCCGTGGGCTTCCGGGATGACTACCTGAAGGTACGTCGGGGCAACCGCTCCGGCATCTCGTCCCGCGAGAAGATCATCTGGCAGACCCTAGTGACCCTCGCGGCTCTCGTGGCGCTGGCGTGGCATCCCGTGAGTGCTGAGCCGATTCGCGAGCTGTGGGTCCCTTTCCTGAAAGTGCCGCTGTGGGTGGGGATGCCCGTCGTGGCTCTCTTCATCCTGATGTTCCTGTGGATCGTCGGATTCTCGAATGCGATCAACCTGACCGACGGCCTCGATGGCCTCGCGATTGGCTGCACCATCACCGTGGCGCTGGTTTACGGACTGATGGCCTATGCTGCGGGCAACGCGCGGATCGCGGAGTACCTGCTGATCGGCTACGTCCCGGGCACGGGTGAGTTGGCGGTCGTGTGCGGCGCGCTTGTCGGTGCGGGCATGGCTTTCCTCTGGTTCAATTCGCATCCCGCTGAAGTGTTCATGGGCGACACCGGGTCTCTGGCCCTGGGCGGACTGATCGGCGTGATCGCCTTCATGGTACAGCAGCCCCTCACGCTCGCGATCGTCGGAGGGGTATTCGTGGCCGAGGCGCTCTCCGTCATCATCCAAGTCGGCGTCTTCAAGTGGACGAAACGCCGCAGTCCCACCGGGGAGGGTCGGCGCTTCTTCCTCATGGCCCCGCTGCACCATCACTTCCAGAAGAAGGGCTGGCCGGAGACGAAAGTCGTGCTCCGGTTTTGGATCATTTCACTCCTGTGTGCCCTCATTGGGCTGGGGACGCTCAAGCTCCGCTGATCGACCATGCTTCAGCCTCCGCCCTTCCTGACTTCGCTGCTCTCCCGACCCGTCGTGGTGGTGGGTTCAGAACCCGCTGCGGCCGGCGTGACATCGTTGCTTTCAGGCTTGGGCGTTGAAGTGTGGCGGCATGACCATCTGAGCGCGGCGGCGGGCGATCCCGCGCCTGGACTCGCGGTGCTTGCGGCGGGGGCGGATCTTGATGGCCAGCCCGAGGGTGTGGCGTCGGGTCGTCCGTCCGGCTGGGTGGTGTTGCGCGAGAATGACCTCGCCCCGCTCCTGTGGCGTGGGCGTCTCCTCGTGGTGACCGGTACCCGTGGCAAAACGCGGCTCGTGCGTTTGCTGACCGAAGCGCTGCACCTGGCCGGCAAGGACGTGGTCGGCGCGGAGCGAGCAGACGGCGGATTGGCCGGCGTGGTGGCGGCGCGGCGCGGTGGTGCGCCGGACTCTATTTTGGTGAGCCGGATGGATGCGGGCGAATCCCTGGCCCTGCGGCATCTCCGGGCAGATGCCGTGATCTGGACTAACCTGCTTGAGGAGGAAGCCGCGCGGCACGGCTCGATGGAGGCGGCCTTTGCGGCGGGTTGGCGCATGTTCGAGCGGGCGGTGGGCGGAGACGTGTTTGCCGGAGAGACGGTCCAGCGCTGGGCGGATCGTCTGGGCCAGACCTTGCCGCCGGACTCGCGCGTGGCGACGGACGATGCGTCGGGCGACGTGCTCCTCCGTCACACCTTGTTCGAGGCGGAGCCGGCGCATGAAACCTTCCTCCTTGCTGCGGCCTGGTGGCGGGCCGCTGGCTTGCGCGAGAGCGTGCTTTACGCGGCGGCCCAAGGGGCGGTTGCACGCTGAATCCACCGACCTTTCGCATAGCTTCGATTCCTCTTTGAGCTTATCCTTTCGATCATGAAAATCCTCCACATCTTCGGCGTCGTGGTCGCGGTCCATCTCGGGGTTTTCCTCGTGATTTTCGCGGTGCCCGGCTGCCGTACGACGGCGCGCAAGACGCCGCCGACTCCGGCTGACACGCTCGCGGCCGCTCCTGCGGCGGAGTCCTCCGATGTCCTCGCCGCCGCGCCCCTCGCGGAGTCGGGCTCGCCGCTCGCGGCGGCACCGGAGGCCCCGACTTCATCCGCGCCGGTCGATGCGACGGTCCGCTTCAGTCCGACCCGCCCGGGCACGCCGGCGGCAGGTGCGGTGGCACCGGCGACCGTCGACGGTGTCACTCCTGCCCGTACGCATACGGTGGTGCGAGGTGACAGCCTGTGGACCGTGGCGAAGCGCTACAACCTGACCGTCGCCGAGGTCGCGGCGGCCAATCAACTCTCGCAGACGTCCTCCTTGAAGATTGGCCAGAAGCTGATCATCAGCGCGGCGAAGCCGGTGACCGCAGCGGCGGGTGGAGTGACCGGAGCGGCGGCCGCGAACGACGATGCAACGGTGCACGTGGTGAAGGGCGGCGACACGCTTGGCACCATCGCGCGGCAGCATGGCACCACGATCGCCACGCTGAAGCGGCTGAACAATCTGAAGTCCGACATCGTGCGTGTCGGCCAGCGGTTGGTGGTGCCGGAGCGAGGGTCGGCCCTGCCGGAGGCCGGAGCGACGAAGCCGGCGGCCCCGGCGGCGATCACGAATGCGAACGGTGCCTTGGTGCACATCGTGAAGTCGGGCGAGAGTCTCGATTCGATTCGCAAACGCTACGGTATCTCGGTGGGTGCGCTGGCGACGGCGAACAACATTGCCGATCCCTCGAAGATTCGTCCGGGTCAGGAACTCATTATCCCCGGTAAGAAGGCGGATGCGGCTGCACCGGTGACGGCCCCCGCGGCGGCGGCGCCGGTGGCGACGCCTGAGGCGGCCAGCCCGTTTCTCCCGGTCGTGGCGCCCGAGAGTGAATCGCCGCTGACCCCAGCGCCGGAGGTTCCGATCATCCGGGTTGAGGAGACACCCAAGGGCGGTGACGTGGCCCCGTGAGCCCACTGAGTGGTCCCTTGATCGAACTGAAACTCCATCCCTAACCCTGCGTCCCCGCTTTCGGCGATGACCCATTCCGCAGTGACGACCGATTCCGTGCGACCGCGGCTCAGCCTGAGCCCGGTGGCGGTCATCGTCGTCTGTGCGGTCGCGCTGACCTTCCTTGGAATCACGATTCTCTTCAGTGCGAGTGCGGCGTTTAAGCAGGGTCCGCTGTTCTACGTTTCGAAGCAACTTGTCGGGGTGGTTCTGGCGACCGTCGTTGCTTGGGTGGTGAGCCGCGTCGATCTCGAGCTCGCGCGGCGGTACATCTGGGTGGTGGGAGGGGTGGCAGCGCTGCTGCTGGTCTTGGTGCTGATCCCAGGGCTAGGAATCTCCGTGAAGGGCAGCCGCCGCTGGCTCGGGTTTGGTGGGCTCCGGTTCCAAGTGTCGGAGATCGGCAAGTTGGCGATGGTGTTTTGTGTCGCCCATTACCTCGCGGCGAATCAGACGCGGCTGGCCGACTTCTGGCGCGGCTTCGCGCAGCCTCTGCTGATCATCGTCAGCTTCGCGGCGTTGATTGTTCTGGAGCCCGACTTCGGGACGGCGGCCCTGACCTTTGCGGTGGGGGTGAGCCTGATGTTCCTCGCGGGAGCGCGTTGGCGGTACATCCTTCCGGCGGTCATGTCGGCGGTGGTGGCCTTTGCCGTGTTGGTGATCCACAACCCGAATCGACTCCGGCGCTTCACCGCTTTTCTAGACGTGGAGGGGAACAAGCAGGGCGGTACCTACCAGCTGTACCAATCGCTCGCGGCGTTCGCGGTGGGTGGCACGGAGGGAGCTGGCCTGGGGCAAGGGCGGCAGCAGATGAACTTCTTACCCGAGGCGCACACGGACTTTGTCTTCGCGGTGGTGGGTGAGGAACTGGGTCTCTGGTTTACACTCGGCGTCGTGATCGTCTTCCTGATCATGTTCATCGCCGGACTCGTGCACCTGCGGCGCGCGCCGAACCTTTTCCATTACCTGCTCGTGGCGGGATGTCTGCTCCTGATGCTGCTGCAGGCGGTGATCAACCTCGGGGTGGTGACCGGCATCCTGCCGACGAAGGGCATGTCGCTGCCCTTCATCAGCGCGGGCCTCTCCAACCTCATTCTCATGGGCATGATCCTCGGCATTCTGGTGAACACCCAGCGTTCGTGGGGTAAACCCGGGGCCGGTCTGTCGGCGCGTGGACTCGAAGAGGTGACTGCATGAGCCGCTTCCTGATTTCATGCGGAGGGACGGGCGGACACCTTGCGCCTGGCATTGCCCTCGCGGAGGAGCTGCAGCGGCGCGGGCATGCAGTCCGTCTCCTGATCAGCCGCAAGCAAGTGGACGCGCGATTGGCGGAGAAATATCCGCAGCTTGAGTTTGAAGCCGTCGCTTCGGCGGGTCTCGAGGGTGGCGTGGCGGGGGTGATCCGATTCGCTCTTGGACAGATGCGCGCGCTCGTGACGAGTTGGCGGAGAGTGCGTCGGGAACGTCCTGTGGCGGTGATTGGCTTTGGCGGCTTTACGTCGGTTGGGCCGGCGGTGGCGGCGTGGCTGTTGGGTGTACCGGTGGTGTTGCACGAGGCGAATCGCGTGCCCGGCCGCGCGGTCCGCGTCCTCGGGCGGATTGCCCGGCGCGTGTACCTGCCGCCGGGCGTAGCGCTGGCCGCGGCGCGGCGCGGCGCGGTGCGGGAGTCGGGCCTGCCCGTGCGGCGTGAGTTTCGGCGCGAGCCGGCCGATGCAGCGCGCCAGTCTCTGGGGCTTCTCGTGGATCGGCCTGTGGTGGTGGTGCTCGGGGGAAGCCAAGGCGCATCCGCGCTCAACACGTGGTCGCGGGACGCGGCGGCCGAGCTCGCCGAGAATGGAATTCAGCTGTATTGCCTGACCGGTCTCGGCAAGGGCACCGAGGAAGTGCGTCGTTTGCGTGATCGCGACGGCGCGGAGGTCCGCGCGATTACGGTGCCGTTTTCGGACCGCATGGCGACCGTCCTGTCGGCTGCCGATCTCGCGGTGTCGCGGGCGGGCGCGGGGACGATCGCCGAATTGGTGCGCACGGAGACGCCGGCCGTTCTCGTGCCTTATCCTCAGGCCGCGGACAACCATCAGGCGGCGAACGCGGCCGCCTTTGTGCGCAACGGAGGAGGGCGACTGTTGCCGCAGGGCCGGCTGGTCGAGCTCACCGCGGTCGTTCGCTCCCTCGTTTCCGACCCCGCTGCACTGGCGGCCCACCGCGCGGCGCTCCGTTCGGAGCAGGCCGTCGATGCTGCGGTGATGCTGGCGAATGACTTGGAGTCGCTCGCGCTGCCCGGGCGAGAGGCGTCGTTGCGTTCAACGAAGGAGCAGGCCGTATGAGCACCGGACTGCACATCGATTGGGAGTCACTCGCCGCATCCCTGCGCGCTGCCCTTTCTGTGGAGTCGGGCCTGCGGCGCGAAGAACCTCTGGCGACGCGAACGACCCTGCGCGTCGGGGGAGCGGCACGGATTCTGGCCGAACCGGCCTCGGAGGCCGATCTCGCGTCGGTCTTGCAACGCACCACCGCCGCCGGCGTCCCCGTGATCATGCTGGGACGCGGCTCGAATCTCCTCGTGCCCGATTCCGGGGTCGATGCGGTGGTGATCAGTCTGGGTCATCCTGCGTGGCAGCGCTTCGTTCCTGAGGCAGACGGCCGGGTTCGCGTCGGAGCCGGGCTGCGCTTGAAGAACCTCTGCGGGCTGGCGAGCAAGGCGGGCTTGGTCGGCTTCGAATTTCTCGAGGGCATTCCCGGCAACGTTGGCGGCGCCCTGCGGATGAATGCGGGTGCCATGGGTGGCTGGATGTTCGATGTCGTCGAGGAAGTCCGTGTGATGTCGCGCGATGGCGCCGTGCGGACTTACCGTAAGGCGGAGATGAAGGTCGATTACCGCCACTGCGCGGAGCTTGAGACGGCCATTGCCTTGGAGGCGGTGTTGCGGCCGGCGCGCGTGGCACCGGGTGGCGATGAAGCGATCCGGCGGCAGATCGACGCGTACCGCGACAAGCGCCACCAGTCCCAGCCGCGGGAGCCGAGTGCGGGGTGTATGTTCAAGAACCCGCCGGGAGACTCGGCGGGTCGCCTGATCGATGCGGCGGGACTCAAGGGAGAGCGGGTCGGCGGGGCCGAGGTGTCGACCGTGCATGCGAACTTTATCATCAATCGTGGGGGCGCCACCTCGGCGGACGTGATCGCGCTCGTGCGGCGCGTGCGGGAGCGCGTGCAGGGTGTGAGTGGCGTGACGCTGGAACCGGAGGTTCTGCTTTACGGCGGTGATTGGCGGAAAGAACTTTGAACCGATGACAACACCCTCCCCGACGATCGTGGTCCTGTGTGGCGGAGTCTCGGCCGAGCGCGAGGTCTCGCTGGGCTCCGGCCGCGCGAGCGCGCTGGCGCTGGCGCGGAGCTTCCCCACGCGACTCGTGGACGTCCGCGAGGCACGACTGCCGGCGGGGCTGGATCCGGCGCGGGATGTGATCTTCTCCACGCTTCACGGCACCTTCGGAGAAGACGGCGCGATGCAGTCGCTGTTGGACGCGGCGGGCGTGCACTACGCGGGCTGTGATGCGGCGTCGAGCGCGCTGACCTTTGACAAGGAGCGGACCAAGCAAGCCGTGGCGGCCGCCGGCGTGCAGGTGGCGGCGGGGGTGAGCTTCCCGGCATCGCGCCGGCCGACCACGGCGGAACTGGTGGCGCGGTTGGGGCCGGAGGTTGTGCTGAAGCCCCGGGCTTCGGGCAGCAGCGTCGGTCTCGCGGTGTGTGACGACCCAGCGGGTCTTGAGCGTGCGCTGGCCGGCTTGGCGGACGGTGAGTGGTTGGCGGAGCAGCGGATTCGCGGTCGGGAACTCACGGTGGGCCTGCTCAACGGCAAGGCCATGGGCGTGGTGGAAATCCTGCCGCAAGGCGGTACCTTTGATTACACTTCCAAGTACACCAAAGGCCTCACGCAATACCTCGCGCCGGCGCCGTTGCCGGCCGCGGTGACGGCGGCCGCGCAGGCCGCGGCGGAGCGTGCCTTCGCCGCCTGCGGTTGCCGTGATTATGCGCGAATCGACTTCATGCTCTCGCCGCGCGACGAGCTGTTTTTGCTCGAAATCAACACGCTCCCCGGCATGAAGGACACGAGCCTGCTGCCCATGAGCGCTCGCTGCGCGGGATTAGATTTTACCCAGTTGGTGAGGGAGTTGGTCAGCCCGGCGTTGCGGCGTTTCCGCGGCGGGATCTGCTGAGATGAACAAGCCTTCCAGCCTCGCTTCCTCCGCCCGCTCGTGGCGCGACATCCCCCAGGTGGTTGCACCCCGGTCGATGTCGCGCGAGGGGCGGCGGCGTTTGACGATGGGCTTCGTGAAGGTGGGTCTGGGCTTGTTGACCTTCGCCTTGATCGCGTGGGCCGGGTGGGAGCTGCTGCGGCTCTGGCAGCATGATCCGATGCGCTTGGCCGCGCCGGTGAAGTCCGATCCCCTGCGCACGATCAAGCTGACCACCAACGGTGTCCTCGATGAGGAGTGGGTTGTGGAAAAGCTGGCACTGCCGCGCGGGGTGGCACTCATGGAGCTCAACTTGGATGCGCTCCAGACCCAGTTGCTGGCCGACCGGCAAGTCCGGACCGCGGTGCTGACGCGGAAATTCCCGGACACCCTTCTGGTCACGCTGCAGGAGCGCAGCCCGGTTGTGCGACTCCGGATCGCGGACCGCTCCGGACAGGCGAGCGATCTTTTCGTTGCCCGCGACGGCATGGTGTTTCCCGGGGTGAATTTCGCGCCCGAGATGGTGGCGGCGCTCCCTTGGCTGGACGGCGTGACGCTTGCTCCGCTGAAAGCGGGTGGATTCACCCCGGTGGCCGGCCTCGAAACGGTGGCTGATCTGCTCGAGACTGCGCAGATCAACGTCCCCAACCTCCGCCGAACGTGGCGGGTGATCGGCATGGAGCGCTTCGCGACCTACGGCGAGATTCTCGTGCGGACAGAGCAGGTGAAGGAAATCACGTTTGGCCTGCGCGATGACTTCCTGACCCAAGTGGCCTTGCTCGACGCGGTGCTGGCCGAGACGCGGGAGCGTCCCGTCAGCACGATCAACCTGTCGCTCGGCAAGAAGCAGGTGCCCGTGGTGTTCGCGCCCGAAGGAGCTGCCAGTGCCCTCGCACCCGCTCCCGTGGCGAGCCCGAGCCCTGCCGCGTTGCGGGATACCCCGCGCGCGGGATCCAACGGCAAGGCCGCTGGCGCGACGGCAGTGAATGGTGCCCCCCGCTTTATCGTGAGTATTTCCCCGAACCCGGAGAGCTGACGTGATTTCCCGAACAAAATATATTGGTGCCGTTGAGATCGGAACCGGAAAGGTGAGCGTGCTCATCGGCGAAGTGACCAATGGTCGCAGCCTGAGCATCGTGGGCATGGGCGAGTGCGCCTCCCGCGGCGTCATCAAGGGCTCGGTCTTCGACTTCAAGAAGGCGAGCGATGCCGCGCACAGCGCGCTGCTTGAGGCGGAGCGCAGCGCGGGAGTGCGGGTTGATGAGGTCTATCTTGCCCAGACGGGAGCTCACCTCGACGGTTTCTCCAGCGACGCCTCCGTGCAGGTGTCCGCCGCCAACAACATGGTGAGCGAGTTCGACATCTCCGCGGTGTGCAACACCGCCCGCTCCAAGCAACTTCCGGAAGGCCGAATGGTGGTGCAGCGCCTGCGCCGGCCCTTCCGTCTCGACGGTCGCCTGGTGCCCGATCCCGATAGCCTCGTCGGCCGTGAGTTACAGGTCAGCTACTACGTGGTGCATGGCCAGGAAAGCCGCATCGCCGACAACATCCATGTCATCCGTGGCTTCAATGTCCGGGTTTCTGAGTTAATCCTCTCCAGCCTCGCTTCCGGCGCGATCGTGACGGCGCCGGACGAGCGTCAGCACGGGGTACTGGTGCTCGACATCGGGGCGGGTACGACGGACTACGTGCTGTATCGCGACGGGATGCCGCAGGTCGCTGGCGCGGTTCCGGTCGGCGGTTCGCATCTGACCAACGATCTGGCGCTGGGACTACGCTTGACCGAGGGCCAAGCGGAGAAACTGAAACTTCGGTGCGCCCGAGCCACCACGGTGACAAAGAGCCGCGACGACAAGGTCTGGCTGAACGGCGACTTTGCGATCGGCGACCGCCAGTTTCCGCGTCTCACCATCGAGCAAATCACTGCGGCACGGGTCTGGGAGCTATTTGAAGTGGTGAAGAAGAAGCTTGGCCCCGCCTTCGCCCCGGAACGCCTCGGTGCGGGCGTGGTGCTGACCGGCGGCTCCAGCAAGCTCCCCGGCATCGCCGAGGCAGCGGGCAAGGTCTTCGGGGTGTCAGCCCACCTCAGCGAGGCTCCCGCATGGGTGAGCGAGAATCTCCGTGACCCCAGCTTTTCGACCGTGCTCGGCCTGCTTCACTACGGCCTCAGTTCCCGTCCAGAGGTGCCGACGGCGCGCAGCCGAAGCACCGGATTGCTCAAGAAACTTTTTGCCTCCTGAGCCCACGCTCCGTCCCCATGCAGGCGAACGAACTTCCCCTCGAACATAGCGCCCTGACCGACCGCAGCGTCGCGATGAAGGTGATCGGCATCGGTGGTGCCGGCGCCAACTCCGTCGATCGGCTCAAGATGGAGAACTTGGAGCGCCTCGCGCTCACGGTCATCAACACCGACCATCAGGCGCTCTCCAGCTCGCCGGTGCAGGAAAAGATCCTGATCGGCGCGAGCGTGACCCGCGGCTTGGGCGCGGGCGCGGACCCGGAGCTTGGGCGCGAGGCGGCCGAGACCGATCGAGAGAAACTGCAGGCCGCCGTGGCGAACTGCGACCTCGTCTTTCTCGTGGCGGGCATGGGTGGCGGCACCGGTAGCGGGGCCGCGCCGGTCCTCGCCGAACTCGCTTCGGAGGCCGGAGCGCTGGTGATCGCGTTTGTCACCATGCCGTTCGCCTTCGAGGGCGGCCGCCGCCTGCGTCAGGCAGAGGAGGGACTCCAGGCTTTGCGCAAGGTGTGCGATGCGGTCATTCCGCTACCCAACGACGTGCTCCTGCAGGAAGCGGCGGAGAACGAGACGGTCCTCGACTCGTTCGCCCGCGCCGATGAGTGGATCGGCCGTGGCGTAAAGTCGATCTGGGCAATGCTTCACCGCACGGGTCTGATCAACCTCGACTTCGCCACCCTCCGGCAGGCCTTCGTCGCCCGCGGCGGCAAGACGTTGTTCGGTCTCGGCTCGGGGCAGGGCGAGTGCGCGGTGCCCGAGGCGATCGAGAGCCTCAAGCTCTGCCCGTTGCTCGCCACGCCCGAGTTCTCCCGCAAGGCCGAGCGCCTGCTCGTGAACATCACCGGAGGGCCAGACCTCACGCTGCCCAAGGTCAACGAAATCATGACCGCCGTCACCGAGCAGTTCGGTCGCGACTCCCACGTCATCATGGGCGCAGTCATCGATGAGACCATGTCCGGTCGGGTGGAGGTTTGCGTGCTCGGCACCACCGACATCGGCAGCCGCGTCAATACCCGCCGCGTCATCGCGCCGGCACGTCCGCGGCCCGTGGCCTCCCCGTCGCCGGCCACGACCGAGAGCGAGGCGACGGCGCCAACCGTACCCAGCGAGATGCCGATCACCGCGCCGACCAAGGCCGCCGCCAAGGGCGTCAAGAGCGCGGGCACCCCACAGCTATCCTTGGAGCTTTCGGCCGTCCCCACCCAGCAGAACGAATTCTCGTTCAACGAGCTCGAGAGCCGCGGCTATTTCGACAAGACGGACCGCAATCTCTTCGAGGGGCAGGACCTCGACGTGCCTACCTATCTGCGCAAGGGCGTGAAGATCGTGCTCTGAACGCCGAGATTCGGACCTAACGTCCGTGGTGTTGAGGTGGGAGTCCCCGGGTTCCGGACACCTGTTTTAGGGTCCGACGAACGCTGCGCCGTGGGCATTGCTGGAGAGGACGAGGGCGACGATTCGTTTCGCCATGGGGCAGGGGGGTCAGGGAAGGAGAGAGCGGCAGAGCTGGCCAGCCGTCGGTGTCATGTCGTGTATCGAAAAAAGAAAGACGGAATGAGTTGAGAAAAGAGTTTGGGGTGCACCACGGTGGAGTGAACCATGGCCACCGGGATCTGGCATGGCTCAAGGTGTGGACGCCGGATGGGTGCTCCAGACCGGGTGCCTTTCCCCGTCTTCCGGCCCCCGCCATCCCCCCTTGGCAAGACCGGGGCTTTCTGCACACTCCTCTGGTATGTTCGTCGATGAATGTGTGATCAAGGTCCAGGCCGGTGATGGCGGGCGCGGCTGCGTCTCTTTCCGTCGCGAGAAATATGAACCCTGGGGTGGTCCCAATGGCGGTGACGGTGGGAAGGGTGGCGACGTGATCCTGCTGGGCGACGACGACACCAACAACCTCATCGATTACAAGTTCAAGCCCCACTGGAAAGCCGAGCGCGGTGAGCACGGCCTGGGCAAGGATTGTCACGGGCGCGAGGGCAAGGCGGTCATCCTCCGGATGCCGCTGGGCACGGTGGTCGCCGACGATGAAACCGGCCGTGTGGTCGCGGAGGTCGTCGAGGACGGCCAGCGCGTGGTCCTCTGCAAAGGCGGCAATGGCGGCTGGGGCAATACCCACTTCAAGAGCTCGACGAATCGCGCTCCCCGCAACGCGAACCCCGGCCACCCGGGCGAGGGGGGCACGTTCCGTCTCGTGCTCAAGAGCATCGCGGACGTCGGTCTCGTGGGCTTCCCGAACGCGGGCAAGTCCTCCTTGATGAACGCGATCACCAAGGCGCGGCCGAAGACCGCCGCTTACCCGTTCACTACACTGCACCCGCAAATCGGTGTCATTGAATACCCCGATCCGACCCGTTTCGACCGTATCCTTCTTGCGGATGTCCCGGGACTCATCGAGGGCGCGAGCGAAAATCGCGGGCTCGGCCATCGGTTCCTGCGCCATATCGAGCGCTGCCGTTTGCTGATGTTCCTGATCGACATGGCGGGAGTGGACGGCCGCGATCCGCGCGAGGATTATCGCGTCCTTCTCAAGGAGCTGAAGCTCTACGATCCCGCCCTGCTGAAAAAGCCGCGCCTCGTGGTCGCCAACAAGATGGACCTGCCCGAGGCCCGCGCCCAGCTGGCCAAGTTCAAGGGGCGCCATAAGGTCGATGTCCTCACCATCTCCTGCCTCGATGGCAAGGGCCTTGAGCTCCTTAAGGAGGGTCTCCGCCAGCGCGTGAGGGCCCCTTCTGTTGAGGCCACGCACGAACCGGTGGCCCGAGCCAAGAGCAAGCCCAAGACTAAGGCCAAGGCCGTAGCCAAGCTCAAGCTGACGTTGAAGCCTAAGGCCCGAAAGGCGCCGAAGAAAAAGCGCGTCTGAAGCGGAGGCCACGGCGTGACGTAGTGAAGCTACATGTCACCCGAGAATCGCGCGCTGCTCATGCGGGCTAATCGCCTCATGGGCGCCTCCCTCGTCGAGGCCAACCTCGTCAAGATCGACGACCTCGAAAAGGCCAACGAAAAGCTTTTCGAGATCATCGCCGCGCAGAATGCCCGGCAAAGCACGCTGCTCGGCGTACTGTGCAATCAGATGAAGGTCCTCAACGAGGACGATGTAATCGCTTATGTCACTGACAAAGAGCCGGTTGGTCTAATCGATCTCCGCTCGTACGATGTGTCGGAGGACCTGCGCAAGACATTGGATACAGCGGCGTGTTGGGCGACTTGGACGGTGCCGTTTGATCGGGAGGATGATTTCTACTCGGTGGCGACAGCCTACTACCTGAGCGCGGCGGTGCGGAAGCACTGGGAGAAGGTCCTCGGTGGCCCGATCATCTGGTACGCGACCACGCTGGAGATGCTGGCGGACTACCTGGAGAAGTGGGACGCAGAGCGAGCGGCCATGCCCATGTTGTCACGGTCCGGCTCTTAATCTGAACCCTCAGCACGGAATTCCCTCATGCCTCTCGGAAAAGTTCAGACCCAAGTGGTGGCCAAGCTCGAAGAGTTTGGTCGGATCACCTCGGAGCAGCGTCAGGCGCTGGCGGCCCATCCCGACGAGTTGAGCGGCGAAGCGCTCGACAAGCTGCTCCAGGAAAACCATGGCATCACGCCGTTCCAATTGCTCGTGGCCCGCGCCCAGGCCCTGGGTCTCGCGCCCTGCAATGTGACTCGTCACCGGGTGTCGGCCACGACGTTCGAACGTATCCCGCAAGAGTACTGTCAGGAGCACGTCGTGCTGCCGGTCGGGCAGGTCGGCGACTTCCTGCTCGTGGCGTTCGCCAATCCGTTCGAGGTCACCGTCCCGGCACGTTTGCAGGAGATGACCGGGAAACGGATCATCCGCCTGCTCGGGCGCGAGAAGGACATCCGGGAGAAGTTTAGCAAGTCGAACGAGCGCGCCGGCTTCGATGAAGTGGTGCAGCAGATCGGCGCAGAGTTCGGCAAGACGGGCGAGGAGTCCGCCAGCGAGGAGGTCAACGAGGAGTCCGGACCGATCATCCAACTCTCGAACCGCGTCATCGAGGATGCCTATTACCTCGGTGCGTCCGACATTCATGTCGAGCCGCAGGAAAAGGAAATGGTGGTCCGTTACCGCATCGACGGGGTCTGCCAGGAAAAGCTACGTCTGCCGGCGCGAGTGGGCCCGGCTCTCGTCGCGCGCCTGAAGATCATGTGTAACCTCGACATCGCGGAGCGCCGCCTGCCGCAGGATGGCCGCATCGTGTTCAAGCAGTACACCAAGAAGGGAATGGACATCGACCTGCGCGTGTCGACCGCGCCGCTCAATCACGGCGAGGGCGTGGTGATGCGTATTCTCGACAAACAAAAGTCGACGTTGCCGATGACCGCGCTCGGTTTCTCCGAGGAGAACTTGGTCCGCTACCGCGAGGTGATTCGCCAGCCGTACGGGATGATCTTGCACTGCGGACCGACGGGCTCCGGTAAGTCGATGACGCTCTACTCTGCGCTCAACGAGATCAATTCGCCGGAACTGGTGATCCGCACCGCCGAGGATCCGATCGAGTACACGCTCAATGGCATCAACCAAATGCAGATGCACCGGCAGATCGGCCTCACGTTCGCCGCCGCGCTGCGTTCCTTCCTGCGCCAGGATCCCGACATCATTCTCGTCGGTGAGATCCGCGATAAGGAGACGGCGAACATCGCGGTCGAGGCCGCGCTCACGGGTCACTTGCTGATCTCTACGCTGCACACCAACGATGCGCCTTCGACGGTGGCGCGGCTCACCGACATGGGGGTCGAGCCGTTCATGATTTCATCGTCGTTGCTCTGCGTCTGCGCCCAGCGTCTGATGCGCCGGGTCTGCAAGAGCTGCCGCTACCAAGCGGAGCCGCACGCGCGGGAGAAGGAAATCCTCGAGAAGGGCCTGGGCTGGAGCGGTCCGATCTACAAGGCCAACCCGCGGGGCTGCCCGAAGTGCGGCAACTCGGGCTACAAGGGACGCGTGGGCATCCACGAGCTCATGATCACCAACGACGAATTGGTCGATGCGATCAACAAGGGGATGGAGGCCGCGGAGCTGAAGCGCATCGCGATGCGTGGGGGCATGAAGACGCTGCACCAGGACTCGTTGCTGAAGGTCCGCGAGGGAATCACCACGCTGGAGGAGGCGGTGGCAACGGTGCCGATCGACTTGTAGGCGGAGAAACCACGCGGGCGCAGGACTGACCCGGGGGGAGCGGGTTGCGCGTCCCCGAGTTGGGACAGGGCTGCTCTTTTTGGGTTTCATCGGTGCGCGGGGCCCCTAGCGTGGGGGCTCTTCCCATGCCGATTTTTTCGTTCGCCGTTTCCGCCCGGTCTGCCGTTCGTGCTGCCGTCACCTCCGCCGCCGTCGCGGCCTTGGTTCTCGCCACTTCCGGTTGTGGCGCCGGAGACCGGGAGCCGGGCGCGCCCCGGACGGTGGACAAGCGAGTGGCGGCCGAGGCCGAGGGACACGCCAGCGAGGCCGCCTTCGCCGCCCAGATCCGGGACTACCCGCGCGCCGAGGCTTCGATGAAGAAGGCCATCGCGTTGCGCGATGATGTGCCCGAGTGGTGGTTCAGCATTGGCTTGGTCCACAACCGTCTCGGCAAGAAGGACGAGGCTCGCACCGCTTATCGGCGGGCGCTGGCTCTGCACGAGGACCGCTACGATGAAACGGCGGCGACGTCGGAGGTCATCTCCCAAGTCTACGTCCTCCTTGTCCTCAATCGCGAATCCGATGCCCGCAAGCTGCTGGAAAAGGCTTCGCGCAAGCACCCCGGGGATGCTCGTCTCGAGGAATTCGGCCGCTCTCAGGGGATCGACCGCCTGCTCGCTGACCCCGAGGTCCGCGCGAACCAGCTTTAAGGCTTCGACCATGGCGGCACCCTACCGCATGCTCCCTCGGCGTTGCCGTCCGATTTGATCCTGCTGCGCGGTCCGCTCCTCCCCTTGCCGGCATGCCATGACGAGTCCGTTCGCTGAGTTCACCACGCTCGCCGTCTTGCACGCCCTCGCGGTGATCAGTCCCGGGCCCGATTTCGCGATCGTGCTCCGCCAGAGCGTGGTCCACGGCCGACGGGTCGCCCTCGCCACCAGTGCGGGAATCGGCAGCGGGATTGTGGTGCACGTGTTGTACAGCGTCCTCGGACTGGGCCTCCTACTGCGGACGTCGCCGCGCGTTCTCGAGGTAATCCAACTGGTCGGTGCCGCCTACCTCCTGTGGCTCGGCGTGCAGTCGCTCCGCGCTCGCCCGCGCTCCGACGTCGCGTCCGAGGCGAGTCCCATCGCCGACGCGGCCGGGGGCGGCGTCCGCCGCGCGTTCGTGACGGGGTTCATCACAAATGCGACGAACGTGAAGGCCACGTGGTTTTTTCTTTCGGTGTTCACCGTCGTGGTGAATCCACAGACGCCGCGTTGGTTGCAGGGAGCCTACGGGGCATGGATGGCTGTGGCGACCACGCTATGGTTCTCGCTCGTTTCCTTCGGGTTCAGTCAACCTGCCGTGCGCCGGGCGTTTCTCCGGCGCGGTCATTGGTTTGACCGGGCCATGGGCGTGATCCTGATCGCCCTTGCCCTCCGGTTGGCGCTGAGCCGCGGGTAGGTGCGAACGTTGACCGGTCGAGGACCGTCCGGTTGGCCCGCGATGCACTGCAGCGCTTCAGCGCGGCGAGGGCCGACTACGGCGACCACACCCGCGGCGGCGCGGCGAGGCTGTAGTCGGTGAGCTCCAGGGAAAGGTTCGGATTGTAGGCTGGATCGTGGGCGATCACGTCCTTCCAGCGGGCAAGCATGATCTCGACCTCGCGGCGGAAGCGCTCGTGCTTCTCCGGAGTATCCTCCGCACCGCGGCTGGCGCTCTCGTGATGGTAGAGCTCAGCGAACGGCGTCCAGAGGTTACGTAGGCCCGTGGCACGCACGCGGAGGCAGAAATCAATGTCGTTGAAGGCCACCGCGAGCGACTCGTCGAGGCCGCCGACTTTCTCGAAGACGTCGCGCCGCACCACGAGGCACGCAGCGGTCACGGCCGAGAAGTTCTGCGTCAATCGCGCCCGATTGCAGCGTCCGTCCGTGCCCCGCGGGAAATCGCGGAACAGGTGCCCGGCGACCCCACCCATACCGATGGCTACGCCGGCATGTTGGATCGTGTCGTTGGGATAGTAGAGGAGCGCACCGACGCAGCCGATCTCGGGCCGCACCGCTTGGCTCACCATCTCGTCGAGCCACTCGCCGTGAATGATCTCCAAATCGTTGTTGAGGAGCGCGACGATGCTGCCGCGGGCGTGGCGGATGCCGTGGTTGTTGATCGCGGAGTAGTTGAACGGGGCGTCGTAGCGGAGCACGGCGATCCGGTCGGACTCGATTTGACGGAAGTAGTCCAGCGTAGCCGGCTCGTCCGAGCCGTTGTCGATGACAAGGATCTCGTAGTTCGGGTAGAGGGTCTTGGCGACGAGCGTGTCGATGCAGCGGGAGATCAGGTGGTGTCCGTTGCGGGTCGGGATGATGATCGAGACCAGTGGTGCCGGTTCCGGCCGAGGGCGGCGTGCGCGCCAGTGGTCGCCAGGGACTGGGATCAGCTCGACCGACTCGCCGAGGCGTTGGAAATGATCGGTCAGGGCACGCTTCGCGGCCTCCACCGGGTAGTTCTTCTCGCTCAGCATGAGCGCAGTGGAGCCGAGGATGGCGCGCCAGTGATAGAGCACCTTGGGGATGTGCCGAATGCGCTCGGGCGACGACCGCTCGATGACGCGGAGCGCAAGGTCCCAGTCCTGGCTGCCCTCATAGCCGGGCCGGAAACCGTCGACTGCGCGGAGCAACGACGTGCGATAGACCGAGAGGTGGGAAAGGTAATTCTGGCTCTTGAAGAGATCCGGCAGGTAGTCCGGCTTGAAGTATGGTTCGTGGCGACGGCCCTCCTCGTCGATCTTGTCCTCGTCCGAGTACACGAGGTCTGTGTCCGGGTGGACATCGAGGAGCGAGGCGACCTCGTACAGCGCGTGGGGCGCGAGCTCGTCGTCGTGATCCAGCAAGGCGGTGAACTCGCCGGTGGCGAGCCCGAGGGCGGAGTTCGACGCGTGGGAGATGTGGCCGTTTCGCTCGCGGAACACGGCCTTGATCCGCGGATCTTGGCGCATGAACTCCTCCAAGAGGGGACGGACATGGGGCGCGGGCGACGCGTCGTCGGCAAGGCACAGCTCCCAGTGCGGGTAGACCTGGTGGCGCACGCTGTCGACGGCGCGGCGAAGCCAGCGTTCGTCGTCCGCGGAACGGTGATAGACGGGAACGAGGATTGAAATCAACGGCCGCTGTCTGAGCTGCGGGACCCGCGCGGCGAGGGCGGCGAGAGACTCGGGAGTGGGCCGATCGTAGGCGTCCACCCAGCGCTCATAGCTGGTCAGCTCCGGTGCCGCGAGGTGAGCTCCCACGCGGACCGGTGAGCGAAAAAAAGGGTGCCAGATCCCGTGGGCATCGGCCACCTCCAGCACGATCTCGGAGTCGGCCTCCTCGAGTGCCACCTCGATTTTGAACCCGCTGTACTCGGCCTGCGGGGTGTCGCGCAGGGCGGCGAGGACGTCCATGCGTTTCAGGCCGTACACTCCGGAGTAGGTGCGGGCGCCGACGCGGGCTTGGATCTTCTTCAGGGAGAGGGTTGACCGGGAAAGGCACCAGCCGCGTACGACCACCTTGGCACCCGCAAAGGACCACGTCTGCGGGTAGTCGATGCTGTAGACGAAGGAGTTCGACACATCGGCGAAGTCATCCGGGCGAAACTCGAGGGTCGAGGCGCGCAGCGCGGGTTTGGCTCCGGCCGTCGATGTCGATCGTCGACGCAAGGGGTCGATGAGCCAGCGGCGCAGCGCGCGGAGCGGCGCGGTGATCTGCCATGAGAGGGAAGCCTGCATCGCATGGACCTTGCGCTCGCGGGCATCGAGGGCCTCCTCGCGATCGCGCAGGAGCTGGCGCAAGTGTTCGGACTCGGCTCGCGCGCGTTCACCGAGGGCGAGGGCGCTGGCTCGGGTATGGGCCAACTGGTAGGTAGCCTGGGCGAGGGAGGTATCCCGGCTGGCGATCCGACCGGCAAGCTCCGCGGCCATCCGTTCCCCGTCCGCGATCCGGCTCGCGAGCTCAGCCGCCATCCGCTCACCGTCGATGATCCGCTGGCGGGCCTCATCGAGAATCATCTCCTGTTCGGCGTGGCGGGCGCGGAGTTCCTCGATGAGCGCCTGGTTGCGCTCGTGCTGGATCAGCTCGCGTTCGTATGCCGCGGTTTGGCGGCGGGTGGACTTAAGGAGCACCTCCGCCTGATCGAGCCGGGCGCTCAGGCGGTGCACGTCCGCCTTCAGGGCGTTCGCGACCGTCTCGAGATTGTTCGCGTGGTTCTGCGTCGCAATGCGGGTCTCGTTGATGTTCTTCGCGTGCTGATCGGTGAGCTGCCACGCGCGCTGCCACTTGTCCCTCTCTTCCTCAAGGACGCGCCGCAGATCCGCCGTCGCGGCCTCGTGCCGGGCGTTCATCCACTCCAGATCGTGGATCAGCCGCGCGAGGTCATCGGCGGACGCGATGATCTCTGACCAGCCTTCACCCCGGCTCTCCGGCCGGGATCCGAGCAGCGCGTGGAGACGCCGGGCCGCGAGGGAAACATCGGCGCCGGGTGCTGCGCCCTGCCACAGCGATGGCACGGGTCGAGCGAGTGTCTCCGCATAGAATGCTTCGAGGTCCCGGCCAAGGGTAGAAAGGTCAAAGTGCTTCCGGGCAAAGGCAAAGCCGCCGGCTCCGAGCCGGCTGGCGAGCGCCGCATCAGAGAAGAGGCGAATGCACGCCTCCGCGATCGCCGGCGCGTCTGCCAAGGGAAGGATGAGAGCGTTGACTCCGTCCTCAAGGAGTAGCCCGAGGTTGCTTGCCACCGTGACCACCGGTCTTCCGCTGGCGAGGAACTCGGGAAGCTTGGACGGGAGACGGTAGTCGTTGAAGGCGCCTGGCGCGCCGGGCTGCACCAGCACGTCGGCCATGGTCAGCAGTCCCGGCAGGCGGTTCTTCTCGATGAAACCGAGGTCGATCGTCCACTGGGCCCAGTCAGCGGGAAGCGAAGCGATGAAATCCGGGCTGCTGAATCCGGTGCGCACGAGGCGGGTCGGCCAGCCCGCCGCGTTCAGGCGCTGCACGGCGAGGAAAAGCTCACGGATCTCGGCCTCGTTGGCGAAGGTGTTGCTGCCCGTGTAGACGATCACTCGCTCGTCCGGCCGGATCATCAGGTGCTCGCGGAGTCCGGCGTGGCTCGCGCCGGGATGGTATTGCGAGAGATCCACCCCGGGCGGGAGCGAGAGTACCGGGATTCCCTGCGGCACGAACTCACGCAGCGTTCCCACGATCACCGTCACGCCGTCCGCGAGGCGCAGGAGGTTACGGTGCCGCACGGGGTGGCAGAGCGCATCCGGGAGCGGCTTGGGATAGTCCAGCTGCGACTCCTCGCGCAGCAGGTCGAGATCACGCCCCATGTACGACTCCAAGAGGTGCTCCTCGTTGTCCTCGAGATGGATGATGACGCGGGATTGGGCGAGGCGCCGATACCCGATGAGGAAGCGCCGCACGCCTTCCCGCGGGGTCCACGCGTGGACGATGTCCGCCGGTCGGCCATTCTGAAAAAGCGCGGGATTCTTTAGCAGCTGCTCGTAGGACGCGGCCCGGAACTGCGGATTCGGAATGGCATTTAGCGAGTCGAGATTGCCTGGCACTGCCACCACGCAGTCATGGCCCGCCGCACGCAGGATCGCGGCGAAGCCGGCGATGTGATTGAGGCTGTTCGTGGTGAAGTCGCCGTAGTTGACGAAGAGCAGATTCACGGGAAAGGAGGGAAGGGGTCAGGAAACTCGGGTAAGACCAAGCGCGGAGTCGCGGCCGGCTAGAGCTGGAAGCCGGCTTCGCGCGCATCGCGCGCGAACATCCTGACGGTGTCGAGAGACAGATCCGAAAGGTCCTGCCCGAGCATCGTCTGCGCCTTGGCCAAGATGTCGTGCGTCACGGTCACGATGTCGCAACCGGTGGCGTCAGCCTGAAGGATGTTCAGTACTTCGCGGACCGAGGCCCAGAGCAGTTCGGCGCGGGGAAGGTGGGTGAGCACCGCACGGGCTTCCCGCATGATCGGCATGGGATCGACCCCGGTATCGGCAATGCGTCCCGCAAAGATCGAGACGACCGCCGGTACGTCAGGCTGCAGCACCGCCGCCACGCCGCGCACCTGCGCCAGCGTGAGGATCGCGGTCACGTTGACCTTTACCCCGGCGCGAGTGAGGTCGGCGATGAGGGGGACGGAGCTTTCCCCCCGGGAGTTGGTGATGGGGATCTTCGTGTAGACGTTGGTGCCCCAGCCGGAAACCTTCAGCGCTTGCCGGCGCATTTCCGGGAAGTCATCCGCGAGGACTTCGAAGGACACCGGTTTGTCCGTGACGACCTGAAGGATGTCGCGCGCGAACGCCTCGTAGTCGGACACCCCAGCCTTCCGCATCAGCGTGGGATTGGTCGTCAGGCCGTGGATGAACGGTAGAGCGTGCAGGCGCAGGATGCCCGCACGGTCCGCTCCGTCGGCGTAAATCCTGATGCGGAGGCGGGAGAGCGAAGCCATAGGGTGCGAGGGAAGGCCCGACCCTAAGCGGTCCGAACGGGGCGGGGCAAGCCGCGCGAGTCCGCGATCTCGCCCCGGCTCAAATCAGCCCCAGCTTCATCTTCCCTTCCTCGCTGATCATGGACTGGTTCCAGGGTGGTTCCCAGGTAATCCGGACATCGGCGGCGCTGACGCCCGGGACGAGAAGAATCTTGGACTTGGCGTCCTCCGCGATCGCCGGCCCCATGCCGCAACCCGGCGCGGTCAGGGTCATCGCGACGTTGACCTTGAAGCCTTCCTCCGGGGCGCTGAGGCGCTCCACGTCCATGGAGTAGACAAGACCGAGGTCGACGATGTTCACCGGGATTTCCGGATCGTATACTTTCTTGAGCTGATCCCAAACGGTCGCCGGATCCGGGGCGCCATCGGCGAGCGTGGCGGCTTGGACGGTGGATTCGACGACCTGCTCGCCGAGCGCGTCACCGTCGCGGCCGTCGATGCGGAACAGGCCGAAGTCGGTCTGGACCGTGTAGCTGCCGCCGAGGGTCTGGTGGATGACGATGGCCGTGCCCACGGGCAGCACTTGCCGGTCTCCGCTGGGAATCTGGGTCGCGGTGACGTCGCGGGAGAGGATGCGGTCTCGGTTCATGCGCGGGCGTTCAGTGGAAGCGGGTGGCGATGAGTTGGCGGAGCGATTCGTGCAGCCCTTCGTGCTGGAGACGATCCAGGACTTCCTCAAAGAAGCCGAAGACCAGCAGCTCTCGGGCTTTGGCGGGAGAGATGCCGCGGGCTTCGAGGTAGAACAACTGCTGCGGATCGATGCGGCTGCTCGTCGCCCCGTGGGTACAGCGGACGTCGTTCGCCTGAATCTCCAGACCCGGCAGGCTGTTTGCCTCGGCGTCGTCTGAGAGCATCAGGTTGCGGTTGCTCTGGTAAGCGTCGGTCTTCTGGGCGTCGGGATCGACGACGATCAATCCGGAGAACGTCGTGCGCGCGCGGTCGAGTAGCGCGTTCTTGTAGAGCAGATCGCTCTTCGTGTGCGGGGCTTGGTGAATCTGGAGCGTGCGCTGGTCGAACTCCTGCGTGTCGCCCGCGACCGTGACGGCGAGCATCTCGGAGAAGGCTCCGGGGGCTTGCAGCTGGGAGAGCGACTCGTGCCGCGCCTGACGGCCGCCGAGGTGCAGGTTCAGCGACTGCACGCGGGCATCGCGGCGGACGACGGTCGAGTTGAGCTGGAAGGAGAGAGTGTCGAGTGACCAGCGCTGTGCGGCGACATAGGTCAGCTGGGCGCCGTGGCCGGCGTACAGGTCGTTGGCGCCGCAGGCGAAGGCCCCCGCCCGCGCTCCAACCGGGGTCGGGGCGTCGGGCGAAAGAAAGGCGTCTACCACGATCGCCCGGGCCTGTTCCTCGAGAATGACCAGCGTGTGCGGAAAGACTGCGGTGCCGGCGCCGCTGCTCGCGTGCGTCACCACGATCGGATCGCGCACCTCGACACCCTTGGGCACGAGGATGAACGCTCCGTCATTCACGAACGCCGCGTGGAGCGCGGCGAACTTCTCCGAACCCAGTTTCTGCGGCTGTGAAAGGAAGTGCTCGCGCAGCAGCTCGGGATGCGAGCGCAGGGCTTCTTGGAGGGTGCCCACCACGACACCGCGGGCGGCGAGATCTGCGGGCAGCGCCTGACGCGACACCAACCGGCCATCGCAGAAGGTCAGCGCTGCCGTCGCTTGTTCGACGCTGAGGAGCAGCGGGACGGCGGCACCCGTGGCCGCCGAGGCCGTCGAGGGGACAAAACCCGCGAGGGTCAGGGTCTCGCGGCTGCTGAAGCGCCAGCCCTCGTCGGTCGGCCCGGGCATGGGCAGTTCGGCGAACCGCGCGTGCGCGGTCCGCTTGCGTTCAAGCCACCACGCCGGGGCGTGGGCCGGTTGGGCGGCGAGGTGGGCGGCGAAGGCCTCCGGAGTGAAGGTGCCGACGGCGGGGGAGGAAAGGGAGGTAGAGGACATGGTCTCGAGTGGAAGCCAAGAAGGCGGACGGTGGAACGGCGCGGAGGGCGCTCGCTCAGCCGACGGAGCCCTCCATCTCCAGATCGATCAGACGCTTCAGCTCGACGCTGTATTCCATGGGGAACTGGCGCACGAGGTCGTTCACGAACCCGTTCACCGCCAGGCTCATCGCCTGGCCTTCGGTCAGGCCGCGCTGCTGCATGTAGAAAATCTGCTCCTCGTTCACCTTCGAGACGCTCGCCTCGTGCTGCACCGCGTGCGTGTCGCCGCGCACCGTGATCGCCGGGTAGGTATCGGTGCGGCTGTTGGTGTTGATCAGCAGCGCATCACACTCCGTGTTGTTCTTGCAGCCCTTGAGGTGGCGCGGGATGTGGACCTGCCCGCGGTAGGTCGCGCGGCCTTGGCCAACCGAAATCGACTTGGAGATGATCGTCGAGGTGGTCTCGTCCGCGGCGTGAATCATCTTCGCGCCGGTATCCTGGTGCTGGCCGTCGTTGGCGAGGGCGATGGAGATCACCTCGCCGCGGGCGCGTCGGCCCTTCAGCACGACGCCCGGGTATTTCATCGTCAGGCGGCTGCCGATATTGCAGTCGATCCATTTGATCTCGGCATCCTCGTGCGCGACGCCGCGCTTGGTGACGAGGTTGAACACGTTCGGCGCCCAGTTCTGGACGGTGATGTACTGAATCTTTGCGCCCTTCAGCGCGACCAGTTCCACGACCGCGCTGTGCAGGGTCGAGGTGGAGAATTTCGGGGCCGTGCAGCCCTCCATGTAAGTCACCTCGCTGCCTTCGTCGGCGATGATCAAGGTGCGCTCAAACTGGCCGAAGTTCTCCGCGTTGATGCGGAAGTAGGCTTGGAGCGGTTGGGCGACCTTCACGCCCTTGGGGACATAGATGAACGAGCCTCCGGAGAAGACGGCGCTGTTCAGCGCGGAGAACTTGTTGTCGCTGGTCGGGATGACCTTGCCGAAAAATTTGCGGAAGATCTCCGGGTGCTCGCGCAGGGCCTCGGTGGAATTCAGGAAGATGACGCCCTGCTTGGCGACGATGTCCTTGATATTCGAATACGCCGCCTCGCTGTCGAACTGCGCCTCGACGCCGGCGAGGAACTTGCGTTCCTGCTCCGGGATGCCGAGCCGCTCGAAGGTGCGTTTGATGTCGTCCGGCACCTCTTCCCACGTGCGCTTCGGCTTCTGGCCTTGGGCGAGGTAGTACCGGATCTTCTCGAAATGGATGTTCTCGAGGTCCCGCGTCGCCCAATGGGTCGGCATCGGTTTGTTGAGGAAGGTCTGGAGCGCCTTGAGGCGGAATTCCAGAATCCATGGCGCCTCCTTCTTCACCGTGCTGATGTAGCGGACGGTGTTCTCGGTGAGGCCGGTACCGGCGTCGTAGTCGTACTTCACGTCATACGTGAAGTCGCCCACGGACTGGTCGATCCCGACGGCGGGATTCTCCACGGCGGCGGCGGGCTCGGGGAGCGTGGGATCAAGGGTAGAGGCGGTGTTCATGGCGGCGGACGTCGTCGGGGGCTCAGGCGTGGGTGGTGGCGGGTGCGGGAGCGGCGGCGGCGAGCTCCTGCTTGACCCAGTCGTAGCCGCGGCGCTCGAGTTCGAGCGCCAGCGTCTTGTCGCCGCTCTTCACGATACGACCGTCGTACATCACGTGGACGTAATCGGGCACGATGTGATTGAGCAGCCGCTGGTAATGCGTGATCATCAGGATCCCGAGTCCGGGACCGCGGAGGGCGTTGACGCCGTCGGAGACGATGCGCAGGGCGTCGATATCGAGGCCGGAATCGGTCTCGTCCATCAGCGCGAACTTCGGCTCGAGCATCGCCATCTGCAGGATCTCGCAGCGTTTCTTTTCTCCGCCGGAGAAACCATCGTTCACGGACCGGGAAGTGAACTTCCGGTCGATCTTCAGCATGTCCATCTTCTGGTAGAGCCGCTTGTAGTAGGCGGTCGCGTCCAGTTCCTCGCCCTCGGCAAGCCGCGCCTGGAGCGCGGCCCGAAGAAAGTTGGCGATCGAGACACCGGGGATTTCCGACGGATACTGGAAAGCGAGGAAGAGCCCGGCGCGGGCGCGCTCGTCCGGCTCCTGCTCGAGGATGGATTTCCCGTCGAGGAGGACGTCACCCTGCGTGATGGTGTAGTCCGGGTGGCCAGCGATGGCCTTCGAAAGCGTGGACTTGCCGGTCCCGTTGGGGCCCATGATGGCATGGACCTCGCCGGAACGGATCGTCAGGGACAGGCCCTTGACGATTTCTTTGCTGTCGATGGCGACGTGAAGATCGCGGATTTCGAGGGAGGACATGGCGGAAAAGAAAGAGGGTCGGGAGAAAAGAGGGAAAAACCGGTGGAGGTCGTTCAGGGAGTGGCGCGGCCGCGGAAGGTGATCTCCACGTCCGAAGCGCGATAGCCGGACGGTAGTTGGGCTCGAAGCTGCTCAAGCAGGCCCGGGGGAAGGTCAATGTCGTGCGTCGATCCCGTCGCCTCATCGTGGAAATGAGCGTGCGGATGCAGATTCGGGCAGTAACGGGTCGGCCCACGCTCGAAATTCACCTGACGCACCAGGTTGCACTGCACGAGCGCTTCCAAACAGTTGTAGACCGTCGCGAGCGAGATCGTGGGCATTTCCGCTTTCACGCGCGCAAAGACTTCGTCTGCCGTCGGGTGATCTCGCTTCCCAACCAGCACGGAATAAACGACTTCGCGCTGGGGAGTGTTGCGTAAGCCACTGCCAGCAAGCTTCTGGGAGAGCGCTGCCGGAGAAATTTGAGCCGTCGGTTCCATGGTAGAGCTCAACAGATTGGAATGGTTCTAAGTTTCAAGTAAGAATTAGAATAATTCTAATTATTGAGGCCTTTGATTCCGCACGCCTAGCCTTTCTCTGGCCACGTCGTGACTGAGTTCAGATCCAAAACTCGTTCTGGGCAAGGGCTTCCCATGTCTCGTGCGGATCGGTGTCGGGGTTCCATCGCGGCCGTTTCGCGACAACCGGGTGTGCATCCGTGGCAGGCAGACCGGGAGGTGGCGGCGGCGCGGCAGATGCGAGCCATAAACACCGTCTCGAGTCTCGTCTGCGGCGGGGCCAGACTGGGAGTGGATCTGAGGGGAACGAAGGGGTGGGGTCCTGCCGGGTTTGCGTTGGACTCCGGTCTTTGCGCGCTGCTTATCGCCGCGATCAAAGTGCTGCAAAAAGAATGAGCCTAATTACCTAGTGAGAATCTGGTGTTTATCCGCCGACATAGGAATTGACCCCGGTTTTTGTTCTCTATGGTGGTCCCATTTTCAGTTGGCTCGTGCGGTCCAGCCGATGGTTTGGTGGCCTCTATTTTTCGCATGCTTCATGCCCCAGATTTCGTCGAGCTCATTGAGCGTCGGGCCGCCCTTCATGGTGGTCTGCCGGCGGTGCATTTTTTGGCGGAGGGTGAGGGGCAGATGGATACATTGGACTATGCGGGTTTGGATACCCGGGCGCGGGCGATCGGCGCACGCCTGCGGGCGGAAGCTGGCGAGGGTGGGCGCGTGCTGCTGTTGCATCCCCCGGGTTTGGAGTTTGTGGCGTCGTTCTTCGGTTGCCTGTACGGCGGTGTGGTCGCCATCGCGGCCTACCCGCCGCGGAACGCTCGGCATATGCCGCGCATCGAGGCGATCCTCCAGGATGCTCAGGTGCGGGTGATCGTCAGCACGCGCGAGGGCCTGGCGAAGGTCGAACCGTGGTTGGGCGAACGGGCGTCGGCGTTCCGCCTGATTGCGAGTGACGATTTGATCCAGGCGGATCCGTCTTGGCGACGTCCGGCGCTCCGTCCCGAGTCGCTCGCCCTGCTGCAATACAGCTCCGGCTCCACGGGCCAACCGCGCGGGGTGATGATCACCCACGCCAACATCATGGCTAACGCCGAGATGATTCGGCGCCAGTTTGGGTACCATGACCAGTCGACGTTCGTAAGCTGGCTCCCGATCTACCACGACATGGGCCTGATCGGGAATCTGCTCCAGCCGCTCTATCTCGGGACCTCCACCGTACTGATGCCGCCGGCGGCGTTCCTGCAGAAGCCGGTGCGGTGGCTGGCCGCGATCAGTCGCCAACGAGCCCGGACAACCGGGGCTCCCAATTTCGCGTTCGATCTTTGCGCGCGGGTGATCACCGCGGAACAAAAGGCCGAGTTGGACCTCAGCTGTCTGGAGCTCATCTACAACGGCTCCGAGCCGATCGATGCCCGAGCCTTCGACCGATTCGCCGATGCGTTTGCCAGCTGCGGCCTGCGGCGTACCTCGCTGTATGCTTGCTACGGCATGGCGGAGACCACCCTGCTCGCGACCGGCGGCAAGCCGGGCGAGGGATACCGCGCGCTGCGTCTCGACCCGGCCGCTCTCGGCCGCAACGAGGCCGTGGAGGTCGCCGCCGAGCGTAGCGACGGGCTCTCCTCCGTCAGCTGTGGCCGCTCCGTGGTCGATCAGGAACTCGCGATCGTAGACCCAGTTTCGCTCCAAGCTCGTCCACCGTCTACCGTCGGAGAAATCTGGCTGCGCGGCGCTCATGTGTCCCCTGGCTACTGGGGCCAGCCCGAGCGTACCGCCGAGAGCATGGCGGCTCGCCAGGCCGATGGTTCCGGTCCGTGGCTGCGCACGGGCGACCTCGGCTTCCTCAAGGATGGCGAGCTCTACGTCACGGGCCGCATCAAGGATGTCATCATCGTACGCGGGAAGAATCACTACCCGCAGGACATCGAGCGCACCGCGGAGCTGAGTCACCCGGCGCTTCAGCCGGGGTCATGCGCCGCTTTTGCCCTCCGGATCGACGGGGTCGAGCACGTCGGCATCGCCGCCGAGGTCCAGCGCACCGCCTTGCGCACGCTCGACGGCCCAGCCGTCGTCTCCGCCATCCGGCGCGCCGTACTCGAGGCGCACGAGCTCTCCGTTTTCGCCGTCACCCTTCTCAAACCCGTGACTCTGCCCAAGACTTCCAGTGGCAAGCTGCAGCGCTTCGCCGCCCGCGCCGGCTGGGAATCCGGTACGCTCGAGAGCGTCTTCTCCGATCGTGAGCCAGCGAGCGCCGTCGCCGGGGCCGCTGCTTCGCCGGGTGACGTCACCCGCACCTCGAGCGGATCGACCGCACTGTCCGCGTCGGCTCCCGTGGTCGCCGGGGGCAGTGTCGCCGCGCCTTCACTCCCGCGGCTCGGCGGCGATCCCCAGCGGAGCCGCCAACGCGCCGACGCGATGATCGCGTGGATCCGCGGCTACGCCGAGCAGCGCGTCAATTCCTACCTCATCGACGAGCGCCGCTGTATCCCGCCGTACGTCGTTCTCGACTTCGGGAACAACGGCCTCCTGGGGCTGGAGGTGCCGGAAGCTCTGGGTGGCTCGGGTCTCACCACCGTGGATACGCTGAGGGTCGGCGTGCAGCTCGGCGCCGTGGACGTGAATTTGTCGTCTTTCGTGGGGGTCCACAATGCCCTCGGTCTGCGCACGCTGCTCCGGCATGGTAGCGAGCGGATGCGGCGCGAGGTGATCCCGGCCATCGCGGCCGGCCGCGAGCTCATCGCCTTCGCTTTCACCGAGCCCGCCGCCGGTTCGAACCCGCGCGCGATCACCGCGACGGCCACCCCGGATGGCACCGGGGGATGGCTCCTTCATGGCAGCAAGCGCTGGATCGGTACGGGCGCTTGGTCCGGATGGATCGTCGCGGCCGCCCACCTGCTCGACGCTTCCGGTCGCGATCGCGGCATCACGACGTTCCTGCTCCGGCAGGGTTCACCGGGGCTGCGCATGGGGACCGAGGAGATGACCATGGGCATGCGGGGAATGATCCAGAATACGGTCCACCTCGAGGGCATGCGGGTCGGTCTCGAGGACATGATCGGTGCCCCGGGCTCGGGCATGGATGTGGCGCAGGATACGATGAAGTTTGGGCGCCTGTTCATCGCCACCGTCAGCCTTGGCACCATGCAGCGCTGTGTGCAGCTGATGCTGCGCTACGCGGTGCGGCGTTCGATGTCTACCGGCCGCCTTGCCGAGAATCTCATCACGCGGGAACGCATCACCGAGCACATCGTGCGCATCGCGGCGCTCCGCTCGTTCGTTGATCAGTTTGGCCGCTGGTACGATGAGGGTCTCGATGTGCCCGAGGAGTTCTTCGCCCTGGTGAAATACGCCGGGCCGGAGTCGCTCGGCCTCGCGGTCGACCATCTGCTGCAGATGCTCGGGGGCCGCGGCTACATCGAGACCAACTTGGTCCCGCAGCTTTACCGCGATGCCCGGCTGGTGCGCATTTTCGAGGGTCCGACCGAGACGATGATCATGTTCCTCGGCTCGCGCATCGCGAGCCAGAGTCGGCCGCTGCAGGAATTCCTGCGCGAGCGGCTGCGCGCCCCGGAGATTGCCGATCTCGTGTTTGCCGCCGCCGATCTCGCCAAGCAGCACCATCTCGTCAAGGGCACCGAGGCCGAGCAGGCTCTCGGGGTCCAGCGGGTATCGCGCGTGTTGGGTGAGTTCGGGCTGTGGGCGCTGTGGCTCGCGATCGTGGAGAACGATACGGCCGGCGACGATCCCGAGCTGCCGCGCGCACGGGTCTGGTTGCGGCGGCTCATGAACGAGGGCCATCAGCGGCTCTCCCAACCGATCCCCGCGCTCGAGCTGCCGCTCAGCACGGCTGAGATCCTGGCTGCCGCGGCACGCCACCGGGAGTCGATCGGCGACGTGGAGCAGCGCGCCGCCGGGGTCGAGTTCGACCTCGATCCTCTGCTGCGCCGCGCCGATCTCGTTACTCCACCCGCCGCCAGCGGTGGCGTCGGAGGAGTCGCGAGCGCATCGGTACCCTTCGGCGGCTCCGCGCCGCGTGTCGCGACGAGCGTTGCCGCTTCTGCCGCGGTGCCCGCTCGCCCCGCGGTCGCCGCATCCTCCACGTCCGGGGTCGCCCCGGTTGAGGTGCGCGCCCACGCCGCCGAGATCGAGGCGTGGATGTGCACGTGGATTGGTCGTCGCCTACAGCTCGCCGCCGATAAGATCGACCCGCTCAAGCCGTTTTCAGACTTCGGGATCGACTCGCTCACCGCGGTGGAATTGTCCGCGGGCTTGGGCGAGTGGTTGAAGCGCGACCTGCCGACGACGCTGACGTGGGATTATCCGAACATCCGCCTGCTGGCCACCAACGTCGCCACGCCGGGTGCCATCAAGGCGCCGACCGCGGTCGTGGGCGCCGCGGCCCCTGCCGCCGCTGCCGCATCCGGTGCCGTCGCTCCCGCTTCTCGCACCGCGTCCGCCTCGGCCGGAACGTTCGCCGCCAAGGGGCCCGCTCCCGCTTTCCCTGCCGCCTCGAGTCTCGGCACCCCACAACTGGAGGCGATGTCCGAGCAGGACCTCGCCGCGCTGCTCGCCGAGGAGCTCAAGTCCCTTCGCGGGCCGGGTAAGTGACGATGAGCGGGACGTCGGAAATGGCTTCGCTTCTGCGCGAGGCGTACGGACAGATCCGTACGCTGCGCGCCCAGCTGGCCGACCACAGCGCACCGATCGCGATCATCGGTGTCGGCTGCCGCTTTCCCGCCGGGGCGTCCGATCTCGCGTCGTTCGCCCGGGTGCTCCGTGCGGGTACCGACGCGGTCGGTCGCGTCCCTTCCGATCGCTGGGACGCCGATGCGTTCTACGACGCGGACTCGGATGCGCCGGGAAAGATCCACACGCGCGAGGCCGCGTGCCTGGAGGGGATCGATCAGTTTGACGCCGATTTCTTCGGCATCTCGCCGCGCGAGGCGGAACACCTCGATCCACAGCAGCGCTTGCTGCTCGAGGTGGCGTGGTCAGCCTTTGAGGACGCTGCCATTCCGCTCGACCGTCTGCGTGGCAGCCGCACGGGCGTGTTCACCGGATTGATGTATGGCGACTACGTCGTGCGCGCGCTGCGAGAGCGCGGACTCGATGGCATCGGCGCCTATCTCGGCACCGGCGGCACGTTCAGCGCCACGGCGGGTCGGCTCGCCTATGCGCTCGGTCTTCAAGGCCCCACCATGGCGGTCGACACGGCTTGCTCGTCGTCGCTGGTGTCCGTGCACCTCGCCTGCCAAGCCCTGCGCAACGGCGAGTGCGATCTCGCCCTCGCGGGCGGCGTCAACGCGCTGCTCACGCCTGAGCCGAGCATCAATCTCACCAAGGCACGGATGATCTCGCCGCGCGGGCGCTGCCGTACGTTCGACGCTTCGGCCGACGGCTACGTGCGGGGCGAGGGCTGCGGCCTCATTGTACTCAAACCGCTCGCGCGCGCCCGCGCCGACGGCGATCGCGTGCTCGGCGTGATTCGCGGCTCGGCCGTGAATCAGGACGGGCGCAGCAGCGGGTTGACGGCGCCCAATCGTCTCGCACAGCAGGCTCTGCTCGAGGCGGCACTCGCGACGGCTGGCGTCGCGGCGTCCGACATTGGCTACGTCGAGTGTCACGGCACGGCGACGCCGCTCGGCGACCCGATCGAGGTCGCGGCGTTGCGCGAGGTGTTGCTGCGCGATCGAGCGGCAGATCGTCCGCTCGCGATTGGTTCGGTGAAGACCAACTTCGGCCATCTCGAGGGTGCCGCCGGCATTTGCGGACTTTTAAAGGCGCTCTTGGTGGTCCGAGGCGCGGAGGTCTTTCCTCACCTACACCTGCAGACGCTCAACCCGCGGATTCGGCTCGATGATGTGCCGCTGCGAATCCCCACGACCGCGGCTCCGTGGTTCACGGCGGGCGGTCCGCGCTTGGCGGGCGTGAGTTCGTTTGGCTTCGTCGGCACCAACGCGCACGTGATCCTCGAGGCGCCGCCCGAGGACGAAGCGGTCGCGGCCTCCGCGCCACGCACGCCGCAGGTGCTGACGCTGTCCGCGGCGTCCCCTGAAGCGCTTCGCGAGCTCGTGACGCGCCAAGCAGAATGGCTGGAGGCGAATCCGCAGGCGGAGGTGGCGTCGGTCGCACGCACGCTGAACACCGGGCGGCTTCATCAGGCCCACCGACTCGCGATCGTGGCCGCTGATGCGGCCGAGGCGCTGCGCGGGTTGCGCGCGGGCTCCGGTGCGGCGGTTGTGCGTGGAGAGGTACGTCTGAATCGCGTCCCACGTCTTGCGTTCCTGTTCACCGGACAGGGAGCACAGAAGCCGGGGATGGGCCTCGCCCTCGCGGCTGACGAACCGACTTTCCGCGCTGCGTTGGAGCGTTGCGATGCGCTCCTGCGTCCACACCTCCCGCGCCCGTTGCTTGGGTTGCTCGCGTCTGCTTCACCAGCGGAGCTGAGCGCGACCGGAGTCGCCCAGCCGGCCTTGTTCTCGCTGGAGTATGCTCTGCTGGAAATGTGGCGGGCTTGGGGCGTGCGCCCCGATTTCCTGCTTGGTCACAGTCTCGGTGAATACCTCGCCGCCGTCGCGGCGGGAGTTTTCAGTCTGGAGGACGCACTCGATCTGGTTCGTGTCCGGGGGCAGTTGATGCAGGCCCTGCCGGCCGGCGGCGGGATGGCGGCGGTCTTCGCCGACGAGGAGACGGTGCGGCGCCTTCTGGCGGAGTCGCCGGCGGGTTTGTCCGTGGCTGGATGCAACGGACCTGCCGAGACGGTGATCTCTGGACCGCTCGCGGCACTGGAGGTGGCGATCGGCCACTGCAGTCGCCAAGGTCTCACCGCGCAGCGGCTGGAGGTATCTCACGCGTTCCATTCCGAGCTGATGCAGCCGATGCTGGATGCCTTCGGCACCGCACTCTCTCGCGTCACCTTCCACCCCGCGCGCATTCCGATCATCAGCAACGTGACCGGCGAGATCGATGCCGCCGGCGCGATGTCGCAGCCCGACTACTGGCTGCGTCAGATCGTTTCCCCGGTGCGCTTTGCGCCCGGGGTGCGTGCGCTGGCCGCGACGGGTGCGGAGCTGGCGCTCGAGCTGGGACCGCGCGCAGTGCTCACGCGACTGGCCGCGAAGGCGCTCGCCGATGGCGGAGTGACGTGGCTGTCCAGCCTCGACGGCGGTGCCGACGAAGCATCCGCCGTGGCGCGCGCCGTCGCCGCGTTGCACGCGCGCGGGGTCGCGCTCGATTGGCATGCGGTGCACGCGACCCAGGGCGGCCGCCGCATCGGACTTCCGGGTTATCCCTTCCAGCGGCGCCGCTATTGGTTGCCCGCGGCGGTGACGGCTGCCGGTGGCACGCCAACGACTACCCGGATGGAACCCGCCGCGGCGAGCTCCGGTTTGACCGCACCGGGCGGGGTCGTCGCGCCGTCCGTGGCTTCGGCTCCGACGATGCCGCAGGTGCGGCCGACGCGGCCGGCATTCTCGGTCATGTTCTTTGCGGCCACCCCTGAGGCCGGCGATCCCGACAAGTACCGCCTTGTCATCGAGGCGGCGCGGTTCGCGGATCGCGCGGGCTTCGATTCGGTCTGGGTGCCCGAGCGGCACTTCACCGAGATGGGCGGCCTTTATCCGAACCCTGCCGTGCTGCAGGCCGCGCTCGCGCGCGAGACGCAGCGGATCCAACTGCGGGCGGGGAGCGTGGTCGCCTCGTTGCACCACCCGATGCGGATCGCCGAGGAGTGGTCGATGGTCGACAATCTCTCGGGTGGGCGCGTGGGTATCTCGCTCGCGTCGGGGTGGAACCCGGATGACTTCGCCTTTTTCCCGGAGCGTTATCCGGAGCGACACGCGCGACTCTATCAGACGCTGGAGTCTGTCCGGCGGCTGTGGCGAGGCGATGAGATCGAACTGACTAATGGCGTGGGGAAGCCCACACGGGTACGTCTGCGGCCGGTACCGCTTCAGCGCGAACTGCCCGTTTGGATCACCGCGGCAGGGAATCCTGAAACGTTCCGCCGTGCCGGCGAGACCGGCGCGAATCTCCTCACGCATCTGCTGGATCAGGATCCAGAGGAGCTCGCGGCCAAGATTCGGATTTATCGCGAGGCGCGGGCCGCCGCAGGTCACGATCCAGCGGCCGGACGCGTCACCGTGATGGTGCACACCTTCATCGGTGAAGACCTCACGGAGACGCGCGCGCGGGTCCGCGCTCCCTTCTGCGCCTACCTCAAGGCCAGCCGCAACCTTCTCGCTGGCCTCGCGCACAGCCGCGGCCGTGTCATCGATGTCAACGCGCTCTCGGAGCGCGACCTCGATGATCTCGTGGGCTTCTTGTTCGAGCGATTCGCCAGTACCCGCGCGCTGATTGGGACTCCGGATAGCTGCGTGCCGCTGGTCGAGACACTCGCTCGCGCAGGCGTGGATGAGATCGCGAGCCTGCTCGACTTCGGTCAGTCGACCCGCGACGTGCTGGAAGGGCTGCCGGCACTGGCTCGCCTGCGGGATCGTTTTGCGGTGGATGACGCACCGCCCGCGGCTGGTCTGGCGCTTTCGCGAAGCGAAGGCACGTCGTCCAAGCGAAGCGCTGACGCGACGTCGGAAGACCATGCAGGCTCGGCCCTCAGTACGCGCCGCAGCGCGAACGCGGCCTCCGCCGCGGCAGTGCCGCAAGATGATCTCTACGAGGTGGCATGGCGCGCTCAGGCGGCGCCGACCGAGACCGCAGAGCCTCCTGCTCGCTGGATTGTCCTCACGTCGTCGGCGCTGGTGCCCGATGCTTTGGTCGCGCAGCTGGGTCGCCTGCGCGCGACGGTGCTGTTGGTTCCAGCGAGTGGAGTCGATTGGACGTCGTTGCTCGCCCCCGCGCTGGGCGCGACGTCGGGCGCGGTGCGTGTGGTGTGGGTGGAGCCCGCTGGGGCTGCCGGCGAGGATGCGGCGGCATGGCTCGAGCGGGCTCGCGCGCTCGTCCAGGCGCTGGTCCGGCTCGCGCCGCAGGCGCGCCTCAGCACCGTGACGCGCGGTGCGGTGGCCGTGGGCGGCAACACCCCGGTTTTGGCGCAGGGACCGCTCTGGGCGTTCCTGCGCGTGCTCGCGCAGGAACAGCCGGCGTTGTGGGGCGGTTTGTACGATTTAGATCCAGCCGTGCCGCTTGAGCGGAGCTGGGAGGCACTGGCCGGGGAGCTGATGGCACGCTCGATCGAGGACAAGGTCGCGTGGCGCGCGGGCGCGCGTTTCGTTGAGCGGTTGGCACGGATCGCCGGTCCCGTTGCTGCGGGTCGCTGGTCGGTGCGAGCGGATGCGGGCTACCTCATCTCCGGTGGCCTCGGCGGTCTGGGCTTGGCGCTCGCGGACTGGCTCGCCGAGCGCGGGGCCCGGCATTTGCTCCTGCTTGGCCGTTCCGCTCCGAGTTCAGCGGCGCGGGAACAGTTGGCGACGCTGGCGCGGCGCGGGGTCACGGTACGAATCGCGGCGGTGGATGTCGCCGATGAGACCGGCCTTCGTCGCGCGCTGGAGGTGTGGCGCCGCGAGGGCGGTCCAGACGTGCGTGGCGTGGTCCATGCCGCCGGTGTCTGGCGCGATTTACCGATGGCCCAGATGTCGGCGGAGGATCTGTCCACGGTGCTGGCGCCCAAAGTCGCAGGTACCCTCGCGCTCGAACGCTGCGTGGGCGCCGATCTCGATTTCTTCCTGTCGTGCTCCAGCCTTTCTGCGGTGCTTCCCGCCCACGGCCAGGCCAACTACGCGGCGGGGAATGCCTTTCTCGACACGCACGCGCAGTGGCGGCGCGCCCAGGGGCGTCCGGCCCTCAGCATCAACTGGGGCCCGTGGTCCGGAATCGGCTTTGGCGCGAGCGAACACGGCCGTCGCGCGCATGAGCGGCTGGAGTCCTTCGGTCTGCGCCGGATCGCCGTGGCGCCTGCACTGGCCGCACTCGGGGCCTTGTTCGCTCGTGGGGGAGCCCAAGCAACGGTCGTGACGGTCGACTGGGCGCTCCTCGCCCGCGTGGATGCGCCGCTCGCGCGGACCGCGTTGCTGACGGAGGTCGCCGGTGGCCTCGTCGCGCCCGTCGCGAGCGCGGAACCGCTCGCGGGCCTTGGGCAGCGCGTCGCCGCCGCCGCGCCCGCCGAGCAGGAGGGCCTCGTCCGCGAAGGTGTGGCCGAGATCATCGCGCGGGTGTTCCGCCGCCCGGTTGCAGAGTTACGGCGCGACGAGCCCCTTCCCAACCTCGGTCTCGATTCGCTCATGGCGGTGGAGATCAAGAACCGCATCCGCGCCGAGTTCGGCCTCGACGTGCCGCTGGCGCGCTTTCTTGAGGGATCCACGGCGGATGGCCTCGCTGATTTTACCGCGGCCGCCTGGACCGAGGGTGCCGCCGCGCGCGCCGCGGGTGGAGAAGCGGCTGCGGCCACGGAGGAGTTCACGGTATGACGCTGACCGAGCTCCGACTCGCGTGTGCCCGCGCGGGAATCCGCGTGTCGGCTGAGCAGGGACAGCTCCGCGTGAAGGCACCGGCCGGCGCGGTCACGCCCGAGATCCGCGCCGCTCTCTCGGCGCGCAAGGAAGAGTTCCTCGCGTTCCTCGCCACGCCGCAGGCTGAACTTTCGCCGCTGTCGTCGTCGCAACGCAGCCTCTGGCTCCTGCATCAGGCCGACCCCGAGACGCTGCCGGCGTACACCTTGCGGGCCGCGCGGCGCCTGCGGGGGCCGCTGCCGCGGGCCCGTTTCGAGGCCGCGCTCCGTATTCTCGTCGCCCGGCACGACCCGCTGCGCACGGAGTTCGACCAGCATGAGGGCGAGCCCTGGCAACGCGTCCGGCCGTCCGTATCCGTTGCGATCACCGAGCACGACGTCTCCTCGCGAGCCCCAGCGGAGCGCGAGGCGGCATGGCGCGCCCTGCTCGCGGAGGAGGGGCGGCGCCGATTCGACGTTTCAAAGGCGCCGCTGTTCACGGTCCATCTTGTCATCATGGGACCGGAGGAGCACGTGCTCCTCCTCAATGCCCACCACCTGATCGCTGACGCATGGTCGGCGGGACTGCTCTTGCGCGAGTGGGCTGAGATCTACGCCGAGCTCGTGGCCGGAGCAGCGCCATCCGAAGAAAAGCCGTCGTATCGGTTTAGCGATTACGTACTGGCGCGACAGCAGGCAGAGGTGGGCCGGAGAGCGGAGCAGTCACTCGCGCACTGGCGGGGTCATTTGACCGGGCTACCGCCGCTGGCATGGCCGCGCGCGGAGTCTCCGCTGGAGGGCGCCGCGCCGTACGATGGGCGCTCGGTCGAGTTCGCAATCGCTGCCCCGACAGAGCAAGGGCTGAGGGCATTGGCCCGCGAGGAGGGAGCGACGCTCTTCCATGTGCTGGTGGCGGCCTACGCGGTCTGGCTGCAGCGGCTTTCCGGTCAGGATGACTTCGGCCTGGGCACCACGCTGGCGGGTCGGGACAGCAAGGCAACCGAGTCGCTGGTGGGTTACTTCGTCAACTTGGTCGTACTGCGTCCTCCGCTGGCGGATCAGCCGAGCTTCCGTGAGTTGGTGCGGCGGATGCGGCGTGAGACCCTGACGGCGTTTGAGCATCAGGAGACGCCGTTCGACCGCATCGTGCAGGCGTTGCGTCTTCCGCGCGAACCGGGCGCGTCGCCGCTCTTTCAGGCACTCTTTCTCTACCTGCAGGCAGCGCGCGATGAGGCCAGCTTTCCGGGACTGCGCGCTGAGCCGATCACGGTGCCGAGCGAGACCGCGAAATACGCCCTCAGTCTCCATGTTGAGGACCACGGCGATCGCCTGACCGGGCTCGTTGAGTACCGCACGGGCATTTTCGCGCCGGAGACAATGTCCCGACTTCTCGAGGTCTGGGCCACCTTGCTGTCGGAGCTCGTGGGAAGTCCGGACCGTGCCATTACGCAAGCGGCGGCGTTGGCTGGTGATGCGCGGCGGACGGTGCTCGCGCAAAGTACCGGTCCGAGCGCTCCGTGTGGGGATAGTGCTGGGATTGCGGCCGCCTTTCAGGCTCAGGTGGCTCGCACGCCTGCTGCAGTGGCGTTGGCGTATGAAGACCGCGAGCTCACGTACGCTCAGCTCGAGTGCGCGTCGGAGCACGTCGCGCAGCGCCTCCGCGCTGCGGGTGTCGGTCCCGAGCGCCGAGTCGGCGTCTTCCTGGAGCGCGGCGTGGAGTTACTCGCCACGCTTCTGGGAGTTTTGAAGGCTGGCGGAGCCTACGTGCCGATGGATCCCGCCTATCCGGAGGACCGCCTGCGGCACATGGTCGACGACGCCAAGCCGGTCCTCGTCGTCACCCGGAGCAGCCTCTCCTCGCTGTTGCCCGCGGGAGGCCCGGCGCAGCTTCTCGTTGATGAGATCACGCTGGAGCAGCCGCTGACGATCGCGGCGGCGACGGCGCGCGCGGACCAGCCCGCGTATGTGATTTACACGTCGGGTTCGACCGGGAAACCCAAGGGCGTGGTCGTAACCCACGGTAACGCGACCAACTTCTTTGCCGGCATGGATGCGCAACTCGGGCGCAAGCCGGGCGTCTGGCTCGCCCTGACCAGTATTTCGTTCGATATCTCGGTCCTCGAACTGTTCTGGACCCTCGCTCGCGGATTCACGGTAGTGTTGCAAGGCGACGAGGCCGACCTCGGCGGCGCGGCGTCGGAGCCAGCCGCTGTGGCGGGTGACCGACCGCTCGACTTTAGCCTCTTCTTCTTTGCGGGCGATGCGGCGCGGCAGGAAGCGGCAGACCGTTATCGCCTCGTGCTCGAGGGTGCCCGCTTCGCGGATGAGCGCGGGTTTGCGGCGGTGTGGACGCCGGAGCGGCACTTCCACGCCTTCGGAGGCCTTTTTCCGAATCCCTCGGTGCTCGGAGGCGCTCTCGCGATGATCACCCGCCGCGTCGCGCTGCGCGCCGGCAGCGTGGTGCTGCCGCTTCACGACCCCATTCGGGTCGCCGAGGAGTGGAGCGTCGTGGACAACCTCTCCGGCGGTCGCGTCGGCCTGTCGTTCGCCTCGGGTTGGCACCAGCACGACTTCGTGCTTTCACCGGAGGACTTCGCCGAGCGGCGGCGTGTGCTCTTTGCAAGACTGCAGGAAGTACGCGAGCTTTGGCGCGGTGGTGAGCTCAGTCGCTCCGACGGGAAGGGTGAGCCGCACCTTGTGCGCACGCTGCCGCGCCCTGTGCGGCCGGAGCTTCCGGCGTGGATCACCTCCGGTGGTGACCCTGAGACACTGCGTCTTGCCGGCGAGTCGGGTGCCGGGCTCCTGACCCATCTGCTGGGCCAGACCGTCGAAGAGTTGGCGGGCAAGATCGCGATCTATCGCGCGGCCCGCCGCGCCTCTGGGCACGCCGGTGAGGGCCACGTGGTCGTGATGCTGCACACCTTCATCGGTGAATCAGTCGACGAGGTACGCGCCCGCGTGCGGGGTCCGTTCCGCGAGTACCTCCGCAGTGCGGTGGACCTGATCGCGGCGGTGGCGAAGACGCGTGGACTGGATCTGAAGGCGCCCGGTTTCTCGCCCGAGGATTTTGAGGTCGTGCTGGATCACGCGTTCGAGCGCTATTTCGGATCGGCCGCGCTGATGGGGACGCCGACCACCTGCCAGCCTCTCCTCCAGCAGCTGCGAGCGATCGGCGTGGATGAAGTCGCCTGCCTCATTGATTTCGGCGTCGACGATGAGCACGCGCTTGCGGCGCTCCGGCCTCTTGAGGTTCTGCGCGAGCGGCACCGCGCGCAGGTCCGTCCTCGACGGTCGCTGGCGGAGCAGTTCGCGCGGCACCGCCCGACTCATTTCCAAGCGACTCCCTCGCGCCTGAAGATGCTGCTGCTCGATCCGGCGGTGCGGGCAGGACTGGCCCGGCTGGAGGTACTCATCGCGGGAGGCGAGGCGTTGCCCCCGCCGCTCGCGCGCGACCTGCAGGCGGAGTGCGGCGGTCGAATTCACAATCTTTACGGTCCGACCGAGACCACGGTCTGGTCGACCGGCCATGCGCTTTCTCCTCAGGAGGCCGTCATCCTGATTGGCCGACCGCTCGTAAACCAGACGGCCTATGTGCTCGATACCGCCCTGCAGCCCGTGCCGGACGGCGTGGCGGGGGAGCTCTTCTTGGGCGGTGACGGCGTGACGCGTGGCTACCTCGGGCGGCCGGAGCTCACGGCGGAGCGTTTTCTACCTGACCCCTTTGCCGCTCGGTCGGGTGCACGAATGTACCGCACCGGTGATCTCGCCCGCTGGAGGGCAGGCGGGCAACTGGAGTGCCTGGGTCGGGTCGATCACCAAGTGAAGATCCTCGGCCATCGCATTGAGCCGGGGGAAATCGAGGCAGCGATCGCTTCGCATCCTGAGGTGCGTGCGGCGGCCGTGACGGCGCCGCGCGGTCCGGATGGCGAGCCTCGGCTGGTCGCGTATTTCGTACCGCGACGCGGCGAGGCGTCTTCGCCGCTCCGTCCAGAGTCGCTGCGGGCTTGGTTGCGGGAACGGATGCCCTCCTACCTCGTGCCTGCGATCTGTGTCGCTCTGGCGGAGATGCCGCAGACTCCGAATGGCAAGATCGACCGCAAGGCCCTTCCGGCGCCCGACGCCGAGGCGTTGCCTGCGGGACCGTATGTCGCTCCACGCACGCCGGCGGAGGCCCGCGTCGCCGCTATCTGGTGCGAGCTACTGCAGCGGCCGCAGGTGGGCGTCGAGGAGAACTTCTTTGAGGTTGGGGGACACTCGCTGCTCGCGATGCAGCTTATCGCCCGTCTGCGCACTGAACTGGGGGTCGAGCTCTCGCTGCGCGCCGTCTTCGAAGGCCCGACCATCGCGGCGATCGCGGCGCGCATGGCGCCGGCGTCGAAGGGTGGGGCGGTGGCGGCACTTGCGCTGGCGGATGCCTCCGCCGCGCCTTTGCCGGCGCGCGAGACGGGTCCGCTGCCGCTCTCTCTAGGTCAGCGCCGCCTTTGGTTCATTGAGCAGCTCGAGCCCGGTCGTTCGACCTATCACGTCCCCGCTGCGATCCGGCTGCGCGGGATCTGTGTGCCCACGGCACTTGAGCAGAGCCTCGCCGACCTCGTGCGTCGGCATGAGGCGTTGCGCACGCGCTTCCCGGTGCGCGACGGCGAGCCTTTCCAGGACATTCTCCCGGCGGATGATGTTCGGTTCGCGCTGCAGTGCGACGATCTGCGGTCTCATCCCGTCGTTGAGCGCGAGGACCGCGCGCGGGCCCTCGCTCAAGAGACGGCGATCGCGCCGTTCGACCTTGCTCATGGATCGGTGCTGCGCGCTCGGCTGATCCAGCTCGCGGACAATGATCACCTCCTCGTTGTGGTGGTGCATCATATCGTCGCCGATGGGTGGACGATCAATCTGATCACCCGCGAACTCACTGCGTGCTACGCCGCACGCGTCGCGGGAGCGGAACCCCAGCTGCCGACCCTCACGGCGCACTATGCCGATTTCGCCCAGTGGCAGCGCCGGCGGCTTTCGGATGCGCGACTCCAGGCCTCGCTCGACTTCTGGCGTTCTCATCTCGCTGGCGGTGTGGCCGCCGAGATCCCAGCAGACCGACCGCGGCCGCGCGTGCTTGATGGTGTCGGCCGAGAGTATCGCTGCCGCTGGCCGAAGTCCCTCACCGCGGGTCTGACTCAGCTCGCCCAACGCGAAGGCGCGACGCTCTTCATGGCCCTGCTCGCGGGCTACGCGGCGGTCTTGGCGCGCCACTCTCGACAAGATGATCTCGTGCTGGGCACCTCCGTCGCGAACCGTCCGCGTCCGGAATTCGAGACGATGGCCGGATTCTTCGTCAACCTGCTGCCTACGCGCGTGAATTTGCAGGGCGATCCGACGTTCGGTGCCCTGATGGAACGCGTGAAGCAGTCGTGTCTGACCGGCTATGCGCATCAGGATACGCCCTTCGAATCGCTGATCGACGCGGTCGCGCCGGTGCGCGATCTGAGCCGCACCCCGATCTTCCAGACCCTCTTCGTCCTCCTGAATACGCCCCCTGCCTCGGCGCGGTTGGCGGGACTCGAAATCGTGCCGGTGCCCCTGGCGAACCGCACGGCGAAGTTCGACGTGACCCTGCTCGCGGAGGAAGTGGACGGCGAGTTGCTTTGGATCGCGGAGTACCGCACCGAGCTTTACGAGGAAGACACCTTGCGTCGGCTGCTCGGCCATCTCCGGACCCTCCTTGAGGCGGCCGTCGCGCGGCCCCAGGCACGCCTGTCCGAACTGCCGCTGCTGGCCGCGGAGGAGCTCGTCGCCCAATCGCGGTGGAGCCATCGTGAAGTCGCGTTCCCGGCTGCGCCGTGGATCCACGAGCAGCCGCGCTCGATTAGCCCCGACTCATCCGCTGTGGTGTCGAGCACCGGTCGGTTGACCTACGGCGAGTTCAATCGCCGCGCTGATGCCCTCGCGGCCCGGCTGCAGGCCCACGGGGTCGGTCCGGAGTCGCGGGTGGCAGTTTGCCTGGAACGCTCCTCGGAGCTGGTACTCACTTTGCACGCCGTGCTCCGCGCGGGCGGTGCGTATGTGCCGCTGGATCCCGATTATCCCGCGGAGCGTTTGACCTACATGCTGGCCGACGCCGCGCCGGTCTTGGTCGTGACGACCGAGGCGCTCGCGGCGCGTCTGAGCGTACCGCCGGAGCGGACGCTTCGCATGGAGGAATCGCTCTTCGCGCCCGCCACTCCAGCCCTGCGCGTGCCGCCGATCGCGAGCCTCGGGGCCGCGTACATGATCTATACCTCGGGCTCGACGGGACGCCCCAAGGGAGCGGTCAATTCGCACGTCGCGATCCTGAACCGCCTGCAGTGGATGCAGGCGGCGCTGCCGCTCACCTCGGAAGACCGCGTTCTCCAGAAGACGCCGTACAGTTTCGATGTGTCGGTCTGGGAATTCTTCTGGCCGCTGATGACCGGCGCAACGCTCGTGGTGGCGGATCCCGGCGTGCACAAGGATCCGGCGCAACTCATCGAACTGATCGTCACGCAGCGGGTCACCACGCTGCACTTCGTGCCGTCGATGCTGCGTGCCTTCCTCGAGAGCGCTGGAGTGGAGCGTTGCGTGTCCGTGCGGCAAATCGTGTGTTCCGGCGAGGAACTGCCTCGCGATCTCGTGGTCATGGCGCACGGTAAGCTGCCCGCTGCTGCCGTGCATAATCTCTACGGTCCGACCGAGGCGGCCGTGGATGTCAGCTGGCATGCGTGCCGGACCGGCGACACGGGCCCCGTCCCGATCGGCGGACCGATCGCCAATCTTGAGCTACACGTGCTGGATGCGCACCTCCGCCCCGTGCCGGTGGGCGTCCCCGGTGAGGTCTACCTCGGTGGGGTGGGACTTGGCCGCGGCTATCACGGTCAGCCGGCGCTGACCGCGGAGCGCTGGGTACCGGATCCCGCCCCGCGCGTTCCGGGGGCTCGCCTGTATCGCACCGGTGACCTCGGACGGTGGCGTCCTGACGGAGAAATCGAGTATCTCGGCCGGATTGATTTCCAGATCAAGTTGCGTGGTCTGCGCATTGAGTTGGGCGAGATCGACGCTGCGCTCCGCGATCATGCAGACGTGGCCGACGCGGTCTGTACGCTGCGGCAGGACCCGCCGGCGGGCGCCCGCATCGTTGCCTATGTCGTCGCTCGTCACGCCAAGCCGAGCGCGGCGGCGTTGCGTGCGTGGCTGGGACAGCGTTTGCCCGATTACATGGTGCCGACGGCGTGGGTCTTTCTTGAGGAACTACCGCTTTCGCCGGCGGGTAAGGTCGATCGTCGCGCGCTGCCCGCGCCGCAATTAGAGCGGGCAGTGGAGCGCGTGGCGCCGCGTGACACCGACGAGGAGACCATCCTTGCCCTCTGGCGTGAGGTGCTTGGTCGCGACGACTTAGGCATGACGGACGATTTCTTCGAGGTCGGAGGACATTCGCTCGTGGCCACGCGGGTGATCACGCGATTGCGGGAGCGTGCCGGAGTGACCCTGCCGCTGCGGGTGCTCTTCGAGCACTCGACGGCCGAGGCTCTCGCGGCGGCTCTTCGAGCTGAGCGCGCACGCGCGGCCGCTCCGGCTGCGACCGGGAGCCTGCGACGGACGAACCGCGAGCGCCGGACGGTGGCCATCGGCGCGGATGGCGAAATTGCGTCAGCGACGCCCATGACCGGAGGACGCCGCGGATGAACGCCTACGTTGCTCCGATCTCCCATGCGCAGCGTCGGCTGTGGTTCCTCGACCGCTTCGAACCCGGTAACGCGGTGTACCACATTCCGGTGGCGGTGCGGCTGCGCGGGCGTCTCGACACCGGCGCGCTCGCCGATGTCCTCCGCATGATCGAAGTACGGCATGACGCGTTGCGCACGACCTTCGCGGTCGAAGCGGGCGAACCCGTGCAGGTGGTGCACGACGAACCGCGGGTGGTGCTTGAGTCGCTGGCCGGTGTGGCCGAGTCCGATGTGTCCGCTCGTCTCGGCGAGGCTGCACGTGCGCCGTTCGACCTCGCGCGTGGGCCGCTGTGGCGCGCACAACTCATCCGCTGTGGCACTGGCGCCGACGTTCACGTGCTGCTGGTGACCCTGCACCACATTATCGCCGACGGTTGGTCCCTCGGGGTGCTCGTGGACGAGCTCACGTCGCTCTACCGAGCGCGAGTCGCAGGCCAAGCGCTGGAAAACGTGCTGCCAGAGTTGCCGATCCAGCTGCCCGATTACACCGATTGGCAGCGCGAAGAACTCGCCTCTCCGGCGGCGACCGCGGCGCTGGCGGCCTGGGGTGAACATCTTCGCAGCGCGCCGACCGCACTGGAGCTCCCGACTGATCGGGTGCGGCCTCCGGAGCAGAGCTACCGTGGCGCTCTGCTGCTCCGCACTCTGGCCAAGAGCGTGACCGCCCCGCTGGCCTCGGTCTGCCGTCGGACCGGTGCGACACCGTTCATGGTGCTCCTCAGCGCCTACGCGGTGCTGCTCTCGCGGTGGTCGCGTCAGTCCGAGTTGCTCATCGGCACTCCGGTTGCGGGTCGCCTGCGATCTGAGGCGGAATCACTGATCGGTTTTCTGGTCAACACGCTCGTACTCCGCGCGCGTCTTGAGGGTTCGCTGACCTTCGCCGATTGGGTGGCTCGCATGAAGGCGGAGTGCGTGGAGGCCTTCGGTCGCGAGCAGACTCCGTTTGATCAGGTGGTGGATGCGGTGCAGCCCACCCGCGACCGCAGTCGCACGCCGCTCTTTCAGGTTTACTTCACGGTGCAGAATGCGCCGCGCCAAGCGCTTGATCTTCCGGGTCTGCAGGCCGAGGTCATCGAGGTCGATACCGGCACGGCGAAGGTGGATCTGACGCTCGCGTTGGAGGAATCAGCCGACGGCTGGATGGCCCGGTGGGAGTATTGCACGGATCTGTTTGCCCCGGAAACGATCGCCCGGCTCGCCGATGCTTACGAGGTGCTGCTTGGCGCGGCGCTTGCGCAACCGGAGCAGCCAGTCGCGGCGTTGCCATTGCTCGACTCAGCGGGGCGGGCCGCCGTCCTGGCGGTCGGGGGCGGAGCCGTGCGCGATTTCACGTCGCCCGATACTCTCTGGAGCTGGTTCTCGCGGCAGGCGGCGCTTACACCCGATCGCATCGCGCTGACCGATGGAGCGGTCTCGGTCACTTACGCCGAAGCCCTTGCGCAGGCGGACCGAGTCGGCCAACGGTTGCGCGCGGCGGGAGTCACGCGCGGTGCGTTAGTTGGACTTTGCAGCGTCCGTTCGGCGGAGTTGGTGATCGGTATTCTCGGCATTCTGCGGGCCGGAGCGGCTTATTTGCCCCTGGACCCCGCGTACCCGATCGATCGCCTGCAGTATATGCTCGGCGACGCGCAGGTCGCGGCGGTCATCGTGCATGGCACCGACCTCGCGCTGCCGCATCCGTGTCGCCTTGAGCTGGCCAGCCTGGTGGCGTCCGAGGATTCCGTGCCATGCGAAACGACGCCCGAAGCGGCGGGGCCGGAGGATGCGGCGTACGTCATCTACACCTCGGGCTCGACGGGGCGCCCCAAGGGTTGTGTGGTCACCCACGCCAACGTGGTCCGGCTGATGCTCGCGACCGAGCCGTGGTACGGCTTTGATGAGGATGACGTGTGGACACTGTTCCACTCCTACGCCTTCGATTTTTCGGTCTGGGAAATCTGGGGAGCGTTGCTCTACGGCGGTCGACTCGTCGTGGTGCGTCACGAGGTAAGCCGTTCGCCCGAGGCGTTTCACGACCTCTTGCAGGCGGAGCGGGTGACGGTGCTGAACCAGACCCCTTCGGCATTCCGCCAGCTTCAGGCGGTGGACGAGCTGCGACCGACGAGCGCCCTGGCGTTGCGGACGGTCATCTTCGGTGGCGAGGCGTTGGAGCCGCGCTCACTACTCCCTTGGTTCGATCGGCACGGCGACGCGTGTCCGCGCATGATCAACATGTACGGGATCACCGAGACGACCGTGCACGTGACGTACCGCTGGATTCGTCGGGCGGACGCGCTTAGTGGCCGGGGAAGTGTAATCGGAGAACGGATACCGGATCTAACGCTTTATGTCGTTGATGAGCGTCTGGAGCCGGTCCCGGTTGGCGTGCCCGGCGAGTTGCTCGTCGGTGGCGCCGGCTTGGCGCGCGGGTATCTTAACCGGGCGGAGTTGACGGCGGAGCGCTTCGTGCGGAATCCATTTGGTCCCGGACGGCTCTATCGCTCTGGCGATTTGGCGCGTTGGCTTGCGGATGGCGACCTTGAGTACCTCGGGCGCATGGACCAGCAGGTCAAGATCCGCGGCTTCCGGATCGAACTCGGCGAGATCGAGCGCGTGCTCGCCGCCGTGGCGGGCGTCCGCGACGCTGTGGTCCTGGCGCGCGAGGATCGTCCGGGTGAACGCCGCCTGGTCGCGTACCTCGTCCCGGAACCGGGCGCGGTCGTCAGTGCAGCCGAGGCGCGGGAAGCGTGCCGCACGCGGCTGGCCGACTACATGGTGCCGGCGGCCTTCGTGATGCTCGAGCGGCTGCCGTTGACGGACAACGGCAAGCTGGACCGCCGCGCCCTGCCGATTCCGGATGCGAGCGCGGCCGCGACGGCAGAGTATCAGGCTCCGGAGAGTCCGGCGGAGCGAGCGCTGGCGGAAGTATGGTCCCGCGTGCTCGGAGTGCCGACGGTCGGCACGGGAGATAACTTCTTCGCGCTTGGCGGCGATTCGATCCTCACGATTCAAGTCGTCTCCCTCGCGGCCAAGGCGGGCTGGAAAATTGCGGCGAAGGATCTCTTCGCTGCGGAAACGCTCGCAGAGCTCGCCGCTCAGGCGCGGCCCCTCGCGGATGCGGCGACCTCCGGCGCGGCGGCGGATGGATCGGGGTCACAAACATCCGATGGTTCCTCGACCGGCGATGTCTATTCCCTCAGCCCGATGCAGTCCGGCATGCTCTTCCAGAGCGTGTACGCGCCGGACTCGGGCGTGTACGTCGAGCAAGTGTGGGGAGAGATGGAGGGAGCGCTGCGGCCCGCGGAATTCCGGGCGGCCTGGAACGGGTTGCTCGAACGCCATCCCGGGTTGCGTTCACGCTTCCACTGGCGCGACGTCCCCGAGCCGCGTCAGGAGACCGTGGCGACGGTGTCGATGCCGTGGCGCGAGCTCGACTGGACCGGAAGCGGCGCGCCACCGGATCCGTCGATGTCGTGGGCCACTCTGCTGGCGGAGGATCGCATCACGGGCTTTGATTTCGGACAGGCGCCATTGATGCGCTTCCTCTTGGTTCGCACCGCTCCGGACCGCTGGCGCTGGCTGTGGAGCCATCATCACATTCTGCTCGATGGCTGGTGCCTGCCGCTCGTCTTCCGTGACGTCTTGGCGGACTACGAATCGCGCTGCGGCGCGGCGATGCGGCCGCCGTCGGTGCGCCCGTACCGCGACTACATCGATTGGCTCGCTCGTCAGGATCTTGGCGCCGCGGAGGCGTTCTGGCGGGGGCAACTCATCGGTTTCGCCGGCGCGCCGGATCTTCGCCTGCCGCGTCCCCGCGTCGCTCCGCTGGCGGGCGCCCCCGGTGAGGCGGAGCGCGCTCTCAGTCTGCCCGAGAGCGATAGCTTGCGCGCGTGGGCGCGGAGTCAGGGCCTGACCCTCAACACCCTTTTCCAAGGCGCGTGGGCGTTGCTCCTGCAGCGCCTTGGGCTTGGACGGGATATCGTGTTCGGGGTGACCGTCGCCGGCCGGCCTGCGGAACTGGCCGGGGTTGAGGAGATGATCGGGCTCTTCATCAATACGCTGCCCCTGCGGGTGGCGGTGCGGCCGGAAACCGCGGTGCTGCCTTGGCTGAAGGCGCTGCAGCAGGCGCAGGCAGAAGCCCGCCAATTTGAGCACACGCCCCTCGCTTCGATTCAGGCCTGGAGTGAGGTGGGTCGCGGACAGTCACTGTTCGAGTCGATCCTCGTCTTCGAAAACTATCCAGGTGACGAAGCCTTGCGGCAGGTGCCGTCGAGCCTGCGCTTTTCCGGACTGCAGACCCGCGAACAGACGAACTTCCCCCTCACCGCGGCAGTGGTCCCTGGACAGCGGCTGAATCTCCGCCTCGCCTACGATGCGGCCCGCTTCGCGCCGGATGCGATGGATCGCCTGTTGGAGCAGTGGCAGCGCCTCGTAATCGGACTGACCGCGCCGACGGCGAGTCGGCTGGCGGATCTCGATCCGCTGGCGGCGGCGGAGAGGATGGCGCTGCTTGAGTTCGGTCAGGCCACGCAGCCGGGGTACCAGGCGCAAACGATCCTTCAGCTCGTCGAGCGTGAGGTCCGACGAGCCCCGGTGGCGCCGGCGTTGCTCGGGCCCGGCCGGGAAGTGAGCTACGCGGACCTTTGGGAGCGTGCCGGTCGGGTCGCGATGGAGTTGCAGCGGCGTGGCGTGAAACGCGGCGCGGCCGTGGCGCTGTGTCTCGACAAGAGCCCGGAGCTCGTGGTCGCGATGGTCGGAGTCCTGCGCGCGGGAGCGTTCTTCCTGCCGGTGGATCCCCAGTACGCGCGGGAGCGCATCGCGGGACTGCTGGATGACGCTCGGCCTGTGCTCTTGCTCGTCGATGCCGTGGGCGCGGCCCGGGTCCCGGCCGGCGTGGTCACGGCCCAGTGGCGAATCGATGCTGAACTCGGTCGTGAAGGGGCCGGGCCGAAGCCAAAGGAGCTGCCGATTGTTTCTCCGCAGGACGTCGCGTACCTCATCTACACCTCTGGCTCGACCGGTCGGCCGAAGGGCGTGCTGGTGGAGCATGCGGGCCTCGCGAATCTCGCGGAGACGCAGGCGGCGATCACGCGGGTCCGTCCCGGGCAGCGTGTGCTGCAGTTTGCGTCGATCAGCTTCGACGCGTCGGTATCGGAGATCTTCCTGACGCTTGCGGGTGGAGCGGCGCTTTGGCTGGAGCCGCGCGAGACCGTGCCGGCGCCGGAGGAATTCGCGCGACAGTTGCGGGACGCGCGCATCGATCACGCTACACTCCCGCCGGCGCTGCTAGCGGCGCTCCGTCCGACAGATTTCCCGGGACTGCACACGCTCCTCATGGCCGGTGAGGCTGCGAGTCCGGAACTCTATCGCGCGTGGTCCGAAGGCCGCGTTCTCTTCAACGCGTATGGTCCCACGGAGACCTCCGTGTGTGCGACAATGGAGGAGATCGCGACCGGTGCGGAGGACATCACCCTCGGCCGTCCGATTGCCAACCTCACGGTGTACGTGGTGGATGACGAAGGCGAGCTGCAGCCGCTCGGCGTGCCCGGTGAGATCTGGGTCGGCGGCGTGGGCGTGGCGCGGGGCTACCTCGGCCGTCCCGATCTCACGGCCGAGCGATTCGTGCCGGATCCGCGGGCGACGATCCCGGGAGCGCGAGCCTATCGAACGGGCGACCTTGGTCGCGTGCGTCCGGATGGACGCATTGAATTCCTCGGCCGCGTGGATGATCAAGTGAAGATCCGCGGCTTCCGTGTGGAGCCGGGCGAGATCGAAGCCGTGCTCGCGCAGCATCCGGCCGTGGCCGGCGCGCTGGTCATCGCGGCGGCGGATGACCGAGGCGGAAAGTACCTCGTCGGCTATGCTCTCGCTCGGGAAGGCGAAAGCCCGGAGCCGACGGGGTTGCGGGCGTATCTCGCGGAACGGCTCCCCGATTACTTTGTCCCGCGACACGTCATCGTTCTGACGGCGTGGCCCCTGAATGCGTCGGGCAAGGTCGACCGCCGCGCGCTACCGCCGCCGACGATGGTCGAGGCGGCAACGGAGACGGACACTGCGGACCACGCGCCTCTGCTCGCGAGCGATCTCGAGCGGCTGTTGGCCTCGATCTGGAGGGAGGTCCTGCACGTTCCCGAGGTCCGGCCGGAGGACAACTTTTTCGAACTCGGGGGCGACTCGATTCTCAGTCTTCAGATCGTCGCACGGGCACATCAGGCGGGCTATGCGCTGACCCCGCGACAGATCTTCGCGTCTCCCACGATCCGCGGTCAGGCGGCGGTAGCGACGCGGCTGGAGCAGGGAGGCAGCGATGACACGGAAAGCGGGGACGTACCGCTGACGCCGATCCAGCATTGGTTTTTCGCGCAGGAGCAGCCGGATGCGCATCATTGGAACCAATCGATCGTTCTCGACCTGCGCACGGCTCCACCGCCCGAGCGAATCGCCCGCGCCCTTGCGGCGGTGGTGGAGCGGCACGGCGCGTTCCGACTGCGGTTCCAGCGCGGAGCGGACGGTGCGTGGGTGCAGCGCTACGCGGAGGCGGCGCCGGCTCCGGAGTTGGCGGTCCATCCGTTCGCGACGCTCGAAGCAGTCGCGACGCAGCTGCAGGCGAGCCTCGATCTTGCGAAGGGTCCCCTCTGGCGCGCCGCGTACTTCGTCGGGCAGGGTGGGGAGTCACCCAAGCTTTTCCTCACGATTCACCATCTGGTCGTGGACGGAGTGTCGTGGCGTATCCTCGCCTCGGACCTCGCCTCGGCCTGTGCGCAGGCCGAGGCCGGAGGAGAGATCGGACTCTCGGCCCCGAATGCCTCTTTTGCCTCCTGGTCGCGAGCCCTCGGACAGCGCGCGCAGACCGCGGACTGCGGCGCGGAGCTCGCGTACTGGCGCGCCGTCGGGCGGGCTCGCGGAGAGCTGCCACGCGACCGGCCGGTCTCGGCGGACGCGCGCGCGGTCGCCGCGATGGAGCGCGTCTCCGTCGAGCTGGATGCCGAGGCCACTCGATCGCTTCTGCGCGAGGCCTCGGCGGTCTACCGGATGCGTGCGGACGAGGTTCTTCTGACTGCGCTGGCTTCGACGCTCGCGGAGTGGACCGGCCGGTCGGCGAGCGTGATCTCGCTGGAGAATCACGGGCGCGAGGCCTTGGGCGATACGATCGACGTATCCCGCACCGTGGGCTGGTTCACCAGTCTCTATCCCTTCCGCCTGGAGCTGCCGACTGCAGCGGGCCCGCGCGAGCAGCTCATTGCAGTGAAGGAGAGCCTGCGGGCGGTGCCGCATCATGGGACGGGATTCGGTCTGCTCTCCCGACTCCATGCTGACCCGGCGGTGCGGACCGAGCTCGCGGCGCTGCCGTCGGCGGAGCTCTGCTTTAACTACCTCGGCCAGACGGACCACACGCTCGGGCCGGATGCACCCTTCGGTCTGATGGATCTCCCCGTGGGACCGGACCTGAGTCCGCGTGGCTACCGCGTCCACCTCGTCGACATCAACGCTCTCGTGACCGAGGGCCGCCTGCGCATTCACTGGCTCTTTAGCAACCGGGTTCACTCCCGGCTGACCATCGAGCGACTCGCGGAGCGCTTTGTCGCTCAGGTACGGTCGCTCTTGGCCCACTGCCTGTCGACGGATTCGGGCGCACCGACCCCGTCCGATTTCACCCACGTCCAGCTGGAGGCGAGCGAACTTGATGCGCTGCTTGCTGACCTCGCGGATCCTGATCCGCGCTGACCCATTTTTCATTCCATGAGCAAGGCCGCGTCCATCGAAGAGATTTTTCCGCTCAGCCCGCTACAGAAGGGCCTGTTGTTCCATACCCTCTTCGAACCGAGCGAAGCAGTGTACTTCGAGCAGCTGACCTGCGAGCTGCATGGCCGCTTCGATGAGGCCGCATTTGCGGAGACCTGGCGCCTGCTCGTTTCGCGACACCCGATCCTGCGGACGGCGTTTGTCTGGAAGGGCCAGCGCGAGCCGGTGCAGGTGGTGCACCGGACCCTCGAGATGCCGTGGCGCAAGGAGGACTGGCGGGAGTTCACCCCGGCGCAGCAGGCGGAGAAGCTCAAAGACTTCCTCGCGGACGACCGTAAGCGTGGCTTTGAGCCCAACCGCGCTCCTCTGATGCGACTCGCTACTCTCCGGCTCTCGGAGACCGTGTGGCAGCTCGTCTGGAGTCATCATCATCTTCTCCTCGACGGCTGGTCGCTGCCGCTCCTGCTGCGCGAGTTCGGCGTGGCGTACGGGGCGTTTAGCACCGGCCGCTCTCCGGCTCTTCCTCCGGCGCGCCCCTTCGGTGCCTACTTGCAGTGGCTGCAGAAGCGCGATGCCTCGCGCGACGAACAGTTCTGGCGCGACCAACTGCGTGGCTTCTCGGTCCCGACTCCGCTGACGGTGGACAAACCGGGCCCGGCCGGAAAGGTCCACGAAGTCATCGACTTTGCGATCGACGAAGCCGACACCGCGCGCCTGCAGCAGATCGCCCGTGATCATCAGGTGACGCTGAACACGCTCTCTCAAGGGGCCTACGCGCTGGTGCTCAGCCGCTACGCGAGCACCGAGGATGTGGTCTTCGGGGTCACGGTGTCGGGCCGACCAGCGGATCTGGCCGGGGTAGAGAACATCGTTGGTCTCTTTATCAATACGCTCCCGCTCCGCGTCACGGTGACCGACGATGCGGAAGCGGGGCCGTGGCTGCGGGCGCTGCAGGACCGCCAGGTGGCGCTGCAGGAGCACGGCCATGCCGCGCTGAGCGACATTCAGGGCTGGAGCTCGGTGCCGCGCGGGCAGCAGCTGTTTGAGAGCCTCTTTGTCTTCATCAACTACCCGGTTGATTCGGCTCTTTCGCATCGCTTCGGCGATCTTGAGCCGCGGCAGGTGCACTTCGTCGAGCAAACGAGCTACCCGCTCACCATCGACGTGCTACCGGGGCCGAAGCTGACCCTGCGGACCTCGTTCGACACGGCGCGCTTCGACCGGGAAACGGTGCTGCGCCTACTGGGTCATATCCGCCAAGCGCTGCTTTCGCTGGGGCGCCCCGGGATCCAACTGGGTCAGATTGAACTGGTCGCGGGCGCAGAGCGCGCGGCCCTGCTGGCGGCTTCGACGCCGCCAGCCCCCGTGGAGGACCTGCGCGACGGCAGCCTGCACGCTTGGTTCGTGCGTCAAGCGGCGACGACTCCGGACGGCATCGCGCTTTCCTCGGAGTCGGGAACGCTGACCTACGCCGAACTCGATCGGGCGGCGAACGCGATCGCGCATCGCCTGCGCGGCTTCGGAGTGCAGCGCGGGACCTTGGTGGGTCTGTTTCTTGAGCGCGATGCTCCGCTGCTGGTCGGCCTCCTCGGAATCCTCAAGGCCGGAGGTGCGTACCTGCCGCTCGATCCGATTTACCCGGATGATCGTCTCGACTACACGATCGAGGACAGCGCCATTCCGGTGATCATCACCTCGAGTGAGCTCTCGTCGCGACTGAGCAATCCAATGGTGATGCGGCTCGAGCTCGATGCGAGCTGTCTCCATCCGGCGGAGGGGGAAGACTGCTCGCCGCTGCCGGTGGTGAATTCGCCGGAGGATCCGGCTTACGTCATCTACACCTCCGGCTCCACGGGGCGCCCCAAGGGTTGCATCGTCACGCACCGCAACGTGCTCCGGCTCTTCACGGCTACGGAGGTCTGGTACGACTTCAATCCGAGGGACGTGTGGACCTTCTTTCACTCGGCCGCGTTCGACTTCTCGGTCTGGGAAATCTGGGGTGCGCTGCTCTACGGTGGCCGTCTCGTGGTGGTCCCGTACTTCACCAGTCGCGAGCCCGCGGCCTTCTGCGATCTCCTCATCCGTGAGCGAGTCACAATCCTGAATCAGACTCCTTCTGCCTTCCGGCAGTTGATGAAAGTGGAAGAGCAGGTCCCCGATGCGCGCGCCCTTTCGCTCCGCTATGTGATTTTCGGCGGGGAGGCCTTGGAATTCGCGAGCCTGCGTTCGTGGTTTGAGCGTCATGGCGACACCCAGCCCCAGCTGGTGAACATGTACGGAATCACCGAGACCACGGTCTTCACCACCTACCGTCCCCTGCGACAGGCTGATGCATATGAAGGCCGCGGCAGCTTGATTGGAAAACCAATCATCGACACGCCCCTGCTCGTGCTCGACACGCGCGGCCACCTGTGTCCGATCGGCGTGCCGGGCGAACTCAACGTTGCCGGCGTCAGCCTCGCGGTCGGTTACCTCAACCGCCCGGAGCTCACGGCGCAGCGCTTCGTGCCAGATCCGCACGGCGTCTCGGCAAACGGCAAGCTGTACCGCTCGGGCGATCTCGCACGGCGCCTCGCCGACGGTGACCTCGACTACCTTGGGCGCATCGATGACCAAGTGAAGATCCGTGGGTTCCGCATCGAGCTGGGAGAGATCGAGAATGTGCTCCTGATGCACCCCGACGTCCGCGAGGCCGTTGTCCTCGCTCGCGCAGATTCGCCGGGGGCCGAGAAGCGCTTGGTAGCGTATGTCGTCCCGCGAGGTGAAGAGCGTCTGACCGTTGACGTGATGCGAGACCATCTCCTCACGCGATTGCCTGAGTACATGGTGCCCTCGGCCCTCGTCGTGCTCGATTCCTTTCCGCTGACCGCGAATGGGAAGATTGATCGCCGGGCCTTGCCGGAACCGTCTGGCCTGCTGGCGGATGTTTCGGCGGAGCACGTCGAGCCGCGCACGGAGCGCGAACGTATCCTCGCCGAGATTTGGTCGACCACGCTGGGGGTCGACCGCGTCGGCGTGACTGCGAGCTACTTCGCGCTCGGCGGCGATTCGATCATGGGCATCACCGTGTGCTCGCGGGCGCGGGAGCGCGGGATCGAGTTCTCGCTGCAGGACCTGTTTGAAAAGCAGACCATTGCCGCCTTGGCCGCGGAGCCGGAGACGGCCCGCGCGGACGGTCACTCCGCCACGACAGGGTCGATGGCTCCGACCACCGCCGTGGGCAACGCGGCATCGGTTGTTTCGGCGGCGCCGGGCGTGGAGTCGCTGGCGCCGTTCGCGCTGCTTAGCGCGGGCGATCGAGCGCGACTTCCGGGTGGAATCGAAGATGCGTATCCGGTGACCCGCCTGCAGGCGGGCATGCTCTTTCATAGCCAGTCGGATGCGGGGGGGGCCTTGTACCACGACGTCTTCAGCCACCACCTCCGCGGTCCGTTGGATCTCGGAGCTCTGCAGCTGGAACTCGATGCGCTCGTACAGCGTCATGCGGTTCTCCGAACCTCGTTTGATCTCGCGACGTTCGCGGAGCCGTTGCAACTGGTCCATAGCCAGGCTCGCTGGCCGCTGGTCAGTGGTGATCTCGCGCACCTTTCTGCGGTGGCGCAGGAAGAGTGGCTCGACCGCTTCGTGCACGATGAGGCTCAGCGCGCGTTTGATTGGAGCCGTCCGCCCCTCGTGCGGGCTTATGTGCACGGTCGCGGCCCGGATGAGTTTCAATTCACGCTGGCCCTGCACCACGCGATCGTCGACGGATGGACGCTCGCCTCGTTGCTGACGGAGCTGTTCCAACACTACTTGGCGCGAATTGGAAAGGGGGACGCCCCGCCGGCTCTGCCGGCGATCCCGGTTGGCTATCGCGACTATGTCGCGCTTGAGCGCGGGGCGCTCGCGGATGCGACGACACGCCACTTCTGGGAGCAGACGCTGGAGGGAGCCGAACTTCTCGACTTGCCCCGTCCCGGCCCGGGCAGCGCATCGCGCGCGGGAATGGTGCAGCGACCGCTGGTGATTCCGTCGGCTTTGTCGGCGTCGCTCACGCGCGTGGCGGAGGGCTTGGGCGTGCCGCTGAAGTCGGTCCTGCTCACGGCTCATGCCCGCGTCCTCGCGGCTCTTGGCGGCAGCCACGACGTGGTCACCGGCCTAGTTACGAACGGGCGTCCGGAGGTGGCGGGGGCGGAGCGCATTGCGGGTCTCTTCCTGAACACCGTTCCTTTCCGGGCGCGGCTCGATGAAGCGACCACCTGGGCGGACCTCGTCCGGTCTGTCTTCGCGGCGGAAACGGCGCTGCTCCCGCATCGAAGGCTGCCGCTGGCGGAGATTCAGAAGCGCCAGGGCGGAGCTCCGCTCTTTGCGACCGACTTCAACTTCGTCCACTTCCACGTCTATGATGCGCTCGGCGGTCTGAGCGCCTTGGAGCGGCTAGGAACGCGGGCCCGCGAGGAGACTAACTTCACGATCGCGGTCAACTTCGGTGTCGATCCAAAGGACGGTTCCCTGGGTGGCGTGGCGGCCTGTTCGGGTGAGGCGCTCGACGCCCGCCTGATCGAGGCCATTCCGGCCCTCTTCAGCCGGGTGCTGGAGGCGATTGCGGAGACCCCGACTTCCCCGTGGCGCTCCCTGTCCTTGCTTCCCGCCCCGCAGCGGGTCGCAACGCTGCTGGACGCGGCCGGCGAGTCAGTGGATTTCGTGGAGGAGGGTCGCTCCCTCGCCGCGCTGATCAGCGCACAGGTGGCGCGAACGCCGCAGGCTCCCGCCGTGGTTTCGGAGCACGAGACACTGGATTACGCGGAGCTCGAGCGCCGCGCCAATCAGGTGGCGCACTGGCTGCGTCGTCGTGGCGTGGGTCGCGACGATCGCGTCGCGGTCGCATTGGAGCGGTCCACCGATCTGGTTGTCGCCTTGCTGGGTGTGATGAAGGCTGGCGCGGCCTATGTGCCGATCGATCCTGCCTACCCGGCAGGCCGGGTCGCCGAGATGCTGTCGGACAGCGCGGCTCGGCTGGTGCTGGCGGAGACGGATGCTCTGGCACCCGGTGCCGTGGAGTGGCGGAGCGCGTGGCGGGAGATGATGCGTGAGGCCGCGACGAGTCCCGTCGTTGAAATCAGTCCGGACCAGCTGGCCTATGTGATCTTCACCTCGGGTTCGACGGGTCGACCCAAGGGGGTCGCGGTGTCGCATGCGGCGATCGTCAACCACATGGCGTGGATGCAGGCGACGTTCCCGCTGTCGGCGGCCGATGCGGTCCTGCAAAAGACACCGGTCAGCTTCGATGCGTCGGTCTGGGAATTCTGGGCACCCCTGCTGGCGGGGGCTCGCCTCGTGATGGCGCGACCAGGTGGTCAGCATGATCCGGCCTACCTCGCGGAGGCGGTGCGCTTGCATGGCGTTACGGTGCTGCAGTTGGTCCCATCGGTCCTCGACTTCTTCATCGAGGAAGCGGTGCGCGCTGGGGTGTCGCCGTTGCGGCGTGTGTTCAGTGGCGGCGAGGCGCTGCGCTCGTCGACGCGTGATCGATTCCTGACCGCGCTGCCTGAGGTGGCGCTGATCAACCTTTACGGTCCCACCGAGGCGACGATCGATGCCACCTTTGAGCGTTGTGATTCGAAGGGTGAGGTATCGCTGGGCACGCCGGTGGCCAATGCCGAGGTCTACCTGTTGGATCCCGATCTCGAGCCGGTCTTGCCTGGAGTTGCGGGCGAACTGTGCATCGGCGGAGTGCTGCTTGCGCGTGGCTATCTTGGGCAGGCGGCGTTGACGGCGGAGCGCTTCATCCCGCATCCCTTCTCTCCGGTACCCGGAGCGCGACTGTATCGCACCGGTGATCTCGCCCGGCGAGGCGAGGATGGACGCCTCTACTTCGTCGGCCGGCGTGACGGTCAGATCAAGATCCGTGGCCAGCGTGTTGAACTCGGCGAGCTTGAGTCGCGTCTCGCGTCCCTTCCCGGCGTCGCCTCGGCGGCAGCCGCGGTGCGTGAGGGTGCGAGCGGTGCGCGGCAGATTGTGGCCTACGTCGTCGCGAGTGCGACCTTTGCGGAGGCCGAGGCGCTGGCGGCGCTACGGTCCGTGCTCCCGGATGTGCTCATCCCGGCGCGGGTGATTCGCCTCGATCGCCTGCCGCTGACTCCTGGCGGCAAGTTGGATCGCCGGGCGCTGCCCGTGCCCGAGGCCGAGGCAATCACCGGGCGCGGAGAGCGGACCGCTCCGCGGAGCGAGGCGGAACGCGCCGTGGCTCAGGCTTGGTGTCGCACGCTCGCGGTGCGCGAGGCGTTCCTCGAGGACAATTTCTTCGCCGCGGGTGGCGATTCCATTCTCAGTCTCCGGCTGGTGTCGCTGCTGGCGCAGGCAGGCTGGCGGCTCGGGGCCGGTGACGTGTTCATCAGTCCGACGCTCGCTGGTCTGGCAGCGCTGGTGCGCCCGCTGAGTGCGGCGACGGCTGACCTCCAGTACGATGCCGCGGATGTTCCGTTGACGCCGATCCAGCGTGAGTTCTTCGCGCTCGGGGCCCCGACGCCGGGATACTGGAATCAGGCGGTGGCGGTGACCACGCGGCCGGAGGTGGGTTTCGCGGCCCTGCGCGACGCCTGGCGTGCGGTGCTCTCGCGTCATGCGGCCTTCCGGCTGCGTTTCGAACGCACGGGTGGCGGCTGGCGCCAGCGACTCGTCGAGGGGGCAGGCGCGATTCCCGATTTGGTCGAGGTGAAGGTCCCGGTCGCGGGGCCGGTTGCCATGGCGGCGGCGATGGCCCGCGAAGCGGCGGCGTTGCAGCGCTCGCTCCACCTTGACTCCGGGCCCGTGGTCCGAGCCTGCTGGATTCAGGGATCCGCCGGCGAACGTGGTCGCCTCATCGCGGTCGCGCACCACCTTGTGGTCGATGCCGTCTCGTGGCGCATCCTCTTCGCCGATGTCGCCTCTGCGCTCCTCGGTGAGGCGGTGCCGCCGGTCGCGGTACCGTTCCCCGCTTGGGCGGCGGCGGGCGCGCGGCGGGACTTTTCGGCGGCGCGAGAGTTCTGGCGGAGTGAGGCGGCGCGAGTCCCGGGGACGTTGCCAAGCGATCTCACGGAAGATGTAGCGGATAATCGCGAAGCGGATGCCTCGTCGGTGTCCGTGACGCTTCCGCGCGCTGAGACCATGCGCCTGGTCGAGCGCTCCGGCGTGCGTGCGCGCAGTCGCATCGACGAGATGCTGCTCTCCGCGTTGCTGGCGGCGGTGCAGGAATGGACCGGTCGCCCGGCGGTGCGGGTGAACCTCGAGTCGCATGGACGCGATGCCCTCGGTGAGACGATTGATGTCTCGCGCACCGTGGGTTGGTTCACCGCCTTGTACCCGGTCACGCTGGAGACGGCAGCGGATGCCACGTCCTCGGAGCGTTTGGCGGACGTGAAGGAACGGGTGCGAGCGGCGACAGCGCACGGTCCAGCGTACGGTTGGCTGCGTCATGGCGCGGGCGGGAACGCATTGGCGGCCACCGCGGAGATCAGCTTCAACTATCTTGGTCGCCTCGACCTCGCGCTGGAGTCGGAGGGTCCGTTCGCGCCCGCCGCGGAGCCGATTGGGCCGGATCATTCGCCCGACAGCCCCCGCGCTCATGCTCTGGATTTCACGGCGGCGGTGGGCCACGAGGGTCTGCGCATCGAGTGCTTTTTTGGCACCCGGCGACACCGGCGTGCGACCCTCGAACGTCTCCTTGCCCGGATGCTGCAGGAATTGAGCACGCTGGCCGCGCAGCTGGCGGACGGTGCGACGGCTCGTTGGAGCCCGGCTCCTTCCGACTTCCCGTTAGCTCGGCTGGATCGGCCCCAGATTGCCACGCTCGTCGCCGAGCGCGGCGAGGTGGAGGATGTCTGGACGCTTTCGCCCCTGCAGGAGGGCATGCTCGTGCATGCGCTCCATGAAGGGGTCGCGGGCGTTTACACGCAGCAGCTGGTCATCGAAATCGCCGGAGAAATGGACGAATCGCGCCTGCGGGCGGCGTGGCAGGAGGTGATGCGTCGACACTCGATCCTCCGCGTGGCCTTCGCGTGGGAGGGCCTCCCTGCGCCACGACAAGTGGTAGCTTCGGCGCTCGACCTCGACTGGACGACCTCGGATTGGAGCGGCCGCCCTGCGGCCGAGCGCGAGTCCGCTTGGACCGCGTGGCTCGACGAGGATCGCCGGCGCGGATTCGATCTGTCCCGCGCTCCGCTATGGCGAGTAGCGTGGTGCCGCTTCGGAGCCACGACCGGTCGCCTCGTTTTCACGCACCATCACCTTCTCCTCGATGGTTGGTCGCTGCCGCTGTTGCTCCGCGACCTCAAGCTCGCGTGGTCGCGCCGGGCTTTGCCTGCCGGTGCCTCGTACCGCGACTTTGTGGCGTGGCTAGCGCGTCGCGAGCCCGCAGCCGCAGAGAGCTTCTGGCGTCGCTACCTCGCGGGGGTGACGGAGGCCCCGCCGTTGCGCCTGGGCGAGCCACCGGTGGCTCCGGCCGCCAGCGGCGTCACCCATGCTTCCGCGAAGGTCGTGCTTCAAGGAGCGGAGCACGCTGCGCTCCTGCGGTTCGCGCGTCAGAGTGGCCTGACGCTCAGCACCTGTGTTCAGGCGGCCTGGGGTCTCGTCCTGGGTCGTCATCTGGGTGTCGATGAAGCGGTGATCGGCGTAGTGGTGTCCGGTCGACCGGAAGACCTCCCGGGCGTCGACGGGATTGTCGGCCTCTTCATCAACACCCTGCCGATCCGCGTGCCTGCGGCCTCGCACGCATCCGTGCGTGCATGGCTGCGCCGCCTGCAGGACGACAGTGTCGGGCTCCGCGCCCATCAGTCCAGTCGCTTGGTCGATGTGCTTGGCTGGAGCGGTCTACCGCGCGGTCGCGCGCTCTTCGAGACGGCGTTGGTGTTCGAGAACTATCCCCTTGGGGCGGCAGAGGAGGGAGCAGCCGAAGGATTGCGCTTCGGGCGGATCTCCGCGCACGAGCAGACCCATTTCCCGCTTACGGTGTACGCGGAGCCCGGCGAACACTTGGTACTGCGTTTGGATTACGCGGTCGACCGCTTTACGGAGGGAACCATTCGGGCCGTGGCTGAGCACCTCCGGCAGATCCTCGCCACGCTGGCGATGGAGGCGGATCGCCCGGTGGGCGCCCTGTCGCTCGTGGCCGCCGATGAGGCTCGTCGCCTCGCGATGGCGGGTGATTTCCTCCCGCGCGCCGGATGGGACCGTCGCCCCGTCCACCTCAGGGTGGCGGAACAGGCCCAGCGCACGCCGGACGCTCCGGCGATCGTCCCGTGCGGAACCTCCGGGGCGGAGGCGGCGGGCCTCACGCGAGGCGAGCTCGAGGAGCGAGCCGCGCGGCTGGCGCACCTCCTCGCGGCCCGTGGCGCGGGTCCCGGCCAACTGGTCGGAGTCTGCCTCGAACGCTCCCCCGAGATGGTGGTGGCGTTGCTCGCGATTCTCCAGACCGGCGCGGCCTACGTGCCGCTCGATCCGGGTTTCCCGCTCGCGCGCCTCCAGGCGATGCAGGAAGAGAGCGGCCTAAGACTGGTCGTCACCGAGACGGCCCAGGCGGACCGCGCTGGGTTGTTTCCGGCTGGCGTCCAGTGTGTGCGGCTCGACGCCGAGGCCTCGACCCTCGCGAAGGCGTCGGTCCGGTTTGCGGCTCACCCCAGTCGGTCCGACGAGCTGGCCTACGTCATCTTTACCTCGGGCTCGACGGGACGACCGAAAGGCGTGCAGGTCACGCACGGCGCGTTGGCGAACTTCCTTAGTCACTTCGCCGAATCGCCCGGACTTTCGGAGAAGGACACGATCCTCGCGGTTACGACCCTCTCGTTCGACATCGCCGGTCTGGAGCTCTTTCTCCCGCTCGTCACGGGCGCGAGACTGGCGGTGGCTTCGCGAGAGACCGCAGCGGATGCCACGCGCCTGACGGCGGCACTGGTGCGGAGTGGCGCCACGATCCTGCAAGCCACGCCTGCAACCTGGCGCCTCTTGCTCGCCGCGGACTGGCGGCCGCAGACGCGGCTGCAGGCGTGGTGTGGAGGCGAAGCCATGCCCAGCGACCTTGCGGCGGATCTGCTGGAACGGGGCTGCGACCTGTGGAACCTCTACGGACCCACCGAAACGACGATCTGGTCGACGACGCGTCGCATCACCGCGGCCGCCGAGGCCGCGTTCGTCGGTGCGCCCCTTGCGCACACGACCGTCCGGATCCTCGATGCGGGTTTCAACCCCGTCCCGGCGGGTGTGGCGGGGCAACTCTTCATCGGCGGCGAAGGATTGGCGCGAGGCTACCTTGGACGCCCGGACTTGACGGCGGAACGCTTCGTGCCGGATCCGTTGGGTGCGCCCGGTTCACGTCTCTATGCAACGGGTGACCTCGTCCGGCGGACGGCAGCGGACGAGCTCGAATTTCTCGGTCGCATCGACCAGCAGGTCAAGCTGCGCGGCTTCCGCATTGAACTCGCGGAGATTGAGGCCGCGTTGCGACAGCATCCGGGTGTGACGGGCGCGGCGGTGGCCCTGCGTGAGGATCGTCCGGGTGAGAAACGCCTGGTCGCCTACCTCGTGGCGGAGCCCTTGCCCGACCTCGTGGCCCTTCGCGGTGCGCTCCGCGAACGCCTGCCGGACTACATGATCCCGGCGGCGTTCGTGACGCTAACGCAGCTGCCGCTTACGCCGAACGGTAAGCTGGATCGTCGCGCGCTGCCGGCTCCGGCAGCGGACGCCCTCACGTCGGAGTTTGTGGCGCCCCGTGATGACATCGAGAAGGCCGTTGCCGCAGCGATGCAGGAGATTCTTGGCGTCGCGCGCGTCGGTGCGAACGACAACTTCTTTGATCTCGGTGGACACTCCTTGCTCGCCGCGCAGGTGCTGGCGCGCCTCCGGCAAGTGTTCCAGATCGAGCTTCCGCTGCGCGTCTTCTTTGAGACCGCGACGCCAGAGCGCATCGCCCAAGCATTGGTGGCGGCCGAGTCGGCACCGGGCCGGGCGCGGCGTACGGCGCAGGTCTGGCTTCAAGTGCGAGCCCTGAGTCCGGAAGAACGCGCACGGTTGCTGGCCCAGCGGCGCGGTACGAACTCCTGAACCCTTGCGATCCGCCACGATTCCACGTGATGAAGCCTGACCCTGCTGATCAAGAACTCGCTCTGCTCGCCCAGTTATTGGCCGACGAGGGGATCGAGCGCGTGGAGACCACGATTCCGCGGCTCGCCGAAGGCGCGCCGGTTCCCGCGTCGTTCCAGCAGGAGCGACTCTGGCTGCTGCAGCAGATGGAGCCGGAGTCCTCGGCGATGAACATGTCGGCGGCGCTCGCGCTCGACGGCCGTCTCGATGTCCCCGCGCTATCGCGGGCGATTGGGGCGGTCGTGGATCGCCACGCGGTGTTGCGGACCACGTTCGCGGTGGAGGGCGAAGCCCTCCAGCAGCGTATCGGTCCGGTTGCGGCGTTCGCCCTGACGGCCGAAGACGTGATCGACGACGACGCGGTGAAGCGTCGTGTGGCCGAAGAGACGCAACGCGTGTTCGATCTCCGGCGCGGACCGCTCTTCCGGGCGGTGCTGCTGCGCCGTTCGTCGGAGCGCCATATCCTGATCATCGCGTTGCATCACATCATCGGCGACGGCTGGTCGATCGGCGTGTTTGCGCGCGAACTGGGGGAGTGTTACGCGGCGCTGTGCATGGGCCGCGCGCCGGTCGTGGCCCCGCTGCCGGTTAGCTACGGCGACTACGCCGCGTGGCAGCGGGCGCGGCTCGGCAAGGAGCAAGTGAAGGCGGGTCTTGACTGGTGGTGCCGGGAATTGGCGGGCCTGCCGGAGACAGAACTTCCCACCGACTTTCGCCGACCGGCGGTGGCGGGGCCGATTGACGGCGGACGCGTGGCGTTCGCCTGGTCGCCCGCGTTGACGAAGTCCCTCCGGGCCCTCGCGGAGACCGAAGGTGCCACGCCGGCCATGGTGGCGACGGCGAGTTTGCACGCTCTGCTCGCGCGGTACACGGGTGAGACCGACATCGCGGTGGGTATGCCCTCCGCGAACCGTACGCCTTCGGAGGTCGAGAACCTCATCGGATTCTTCGTCAATCTGCTCGTCGTCCGGACATCGGTGGACGGCACGGCGGGTTTCCGGACTCTGGTGCGCGCGGTGCGGCAGCGGATGCTGGCGGCGCATGAATTCGGGGAGATTCCCTTCCAGCAGATCGTCGACGAACTCAAGCCGACGCGCCGGCCGAATCGGCATCCCCTGTTCCAAGTGGCGTTGGCGTTTCAGAACGCCCCGGGCGGCGCGCTGTCGCTGCCCGGTCTGACCGTTGCACGGCTGGACGACGACCAGACGGCGCGCTTCGACCTTGAAGTCTTCCTGAGTGACCGTGAGGGCCAACTCGTGGGTACGCTCGCCTATGATCGTCGCCTTTTCCGCCCTGAGACGATGGCGCGGCTCGCGGAGCACTGGCAGACCCTTCTCACCTCGGCGTTGGCGGCACCGGATGCGCCGCTGGCTCTGCTCCCGATGCTGTCGCGCGCGGAGCGTGCCCGGTTGCTGGATGCAGACGATGTGACCCAGCGCAGTTGGCCGGCTGGAACGGTCGTCGATCTCTGGCGTGCCCGCGTGGCGGCGACACCTACGGCGATCGCGCTGCGAGACGGAGAGACTCAGTGGACCGTGGCGGAGCTTGATGCGCGGGCCCGGAGCATCGCCGCTGAACTCCAGCGACGCGGCGTGGGACCGGAGAGCCTCGTCGCGGTGTGGCTCGACCGCAGTCCGGAGTTGGTGGCGGCGATCCTCGGCGTCTTGGAGACCGGTGCGGCCTACCTGCCGCTCGATCCAGCCAACCCGGTCGAACGCCTCCGCTACATGCTCGACGATAGCCGCGCCGTCTGGGTGCTCGGCCGTAGTCGACCCTCTGGAGCGCCCGAGGCGCTCTGGATCGACCTTGGCTCGATTAGGCCCGTCGCTTTAGGTGCGGGCACGGAGCCGGCTCGGCCGATTCTCCCCGCGAGCCTCGCCTACGTCATTTACACCTCGGGGTCGACGGGACGCCCGAAGGGGAGCGAGATCACGCATGCCGGCCTGATCAACTACCTTCGCTGGGCCGTGGAAGCGTATGACGTCGCGTCGGGTGCAGGCGCGCCGTTGCACTCTTCGATCGCCTTTGACCTGACGGTCACGAGCCTCTTCCCGCCGCTGCTCGTGGGACGGCCGATCGACATCGTCCGCGAGGTTGCAGGGCCCGAAGGCTTGGCGCGTCAGCTTCGGTCTGGGGCGAACGCATCGCCGGTCAAGGTGACGCCCGCCCATCTTCATCTCCTCAACGATCTCCTTCCTCCGTCGGAAGCACGGGGTCGGGCGCGTTGCTTTGTGATCGGCGGTGAGCAACTCCTGCCCGCGCACGTCGCTTTCTGGCGCAAGTACGCACCGGAGACCCGCTTGATCAATGAGTATGGCCCGACCGAGACGGTGGTCGGCTGCTGCGTGCATGAGGTCACCGACGCGGACCTTGACGGTGAAGTCATCCCGATTGGTCGTCCGATCGCGAACACCCGACTCTATGTCCTGGATGCCGCGCTGGAGCCTGTCTCCACGGGCGTGCCGGGCGAATTGTGGATCGGTGGCGCAGGTGTCGCCCGCGGGTATCGTTTTCGCCCGGATCTCTCGGCGGACCGCTTCCGTCCGGATCCCTACTCACCGGAGGCGGGAGCGCGGATGTACCGCACCGGCGACCGTGTTGTCCGGCGCGCGGACGGTGTCCTCGAGTTCCTCGGCCGCTGTGATGATCAGTTCAAACTCCGTGGCTATCGCGTTGAGCCCGGAGAGATCGAAGCGGCCTTGGCCTTGCATCCGGCGGTCCGTGAGACCTCGGTGATCCTCCGCGAGGACCGGCCGGGCGACGCGCGTCTGGTCGCGTACGTTGCGGCGGCGATGGACGTGGCCCAGCCTGGCGTGGACCAGGAACGCTGGCAGGACGAACACGTGGACCAGTGGCGGCTGATGTTCGAGGAGAACTACCGTCAGCCCGGGGTGGGGGAAGATCCCACCTTCAACATCATTGGATGGAACAGTAGCTACGACGGCGAACCCATGTCGGCCGCGGAGATCCGCGAGTGGTTGGACGATACCGTGGCGCAGTTGCGTCGTGGCGCGCCGCGACGGGTGCTCGAGATCGGATCGGGCTCCGGCATGATCCTCTTTGCGCTCGCGCCGGACTGCACTGAGTACCTCGGGCTCGACCTCTCGGCGGCGGCGGCGGAGACGGTCCGACGGATCGCTGCTGAGCGCGGACTGGCGTCGGTGCGCGCGCGGCAAGCGGAGGCCGGAGATTTTAGTGGCATCGTTCCGGCGTCCTACGACCTCACCGTGATCAATTCGGTGATTCAGTACTTCTCGGGGCCCGAGCATTTGGAACGCGTCCTCCGTGGTGCCATCGCCGCGACTGCGCCCGGTGGCCGCGTGTTCGTGGGTGACGTCCGCAGTCTCGCGCTTCTGCCGGTGTACCATGCTTCGGTGCAATTTCATCGCGCGGCGGGTGAGGTCACTCGCGCGGAGTTGGCGACTCGCGTACAGCGTGGCTTGGCGCGCGAGGAGGAACTGGTGGTCGATCCCGGATTCTTCCGTGCCCTCGTTGAGAAGGAACCGGCGCTGACCGGAGTCGAGTTCCGCGTCCGGATCGGTTCCTGCGTAAACGAGCTGACGAAGTTCCGCTACGATGTGATTTTGCAGGTCGGGAATCCGCGTCCGGCGACGGACGTGGCGGCGCCCGTTCGGTACGTTCTTTCGACGCCCGTGGCGGAGTCGCTTGCGCGCGACCTTCAGGTGCTCGCGTGGCTTGAAAGTGGTGGCGGCGTCGGGACGGTCGCCGAGTTCCGGGATGTCCTCCAGCGCCGCGTAGCGGGGTTGGCGCCGGCGCGCACCGCGACGGATTCGGTGCTTCCGGACTCGCGGGTAGCGGGTACGCTGACCAATCAGCCGCTGCAGGCCAAGCTGGCGCGGCGACTCGTGCCCCGCCTCCGCGAACACCTCAAGGGACGCGTGCCGGACTACATGATCCCGGCCGCGTTCGTGCTGCTGGAGCGACTCCCCCTGACCGTCAACGGCAAGGTGGATCGCCGGGCGCTGCCGCTGCCGGTCGAGGAACCTGAGACGGTCGGAGCGGCGTACGTCGCCCCGCGCAGTCCAGAGGAAGAGATGCTGGCCGCGATCTGGACGGACCTGCTTGGTCTCCCCCGCGTCGGCATGGACGATGACTTTTTCGCGCTCGGCGGGCACTCGCTTCTTGCGGCCCAGTTGGTGGCGCGCGTTCGGGCCGTGGCGGGAGCAGACCTCGCGCTCGCGACCGTGTTCGAACGACCCACGATCGCCGGCTTGGCTCCCCTTCTTGCAGCGGGACGGGCGGAGACCGCGGTGCAGCCGGTGATCGAGCGTGGCGACGACGCGGAGTGGGCGCCGCTGAGCTTTTCGCAGGAGCGTCTCTGGTTCTTGGAGCAGCTCGTGCCCGGGCAGGTTACCTACCATGTGTCGGTGCTCCTCCGCCTTGGCGGCCAACTTGATGTCGCGGCGCTTGGGCGCGCATTGGACGGACTGGTGGTGCGGCACGCCGCGCTGCGAACGGTGTTTGCTGACGTCGGTGGACGAGGACAGCAGCGTGCGCTCCCGGCTGATTCGGTGGGACTGGTGGAGGAAGACATGCGCGTGCTTCCGGCGGCGGAGCGCGCCGCGGCGGTGAAGACCCGTGCCGCCCGGCGGGCGGCAGAGCCCTTCGATTTTGCCCGTGGACCCTTCTTGCGGGCCTCGCTCTATCGTACGGATGACGCTGAGTGGCGCCTGCTGATCGCCACCCACCACATCGTTTCCGACGGGTGGTCGATCAGCGTGGCGGTGCGTGAGCTGGCGGAGCTTTACGCGGCCGCGCGAGCCGGACGCTCCTCGTCGTTGGTGGCACCCCAGCTGCAGTATGCGGACTATGCCCGCTGGCAGCGGGGGTGGATGCGAGATGCGGTGCTCACGGAGAAGCTGGCCTTCTGGAGAGCGAACCTGGCGGATGCGCCGCAGTTGGAACTCCCGACGGACCACGCCCGACCGGCGGTGCTCAGCGGGCGCGGATCCCGCGTGCCGTTTGCGCTTTCGCGCGAGACCACCGAGACGCTGAACGAGATTGCCCGTGAACACGGGGCCACCCTCTTCATGGTGCTGCTCGCGGCGTTCACCGCGTGGCTACGGCGCGAGTCGGGTCAGGACGACCTCGTGATCGGCACCAGTGTTGCCAACCGACAGCGCCGCGAACTCGAACCACTCGTTGGCTTCTTCGTGAACACCCTCGCTCTGCGACAGGACACGACGGCGACGCAGACCTTTGCGGACCTCGTGCTCCAATCGCGGCGGACCTGTCTGGATGCCTATGCGCATCAGGAGGTGCCCTTTGAAGCGGTGGTCGAGGCGGTGGCTCCGCGGCGGGACCTCAGCCGCACCCCCTTGTTTCAGGTCGTGCTCGTGCTCTTGAACCTGCCCCCGGCGGAGTTCCGACTGGAGGAGCTAGTGATCGCAGAGGAGCCGCTGCCGGTCGAGATCTCGAAGTTTGAACTCATGCTCCTTCTGCAGGAGACGCCGCAGGGCTTGGCGGGTGCGTGGGAGTTCAGTACGGACCTCTTCTCGGCGGAGACCGTGACTCGTTTCGGCCGGCATCTGGCGACCCTGGCCGACGTCGCGGCTCGAGCGCCTGCCACTTCGCTGGAGGCGCTGCCGCTGCAGGCTCCGGCCGAGGTGAGACGGAGGCTGGACCAATGGAACGAGGCGGCTCGCCTCGTGCCGCCGGCGATCACGGTCGCGGCACGTTTTGAGCAGATCGCGGCGCGACGGGCCGGCGAGCCTGCGCTGGTGCAGGGCGACGTGACGTGGACGTACGACGAGCTTAACGCCCGCGCGAATCGGCTCGCGTGGCACCTCCGCGGTATGGGCATCCAAGGCGAGGCGCCGGTGGCGTTGCTGATGGAGCGCTCACCAGAGGCGGTGATGGCGATGTTGGCGGTGGCGAAGGCCGGAGGATTCTTCATTCCCCTGAATCCGGACGATCCGATGGATCGTCTCACGCAACTGATCGATGAGGCACAACCCTCGGTGGTGCTCTTGCAGGATCACCTCTCGGATCGCCTGCCCTCGGGCATGTTCTATGCACTCGCGATTGATGCCGGCGAAGCCTCTTTTGCCGGCGAATCGGCGGAGAATCCTCCCCCGGCCGGCGGTCCTGAAAGCCTGTTGTATGTCATGCACACCTCGGGCTCCACGGGAACCCCGAAGGGCGTGGCGGTGCCGCACCGCGCCGTGCAGCGGCTCGTGATTGAGCCTAACTTCGTCTCAATCGCGGCGTCAGACCGGGTGTTTCAGTATGCCCCGCTGTCGTTTGATGCGTCGGTGTTGGAAATCTGGCTGCCGCTGCTGAACGGCGCACAGCTTTGGATCGCGCCCCCGGGCGCCCTGACGCTCGCGGAGCTGGGTGCCGCGCTCCGTGCTTCGGGTGCGACGACAGCATGGTTCACGGCGGGTCTGTTCCATCAATTGATCGACCACCAGCTCGCTGACTTGTCCGGGCTGCGTCAGATCCTCGCGGGCGGTGACGCCCTGTCGGTTGCTCACGTCCGTGCCCTTGCGAAGGCGCAGCCGACTCTCCGCATCATCAACGGTTACGGGCCCACGGAAAACACCGTGTTTACCACGTGCCACACGGTCTTCGCCGCGGCGAACCTCGGAACCAGCGTGCCGATTGGACGTCCGGTGAACGGCACGAGTGTCCTCATCGTGGACCGCCGCGGTGAACCGGTGCCCGTCGGAGTGCCCGGCGAACTTGTGACCGGCGGAACCGGACTGGCGCGCGGGTATTTCCGGCAACCCGAGGCGACAGCGGAGCGCTTTGTGAGCCACCCCGGCTTAAACGGCGAGGGTACGCGAGTGTATCGCACGGGTGACCGGGCGCGGTGGCTGCCGGACGGGACGATCGAGTTCCTGGGTCGCCTGGATCAGCAGGTCAAACTCCGTGGCTTCCGGATTGAACTTGGCGAGATCGAGGCTGCGCTGCGCGAGCAGCACGCGGTGCGCGATGCCGTGGCCCACGTCCGCGGGACGGGTGCGGACAAACAACTGGTCGCGTACTTTACGACCGCCGCGGACGAATCGCCTGCGCCGGCCGAGCTGCGAGAGTTCCTCGGCGGCCGCTTACCGGCTTACATGGTTCCGGCGGTCTTCGTGCGTTTGGCGGAGCTTCCGCTCGGACGGAACGGGAAGGTTAACCGCCGTGCCCTGCCGGATCCCGATACGGTCGCGGGCGCGCAAGCCAGCGGTCTCGGCCCCCGCACACCGCTGGAAGCCCGTCTGGTGGCCATTTGGCAGGACGTGCTCGGCGTTGCCCACGTCGGGGTTCGCGATCTCTTCTTTGAGCTGGGTGGTCACTCGCTCTTGGCGACGCGCCTGCTGGCGGAAGTGGAGAAGCGCATCGGTGCCCGAGTGACGCTGAACACCCTCTTCGAAGAGGGGACGATCGAGGCGATGGCGGCGGCGATTGAGTCGGGTGCGCCGGCTTCGGCGGCCTCGCCCTTGGTGGCCTTGAAGCCAGAAGGTTCACGACGTCCCTTCTTCTGCGTCCATCCCGGAGGCGGATCGGTGCTCTCGTACTTCGACTTGGCCGCCCGATTCCCCGCGGAGCGTTCCTTCTACGCGCTGCAGGCATCGGGCTTGGACGGCAGCGTGCCTCCGTTGCGCTCGGTCGAGGAGATGGCTGCGGCGTATCTCGCCGCGATCCGCGCGGCCTTTCCGGGTGGAGGTCCTTACCACCTCGGCGGCCACTCGTTTGGCGCAAGTGTGGCGTTTGAAATGGCGCGGCAACTTGAGACGATCCACGGCGAGAAGGTGGGTGCCCTCGTCCTGCTCGATCACCTCGCTCCGGACCGCGCGCGAACGATGATCGACCACGAACCGACAGACGTCGAAGCGTTGGAATTCATGGCGCACCAGATCGGCGCCCACTTCGGGGTCCGTTTTCACCTCCCAGCGTCGGAGATGGAGTCACGTTCGACGGCGGAGCGCCTCGAGTTTTTCCTCGAGCGCGCGCGCGAGGTGGGCATCGCTCCTCCCGGAGCGGATGTGGCCATGATCGCCGGACTCGTGGCCGTTTATCAGGCGAACCTGCACGCGTTGCTCCATTACCATCCCGGTACCTTTGGCGGCGGATTGACCTTAGTCCGCACGGCGGGCTTTGCGGCGGAGACTTCCGAGGCTCCGGCCGCCGGCTGGGACACGCTGGCGCGCGGGCCCGTCGTGATCGTGGACGCAGACGGCGACCATACGAGCATGCTGCGTGCGCCCCACGTGATCGGTCTTGCCGCGCGCCTCGGCGAGCTCCTTGACGCCGCCGACACCCCCTGATCGATTTTTAACCAAACTGCCTCCCGCTTATGTCCAACGCCCTCTATCTTCGGCAAAACGTCCAGGTCGAGCCCCTCGTCGAATCGTGGTATGCGTGGTCGCATCTCATTTCGCCGGCGACGGCCGCGATGAACATTGTCGATCGCCACCTCAAGATCATGCAGTCGTACGTGCAGGCACCGCAGGTGCACGCCGCGGCGGTGAAGAATCCCGCGATGTTGGGCGGGCCGTTCATCGATTACGATGGCAAGCGCGTGGACGAAATCCAGGCCCTGATCGACAAGACGAAGCGGGATCAGGGTCAGATGATCGCCTTCACCGAGGCGATCAAGCAGCTCGACCAGATGCTGCGCGTCGAGGCGAAGGGATTCTCGCTCGAGCCGCTGTACGCGAAGGTGCCGGAAATTCTGAAGGGGTACGTCGAGCTGGTGTACGACATGAACAACCAGCCGTCCTTCCGGCTGATCGAGCCCCTGCTGTATCAAAGTAAATACTACGATGCGGGCCGACAGAGCCTGATGCTCTCCCTGATCAGCAGCGATGACCGCCCCTTTATTCTGAGCACCCCCCGCCTCCGGACCCCCGGCGACGTCCATGTCCAGATCCCATTCGAAAGTCCGGTGATCGACGAACTTTTTGCGATGAAATGGAAGGCCGGCTCTGTGGATGCGATTGCGGACAAGCTTGGTGTGGCGGCGGAGGATCGGGAGTCGTTTGCCAAGATGTTCACGTCGGAGGCGCCGCGTCGCTACGAACCTTACACGGGCGAGGGCGTTCGCTGGCGGTACTTCGGCCATGCCTGCATTCTCGTGGAGGCGGGTGGCACCTCGGTGCTTCTCGATCCGGTACTCAGCTACACGTACGATCACGAGATTGCGCGTTTCACGTACGAGGATCTGCCGGAGACGATCGATTACGTCCTGATCACGCACAATCACCAGGATCACATCCTGTTCGAGACGATGCTCCAGCTGCGCGGACGCGTGAAGCACGTGGTGGTGCCCCGCAACGGCAACGGTGCGATTCAGGACCCGTCGCTGAAAATGATGCTCGAGGCGGTGGGCTTTAAGAGCGTCCTTTCGATCGAGGAGTTTGAGACGATTCAGACCCCGGTGGGTCGGATCACCGGCTTACCGTTCTTCGGTGAACACGCGGATCTCGCGATTCGCACGAAGAGCGCGTTCCTCGTCGACCTCCACGGCCACCGCCTGATGTTCGCGGCCGACTCCTGCAACGTGGAGCCGAAGCTGTACGAGTACACGCAGAAGCTCACGGGCAACGTCGACGTGCTCTTCCTCGGCATGGAGTGCGACGGAGCGCCCCTTTCGTGGATGTATGGGCCGCTGTTGACGAAGCCCTTGGACCGAAAGATGGACCACTCCCGGCGTCTGGCGGGCTCGAACTACGAGCGCGGCATCGACATTGTGCGCCGCTTCGGCTGCAAGGAGGCGTACGTTTACGCGATGGGTCAGGAGCCGTGGCTGAACTACGTGATGAGCATCAAGTACACGGAGGAGTCGAACCCGATTAAGGCGTCGAACCAGCTGGTCGCCGAGTGCCGCGCCCATGGCCTGAAGGCCGAGCGCCTATTCGGTGAACGCGAGATCCTGATCGCCTGATGAAAGCGGTCTTCCTCAACGTTTCTGCGCCGGGGCACGTCATCCCGACCCTCGGGCTGGTCAGCGAGCTCGTGAGCCGCGGTGATCGCGTCGCGTACTTTGAGGTGCCGCCCTTCCAAGCGGAGATCGAGTCGCGGGGTGCGGTGTTCCACGCCTATCCCCCGATCGCGCCGTACCCTGGACCGGGCGGAGCGAACCAATACTACCTGGGTCCCGTGCTCACGTGGTGTGCGCGCGAGTGGGTGCCCGCGCTCTTGGAGCGCGTGCGGGCGGAGCGGCCTGATTACATTGTGCACGACTCGCTCTGCCTTTGGGGCCGGATTTTGGCACACGCGCTCGGCGTGCCAGCGGTGGCGTCAGTGGCGACCGCCGGATTCACCCCGCAGACCTTCCATGCTTGCCCGCGACTGCGCCCACAGCGCCGCGCGTGGATCGCGGAAGCGAGCGCAGGCCTGAAGCTCTTCCGGGATTGGCGACGTGACCTCGCGACGCGGTATGGTCTGCCCCGTCCGATCAATTTCGTCGACACCTTCACCAACCAGCAGCCGCTGAACCTCGTGCACCTCCCGCGGGCGCTCCAGCCGTATGCCGAGGCATTTGGTCCGGAGTATGCCTTCGTCGGCGTGTGTACCTCGGCGCGTGAGCGGCCGACGGATTTCTCCTTTGCGCGGTTGGATGGACGGCCGCTGGTGTACGTGTCGTTCGGCACGATTCACAATCCCGGACTGGCCTTCTTCCGGAGCCTGCTGGCCGCCGTGGCGACGCGTGACTGGCAGACCGTGCTTGTGCTCAGTCCGGGGATCGAACCGGCGCAGCTCGGGGAGATTCCCGGGAACGTGATCGTCTTTGCGCCGGGTACGGCGCCGCAGTTGCAGCTCCTCGAGCGAGCGGCGGCGTTTGTGACCCATGGGGCGGGCGGTGGACTTCGCGAAGGCGCTTGGTTCGGCGTGCCGATGGTGGCGGTCCCGCAGACCTACGAGCAGGAAATCCTCTCCGCGCACCTGGAGGCGCAGGGTGCCGGCGTGATGCTGGAGCCGGCGCGGGTCACGACCGCAACGCTGGGCGCTGCGATTGAGCGGACGGTGACCGAGTCCGCGATGCGTGTGCGCGCGGGCGCGTTACGTGACGCGTCCCGGGCGGCTGGAGGTGCAGCCGCGGCGGCGGACGCGATCGCCGCCTACGTGGCGCGGGCGAGGCGCTGAGTCCAAACCCACACATTTTTCTGAGTCTAACCCCGGATCTTTCCAATGAGCAACGACACTGAAGATACGACGACCTACCACGTGGTCGTGAATGGTGAGGAGCAGTACTCGATCTGGCCGGCCTACAAGCCGTTGCCGGCGGGTTGGCGCGAGGCCGGTAAGTCCGGACTGAAGGCCGAATGCCTCGAGCACATCAAGACCGTGTGGACCGATATGCGACCCCTGAGCCTGCGGCGGCAGATGGACGCGGCTGGCTCGGCGTGAGTGGTCCCGGGCTCTGCTCGCGGGACGATGTGCTCAACGTGAAGGTGCACGTCTGGCGTCTGCCCCTTGAGCGCGCCCCGGCGACGGTGGCCGCTTGGTTAGCGGAGCTTTCGGTCGAGGAGCAGGCCCGCGCCGCGCGCTTTCGGCAGCCGGCCGACGTGGCTCGCTTTGTTCTCGGGCGGCGGGCGCTGCGGCGCATCCTCGCCGCACGGCTCGGCTGCGCTCCGGCCGCGGTGCCCTTGATCACCGGGCCGAACGGCAAGCCCTTGCTCGCGGCCGGACAGGCCCCCTGGCACTTCAATCTCAGTCACAGTGGCGACTGGGTGCTCCTTGTGCTCGCTTGGGAGCGCCGGGTGGGCATCGACGTGGAGGCGTGGCGCGAGCTTGAGTTCGCGGCGCTCGCGGAGCGCGCGTTCGCTCCGGAGGAGCGTGCGGCGCTGCTGGACGCGTCGGAGGCGGAGCAGGCCGCCACCTTTTTCGCGATTTGGACCCGCAAAGAAGCACTCCTGAAGGCCCGCGGGCTGGGGTTGGGAGCGTTTCCACTGGAGGACTTCGCGGTGGAGGCGGATCCCGCGGTGCCCCGGCCGCGCGTCCTGCGGTGGCGGGGGGAAGAAGAGCCGGGTCGGACCTGGAGCCTCTTCACGCTGCCGGTGGCCGGCCGGTGCAGCGCCTGTGTGGCGGTGGAAGGTCGCGATCAGAATGCCGTCATTTCCGTCGCGCTCGACGAGCCGTGACGCGAGGGCCCGGGCCGCGGCGGGAACGCCTCCCGGGCGGGCCGGATCAGTTAGCTGACGGACAGCAGGAACTCCTGGGTGGCGCGGGCAGCGCCGGCGGGATCGGCCTGGAGGAAGAAGTGATCGCCGGGGAAGGTCCGTGTCGTAAGAGGACCGGCGACCAGCGAGCGCCACGCTGCGAGGTCGGCTGCGCTGACGAGGGGATCGCGCTCGCCGCCGAAGGCGGCGACCGGGCAGCGGACTTCTGGGCCGATGGAGTGCTGGTAACTCTCGTAGAGCGCAATGTCGGCGCGGAGTGTCGGCAGCACGAGGGCGAGCAGCTCTGGATTGGCGAGGACGGCGGGCGGGATCCCATTGTAGCGGTCGCGCAGGGCGGTAACGAACTCGCCATCGGGCAGCGGAGCGAGGCGTGGCTCGGGGACCGGGTGGATGGGTGGGCGGGCGCCGGCGAGGATGAGCGCGCGCGGGCCGGGTCGGCCGGCGGCCTGCAGCTCGCGGGTTAAGGCGTAGGCGAAGAGAGCGCCGAGACTATGGCCCATCACCGCATACGGTGGAGCGAAGTGGGGTGTGAGTTGGTTTCGCAGCTGCGCGAGGGCCTCGGCGAACGACGTGAGGGGTCGTTCCCGCAACCGCGTCTCGCGCCCGGGAAACCGGACGGCCCACAGTTCGATGCGCGGATCCAGGTGGGCGGCCCAAGGAAAATACGCGGAGGCGCCGCCACCGGCGAACGGAAACGCGTAGAGACGAAGGGTGGCGGCGGGTGATGCTTTGACCCGATGGAGCCACGCTGACGGAGACGGAGACACGACGAGAGGTGGAGGGAAGCGAGACGAACGACCGGGCTCGGCCGACGAGTCCTTAGCCGTCACGGTAGAGACGACGGCATCGCCCGCTGGCGAACGGGCGCGCGGCGTGGACCCGGATTCGGGAACGACACCGTGTGCCTTGCCGGGTCAGAAGTTGATCTGGATGCCTGTGTTCGTCTGGTACTGCAGTTCCTCGATTCCCGGGCCCGATTGGCCGTCGAACACGGCATGGAACGTCGTCATCAGAGCCATCCGCTTGGTGAGCTGCGTCTTGAGGCCGATCGAACCATTGTAGAGGAGGTATTGAGAGTCCTCAAACGACTGGAAGAAGAAGAACGTTTGTTGGAGCGACAGCGTCGGTGTGAACGCGTGGTTGAAGATCTGGTATGCACCGAAGCCGATGTGCTTGTCGTCGAGATCGGTGGCATAGTCCTTTTCACCGAACGAATACCCCAAACCCGGAGCGACCATGAGCAGCGTCTTCTGATTGCGCACGAGCGTGGTAGCGATACCGGCAAGTTCCTCCGTGCGGTGGAGGATCTGCTTGGGACGGTCGCGCATGGCCGTGGTGCGGGAGACGAAGCGGTACTTCTCGTTGAAGACGTAGTCGTACTGGAACGACGCTGAGATATTGTCGGCGTAGGCTGGAGCAGGCTTGGCCCGGCCGTGATTGTAGCTGCCGGTGAAAGATGCGATGTGCTTGGGTGTGGCGCGCTCGAGCGCGAAGTTGACGCCGATATTGCGGGACGCGTCGATGCCTCGGGACGGGGCGGCACCGGACATGTAGCCGATGTTGATCTGGATGCTTCGCGTCCAATGAATGTCATTGGCGCCGCTCGGCGGGGCCTTGGCTTGGGCGCCGTGCGAGCCGCCGATGGATGTGGCGGGGACGGTGGCGACGGCAGTCTCTGCTTCGGGCTCGGTTGCAGCTGCCGAAGCTTCGGTGGGGGTGGTGGCACTACCGCTCCGCGACTTGATCGCGCTCAGGGGGACGTTGAGCGTCCCGAGGACGGGATCCTTAAGTGTCAGATGATCGGCGGATTCGGCGATTACTTCGCCCACGAGGGTGGTCCCATTGGCGAGGACGACGGTCTGGACCGCGGCAGCGCGGCCGAGGCCGGTGGCGAGGAACAGAAGACTGAGGGCGAGGAGGGAGCGAAGAAGACGCGTCATGACGGGAAAGAGAAAAAAGACTGGAATGAAAAGAGGCAATCCCGTGCCGGTGCAGGAGACCTTGGCAACGAAGTACAGGGGCGTTTGAGCCCGGAGAGGCGGGCCCGGCGAATCGAAAGGGGAAGGCCGAGGAGCGAAAATTTGGTGGTCCCAAAAGTCATTGAATGCACCCGGAGCGCTCGTCTTCACTCGCTCCGTGGTACCATTCCTTTGGCCACTTCAGTAAGATTCTTACGCTCCTTGGTGGTGAATCGCCAAGGAGCGTTTCTTTTTCGGCGGTAAGGCTCGATCCGAGAGGGCAAAAAAAAGTCGCCCCGTAGGGCGACTTTGGCGACGTGAGGGGACGATTATTCCTTGGCCTTCGGACTCTGGGCGAAAAACACCAGGAGACCGATGATCGGCGTGAGGAGGAGGGACACGAAGAAGTTGCCCCAGAAACCGAATTTGCGGGACTTCCCGAGGTATCCGATCAGAGCGGAAATGAGGATGAGCGGGAGGATCGCGAGGAGAGCAGCGAGCATGGAAGTAAGGAGGTAGAGGTTGGGTGAGGAGGATTACTTTTTGGCAGCGGCGACCTCGGACTTGAGGGATTCTGCGACGCCTTCGCCGACTTTGATCTGGCGCTTGAACTCATCCTTCATCTTGGCTGCATCGAAGGTGAGCAGGGTGCCGCCGGACTCAAAGTGAGCGGCGAAGACGCGACCCAGCGCGTAGGTGGTGGCTCCGGCCATGACCGGCACGGCGGCCATACCGCCGATCGTGCCGACGACCGGGATCGCCTTCACGAGACTGGCGACGACGCCGCGGCCGAGGCTGATGCCGCTGACCGTGGCGAGGAGGGAGGCGATGACGCTGCGGGTGCGCTCGGCGTCGAAGTCCTGACCGTAGGCTTCGCAGACTTCTCCGAGCATCTTGACCTGAACGCCGGTGACGGCGGCGATATCAACGAGCGGAAGCGGTACCAGACCGGCGGCCATGGAATAGACCGTATGCCGGCGGATGAGTGCGTCAGCTTGTGAGGATGCGGACGGCGTTTCGGCCGTCGCGGGGGTGGTTTCAGTGGACATGGATTTCCTTTGGCGTGAATGGCGGCAGGTGAATCTACCGCTTCCACAGGAGGCCGTCGGGTGACTGAAGTGTCAACCGGCAAACCTTGCCGTTGCCATTTCGTCGCATCAACTGCGGCGCTTCTTGGGCGACCCCTCAAAGGCCTTCACATGGTGCTCGCCCTCGAGAAAGCGGCCGTAGTCCATCTTCAGGACCCGGTCGGCGTGGGCGAAGTAGGCGTCGTCATGGGTCACGGCCACGACCGTCTGCCCGCGGGCCTTCATGGCCGGGAGCAGCTCGGTATAGAAAAAGCGGCGGAAGACCGGATCCTGATCGGCGGCCCACTCGTCGAAGATGAAAACCGGGCGGTGCTCGGTTTCGGCGAGGGCGAGGGCGAGGCGCTTCCGTTGGCCGGTGGACAGAGCGGTCGTGGTGAGCTCCCCGTTGGCGATATCGACCTTCCCGGCGAGTTCCATGGTGCCGAGTTGCTCGCGCAGATGGGTTTCGTCGGCCTGGCTGAGGCCGATGAGGCGGCGGAACAGGAAGAAGTCGGTGAAGATCGGCGTGAACAGGTTCCGGTAGGACGCGAGGCGGTCGGCCGAGACGGGCTTGCCGTTCCACAGCACCTGTCCAATCGCGGGCTCGTAAAGCCCGGTGAGCACCTTGAGGAACGTGGATTTACCGCTGCCGTTGCCGCCGACGATGAAGACGATCTCGCCGGCCTTGAGATGGAAGTCGAAGGGTTGGAGCTGGAAGCCGTGCGGCCCGTTCCCTGGAGTGGGCGAGTAGGCGAAGCCGGTGCCGACGCAGGCGATGGACTCGAACGGCTCGGTCTGGATGGGCTGCCGCTCGATCATGGCCTCAAGCTCGCTGCGCTGGTGACGGAGGTCGTTCTCGAGAGATTCGATGTTGCTGATGGACGCCTCCGCGCGGGCGAGCGCGGGGATGGCCATGACCACGTCGCTGATCGGTCCGGAGGCGAAAAGAAGGATGGCCAGGACCGGAGCGACGACTGGGACATCGCCTGGGCGGAGGTTCGGGAGCAGGAACAGCACGCCGGCGATGGTGAAAAGCATGAACGTCTGGCTTAGCAAGGCCGACTGGTTCATGGTCTTGCCGGTCTTGATGCGCAGCGCGGCGGTTTCGTTGATGACGTTCCAGATTTCGGTGCTGAAGAAGTCGTCGCTCTTCTTGCGGTTCAGCTTGAGCTGCTTGTAGCCAGACATCACGCCGTCGACATTGTGGAAGAACGCGTTCTCCAACCGCGTCGCCTCGCCCAGTTCGCGGGAGAGCGTGTGGCTCTTCTGCATGTAGAGGTACACGGCGGTGCTGACCATGATCAGCGTGATCGCCAGCGCCCACATCGACAGGATGCCGATGGAGACCAGGACGAAGACGAGCATGAACGCCGACGAGGACGCATTGATGATGGAGCCCGCCGCGTAGGAGAGCGCGATGGAGTCGGTGGAGAGCGTGTTCATCACGCGCCCCCGATCGATGCGTTCAAATACGGCGAGATTCGTGGTTTTGATCCCGTCGATGATGCGAACGCGCAAATTCCGGATGATGCCCTCGAGGATGCGGTTCGTGCGGTTGAGTACGTATTCCTTCGTGACCCAGAAGGCGATCAGGCAGATCGCGAACAGAAAGAACTCGCGCATGTGCAGCTCGCCCGGACGTAGCTTCTTGGCGGTCTGGATGGCCACGCTGACGCTCAGGCCGTTGACGAGGCCAGAGAACAGCGCGAGGGCCACGAGCGTGCCGCTGAATTCCGGCGACTCACGGCGAATGAAAGCGATGAACTTTTTCAAAGGGACGGGGGGAGTCGGGAGCCGCGCTCAGCGCGCGGTCGCCGCGTCGAAGGCCTGAGCGTCGTTGTGCTGCGACAGCGGAATCTTCGCCGTCACCTTGGGAGCGAGCAGTCGCAGTCGCTTCCACTGCGCTTCGAACTCATCTTCCAGCGGACCGAGGTCGGCGAGAAAGGCGCGTTCGCGCAAGGCGGGCTTCATGTAGGCGGGCCCCAGCAGGATTTCGCGATTCACGAACGCGCGCGCTGGCTCGACCGTGTTGGCGTAGAGGCTGTAGTTCGTGTGCGCGCCGCTTACCGCGGGATCGAGCATGAAGTTGATGAAGAATTCCGCCGTCGACTTGGCTTTTGACGCGCGTGGAATCACGAAGCTATCGATCTGCACCAGCTTCGCTCGGTTTGGAAAGACGAAGCGGATCTCGGGATTGCGCTTCAACGCGTCCGCGGCGTCGCCGCTCCACGTGACCGCGAGCTTGATCTCGTCGAGGGCGAGTGCGGTGGGGAGTTGGCTGGCAAGGTAGCGGATGCCCAGCTCACCGGTCTCGGCGATGAGCCGATCCGTGACCTTCTGCAGCGCCGGCATGGTCGCATCGTTCGCGCCGAATCCTTCGTCCATCAGCGCGGCCGTGAGCGCCACGCGCGGCTCGTCGAAGAGGGCGCGGTAACCGTACATCAGCAAGTCTTCCTCCCGGGTCGGCATACGCAGACTGAACGTCTTCGGGATGTAGCGGACGGACTCGCGGTTGAAGGCGGTCCCGAGATAGCTGTGGAAAAGCGGGACCGAGTACTGCAACTCTGGATCGTAGGGAGAGCGGAAGAAGATCGGGCTGACTCCGCCGAGGTGCGGCAGATTCGCCTTGTTGATCGGCGCGATCAGGTTTTGACGGATAAAACGCTGCACGACGTAGTCGCTCGGCATCAGCACGTCGAAGTCTTCGGGCCGCGCCTCGACGATGTCTTTGAGCTCGGAGTTGTTCTCGAAGGACGTGACATCCAGCTCCACGTGGTAGTCCTCCGCGAACTTCTCCAGCATCTTGGGATCGAGTTGCTCACGCCAGATCAGCAGGCGGAGGCGCGAGGCGAGCTGGTAGGGCGGTGGGGTTGGACGGTGTGTCCGCACCCAGCGCTCAAAACGGCTCAGGCCTTCATTCGCGGGACGCCGGTTACAGCCGGCGCCTGCGGCGATCAACCCGAGTCCGCCGAGCGCGAGGGCCTTGAGGTGACCGCGTCGGGTTTGGTACCCGTCGCCCGTTCGCTGGTCGGGCAGGCTCATTGGGCGTTGCCGCCGCCGCCGGCGACCGGGGCAGTGGAAGAGCGCTTGGGAGCGGAGGAGGTGCCCTTGGCGGGCGCGGAGGGCGCAGTGGCCGGGCGCGCGGGATCAGCCGGCCGAGTCGTCACGGAGGGCTTGCTTTCATTGTCCGGGGGCAGATTGAGCATCAGCGGTAGGCCGTTCTCGTTGTTTCCGAAGACCACCACCTTCGAGTTGTTCGACTTCGCTAACTCCAGCGTCGCCTGGATGCCGGCGTAGGTCAGGAAGTCTCGGAAAGAGCCCGAGGCCGCGACCGACTCTTGAAACGCGCGAATACCGTCAGCCTCGATCCGCTTGCGCTCCGCCTCGCTCTTCGCCTGTTGAATGCGGAACTCGTACTCGAAGGCGCGTTGCTCCTCCACGAGCTTAGCTTGCACAGCGTCGAGCACTTGCTTGGGAAAGATGATCTGCTTGATCAGAAGGTCGTCCAAAGAGACGTAGCGCTGAGCGATTTCTCCCATCGCGCCTTGGACCACCAACGACGAGACGTAGCCCTCGGAACCGAAGAGTTCCGCCGGATCAAATTGTGAGACCGTGGCGCGGACGTGCGCCTCGATTTCCGGTTTCACCACGACTTCGACATAGTTCGGACCAACGACGGTGTGAAGAAGCGGCAGAGAGGGGTACGTCGGGCGGTGACGAATCGAGACGTCGATCTCGACCGGCAGGCCGTTCTTGCACAGCGCGAGGACGGTGTGCGGCGTTTGCTTCAGTCGTAGATCGTAAACGTACAATCGATTCCACGGCATTACGATGTGGAAGCCCTCGCTGTAGATGAATTCGAGGTTGGTGCCCCCGGCGAAGCGTTGCCAGAGGATGCCTGCTTGGCCGGAGTCGAGGCTGACAAAGACGCGCGTGCGCAGGAAGGGCCAGAAGTAGACGACGAGAAACGAGAACCCCAGAAACAGGAGCAACAGGTAGACCACAATTTGCTGCTTTCGAGCGGCCCACCACGAAGTCAGCCGCCGCCAGCGAGTGCGAAAGAAGCCAGGTTCGTCGTTCACGCGTGTTCAGAGAGGCGGTGAAGCGGCATCGAGTCAACCAGCCATGTCCCCCGAAAAAGCGGCCCGGTCCACGCGGGTTCACCGGAAGCAGGAATCGGCTCACGGGTGATCGACTCAGCCACCGCGCCATTTTCCAATCATCGCAAGTGTCTGGCGAAAATTAGCCTAGTCTGCGTCGGGCCGATGTTACGAGGCCGACCGCGCGAGCGAAGCGAGGCGGAGCGGCGGGGAGGGGGCCGGGATCGGGCCCGGGGGGTGTCCGCGATCACCGCCGGATCGCTTAACTGGGGGGCTACATCTCCCCCCTGAATTCTCTTAGGCCTCGGCAGTCGCCTTGGCGGCAGGAGGAGAGGTGCGTTCCTTCTCTTTCTCCCGAAGGTACTGCAGGAAGGGTTTGCGGTACTCCGCGATGATTTGGTCCTTCACGGTTTCGAGGTCGTCGACGCCGTAGCGCAGCTTGAGCTCATCGATGGCACCGACGTATTTCTCGGGCCGCCAGCCTTCGATGTAGGACTTCAGGTAGACCTTACCCGTCTTGCCGACGTTCGGCTTGATGATGCAGTAGATCTTGGTCTTGGACTCGGGTTCCTTCTCCGGCTCGGCCTGAGCTTCCGCCTGAGCGGACTTGCGCTCGATCAATTGCTTCGCGAGCACGCGGCCGGTTTCCAGTCGCTGACGGAAGCCGGTGCGCACGCGGGTGAGGTTGACGTTCTCGAGATTGCCCCCCGCGGCGAAGTGCTCCTTGAAGGACGAACCGACGGCGTAGGTCAGCGCCGCCGCTGCCATCGGCATGGAGGCGGCACCGAGCACGGAACCGAAGATTGGGATGGTCTTCAGCAAGCCGCTGAGGCCGATCGTCGCGATTTCCCGGGAGGCCAAGCCGCCGATCAGGGAGGACAGAATGGACTCCACGCGATGGCGCGAGAAGGGGACTTGGTAGGAGGCCGAAAGTTCGGACAGCATCTTCAGCTGGATGCCGGTAATCGCCGCCATGTCCGCAATCGGTACCGGGATCAGGCCCGCGCCCGCGGCCAGCAAGACATGCTGTCGGATGATCGAATCGGCGCTGGATGCGGTCGGGGCCATGGGGGTGTCCGTCAGAGTGAAGCGGAAAAGTCTTCCTTAATGAACGAGTTAGATTCCTGATCGCGGCAAGCCTAAGCGTCTTATGAGCACCACGTTCGTGAACCAAGGAGGGGGACGATGCAATCCCCGCGTAATCCTTCCTTTGGGGCCGGGCTCGGGGTGTGAAGCAGGCGTCGTCCCTTACCTTTCATGAAGTCCTCCGTGTCACTGCTCCTTCGGAGCGTTGTCCTGATTTCCGTCTTCGCGTCCGTCGTGGCGTTCGCGAACCCTGCCGCTGGATCTGCACCGGGGCCGACGCCCGATGCGGCGTTGCGACGTCTGCTAGAGGGTAATCAGCGTTTCATTCAGGGTACCGTCCGTCATCCGCATCAGACGGCCGAGCGGCGGAAGGAAACGTCCTCGGGTCAGGCGCCGTTCGCGGTGGTGCTGACCTGCGCCGATTCCCGACTCTCGCCGGAGATCGTGTTCGATCAGGGGCTGGGTGACCTCTTCGTGGTCCGCAATGCGGGTAATCTGCTCAGCGATCACGTGATCGGCAGCATCGAGTACGCCGTCGAGCATCTCCACGCGCCGATCATCGTGGTGATGGGCCACACGCGCTGCGGTGCCGTCGCCGCGGCCGTGGCCGGCGGGGAAGCGGGTGGGCACGTCCAGAGTATTGTCGATAGCCTGGCGTTCGTGGTGGCGGCGGCGCGCGCGCGCGGTGGCGACACCGCCGACCAAGCGGAGCAGATCAATGCCCGGATGAGTGCCGACGCGCTGGCCGCGAGTGATCCGGTGCTCGCGAAGGCCGTCGCCGCCGGGAAGCTGAAGGTGGTGGCCGCGCGCTACAACTTGGCCACCGGTGCGGTCGAGTGGCTGCCTTGACCGCATCTCGACACGGAGGACACGGATCGCTCCGGAGCGGCAGACTGCCGCATCCGGGAGACTGCTGAAGGCGGGTCCGCAGCGCGGTTCCCCGCAGCGGCCCGAGCGCCGCAGAGGGGAGCGGTCCAGCGCGACGAGGCCTCAACCGCCGTGCTCGGCGAGCCAGCGCTCGGCCTCGATGGCCGCTTGGCAGCCCATCCCGGCCGCCGTGATGGCTTGCCGGTAAACGTGGTCCGCACAGTCGCCCGCGACATACACGCCGGGAATGTCGGTCTTCACCTGCGAACCCGCCGCAGGCTTGAAATAGCCACCGTCATCCACCGGCAGCGGCGGTGCGAACGGCCCCGTATTCGGCACGTGCCCGATCGCGACGAAGATGCCCTTCACCGGCAGCACCCGATCCGCCCCGGTGTGGACGTGCTTCACGCGCAGGCCGGAGACGGCGCCTTCCGCGACGCCCAGGACTTCCTGCGGCACGCTGTCCCAGACGAGTTCAATCTTCGGGTGCGAGGTCGCTCGATCCGCCATGATCTTGGATGCACGCAGCGAATCGCGACGATGCACGAGGTACACCTTGCTGGCGAAACGGGTGAGAAAGAGCGCCTCTTCCGCCGCGCTGTCGCCACCGCCGATCACCGCGACGTCCATTTTGCGGTAGAACGCACCGTCGCAGGTCGCGCAGGTGGTCACGCCCTTGCCGCCGTAAAGCTCTTTCTCGCCGGGAATACCGGTCATGCGCGGGGACGCCCCGGTGGCGATGATCACCGCCTTGGCGAGGATCGTGCGGTCCCCGCAGATCAGCTTCCGCGGGTGCGAGGTGAAGTCCACGTGAGTCACCGAGGCCTGCTCGAAGCGTGCACCGAAGCGGGTCGCCTGCTTGCGCAGGTTGTCCATCAGCATGAAGCCGTCCACGCCTTCCGGGAAGCCGGGGAAGTTCTCCACCTCGCTCGTGGTCGTGAGCTGCCCACCCGGCAACGTGCCTTCAATCACGAGGGGATTGAGGTTGGCGCGGGCGGTATAGATGGCGGAGGTCAGGCCGGCGCAGCCGGTTCCGACGATCACGACGTTTTCAGGGGTCGGCGAAGACATGGCGCAAAGCCCGAGAACAAGGCCAAATCCACGGGGTCACAAGGCGATAGTTCCGCCGCCCTCGACGCCCGGTGCGTTGCGGGCTTGTGGCGTGGTGTCCGACAGGGTTGGGTCGGGGCATGAGTCTAGCCCGTTTCTTTGTCCAAGGATGGCTGTGCGCGGGTCTGGCGGTGTCGCTGCAAGCCGTGGACCCCGCCGCTCTGGAGGTCCATCGGCGATTGCTGGTGCTCGATACGCATTTCGACACGGCGGTGCACTTGACTGTGCCGGGCTGGAGCGTGATGGAGCGGCGCTCGTGGGAGCGCGATTTTACGCAGGTGGACTACCCGCGGCTGATCGAGGGAGGCGTTGATGGCGGGTTCTGGGCCTTGTTCGTGAGTCAGGGGCCGCGCACGCTGGAGGGGCACGCGCGGGCCCGGGACACGGCGCTGATGATCGCCCTGCGCATCCGTGAGATGGTCGCGCGGCACCCGGCGCAGTTCGCTCTCGCGACCCGCGCCGACGACGCTGCCCGGATCGCCGCGGAGGGGCGGCAGGTCGTTTATTTGTCGATGGAGAATGGCTACCCGCTCGGGCGGGACCTTTCCCTCATCCAGACGTTTCGTCAGCTGGGAGTGTGCATGATGGGGGTGGTGCACACGGCAAACAACGAACTCGCTGACTCCGCCACTGACCTGAAGGGGCCCGAATGGCAGGGGCTCAGCCCGCTGGGGCGTGAGATGGTGGCAGAATGCAACCGGCTCGGCATCGTCGTCGATGCGTCGCATGCGTCCGACGCGGCGCTCGCGCAGATCCTCGAGCACTCGACCGCGCCGATCGTCCTTTCCCACTCGGGCTGCAAGGCGGTCACCGACCATCCGCGCAACGTGCCTGATGACCTGCTGCGCACGCTCGCCGCGAAGGGCGGGGTCATCCAGATGAACGCGTTCAGCGCCTACGTCACAAGTCTCCCCATCATTCCCGAACGGAATCGCGCTCTGCAGGCACTGTTTGCGTCGGCCGGTGGCTGGAGGCAGATCGACTCCGACGCGAAGCGGCTCGCCTTCCTCGAAGCGCGGCGCGAGATCGACCGCCGCTACCCGGCGCCCGTCGCGACGTTCGATGAGTTCATGGCCCACGTGCTCCACGCGCTGCGCGTGGCCGGAGTGGACCATGTCGGTTTCAGCGGCGACTTCGATGGCGGCGGCGGCGTGGCCGACTTGATGGACGTGACCGGTGCGCCGCGCGTCACGGCTCGGCTGCTGGCGGAGGGCTACAGCGAGGCGGACCTAGCGAAGTTCTGGGGCGGCAATGTGCTCCGGGTGCTCCGCGCCGCCGAGGAGCGCGCGGCGGTCCGCTGAGCGGGTTACGCCGGGTCGGGAGTGCCTCACCGGTGCACCCCGCCATCGTTCCCCCGTCACGCGCCGCGGTCCACCGCGTCGCCCACACGGCGGTCACCACCCGAACGAGCGTTTGATCCGCAGCGGCTCGTACAGGTCCTGCGGCAGCTCCTGCAGGAAGCGGCTCGGGCTGTTCATCATGCCGCCGGGACCGCCGCGGGTGTTCACCTTCGGGAAACAGAGGTAGAGCTCGTCGCGGGCTCGCGTGACGGCGACGTAGAACAGGCGCCGCTCCTCTTCCACGTCGCCGGCTTCGATGCTGCGGCGACCGGGGAACATGCCGTCGGCGAGGCCGATCACGAAGACCACCGCATACTCAAGACCCTTTGCTTGGTGCACCGTGGTCAGCCGCACGGCCTCCGCATCCGGCTCGACGTTCCGGTCGCTGGTTTCCCCGTTGAGCAACACGATCTGCGCCAGGAGGTCGTCCATCGCCTCGAAGCGCTGCGCGAATCCGACCAGCGCCTTCAATTCATCGAGGCGCTCGGCGTAGTCGGCGAACGCACCCTTCAGGTAGTCGCCGTACCAGCCGTCGATGGCGAGATCGATCGCGGCGGCGGGTGACTGCGAGCGCATCGCCTCGGCGACCTGTCGCAGGGACACGCAGAAGTTCTCCCAGTCGTCCCGTGCGTCGCGCGCGACTTTGCTCCGCACGTCGTCGGAGGAAAGGACGTCGAGGAAGTCGCGCTGTAACAGTTGCGCATGCTCGAGCGCGGCCTGGTAGATCTTGTGGGCCCCCTTTTCTCCGACCTTCGGCAGGAGGATCGCGATCCGGGTCCACGCGGATTCGTTACGGGGATTGAAGACGAACTGAATCAGGGCAACGAGGTCGCGGATGTGCTGCCGTTCGAAGAACTTTACGCCGCTGGTGATCTGGTACGGCACACCGGCGCGGGACAGGGCGAGTTGGACCTCAAGTGCGACGAAGTGGGAGCGGTAGAGCACCGCGATATCACTCATCGACACGCCCTCGTCGTCCGTCAGCGAACGCAGGCGCTTGAGCACAAAGTCCGCCTGTTCGCGCTCGTCCATGGTTTGGACGAGAAAGGGTTTGTGCGAATGGCCTCGCGACGCGCGGAGCTCCTTGTCGAAGTGCCGGCCCTTGGGCTGCGCGAGGAGGACGCCGTTGGCGAGGTTGAGGATCTCCGGGGTCGAGCGATAGTTCGTCTCGATGCGGTGGATCACCGTCCCGGGGTGGCGCTCCGGGAAGGTCATGATGTTCGCGAAGTCCGCGCCACGCCACGAGTAGATGCACTGCGCATCGTCTCCCACGGCCATCAGGCAGTGGTGGCTGGCGATACGGTCGACGATCTGGGACTGCAGCGTGTTGGTGTCTTGATACTCGTCGACCAGCACATGGCGGAACCGGTGCGCGAAGTACTCGGCCACCTGAGTGTCGCGCTTGAGCAGGTCGAGCCAGAGCTCCAGGAGGTCGTCGTAGTCGCAGACGTTCTGCTCGCGTTTCCGCCGGGCGTACGCTGCGGCGAACGTGGGCAGGGCGACCGCGATGTCGCGGTACTGTGGGAAGTGCTGTTCGACGGTATCGGCGAGGGTTGACTGCGTGTTGCGCGCGAGTGAGAGCACGCTGAAAAGCGGACCGGAGCGCGGGTTCGTCTTGTCCTTGAAGAACAGCTTGTCCTCGGCCTCGACGACTTGTTTGAGCAGGGCTTCGGACTCCTCGGCGTCGAGGATGGTGAAAGTTTTGGGTAGACCGACGCTTTCGCCGAACATGCGCAGAGCGCGGTGCCCGATGGAGTGGAATGTGCCGCCCCAGAATTGCCGCGGCTCGCGGCCGGTGAGGTCCTGCACGCGGTGGAGCATTTCCTTCGCCGCCTTGTTGGTAAAGGTCAGCAACAGGATCTCGCTGGGGCGCACCCCTTGCGAGAGCAGGTAGGCCACGCGGTACGTGAGGGTGCGGGTCTTGCCGGAGCCGGCGCCGGCGAGGACGAGCATCGGGCCGGGCGGGGCGGTGACGGCCGCGTACTGCTCGTCGTTGAGCAGGGCGCGGAAGTCGATCGGCGGCGGCCCGCCGAATCCGTCGGGCTCATTGTCGTGCGCGAAATCCATGGTGCGTTCCGGTCAGCGTCCGGCAATCCGGCGCGGAGGCGAGGTCGTTTTCGGTGCGGCGCCCGCCCGCCGACGGGCCAGCCGGGGCGCGGGCGGGCGCTCAGAGGAGGACCAGATCGTTGCGGTGCACCACCTCGTGGCGCTTGCGGCCGGGGTGGCGGGCGCGGACGTCCTCGCTGCGGAGCCCGGCGAGGGCGGCGACCTCGTCGCTGTGATAGGGCGTCTTCCCGCGCGCAAAGACCACGCCGTCGGGGCCGGCGACGTTCACAATGTCGCCGGACTTGAAGTGGCCTCCCACGCCGGTGACTCCAACGGCGAGTAGGCTGCGTCCTTCGTCGCGGAGCACGGGGACGGCCGGGCCGTTGACCGTGATGGTGCCGGTGGGGCGCTGGAAGTACGCGAGCCAGCGCTTGCGCGCCTCCAGGGGCAACCCCGCTGGCACAAAGAACGTACCCGGGGCGGTGCCGGCGAACAGGCGGGCGAGGATGCGGGGTTCGGCGCCGCTGGCGATGAACACGCCGCAACCGGCGCGCGTCGCGAGCTTGGCGGCGGTGATTTTTGAGACCATCCCGCCAACCGCGGTTTCGCTCGTGGTGCCGCCAGCCATGGCTTCGATCTCCGGGGTGATTTTTTCGACCACCGGCACGATCTCGCCCGTGCCCTTGAGATCGATCAGACCCGGGGCCGTGGAAAGGATCACGAGATGGCTCGCCTCCAGGAGCGAAGCCACCAAGGCAGAGAGCGTGTCGTTATCGCCGAACTTGATCTCCGCGGCGCTGACGGTGTCGTTCTCGTTGATGATCGGGATCGTCCCATACTCGACGAGTTCCCGGATGCACGCCCGCACCCCGAGATAGCGGTCGCGGGCCCGCAAGTCTTCGTGCGTGAGCAGCACCTGCGCCACGGTGAGACCGGCGGGCGCGAACGCGGCCTGCCAGGTCTGCATCAGCCGCGACTGGCCAATCGCGGCACAGGCCTGCTTGCGCGACACCTCGCGGGGGCGCCGGGCGAGGCCGAGGGCACCCATCCCGAGACCGACGGCCCCGGAGGAAACGACGATGACTTCGGTACCGGAGGCCCGCAGGTCCGCCAACTCGCGGGCGATCGCGCTGATGCGCGCCGTATCAAGTTGTCCGATACCCGAAGTCAGGACGCCGGTGCCGAGTTTGACAACGACCCGTCGCGGGCGTCCGGCGGAAGCGGGCGGCATGGGGGCGAAAAGGCGGCCGATCAGACCGTCGTCAGCTCCTTCTCCTTGGCGGCGAGGTGCTGGTTGATCTCGGCGATCGTCTTGTCGGTGGCCGTTTGAATGTCCTTCTCAAGCCGCTTGGTCTCGTCCTCCGAAAGTTTCGCCTTCTTGACCGACTCGATTGAATCGCGGCGGGCGTTGCGCACGTGGACGCGGCCCTCTTCGGCGAGGCGATTGGCGACCTTGACGAAGTCGAGCCGGCGCTCGCGGCTCATCTCCGGGAGTGGGATGCGCACGTAGCCGCCGTCGACCGTCGGGTTGAAGCCGAGGTTGGCCATCTGGATTCCCTTTACGATCGCCTGCACGAGGCTCTTGTCCCAAGGCTGGATGAGGATCATGCGCGCGTCCGGCGTGCTCACGACGGCACATTCCTTGAGCCGCATGCTGGAGCCGTAGGCCTCGACGGACACGGTCTCCACCATGGTTGGGTTGGCCTTGCCGGTGTGGATCGTGCTGAACTCGTGCAGCGTATGATCGAGGGCGCGGCGCATCTTGGCCTGGGCGTCTGCGAGGAGGGGATGGGTCATGACGAAGCGACGGGGGTGGGAAGGTTATCCGCGGACGAGGGTGCCGATCTTCTCGCCGAGGACGGCGCGGCGGATGGCGTGGGGAGCGTTGAGGTCGAAGACCAGGATGGGGACCTGATTATCGAGGCAGAGTGAGAACGCGGTGGAGTCCATCACATTCAGGCGCTGCCGCAGCGCATCGACGTAGGAGATTTCGTCGTAGCGCACGGCGTCGGAATGTTTCTTCGGATCCTTGTCGTAGATTCCGTCCACCTTCGTCGCCTTCATGATAATTTCCGCGTGCATTTCTGAAGCCCGCAGAGCGGCGGTGGTGTCGGTGGAGAAGTAAGGATTGCCCGTGCCGGCGGCAAAGATGACGACGCGGCCCTTCTCGACGTGGCGGATGGCGCGCCGGAGGATGAAGGGCTCGGCGACCTGGTTCATGGGAATGGCGCTCTGGACGCGCGTGGTGACGCCCATCTTCTCCAGGCAGTCCATCAGGGCGAGGGAGTTAATCACCGTCGCGAGCATGCCCATGTAATCGCCGGTGGTGCGGTCGACTCCCTTTTGCTCACCGCTGAGTCCGCGGAAGATATTGCCACCCCCGATCACCACTCCGACCTGCACGCCGAGTTCGTGGATCTCCTTGATCTGCGAGCAGATGCGCTCAAGGACCGCCGGGTCGATTGGGTCGGTCGAATGACCACGGAGCACCTCGCCTGAGAGTTTCAGGACGATGCGTTTGTATTTCACCGCCGGAGAGGCCGCGGGCACGTCGATCATGGCGACGAGGAAACGACTCCGCCATTTTTCCGTCAATGCCGGAGGTGCGCCCCGCCGCGTTCTCCCCGAAGTGTGAGGGTGAACGGGGTGATTAGCCACTTGCCGAGAGGCGGGGAGCGGTTCAGGCTGATCCGCTTGTGAAGATTGGTTTCCTTGGAGGTAGCTTTGACCCGGTCCACTTCGGCCACCTGATCGCCGCGCAAGACGCGTACGAGCAGCACCAGCTGGACCGATTGTTCCTCGTGCCGGCGGCCCAGGCGCCGCTGAAGCCCCAGGAAGTGCAATCATCGGCGGTCGATCGGTTGGCGATGCTGCTGGCCGCCGTCGAGTGGGACCGCCGCTTCGAGGTTTCCGACTACGAATTGCAGAAGGGCGGGATGAGTTTCACGATCGATTCGGTGCGGCATTTTCGCCGGCAGTTCCCCAACGATCAGCTCTTTTGGATCATCGGTGGCGACCAACTGCCGAAACTTCACCTGTGGAAGGATATTCAGGAGCTGGCCCAGTTGGTGGAGTTCATCTTCCTCGAGCGGCCGGGGCATCCCGCCAAGATTGCGCCGGCGATTCCGGGCCTGCGGCTGCACCGCTGCGACGGACACTTGGTGGAAATCAGCTCGACCGAATTGCGCGATCGCGCGCGCCGCGGATTGTCGCTGGATTACTTTGTCCCGCATAAGGCGATTGTGCACATCCGGGAAAAGTCCCTTTATCGCTGATCATGGAGACCAAACCCGATTCGACGCTTCCGCTGCTGACGGACATCGTGCGCTGCCTCGACGACAAGAAGGCCGAGGATCTGCGCGTGCTGAAGGTGGGCGCGCAGTCGTCGATCACCGACTACTTGGTCCTCGCGACCGGCACGTCCGAGCCGCACTTGCGCGCGCTGCGGGTGGAGCTGGAAAAAGCGATCGATCAGCGCAAGGCGCCGATCGCTGGCATGGACTCCGGCGAGCCAGGCAGCGGCTGGACCGTAGTCGATGCGTACCAGATCATGGTCCACCTGTTCACCGCGGATAAGCGTGAGCAGTATCGTCTCGAGAATCTCTGGAAGGACGCTCAGGACGTGTCCGTGCAGCGCCTGCTCCAGTCGGACGGCGTCGAGAAGGCTCCCGCCGCCCCGGCCGCCGCGCCTGCCCCGGCGCCCGTGGCCTCGGTTGAGTCTCCGGCCGCGGCGGTCGCCTCGTCCGTCACCCAGGCACCCGCGGCCGCGCCGATTGCCGCTGCTGCTGCCTCGGCGCCGCGCCAGCGCGGCGCTTCACGCAAGCCCCGCACGTCCGTGAAGGCCAAGGCGAAAGCGCCTGCCAAGTCGAAGACGACGGCGAAGGCCAAGCCCAAGGCCGCCACAAAAGCCAAGGGTGGCAAGGCGTCCGTGGGCGCCGCGCGACGCCCCTCGGCAAAGTCTCCGGTCAAGAAGGCGTCTGCACCCAAGGCGAAGTCGAAAGCCAAGACCAAGGCGAAGGGTGCGGCGAAGTCGGCGCCTCAGCGCAAGTCGACCTCTGCCGCCAAGACCAAGTCTCCAGCGAAGGTGAAGTCAGCTGCCAAAGCCAAGCCCTCACCTCGGGCAAAGGCTTCATCCAAGGGAAAGACTGCGGCCAGCGCCAAGGCTTCGGCCAAGGCGAAGACCCGGGCGCGCCCCGCGTCGCGCCGCTAGGTACGTCGTTGCTCGGCCGATTGGCTGCGCCTCGCGGTGCGGTGCCGCGTTGTTCTGCGGCACGCTGCGATCAGAAGGCGTAGCCGATCGAGCTGATGAGGCGCTGGTCCGCCTTGGCAGACTGTTCGATCACGGTATTGTCGAGGTCGTATTCGAACCTGAGATTCATCGAGATTGTTTCCGTGACTCGGCCCTGAAGGGCTGAGTTCACACGAATGCGATAGTTGCGGATCTCGTTGTTCGCCGCGACGATTTCTCCGTCGCGCAGGAGGAAGTCACCGCGGGACACCGGAGAATACTGGGCCAAGAAATCCTGCACGAACGTCAGGCGGGAGTTAATCCGGAACGTGTAGTCTTCGAAGACCTCGCCCAAGACCGTGAATCCTTCATTCAGCCTCAGGGCATCCCGGAATTGGCCGGTGACGCCGCCGCCTACGTTGATGACATGGCGGTCTCGCTTGACGATGGCGTATCCGAAACCGGCGTTTTGTTCGTAGTTTTGGTCGATCGCTTTGACGTTGTCGGACAGAAAACTCGTCACCGCCTGAGCAAAGATGCGTTGGGAAAGATCGCGTCGCCACCGGAAGCTGGCGTCCGAGCGTTCGGAGATGAGTTGATCGTCGAGTTCGCTATACAGGGAGCGCACGTTGACCTTCAGCTGGTTGGGCCCCCGCGCGCGTTCGGCGTCGGCGCGAAGTGAGGTACTGATGCCTTCTCGGCGACCGGCTTCCTGCTGGAACCCGAATTCGATCGTGCCTCGCCAGCGGCTGGGGGTGGTCTGGGCCGCGTCGCGGGCGTTCCCTGTGGGGGAGTCCGCAGTAGGCGCCGCGGCGACGGTCGCGGCTCCGGGCGTAGCGTTCGATGGAGCCGGCGCTGGCATCCGGGTGCCTGCATGGGAAGGAGCAGACGCGGACGCCGCAGAGGAGGAAGGAGAGCCGAAGGAAGGGTCCATCGGGTTCTTCGGATCGCTGACGAATACAACGTCGGACTCCGCGATCACGACATTGCCGAAAATCATAGAGCTGAGATGGATACGACCGTCCGCTCGGCGGATGATTTCGCCGGTGAGCCGATCCCCGTTGCGCAGTTGCAACTCGGCTGCCTGGGTGCTTACGGAAACGAGGGCGAGGCACCCGAACAGTCGCACCGCCACCGCTGACCGACGCAGCGCGCGGGCAATCTCGGAGCGCAACGAAAAGAGCGGCGAGAGCGGGCGTCGGACGATCATCGGTGTAAAGTGGAGGGTGGGGGGAGGTTGCGGCCAGCAGAATTCCTGGCGGGTCAGACCCGGGTCGGGCCGCCCGGTTCCGTGGCTGCAGGGTGGGTGCTTCGGGGAGACGGCTGAACCGGGCCGCGGTGGCTGGCCGGCGAGGCCAGACGGGCCTCCGGGGTGTGGTTACGCCCCTCGACGGCGGGGCTGGAGCACGGTCGTCCAGCGGTGAGGTGTGGCAGCTCGGCGGTCCGGAGCGGCGTGGCGGTGCGGTGCGGTGCCCCCGTCGGAGGGCTCGGTGTTGCCGCCCGCGCCCGATTTACCGGCGGAGCGAGTCGTTTTTGGGACCTGCCCTCGAGGCACGCCTAGGGGAAGCGCGGTGGAGCGATTGGGCGATAACCCCCAGATTGTCCGCCTAAAGGAATTTCATAAACATATGCCCAAAAGCCAATTAACGAATATCGAGCGAGCGTGGAGTGAGTCGTGACTAGGATCACTTGCGGCCCGCTCGATCCAGTTTTTACGTTTCGTTGACTATGGAAATCCTTGGCTAAACTCAGCGTCGATCCGTTCAGCGTCATGAGGCCCTGATTCCTTGGCCTTTCATATTATTCATCCTCATGAAAACCACCCATCGTAACACCAAGGGCTTTACCCTTGTCGAAATCATGATCGTCGTCGTCATCATCGGCCTCTTGGCTGCGATGGCGATCCCTGCGTTCCAGAAGGTTCGCGACAACTCCGTAGGCAAGGCCATGGAAAACGACGCGCGTCAGGTCGCTGCGGCGGCGCAGCAGTACTTCCTGGAGAACGGAGGCATCACGAGCATTACCTTCTCGGTCGACTCAGCCACGGGTCTTGTGACCGGCCCGCTGAGCAACTTTGTGAAGAGCATCTCCAAGGGCACGGCGTCCGGTTCCGCACTTTCGTTGGACGCGGACTTCACGATGTCCAATCCGCAGTACAAGGGCGGCACGAGCGCTGCTTTGACGGTGACCTTCAATGCTGAAGGCAAGAGAGAGTAAGGCCGGTTCAGATTTCTTCTTCAGAGGGCCGCATGCAATGCGGCCCTTTTTGTTTCGAAAACCGATCGGTTGAATCGGGAGTGGAGCGCGAGTCTAGCGAAGACCGCGTTTTTCGCGTTCCATTCGCCGACCAGGTAGAGAAACTCTGATTCTACGACCGATCCAGCCTAGCGGCCAATGAGCGTCGTCGTGCGTCTTACCTTTCCTTCCCAACGTCTCTCTTTACCCGTGCTCAGTAGCACGATGCGGGAGGTGATCGCCGTCAGCCTTCTTGGACTGGCGGTGTTGGGCATCTATGCCCAAGTCGGGGCACACCGAACCATCGGTTTCGACGACTCTCTCTACCTGACTGACAACGCCTGGGTGAAGCGCGGGTTGACGTGGGAGGGGCTTATCTGGGCTTTTACTAACGTGGATGCGGCGAATTGGCATCCGGTGACATGGATCAGTCACATGGTCGATCAAGAGCTTTTTGGAGCGTTGATTGGCGGACACATGATCGAGAACCCGATCTGGCACTTTGGAAATAGCTTTCTGGTTTACCGCCTGTTTCTGGCCCTTCGGCAGTCGCGCTCCGTGGCTTTGGCGCTGGCTCTCGTCTTTGTCTGTCATCCACTCAACGTTGAATCGGTGGCGTGGCTTTCCCAGAGGAAGACGCAGATCAGCACGTTCATGCTGTTGGCCACCGTGCTGGTCTATTTGGACTGGCGAGTGACCAAGCGATTTTCATCGCGAGTGCTGCTGACCATCGCGTACTTGATCAGCCTCATGTCAAAGGCGATGGGCGTGACGTTGCCCGTTCTGTTGCTCGCGTATGAGCTCCTTTTGGCTTGGCCACAGATTCGAGCGGACTGGGCGCTGAAAGCGCGACGAGTCGTGGCCCTCCGCGTGTGGAACCTTGGCGTGCAACTTTGGCCGCTGGTGGCGGCGGCCTGCTTGGTGGCGGTGGCAACGTTTTTTGCGCAGCGCCACTCAGGTGCCGTAGCTTCGCTGGACAGGATTCCGCTCGAGTACCGGGTCCTGAATGCGTGGGCAGCCGTCGGCACCTACTTGAGGACCTTCTTCTGGCCATCGGAGCTGTGTCTTTTCTATCCCTTGCCCCCCGTGGCACGCTGGGGCGAGGCGGCACTCGGATTCTTCCTCGTGGCATTAGGAAGCCTCTTCGCGGCACTCGGGGCGCGCCGAGTACCGCTCGTGGCCTTCGGTTGGATTTGGTTTCTTGTCTCTCTCCTACCGGTGATCGGGCTGGTGCAGGTCGGCAGCCAGAGCCATGCCGACCGCTACATGTACGTTCCGATGCTTGGACTTCTGATCGCGGTTGGAGCTTGGTTCACCGAGGTGGGCTTGCCTGCGGTTCGTCGGCCTCGACTCGCATGGTCCGCTTTGACGTTCTCGTTTGCTGCGGGGATGGGCCTTCACGCCTACGCCTACACGATGCTTTGGAGGGACGCTGAGACCGCGTACCGACGCTCGATCGAAGTTGGGGGAGTTTCCTACGCGATGGCCTCTAATCTGGCAGCTACCCTAACCAACTTGCATTATTACAAGACGGCAGAGGTTTATTCAAATCTCTGTGTCCAGTTGTGGCCCGATCACGCCTTGGTGGTCGGCAACCATGCCAGTGTCTTGGCGTTGCTAGGCAAACATCAGGAGTCGGAGATTTGGTACCGGCGCGCGATGGCTCTAGATCCGAAGGAAGTAAAGTTCCCCTACATGTACGCGCTTTTGCTACTTCAGGTTGAGCGTAACGAAGAAGCTGAAATCATTCTCAACGAAGCGCTTCGGCTACTGCCATCTGAGGACGACTGGAGCAGTGGGAATCAGATGATTCGGCGGATTCTGCTCCGACAGGTGCCTCTCTCGGATCTCGGGGCCAAGCCGCTCGTCACCGCCGACATCACCCCTCCCGGCAATCAGCGTGAGCCCAAGTAGGCGGGGGCCGGAAATCCGAGCTTCTTGCTGAGAAAGAAACGGCCGGCGACCCTCAGGCAACCGATGCCGTAGACCACGCTGCGGCGGAAGTTGATCGAGGAGGCTTCCGCGAAGTACTTCGTCGGACAGCTCACCTCGCCAATCATCGATCCGCGCCACAGCGCTTGGGCGATGAACTGGTTATCGAAGATGAAGTCGTTGGAAAGGCCTTCGAGCTGCATGCGCTCGAGCAGCCGCCGTGAATACGCCCGGTAGCCCGTGTGGTACTCCGAGAGCTTCGCCCCCATCAGCAGGTTCTGAGACACGGTAAGGAACCGGTTCGCGACGTATTTCCACACCGGCATGCCGCCGTCCAGCGCGAAGCCGCCAAGGATGCGCGATCCAATCACGAAGTCGTGCAGGCCGTTCGCGATCATGCTCGCCATGGCGGGGATAAGCTTGGGCGTGTACTGGTAGTCCGGATGCACCATGATCACAATGTCCGCTCCGCGCTCCAGAGCGATGCGGTAGCAGGATTTCTGATTACCGCCATAGCCTTGGTTACGGTCGTGCACGTGCACGATCACGCCCGGCAACGTCCGCGCGAGCGAGACGGTGCCGTCCCGGCTACCGTCGTCCACGAGGATGATGTCATCGACGATACCTTGATCCATCACTTCGTCGTAGGTGGCGCGGAGCGTGCGCTCTGCATTGTAGGCCGGCATCACGACGGCGACGCGTTGGTTGCGGTACATGGTCAGGAGGGGGATCGGAAGGCCATCTCGACGGTGGCACCGGAGCGTGCAAGGAGTGCCGTGAGTTCCGCGACCAGCGCGGGTGGAAGAAGCAGGGCGGCGAGGGCCGCGTGGAGCGCCACCGCGGCATGGCGCTCGGGTAGGTGCGATCGGTTTCCCTTCAGCCGTTCGTACAGGAGGTTGCGGTCGCGATCCAGCGCGTTGAGCGCACTCTGCAACCACCCGTAAAGGTTCTGTTCCCAGCAGGCGTGATGGAGGCTCTCCAGAGCAAGGCCCCGGGCAATAAGGTGCTGCCGGACCGCTTCGGGGGGAGGCAGGGCGAGGTGTCGCGGTGCGTCGAGGTGAAACCAGGCCGTGCCGAAGCACCGCGCCTGCAGGCTCGCAAGATTGGGAAACGAGAGCAGCAGTCGCCCGCGAGGACGGAGGAGGCGGGTGAGGCGGTCGAGCGCCGCGCCGGGCTCGGGGAGGTGCTCAAGGACGTGAACGAGGGAGATCAGATCGAAATGGCGGTCCGGATAGGGGGCGTTTTCGAGCGTGCCGCGGTGCAGCCGAAGGCCGGGAACGGCCGCGGCACGGTCGGCAGCGGGGCCGGGAAGCTCGATGCCGTGGAGCTCCGCGGCGGGCGCTCGCTGCCCGAGCAAGCGGAGAAGGCGGCCGTCACCACAGCCGACGTCCAAGATGCGGGCGCGAGTCGGAAGTCCGCGGAGCAGGTGCCGGGCGCGGCCGACGGCCGCAGCTTCGCGCAGTCGTTCGATCGGGGCGGGGAACTTGGTGGCCCCCTCCCCGTAATAGGAGACGGCGTACGCCGCGTTGAGCTGGGCCGCGGTGGGCAGGGGATCTAGGAAGCCCGTACCGCAACGCGTGCAGCGGCGCCGCGGAAAGCAGTGACCCTTTTCATCGCTCGCCGCCGGCAGCACGTCGGCCACGCCGCTGCCACACAGCGGGCAGGGCCGACCGGGCGCGGTGGCGGAAGAGGCGAGGGGCGGTGCCATGGGCAGGGGCGGGTCGAATAGAGGAATCGCCTCAGGGCCGGGAGAGCTTGAGGGCAAAGCTAGGCGCCCGCAGGGATCGCGGAAGTCAAATGTCCAGCTTTTGCGTGTCCGAGACATTGCGTCCGAAGGGGAGTCGCCTACGCTCGTGGGGTGCGCATTCCCAAACGCAGGTGGCGGGGTCGAGTGGTCGGTCTGCTTCTCGGTGCTCTTCTGATTGCCGTCGTGGCGTGGCGCGGCCGTGCGCCGCACGCGGGTGAACGTGTGGCCGGCGACGATCGCGCCGAGGCTCCGGGGGTGACGTTCCACCGCACGCTGGGCGAAGCGGAGCGTCGCGGGGGGACTTCCGGGGCGGTTGTTTCCACCACGGCCGCGCCGCAGTCGGCGCCGGCGGGAGAGGGGTGGGCGACCCCGGATACTTTGTTCCGGTTCCGGGCTGCCCCGGTCGACGCCGCGGAAATCGAGGCACGGGCACCGTTGCCCGCCGACTGGGTGCGCTACGTGGAGGTGAACCTGGGAGTCTTCGCGACGAAGGCGTCGCCGTTGTGGCAGACGACGGGAGGCGGTTCGCTGCGGTTCGCTTTGCCCGGTCTGGGCGAACAGGTGGTGGAGCGGCTAAGGACGGAGGTCCTGGGTCCCCAGCGTTATGTCGTGCAGGGCGAACTGCGCGATCGCCCGGGGAGCCGCGTGCTCGTGAGCTTCAATCAGGACGCGGTCGCCGCGCAGGTCTACGCGCCGGGTGCGGGAGAGTTTCATCTGCGTGGGCTTGCGTCGACGGAGGGGCAGGTGGCGCAGTTGGTGAAGGTGGCAGTCGATCGCTTGCCGCCCTGCGGCGGCGCGCCTTCCCCGTCGCAATCGGCAGACATTGCCACCGTGCGCGCGGCGGCCCTGCTGCAGGCTTCGGCGAAGGACGCCGTGGCGCGGGCGGCCGGCCCACGGACTGCCGAGGCGGCGGGGCCGACGATGACGGCTCGTCTCCTGTTCCTGTACACCGGGGCAGTCCGCACTGCGTATGGCACCGTGTCGCAAGTGGAGACGGTGGTCGACCTCGCGATCGCGGCGGTCAACGCGGATTTTGCCAATAGCCAGATTCCCCTCCGCATCCAGCTCGCGGCGGTGCAGGCAGTCACCTACAGCGAGACGGCCCTGAGCTACAGCCGTACGCTCACCGCGTTGCGCGGGGTGTCGGACGGCACGCTGGATTCGATCCATGCGGCGCGGGATGAAGCGCTGGCCGACCTCGTGACGATCGGCGTGATGGGCAATGACTCCGGGAACAGTCTGGGCATCGCGTACCTGCTGGATGAGCCGAACGACTATGTGAACCCGTTTTATGCCTTCTCGGTGGTGCAGTTCCAGGTGATGGCTTCCGCCAGCGTGCTCTCGCACGAGCTGGGGCACAACCTGGGCTGTGCGCACGACCGCGAAAACACGGATGGTCCGGGCGCCTATTCGTTCAGCTATGGCTACCGTTTCACGGTCCAGGATTCACGGGGCGGCAGCCGACAGTTCCGCGATATCATGGCGTACGCTCCCGGCACGAGATTGCCGTATTTTTCGAACCCCCGCATCAAGCTGTCCCAAGCCGAGGCAGCTGGGGTGAACGTGATCTTCACGGAGCCCACCGCGATCGGTATCCCGGGCGGACAGCCGGGTGAATCGGATGGGGCACGGACGATTACCGAGAATGCCTTCGAGGTCGCCAACTACCGCATCTCCGCGGATCGGGCTTACGATATCGGTACTCTGATCAATGTCTCGACCCGCGCCTTCGTGGGCACCGGGGCACAGCAGCTCATTGGTGGCTTCATCGTCCAGGGCGCGGGTGAGAAGCGCGTGCTCGTGCGCGCCGTGGGGCCGGCTCTGGCTCAGTTCGGCGTCGCGGGCGTCCTCTCAAACCCGAAGCTGCAAATCTTCCGTCTGCCTCAAGGCAACGTGATCGGGGAAAATGATAACTGGAGCGTACAGGCCAATCCTCAGGAAACCACCGTGCGGGGCTTCCCGTTTCCCTCGGGCAGCCTCGACGCCGCACTCGTGCTATCCCTTCCGGCTGGCAGCTATAGCGCTAATGTCGAGGGCGTGGGCGGGACGACGGGGGTCGCGCTGGTGGAGGCCTACGAGTTGGATGCGACGGTCGGTCAGCGGCTACTCAATCTGTCGACCCGCGCCTACGCGGACCGCGGCGGGCGAGAAATGGTCGCGGGCTTTGTGATCGCCCCGGAAGAACTCAGGACCTCGGGGACCAAGCGCGTGCTCATCCGGGTGTTGGGACCCACCCTGACACAGTTTGGCGTACCGGAGGTGCTCGGCGATCCGATGATGACCTTATTCGATGGGACGGGTCGTCGTCTGCGTGAAATCGATGATTGGGACCCGCCCAATACCTCGCTCGTCGGAGGTGCCCGAATCGTTCGCGGCACCGTGGACCAGCCTTCGGAACAAGCTGTCTTCGACGCGATCAAGGCGCTGAACCTTCCGGCGATGACCCCGCTGGAGCCGGCGCTGGTGACCGACCTCCCGGCGGGGAGTTACACCGTCGTGGTCCAGCCCTTTGAGACCACCGGCCAGCCTGCTCAGCCCGGTGTCGGCATCGTTGAGGTCTACGAACTCCGCGCGCCGTAGTCGCGGAAGGGTGTCGAGCCGGGTCTTTGCGGATCTGCGCGCCGTTTCGCCGCGGCTCGTCGCGCCGTGCGCGGGTGAGACTCCGCTCCGCTGTGTCAGGGCCCGCCCGCTCAGCCGCCGAATTGGCGCACCGGCGCGCCACTTTGCCCCGACCGTCGCCTCAGTCCTCTAGGGAGCGGGTTGGAACGCCGATTGCAGAGGAAGACTCAACATGGATCCCTCAACCCTCACCACGATGTCCCGCCAGGCGATCACCGATGCCCAGGCGGAGGCCCGCCGCCGCTCGCATAACGAGGTGGAAACGTGGCATCTCCTCCACGCGCTGCTCGCGCAGGAAAAAGGCATTGTCCCCGGCCTGGCCGAAAAGCTCGGCCTCACCGTATCCGCTCTCACACTCGCGGCTGAACGCGAACTCGAGCGCCTGCCGAAGGTCACGGGCAGCGTGGACTCCTCGAAGGTCTACGTTACCCAGGCCGTGAACGAGGTCTTCACCCGTGCGGAGGCCGAGGCGAAGACGCTCAAGGACGACTATGTCTCGGTGGAGCACCTGTTCCTCGGGCTGCTCGATGTCGCCAAGCCCGAGACCTTCGCGAAGTACCTGAAGTCGTTTGGTCTCGATCGCGCCCGCGTGCTCGAAGCCCTCAAGGCACTCCGGGGTAACCAGCGGGTGACCAGCGACAATCCGGAGTCCACCTATGCCGCGCTGGAGAAGTACGGCATCGACTTGGTCGCGCAGGCGCGCAAGGGGAAGCTCGATCCAGTGATCGGGCGCGATGATGAGATCCGCCGCACGGTCCGCATCCTGTCGCGCCGGACCAAGAACAACCCGGTCCTGATCGGCGAACCCGGCGTGGGCAAGACTGCGATCGTCGAGGGCCTCGCCCAGCGGATCGTCCGCGGTGACGTGCCGGAGGGACTCAAGGACAAGACGATCTTCTCCCTCGACATGGGCTCGCTGATCGCGGGCGCGAAGTACCGCGGTGAGTTTGAGGAGCGCCTCAAGGCAGTGCTCAACGAAGTGCGTCAGGCCGAGGGCCGGATCATTCTCTTCGTGGATGAACTGCACACCATCGTCGGCGCCGGCAAGACCGAGGGCGCGATGGACGCGGGCAACCTGCTCAAGCCGATGCTCGCGCGCGGCGAACTGCACTGCATCGGCGCGACCACTCTCGACGAATACCGCAAGCACATCGAGAAGGACGCCGCGCTGGAGCGCCGCTTCCAGCCCGTGCTGGTCGAGCCACCCAGCGTCGAGGATGCCATCTCCATCTTGCGCGGCCTGCGCGAGCGTTTCGAACTGCACCACGGCGTGCGGATCCAAGACAACGCGCTCGTCGCGGCCGTGACGCTGTCGAATCGGTACATTTCCGACCGCTTCCTGCCGGACAAGGCGATCGACCTCGTGGATGAGGCGTGCGCCATGATCCGGACCGAGATGGACAGCGCACCGCAGGAGCTCGACGCCCTGCAGCGTCGGGTCTTGCAGCTGGAGATCGAGGAGGCGGCTTTGCGCTTGGAGAAAGACGACGCCTCGCGCCAGCGGCTCGAGACCCTGCGCAAGGAGTTGGGCGACGCACGGACGCAGGCGACGGCCCTGCGCGCGAAGTGGGAGAAGGAGAAATCCTCCGTCGACCGTGTCCGCAAGGTCCGCGAGGAAATCGAGTCGGCCCGCGTGGCGATGGAACGCGCGGAGCGCGCCTATGACCTCAACACTCTGGCGGAGCTGCGCCACGGCAAGATTCCGCAGCTGGAGGCCGAGCTCAAGCGCCTCGAGCGCGCCGAGGCCAAGACCGAGCTCTTCAAGGAAGAGGTCTCCGCCGAGGAGGTGGCGGAAATTGTGGCGAAGTGGTCCGGTGTGCCGGTGACGCGGCTCGTCGAGGGCGAGCGCGAGAAGCTGCTCCGCCTCGGCGAGCAACTGCACCAGCGCGTGATCGGGCAGGACGAGGCCGTTCGCCTCGCCAGCGATGCGATCCTGCGGGCCCGGGCCGGCATCAAGGATCCCCGCCGACCGGTCGGGAGCTTCCTCTTCCTCGGCCCGACGGGCGTCGGCAAGACCGAGCTCGCGAAGACCCTCGCCGAAACGCTGTTCGATACCGAGGCCGCGCTTATCCGCATCGACATGTCCGAGTACATGGAGAAGCACAGCGTCGCCCGCATGATCGGGGCGCCTCCCGGCTACGTGGGGTACGACGAGGGCGGCCAACTCACGGAGGCGGTGCGGCGCAAGCCCTACGCCGTGGTGCTCTTCGACGAGATCGAGAAGGCGCATCCCGACGTGTTCAACGTGCTCCTGCAGGTCCTCGATGACGGCCGGATTACGGATTCGCAGGGGCGTACGATCGACTTCAAGAACGTGATCGTGATCATGACCTCGAACCTCGGTAGCCGCCATCTGCTGGAAGGCGTGACCGGCGAGGACATCCCCGAAAGCGTACGCGAGTCCGTGCTCGCCGAGGTGCGCCGGGCGTTTCGTCCGGAATTCCTGAACCGCATCGACGAGATGATCCTCTTCAAGCCGCTCACGCTCGACGAGATCGGGCGCATCGTGGACCTCTTGGTTGCTGATCTGAACCGCCGTTTGACCGACCGCCGGGTGACCGTGGTACTCGATCCAGCGGCAAAGACCTGGGCTGCCGAGAAGGGGTACGACCCCGTGTTTGGTGCGCGCCCGCTGAAGCGCTTCCTGCAGCGCCAAGTCGAGACGCAGCTCGCGCGGGCGTTGATCTCCGGAGAAATTCCGGAAGGGTCGACCGTGACCTTCGGGGTCGAGAACGAGACCCTCGTGATCCGCCGCTAGGTGACCGCGCCAAACAGACGGTCGTGGTTAGCGGCCACGGTGGCGGCGAGCGCCGGGACCTCGGTCCTGCGCTCGGCCGCCAGCGCGGCGTAGGCGACCAAGATGTTGCCCGGGTGATTGACGTCGCCGTGCTCGTCCGGCGGTAAGGTGAACCGCTGCCGGTCCCGCGGCAGGGGCATCGCGGGCGCATCGGTCTCCACGAGAATCCGGTCCGCCGGCAGCCCGGCAAAGAGCCCGGAACCCACGGAGCCGGGCCGGAATGCGATGCTGGCGTTAAACGAGAAGTGTGCGCCGAGATCCAGCAGTGCCGGGACGAGGGAGTCTGGTCCCGAGTAGGCGTGGACGAGGAAACCCCGCGTGAGACGGGGGCACTCGCGCAACAACGCGACCAGTTCCGGCCAGACGCGCAGACCGTGGAGCGTGACGACACGGCTGAGCCCGGCGGCGAGCGACCACTGGACCCGCAGTGCCTCCGCTTGGTCCGCCAGCGAGGCTGGCGGTCCGGGCAGGCGTGCTGCCGGGGCGGTCAAACTCCAGCGGTCGAGCCCTACTTCTCCCACCGCGGCATGAGGATTGGCGCGCAGCATCCGCTCTAATCTGTCCGCCCAGTCTGGCTGCCGTTGTGCCACCCACCACGGGTGGAGACCAAAACTCGGGATGATCCAGGACCGCGCGTGGGCGAGGGCTGCGACGGCCGACCAATCACCGGCGTGCGTACCATTCGTCACTGCGGAACGAATACCTAGCGCCGGCAGAGCGTCGAGCAACGCGGGCAGGTGAGCCTGGAGACGTGGATCCTGCAAGTGCAGGTGGGCATCGTGAAGAGGGATCGACGGCTCCATGGCAGGGCGGCGGTGGGGCGACTCAGATGCTGGAGAATGCGGGTGGCGCGGCGGGGTGGCGGCGGCGCGGACGGGTGAGCCGGACCTTGACGGTTCCGCGGACGGGCGGCGAATCAGCTTGCGGCGGAAAGCTCGCGCAGTCGGGCACGGACGGCGGCGAGGCCGACGCGCCGCGTGCCGGAGATGTGGGAGTCGAGCCCGAGCAGCGCGACCGGATCAGCGTCGGCCCGCAGGCTCGCGAGAGCAGCCGGGTCCGGATCGCTGAAGAAGTCGCAGGTCAGCAGTACCAGCGCCCGCACCAGCGGCGAGTCGCTGTCGCCGCGGAACACCGCAGGAACAGTCTCGGAGCGCGTGATCCAGACGCGGGATTGGCAGCCGTGGACTCGAAAATCGTCGGTGCGGAAACGCTCCTCGAGTGCCGGCGAGGAACGGGCGCGTTCGACGACGGCGGTGAGCCTTTCCTGGGCGTCCTCGATGAACTGCAGTCCGTCGATCAGATCCTGTTGGCGCGGCGAGAGCGTCATGTGGAGAACAGACCTAGGTGCCGATGGACGGGGCGGCAAGTGTGGCCGAGTGGCGGGCTTGCCTCGGGGCGTGGGTGGGGTACGGTGGAGCATTGTCGTGATGCTTCGCTCGTTGCTCTGCGTCTTTTCGCTGTGGGGACTGTTGGCTGGCCCGAATCTGGCGGCCCAGGGCGTGAGCCTGCCGCCTCCTCCCTTGGTGGTGGACATTGGACCCCCGCCGGTCTCGGCGGCGGAGCGGATGCTCGCGCAGGAAGCGGCGCAGCGAGCTCTGGAGTTGGGCTTTCCCTCGATTGCAGCGACGATTGTGCGCACCCAGTTGGCGCAGGCGGCTCCCGCGGACACGGTCGGGCGAAACCGCTTGGTGCTGGATCTGGCGACGGCGTTGCTGGACGACGGGAAGGCGGCGGACGTCGAGGACGTGTTGCGGCAGTATTCCGGCTTACCGAACGCGCGTTACCGCCTCCGGGCGGCGCTGGCCGCGGTGCGGCTACGTCGGTGGGACGTTGCGCGGGTGGAGATTGGAGCGGCCCCGGTGGCTGACCTACCGGCGGCGGAGCGCGGCTGGCATTTCTATGTACAGGGACAACTGGCCGATGCGGGGCGCGAGTTTTCCAAGGCTTCGGCGTTCTACGAGCAGGCGCTGGCTGCCGCGGGCACGGAGCTGCAGCGGGCCCGTTTCATTCTCGCGCGGGAAGAGGCGCGGTTGGTTTCGGGAGACTTCAGCGAAGCGCAGCTGGCGACCCTGCGTACCTTCCTGGAGCGAAACCCCGGTCGCTCGGCGGCCTACGAGGCCATTAGCCAGCTCGCGCTGGCCTTGAACGGCTTGGGTCGTCGGGGCGAGGCGATGGAAACCCTGCGCCGTCAGCTGCAGGCCCTCCCACCCGAGCAGTCTGGTCCGGCGGAACAGTGGCTTTTGCTGCTGGGCTTGATTGCCGGTCCCGGTGATCCGGTGGGGCGGAACGCCCTCGGCCAGTTGCTGAGTGGATCGGCGGATCGCGACAAGCAACGCGTGGCTCTGGTTATCTTGGCGCGCGGCGCGCCTCCCGCGGTGTTTCGGGCGGAGTTGGATCGACTGATCGATGCGCCGACGCCGCACCCGATTCTGGAGGACCTCCTCCTGCAGCGTGCGGAGCTGGCGTTAGCGGCGAAGGCGTATGCGGAGGCGGATCGCGACGCGGTGCGCCTGCTGGAGTTGTTCCCCGGTTCCCGGCTGAAACCCCAGGCTCTTGGTGTGCGCCTGCGTGCGGCCTGGGAGACGCTGCGGTATCGGCGGGCGGCGGATTACGCGATTCAGACCCGGGCCGCGCTCGGCGGCGATCAAAGCCGCTTGGCGACGGAGCTCGGCGTCTTGGTCGCCGAGGCCTATTTCCGGGCGGGCGATTACCTGTTGGCGTCCGATGCCTATGCGGCGGCGATTGCCGCGCCGCCGGACGGCTTTCCCGTCGGTGACCTCATCTTCCAGCGCGTGCTCTGTGAAGTGGAGGCGGCGCGGGCGGATCCGACTCGCCTGACGATCGCGGAGGCCCTGCTGGATGAAGGTGGCCGGGACCCCCGCTTGGATCCCGCGAATCGCTGGCAAGCGGAGTGGAACCTGGCGCGGGCGCTGCAAGTGGCCGGCCCGGAAACCACGCAGCGGGCCTTTGCGCGCATTGAGCGCCTCCTCGCGCAGCCGCTGGCGGCAGCTGCGGCCGGCGTGGCCCCGCTCACCCCGGATTTACGGGTGCGGATGGCGTGGCTGCACGCGCGCCTCTCGTTGGACGTGGGGCGCCCGGAACGGACGCTCACCCTGGTCGAGCGCCTCGTGGCCTCGTTGGACGACGTCGAACCCCGCCTCCGCGCGGAGCTGGCGAGTAGCGCGCGCCTCTTGGAGGCCGATGCCTACCTCGCGATGCCGGGCAGGGAGGAGGCCGGGCTGGATGTGCTGCGCCGATTGCGGACCGAGTTTCCGCAGAGCGACGCGGCGGTGTATTCTTTCATCAAGGAGGCGAGCTTTGCCGCGGGCCAAAATCGCTTCGTGGATGCGCAGAGCCTCCTGGTACGCCTCGCGGATGATTTCGGACGGCACGCCTATGCGCCCTTTGCGCTGTATCAGGCGGCGCTGAACGCCGAGCGCCGCGGGCAGGATGCGTTCTATCGTGATGCGAATCGTCTCATCGAGCGACTGGTCCAGGAGTACCCCAGGAGCGACCTCGTGTTCTATGCCCGGCTCAAGCAGGGCGATCTGCTGCGGCGCCTGAACGAGTTCTCCTTCGCGCAGCAGGCGTATGAGGAGCTCATCAACGCCTTCCCGAAGCATCCGGACGTCCTGTACGCGCACCTCGCGCGCGCGGCGTGTCATGCGGCGCAGGCCGGGGCGGGAGGATCCGGGCAGATGACCGCCCACGCCGAGACCGCCTTGGGCATCTATGAGCGCTTGGTGGATCAGGCGGATGCAGCGCCCGAGATCCGCATCGAGGCGGGTTACAACCTTGGCTTGCTGCTTTCCCGAAAGGGCCGGGCCGAAGGACGAAAGCGGGCGGAAACCGTGTGGTGGCAGCAAGTCGTGACCCCGTTCCTCCTCGATCCAGCGCAGGAAAGTAAGCTCAGTGCGCGCGGCCGGTACTGGCTCTCGCGGACGCTGTTGGGGCTGGGAGAACTCTTTGAATCGCAGGATCGTCGCGATCAGGCGACGGACGCTTACCAGTTACTCCTGCGCAAAGGACTGCCAGGGGGAACGCTGGCGCAGGCGCGTCTCACGCGTTTGGGGGTAAAGCCGTGAAACCCGGATTCTCCTTCGCGTGTCTCTGGCGGGCTAGGATGATTTGCCGATTGCCCGCAGGCACCGCACGGCCAACGACTCAGGAAACACTGTGGCACCGTACCTCTCCCTTGCGATGACCGGCTTTGACTTTACCCTCCTGACTCAAGGGGGACCCATGATGTACGTGGTCCTCTTGATGGCCATTGTGGGCGCGGTGCTCTTCGTGGAGCGCACGCTCTTCCTGCATCGCAGCCAGATTCGCTCGGCGGCGTTCGTTGATGGCGTGAAGAACATTCTGGCCAAGCGCCGCCTCGTGGAGGCGCTGACGGTCTGCGAAGAGACGCCGGGGCCGGTGGCGGCGGTCGTGAAGGCTGCCCTTCTGAAGGCGGGTAGCGACGAAGTCTCGCTGCGGTATGCGGTTCAGGAAGCGGCGCTCATCGAGTTGCCGGTGCTGGAGCGCCGCCTGGGCCTGCTGGCCGCGATCGCGCAGGTGGCACCCCTGGTGGGAGTCCTTGGCACGGTGCTGGGGATGATTTCGACCTTTGGCGTGTTCATGGGAGGTCCGCAGTACGTCCCGGCGCAGACGATCGCTGCGGGGATGTGGCAGGCGCTGCTCTGTGCGGCGGGTAGCCTGATGGTCGGCATCCCGGCGCATCTTGCGTATCACTTCCTCGCGGGTCGGGTACGCTCGCTTGTGCGGGACGTCGAGTGGGCGGCGAACGAGACCATGCGTTACCTCCTCAGTGAGTACCGTGTCGAGGGCGGCGGTGGCGCGGACAAGACTGAGGGACGCTGAGGACTTCGCGATGGTGACCCGCCCCCTCGATCTTGCTTCTCGACTCCGGCGACCGTTCGCACCGTGGGACTGGCTGCATGTGGTCAATGCCGGACTGATCGCGCTGTTCTTCGTTTTGTTTCAGTCGAAGCACGTGATTGCTCCGGGCATCGTGATCTCGGAGAATCAAGGTGCGGCGCGAGCCCTCCGGTTACCGGCCGTTCCTGGAGCGGTGGAGTTGGGCGGCACGGTCGCGCTGGTGGTGAGCGTGATGGGCCGTGACCTCGTGTTCACCGAGGATGGCAAGTACACCTTCGCGGAGTTTGCGCGCTGGCTGAAGGCGCGCAGCGTTCCCGGCGGGTCGGCGCGGCTCTTGGTCCGCGCGGATGATGCGGTTTCCCTGAACGACTTTTCGGCGATTTTCGATGCCGCGAGTGCGGCTGGATTCACCGTGCAACTGGCGGCTGAACCGGCGCCGAACCGCCCGTAATCGCCGTGACAGGAGGAAACCGATGAAGCTGCCGGAGGAGGTGAAGCCGGGGGGCCGTGATGAAGGTTCGCGGCGCCGCACCGAGCCCGCGTTTCCGTGGCTATGGACCACCGTGGCGGTCGTCGTGGTATTTGTCGGAGCCATGGCGCTGGTTCGCACGCCCGAGCCGCCGGCGCCGCGACGACCCGTCGAGACGGCGCCACGGAACTCGGTTGGCCTCACCCGGCTGGATGAGAAATCCGCGGACGTGGTGACTCGGGAGGAAGCGGTGTTCCGGGATCCGACGCCTCTCTTCCTGCCCACCCCGTGGAACGCCGGGGCGGAGGTGGGGCCGAATGCGCCGACAACCGGTCCGGAGGGGCGCTTTCCGGACTACGCGGCGAAGCTGGTCAATCCCGCCGCGGAACTGCCGGCATGGTTCGCGCCCACGCCGGCACCGACGGCCCCCGCCGACGGCTTGCGGGTGGGGGAGCGCGGCAATCCCTACGGAGCGGTCGGCCGGCGAGAGGTCCCCGTGGATCCGTTGCCGGAGCGCTTGGGATTTGTGGAAGTGCTGCAGACGGCGACGGGCCGACGCGTGCTGGCGGTGTCCGTGCCCTTGGCGCGCGGGGCACCCGAAGGCGATTGGCAGCCACTTGAGATGCTGGTCGGCGTCGACCGAGCGGGGTGGGTGGAGGCGGCGGTGATGACCGGCTCCGGTGCGGACGAGTGGGACCGCTTCTTGCGCCGGTTTATTGAAAAGGACTTTCGTTTGGGTCAACGCGTGGCACCGGGATTCTATCGCGTCGTGGTCGGACCCTGAGGTGGCCGAAGCTAATTTGAGAATTCGCGAAGATTGCAGTTGACGGTGTCTGTGGCGGGGAGCAATTTCCCCGCTCTTTTCGTTTTTTGACCCACAGTCTCTTGGTCTGCCCAGATAGCTCAGTTGGCAGAGCACGTCCTTGGTAAGGACGAGGTCGCCGGTTCAAATCCGGTTCTGGGCTCCAGGTCAATGACTCGAAAACGTCGCACGACTTCCGCGACGTAAAACCCCGAGGTCAAAATAGTTAAACTTCCAACAACCCAAACCGTTCCACTCCATGGCTAAAGGTACATTCGAGCGCAAGAAACCGCACGTTAACGTCGGCACGATCGGCCACGTTGACCACGGTAAAACCACCACCACCACCGCGATCCTGTCCGTTCAGGCGGGCAAGGGCCTGGCGGAGGTCAAGTCGTATGCAGATATCGCCAAGGGCGGAACTGTGCGCGACGCTTCCAAGATCGTGACGATCTCGGTGGCGCACGTGGAGTACGAGACCCCGAAGCGTCACTATGCCCACGTTGATTGCCCGGGCCACGCTGACTTCGTGAAGAACATGATCACGGGTGCGGCGCAGATGGACGGCGCGATCCTCGTGGTCTCGGCGGCTGACGGCCCGATGCCGCAGACCCGCGAGCACATCCTCCTCGCCCGCCAAGTCGGCGTGCCGAAGATCGTGGTCTGGCTGAACAAGGTCGACCTCATCGACGACAAGGAACTCCTCGACCTCGTCGAGATGGAGATCCGCGAGCTGCTCAACAAGTACCAGTTCGACGGCGACAACGCCCGTATCGTGCGTGGTTCCGCGACGGCGGCCCTCGAGGGCAAGCCGGAGGGTATCGCCCAGATCACGGAGTTGATGGACGCCATCGACTCCGAGATTCCGGAACCTGTGCGCGAGACGGACAAGCCCTTCCTGATGTCCGTTGAAGACGTCTTCTCGATCACCGGCCGCGGCACCGTCGCCACGGGTCGTATCGAGCGCGGCATCGTCAAGATCAACGAAACCGTTGAGATCGTCGGCCTCCGCGACACCGTTTCGACGGTCGTCACGGGCATCGAAATGTTCCGCAAGCTGCTCGATAGCGGCCAGGCGGGCGACAATGTGGGCATTCTCCTCCGCGGTGTGGACAAGGATGGCATCGAGCGCGGCCAAGTTCTGGCCGCTCCGAAGTCGATCAACCCGCACAAGAGCGCGAAGGCGGAAATCTACGTCCTCACCAAGGAAGAGGGCGGCCGCCACACCCCGTTCTTCAACGGCTATCGCCCGCAGTTCTACTTCCGCACGACGGACGTCACCGGTATCGTCAACCTGCCCAAGGGCGTGGAGATGATCATGCCGGGCGACAACATCAGCGTCGAGATCGAGCTGATCGTTCCGATCGCCATGGAAAAGACCCAGCGTTTCGCCATCCGCGAGGGTGGTCGTACGATCGGGGCGGGCCGTATCACGGACATCATCGCCTAATCCGAAACACCGGGTTCGACACCTTCGCCGAGGTCCCGTACCGGGGCCTCGGCTGTGTCGTCTAAAAAACAGTCTGATCCACAGGGGTGTAGCTCAATCGGTAGAGTAGCGGTCTCCAAAACCGTTGGTTGGGGGTTCGATTCCCTCCGCCCCTGCCACTTTCCCACCATGAAAAACCCTTTCCGCAGCACGCGTATCTTCTTCGGGGAAATGCTCGATGAGCTGAAGAAGGCCACGTGGCCGACGAAGTCCGAACTGCGCGACTCGACGATTGTCGTCATTGTCGCCTCCGTGCTGCTCGGGGTCTTTACCAGCGTGAGCGACTTCGCGCTGTATCAGGTCGTCGACCTGTTCACGTCCTGGGTCGGCTGAGCCACCGCCATGTCCGCCCCAACGTCCGCGCCTCCCGGCGCCCAGTGGTTCGCGTTGCACACGCTCTCCGGTCAGGAGGGCAAGGTGAAGACGTACATCGAGAAGTTCAAGAAGGCCGAAGAGCTGGACGACAGTATCTTCGAAGTGCTTTTGCCCACCGAGATCGTGTCCGAGGTCAAGGGCGGCAAGAAGACGACGAAGACGCGTAAGCTCTACCCGGGCTACGTCTTCATTCACATGCGGCTCTATGACGAGGACGGGAAGGTGATCAACCGCCCGTGGTACTTCGTCAAGGAGGTCGCCGGCGTGATCGGCTTCGTCGGCGGCGAACGTCCGGCCGCGTTGCGTCAGGCCGAGATCGACGAGATCCGCGCTCGGATTGAAGCCGCCTCCGGCAAGGAAGTGCCCAAGGTGCAGTACGAGGTGGGCGAGGAGGTCAAGGTGACCGACGGCGCGTTCGCCAATCTGACCGGTCGCATCGACGAGATCGATCCCGACCGCGGCAAGCTCAAGATCTCGGTCTCCATCTTCGGCCGTTTCACTCCGGTCGAGCTCGAGTACTGGCAGGTTCAGCGCATGACCGAGTAACTGTTCCCGTCTCCCTTTTCATCACTAACCTCTGACCTTTTCCCTCCATGGCCAAGAAGATCCAAGGCTACGTCCGTCTCCAACTGCCCGCCGGGGCTGCAAATCCCGCCCCGCCCGTCGGCCCCGCTCTCGGTGCCCAAGGCGTGAACATCATGGCGTTCTGTAAGGAGTTCAATGCGCGGACCAAGGACCAGAACGGCATGATCCTGCCGGTGGTCATCACGGTCTACTCCGACAAGAGCTTCACGTTCATCCTCAAGTCGCCGCCCGCGTCCGTGCTCCTGAAGAAGGCCGCGAACATTGCCTCTGGTTCCGCCAAGCCGAACCAAGACAAGGTGGGCAAGGTCACCCGCAAGCAGCTCGCCGAGATCTGGAAGATCAAGGCCAAGGACATGAACGCGAAGGACGAGGCCGCCGGCATCAAGGTGATCGCCGGAACCGCCCGCAACATGGGCATCGAGGTCGTCGACTAATCCGAATCCCTTTTTTGGACCGGATAGGTGTCCGGTCCCCTTCAACACCCACTCAACGCGGGAGTCCTCTCGGACGTTCGCACCGCAAGGAGTCCACATGGCAGCTAAGAAACACAGCAAGAGATACCGCAGCGCCCTCACGGTCGCTGACCTCAGCAAGGATTACCCGCTCAAGGATGCGGTCGCGATCCTTGCCAAGTTCCCCAAGGCGAAGTTCGACGAGACCGTCGAGCTCTCCTTCCGCCTCGGCGTCGACGCCACGGCGGGCGACCAGATGGTCCGCGGCACCACGCCGTTGCCCAATGGCTCGGGTAAGAAGGTTCGGGTCCTCGTCTTCACCGACAACCCGAAGGCCGCTCTCGACGCCGGCGCCGACCATGCGGGTCTCCAGGACGTCATGGCCAAGATCAACGAGGGCTGGCTCGACTTCGATGTCGCCATTGCCACCACCGACGCGATGAAGGTCGTACGTTCGATCGCTCGCGTGCTCGGTCCGAAGGGCCTCATGCCGAACCCGAAGTCCGGCACCGTCACGGACGACATCGTCGCCGGCATCAAGGCCGTCAAGGCCGGCCGCGTCGAGTTCAAGATGGACAAGGCGGCGAACATCGGCGTGGGCGTCGGTAAGCGCTCGTTCACCCCGGAGCAGATTCTTGAGAATGCCGCTGCGGTGCTCGATGCCGTCGGCAAGGCCAAGCCTGCCTCGTTCAAGGGCACGTACATCCGTACGGTCGCTCTCTCCTCCTCCCAGAGCCCGGCGGTGCAGATCGCATCGTCGGAGTACTCGAAGTTCTAACCGGAGCCTCGTCACCCATGAGAGCCGAAAAGAAGTACCTCATCTCTGAGGTCGAAACCCATCTGAAGAAGAGCGACTACGTCATCCTCGCGAATTTCGCGTCGTTGACCGTAGCCGACGTGGCCGAGCTCCGTTCCCGCCTCGCCGGCGAGAGCGCTGAGTATCATGTCGTCAAGAACAGTTCCCTGCGCGTCGCCGCCAAGGTGCTGGGTCTACCCGACGTCGATGCTGGCCTGACCGGTCCGACCGCGATCGTGGTCGGCGGCAAGAATCCGGCCGGCGTCGCCAAGGTCCTCAAGCAGTTCATCGAGGAAAAGAAGAAGCTCGAGGTGAAGACCGGCATTCTTGACCGCAAGGTCATGTCGGCCGCCGAGTGGGCGCAAATCGCCGATCTTCCGTCCTTCGGTGCACTGCGCTCCCAGTTCCTCGGGCTGCTCACCAGCGCCGGCGGAGCCTTCGTCCGCGTCCTCGACGCCAAGGTCAAGAAGGAGACTCCGGCGGCCTAAGCCGCCTGTTCACCCACCCATTCCATCCCTTTTCGGGTGGGCGAGCCTTCGGGTTACGCCGCCCGGGAAACAACCCAAGAGGGCGCCTAGGAGATACGTCTCTTAAACGAGACCGCCCCCGGTCCGCTAGGCACCTCAGGAGTATACCATGAGCAACATCACCAAAGACCAAGTCATCGAGTGGCTGTCCGGCCAGTCGATTCTCGAACTCGCGGCCCTCGTCAAGGACCTCGAAGCCAAGTGGGGCGTCTCGGCAGCGGCGGCAGTAGCCGCGGCTCCGGCCGCTGGCGGCGCCGCTCCGGCGGCCGCTGCGGTTGAGCAGACCGAGTTCACCGTCGTCCTCGCCGATGCGGGCGCCAACAAGATCGGCGTCATCAAGGAAGTGCGCGCGGTCACCGGCCTCGGCCTCAAGGAAGCCAAGGATCTCGTCGACGGCGCCCCGAAGCCCGTCAAGGAGAACGTCGCCAAGGCCGAAGCCGAGGAGATCAAGAAGAAGCTCGAGGCGGCCGGAGCCAAGGTTCAGCTCAAGTAAGCAGCCGCTTGGCCTCCTGTCTCATCCAGGTGCCAAATTTTTCGGGACAGGCTGCGTTTCGGCGCAGCCTGTCCTTTGCCTTTGATTTTTCTGTTCTTTTTCCGTTGAGGACCAGCGCGGCCCCCCGCCGTGCGAGTCCGTCTCTCCTAGTCTCCGGGCGAAGCCCCGTCCGGTGACCGTCCAGCCGTTTCGCTACACATCCGGGAATTCCCATGGCCGATCGCAGCAACCACGCAGACCGCATCAACTTCGGCAAGCTTCGCGAAGTCATCCAGCCGCCGAACCTGATCGAGCTCCAGATCAGCTCGTATCTCGACTACCTGCAAAAGGGGATCCCCGAGAAGCAGCGCAAGAATCAAGGCCTCGAAGCGGTCTTCCGCGAGGTCTTCCCGATCGAATCCTACGACGGGCGTCTCGTCCTCGAGTACGTGTCCTACACCATCGGTGATCCCAAGAACACCGAGATCGAGTGCATCCGCGACGGCATCACCTACTCGGTGCCGCTGTATGTAAAGTTGCGGCTGCGCGAAGAGGATTTCATCAAGGACGAGGAAATCTACATGGGCGAGATCCCGATGGTGACCGAGCGCGGCTCGTTCATCATCAACGGCGCCGAGCGCGTCGTCGTCTCCCAGCTCCACCGTTCCCCCGGCATCGCCTTCGAGGTCGCCCCGCACCCGAACGGTAAGCTGCTCCACTCTTTCCGCATCATCCCGGACCGCGGTACGTGGCTCGAGGTTCAGTTCGATAACAACGACCTGCTCTACGTCTACCTCGACCGGCGCCGCCGTCGCCGGAAGTTCCTCATCACGACGCTGCTGCGGTCGATCGGCTTCAGCGCCGATATCGATATCCTCAATCTTTTCTACGAGATCCGTGATCTCAAGGTCTCCAAGGCCCTTGATCTCGAGAACGTCAGCACGCTGGTCCTCGTCGAGGACGCCATCGATGCCCAGCAGGGCGTCGTCCTCGCCCGCGCGTTCGAGCCGCTCACCAAGGCCATCGTCCGCACGTTCGAGAAGCATGATATCACGTCGATCCGCGTCATCGATACCGCCGCCGACGAGGGTGCCATCATCCGCGCGCTGAAGAAGGATCCGACGCGCAACGAGGAGGAGGCCCTCAAGGAAATCTACAAGCGTCTGCGTCCGGGCGAGCCGCCCACCACCGCGAACGCCAAGGCTCTGCTCAAGCGCCTTTTCTTCGATCCGAAGCGCTACGATCTCGGCCGCGTGGGCCGCTACAAGGTCAACCAGAAGCTCGGTCTCAAGGTCGACCTCGAGCAGCGCATCCTCGAGTCCGGTGACGTCGTTGCCGCCACCAAGTATCTCGTCCGTCTCAAGCGGGGCGAGGGCGTCGTGGACGACATCGATCACCTCGGCTCCCGCCGCGTCCGTACCGTGGGCGAATTGCTCGCCAATCAGTGCCGCGTCGGCCTCGCCCGCACCGAGCGTCTGGTGCGCGAACGCATGACGATGTACGACCAAAGCGTCGACTCGATCACGCCGCAGAAGCTGATCAATCCGAAGGCACTGACCACCGTCATCCGCGACTTCTTTGCCCGCTCCCAGCTGTCCCAGTTCATGGACCAGATCAATCCGCTCGCGGAGGTGACGCACAAGCGCCGCCTCTCCGCGCTCGGACCTGGCGGTCTGAATCGCGACCGCGCCGGCTTCGAGGTGCGCGACGTGCATCCGTCCCACTACGGACGCATCTGCCCGATCGAGACCCCGGAAGGTCCGAACATCGGTCTGATCAACTCGCTTTCCACCTACGCCCGCGTCAACGAGTTCGGCTTCATCGAGTCGCCTTACCGCGTCGTCAAGGACGGCCGGGTGAGCGATAAGATCGACTACCTCACCGCCGACCAGGAGGAGGGCAAGGTCATCGCCCAGGCGAACGCCGAGATCGACGATCGTGGCAACTTCGTCGGCAAGGTGACCGTCCGCCAAGACGGCAACTTCCTCGAGGTGCCCGCCAGCGAGGTCCATCTCATGGACGTCTCGCCCAAGCAGGTCATCTCGATCGCCGCCGGTATGATTCCGTTCCTCGAGCACGACGATGCTAATCGCGCGCTCATGGGTGCGAACATGCAACGCCAAGGCGTCCCGCTGCTCCAAGCCGAGTCGCCGTTCGTCGGCACCGGCATCGAGGAGCGCGTCGCCCGCGACTCCAAGATCGTCGTCGTCGCCGAAGAACCGGGCATCGTCGCCTCTGTCGACGCCCGTCGCATCGTCACGACGCGTGATGGTGAGCTGCCGCGCAACTTCGACAAGAACCCGAAGAGCGACTCCAAGAACGGGGTCTGCGTCTACGAGCTGCGGAAGTTCATGCGCTCGAACGCCGGCACCTGCTTCAACCAGAAGCCGATCGTCAAGAAGGGCCAGAAGGTCCGCGTCGGCGATGTGATCGCAGACGGTCCGTCCACGGACCGCGGCGAAATGGCCTTGGGCCGCAACGTTCTCGTCGCGTTCATGCCTTGGAATGGGTACAACTTCGAGGACGCGATCCTGATCTCCGAGAAGGTGCTCAAGGAGGATGTCTTCACCTCAATTCACATCCAGGAATTCGAGGTCACCGCGCGCGATACGAAGCTCGGACCTGAGGAAATTACGCGGGACATTCCGAATGTCGGCGAGGAAGCCCTCAAGAACCTCGATCATAACGGCGTCATCCGCATCGGTGCCGAGGTCAAGCCGGGCGATATCCTCGTCGGCAAGATCACCCCGAAGTCCGAAACCGAGCTCGCGCCCGAGGAAAAGCTGCTGCGCGCGATCTTCGGCGAAAAGGCTGCAGACGTGAAGGACACCTCCCTCGTCGTGCCGTCCGGCGTCGGTGGCATCATCATGGACGTCAAGGTCTCCTCCCGCATCGACAATCAGCAGGAGAAGCTCTCGCCGTCCGACCGTCGTCGCCAGATCAAGCAGATCCAAGAGGACTACAAGACGGAGATGGACAAGCTGCGCGAGTCGCTGACCGAGGCGCTGTCCAACATCCTGCTCGGCGAGAAAATTCCGCTCGATGTGGTCAACGGCCAGACGGGCGAAATCATCATCCCGGCGAACCGCAAGATCACGAAGACGCTCCTGCGCAAGCTCGCGGCCGTTTCCAAGCACGTCGAGATCGATCCCTCCCCGGTCCGCATCAAGATCATGGAGATCATCGGCTCCTACCAGGGTAAGTTCGATGAGCTCGAGGGGGATCGCGAACGCAAGATTCAGGGCGTCGAGGCCGGCGAAGACGCCGGGACCGGCGCGATCAAGCAGGTCAAGGTCTACATCGCCACCAAGCAGAAGCTGGAGGTCGGCGACAAGATGGCCGGCCGACATGGCAATAAGGGCGTCGTGGCCAAGATCGTGCCGGAAGAGGACATGCCCTTCCTGCCCGACGGTACGTCGGTCGAAATCTGCCTGAATCCGCTGGGCGTGCCTTCGCGCATGAACGTGGGTCAGGTGCTCGAGACGCACCTGGGCTGGGCGTGTAAGAAGCTCGGCATCAAGGTTGCGACGCCTGTCTTCGACGGCATCCCCGAGAAGAAGGTCCGCGAGTACCTCAAGCAGGCCGGTCTCCCGAATTCGGGCAAGAGCGCGCTGTTCGACGGTCGCACCGGCGAGAAGATCGATCAGGAGGTCGTTGTTGGCTACATCTACATGATGAAGCTGAACCACTTGGTCTCCCACAAGATCCACGCCCGCGCCGTTGGTCCTTACTCGCTCGTCACCCAGCAGCCGCTGGGCGGCAAGGCGCAGTACGGTGGCCAGCGCTTCGGCGAAATGGAGGTGTGGGCGCTCGAGGCCTATGGCGCGGCGCACACGCTCCAGGAACTGCTCACCGTCAAGTCCGACGACGTGCAGGGTCGTACCAAGATCTACGAGTCGCTCGTCAAGGGCGACAACACGCTCGTCGCCGGCACACCGGAGTCGTTCAACGTGCTGATCAAGGAAATCCAATCCCTCGGTCTCGACATCAAGCTCGCGAAGAGTGACGCGCTCAGCCTCGGCGCTTGAGCCCTCCACCCATCGCCCGAACCCGTCCCGCATTCCTTTCACGTCAGCGTCCCTCCCATGAGCATTCAACCTGCTGAAACCGCCGCTTCGTCTCGCGACGAGGCCCGGTCCGCGCTCGGTCTCGAAGAGAATCTCTTCGACTGCGTCTCCATCACCGTATCCTCGCCGGAAACCATCCGCGCGTGGTCCAAGGGTGAGGTCAAGAATCCCGAAACGATCAACTACCGCACGTTCAAGCCCGAGCCGGGCGGCCTCTTCTGTCAGAAGATCTTCGGCCCGGTCCGCGACTACGAGTGCGCGTGCGGTAAGTACAAGCGCATCAAGTACAAGGACGTGGTGTGCGATCGCTGCGGCGTCGAGGTGACCATCGCCCGCGTCCGCCGCGAGCGCATGGGCCACATCGAGCTCGCTGTTCCGGTTGCCCACATCTGGTTCCTCAAGAGCATGCCGAGCCGCCTCGGCCTGCTCCTCGACATGACTGCCCGCTCGCTTGAGCGGGTGATCTACTACGAGAACTACATGGTGATCGACCCGGGCAAGACCCCGCTCGAGCCCAAGCAGTTGCTCACCGATACCGAGTACCGTCAGGCCCTCGATGAGTACGGTGACGACTCGTTCGTCGCCAAGATGGGCGCCGAAGCCGTCCGCGAAGCCCTTAAGGGCATGGACATGGTCGCGACCGTCGCCGAGCTGCAGGAGCAGATGCGCGCGACGCGCTCGAAGCAGATCAAGAAGAAGCTGTCCAAGCGTCTCAAGGTCATCCAGGGCTTCATCCATTCAAAGTCCCGCCCCGAGTGGATGGTGCTCGAGGTGCTGCCAGTCATCCCGCCGGACTTGCGTCCACTCGTGCCGCTCGAAGGTGGCCGTTTCGCGACGTCCGATCTCAACGATCTGTACCGCCGCGTGATCAACCGGAACAACCGTCTCCGGAACCTGATGCAGCTGAAGACGCCTGACGTCATCATCCACAACGAAAAGCGGATGCTGCAGGAAGCGGTCGATGCTCTCTTTGATAACGGTCGCCATGGCCGCCCGGTCACGGGCGCCGGCAATCGTCCGCTGAAGTCCCTGTCCGACATGCTCAAGGGCAAGCAGGGTCGCTTCCGCCAGAACCTGCTCGGTAAGCGCGTGGATTATTCGGGCCGTTCCGTGATCGTCATCGGTCCGGAGCTGAAGCTCAACCAGTGCGGCCTGCCGAAGAAGATGGCGCTCGTTTTGTTCGAGCCGTTCATCATCCGTCGCCTCAAGGAACTCGGCTTCGTTCACACCGTCCGCGGTGCGCGTAAGATGATCGAGAAGAAGTCCCCCGAGGTGTGGGATATCCTCGAGGAGGTCACCAAGGGTCACCCGGTGCTGCTTAACCGCGCGCCGACGCTTCACCGGTTGTCCATCCAAGCGTTCGAGCCGGTGCTCATCGAGGGCGAGGCCATCCGCGTTCACCCGCTCGTTTGTACCGCGTACAACGCGGACTTCGACGGAGACCAGATGGCGGTCCACGTGCCGCTTTCGCTCGAGGCCGTCATGGAGTGCAAACTCCTGATGATGTCGACGAACAACATCTTCTCGCCGTCCTCCGGCAAGCCGATCCTCACGCCGTCCCAAGACATCGTGCTCGGCGCGTACTACCTCACGATCGAGCCGCGTAAGAAGCCGGCCAAGGATCAGCGCGTCCCCATGCTCGCGGGCCTCCAAGAAGTGCTGTACGCCAAGGCGGACGGCGCGCTCAAGGTCCACGATTGGGTGGACATCCCGAACCCCGACCATCGTCGTTCGACGGTGTACGGTAACGCCGACAAGCGTCTCCTGCGTACCACCGTGGGCCGCGTGATCTTCAACCAGATCTGGCCCGCTGGACTCGGATTTATCAATTTCCCGGTGCCGAAGGGCAAGCTGGGGGATCTGATTCTCAATACCTACAAGGTCGCCGGCGACGCCGTGACCGTCGACATGCTGGATCGCCTCAAGGAACTCGGTTTCCAGACCGCGTTCCAGGCGGGCATTTCGATCGGTATCGACGACATGATCATTCCGGAGGACAAGAAGGAGATCGTCTCCGAGTCCCGGAAGAAGATCGCCGAGGTTGAGGGCCAGTTCAACAAGGGTATCATCACCGACGGCGAGCGCTACAACAAGGTGGTCGACATCTGGACCGGCGCGACCGACAAGATCGCGAAGGCGGTGTTCTCGAAACTCGAGAACAACGAAGGCAAGACCGAGGTGAATCCGGTGTACATCATGATGGACTCCGGTGCGCGCGGTAACAAGCAGCAGGTGCGCCAGCTCTGCGGTACCCGCGGCCTCATGGCGAAGCCGTCCGGTGAAATCATCGAACGTCCCATCCTTTCGTCCTTCCGCGAGGGCCTGACCGTCCTCGAGTACTTCATCTCGACTCACGGCGCCCGCAAGGGTCTGGCCGACACCGCGCTGAAGACTGCTGACGCCGGCTACATGACGCGCAAGCTGTGCGACGTGGCCATGGACGTGATCATCGCCGAGGAGGACTGTGGCTCCCGCGATGGCATCTGGAAGAAGGCGATCTTCGAAGGCGACGACGAGATCGTCGGCCTGCGCGAGCGTATCGTCGGCCGCTGCTCCAGCGACGACGTCTACAATCCGCTCAACCCGAAGGAGTGCCTTGTGGGCTCGGGCGAGCTCATCACCGAAGAGATCGCGACCAAGATCGTCGAGTCCGGCATCGAGCGCGTGAAGGTGATGTCGCCGCTGACCTCGATCAGCAAGTTGGGCATCGATGCCAAGAGCTACGGCATCAATCCGGCCACGAACCGTCTCGCTAAGATCGGTGACTCCGTCGGCATCATCGCCGCGCAGTCGATCGGTGAGCCGGGCACGCAGCTGACGATGCGTACCTTCCACATTGGTGGCGTCGCGTCCGGCGGCTTCAAGACCCCGGAAATCCGCGTCCGTTCGAAGGGCACGGTCCGCTATCGCGGCCTGCGCCTGGTAAAGACGGCAGACGGTGGCAACATCGTGCTGAACAAGACGGGTAGCATCCAGATCGTGGATGCGGACGACAAGGAGCTCGAAAGCTACAACATCGTGGTCGGTTCGTTCCTCCACGTGGGCGACGGCGGCGCGATCGATAAGGGCGCGGTCTTGGCGCAGTGGGATCCTTACAACGTGCCGGTGCTTTCCGAGAAGGGCGGCACTCTGGTCTTCAAGGACATGATCCCGGGCGTCACCGTGAAGCGCGAACTCGACGAGTCGTCGGGTCGCATCGCGACGGTCGTGATCGAGCACAAGGAAGATCTCAATCCGCAGATCGAGATCCGCGACGGTTCGAACCAGCCTCTGGCCGCGTACTCCATTCCGGTGGGTGCGCAGATCGTGGTCGGCGAGAGCGACGTGATCGCCCCCGGCGCCTTGCTCGCCAAGACGCCGCGCCAGGCCTCCAAGACCAAGGACATCACCGGCGGTCTTCCGCGCGTGGCCGAGCTCTTCGAAGCCCGTCGTCCGAAGGATGCCGCCGAGATGGCGCGCATCGACGGCATCGTGGGCTTCGAGGGTACCGTCCGCGGCAAGCGCAAGCTGGTCGTTCGTAACGAGGAGACCGCTCAGGAAGAGGAACACCTCATTCCGACTGGCAAGCACATCATCGTGCAGCCGGGCGACGTCGTCCACAAGGGCCAGCACCTCACCGAGGGCTCGGCGGATCCGCACGAGATCCTTGAGATCCTCGGGCCGAGCGCGCTGTACGACTTCCTGATCTCCCAAGTCCAGGAGGTGTACCGCCTGCAGGGCGTGACGATCAACGACAAGCACATCGAGATCATCATCCGCCAGATGCTGCGGAAGGTTCGTATCACCGATCCGGGTGACAGCGAGTACTTCTGGGGCGAGCAGGTGGACCGTGCGGCGTTCTTGGCGGACAACCGTCGGATCGAGGAAGCGGGTGGTAAGCCCGCCGAAGCCGAGCCGATCCTGTTGGGCATCACCAAGGCCTCGCTCGAGACCGAGTCCTTCATCTCCGCGGCGTCCTTCCAAGAGACGACCCGGGTGCTGACCGATGCCTCGACGCTCGGCAAGATCGACAACCTGAAGGGCTTCAAGGAAAACGTGATCATGGGTCACCTGATTCCGGCAGGTACGGGTCTTCCGGCCTTCAAGCGCCTCCGCATCTCCCTGCCTTTCGGTGAGGAGTTGACCGAGGTGGATCAGCCGATGGTCTCTGACGCCACCCCCGCCTGAGCGACCCCTGCGGCTCCAACGTCCGCACTCGCTTAGCCGATCGACCGGCCGCATTCATCTGAATGCGGCCGGTTTGCGTTTATGACCGAAGAGATGCAGGCGAGGGAAGGAAGCTCTCATCGCCTTACGCGGCGTGTGGGGGAGGGCGCCGCGAATTCATCAAAGAAACGTCTTGCTTAGCCCTTTCGCTGCGGCTTTGCTCGTCGTCCCTCCCGCCAAAACGGCTTGTCGAGCCTAGCTCCAAGTCGTTATTCGCCCGGTCCGCAAAGGCCGGGCGATTTTTTTGCCGGGACCCCTCTTCCAGGTACGTTCACGCCTCGCATTGCGGTCCACTTTTTTTCTGGTCGAAGCGCTTCGTGCCTAGGGAAAAGCGGGTTCCTGCAACAATCTTCGAGTTTCTGCTTGCCGAGGGGGACCTCGTTGCTAGTTTCCGCGTCTTTTCGCCACTTCCGAGACACACCATTTCGTATGCCGACCATCAACCAACTTGTGCGCAAGGGCCGCCGCAACATCCGGGCGAAGTCCAAGTCCCCGGCGCTTGCGGGCAACCCCTTCCGCCGCGGCGTCTGCGTGCAGGTCATGACCCGCACCCCGAAGAAGCCTAATTCCGCGATCCGTAAGGTCGCCAAGGTTCGCCTGACCAACGGCAACGAAGTCATTTCGTACATTCCTGACGAAGGTCACAACCTTCAGGAGCACTCCATTGTGCTGGTGCGCGGTGGCCGCGTGAAGGATCTTCCTGGCGTCCGCTACCACATCGTGCGTGGCACGCTCGACGCGACCGGCGTGGAAAAGCGCCGTCGCAGCCGCTCCAAGTATGGCGTCAAGCGCCCGAAGGCCGCGAAGGCCTAATTAACCTCAGGAACGACGCACTCCTACCATGTCACGCCGTCACAGAGCCGACAAACGCACGATTGAACCGGACATCCGCTACAAGAGCCCGCTGGTGGCGCATCTTGTTCATGTGGTCATGAAGAGCGGAAAGAAGAATCTCGCTGAGCGCATCGTTTACGGAGCGTTCGAGAAGGTGTCCGAGAAGCTGGAAAAGGGTGATCCCGTCGATCTGCTGATCGGCGCCATGGAGAACGCCCGTCCCCGCCTCGAAGTGAAGAGCCGCCGCGTGGGTGGTGCCACTTACCAGGTGCCGGTGGAAATTTCGTTTGAGCGTCAGGAGAGCCTCGCCCTCCGCTGGATCGTCACCGCCGCTGGCACCCGCAAGGGCGTGCCGATGCGCGATGCGCTCGCTGCGGAGATCGTCGATGCTTATAACAACACCGGGTCGGTCGTGAAGAAGAAGGAAGACACGCACAAGATGGCGCAGGCCAACCGTGCCTTTGCCCACCTCCGCTGGTAATACTGTCCGATCGCGATACCATGTCCGCTCTCTCCGATCTCAAGATCGTTACTGAAAAATCCCAGTTTGCTCCGGTGAACTCGCCGAATCGGCCGTTCCCGCTGGAGTGGACCCGGAACATCGGCATTGCTGCGCACATTGATGCGGGCAAGACGACGACCACCGAGCGTATCCTTTTCTACTCGGGCGCCGTCCATAAGATGGGCGAAGTGCACGAAGGTTCGACCGTGACGGATTGGATGGAGCAGGAGCGCGAGCGTGGCATCACGATCACCGCCGCCGCCATTTCCTGCGCTTGGAACGCTTCCTGCGGCCCGTGGAAGGGAATCAAGCAGCGTATTAACATCATCGATACGCCGGGACACGTTGACTTCACCGCCGAGGTAGAGCGCTCGTTGCGCGTGCTCGATGGCGCGGTCGCGGTGTTCTGCGCGGTCGCCGGCGTGCAGCCCCAGTCCGAGACGGTCTGGCGCCAGGCCAACAAGTACCGCGTTCCGCGCGTCGCTTTCATCAATAAGATGGATCGCACGGGCGCCGACTTCTTCCGCGCGATCTCCGAGATGCGTGAGAAGCTCAAGGCCAACGCGCACCCGCTGTTCATTCCGATCGGTAAGGAAGAGAATTTCAGCGGCGTCATCGATCTCGTTCAGCAGATCGCCTACATTTTTGACGAGACGACCGACCCGCTCGGCATGACGCCGGTCACGAGCGCCATCCCGGCCGAGTATGCGGCGCAGACCAAGGAATACCGCGACCGCTTGATTGAGGCGGTGTCCGATTTCGACGACGTCATCGCCGAGAAGTACCTTGGTGGCGAGGAGATCTCTGTCGACGAGTTGATGCTCGGCGTCCGCAAGGCGACGATCTCCCTCCAGTTCACGGGCGTGATCCCGGGCTCCGCGTTCAAGAAGAAGGGCGTGCAGCGCCTCCTCGATTGCGTGGTCAATTACCTCCCGAGCCCGATCGACGTTCCGCCCATGAAGGGCCAGAACTCGGACGGCCAAGAGGTCGAGGCCAAGGTTGATGACAAGTCGAAGCTCGCGGGTCTGGCGTTCAAGCTCTGGAGCGATCCGTTTGTCGGAAAGCTCGTCTTCTTCCGCGTCTATACCGGAACGATCACGAAGGGCATGTCGCTCTACAATCCCCGGACGCGTCGCACGGAGCGCGTGTCCCGCCTCGTCCTCATGCGCGCGATCGAGCGCGAGGAAATCGACATCGCCTACGCGGGCGACATTTGCGCCTTGGTCGGCGTGAAGGACGTCATCACGGGTGATACGCTTTCTCACGAAGATAACGACATCCGTCTCGAGCCGCCGTCCTTCCCGGACCCGGTTATCGCGATGTCCATCGAGCCCAACTCAAAGGCCGACCAGGAGAAGATGGGCACCGCCCTGCAGCGTCTGGTTGCCGAGGATCCGACGCTCCGCGTCTCCACCGATCCGGATACGGGTCAGGTCATTCTCGCCGGCATGGGCGAACTGCATCTCGACATCATCCGCGACCGCATGAAGCGCGAGTTCAAGGTCGAGGCCACTGCCGGTAAGCCGCAGATCGCGTACCGCGAGACGGTCACGACCGCCGCCGACGCCGAGGGCAAGTTCATCCGTCAGTCGGGCGGCAAGGGCCAGTATGGTCACGTCGTCGTCAAGATTGAGCCGAACGAGAAGGGTAAGGGCATCGAGGTCGTCAACGAGATCGTTGGCGGCGCGATTCCAAAGGAGTTCATCAAGCCGGCGACGGACGGAATCCTCGAGGGCACCAACAATGGTGTGGTCGCCGGATATCCGACGGTCGACGCCATCGTTCGCATCGTCGATGGCTCGTTCCACGAGGTCGACTCGTCAGAACTCGCGTTCAAGATGGCTGGCATCTTCGCCTTTAAGGAGGCGATGAAGAAGGCTAAGCCGATCCTCCTCGAGCCGATTATGGCCGTGGAGCTCACGACGCCTGAGGAGTACCAGGGCGATCTCATGGGCGACATCAATCGCCGCCGTGGTACGATTCAGGGCATGGAGAACAAGGCGGGCGCGTGCATCGTCACCGCCGCCGTCCCGCTCGAGACCCTCTTCGGCTACGTCACGGACATCCGTTCTCTTTCCAAGGGGCGCGCAAGCGCCTCAATCACGCCCTCGCACTTCGAGCAGGTCCCCAACGCCCTGCTGCAGAAGATCGTCGAGGCTTCCCCCAAGGCGCCGGCGCGCACCTAACCTCCGACTTCCGCCATGAAAGGCCAACGCATTCGCATCAAGCTCCAGGGTTTTGACTATCGAGTCATCGATCAGTCGGCCCTTGAGATCGTCGAGACCGCCAAACGCTCGGGCGCCCGCGTATCGGGTCCGATCCCGCTGCCGACGCGCATCGACAAGCTCTCGGTCAATCGCTCTCCGCACGTCGACAAGAAGTCGATGGAGCAGTTCGAAACGCGCACGCACAAGCGCCTGATCGACATCATCGAGCCGACGGCCCAGACGGTCGACGAGCTCAAGAAGCTGAACCTCCCGTCCGGCGTCGACATCACCATCAACGTTTGAGCACCCGGAAGATCCTTTAACCCACAGTCTAGCGGCCACTCTCTCCGGCGAGGAGAGAATCGCTAATGTAGGTCTCCAAACGGAAACCCTCCACCTACCACTTAGCCCATGTCAATCAGCACACTTATTGGCACGAAACTCGGAATGACGCAGGTCTACGACGCGCAAAACGTCTTGGTCCCCGTCACCGTCGTCGAAGCCGGACCCTGTTCAGTGGTCCAGGTCAAGACCGTCGAGAACGACGGTTACGACGCAGTCCAGATCGGCTTCTCGAAGCGCAAGGACAAGAACGCCTCTAAGGGCGAGTCCGCCCATGCGAAGAAGGCCGGTCTTGAAACCACGCCCCGCGTGCTCTCCGAGGTTCGCCTTGAGAGCAAGTCCGCCCTGAAGCAGGGTGACGTCGTCACGGTTGAGACCTTCAAGGAAGGCCAGTTCGTGGACGTCATCGGCATCACCAAGGGCAAGGGCTTCCAAGGCGTCGTTCGCCGTTTCCGCGTCGCGGGCGGTCCCGCCTCCCACGGCTCGATGTTCCATCGGCGCATCGGCTCCATCGGCATGCGCCAGACTCCTGGCCGGTCGTGGAAGAATCAGGCGATGCCTGGTCACATGGGCGGCGATCGCCGCACCGTGCAGAACCTCCGCGTCGTGAAGGTCCTTCCTGAGAAGAACCTGCTGCTCGTGAAGGGCGCCATTCCCGGCGCCAACGGGGACGACGTGATCGTCCGCACCGCGATCAAGGGCCAGCCCAAGGCCAGCGCCTAATCGAGAGGATCCCCAGCAATGAAGCTCAAAGTTTACAGTCCCGACGCCTCGTCGAGCCGCGATGAGGACTTTCCGAATCTCCCCGTCTTCGAAGGCGACAAGGGCCTTCAGGCGCTCAAGGAAGTGATCGTAGCCATCCGCGCGAACCAGCGCCAAGGCACGCGCTCGACCAAGACGCGTGGCGAGGTGTCTGGCGGCGGCAAGAAGCCGTGGCGTCAGAAGGGTACCGGTCGCGCTCGCGCCGGTTCCATCCGCTCGCCCCTGTGGGTCGGCGGTGGTGTCGTCTTCGGTCCGCGTCCGCGTGACTTTTCGAAGAAGATCAACCAAAAGGTCAGTTCACTCGCCTTCAGTCGCGCCTTGTTTGATCGCGCTTCGGCCGGCGAACTCGTCGTCATTGAGTCTGTCGCGCTGCCGCAGGCCAAGACGCGCCAGGTGAACACGATCGTCAACCGGATCGAGCCGAAGGGCAAATTGCTCCTCGTCGATGCTCCGTTCTCGGCTGAGACCGCCCGCGCGGCTCGCAACCTTGCTCGCGTCTCTCTGCAGGAAGCCGCGAAGCTGAACGCGCTCGATCTCGCGCAGTACAAGAAGATCATCGTCAGCTCGGCCGCTCTCAAGGCCATCCTCGCTCGCGTCAACGGAGCTCAGAACTAAGATGAACGCCCTCCAGACTCTCAAACTTCTTCGTCTGACCGAGAAGGCAACCCAGGCCTCGGCGGACCTCGGCCAGTACACGTTCGAGGTTGCTTCCACGGCAACCAAGGGCGCCGTGCGCCAGGCCGTCGAGCAGACCTTCAAGGTCAAGGTGACGCGCGTGAACGTCCAAAATTACCGCGGCAAGAACAAGCGCAGCCGCACCGGCCGCCCGAGCACGACCTCCGACTACAAGAAGGCGATCGTGACGCTCAAGGCCGGCGACAAGATCGAGCTCGTCTAAGCGCGCTCGCCGAACACCGGAGAACACCACCATGGCTCTGAAACCTTTCCGTCCTCTCACCCCCGCCCAGCGCTTCACGCTGCTCAATAGCCCCAAGGGCCTGAGCAAGAAGCGCCCGGAGCGCGCCCTGACCGAGCCGAAGCCGAAGACCGGCGGACGCAATGTCTACGGTCGCGTTACGTCGCGTCGCCGCGGCGGCGGTCACAAACAGCTCTACCGCATCATCGACTTCAAGCGCGCCGACAAGCTCGACGTGCCGGCGAAGGTGATCGCACTCGAGTACGATCCCAACCGCACGGCCCACATCGCCTTGGTCCAGTACCAAGACGCATCGGCTGAGAAGCGTTACATCATCGCCCCGAAGGGTCTTGAGGTCGGCAGCACCATCGTCACCTCAAACAAGGCGACGACGAACGACTTCCTGGTCGGAAACAATTTTCCGCTGAGCCTGATCCCCCCGTCGACCGCGCTGCACTGCGTGGAGCTGGTTCCGGGTCGTGGCGCCAAGCTGGGTCGCACCGCCGGCACCTCGATCGTCCTCGTGGCGGTGGAGAACGGCGTCGCCCAGTTGAAGATGCCGTCCGGCGAAATCCGTCTCCTGAGCCCGAATTGCCGCGCCACGATCGGTGCGGTGGGTAACGGAGACCACGCCAATGAGTCGCTCGGCAAGGCCGGTCGCAACCGCTGGCTCGGCCGCCGTCCGCGCGTGCGTGGTATGGCGATGAACCCGGTCGACCACCCGAACGGTGGCGGTCAGGGTAAGTCCAAGGGTGGTGGTGGTCGCCAGCAATTGGTGTCCCCGTGGGGTCAGCTCGCGAAGGGCTTCCCGACGCGTCGTCGCTCCAAGACCTCCAGCAGTCAGATCCTCGTCCGTCACAACGGCCGTCCGCCCCGCAACCGGAAGTAATCGCTCTTTTCCATCATGGCCCGCTCCATCAAAAAAGGCTTTTTCGTCGACTACCACCTGCTCGAGAAAATCGAGAAGGCCTCCAAGTCTGGCGGCACGAAGAAGCCCATCCAGACGTGGTCCCGCCGTTCGACCATCACGCCCGATTTCATCGGGCTCACGTTCAACGTCCATAACGGCAAGGCGTTCGTCGCCGTGTACGTGACCGAGAACATGGTTGGTCATAAGCTCGGCGAGTTTGCCCCGACGCGCATCTTCAAGTCGCACGGTGGTATGACCCGCAAGGAAATCTGAGCCCGTTCAGGCTGTCCTTTTCCCAACCGTCCTCACCGACCCGTATCATCCCATCACAAAAGGGCAGGGTGGTCACCATTCCGGTACCGCTGCTGTCGCCCCTCGCGGGGAATCCCTCAAGCAACCATGGAAGTCCAAGCCATCACCCGCTACGCTCGCATGTCACCGAAGAAGGTGCGCGAGGTGGCCCGTACGATTCAGGGCCGCAAGGCCCCCGATGCCGTCGATCTTCTCGGGATCATCCCGCGGAAGAGCGCGCAGCTCATCGCCAAGACGCTGAAGAGCGCCATCGCGAACGCCGAGAACAACAACAACGTCTCGGCTGACGCTCTGACCGTGAAGTCCGCCATCGTGGACCAAGGTCCGGTGCTCAAGCGCTTCAAGGCCGGTGCGCGTGGTACTGCCATGCCCCGCCGGAAGAAGATGTCCCACATCACGATCGTCCTGACGGACGGTAACTCCAACTAATCCTCTCCATGGGCCAAAAGACCAATCCCACCGGTTTCCGCCTTGCCGTTCGTCGGAACTGGCAGTCCCGCTGGTTCGCCACCAAGAAGGATTTCCCGAAGCTTCTCCTCGAGGATCAGATCATCCGCGAGAAGCTGATGGAGAAACTCAAGCAGGCCTCGGTGCCGCGCATCTTCATCGAGCGCGCCTCCAACCGTGTGCGCGTCAAGATCTACACCGCCCGTCCGGGCGTGGTGATCGGCCGCAAGGGTCAGGAGGTCGAGAAGATCAAGGACGAGCTCGCCAAGCTGACGGGCAAGGAGATCCTCCTCGACATCCAGGAAGTTAAGAAGCCCGAGATCGAGGCTCAGCTCGTCGCTGAGAACGTCGCTCTCCAGCTCGAACGCCGCATCGCTTTCCGCCGCGCCATGAAGAAGGCCGTGGAAATGTCCATGGCTCTCGGCGCTGAGGGTATTCGTATCCAGTGCTCTGGCCGTCTCGGTGGCGCCGACATCGCGCGTCGCGAGTGGCAACGCAAGGGTCGCGTGCCGCTGCACACGCTCCGCGAGCACATCGATTACGGCTTCTCCGAGGCCCAGACCGTGTACGGCAAGATCGGCGTGAAGTGCTGGATCTGCAAAAAGGAAGCTGACGCCAACGCCTAAGCTGGTTCTTCCCCCGCCGCCTTCCCGCGGCGGGACCGAACTTCAAAACTCCGGATATCTCCCATGGCTCTCGCACCCTCCCGTACCAAGTTCCGCAAGTCCCAGAAGGGCTCGCGCGCCGGCAATGCCAAGCGTGGCAACACCCTGGCCTTCGGCGAGTTTGGTCTTCAGTCCCTCTCCCGCGGCCCGATGACGGGCCAGCAGATCGAGGCCGCCCGCGTCACGATCTCCCGCCACCTCAAGCGCAAGGGCAAGCTCTGGATTCGCATCTTCCCGCACAAGCCGGTGACGAAGAAGCCGGCGGAGACCCGCATGGGTCAGGGCAAAGGCCCCGTCGAGTTCTACGTCGCGGTGATCAAGCCCGGTGCCGTACTTTTCGAGCTCTCTGGCGTTCCGACTTCGATCGCGAAGGAGGCCTTCCGCCTCGCTGATGCCAAACTGCCTTTCCGCTGCCGCTTCATCGTGCGCGCCGGTTCGGCAGCCTAACCTCCGGGCTAAACCCGACACCACCGACTGCCATGACTTCCAAAGAAATTCGTGAACTGACGCCCGCCGAGATCGACACCAAGGTCCGCGAGGCCCGCGAGCGTCTCCTCCAACTCCGTCTCCGCAAGCACACCGGCCAGGTCGAGAAGACCCACGAGCTGCGTGCGCTGCGCAAGGACATTGCCCGCCTCCTCACCGGGGCGACCGCGAAGAAATCCGTCAAAGCTGCCTAACCGCCATGTCCACGCGCAACACCCGCAAGACCCTTACCGGTTTCGTCACCTCCCGCTCCGGCGACAAGTCGGTCAAGGTCACGATTCCCTACAAGACGCCGCATCCGCGTTACCACAAGGTCATCAATCGCCAGACCGTCCTTCACGTCCACGACGAGAAGAACGAGACCAAGAACGGCGACAAGGTAGAGGTCATGGAGACCCGCCCCCTCAGCCGTCTGAAGCGCTGGCGCATTGTTCGCATCGTTGAGCGGGCCATCACGTCCGACGCGGTCGCCATCAGCGAGACCGATGTCGCAGCGGCCGTTCCCACCAAGACCACCGCGACGAAGGCGTCGACGCAGGCCTAAGGCCGCGCTTCCGCCCACCCGCCGCAGACTGAAAGGAAACCCATGATCCAGCTTCGTTCCATCGTCGAGGTCGCCGACAACACCGGCGCCCGCAAGGCCGCCTTCATTTCCCGCAAGGGTCAGAATACCGACACCGCCGGTGTCGGCGACATCGTCACGGTCCACATTAAGGAAAGCACCACCGATGCCACCGTGAAGAAGGGCGAGGTCGCCAAGGCCGTCGTCGTCCGCACGCGCGCTCCGGTGCGTCGCGCCGATGGCAGCTACCTGCGCTTCGACGCCAATGCCATCGTTATCATCGGTGCCGACGGCAATCCGCGCGGCACCCGCATCTTCGGGCCTGTCGCCCGCGAGCTGCGCGCCAAGAACTTCATGAAGATCATCTCGCTCGCCCCCGAGGTGCTGTAAAGGAGCCGACCATGCAGACATTCCATATCAAACGCGGCGACGAAGTCGTCGTCCTCGCCGGTGCCCACCGTGGCAAGTCCGGCAAGATTCTCGAGATCCTCGCCGGCTCCCAGCGCGCCCGCGTTGAAGGTGTCGCGATGATCAAGCGGCATCTCAAGAAGTCGCAGGAGCACCCGAACGGCACCATCGCCGAGCGTGAGGGCTCCATCCACGTGTCCAACCTGCAGCTGAAGAGCCGTTTCGACGCGAGCAAGCGCCGTCCGGCCAAGGCTGCCGCGACGGCCTAAACCCCTTTGCGTTCTCCCTTGCCTCGGCACCGGGGCAGTGAGAACGTTTTCCTTTTTCCTCCTTTAACGAACTCCCTTTGCCACCGGCTTGGAAACCCGGGGCTCCATCCATGAGTACCGTACCCGCCCTTAAGAAACTGTATATCGAGCAGGTCGTCCCCGAGCTGACGAAGCTGCGTGGCTACAAGAATGTGCACGAGGTGCCGCGCATCACGAAGATCGTGATCAATACCGGCATCGATTCTGAAGCCGACAAGAACCAGATCGCTGACATCGCTCGCGACCTCGGACTGATCGCTGGTCAGAAGCCCGTCCTCGCTAAGTCGCGCAAGGCGATCGCCAATTTCAAGCTCCGTGCCGGCCAGGTGGTCGGCGCGCACGTGACCCTGCGCGGCACCAACATGTGGGAATTCCTCTACCGCCTGCTGGCGGTGTCGATTCCGACGATCCGCGACTTCCGCGGGGTGTCGCCCAAGCTCGATGGCCAGGGTAACTACAACCTCGGCATCACCGACTTCACCATCTTCCCGGAAATCACCGTGGAGAACGTGAAGAAGACCATGGGTCTCGACATCACGATCGTCACGACGGCGAAGACGGATGACGAGGGCCGCGAAATGCTCCGCCTCATCGGCATGCCTTTCCGCCGCTCCGAGAACCCGAAGTCGGCCGCCGCCTGATCCGAAGACTCACGCCATGCCCAAGACATCCGCCATTCAGCGCAACGACAAGCGCAAGAAGCTTACGGCGAAGTTCGCCGCCAAGCGCGCCGAACTCAAGGCCCTGCTCGCCAACCCGGCGACCACCGACGAGGAATTCTTCGCCGCCCAAAAGAAGCTGCAGAAGCTTCCCCGCAACTCCTCCGCCGTCCGCATTCGCAATCGCTGCTCCATGAGCGGTCGCCCGCGTGCGTACATCGGTAAGTTCGGTGTCTCCCGTATCCAATTCCGCGAACTCGCGCTCGCCGGCAAGATCCCGGGCGTGACCAAGTCCTCCTGGTAATTTCATTCCCCGACGGGAGTGCGTGCACCTCTGGTGCCCGGGATATGACCCGTCGGATTCACCCACGCAGCATCCACCACCATGACTGATCCCATCAGCGATTTCCTGACGCGTCTTCGGAACGCGTCGCTTGCGCGACAGGCGGAGACCGCCTCGCCCCATTCCCAGATGAAGGAGGCCATTGCGGCCATCCTCAAGGAAGACGGCTTCGTTGCCGACTATTCAAACGGCACCGATGAACGCGGTCACAAGACCCTCATCGTGAAGCTGAAGTATGTGAACGACACGCCCGCCATCACTCAGGTGAAGCGCGTTTCGACCCCGGGTCGCCGTCTTTACTACGGCTACCAGGAGATTCCGCGCGTTCTCAACGGGCTCGGGATCAGCATCCTTTCGACCTCGCGCGGCCTGATGAACAACCAGAACTGCCTCCGCCACAAGGTTGGTGGGGAGCTCGTGTGCACCGTCTGGTAACCCAAGGAGACTTACTCATGAGCCGCATTGGAAAGCAGCCCGTTGTCATTCCCGAGAAGGTGAAAGTCGCCGTCAACCCGGCGAACAATTCCGTTCTTGTCGAGGGCCCGAAGGGCAAGGTCCAGAAGACCTTCGCCCCGGTGGTGAAGATCGCCGTCGCCGACAAACAGGTCACGTTCGCTCCCACCGAGGACACGCGTTTTTCGCGAGCGATGTACGGCACCGCGCGTTCCGTGGTCGCCGGCATGGTCAAGGGTGTAACCGATGGTTACCTGAAAGAGCTCGAGATCCAGGGCGTCGGCTTCAAGGCCGTGCTCAAGGGCAAGCAGCTCGATTTGGCACTCGGTTACTCACATCCGATTCTCTTCGATATTCCGGAGGGCATCAAGGTCACGGTCACCGACCAGACCAAGCTCAAGGTCGAGGGAGTCGACAAGCAGTTGGTCGGCGCCGTCACCGCGGAAATCCGCAGCTATTATCCGCCTGAGCCATACAAGGGCAAGGGTGTCCGTATCGTCGGCGAGCGCGTTCGCCGCAAGGAAGGCAAGACGGTCGCCTAAGGCCTGTCCTAACCTGCATTCGAGGGATTTACTTCATGAATACTATCAAGAAGGCCGACCTGCTGCAAAAGCGCCGCTGGCGCATCCGCAAGAAGGTGGTGGGCACTGCCGCCCGGCCGCGGCTGAGCGTCAAGTTCAGCACCAAACACATCTACGCCCAGGCCATCGACGATGCCGCGGGCTCCACGCTCGTGTTCATCTCGAGCCTCGATCCGGCTCTCCGCAAGGAGGGTCTCAAGGCCAATCTCGCCGGCGCCAAGCGTCTCGGTGAGGCCTTCGTCGCCAAGGCGAAGTCGGCCGGTGTGAGCGCCGTGGTCTTCGACCGTAGCGGCGCCCGTTATCATGGCAAGGTGAAGAGCTTTGCCGAAGCCGCCCGCGAGGGTGGTTTGGTCTTTTAACCGCTGTTGCCCATGAGCACTGAATCTGTTCCTTCCCCCGCGGCCGACAGCGGCACTGAAACCCGCGCCACCGCTCCCAAGTCCCGCTCTTTCGGCGGCCCCGGCGGCCCCGGTGGCGGTCGTCGCGGCCCTGGCGGCCGTGATGGTCGCGGCCCGCGGCGCGATGCGCCCGCCAAGTCCGATGGTCCGGAGATGATCGAGAAGGTCGTCTTCATCAATCGCTGCGCCAAGGTCGTCAAGGGCGGCCGTCGCTTCAGCTTCTCCGCCCTCGCCGTCGTTGGCGACGGGAAGGGAAAAATCGGCGTCGGTCTGGGCAAGGCCAATGAGGTCCCCGACGCGATCCGCAAGAGCACTGAGCATGCGAAGAAGCGTCTCATCACCGTCAAGATCAAGGGCGACACCATTCCGCACGAGGTCTTTGGCGTATTCGATGGCGGCAAGGTTCTCCTCAAGCCGGCGTCCACCGGTACCGGTTTGATCGCCGGTGGCGGCGTTCGCGCGGTGCTCGAGGCGGCGGGCGTGAAGAACGTCCTCACCAAGTCGATGGGCTCGAACAATCACATTGCGGTGGTCAATGCGACCATCGCGGCTCTGCGGCAGTTGCGCCTCTCCGAGGACATCGCGGCGGTGCGTAAGGCCTAAGTCAGTCCGTTATTCTTCTCACTCCGAGTCGCGCCGACTCGTTTGTTCGGCGCGGCGACCCAACTAGGAATCCCATGAAACTTCACGAACTCAAGAACGTCCCGGGTGCCGTCCATCGCCGTAAGCGTGTGGGCTGTGGCGAAGGCAGTGGCCATGGCAAGACCTCAGGCCGCGGCGGCAAGGGTCAGACGGCCCGCTCCGGTGGCAGCATCCGTCCTGGATTCGAGGGCGGCCAGATGCCTCTCTACCGCAAGCTCCCGCATCGCGGCTTCAACCAGGCAGCCTTCCGGACGGAACCCGCCGTGGTGAATGTCGGTGACCTCGCCGGTCTCTCGGAGACGGTTTCCGAGGTCAACGCGAAGGTGCTTTCCGATCACGGGTTGATCCGTGCAGGCGAGTCCTTCGTCAAGGTCCTCGGTGATGGCGAACTGAAGCGCGCACTCCGCGTCTCGGCCGCCAAGTTCTCCGCGTCCGCCAAGGCGAAGATCGAGGCCGCTGGCGGCCAGGCGATCGTCGCCTGACGTCGACGGCACCGTCGTCGGGGGCGTCGGCTTGCGCCGTCGCCCTGCGGCGGGTTCGGCTCCTCGAATTTCGGCCCCTGTTTTCTTACCCGTGTTTTCCGCCTTCACCAACTCCTTGAAGATTCCGGAGCTCCGCTCCCGGATCTTCTACACGCTGGCGCTGCTTTTCGTGGCGCGCGTGGGCGCTCACATTCCTCTGCCGGGCCTCGATCCGAAGCCGCTGCAGACGTTCTTCGCCGATCAGACGGCGGGTGGAGCGAGCGCACTCGTCGGCCTGTACAACATGTTTACGGGTGGCGCGCTCGTGAAGGGCGCAGTCTTCGCTCTCGGCATCATGCCGTACATCAGCGCGTCCATCATCTTCCAGTTGATGACCGCGGTGATCCCGAGCCTGAGCCGTCTCCAGCAAGAGGGCGATGTGGGTCGGCAGAAGCTCACCCAGTACACCCGGTACGCCACGGTTCTGATCTGTTTGATTCAGGGTACGCTGCTGATCTTAGCGCTCGAGAACCCCGGTCGCCTCTTTCCAGGTTACGACATCAACCAGTACGGCTCGATCGTGATCGTCGATCAGGGCTGGTTCTTGGTCACGTCCGTCATCTTCATGACGGCCGGCACGCTGATGCTGATGTGGCTCGGTGAGCAAATCACCCAGCGCGGTATCGGTAACGGCGTATCGCTGTTGATCACAGTCGGCATCTTGGCCGACATCCCGGGCGCTGCCGCCGCGACCTACCAGCTCTTCTTCGCCCCGGTGGGCGTGGCCCGCCTCGGATTGCCGCAGGCCATCATCATGGTCGGTTTGTTCATCACCGTCACCATGGGCATCATCATGGTGGTTCAGGGTCAGAGGAAGATTCCCGTGCAGTACGCCAAGCGCGTCGTGGGCAACAAGGTCATGGGCGGCCAGAGCTCGTTCCTGCCGTTGAAGGTCAACTATTCGGGCGTGATGCCGGTGATCTTCGCCAGCGCCATCCTGCTCTTCCCCCAGCAGATCTTCGCCCAGCTCGGCGCCGCGATGAACTGGAAGTGGATGGTCGAGTTCTCCAATAACCTCCTCCGTGGACACTGGTCGTACTACACGATCATGGTCTTCCTGATCCTTTTCTTCAGCTATTTCTGGGTCTCCGTGATGTTCAAGCCGATCCAGATCGCCGATGACTTGAAGAAGTATGGCGGCTACATCCCGGGCGTGCGTCCCGGTGATCCGACGGCTCAGTTCCTCGACTTTATCATGACGCGGCTGACGCTGGCGGGAGCGATTTTCCTGACGGTCATCGCGGTGATGCCGGATGTGCTCTTGTTTGAGCTGAACGTCCCCCAGCGTATCGCGATCTTCTTCGGTGGCACGGGAATGCTCATCACCGTGGGCGTCGTCCTCGACACCATGCGGCAGATCGAGACCTTCCTGCTTCAGCGTCACTATGACGGTTTCCTGAAGAAGGGCCGCATTCGGGCCCGCAGCACGGGCATGCAGAGTCCGACCTCGGAAGCGTTGAGCTCTGACGCCGTGATGAAGCTTGTGCTCCCGCTTACTGGCTTGTTCCTGCTCGGTTTGGCGATCTGGGCCTACCGTCAGTTCATGGGAAATTAGTCTTTACTCGGTGGGACGTGCGCCTAGGGTCTGACCTCCTCGTGGTTTCAGAGTTCGGCGCCAAGTCCAAGTTAGTGGTCCTTGGCACGGTTCTCCCGGACCACGATTCCTGTCTCCGTTCTTTGAATTTTATTGAGCACGTCTCTCCGGTCTCGCTGATGAGTCCGGGGATTTCGCGACCCGCTCCCGCTGGCCCATCGGCCGGCAAAGGAGATCCGGTTGCCGCCATGCGGCGCTGGTTTTGGGCGCGCAAACCCGATGCGGGTTTCCTGTTACAGGGATTCCCGGCTACGTTGCTCCAGGCAATGATCCTCGATGAATGGCTGGAGGCGCGCGATGAAGCGCTGCATGCCATTCTCCTCGGTGATGATCGCTCCTTCGGGAGCGAGGTTCCCGAGCATTACCGTCGCATGGGAGTTCCGTTGGTTTCCCTAGTGGGCTCTCTTTCGCGATGATCCCGATCAAAAATGAGCGTCAAATTGCGCGGATGCGTAAAGCATGCGCGATTGCGGCCGATGTGCTGCAGGAACTTCGAGCGCTTGTCCGGCCTGGAATCAGTACGCAAGACTTGGAGGAGGCGGGGAGAGATGCGATGGCGAAGCGAGGCGCGAAGAGCGCGTGCTACGGCTATCAGGTGGGTTCACGGCGCTATCCGGCACACACCTGCATTTCGGTGAACGAGGAGGTGGTGCATGGCATCCCTTCGTTCCGCCGCATCCTGCGCGACGGCGATGTCGTCGCGATTGATGTGGTCGTGACCTACGACGGGGTGGTCGGCGATAACGCCGCCACGTATCCCGTGGGCAACGTCTCCCCGCGAATCCAGCAACTCCTCGCTGTTTCCGAGCATTCCCTCCGTCTCGCGATCGATCAGGCGAGGGTGGGGAACCGGATCTTCGACATCTCCCAGGCCGTGCAGCGTCACGTGGAAGCCCATGGTTTCAGCGTGGTGCGCGACATGGTTGGCCACGGGGTCGGCCTCGCGATGCACGAAGAACCGCAGATCCCGAATTTCGGTCGCGAAGTGCGCGACCGGATCCTCCCCGGAATGACGCTCGCGATTGAGCCGATGGTAAACCTCGGCGGTTACCGTACCAAAACCCTTGCGGATGGTTGGACGGTGGTGACCGCAGACGGTGCCCCCTCCGCTCACTTCGAACACACCGTGCTCACGACAGACTCCGGCCCCGAGATCCTCACGCGGCCGACGACCTCCTTGTTTCCGTTGCACGCCACCTGAGTCGTGCCACCCACTCCCTTTTTCGTTTCGTTTCCATCCCTCTCACACACCAACAACCTAGTCCATCATGCCTCGTCTCCTCGGCGTTGAAATCCCCGCGAAGAAGAAAGTTTCTTACTCGCTCCGTTACATCTACGGCATCGGTCCGGTGCGCGCTGATCAGATCCTGCAGGAAGCAGGGATTGATCCGAACCTGCGCGCGCAGGAACTGACCGAGGAGCATCTGAACAAGATCCTCAATATCATCACCGAGCACAAGTGGGTGGTGGAGGGCGATCTTCGCCGCGAGCTCGCGGCGAATTTGAAGCGCCTTCAGGCGATCAATTGCTATCGCGGCATTCGCCACCGCCGCAGCCTCCCGGTGCGCGGTCAGCGCACCAGCACGAATGCCCGTACTCGCAAGGGTCCGCGCAAGACCGTGGGTGTCACCAAAGCCAAGGAATAATTTACCGTCATGGCCGAAGAAAAGTCAGGTCCCGCCAAGGAGAAGTCCCCGAAGCCAGCCGCTGCCCCCGAGGGTGCCGCGCCCGCCGAGAAGAAGCCCGCCAAGGGCGCGAAGTCCGCTGCTCCGGCCGCTGACGCCGCTGCCCCGGCTGCCGCTCCAGCGGCCGAAGGCGCTGCTGCTGCCCCCGCCAAGCCGGTTGAACTGGTGGGCGGAGTCGCCCGTCAGCCGACGGCCGAGGAGCTCCTCAAGGAGGAGCTCGGAGCGATCAAGATCCGCAAGGCTAAGGGCTCGAAGAACGTCACCACGGGCTTCGTCAACGTCCTCGCCTCCTTCAACAACACGATCGTGTCCATCACCGACCTCAAGGGTCAGGTGATCGCCTGGTCGAGCGCCGGCAAGTGCAACTTCCGCGGTTCCCGCAAGTCCACCGCCTACGCCGCCCAGGTCGTTGCCCAAGATGCCGCGCGCAACGCGATGTCCCACGGGCTCAAGGACGTCGTCATCCGCGTTTCCGGCCCCGGCTTGGGACGCGACAGCGCAGTCCGTGCCCTCCAGGCCATCGGGCTTGAGATCACCTCGATCGTCGATGTGACGCCGATCCCGCACAATGGCTGCCGTCCGCGCAAGCGCCGCCGCGTCTAAGCGAGCGGTCTCCACCCTCCTCTCTATCCTTTAAAAGCCAAGGTTCATCATGGCCCGCTACACAGGTCCTACCACCCGCATGAGTCGTCGTTTCGGTCAGCCGATTTTCGGCGCGACCAAGGCGTACGAGCGTCGTCCTTTCCCCCCCGGCCAACATGGTCCGAAAAACCGCCGCAAGCTCTCCGAGTACGCCGTCGGTCTGAACGAGAAGCAGAAGCTTCGCTACATCTACGGTCTGCTCGAGCGCCAGTTCCGTCGTGTCTTCGAGATCGCCAAGAGCGAGCGCGGCGTCACCGGCGAGCGTTTCCTGCAGTTGCTTGAGACCCGCCTCGACAGCGTGGTCTACCTGCTCGGGTTCGCCAAGAGCCGCGCCGCCGCCCGCCAGATGGTCAACCACGGCCACGTCCGTGTGAATGGTCACAAGGTCGACATCGCGAGCTACAACGTCCGTGCCGGCGAGGAGATCGAGATCAAGAACACGCCGAGCTCCCGCCAGATCGCGACCCGCAATCTCGAGGAGAACCGGATGCGCAATGTCCCCGGCTGGCTCACGCTCAATGCCGAGAACTTCAAGGCAGTCGTCAACCGTCTGCCCACGCGCGAAGAGATGGATCCCACGATCAACGAACAGTTGATCGTTGAGTTCTACTCGCGCTTCTAACCTGGTCCCGGTCAACGAGCGCCTTCCACGCTTCGCCGCCGCCAGGCTGCTTCTGACCGGACCAACCTTCATCCCTCACCCGCTCCCCGCCATGCCCAAACGCCTCGGAAAGTTCGAACTCCCGAACAAGCTCACCAAAGTCGAGGAAGGCGCCACCGCCACCTATGCCAAGTTCATCGCCGAGCCGTTCGAAGCCGGCTACGGACACACCGTCGGCAACTCCCTTCGCCGCGTCCTGCTGAGTTCCATCGAGGGCTCTGCCATCTCCTCCATCCGCATCGACGGCGTGAACCACGAGTTCCAGAGCGTCGATGGGGTCGTCGAGGACGTCACCGACATCGTCCTCAACCTCAAGAAGGTGCTCATCGTCTCGCAAAAGCGCGAGCCGATCACCCTCCAGATCAAGGTCAATCGCGATGGCCCCGTCACCGCGGCCGACATCCAAGCCGATTCGAACATCACCATCGTCAATCCGACTCAGGTGATTTGCACACTCGACAAGTCGCGCGCCTTTTCGGCGGAGATCGAGATCAAGACCGGTCGCGGTTACTATCCGGGCGAGCAGAATAAGAAGGAAGACCAAGCCATCGGCGTCATTCCGATCGATTCCCTCTTTTCGCCCGTCAAGCTCGTCAAGTACTCGGTCGAGAACACCCGCGTCGGCCAGATCACCGATTACGACAAGCTGATCCTCGAGGTCTGGACGGACGGTCGCATCGCCCCCGACGAGGCGCTCAAGCAGTCCGCGTCCATTCTCAAGCACCATCTCGATGTCTTCGATCGCGTCAGCGACGAGGCGTACGAGTTCGAGAACCAACAGTCCGAGGTCAGCGAGGAGCAGAACAAGCTCCGCAAGCTCCTCAACATGTCGGTCAACGAAATCGAGCTCTCCGTCCGCGCGGCGAATTGCTTGAACAACGCGAACATCACCACCGTCGGCGAACTCGCCATGAAGACGGAGCAGGAGATGCTCAAGTACCGCAACTTCGGCAAGAAGTCGCTCAACGAGATCAAGGAGAAGCTCGAGGCGCTGGGCCTGTCGCTCGGCATGAAGTTCGACGAGCGTCTTCTCGATACCAAGAAGGAGTCCTAAACCTTACCACGCCGCCCGGTCGTCTTCCCGACGGCCGGCGCGGTGGGCTCATCACCCTTTTCCGGCCCTCGCGCCGCCCGCTGCCGCCCAACGCTGCGACCGGGTTGCCGATCGGGGACCGATCAAACCACCACACCCATGCGTCATAATAAGCATCATGCATCGCTCGGCGTCACGCGGGAACACCGCGCCGCCATGCTCTCCAATCTCGCGGCCTCGCTGATCGAGCACGGCCGGATCAAGACCACGCTCACGAAGGCCAAGGCACTGCGTCCCTTCGTCGAGAAGGTCATCACCAAGGCCAAGAAGGCTGCGGCTGCCACCGAGAAGAAGGATAAGCTGCACCTCCGTCGCCTCGCTCTCCGCGATGTTCGCGACGAGGCTGCGATCACCGCGCTCTTCGATGAGAAGTGCAAGGAGTTCGCCAACCGTCCGGGTGGCTACACCCGCATCTACAAGCTGAGCGAGCAGCGCCGCGGCGATGCCGCCGAAATGGCGCTGATCGAATTCATCAAGGCCGACGACGTGGGCTACAAGAAGTCCAAGGGTCGCAAGGCCGCCAAGCCGGCTAAGGAGAGCCCGGCTGCCGAGGCCGCTCCGGCCGCCTCCGCCTAAGCGGGCCCGGTCCCGCAGATCGGACGTTTCCGGTACAGCGCCGAACTTCGGTTCGGCGCTTTTTGTTCCCACCGGGCGCCGCGCGCCGACTTGAGCCGGACCGCGGTGCCCTTCATGTTTCGTCCCCGTGCTTGATTTCACCCATGCCGCCGTCGCCTACTGCCTCGCGGTTGCCCTTCTTTACCTGGGGCTCTGGGTGTACTATGACCGCGTTCGTCCGCGGCGACTCTCGCGCCCGGGCCGTCGGCACGCCTTCTTCTGTCCGCGCTGCCAGCGCCCCTACGAGGGCGCGCCCGGCGCGGAAACCGCCCACTGTCCGCTGTGCGGTAAACCCCAGGGCCGCTTGCGTTTCTAGGCGCTTGCCTCTCCCACCACTCAGGTCACTCGTTTGTTAGCTCCGTTCCTCGCTCCATGAACCAGACGATCGCCGTCCTCGATTTCGGATCCCAGTACACGCAGGTCATCGCGCGCCGGATCCGGGAGTGCAACGTCTACTCCAAGATCTACCCGTACGGTACCTCCGCCGCCGCGCTCAAGGCCGATGGGGTGATCGGCATTATCCTCTCCGGTGGGCCGAGCAGCGTGTTCGCCAAGGGAGCGCCGATGCCCGACCGTGCGATTTTCGATCTCGGCGTCCCGGTGCTGGGCATCTGCTACGGGATCCAACTCATGGGCCGCTTGCTCGGTGGCACCGTCGCGCGCGGAGAGCGTCGCGAGTACGGCAATGGGACGCTGCGGATCCAGCGCCCGGGTCGGCTGTTCGCGAAGCTGCCGCGGCAGCTCACCGTTTGGAATTCCCACGGCGACAAACTCACCGAGCTTCCGCCTGGTTTCGTCGCCATCGGCACAACCGAAAACTCTCCGTTCGCCGCCATCGAGGATCGGCGCCGCAATTTCTTCGGGATCCAGTTCCATCCGGAGGTTTCTCACTCCGAGCGCGGGGTCGATGTGCTCCGTAACTTCCTCGTCGGGGTCTGCGGCGCTCGCCAGGATTGGACGACCAAGGATTTCATCAAGCACGCGATTGCGAACATCCGCGCGACGGTCGGGAAGTCCCGCGTGCTCCTCGGTCTCTCCGGAGGCGTGGATTCATCGGTGGCTGCCGCGCTGATCCATCAGGCGATCGGGAGCCGGCTCACGTGCGTGTTCGTCGACAATGGACTCCTGCGGAAGGGCGAGCGCGCCGTGGTCGAGGAGCTCTACCGGAAACATTTTCGCATCGATGTGCGGGTGGTCGACGCGTCCGCCCTCTTCCTGCGTCGGCTCAAGGGAGTCAACGACCCGGAGCGTAAGCGCAAGATCATCGGTAACACGTTCGTGGAGGTCTTCGAGCGGTCGCTGCGCAGTGTGGGAGCGGCCGAGTTTCTCGCCCAGGGCACGCTCTACCCTGACGTCATCGAGTCCGTCGCGATCGCCGGTAATCCCGCCGCGCTGATTAAGTCGCACCACAATGTGGGCGGCCTTCCGGAGCGTATGAAGCTCAAGCTCCTCGAACCACTGCGGGAGTTGTTCAAGGACGAGGTGCGTGCGGTCGGCTCCGCCCTCGGTCTGCCGCGCGAGGTGGTGTGGCGCCAGCCTTTCCCGGGCCCCGGTTTGGGGGTGCGCGTGGTCGGCGACATCACCCGCGAGCGTCTCGATGTGCTGCGCGAGGCTGATGCGATCGTGCAGGAGGAAATGATGGCCAGCGAATGGTACTGGAAGGTGTGGCAGTCCTTTGCGGTCTACCTGCCCGTCAAGTCCGTCGGAGTGGTCGGTGATGAGCGGAACTATGCCGATGTCATCGGTCTGCGGATTGTCGAGTCGCGGGATGCCATGACGGCGGATTGGAGCCGTTTGCCTTACGATCTGTTGCAGAAGATCTCCTCGCGCATCACCAACGAAGTTCAGGGGGTGTCGCGCGTGGTGTTGGACATCAGTTCCAAGCCACCTGCGACGATTGAGTGGGAGTAGACGCGCGCGTTCGTCGTTGCCGCGTTCGTCGCGGTCCGCTTGGCTCGGGATGTTTCTGCATCCTGTCTTCCCGTGCGCCTTCTTTCCTTCAACGACCGTGCCTTTGATTCGCAGCTGCGGGCCTTCGCCGACTCGGCGTCGGGATCCGCTGCCGTTTCCACTGCGGTGGCGGCGATCCTCGCGGACGTCCGTCGGCGAGGGGATAAGGCGGTGGTGGAGTATGTGGCAACGTTTGACCGGGCTCGCCTGACTCCGCGGCGCTTCCGGGTTTCAGAAGCGGAGTTGAAGGCCGCGGCGTCCGGCTTGCCGGCGGCGGAGCGTCGGGCGATCCGCGCGGCGCTCGCGGCCGTGCTGGCGTTCAACCGCCGCAGTCTGCCGAAGGGCTGGACTGCGCGGAATCTGCATGGGGCGCGGGTCGGCGAGCGGCATTTTCCGCTGCAGCGTGTCGGGGTGTACGTCCCCGGTGGACAGGTACCGCTGGTGTCGACGGTGCTGATGACCGTGACCCTAGCGAGGATCGCGGGCTGTCCCGAGATCGCTGCCTTTACCCCTTCCAATGCGCAGGGTGAGGTGTCGCCCGCCTTGTTGGGAGCGCTCGCGCTCGCCGGGGTGAAGGAGGTGTATCGCATCGGCGGAGTCCAGGCGATTGGTGCCATGGCCTATGGCACCGCTACGATTCGCCCGGTCGACAAAGTCTTTGGTCCGGGCAATGCCTACGTCTGCGAGGCGAAGCGTCAGGTTTTTGGGACGGTCGGCGTCGATTCACTCCCGGGCCCGAGTGAGGTCATGGTGATCGCCGACGAGACTGCCATCCCACGCTACGCCGCGGCCGATCTCCTGGCGCAGGCGGAACATGGAAGCGGCCGGGAAAAAATCTACCTTGTGGCCACGTCTCGTCGCGTCATGACGCGCATCGCGGCGGAGGTGGAGCGTCAGCTTAAGACGCTGCCGCGGGCAGACCGGATCCGTCCGGTGCTGCAGGGGGGATTTCTCGCCGTGCTGGTGCGTTCCTTGGACGAGGCGGTGACGGTCGCAAACCGGGTTGCTCCGGAGCACCTGGAGCTGCTCGTGCGTCCGGCGGCGCAGGCTCGGTTGACGCGCGCGATCACGACTGCCGGGGCGATCATGCAGGGCAATTTCACGCCGACTGCCGTGGGCGATTTCGCGGCGGGACCGAGCCATGTCCTGCCCACCGGCGGGGCGGGGCGCTTCCTTAGCGGCCTGCGCGTGGCGGACTTCATGCGGCGGACGAGTGTCTTGGCGTACGACCGGAACAGCCTGCGCAAGGCGGCACCGGTCGTGGCGGCCTTTGCGGCCATGGAGCAGCTTGCCGCGCACGGTCGCTCGGTAGCGGTTCGGGTCGACTGAGTCTGGCGGTGGCATCGCGTCCTCCCATGTCCTCGCTTTCCGACCTCGTCCTTCCCCACATTGCGCGGCTTCATGCCTATACTCCGGGGCAGCAGCCGGGAGAGTCGGGTTGGATCAAGCTCAACACGAATGAATCTGGCTATCCCCCGAGCCCGCGCGTCGCAGAAGCGATCCAGCGCGAGCTGTCGGACGGTGGAGCGCGACTGCGGCTTTACCCGAATCCCTCGAGTGCGGCGGTTCGCGCGGCGGTGGCGGCGTATCATGGGCAGGGTCTGACGGCCGCGAATGTGCTGGTCGGCAACGGATCCGACGACGTGCTCAATCTGCTGGTGCGTTGCTTCGGTGGCGGTGGGGCGGCGACGGGGTTCACGTTCCCCAGCTACTCGCTCTATCCGGTGCTGGTGGGTATCCAGGATGGCCGATCGGAGACGATCCCGTTCGAACGCAGTATGAAGCTGCCCGTGGCGCAGATCGCGGCTTCGCCCGCTCGGGCCTTTTTCCTGACCTCCCCGAATGCGCCGACCGGTGTGGCGTTCAGCGCTGCGGAGATCGAGGAACTCCTCGCGCGGTTTTCCGGCGTGCTCGTGCTCGACGAAGCCTATGCGCCCTTTGCCCGCCACGATGGCGTTTCCCTGCTGGCGCGTCATCCGCGCCTTGTAATTGTGCGGACCCTCTCGAAGGCCCATGCGCTCGCCGGGCTCCGCGTCGGCTACGCCTTAGCGCATCCCGAGATGGTCGGCTTCCTTGATCGAGTACGGGACAGCTACAACGTCAATCGGCTGTCCCAGGTGGGAGCGATCGCGGCGCTTGAGGATACGGCTTATTATGCGGACCTGATCGCGCGCGTGCGGGCGACCCGGGACCGCTGCTGGCAGGCATGGACCCAAGGATTGGGTTGGTTCGCCTACCCATCGGAAGCGAACTTCATCTTCGTGGAGCCGCGCGACGCCCGCGGGGAGACCGGCGTCGCGGTGGCTCGTTCGCTGGACGAAGCCTTTCGGGCCCGGCGGATCCTCGTCCGGTCGTTCCCGAACCATCCCTTGACCGCCTCCTTCCTCCGCATCAGCGTCGGGACGGATGCGGACATGGCGGCTGTGGACGACGTCCTTCTTGCATGGCAAAAACACGCTCACTGACCCTCACGCGGAAGACCGCGGAGACCGACATTTCGTTAACCCTCGCGGTTGACGGCGCGGGCGCGTCGACGATCGACACCGGGATTCCGTTCTTTGATCACATGCTGACGCTCTTCGCGAAGCATGGGCTGTTCGACCTTGAGGTGCGTTGCCGTGGCGACGTCGCTGTAGACTATCACCACACGGTCGAGGATGTCGGCTTGGTGTTGGGCGACGCCTTCCGCCAGGCCTTGGGCGACAAGCGCGGCATCCGCCGTTACGGATTTTTTCTCCTGCCGATGGATGAGGCGTTGGCGCGTGTGGTGGTCGACCTGAGTGGTCGGGCCTGCCTTGTGTACGACGTGTCGGTGCCGAATGCGTTCGTCCGCGATTTCAATCTCATCCTCGTGAAGGAGTTTGCCCGTGCGTTCAGTAATGCACTGGCCTGCAACCTGCACGTGAAGCTCGAGTACGGCGAGGAACCGCACCATGCGGCCGAAGCGGTCTTCAAGGGACTGGCCAAGGCGTTAGACGTCGCCACTCAGATCGACCCACGCGTGACGGACCAACTGCCGTCCACGAAGGGGTTGCTTTGACCCGAGCGGCTTGGAGCGCGGAGTAACCTCGGACGGAGTCGCCTCTTGATCGCGGTCATTGATACAGGGATTTGCAACCTTCGTAGCGTCACGAAGGCGCTGGAGGCCTCGGGCGGAGAGGTGTGTGTCCTGCGGACGCGTGAAGAGCTGGAGTCTCCCTCGGCCCCGTGGCGTGGCTTGGTGCTACCCGGTGTCGGCGCGTTGCGGGATTGTGTCGCCTCGCTACAGCGGACGGGACTCGACGAAGGGGTGCGTCGCTGGATTGCGGCGGACCGACCGTTTCTGGGTGTGTGCCTAGGCATGCAGGCCCTCTTCGATCGCTCGGAGGAGGGTGATACGCGGGGACTGGGCATCTTTGCCGGGGATGTGGTCCGGTTCCGGCTTCCTCCGGAGTTCAAGATCCCGCACATGGGCTGGAACGACGTTCGCTTTCTCCAGTCGGCCTCGCCGTTGGCGATCGGGCTGCCGAGCGCGGGTGAATCCTTCTATTTTGTCCACAGCTACCACTGTCGGCCGGCGGACCGGTCGCTGATCTTGGCGGAATGCGACTACGGTGGCCCTTTCTGTGCGGCGATTGGCCGGGGTAGGGTATTTGCGACCCAGTTTCACCCCGAGAAGAGTCAGGCGGCCGGGCTGAAGATTTACGGCAATTTCGTGCGTGTAGCGGCGACCTAAGCGGTGGTCCCCAACTTCCGCTAAAGGGCTGTGCGCCTCCTGCTTCTGCTTCCCCGGGCGGAAGCCGGGTCGGGCGACTTTGCTTTGCAAGCGTTGGGGATTTTGCTTCGGTCATCCCTATGCCCAAGACCGCTACCCTGAAAATCGACGACAAGGAGCTCAGCCTGCCCATCATCATCGGGACAGAGAATGAGCGAGCGGTGGACATCTCCAAGCTCCGTGCAGAGACCGGGTACATCACGTTTGATGACGGTTTTGCCAACACCGGGTCAGCTCAGAGCAACATCACCTACATCGACGGCGAACAGGGCATTCTTCGGTACCGCGGCTATCCGATCGAGCAGCTGGCGGAAAAATCGAACTTCATCGAGACGGCCTACTTGGTGATCCATGGCGAGTTGCCGACGCCGGAGCAGCGGACGCACTTCTCGTCGTTGCTGACCCAGCACGCGCCGCTGCATCAGGGCATGACGAGGCTCTTTCAAGGCTTCCCCCCGGCCGCGCACCCGATGGCTGTGCTGTCGGCGCTGATGAATGCGCTGGGCTGCTACTACCCGCATCTCGCGACCAACAATCACCAGCGTGACCTTGAGCACTTCGAGGAGGCGGTCGCGATCGCGATCTCGAAGGTGCGCACGATCGCGGCGCATTCGTACCGCATCAGCCGCGGCCTCCCACTCAATCATCCGAAGCGCTCGCTTAACTACTGCGACAATTTTCTCCATCTGATGTTCTCGGAGCCGTACAACGATTACGTTGCGACGCCCGAGGTGGCTTCGGCACTGAATTTGTTCCTGCTCCTGCACGCGGACCATGAGCAGAACTGCTCCACCTCCACCGTGCGCATGGTGGCGTCGGCGGGAGCGAACCTTTTCGCCTCGGTCTCGGCGGGCGTCAATGCCCTCTGGGGTCCGTTGCACGGCGGTGCGAACATGGCCGTGATCGAGATGCTCAAGTCGATTCACGCGGACGGCGACGACGGCACCAAGTTCATCGCCGCCGCTAAGTCCGGCAAGGGCGATCGCCTTATGGGCTTCGGTCACCGCGTCTACAAGAACTACGACCCGCGCGCGAAGATCATCAAGACGAGCTTCTACAAGGCCCTCGCCTCCCTCGGCATCAAGGACGACCCGCTGTTGAACATCGCCATGAAGCTCGAGGAGGTCGCGCTGAGTGACGACTACTTCATTTCGCGGAAGCTCTACCCGAACGTCGACTTCTACTCTGGCCTCATCATGCGCGCCCTCGGCATCCCCGAGGAGATGTTCACGGTGATGTTTGCGATCGGTCGTATGCCCGGATGGATCGCCCAGTGGCATGAGGTCGCACGCAATCCGAAGCTCAAGATTTACCGTCCCCGCCAGATCTACGCTGGCCACCCGCAGCGGAACTACGTCCCGACCAATCTCCGCGGCTGATCGGGAGATCGCTGGCCTAGGGGGCGTCGGTCACAACTCACCTCCGAACAGCCGTCGTCAGCGGCTGGGTTCCGCGGGCTTCTGGCGGAAGATCGCGTCCTGGGACAAGCCGGTCAGGCGGACGATCGCCCGAACGAGTTGCCACAGGGTGAACATGGTCATCGCGACGCTTGGGATGACGATAACCGGCCAGCTCCAGAGATTCATCTGGGCGAGTTCCTCGTTGAACGCGGGCGTCCCGCTCTCGCTGCGAATGAGGTGGCGGGCCAGGGCGAAGTTCAACCCCGCGCTCAGCGCGAAGCTGGCGGCCAGCCAGAATCCGGCCTGCCGGAGAGCTTGATCGAACTCCGCCCGTGTCCCCCGCGTCTGAAGGGCGGTCTCCACCTGCTCCACGTCAATGACTTGGTCGTTGTAGAGGAGTTGGCGGACTAGCGGCATGCGCGATCGCATCGATGCGAGGACCGAGACGCCGATGATGGCGGGCAGGGCGGCTTCCTTCACGGCGAACCAAAAACGGTCGAGACGGATCAGTGCGAAAACGCCGGTGAGCAGGATGCTGAGAAACCCGATGATCGAGATGAAGTTTGCCTGGCGCCGTCGGACGAAGTCGGCGATGCCGTACGCGATCGGAAAGGCGAGAGCCACCACTAGACCCCAGACTGGTCCCAGTCGCTCCGGCTTGCTCATGGTCGACAAGAGCACCGACGGAACGGCAACGTTGAAGACCAAGTTGAGCAGCAAGTTCTCCCGGGGAGGGCGCGGGCTGGACATGCGACCATCAAGTCCGAATGGCCTGCGGCGGAAAGTGAAATCGGGGCACAGGGCTCTTTACCCCCCGCGTTCCGCCGCCATAGTGACGGGTAATGATCCTCCTGGGTGTGAACATCGACCATGCTGCGACTGTGCGGCAGGCGCGTTATCGGCAGCACTCCGCCACGGTGGGCGGCGCCGTCGAACCGGATCCGGTGGCCCTCGCGTTGGTCGCGGAGCGCGCCGGGGCGGACGGCATCACGGTGCATCTCCGCGAGGATCGCCGACACATCCAAGAGCGCGATGTGTGGCGTCTGCGCGAGTGTATGGGGACGCGACTCAACCTAGAGATGGCATGCACCCCGGCCATGATTGACTTCGCACTGCGTCTCCAGCCGCACAGCGTCTGCCTCGTACCGGAAAGCCGCGAAGAGGTCACGACCGAGGGCGGTTTGGACGTGGTTGGCCACCGCGGTAAGGTCCAAGAGGTAACCGAGGCGATGCGCGGGGCGGGGATCGTGACCAGCCTCTTTATTGACCCGGATCCCGCGCAGATCGTCGCCGCGGCCGAGTTGCGTGCTCCGTGGATCGAGTTGCACACCGGTGCCTACGCCAATTGCTATCCGGTGGATCCCGCGGGCCGCAGCCGGGAGTGGCAGCGCTTGTGTGCCGGGGCAACGCGTGCGCATGGGCTCGGCCTCGTGGTCAACGCCGGTCACGGCATTAACTACGTCAACGTCACCGAGGTGCGTGGTCTACCGCACCTCCACGAATGTAACATCGGGCACAGCATCATCAGTCGCGCCCTCTTCTCGGGCATCGCCGAGGCGGTGGCGGAGATGCGCCGTCGCCTCAACGAGCGTCCTCACGCATGAGCCTCAGCCTCGTTCCTGGCGGCGTCTTGGTCAGCCTCGGCTCCGATCTGGTGGATGTCGACCGCATCCGTGGGGTTTGGGACCGGCAGGGGGAGCGTTTTCTAGAGCGGGTTTTCACGGAAGAAGAGCGGTGCTACTGCCTTGGAATGAAGTATCCGCATAAGCACTTCGCGGCGCGGTTCGCCGCCAAGGAGGCGGTCGCGAAGGCGTTCTCGACTGGGATCGGGCCGCTGCTGTCGTGGAAGTCCGTCTCGGTGTACCATGGCGAGCGGATGGATCCGCGCGTGCGGCTCGATGAGAAGGGGCAGGCCCTGCTCCACGAGGCTGGAGCGACCCACGTGTTGCTGACCTTGGCCCACACGGATGGCCAGGCGCTGGCGGTCGCGGCCTTGGTGCGGGCAGAGAAAGGAAGCGCATGAGTGTGGGCGCACCTTCCCAGCGTCCGCCGCGGACGGAGCTGTCGCAGGCCCCGTCGTGGATCCTTCTCGGTTTCGTGATCGGAGCCGTGTTTGTCTTCCTGCTGCGGCGCCAGTACCTGGTTGAAGAAATGCAACGCGAGCCGGCGGTGGTGGAGGAGGCGTCGGCCCTCGCCGGATCGAATTCGGTGTCGCCCACCGCCGCCCGCGCGGGTGAACCGACTGCGGCGGCGTTCGACGCGGTGTGGCGCGCGTGGGGGCACCATGCGGTTTGGGTGGATGACACCACGCAGGTGGCGCTGTGGAACGCGCAGACCGGGGATTACCGCGACGCATTCGAAGTCGTACGGCGGGGTGATGAATTCTATTTTCGGCCCCTGCCCGAACTGACGCGCCCCACGGTGGAGCGTGGCTTAGGTGTCGGAGCTCCCCTGCAGTTCACGGGCCCCCCGGTGGTCTCACGTCGGCCATGACCGGTTTACCGTACCCTGAATCCGCCCCGGTTTTCTCCTGCGCCGAGACCTTGGCGTTTGAACAGGCGCGCTTTCGCGGCCCCACTGCGGAGGCCGACGAGTGGGAGGCGATGCACGCGGCGGGAGTCGGCGTGGCCGAGGGGATCCTACGCGATGCGGGCGAACACGGCGGGCTTCAGCCGGGCGCGCGCGTCCTCGTGCTCGTGGGAAAAGGACACAACGGCGGGGACGCGCTGATTGCCGCGCAGCGGATTCTCGCGGCGATCACGGGTGCCACGGCGGAGGTCTGTCTCGTGTTCGGCGAACGTGCGCTGCGACCCTTGGCCGCGAAGGCGTGGCGCGCGTTGCAGGAGTCGGCTGCGGGTCGGGTGAATCAGGTCCGCCTTGCGGACGAGTGGGGCGGTGCCTTCGCGGTCTGCCTCGATGGCATCTTTGGTTTCCAGTTTCGTCCACCCTTGCCTGAGGTTGCGCGCGCAGTCTTGGAGCGGGTGCAGCGGCTGTCGGTGACTCTCCGCGCGGCGGTCGATCTGCCGAGTGGGTTCGCGGAGCCGGGGGCGTTTCGGGCCGATTTCACGTACGCCACCGGCACGGTGAAGGATCAGGTGCTCACGCTTCCGAATGCAGGGCGGGTGCGCTGGGTGGAGCTCGACTGGGACCTTTCTACTGCCGTGGTGGCGAGCACCACGCGGGTGCTTCGTTCCGCCGTGTTGGCTCCGTTGACGGCACTGCGGCCGTCCGCGGTCGACAAGCGTTCATTCGGTCACGTCGGCATCGTCGCCGGTTCCCGCCACTACCCCGGTGCGGCCTTGTTGGCGGTCAAGGCGGCGCTGCGCAGCGGTGTCGGTCTGGTTTCCGCATTCGTGCCCGAGTCGCTGGTCCCGGCGTTCGCAGCGGCGGCCCCGGAGGCGATTTGGGTTGGCTGGCCTGAGACCCCTGACGGCGGCTTGGCGCTGGAGGGACGGCATCTGATCCAGCAGCGAGGCGAGCGGATTGATGCGTGGGTGATCGGTCCCGGGCTCGGCCGTGAAGCCGAGACGCTGGCGTGGGTGGCGGAGCAGGTGGCAGCCGACGACCGTCCGGTGGTACTCGACGCGGATGCCCTGCAGTCGACGGTGCTACGTGCGGTACGCGGAACCTGTATCCTCACGCCCCATGCCGGCGAGTGGAGCCGGATCGCTGACGGTCTGACACCGGAGGACTTTACGGCCTCCCGTTCCACCGTCGTGGTGGCGAAGGGTCCGCTGACGCGCGTGGTCGCGGGGGGCGTGTCGCAGGTGATTCTGGCCGGAGGCCCGGTATTGGCGCGTGGCGGTAGCGGCGACGTGTTGGCCGGATTGGTCGGAGGCCTTCTCGCGCAGACGCCGACTGATCCTGTGCGAGCGGCGGCTCGCGGTGCGCTTTGGCACGCCCGCGCGGCGGATATTTTGGCACGGGAGCGGGGTCAGGTCGCGGTGGCGACCGGTGACCTGCTGGACCGCCTTCCGAGTGCGTTACGGAACCTTTGTTGAGGTCCCTGGCGCACTCTCTCCGGAACTCGCAGGGGCGGGGGCAGGGAGTGCGGACCCTTGCGTCGCGGGCTGATCGGCGAGCGGTGCTCCGGCGTCTTCCTGAGGAGATGGATGAACGGCCGCGGTCGGCTCAGATGCGGGAGGTGGGGCCGGCGGGATCGACGAATCGATTTCGTGGCCTGAAGGGCCGGCGGGATGCTCCCCTGCGTGGTAATCGTGATGAGAGTAATCGTGGTAGGAATCGTGAGCGGCCGGCTGGCCGCCGTGATCGAACCCGTGATCGGAGACGGGAGGGGGAGGAGGCGGTAACGAACGCCGTGGAGGAGGGGGCTCCTCCATGGCTCGCTTGATTTCCTCCTCGACCCCGCTCGTGGCCTTCTTGAATTCGCGAATGGAGCGGGCGAGACCGCGGGCAAAGTCGGGCAGGCTCTTTCCCCCAAAAAGCAGCAACACGAGCACGAAGATGAGCAGCAGCTCGGGGCCACCGATGTCTCCGATGAGGGCAAGTACCGAGGAGTTCAGGGATGAGACCGCCATGCGCGAGGGCTGAGGACTATGCGTCAGGGTGTAGCCACAGGCAAGCCTTAGGGCGCCGGCGCGGCGTGATCAGGCGATCGTGACGGCCACGCTGAACGTACGGGTCTGGCGAGGTGGCACCCAATGGAGGCCGACGCCGTGCTCGGCGGCGTTGGGAGGCCCCATCCACGGCTCTACGCAAAAGTAAGGGGCGTCCGGGGCACCTGACCACGTAACGATGGCTGAGTCGGCGGCCGGAACGGGCTGGGTGCCGATTTCGACCCTCACTTCGCCCGGCGTGCCGCGGGGACCGAAGACCACGGTGTTTTGGCGCAAACCCAGGTGGATGGCGTCGACTAATTCGGAACGATCCAAGGGCTCCTCGATCGCGAAAGAAGGACCGGGTACCAGTTGACCGGTTGGGTCCTGACGTACGGATCGGGTCGCGGGAATCCGAATGCTGTAATCCGCCCGGCTGAGACCCTCCTCCCAAGGGACTGTAAAGTAGAAATGGTGGCCGGCGCTCCACGGGATCGGGCGTTGGTCCCGGTTCTCGAGGGAGAACTCGCAGGAGAGCCCGGTGGGCGAAAAGCGGTAAGTCACAGCGAACTCATAGGCGTAGGGGTAGGCCTCGTGCGCGGCTGCATCGGGCTCGAGCACGGCGGTGAAGCCGAGCTCATGACTATGAGTGACGCGGAATTTTCCCTGCCGGGCGATGCCGTGCATGGGCATGGGCCGCACCCGGCCTTCCGGATCCTTCCATTGATGAATCGCGCCCTGGTGAAACGTGCGGGCGTTGAAAGGGAATAGAATGGGATTGCCGCCCCGGACGCGCGCGACCTCATCGAGCGTGCTGAGTTCCGGCCAGTAGATCACGTCGCGGATGGTACCGTCGGCGTGGGTGACGTTCCAGTTAACCAACCGGGCGCCGAGTTCAGGCAGGGCTAGGAAGGTGGACGCGCCAACGCGCCAACGGCTGAGGGTTTGGCCTAGGTAGGGCACCGATTCCATGACTGGGGTGATAGAAGCCCGGGACAGCGGGCGCCATGGGAATTATCGGAAAGATACGACCTTTTTGGAGTCTCGCACGCTTGCGCACGAGCAGAACCAGAAATAAGTGTATTGGATGTCAGTGACTTTCCTCTCGGCGCGGGCGATCGCTACCCTGCTGCTGGCCCTCCTTTTCCCCTTGCTTGCAAGGTCCGGGGAGGCATCGGCAGCGGGTGCGGCTGAGCCTGCTCCGACTGCGGCACCGTCGACCGCCTCTGCCCCTGCGCTTGCGGGCGTGCCGACTCGCGTGATGGTGATTCCGGTGCGCGAGGAAATTGCCACGCCGATCCTCTACATCATCCGGCGTGGCCTGAAAGAGGCCATCGACCAGAAGGCCGACGTCGTGGTGCTCGACATGAAGACCCCTGGCGGAGCCTTGGATGTGACCTTCGAGATCATGGAGGCCTTGGGACGGTTTCCGGGCCGAACGATCACCTACGTGAACACAGAGGCGATTTCGGCGGGGGCGTTCATTTCTGCGATGACAACCGAGATCTGGTTTGCTCCGACGGGCGTGATCGGGGCGGCAGCGCCCGTGATGGCCACGGGTGGGGAGATCGATGCCTCGATGAAGCAGAAGATCGTTAGCTACCTGCGGGCCCGAGTCCGGGCGGTCTCCGAGGGCAAGGGTTACCGGGGCGAGGTGATTTCGGCGATGATCGACGCCAACTATGAACTCAAAATCGGCGACAAGATTATCAAGCCGAAGGGCGAGCTTCTGTCTCTGACCGCCTCCGAAGCCAACGAGCGCTACGGTGATCCGGCCCAGCCACTCTTGGCTGCGGGCACCGCGGCGACGTTGGACGAACTGCTCACCCAGAAGCTGGGAGCCACGGCTGAGTCCACGCGGAAATTCGAAGTCAGCTGGTCCGAGGAATTTGCCGTGCTGCTGAACTCGATCCGTCCGGTGCTGCTTGGTCTCGGCCTGCTCTTGGCGTTCATCGAGTTCAAGACGCCGGGCTTTGGTGTGTTCGGGATTTCCGCCGCTGTGCTGCTCTCGGCCGTCTTCTTCGGTCACTACATCGCGGGCTTTTCCGGGCATGAGCCCGTGTTGGTCTTCGTGCTCGGCCTCCTCGCGGTGATGGTCGAATTGATCTTTTTCCCCGGCGTGGTGGTAGTGGCGGCGGGAGGCATTCTCCTGATGTTGGGCTCGCTGGTCTGGTCGATGGCAGATCTCTGGCCGAACGAGCCGATCACGTTCTCCCCGGAGGTCTTCCTTGAGCCGATCGCCAACCTCGTCGCCGCCCTAGGCGTGTCCGTGGTTCTGGGCTTGTTGCTCGCGCGGTTCCTTCCGCGCGGCTGGATCTGGGATCGCATGGTCCTCGCGACCAGCGTGTCCGGCTCGGCCCAAGCGGCAGGGAGCGCCCCTGACGTGGTCGCCTCGGAGCCGAGTCTGATTGGCGCCCGCGGGGTGGCCGTCACTGCCCTCTATCCGAGCGGGCAGGTGGAGGTGAATGGCCATCGCTATGAGGCCCGTCTTGCGGTGGGCTCCGTGGAGCGTGGAGCGGCAGTCGTGGTGCGGGCGCGGTCGGAGTTTGGCCTCGTCGTGGAGGCCATCGAATCATGAACGCGATCACTTTACTGTTCGCCGCCGGGATTATCCTGCTAGGCTTCGAGGTGTTCGTCCCCGGGGCGATTCTTGGCATTATCGGGGCGATCGCCCTGTTCGCCGGGGTGGTCATCGCATTCGTTACCTATGGCGTCGGAGGCGGGTTGGCCGCTGCGGCGATTGCGATCGCGCTCATCGGGCTGATGCTGTTCCTCGAGTTCTACGTTCTACCACGCACCGCGTTCGGTCGAAGGATGTTCCTGGAAACCGCCATTACCGCCCATAGCCAGGAGACGCCGACGGAGGCGGATGTGGTGGGGCGCGCCGGCCGCGCGCTCACGCCTCTCGTCCCGTCCGGCTTTGTCGAGGTCGATGGACGTCGTTATGACGCCTTCAGCCGGTCCGGTCCCTTGGCCAAGGGCGATTCGCTTCGCGTTGTCGCCGTCGAAAGTTTTCGTGTCATCGTAACCAAATCCTAACTCCCATGGACGTCCTTCGTTCCTCGTTCTTCTGGTTGGTGCTGATCCTTATCCCGGCGCTGATCATTCTCTTCATCATCCTGTCGTTCTTCAGCGTCTGGCTACGTGCGTGGCTGGCCGGTGCGTACGTTGGATTCATCGACCTGGTCGCCATGCGACTCCGCCAAGTGCCCTATGGGCTCGTGGTGGATGCCCGCATCACGGCGAAGAAGGCGGGGATTGATGTCGGCATCGACGCGATCGAAGCCCACTTCCTTGCGGGCGGTAATGTCGTGCCGACCATCCATGCGATCATCGCGGCACAGAAGGCCGGCATCGCCCTGAGTTGGCAACGCGCCTGCGCCATCGATCTTGCGACCAAGGGGTCCGGCAAGAGCGTCGCCGAGGCCGTGCGGACATCCGTCGATCCGAAGGTGATCGATTGTCCCAATCCCGAGGGCGGTCGTTCCACGATCGACGGCGTCGCGAAGGACGGCATCCAAGTGAAGGTGAAGGCACGGGTCACGGTACGCACCAACCTCGATCGTTTCGTTGGCGGTGCGAAGGAGGACACCATCATCGCGCGCGTGGGCGAGGGTATCGTCACCACGATCGGCTCGGCCGAGAGCTATAAGGCAGTGCTCGAGCTCCCCGATAGCATTTCCAAGACGGTGCTCTCCCGTGGCCTCGACGTGGGATCCGCGTTCGAGATCCTTTCCATCGACATCGCCGACGTCGATGTCGGCGAGAACGTCGGCGCGAAGCTGCAGGTTGCGCAGGCCGAGGCCAATAAGAACATGGCCCAGGCGCAGGCGGAAATTCGTCGCGCCGCTGCGGTGGCGCTCGAGCAGGAAATGAAGGCGCGCATCCAAGAGATGCAGGCCAAGGTGGTCGAGGCCCAGGCCCAGGTGCCGCTCGCGATCGCCGAGGCGTTCCGCACCGGCAAGCTCGGCGTAATGGATTACTACAAGATGGAGAACGTGCAGGCCGACACCGCGATGCGTCAGACGATCGCACAGCCGGAGGCCAAGAAGTAAGGCCGGTGGCTCGCCATGCCGGCCCTAACCGGGCCGGCTGCCTCCATGGACTGGATCTTCGATAACTTTCAAATCCTGATCGCGGTCGCCGGCGCAATTGCGTACTGGCTCAACCAGCGACGGCGCGAACGTAGCGGCGAGTCGGCCGACTACGATGGTGACGGCATCCCCGAGACGCCGCCCACCGTCCGTCGTCTGGATCCCAACGAGCCGGACCCGGCCGAGGTCGAGCGTACGCGTCGCATCCAAGAGGAGATTCGTCGGAAGATTCAGGAGCGGCGGGGCGGTGGTGAGAGCGCGAGCCCCGAGATCCCGCCTTTGCTGGTGCCCTCAACGCCGAGTCGCGGTCCGCAATTGGATCCGACCGAGGACTCGCCGCGGTCGCCGCGGCCGGTGGCGCAGGAGACGATGGGCGACGTGTTGCGGCGAATGCTGGACCCTGAGACCGAGGCGCGCGCGGAAGAGGAAAGGCGCAGCCGCGAGCGTCAGCGGGCCCTTCAGGAACAGCTTCAGGCGATAGAGGAAGAGCGTCTCCGCGAGCGCGAAAAGCTCGCAGGCCTGACGGCAACGCTGGCCGCTCCGGCCGCTCCGCCCTCCTCGGGTACGGCGGCAGGAGATCGAACGAAAGAGTACTCGCTTGGCGAGGTGCTACATGACCCGCGTGGGCTCCGGCGAGCGATTCTCCTACGCGAGGTGCTTGGTGCTCCCGTCGCGATGCGCTGAGACCCCAACCAATCCCGCTCGCGGCTTAAACCAGCGGCGGCGGGTAGTTTGTTACGCCCCAGCTCGGGCAGCGCGCGCGTGCGCGAGGAGTGCGGACCGACTCCGAGTCTGCCCGACCGGCCTTAAGGCCCCTTGATGATGGCCGACTTCACCGGCTGGCCGTCCTTGCCCGGGGGCATTGGATGGCGCCGTTTGGCAATTTCCAGCTGCACGGCCTCGGGCGGATTCGCCTCGATCTGGAGCTGGCCGCGATGCGGAATCGTGCGCTGCTCGCCGGCGGCAAGACGGATACGGAGCAAAACTTTGCCGTCGGCCACCTGAGTTACTGTGACCGTAGCGGGCGCCGACGCGAAGAGCGTGATCGTGGGCTCTCCGGCGACCGGTTCAACGGCGATCGTTGCCGGCGTGGCCGATCCTGCGGGAGCGCGGGCGGGGGTGTCAGACGTAAGAAAACGGATGCCGACGACCAGAAGCAGCACGGCGGCGGCGAGAAGGCCCACTGCCAACACGCCCTTCATGACCAAGGAACGATCAATCTGCGGGCCTGCGCCCGCGCGCGGACGGAACGTGGCCGGGTTGTTCTCATCGCTGGATACGGCACCGGGCCCCGGAGATTCGGGCGCGGCGACCGATCCCGCCGCATCCTCACGCCCGGCTGGCTTGGCCGTTGCGACGGAGAGGTCCATGCGCCCAAGGCTCTCGCGTTGCAGGCTCCGTCCCTTGGTTTCGCCCAATCCGAGAGCCTTGTAATCTGCGACGAGCTTGTCCGCCGGCAGTTTCAAGAACGCCGCGTACGTTTTGAGAAAGCCTCGGACGTAGATCTCGGGCAGCCTCAGATCAAACTGGTTACTCTCAAACTTATGCAGGTACTCGCCGCGGATCTTGGTCGCTTCGGACGCTTCACGAATCGACACACCCTTCCGTTTACGGGCTTCTTCCAGGCGTTCGCCGATCGTCTGCATGGGGCTCAGTAAGGGGAAATGATGGGTGGAGGAAAGACGGAAGTCGAGCCGCCGAGCGGGTTTCGCGAAGAACGAAAATGGATGGCACCGCCCTCGACGTAGGCCGTTGGGCTGGACTGCTGCTAGAGATTGTCGAGATCGACGAGGATCTCCCGAGGACTGGAACCGTTCTCGGGCCCGACGATGCCCTTGTCTTCCATGAGATCCATGAGTCGGGCGGCGCGATTGTAGCCGATGCGCAGCCTTCGCTGGATCATGGATGTCGAGGCCCTCCGGGTGGAGCGGAGCACGTCGAGCGCTTGCCGGTACAGTTCCTCGTCGTCGCCGAGATCGCCGTCAGATTCCCCGGATTCCCCTTCGTCCTCCTCGCGGGCCGCCCGATCAATCTGGGCCTGGACGTCGGTCGCGAAGACCGGCGGACCATTCTTCTTCATGAAGGCGACCACCTCGTGGACTTCTTCGTCCGACACGAACGCGCCCTGTGCGCGCACGAGCCGTGAGGTTCCCGGAGGGGAGAAAAGCATGTCGCCGCGGCCGATCAGCGTGTCCGCGCCCTTGGTGTCGAGGATCGTGCGGGAATCGACTTGGGAGGCGACCTGGAACGCGATGCGCGACGGCAGGTTGGCCTTGATGACGCCGGTGATGACGTTCACGGACGGGCGTTGGGTGGCGATAATGAGGTGGATGCCCGCAGCGCGGGCGAGTTGGGCGAGGCGGGCGATGCTGGTTTCGATCTCCGCCGCCGCGACCATCATGAGGTCGGCGAGCTCGTCGATAATCGCGACGATGTACGGCAGCCGCTCGGGCACTTCGATGCCGTCATCGGTGGCCGGATCGATGCCGTTCAGTGCACCTTGGGCCTCGGGGGTGGCGGGTTCTTCGACGACCCCGGGCTTCTTGCGATTATTGAAGCCGACGATGTTGCGGACGCCGACCTTGGCGAAGATCTGGTAGCGCTGCTCCATCTCGCCGAGCAGCCACTTCAGGGCGGCCGGCACCTTCTTTGGCTCCGTGACCACCGGGATGAGCATGTGGGGGAGCGAGTTGAAGACCTTCAATTCGACGATCTTTGGATCGACCATCAGGAGGCGGAGATCCTTCGGGCTCTTGGAGTAGAGGATCGAGGCGATGATCGAGTTGATGCAGACGGACTTTCCCGAGCCGGTGGCACCGGCGATCAGCAAGTGCGGCATCTTGGTTAGGTCCGAGACGATCGGTTTTCCGGAGACGTCCTTGCCGAGAGCGATGGGGATTTCCCCGCGGGTCAGGGCGGTGCTCCAGTCCTCGCTCTCAAGGATCTCGCGCATGCCCACCGGGGTCGGGTGCTGATTGGGGACCTCGACGCCGACCGCGGCCTTGCCTGGAATCGGCGCGAGGATGCGGACGGATTGCGCGCGCATGCCGAGGGCGATGTTCTTATCCAGACCGGCGATCTTCTCCACGCGCACCCCGGGGGCGGGTACGACTTCGTAGCGGGTGATGACGGGTCCGACGTGAATCTCGCCGAGGGAGACTTGGACGCCGAATTCGCCGAGGATTCGGAGGAGGTTCTCGGCATTTCGGCGATGTTCTTCTTCGGAGTTCTCCGCCGCGAGCGGAGCCTGTTCGCGTAGCAGGGGAAGAGGAGGAAACTGATAGCCTTCGTCGCTGACGGGAGCGACGGTGCTGCGGGCCTTCTTGGGTTGCTCGGGCTTGACAATGTTGAGTTCGAGACGCCCCGTGACCTCGGCGCCGGGCGCTTCGCCCGCCAAGGCGGCCTCGGGTGCCACCGGTGAGCTGGGGGCTGGGGTCGGCCGCGGGCTGGGCTTTGCGGGGGTTGGCTCTTCCTCGTCCGGTTGCGCGGCGTCGATGGGGATGATTGCGTCGGCCTGATCTCCGGCGTGCGGCTCCGGCTTCGGAGGAGTCGGCGTTTCGGGCTCCGGCGAGGCCGTGCTGGGAGCGGGGGTCTTGCGGGAGAACGGCAGTCCGGACAGCACGTCTCCACTCGCCTTGGGACGGCTGGGGGCAGATTCCTTGGCGGGGGTGGCCTTGGCGGCTTGGCGGGATGCCTCAAGGCGTGCCGCCCGCTCATTTCGCTGAGCTTCCTCGAGCAGGGCCTTCCGCTCGGCGCGGGCCTTTGTTCGCTCGGCCTGCCACGTGTTCAGCGCCGCGATCATGCGGTCGATGTCAGCCGAGATATCCTTGGAGAAAATGAAGAGCAGGCTGAGGCCATAAAGCAGGCCCAGCAGCACAAGGGAACCGAAGACTCCCAAGGTCTCCTTGAAGGCCCCGCCATAAACGAGGCGGCCCAACAGACCACCCGTCCCCTGGGGAAAGTACTGTGAAACGCCGAAGCTCTCCCACATCGCCCACAACGACGAGAAGGACAGCACGCACAGGGCCATGGCGATCGCCCGGGTCAGCGCCAGGCGGCGGGCATTGCGCACGGCGACCCAGGCGGACCAGACGAGAAGGACGGGTACCAGCCAGGTGCTCACCCCGATCCAATGCAGCGTCCAGTAGGCCAGGGTGGAGCCGAAGAACCCCACGAGGTTACGTTCCGTCGGGTGCGTTGTGATCCACAGGCTCTGCGCCGGGGAATAATCCAGGAATGCGACGGTCAGGAGCACTCCGACAAGGAGGAAGGCGAGGGCCGCGAACCAGTTTGGCTGGTGACGGACCCCTTGGAGTGCGGGACCCCGCTTTGGGTTTGAACTCACTGGTTTCGACATCTGGTCTTGAGCACCTACGGCGCGTGGCGGAGGGCAACACGGTTCACTCGCAAACGCAATCCCGGCCCTTAGCCTCTCCCGCCTCGCTCCGATTCCCACTCACGTCCACCTTCCATGAACGAACTTCTGCGCTTCCAGCCTCTCTATCAGGATCGCGTCTGGGGCGGTCGCGCCCTCGAAGCCGCCCTTGGCCGCACCCTTCCACCTTCCCGTCCCATCGGCGAGAGCTGGGAGCTGGTCGACCGTCCCGAGGCCCAGTCCGTCTTGGTGGGTGGGTCCTTCCACGGCCGCACCCTCCGCTCCGTGCTGGAGACCGACGCCGCAGCGATCATGGGACCGCGCTTTCCGGCCCACCGCCCGTTTCCCCTCCTCGTCAAGTGGCTCGATTGCCGGGAACGTCTGAGTCTTCAGGTGCATCCGCCGGCGGACCTCGCCCCGGCGCTCCGCGGGGAACCGAAGACCGAGAATTGGTACATCGCCACCGCCGCCCCGGGCGCCGGTTTGCTCGTCGGCCTACGTAAGGGCGTCACCCGCGGGCAGTTTGCTCAGGCTCTCGCGGAGTCTACCCTGGAGTCCTGCGTCCATCGTTTCCCGGTCCAGGAAGGCGATTCCATTCTTGTCCGTAGCGGGACCCTCCACGCCATCGACGGCGGCAATCTGATCCTGGAAATCCAGCAAAACTCCGACACGACCTACCGCGTCTATGATTGGGGTCGAGTGGGTCTCGATGGAAAACCACGTCAAATGCATGTTGCTGAGTCACTTGCGTCGATAAATTGGAACGATTTTGAGCCTGAACCGGTCCGAGCCGCCAAGGAGGCCGCGGTGATCGCGGAGGCGGCAGAGTTCCGGATCCGGCGGGTGCCCATGGCCGCGGGGGCGTGCCTCGATTTGGCGGCGGGTGAGGAACCGCGTTTGATCAGCGTGGTGGCGGGTGAGTTGGCGGTGGAAGAGGGGGCCGGCAAGCGAGGGGCCAACCTGCGGCGCGGTGATAACGTCTTGGCGCCGTATTGTGGTCGATTTGCCTTCCGGGCCGTCGGACCGTCGGTCGTCTTGGTCACGGATCGCTTTGCGGGATGAGCGGGCTCATTTCGGTTCCCGGCCTTCGCTTGCGCGTTTGGGGGATCGCGGGGCCCATGCGACCCCGCGCTTGAAGAAAGTCCGAAGGCGTAGTTGTTTTATCGTTTGCCTATGAACCCGTCTGAAAACCCAGCTCCCGTGGCCGCCTCCGGGGCGGACACCTCCGCCTCGTCTGTTCCGCCGCCTGCAGCCGGCGAGGGTGCGGCTCCCCCGCTTTCCGGCGACGTTGCGAAGCTCGAGGCCGAACTGGCTCAGGCACGCAAAGAGGCGGCAGACCACTACGATCGCTATGTGAGGGTAATGGCCGACTTCGAGAACGCTCGTAAACGCACGATTCGGGAAAAGGAAGAACTGCGTCAGTTCGCTGCCGCCCGGGTGCTCGAGGACCTGATTCCGGTGCTCGACAGCCTAGCCTTGGCGATGGGGGCCGCGAAGGCGCCGACTGCCGATCTCAAGTCATTGGTGGGTGGAGTGGATATGGTGGTGAACCAAGCCAAAGCCGCCCTCGGTCAGCACGGGCTTAAGGAACTGAATCCGGTTGGTCAGCCGTTCGATCCGAATCTCCACGAGTCGATCGCGGCCCAGCCGAGCGCTGAAGTGCCCGAGGGTTCGGTGGCCACGGTGGTGCGGACGGGCTACAGCCTCCATGGCCGGGTGCTGCGCCCGGCAAGCGTGATCCTGTCGTCGGGCTCCCAAGCGGCGGCGAACGCGAACTGAACGCACTCTTTCCATGGCCAAACAGGACTACTACGAGTTGCTCGGGGTCGAGAAGGGGATCTCTGAGGAGGACCTGAAGAAGGCCTATCGGAAGAAAGCGGTGCAGTACCACCCGGACAAGAATCCGGGCAACAAGGAAGCCGAGGAGATGTTCAAGAAGGTCTCCCAGGCCTACGAGGTGCTCAAGGACCCGGAGAAGCGCGCTGCTTATGACCGATTCGGACCGGCCGCCTTCGAGGGCGGTGGAGCCGGTGGCGGTGGCGGCCCACGCGGGCCCGGCGGCGCCGGCGGCGGCTTCCACGACCCCTTCGATATCTTCCGCGAGGTTTTCGGCGGCCGCGGTGGCGGGGGCGGCGGTGGGGGCGTGTTCGACGAGATGTTCGGCGGCGGCGGGCAGCGTGATGCTGGCCGCGACGGGGCCGATCTGCGCTACGACCTCGAGATCACCCTCGAGGAGGCGGCCCAAGGCGTGGAGAAGGAAATCACGTTCCGCAAGAACATGGTCTGCGAGCGCTGTGATGGCGACGGAGCTGAGCCCGGCTCAAAACGCACCACGTGCCCGACCTGCCGGGGCAGCGGACAAATCCGCCGTAGTGGAGGAATCATTACTTTTACGCAGACTTGCCCGACGTGCGCCGGGGCCGGAACGAAGGTCGATAAGCCGTGCTCCCAGTGCCGCGGCGAGGGCCGTCTCCCGCGCAACGCCAAGATCAACGTCCGCATCCCGGCCGGGGTGGACACAGGCTCGCGCCTGCGCTCCGTCGGCAACGGCGAGGCAGGCGTCGCCGGGGGCGAAGCGGGCGATCTCTACATCGTCCTTACGGTGCGCGACCACGAGTTGTTCGAGCGGCAGGGCGACGATCTGTTCTGCGAGATTCCGATCAAGTTCACCCTCGCCACGCTGGGTGGGACCATCGAGGTGCCCACGCTGTTCGGGCGCGCCTCGCTGAAGCTACCGGCGGGGACGCAGAGCGGCACCACGTTCCGGCTCCGCGGGAAGGGCATGCCTTCCCTGCGCAACCGGGGCGATCAGGGCGACCAGTTGGTCCGGGTACACGTCGAGGTGCCGCAGTCACTCACCGCTGAGCAGCGGCGCATTCTGGAGCAGTTCGCCCAAGTGAGCGGCGACGCCGAGAATCCCACGTCCAAGAGTTGGTTCGAGAAGGCCAAGAAATTTTTCTGATCCATGACGTCTGAGCCCATCCGCTTCTACGATCGTTACCGTAAGACGATCGAAACCGAGGCCGTCTACGGCGAAGCGTGGCTCCGCTGGGCCTACGAGAATCCGCTGGGTCGAGCTACGACCTGGCTGATCGCCCGACGCGCACTCTTCTCCCACTACTTCGGTTGGCGCATGAACTGGCGGGCCAGCGCCCAGCGCGTCTTCCCGTTCATCGTCGACTACAATCTCGACGTCGAAGACTTCGCCAAATCGGCGTTCGAATACCGTACGTTCAACGAGTTCTTCACCCGCGCCCTCAAGCCGTCCGCCCGCCCGATCGCCGAGCCCGAGAATCCGCGCCTCGCGGTCTTCCCCGCTGACGGACGCCACCTCGCCTTCGCGGATGTCGCGACGGCCCCAGGGTTCTACGTGAAGGGTGCGACCTTCTCCCTCGAACAATTGCTGGGCAGCCCGGAACTCGCGGCTGAGTTTGCCGGTGGTTCGATGCTGATCTCTCGTCTGTGCCCGGTCGACTACCACCGCTTTCACTTTCCGGTCGCCGGCACGCCCGATGACGGACGCCTGATCGGCGGTTGGCTCTACTCGGTGAGCCCGATCGCTCTCCGACGGAATGTCCAATACCTGACGCAGAACAAGCGTCGGATCACACTCGTCGACTCACCGGAATTCGGCCGGGTCGCGATGCTGGAGGTCGGAGCGACCAATGTGGGGAGCATCGTCGAGACGTACGTCTCGGGTCGCCCGGTCTCAAAGGGTGAGGAAAAGGGACTCTTCAAATTCGGTGGATCCTGCGTCATCACCGTGTTTGCCCGAGGACGGATCCGCTTCGATGCGGACGTGCTGGAGCAATCCAGTCAGTTCCGCGAGACCTACGCTAAGATGGGCGACCGGCTGGGAAGTGCTCCCTAACAGCCTGCTAGGCGAAGAATTTGCGCAGGAGCGGGTTGATTCCGGGCGTCCGGTCTGATTCGGTGGGGCTGCGTTCCTATCGCCATGGATCCCCTGAAGAAGTACATCGAGACGGCCGCGCAGGTCATTGGCCGACGTTCCGCCGCGCAGCAGGCCTATGATCGCGAAGTGCTGCGTTGGCGGCAAATCACGAAGGATCTCCGCGCGGCGCTCGCCAAGGCGAACGAGAAGTATCCCTCTCTGGCTCAGAAAGTGTCGGATGATGACCTCGAGGAGCTCGATGCTCGCTACGAGTACATCCGCGGTCACGAGCAGATCCTGCGGCATCTGCGCCGCTAGGTGAGGAAGACGTGCGGCGATGGAGATGCCGGCCGACTGTCGTTCCTGCGGGGCCTGCTGCTTCTCTGATTCACCCACGTACGTCCGATTGCTCGGCGACGATTGGTCCGCTCTCGGTCCCGATGCCGACCGCTGGGCGTGGTTTGTCGGGAATCGCGCCTATTTAAGGATGGAGGGCGGACGCTGTGCCGCGCTGGCGTGGAGCCGGGATTCCGAATCAGGCGAAGTCCGCTTTCATTGCTCCATCTACGATCGTCGCCCCACCCTGTGCCGCGAGTTGGGTCGAGGATCGCCGGAGTGCGAAGCCGAGCGCGAACGAAAGCACGAAGAGGTGCAACGCCTGGTTGCGGGCTCGACGACCAGCGCGCCGTCATCGCTGCCCCGGACTTGATTCACGCGCGAGTAGGCAACCTGCTGCGCGCGATTCGTCGGCTCGGCGCTTCGCCCCTCTCGAGCTTTGGCTTGCCTTAGGTGCCCGCGCGTTGCCGACTGCTCGAACCCCATTGTTCCCCTCATGAATCCCTCCTCGGTTGCCCCACATACGGGTCGCTGGTGGCATGGCCTGACCCGCTACCACTGGTTCGTCTTCGCTGTCGCTGCTCTCGGCTGGCTCTTCGATTGCCTGGATCAGCAGCTCTTCACGCTGTCGCGCATGCCCGCGATGAAGGCGCTCCTGCCCGAGGGCAGTGACCCTGTGCTGTGGGGCGGGTACGCGACCTCGGTCTTCTTGGCGGGGTGGGCGACCGGTGGGCTGATCTTTGGTGCGCTGGGCGACCGCATCGGACGCGCGAAGACGATGATGATCACGATCCTGATCTATTCCCTGTGCACGGGTCTGAGCGCGCTTTCGACCTCGTTCTGGGACTTCGCATTTTATCGTTTCATCACGGGCCTTGGGGTGGGCGGCGAATTCGCCGTGGGCGTGGCGCTGCTCGCCGAAGTGATGCCCGCCCGTTCGCGCTCCGGGGCACTCGGAGCTCTGCAGGCACTCTCGGCCATCGGGAACATCTCTGCCGCGCTTATCGGGATGGGCATGGCCAGTCTTGAAACTGCCGGAGTCATCTCGCTCGGGAACTCGTGGCGCTGGATGTTCGTGATCGGAGCGATTCCGGCCTTCCTCGCCTTGGTCATCCGCGCGCGGATGAAGGAGCCCGAGCGCTGGCAGCGGATGAAGGACTCGGGCGAGCTCGACCGCCACAGCGCTTTCACCTACGTGGAGCTATTCCGCGATCCTCGGTGGCGCCGCAACGCGATCATCGGCATGCTCCTTGTCTGCTCTGGCGTGATCGGTCTCTGGGGAATCGGTTTCTTTACCCCGGAGTTGATCCGCACCGTCCTGACCAAGACGTACCTCGCGCAAGGAATGACCAAGGCGCAGATCGGACCCCTAGTGGACAAGTGGGCGAGCTGGGGCCTGCTCACGCTCCAGATCGGAGCCTTCTTCGGCATGCTCAGCGCGAGCTGGGTGGCGGCGCGTCTGGGGCGTCGCCGGGCCTTCGCGCTCGCGTTCACGACCTCCATGATCGCGACCGCGTGTGCCTTCCAGTTCTACCGCGATGCGAGCCAGACTTTCTGGCTCATTCCGATCATGGGCTTCTTCCAACTCTCCGTCTTCGCGGTCTACGCGATCTACCTTCCGGAACTCTTCCCGACACACCTGCGGAGCACGGGCACGTCCTTTTGCTACAACGTGGGCCGCTTCGTCGCGGCGGCGGGGGTCCCGCTGATCGGACTGCTCAAGACGGAGGTCTACGCGGACTTCGCCGAGCCGATGAGGCCGGCCGCACTCACCATGTGCGCCGTCTTTTTTCTGGGACTGATCGTGCTGCCGTTCGCTCCGGAGACGAAGGACAAGCCTCTCCCGGAGGACGAGCGCTTCGGTGCCCACTGATCGCCGGAGCGGCCGGATGCGCGCGCTTGATCGTGCGCGCGTCGGTGAGGCGCCTTAGCGACGCACCAGGTCGAGGAGTTCGCCCGAGGTGATCGTGCCGGCCCGTTCGCGGATGGCCGGCAGGTACTGCTGCTGGGTTCCCTTCGCGCTAGAGAGCAGGTCTTGAAAGGTGCTGCGGAGGAGTGCGGCCGACATGACCCTGCCTCCCCCGTAGTAGCGTTTCGCGAGGTGACCAAGCGCGTAGGTGGTCGCGAAGGAAAAGGCCGCTCCCGTCGCCGTCTTTCCGATGCCGCCAATCATCCCACCCGCCACTTTGCCGAGGAGGCCGCCGACCAACTTCCGGCCAATCTGCTCGACGTACTGCGAGGTCAGGCCGACCCCCACGGTGGCGATGAACTCCTTGATGTGCCCCTGATCAAGCTCGACTCCGTAGGCCTTGCCGACGCGGTAGACCAGTCGCACCTGAAGGGGAATGATGGCCATGGTCGCCCACGATTGCGGCAACAATTCCAAGGCGCCGTTGAGGATCGAGGTGTTGAGGATGGACTTATCGAGTTCGGATTCCGGCACCCGACTCGGAATGGCGGCCCCGGCTGTCGTCGCGAGGGCTGCCGCCGCCGGAAGCGGAGGCGGGATCGCTGGCACGGGTGCATAGGCCGCTTCGGTGATCGCGTCGGCTCGCGCCGCGGCCGCAGCCGCCGTCGCGTCGCCCTCGAGGCCAAGCGTCCGTCGGAGATCAGCGAGGAAGGTCCGTTCGGCGTCGTTCTGTCCTCCGTCTGAATCGCAGACGCAGACGGCCATCTCATAAGCGAGCTGACGATGTTCGTTCGATGGTAGGGCGGCCACGGCTTGGGCGAGTGTTACGCGCTTCAGCAGCACGTCCTGATAGACGCCAGCGAGCGCCGGTCCTCCTGCCGTCGCCAGCGACTCCGCGGCGCCGCGTACGGCTTCGCGTTCATCCTCGGACTTACGGCCGTCAGCGAGGGCCGCGTGGACCATGATGTTGAGAAGGGAGCGCTGTTCAGCGGGAGTCACGGCGGGAAGAGGGAATCTGGGTTATGGGCTCGGCCTAGCGAGCAAGAGCCTATGTCGGGATGGCCAATTTTACAAGGCAGGGTCCGGCCGCGCCGCGGGAACATGGCGTTTGATGGTGTGGCGGCGCATCGGTCCGTATCCTTCGTGGAATCACGCTTTGGTTTGTCATCGGCGCGGTGAAGGGAAAACTCGTTCCCGGTAACTCGGGGTTCGCGCGTTCGCGATCCGCCAGCGCCGCCTCGCTCTCGGTATGTCACGGCTCTTCTTCGCCTTCTTTGGCTCCGGCTTCGCCGCTTTGCTCTGTCAGGTGGCCTGGCAGCGGATGTTGGGCGTGTTCGCGGGTTCCGATGCCGTGGCTGCGGCGCTGGTGGTCGGTGCGTTTCTCTCCGGGTTGGGTCTTGGCTCGATCTTCGGAGCCATGATCGCCGATCGTCTCTCGCCCGCTCGTGCGGTGCTGGCCTTTGCCCTCGCCGAGGGCGGCATCGGTGCATTCGCGCTGTGGTCTAAGTCGTTCCTCTACGACTGGGTCGCGATGGATCTCGCGGGATCGGTCGGCACGCCGTTCGCACTGTTTGCGGTGTGTTTTGTCGGTTTGCTGCTTCCAACCACTCTCATGGGCGCTTCGTTGCCCCTGTTGTCCCGAGCGGTGTCGAACTCCGTCGATGGCCTGGCGGAGCGGATCGGTTGGCTCAACGGTCTCAACACGCTGGGCGCGGGCCTGGGTGCGCTGCTGGGGGGATGGTGCCTCATTGGGAACGTGGGTGTGGTGGACGCGCTGCGACTGGCGGCCGCGGTGAATCTGCTCGCGGGGTTGCTCGCGCTGAGTGTGTTGCCGCACGCGAGTACGGCGTCACCTCCACCTCGGGGGGCCCGAGCGGTGCGCGGTATCGCCGCTCACGGCGGTCTGCCGATCTGGTGCCTTTTGGTCTTCTTCTCGGGCTTCATCGTCGTCGCGCTGGAGATCGTGTGGGTGCGGTTGATGGGTCAGGTCGGGCAGTATCATGCGTACCTGTTTCCTACCGTCCTCGGGATCTTCCTGCTCGCCGATGGCTTGGGCACGGCGGTCGGCGTCCGGCTCCTGCGGCGCATCGGGGATCCCCGCCCGGCCTTCTTTGTCGCGCAGGGGGGAGGCTTCGTGTTGTCGCTTACGCTGATTATGCTGCTGTGGTTCGTGTTGCCGCACGAGCCGCTGGCGAGCGTCCTGAGCATCGAGGGCAATCGGCTGAGTCCGGCGGCTCTGCTCGCGATGGCTGGCTTAGCCACGGCGCTGATTGGTCCGCCGGCGTTCGTCTTGGGGCTCACCTTCGCCTTCGTCCAGAAGGCCGTGCAGCGGGATGTCGCGTCGGTCGGGACCCGCGTCGGCTGGGTGCAATGCGCCAACATCGTGGGCAATGCGGGCGGCTCGCTGGTGACGGGCCTCGTCGCCCTGCATTGGCTCGGCACCGCCGGCACACTCAAGCTGCTCGCCGCACTCACGCTGCTTATGCTCGTGATCTGGTTGGGCCGCGCGAGACGGCTGCGTTTTCCGGAGATCGGGCTCGCGGCAGCCTGCGGGCTGGGCCTGCTTCTCCTGCCCGACACTCCGGCGTTCTGGTCGCGCTTGCATGGGGTGCACGAGGGGCAAACCGCGATTGTGGCCGAGGATCGCTCGGGCGTGGTCGTGTTCCGGGCTGAGCGTGACGAGGGTCCAGAGGGTAGGGGACACTTCTTTATTCAGGGCTTCAGCCAGGCCCGCCTACCGTTCCTCGATATCCATCAATTCCTCGGCGCGGTGGGACCGCTGCTGCATCCGTCGCCGCAGCGCATTCTGGTGATCGGCGCAGGGAGCGGCGGAACTCCGTGGGCATCCGGTATCCGACCGGAATCAGACGTGCGAGCCGTGGAAATCGTCGAACCCGTGCTCTCCGTTCTGCAGCAGGTTGCCGCGCGCTACCCCGATTCCCCGGTTGCTCGCATGCAGGCGGACCCGCGCTGGACGTTTGAATACGGCGACGGGCGTCGCCTGCTCGCGCGCGAGAGTCGGACCTATGATGTGATCGAGGCGGATGCGGTCCTTCCCGAGGCCTCCCAGTCTGGCCTGCTCTACAGCGCGGAATTTCTGGAGCAGGTGCGCCAGCGCCTGGCGCCGGGCGGCCTCTACGTGCAGTGGGCTCCGACACGGCGCACGGTCGACACGTTCGTCGCGGTTTTTCCGCATGCCGTGCTGTTGCTGCCTGCCTCGGTCTTGGTGGGATCGAACGATCCGATCGGCTTTGATCCCGAACGGCTCCGGGCCGCTTTCCGCGATCCCGCCCACCTCGCTCACCTGCAGGCGGGCACCCCCGGAGTGGAGGATTGGTCGGTGCTGTTCGCGGACCAGGCGGTCCGCTGGAGTCCAGAAAGGCCCCGCCGGGATGCGCCGCTCACGGATCTGTTTCCCCGCGACGAGTTTTTCCTGAATGGACCGTGATCCGCCGGGCGAACCCTCGCGTTCGACGTGAGGCGCGGTCCGCACGTCGCATCCAGTTCGAGCTTAAGCCGTCGTGACCCTGCGCGACGTGGTCAGCGTTGAATGAAATCGTCCACGTACTGTTCGACAATGACCTTCAGCGTGGGCGGACGCGGTGCGCCGATGGCCACCGCCCGATCTCCGTCCACCTGTTGTGGCCAATTGTCGACGATGTGCTGGATGCGTGGGTCGAAAGCGTCGACGATGGGTCCGAGTCGGATGCCCCGCTCTGCAGCCACCTCGCGCGTGACCTCTTCGGCTAGCCGCGGGGTCACGCGATGGGCGGGCAGTACGTAGGCACGGTCCTTTCCCAGCCTCGCCTCATCGGCCTCGGCCAGCGCGATGAAGGAGTCGATCACCGTGCGGTAGCCGGTCATCGGATGGGGTTGATCACGGCGGACCGGCAGTAGGCACGGCTCACCGCTCAGCGGCTCGCGAAACATGCCGCTCGCCCAGCTTGAGGCGGCGGCGTTCGGCTTGCCCGGCCGGACGATGACGGTCGGGAGGCGCACCGTTCGGCCGTCGATCCAGCCCTTCCGCGTGTAGTCGTTCACCATCAGCTCAACGATGGCTTTCGTCATCCCGTAGGTGGTTTGCGGCAGTTGCTTGGTGGCGTCCGACATCGTCTGGGTCATGTCCATCCCACCGTAGCAGGCGACGCTGCTGGCAAAAACAACGCGCGGCCGGGATGCGGTGGCGCGGGCGGATTCGAGGATGTTTCGACCGCCGTCGACGTTGACCCGAAGTGCGTCGTCGAAGCGCGCCTCGCATTCGCTACTGACCATCGACGCGAGATGGAAGATGACGTCGCAACGTGGCCCCATGGCGGTCGCGACCGTCGCGTGGTCGGCGATATCGCCTGCGACGTGCCGGACCCGTGAGTCGGTCGGAGGCGCGCGAAACCCGGTATCGAGAAGGACGATCTCGGAGACGGTTTGGCCGCCGAGCGCGCCGTGCGCGAGGAGGCGCTGCGCCAGTTGAGAACCGAGGAAGCCGCCGCCGCCAGTGACGAGAATCTTCATGCGTGGAAGGGGGAACAGAATTGCCTTCGACCGACGCTCACGGTCAGTTCCTCCTCCATGAGCAAGCTGCTCTTCGGGCACAAGATCGGATTCGTCGGTCTCGGCAACATGGGCCGGGCCAACGCGCGTCATCTGCATGAAGCTGGAGCGGAGGTCATCGTGTGGAATCGCTCCGCCGCGCCGGCCGAGGCGGCAGTGGAGCTCGGCTTGCGGCGCGCCGAGACGCTGCCGGCCCTCGCCCGAAGCGTGGGTGCGGGTGTCATCTGCATCAATCTGACCACGACCGAGGTGGTCGAGCAGGTCGTATTTGGCCCGGGTGGTCTGCATGAGGGGCTTCACCCGGACGCTCTGATCATCGACTTTGGCACCACCGGGGTGGCCGAAACGAAGCGATGGGCTCAGCGGGTGAACTGGGTCGATGCGCCCGTCTCGGGTGGCCAGGTAGGCGCGGAAGCGGCGTCGCTTACAATCATGGTCGGTGGCCGCGACGAACACGTTCGTCGAGCGCTGCCGTTGCTGCAGGTGTGCGGGAAAAAGATCACTCACCTCGGCGGGAGCGGGAGCGGACAGGTTACCAAGCTCGCCAACCAGCTCATCGTGGCGCAGACGATCGATGCCGTCGCCCAGGCCCTGCGGCTGGCTGAGCTGTCCGGGGTGGACCCCGGGTTGGTCCGACGGGCATTGCTGGGCGGATTCGCGGAGAGCCGCATTCTCGACTTACACGGCGAGCGGATGGTTCGACGCGACTTCCAACCCGGTGGTCGAGCCGAGCTGCAACTCAAGGATGTGCGCCTGATGTGTGAACTGGCCGCGGCGGTCGGGCTCGATTCACCGACGCTCCGCAACTCGCTTCAGCAGTGGGAGCGACTCGTCCACGAGAAGGGGCTCGGAGATCTCGATCACAGCGGACTGTTCCGACTTTACGAGGACCCGACCTGAGTCCGGCCGGCTCACGCTAAGCCCTCCGCGTCGATCTCATGAGAACGCATCGACGGAGTCTGGTCTGGCCCGTGCGACCCGGCGTGACGTCACCCGGGTTCGGGCCGGAGCATGTTGCGTTCAGCGGGATCACGCGCCCGGGGCCTTTCGTAACGCTGCGCTCCGCGAAGCGTTCTCGTTCGCGAAAAAGGGCGAACGGATCGAATCTAGCTCGTTCGGAACCGCCGCCCGCGTCTCGCCCGCTCTGGCCGCGCCGAGGACGAGGAAAACGCCGACCCACCGCCCGAGCGAGCGGAGTGATCTTTTCAGGTGGCGCGCTGGCTCGGCCGATTGGACTGGCGGCGTGCACGAAAAGCGCCGGGGGATGATTCAGTGATGCGCTTGAAAACGACGCACATGTACTCGACGTGCTCGAACCCGGTAAGCTCCGCGATCTTTTTCAGCGGGAAGTCCGTCTCGGTCAGGAGCTGCTTGATCCGCATGACCTGCAGTCGACGGATCTCAGCTTGCGGGGAGCGTCCGAGGAAGCTTCGGAAGCGTTTCTCGAGCTGACTGCGGGAAAGGGTGGAGTGACGGAGGACGTCCTCGACGTTGATGCCGGTGCACGCGTGCTCGCGAATGTAACCGATCGCGGCAGCCACACCGGGATCCTCGATGGCCAGGATGTCGCTGGAGCGCCGGGTGACGACGCCCGTCGGATCGACCCGGCGATCAAGCGCGGGAGCCTCGGCCCCATCCATCAGTGCGGCCAGCGTCTCCGCCGCGAGATATCCGGACAGGAAGGCGTTCGTACAAACACTGGAGAGCGGGGGATAGGCGAGGTCGCAGCGCGCACCGTCGTTGTTGGCTCCGAGGACCGCTACCTCCTCGGGCACGAGTAGGTTCACCGTTTGGGCCGCATGGATCACCTGCAGCGCGCGCAGGTCGTTGCAGGCCATCACACAGGCTGGCTTGGGGAGCTGCCGAAGCCACTTCGCGAGCTGCCTCGTTTCCGCCAGGTCCCACGCCGGATCGCTATGGTTCGGGTAGTCCGTATCGAACACGTCGACCGCATGTCCGGCGAGCTGGACTGCTTCGAGGAACCCGTCGCGCCGCTCGCAGGACCAGCCGTTGTTGCGGAACCCCGTGAAACCGTAATTGCGGTAGCCGCGCTCGAGGAAGTGCTCGCCACCGAGATGACCGATGGCGGCGTTGTCCGGCCGAATTTTCGGCACGCCGGCGAACGGTGGCTCGTCGTTGAGGTCGACCAGCGGCAGACGCAACTCGGCGCACGCCTGCACCAGCTCCGGGGTGGTGTGGCGGCTGATCACCCCTTTCCAGCGTCGCTGCTGCAGCCAGAGTGGATCGGACTCCGCGCGCGCCTCGTCGTCGAGAAATGCGTCCCACGGGCGGTGCGAGCGTGCATAGTGATTGATGCCGCTAAGCATCGGCTTGCACTCTTCGAAGCGGGTCATGAACACGAGTAGGACTTGAGGTGTCATGAGGCCGGGGCGGTCGTCAGGCGGTTCGCAAGATCGGGAGGAAGCAAGCGCAGGCCTTCCTGCCAAAGTGGGGAAGCCGCGTCGAGGAGACGGGACTTCTTGGCCTGAGCGAGCAACCGGTAAAGCCCACCTGTCGTGAGCGCGCGCAGTCGCGGTGGTGTCGCCTCGCGGACGCAGCGTTGGAGATGGAGGAGGGCGCGATCGGTGTTGCCGGTTTGCTCGAGGAGGGCCGCCAGCGCGACGCGACGGTCCCAGGCGAGCGAGCGGTCCGCGCCGGCATCGAGCGCGCTGAGCAAGGGGCCGATCGCACCGCTGATCGCAGCGGGCTCGCCGCCCGCAGCCGCGATGCGCGCGAGTGCGATGCGTGCGCCGAGATCCGCGGGAAAGCGACGCAGCTCCGGCACCACGCCTTCGGCCAGTCGTTTCTGGCCGGTCTCAAGAAAATACTCAGCCTGCAGGCTGAGCGTGCGCGGCTCGCTTTGTTCTTCGACCACTTCCAGCACGATGACCGACTGATCCTCGAAGCCACCGATCGGCGGCAACCGATAAGGAATGGGTCTCAGCCAACGGAGGGGCACCCAGCGTTGCAACGCGCCAAGGAAGGCCTGCGCGGCCGGCGGGGCGTCAGGCGAAGGGCGGGTCGCGTCCTCTAGGAAGGTGTCCCAGGAGGGAAGCACAATGTACCGGACATCCCGCTGCAGCAGCAGCGCCTGCGCTTCGTCGGGGGAGGAGGCGCGCGCGATGCGCACCGCCGCCCGTAAGCCGTCCTCGTTCTCCCACGCGAGGCTCGCCACGCCACGGAGCGCGGCGTGATGGGCGAGCGACGCACTGACCTTGGGCGACGCGAGGACCACCGCGCCGGAGGCGCCGCTGCGTTGGGAGAGCCACGTCGCGAGGTCCCGCTCAACCACCGCTTCCACATCCGCCTGCGTCAGTTCGCGCCGACTCGTGGCGTCGAGCGGTGGGCGCGCGAGGATCGCTCCGGGAAGCAAAGCCAGGATACCGATGAGTGCGGTCCACCCGCGGCCCCGCCCATTGGTCGAGAACACCGCGACGACGAGGAGCGCGGCTCCCGCTGGGGCCATCAAGCGGAGATGGGTGCTTCCGAGGGCGAGGAGCACCACTACCGGCACGAGGAGAGCCAAGCTCCGTGCTCGTTCGCGCCGGAGTGCGATGGCCATCGCGCCGATTCCGATCGCCAGCACGCTGAGGAGCGCGAGCGCGTCCGCGCTCGCGCCTTCGTTCGCGAGCCACGCTGCCAGCGAGCTCGCCGCCGTTTCCGAGCCGGGCGTGAGTCTCGACGCGAAGGGATCCCGCGCGAGCAGATTTCCACCGCGCTCGGAACAGAGCCAGATCAGTCCTGCCACGGCTGCACCACCGACGCAGGCCGCCGTGGCTAAGGCGGCCTTGTCGAGCGCGGGCGCCGACTCGGTCGCACGTCGCAGCCGGCTCCACTGCGCCAGTCCTTCACCCAGCGCCAGCCACGCCGCGGCGGTCAGGACTCCGGGTTGAATCGCCGGATCGGCGCTGAAACTTACGGCGCGCGACTGAGCGATGGCGGCGAGGAGGGTGGCGAGGGCGCCGGCTGCGGACCAGCAGCGCCAAAGAGATGGGGCGGGGGTGGTCTCCCGGGAGGTTCCGCGTGCGTTCCACAGCTGTTGCCCGACAATCCCCACGACGATGGCGAGGATCACCGGGAGGCCAGTCACGGGATCAATCGCCGCGGCGAGTGCACCGAGCGCGCCGGCGGAGGAGCTTCGGCGGCATGCCGTTGCTGCGACCGTGGTCGCGAGGGCTCCACCGAACGCCAGCAGACTCCCCGTGAGTAGCGCCCACGCGAGGCCTCGGGGATCGAGCGCGCCGGGAAGATACGCCGAGGCGAGGGGCTGAAGGAGCACCCAGCCAAGCGCAAGCACGCCGGCTGCTCGCGCGGAGAAGGCCCGCCACATCCATGTGCCACCGAGAACGAGGAAGGCGAGCGCTGCCGCGGGGTCCGCCCAGAGGGCGGCGCGCTCTGCGGCCAGCGCGAGTGAGACATCACTCATCGCGTGGATGAGCCACGCGGTCCCAGCGACCCAGAGCGTGTAGAGCGTGGAGGCATGATCGGCCCGACCCTCCGGCGCGTTGTCCCAGTCGACGCGCCCCCCTCGCAGCTCGCCCGTGGCGAACAGGTGCTGGGTACGCGCGATCCAGCCGTAGGTCTCCTGCTCCCGCAGGGGAGAAATCCACTGCCGTCGACCGTCAGCGTAACCGGTTGGCGACGCAGAGTCAGCGGCCACGGCGGTCACCGACCAGCCGGGAATGGACTCGACGTGCCTCAGCCGCGCCTGGTGCCCGAACACCGTGGCGACCAGAAGACCGACGGCGAGAAGCCAGCCGAGCAGCCAGCGGCGGTCGGTATTCGGGTGGGGATCGAACATGCGGTCGAGGCGGTCCGTCGGTACGGCGTGACCAGATCCCGATCCCAGCGGTTTTTCCTCGGTGGAGCAACCCCGTACCCGTGCCGCCTGAGGGATTGCCGAGGGTGCGCTCACCGGCCTAAACTCTCTTACCATCCATGACTCGCCCCGTCGTCATGCGTCCGGCTGCGCCGCGCCCGATTCGCCGTCTTGGCGGCGTCGCGCTGGCGCTGGCGTTCTTCGCCGCTGGTTTGCGCGTTGCCGCGTCGACCGTCCCGATGGGCGAACCGCTCGCCGCTCGATCGGGTCCCGCTGGCGCCACGCTCTTCTCCATCGTGGAGTCCAGCGTCAGCGGTCTGGTCACGGAGAACCGCTACGCCGATCCGACGATGTGGTGGGAGCGTTATCAGGAGTTCACGGTCGGAGCCATCGGCACCGGCATTGCGGTGGGTGATTACGACGGCGACGGGCTCCCCGACGTCTTTGTGGTCAGCAAGACCGAGTCCTGCCGCTTGTTCCGGAATCTCGGTTCATGGCGCTTCGAGGATGTCACCGAGCGCGCCGGCGTGGCCGACCGCGGCTCCGATGCGACCGTCTGGAAACAGGGCGCCGCCTTCGCTGATGTGGACAATGACGGGCGTCTCGATCTCTACCTCTGCCGCTTCGGGGCCCCCAATCGGCTTTATCTCAATCAAGGTGACGGCACCTTCCGCGAGGAGGCCGCGGCCCGGGGGCTTGCCCTCGCGGATGCATCCGGGATGGCGGCCTTCGCTGACTACGATCGCGACGGCTGGCTGGATGTCTACATCCAGACCAACCTCCTTGACGCCAAGCGCCAGCCCCAAGGCCAGCGCGACCGGCTTTTCCGCAATGTCGGTGAGGGACGCTTCCGAGAAGTCACCGACGCGGCCGGCATCCAGGGAGAGACCCAAGGCCATGCCGCGATCTGGTGGGACTTCGACGAGGATGATTGGCCGGATCTCTACGTCGCCAACGACTTTGCCTTTCCTGATCAGTTGTATCGGAATAATCGTGACGGAACCTTCCGCAACGTCGCCGGCGCCGTTCTTCCGTGCACACCCTATTCCGCGATGGGCGCAGATCTTGGCGATGTCGACGGCGATGGTCGCATCGACCTCCTGGTCGCGGACATGGCGGCGACCACGCGGGCTAAAGATCAGCGGGGGATGGCAGATTCCCGGACGGTGGCCCGCGACCCGGTGGTGACGCCGGAGGTGGCGCCGCAGTTGCTCCGCAATGCGCTCTTCCTCAACTCCGGGGTGGGTCGCATACGGGAGGTGGCTCAGCTCGCTGGAATTGCTGCGACGGACTGGACCTGGTCGGTGCGGTTCGAGGACTTCGACAACGACGGCCGTCTCGATCTACACGTGACCAACGGGATGGTCCGTGAGCTCCACAACACCGATCTCCTCTCACGCATGATGCTGGCCGAGAGCCCGACCGAGCGCATCCGCATCATGCGCTCCAGTCCGGTACTAGCGGAGGTCAATTTGGCTTACCGCAACGCCGGGGATCTTCGCTTTGAGGAGACGGGCAAGGCGTGGGGTTTGGACCAAAGCGGCGTCAGCTTTGGAGCCGCGACGGCGGACTTTGACGGCGACGGTGATCTTGACCTGATTTTCTCGAACTATCAGGGACCGGTGACCCTGCTGCGCAACGACAGCCAAGGCGGACATCGCCTGCTGATCTCGCTGCGCGGCGAGCGCAGCAACCGCTTCGGTGTCGGAGCGCGCGTGGAGGTGGAGACGGCTGGCGGCGTGCACGTTCGCACCTTGGCGCTGGCTCGCGGCTATCTCTCGACCAGCGAGCCGGTGCTGCACTTCGGCCTCGGTCGTGAAGCGCGGGTCCAGCGCCTGACCGTGCGCTGGCCGAGCGGAACGGTACAGGAGTTCCGCGATCTCGCGGCCGACCGGCGTTACCGGATCGTCGAAGATCAAGGGGAGCCGATCGCTCGTGCGACTCCATCGCCGACTGCCCCGTGGTTGCAGGACGTCACGGCTGAACTTGGCCTGGGCATTCGCGTACGTCAGGCGGAGATTGATGAGACGGCGGCGCAGCCTCTGCTCCCGATGCGGCACGACCAAGATGGGCCGGATCTGTTGGCGGCGGATTTGGACGGTGATCGGAGGGACGACCTGCTCGTTGGCGGCAGCGTGCTCGACTCCGCGACGCTCGTACAAGTCGACGGTTCCGCGGTGCGCGTGATCCAAGTGCCCACGGCGGGGCCGACTCCGGCTCTCGTGAATGACGGGCCCATGCTGGTGGTGCGGCCCTTTGAAGGCGGAGCGCAGCAGTGGCTGATCACGCGAGGTGGCGTGCGCGAGCCGGCGGGTACGCCCGCTTATCAGCCGACGTTGTGGCAGATCGGGTCGCGTGGAGCGGCGGAGGATGCGTCCGCCCTCTTGCCGGCACTGCCCGTGAGTGTGGGGGCGGTGGTTGCGGCCGACTTCGACCGCGATGGGGCGCAGGAGATCTTCGTCGGCGGCCGCGTCGAACCCGGACGTTTTCCGGAAACACCGCGCAGCGCGATCCTGACGTGGCGTGAGGGCCGCTGGGTCGATGCGACGGCGCGATGGACGCTGGAGCAGATCGAGTTGGGGATGGTCACTGCGGCGGTCGCGACCGACGTTGACGGAGACGGCTGGAAAGACCTTGTTGTCACGCTTGATTGGGGCGGCGTGCGATTCCTGAAAAACCGCGCTGGGAAAGCGTTCGCTGATCAGTCTGAGGCCATGGGCTTCGCGGCGGCCGGTCGCGGTTGGTGGAGTGCACTGGCCGAGGGAGACTTCAATGCGGATGGCCGCCCCGACTTTGTCGTGGGCAACGCGGGGCTCAACACGCCGTATCAGGTGGGTGGTGGACGTGCCGCGGTGCTGCTGGTCGGGGAGTTTCGTCCCGACGCGGATCCGGTCCTCGTGGAGGCGGAGCGGGTCGGAGACCTGCTCGTACCCCGCCGCACCGCGAAGCAGTTGGCGGCGGTCGTCCCATCGATCCGGCGGCGGTTTCCGAAGGTCAACGATTTCGCCCGGGCCTCGGTGGACGACGTCTTCGGCGCCGATGCCGTCGCGGCGGCGCGGAGGTGGGACGTCACTGAACTGCGCAGTGGCGTCTTGCTCAGCACAGCCAACGGACCCCATCGCTTCGAACCTCTCGGCACCGAGGCGCAGGTCGCCCCGGTTGGAGCGGTGTTGGTGGACGACATGGACGGTGACGGACACGCCGACCTCGTGCTTGGCCAGAACAGCCGTGCGCCGGTTCCCTCGATTGGTTGGTTCGAAGGAGGACTCGGGGTGATATTCCGCGGCGATGGTCGTGGCGGCTTCGTTGCGGTCCCGCCAGCTCAGAGCGGCTGGGTGGTTCCGGGTGAGGCTAAGGCGATTGTGGCGATCGATCTGGATGCCGACGGCCGGAAAGAGGTGGTGGTTTCGCGCAGCGATGCCCCGCTGCTGGTCTTCCGCCGCCTGCGTTCGCCCCGTTGAGCGGGCGGATGGCGCGCTCGGGTCGGAAGCCCTGCGCGCAGACCATCAGGGAGACTGACCAAAGCCCTGTTGGTAAGCGGCGGTCAGGGCAGCAAGGTCCTCGCGGGTGAAGCGGTGTTGGCGGCGCAGCCTCCCGATCCAATGCCGCGCTTGGGCGGCGTCACCCGTTTCGATGGCGTGACGGGCGAGGATACTCATCGCCAGTGGGTGATCCGGCTCGGCGACCAGAGCACCGCGAAGCTCCGCAAGACCCTCCTCGATTCGATCCTGTTGGAAGAAGAGCAGGGCCAACTCGACGAACGGCCGTGCCTCGTCGGGCTTGAGACGCTGGGCGTTGCGTAGTTCGCCGATCGCGGCCCCGACCTGTCCCGCGCGCGCGAGCTGTCGACCGTTCGCGTAGCGCAGCGCCGCCGAGTCGGGGCAGTGACGCAGTCCGGATTGGAGGGCCTGACGCATTCCCGAGGAATCACCCGACTTCTCGAGCAAATCGACCAACAACGTCCAAGCGGCGGAGTCGTGTGGCGAAAGGCGGGCGGCGCGTTCCAGCTGGGGACGCGCCTCGGCGAGGCGTGACAACTGGAACAACAACTTCCCCAGCTGCCGCGCGTAGCTGCCGTCGTTTGGGGCCAGGCTGATGGCGCGTTCGAGCAACGCGACTGCGCGTTCGGGGTCTCCGGAGTACGTCGCCACCGCCGAACCAACGCTTACGCGGTAGGGATCGTAGCAGTCGTCGAGCAGGGCCTCGAGCCACGGATCGCGCACGTCGGAGAATTCTCGCATCGCGATCTCGGCGCGCAGCGCGCGGGCGCCTTCGTCGTTACCCAACCGTTCCTCGACCGTGGCGAGGAGGATCAGTGTACCGACGAAGTCCGGTCGCGCGCGGCGCCCCTGTTCCAAGGCGTCGCGTGCGGCGACCCAATCGGTGCGCGCGACGTGGACACGGGCGATCCCGAGAGACGCGTACGGATTGTCCGGGGTGCGACGTAACACCTCGCGGTACGCCCGATCGGCCTCGTCCAGCTGGTTGGACTTCAGCAGTGCGTCGCCGAGGCGTAAGCGTGCTGGGGCATAGTCGGGCGCAAGCTCCGAAGCCCGGCGCCACAGCGGAATGGCCTCCTCGAGTTGTCCGAAGCCAGCGAGCACATGGGCCCTTCGATGCGGCCATTGTGGATCCGCCGGTTCAAGCTGCTGGAGTCCCTCGTAGGCCACGAGGGCGGCCGCCGAGAACCCGTTCGCGTGGAGTAGCGTCGCGAGCTCGCCGAGACCTTCGGTGGCGGTGAATAAACCTTGGGCGCGTACCGCGGCTAAACGTAGTCGCTCGGTGAGTGCGACCGAGCTAAACGATGCGTCGTTCGGGAGAGCGGGAAGATATGCGGCCACCGCGGCGCGCTGATGGTGGGCATGCCAGAGTCCCCCGGCACCGCCGACGCCGACGAGGAGTGCGCCGAGGGCGACGGCGAGCTTCCAGCGTGCAGCCGAAGCACCCTGCGGGCGCGGAGACGCTCCGTCCTTCCTCATGGAGTGGGGGGCGTCCACAGCGTCAAGCGCGCCATGTTCTCAAACGGCGGATAGGCGTAGAACGAACCCGTGACCAGGCTGGGTCGGCCGGAGCCATCGAGATCGCCCGCGGCGACCGAGATCATCTGGATCGGCTGGTGGGCCAGCACCGTGCGCGTGAATCTTTGCTGGCCGTCGTTGCGGAAGAGCACCAGCGAAGCCGCACGGGGGTTTTTCCAGTCGTTGAAGCCGCTGACGCAGATGACATCCATCACCCCGCGATTCTCGAGATCGACCGCGATCGGACTGTAGGCGCCGTCCATGTCACCGATCCGGTGATATTTGAAGAATCCTTGCCCACGGTTCTCGAGCCACTGCACGCCATGCCACGGACGTTTGCCCGGATCAGCGTACGCAAATCCATCGCCGTTGCTGTAGAGGATATCCGGCCGGCCGTCGCGGTTCAGATCGCACACGCTGATGCCGCTGCTACCGTAGTCCTCGTTGGTCGAGCCGAAGATGATCTTCTGCGTGAACGTGCCGAACCCACTGTTTTCAAAGAGATAGATTTCCTCGTAGTTCTGGGAGATCAGGGCCGCGATATCGGGAGCCCGGTCACCGTTGAAGTCGGCGATGCACACGTTGATCGCTCCGGGCAGTGACAGGAGTACCTGACTTTCGAAGCGATTTCCGCCGAGATTACGCATCCAACGTACCTCCCCCTGATTATAGCCGAATTGGGCCACTGCGAGATCGAGACGGCCGTCGCCGTCGAAGTCTCCGGCGCGGGCATCCGTCACCCGGGCCACTTGCTCCAGGAGCGGGTGTGCGGAGAAGCCCTGTTTTCCGTCGTTTTCGAGGAGGATCAGGGCGCCGATCTTGTCGTTGTTGGGGAACACTTGTCCCATGCACGCTACGATGACGTCGGCGTCGCCGTCTTGATCAAAGTCGACGACCTCGGCGTGGACCGGTGCGGGTAGTTGATCGCGCAGGGTGGACTCTGCGAACGTGCCGGGCGCGGTCTGGCGAAGCCAGACGACCGCGTTGAGCTTGTCGTCGCACGCGAGGATGTCGGTGCGCCCATCACGGTCGAGGTCGGCGGTGGTGACGTGCGAGATCCACGGTTTGCCGGAGAACGACTGACCGACGGACCGGGAGCGGAAGCGTTCGAGATTGATCTCGGGCGGGGAGGCGGAGACCGCGACGGCGGGGGAGCCGGCCGGCGTCGATCGCGGCTTGGCCTCGGGCGCGCACCCGCTGAGCGCGAGTGCCGCGAGTGCCGCGGCACCGGGGCGGCCGGCGAAGATCCAGCGATGGAGTGCGCGACGTTGATCGGATCCGGGGCGGCTATTTCCAAGGTCGGTGCGTTCCATGGCGAGCGATCAGGAAGGAAGTAAATCAGTACACCTCGCAGCGGCAATCCTGCGGCGAGGGAAACGCACGGAGGATCGAGCAAAGAAAAAAGGCCGGTGGCATGTGCCACCGGCCCTCGGTTGAGACCGTGTGCTCCGGGAGGGTGAGTCGCTTAGAACTCGAACGAGTTCGTCAGCGAGATCACGCGCGGCTCCGCGATGCGGAAGGCGCCCGGGCTGCCATCCGGCTGCACGGTCAACGGGATCAGGCGATCGGTGGCGAAGAGATGGCGCGCGTTAAGCTGGACGCGCCACTTCACGCGATCCGAGAGGATCTTCATTTGGTAGCCGATCCACAGATCGATCGCGTCCTCGGTCGGGCCGTAGTACGGGTTGTTCACGTCGTACCCATCCTTGGTCGAGTTCAAGCGATAGCCGGTGACCTGCTTGTCCTGCCAGCGGTAGCTGCCGCCGATGTTGGCGTCCTTGAAGCGGCCGGACTTGAACGCGTAGTTGGCGGTGGCGTTGAAGCGCCACGGGCGCAGCTCGGTGACGTTCGAGTTGTTGAGGGCGAGCGCCAGCTTGTAGGCCGGGAGCGTCTCGTTCTCGAACTTGTCGCGCACGGTGCCGCCGGAGCCGCGCTCCAGCGCCCAGTTGCCGTTACCCCAGAGGCGCATGTCGCCCATCGGGCCGGCGTAATCCTTCAGACGCTTCTCGATCCAGTCCGAGTACGCCTTGCCGATGGACAGCCGCTTGGCGGTCGTCTTGGAGGCGTTGATGGAGAGGTCGAGGCCATCGATCGGCTGGGCGGCGAGTTCGAACTCGGTACCCTTCGACAGGGTGTCGCCGGTGACGGCCACGCTGTTCATGCTCCAGTTGCCGGAGCCGGTGGCGTAGCCGGTCATGCCCCACGCGGACTGGAAGGAAGCCGGTACGGGCTTGGCGAGCCAGTCGTCCGTCGAGGCGCGCTGGATGTCGTACTGGCGGTCGATGGAGATCTGGCTGTAGGTCTGTTGGTAACCGGTGGAGCCCGGCTGGCGGCCCTGCGAGTCGGGAACCAGGTTCCCGGCATCGGCCGGCTGCCAGCGCAGGATGTTACCCGCGCCGAACTTGGAGCCGGCGGAGGTCGTGCCATAGTTACCATCGCCCGGCCAGTTGCCGCTGTTCGCCTTCAGCTGGACGGCGGCGGCCTGACCCCACGCCTCGCCGGCGCCGATGAGGTAAGCGTTGCCGAGTTCACCCGAGAGGGTGGCGTTGGAGACGGACGTCTCGTAGCGGTTGACCTTGAAAGCGACCTTGCCGTTGAGGGCGGTGATCGCGAAGCCGTAGTCTTCGGTCTTGCCGGAGGGCGACGGGATCAGGCCACCGACGATGTCCTTGCGGGAGGCATCGGGCTGGAAGTTCGCGGAGCGGCTGTAGAACACGCTCGCCGTCAGGTTGCCAGGGAGCTTCTCCATGATCGCCTTGGGCGCATGGCCCACGATGCTGAACGTGTGCGTCTGGCCATCGACGATGCTGTAGAGACGCTCCTTGTACTTGCCGGTGCCCTGCTCGAGCTGACCGGTCGGGAGACGCCACTCGGGATCGGCGTAGTTGGTGACGATGCCCGCGTCCTTGCGCGGGTCGCCCGCGTTGAAGTTCTCGGCCACGTCCTTGCGCCAGCCGATCATCGGAACGAGTGCGCCGTTGAAGAAGTAACCCTGCCACACAAAGACCTGCGAGTTGATCTCGTCGCGGTTCTTGGAGGCCTGCAGGTACGGACGATTGTCATCGTTGTACGACGGGTCGTTCGGATTTACGACCGGCAGCGGGTAGGCCTTGTAGGTCTTGGTCGTCGCGTCCCAGTTCCGCACAGTCGTCGAGACCGGCTGCTGGATCGCGGTGATGCGCGGCAGGTTCAGGCCGCTGGCGGACGTGGCATTGGTCAGCGCGGGCCCGAGGTAGGTCAGGCTGGAGATATCGCGGGAGGCCTGGCCGACCGACGAGTTGGCGGTCTGGGCGTAGCCTGAGCCGGTGTACCAGTTGGCCCACGATGTCTGGAGCGTGTCGGCGCGTTGCATCGCGCCGCTGTAGGTCATCACGTGGCGGCCAAGGATCTTGGCCAGCGGCGTTTGACGATCCATGAAGTCATTGAAGTCGAGTTCGCCGAAGACCGTGCCGCGGGCGGACTCGCGCTCGCGGACAACGCGACCGCTGCCGGCCGAGCCGCCGCCGCCGATGACGACGGGGCGACCCACGTTCGGGTTCGGGGACCCATCGATGAACGTGCGCATGATATCGACCGAGATCGCGGACGCATCCCAGGCGAGGAAGTTGCGGTAGCCCCACTGCGTGTCCTGCTTGTCGTACGCCACCTCGACGCCGAGGCGGTTGTTCAGGAACGTCTGGTTGAGCGTGACGTTATAGGCGTCGAACTTGCTCGTGTTGCTCCGGTTCTCGCCCTCGATCAGATTATCGTAGAAGTTGAAGATGCTCGGATCGGTGAGCGACTTGGCCTTGTAGGGGTTGATCACGTACCCATCGAGGCGGAGATTGCTTGCGATGTTGTTGTAGGTGACGATGCCCTTGTACGAGCCGTTTGACGTCTCGTTGTTGGCCGGGGGCAGGTTGGTCGGGAAGGTGTACGGGCTGGCCGCGAACGCTATGCCCGGCGTGGGGCTGTCGGCGTTGAACGTCACGATCTGTCCGTCGAAGATGCGACCACCGGCGGCGCCGACGTACGGGCTGTAGCGCGCGTTGGCCCGGTCCGTGATCTGGCTGCTGTTCTGCCAGTCGTAGGTCGCCTTGTTCATCGACGTGAACCACGGCGAGATGGCATCCATCGGCGGGGTGTAACGCGGATTGATGCCCTTGATGTCACCCGACTCCACGTTCGCGCGGATGGAGGTCTTCGCGCTGCCCTTGGAGAAGAGCTTCGGCTGCCAGTTCACGGCGCCGTACATGCGGTGGTCATCACGGTACGCCGGCTTCATCCGGTAGTTCGTGTTGTCCATCACCGCCGAGACGCGGACCGCGAGTTCGTCGCGGAGGATGACCTTGTTAAAGTCGACCACGCCGCGGACGGAGCCGAAGGTGGCAACCTGCAGCTCGACCTTGTTCGCATCGCGGAACGAGGCGGTGTTGAGGCTGCTGTTGATCACGCCGGCCGGTGAGCCGATACCGAAAAGGATCGAATTTGGACCGCGCTGAAGATCGACGCGACCGACATTGTACGAATCCCACGGGATATCGGTGAGGAAGAAGTCGCGGAGATTGTCCGCCGCCGCGAGACCGCGCACGCGGGTGTTGGCCACCGGGCGGTTATAGGAACCGTCCTGAATGATTGCGCCGTCGCCGCCGCCGCCGAAGTTGCCGCCTTGTCCGGCGACTTCGGTGCCCGTCGTGTAGACGAGGAGGTCGGCCGAACTCTTCGAGTTCGTGTCCTTGAGGAACTTCTGGGTGACCACACTGATCGCCGAGCCCACGTCCTTCAGCTCGGTGCGCAGACGCGTGCCGGCGAGCGTGTTCTTGGCGGAATAACCCTCATCCTCGTCGGCCTCGATGACGAATGGCGAAAGCTCAATCGTCTCGTCTGCGGAGGGCTTGGCCGCAGAACTGGAGGGCGTGGAGGGAACGGCCTGCGCCGAAAGGCGGGCCAGCGCGAGCAGGCTAAGAGCGGGCAGGAGCGCAAAGGCTCGGGCCCGCGAGAGCACACGGTACTTGGTCATTGGGGGGCTTGAGGGTAGTAGGACAAACACCGCCTTCGGGGATGACCCAAGGGCAGAGCCGGAGGTAGCCTCCGGGAGTCCTAGACTAGAGAACCCAACGCCCGAGGTAAATGAGATCACTTACATCTTGCTTGAGAAATTTTGCCGACCCGCCTTTCGGCCTTTCCCATCGGAAAGGCCTCCCTTTGGAGCCGCTTCAGCGCGGGCGCTATTGAGAATTCCCCGTCGCCTGCCCGCGCCGGTATGCCCCCGGCGATAACCCCGTGACTCGTTTGAAGAGGACGCACATGTACTCGACGTGCTCAAAGCCCGCCAGAGCCGCGATTTTCTTCAGCGGGAAGTCAGTCTCTTGCAGTAATGTCCTAATTGTTGCTACTTGAATGCGTCTGATCTCCGCCTGCGGGGTGCGTCCGAGGAAGTGCCGGAATTTGCGTTCCAGTTGGCTGCGGGAGGTGTGGGAATGGCGAACCACGTCGTCGACCGAGATGTTTTGGCAGGCGCGTTCCCGGATAAAGCCGAGGGCCGACGCCACCACCCGGTCAGCAATGGCCAGAACGTCGGTGGAGCGCCGTGTCACCACGCCGACCGGTTCGACCCGCTCAAGGGTCACGGTATCCTGTCCTCCGGCTAAGGCATGGGTCAGGATCTCGGCGGCCCGGTAGCCGGATTGAAAGGAGTTGGGTGCGACGCTCGAAAGGGGAGGGAAGCTGAGTTCGCAACGATTGAGATCGTTGTTCACGCCGAGGATGGCGACTTCCTCCGGTACGAGAAGCCCAGCTTCGCTGGCTGCGGAGAGCACCTGCTGGGCCCGAAGGTCCATGCACGCGAGGATTCCAACCGGCTTCGGTAGACTCCTGAGCCACACGGTGAGTTGTTCGATTTGCGGCGGATCCCAGACCGGCCGATTGTCGCCGGGGTAGGGGATCTCCAGACGCCGGCACGCATGCCCGACCAAGGCGAGGGATTCGGCGAATCCGTCGCCCCGCTCGTTGGAGTACGACTCGCTGGAAAACCCCACGTAGGCGAAGTGCCGATGTCCTCGCTCCAGGAGGTGCTCAGCGGCGAGGTGACCGATGGCTCGGTTGTCCGGCCGGATCTTCGGGACACCCGGGAATGTCGGTGTGTCATCGAGATCCACCAAAGGGATACCGAGTTCCGCGCAGGCTTTGACTAGGGTATCCGACGAGTGACGGGTGATGACCCCGCGCCAGGGACGGCTGCGCAGCCAGGTCGGGTCCTCCAAGGCGCGCGCTTGATCGTCGTGATACGCCGCCCAGACTTGATGGGTGCGCTCGTAATGCGCGATGCCGCGCAGCATGTGCGCGCTCTCCCCGAAGCGGGGGAGAAAGACGAGCAGCACCTGGGGCCGGTTCACGCTCGGGAGACTGTTTGGCGCTCCGGTCGATGGCAAGCAGCCCTCGCACTCGCCTCGAGGGGCTTGCCTACAGGCCGGCGCCGCGCCGCCGGATCAGGTCGCGGTACCACGTGAACGAATCTTTCGGCGTCCGCTTCTGGGTGCCGTAGTCCACGTGGATCAGGCCGAAGCGATCCTTGTAGCCTTGAGCCCACTCAAAGTTGTCCAGAATCGACCAGTAGAAGTAGCCTTCCACCGGGATGCCTTCGCGGACGGCGCGTGCCATCCCTCCCAAATAGCGCTGCAGGAAATCAATTCGCTGCGGATCGTGCACGTTTCCGTCCAGGTGCACGAAATCCGTGGTGCAGACTCCATTTTCCGTGAACACGACGGGGAGCTGATAGCGTTCGTGGAGGAAGCGCGCCGCCCAATACGGCGCATCCGGCGCGACTTGCAGCCACGCGAGCGTGCCGCGCGGGTTCCCCGGGCCCCAGCCGCCGGGGACCCGCTCCGCCTCGCCGCGGGCTGCCGCTCGGACGGGAAAACCCGAGTAACAGTTGTAGGCGAAGAAATCGATTGGCTGAGAAATGAGCGCCAGATCCCCGGTTCGAATCCTCGGCAGATCCGCCGCAAAGGCCTCCATGCCGTCCTCCGGATAGCGTCCAAGAACGATGGGATCCGCCCACCAAGCGAGGTTGTCGAAGCCTCGCTCCGTGGAGCGAAAGGTGTCCGCCCGCGCGGCGTTGCGATCCTTGACCGACCGACTCGCGGGAATGCGCTCGCGCCCGGTCTGCGCCAGGGAAACACGCGCCTGGCCGGGGCTCGTCGCCCGAATCGCCTGCACCGAGCGTCCATGCGCGAGTAGGAGGTGGTGCGCCGCCTTCAGGCACTTCGCGAAGGACAGGGTCTGGCCTGGCGCGAAGACGCCGTGCTGCATCCCGAGACCCACAATCACGGGTGGCTCGTTCAGCGTGATCCAGTGCCGCACTCGGTCACCGAGCCGTCGGACCACCACCTCGGTGTAGGCACCAAACCACTCTACAATGTCTCGGTTCTGGAATCCTCCGCGTTTTTGCAGCGCCAGCGGCAGGTCCCAGTGATACAAGGTCACCCAGGGCTGGATCCCGGCCGCCAGGAGCGCATCGATCAGTCGATCGTAGAAGTCGAGCCCCCGGGCATTCCCCCGGCCAACACCCCGCGGCAGGACTCTCGACCACGACACCGAAAGTCGGTAGGCATCAAGCCCAAGTCGGCGCATCCATCGGACGTCCTCCCTCCAGCGGTGGTAATGGTCGCACGCGAGGTTGCCGTTGTGGTCCTCGAAAATCTTCCCCGGGGTCTGGGAAAAGTGATCCCAGATCGAGGGTCCGCGCCCGCCTTCGTTCCATCCGCCTTCGATCTGGTAGGCCGCGGCTGCCGCCCCCCAGACGAAGTCCTTGGGTAATGCAGCGGACGCCGTACCACGGTTCGGGCGGCGGCGGAGAGAGTGGGAGCTAGGACTGAGGCGAAGAGGCGGCATGACCACAGGGAGCCCCGAGACTAGCAGATCGCGCCCGTCCGGGAATGAGAGTCCTTACCACGCCCATGAGAATCGTCGGCACTCGCCTCGCTCGGGCAGAGCGTCCCTCCTCGGCGTGCCCGCAAAGGCCGCCGCAGTCACAATTGGGTCCCGTGACGCTCCGGATACGGGGTGCCGGCAAAGGATGCGTACTCTTCGGCAAGGGATGAAAGTGGTTGGAGGTTGAACAATCAGTGCCGTTGTTAAAGCTCACGGTCCTCTCGCTGTGGACCTACACCCGTACGCGTTCCTCGCTCTGTTTCTTTTGGTCGCCATCGCTTTCCCCATCGTCCTGCTCGCGGTGGCGCAGGTGTGGTTCCGGTTCTTCCAGCCGCCCAAGCCGAGCCCTTCCAAGCAGGATCCCTACGAGTGCGGCGTGGCTCCGCATGGTGATGCGTGGATCCAGTTCAAGGCGCACTACTACCTCTACGCGATCGTGTTTCTGATCTTCGACGTGGAACTGCTCTTCCTGCTCCCGCTCGCCGTGGCCTTCACCGGTCTGCCCGTCGGCGCGTGGGTCGCCATCCTCGTCTTTCTCTTCCTGCTCGCCGAGGGCCTCGTCTGGGCCTGGCACCGCGGGCATCTCGAATGGTCATGATATGAGCGAAGCCCCCGCCGAAGCCTCCGTACCCGGTCCGCTCTCCGCGGAGGAACGCGATGAGCTGCGTCGTCATGGCATTCTCCTCACGAGCGTGCAGGAGCTCTACAACTGGGGCCGCAGTCACTCGGTCTGGCCGCTCAACTTCGGCCTCGCCTGCTGCGCGATCGAGATGATCGCGGCCTCGATGGCGAGGTTCGACATCGCCCGCTTCGGCTCCGAGGTCTTTCGGCCTTCGCCGCGCCAGGCCGATCTGATCATCGTCTCTGGCACGGTCACCAAAAAGATGGCGCCTCACGTGGTGCGGCTCTGGAACCAGATGCCCGAGCCGAAGTACTGCATCGCGATGGGTGCCTGCGCGATCTCCGGCGGGCCGTTCAAGCAGGGCTACAATGTTCTCAAGGGCATCGATCGTTTCATCCCGGTCGATGTCTACATTCCGGGCTGCCCGCCGCGTCCGGAGGCCTTGCTCCACGGGTTGGTACAGCTTCAAGAGAAGATTCGCCAGCAGCCGCTCCGCGGGCCCGACGCTCCGCGCCACCTGCGTTCCGACCTGCCATGCGATGCCACCGTGCCCGAACTGGGCGCCGAGGACATCGAGCCGCCGTTTTCCCCGGAGATCTGGAAACCGCCCACGCTGGTGCGGCCGGATAAAGCCTGAACCGCCCGCCGCTCACCCATGGAATCCCCCGAAGCTCTGCGCGATCGTCTGCTCGCCCGCTTTCCCGGGGCTTCCCTCGAGCTCGTCGCGAATGGCTCGCCGAGCGGCCAGGTTTCTTTTCGCATCGACCCCGCCTTTCTGCGCGAGGTCGCGCGATTCCTGCGCGACGATCCCGAACTCGCCCTCGACCAGTGCTCGAATGTCACGGGCCTCGACTCGCCGGACCGCGAGGTCGTTGAAACCGTCAAGGAATCACAACCGGGCGCCCCCGGTGGCCCGCCGGTCGTCACCGAGCGCAAGCAGACGCGCATCGCGCCGGGCCATCTTGAGGTCATCTACCACCTTTACTCCGTCGCCCGGCGTCATGGTCCGGTGATCCTGCGCGCCCGCACCGGCAACCGCACCGACGCGGTCTCGCTGCCGTCCCTCACGCCGGTCTGGCGCAGTTGCGAGTTCCAGGAGCGCGAGGTCTTCGATCTCTACGGTGTCGTCTTCGAGGGGCATCCGGATCTGCGGCGCATCCTGATGTGGGATGCCTTCACCGGGCATCCCATGCGCAAGGACTACGTCGAGCCTGATGACTACGAGTGGGAGCCCACGCCGCACGGCGACGTGCTCGCCAAGGCCCGCCGCCACTATCCGTCCGCCGCCGCCCCGGGAGCGGCCCAGCCTTCGCCATGATGCTCCCGGATCCCGCTTCCACCGGCCTTGCCCGGGTGCGCAAGATCGAGGGCTCTGCGCTCGGTCTGCGGACGCCCGCCTTCGCTCCCGAGGAGGGCGCAGGCGATCTGCTCGAGGTCTCCCTCGGACCGCACCACCCGTCCACGCACGGGGTGTTCCGCATGGATGTTGTCTTGGATGGCGAGCGGATCGTGCGCCTCAAGCCGGTCTTCGGCTATCTCCACCGCAACCACGAGAAGCTGGGCGAGGGCACGAGTTACCTCGGTTCCATGCCGTACACCGATCGGCTGGATTACCTGAACTCGATGACCAATAACTGGGCCTACGCCATCGCCGTAGAGAAGCTGGCGGGTATCGCGGTCACCGAGCGCGCCGAATACATCCGCGTCATTCTCGCCGAGCTCAGCCGTTTGCTCAACCACACGTGCCTCGCCGGCTTCCTCATGCAGGACTGCGGCTGCAGCGGCACGCCGCTGATGTACGCTTTCCGCGAGCGCGAGAAGATCCTCGATCTGTTCGAGTCGCTCAGCGGCTCCCGCATGATGTGCAATTTCCAGCGGTTCGGCGGCTGCCGCGTGGATCCGTCCGCCGAATGGCTCGCCGCGACCCGCAAGCTCGTCGACGGGTACGGTGCGTTCCTCGACGAGTTTGAGGCGCTGCTGTCCGGCAATGAGATCGTCATGGCGCGTACCCAAGGGGTTGGCCGCCTGCCCGCCGCCCTTGCGGTCAATGCCGGCGTCACCGGCCCGATGCTGCGCGCCAGCGGGGTGGGGCACGATCTCCGCAAGGTCGACGGCTATGGAGTGTATCCGCGTTTTAACTTCCGGGTTCCGATTGGGCGCGAGGGCGACGTCTACGACCGGTATATGGTGCGCATGCTCGAGATGCGCGAGTCGATCTCGATTCTCGATCAGGCGTTGCGCGGCCTGCCGGGCGGTCCGATTCTTGATCCGAAATCCAAGCAGCGCGGGCTCCGACCCAAGGCGGGAGAGGCCTATGGGCGCATCGAAGGACCCAAGGGCGAGATTGGATTCTTTCTCGTGAGCGATGGCACAGGCAATCCCACCCGCTACCGCGTGCGCGCGCCGTCGTTCGTCAACCTCACTATCCTCGAGGATCTTTGCCTCGGGCATTCCGTCGCGGATGCCGTCATCATCCTCGGGAGCATCGACATCGTGCTCGGCGAGGTCGATCGCTGAACCCGGACTCCCTCTCACCCATGCTCGGAAAAGGACTCCTTCAGGGACTGGCGGTCACGGCGAAAAACCTCGTCGGAAGCTACCACGACCCCGCGCGCTACGTCACTCAGGAATACCCCGAGGTGCAGCCGAAGCTACCCGAGGCCTACCGTAACTTCCCATTCCTGGTTTCCGAAACCGCGGACGATCCGATGGGCACACTGCGCTGCGTGGCCTGCCAGATCTGCGAGAAGGAGTGCCCGCCGCAGTGCATCTACATCGAGAAGAGCAAGGACAAGAAGCCGGATGCGAACGGCAAGCTGCAGATCTATCCCGCGGTGTTTGCCATCGATACCGCGGTCTGCATGAGCTGCCAGATCTGCGTCGAGGTCTGTCCGTTCGACGCGATCAAGATGGATCAGGAGTTTGCCATCGCGGCCACGGATCGTTTCGACGGACTGCTCCTGAATCGGGAGCAACTCGCGAAGCCGAACGCGTACTATCACCAGATCCACCCGACCGAGGCATCCGAGGTCGATGCCCGGCTGGCGGCCGAGCGTCGTGCCGCCGAGGAGAAGGCCCGCCTGGCGGCCGCTGCCAAGGCCGCCGCTCCGAAGGCCGCGGCACCGACCGCCGCCGCTGCGCCGGGGGTGCCGGCGGCGTCCGCTTCCCCCGGTTCAATCCCTCCTCCCGGGCCTCCTCCTTCGTCATCATGATCCTCGCTGCCGCCCCTGCTTCGCCGGCCGATGCCTGGCTCGAACGCGCGCCGGTGCTGTTGCGTGATGCGCTGACGGGCTGGCTGCCCGACGCCCTGCGCCCGTGGGTGGCGGCGCTGCTGTCGATCGCGACCATCCTCGGCGTCTTCGGGCTGCTTTTTGCCTACATGACGCTCGCTGAGCGCAAGATCCTCGGGCGCATCCAAAACCGGCCGGGCCCGAACCGCACCGGCCCCTTCGGCCTGCTGCAGCCTTTTGCCGATGCGATCAAGGCGCTCACCAAGGAGGACATTGTGCCCCGGGCGGCCGACCAGGTGCTGCACTTCCTTGCCCCGGTGGTGCTCGTTGCCCTTTCGCTCATCGGGCTCGCGGTAATCCCGTTCGGCCGGAACCTCGTGGCGGTCGAAATGGAGGCCTCCGTCCTCTACTTTTTCGCGGCCGGCGCCGCGACCGAGCTCGCGATCTTCATGGCCGGCTGGGCCAGCCGAAACAAGTACTCGCTGCTCGCGGCGATGCGCGCCCTCGCCCAGCTGATCAGCTACGAGGTGCCGCTGCTGCTCTCCGTCGTTCCCGTGATCGTGGTGGCCGGCTCACTCTCGACGACCGACATCGTCGCCGCGCAGGGCGGCTGGGCTGCTGGCCTCTGGCCGCACTGGCACGCGCTCACCCCTTGGGGCTTCTCGGCCTTCGCCGTCTTTATGGTCGCGGCGCTGGCGGAGTCGAACCGCTCTCCCTTCGACCTTCCTGAGGCGGAGAGCGAGCTCATCGCGGGACACCTCACCGAGTATTCGGGGTTTAAATACGCGCTCTTTTTTATGGCCGAGTACCTTGGCATGGCGGCCCTGAGTGCCATGGCTGTGACGCTCTTCCTTGGGGGCTGGCAGGCGCCGCTGGCGGTGCTGGAGTTTATTCCGAGCTACGCGTGGTTTGGCGTGAAGCTCCTGCTCCTATTGCTTGGATTCATCTGGATTCGCGCCACCTTCCCGCGCCTGCGGATCGACCAACTGACGCGCCTGTCGTGGAAGTTCCTGGTCCCGCTCGCGCTGGTGAACCTGATCAATGGCGGCGTGTGGGCCGCGACGGCGGACTGGACGGGCGCAGCCGCGGTCGTGCGCTGGTTCATCTCGGCGTTGGGGGTGGTGGTGCCCTTCATATTCCTCGCCCGGTCTCTCTCGGCGGGGTACGGCCCGCGGACCTATCGCTACGCTTCTCCATGACCCTGCTTCTCGCCGTTCTTGCGCTGGTTTGCCTGGTGCCCGCGGTTGCGGCGGTGCTCGTGCGCAATCTGATCCACAGCGCGTTGCTCTTCGTCCTCGCCTGGCTGGGGCTTGCGGTCTTCTACCTCGCGGTCGGAGCGGAGTTCATCGCGTTCGCCCACGCCCTCGTCTACGTCGGCGGTGTCTCGATGGTGGTGCTGTTTGCGGTGCTGCTCACGCGGCCCGGCCGGGTCGATCCGCTGCCGCCGCCATCCACCCAGCGCGCGATCGGGGGCGTCGCCGCGGTGGCGCTCGTCGCCTCCATGTTGGGTTCGTCGATCTTCTGGACGCGCCTGCCTTCCATGGAGCCGATCCCGATGGTGTCGCTGCGCCGGCTCGGAGAACTTCTCGCGGGTCCTTACCTCGTAGCTCTCTTGTTGGTCGGGTTGATTCTCACGGTGGCACTGATCGGAGGTCTGCTCCTCGCCGCGCCGCGTCGGCCGTCGGAAGGAGGTGACGCATGAGTCCGCTCCACGTGTGTCTCGCGCTGTCGGCGGCCCTCTTCTGCACGGGCCTCGTGGCGGTGTTGGTCCGCGGCAACGCCATCCTCGTGTTGCTTGGCGTCGAGCTCATGCTCAATGCCGCGAACCTGAACTTTATCGCCTTTTGGCGCTTTGGTCCGGGCGGTGGCGAGGTGGGTCTCGTGTTCGTTCTGTTCTCGATCGCCGTGGCGGCTGCCGAGGCGGCCGTCGGCATGGCCCTGGTCATCGCGGTGCATCGCCACCTGCGCACCATTCGAGTCGCCGCGGCCAACCGCTTGAAAGGCTGAAGATGATGCTTCCTGCCTCTCAACTCTGGCTGATCCCGGCACTGCCCCTCGTGGCCGCGGCGATTGGCGCGGCGGCGCCCCGCACGGCCCGCCGACTGCCCGTGTTCCTCGCGCTGGCGGCGATTACCGGCTCGCTCCTGCTCTCCGTGGTCGCGCTGGTCGGGGCCTTGGCCGCGCCGGCCGCCAAGCTCACGGCGAACTTCACCTGGTTCGTGGCGGGATCCACCGCGGTTCGCCTCGGCTGGTTGCTCGATCCGCTCGGCGCGCTGATGAGCGTTATGGTCTGCGCGGTCAGCGTACTCGTTTTCATCTTCAGCATCGCCTACCTGCGGGCGGATCCGCGCCTCGGACGCTTCTTCACCTGCCTCAGCCTGTTCGTGGCCGCGATGCTCGGGCTGCTGGTGGCGAACAGCCTGCTGCTGCTCCTGCTCTGCTGGGAACTGGTCGGCCTCGCATCGTACCTGCTGATCGGCTTCTGGTTTGACCGCCCCTCGGCAGCCGCCGCGGCGAAGAAGGCGTTTGTGATCACGCGCCTCGGCGATCTCGGTTTCCTGCTGGGGTTGCTCTGGCTCTTCCAAGCGACCGGGAGTTCGCTGTTCTACGATGGCGGCGCCGGGGTTCTCGAGGCGGGTGCACTTGAGCGATTGGCGGCCACCGTGCTCCCGGGAGGCTGGACGGCCGCGACGGGCATCGGGCTGCTGCTCTTCGCCGGCGCCGTGGGCAAGTCCGGTCAGTTTCCGCTCCATGTCTGGTTGCCGGATGCGATGGAGGGCCCGACTCCCGTTTCGGCGCTGATCCACGCGGCGACCATGGTCGCCGCAGGCGTCTTTCTGGTTGCCCGGGTCTTCCCGCTGATGGCAGCGGACCAAGGGCTTGCCGCGGTGCCGGTGCATGCCTTGACGGCGGTCGCGGTCGTCGGGTCGATCACAGCGCTCCTTGGCGCGGTGCTGGCGGTGGCGCAGACAGACATGAAGCGCGTGCTCGCGTACTCCACGGTCTCCCAGTTGGGGTACATGATGCTCGCCGTCGGCGTCGGCGCGTGGGTGGCGGCGGTGTTTCACCTCATCACCCACGCCTGCTTCAAAGCGCTGCTCTTTCTGGGTTCTGGGTCGGTCATTCATGCCGCCCATCACGAACAGGATTCGCGAAGGTTGGGCGGGCTGGCGGGGCGGATGCGGTTCACCTATGTCACGTTCCTGCTCGGAACTGGTGCCTTGGTCGGCCTCCCCCTCGTGTTCTCCGGATTTTGGAGCAAGGAGGCTATCCTGCACGCGGCGGAGCTCTGGCCGGTGTCGCACCTGCCGTTCGTCGCCGGCCTTACGGGTGTGGTGTTGACGGCGTTCTACATGACCCGGCTCGTCTGCGAGACCTTCCTCGGTCGGCCGCGCGGAGAAGGTGCGGAGCATGCGCACGAATCGCCGCGTGTGATGACGCTGCCCTTGGCGGTGCTCGCGGTGGCGTCGGTGGCCGCAGGTTGGATCGGCACTCCGGCTTGGCCGTGGCTGCAGTCGCGCCTGACGGGTGCGCCGGTGGCGGCGCAGGCCTGGAGTGACGGGTTGGGCTTGATGCTCTTTTCGACGGTGTTGGTGGGCGTGGGGATCGCGGCGGGCTGGTGGATGTATGGTCGGCGCCCCCGCGTCGATGCGCGGGCACTGGATCCGCTGGCGCAACGCTGGCCCCGGGTATTTGCCGCGTTGGCCGCGCGACTCTGGTTTGACGAGCTGTATGCGGCCACTTTGGGACGACTCCTCCGCGGCGCTGCGGCGCTGGCGGCATGGTTGGAGCGTTGGGTGTGGGGCGGCGTGGTGGGACTGACTGGGCGGGTCGCGGAGACGACGGGCGAAGTGAATCGGGCGATTGATGAGGACGGACTCAACACCGGCTTCGATCGCGCGAGTGACGGCTTGCGCCGCACCGCGCAGCAGTACTCGCGGGCGCAGACTGGCGACGTGCAGGGCTACCTGCGGGCAGTGGTGGTGGGGCTCGCGGTCCTGGCCTTGCTGCTTATCTGGGGAGGTGTCCGATGAATGCCTCTATGTTGCTCACGGGACTGGTGGCAGTGCCCTGGCTGGGCGCCCTGCTGCTCGGGATCGGGGGATCGCTACCGGCGCGTGCCGCGCGGGCCCTGGCCGTGCTCGCCAGCGCCTCCACCCTCGTCTTCGGCGTGCTCCTCTTGGCGCGATTCGATCCGGCGCTGCCGGGGCTCTTTGTCGAGCAGCGCGTGCCGTGGATCCGCAGCCTCGGGATCGACTACCATCTCGGTTTGGATGGTATGGGACTCCTGTTCGTGCTGCTCACGGGAGTCCTCGGGCCACTGGCCTTGGTCACGACCCTCCGGCGTGCGACCCGCGTGCGCGCAGCGGGGGCGTGGTTTCTGCTCCTGCAAGGAAGTGCGTTGGGCGTGTTCGTGGCGCTCGATTTCTTTCCTTGGTTCATCTGCTGGGAGCTCAGCCTCGTACCGGCGTTTTTCCTGATTCGGGGCTGGGGAGGCGCCAACGCGGGAGCGGCGTCATACCGCTTCGTGGTCTTCACGCTCGCGGGCAGTGCGGGCCTGCTGCTCGCCTTCGCGGCGCTGTACGCGGCGACGGGAACGATGAACTTCACCGATCTCGCTCGCCTGCGGGCGGCCGGAGAGCTGGCGGGCCACTTGGGTGCGCTCGGAGCGTGGGCGACGGCGCTGGCGTTTCTGGGAGTGTTGGTGGGCCTTGGGGTGAAGGCTCCGCTCTTTCCGTTCCACTCGTGGATGCCCGCGACGTACGCGGAGGCTCCTGCCGGGGTGTCCATGTTTCTCACCGGGGTGATGTCCAAGATGGGCGTTTACGGTTTCTTCCGCCTCCTGTGGCCGATCTTCCCGGAGGAACTGCGGGCGCACGCGGGGCCGTTGCTGGTGATGGCGCTCGGCGGCGTGGTCTTCGGTGCGCTGGCGGCGCTGCGATCGGGGAACCTACGCCACATGCTGGCTTACTCCTCGCTGAACCACGTGAGCTACTGCCTGCTCGCGCTCTTTGCGGTGGCGGGCGCCGGGCCGGCGGACGGCGTCGCGGTCGAGGCCGCGCTCGCCGGTGCGCTCCTGCAGGCCTTCAATCACGGACTTTCGGCGGCGGCATTGTTCTTCGTCGCCGGGATATTGGAACAGCGGTCGGGCGGAAATTCGGACTTCGCCCGCTTTGGAGGAGTCCGAAACGCGGCACCGCGCTTCGCGCTTCTCGCAGGCGTCGCGCTTTTCTCTTCGCTCGGGCTGCCCGGACTGAACGGCTTCGTCGGGGAGTTTCTCATCTTCCGCGGCGTGTTTGCGCTGCAGCCGGTGGTGGCCGCGGTCGCAACGGTCGCGTTGTTGGTCACGGCGATCTTTCTGCTCAGTTTCTGGCAGCGGGTCTTTCACGGACCGAGGGCGGGAGCGGTCGCGGGAGAGTTCGCTGACCTCGATGCGGCGGAGTGGCGGGTGTTGGGGTCGCTGGTGTTCCTGATGATTCTCTTAGGCGTCGCGCCGCAGTTGCTGGCGGGGCTGATCAATCCGCTGGCCACGTCGTGGGCCGCTTCCCTCACGCTGCCATGAGCCTGCTCCCTTGGATTCCCGTCGTGACCCTCGTCGGCGCCTTGCTCGCCCTCGTGGCCGGGGCGCGCTCCGCGGCGGCGGCGCGTGCGGTGGCCTTGCTCACCGCGCTCTTCGGCGCGGTGGCGGCGGGCGTGGCGGCGGCCCGCTTCGCGCCCTCGAACGAGTTGGTTACCCTGGTCGATGTGCCGTGGATCACGCAGCTGGGCATCCGCTACCACCTTGCGGTGGACGGTATCAGCCTGAGCCTCGTGGTGCTGACCGCGCTCGCTGCTACGTCGGGAGTGCTGTTTTCGTGGACGGTCGCGGAGCGGGTGGGTGAGTTCTTTGCGCTGTACCTCACGCTCGTGGCCGGGGTGTACGGCGTGTTCCTGAGCGCCGATGCCTTTCTGTTCTTCGTCTTCTACGAGATCGCAATCGTGCCCAAGTATTTCCTCGTCGCGGGCTGGGGGTCGACCCGGCGCGAATACGGGGCGATGAAGCTGGTGCTGTACTCGTTCGCCGGCAGCGCGCTGGTCCTGGCTGGGCTGGTGTGGACCTATGGTGCGGGCGGTGCGGAGGGATTTTCGTTCGGTGCGCTCACCGAGGCCGCGTCGCGGATGTCATACGGGGAGAATGTGGCGGCGTTCGGCCTCGTTTTCTTCGGGTTCGCCACGCTGGCCGGCTTGTTTCCGCTGCACACGTGGGCTCCGACTGGTCACGTCGCGGCGCCCACCGCGGCGTCGATGCTCTTGGCGGGTGTGGTGATGAAGCTCGGCGCGTACGGCTGCCTGCGGATCGCGCTGCCGTTTTATCCGGTGGGTTTTGCGGCCTGGCAGATGGTGATCGGCTGGCTGGCGGTGGCAGGCATCGTCTACGCCGGGTTGGTCGCGCTCGTGCAGCGCGACTTTAAGTTCGTCATCGGGTACTCCAGCGTCAGCCACATGGGCTTCGTGATGCTCGGCTTGGCGACCGGTGAGGTCGAGGCCTTGGCGGGTGCGACCCTGCAGATGTTCTCGCACGGCGTGATCGCCGGCCTGCTCTTCGGCGTGGTCGGGCGGATGGTCTACGAGCGGGAGCACACGCGTGATCTGGTCGAACTGGAGGCGCGGCCCATGCACCGCCGTCTACCCGGGGCGGCTGCGGTGTTCGTGCTCGCGGGGCTCGCGTCCATGGGCCTGCCGGGCTTCAGCGGTTTTCCGGCGGAGCTGAAGATTCTCGTCGGGGCGTGGAGCTTCCATCCCATTTGGGCGGTGGCAGCGGTGGTCGGTGTGCTGGTGGCTGGCGCCTTCACGTTGCGCGTCATGCAGCGCGCTTTCTTTGGGCAGTTTAGTGCCGCGTGCGGATTGGGGGCGGGCGCGGAGACTGATGACGGAGGGGAGCGCCTCAGCTTGCCGGAGAAACTCGGGGCGGGACTACTGCTGGCCGCGACGATTGTGATCGGGCTCAAGCCGGACCTGCTGCTCGACTGGATTATGCCGGCGCTGCAGTCGCCGGCCTTTCACTTCGCAGCCTCGAAAGTCGTCCCATGAGCATCGATTACGCACTCTTGTTCCGTGTGCTGCTGCCGGAGGCCTTATTGACGGCTACGGCGCTGCTGGTGATCGGGGTGGATCTCGTCTGGGGGCGAGGGAGGTCGCGCGGCAGTCGCCTGCAGATGGCGGTCGGCGCGGGCCTACTTGGCGTCGGGGTGGCGGCGCTGGTCATTTGGCAGGATGGAGCGCAGGGGAGTGTGTGGGCGGGCAACCTCCGGGTGGATCTACTGGCGGTCGCGGTGCGCCTCGGGGTGCTGGGGTTGACGGGTCTGAGCCTGCTAGGTCTGACCGGATCGCGGGTGAGTGACCAACCGGCGGAGTACGTGGCGCTGGCGTTGCTGGCGACGGTCGGGTTCCTGCAGATGGCCGTGGCCCAGAACCTCCTGCTGGCGTTTCTGGCTCTGGAGTTGGCGAGCCTCTCGCTCTACGTGTTGGCGGGATATGATCGTAGCCGTCCGGAGTCTGCGGAGGCGGCGCTGAAGTACTTTTTGCAGGGCGGGGTGTCGGCGGCGCTGCTGCTCTTCGGCTTCAGCCTGCTTTATGGCATGACCGGGCGGATCGACTTGACCGGCATTTCGATGGCGTTGGCCGTCCACTCGGATGGATCGTTGAGTGCGGTGGCGGTCGGCATGGTCCTAGCAGCGTTCGGTTTCAAGGCGGCGGTTGCGCCATTCCATCCCTGGGCTCCCGATGTCTACCAAGGGGCGCCGCCGATGTCGGCCGCGCTCATCGCCTCCGCGGCCAAGCTGGCGGGCTTGGCGTTTTTCTGGCGGATTTTTTGGTCGGGCCTCGGGCCGCTCGCGGCGACGGCGCCGCTGTTGGGTGGAGCCGGCGGCGGCTGGGTGCCGGTGCTTGCCTCGATGTGTGCGGTCTCGTTGCTCCTCGGCAATCTCGTGGCGCTCGCGCAGGCGAGCATTCGCCGCCTGCTGGCGTATTCGGCGATCGGGCACGCTGGGGCGCTCGGCCTCGGCTTGCTGTCGGCGGGTGAAGTGGGGCCTGGACCCCTGTTCTACTACGCGGCTACTTACGGCCTCGCCACCGTCGGCGCGTTTGCGTGTCTCGCGATCTTAGATCGGGCGGGTGATGGAGACCGGATCGAGGACCTTGCTGGCCTGCGGCGCCGCTCGCCCTTGGTGGCCGCTTGCTTCGCGGTGTGTGTGCTCTCGCTGGCCGGCATTCCGCCGCTGGCGGGCTTCTTCGGCAAGTTTGTTGTCTTCGCGGCCGCGTTCCGCATCGACGGACTCGGACATCCGGCGGGATGGGTTGCCCTGCTGGCGATCGCGATGAGCGCGGTGTCGCTTTACTACTACCTCATTCTGCTGAAGCAGGCCTGGATTGCGGAGGATGTACGCGAGCGCGGGCCGATCGAGGTGCCGCCAGCGGCCGCGCTCGGTCTGCTGCTTGCCGCCGGCCTTTTGGTCGTGCTGGGCGCGTTCCCGTCCTTACTGTTGGGCCGGTTCTGACGTGCCCCCGGCGGCCGCGCCGGATCAACTCCGCTTGCCCGGACCGTCGTCGGAATCCTTACCCTCGAGTCGCGCCTTCATGAGGAGAAGACCGGTCAGAACGAGGCCGGCGAGGAGAACCACCACGATGATGAATTTCATGGGAAAGGGGTCGGTGATGCTCAGGGGGCGATGCGGGCGGCCTCGGTCTCCATCTGCGTGACCAGCGCGTCGAGTTGGTCGACCACGGCCTGCACCGTGGCCCGCTGGGTCAGGTCGACACCGGCCTTGCGGAGCTGGTTCATCGGATGATCGTTGCCGCCGCTGCGGAGCAGCGTGAGATAGCGTTCCTTGGCGGCAGCGCGGGACTCAGTCGAGCCGGTCGTCATCTCGTGAAAGAGCTGAGCCGACGAAGCGAAACACGTCGCGTACTGGTAGACGTAATAAGGGGTGTTATAAAAGTGCGGGATGCGCGTCCACGAGTAGCGGTACAGCGGATCCACCTTCACGGCGTCGCCGTAGTAGTCTTCGAGCAGCTTGAGATAGAGTGTGCTGAGCACGTCGGCGGTAATCGGTTCGCCCCGCTCGACCCGTCGATGCGCTTGGAGCTCGAAATCGGCAAACAACACCTGCGTAAAGAAGGTGTCGCGGATCGCGTCCACCGCGTGCTGCAGGAGAAGAAAGCGCTCCTTCGGGTCGTCCGTCGAGGCCAGGAGGCGTTCGAGGAGGAAGCGCTCGTTGGTGGTGGAGGCCACCTCGGCGACGAAGATCGTGTAGGACGAGTTTACGAAGGGCTGGCTCTCGTACGAAAGAACGGTGTGAAGGGCGTGGCCGGCCTCGTGGGCAAAGGTGAAGACGGCGTCGAGCGTGTCATTGTAGTTGAGAAGAAGATACGGACCGACCCCGTAAACGCCGGCCTGGTAGGCGCCGCTGCGCTTGCCGGGACTCTCGTACACGTCGATGCGGCCACCGGAGACGAACTCGCGGAAACGGCTGACGTAGTCGGCTCCAAGCGGCTCCACGGAGCTCGCGACGAGTTCACGAACGGAGTCGTAGGGATAGGTTTTGTCGGTCTTGAAGACGGGGATGAAGCCGTCGTAGAGATGATAGGACTCAAGCCCGAGGAGCCGCTGGCGGAGCCGGAGGTAGCGGCGGAGTGGGCCGGTGCCTCCGCGGGCGGTCTCGATCAGCGTTTCGACCACGGCAGGCGGGATCGCGTTGCCGTCCAGGGCGGCGTCGAGGGTGCTGGGATAGTTGCGAGCCTGGGCGCTGAACCAACCGCGTTGCAGAATGCTGTTGTAGATTGCCGCGTAGGTGTTGCTGGTGGCGGCGTAGGTTCCGATGTGGGCCTCAAACGCCTTGGCGCGGTCGGGTTGGTGGTAGTAAGTCGAGAGGATCTGCTGATAGGGTCCCGGAGAGAGGGTGATCTCCTTGCCGTCCGACAGCGTGACTTTCGGGAACTTGATATCCGAGGTGCTGAGCTCCTGGAAGATGGCGGTGGGGGACTGGTTGAACCGCGAGCCAAGGGAGAGTAGGCGCTCGCCCTTTTCGTCGAGGACGTGTGCCTGCTGTCGGTAGTTGTCGAGAAGCGAGAACGCATACGGGGCGAGACCCGGAGTTTCTGCGATCCAACGTTCGACGGTAGCCTGGGGGATCGCGAGGAGCTCCGGGGTGAACCACGACGTGGCGACGCCGAACTTGGCGAAAAGCGCGCTGACGCGCTGGAAGCGCCCTGAGATCTCCTGGTTCCGCATGTCGACATCGCGTTGCAGCTGCGGATAGCGGTAGAGTTTGAACGCCAGCTTACCGATCTCATCGGAAGCGAGGGAGGCCTCCAGCAGTGCTTGCGGACCGGAGGCGAGCGTGCCCTTCCGTGCGGCGTAGGCTTCCATTTTCGCTTCGGTATCCTTCATGGCCGTCTCCCAAGCCTCCCAGCTGGGATAGATGGCGGTGAAGTCCCACTTGTATTGGGCCGGAATCTCTTCGCGCGGGCGAGGACCGGAGGATGCGGAGGCGAGGGTGGCGGAGGCGAGCGTGGCGGCAGTCATGAGCGGCAGGATCGTCGTCAGGGAACGCATGGTGCCACCTGAGACGGGATTGCGGGTCGAGTCGAGCCCCGGCGAAGTGCCGCAAGTCAGCGTCCCGACCGTGATCTTCGCACCGGCTGGCAAAAAAGTCTGGTATAGATAGGGTCAATACCCCATTTTTGAGCATGATTATTCGTCGCATCGTCTGCGTACGCCACACCCGGCGTAGGGTTCCGGTTGGGGCCCAGACGTTTGATGTGACAAGCAGCTCGTTGATTCTGCGGTGCTTGCGGAGTCCGTCGCGCGGCCCTTCTGCCCTCACGTCTGCGCTGCTCCCGCAGCTGAATCGTCCGATGAGTACCTAGGCATTACTACGAATGGAGCCCGGCCCCGACACGTTTCCCGCAGTTCGTCCCCGCTTAGAGGGGACGTTGATTGCGTTGAGCGTGTTTGGCTGGGGAGCGATGGCGGTCGGATGGGTGCTCTGGGTGACGGAGCGGAGGGAGTGGGCCTCGATGGCGAGCGAGTTACGGGCGCTGGCGGCGACGTTGGCGGTGCAGGTGGATCCGGTGGAGCACGATGGATTGCGCTCGTCGACTCAGTTGGGATCGTCGGCGCACCTCAACGCACTGGCTCCGTTGGTAGCCTTTCATCGAACGCAGCCGAGTTTGTACCACGTTTATACGGTGGTAAAGGACGAGGAGGGCCGGCTGCGCACGGTTCTCGGTACGGATTACGTGTTGCCCAATTCGCGCGACACGCGGCCCGCGGATGCGATCATGGCGCCGTTCCGTGGAACGAATCCCGAGTTGGAACGCGTTTGGTCCGGCGCGGGCGCGCGGGCGACCGCTGGCCCGATTGCGGACGAGCGCGGAGATTTCATGAGCGGTTTCGCTCCGATCCTGAGTGCGGACGGTCGGGTGGTCGGTGCGGTGGGCGTCGATCTCGCCGCGGAGGATGTCCGCGCGCGGCTGGTCCCGGTGCGCTGGGCGGCGGGCGGATCGCTGCTGGTCCTAGGCGGTCTGGCCGGAGCGGCCGGCTTTTATGTCGCGAGGCGCCGACGGCGCGAGTGGCGCATGCGTCGGCGCGAGTCGCTGCGTGCTGAGGCAGCCTATCGAGCTCGCGACCGCGCGGAGGTGGCGAATCAAGCGAAGAGCGCTTTTCTCGCCACGATGAGTCACGAGATCCGGACGCCCATGAACGGCGTGATCGGCATGGCCGGACTCCTCCGTGATACCGCCCTCACGCCGCAGCAACGGGAATACGTCCGCACCATCGAGACCAGCGGTGACGCCCTGCTCAAGATCATCAATGACATCCTCGACTACTCGAAGATCGAGGCGGGGCGTCTTGAGCTGGAGCTGCAGCCGGTGGATCTGCGGCGTCTGCTCGACGAGGCGCTCGATCTAATTTCCGTCACGGCGGCGGACAAGCGGCTGGAGCTGATCTGTGACTTTCCGTCGAATGTTCCGTCGTGGATTCTGACGGATGGCGGGCGCCTGCGTCAGATCATCACCAACCTGCTCAGTAACGCGGTGAAGTTCACCGCCCGCGGCGAGATCGAGCTCTCGGTCGCTGTCATCGGCAACGCGCCTGCGCCGGTGCTCCAGTTCTCGGTGCGGGATACGGGCATCGGCATTCCGTCAGACCGCATGGATCGGCTGTTCAAGTCATTCTCCCAGGTCGACAGCTCAACCCAGCGCCAATTCGGCGGTACGGGCCTCGGTTTGGCCATCAGCCGCCGCCTCGCCGAACTGATGGGTGGACGGATGTGGGTGGAGAGCGTGGATGGGAAGGGTTCGACGTTTTCCTTCACCCTAACCGCCGAGGCGTGCATCGCCCGCGGGGAGGATCCGACCTTGCGCGTGCGGGCGCTGCTGCGCGGGCTGCGGGTGCTGGTCATCGAGGACAACGCTGCCGCGCGGCGCAGCCTCGCCGCGAATCTTCGTCACCTCGGCCTGAGTCCCACCGAGGTGGAATCAGCGGGTGACGCTCTTTCCCGGCTCGATGGGCAAAACGATTTTGATCTGGTGATGATCGATGACACGCTTGCCGGCTCGCAGGGAGACTCGCTGGCGGTTCGCATCCGGTCACGCGGCGGCTACGGAAGTGTCCCGATGATTCTCCTGACGTCGCTGGCGCGTCGCGATGGCTCGCAGGCCTACGCGGCGCGATTGCTCAAGCCGGTCAAGTTCTCCGCACTGGTGGCGACGCTGCTCGACGTGCTGGGGAATGCCGATGCGTCGGACGCGCCGCGCGCGATGGCACGCCGACCAGGCCAGAGCTTGGCCGAGCGTTGTCCGCTGCGGATCTTGGTGGCTGACGACAACCACGTTAACATCAAGGTCGCGCAGATGACGCTGCGCCGACTGGGCTACGAATGCGATCTTGCGACCACGGGTCTGCAGGTCATCGAGGCTCTCGCACGACACGGGTATGACGTGATCTTTATGGATGTGCAGATGCCGGAGCTCGATGGCCTTGAAGCATCGCGCCGCATCCGCGCCGGGCGTGAGGCGATTCGTCCGTGGATCGTCGCGCTGACCGCGAATGCGATGCACCAGGATCGTCATGAGGCAATGCTGGCGGGCATGAACGACTTTATCTCAAAGCCGTTTGAGGCCGGAGCGATCGAGAAGGGTCTTCGCCTCGCGTACCGAAACCTCTATCCGGCGGGTGTGGAATCGCTCGAGCCCGAGACGGGTCGGGTTGCCTAGGCCACGGCGCTGTCACTTGCGGGTTGCGCCGGGGTCCCGCTTGGGTGAGCTAGGTGAGTGTTTTTCACCTGTCAGGCGGGATTTCAGGATTTGCTGGCCGGCGAGCTGGCGGTGCGCGGCTTTGCCGTGGGTGAACGGGGAGGCGACTGGGTGGTAGCGACCCCGGCGGATGGCGCCGGTGGGGTGGGAGAGCCCCTAGACCTAGCGTTCCCGCATGGCTGGATTCCGTCGCCGCGCGAGTTCACCGGTGAGTCGGTGAACGCACTGGCGCAGGGTTTGGCAGACGCGTTTTTAGAACAGTTGCGTGGAGAACGGGTGGAGGGCCCGTGGCCGTGTATCTTTTCGTTCCCGGCTGAGGTGGTCGGCTTGGGGCGTCGTGTCTCCGCGGTCGAGAAGGCGTTTGAGGAGCGAGTCCGGGCACGGCTGTCTCGGGTCGCGCGTCTCGCCCACCCGGAGTTGCCGCGCTCACTGGGCCGGCAGTGGGGCTGGCGGGTGCATTTCGTGGATTTTCGTCGGGCGTTCGCGGCGCGCGAATTCTGGACTAATGGAGCGCATCGGATGGCCGACGATGAGAGGGCTCCGTCGCGGAGCTACCTGAAGGTCGAGGAAGCTTACCTGCTGGCCGGCCGCGAACCGGTGGTGGGAGAAACGGTGGTGGACCTGGGAGCGGCCCCTGGCGGTTGGAGCTACAGCGCCGCCAAGCGTGGCGCTCGCGTGCTCGCGCTCGACAACGGGCCGCTCAAGGGCGGCGCGCTCGGCCATCCGCAGATTGAGCACCGGCGCGAGGATGCCTTCGGCTTCCGGCCGGCGGCGGGCGAGGTGTTCGACTGGCTGTTCTGCGACTTGGTGGAGGATCCGCACCATGTGTTAGACAATTTGGTCGGCCCTTGGCTCACGAACGGTTGGTGCCGCCGTTTCGTCGTGAACCTGAAGTTTGGTCGCGTCGATCCGGTCGCCTTTCTCCAAGAGTTGCGTTCGCCCGAGGGCTTGCTGGCCAAGCGGGCTCCGGGAGCGCGGATCCGACACTTGTTCCATGATCGTGAGGAGTTCACCGTCGTGGGGGAGACCGCATTGTGAAGAACGACGAAGTCATCATTTGCGGCCTAGCTGCGGTCCGCGCGCGTTTTGCGCGGGACCCCGATTCGATCCGCCGCCTGTTTTTTGATGAGCCGACGGCCCGTCGGATCGGCGTGATGTGCCGCACCCTCGCGGCGGGCCGCAAGGTGTACCGTTGCGTCCCGCCCGACGAACTCGTGGCGATCTCCGGCACCGTGCACCACGGTGGGATCGTCGCGGTCGTGCCCGCCCCGTTGCTGCGCGCGCCGCTGGTGAGTGATCTCCAGCGCTGGGCCGAGGCGCGTGAACCCGTGCTCGTGCTCGACCGCATCGGCAACGCCCACAATCTCGGCGCGATCGCACGCAGCGCCGCCTTCTTCGGCATCGAACACGTCGTGGTGCCTTTCTCCCCGGAGGCCGCGTTGCCCAGTGAGGCGGCGTTCCGCGTGGCGGAGGGCGGCATGGAAGGGGTCACGTTCTGGCGCGTTCCGCGGATCCCTGAGTTTCTCCACGCCTTGCGCAACGCCGGCTACGAGGTTGTCGGCGCCGCCGCCCACGGCGGACGCCCCGATGCCGCCCGCGCCCGTCCGGCGCCGGTAGCAATCGTCCTGGGCAACGAGGAGCAGGGGCTCTCTCCCGAGGTTGCGGCTGCTTGCTCTCGTCTCGTGACGATTCCGGGCAGCGGGCGGGTCGAGTCACTCAACGTCTCCGTCGCCGCTGCCGTGCTGCTCTGGGAGTTCGTGGGGAGGCCTTCGCGGGAAGCTGGCCCCGCAAAAGAGGCACCGCCGTCCGCGGCGCCGAAGAGTCCCACCGCGCCCGCAAGTCTACCGAGGCCGCCCACGTCCTTCCGCCCGCCCCCCCGCCGCGCCCCCTGAGGGGCGCCCTGGGGCTGATCAGGCGCGGAAGAACTGAATGATCCGCCGCAGGCTGCGCACGAGGACGTCGATTTCCTGCGGGGTATTGTAGACGTAGAAGCTGGCTCGCACCGAGCTCGGAAGCCCGAGCTTGCGCATCAGGGGCTGGTTGCAGTGATGCCCGCCACGCAGCGCGACGCCATCCTGGTCGGCGAAGGTCACCACGTCGTGCGCGTGCGCGTCTTGGAGCGCGAAACTCACCAGGCCCGCGCGCCGGCCCGCCGGACCGAGGAGGCGGATGCCGGGCAACTCGGCGAGCGCCGCATAGGCGGTCTCCGCGAGGGCGTGGTCGTGTAGGCTGATCTCTGGCCGTCCGAGGCCGTCGAGGTAGTCCATCGCCGCATGCAGGCCGATCGCGTCGGCGACGTTGGGGGTGCCCGCTTCAAAGCGCTCGGGCGAGGGCTTCCAGCGGCTGCTGCCGAACTCTACCACGCTGATCATCCCGCCCCCGGTCTGCCAGGGCGGCATGGCATCGAGGAGCGCGCGCCGGCCATAGAGGACGCCAATCCCGGTTGGGCCGGCCATCTTGTGCCCCGAGAAGGCCAGGAAGTCACAGCCCAATGACTGCACGTCGAGCGGCTCGTGGCCGATGGATTGAGCCGCGTCGACCACCGTGACCGCTCCGACCGCGCGCGCGCGCCGGCAGAGTTCTGCGGCCGGGGTGATCACGCCCAGCGTATTTGAAATGTGGGTAAATGCGAAGAGTTTGACCTCCGGCGTGAGGAGGCGATCGAGCGCATCGAGGTCGAGCCCGTGCTCCGCGTTGTCTCCCACGACTGGCACGTAGCGGAGGGTCGCACCCGCACGCTCTGCGGCGACTTGCCACGGCACCATATTGGAGTGGTGCTCCATCTCGGTGAGCAGGATCACGTCGCCGCGCCGGAGGTTGGCCGCGGCCCAGCTCTGGGCGACGAGGTTCACCGATTCCGTCGTGCCCCGGGTGAAAATGATCTCGGCCGGGCTAGCGGCGTTGATGAAGCGGGCGACCCGCGCCCTTGCCGCCTCGTACCCATCCGTGGCACGCATCGACAGGGCATGCAGGCCGCGGTGCACGTTCGAGTTGTCCCGCTCGTAGAAACGCGACACCGCGTCGATCACCACCTGCGGTTTGTGGCTGGTCGCGGCGTTGTCGAGGTAGACAAGCGGATGGGCCCCCACCTTCTGGTGGAGTACGGGGAAATCGGTGCGAACGTCGCGGCCGGCAAACATGGTTGTCAGACGCTACTCAACCCGGCCGAAAGGTGAAGAGGGAAACGGAGTTCCCTCGCTGCCGCAGACTTGCGCACCGCGGGAGGGTCGTTCTTGATGCCCGTCCCACCCCCCTTCTTATGTGCCCCCCACGCTTTTTCATGCCTTGGCCCCGTCGCGCCGCTCTGGCGCTCGCTGGCCTTCTCCTTCCCGCGATGCTCTCCGCCCAACCGGGCCGCGTCGGTACCGGAAAGATCGCGGAGGTCTACAAGCAGTACTGTGCCAGCTGCCATGGCGACCAGATGCAGGGGGCGTCCGCGCCGTCGATGCTCGATGATATCTGGCTGAATGGGGGCGATGATGACAGTCTGGCGCGGAGCATCCGGAATGGTTTCCCAGAGCGTGGCATGCCGGCGTGGGGTGCGTTGATCCCGGAAAAGGAGATCCGCGCGATGGTGATCTACATGCGCGAGATGCGCGCCCGCCACGACAGCGGCCAGCTAAAGTTTGCCGAGCCCAAGGACTCCGTGGTCGCGCCGAGTCTGCTCCATGCGTACCAGGTCAACCCGTGGCTCGATGGGGTAAATGAGCCTTGGTCGATGGCATTTCTGCCCGATGGTGGCGCGCTGGTGACCGAGAAGCGCGGTCGTCTGCTCCGGGTCGGCGCCGATCGCAAGGTGGCCGGACGGGTCGAGGGCTTGCCCGAGATCGACAACGATGGGCAGGCGGGCCTCTTTGACGTCCTGCTGCATCCGCGCTACGCAGAAAACGGCTGGGTGTATCTGGCGTTCAGCGACCTCAAGCGCAACAAGGACAATCAGAAGGTCAGCATCACCCGCGTGATTCGGGGACGATTGAAGGGGCTGCAGTTCGTCGATCAGGAGACGATCTTCGCAGCCAAGATCGAACATTACCGCAAGGAGGGTGGCGTGCACTTCGGCGGTCGTCTCGCCTTCGATCGCGAGGGCTATCTCTTCTTCACGATCGGCGATCGCGGTGCGATGGCGGATGCGCAGAATATCACCCGCCCGAACGGCAAGGTCCACCGCGTGCACGACGATGGTCGGATCCCGGCCGACAACCCGTTCGTAGCGGAGCCCGGGGCAGTTCCTTCGATCTGGAGTTTCGGCCACCGCAACCCGCAGGGTCTGGCTTTCCATCCGGAGACCGGCCAGCTCTTCGATTCCGAGCACGGCCCGCGCGGCGGCGACGAACTCAACCTCGTCCGGCGCGGAGACAACTACGGCTGGCCGGTGATCAGTTACGGCATGAACTACGATGGTTCCACCCTGACGCCACTGACCGCCAAGGAGGGGATGGAGCAGCCCGTGGTATACTGGGTGCCTTCAATCGCGGTGTGCGGAATCAACTTCTACTCAGGATCTGAATTCCCCCGCTGGCGGAACAATCTCTTCATCGCCTCGCTCGCGGCTCAGGAGCTGCGCCGGCTTGAGATCGTCGATGGCAAGGTGGCCTATCAGGAGATCATTTTCAAGAATCTCGGTCGTATCCGTCACGTCATCACCGGTCCAGACGGAGCCCTGTACGTCCTGCTGCAGTCGCGCATTGTCCGCGTCTCGGCGGCTCCGGACAAGGTGGCCTCCCATTCCGGTCCGGTCCCGTCCACCAAGGGCTGAGGTCCGTCGCGCTGGCGATCGGCGCGTGATCGCGAGGGCACCCGGATACGGTGCCCTTTCGACTCGCGGCGTTCTCTCCCGCGGGCGCGGGCGTCAGGGGATGCCGACACCGCCCGTCCCCGGCGCAACGGCGGGTGAACGGATGGCCTCCAACGCCGTGTGCCACCCGAGGGTCGCGCACTTAATGCGCGCGGGGAAGGCATGCACGCCAGCGAAGGCCGCAAGGTCGCTGATTTCCTCCGGTGCCTCGCCGGTCGTGACGATCCGGTGGAACTGGTCGTAGAGCTGCTGCGCCTCGACGGCGGTCTTCCCCTTCAGTTGGGTCGTCATCAGGGAGGCACTCGCTTGCGAGATCGCGCAACCCTGCCCGTCGAAGTTGATTTCCGCGATGCGGTCGCCGTCCATGCGCAGGAACACGCTGCACTGGTCGCCGCAGGTCGGATTGTCGCCATGCGCCACGCGGTTGGCCACCGGCAGGCGCCCCCGATTCCGGGGGCGGCGGTTGTGGTCGAGGATGACCTGCTGGTAGAGCTCGGTGAGATCGCTCATGGCGGGCGATCAACCTAGCGGGCTTCCGGTCATTGCCAAGAGCGGAAGGCGTCCGGCGGCGAGGTCAGGGTCCGGCGACCCGCCCGACTGCCGGCTGGGCGTACCCTTGCCAGTAGGCTTCGATCAGCGCCTGGTCCGGCGAGCCGTCGAAGACGAGAAAGCGGTAGCGCGCGATGTAGGTCTGGCCAGGTTCAATGGTCCAGCGCCCCAATTGCGAGGGCGTGAAGCAGAAATACGGTTCCCGCGGGTGGACGCGGACGGGTTGAGGGGCGCGCAGGTTGTCGGGGTGGCCCAGCATCGCAAGTCCGGCCACTGCGCCCGGTCCGACCGCGCCGCTCAGGGCGATCCATCGCATCCTTTTGCCCTGGGCCTTCACCCGATCGGTCTCGCCTTCCGAGGTGAGGAACTGCGAGGCCGCGGCGCCGAGCCACTCTGCCCGGCCACGGAATGCCGCTCCGCCATAATGGTACTCTGGCAGGATCAGGGGATCGTTGGTGGCGCAGGTCTGCTGGATCGTCAGCTCAAAGAGGTGCACGGGCTTCGCGGGGCTCGCGACGCGGTAGATCACCACGTCCCAGTTCTCATGGAGCGCGGTGATCGGGGTCGGGGCGGAGAGGTCTACCATGCGATGCCGCGCCGCGAGGCCCCCGTGCACCGATCCACCCCAGATGCGGTCGAGCGCCACGCGTTCCACGGTTCCGGTCTTTTTGCCCATGTTCCAGAAGTCGGGCGTCCGTCCTTGGAATTCGGTCTTGGTCCAAGGCGACCAGATGCCGTGATGATGAATGTGGTCGGCAGGATAATCATCGCTAACCAGCGCGCCCGCTGGCGAATGGATCGGATGAAGGTATCCGGCGCGATGATACTCGACGGGAATGCCGGGCCTCGGCACAGCCGATGGGTCAAGGCGGTAGCTTAGGACATGCTTCCCTTCGTCCGTGAAGGCGAGGCCGCCGGCGGCGGTGCCTGAGGTGATCGCCTCGCTGCGGTTCGCGGGAGGCTCCGACGACAGGATTAGCTCCAGCGTCTCGCCGGCCGCCTGCCACGGAACGACGAGGCAGGCCCGGCCATCGGGGTCCGTCTGCACCGGCCAGCGTCGACCGCTGCCATCCGTCGCCACGGTGGGCTGGGGTAACCCGGGCGGCGGCGTGAAACGGATGACTTGTCCGGCGCGGTCGACCGGCGCAGAGGGCAAGGTGAGTTTCGGCGTTGCGGCCGAGACGGACGCCGTGGCCAGCGCAGCGAGTACACCGAGCAGTGCGCCCGCGCGGCGCAGGGCGGGGAGGGGGTGGGTGAGCGCAAGCATGGGGAAACGAAACGGCGCTATTCCCAGTACTCCGCCCAGCTGGTCGCGGTCTCCGTCACCCGTACGCGTTCCACGCGTACCGCTGGCCGCAGGGGATAGCGGGCGTCACTGGGACCGTGCAGGGCGAGGTTGCGCAGGGTGTCCTGCGCATAAGCGAAGATATGCTGTGCCATCACCTCGCTGGTCGGGTCGACGTGATCAAAGCGCACGATGCGGTCACCATACGCGGTCTGGAGGTGCGCCGCCTGCGGATCTTCGGAGTTGATCGCCATGCTGTGGTCGAAGCGGTCCAGAAAGGGACCGAGCGCCTGCTTGATCGCCTTGAAGTCGACCACCATGTCGCGGTCGTCGAGCGTGTCGGCGACGAGAACGACCTCGACGGTGCGGCTGTGCCCGTGCGGAAAGCGGCAGGCACCGGGGTGCTTGGAGAGCATATGGCCGCTCTCCACGACGAAGCTCTTGGCGATGCGGTAGGGCATGGCTTTCCTCGCATGACGCCCTGCCAAGGGGTCTGGGGCAAGGACGAACGAAGGAAGGTGATCAGGCCGTGCCGGACCCGTGCCCGGATCCCTCGGTCCGACCGCAGGACCTCCTCACCGAGGGGTTCGACCTCGCGCTACACTGCCTGCGCGTGGCGTCGGGCCGCCGCTTGGAAGGTGGGGTCGAAGCGCGACGCGACGACTCTGAGCAACGGCGTACCGCGCGGGGTCACGCGGAGACCCGAGTGGTCGCGTTCCACGATGCCGTCGGCCTGTAGGTCGCTGAGTGAATCCAGTTCCGTGCGGTAGCGGTCCGCGACGTCCACGCCGAGCCGCCGGTGGAGATCGGCGAAGTCGAGGAATCGCCGGCACATGATGTCCATCACGAGTTCGCGCCGCCGTTGGTCCTCGGGTGTCAGCCACAGCCCGCGCTCGACCGGCAGTTGTCCGGTGTGGAGCGCGTCGCGCCACGCGCCGAGGGTCTTGTGGTTCTGGCGGTAGGAATTGGCGGTTTGCGAAATCGACGATACGCCGAAGCCGTACAGCGATGCCCCCGCTCGGGTCGTGTAGCCCTGGAAGTTCCGGTGCAGGGTGCCGTCGGCCAGCGCGATGGCGAGTTCGTCGGTCGGTCGGGCAAAGTGATCTAGACCGATGTCAAGATAGCCGGCGGCGGTGAGTCGTTCGTGTGCGAGTGCGAACATGGCGAGCTTCTCTTCCGGGGCGGGCAGCTGGTCGCGTTGTTCGAAGATGCGCTGGGCGGGCTTCATCCATGGCACGTGCGCGTAGCTGAAGACCGAGAGCCGTTCGGGCGTGAGTTCGAGCACGTCATCCAAGGTCCGCGCGAAGGTTTCGGTTGTCTGGAGAGGCAGCCCGTGGATCAGGTCGAGATTGATCGAGGTAACTCCAGCGGCGCGGAGCCAAGTGACGGCCTGCCGATTTCGCTCGTGGGGCTGGATACGATGGATAGCCCGTTGTACCCTCGGATCGGTGTCCTGCACCCCGAGCGAGGCGCGATTCACGCCGAGGTCCTGCAGCGCGGCCACGTGCTCCTCGCTGAGACGACGCGGATCTACCTCGACGCTGATTTCGGCGTCCTCCGCGAAGACGAAACGCGCCCGCAGGAGGCGAGTCAGGCGGCGAAGTTGTTCCGGCGAAAGGAAAGTCGGAGTGCCTCCGCCCAAGTGCAGCTGCACCACCGAGCGTCCCGGCCGCATGCGGGCGACCGTCAGGTCCAGTTCGCGGCTGAGTAGGTCGAGGTACCCGTCGGCCGCGCCGTGGCGGCGGGTGATGACGGTGTTGCAACCGCAGTACCAGCAGAGCGACTCGCAGAACGGCAGGTGGACGTACAGCGAAAGCGGACCGGCCTCGAGGGTATTGTCCTCGGCGAGTCGGGCGTTCAGATCGAGCGTCGCGACGTCGGGATGAAACTGTGTTGCGGGAGGGTACGACGTGTACCGGGGCGCCGGTCCAGAGTAGCGGCGGATCAGGTCGAGATCAAGTGGCGCCGCTGCCGGGCCCGCGGGGGAGATTCCCAGCGACGCGGTCAGATCTTGTGGGGAGATCATGCCCCCAGTATGCGCCGCCTCCGTCGTCGGTGCTCCGCATCCGTTGACGAGGAGCGGGCGTTTCTTGGCGGGGGCGGGCTCAGGTGCCGTACAGGCGGTCGCCGAAATCGCCGAGGCCGGGGAGGATGTACTTGCGCTCGTTTAGGCCACGATCGTGAGCCGCGGTGAAGACGGGGACGTCGGGGTGCGAGGTGTGGAGGGTCGCGACGCCTTCGGGCGCGCTCACGACGCAGACCATCCGCAGCGCTGACGCTCCGTGCGACTTCAACAGGGTCAGCGCCTGCGCGGCACTGCCGCCCGTGGCCAGCATGGGATCGACAAGGACGACCGTGCGTCCCGCCAGCGGTGGGAGTTTGCAGTAGTAGCTGTGCGCCACCGCCGTCGCGTGGTCCCGCTCCAGACCGACGTAGCCGACGCTGACATCGGGGAAGAGGTCAATGAACGGCTGGACCATGCCCAGCCCGGCGCGAAGAATGGGCACGACGACCAGCGGGTGCGCGAGGCGCTGCGCGGCGGTGTTTTCCAGCGGCGTGGTCACGGTCGCTGCCTGCGTCGGGAGGTCGCGCGTCGCCTCCATCGCGAGCAGCAGGCCGAGCCGGTGCGCGAGTCCGCGAAACTCGCCAGGTGGCGTCGCGTGGTCCCGCAGGCTGGCCATCAGGTGCGAGGCGAGGGGGTGGCGCAGGACGTGGAGCATGGGGTAAGGACGGGAAGAGACTCAGAGGAGGCCGCGCTCGACTTTGCGCTCGAGCAGTTGCTCCAGTTCTTTGCGCAGCGCCTTCTCCTTGCCGCGTAGGCCAGGCATGCGGGCGAGCCAGTGATAGACTTCCTCCTGCAGGTGCCGCGGGAGCACGGGTTCCATCGCCGCCACCTTCTCAAGGGCGCGTACGACGGAGAGGGCGATGCGGTCGCAGACGATCGAGGCCGTGGCGGAGGCGTGCTGTCCGGCGAGGTGCAACACTTCGTCGCGCGGGCGCAGCCGACGGCGTTGCTTCTGCACGAGCCGGTAGTCGATCAGGCTCTCCATGTGCAGCGTCACCGTGCGGGGATAGAAGCTCGCCATCAGGTTCCACGGATCGCCGCGGCCCTGGTCACCCGCGCCGCGGAGGTCGCTACGCAGGATCACCGCCGGGATGTCGGCGAACTTCGCGAGCATGAACTCCACGACGGTGCCGCTATCGAGCTCCGTGCCGTCGAAGTTGAAGAGCGCGAGGTCGCATTCGAAGAGCGCGCGAATGTCCTGGTCCCGGATGGTCTGCGGGTGCAGGCCGCGGAGTTCGAAGTCCTGGGGGAGGCGGCAGAGGAAGCGGCCGTGTGACTTCTCGTAGATCGCCTCGGCGAGATAGGCGTTGCCGACGAGATGCTTGATGCTGAACAGCTCGCTGCCGAAGTAGACCGAGAGACGCCGGGGCTTTTTTTTCATGCCGGAGGGAGGAACGGACGGCGAGATCCTGCGCAAGGATGGCGCTCGGAGCAAGGCCCCGCTCGCGCTTCGCTGCGCGCGGGTGCCCAGCCGCGCTTCTCCAGAGGCGCACGCCTCCCGCGGTTTAGGGCTGTAGGGACAGGGTGTGCCGCGCGGGTCCGGGTAGAAACGGTGTCGCCTCGCCGCGCACCCAGGCATCATGACCGGCGCGGAAGTAGGGTGAAAGAGGATGGCCGCTCTGGCCGCCGGGCTGGTGATAGATACCGGCGCTCTCCTGCCCCGGTGCGACGATCATGCGTTGGCTCGCGCCGTCGCTCGGCGTCTGCACGCGGGGCATGTCGGAGTCACCGGGGAGGCTCTGTGCCGGCATACACAGCGTCTCGGCCACCCATTTAGGCAGGAAGGAGGCGAAGGGGTGCTGCATGCGGAGGCGGTTACGTTCACCCCACGTGGCCTTCGCCAGTGGGATTCTCTGGCGATCCATCTCCGCCACGACGTCGTCGGCCGCCGCGAGCATCAGGTTCTCCCAAGAGGAATACTCGGGGGCGAGGAGGTGCAGAGGCTTTTGGTCGACCAGGGCCTCCAGCGGCAGTTCGTAGGGCAGCGAGCGGAAGTCGAAGCGCGGCGACGCCTCGACGCAGGGGGCGAAGAGCGGCGTGAGCGCCCGGTTGGCGAGGGCGCTCCGCCACGCGCGGACCAAGCGGTAGCTGACGCTATCGACGCGGGCGCGGCCGTCCCACTCCTTCACAAGGCGTCGGAGTTCGGCGCGCCGGGGTTGTTGGGCGACCGCCGCGTCGTCGAGGCATTCGACGAGTTTCTTCTGCCAGCGATCGAGCCGGGTGTTGCGGTCATCGAGGGCGATGGCCAGCAGGTCAGCCGGGGTCACGGGGCGACCGCCCGCCGCGTGCGCCGCCTGGAGCTCGCGCAAGCGGTCACGGATACGTCCGGCACGGGTGGCCTCGTCGTAGCCTTGTTCACCGAGACGATCGAGCGCGTCTGCGCCGACAATACGTTGATTTGCGGTCCAGAGAACGTCGCCTGGTTTTGCGATGATGACCGGGATGCGGTCTGGGGCGAGGAACCCCTTCCACCCTCGGTCGCCGTAGGCCCACGGGACGGGCAATCGGCCGTCGTGGCCGAAGCGTTCGGGCAGGCGGCCCGCGATCGTCCACGCGAGTTGTCCGTCGCGGTCGGCCGCGAGCAGGTTCAGCGGCGGGATGCCGGCCTCGTGTGCGGCCCTGATCGCGTCGTCGACCGATCGTGCGGTCTCGAGCGCGACCAAGCGCAGGTTGACCGCGGCTGGATCATGGAAGGTCCAGCGATACGCGAGCGGGTGACGCGTGGGAGACTCGCCGATGATCGGCCCCCAGCGGGTCCAGCGGGTTTCGAGCACGTCGTCATCGCCGCCCTTGACGCGGATGACGTGGCGGCGGCGTTCGAAGTCAACCGGGCGGCCCTCCACAAGGTACATGGCCTCCGGGACCACGGCGTCTGGCTGCACGCGCACCAAATCTCCGGTGTCGGTGTAGCTGGCGGTGAAGCCCCACGCGACATGGCCGTTGCTGCCGACCGCCATGGCGGGGGTGCCGGGAAACGTCGCCCCGGTCAGATCGTGGGCGATGCCGGACGCGTCGGTCCAACGGAAGCGGGCGCGGTACCATACGTTGGGAACGGAGAGCCCGAGGTGCATGTCGTTCTCGAGCAGCGCGGCTCCACCCGTGAGAGTGCCTTCGACACCGAAGCTGTTGGATCCCGGCTTGCTCTCGCGGTGACCGTCGGTCGCGAAGCCGAAAAGGACCGAGGCCTCTGGCGGCCGATGCTGCGCGGTCGGGGTGGCAGCAGGCGCGCTGGCGCGGAGATTCAGCGCGCGCTCGTTGGGAATGGGCGCGAGCGGCGCGGTCGTGTCGTCAAGAGCGGCGTCTTCGGGCCCGATGCGTGGGGCGAAGAAGGCGAGGGCGCTGGCGCCAAGGGTTTCGCGGACCGTGACAAGTGCCTGTTCGAATTTGCCCGAGTGATCTTGGAGATCGAGGGCCATGGAGTAGATGCAGAGGACGGTGTCCTCTGGTCGCCATGCCACCGGTGGCAGGCGTAGCAACTCGTACTCCCAGGGCCGCGGCGCGGTGGCCAGCGCGTGGTTCACGCCCTCGGCGTAGGCTGCGAGGAGGGTGCGCTCCGATTCCGGGAGGGCGGCGACGACGCGCCCGGCGAGGGAGCGGAACTCGTGCAGGCGGGCCCGGCGGTCGAGGGGCAGGGCCGCGGCGCCGAAGAGCTCGGCGAGTTCTCCCGCCGAGCGGCGCCGCAGCAGGTCCATCTGAAAGAAGCGGTCTTGCGCATGGACAAAGCCCGTGGCCCGCGCGAGGTCTTGGCGGCTACCCGCCGTGAGCGTGGGGATGCCGAGTGCGTCGCGTTCAACCGTGACCACCGCTTTCAGTCCGGGCAGCGCCCGCGCACCGTCCAACTGCGGGAGGCTCCTTTCGAGCCGCTTCCACCCCCAGGCCAGCGCCGCGAGCAGGACGAGGACCAGCACGCTCGCGCTGATGCCGCCGAAACGAAGGAAACGAGACCAACGGGAAGCGTCAGACATGGACAAGAGAGCGCGAAGGGGCGGGTGCGAGGAAGCTCCGACCCGTCAGTCAGAGCCGGCAATCACCGCCGTGTCGCCGAGTCCCTCGGGCCCCATCGAGAGGTACCCGCCGTCGACCATCAGGGTGGTACCGGTGATGAAGGACGCATCGTCGCTGAGGAGAAAGAGGGTGGGCCGGGCCACTTCGATGGCGTGTCCCATGCGACGGAGCATGTGATAGCGTCCCCAGATCGGATCCCACTTGGCGCGTCCGCCGCCGTCGAGGTTTGCGGCCTTGTCCGTCTCGTTGGTCCAGATCCAGCCGGGGTCGACGCTGTTCACGCGGATGTGGTCCGGCGCGAGATCGAGGGCCTGGCACCGGGTGAGTTGGGTGCACGCGCCCTTCGCTGCATTGTACGTCCAGCGGTGCGCCTGCGCGATGTGGGCAGAGATGCTCGAGATGTTCACGATCGCGCCGCCGCCGACCTTGCGCTGGTGCGGTACGACGTATTGCACCATGCGCGCGTAGGCGAGTGGTCCCGCGGAGAAACTCCGCATCCAGTCCGCGGTGGTTGCATCGAGCGCCTTCGCCGTGAACGCGAATGCATTGTTCACGAGGTAATCGATACGGCCGAAGGTGGCTGCCGTCCGCTCCACCGCGCTCTGGCAGAAGGCCTCGTCAGCCATGTCGCCGGCGAGGAACAGCACGTGGCGGTCGCCCACCTTCAGCTCCTCGGCGGTGCGCGCCGTTGCCGGATTGAGATCGGTGAACGCGACGGCCGCTCCTTCTTTCAGCAGTTCTTCCACGATCGCCCGACCGATCCCCGCGCCTCCGCCGGTGACGAGAGCGACCTTGCCGCGAAAGCGATCCGTGATGGGGGTGTGCTTCATGGAAATGGACCGAAGGGGGAGACGGACCGAGACGCTGGCTCGGATCCCACGCTCAGCGCCGCCGCGCGTACACGTAGGTGCAGAGCAGGGCGAGCATCACCGTGGGACCGTTGATCCACCACGCATTCAGCGGAACGCGGTAGCGATCCACCACCCAGAACATGAGCGCGCTCTTCGCCGCGATCAAAATCCAGCCCACGATCAGCCAGCGTTCCAGTCGCCGATTGCGCGGCTCGCGCACCTTCACTGTCACCTCCCGCACGAACGCATGGTCGTACTCCGTCCGGGACGGAGACTGTCCACTCAGGAGCTGAAGGAGATTGGCGAACATCGCGAGGAAACGAATAGCGACTCTGCCCGGAAAGGAAAGCCGCGCCTGCATCTCGCGCGCGCCCCGACGGGTTAACCAATAGGCGCTGTTGGTTTGCGAAAGCAGGTGGCGCGGCCGCGCGCGACGCTTGAACGAGGAACCTTGCCCCCCATGCTGGGTCGGAGTCGGTGGCAGGCGCATCAGTGCCCCGCCGCTCTCGCAGCTCCTCTTTCTCCATGTTCTGTGCCCGTCTTTTTTCCCGGATCACTCTCTCCTTCGCGCTGATCGCTGCATCGGTCTGGGGCCAACCCGTACCGCCAGCGGCGACTGGATCCGCGCCTCAGTTCCGGAGCGTGGTGCTCGTGAGCAATCGCGCGGGTGCCGAGTGGGATGGGAAGATTCGGGTGCTGGAGGACCATCTCGCCGCTCAGCTCACGGACTTGGGGTTCTCGGTCCTGACCCGGGAGGTCGTAGTCGACTCGCTGCGAGCCTTCGACCCGGCAGTCGCCTCGCTGCCGCGTCCGGTCGACGGACTGGAAGCTCAGTTAACCGAGCAGAGTTCGGCGCTGCGGTTGGCCCAGAATCTTGGGGTGAATTACATTATTCAGGCGTCACTCTCGTCGGTCGGGACGAAGGAGGTCGTAGCCAAGGCCTACGGCGTGGAAACCAAGTCGCAGGAGCGGTCGCTGCGACTGAGCTACCGCCTGCTGGATGCATCGAGAGGGGGCAGTCTGACCGGTGACACGGTGCGGGTTTCGACGGTGGTTCAACAGACGTCCTATGCGGAGACCCAGCGGGACGGCGTGGTCGATGACCTGCTCGACGAGGCGGCGGGCCGCGTGGTGGACAGCCTGCGGGTGCGCGTGGCGGCGGGCCGGGTTCCTGCTCCGGCGGCGCTGGCCGAGCGCGTCACGCTCACGTTGCAGCTCGAGGCGGCGGACCTCATGATTCCCGACGTGCGTCTCGGGCCCGAGAACACGGTGTCCATCAGCGAGTCCAAGTACCGTCTCGCTCCGCTCAACGCCTCGGTGGAGATTGATGGCGTGACCGTCGGTAGCGCCCCCGGCGCGCTCTCGGTGCGCCCCGGCTTCAGCAAGCTGCGGATCATGCGAGACGGTTTTGCGCCGTGGGAACGCACGATCAACGCCGTCGATGGACAGACGCTTTCGATCGCCCTCACTCTGTCCGACTCCGGCTATGCGCGATGGAAGGATGCGACCACGTTCATCAACGGTCTGAAGGACGGCGCTCGCCTGACCGATGCTCAGGTCAAGGTATTGGAGGGCTACGGGAAAATGCTCTCAGAGAGCTTCTCGCGCATGGACACGAAGGAGAATGTCCGCCTCGTGATTCCAGGCGTCCGTCTCTAATTCCTCCCACGGCTTTCCGCCCGTTTCTCTTTCACGCCGCTTTCTCGTCATGAACGTTTTTCGTCTCGGTTCCGTCTTCCTCGCTCTCATCGCCGCCTGCGGAGTCACGGCTGCGACTGCGCAAGAGGCCTCGCTCAAGAAGCTCGCCCTCGGTTCGGTCAAGGTGAACACCGCCGTCGCGTCGGCCGCCACTGCCAGCGGGCGCAAGGTCGCGCTGGATCGCATGACCGAGAATCTAAACGCGCAGTTGCTCTCCGCGTTTCAGACGAGCCGCCGGTTCCAGCTCGTCGGCCGGGCCGACGGTGCCGCGCTCGTCGAGGAGGCCGCGGCCACCGGGAAGGCGTTCGCCTTTGGAGAAGCCGACTACCTCCTCGTCGTCACCGTGGACGATTTTCAGGACGCGATGGAGACGAAAACCTTCGCCGCGCTCGGCACCACGGTCACGTCGCGGACCGTCCGCTTCGCCGCGATTTCATCCGTCTACGACGTGAAGACCGGCGCGGTCGTGGAAACTGCTAATCTCAGCGTGAGCCGGACGGCTCCGGAGGAGCAGCGTGGGCAGGTTACGGGCGACACCCGTGATGCCCTGCTCCGTGAGCTCACTCAGGAGCTTGCAGAAAAGACCTCGCGCCATGTCGCCGATGTTGTCTATCCGGCCCGCATCGTCGCCAAGACCGACCAGCTCGTGACGATCAACCGCGGTGAAGGGACCGGGATCGTGCCGGGCCAACTGTGGGAGGTCTTCGCGCTCGGCGCAGAAATGAAGGATCCTGACACGGGGGCGAGCTTGGGCCGCGAGGAACTTTTGGTGGGCAAGGTGCGGGTGACGCGGGTCACGGCCAAGACCTCGCAGGCAAGTGTCCAAGAGGATCTGGGCATCGACCGCGGAGCGCTGGTTCGTCCGGTGGCGCAGTGAGCCACTTCAGTGCGTTTTTTGTTTCTCCGCGCCGCTGTCCGACGCGCGCCGGATTCTTGGCGCCGTGCTGGACCACGGGATGGGCCGCCGCGTGGCGCAGCGCCGGGCTGCTCGCATTACTGATCCCGCTGGCCGGCTGCCAGACCTACACGAGCCAGACCGCGCAGCGGGATGCCGACTTGCGTCGTGGGTCGCTCGACTCCGCCGTGCTGCGAGCGAACGCGGACGCGCTGCGTAACGATGACACCAAAGACGCCGTTCTCTTCCGCCTTGAGCAGGGAGCGATCCTGCGTCACGCCGCGTTAGCTCGGCTGCCCTTGCCGAGTCAGGTGCGAACGGAACGCGGTGCGTCAGAAATCGGCCCGGCGAGACCGGAGGCGGCGGACGCCGCGCCGACGGAGCGTCCCGAGGAGGCTAACCTCCGTGCGAGCCTCGCGGCGTTTGACCGCGCCGAGGAGCGGATGAATGCCTACGACCGCGAGCCGGAGGTCAGGCTCGGCTCTTCGTCGCTCGCGCTCCTGACCAATCTCGCGAACCTTCCCTACGAAGGTCGCGCCTATGACCGCATCCTCATGCACGGCTACAAGGCGCTCAACTACCTGCAACTCGGCGAGCGCGATGCGGCGCGCGTCGAACTGAACCGTGCCTTGCAGCGGCAGCGCGATGCGCTGGCGGGAAACTCCGCGCGTCTCGCCGAGGCCGAGGTTGCCGCGTCCGAGTTGCGCTCGGGCCGCCTGACCGATCGCGAGGGTAATCGCGCGGTCTACGACATCTCGCGGACCCTAGGCGATGCCGACGCGCGGCGACGACTGGGCGCGGTCGACGCATCCGTCCAAGCCCGGATCCGACCCTACGGCGATTACGTGAATCCGTTCGTGGTGTTTCTCGACGGACTGTTCTTCCTGACCCAAGCGGAGGATCGCTCGGACTTGGAGCGCGCGCGGCTCTCGTTTGAGCGGGTAGCCTCGTTTGCGCCTGATAACCCCTACGCGGTCGCAGATGCGGCAATGGCCGAGGCGGCCGCGGAGGGAAAGATGCCCGAGGGACTGACGTACGTCATCTACGAGGCCGGCGTCGCACCGTTCCGGGAGGAGATCCGCCTGCAACTGCCACTCTATCTCGTGACCGACAAGGTATCGTACGTGGGTGCCGCATTCCCCTACCTGCGTTTCAGCCAAGGTCGACCACCGGTGCTGAATGTGACGGCGGAGGGTGTGACGCTCCCGTCGGCTCTCGTGTGCAGCATGGATTCGGTCATCGCCAGTGACTTTCGCAACGAGTGGCCGTCGGTGGTCACCAAGACCCTCGTGGGAACGGCCTTCCGTGCCACCCTCGACGCCGCGATGCAGCGGAAAGCCAAGAAAGAGCTCGGCGAGCGAGGGCAGGCCTTCTTCGAGATCCTCACCGCCGTGATTCAGGATTCGACCAACATCGCCGACACCCGGACGTGGCGCTCGCTGCCTCAGGAGTTTCACACGGTGAGGCTAGCGACCCCGGCGGATCGGAAACTGGTGCTCTCCGTCGGCGGCGCCACCCAGACCGTCGAGCTCTCGCCGGGCCGGATCAATCTCGTCTACGTCAAGTTGATGGATCCCGGATCACCTTTGCTGGTCAATCAAGGGGTCCTCGTGCCGGTCCCCTGATGTCTCGTCTTCCCTTTCCCCCGCCCATGAAATCCCTCGCTCTCTTCGCCGCGTCCGCGGCACTCCTACTTGCGCTCACCGGTTGCCAGACCAACGTCAACACGGTGTCCCGCGCCGAGCCGTTGGCTCGTCCCACGCTGGTGAACGACAAGCGCATCGTCACCGATCGCACGCTGGGCGATTTGATCGGTGTGGTCAGCGTCAACGAGACCATCGTGTCCGGCAATCTGAGGAAGGTGCAGGTGACGCTCGAGAACCTCCGCGACAACAATCGCGAGATTCGCTACCGGTTTGAGTGGGTCGACCAGGATGGCATGGGAGTGGGGGGCGTCTCGGAGCTGTGGCTGCCGCTGGTCCTCGCGGGTCGAGAGACGCGGAGCGTGTCGACCGTGGCGACGTCGCCGCGGGCAGTGGATTTCACCCTCAAGATCGTCGAGGGGAAGTAATCGCCCGACCTTTCCTTCGCGCTCGTTCTCCCTTATGACTTCCTCGCTTCCCATGAACTCGCCGCTTCGTCGCTTTTCTGCCGTCTCCCTGCTCGCCGCGGGGCTGCTGTCGCTTTCGGGCTGCCAGACCCCTCGCGATGCCAAGTACATCGAGTCCGGCGGTGCCAGCACCGTCGTGACGCTCGACCAGATTAACATCCAGGACTGGAACCGTGCCGCGGACGCCATGGTCGCGTCGCTGCTTTCCTCCGGCGTGCTGGAGCGCGTGCCGGAGCAACCGGCCGTGCTGGCCATCTCGCGCATCGTGAACAACACGCAGCAGCAGGTGGACACCGATTCGCTGACGAAGAAGATCCGCGTTGCGCTGAATCAGTCCGGCAAGGTGATCACCACCACCACGCTCGGCCTTGGCGGCAAAGTCGAGGATCCCCTCGCCAAGGAATCGGCCGAGATGGCCGCGATGCTGGCGGGGCAGAAGCAAGTCACACGGCTGCCCTACTATACGCTTTCCGGGAAGCTGCTTGAGGACCGCGCCCAGGCCGGCAAGGTCAAGCAGGTCACGTACACCTTCCAACTCTCGCTCACGACGGTGAAGGACGGCCTGGCCGTGTGGGAAGAGGAGAAACAGATCACCAAGCAGGGGACGCGTTCGTCGGTCGGCTGGTAATGGCCGGGGTGGGGCGACACGACTGAATTTTCAGCCTCACGCCCGGCGTGCGTCCGGGCTTCCCTTTCCGCCGCGGGGCCGCTTGGCTCCGCGGCGGTGTTTTTTTCGATGACCGCTCGCCGGACCCCCGCCTTCGTCCTTGGATTCACGCTGTACCTTGCCGGCGCGCTGCCTTCGTGGTCCGCCCCGGGAGCCGGTACTCCGGTCGCCCCGGCCGCCCCGGAGATCGATCCGGCGAGGGATTTGCCGCGGACGCTCCCGGTCGCCCCCGAGCGGGCACTGGCCACGTGGAGGGTGCGCCCCGGTTTTGCCCTCCAGCTCGCCGCGCACGAGCCGCAGGTCACGTCACCCATCGCGCTCTCCTTCGACGAGCGCGGCCGCATGTTCGTCTGCGAAATGGTCGACTATTCCGAGCAGCGCGATGTGGTGCCGCACCTCGGACGAATTTCCTGTCTCGAGGATCGCGATGGTGACGGCGTTTACGAGACCCGGACCGTCTTCGCGGAGAATCTGGCTTGGCCGACGGGTCTGATCTGCGCGCGGGGCGGCGTGTACGTGGTGGCGACGCCCGACGTCCTCTTCCTGAAGGACGAAGATGGCGATGGTCGCGCCGAGCGCCGCGAGGTCGCCTTCACCGGTTTCTCCAGCGGCCAGAAGCGTCTCAACGTTCAGGCGCTCGCGAACGGTGCGACGTGGGGTCTCGACAATCGCATCCACCTACAGACTGGTGGGGGCCACCGCGGAACCATCACCTCCCCGTTGCGTCCAGATCTTCCGCCGCTGGAGCTGAGCGGACGCGACTTCTGGTTCGACCCGCGCACGCACGAATTCGGCGCGGAGGCCGGTGGGGGCCAGTACGGCATGAGCTTTGATTCGTACGGACGCCGGTTCGTGTGCAGCAACAGCGACCACCTCCAGCTCTACGTCTACGATGACCGGCTGGTGCCGGCTGGACCGGGGCCCTTGCTGCCGGCGCCGCGCGCGAGTATCGCCGTCGACGGGGGCGCCGCGGAGGTGTTCCGCATCAGCCCGGATGAACCCTGGCGCATCGTGCGCACACGCTGGCGGATCGGCGGCGTGGTGGCCGGCATGGTGGAGGGAGGGGGGCGCGTGTCCGGCTACTTCACCGGTGCGACCGGCACCACGTTCTATCGCGGCGATGCCTTTGGCCCGGGCTTTCCCTCGTCCACGTTCACGGGCGACGCCGGGGGGCAGCTCGTCCACCGCAAACTCATCCAGCCCAATGGCGTCAGCTTCAGCGGCCGCCGCGCCGCGGACGAGGCTAACGTCGAATTCGCCGCGAGTACGGATCCTTGGGTGCGGGTGGTTAACTTCGCCAATGCGCCGGATGGATCGCTGTACCTCTGCGACATGTACCGCGAGGTCATCGAGCACCCGTGGAGCATCCCCGAGACGATCAAGCAGCACCTCGACCTGACCTCCGGTCGCGACCGGGGGCGGATTTACCGTATCGTTCCAAAAGATACAGCATGGACGCGGCGCAGCTCCGTCGCGATGGATCCGGCGAACACCGCCGAGCTGGTCCGCCTACTCGCCCATCCGAACGGCTGGCACCGTGACACTGCGAGCCGACTGCTGTACGAAGCGCAGGATCCGGCCGCCATTCCGCTGCTGGTGGCGCTAGCGCGGGATTCTGCGGAGCCGCACGCCCGCGTGCATGCGCTGGCAGTCTTGGAAGGATTCAACGCCGTTCCGGCGCCCACCCTGGCGCGCCTCATGGCGGATCCGGATGCGGGGGTCCGGGAGCGTGCGATCGCGGCGCTGCTGCGGCGTCCGCCGACTGCCGGGACAGCGTTAGCGGCCGACGTGGCGGCGGCGCTCGCCGGACGAGCCGAGGATGAGGCGATCCGGGTTCGCTTCCATGCGGCCTTGGCCGCACCGCTACTCGACGCGGCGGCGAGCACGCAGTTGCGGGCGGCGCTCGCGCGCCGGGACCGAACGGATGCCTGGGTCGGCGCGGCGCTCCTGCGCAATGCCGATCGGGAACTATTGGCGGCGCTGCGCCCGGAGCTCGCGTCTTTCCCGACCGCCTGGGTGGCCGCGCTGATCGAGACCCTGGCCACCGACTCCTCGCCGCGCACCCTCGCGCTGCTGCGCGAGACGTTGACCACGGATCGTCCCCCTGTGGCGTGGATCAAGGCCTTCGGTGAGGGACGTCGCCGGGCGGGTGCGCCTGACGAGGCGCTGGAGCGTGACGCGGCTCTTGCTCCGCTGTTTGCACGGGCCGAGGCCACTCTGTGGCGATCGGATTCCTCCGAGGCTGATCGTTTGGATGCGGTCGCCTTGCTGTCCTTGGTAAGGTGGGAGCGCGCGGGGCGCTCCATTGTGCTCGGCCTCGAAAAGTCGATTCCCGCCGCAGTGCAGGTGCGAGCGGTCGAGGCGATCGGTCAAGGGGCCCGCGACGACGCGGGCCGCCTGTTGGTGGAGGCGTGGCCGAGACTGCAGACGCCCGCGCGGACCGCCGCACTCAAGGTGCTACTCGGCCGCCCAGCGCTGAGTGTGGAACTGCTCCATGCGGTGGAACGGGGGATCGTGCCGGCGACGGATTTTTCCGCGGCGGACATTGAGGCGCTCTGCTCGCATCGCTCGGCGGATGTCGCGACGCTCGCGCGCCGTGCCTTGGCGTCGGTGCGGCCGAAGTCGCGCGAAGAGGTTCTCGCGACGTTTCAGCCCGCGATCGATCTTCGGGGAGATGCCGTGCGTGGCCGGGAAGTCTTTGAGCAGCGCTGCATCGTCTGCCATCGTGCCGGGGAGAGCGGTATCGAGGTGGGTCCGAACATGCTGACCGTGAAAACCCGTGGGCGCGATGGCCTGCTCACGGCGATCGTCGATCCGCATCGCGAAGTCGCCCCGGCCTACGTGGCCTACACCGTGAACACGAAAGAAGGCGCCACCTTTCAGGCTCTGATTTCCCGGGACGATGCGTCCGGCCTGACGCTGCGTCTGATGGGCGGGATCGACGTCACGCTCGCGCGCAGCGCGATCGCCGGGAGTTCTTCAGAAGGGCGAAGCCTGATGCCTGAAGGACTGGAGTCGGGTCTCGCCGTGCAGGCGATGGCCGATCTGCTGACCTACATCGAGGAACTGCGCTGACGAGCCCGGCGCCGCGGCAGGCGGCGCGGGCGAGTTCGGATCACGGATCGACGAGCATGGGCATCCAATTGCCCTGCTTCACGACGGGACGCTGGCCGGACGCGGGGAAGGAGGCCTGGACGGCGCCGCGAAGGCGCGGCGAGAGCTCGGCGATAGTCGCGGCGTAGTCGCCGCGTTCGGCGAGATTGGTCAGTTCCCGCGGATCGCTCGCGTGATCGTAGAGCTCACGACCCTGCCGGCCCTCGTCCCATTCGGTGTAGCGCCAGCGGGCCGTGCGCAGGCTATAGCCGAAGTATGTGTCATCGCCAGACTTGCGGGTGACCTGGCAGAGCGCCCAGCCCCGGCCTTCGCGGGTGGGATCAATGAGGAGCGGCGTGAGGTCTTGACCTTGCAGAGACGAGGGCGCGGGCACGCCGGCGAGGGCGGTGAGCGTGGGGTAGAGGTCGACCTGGCTCACCGGCGCGGCCGCGACGGACGCGGGCCGGGTCGTTCCCGGCGAAATGATCAGCAGTGGTACGCGGGCGCTTTCCTCGAAGAGGCTCCGCTTCTGCCAGAGACCGTGCTCGCCAGTGTGGTAGCCGTGATCGCTGGTGAAGACCACGGTGGTGGAGTCCGCCAGACCGAGGCGGTCGAGGGCGGCCATGACGCGCCCGACCTGTGCGTCCATGAAGCTGATGCTGGCGTAGTACGCCTGCAGGGCCGCACGCCGCTGCTCGTCGGTCATCTTTGCTTCCTCCGCATTCGCGCTGCCCAATGCCGCTCGCGGGAGGTCGGCTTGGTCCTCGGCTACTCCCTTGACCACCCGCTGGGCCTCGCGCGGATATAGATCGAAGTAGCTCTTCGGTGAAACGTAGGGCGTGTGCGGTCGGTAGAAGCCGACGGCGAGGAAGAAGGCGCGCTCCGGTTGGCGGGCGCAGCGCTCGAGGACCCATTCCGCCTCGGAAGCGAGGAGGTAGTCTGTGTGTGCGGTTTCCTCGCGTGGCGAGGCATACCAGCTGACCGTGCCACCGAAGTTACCCGGCCGCAGCGAGAAGATTTCCGGGTGCTCCTCAAGGCGGTCGACTCCGGCGGGATTGATGCCCACTTCCCAGGACGCCGGGTCGTCGTGGCCCGCGGTGCCGATGGAGTTCGGCACACCATAGTGGTACAGCTTACCGATCCTGATCGCCCACGCGCCGGCACGTCGGAAGGCCTGCGGGAGACTGATCTGCTCCGGCACCGACTGGCGAAAGATCTCCGCGTTGGCGAGGATGCCGGTGCTGTTGGGATAGAGCCCGGTCAGCATCGAATTACGGCTTGGGCCGCAGAGCGGGAACGTGCAGTAGGCGCGATCGAAGCGCACACCGCGCGCCGCGAGCCGATCCAAGTGCGGCGTCCGTGCCTGCGGATCGCCGTAGCAGCCAAGCATCGTGTTCAAGTCATCCGCGATGAGGAATAGCACGTTGCGGGGGCGCGCGTCCGCCGCGCGGAGGGTGGGAAGGGCAGCCGCCAGGCCGAGCAGTACCAGCGCCACGCAACGCACGATCGGATGGGGTAGGGGGTGCATCACGGTTGCGAGCCAGAACCGGCGGTGCGCGGCGCGCAAGCTGAACCTACTCGACGTTTTCGGCGTTGAGATCAGGCGAGGAAGAACGATCTTTGGGACTACCATGGCCTCGATCCCCCGCCGTCGTTTTCTTCAGTCCGCACTTCTGGGCAGCGCCGCTACGCTCCTGCCGCGGTCCGCGGCGAGGGCGGCGGGGGAAGGCGGAACCGCTGAGCCGGGTTTACGGATCGCGACCTTCCGCGCCGACCTCACGCCGCCCATCGGACACCCGCTCTGTGGCGGCTGGATCTCCCCGGCGACCGAAATCCTCGATCCGCTCGAGGCGATGGGGTTCATCATTCTTGGCGCTGGCGCCCCCCAGGTGGTCTGCGCGATCGACTGGACGGGCGTGCTCAACGCGGAGCATCTCGCCTGGCGCGAGGCGATCGCCCGGGCGGTCGGCACCTCCCCGGATCGAGTCGCTCTCCAGTGTGTCCACCAGCACGACGCGCCCTTCGTCTGCTTCCGCGCCGACGAACTGCTCCGCTCTTACGGTTTTGCGGTGGCGGACCGCGCATTTGTCACCGCGATGCGCGAGCGGCTCGCGGCGGCGGCCGCCGCCTCGCTCGCGACGGCGCGGCCCTTGACTCACGTGGCTCGCGGTTCGGCACCGGTGGAACAGATCGCCGGCAATCGCCGCGTCCTGCTCGACTCCTCGGGAAAAGTCGTACGCATGCGGGGAAGTTCCTGCCGCGACGCCGAACTGATCGCCTTGCCCGAGGGGCTGATTGATCCGCTGCTGCGGACGGTGGCGTTCTATAGCGGCGAGACGCGGGTGGCCGCCTGCCACTACTACGCGTGCCATCCCATGAGCCACTACGGCAAGGGCCGGGTGAGCAGCGACTACGTCGGGCTGGCGCGTCGCCGCCGGCAGCAGGAGGACCCCGGCTGCCTGCACGTGTATTTCACCGGTGCCGCCGGCAATATCGGCGCTGGCAAGTACAACGATGGCTCCATGGAGGCGCGGGTGCGCCTGACGGAGCGGTTGCACCGCGCCATGCTCCGGTCCGAAGAGTCCCTCCAGCCTCGGCCGTTGCAGCGCGTCCGCTGGAGCACCCGGGACATCCTTCCCCCCGCCGACCCCGCCTTCCCGCCTGAGCAGCTCCGGGCGCAGCTGGCGGATCCGTCGAAGACGCAGGTCTTGCGCTCCATCGCGGCGATGCGCCTGTCGTGGCGGGAGCGTGTCGACTCGGGGCTCCCGATTTGCATCAGTGCGTTGCACCTCGACGATATCTCGTTGCTACATCTTCCGGCCGAGTCGTTCGTGGAGTACCAGCTTTTGGCGCAGGGAATTTCGCCCGATCGTTTTGTCGCGACGGCGGCCTACGGCGACGGGGGGCCGTGGTACCTTCCCACCAGACCGGAATACCCGAAGGGCGGCTACGAAGTCAGCGTCGCCTTCTGTGGTCCCGTGGTTGACGACATCCTGACGGTCGCGATCCGCGGAGTGCTTGCCGGAGCGTCCTGAGCGGACGCCGGCACCTCGGGAGCGGAGGAGCTTCGTCGGGCGCTCTGCCGGATGCGGTTAAGCGGAGGCGGCGAGGTCGCCGCCTTTGCGGGCGTGCACGGCCCACTCGTACACCTGGGCGTAAGCGGCGGCGGAGCGAGCCCAGCCGAAGTCTCCGCGGAGTCCGCGGTCTCGCAGCGCCGCGAAGTGCGCCGGGCGGTCATAGTACGTCGAGCAGGCTACGCCGATGGCCTCGGCGAGCGCCTCCGCCGTCGCTTCCTCGAAGCGAAAGCCCTGCCCGCTTCCCGTGGCCTCGTCGTATGGGATCACGGTGTCGATCAGCCCGCCGGTGGCGCGCACGACCGGAGGGGTGCCGTAACGCAGCGCGTAAAGCTGGGTCAATCCACACGGCTCGCTGCGGCTCGGCATGATGAAACTGTCGCTGCCCGCCTGGATCAGCCGCGCGAGCGCGGCGTCGAATCCGATCTGCACGCCCACGCGTCCCGGAGCCTGAGCCGCGAGGCGGCGGAACGCGTCTTCAAGGGCCGGGTCGCCGGAGCCGAGCAGCGCGATCTGTAGGTCACGCGTCGCTAACACCGACGGCAGCGCCGCCGCGAGGAGATCGAGGCCTTTCTGGTGCACGAGGCGCGCGACCACGCCGAAGACCGGAACGCCGGGAGCATCCGTCAATGCGAGGCGTTTCTGGAGCGCGGCCTTGCAGGCGGCCTTTCCGGAAACGTCATCCGCACCATAGCGGGCGGGCAGGGTAGGGTCAGTCGCGGGGTTCCACGAGTCGAGGTCGATGCCGTTGATGATACCAATCAGATCGGCTCCGCGAAAGCGCAGCACATCATCGAGGCCGCAACCACTCTCCGGCCGACGGATCTCTTGCGCGTAGGTCGGGCTGACCGTGGTGATTTTCGTCGCGTGGTACAGGCCACCCTTCATGGGATTTGCCGCCCCCAGAGCCTCGAGGCTGCGCGGATGGAATTCTGACTCCGGGATGCGAGCGTAGGCCACCGCGTCACGTCCCGCATAGCCCTGATGCTCGAGGTTGTGCACCGTGAAGACGGAGGCGGCGTCGCCGAGCGGCGAATCCCGCAGGACGGTGTTGAGCAACACCGGAATCCAGCCCGTCGTCCAGTCATGGGCGTGGACCACGTCCGGGATCCACCCCAGTTGCAGGCACAGCGTCAGCGCGCCGCGCGAGAGCGCGATGAAACGCTGGTCGTTATCGGGGTACGAGCGGTTACCTTCGCCGTAGACGCCGGGCCGGCCGTAGAGGGCGTCGTTCTCGAGAAAGTAACACGGAACCGCGGTCCCAGGGAGGCTGGTTTCCCACGTGCGGGCCCAAAGTGCCGCTACGCCGACGTCGATGCCAAGCGGATCCGGGCGCGGTCGCCAGAAGCCGATCCGGCGGACGGAGCGGTAGAGCGGGCAGACGATTCGGACATCGTGGCCGAGCTCGGCGAGTGCCTTGGGCAGGGCCCCGACCATGTCGGCGAGTCCGCCGACCTTGACGAAGGGGTCAACCTCGGGAGCGACGAAGAGGATCTTGCGGGAAGGCACAGGCCGCCACGCTAGAAAGAAACGCGGCGGCCTGCCGAGGGAATTTTCCGCGCCTCACGCGCGCACGTGCGCTCAGGCCTCGCTCGCCCCGACGTCGCGTTCGTCGCGCGACGAATGGCGCTTGCTCGAATGGAACGTGTCGGCCCGACGGCGGAGCATTTCGCCGAGTTTGTCGACCAGCAGGTCGATGGACTTGTAGGCATCCTCCGAAGCCTCCGAGGCGATCAGGTCCGGGCCGCTGATCTCGATGTGACCCTTGGCGATAAAGTTGTGGCCGATCGCCTTCGTCTTGTCGTGCTCGATGTCCACGCGGATGCGCACGATTTGCGGCTCGTGCCGGAAGAGGCGCTCTACCTTGTGCTGGACGCTGGTGCGCAGCGCATCGGTCAGGGTGACGTGGATGCCGCGCAGGACCAACTTGTCGTTGAAGCGGGCCGGATCAATGGAGGGGTTACTCATCGTGTTTTCACTGTATCCACCAAGATCGCAAACGCGAGTTACAAGCGCGGGCATTAATTTGAAGGAACGCGCCCGAGAGGATGGCGCGTCTTGCGCAATTCATGCGGAGCGAGAGGTACGATCCCTGCTTCCACCGGCACGGGGTGGGTCAGGATTCAGGTCGACGCCGCGGGCCGGGACGCCGTAAGAGTTCGGGTCGTTGTCCTTCGCTCCATGCCCAAACCATCCGTCCTCTTTGATCTCTCCGGCCGTGTCGCACTGGTGACCGGTTCCTCGCAGGGCCTCGGTTATGCACTGGCGCGAGGGTTGGCCGAGGCGGGTGCGTGCGTCGTGCTGAACGGTCGCGACGCCGCCAAGCTTGAGCAGGCGGCCGGGACGCTGCGGACCGAAGGGTGCTCGGTGGCGACGGCGGTTTTTGACGTGACCGACTCCGCGGCTTTGGCAGCAGCGGTGGCGCGGATCGAGCGTGATCAGGGCCCGATCGACATCCTCGTGAACAACGCCGGCATTCATCGTCGCGCTCCACTCGCGGACATGTCCGAGGCGGACTGGCGTGCGGTGATCGATCTCAACCTCACCGGACCTTTCTTGGTCGCGCGGGCGATCGCGCCATCGATGCTCCAGCGCGGCCGCGGCAAGATCATCAACATCTGCTCCCTCATGTCGGAGCTCGCCCGGCCCACGATCGCCAACTACGCTGCCGCGAAGGGCGGCCTCAAGATGCTGACCCGCTCGATGGCGGTGGAATGGGCCAAGCGCGGCATCCAGGCGAACGCCATCGCCCCGGGCTACCTGCTCACCGAGATGACCTCCGCCCTTGCGGCCAATCCGGAGTTTAACCAGTGGATCTGCAACCGCACTCCGGCCGGCCGTTGGGGTCGGCCTGAGGAGTTGGTCGGCGCTGCGGTGTTCCTCGCTTCGTCGGCCAGCGATTACGTCAACGGCCAGATGTTGGCCGTCGACGGTGGATTGATGGCGGCAATCTAGCCTGATGGCGGTAGTCTCGCCGATCGGCGGTCTCGCGATTGGTCCGATACGTTGGTCCGAGCGCGCAGCGAAGTGGGCGACGCCTACTTGCGCTTGTTCAGCGCGGCGCTGAACCAGTCGCCGTTCAGCGACGCCGGCGGCCGTGCCGGAGCGGGCGTCCCCACGCCGCCGCCACCCGCGCCGCCGCGCGACCCACCGCCGGGGCTGCCGCCCGGACGTGGGCCACTCGGAGTAGCGCCCGGGCCGGAGCGCGGACCGATCTGCGGATTGCTGCGCAGCGACAGGGCGATGCGGTTGCGCGGTAGATCCACCTCGAGGACCGTGACATTGACCTTCTGCTGCGGCTTCACCACCGCGGCCGGATCCTTCACGAACGTGTCGGCGAGTTGGCTCACGTGCACCAATCCATCCTGGTGAACCCCGATGTCGACGAACGCTCCGAAGGCCGTGACGTTGGTTACGATCCCCGGCAGGCGCATTCCCGGACGCAGGTCCTCGGGCTTATGCACCCCCGCGTCGAACGCGAATGCCTCGAATTTCTGGCGCGGATCGCGGCCGGGCTTTGCCAACTCGGCCATGATGTCGTTGAGCGTGGGCAGACCCACCTCCGGAGTGACGTAGGCCTCAAGCTTCACCTTCGCGCGCAGCTTCGGGTCGCGAATCAGGTCGGCGACGGAACAGCCGAGGTCGGCCGCCATGCGTTCGACGACGGCGTAGCGCTCGGGGTGCACCGCGCTCGCATCGAGCGGATTGGCGGCGTCGCGGATCCGCAGGAACCCGGCGGCCTGCTCGAACGCCTTGGGTCCCAGCCGCGGCACACTCAACAGATCGGCACGCGCCTTGAACGGTCCCAGCTCGTTGCGCCGCGTCACGATCGCCGCGGCGACCGACGCGTTCAAACCCGAGACGTAGCTGAGCAACTGTTTCGACGCCGTGTTGAGCTCGACGCCGACGCCGTTGACGGAGCTGACCACGGTGTCGTCGAGCGAGCGGCGGAGCGCGTTCTGCTCGACGTCGTGCTGGTACTGACCCACGCCGATGGACTTCGGATCGAGTTTCACCAACTCCGCGAGGGGATCCATCAGCCGGCGGCCGATCGAGACCGCGCCGCGGACTGTGAGATCGAGATCCGGGAATTCTTCGCGGGCCACCTCGCTGGCGGAGTAAATGGACGCGCCGGACTCGTTGACCATGACGATGGCGATCGATGCCGGCAGTCCGAGACCGCGGACGAACGCTTCGGTCTCGCGGCCACCGGTGCCGTTGCCAATGGCGATGGCCTCGACCTTAAAGAACTCGACGAAACCCTTGATCTTCTCCGACGCCTCGACGGCGTGGCGGTCCGGGTAGACGACGTCGTTGTGGAGGAGCTTTCCCTGGCGGTCGAGCAGCGCGACCTTGCAACCGGTGCGGAAGCCGGGGTCGACGGCCATGACGGCCTTCTGGCCGAGTGGGGCGGCGAGGAGCAGTTCGCGGAGGTTGTCGGCGAAGACGCGGATCGCGGCCTCATCGGCGCGCTTCTTCGAGTCGAGCCGCATCTCCGTTTCCATGGCCGGCCCGAGCAGCCGCTTGGTGGCGTCGGCGACGGCGAGGCGGACCTGTTGGGAGCAGGCCGGAAGTGCGCTCGCGGCCGCGGTGGCGGGGCGCGGGGCGGCGGCAGCGGGTGCGGCGGGCACGCCGAGGCGGACGAAGAGCGGCTCGATCTCTGCAAGGGCCGCGGTGTCGTCGGGCAGCGTGATCCGCATCATCAGGAACAGTTCCTTTTCGCCGCGGCGCATGGCCAGCACGCGGTGGCTTGGAGCCTTGGCCAGCGGCTCGGACCATTCGAAGTAGTCCTTGTACTTGGCGGCCTCGGGGGAGGACTCCTTGCCGAGCAGGACCTTCGACGACAGTACCGCGTCGCGTTGGAACAAGGCGCGCAGCTTGGCGCGGGCGCGCGGATCGTCGCTGATGCGTTCGGCGAGGATGTCGCGGGCGCCGGCGAGTGCCTCCTCGGCGCTGGCGATCTTGGCGGCGGTGTTCTTGCCGTCGTCGGGCGTGTACTCGCGGCCGACGTAGGCGGCCGCGGCGGCGGGCAGATCGGTGCCAGGTTCCTGGGCCAAGATGAGATCGGCGAGCGGCTCCAGCCCCTTCTCCTTGGCGATCGTGGCGCGGGTCCGCTTCTTCGGGCGGAACGGCAGGTAGATGTCCTCGAGCGCGGTCAGCGTCGTGGCGGCGCGGATGGCCTTCTCCAGATCGGACGTGAGTAGGTTGCGCTCCTTGAGCGAGGCGAGGATGGTGGCGCGGCGATCATCGATCTGGGCCATCTGCTCGAGCCGGTCGCGGATCGCGGTGATCTGCACCTCGTCGAGTTCGCCGGTGGCCTCCTTGCGGTAGCGCGCGATGAACGGCACGGTCGCGCCCTCGGCAAAGAGGGCCGCGGTGGCGGCGACCTGGAACACCTTGATCCCCAGTTCCTCGGACACCCGGAGAACATGCTCGGGGTTGGGGGCGCGGCTGGCGGGGGCGGCGGGCGCGGTGACGGACTCGGGGGATGACGGGGAGGCGGACGAAGACAATTCCGACATGCGAAAGCGGGTGAGTCCAACGCCCCGCGGCGGTTCGGCAAGGGCAAACGGCGGGTGGATGCCTTGCACGGGATTAACGTCGCGCAAAAGAGACCCCGGGGCGGTTCGGCAACGGCAAACGGCGGGTGGACGTGCGGCCTGTTCTGTCTGGCGTGCGGGGCGGAGACCACTGCGGCATTGCCGACCGAATGCGGATGCGTTTGGGTGGCGCCATGGAATTCCGATCTTCGTTTTCGGCGGAGGATACGCGGCGGACCTTTCTCCGGCGCTCGGCGGGTCTGGCGGCGGTGGCAGCGACCGGAGGACTCCTCCGCGCGGCGACGGGGACGGCGGTGGCAGCGGAGGCGAAGGCGCCCTCAGCGGGCCCCGGCGGCGCGTCGCTTGCGGCCTTTCCGATCGCCGGTTTCGAGAAACACTTCTTCGAGAAGTACACGCCCGAGCAGACGGCTCAGACGTGGGATGAGATCGGTCTCGACCTTGAACTCACGTTGCGGCCGGAAGGGCACATCAAGCCCGAGCGGGCGGCGGATGAACTGCCGGTCCTGGCGGCGGCGATGGCCGCGCGGAAACGTCGCATCCTCGTCCTCGCGTCGTCGTTCACGCGGGCGGACGACCCGCACATCGAGCGGGCCTTGCGGACGGCGCGGCAGCTCGGCATCACGCTCTACCGGCACCGGGGTTTCCGGTACAAGGCAGGCGTGTCGCCCAAGGTGCAGCTGGCGGATTTCCGGGCGCAACTGCGCGACATCGCAGCGTTGAACCGCGAACTCGGCATGCAGGCGCTCTACCAGAACCACGCCGGCGCTGATCACGTCGGCGGGGCGCTTTGGGATTTGGACCTGATGCTGGACGACATTGCGCCGGCGCAGGTGGCGGTGGCGCTGGATCTGCGGCACCTCCGCGTGGAACTCGGCCGCGCCTGGCCGACGGCGATCCGGATGATCGCGCCGCGCATGGGATCACTGTACGTGAAGAGTTTCCGCTGGGAGCGTGACCGCACCATCGAGACGCCCCTGGCCGAAGGCATCGTTGGCCCGGACATGGTGAAGCTCGCTCTCGCCGGCCGGGACAGCCTCCCGGTCTGCATCCACGTGGAATATCCGAAGCACGAAGCCGTACCCTTCGCCGACCGCGCCCGCGGCGTGGCGTGGTTCCGGCAGGACGCCGAAGTCACTCGCGGTTGGCTGGCGGCGCGGTGACGGGACAGTGGGGAGCGGAGGAGCCCGATTTCTTCTGAAACCCTCGCAGTTTCGGCGCTCAGTCAGTGCAGACCGGCGGAAGTCGTACGGCTGCGGAATTCTTTACCGCGCCATCCGTTTCCGGGGCTGACGCGTGCTCAACGCGCTCCGCAACCGGCGAGCGAGTCTGTCCAGTTCGCTCTTGCGCAAGTCGTGCTCCCACACGCGCAAGACCATCCAATTGCGAAGGCGCAGCGTCCGTTCGACGAGTCTGTCGCGTTTCATGTTGGTGTTTATTTTCTCCTGCCAGAATCGAGCGTTCTGTTTGGGCAAAGTCCCGTGAACGGGACACCCATGCCAGAAGCAGCCATCGACGAAAACTGCGACGCGCTGCGCTCGAAACACAAAGTCAGGCCTTCCGAAAATCGGTTGATTCCGTCTCCACCCAGACATTCCCAAGGCTCGAAGAAGGCGGGCGAATCGGATCTCGGTGCTTTCGTTGCCGCGCGATGGGATCGCCGCCATGACGGAAGATCGCTTTTGCTTCGAGAATACGTCCGACACGGCCTTCAGACGGTGACGGTGTTCACGGACTCGTAGAGCGCGGCGATGTCCTTGGATTTCACTCTGAACTGGCTTCGTCTCTTCACCGAGGGCGCCCCGCTCGAAGCCCTTTCGACCTTGATACCGGGGTCGTAGTAGACGACGCCGTCTGCGCCACCTCGCCGACCACGGTGCCTTCTTCGTCATCCCCGACAGACCTGAGGTTCGCTTCTACGTGCGGGCCTCGCGTCCAGTGGATACCGGTACCGCGCTTCGCGCGGACCAAATCACTCGTCTCAACGGGACCGACGCTCCTGAACACTGGCCAGGCGATCTGCGCCGCGTCACTCTCTACGACCTCGAGAACTCCCCTCGCCTTACCTTCTGGAGCAATCTCTGGAGCGCGCCAGCGGCGGTCATCGCGGAGACCTATCGTCAGCGCTGGCAGATCGAGCTCTTCTTCCGCTGGCTCAAGCACGGACTGCGTATACAGACTTTCTACGGCACGAGCGACAATGCCGTGCGCCTTCAGCTCTGGGCATCCATCTGCGTGTACATCGCCCTCGCGACGACCCGCAAGCAACTCGGCATCGCTACAAATCTCATCACCTTCGTGCAAGTCCTCACTCTTCACGAAGTTTCGAAAGTGGCTACCCCAGAGGTATTTGCGTTTTATGATACAAAAGAGTCAACGCCATCATCTTGCAACCAAATGCCCTTCGATGACTTACGGTGAGACAGCATTCGGGTGTGCTCAGGCACAGATATAATCTAATTCTGCGAAAACGGAACCACCGTTTCGAAGATCACCTATTATCCGTGGGTTTCTTGAGTATCCCGATAGCCAACCAGAAACCGATTGGTGCTGCGACAACACCCGAAAGCAATGGCCACCAACCATTCGGTTGGAAGCCGGCTTTCTCGGCTAGAAAGTGCGCAGATGCCCCGACTACAAAGCTCACTGCGGCGCCGACAATAGCTAGTTTAGCCAGTGGGTTGTATTTCGCAGTCATATAAAAAGAATATCTAATTTCCCGCATAGCAGAAATTTCCGAGTCATGTAGCCCCGGGGGCTATGGCCTTCCGGGGCGAAAACATCTATGATCGCAAACCGTCCATGCATAGGACCATGGACCCAAGCCCGCGAAGGCCAGTGAGTTTACAAATGGCATGCGAGGGCAGCCGAGATCAGTATGATTCCCCAAGCGATCTTATTAAGAGCAATTTTGGCGACGTCAGGTACCATGCTGGCAAAAGTAATATCTGCAGCGGCGTAAACTACCCCTGCCAAAAACCCTGCGAGGTGGGCGACGACCGCCAAATCGCTTGTCGCCAACTGGAGAAGAACGGCTTTCGAGAATACCATGACGTAGATGTAAAAGAACGGGGGTGCCAAGCTAGCCCGCTCCCGCATTCCGACGACAGTGAGCATCCCTAGCAGTCCATACACTGCTCCCGAGAATCCGACTACCGGCCATGGCGAAAGCAGTACAGACGCAAAGCCCGCTGCAGTAAGCGACCAAAGAATCAGTACGGGATATCCCCTAGATTTGCTCCCGAAGTTGACCAGAGCCACGCTTAAAGCCATCGTTGAGATGATATTAAGAATTATGTGGTTAAGCGAACCATGGGAAAACCCATAGGTCAAAAAGCGTTCAATTGAGTGCGGAAAATCAAGGCTGCCGCCGAGACCGTAGGATCTCACGATATCATCGGGTTGCGCTCCGTAATTGGACAATGCAGGCAGCGATAGAGCGCATACAATAAGAACTATATCTGCCGTATTATCCACCAGCCGAGGTGCCGTATCCGCTTGATTACTAGATTTGGTTCCGAGTTTCTCGCGGCGCCTCGCCAACAGCAGGATGGAGGTTGAGGTCGTCACAAGAAATATGAGTGCAATATTCCAAGAGAAGCCCCTTGTCAGAGCGTACAGCGCGATGACCGCAGCTGAACCACTGGCCGCGAGGAAGACAGAAAGGTAAGCAGTTCGATCAAAGCGACCGAACTCGCGAAAGGACATTACGGCGAGAGGTGGGATTTTCACGTGAGAAGACGGTTGGCACGGTGGCGTGCCGCGCCAACAGTTAACGAGTACATTTAGGAGACGTTCCGGCGACCGCGGACTTCAGCTCTGCGCGTTCGGTCTGCGGGCGCACCATGCCTTGAGCGCGCACCGAAACCTCCACTTTGACTAATGGCAGGGCCGCGAGGCCCGCTGCCACCCCGAGCAGAATGCACCAATAGATGTGGGACCGCTGCGGACCGTGCGCCGCAAAAAGACTCTCCAACGAGTCTTGAGCTGCTTCTGCATCATAGAGGCGAATCTGGCTCATGGCAGGTGTTTCAACAGCGACCCAGTCTCCACTGACTTGGAATGCTCCGCCCCCGGCCCCCATTTTCTACCTGAATTCCTCGGTACGTCGGGACAATCCTGTGCTTCGATCGAAAGCACCCGGCTCCGAAGCAAGTCCCAGAACGTGGACCGGTCCGAACTCCGGTGATGGGATTTGTGCCCGGGTCGATCATGTCGGATAGACTTTTCAACCTGCGACGGCGGTGGTCGAAGCGTTCGGCGGGCAGTCACTCTCGACGGGGAGGAGCGCTGTGCTGGGCGGACTCGGGAGGACGGACTCGGGGGCGGACGGAGTGGGCACGAACCCACTTTCTCACGATTCCAGTCCCCCGAACAGGGCGCAGATGTCGTAAATTTACGACATCTGGAGGCTTGACATACCTCCTGCGCGGCTCGGCGGCGATGCCGTCGCTGCGAGGATCCGCGGGCTGGGTTCCGACGCATCCCGGCGTGCTCGCGTTGGCCGACCGATCGACTCGGTCTCTGGCTGCGGGTGCTGTCCGGGCGCGACGGACTCCCTTACCCGTTGGGAACGTCGAGGTCGAAATCGAGACTGCGGCGCTGGCCTTCGCCCCGGGGCGACCCCTTACACTCCCGGCGCGGTGCGCCTTCCGCTCAGCGCGCGGAGACGTGCAGCTCGCGGACGGTTTGCTCGCGGCTGGCGCCGTCGCGCAAGACGGTGTGGCTGATCTTGCTGAAGTCGATCTTGCTGAGGTCTAGCTTGCGGACGCCCCGATCCCACATCGAGTGGAAGTAGAAGACCCGGTTCTTCAGGTCCGACGCGGTCGTCACCTGCGTCGCGCTCACGATGTCCTTCGCCAGCTTGTCCCCGCTGCCGGTGCTGCCGAGCGTGAGGTTGAAGCTGTCGAGGATGCGAAAGGCCTCAAACACGGCGTCCGGACCATCCTGGAGCGGCCGGGCCGAGGCGGTCAGGGCCATCGCCCGCACGAAACGCGCGGGCGGCGTAAAGTCGCCCGGGAGTCCGCGCAGGCCCGTGCCGGCGCCAAGGGGCGCGAGCGTGCGGCCTGCGAGTTCAACCGGGGCGACGCTGCCGGGCGCCATGCCGAGGTAGTTGCGGAGGTTGGTGAGGTGCCAGTCGTAGCCGGGGGAATTCGTGATCACGCCGAGGAGCGCGTCGTAGACCCGCACCTGGCCGCCCTCGACGATCTCGATCACGATCGAAGCGCCAGTCGGGTCGGCGACCTTCCAGTGAAAGGGAAGCGGGGCTCCGCCGAAGCGCGGGTCCTCGACGTTCACCACGCGCACGCCGGCCAGTTTCTCCTTCACCTCGGCGACCGTGGCGAAGGACGACAGCATCCACTGCATCAGGTCGCCGACGCTGAGCGAGCGCTCGCGCTGTTCCGGAACAAACGGGGCGTAGCTCGCGAAGTCCGGGAAGTAGTACATTCCCACATACAGCCCGGCCTCGTTGAGTCCGTCCGGCCCGTAGGGTTGCCCGTAAGCCATGAGGGAGACGAAGCCGTGCTTGCCCTTCCAGCGCATGCCGCGCAGGCCCTCCGGGGTCTGTCCGGTGAAGGCATGGTTGCGGGGGAAGAGGACGAGTTGGTCGTGGTCGGCGTTGCTCAGGGCCCACTCGACGGTGCGGGCGGTGATCACGCTGCCGTCGGTGGAGCGCAGGGAGATGCCGGTGCACGCGAGCGCCGTCACGCAGCCGAGCAGCAGGGTGGTTAGGCTCGCGGCGATCCCCCGCCAGCCCGCGAGCGGCGAGCGTGCCGGCGTTACGATCGTCTGCCAAGGCGGCGCGGGGACGTCGCCGCCAAGGACAACTGAGCCAGCCCCAGAGGGGATCGTGGCTGTCCGGACGCTTCTCTGTAAGTGAGCGGTGGCCCTTAAAGCAACGCCGCGGACCCAGCCGGTTGGAATCATGGCGGCAGTCAAGGTGCCGCTGCCGCACCGGTCAAGGGACAAGCCGTCAAATGATAGGGATAAATGGATACGTTATTCCCTCTGCGATTGGAGCACGATTTGACTCAGAGCGGTTCCATTCGCGCGCTCGGAGGCGAGAGGTGCGCCGGGTACTTCGACCAACCAACGGAACGAGTTGCTCCGATAAGGCTCGGTTGAGCCGTGGCCGCCCGGCGGCGGGAAAATGGTGGAGGTGCCGGGAGTTGAACCCGGGTGCCCCTGGCCTTCACGGACCGCATCTACCTGCGTAGTGCCGCTTGAATTTCGCCGGTGACATGTGGCGGCACGCGCTCACCACCGGCTAGGCTCTGGATGAAGATACGGCCCGCGCGTCAAAGTCGGCCACGCGGACTATTCCTGCTGTCGACGTACGTTCCGGCCAGCAGGAGTCGCCGGGCGTACGAGGCTGCTCATTTAGGCAGCCAGGGGCATTTCTTCGGTGTTGCCGTTTGTTGTTTTCGCAGGGGGATTAACGAGAGACCCACGACTCTCTTCAGGCAGCGGTTCGCTCCAACCAAGGGTAGAATCCAGAACACCCCCAAAGGAAAATCCTTGGGATCGTCTGCGGTCGTCCGGGGCTCTGTGCAGGGCCCAGACGGCTACCAGCGTGCAAGCGGATCAAGGAACAAGAGAAAGACCATACGCCGCCGGAGGCGCTTGGCAAGCGCGGTGGCTCTATCGCCCAGAACGGCTCCTCTGTGCTATGATGCCGCCTCAACCTTCGGATCAGCGAGCTTCAGCGCACCACTCTCCCAGGACGGGCCCTCTGCGCAACGATGCCGCCGGCGGTTGCGTCGGCTGGGCGTGGCCCGAGAGCGGGTCGCTTTCACCCGCATCCGTACCGTTGTGGATCAGCCGCGCGAAGATTCGCGGCGGCGGTACGAGGCGAGCACCGGGTAGTCGGCCGGCGCGAGGGCATAGGCCTCAAGTTCATCGGTTCGCACCCAAGCCAGCGCCGCATGCTCGAGGGCAACTGGCTCCGGGCTGCCGGGAGCGAGCGCGGCGACGAAGGCGTGGAGCCGAACCGTGATCTTCGGATAGGCGTGGAGCGCGGGCGGCAGCGGGTCGCCGAGAACGAGGTCGCAGCAGAGTTCCTCGCGGATTTCCCGGCGGAGTGCGTCGCCGGCCGGTTCGCCCGCCTCGATCTTGCCCCCGGGAAATTCCCAGAGCAGCCCGAGGTGCTTGTGCGCCGGCCGCTGCGCGATCAGGATGCGACCGTCGCGCTCGATCAGGGCGCAGACGACCTCCAGCGGAGCAGGCGAGGGCGAGGACACGGCGAAGTGATGCCATCATTCCGCCGATCGCCGCAAGCTCCGCGAGGCCGCTGATCGAAGCGTGGAGTGGCTCGGCCATCCGTCCGTGACGCCGAGCTCGCGGGTCGACTGCGCCCCGTCTGGGCGCGCGGCGGGCCGGAGCCCGGGCTTGCCGCGGGGCGGTGCGTGCGCCTAGCTCCGGGCTCTCCTTTGCTCCATGCATATCCCGGGCACCACCCTTGCCAGCGTCAGTCTCTCCGGACGCTCGGAGGGCGCGGTGAAGGCGTTGCGGGGCTTCCGTAAAGATCGGCACCACGTGCCGGATGCCGCCAACGCCACGACCCAGGCGTTCCTCGGCAAGCTTTGTGAGGAGGAACTGCGCGAGGAAGCGGAGGGACTGTTTCAGCGGACGCGCGACGCGCTGGCCTACAAGCGCCGTGATCTCGCGCTCGATCTGGGTTCGGGTTCGGCCGTGCTCACGGCGCGCGACTTCACGGTGGAGTTGACGTACGCGCTGCTCGAGTCCGACCCCTCACGCTACACCCTGGAACGCACCCTCCACAGCCTCCGTGATGCGGCGCTGATCGATCAGGCGGAGGTCAACAGCCTGTTCTCCGGCTGGTTCACCGCGCTGGTCTTCACCCTGTCCCGCGGCGTCTCGGTCGAGGCGGTGATCGATGCGATCGAGGGCCTGCCGGATGACGTTGCGCTCCGCGTAACGTACCCGTCGGACTGCCACGAGTGCGTGCTTTCCGTTCCTGGCGTGGATGCGGTGGTGCGCTGCTCTGGAGCAACGCTGGCCGTGGAGTTTCCGCGGGCGGGTTCGCCCCGGGAACTGCTGGAGGCGTTCGCTCAGGTGCGGGAAGCGTTCGTGCTGACCCGCGACGCCACGCTGGCGGGCTTGCTGTAGCGCCTAGATCGAAGCGAATCCGGGCCGTGAGCTCGCCCGACTCGCGTCGCCGCCCTTACGGGGTGACCGAGGCGCGGACGATCAGGCCTGCAGGCCGGGCTTGCCCGGGAGGCGGGGGATGGCTGGACTCGCGTCTTCATGATTCTTCCCGGCAGTACCTTGGGCGTGTTGGGCGGCGGGCAGCTCGGCCGCATGTTCGGTCAGGCGGCGCAGTCGCTCGGGTATCGCGTGCACGTGTATGAACCGGCCGCGGATTGCCCGGCCAGCGCGGTCGCCAACCGCACCTTCACCGCTCCCTACGAGGACGCCGACCAACTCGCGGCCTTCGCGCGCAGCTGTGCGGTGGTGACTTACGAGTTCGAGAACATTCCGGTGGCGCCCTTGCAGGCGATCGCCGGTTTGACGCAGCTTCACCCGCGGCCCGAGGTTCTCGAAATCTGCCAGAACCGGCTCCGCGAGAAACGCTGGCTGAAGCGCGAGGGTTTTCCGCACGTGCCGTTCGCCGAAGTCGAAGCCGGTGGCGATCTGGCCGCGGCCATCCGGTCGATCGGCGTACCCTGCGTGGTGAAGACGGCGGATTTCGGCTATGACGGGAAAGGGCAGCAGAAAGTGACGGATGAAACGACGCTGACGGCGGCGGTGCGCGCCTTCGCCGGGGCCCGGGCGGTGGTGGAGCGGTATGTGGACTTCTCGTGCGAGCTCTCGGTGATCGTCGCGCGCTCCGCGACCGGAGAGACGCGGGCGTTCCCGGTGGCGGAGAACATCCACACGCGCCACATCCTTGACCTCAGCCTTGTCCCGGCGCGGGTGTCTGATGCCGTCGCCGGCGAAGCCGTGGCACTGGCCACGGCGATTGCTGAGCGGCTGGGCCTCGTGGGTCTGCTGGCCGTGGAGCTGTTTCTGGGCAGGCAGGGGCAGTTGCAGGTGAACGAACTCGCGCCGCGTCCGCACAACAGCGGCCATTGGTCGATCGACGGCGCGCGCACCAGCCAGTTCGAGCAGCACGTCCGCGCGGTCTGCGGCTTGCCCCTTGGTGATCCCGGCGTGCGCGAGCCCTCGGTGATGGTGAATCTCCTCGGTGACGTCTGGCGCGACCCCAACGGCCCGACTCCGCAGTCGCCGGACTGGTCGGTGGTGCTCCGCCAGCCCCGCGCGAAGCTGCACCTTTACGGCAAGGCGGCGGCGCGCGTCGGCCGCAAGATGGGACACTTCACCGTGGTCGGCCCCACGCTTGAAGCGGCGCTTGGCGAAGCGCGCGAGATCAAGGCCAGGCTCGAAGCCTGAGCCAGCGGAGGAACTCGCCCACGACGGGCGGCGGCCGGCAACGTTTCGCGACGGCGCCGGACCGGCGCGGAGATCCGCTCAGTCGGCGAGCGCGGTCTCGAGATCGGCAACCAAGTCGCCGGCGTCCTCGAGTCCGGTGGAAAGTCGCAGCAAGTCGGGCGGCGTCGGGCTGGTCGGACCCTCGATGCTGGCGCGATGTTCGACGAGGCTCTCGGTGCCGCCGAGCGACGTGGCGCGTTTCCAGAGCTGGAGTCGGGAAAGGGTGTGGAGGGCGCCCTCGGCACCGCCGGCGACGCGAAGCGCGAGCATGCCGCCGAAGCCGCCGGACATCTGGCGGGCGGCGACCGTATGACCGGGCGAGCTCTCGAGTCCCGGATAGAGACAGGCGACGATGCGCGGATGCGACTCGAAGTGACGTGCGATCGTGAGGGCGGTGCGGCACTGGGCAGTGACGCGGACGTGCAGCGTGCGCAGCCCGCGGGCGAGCAGCCAGGCCTCGAACGGCCCGAGCACGGCGCCGCCCTGGGCGCGGATGCGGAGGATACGTTGCCAGAAGGCGTCGTTCGTGCGCGTGGTGAGCGTGCCCGCGACAACATCGGAGTGACCGTTGAGGTACTTCGTCGCGGAGTGCATGACCACGTCGGCGCCGAGCGCCAGCGGTTGGCTCAGCAGTGGCGTCGCGAACGTGGAGTCGACGGCGAATCGCGCTCCGGCCCGCTGAGCGAGGGCGGCGACGGCGGCGAGATCGGTGATCGCGAGGCTCGGGTTGGCGGGCGTCTCGGCCCAGATTAGCGCGGTTTTGCCTGGGCGGATCGCGGCGGCGACACGCTCCGGACGCGTCTGGTCGACGCACTCCACCTCGAGTCCCCAATCTTTGGCCCAGCCGAAGAGCCAGTTCTTTAAGGCCCAGTAAAACTGTTCGGGCACGATCACGTGGTCGCCGGGCTTAAGGGCTTGGAAAACCGCGGTGGCGGCGGACATGCCGGAGCTGAACACTGCGGAGGCCGCGCCGCCCTCAAGACGGTTGAGCACGGCTTCGATCAACTCGTAGCCGGGATTATCGGGACGTGAGTAGAGACGACCGGCGAGGAGCTGATTATCCGGACCCCGCTCGTAGGTGGTCGAAGGCTGGATCGGCGGAACGAGGGCGCCGGTGGTGGGCTCGCCGAAGCCGAGGGCCTGCGCGAGATCGGTGGCGGGGCGGTGTGGGTGCAGCGGGTCCATCGACGAGGCGGGTTGAGGAGAAAGGAGAAAACGAAGACTGCGGAACGCTGCGTTGCTCTTTGCCGTGGATGGCGCGGCGATCGGCGGGGAGGACGGCTGGCGCGGTGGGCGGGCGAAGGGAACGGGCGAAGGGTGAGGAGAGAACGCGGCGGGCGCGGGAAGGGGTGGACGAGTGGGGCGTGCCTCACCGGGGCGACGCAGGACCGCTCGGCTGGGTGGAGGTGGCGAGGCGGCGATGTTCGACGAGCGTGCAGCGGTCCATGACTACGGCGAGACCGGCGTGACGGGCCAGAGTGGCGGCTTCGGGGCTGACGATGCCGGACTGTAACCAGAGACCCCCGGCGCGGATGGCGGCGGCCTGTTCGGCGATGGCGGGGCAATCGGCGGCCGGGCGAAACACGTCGACCAGATCGACGGGTTCCGGAATGGAGCGGAGATCCGGGTATGCCTTTTCGCCCAGCACTTCGGTGAGCCGCGGGTTTACCGGGAGAATGCGGTAGCCCTGTTCCTGGAGGTAGCGGGCAACCTGCCAGCTGGGTTTCGCGGGATCGCCGGAAAGGCCGACCACCGCGATCGTGCGCGCCTGTTGCAGGAGTGTGCGGATCGTGGCCGGATCGGCGTCGGACACGGAGACGTGCGAGGAAGGCGCGGACATGGGGCGGAGCCGGGAGTGGCGACAGGGAGCAGAGCGGAGACCGGTCGCGCAGGCAATCCGGTCGCGGAGGGCGAAAAAAACGCCGCTCCGGGAAGGAGCGGCGCGAAAGGGGAGGGGGGCCGGCGTGCCGGCGGCCGACCGCTTACTGCGCGAGCAGATTGTTGCGCGAGTGCTTGATCGTGCGGGTAACCGCGCGCTGGTGCTTGGCGGAGAGGCCGGTGTACTTGCGCGGGAGGATCTTGCCCGTGTCGGTGACGTAGCGGACCATCGCCTGCGGAGTCGTGAACGGAATCTCCGGGGGGGTGAGGCTGCGCTGGGTCTGTTCGTTGGTGCTCATGGAAAGGGAAGGGTCACCAAAACCCGGCCCGCTCAGGGTGTCAACCGGGTTTTCTCGCTCGATTCGCCCTCCTTTTGCCACCGGTCGGCGCTTGGTTAAATCGGTAAAAAATGCGGCTTGCGCCCGACGCGGGTGGCCGAAGGGTAACGCCCACCCGATCGATCGTCTCCATGGCCAACGCGTATACCGAAGCGAGCATCAAGACCCTCTCCCCGCTGGAGCACATCCGCCTGCGCCCCGGCATGTACATTGGCCGACTCGGCAGCGGAACGCACGCGGAGGACGGCATCTACGTCCTGCTCAAGGAGACCATCGATAACTCGATCGACGAGTTCACGATGGGCTTTGGCAAGAAGATCGAGATCGATCTTCAGGATCGTACTCTGCGGGTGCGCGATTACGGGCGCGGCATCCCGCTCGGGAAGCTGATCGATTGTGTCTCGATCATCAATACGGGCGCCAAGTACGACAGCGAAACCTTTCAGAAGGCGGTGGGTCTGAACGGCGTCGGCCAGAAGGCGGTCAATGCGCTCTCGAGTTCATACCGCGCGCAGGCCGTGCGTGAGGGAGAGACGAAGGTTGTCGAATTCCAGCAGGGCCGACTGAAGAAGGATCACAAGGTGGCCCGCACCGAGGAGCGCAACGGCACCATCGTCGAGTTCACGCCGGACGAGGCGCTCTTCGGTAAAGACTTCAAGTTTCGCCCGGAGTTCATCGAGGAGATGCTGTGGAACTACGCGTTCCTCAATCGCGGGCTTACGCTTACCTTCAACGGCAAGCCCTTCCGCTCAGAGAATGGTCTGAAGGACCTGCTGGTGCGGAAGCTCACGGGCGAGACGCTGTATCCCATCGTCCATATCGAGGCGGACGACATCGAGGTCGCGATGACCCACGGCGCGCACTACGGCGAAGAGTACTATTCCTTCGTCAACGGCCAGCACACCACGATGGGCGGGACGCACCTCGCGGCCTTCCGCGAAGGCTTGGTGCAGACGGTGCGGAACTTCTTCAAGAAGGACTACGATGCGGCGGACATCCGGCAGTCGATTGTTGCCGCGGTGAGCGTGCGGGTAATCGAGCCGGTGTTTGAGTCGCAGACAAAGACCAAGCTCGGCTCGAATGACATCGGCCCGAAGGGCCCCTCCATCCGCCAGTTCATCGGGAATTTTCTCCAGCAGCAGCTCGATAACTGGCTGCACCGGAATCCGGAGGCGGCCGAGGCGTTGAAGCGGAAGATCGAGGACAGTGAGCGTGAGCGCAAGGAGCTGTCCGGCATCCGCAACCTCGCCCGCGAGCGCGCCAAGAAGGCCTCGCTGCACAACCGCAAGCTGCGCGACTGCCGCGTGCACCTCGACTCGAAGGACAAGCGCGCTGAGGAAAGCACGCTGTTCATCGTCGAGGGCGACAGCGCTGCCGGCTCGCTTACCTCCTGCCGCGATGTGCAGACGCAGGCGGTCTTCGCGCTCAAGGGCAAGCCGCTGAATACCTTCGGCCTGACCAAGAAGGTCATCTACGAGAACGAGGAATTCCACCTGTTGCAGAGCGCGCTGAACATCGAGGAGAGCCTTGATCACCTGCGCTATAACCGGGTGGTGATCGCGACGGACGCCGATGTCGACGGCATGCACATCCGCCTGCTTCTGCTGTCGTTCTTTCTCCAGTTTTTCCCCGAGCTGATCACCCAGGGGCACTTGTTCATCCTCGAAACGCCGCTCTTCCGGGTGCGGAATAAGAAGGAGACACTTTACTGCTACTCTGAAGCGGAGAAGCAATCCGCCCTGCACCGGCTTGGGCAGGCTGCGGAGATCACCCGCTTCAAGGGACTCGGCGAGGTCTCGCCTTCCGAGTTCAAGGATTTCATTGGCGAGGGCATGCGAGCTGAGCCCGTGAGCCTCGCGCACCTGCACAATAGCAACCAGCTGCTCACGTTCTTCATGGGGAAGAACACACCGGAGCGGCAGGAGTTCATCATCGAAAACCTCAAGGTGGAGAAGGACCTCGTCGAGGTCTGAGCCGCATCGCCTGATCCGCGCTCCCGTTCCTCATCCCGATTCCCGCTCGATTCCGCTACCCGGCATGCCTCCGCGCAAGACCTCCAAGGACGATCAACCGGAACTCCCCTTCGTCGGCGCGCCCGCCGACGCCGCCGCAGGCGCGGCCGTGCCCGTGACGCCCCCCGCGTCGGCCGGCGCCCGTCCGCCGGCTCCGCCGGACTCCCCCGAGGCCGCAGACGGCGCGGGCGGCCAGGGTCCCGAGGCCCCGCTCGCCCGGAGCTACCGCGAGTGGTTCCTCGAGTACGCCAGCTATGTCATCTTGGATCGCGCGGTGCCGCACATCGACGACGGCTTGAAGCCGGTCCAGCGGCGCATCCTCCACACGTTCTGGGAGCAGGATGACGGACGCTTCCACAAGGTCGCGAACATCGTCGGCGCCTGCATGCGGTTCCATCCTCACGGCGACGCCTCGATCGGTGCGGCCCTGGTCGGCATGGGCCAACGTGGTTTCCTCGTCGAGCCGCAGGGCAACTTCGGCAACGTGCTCACTGGCGACGAGGCGGCGGCGCCGCGCTACATCGAGGCGCGTCTGACCGCGTTCGCCCGCGAGGTGGTGTTCAATCCCAAGACCACCACGTGGCAGCTCAGCTACGATGGCCGCGCCAGGGAGCCCGTCACGCTGCCGGCGAAGTTCCCGCTCGTGCTCCTCGATGGCGCCGAGGGCATCGCCGTCGGTCTCTCCACGCGCATCCTGCCGCACAATTTCAACGATCTCTGCCGCGCGGCGATCAATCACCTGCAGGGAAAGCGATTCCGCATCTTCCCTGATTTCCCGACCGGCGGCATTGCTGACTTCTCCGAGTATAACGACGGCGAGCGGGGTGGTAAGGTGAAGGTGCGAGCCAAGATCGAGGTGCGTTCCAAGTACCAGCTCGCCATCACGGAGCTGCCCTACGGACGGACGACCGAGGCGTTGATCGAGTCCATCCTCGCCGCCAACGCCAAGGGCAAGATCAAGGTCAAGCACGTCGATGACAACACGTCGGAGAACGTCGAGATCCTCGTTCACTTGCCGCAGGGCGCGGACACGGACCAAGTCATCCGTCAGCTTTACGTCTTTTCCGACTGCGAGGTGTCGCTCTCTCCTGCGGCCTGCGTCATCGATCAGGACAAGCCGCTTTTTCTCGGCGTGTCCGAGATCCTCCGCCGCTCCGTCGACAAGACGGTGCAGCTGCTCAAGCGCGAGCTGGAGATCCGGCTCGAAGAGCTGGAGCAGCAGTGGCACTGGGACTCGCTGGAGCGCATCTTCATCGAGGAGCGGATCTATCGCCGGATCGAGAAGTCCCAGACCTGGGAGAGCGTGCTCGCGGAGATCCGTGAGGGACTCAAGCCCTTCCTCAAGCAGTTGCGGCGCGAGGTCACCGCCGACGACATCACGCGGCTAACCGAGATTCGGATCAAGCGCATCTCGGCGTACAACCGCTTCCAGGCGGATGAGGCGCTCAAGCGGATCGAGGCCGAGATCAAGGAGACCAAGCACCATCTCAAGCACCTCACTCCGTACGCGATCGCGTGGTTCGAGCGGCTGCAGGAGAAGTACGGCAAGGGTCAGAAGCGGCGTACGACCTACGACGAGATCGAACAGATCAAGGCTGCGGAGGTCGTCTCGGCCAACCAGCGACTCTACGTGAACCGCGAGGAGGGCTTCATCGGCCTCAACTGGCGCCAGCACGAATTCCTCACCGAGTGTACGATCCTCGACGATGTCGTCTGCTTCATGGCGGACGGTACCATGAAGGTGGCGCGCGTGGCCGACAAGGTCTTCATGGGACGGGAGATTCTCCACGTGGCGGTATTGCCGAAGGAAGGAGATCGGGCCTTCTACACCATGATTTATCAGGACAAGGAGAGCGGGAAGGCGTTCGCCAAGAAGTTCCAGCTCGGCGGCGTCACCCGGGACAAGCTTTACCCGCTCGTGTCCAGCGAGGGTTCGCGGGTGGTGTTCCTCGACGTGGCCAAAACTGCGGAGACCACGACGCAGAAAGTCACGGTCACGCTCAGCGGCCGCTGCGCGGCGCGCGTGAAGGAATTCGTCTTCGATCTGTCCGAGTTGACGATTGGTCAGCGCGGCGCGAAGGGTCTCACGGTCACCCAGTGGCCGATCCGTCAGGTGCGGCGCGCCTAGGCGCGCCGCCGGCTGGCCGTTCGGTGCCGGCCGGCTGTGAGTCGGCGACCGGTGCCTGAAGGGGCGCGGCGGTTCAGGGCTTGCCGACCGCGGGCTGCGCTGGGGTCGGGGCGGTGCTAGCAGTGGGAGCCCCTTCGGCCGTCGTACTTGGCGCGGCGGCTGCCGGGGCGGTCTGCCAGAAGTAATGACCGCGGCGCACTTGGTCGAAGCGCACGAGTCCGGCTCCGACCAGCAGTAGTACGGTGAAGACGATGATCATGCGGCGGCGGGCCGCGGCGGCGCGGTCGAGGTACGGATCGTCCAGGCGCCGCACGGTGCCAGGGGGAAGCGTGGCGCGTTGCGTGAGGCGGCTTCCGAGCGGTAGGTTGATCCGCACGCGACCGTTGATCGCCCAGCCGTTGCCTTCGAGGATCGGGCCAAGGGTGCGTTGCCGGATCTTGAGCCACGCGATGAGCATGGAGGGACCAGAAATCGCGGCAATCAAGCCGGCGAGCACCAAGGGGTACTGCCAAGGCTTCATGCCGAAGAGGTAGCCCAGCATGAGAGTGATCACGCTGACGGCGCCGGTGACGGCGACGCCGATCGCAGCGACCGCGCCGACGTCGACCTTGCGCGGCGCCTCGGGGGCGCGCTGCTTGTCGAGGTGAGCCGCGGTTTCGGCCGCGGTGGTCAGGCGATGGTGTGAGGCCGCGTCGGCCGCGGCGGCACGGCGGGCCACTTGTTCCTCGACGAGTCGGACGAGTTTCTTGTACGGCGCCGAGAACGCTTGGCGGATGCTGATGGGGTTATCGACGATACTCGTAATCGTGGCGTCCCAGTCTCGGCCTTGACGGTCGATGAAAACGCCGTTGCGGCCGACGAACAGGTAGTCGCTGTCGCCCTGCGTGAAGCAAGCCGCGATCTTCGCCGGAGTGCAGCCCGCGCGGCGGAGGTCGCAGTAGGCAATGTAGGCCTTGCTCATCGCGGCCAGAGGGCTCGGGCCATCGACGTAGATGCAGAAGTGAGTGCTCCGAGTATCAAGGTACAGCGTGCCAGCCTGGAAGATCGCAGGGCGATCCGGCGCGTAGAAGTCCTCGAAGTTGACGAAATTGCGCAGCAGCGTCCCAAAATCGCGGGTCAGCCGCAGCAGGCGTGCCACGTCGGGCAAGGCGTCGAAGTGGGGGCCGGCCGCGAGGTCGCGAGCGATGAGCGCGGCGAGGGGCTCGCGGAGATTGGCGGCCAGCAAGGCGCGAATGCGTTCCATCCCGAGCGACTCGACGCGGGCTCCGGCCTTGGCGGCGACGTGCGCGTCGAAGGCGGCGATCCGGCGTTCCAGTTCCCGCCACTCCGTCTCCGTAAGCGCGGCCTTTCCGGCGCCGTAGAGGGGGGCCACCGCGTCGCGTCGCAGGGTTTCCACTGCGGCGGACCAAGCCGGGTTGATCCCGTCGATGAGGGGTAGGGAGCGCCCGGGTTCAACGTGGGCGAGAGGGAAGGAGGTGAGAGTCGCGGTACCGGTGGTCAGTGACTGGGCGGCCAGCGCGGCGTAGTCCGCGACGTCGCGGTTGAGCGGCGCAGCGGCGCGGGCGTCGAATTGCGCTAGGCGGGTGCGCGTGAAGTAGTCCTCGACCTTCGCCCGGATGGCGGCCAACGCGGCGCTGGCAGCCTCGGTGCCGTCGCCGAATCGACGAACCTCCGCGGAGGACCCGCGAGTATGCCACGCTTCGTAGGCTGCCAGTTCAACGAGGAAGGCATCGATCAACGCCTGATCCACGCCCAGTTCGCCGGACCGGTCGGGCTTGCCGCCGAGGCACGTCACCGCGTCGGCGATGGCGCTGCGGAGAGACGGGTCTGCCGTGCTGCTGGGCACGATCACGCCGTCACCGTTGAATGCAGCAGCGCGCAGGGCGTCGGCCGAACGCTCGGCCTCCTCGAGCGAGATTTCCGCTGCGGCGCTCCGTCCCAGTGCCGCGAGGAGGGAGACCGCCGCCGCCAGCAGGGCGCGGCCCTCATCGGTGTCCTGGCGCAGGGCGGAGAGCGGCAGGGTGGCGCGGCCCGAGAGGAGGAGCGCCACGTCTCCGAGGCGACGCGCGCTCCACTCGATCGCGGCGAGCAGATCCGCGACGCGGATGCGAGCGTCGCCGTCGTGGTCGAGCAAGGAGAGGGTTGTCTCCGGCAACTCCAGGCCTCGGGTCGGACAACTCAGCGCCACCCATAGCTTGGGGTCCAGCTCCTTGAGATGCAGGAGGTCGGCCGCGGTGGAGAGCGTGACTTGATCAAGTCCGCCAAGGCGGCGGAAGGTCCAGATGTGGGCGGATTTGGAGAGCATCGGGGTGAGCAGTAAGTGGATACGGTTTTACTGCCAACCCTTTGGCTTGGCAACTGTCGAACGTGCGCCGCGGCGTGGACAGAGCCCTTCCGCCTAGTGCCGTGGCGGGAAAGTCACGCCCCGCATGTCTCCGGTTTCGATGAAGCGCTGGTGAAACGTAAACGCCTCGGCCAGGGTCTGCGGGGTTTGCCCGTCGCGGGTACGCTCCACGTAGGTGTGAAGGGCCTCGCGGAAGTCCGGATGCGCGCAGCGATCGGCGATGAGCACCGCGCGTTGATGGGGAGATTTTCCACGGAGGTCGGCCACGCCTTGGTCGGTGATGATCACTTGCACGGAGTGCTCGCTGTGATCTGCGTGGGAGACCAGCGGCACGATCGTGGAGATGCGGCCGCCTTTCTGGAGAGCGGGACAGACAAAGATCGAGAGGAAGGCATTGCGCGTAAAGTCCCCGGACCCGCCGATTCCGTTCATCAGGCTTCGGCCGAGCACGTGCGTCGAGTTGACGTTGCCGAAGAGGTCCGCCTCGAGCGCGGCATTGATGGAGATGATGCCGAGCCGACGGATGATTTCCGGATGGTTGGAGATCTCCTGCGGGCGGAGCACGAGGCGCGGTCGGTAAAAGTCGAGGTGGCGCAAGAACTCAGCGTTCATCGCTGGACTGACCGCGATCGCGGTGGTGCTGGCGAAGGTCAGTTTACCGGAGCGGAGCAGCGGGAACACGGCATCCTGCAGTACCTCGGAGTACATCTCGAAGGGAGGGATGTCCGGATGCTCGCCCATCGCGGCCAGGACGCCGTTGGCAATGTCCCCGACGCCCGACTGAATTGGTAGGAAAGGCGACGGAATGGTGCCCCGGCGGCGTTCTATCGCGAGGAATTCGGCCACGTTGCGCCCGATCTTCTGGTGGATCTCACTTGGTGCCGCGACGCTGCAGCATTCATCGGATAGGTGGGTCTCGACGACGCCCGCGATCTTGGCGGGGTGAATCCTTACCACGGTCTCACCGATGCGTCCGCGGACGTTGAACAGTGGGATCTCTCGCCGATGCGGTGGATCGAGCGGTTCGTAGATGTCGTGGAGACCGTGGAGACTGGGCGAGTGGGCGCGGTTGAGCTCGATGATCACGCGGTCCGCGGTGTGGCAGAAGGTTGGCGTGGCGCCGACGGAGGTCGTGAGCACGATCTCGCCGTTCGGCCGCACGTCGCAGGCTTCGACGACCGCCCAGCGCATTCGGCCGAGAAAGCCGTAGCGGACGGACTGCGGGAGCATCGACAAGTGCATGTCGAAGAACTGGACCTCGCCGGCGTTGATTTTGCGGCGGAGGTCGGGGTCTGACTGGTAGGGTGTCCGGAAGAGCACGGCATCGGCCCGGGCCAATTCGCCATCGAGCGACGGGCCAGTGGAGGCGCCGGTGATGACCCCGACACGGAATGGGCGACCGGCCGCGTGTTCGGCACGGGCCCGGCGGGCGAGGGCTTGGGGAACGGCCTTGGCGGCTCCGGCGGGCGTGAAGCCGCTAAAGCCGATGATGTCGCGCTCTGCAATGAGCGCGGCCGCTTCGTCAGCGGTCAGCGTGGGAAAGGTCATGAAGAGAAACCGACGTGGCGTCGGTCTTCCCAGCTTATCGACCCGCGGCGGGTTGAAAAACGCAGCGGTTGCCGGACCCTGTGCAGATCTTGGCCCGGCAGGGCGGTCGCTCTCGATCTCGCCTAGTTCAGATGCCAGATCGTGGCGTTGAGCACGGTGGCGAACGATACCCAGAGCAGGTAGGGCAGCCAGAGCCAGCCGGCGACGGGGTCGATACGACGAAAACGCCCAAACAGCCAGGCCAGCAGACTCCAGAGTATCAGGATCTCAATCAGGGCGGCACCCGGATTGCGCAGGCCAAAAAAGAGCAGGGACCACGCGGCGTTCAGGACGAGTTGAATGCCATGTCCGACGAGTGCACCGCGGGCTCCGGCGACCTCGCGTCGGCGCCAGATGCGCCACGCTGCGATAGCCATGAGGACGTAAAGGACGGTCCAGACCGGGCCGAAGACCCAGCTCGGTGGGTTCCAGTCCGGCTTGGCCAGCGTCGGATACCACGAGCGTACATTCGCAGCCGTGGCCAGTCCCCCGATGGCGCTGGCGGCAAACGAGGCCAGCAGCAGGAGCACCAGCGCGAGCCACGCGCGCGGCCGGGTTGGCTGGGCTGCGGGCATGGACGCGGACATCGGGGAGGGAGCGCTCATGGAGTGGGGCTGCTAAGCGTCGATCTTCCGGACCCGCGGGATATGTCGACCGCCTTCGAACTCAGTCGCGAGCCAGACCCGGACAATCTTGAGGGCTTCTTCCTCGCTGACCGTCCGCTCGCCCAGCGAGAGACAGTTGGCATCGTTGTGGGAGCGGTTCCAGATCGCGACTTGTTCGTTCCAGCAGAGCCCGCAGCGCACCCCCGGGACTCGGTTCGCGACGATGGCCTCGCCATTTCCTGAGCCACCGAGAACGATGCCGCGCTCGTACTCGCCCCGCGCCACAGCCTGCGCGACGGGGCGGATGAAGTCCGGATAGTCACAGCTCGCGTCCGAGTGAGTCCCAAAATCCCGGACGGTGTGTCCCTCGGCGAAGAGCATGGCCTTGATGGCCTCCTTGTAGCGGAAACCGGCGTGGTCGGAACCGATCGCGATCGTGAACGTTTTGCTCGTACTCATGCGGGGACGCGGAAAGGGGAGGTGAATGCGGTTGAGTTCGCCGGGTGACGGGTCGACCGTGATGTTCGCGGCTGCGTGCCGGTCGCGCAAAGCCAAAACAAGATGTCACCCCGACTGTCCAGTGCCGTCCCCGGCCTGATCCATGCCGCATGGCGGTTCGCACGGCCGCGGCGCGGCCCGTGGTGGCTGGCGGTGGTCGGGTTGCTCGTCGGGTTGGTGGGCTGTGCGTCTCCGGGGCGGGAGAGCTCGGGGGCGGATGCGCCCGCCGCGCCAGGCTGGAGGGAGGTTCGCATCGGCGCGATTCCGCTGGGCGCGACGGTCGACCAAGTTCGTGCCGCGCTGGGCGATCCCTCGGGGATCGTGCGCGAATCGGTGGGCGTCGAGTACTGGAGCTTTCCAGAAGGTCGGGCTGCCTGGCCCGAGGCGGCTGGGGCCGCGGTGCGGGTGCTTTGGCGGGACGGTCGCGTGACGGCGATCGAGGTCGCGCTCCCGCGATCCTAGGTCCTCAGGGCGTCCCAGAACCGCGCGGCGTCGCTGAGATCAGGCAGGAAGGCATCAGGCCGATGGTCTCGGAGTACGTCGGCGTCAGAGTGGCCTGTGGCGACGGCAAGGGTGCGTGCTCCGATGGCACGGCCGCAGGCGATGTCGTGGGGCGTGTCTCCGATGATCCACGTTTTCTCGGGTGCGAACGTCACGCCATGGTGTTCGCGAGCGCGGCGCAGCGCGAAGGGCCCGAGCTCATTGCGCAGTTCGTGGTCATCGGCGAAGGCTCCGAAGGCGAACGTGTCCCACAGGCCGTGACGCGCCAGCTTGATCTCGGCGCCGCGCCGCCGATTTCCGGTGAGTAGACCCTGCGCCACATGGGGCCGGGCTGCCGCTTCGGCGAGCCGCTCTGCTACGCCGGGAAGCACCCGTGATGTGGAACGTTGTAGTTCGGCCGGCAGTGCCTCGAGGTACGCGGACGTATAGGCCGCCATCGTCTCCGGGGTGTCGGGAAGCCCGAACTTCTCGAAGATTCGGCGCATGATCCAAGGGTCGGTGCGCCCGCCGAAGTCAATGTCCTCCAGCGAGCCGTCGATGCCGAACCGCACGGCGAGGGCGGTGCGCAGCGCGCGCATGCCGGCGCCGCCGGAGGCGAGCAGGGTGCCGTCGATGTCCCAGAGGAGAAGAAGGTGCGGAGAGGAACTCATCACAAGGTCGGGTGAGCCGCGGGCCGCGCGACCACTCGCCGCTAGCCGACACGGAGGGAGCCGCGGTGTCAAAACCCGTGCGCCGCGGTTCCCGAGGTTTGCGTGCACCCGACGCCCTGCCTTACCCCGGGGGATATCGCATCGGCGATGCCTCGCTCGTGCGGACACACGCGTGCCTTGAGTGGCCGGTCGACGTGGCGTTAACGCTCAATCGGTCGGGACTCGCCGTCGCCCTCGCGCGCGTCACGATGCAGCGTCATGCGTCCGATCAACCGCTTCCTCCTCGATCACGGTCTTCGCATCATCGGCAATCCGTGCATTAGTCCGGATTACTGCCTGGATTGGCCGGCGTTGGTCGAGCGACTTGCGGCGGGGCATCCCTCGGTGCAGCCATGGCCGCGCAGCGGATTCCGGACCGCGGAGGGCGCGTGGACGCTGCTCGAGGATCGGGAGACCGGCGACTGTGCGTGGCGTCTGGAAGGCGCGGTGGGGTCGGCCGAGTGTCTGGAGGGAGGCGTCACGTGGGGATCGGCGCGCGTCTTCCCGGCGTCTTGGGAGAATCTCCTCCGACTCAAGGATCTCGTTTTGGCCCACACTCCCGGATCGACGCTCTTCCCGACGGCTACGGAGACGCTGGGGCGCCGCACCTTAGGCGTCGGGGCGCGTTTCACGACGTTGCACTGGCCAGCGGTGGAGTGGGCGATGGCGGCGCTCGGCATCGGAGTCACGGCAAACCAGAATTCGATCCCGCGGGAACTGGTCTACGATGTGGATGCGATGCTGGCCGGTCGACTCGACCGCGTGCCATTCCCGTTTATTGGGACTGAGGTGCCGGAGGGGCATCAGGGGCAGAGTGTCGAGGGCATGAGCCACGGGAGCGTCTTGGCGAAGTTGCGCCACGGCTTTCACCACCTCGGCATTGCGTGGAGCTTCAACGCCGACCACCAACCGATTGGCGGCAAGTTCGACATCCGGGAGGATGCGCTCGTCGAAGGATGTATCCTTGCGAGCTACATCACCTTCGATCTCTCACCTGAGCTCGCCCTCCACCACGTGGCGCCGAAAGCGGAGATCGATCCGGCGATCCTGGCCCAGGTCCGGGCGCGCGTCGCCGCCGCAGGCTTGGTGCTGGCAGAGGACGCATTCGATCAATTGATATCGAAAGTATGGATACCCTTGCAGAAAATGAAACGTCGCGACGAGAAGTACGCGGCCGCCCGGGCGAAGCGATTCCGCGTACCCGCCGGACGGGCCTACCTGCGTGAGCTCTCGATCGATGAATTGCCCGGGTTGACGACGCCGGAGACGACGGCGGTGATGCTGGCACTTTGCGAGGCCCTGCAGATGCGGATTCACTTCGTCGCCCCCGCCTTCGGTTTCCAGAAGAACATGCCCTATCCGGACGATGCGGCGCTTCGGACCCTGATCGAGCGGCAGTGGGCAGTGTGCCGGATGTTTGGCGCGAGCATTGGATTCCATTCCGGCTCTGGAAAGTCGGCGGAGAACTACCGCGTGATGGGCGAGGTGACCGGCGGCAGCCTCGAGATCAAGACGAGTGGACGCTACACCTACGAGATGGGCCGGGCGCTGGCGGCTTCGCGCGACCCGGGCGATCAGTCGCTCTGGCGGGACTGGTATCGCTTTACGCGGGAGTTGGCGCTGCAAGGCGCGTTTAGTGCGGATGAGACGGAGCGGCGCATGGCTCGGACCTTCATCAGCGACGCCCTGCGGATCGAGGATGCGGCGGATCCGGCGCCCTTCGCGACGCCGGAAGCGACGCGGCGTGCGCTCGAAGCGTTGGCGCCGAACCCGGAGCACATGTTTTGGTTTGAGTACAATTTCCTCTTCGTCCTCGCGGCGGGCGGGCAAGCGGACAAAGCGGCGTTGGGCGATCACTCTGTCGCGGGTTACCGCCAGCGAGCCCGCTTCTACGCGATCAGCCCGGAGGGTCGGCTGAACTACGCCCGCAACGTTGCCTCGTACCTGATCTTCCTCGCGGAATCGACGGGTCTGGCGCCGACGGACCGCTGCGCGGCCGCGCGTCGTGTGCTGGAGAACTATGCCACGCTCGACGAGTTTCTCAGGGACATCGGACGCTGATCGACGCTCAGCTCGAGATTAGCGCGGCGAACGTTCCGCTGCGGACTTGGCAGAAGACTGCGCCGACCGGCATCATCACGAAGCCCCAGAGCAGTAACTGCCGGAACGGGCCTGGTGACTCCTTGCCGAAAGGCCGGGTGCTGCGGGCGTCGAGCGCGCCGCACGTGAAGCGAGTCGTGGTTACGTCGGGCGCGGGGAACGTGAGTGCGGGCGCGTGGGTCCGGCTGGAGAGGGTACGCTGCAGCGCGGAAAGCAGGGAAATCGGGCTAGAGCCGTGGCACGGCCTCGTCGATGGGGGCGGAGGGAGCTGACCCCAGGGTGATGCTGGAGCGCTCCGCGAGCACGAGCGGAAAGTCGAGTAGTGGGACTCCCGTGAACACCGTGTCGGTGCCGGAATGCCGACTGGAAACGGCATGGACGGAGCCATCGAGCAGATTGATCAGCACGGGCTCGGCGTAGTGCCGACCCCGCACCGTCAGATCCACCGTCGCCGGCCGCGGTGTGTACTCCTGTGGCTGCCACGGAAGCCAGTAGGCCACGATCACTGCCCCGTCGGCGCGGCGGTAGGCGGCGGTCAGCGGCACCGAGGGATAGGCGTCGTCGTGGGCAATGCCGCGGAACTGGCCTTCGGTGCGGACACTGACGGTGGGGCGCTCAGCAACCGGGATGGGTGCGTAGCGGCCGTCGATCACGGCGCACAGATTCCGATAGGCGTAGTAGCCTGGTTTGGGCTGGAGGTCGGGATTGGAGAGCAGGCACTTCTCGTTGACGCCGACGCCGCGGACCCGGCGGCCTGTGGGCTCAGCGGGAAAGCCTAGAATACGGTCGACCGGGCGGAGCTCGGGTCTGGCCTGACGGGCCGAGCGATCGCCGCCATCAAAGAGCTTGAAGTAATTGCTCAGCGACGCGCGCATGTAGAAGGTGTCGATGAACGCCTGGCGCAGCAGCCACTTGGCTTGAGCGATCTCGCCCCACGGGCTGGTGCCCCGAAAGTCCTTCGTACTGCTGGCGGACCCGTAGCCGCATTCCCCCTGCCAGAGTTCGAGGCCGGGCTTGTGGGCGTTGAGCGCGGCCCAAGTCTCGTCGGCGAGGGCGATGCGTGCCTCCGGCAGGTTCGCGTAGTTGTGGAACGACACGATGTCCACCAGCCGCGCGGTGTCTTCGGCGAGGAAGCCGGCGATGAACTTGGCGTCGATGCCCGCGAGCGAGCCGGCGATGATGCGCGCGGAAGGCAGACGCTGGCGGATGACCTCGGACGTCACGCGGACGAGCCGTCCGTAGTCGGAGGCGTTCGGCTTGGCGCCCCAGTAGGCGTAGTGATTTGGCTCGTTCCAGATTTCCCAGTGGGAGACCCGATCACCGAACTTTTCGAGAGCCGCCTCAACGAACGCGAGCCAGGCCCGCGTGGCAGTCTCGTCGAGGATTGGTGGGGCGGGTTTGACCCCGTAAATCAGTCGCCAGTTGGGATCCGGATTGGGGATCGCCTCGGAGTACAGCTTGTTGCCGCCGGTCACGCAGAGGAACGGTTGTACCCCGGCGCGCAGTGAAGCCTCGATCATCGCTTCGGCGTCGCGGAAGTCGTAGCGGCCTTTCTGGGACTCGATGCGATTCCAGTTCAGCAGCAGTCGCGTCCACTTTACGCCGATGCCACCGGCGCGGTCGAGGAGGTCGAGCCGCTCGTCGCTGCCCGCTTGGATTCCCCACGGCGAGGTCGCAATGTCTCGCGAAGCGCGGGGTTCAACGTAGCCCAAGGGAGCGGCGTGGCTGTAGGCCGTGGCGAGGCCCAGACTGACGATGAGCGAGGCGAGGGCGGGGAAGGCGGCGTGGCGGCGTGGCATGGCTCAGAAGCGGGTGAAGAGGCTGAAACGGACGTTTCGCAGGTCGCCCTCGCTCTGCAAGCCCTCGTAGTAGCGGATATCGCGGGCGTTGCGGACCGTGACGTTCGCCGCAGCCGGATTACCCCGGATTTTCAGTGCGTAGCCCGCGCCGAGATCGAGGCGGGTTTAGCCGGGAGCATAGTGCTGAACCAAGCCGGTAGTGCCGTTGATGCTGTCAGCGCGGAGGCCATCGACCCAGATGAGACGGTTGGAGAAAGACAGGCCATGGAAGCGTCTGGACCGGCTCGTGGTGCGGTGGAGCAGCCTGCCGTTGGCCCGCGGACGGCCGGTTATCGGGTTGCCCTTGCGGATGGGCTTGCCGTCTCTCGTGCGGCAGCTCCTGTTTGAGGGCGTGTGGTCGGATGGCGACACGCTGTGGCCCGCCGACGCGGACTAACTGTTTTATGAAAGCATGGCTCCTCCTCGCTCTTGTCATGGCCACGGTTTCGGGCCTGTTCCCGGTTTCTGCTCGCGAAGCGACTCCGGCCATTCCCGCAGGTATCGTGGTGCAGCCGGACCTCGCCTATTTGGCGGCTGACCGGAAGGAGCGCTTGGATCTTTATCTGCCAGCGGATCGCTCGCGTCCGGTCGCGGCGGTCGTTTGGGTTCACGGGGGTGGCTGGATGAACGGAGACCGAGCCCGGGCTCGCGAGAAGAACATTGGCTACACGCTGGCGAGCTGGGGGTACGCGGTGGCCAGCATCAGCTATACACTCGGTAAAGGAGCGTGGCCCCACAATCTCCACGACGTGAAGAATGCGGTGCGTTTTCTTCGGGTTCATGGTGCGCAGTACGGGATTGATCCGGATCGTCTCGCCGTCGCGGGTGGATCGGCCGGAGGTCATCTCGCCCTGCTCGCGGGATTCACGGCCGGTAAGGACTGGGAACCGACGGCTCCGTATCCGGGCGTTTCCAACGCGGTTCGTGCCATCGTCGACTTCTATGGGCCGACCCATCACCTGTCCCGGGTGAAGGCGGACAAGCAGGGTCGGGCGACCACCGAGCGGCACATGGGAAATGCCGTCGACGTGTTTGCGGGTGGTGATCCGAGCAATCACGCCGCCTTGGTAGCGTCGTCACCCGTCACCCATGTCGCCCCGGGGGTTCCGCCGGTGTTCATTGTGCACGGGCTCGCGGACGCCACGGTGTTTCACGGCCAGTCCACGGAGTTGGCGGAGGCTCTGTCGAAGGCGGGCGTTCCGCACGAGCTGATCCTCCTTTCCGGAGTCGGGCACACCTTCGATCTCGATACGTGGAATGATCGCCCCCTCGGTCACGACCTGCGCACGCCGGTCAGGCGGTTTCTTGACCAGTGGTTGGCCCCGCGTTGACCCCATGAGTGTCCCGGTAGGCGAACCACAGGATGGTGGTCGCGAGCGGGTGCAAAAACGCGTAGGCGGTCAGCGACACCGGGTGGCCGAACGCGAAGACAACCGCTCTGTCACGAGGTGTGAACGCGTGTACGGGATCATCAAGGCTCCTATCATCGTGCCGTAGTCCGCGTTTCTCCCCCGACCACTCCTGCGGCAGGGTCGTCTTCAGCAACGACAGCGTCTGCCGACCGACGGAGAACAGCACGCCGGCGAATCCGGCGAGGAGCAGGACGAGCCAGGCGCGGGGAGCGATCGGGGTGGCAGACCGGGGAGCGCACGCGCGCGACCCCCGGGTGAAAGGCCAACTGAGAAAACGCACTCGCGGGACGCTGGATCCCGCGGCTGCGTCGCTTCACTCAGAGGGCGTGGAGCGCGCTACGACTGACCGCGAGACCGGCTTCGCGTACGGCCTCGCTCACCGTCGGGTGCGCGTGAATCGTCCGCCCCAGATCCTCGGCGCTGCCGCCGTAGGTCATGTGCGTGACCACCTCGCTGATCAGTTCGCCGGCGTTGGCCGCGAGGATTTGCGCGCCGAGGATCCGATCCGTCTTGGCGTCAGCGATGATCTTCACGAACCCCTCGGCGTTGGCGGCGGACAGCGCTCGCCCGTTGGCCGCGAGATTGAACTTACCGACATTCACGGCCCGTCCGGCGGCCTTCGCGGCGTCCTCGCCGAGGCCGACCGAAGCCACCTCTGGGGAGGTGTAGACCACGGCCGGCACGAGGTCCCAGTCGATGTGACCGGCGCGCTGGGCGATCCACTCGGCGACCGCGACACCGTCTTCCTCGGCCTTGTGAGCGAGCATGGGACCTGCGACTACGTCGCCGACTGCCCAGATGCCGGGTACATTGGTCCGCAGGTGTCCGTCGACCCGGATGCGACCCCGCTCATCGAGAGCTACGCCGGCGCGATCGAGTCCGAGTCCCTCGGTGCAGGCGCGGCGGCCCACGGCTACGAGCACGCGATCGGCGGGAAACTCGAGCTTCTCGCTCCCGCGCTCAGCGGTCAGAACCCCGTTGGCGAAGCCAGTGACCTTGGCTCCGGTCTCCAGCCGCAGGCCCTGCTTCTGCAGAATGCGGGTGAACGCCCGCACGATGTCGTCGTCGTAGGTCGCAATCACCTTGGGCAAGAACTCCACGACGGTGACCTCGCTCCCGAGCCGGGACCAGACGGATCCGAGTTCGAGCCCGATGGCGCCTCCCCCGACCACAACCAAGCGCTTCGGCGCGGAAGGGAAGCGGATGGCCTCGTCGCTCGAGACAACGGTTTCGCCGTTGAAGCGGAGGAACGGCAACTCCACCGGCACGGAGCCTGTGGCGATGACGATATTTGCGGCCTGCACGTGGCTCGGCGCCCCGCTGTCGGGCGGGGTGATTACGACCGTGCGTCCCTCGGCGAAGGTTGCGGTGCCGGTCAGGACGGTGATCTTGCGGCCCTTGGCGAGCTGGGCAATGCCGCCGGTCAGCTTGGTGACGACGCTGTCCTTGCGCTTGAGCATCGTAGCGAGATCGACCTCGATCGCGCCGAGGCGGATGCCGTGTTCCGCGGCGTGGCTCCGAGCGAATACGAGGTGTTCGGTGGAATGCAGGAGCGCCTTGCTCGGGATGCAGCCCACGTTGAGGCACGTGCCGCCGAGGGTGGCACGTTTTTCAACCAGAGCGACCTTGAGCCCCAGCTGGGCCGCGCGGAAGGCGCACACATAGCCGCCGGGGCCGGCGCCGATGACCAGAACGTCGAAAGAAGATTCCATGGCAGGAGAGACGGAGACTGCGGGCGGGAGAGACCGCGCAGCGAAGGCTGCGCGGGGCGCGATTACAGCGCGAGAAGGAGGCGCGAGGGATCCTCGATCGCCTGTTTCACCTTCACCAGAAACGTGACGGCCTCGCGACCATCGACCAGACGATGGTCGTAGCTAAGCGCGAGGTACATCATCGGACGGATGACCACCTGACCGGCGACGGCCACTGGCCGCTCGTTGATCGCGTGGAGGCCCAAAATGGCGCTCTGGGGCGAATTGAGAATCGGCGTCGAGAGCATGGAGCCGAAGATCCCGCCATTGGTGATGGTGAAGACCCCGCCCTCGAGATCGGAGAGTGCGATCTTGCCATCGCGAGCCTTCTTGGCGGCTTCGGCGATGGCCTGCTCAATGCCGGCCATGCCCAGCTGATCGGCGTTGCGAATCACCGGGACCATGAGGCCCTTCTCGGTGGACACGGCGACGCCGATATCGAAGTAGTGATTCTGGACGATCTCTTCGCCGGCGAACTGGGCGTTGATCGCGGGCACCTCGCGCAGCGCGTGGACGACGGCCTTGGTGAAGAACGACATGAAGCCCAGCTTCAGGCCGTGACGCTTGACGAATTCGTCTTGGTAGCGGGCGCGGAGCGCCATGACGGCAGACATGTCGACCTCGTTGAACGTGGTCAGCATCGCGGCCTCGTGCTGCGCCTGCACCAGCCGCTCGGCGATGCGCTTGCGCAGCGGGGAAAGACGGCGGCGCGATTGGCGCGCGCCCGGCGCGGCGGTGGCGACGGCCGCCGGGGGGACCGCGGGAGCCGCTGCCGGAGTGGCGGACGGGGCGGGGGCACTGACCGGTGCGCTGACACTGGCCTGAGAGGACGCGGCAGCGGCGGCGGCTAGCAGGTCGCCCTTGGTCACGCGTCCGCCTTTTCCGGAACCCGGGATCGAAGCGGGGTCTACCCCGGTTTCCTCGGCGACCCGCCGCGCGGCAGGGGATAGCGGAGCCGTCGGAGCCTTGGGGGCGGCGGCGCTGGCCGTGGCGGGCGTGGCGACCGCGGCCGCGTTGGCGGCGGGTGCAGCGGCCGAGACCGTGGTGTCGAGAGTAGCGACGACCTGACCGATCTTGACCTCGGTGCCTGGCGCGACGCGCAGCGAGATGCGCCCGGCGACCTCGGCGGTGCCTTCGGACGTGATCTTGTCCGTCTCCAGCTCAAAGAGCGGTTGATCCTTGCGGACCGTGTCGCCGTCGGCGACGTGCCACTTGGCGAGGATGCCGGAGCTGATGGATTCGCCCAGCGGCGGGATCTTGACTTCGATGAGAGCCATGGCGGGAAGGGGGTAGATGAACGAGCGGTCGATTAAGCGGTGAAGGCGGACTTGAGTAGGTCAGCAAGCTCGAGGCGGTGCATAGCGAGTGCGCCGACGGCTGGCGAGGCGGCGGCATCGCGTCCCGCATAGGCCGGCTTGCGACCGAAGAGCGTTTCCAGTTGCGGGGCGAGATGGGACCAGGCGCCCATGTTCTGGGGTTCCTCTTGGACCCAGACCACGCGACTCTTGGCGTGACGCGCGGCGATGGTCTGGAGACGCTCCGTGTGCAGCGGGTACAATTGCTCGACGCGGATGATGGTGGTGTCGGTGATGCCCTGCTTCTCGCGGTAGTCGATCAGATCGTAGTACACCTTGCCCGAGCACAGCAGCACGCGCTTCGCGTCGCGCGGCGCGGCTGGATCCTCAAGGATTTCCTGGAAAGAGCCGGAGGTGAACTCATCGAGTCGCGAAACCGCGGCGGGGTGGCGCAGGAGAGACTTTGGTGACATCACCACCAGAGGCTTCCGGAAATCCCGCTTCATCTGGCGGCGGAGCAGGTGGAAGAAGTTCGCCGGCGTGGTGACGTTCGCGACCTGAAGGTTGTCCTCCGCGCACAGCTGCAGGAAGCGCTCGAGTCGGGCCGAGGAGTGCTCTGGACCTTGGCCCTCGTAGCCGTGGGGCAGCAGCAGCACGATGCCTGAGGTGCGCTGCCACTTTGATTCGCCGCTGACGAGGAATTGGTCGATCACGACCTGGGCTCCATTCGCGAAGTCGCCGAACTGAGCCTCCCACATGATTAGCATCTGTGGGTAGTCGAGCGAGTAGCCATAGTCGAAGCCGAGCACGGCAGCCTCGGACAGCAGGGAATTGTAGACGCAGAAGCGGGCCTGCTTCGCGGCATCGAGATTATTCAGCGGCGTATAGCGCGCGCGTGTTTCGTAGTCGTGAAGCACGGCGTGGCGATGGCTGAACGTCCCGCGTTCGCAGTCCTGTCCGCTCAGCCGCACGGGCGTTCCCTCGAGCAGCAGCGTCGCATGGGCGAGGGCCTCGCCGAGGGACCAGTCGACCGGCCCGCCGTCACGCAGCGATTGAATGCGACCATCGAGGAGCCGGCGGATCTTCGGGTTGACCTTGAAACCCTCGGGGAGGGTGGTGAGACCGGTGATCGCCTTCGTCACGAGTTCCAGCGAGACGCCGGTGGGAACTTGGGCGTGCGAGTACGCGGGCTGGAAGACGGCGTTGGATCCGGCGAACCGCGCCTGCGGGTCGGCGGCCTTCGCCTTGCGGCGGGCGCTCTTCTCGGCCTCGCGCTTCTTGGCCTTTTCCAGGTGAGCCTCCAGCGCGGCGAGGTATTCGGCCTTGATCGCGTCACACTCGGCCGGCGTCAAACTGCCCTCGCGGATCAGCTTCTCGGTGTAGAGCGTCGAGACGAGCGGGTGCGAGGCGATCTTGCGGTAGAGGACTGGCTGGGTGAAAGCGGGTTCGTCGGCCTCGTTGTGGCCGTGGCGGCGGAAGCACACCATGTCGATCACCACATCGCGGCGGAACTTCACGCGGAACTCGAGCGCGAGCAGGGCGACCATGCAGACCGCCTCGGGGTCGTCACCGTTTACGTGGAAGATCGGCGCTTCGATCATCTTCGCTACGTCCGTGCAGTAGTGCGTGGAACGCGCGTCGCTTGGCAGCGTGGTGAAGCCGATCTGGTTGTTGATCACGATGTGCAGCGTGCCGCCGGTGGCGTAGCCGGGGAGCTGCGAGAAGTTGAGCGTCTCTGCGACCACGCCCTGGCCGGCGAAGGCAGCGTCGCCGTGCACCAACAGCGGGAGCACGCGGCGACGCTCGGTGTCGCCACGGATGCGTTGGCGGGCGCGGGCTTTACCCTCGACCACCGGGTTGACGATTTCCAGGTGCGACGGGTTGGAGGCGAGGCGGACCTCGACCTTCGCGCCGGAGGCCGTATCAAGGACTGATTCGTATCCGAGATGGTACTTCACGTCGCCGTCGCCGGCGACCGTTTCGGGGATGTAGTTCTCCGAGAACTGCTCGAACAGCACCTCAAACGGCTTGCGCAGGATCGAAGTCAGAACGTTGAGCCGGCCGCGGTGGGCCATGCCCATGACGATTTCCTCGACGCCCACTGCGGGCGAACCCTCGACGATGGCGTCGAGTGCGGCGATGAACGTCTCTCCGCCCTCGAGCGAGAAGCGCTTTTGGCCCACGTACTTGGTGTGCAGAAAGCGCTCAAACAACTCGGCCTTGTGCAGGCGACGCAGGATGCGCGTCTTCTGGTCTTTGGAGAAAGAAGGTTGGTTGCGGTTCGGCTCCATCCGATCCTGCAGCCAGCGTCGCACCTCGGTGTCCTGAATGTGCGTGTACTCGACGCCGATGCGTCCGCAGTAGGTCTGACGCAGGCTGGAGACCAAGTCCCGCAACGTGATGCGACCGCCGTTCAGGTAGTGGCCGGCATCGAAGGAACGATCGAGGTCGGCCTCCCGCAGCCCGAACTCCTTTAGGGCGAGACGCGGTGACGGCTCGGGCGGAGCCGAGAGCGGATCGAGATGCGCGTCCACATGACCAATCGACCGGTAATGGTAGATCAGGCTGTCGACCTGGGATTGCTTGAGCGCGTCATCGGGCGAGGCGTGTCCCGGTACGGCTCCGGTAGACGCTGAGCCGGCCTTGCCGCCGATGGAGTGAGGGGCGCCGGCCGCGAGAGAGAACCCGTGAAAAAAGGCGTTCCACGTGGCATCGACGGATTGGGGATCCTGCAGCCAGGCGGCATAGGCCGCGTCGATGACGTCGGCATTGGCTCGGGTGGGCAGGGAGAGGGAATTCATGGACGGGAAGGAGGGTTGACGGGCCCCATCTCATCGGTACTCACGGATGATTGCCGTAAGCCGTTGAAACATGGACTCCGCGAACGTTGGCGTTCCCCGGGCGGCTGGCAAGCCATGCGCCGCCCTCACCCTCGGATTGAAAGCTCGCTTACACTCATTAGAGTTTGTCATTAGAAGACGACCATCCCCCCATGGAGACGCAGATCAAAGAGACTCTAATCCAATTGCTTGACGGCATTAACCGTTCTGATGCTGGGTCGATCCTGCGGGGTCTGGAGGCGTTGGACGCGCACTTGGAGACGGGGCGCGGAAAACTCCACCCGCAATTGATTCACTACTTGGAGGGCCGGAGCTATGCGAAGGCATTGGCTTGGTTGGGAGGAGATTCGGGTATTCCGGTCGGTTCCTGTGCTCCGCGGCGTTCTGAAAACCGATGACAAAAGGAAAGGTTCCCACGGGTGGCGGCAGTTCACTGTCGCAGAATCCTTTCGATAAACTGGTTGTGCCATCGACGGGCACTTCACCGGGCAGTCCGATATCGGCGAAGGCGCCGATCTCTCCGCCACCGGTACCTGCAACGGATTCGCGGGTTGAGTCGCCGAAGAACCGTGGGCGCGTCGACATTCTTCGCAGCACCGCGGGGCGGGGAGGGAAGACCGTGACGGTGGTGCAGGGATTCACGGGCATCGGCTTGGCGGAGAAGGAAGACCTCGCGCGTCGGATGCAGAAGCGGTGTGGCACGGGTGGGACGGTGAAGGAAGGTCGGATTGAGATTCAGGGTGACCAGCGCGAAGCGGTGGCCGAGGTGTTGACTGCGGCGGGCTTCCGCCCGGTGTTTGCTGGTGGCTGAGCCCCGCGACGGACTTTCAGGCTCACAGACCGCCATGGATTCTGATCCTCGACCGCCGGTCACGATTCTCTGCGGGTTTCTGGGGGCGGGGAAAACGACGCTGCTCAATCATCTCCTTGGGCAGACGGAGGGGGAGCGCTGGGCTTTGGTGGTGAACGACGTGGCGGCGGTGAACATCGATGCGCGGCAGGTGGCGGTGCGCGTGGAGGCGCTGTCGGGCGTGGACGTGCCACCGGTCGTGGAGCTCGGCAACGGCTGTGTGTGCTGCTCCAGTAAGGATGATCTTGCGGAGTCCCTGATCCAGTTGGCGCTTACCGGGCGGCCCGGGGGCCCGGCGGGCAGACCCTACGACCGGATTGTGGTGGAGACGACGGGCGTCGCGGAGCCGAAGGAGATCGCGCGTCTTTTTACTCAGCGCAATCCCTTCGGCCGCTCGCCGGGCGACGTGGCGCGGTTGGCGGCGTTGGTCACGGTCGTGGACGCGGGGGTGTTCCTCCGGCTCTGGCGGGAGGCCGGTCCGCTGCGTAAGGGCCCGCTGACTTCGGCGCATCCGGTGGCTTCCGGTGGGCCGCGACCCCTGATCGAGCTCCTGATCGAGCAGGTGGAGACGACGGACCTCGTGGTGCTCAATAAGTGTGATCGTATCACGGCGGAGGAACAGACCATTCTGGAAGCAGCGATTGCGGGTTTGAATCCACGGGCGGCCCTCGTTGCGGCGGAGCAGGGTCAGGTAGCGCGTGAAGTAGTGATCGAACCGATACGTTTTTCCGAACGGGAAACACTGGGAAGCGCGGCGTGGATTCGCGCGCTGAACGCGCTGGTGCCCCTTTCGGCATCGGCCGCCGCGCTCTCGGCGCGCGCCCCGGTGGTGCGTCCGGTAGCCGCTCCGGTGGAGCCGTTGCACGAGCGCCGCTACGGGCTGCGCAGCGGCGTGTTTCAGGCGCGTCGCCCCTTCCGTCGGGAGCGTTTGCTTGCCGCGCTGGCGTCGGCCCGTCCGGCGCTGGTGCGGGCGAAGGGCTTCGTCTGGCTGGCGGAGCAGCCGGATGAGATGCTTTTCCTCTCGATCGCGGGCGACGAAGTCCGCCTCGAGACCCTCAATTACTGGTGGGCGGCGCTGATCGAGAATGGCCGCGCGCGACGCGAGGACCGCCCTGGGCTGATCCAGGCTCTGTGGGAAGAGCCACACGGGGATCGACGGCAGGAACTCGTGTTCATCGGTGCGAGCATGGATGAGGCGGCGCTGCGCGCGGCGCTAGAGGCGGCGCTGGTCTGACAACGGAGGAGTCGGGTCCTCGTCGGCGTGGTCCGTCATCCAACGATCTCACGTACTGCTCTGCGGTGGAAGCGCGCTTTCCTCCGGCACGAGTCCGGTCTCTCTCGATTCAGTCGGTGTCCGCGCGGGCGGAACGAAGCCGGGCGTGGCGAGTACCTGTTCGAGCGTGACCCGATTGACGGCCACGCGGGGTCGCTGAAACCTCCACGCTCGGGCGGCGGTGCCGGGTGTTTGTACGAGCACGGTCGTCTCGATGACCGGGCAGCCCGGGTCGACGCACGACGTGTTCAGCACCGAAATCACGGCGTCGGGGCCCAGCTTGAGGAAGTCGCTGGTCCACCGCTTCAGCGCCGCGGTTTCGCTCGCCGCGATTGAGGGAGCGGAGGAGGGCGAATCGACGGGGACAAAGCGATGCATGCCGCGGCAGGTGGTCTACGTGCCGCACTTCAGCACGTAGACGGGCCCCTTGGCTGAACCGACGGCGAGCAACTGGTCATCCGGAGACCACGACAAGCGCGTGGCGGCGGAAGGCAGACGGACGGTGGCGCGGAGCGGTTGGGCGCGCTCCGGACTCCAGAGCAACAGGCTTCCGTCCTCCGCGGCGGTGGCGAGCAGTCCATGGGAGCGCTGAAAGGCGACGGCGCAGACCTTGGCATCGTGGGGCAGCATGGCGGGCTCGCGCCCCTCGGGGCCTTTCCCGGAGCAGTCCCAGACGCAGGCGTCCTGGCCCCCACCCGTGGCGAGCCAGCGACTGGTCCGATCGAAGGACAGCTCCCGGACCTTGCCCTCGTATCCGCTCATGTGCAGCTCGTCATCCTCGGCGGGAAGCCAGAGATGCACGCTGGGATCCTGGTTGCCGGAGACGAGCCAGCGGCCGTCGGGCGACCACGTCAGCGCATGGATCCCGTTCGTGTAGGCGTAGGTGCGATGCGCGCTGAAATCGTTACCGTTCCAGAGCTGAACCCCGCCGAATGACGCGCAGGCGAGCAAGGTGCCTTGCGGATGCCAGGCAAGGGCGCTGACGGTCTTTGAAGCATCAGCGAAGCGGTGGCTCACGGTGCCATCGGCGAGGACCGCCGTGACGCTGCGCCCGGCGGCGGCGGCGAGCCAGAGGGTGCTGGTCGAATCGGTGTCTCGGCTGGGGCGCCACGCGAGATGATCCACCCAGCTGCCGCCGAGTGCGGCGGTGCCGGTATGTTGCCCGGCATCTGGGTCCCAGAACTTGACCGCGCCATCCTGACCTCCGGAGGCGAGCACACGGCGGCGGGGATGCCAAGCGAGGGTGTTGGTGCCCTCCTCGTGACCGCTCAGCGTGTGGAGGGCGGAGCCGTCACGGGTCGCACGGAGGGCGATGGGGCCAGCGGACGATGCGGCGGCGAGTTGCAGGCCGTCGTGAGACCACGCGAGATCGATCACGTAGTCATCAAGAGTGAAGGCCCAGTGTTTGGTCAGCTCCATGGACTCCCCACGCTGGGCGGAGAGGTGGCGGGACGGAAGCGCGAAAACGACGCGGAAGCGGGGCGGGATTGCGTCGCGTGACGGCGCGGACTAGGGTCGTCGCATGAAACCGGAACCCGCGATCAACGTCTTGGGAAGTGAACTTCGGGTGTGCAGCACCCGGCCGCTGACGGGTTTTTTCCGTGACGGACACTGCCAGACCTGCGCGGAGGATCAGGGTTGCCACACGGTGTGCGTGGAGGTTAGCGAGGCCTTCCTGCGGTGGCAGGCGGACGCGGGCAACGATCTGACGACGCCGCGTCCCGAGTACGACTTTCCCGGCCTGCGCCCCGGGGACCGCTGGTGCGTCTGCGCCTCGCGCTGGCGTGATGCCGTCGAGTCGGGTGTGGCGGCACCGGTGGTGCTGGCGGCGACGCACCAGCGCACGCTGGAAATCGTGCCGTTGACGCAGCTCCGCGCTCACGCCTGCGGGTAGGCGTGAGCGCGGGCGGAATCACTCAAGGCAGCTCGTAGACCTCGACGAGACCGACGCCGCCCGGACCCGTCGCCGAGGCGACGACGGTGTAGTTCCCGGGCCCGAGGTTTAGCAGCAGGGCGGCATCGCGACTGCCGAGCGCGAGCGGGAATGCCCCGGCGCGCTGGGAGGCGTCGACCAAGGAGGAGAGATCGCCCCAGTTGTCGTTGGCAGCGACGAGAGAGCCGGTGGCGGAGAACACCTGAATCGACGGATCTAAGGCGGCGCCGGTCACGCCGAACGCACCCAGCGCAGGGCCGACGCCCCGCACCAGCACCGTTTTCGGACGGGCTCCCGAGACCACGAAGCCCACGATGTGCGCATCGGTTCCCGCTCCCAGCCGGCCGCGGCTCGACACGTTGAGCAGGCGTCCCGGCAGAGAGACCCGATAGACGAGGACCATGCTGTCATTGTCGACGCCGGCGTTGTACGACGCGCCGTCATGGAAGCCGTTGGTGGTCTGAAAGTCGTTATCGTTGCCGATGAACAGGAAGTAGTCGTCGGGCGCGAACGGATCGAGCGCGGGCATGAGGGCGAGGGCCTCCCACTTTTCCGAAAGATTGTTGGCATCATCGGTCGGACCGTTCTTGAGTCCGAAGCGGGCGAGATCCGAGGAGACGTTGAGGTTCAAGAACTCCGAGCGGGCCGCCGGTCGGATTCCGGCGTCGAGGACGCCGTTGGGCGCGACCGGGCGACCGGCGGTTTCGAACTCCGTGCCCACCAGATTCGTCGCCGAGGCCACGTCGTAGACGAGGACGCTACGGTAGAGCGACGTGGGGTTCAGGCCGCGGCCGTTGCCGCTGTCGCGAGCGAGGACGAGGAACTGGGTGTTGTTGAGAGCGAGCATTTCGCTTTGCGCGGCGACGAGCGTGGTGGTTCCCGAGGTGAAGGTCGGGAGTTGAACCACGTAGTGCCCTCGGAGCACTGGCGCAGGGCCGGAGATGTCGTAGGCGAGCAGGCGGGTGTTGAAGCGGGTGGCGCTGGTGCCGCCGGTGCCTCCGTCCTGTCGCGTGGCTGACTGGAGAAGCGCGAACAGTGTGCGGCCATCCGGGCTGACGCTGAGCCCCTCCAGCCCCTGGTTGTTTTGACGTCCGGTTACCGGATTCGCGGGTGACGGCGCCGGCTGGCCCGCCGGGCTGTTGTTGGACGAAAACGAGTCGGCTCCGTTGCGTTTGCCGACCAACGCCTCGGGCGGCCGGATTGCGGAGAGCAGCTTACCATCGGCCGCGAACCGCCAGAGAAAGGGACCGTATTCATCGCTGACCCAGAACGAACCATCGGCATTCACGATGATGCCCTCGGCGTCGAGAGAGATGCGATTGTTGAAGGCGGCCGGCAGGACGGGGAAGCCAGTCCGGGACGCGGAGGTGTTGCTGCCAGGGTCAAGTGACGTGAGAGGAGTACCGTCGGCCTCCGTGTACTTGATGGTGTCGATGAGCGTGAGGCCGACTTGGTTCTGGGACGCGGCGCCGGCCGGCGCGGGACGGAAGACGAGATTTAGGCGGTAGACGCGGGGCGTGTAGTTGAGCGTGGCGTTCACGTTGTAGCCCCGATCGGGCTGCGCGAACAGGGTGCCGGTGTACCACCCGTCCGGCTGGCGCGTCCACGAACCGGGCTGGAAGGCGAAGGCGGAGAACGATCCGAAGGTCTCGCCGAAGCGGTCGCGGGCGGAGGCTGGGATGCGTCCCACCCCGACCAAACCATGATTGACGAAGAGGGAGGACCCGACGCGGGCGGTAGAAACTGGTTGCGCGGAAAGCGGGAGGGCCGCCCCCACTACCAGAAGCGAGAGGAGGACCCGGAGGACGCGGAGTGGGGAGTTCATCGCAGCATGTTATCCGCGGGCCGTGGCGACGCAGGGTCAACGGCGTGACGTTTCTACGATCTTCTGGCGACGCGGGTGTGCCGCCGAACCCGTTTCATCTCGGTTCTCGGTCAACCGCGCCTCGCGCGGGCGGGATGCGGTGGAGGCGGACGTGTCCGCCCCGGTGGTCCTGACCGCGACGCACCAGCGCACCCTGGAGTGGGTGCCGCGGGTGCTGCTCCGCGACCACGCCTGCGGACAGGCGTTCGGGCGGCCGTCTTACGCCAGTTCCCAGAAAGGGGTGTTCCCGCCGGGCGAGACCACGGTGAACTCGCAGGCGAGCTGCGGGCGCAGGGTGGCGAGCATGCGCTCGACCGCTTCGAGGCTGTTGCAGTCGCGCGACAGATGCGTGAGCACGATGCGGCGCCAGCGCGGGCTGGCGATGGAAGCGAGCAGCTCGCGGGTGCCCTCGTTCGAGAGATGGCCGTGACGACCGCTGATGCGCTGCTTGGTCGACCAAGGACGGCGGTGGTCGGCTTGGAGAAGCGTGGGACAGTGGTTGGACTCGACCACCACAGCGTCGCAGTCGCGCAGGCGCTCGCGGACGTGCTGTGGCACATGGCCGAGGTCGGTGAGCCAGGCGAGGGAGCGGCGGGGGGCGAGGAGGTCGCCGTCGAATCCGGTGCTGAAACGGAAACCGACGGGATCGTGTGCGTCGTGCGGTACGGCGAAGGCATCGACTTCCAAATCGCGGAAGCGGAATCGGGAGCCGGTCTCGAAGAGTTTCCACGCCAACGGGTGCTCCACGCGATCCTGCACGGCGCGGGCGGTGGCGGCGTTCGCGAAGAGCGCGACCTGGGGAGCGCGGGCGAAGCTGGCGATGCCGGCGGCGTGGTCGCCGTGTTCGTGCGTCAGGAACACGGCGTCGATTTCCTCGGGCTTGAGGTTCTCCGCCGCGAGCAGCTCTCGCGTCCGACGCGGCGAGAAACCGACATCGATCAGGACGCGCGCCTGCTCGGTCTGCAGCAGGGCGCAGTTGCCCGAGCTGCCGCTGCCGAGAATACGAATCCGCATCGCCATGCAGTGATGTTCGGGCTCGCTGCACCGGAGCCGCAAGCGTGAACCGGTGGGTGCGAGGAGTTGACCCCGACCAGTTTCAGGGCATGTTAGTCCCTTCATGCCTCGAGTCCGGTCACGTCCCGCCGCCCCACCGTCCTCCGCGCCGAACGCGCGGGACACGGTGCTCGTGACGCGTCAGGTGCACTTCAACGCGGCGCATCGTTTGCACAATCCCGCCCGCAGCGCGGCTTGGAATCAGCGGGCGTTCGGGCCGTGCAACAACCGCGACGGTCACGGGCACAACTACGTGCTTGAGGTCACGGTGTCCGGCTCGCCGGATCCCGAAACGGGCTACGTGATCGATCTGGGCCGCCTGAAGGACATCCTGGAGCGGGTGATCGTGCGGGCCTGCGACCATCGGAACCTCAACACTCAGGTGCCGTTTCTGAAGGGTATCATCCCCTCAACCGAAAATCTGGTCATCGCCTTCTGGCGCCAGCTCGAACCACGGATCCGTCCCGGCCGGCTGCACGCCATCCGGCTCTACGAGACCCCTCGCAATTTCGCCGAGTATCGCGGACCCGATCCGCGCTGATCCTCCCGGGCCCAAGCCCAGGCGGCAACGGTTGTTATCGTCCCCAACCGTAGCCGCGGCCAGCCCACCAAAAAACGACTATGAAATCCAAGTCCCCACGGAACCCGAAACGGATGTACCTGCATCAAGGACCCGGCGGCACGCCGCCCGTGATCGTCCGCCGCTACGATGCTGGTTTCCGCCTCACGCCCGAGTACCAGAGCGAATTGCCCGACATGATGGAGGCCGAGGGCGCCATCCAGGGCGCCGCCGTTCCGATCCAGCAGGTCGGCGTCTCCAATTTTCGACTACCGCTGCGGTATCGGACACGCTCGGGCGAGACCTTGACCCTGGAGACCGCCATCACCGGTACGGTTGCGCTCGAGGCGACGCTGAAGGGCATCAACATGAGCCGGATCGTCCGGGCTTTCTACGAGCATCGCGACGAAGTCTTCTCGCCCGAAAAGCTCCGCCAAGTGCTGCGCAAATACCAGCGTCAGGTCGAGTCGCTCGCGGCCCGCCTCCGTCTCGGTTTCTCCTACCCGATCGTGCAGGCTTCGCTGCGCAGTGGACTGGAGGGTTATCAATACTACCAGGTAGTCTTTGAAGGGACGATTGATGGGGCTGGGCACTTCCGCCGCTTCATCGAATTCGATTTCGTTTACTCTAGTTCGTGCCCCTGCAGCGCCGAGCTCTCCGAGCACGCGCGCGATGTCCGCGGCGCCTACGCCATCCCGCACAACCAGCGCTCCAAGGCCCGGGTGAAGGTGGAGGTGGCCGAGGGAGCGAAGCTGCGGGTCGAGGATCTGCACGCGCACTGTCTCGCGGCTCTCAAGACCGAGACGCAGGTGATGGTAAAGCGCGAGGACGAGCAGGCCTTTGCCGAGCTCAATGGTGCTCACATCAAGTTCGTCGAGGACGCCGCGCGCCTGCTCTTCGCCGAGTTGAACCGCGATCCGCGGATCGCCGACTTCCAAGTCGCCTGCTCCCACCTCGAATCGCTGCATTCGCACGACGCGGTGAGCGTCATCTGCAAGGGTGTGCGCGGCGGTTTCCGGGCGGACTTCACCGACTTTGCTTCGCTGGTCTGCTGAGAACGCAACCGGCGCGGACTCCTCTTCGTTTCATCATGGCTCGGTCCCTCTCGAAATCCACCGTTCGCGTCACACCCGCTCGCCCCCAGAGCGCCCCGTCCAAGCGGAATCAGTCGAGGCGCGGTCGGGTCACGAAGACCGTGCCGGGCCGCAAGGATCAGGGTGCGACCCCGCCACCGGTGGTGCTGATCACGGGTGCGTCGCAGGGGATTGGTTCAGCGATCGCACGCGCGTTTGCCGGCACGATCCCGGGCGTACGTCTCGCGCTGGTGGCCCGGCAGGCAGACAAGCTCGCTGCGGTGGTCCGGGCATGTGCGGGACAAGGTGCTACGGCGCGGGCGTTTGTCGGTGATGTGAGCTCCGAAGCTGACGTCACCCGGGTCGCGGCGGAGGTCCACGCCGTTTGGGGCGCTGTCGATGTGTTGGTGAACAACGCCGGCAGTTTTCGCCCGGGTCGCCTTCTCGAGACCTCCGTCGCGGACTTCGACGCGATGGTTGCGGTGAACCTCCGCAGCGTCTTTCTCGTTACGCGCGCCTTCGCGCCCGCCATGGTGCGGCGCGGCCGCGGCGATGTTTTCAACATGAGCTCCATCGCGGGCCTCTCGGCCTATCCCAGCAGTGCGGGCTACTGCGCGGCAAAGTTTGGCGTGACTGGCTTGTCCAAGGTGATGCGGGCGGAGTGGCGCGACAAAGGTATTCGGGTCTGCACGGTTTACCCGGGCGCGACGCTTTCCCCGGCGTGGGAGGGGAGCGGATTTCCCGAGGCACGACTGATGCCGGCGGAGGACGTCGCTCGGGCCTTTGTCGACGTGTACCGCCTCACGCGGCGGACGGTCGTCGAGGAGATCGTCCTGCGGCCGCAGGCGGGTGATCTCTGACGTTCGACCCTCGGGTGCACGAAGCGCGAGGCGCGGGTCGCCATCGCCGCAGGTGTGACCCTCTGATCCCGGCCGGGCGTCGGAGAGATTGCCAGCGTCGGGCCCCCTGCTAGAGTGGCGGCATGGCCGCAGTTCTCGGACTCGACATTGGATCCTCTTCGGTGATCGCCGGGCTCCTCGATGGACGCCGGGTCCTAGCGGAGTCGCCGCGCGCATTTTTCCGCACGCGGCATGACGGCGGACGGGCGGAGGTGGATCCTGAAGTTCTGCTCGCCGCCGTCGCCACGGCGATTCGCGGTCTGGGCGAGCGGGCGCGTCGCGTCGATGCGGTGGCTCTGGCCACGATGTGCCCGGCATGGGTCGCGCTCGATCGCGACGGAAAAGCGCTCACGCCGATTGTCACTCATCAGGATCGACGCAGCGTGGCCGAGGCCCGGGGGTTGGAGGAGCGGATCGGCGCGGACCGGCACCTCGCGCTTTGCGGATGCCGACCCTTTCCCGGAGGCATCAGCTCGACGACCTGGGCTTGGTTTCGGAAACACCAACCCGGGGCGTTGCGACGGGCTGACCTGGTCGGCCACTTGAACACCTTCCTGCACCGACGCCTGACCGGCGCCCGGGTAACTGATCCGTCGAACGCGTCCTTCACCGGGCTGTATCGCACGCTGACGCTCGACGGCTGGAGTGAAGAGCTCTGTGCGAATCTGGGCGTATCGGAGAAAGTGCTACCGGAGGTGGTGGATGCCGACGTCATCGGCGGCGGATTGACTCGGGAGGCGGCGCGGCGGCTGGGCCTGCCGGCAGGATTGCCGATGCTGACCGGGCTGATGGATGGCAGTGCCGGGATGCTTCTGGCCGGGGCGCGGGTTGGGCAGCTGTTCAACGTGGTTGGCTCGACCGATGTTCTTGCCCTGTGCACCGACCGTCCTCGCCCCCATCCGCAGCTCCTGACGCGGGCGCTGGGAGTCGGGCGGAAGTGGCTGCAGGTGAGCACGCTCGCGGCGATGGCATCGGCGCTTTATTGGGCCCGAGAGCAGTTCTTTCCGGAATGGTCGCTGGAAGACTTTCAGCGTGAGTTGCGGACCCTGAGTCGCCGTGGCCCGCGGCCCGGCTGCACGGTGCGCTTCGCTCCCTATCTCGCCGGCGAGCGCACGAGCATTGAACAGCGGCAGGGAGCCTTCACTGGACTCACCCTCGCGACCACGAGAATGGATCTGCTGTCGGCGATCATCGAGGGACTCACCGCGGCCAGTGCGGAGCGCTTGCCGCTGCTGCGCGCCACCGGTACGGCGTTGCGCCGGACGGTGGCGGTTTCGGGAGGGGCCGATCGGCTCGACCGTCTCATGCATCGCGACTGGCCCGGGCGCTGGCAGTATCGGCCGGTGACCGACGCGACGATGCGCGGCCTGGGCTTGCTGACCCCACGGGCGCGTTGAGCGCTGCACGCATCCGCCGTGAAGGAGGGCAAAGCTCACGCCTGCTCGCTTCTTATCGCGATATAGAGCAACAGTTTAACGCATATTGGTAGAATGTGATCGGATTCTAGCACAATCTATCACCTAATCGAGGGCGTCCCGCGTTGGGCGCGATTTCGCTGCCTGATCCGGCTTTTTCCCATGAAGTCCTATTCCTACGTCAATTATCTCTGGGACGACGCAAAGGCGACGTCTCTCGATCCGGTCGGTCGCTTGATCTACCGCTCCAACCTGCTCGGCAGCGATCAGCGCATTACGAATACCGGTGGCGGCAACACCTCGGCCAAGTTGCCGGAGAAAGACCCCCTGACGGGCCAGACCGTGGAGGTGCTTTGGGTGAAGGGTTCGGGCGGGGATCTTCGCACGAGCACGCGGGAGAACTTTTCTTCGCTCTATCAGTCGAAGCTGATCGCGATGCAGGCGTTGTATGCTTCGCGTGCGGACAAGGGACTTAAGTCGCCGGCGGAGGATGACATGGTGGCGATGTACGCGCACACGACGTTCAACCTGAACCCGCGGGCTTCGTCGATTGATACGCCGCTGCATTCGTTCCTGCCGGGTCGGCATGTCGATCACATGCACCCGAATGCGATCATCTCGATCGCGGCGTCCGCGCGGTGTGAGGAACTGACGAAGGAGATTTTTGGCGGTGCGATGGCCTACGTGCCGTGGATGCGTCCCGGCTTCGAGTTGGGTCTGGCGATGCAGGAGATCGCGCGCAAGCAACCGGCGATCAAGGCGATCATGATGGGGCAGCATGGCTTCATCTCGTGGGATGATGATGAGAAGGTGTGCTACATCCGTACGCTGGACCTGATCGAGCAGGCGGCTCAGTACATCGAGAAAAAGTATCAGGCGAAGGGCGGCGACGCGACGGTGTTCGGGGGAGCGAAGTATCACACGTTGGCGGACGAGCCGCGTCGCGCGGCCTTCGCCGCGATCCTGCCATGGCTGCGTGGTCAGGTCTCGGCGCAGCGGCGTTTCATCGGCACGATTCAGGATGATGAGCGCATCCTCCGTTTCGTGAACTCGAAGGATGCGGCGCGCCTGGCTGCTTTGGGCACGTCCTGTCCGGATCACTTTCTGCGGACGAAGATCAAGCCGCTCTACGTGGACTGGAACCCGCAGGCCGAAGACCTCGCCGCTCTCAAGGCGAAGCTGGCGGCGGGGATCACCCAGTACCGCAAGGACTACGCCGCGTATTACGAGTCGTGCCGGCGTCCGAACTCCCCGGCGATGCGTGACCCGAATCCGACCGTGGTGCTGATTCCGGGCCTTGGCATGATCGCGTGGGGCAAGGACAAGTCGGAGTCGCGGGTCACGGCCGAATTCTACAACTGCGCGGTCGAGGTGATGCGCGGGGCCGAGGCGATCGATCGCTACATTGCCCTGCCGCAGCAGGAGGCTTTCGACATCGAGTACTGGCTGCTTGAGGAGGCCAAGCTCAAGCGCATGCCGGCGGAGAAGGAACTGGCGCGGCAGGTCGCCGTCGTGGTCGGTGCCGGCTCCGGCATTGGTCGTGAGACGGCGCTGCGGTTGTCCCGTGAGGGCGCGCACATCGTGGCTGTCGACCTGAATGAGGCGGCGGCGCAGGCGACCGCGAAGGAGATCACGGACCGGCTCGGCCTCGGTATCGGGGTGGCGGGTAGCGGCATTTCCGGCTGCGGTCCGGCCGTGGGCTTGGCGGCGAACATCACCGACCGCGCCAGCATCCGGCGCATGCTCGATCAAGTGGCTCTGGCCTATGGTGGCTTTGACGCAATTTGTGTCACCGCTGGCATCTTCTTCCCGTCCGATCGGACCGGGCACATCCCGGACGACAAGTGGGCCGCCACCTTTGCGATCAACGTCATGGGCAGCTACCTGGTCGGTGATGAGGCGGCGAACACGTGGCGCGAGCAGGGGCTCAGTGGCAGCCTCGTGCTCACGACTTCCGCGAACGCCGTCGTGGCGAAGCGTGGGTCGGTCGCCTACGATGCGTCGAAGGCCGCGGCCAATCACGTCGTGCGCGAACTGGCGATCGAGCTGGCCCCGCTCGTGCGAGTGAATGCCGTGGCGCCGGCGACGGTGGTGAAGGGATCGACGATGTTCCCGCGCGAGCGCGTGATCAGCTCGCTGGCCAAGTACAACATCGCCTTCGCGGAAGACGAGTCGACGGACTCGCTGGTCCAGAAGCTGGCGCAGTTCTACGCGGACCGTACGCTGACGAAGTCACCGATTACGCCGGCGGATCAGGCGGAAGCCTACTTGTTGCTCGTGACCGGGCGGCTTTCGAAGACCACGGGGCAGATCATTCCCGTGGACGGCGGACTCCACGAGGCCTTCCTGCGCTGATCCTCACGGGAGGGAGCGTCGCCTCTGGTGCCGTTCCCTCCGGCGGATTCCGGCGTTTTCGCGCCGTTCGTCCCCCCCCGCCCGGCCCCTCAGCGGGCGGGCGCGGCGGGAAGGGCGGCGAGCGCCTCCGCGGCGCGTCGTTTTGATAGTGCGTCGTGCACCTCGCGTTCGGGCAGAGCGAGGCCGCGGGTGAAGGCGGTGCGAGCGTCTGCGATCCGTCCGCTTGAGCGGTAGACGAAGGCCAGTTCGACTTGGTGGCCGACCGCGTCTGGAGCCAAGGTGGCCGCGCGCTCGAGGTGGCGTACCGCCTCGGCGAGGGAAGCCTTGGGCAGGCCGCCGAAGAACAGTTGGACGAGGAACCGTCGGGTCATGCCCAGCTTAGCCACCTCGTAGTGCCAGCGACCGAGCACGTGGTGAGCCCAATCGTAGTCGGGATTGAGGCGGAGTGCCTCCTCGGCGAATTGGTGAATCTGGCGGGAATGACGCACCTTGGCTTCCGTGTCGCCGTACAACCCAAGGTTGCCGTGGCAGATGGCGATGGACAGCACGACTTCGGCGTTCGTGGGATCGACGGCGTACGCCTTCTCAGCGTACGAGAGAGCCGTCTCGGCGAGCCGCCGCTTTTCCTCTGGATCGGAAAGGAGAAATGACTGATCGGAGTATTGCCGGGATATCTTCTGAAGGATGACGGCATCGCGCGGCTTGGCGGCGTCGGCAGCGAGGAAGAGCGGGAGCGCGGTCGACGGATCGAGTCGGCGCTCGGCCTCCATCCCCTGGCGTACCAGTTCCTCGACTGAGGTTACCGCGTTCGCGTAACCCGGAAGTGCGAGGAGGAGCAAGATCGCCGCGATCGCCTGACGGAACGGACGGTGGACTCTGCGCGGCGTCATGGTGGAGAATGGAGGCGGTTCGAGGCTCGCGCGGGGCTCACTTCTGGCGCCGGAACAAATAGTGGCTGACGAGCCACTCCTCGCCTTTGCGGTAGCCCCACAACTCGGCGCACGCCATGTAAAACACCCGCCAGTAGACCCACCAGCGGGTGACCGCGGCCTTCCCGTAGGTTTTCTCGAATAAGGGGAGGATCTCAGCCCGGTGGCGGTCCATGTTCTGGAGCCAGTGCTCGGCGGTCTGTTGGTAGTGGCGACCGTTGACCTTCCAGTCCTGGACGAGCTGGAGGTGCTCGTCGAATGCGGGGAGCAGATCGTGCGCGGGCATCTGTCCACCGGTGAAAAAATACCGTGCCATCCAGTCCGTCGCATCGCGCGGGACGAAGTGGTAGCTGAGTTGGTGGTGAGTGAAGATATGGACAAAGAGCAGGCCGTCGGGCTTCAGCCAGCGGGCAACATTCCCGAGGAGCCGCTGGTAGTTCTTCATGTGCTCGAACATTTCCACCGACACGACGCGGTCGAACTGCGCGCCGGGCAGGTCGAAGGCATTCATGTCGCAGGTGATGATCTGTAGATTGCTGAGTCCGCGGCGCCGGGCCTCGGCGTCGATGTACTCCTTCTGGGTGCGCGAGTTGGACACCCCGGTGATGCGGGAGTGCGGGAAGCGCTCCGCGAGGTAAAGTGAGAGGGAGCCCCAGCCGCAGCCGAGCTCGAGGACCGACTGCCCGTCTTCGAACCGTCCTCGCTCGACGTAGAGGGCGAGCATCGCCTCCTCGGCCTCGTTAAGCGACTCCGCGCCTGTCTGGTAGAAACAGCCGGAGTACTTCAGGCGGCGGCCGAGACAGAGCCGGTAAAAATCGGTTGGCACCTCGTAATGTTGCTCGTTCGCGGCGCGGGTCTCTTCCGCGATGGGCCGCGATTTGAGATCAGCGACGTAGGCGGCGCGGTTGTACTGGGAGGTTTCCTCGCGAATGCGCTGGGCAAGGAGGCGGCGGATGCCGATGCGAATCAGCCAGTCCGGCAGCAGGTTTTTCTCGAGCAGGGAATCGATCATGGAAAGAGGAGGGGCGAGTCCGGCGGAGTCAGGAACCGGAGCGGCGCGGAAACCACGGAAAGAACGCCGAGGTGGTTTGCTGGTAGCGGCGGTAGGCATCGCCCCGTGAACGCAGGGCCTGCTGTTCGGTCAGCGGGATGCCGGTGACGCGAAGCAGCAGGTGCAGCATGACCGCCGGGCAAATCACCGAGATCCACCCCCAGGGTGAGCCGCAGGCGAAGATGAAAAAGGCGACCCAGACCAGCCACTCGAAGAAATAGTTCGGATGGCGACTGTAGCGCCACAGGCCGCGGTCGCACACTGCACCGCGGTTGGCCGCGTTTCGTTTGAAGGCGGCCAGTTGGGCGTCGGCGAGCGTCTCGCCGCAGAGCGCGATGAACCAGAGTAGCGCGCCGGCGACCTCCAAGGGGTGCAGTTCCGTGCGTACATTCAGACTGGGGATCAGGAAGGGTACGCTTAGGATCACCAGCGAGAGGGCCTGGATCTGGTAGAACTTGAACATCTCCCAGGCGAAGTTCGCCTTCCACCGCGTGCGCATCTCGAGGTAGCGCCCGTCCTCTTCCGGATGATGGCTGGCAACCCGGCGAAGCAGATGGCTTCCCAGTCGCACGCTCCAGAGCACCGCGAGGGCCGCGAGGAGCACGCGGCGCATCGGCCAGCCCCCAGCGAAGGCAGCATAACCCGCAGCAATCGGAGCGAAGGCGTAGGCCCAAGCAACGTCGACCACGCTGTAGTTGTCCACGCGACGCGCGAACCAGAAGACGAGTGTCATCAGGACGCCGCACCCCACGAGGGCGAAGAGGAGGAGAAGCCAGACGCTCATAAGACGGATGACTCGGGCGACGACGAGGCGGAGGGGAGACGGCGGGCGACGCGCCGGATCACGGGACGCAGCAGCCGGTTCAGGCTAAAGACGAGAATCGGCAGGGTGAGCAGCCACGCCGTGAACGCATGCACGCCGGCCATGCCGAAGCGCTGCAAGAACTCGGTGAAGCTCGCGTCCCGGAATGTTTGCACCAGCACCCCGATCGAGAACGGCAGGGGCTCGGCACCCCAGATTCGCTCGCCGACTCGGATATAGAGGACGATCAGCACCAGCTGGACCGGTCCGAGCAGCTGATTTAGAGTCTGGAGCAGCGGCTGGTTTAGGCGCAGGGCGAGACCAACCACGAGATTGAGGAGGCTCGTGAAGCCGAGGAAGGGAAAGAGGGAAAGTCCGGTTCCGAGGGCGAGCGTGTAGCTGACCTTGTCTGCGGTAATTCCCTGGGTGAGTAGGGCAATGATCGGATCGCCGAGGCGGCGACGCCAGAAACCGCGCCGGGGCGTGGCGGTGGGCTCGTTGGCACCGCGGGCGGGTTCGGAAAGGGGAGCGACTGAGGTCACGAGGTGCGACGCAGTAGGACCGATGAAAACGGCGCGTCGCTCGGAACGCGGAACAGTTCGCGCAGACAGTACACGGCCATGGCGATGTTGCCGAAGAGCAGGATCGCGACGAGCCACAGCACCCGGGCGACGACCCCGGTCTCCTTGTAGGCCACCCAGATATAGAACGTGAGGAAGCCCCAGTAGGCATCAAACAACGTGGCGATGAACCAGCGGTCTCGGGAGGCGGGCGAGCCGATGAAGTCCCAAAGGGCCTGTCCGAGCGATGCCCAGCTGGTCACCCAGAGCATTGAGGCCAAGACCACGAGGAAGAAGAGACGAAGGAAGAGGATCATGGCCGCGGGGTGGGGGACTTTTCTGGGGGGCGCGGCGGTCAGCGCAGCGCGAGGTTGTTCGGCCGGGTGTGGAGGGTCTGCACGACGGAGATGTTGCGCATCGCGAAGGCGGACTCGCAGTAGCAGAGGTAGTAGTGCCACTTGCGCACAAAGCGGTCGTCGAAGCCGAGGCGGCGGACCTCGTCGAGCCGCGCGTGGAACGTCTCACGCCAGGCTCGGAGCGTGCGCGCGTAGTCGTGGGCGAGGTCGTCGAGGTGGTGCAGGACGAAGCCACCGTGGCGGCTCATCAGTTCGTTGACGCGGTTCAGCGACAGGAGCAGCGAGCCGGGAAAGATGTGCTTCTGGATAAAGTCGACCCCGCGTCGGAATTCGCGGTAGCGGGAGTCCGGGCACGTGATGAATTGGAGGGCGACAAGACCACCGGGCCGCAGTCGGGCGTGCAGCGTCCGGCAGAAGTCCGGCAGGTACGCGTGGCCGATTGCCTCCATCATCTCGATCGAGACGATCTTATCGAACTGTCCCTCGATGTCCCGGTAGTCTTGGAGCCGCACCTCGATGCGTGACTCCAGTCCGGCGGCAGCGATCCGGCGGCGCGCGAGATCGTACTGCTGCTGCGAAATGGTCAGGGACGTTACGCGGCAACCATGGTGGGTGGCAGCGTGGAGGGCCCAGCCGCCCCAGCCGGTGCCGATCTCGAGCACGTGATCGGAGGGGGAAAGCTGCAGGCTACGGCAGAGAGCCTCGTTTTTCTCCCGCTGCGCGTCCGCCAGGGTGGTGGCTTCGTTTGCGTAGCGAGCGGACGAATACATCATGGACTCGTCGAGGAACAAGGCAAAGAAGTCGTTGGAGAGATCGTAGTGCCGAGCGATGTTGCGTCGGGCGGTGCGGCGCGAGTTCGGCTGGAGGAGGTGCTCGATGCGGTGGGCGAAGCGCAGCAGGTTTAGTCCCCAGGCGCGGGCGCGCCCGGCCGTCGAGCCGGAGAGCGTGGGGGCGTGTTCAACATTGAGCATGAACCACGCGAGCACCGACGGCAGGTCGGGTGTTTCCCAGTCGCCGTCGATAAACGACTCCGCGAAGCCGATATCGCCGGCGAGGACGCAGCGACGGAAGAAGCTCTCGCGGCGCACGCGCAGCGTGGCGATGGCGGACAGGCCCAGGGGAAGGTCGGGAGCGACCGGTTCGCCGGGTTCGCCGCAGTCGACGTGACCGCCCTCCGGCAACTCAATTCGCAGGCGACCGCGCGGCATCGCGCCGAAGGAGTTGAGCACGAGCCGCCGGTGGAACGACGGGCTTGCCGGGGGGCTGAAGTCCGAGGCGTCGGAGGGGCTGGAAGAAACGGGAGAGGAGTCGCTCATGCGTCGGACGTCGTAGGCTGGGTAATCAAGGAAGCGTGGCAGGGCGGTCTGGGCTGGCGAGAGCTAGTAGAATCGCGGCAGAACTAACAGAATCACGGAAAGGTGCAGCGCGCATGAGACCTTGGCAGATTAGCCGACTTTCCGTGAAGGAGGCGTGAAGAGACGATCGAAAGTCTGTGAGATGCTCCGGGGGGAACGCCGCGCGTTGGCGTTTCGACTCGACCGGCGCCGCGAGCGATGGATCGGTGGTGACTCCGGGGTGATGGCGAGCCTGGCGTCCCGGAGCCCAACGGGTTTTTTAGGTAGGCGCGACAAGGGGCGGGAGCTCTCATGCGTCGGATGCCTTAGGCTGGAGAATCGAGGAGTGAGGACGGAGCAAGTCGCGCTGGTCCGCGGCGCGGGCGGACTTACGGAACCAAGGAACGGACTTCAGGAACAGGCGTAGGGCATGCCAATGGATGAGGGTGATGATGCGGAGGGTGATCAGGGGATAGAGAACCGTAAACCACGCGAGACGCGAGTCCGTCAAGGGCCGCGCCGACCCGGTCAGGCGGCTGGTCAGGGTACGCTCCTCGCCGATGTAGTCGTCGATCTGGATCGCCATCGCGCTGTCCGGTACCGGAAGGAGGAAGTCGAAGGCCACGTCCACGTCGGAAAAGGGTGAGACGTAGAAGTGCTTGGGTACCCTGAGGTGAAAGCGCCCGGCCTCGTCGCGGGTGGAGGGGCCGAGGAAGAACGGCTTCATCTCGCGGAAGGTGTTGGTGACTTCCGGGATCGCGGCGACGGGTTCGCCGGTGCGATCGAAGCAGAAGTAGAATGAGACGGGATTGAAGAGGAAGCCGGCGACGCGGGGCAGGGTGATCAGGACGACGCGCCCGCCGGAGAGATCGACCCCATGTTGCTGTAGGACGGCTTGGACGCGGGCCTTGAGGGGGGCGCCGGCGGGCTGGTTGGTCGGGAGGAAGTCGGCGTCGCGAAAGGAGTAAAGTGCGTGTCCCTCGCTGGAAAACAGGCTCAGACGGTGGTCCAGCGCGGCAAGCTCATCCAGATCGATCGCGAAGAGAAAAATGCGGTAGCTGAAGGCGTGTCGCCGGGGGGAGAAGCGGGCGTGCATGACTTGGCACTCGTAGAGACAGGAGTTCATGCGCGGCGGACGTTAGTACGGAGGTAAACCCCCTTTGCGGACGGACGCAACCCGTGAGAACGACGGGGTGATGGCCGGGTGTGCGCCGTGGGCGTGTCTACGGGCACAAAAAAGGCGGCCGCAGGTAAACCCGCGGCCGCCGAAAGGTCCGAAGTGCGGGACCGGATTAGAACTTAATCCGCATGCCGATCTGGGCCTGCCAGCGCGACACCGGGGTCTCGTCTACCGTCACCGGCACGCCATTAAGCGTGGTGGAGTTGAAGACGTAGTTCCACTGGCCCTTGCCGTTGTTCGCGGTCGGATTGAGGGTCGCTCCGGCGACCGCGCGGCGGTAGGAGAACGGAACCTCCTCTTGGATGCCCCAGTCGCTGTCGAAGAGGTTCGCGAAGTTCAGGATGTTCGCGAAAACCTCGGCGCGGACCGACTTGAAGAGCGGGATCTGCTGGGTGAGCTTCAGGTCGACCGTCTGCAGCCACGGGGACGTTTCGGAGTTACGCGCGGGATTGGAGCCCTTGAAGTCCTTGAGGGACGTGGTCTCGACGAAGCGGAAGAACGCATCGCGCTGAGCGGTGTCGGCCCACGCCACGCGCGTATCATCCGGACCCGTCGGGACGTAGAGCAGGTCGTTGAAGGTCAGGCCGTCTCCGTTCGCGTCACCGTAGAAGACCCACGAGTACGGACGGCCGGTGCGGCCGATGTAGCTGAGGTTCACGGTCGTCGGGGCGTTCTTGACGAACTCGAAGCGCCGCGTGATCGACAGCACGACGGTATCCTTGATGTTCGTGTTCGAGACGGAATCGGTGTTCTCGTTCGGATTGAACACCGCGCGGTTCGAGTAGTTCGACAGCGCCACGGAGGACGTCATCGGGCTGACCTCGGTCGCGTTGCCGTTGGTCCACGAGGCGGACCAGGCCCAGTTGTTCTTCATCGGGCGGCTCAGGCTGATCGTGACGCCGCTGGCCTCGCCCTTGTCGGTGTTCGTGAGGTAGAGCACGTCGGCGAAGTTCGAGACGCGACGACGACCGGCGATGTTGCCGCTGGTCGAGCTGACGATGCTGGCGGCCGAGCCGAAGCGCAGGCGGCCGTCGGGAGCGAGGCCGGTGCCGTCGCCGTCGTTGGCCTGACGGTAGTTCAGGAACTCGGTGTTCAGGCCGACATCGACGTCGTGGTAGTAATACTCCACCGTCAGGGTCGTATCCAACCACGGCAGCTGGTGGTCGATCGCGATATTGCTCTTCCACAGCGCGGGCTGACGGAAGCTAGGATCGGTGATGTTGACGTTGGGGGGCGGATTGGCGGTGCCGGGGACGGACTGCGTGGCCGCGTTCGGGTTGAACGTGATGAGCGGACGCTCGGCGACGGCCGCGGTGTAGTTGTAGACCGCGCCGGCATTCGAGAAGGCGTTCGACAGCCACACGGCCGGGTTACGGCCTTGGAAGAGTCCGAAGCCGCCGCGGACCTGGGTCTTGCGCTGGGTCTCCATCTCGTACGTGAAGCCAAGGCGCGGAGCGTAGGTCGGGTTGCCGTCGTTGGTGGTGTTGTTGCGGGTGATCGGGATGCCCTTCGAGTCGACGAAGCCTGCCGTGGCAAAGCCCGGGGCGATCGGGGGAGCCTCGTCCACCACGGGCAGGTCGAAACGGATACCGGCCATGACCGTCAGTTGCGGATTCGGACGCCACGTGTCTTGCACGAAGCCGGCCAGAGCCGTGTAGCTCCAATTGGCGATGGCGTCGTTGATCGAGAACCCAGGGTAGGGCTTCTGGAGGATAAAGTTCGTCGGCGGGGTGCCAGCGAGGAAGGTCGCGGGCGAGGCGAACGTGTAGTTGCCCATCGTGTTTTGCACGAAAGCGTTCGAGTAGTCGGTGGTGATCTGCTCGCCGCCCACCGTGAAGGTGTGGTCGCCGAAGGTGTAGTCGCCGGAGAGCTTGAACTGCTTTTCCTTGCTGGTGAGGCGGTTCAGCTGACGGCTGTTTTCGGTACCGAAGATGATCGCACCGCTGGTGATCGTGGCGCCGGTATCGAGACGACGGCCGGTCAGGCCCTCGACGCGGACCATGGGGAACGGCGTGCCGCGATTGGCGGGCGTACCGTCGTAGTCGGTCATCGACACCGTGGCTTCCGTGCGGAAGTCGGGGGTCCACTGGCTGTTGAGCTGCGCGGTGTAGCTATCCGTGTTGCGCGGTTGGTCGAACCAGTGATTGCTCAGCGACGTGGCGGTCGTGCTGCTGTAGTTCGCGAAGCTCGTATTCTGGCCGTAGTTGCGGCGGTAGGTGGCGGCCAGACGGTGATCGCGGGAGATATTCCAGTCGATCTTGCCGATGTAGGTTTCCTGCTCCTGCAGGTTGGTGCTCGGGCCGGAGAGGGTGCCCGGGTCGTAGTTCTGCGACTTCACGCGGGCGATGATCGAATCGATCGCGGCCAGTCCGGCGGCATCGGGGACGAACGTCGCCTGCGGCGGGACCGTTTCACGCTCCAGCTTGTCGTAGGAGAACGAGAAGAAGAGTTTGTTCTTGATGATCGGACCGCTGAAGGTCGTGCCGAAGTTCTTCTCGTCGAAGGCTTCCTTCACGCCGGTGAGGGGATTCTTGGCGCGGAGGTTCTCGTTACTCATGCGGTAGTACACGCTGCCCCGGTACTTGTTGGTGCCGGAACGGATCACCGCGTTGATGACGGCGCCGGTGAAGCCGGCGTAGCGGACGTCGTAGGGAGAGAGCTGGATGCTCAGGGTTTCGAGGGCATCGAGCGGAACCGGGCTGGCCAGAGACGAGAATCCGTTGGAATTGAGGCCGAATGGGTCGCCGGCCTGGACGCCGTCGATGAGGAACGAATTGTAGCGGAAGTTCTGGCCTTGGGCGCTGAGCTGGCCGCCTTGGTCGAGCGAACCGAGGAACATGCGCGAATCGAGACGGGCCACGTCCTGCACGCTGTTGCGGACCGTCGCGGTGTTGGCGATCGCGTCTTCGTCAAAGCTGCTTCCCGTGCCCATCTTGCCGGTGCCGAAGGTCAGGTCCTTGTCGGCCGACACGCTCACGGCCTCGAGGACGACGACATCGGAGGCGACAACGAAGGAGATGTCTGCGTTGGCACCGAGCTCGAGGAAGATGTCGCCTTTCTCTGCGGCGGAGATCGTTGATGACGAGACCTTCACGCTGTAGGGACCGCCGACGCGCAGGCCGGAGACGGAGTACTGACCGTTTGCACGGGTCAGGGTCGTCGCCACCGTGCCGGACGGCTGGTGAGTCACAGTCACGGAAGCCCCGGAGACGGGGTTATTGGCTTTGTCGGTGACAAAACCGCCGATGCCGGCGGTGGTGACACCTTGGGCAATCAGGCCCGGAGCGGCGAAAAGGGCCGCTGCGAGGCCGAGCAGGGCAAACCAGCCGGCCTTGGCCGTGCGGAGAGCGTGGGTTGGATTCATGGTGTAGGCGAAGGGAAGGAAAGTCGGATTGGAGAAAAAGTCTAAGCTTCCGGTAAAAACGGAATCAGGCGTGTCGCGTCGAGTCTGGAAGTCCGGCGGAACGTAAAGTTTCCGTGTCGCCCTGACCGCTGTCGCGCTACGGCCGGATCTACAGTGAGTGATTGCCCCAAGATCGGTCGAGCCCCGAAAACCGGTCAGGCCAAAATCATCCGCCGACCAAGTCTTTGCTGGTCAGACGCTTTAGCTGTCGAGTGGCGTTATCAGCCTTCGGAGCGCTCGATCCAGTCTGGGTGTCGCTCGGCATGCTCAGCGATCTCCTGAAAAATCTGTTCGGGGCCTCGGGTCGGGCGCCACCGCCACCGAGACTCGGCGCGACGCGCATCGAGCACGATCCAAGGAAGATCGTACGGACGGGGGGCTGGATCCTCGGTCACGGTGTGTGGACCGAAGCGGTCGTCGCACCACGCAGTCAACTGGCGCAGGGAGCGACCGGAGGCGAGACCTCCGCTGACGTGGAAGACGCGAGATGCCGTCGAGGGTGCGTCGGTGGAGGAGGTCAGCTGGAGATGGACCAACTGGGCGAGGTCTGCCGGGTGCAGGCAGTCACGGACCTGGAACCCGTGCCCGCCGAACCCAATGTACCGGAGCGGGCGGCGTCGGAGGTGGCGGTTGATCCAGTAGGCAAAGATCCCTTGGTCGGCGCGACCGAACTGCCCCGCGCCAGCGAGCACGCCGCACCGATTGATCCAGACCGGGAAGCCGAAGGCCTCGCCGTACTCCAGTGCCAGAGTTTCACTGGCTAGTTTTGTGGCCCCGTACAGGGAGACGGGGGCCTCCGTGGAGAAGTCCTCGCGAATCCCGTGTTCAGACGCCCCGCTGACCGATGCTGCGGGTACGCTGGCATTCCAGCGAAACGCTCCCTTCTCTGCGGTAACCGGCAGCGCGGCGAGGGCGCGGATGGAGTAGACGCGGCTGGTGCTGAGGAGGATGAGTCCGGCCCGCTGCTGGCGGCAGTACTCGAGGAGGTGCAGCGTCCCACCGAGATTGTGTTCAACCAGTTGTCGAGAGGTGGCCCGCCCATCGATACCCGCGAGGACGCTGGGATTGGCGGCGGCATCGATCACCCAATCGACCGTCGGTAGGGCTTCCACATCACTGGCGAGACGAAGATCGCCGTGGATGAGCCGGACCCCGAGTGTCCGCAGCGCGGAGCGGTTGGCTTCGCTTCCGGGCCGGCTGAGGTTATCGATCCCGATCAGATCCACCGCCGGGATTGCGGCGCGCAACGCGCTGGCGAGAGAGGTGCCGACAAAGCCTGCGGCGCCGGTGATCAGGATGCGCATGCGGCAAGGGTTAGCCGACGAAGCGCTCCGGGTGAAGGCTCGAATGGCGGTCGGAATCGCGACGTCGGCGAGGGGAGGTACCTGAGGTGCAGGCGGATCCCGGAATCGGGACCTCCCGGAAGGCCGGCCAGCGAGCGACTTCGAGCAGGGCTGGCGGCGAACAAGTGGTGGCAAGACCCGGAATCGAACCGGGGACACGAGGATTTTCAGTCCTCTGCTCTACCAACTGAGCTATCTTGCCGAGAAACGAAGGACGAGGAGAAACCCTGCGGCTGACGGGCGTCAACAGGGATTTTCGATTTCGAGAGCGTGCCGGCGGAATCGGCTGGGCAAGATCGGACCTTCGCGTTCAATCGAGGCGATGACGGTTTCTTACCGGACACTTCGCCTGCTCCTCCCGGCTCTACTCGTAGTCGTGGGCGCGGGCCGACTCGCCGGCCAAGTGGCGCGGCCGGACGATCCGATCAATTTGGATCCGGTGGCGGTGGATGCGCGACGTGACTTGGACGGTTACGACGAGACCGGGATGGGTGCGCAGGAGGCTGAGTTGTCCGATCCGCCCTTTTCAAATGACCTTGTCGCTGCGGCCATGGAGGAGACCGAGGCGGTGGGCGATCTTAACCTCGAGCTAAGCCGGATCGCGGCGCCCTCGCCGGCTGACTTGGTGGCCGGACTGAGCCGTTTGAACCTGCGCGGGTTTCCCACCCCGCGCCTGCGCAACGGATTCATTCAGCTTGGCGTGCCGGAAGTGCTCAATGCCGAGAGCGGGGAGCGCATTCAGGGCCCGCTGACCCCCGTTACCGGAAAGGCTGCTCCGGGCGGCATTGAAAACTTCGTGACGGAGCGCCCCCGCGCCCGCCGCCAGAGCCGGGTCCTACTGACCGCCACGAGTGCCCGCGAGCGCGTCGCCAGCGTGGAGCACAACGCGCCGCTGGTGGCCCGTAAATCGTGGCAGCGCTGGATGCTGGGGTGGCGCGAGCGTGCGGGCCCCGAGGCGTTTGCGGTGAACCGCCAGCGCCTTTTCAGCGGTGCGGTGACCCTCAAGCACTCGGCGGCGGCGAGCACATTGTTCCAGTTCGACTACACCGATACCGATGCGAATCCCGGTTCGGGTATCCCTGAGTATCGCGCGACCCGCGGCGCTCCGGTGCTGGGTCCCTATCTGCCCCTCGCGTACCTCCACGTGAATGGTCCAGAGGGTAACATTCGTAAGCAGGTGGCGAGTGCGAGCGCGCAGCTTGAGGCGCAGGTGAATCGGAACGTCAGCGTGCGGGCCGGTGCCCAGTGGTTCTGGCGTTCTTTGGTCGAAGATCGCTTCACGAAAGGCGAGTTCCTCCTGGACGAGCGGGTCTTTGCGGGGACGCGGGAGCCGCAGCACGCGGAGCAGCCATGGGAAGCCTTGAATGGAGGCGTGGAAGTCACCACGCGGTTCTCCAGCGGCCGGACGGATCATAAGCTCCTCGTCTCGCTGCAGGCCTCGCGGGCGGACAGCGCGCGCACGCAGCGTGGGCTGGATGCAGTGGAGCGGGCGGCCCTGCCCGCGACCGTGCGGCGGTTTGATCCGGAGCAACCGGATTATTTTCGCCCCCCGTTTGGCCCGGAGACCTATCGTCGCCTGATCACCGATCGCTCCGAGTTGGCCACCTACACGGCGTTGGCGATCACGGAGCGCATGGCGCTGGCGCAGGGACGAACCGTGGTCACCGCGGGCCTGCGGCGGGATGCGGTGCAGTTGGAAGTGGAAGATCGTCGGCCCGGCGCGCCCCGTGCCCACCTCTCGGACGGCGCCGATGAAGTGACGTGGCTGGCTGGGATGAATCATCAGCTCAAACCGGGGCGGGCGCTGCTCTTCGCGAACGCCAGCACCGCCTTTGAGCCTTCGACCCGGGTGGATGCTCGCACAGGTCGTATCCAGGGTAATGAAACGACGAAGGGTCTTGAGGGAGGGCTTAAGACCCTGACGCTCGGCCGCCGCCTGACCGCCACCCTGCTCGGATTCTGGTACCTCAACGAGAATATCTCGCGGCGGAATCCGCTGTTCGACGATCCAATCGCGGATGCCAACCAGACCCAGCCGCAGTTGGTGGCGGCGGGAGGAGAGCGGTTCTCCGGTGCCACGCTGGATGTCCGCTACGCGATCACTCCGGCGTTGATCCTCACTGGACGCGCGACGCACACCCGGGCGATCACCACGGCGTCGCCGGATCTGCCGGAGGAAGTGGGGCGCCCCCTGACACGCCTGCCGGCCGAGACTCTGGCCATGGGGGTGCGGCACAGCGTGAACCGCGGGCGTTGGAAGGGCCTGATGACCTCGTGGACGCTGACCCACGTCGGGGGATTCGTGTCGAGCTACGCCGACTCGAACCGCTCTTTCCTGGCATTTCCCTCCTACACGCTCCTCGGAACCTCGCTGAACTACTCGTGGGAGCCGACGAAGACCACGCGGCACACGGTGGGGCTGGCGGTGCGCAACCTGACCGACGTGGATCTTCTGGAGCGGGTCGCGCGGGTGGGTTCGGGACGGACCCTCTCGGCGAGCTATCGCGCCACCTTCTGAGCGCGGTGAAATTGTGCGCTTGTCCCGACGGCTGGGTGCCGGATGCTGCAGCCGCTGCTCATGTCCGCCCGCGCTCGGAAGATCATTCACGCTCGACTTGAATCGCCTACGCACGGGGTGGTGGAGCTCGCGCATGACTGGCGGGGGCGCGCGGTGCCACCGCTGGTGTTGTTGGGGAGAGGTGCTCCGCAACGTGTGGAGGTGCGGCGTGAGCCGGAGGAGCTCTTCGCCTTGGCCAGCGGCTATGGCATTGATGCGACGGGTGACCTCACGTTCGCGGTGCGGCTGGGTGATTACCCCGGATTGAGGGAGGAATTGGCGGCGGGGCGCCTTTACGTGGCGGGCGATTTTAACGGATGGGATCCGATTGGCCGACCAGAGTGGGAACTCCAACCTGGTTTTCTCGCGGGTGAGGCGGTCATGCGGCGCTCGTGGCGCGCGGACGGCTTTCTCTCGCATCCGTGGATGCGCTTCAAGTTCGTGACGGAGTCGGGCCGATGGCTGGACGTCCCTGCGGATGCTCCGAATGCGGCGACGGACGAAGCGGGAAACCGCAACCGGACGGTCGATCCTGATCGTACGGGTTGGCACCGGTTTCGTTTTGATCTCCCGGCCCCGTTGGATTTGGCCGCGATGTGGAAGATCGGATGGGGCGAGGATGCGGGAGAGGCGGGCTCGGTGCCGCTGATGCCGGGAGACTTCTTCTTTGCCCTTCGGTGCGAAGCGCCCTTGGGCGCGGAGGTGCGCGGAGGGGCAACCGTTTTCCGGCTCTTCGCTCCCCGCGCGCGACGCGTCGATGTGGTGGTCAGCAGCGCACTCGGAAGCAACGCTGAACCGCGACAGTATGCGCTGCAGGCGCGTGGGGATGGCGCCTGGGAGCTGGCGCTCGACGAGGACTTGCACGGCTGGTACTACTGGTTCCACCTCGACGGGCCGCACGATGCCTTCGGCCTCTACGATCACTCGCGTGCGGTACTCGACCCCTATGCGCGGGCCGCGGTGGGGCGGGAAGGCCCGGGCATCATCTTGCGCGACGATTGGATTGGTGCGGTGCGGGATGGTTTTCGGACGCCGGCGTGGCATGATCTGGTGATCGCCGAGGCGCACGTTCGCGACCTCGTGCACCGCGCGCCGATTTCGCTCGGACCGCGGGAACGACGCGGCTTCGCGGGATTGGCGGCGTGGGTGCGGAGTCGCGACTTCTACCTTCACTCACTCGGCGTGAACTGCGTCGAGTTACAGCCCGTCCAAGAGTTCGATGCCCGGACGGGGGACGAGTACCACTGGGGGTACATGACCACGAACTTTTTCTCCCCTGCGAGCGCCTACGCGACGGAGCCGGAGCAGGCCTCCGGGGTGCATGAGTTTCAGGATCTCGTGGCGGCCTTTCACTCCCGGGGGATCGCGGTGATCCTCGACGTCGTGTTCAATCACGTCGGCGAGCCGGCTCACCTCATGTTCGTCGACAAGCTGTACTACTTTGATCAGGACGCGGCGGGCAACCTGACCAACTGGAGTGGTTGCGGCAACGACCTGCGCGCGACAGCGGCGATGAGTCGGCGACTGATCATTGATAGTTGCACCCACTTCCTGCGGAGCTACGGAGTCGACGGGTTCCGCTTCGACCTCGCCGAACTGCTGGGCGCCGATGTCCTGCTGGAGGTCGAAGCGGCGCTCAAGAAGGTCAAGCCCGACGTCATTCTCATCGCGGAACCGTGGAGCTACCGTGGGCACGTGGCGCGTGAGCTGCGTGAGACCGGATGGGCATCATGGAATGATGGATACCGCGATTTTGCGCGCGACTATTTGCGTGGAGGAAGTTCGGCAGCGAGCTGCGAGTATTTCCTGAAGGGTTCACCGTGGCACTTTGCGAAATGGCCGGCCCAGACGGTGAATTACACCGAGTCGCACGATGACCGCACCTGGATCGACGTGATCACGGAGAACCATCAGTACGATGGCTCGGCTCCGACGGCGAATGACCGCCGCCGGACCCATCTGATGGTGGCGATGTTGATGATGTCGGTGGGCATCCCGATGCTGGCGAGCGGGCAGGATTTCCTCCGCTCGAAACACGGAGTCTCGAACACCTACCAGCGCGGCGAACTCAACGCGCTGGATTATCATCGACTCCTGCGTTACCCGGGGAGTCATACCTATGTCGCGGCGTGGGTCGCCTTCCGACGCGGCCCGCTGGGTCATCTGCTCCGCCACTACACGCGTGTCTCGGAAGGTTTTTTCCGCTTCTTCTCCTTGCCGGAGTCGACGGCGGTTGCCGCTCTTTACAATGCCGATGGCTCGGCGGGGGTGAGTCGCCTCCTGTTTGCGATGAATCCCACATTGGAGGATGTGCACCTGTCGATCCCGAACGCGGCAGTGGCTGGTTGGGATTGGCGTGTCGTGGCGGATGTGGAACAGTTCTTTGGCGAACGCAGTGCGGGAATGCGACCAGTGGTCTCGGACGTGCTGTTCCTACCGCCGCTTAGCTGCGTCTTGTGGGTCACGGAGGCCTGAGGCCACCCGCCAAAACCCTTGCCATCGCGAGGGGCGGTGTGTTGATCTGAACCCTCCGCGCCTTCTTGGCGCGGTCTCACCTGAAACAGCAAATCCCTACCTAGAACCTGGAGTCTCCCATGGCAGTGAATGTCGCTATCAATGGTTTTGGCCGCATCGGCCGCCTCGTGTTCCGCGCGCTTGTCGAACAGGGCCTGCTCGGCTCGACGTTCAACGTCGTCGCCGTCGGCGACATCGTTCCCGCCGATAATCTGGCCTACCTGTTGAAGTATGACTCCTCGCAGGGGAAGTTCAACGGCACGGTGTCGTCGAAGAAGTCCTCCCCGGACAAGCTCGAAGACGACGTCCTCGTCGTGAACGGCCATGACATTCTGGTGGTGTCCGCCAAGACGCCGGCCGAGCTCCCGTGGGGCAAGCTGGGGGTGCAGTTGGTGATCGAATCGACCGGTCTCTTCACCGAGGCGGAAAAGGCGAAGGGCCACCTCGCCGCCGGTGCCAAGAAGGTGATCATTTCGGCCCCGGCCAAGGGCGAGGACATCACCGTCGTCATCGGCGTGAACGACGACAAGCTCGACGTTGCCCAGCACAGCATCATCTCGAACGCGTCCTGCACAACGAACTGTCTGGCTCCCGTGGCCCACGTGCTTTTGAAGGAAGGTTTCGGCATCGCCGAGGGACTCATGACCACGGTGCACGCCTACACGGCGACCCAGAAGACGGTCGACGGTCCGTCCAAGAAGGATTGGAAGGGTGGTCGCACCGCCGCGCAGAACATCATCCCGTCCGCCACGGGTGCCGCGAAGGCCGTCGGACTGGTGCTTCCGGAAGTGAAGGGCAAGCTTACGGGCATGTCCTTCCGCGTTCCCGTCCCGACCGTGTCGGTTGTCGACCTCACCGTGAGGACGACCAAGGACACGTCGCTGGAGGAGATCAAGGCCGCGCTCAAGCGCGCGTCGGAGACGTACCTGAAGGGTATTCTTGGATACACGGATGAGGAAGTTGTTTCCAGCGACTTCATCCATGACACGCGGTCGTCGATCTTTGACGCCGGCAGCTCGATCGAGCTGAATAAGAACTTCTTCAAGCTGGTGAGCTGGTACGACAACGAGTGGGGTTACAGCAACCGCGTCGTCGACCTCAGCCGCAAGATCGCCGCGAAGCTCTGACGCTTCGACGCCCCTCCGCGCATTTCGGGCGGCGGGAGGCACGGGCCTTCCCGTCGCCGGTGCGGTGGACTTTTCCTGCCCGGACTGCGCCGTTTGTTCCGCCATGCCTCACTTCAAGACCATCCGTGACCTTGCTCTCGCCGGGAAGCGCGTTTTTCTGCGCGTCGACTTCAACGTCCCCCAGGACAAGGTGACGGGAGCGATCACCAACAACCAGCGGATTGTCGCCGCGTTGCCGACCCTTCGTTACGCCCTAGATCAGGGTGCATCGGTCGTGCTGGCGAGTCATCTGGGCCGTCCCGATGGCAAGGCGATCGCGAAGTTCTCGCTCCGCCCGATCGCTGCGGAACTGCAGTCGCTGCTCGGCCGTCCGGTCGCGTTTGCGTCCGACTGCGTGGGCCCGGCGACTGAGCAGGCCGCCGCGGCATTGCGTCCAGGCGAGGTGCTGCTGCTGGAGAACCTGCGTTTCCACATCGAAGAGGAGGGTAAGGTGAAGCTGGAGGACGGTACGTCGCTGAAGGCCGACAAGGCGGCGGTGGACGCGTTCCGCGCCAGTCTCTCCCGACTCGGGGATGTCTACGTGAACGACGCGTTCGGCACCGCTCATCGCGCGCATTCGTCGATCGTCGGGGTCAACCTGCCGCAGAAAGCCGCCGGCTTTTTGATGGAGGCGGAGTTGAAGGCGTTCGCGGCGGTGCTGGAGCATCCGCAGCGCCCATTGCTCGCCATTTTAGGTGGCGCGAAGATCGCGGACAAGATTCCCCTGATCAAGAATCTGCTGGAGAAGGCCGACGAGGTCATCATCGGCGGTGGCATGGCCTACACGTTCAAGAAGGTCATGCACGGTATGGAAATCGGCACGAGCCTGTTCGACGAGGAGGGCGCTAAGCTGGTCCCTGAACTCGTTGCCAAGGCGAAAGAGCGCGGCGTGCGGCTGACGTTCCCCGTCGACTACGTCGCGGCGGATCGCTTTGCGCCCGACGCCGCCACGCGTCCTGCCAGCGACGAGACCGGCATCCCGGCCGGATGGATGGGACTCGACGCGGGTCCGAAGTCGATCGCGCTGTATCGCGAGGCGATCCTGCGCTCCCGAACGATCGTGTGGAACGGCCCGGCCGGCGTGTTCGAGTTCGACGCGTTTGCCGGGGCCACCAAGGCGATGGCTGCGGCCATCGCGGAAGCCACGGCGCTGGGCGCAACCACGGTAGTGGGCGGAGGCGACACCGCGACCGCCGCGAAGAAGTTCAAGGTCGCAGACAAGGTCAGCCACTGCTCGACCGGTGGTGGAGCCAGCCTCGAGTTCCTCGAGGGCAAGGTGCTCCCCGGCGTCCAGTTTCTCGAGTCCTGATTCGTTCCTCTCACGCTTTTCCCACCATGTCACCGCTCCGCAAGAAACTCATCGCTGGCAACTGGAAGATGAACAAGACCTCGGCCGATGGAGTGGCCTTGGTGCAGGAGATCGTCGCGGCCGCCGGCAAGCAGACCGAGGTCGACGTGGTCGTTTGCCCGCCGTTCACGGCCTTGGAGTCCGTGGGCCGCGTGCTGGAAGGTTCCGGCGTGCGCCTCGGGGCCCAGAATGTGCACCCAGAGGCGAGCGGTGCCTATACCGGCGAGATTTCCGTCGGGATGCTCCGCGCGCTCTTCGCCAGCTATGTCATTTTGGGGCACAGTGAACGTCGGTCGTATTTTCAGGAGTCGGACAGCTTCATTAACCAAAAGGTCATCGCTTCGCTGAAAGGTCAGTTGAAGCCGATCCTCTGCGTCGGCGAGACCTTGGGTCAGCGCGAGGCGGGCGAGACACTGCGAGTGGTCCAGACGCAGCTCGAGGCCGGTCTCGAAGGGGTGGGCAAGGATCAGATTGCCAGCGTCGTGATCGCCTACGAACCCGTCTGGGCCATCGGCACGGGCAAGGTTGCCACGACTGAACAAGCGCAGCAGGTGCACGCGTTCATTCGCAGTTTGCTCACCAAGAGTTACGGCGAGAATGCCGCGGAGAAGGTTCGGATCCTGTACGGAGGTTCGATGAAGCCTGCGAACGCCCCCGAACTGCTCGCGCAGCGCGACATCGATGGCGGATTGATTGGCGGAGCGAGCCTTGAGTCCCGCAGCTTTCTGGAATTGGTCGCGGCCGCTTCCGCGGTTCGCTGACCCGATCGCCGGGACGCGGGATCAAAGATCTGCCGGCGCGGAGCGTGGCACGTTGGCCACGGGCTCGGTGCGACGTTCACCGGTCGCCTCGGCCGAGGCTTTCCGCGCTCCATCCTCGGTCCAGCGCCGTCGGATAGCGGTCGCGGTCTGCAGGCCAAGTGTGCCAAGTGACACCAGCCAGATCAAGGGATCGACCACGTAGTCCCAGGCGTTGTTGGACTCAAGGGCGCCCACCGCAAAGGCGGCGAGTGCGGCCGTGAGCACCACGCCGGCACGGTTACCGACCGCCAGGAGGAAGAGCGCCAAGGCGGTGATCGTCCAGATCGCCGGACCGTTGCGCCATCCAAAGTAGTAGAAGTCCACCGCGCGTCCCCAGAGAGGATTCAAATAGAGCAATGAGCCGCCCACGGCCGCAATCGTCAGGAGCGCGCGGAGGTCGGCTGGCCGCAGCAGTTCACGTTGGGTCAGGTTCCGCCACAGGAGGGTGAGGACGAGGGCCATCCCGACGAGGCTTGGGTTTGGATAAAAGCTCTCGACCCAGCGTCCGAGCGAGACCGATCCGATCGGAACAAACAGGAGACCGACAGAGACGAGACCCCAGGCGGCCTGCAGACGCGGTCCGATCGGCCGTCCGCGCATCCGCGCCGTCGCCCAGTTCAGGGTCAGCCAGATCACGCCCGTCAGCGCGATCGGGTGAAGCAACGTTGAGGGAAGGTGGTTCATCGCTGGACGAGCGAGCGTGGTTGCGCAGTGGCTTGGTCCAGCCAGACGGCGTTAAACTCCAGATGTTTGATCCGTTCGCGTCTCCACGTATAGGTCACATGGATACGGCCTCGAGAATCCTCGATAATCGAGGGGTAGGAGAATTCTCGCTTGGGCTCGTGTTCAAGTACGGGCCCGGGGCTCCACGTCGCCCCGGCGTCGGTCGAAACCGCCAGCCGCAGGGAATCACGGCCTGCGGTCGCGTCATTGTAGGCGAGCAAGATGCGGCCGTCGCGCAGGCGTACGGCATCCACGGCTGCATCTGGGTTAGGCAACGAGGTCTGCGCGGTCGGTGACCACGTCCAGCCGTTGTCGCGGGAGAACGCGGTGCGCAAGGTGCGCTCCGGGCGGCCGTCGCGCAGGAGCATGAGCATGCGGTCCTGACCGAGGGGCACGAGCACTGGTTGGAGCAGTTCCGACTCGGCGGGCAAGCTGCGGAGCTCATAGCTGCGGAGCCCGCCCTTCGGCTCTGGATCGAGCCACAGCACTTGGGGGTACTTCAGTGCCATCTCGTGGTAGATCGGCAAGCCGATGCGCCCGTCGCTGGCGTACACCGGCCGGCTCCGCACGAGGCTGCTCAGATTCATGTAGGGATTGAGCGAAAGCCGCTGGCTCTCCCCCCAGGTTTGGCCGTTATCCAACGACGCCTTGATGTTGAGCGAGCATCCGGACCATCCGCCCACCATGACGCTCACATAGACCATCCACAGCGTCCCATGCTGATCCGGAAAGACCACGGTGTTGCCGAGCTTCTTCACCGGCCGGTCCAGCTCAAACTCCGCTTGAGCACGGTCGATCACGCGCTGCGGCGGCGACCACGCATCGTCCCCGGCGTTCCACCGCGCCGTGAAGACCGCGACATCTCCGGAACCCTCGCGTTGGCCACCATACCACGCCGCGATCAGATCGCCGTCCGGCAGCAGCGAAACCATGCTGCAGTGAACGGAGCGAGTGTATCCCTCGGGAGAGAGCCAGCGTTCGCGGTGGAAAGGCAGGGTCTCCTGTACCCACTCCCGCGGCGGCGGCTTGGCCTGAGCGATCACCGCCTCGGGCGCCTGCGAGTGCCGCTCCGGCGCTACCTTCATTGTCGCAGTCACCGCGACAATGAGAGTGGCGGCGGCAAGCAGCAGCCGCTTCGTCATGTCGAGGGGACGCGGTTCCATCGAGTCAGACCCTGTTGCTCGGGCAGGGTGGGAAATGGGCATGAAACTGAGAAAGGATCACCGGCCGGGGGATGAGGGGGACGGGCGAGTGACCCTCGGAGACTTTCGGGTCCTTTCGCGGGGTCAATCCTCGTCTGAAACCCGACGCCGCGGGGGAGATGCAATCGATCATCGTTTGAGGCGGTGTAAGGAACAGAATTCTTCCGGTTGCCATTCGCAACCGCCGAAGAAACTCTCGGCGACTTTTTCTCCCATGCTGGCCCCATTTCGTGCCCTGTTCCTCGTTTGGATTGTCGGTGCATACCCGGTGCTCTGGGCCGCCGAGGCCAGTGCGGCCCGTCCGCGCGACTTGCTGATCATCAACGAAGATAACAGTCACTTCTTCGGCTCCCGTCCGGAGTCGGAGATGACCCGGGAGGGGGTGGACGCGTGGGTCGACGCCTACGCAGGGGGGGCTGTCACCCACCTCTTCCTGAATCCCAACTCGATGCGCTCGAGCGTGCGCAGCCGGACCCGCGATGCAATTTGGGAGCCGGTCGATGGCGTGGTCCCGCAGGGTCTCTGGCCGCGGAACGCGCTTCGACTCGATCACGCTGGAATCGATCCTTACCTCCGGTGGATCGAGCGCGCCCGCCGGCATGGAATCTCGCCGTGGATTTCGATGCGCATGAATGATGTTCACGCGGCCGACGATCCGAAGAGCTACCTGCATTCGGAGTTCTGGCGCAAGCATCCCCACCTGCGACGGATGCCGGAGGGGCCGACAACGCCTTGGACCAATCAGGCGCTTAACTACGTCCATCCCGAGGTGCGGGAGCATCAGATGGGTTTCCTGCGCGAGCTGTTTGAACGTTACGAGCCGGATGGCTTCGAGATCGACTGGATGCGGTTCGGGTATCACCTCACTCCCGGACGCGAAGCGGAGGAGAAACATGTCCTCACCGCCTTCATGCGCGAGGTCGATGCGCTGCGCCGGGAGTGGTCCGAAAAGCGGGGGCGCCGGATCCTGCTCGCCGTGCGGATTCCGGCTCACCCGGATGCCGCGGCTGGGCTCGGGATGGATGCGCTCGCCTGGGCGCGCGAGGGCTTGGTGGATTGGCTCATTCCTTGCCCGTTCTGGTCCACCTCAGACCTCGATATCCCCGTCGAACTGTGGCGCGAGCGCCTCGGCGTGGATGCCGCGCGCGTCCTCGTCATTCCCGGAATTGAACACAACCTACGGGCTTGGCCGACCGGTAAGTCCGTACCCAATGACCTCGCTTCCCTGCGCGGCTTCGCCGCCGCCGCCCGCGAACGTGGGGCAGACAATCTTTACCTCTTCAATTGGATGGACAGTCAGACGCGCCCCGTGAGCGAGCAGGAGTACGCGCGGCTGATCCACTTCGGGCTCTCGGCCAAGGCGATTGCTGGCCAGTCTCGCCGCCACCCCTTGACGTATCGCGATACGGTGCCGGCCGGCTTCCCGAACGGTGCTCAGCTTCCGGTCGAGGCGAAAGGCGGTGGTCTCTTCCGTGTTCGCACCGGTGGCACCGGCGACGTGCCCCGCGCTTCCCTCGTGGTTGGTCTGGCCGCTCGCGAGGGCGTCGCTGCCGCGGTGCTCGAGGCAGCGGTGAACGGCCGCGCGCTCGGTGTCCCGCAGGAGTTGCGCGACATCACCGGGCTCGGCGGGGTGCAGCGCGCGCTGCGCTTCGAGGTGGACCCGGCATTCCTGCAGGCAGGCGAGAATGCCGTCAGTGTCCGGCAGTCGGACCCCCATCCATCGCAGCAGATCGTCTGGCTCGAGCTGCGCGTCAACGAGCGCTGATGCGCTAGAGCAAGCGGCCTTCGGCTGGACCGACCTCGGGTAGGCTCCAGTCGAAGGGTGGCTGGCCCCAACGTTGGAGGTGTTGGTTGACCGCCGAGAAGCAGCGGCAGCCGAGAAAGTGGCGGGCGGAGAGTGGCGAGGGGTGGGCGGCCTGGACGATGGCGTGACGGTCTGCAGTGACGAGATCGGCCTTGGCGTGGGCCGCGTTGCCCCAGAGCAGGAAGACCACCGGATCGGGACGTGCGTTGAGGGCGGCGATGATCTGGTCGGTGAAATCCTCCCAGCCTCGACGGCGGTGCGAGTTCGCGGCGTGAGCTCGGACGGTCAGCACCGTGTTGAGCATCAGCAGTCCGCGGCGCGCCCAAGCCTCCAAATGCCCGTGGTCCGGAGCGTGGAAACCCGGTATATCCACGGCGAGTTCGCGGTAGACGTTGCGGAGCGAGCGTGGCGTGCGCCGGTCCGGCGTGACGGAGAAACACAGCCCGTGTGCATCGCCCGGGGTGGGATAGGGATCTTGGCCGAGCAGGACGACACGGACGGCGTCCGGAGGTGTCAACTCGAGGGCGCGAAACCGTAAGGCGGGAGGCGGGAGAACAATCTGACCTTCGGCCGCCTCAGCCGCGAGGAATGCTTCAAGAGCCCGAAAGGATGGAGCCTGCATCGCGGCGTGCAGGAGGGGGTGCCAGGCTTCGGGAAGAGGCGGGAGCATGGGGGCGGTTCGAAGGCCACTCCGGTGGCCGCGCCCGAGGTCATCGGGGATCGACCGCGATCGCCAGTCGAAAGGGTCGGCGCCGGGGCTGGTCCGCCTCTCCCGTGGCTTGCGCTTCCGTGGGTGTTTCGACAGCCTCGCAGCCTTTCCCCATCATGAGCCCCTCCCTTCGCCTTGCCTCCGTTTTCCTTGGCGTCCTCCTTCCGGCGCTTCCTCTCGTCGCCCAAACCGCGGCTCCGGCGACTGCGCCGACCCAGCCGGCCGCGGTGACGCCTGCTTCCGAGCTGAACGACCTGCGCGCGCGCATCATGACCAAAGTTCGGGCGGGCCAGAAGAGCGCGACGGAGCTCGCGGTGGAGATCGCGGAGTTCGATCGCCTGCTGGCCAAGTACGCCGGCGACAAGTCGGAGGAAGTGGCGCAGATCCTCTTCATGAAGGGGGCGTTCTTTGCGCAGGTGCTGGATGATGAGGCGGCGGCGGTCGCGCTGCTCAAGGACCTGATTGCGGGCTACCCGGGCACGAAGGCGGCCACGAATGGTGAGCGCCTGATTGGTCAAATGGAGCGCGCCGCGAAGGCGGAGGCGACCCAAGCGGGATTGGTGGGCCGTGCGGCCCCCGAACTGAATTTCACGTGGCGCAGCGATGAGGGGCCCAAGACCCTTTCCGAGCTGCGCGGCAAGGTCGTGGTGTTGGATTTCTGGGCCACGTGGTGCGGTCCGTGCATTGCCTCGTTTCCCAACGTCCGCGCCTTGGTCGATCACTACCGCGGTGCCGACGTCGTCGTCATTGGAGTCACCAGCCTGCAGGGTTTTGTCGCCGGCCTGGAAGGCGGCCGTGTCGACACCAAGGGTAATCCAGAGAAGGAGATGGCCCTCATGCCCGATTTCATGAAGGCGAAGCAGATGAACTGGACCGTGGCCTTCAGCAAGGAAGAGGTCTTCAATCCCGACTACGGCATCTCGGGCATTCCTTACGTGGCGATCATCGCGCCGGACGGCACGGTGCGGCATGCCGGGTTACACCCAGCGGGGCCCCTGGCGGAGAAGGTGGCGAAGATCGACGCGATCCTGAAGGAGTTTGGCCGCAGTGTTCCCGCCGCCCCGGCGACCTCGTCGTGAGTGCAGAGACCCTCGCGCGCCCGGGTGCCACGCGCCGGGAGTTTCTGAATTTGGCCGGGTGGGCGGCACTGGCCGCGCTGCCCGTCGCGCGGCTGTCCGCCGAGACGTCCGCTGGCGCACCGGCTGCCGCCCGCGCCGGGTTTGCCCGCTCGGGCTCACCGCGCCTCCGGCTCAGTCTCGCGGCGTATTCGTTTCGCGACTACTTTCCGGTCGTGCGCGGCCGTCCCAATGCGCGGGTCCCGGCCGGTCGGGCGATTGACCTGTCCCGGTTCGTCGACTTCTGCGCCGAGCACGGCTGTGAGGGTGCCGAGCTGACCAGCTACTTCGTCGCGGATGAGGGAGACGCGGCGGCCGTCGCGCTGCGCCGCCATTGCTTCCTGCGCGGTGTGAGCGTGAGTGGCACGGCGATCGGGAACAACTTCTCCCATCCGGCCGGGCCACGTCGGGAAGCCGAGATCGCGCAGACCAAGCGCTGGATTGACTGGGCCGCCTTGCTCGGCGCCCCGCATGTCCGCGTCTTCGCCGGGGTGACGAATGAGCAGCCGCGTGAGGCGGCGGATCGCGATGTGATCTCGGCCCTCGAGGAATGCGGTGACTATGCCGGCCGCCGCGGAATCTTTCTCGGACTGGAGAATCATGATTCGATTGGCAGTGCTTCCACCTTGCTGCCGATGGTCCGGGCGGTACGCAGTCCCTGGGTCGGCGTGAACCTCGATTCCGGCAACTTCCGCACGGACGATCCCTACCGCGACTTCGCGGAGTGCGTGCCGTATGCGGTCAACGTGCAGATCAAAGCGGACCTCACGCACGCGCGCCAAGGTGTGGCGGGTCGTCCGGCGGATTTTCGTCGCCTCGCGCGACTCCTCCGGGAGGGTGGCTATCAGGGCTGGGTCGCCTTGGAGTACGAGTCGAGCGAGGACCCGTGGTTGGCCGTTCCGCGGTTACTCGGCGAGCTTGGCGAGGCCTTGCGCGCCTAGCTTCAGACAGGTGCGCGTGGCGCCGGAGCAGCCATCGCGGCCATGGGCGCCTCCGCGCCTGGATTCGCGGGCTCAAGCGGCGCGATGGCCTGCGCGAGCGCAGCTTGCAGGGTCTGAAGGCGGCCGGGATCGGCGACGGGTTGGTGGGCGTCGTCTTCGATATAGAAGGTATCGATGGCCACGCCGCGTTCGGTCCCGATACGCGCGAACGAGATGTCTAAACCTTGGTCGCTGATCACCTTGGCGAGACGGAACAGCAGTCCGATCTCATCCCGCGCCTGCACCTCCACGATCGTCCGCGCCATCGTGGCGTCGTGGTACACTTCGACCGTCGAGGGGAACGACGCGTGCAGGGCCTCTCCGGACTTCGCGGCGGCGCTGAACCGCGACGCAGCGGCCAGCTTGCGGGCCTGCGCCACCATGTCCGGGTAGAGATCCTTGTTCTGGACTAGCGCAACGTCGACACTGCGGGCGAAGGCTTCGAGGGCCGATGCACTCTGGACTACGCCGCGACCCGGCTCGACGACGTGGAACGTGTCGATTGCCACGTGGTCGGCGCGTGAGTGGACCTTGGCGCTTAGGATTGAGAGGCCGGCGACGCTCAGCGCACCGGCGAGTTTGTAGAAGAGGCCCGGTCGGTCCCAGGTCACTACGTTGACGAGCGTGAGCGATCGATTGAGATCGTCCTTCCAGTCGATCACCGGTTGCAGGGAGCAGGCCGCGCCCTCCTCAAAGGCAGCGTGGAGCAGGCGGTGGACCATCCGGATGTGGAGGGCGACGTCCGCGCCGTCGGTGTGCAGAAAATAGCGCTCGGGCAGGCGGTCAAAGTGCGCCCGGATCTCTGTGCCGCTGACGTCCGGGATCCCGCGCGCGAGCAGTTCTTCAAGGGTACGCTGGCGGCGTTCCGAATGGCGGGTGGCGAGGGCCGCACCGTGGATGAAGTGGTCGAGGGTGACCTGGTAGAGCTGGCTGTGGAGGGTATCCTTGTAGCTGTTCCAGAGCCCCGCCGCCGTGCCCCGTGCGTCGCAGAACGTGTGGACGTAAAGATACCGCAGGCGCTCGGTGTCGATGACCGCCTCCGCGAACGCCGCGGCGGTGGCTGGGTCATCGACGTCGCGCTTCTGCCAGAAGCGCGTCATCAAAAGGTGCTGCCGGATGATGAAGCTGACCACCTCGCGGCTGGAGGGGTCGATGCCGAGGCGTTCGAGGATGGGCGCGGCGATGGCGACGCCGCTTTCCGCGTGACCCTTGATACCCCGTGCCTTGCCGATGTCGTGCAGCAGGAGGATCAGGTAAAGAAGGGTCGGGGAGCCCGTCTCGTGCAGCGTGGCGCGGTACTTCTGGCTGAGCGGCGACGCGTCCGTGAAGATGTGGTCGAGCTCGCGGATCGCGTGGAGCGTGTGGATGTCTGCGGTGTACCGGTGATAGAACTCGTGCTGCACCAGGCAGGTGAGTTCGTCGAATTCCGGAATGAAGCGACCGAGCACGCCGAGCTCGTGCATCAGCGAGAGGGTCGGGAATACGGCGCCCGCCTCCTCGAGGATGGCCCGGAAAGAGATGCAGGCGTCCGGCGAGCGTTGTACTTGGCGGGTGAGCAGGGGAAGCGACTCGCGGATTTGGCCCTGCAGGGCGAAGTCGGGCTGGGCGCCCAGTTGCTGGCAGTGGCGGAAAACGCGGATCAGGCGCGCCGGGTCGCGGCGGAAGACGTCGCTGGTTTCGGGCGCGAGTTCGCTGCCGCGGAGAATGAAGCCGTCGATGCGCTTGGTGCGCTCCAGCTTGCGCGCGCGGATGAGATCGCGGAACGAGATGCGGTTCTGGTCTGGCGCCTCGAGGGTCAGCGCGAGGCGGTTCTCGATCAGCTTGGCGACGCGGTGGATCGTCTGCGCGGCGCGGTAGTAGTCGCGCATGAACTGCTCCACTCGGCCGAGCATGTCGTGGTGCGTGTACCCGAGTCCGAGCGCGATCTTGGGCTGGATATCGAGGGTGAGCAGGTCGGTCGGGCGCTTGCTCTGAAAGTGCAGCTCGTTGCGGACACGCAGCAGGAAGTCGTAGGCCCGCTGGAAGTCGCGCGCTTCGTTACGCTGCAGGTACGACTGCGCGGCCAGTTCATCGATCGCGGTGATGCCGAGCTTCACGCGCGCCATCCACAGGGCGTTCTGGAAGTCGCGGAGGCCGCCGACGCCATTTTTGATCTCAGGCTCTTGCAGGAACACGGTGTCTCCGTACTTCCCTCGACGCGCCGCCTGATCTTGGAGGCGGACCGCGATGTAGCCCTTGGGATCTTCCTCCGAGTAGAACGCGCGATAGGCGGTGGCGAAGGCGTCGTACAGCGCGGTGGTGCCCGCGACGAGGCGCGACTCCAGCAGCGCCGTCTTGGTCTGCATGTCCTTCCGGGCCTCGGCGAAGGTCTCGTCGACAGTCCGCATGGCGTGCCCGACCTTCAGCCCGCAGTCCCACAGCACGTAGAGGATCTCGTTGCTGAGATGCTCCTGGACCGGCTTGATCACGGCGGGTTTGGCCTTGGAGGGAAAAAGAAAGAGGACGTCGATGTCGCTGAGGGGGCTGAGTTCGGAGCGCCCGTAGCCGCCTTGGGCAACGAGGGCGACGGGAATGGGCAGGGGCCCATGGGCGCGCTCGTAGGAAGCGACCGCGTAATCGAACAGGTGGGACAGCATCAGGTCCACCATCGCGGCGCGGGCGCGGGCGGTGGCCATGCCGGACTCGCCGGCTTCGTGCCGCATCCGGATCATCGCGCCCTCCAGCCGCAGGAACGCCTTGCAGGCCGTGAGGCGCTGCGGCACGGGCACCTCGCCGACAAAGTTCAGGCGTTCGCGGGCGTGCTTATGGATGCGTCCGATCATGAGACGTCCCGGGCAAGGACGAGGGGCATCATCGTGGGGTAGCCCGACCCCCTTCAACGCCCAAGTTTGGCTCCCGCTTGTCGCTTGCCTCGGCCCCCTCGGCAGGGTTTTCTTGCGGGTTCACCCGTCCAAGCCCATGCCCGAGATCACCAAGAGCTACGAAGCACGCGAGGTTGAGGAACGTTGGTACGCCGCCTGGCTTCAGGCTAAGTGCTTTGCGGGCCAGCCCCGCGCCGACCGCGAGTCGTACACGATCGTTATCCCGCCGCCGAACGTCACCGGGATCCTGCACATGGGTCACGTGCTGAACAATACGCTACAAGATGCGCTGGTCCGCCGCGCGCGCTTGGACGGCAAGTCGGCCTGCTGGATCCCCGGCACCGACCACGCCGGCATCGCCACGCAGACGATGGTCGAGAAGCACCTCAAGAAGGAGGAGGGCAAGACCCGCCGAGATCTCGGACGCGACGCATTCCTGGCCCGCGTCTGGGACTGGCGCAGCGAGAAAGGCGACATCATCCTCCGGCAGCTCCGCCAACTCGGCTGCTCCTGCGACTGGGACCGCACCCACTTCACGATGGATCCGGGCTACAGCCGGGCGGTGCTCAGCTCCTTCGTGCACCTGTTTGCGAAGGGTCACATCTACCGCGGCAAGCGGATGGTGAACTGGTGCCCCGCTTCGCTCACGGCGCTGTCCGACGAGGAAGTCGAGATGCGGCCGACCAAGGGATTCATCTACAAGCTCCGCTACGAGCTGGTTGAGCCGGTCGGCGAACTCACCCACCTCACGGTAGAAACGACCCGCCCGGAGACGATCCCGGCGGACGTTGCGCTCGCGGTGCATCCGGACGACGAACGGTATCGCGCGCTGATCGGCCGCAAGGTCTGGCGCCCGCTTGGCCAGCGCGAGGCTCTGCCGATTCTCGCCGACGCGGCGGTGGATCCAGCCTTCGCCGCCGGCGTGCTGAAGGTCACGCCCGCGCATGACAAGGTCGACTTCGAGATTGGTCAGCGGCATGGGCTGCCCGTCATCGATGTGCTGCAGCCGGACGGCATTCTCACGGCTGACGCGGGTCCGGGCCTCGCGGGTTTGGAGCGCTTTGCCGGCCGCAAGCGCGCCGCTGAACTCCTGCGCGAGAGCGGCGCGTTGATCGAGGAAAAGCCCTACGAGAACAACGTCGGCTTCTCCCAGCGCGCCGGCGTGCCGATCGAGCCGCGGCTCACGCAGCAGTGGTGGCTGCGCTACCCCCGTGTCGAGGAGGCCAAGCAAGTGGTTCGCGACGGCCTGATCCAGTTCCATCCGGAACGCTGGAGTAAAGTGTACCTCAACTGGCTCGAGAACATCCAGGACTGGTGCATCAGTCGCCAACTCTGGTGGGGCCACCGTATCCCCGTATGGTACCGTAAGGGGATCGACCGCGAGCGCCTCACCGAGGCCGATCTTGCTGATCCGACGAAGGTTCACGTGTCGCTCGACGGCCCTGCCGATCCGCAAAACTGGGAGCAGGAGGAAGACGTACTGGATACGTGGGCGTCTTCGTGGCTGTGGCCCTTCGCGACGCTCGGGTGGCCGGATCGCGCCGCGATGAACGCGGCGGGCTACGATCGCTTTTATCCGACGACGACCCTCGCGACCGGGGCGGACATCATCTTCTTCTGGGTGGCGCGCATGATCATGGCCGGCCTGGAGTTCACCGGTGACGAGCTGCGAGCCGCCCCTGGCGCGGCAGTGCGCCGACCGACCTCTCCCGAGGCGCCGCGTTCGCGTGAGGAACTCGCGCGGCGCATTCCTTTCCGCCACGTGTACTTCAACGGCATCGTCCGCGACAAGTCCGGGCGCAAGATGTCCAAGACGCTCGGCAACTCTCCTGATCCCCTCGATCTCATCGCCAAATACGGCGCCGACGGCCTGCGCTTCGGCCTGCTGCAGATCGCTCCCCTCGGTCAGGACGTGAAGTTCGACGAGGACCGCATCGAAGGCGGCAAGAACTTCTGCAACAAGGTCTGGAACGCCGCACGGTTCCGCCAAATGAGCGGGCCGATGGCCGACAACCGCAGCCTCGATGCGATCCTCGCGCGGATCCAGCCGGCCCGGCTCGACGACGACGACCACGCGCTGCTCGCGGCGCTCGGCGACACCCTGCGCGTGGTGGAGCGCGGGTTTGACGAATTCGAGTTCGCGGGCGCAACCCAGCGATTGTATTCCTTTTTCTGGAACGACTTTTGCGACTGGTATGTCGAGGTCGCCAAGGCGCGCCTGCAGGACCCGGCGGCGCAGGCCCATGTCCTCGCCATGCAGGACCTGGTGATCCGCGAATTCCTCCTCATGTTCGCGCCCTTCGCTCCCTTCATCACCGAGGAACTGTGGCACCTCCTCGGCTACGGGGCGGAAGGCACCTTCCTGCAGGACGCGCGGATCGAGCGGGCAACCGACCTCGTGGAGCGCCTCGGGGCGGTCGGCGTACGCATCGACGCCGAGTCCTCGCGCCGCGTGGAGACCCTGAAGCAGGTCACCAGCCTCGCTCGCCAACTCAAGGCGGAGCAGTCCGTGGCGCAGAAGCGCGACGTGACCTTCCTCGCGCTGATGGGCGATGCCGAGTGGTCCGTCGTGCAGGCGGCGTCGGGCAAGCTCGCCCGCCTCGTTGGGGCGGCGATAATCCAGAGAACCGCCGATAAACCGGCGTTCCCGGCGGTCGTGACTCCCCTCGGTACCCTCTTCCTCGACACCGGCATCCGCGTCGATCCTGCGGCGGAGAAGAACCGCCTCACAAAAGAGCTCGAGCAGATCTCCAAGCACATCGCCGGCACCGAGGCCCGTCTCTCCAACGAGGCCTTCGTGAGCAAGGCACCGCCGGCAGTCCTAGACGGCGCTCGGCGCCAGTTGGCCGATCAGCAGGCTAAGCGCGCCGAGATCGAGCGCCTGCTAGCGGCGCTCTGAGTTCTTAATGCTCTGAAAAAGAGCGATTTAGATTCTCTGTCTCTTTAGTTTACTAAATAACCCTTATTTACTCGTAATCGTTGTCGCGGCGGCTAGATTCAGGGGAATGCAAGGTGAGGTAAGCGAGATGCCGGGGTCGTTACCGGACTCCGGAACGAGCACCGCTGCGGTGGCGGATGCGCCGGCGAGTGCAGGCTCGGAGGGGGCGACCCTCAACGAGGAGTCGCGTCTGGAAACCGCCTCGGCCGAGGCGCGGGTCGAGTGGGCGTACGAGACCTACGGCGACAGCCTTGTGATGACGACGAGCTTTGGCGTGCAGGCCGCGGTGATGTTGCACCTGGTCACACGCATCGTGCCGCGGATCCCGGTGGTGTTCATCGATACCGGTTACCTGTTTCCCGAGACCTACCGATTTGCCGACGAACTGACGCGTCGTCTCGATCTCAACCTCAAGACTTACGTGCCCGCGATGACGGCGGCCCGTCAGGAATCCCTGCACGGCAAACTCTGGGAGCAAGGACTGGCGGGGTTGGAGCGCTACAACCGCATCAATAAGGTGGAGCCGATGGACCGTGCGGTCCGCGAATTGGGCGCGAAGGCGTGGCTGGCGGGCTTGCGCCGTTCCCAGTCGGGTTCGCGCGAGAACCTGCGCGTGGTCCAGCCGCAGAAGCGTGTGGTGAAGGTTCATCCGATCCTCGACTGGGACAATCGGCGGGTGCATCGGTACCTTACGGAGCACGGACTGCCTTATCATCCGCTCTGGGAGCAGGGCTACGTATCGCTGGGCGATTGGCACAGCTCGGCGCCGCTGCAAGCGGGGATGACAGAGGAACAGACCCGCTTCGGTGGGTTGAAACGCGAGTGCGGTTTGCACGACGCCACCGGGCGCGTTGACTTCCAGATTTGAGTCCGCGCGGGGCGGTGGCTCTGCCGCGCTTCATGGGCCGACGCGAAGCGAAAGGACAGCGGAGGATGAAGCCCGCGCAATGGCCACGCGTGCTCCCAACCATTTACCCCGGCCGCCCGAGTCCGGCGGCGTGAGAATCGGCGCCCGGGGGGCTAAGTACCCCGGGCTGTTGCGGTGAGTCCCGCGGCGGAACGCGGCTCAGACCCGATCGACGATCCGGTCGGCGAGTCCGTAGGCGATCGCCTCCTTGGCGGTCAGGTAGAAATCGCGGTCCGTGTCCTGATTGATCCGCTCCAACGGCTGGCCGGAGGCGTCGGACAGAATTTGGTTCAACTCCGCCCGGAGCTTTTCCATCTCCTGCGCCTGGATGTTGATATCGGTCGCGGGGCCACTGAACCGACCGCTGATGAGCGGCTGGTGAATGAGCACGCGGGAATGGGGATAGAGCAGACGTCGGCCCTTGGGCGCACCGCTCAGCAGGATGGAGCCCATCGACGCGGCCATGCCGGTCACCACGACGGTGATCGGCGACGTGATCAGCTTCATCGTATCGTACACCGCCATGCCAGCGGTGATCGAGCCGCCCGGGGTGTTGATGTAGAAGGTGATTTCTTTGCCCGGACCGATGATCTCGAGGTACAGGAGTGACTCGGTGAGCTGCTTGGCGGACGCGTCGGTGACGGGACCCCAGAGGAAGATTTTTCGCTGCTCGAGGAACTTCCGCGCGATGACGGCGCTGACGGGGGAAGCGCCGCGCTTTTCGACTGCGCCCTCCTCGTCCTCATCATCCTCGTCGGCGCGAGGCAGGGGAGCGGAGAGACTGGCCTGAAGGTTGTCGAAGTGCATGGAAGAAGGCTGTAATCTTGTCCGGGTTCCCGCCCTTGGCAAGTCCCGGACCGAGTTGAGGAATCCGGAGTGGTGCGGGGCTACCGTGCGGGTGGGGAGGCGAAGCCGAAATTGCGTTGCCCGCGGCGTGAATGCGCGAAGGCTTGGGTTGGTTGTTCTCGATGAAATCCCTCCTTGCTGCCCTCCTTGCCGGGGTCGTTGTTTTCCTCACCGGCTGCTCTTCGGTGTCACGCAGCGTCGCTGCCGGGGTCGATTTCGCGCCGGTCCGCAGCATTTGGGTGGAGCAGCGGCTGGCGGACAATCACAACGTCCGGGATCGCTTGGTGCGGGCGTTGCGAGCGCATGGCTATCAGGCCGATGCGGGTCCGCTTACCATGATGCCCGAGAAGGGAATCGATGCGGTCTTGGTGTATGAGGACCGTTGGACGTGGGACTTTCGTTCCTACATGATGGAGCTTGAGGCGAAGCTCCGGCATCCGCGCACGCAGGCGCTGATGGCGCAGGTGTTCATCCACCAACTCCCGTTCCGCGGCTACTCCACGGACGGGATGGCGGAGAAAGCGGTCCAGACCCTGCTCCCGCGCGGAGCGGTGTTGGCGCCGGGGGTTCCCGCCAGCCCGTAACGCGTGGGCGTCAGTTGACCACGTTCTCCGGCTTTCCGGCAACGAAGGCGGAGACGTTCGCGATCGCGGTGCCCATGAGGCGTTCGCGAGCCGCGCGCGTGGCCCACGCGATGTGCGGCGTGATCACGCAGTTCGGCGCGGTGAAGAGAGGGTTGCCCGGGGGCGGCGGCTCAGTGCTCAAGACATCGAGCCCGGCACCGGCGATCTGCCCGGCGTGCAGCGCCGCTGCGAGGGCGGCATCATCGATCAACGGTCCGCGTGAGGTGTTGATCAACAGCGCGCTCGGCTTCATCCAGCCCAGCGTGGTGGCGTTGATCAGGTGGCGAGTGTCGTCCGTGAGCGGGCAGTGGAGGCTGATAACATCGGCGGCTCGCAGCACCTGCTCCAACTCCGCCCGGCCACCGGAGCGACGCGCGTAGACGACCTTCATTCCAAACGCCTCGGCGATGCGGGCGACGGCGCTGCCGATGCGGCCGGCGCCGACGATACCGAGCGTCAGGCCCGACAGTTCAAGGAGTGGAGTCTCCCAGAAACAGAAATCACGACTCTCGGACCAGCGACCGGCCCGCACGCTGGCGGAATGCCGCCCGACGTGCTGGGTGAGTTCAAGCAGGAGAGCGAACACATGCTGAGCGACCGATGCGGTGCCGTAGAGCGGCACGTTCGCGACCGGGATCTCGCGCGACCGGGCGGCGGCGACATCGACGACGTTGTAGCCCGTGGCCAGCACGCCGATGTACCGCAGGTCCGGCAGGGCGGCGATCGTTGCGGCAGAAAGGGGGGTCTTGTTCGTCAGGACAATCGGTGCGCCCGCCGCGCGTGCGACGATCTCCGCCGCCGGGGTGTGGGCGTGGATCGTGCAGTCTCCGAGCGCTTCGAGTGCGTTCCACGAAAGGTCGCCGGGATTGAGGGTGTGGCCGTCGAGGACGACGATGCGGGGGCGGGCGTTCATACCCCGCGGTTTTCTTCGGCGCGGGCCCCGAGGTCAAGCAGGTGCCGGATCCGGTCGACGTCGAAGACGCTCCCGCCCCAGCTCCCGCCGCTCGCTGACTGCAGTGCCGCCCACAGCCGCGTGTCCGCCGGCACGCGAGGATCCGGTTTCAGGTCCGGGTGAGTCGCCCGCGTCCGGAATTCCTCCGCGGGAACAGAGATGACATCTGCCGAGCCTTCGAGCGAGCGCGTGTCGATGCGCAGCCGCACGAGGTCGCCTTCGCGAAGGCGTCCGATCGGGCCGCCAGCCCACGCTTCGGGACTCACGTGCCCGATGCAGGCTCCCGTGGAGACGCCCGAGAACCTCCCGTCGGTGAGCAACGCGATGCGCGAGCCGTCGCGCACGTACTTGAGCGCAGAGGTGATCTGATACGTCTCAGGCATGCCCGAGCCCGGGCCAATGCCGATCAGGATCATGACATCGCCGGCGCGCAGGTCGCCACGCTTGACCGCGGCGATGGCCGCGGCCTCCGACGTGAAGATCCGCGCCGGTCCCTCATGCAGGAAGACGCCATCCGGTCCGATGCGCTCGGGCGCGATCGCTGTGCTCTTCACCAAGGCGCCTTCGGGCGCGAGGTTTCCCCGCAGGAAGGTGATCGTGGGTGTCAGCCCACGCTCGCGCGCCCGGGCGGGCGACAGGATGACGGCGTCCGGATCGACGCCGTCGAGTTCGCGCAGCTTCGCGCGGAGGCGGCGCCGCCGTTCCGACGTCTCCCACCACGTGAGGTTCTCGCCCAGCGTACGCCCGGAGACGGTGCGCGCATCCAGACGCAACAGGCCCAGGTCGCGCAGGTGCAGCATCACTTCGGGTACGCCGCCCGCGAGGAACACCTGCGACGTGGCATAGTGATGCGGCCCGTTTGGTAGCACGTCGACGATGCGCGGCACCTGCTGGTTGATCCGCGTCCAGTCCTCGACGGTAGGACGGCGCAGCCCAGCCGCGTGGGCGATGGCGGGGACGTGCAGAATGAGGTTCGTCGAGCCGCCGAAGGCGGCGTGGGTGACCATCGCATTGTGGACCGCATCGTCCGACAGGATCTGCCGCGTGGTCGTGCTGTGGCGTTCAAGCTCGAGGAGCGCGCGGGCGGAACGCCGGGCGAGGTCGCGCCAGATTTCCGCTCCGGATGGGCTGAGGGCGGAGTGGGGCAGGGAGAGGCCGAGGGCTTCGCCGACCACCTGACTCGTCGCTGCGGTGCCGAGAAACTGGCAACCGCCGCCGGGGGAGCCGCAGGCCTTGCAGCCCATTTCTGCAGCGTACTCCAGCGAAACCTCGCCCTGCGCAAAGCGGGTGGGCAGCGTCTGGACCTTGCCTGCATCCTCCGCCTCCTCGGCCAGCAGGGTGACGCCGCCGGGAACAAGAATGGTCGCGAGATCCGGGGTGCCCGCGAGCGCCATCATCATCGCAGGAAGACCTTTGTCGCAGGTGGCGATGCCGAGGACGCCGCGGCGATTGGGCAGCGAGCGGATCAGCCGCCGAAACAGCTGCGCCGCGTCGTTACGGTAGGGCAGGCTATCAAGCATGCCCGCGGTGCCGTTGGTGCGTCCATCACAGGGGTCGCTGCAGTAGGCGGCGAAGGGGATCGCCCCGGCCGCGGAAAACGTCCGCGCGGCCTCCTCCATGAGCAGGCCGATCTCCCAGTGCCCGGTGTGAAATCCGAGCGCGACCGGGCTGCCGTCCGGGGCACGGATTCCGCCCTGAGTGCTGAGGATGAGGAATTCTTTCCCCAACAGCTTGGCCGGGTTCCAGCCCATGCCGGCGTTCTGCGTCCAGCCAAAGAGATCGCCGCTGGCCATCGCCTTGAGCTGTGCGGCGTCGAGCGGCAGGCGTCCGTTGGGGCCGGGGCCGGAGGTGCGGAGCACGTAGATTGCCTCGTCGGCGGAGTCGAGCAGGGGGTCGGAGGACATTGGAGAAAACGTCGTGAGGGGAAGGTGAGGTCGACAGGCGCAGCGGGGAGCGCGTGGCGGAACGGTGGCGCGGGGGCGTGAAGCGGCGAGTCCGGGTCAGGACGGTCTCAGGCGGTGCCGAGGGTCGCGCGGGTGGGCGCGCCGTTGACGAGGCGCATGAGCCCAAGCGGATTGGCGTCCTGCAGCGCTGGGGGCCGGAGAGAATCCGGGAAATCCTGGTAGCAGACGGGCCGGACAAAGCGTGCGAGAGCGGCGGTGCCGACCGACGTGAATCGGCTGTCGGTGGTAGACGGATACGGGCCGCCGTGTTGCATGGCCGGAGCGACCTCGACCCCGGTCGGAAAGCCGTTGAGCACGATCCGTCCCGCGCGCTGGCCGAGTGTCCGCAGCAGATCCGCGGTGGCCGGCGCGCTGAGATCGTCCGCGTCGCCATGCACGGTCGCGGTGAGCTGTCCGTCGAGTGCGCGGGCGAAGGAGGTGAGCCCGGCCGCGTCTGGGACCGTCACCAGCAGGGTGAAGGGCCCGAAGATTTCCCGGTGGAGTGTGGGGTCATCAAGGAAGCGGGCGGCGGAGACGCGGGCCGCGGCGGCGGGTCCCTTGGATAGCCATTCGACGTCGCGCAGGTCGGCCGTGGACTCCGCAAAGGCGCCGGCGATGCCAGCGTGGAGCATGGTGCCAGCGGGCACGGAACGGGCCAATTCGCCCAGCCGTGCGGCGAACGCATCCCACGCGGGCGAGGCGACGCCGATCACGACGCCGGGCTTCGTGCAGAATTGGCCGACGCCGAGGGTGAACGACTGCTTGAGTCCCTCAGCGATGGTTGAACCGCGGGCGGCGAGCGCGCTGCTGAGTAAGAAGACTGGGTTCAGGCTGCTCATCTCGGCGAAGACCGGGATCGGGCGCGGCCGGGCGGCGGCCGCGTCGAAGAGGGCGCGGCCTGCCGTGTGCGAGCCCGTGAAGCCGACGGCGCAGGTGTCGGGATGGCGGACGAGGTCGAGGCCCGTGCGCGGCTCGCGCCCGTGGAGCAACGAGAACGTGCCCGCGGGCAAGCCGCAGGCGGCCACCGCGCGGTCGACGGCGTCGGCGACCAGCTCCGACGTGCCGGGGTGGGCCGGATGGGCCTTGACCACCACCGGATTGCCGGTGGCGAGAGCGGACGCGGTGTCGCCTCCGGCGACGGAGAAGGCGAGGGGAAAGTTGCTGGCGCCGAAGACGACGACGGGACCGATCGGCTGGAGCATGCGCCGCAGATCGGGTCGGGGCAGTGGTTGCCGCTGCGGCAGCGCGGGATCAATGCGGGCGTCGACCCAAGAACCCTCGCGGGCCACCTGGGCAAAGAGCCGGAGCTGGGCGCAGGTCCGCCCGCGCTCGCCGGTGAGGCGCGCGAGCGGCAGCCCGGTTTCGGCGTGAGCGCGGGCGAGCAGCCCATCGCCGAGCGTCTCGATCTCGCGGGCGATCGCTTCCAGCAGCGCGGCGCGGGTCTCGCCGTCGGCTGCAGCGAGGACCTCGAACGCACCCGCGGCCTCGCGCAAGGCGGAGTCGATCTCCTCGGGCGTGGCCTCAGGGTAGCCGGGCTCAAGTCGCGCCTGGGTGGTCGCGTCGATGCCGTGAAAACGCGGCGCGGCGGCGGCGCGGGCCTGACCCGCAATGCGGTGAAGTCCGGAAAGGGCCATGACTAGGGAGTGGACGACGGAGTGGGGCGGAAAGAGGAACCCGGTGCGGGTTTCAGCCGACCGGATTGATCAGGGTACCGATGGGTTCGATGGTGATGCGGATCTCGTCGCCGCTTTGCAGTGTGAAGGCATCGGGCGGCACAATGCCCGTGCCGGTCATCAGGTAGCAGCCGTTCGGAAAGACATTGTCGCGGAAGAGGTACTCCGCGAGTTCATCGAAGCGGCGCTTGATCTGGCTCATGGCGGTGTGGCCGCTGAAGACGGTCGCTCCGCCACGTCGGATCTCGATGGCGATCTCCGTGGTGGTGGGCAGAGGCGTATCGCGGACGAGCAGCCGCGGTCCGAGAGCCGCCGAGCGGTCGTAGACCTTGGCTTGCGGAAGGTAGAGGGGATTCTCGCCCTCGATGTCGCGGGAGCTCATGTCATTGCCGATCGTGTAGCCGAAGATTGCCCCGCGGTGGTTCAGCGCGAGCGTGAGCTCGGGCTCGGGGACGTTCCAGCGGGAGTCGCCGCGGATCCGTACGGGGGTTCCGGGCGCGGCCACCCGGGGCGGGGTCGCCTTGAAGAAGAGTTCCGGCCGCGGCGCGTGGTAGACCTTGTCGTAGAACGAACCGCCGCCGGCGTCTTTCGACTCCTCCATGCGTGCGGTGCGGCTGCGCAGGTAGGTTACGCCGGCCGCCCAGATTTCCTGTTGCCCGACCGGGGCGAGGGTCAGCGACGTAGGACGTGCGGTGTCGCGGGATCGACCAAAGACGTCGGCGAGGTGTGCCACCGGATCGTCCGCCGCAAAGAGACGATCCAAGGACCAGTCCGTCGGAGCGAGACGGGTTAAGCCCCTTTGGTCGATGAGGATGCCTTCAGCATGCTTGGAGACGAAGAATTCCATGGATGATGGGTTTAAGGACTGAGTCGTTCTGCCGTTCCGTGTCGTCGCGGCGTCTTCGCCGTGAGAGAGCGGGGTTCAGGGGCGTTACCGCGCGCTGGGTTCTGGCTTGTCGGCGTCAGCGGGGCCGGACCACGAGGTCCTCGATGATGGCGCGGGGCGGAAGCGTGATGGCCAGGAGTACGCAGGCGGCCACGTCCTCGGGTTGGAGCATGGCTTGGCGCGCTTCGGCCGCGGGCGGCTGGGGACGACGGTCGAGCAAGGGCGTGTTCACGTCGCCCGGATAGATCGAGCACGCGCGGATGCCGCGGTGCCGCTCCTCGGCGTTGATCGACTGCGTGAGGCCGGCGAGGCCGAACTTGGAGACCACGTAGGCCGCCCCCGCCTTTGCACTCGCGCGCAGGCCGGCCTCGGAATTGATGTTCACGATCGTCCCGTTGCCCCGCTCCCGCATTCCCGGGAGAAACGCCTGAACGGCGGCGTAGGCGCCGTGCAGGTTGGTCGCGACGATCTCATCGAAGTCCTTCTGTGAAACCACCTCCAAGGCCCGCTGAGGCAGGTTGGTCCCGGCGGCATTGACCAGCACTTCGACGGGTCCCAGCGCGGCGAGAATGTCGCGACCGGCGGTGGCCACGGCATCGGGCTTGGCGAGGTCGCAGGGGAAGACATGGAGCGTCGCGGCGTGTTCTCCGGCGAGCGCCTGTGTTTCGTCGAGGGCGGTGCGGCGTCGACCGAGGAGTGCGACGGTCCAGCCCTCGCGGGCGAGTTGGAGTGCGACGGCCCGACCGATGCCGGAGCCGGCGCCGGTGACCACCGCGGTACGCCGAGGAAAAGGGTTCATGGGGCGAGCCGGAAGTCTGCGGTGCCTGCCGCAGTGTCGCAAGAGTGCACTTCAGGCCGATGGTCGAGTCCGCGTCGTGCCCTTCGCGCCACCGTCCGCTTACAGCGGGCGCAACGTGCGCCCTTGGTGCCACGTGAACGACTCGACCAGCGTCGTCGTCGGTACCCGGGGGGTTCCGCGCTCGTTGGTCTCGATCATGCGCATCAGCACGGTCGCCGCCATGCCACCGACCAAGCGTGAGTCGATCACCAGTCCGGACAGTGAGCGCTTGGAGTGCTCTTTGTAGAAGAACGCGATCCCGAGGTCGTGAGGCACCCGGAGCTTGAGGTGCTGCACCGTCTCGTGCAGTTCATCCTCCTCGGTCAGAATCACGTCAGGTTTTTCGCGGTCCAGCCAGGCGGTAAACAGGTCGGCGTTCCAGCGATCCTCGGGAAGGATCAACGGAGGAATGTCGCTCCAAGAGGGATACAAGCGTCGGCGGACGAGGAAGACACCAAGCCGGCTGTGATGGGTGCGGACATCTTGAGATTCGCGCAGGACGAGGCCAGGGCGCCGGTAGCCGCGGCGCGCGACTTCCTCGAGCACCCGCTCCATCGCGAATGCGTGGTCATCGACGACGCGGTGATGCTTTGGATTAGCGAGCGAGTAGTCGAGGCTGAGGCTCGCGAACCGTTCCCAGTTCAGCGTCATGGGCGGACTGTTCACCGGCATCGGGGCCAGGATCAGTCCCTGGACATTCTGGGTCCAAAGGATCTGGCTGAGCCTTCGCTGATCCACTGCTGGGTCACCGAGCCAGAAACTCTCGCAGAGGTAGCCACGTTCGGTCGCCGCCGCTTTGGCCCCCGCGAAACATCCCGCGGCGTAGTTGCTCGGCCAGCGGCCACGAACGGGGAAGGGCGTGAGGAAGGCGATCTTAGCGTGGAGGGCGGCAGCGGGACGCTTGCGGCGCTGCGCCATCAGGGCCGACACCAGCGGATTCGGCCGGTACCCGAGTCGCCGCGCTGCGGACCGCACGGTTCGCACCGTGGCGGCAGGGATCGAGGGATGGTTGCGCAGGGCCAGCGAGACTGCGGTCTGGGAAAGGCCGAGTTCCCGCGCGATGTCCTGCTGGTTGACCATGGTGTGGGGGGCCGGGAGAGGCGATCCGGGAAGGAGCGAGGGGAACCTTACGGCGGAAAGTCAGGAGCCGCAAGCCACCGTCGACCGGTGGTTGACGAGGCCGCGACCTGCCAATCGGAGCGGGGACTGCGCCCTCGATCAGATCGCGGGAACGCGTTCGCCGTGTCGCAGCCCGCCCCCCGGGACTACTCCGCCGAGGAGCGCGTGTCGTTGGTCAGCGGGGGCGGTGGTCCCGCCCGCGTCATTTACCTGTCGAGCGAGAACCTGACGCCGCTCAGCCGTTGCCGAGCTTGGCGTCCAGCGAGTGGCGACCGGCGCCACTGAAGATGAGTGCGCCGAAGCCGACCATGTAGAGGAAAGCCATTTCTCCGCTGTTTTGACCGCTCAGCGCGCCGCCGTGGATGACAAAGTAAGCGACGGCCATCGTGATCGCGGCGCCGAGGGCTGCGAACCGGGTGAAGAGGCCGACCACGATGAGCGCGGGGAGCACGACCTCTCCGATGATCGCGAGCACGAGGCTCGTCGACGAACCCAGACCAAAGACGCTCGGGAACTGGCCGCTCATCTGTGAGAACCCCGTGAGCTTTCCGAGACCGTGCAGCCAGAACATCGCGAGGCCAAACGTGAGACGGAGAACGAGCAGGCCGAGGTCGGTGCAGCGGGGTACGAAGGAGAGCGTGAGGAGTTTCTTCATGTCGCTACGGAGCAGGTAAATGCCGGGCTTGGCAAGCCCGGGCGAGCGTGCGGGGCGCTTCCATGCCGACGGTGTCGGCGATTGACCCGAGTGGGGTGCTGATGCTTGGCTTCGCGCTCCCGTGGACCTCCTCACCGTTTCCCTTGGCCCCCGCAGTTACCCGATCCGTTTCGGGCACTCTTTGCGCGTTGAGGTGAAGGCCGAGGTGCAGACCGCTCAGCGCGAGGGACGCACGCTCGCCCTGGTCACGGATCGCCAGGTGGCGGCCGTTCAGGCGGACCTCCTTCGCGACATGTTTGGCGATGTGCCGCGGCTGGTGCTGGATCCGGGTGAGTCGACCAAGTCGCTGGAGGCGCTCGGTCGCGTACTCGATTTCATGGCGGAGCATCGGCTCGACCGCGGCTCGATCCTGGTGGCGGTGGGCGGCGGCGTGATTGGCGACCTTGCGGGCTTCGCGGCGGCCGTCTACCTCCGTGGGATCGCCTTCTGGCAGGTGCCGACGACGCTGTTGGCGATGGTCGACAGTTCGGTGGGGGGAAAAACGGGGATCAATCTCAAGGCGGGCAAGAACCTGGTCGGCTCCTTCCACCAACCGGCGCGGGTCATGGTCGCCACGGAGGTGTTGCAAACGCTGCCCGCGCGTGAATTCGCCGCGGGGATGGCGGAGGTGATCAAGTGCGGCCTTCTGGGTGACGCACCGTTGTTCGCTGATTTGGAGCGGGCGCCGGTAACGGTACGGAGCGCGGACCTTGCCATGATCATCCGGCGCTGCTGTGCGGCGAAAGCGCGCGTGGTCGAGGCGGATGAGTTTGAGCGCGCCAAGGAGGGCGGTCGCGCGCTGCTCAATCTCGGTCATACCTTCGGTCACGCCATTGAGCAGGTGACCGCCTACCGCCGCTACCTGCATGGCGAAGCGGTGGCGATCGGACTGGTCGCGGCGGCTCAACTCTCGGCGGCTCTCGGGATGATCCCGGACGATGACGTGTCGCGGATCCGCGCGGTGATCGCGGCGCACGGACTCCCCGTTGCGCTCGCTGCGCCGCTGCCTTGGCCGGAGCTGCTGGCTGCAATGTCGCGCGACAAGAAGGTCCGTGCCGGCAAGCTGCGTTTCGTCGTGCTCGAGACAATCGGCCGCGCCGTCACCCGCGACGACGTCGATCCTGAGTTGGTCGCCGCGGCCTTTGCGAGCGTGGGGGCGGAGCGTGGCTAGCTCGCGACGCTGGAGGGTTCCGCGGGGCGGGGGATCGACAGGGAGCGAATCCTTCTCCAGACTCGTGCGAGGTTGTTCCCCCATTCCTGTCGCCTGATCCCATGTCTGCCATCGACGAAGGCTTAGTCCGCGAATACTTCGAGCAAAACGGCTTCCTCGTCCGTCAGCTCCGGAAGTACCAAGTCATGTCCCGGAAGAAGACCGACGACGAAGAGATTGACCTGCTTGTCTACAACCCGCGTTGCGAGCGGGGGAGCCGCAAGCCGGACTTCTTTCTCTTCGTAAACGAGCTGCCTTACCTGCGGCGGGCGGTGATCGCGATCAAGCCGTGGCATACGGACGTGTTTTCTCCGGCGACGCTGAAGAGTTCGCCGGAAATTTTCCGCTTCCTCGAGTCGACGGTCTTGGAGCATGCAGCGAAGTGGTTTCCGGCGGAGGACCGGGAAGGGGAGGACGAGGAGTTTACGAAAGTCCTGGTGATTCCCGGTCTGCCGACCGTGGAACCCTTCCGTTCGCAGAGTGTGGCGCTGCTCAAGGAGCGCGGCGTCGATGCGATCATTTCCTTTCGCGCGGTGCTGCAGGACCTGATTCAGAAGGTCGAGGCGAACCGCAACTACCGGAAGAGCGATACGCTGCAGGTGATCCGCATCCTGAAGAACTACGATCTCCTGAAGGACGCGCAGATGGACCTTGAACCCCGGCGCTGATTCGCCCGACCCTGCGCGCTCATGGCAACGGAAGTGCATGCAACGGCGATTGTGGAGTCGGGGGTAACGCTCGGGAGCGACGTGGTGCTCCGGGCGGGTGCGATCCTTCGACCGGGCACCACGCTGGGCGACCGGGTGGTGGTGCATTCGTACGCCGTGATCGGTGGCGAACCCCAGGACCTGCGCTTTGATCCCGCGACCCCGAGTGGCGTGACGGTGGGGGAGGGCACGACGATCCGCGAGTTCGTCACGATCAACCGCGCAACGCGCGCTGGCACCAGCACGACGGTTGGACCGAGCTGCTTCTTGATGGCGGGCGTGCACCTCGCGCATGACGTTCGTCTCGGCGAGGCGGTGATCTTGGCGAACAACGTGCTCCTCGCGGGCCACGTCGCGGTGGGCGACCGGACCTTCATCGGTGGCGGGGCGGCGGTGCACCAGTTCTGCCGGATCGGCGAAGGTGCGATGGTGGCGGGCCTGGCGCGCATTACCGAGGACGTGGCTCCGTTTACCATGGTGGCGGAGCGCGACGAAGTGATCGGCCTGAACCTCGTCGGTCTGAAGCGCCGCGGCGTCTCGCGGGCGGCGATCCAGCAGCTTAAGGATGCGTTCCGCCGGGTCTATTTCACGCCGGGCAACATTCGCGCGGTGGCGGCGCAGGCGCTGGCCGAACTCGCGGCCGGAGAGCCCGAGGTGCGGCGCTTCCTTGAGTTCTTCGCCGGCGGCAAGCGCGGATTCGTTCGCCCCCGGCGCGAGGTGGCCCTGGATGCGGACCCGACCTGAGGGCGTGCGAACGATTCACCTCTGCGTCCGCGATTCGACACCATGAAACCGCTCGCGCTCACCTGCGGGGATCCGGCCGGGATTGGGCCCGAGGTGGCGGAGGCTTGGCTGCGGACCGCGGGTGAGGACGCGCACGGCGTCGTCGTGATCGGCCCAGCGCGCTGGGTGGCGGCATTACCCCTGCCGCCGGAGCGGCGGATCGCCGTCGGTGAGCCCGCGTACGCGGCGCAGCCGGGCCGTCCGGATCCCGAGGGAGCGCGCTTGGCGTGGGCGGCGATGGAGCGGGCCGCGGCGGGTTGCCTGGCGGGCGAGTTTTCCGGCGTGGTGACGGGCCCGGTGGCGAAGGCCGAGCTGGCGCGCGTCGGATTCCCCCATGCCGGACAGACGGAGTTCTTCGCCTCGCGCTGGCCCGGAGATCCCACCATGGCCTTCTGTGGCGGTCGCCTCCGCGTGGCTCTTTTGACGTGGCACATCCCCTTGAGCCAAGTCGCTTCCCACCTCACGCCTCGCGAGTTGGAGCGCACGGTGGTGGCGGCGGCGGAACTGGCGCGTGCGGATGGTGTATCCGAACCCCGGATCGCGGTGTGTGGCCTCAATCCGCACGCCGGCGAGGAAGGGTTGCTCGGCACGGAAGAGCGGGAGCGAATCGATCCGGTGCTCGACCGCCTGCGCCCGCGCTTTCCCGGCCTGTCGCGGTGCGTGCCGGGGGACACCGCCTTCGGCCGGGCGCTGCGGGGCGAGTTCGACGTCGTGGTGGCGCTGTATCACGACCAAGGCCTGGCCCCGCTGAAGACGTTGGAGTTCGATGAGGCGGTGAACGTGACGCTTGGGCTTGCCCATGTCCGGACCAGCCCGGACCACGGGACCGCGTTCGGCATCGCCGGCCTTGGGAAGGCGAACCCCCGGAGTTTCGCGCAGGCCGTGGCGGTCGCGCGGCGCTTGATCGCCCGTCGGCCGACGACCTGCTGATCGCGGCGGGGCGTCGCCGGCAGGCGCGTCTGGCCTCGGGTAGGCTCCCCGCCCTCCCTTCAGCGGTTGCGCGGCTGCCCTGGTTGCATAGGGTGGAAGTCAGCGTGTGCAACCTCAGATCCTTTTCCCGCCTGACGACACGCAACTTTCGGCGGCCGGTCGTGTTTTAATTCTCACCCCCCTATGAAACGATTCCCTTGGCTTCGAACGCTCTCGGCTCTCTTGGCGCTGGTTTGTGTGGTCGGTACGGTCTCCCTGCGCGCAGCGGCGGAGAAACCCCGGATCACCTCCCAGGATCAACTTCCCCGCTACAGCTATCCCTTCACCGGCAAGGTGACGGCGGTGCTGACGAGTGATGAGGCATATGCGCCGCTGGCGGAGGCGGTCCGGGCGGACCTCGAGAAACTACTTTCGACCTACGACATTGCTGACCGCGCGACGCTGCGGGAGGTGATCGGCACGCTCCTCAGCCTCGACGTGCACGCGGGGCGCTACGACGCCGCGCTGAAGCGCATTGCCGAGCTCCGCGAGCTGGAGGAGAAGCCGGCGGCGAAGCTGATGACGGGTCTGCTGGCGGAGACCTACATCGCAACCCGGCGCTCGGGCGAACACGCCTCCGAAGCGGCATTCCGGTCGTCTTTCCAGCAGGCGTACGCCCGCCGCCTTGCGACCCTGCCGTGGGACGTGGTGGCCGACGCCGTGCGCTCGACCAAGGGTAGCGCGGAGATCGCGACCGAGGCGTTGGTGCTCGGCTCGATTGAAAGCGCGACGCAGCCCGGCGTCGACAAGACCGGAACCGTGAGCGGCAGCGTGGCGTGGACGCTTGTATCGCAGCGGACCGGGCTGGCGCATTATCTTCCTTTGAAAGCGGAGCGGGTGGCTGCACTGGGGGCGTACATTGCTGCGAATGCACGGGTGAAGGCGGACATTTGGGCGGCCCGCGAGGCGAGTCTCGGCGCCGGCGGGACCGCGCTCTCCCCGGTGGTGGTAGCCGTGTGGGATTCCGGAGTCGATATGGCACCCTTTGCTCAGCAGCGCTGGGTGAATGCGGCGGAAGTGGCGGGCAACGGCGCGGACGACGACCGCAACGGGTTTGTGGACGACGTGCACGGCATCGCCTTCGACCTCGATTCGAAGCGGGTCCCGGACATCCTGATGCCGTTGGATGCGGCGCAGCGAGAAGCGTATCCGTCAATGCGCGACAAGACCAAGGGCATCCTTGACCTTCAGGCCAGCATTGACTCGCCGGAGAGTAAGGCCCTCAAGCAGCAACTTGCCGGGCTCAAGCGCGAGCAGACGCAGCCCTTCCTTGAATCACTCAACTTCTTTGGTAACTTTACCCACGGTACGCATGTGGCGGGGATCGCTGCAGCGGGCAACCCGGCGATCCGCCTGATGGCGGCGCGCATCACCTTCGATCACCGCACGATCCCGGATCTGCCGACGCGCGAGCGGGCGGAGCGGGAAGCGCAGGCGGCTCGGGACACGATTGCGTACTTCCGGCAGCACGGCGTGCGCGTGGTGAACATGAGCTGGGGTGGATCGCCGCGCGACATTGAGGGGGCCTTTGAAGCGAACGGTGCGGGCGGTACGCCTGAGCAACGACGGCAGACGGCCCGGGAGTATTTCCAAATCTTCCGGAAGGCTATGACTGAGGCGATGGCATCGGCACCGGAGATCCTCTTCGTGGCCGCGGCGGGCAACAGTGACAACGACGCGGCGTTCGCCGAGTTCGTGCCCTCGGGGATCGACTTGCCGAACGTGCTCACCGTCGGCGCGGTCGATCAGGCGGGCGAAGAGACCTCGTTCACCAGCTTCGGTCCGAACGTCGACGTCTTTGCCAATGGCTTTGAAGTGGAAAGCTACCTTCCCGGTGGCGAGCGCATGAAGTACTCCGGCACCTCGATGGCAGCGCCGAACGTGGCGAACCTCGCGGCGAAGCTGCTGGCCCTGCAGCCTAGCCTGACCACGGATCAGCTCGTGTCCCTCATCAAGCTCGGTGCCGGCACCCTGCCGGGCGGCCGCGTCCGCCTCATTCATCCGCAGCGCAGCGTGGAACTCCTTGCGGTGCTGCAGCGCGGGTGAGTTGTTGCGGTGGCTGAGCGGAATCGCTTGGAGGTCGACAACGGAGTACGTGGGTAGCTCGGACGATAACGAGTCAGGCCTCTGGACTGGTATCATCCACCTCGATCCCGATCGGGAATCGGCTCTTCAGCCACGCGCGGACGAGGGGCTCGTGCGGCAGCACGTGCTCCGTGAACCAGCGGTCCTTGTCGGCGTCGGGGGCAAAGCGGGGAGGGGGCTTAGCGGACTCGGCTGAGTCCTACACGATTTGGCGGCCTAAGTGCACTCCGCAAATCGTGGCTTTAGGAGGTGCGAGGGATTCCTCGGGGCTTGCGCCCGGACCTGACGTCCGTTCCTTCAACGTATGGTGATGGATCCCGCCTCTCCTGCCTCTCCCGCTGTTGGCCTCTCGTCCGAGGCGCCACTGCCGGAAGGCGTGCGCGCGGGCAATGAGACCCTCGTGCGCCTCACCGAGTCGGCCGGCCGCAAGGTCGACGCCTTGATTGCGCGGGAACAGAAAGGTGCCTGGCTGCGGATTGCGATCAGCGGGGGCGGCTGCAATGGCTTGAGCTACCGTCTCCGTTTTGTGCCGGAGACCAAGCGCGGTGACATCTTGGTCCGCACCGCCGGAGTCTCCGTCCTCGTCGACCCGAAGACCGCGCTGTACCTTCGGGGCACCGTCCTCGACTACTCCCACCAGCTGGTGGGTGGAGGGTTCAAGTTCGCCAACCCCAACGCTAAAGCCAGCTGTTCCTGCGGCGAAAGTTTCAGCGTCTGACGCCGCCGTGCCATCGCCCCGGGTCGGGCGGGGCCTTTCGGCCAATCGGCTGAAATAGAGTTGTCATCCGGGCGTACTCGACCGAGATTTCACCCGACCCAACACTTCGAACCTCCTCCTTGATGGCCTTATCCTCCCCCTCGGGCGGCAACCGCTCTGGTTACCAGCAACGTCGCAACAACGACCCCTTCGCCAGCATTCGTCGCAACCTGCGGATCAAGGTCCCGCAGATTCGCGTGATCTCCCCTGAGGGAACGCAGCTCGGGATCATGCAGACCGACAAGGCGTTTCAACTCGCCCAGCAGTTCAACCTCGATCTCGTCGAGGTCGCCCCGAACGCGGTGCCGCCGGTGTGCCGCATCATGGATTTCGGCAAGTACGTCTACGAGGAGCAGAAGAAGGCGAGTCACGTAAAGGCGACCGCAAGTAAGCTGAAGGAAATCGAATTCTCCGCTCGTATCGCCGAGAATGACTTTCACACGAAGATCCGCCACGCCGAGGAATTCCTCGACAAGGGCAACAAGGTAAAGCTGCGCCTCAAGTTCCGCGGCCGCGAAATGGCGCACACGGAAATCGGCTTTAAGGTGATCTCCGACGCGCTCGCTGAGCTCAACGGTATGGGCCATCCCGACAGCGAGCCGAAACTCCTCGGCAAGCAGATCAACGTGATGCTCACCCCGAATCCGCCGAATAAGCGGAAGCGCAAGTACACCATTCGTCCGGACGAGGAGCCCATCGATGACACGGGCTCCGGCTCGGATGATGAGGAATAAGCCGGTGCGGGCGCGCGCGAAGCCGTCGCCCTGCGGCGGAGGGCGCCGCCTCACGGTTCGGTCCCCTGGCAACCGCCGGATCGTTTCCGTCGCCTGCCTCCGCGCCGCCCTACTCCTGGGGGTCTGGCTCGTCTCCGCATCTGTCACCTTCGCGCAGACGGGATCGTCTCCGTCCCGACCTTCCCCCGGTAAGTCGGCTTCGCCCACTCCAGCTTCGGCGACGGTCCGGACGTTTCTCGGCGCCCAGTACCTGGAGGCCGTGCCGTGGGCGACGCGTCAGGGTCTCAAGGTGGCCTGGCTCGAGCGGGGGCGTCGACTGCAGTTATTCAACGAGACCACGCGGATCGTCATCGAGGCCGACCGGCGCGAGGTCGACATCAATGGTCTCCGGATCTTCCTCGGCGAGCCCATCGTGGAATCGGGCGGCAAGCTCTGGCTCGGGACCATCGATGCCGCAACGCTCCTCGGGGCCATCGTCCGCCCCGCTTCGATTCCCGGCCCCGCACCTGCACTTCGCGTGATCTGCATCGATGCCGGGCATGGCGGCAATGACACCGGCACGCAGAACCGTCGCCTGAAGCTTGATGAGAAGGCCATGACCCTCGACGTCGCCCAGCGGGTCCGGCGCAGCCTCGAAGCCAAGGGTTACCGCGTGGTCATGACGCGCTCGGACGATCGGTTCATCGAATTGGAGGATCGCGCGGCGTTCGCCAATCGCTCCAAGGCGGACCTGTTCGTCTCGATCCACTTCAATGCCTTTCCCCAGCCGGGCGTGACCGGCACCGAAACGTACATCCTCACGCGGCGCGGCCAACGTTCGACCGGCGGAGCCCGCCGCGAGCCGTCCGACCAGGTCGGGTTGCCCGGCCACCGCGCCGATCCTTGGAACGCCGTCCTCGGTCACGCCATCCACCGCCACTTGGTGGGCCGGCTCAAAACCGAGGATCGCGGACTGAAGTTTGCCCGTTTCAAGGTGCTGACGCTGCTCAACTGCCCGGGCGTGCTGGTGGAGTCCGGCTACCTTTCCAACGAGGCCGAGGCTCGCCGCATCGCGACCCCTGCCTACCGGGCCGAGATCGCAGCCGGGATCGTCGCCGGGATCGAGTCGTACGCCGCCCAACTCCGGCGTCCGGCGCGCTGAGTCGCACGCGGCGCCAGAGCTCGGCTCCCGGTGTTTCGGAGCCCCGTCGTCGAACCGTTACGACCGGCCGCTTGACACCTCCGGCGGCGACCTTTACCGGAAAGACCCGAAATGGACGCCGTGCTTGACCAGCCCGTGCTCGTGCTCAACCGCCTCTGGCAGGCGGTGAACGTCATCGCCGCCCGCCGCGCCTTCGCCCTCCTCGCCCGCAGTCACGCGAGTGTGGTCCACCACCACCAGGACGACTTCCGGGTCTTCTCCCTGATGGACTGGATGGACTTCTCGCAGAGCAACCCGCCGATCGCCGAGATGGACATCGTCCGGACCCCGCGGACCACGATCCGTCTGCCGCGAGTGATTCTGCTGACTTACTTCGACCGGCTGCCCGCGAAGGAGCTGAAGCTGACGCGCAACAACGTCTTCGAACGCGACGGCAATCACTGCCAGTACTGTGGTCGGACCTTCCCGCGCGAGGAACTCAACTTGGATCACGTCATTCCGCGTGATCACGGTGGCAAGACGACGTGGGAAAACATCGTCTGCTCGTGCATCCGCTGTAATTCCCGGAAGGCAAACCGGCTGCCGCATGAAGCGAACATGCGCCTGATCCGCAAACCGGTGCGCCCGAAGTGGCGGCCGGTGATTTCACTCGTGCTCGGGAACCAGGATCGCGAGCGCTGGAAGGACTTCCTCGACCTCGCGTATTGGAACGTCGAGCTGGACGAGTGATGAGCGCCCCGGGCGATTCGTCCGCGGTTGCCTACGGTTTGATCCGCGACTCCGCCTCGGCGAGCGCCCGCTGCACGTCCGGATGGTCGCGCACCTTGTCGAACCATGGATCGAGACGGAAGAGGGGCGTACTCAACAGCAAGACCTTGCCGAGACAGTCGCGCAGGTGCAGCCCCGCCTTGGCGCCATCGCCTCGGGCAGCGGCGTAGTCCGCAAGAGCGCGGGACCGAGAGAGGGTAGGTTCTTCGCGCCACGCCGCCTCAAGCGGCTTCATCAGCGCATCGGCCTCGTCGCCACGCCCGAGCCAGGCCAGGGTCATGGCCAGTTCTGAAGTGAGCAGGACGTCGTTCGGAGCGGAGCGAAGCCGGTCGCGGAGGAGGCTCTCAGCGCGCTGCCACTCGAGCCGGGCGAGGTTCTCCTTACCCGCAGCCTGACGCGCGAGGGCGAGGCTCCAAGCCTTGGGGCGGCGGTGCACGATCCGGTCCTCAAAGTAGTTTCGGGCGGTGAGCGCGGCGGCGGCATTGGCCCGGCTGACGTCGCGCTCCAGCGTCGCGAGCCAGAGCGCGACAAAGACGGCCCGATCCTCGGTGCGCTCGGCGAGAGGGAGTTTGTCCATCTCCGTGAAAATCTTCCGGGCGGCCTTGAGATCGCCGGTGGCGCCCACGGTGACGAGGGCTTTGTAGATCAAAATATTGCCGAGGGGTTGGGCCGCGAAGCCGGCGTCCAGATGAGCGAGGGCGCGCTTCACGCGGGCCGGATCGTCGATCCCGCGCACGGGGCTCACTTCGTTCTGGGCTAGATTGTAGTGGATCAGGGGATCGTCCGGAAAGCGCTTGAGTGCGGCCTCCAGCACGATCTTCTCCTCGTCGTTATCTCCGAGCTGGACCAAGGCCCCGGCATAGGCGCGGGGCATCCGATTGTCGTCCGGCGCGGCGGCGTAGGCGCGGCGAAACAGTTCGGCGGCCTGCTCCGTCGACCCTTGGCGGCCGAGCACATAGCCAAGGCTCCAGAGCGCCTCAGGGTGCTCGGGAGCGAGGCCGAGTGCCTTGGACGCCGCCTCTTGCGTCGCCATCAACCTTGCCTCGGACACATCCCATGACCGCTGAATCATCGTGCCACCGGCGCCGGCGAGCGAGCCCCAGGCGTCGGCGAGGCCGGGATCGAGCTGGGTGGCGCGGCGGGCGAGCTCCTCGGCGGTGGCGAGGTCCTGCCGGGTGTAGGCGAAGCGGGTGTAAAGCGACTTCGCGCGCGCGGCCAACTGGGCGGCTTCCGAAAGCGGCGCGGCGGCGGGCGGCGGAGACGCGGCGGCGGACGCCGCCGGGCTGGCGGACGGTTCGGCGAGGAGGGCCTGAATGACCGGATCCTCGCGAAACGCCGCCATGCGGGGATCGATGCCGAGGCGGCTGCGGAGGGTGGCCCGCCCCTCGGGCCGCGTGGCCGTGGCCTCGCGGATGAGCGCGAGCGCCGTGTCTCGTTCACCGAAGAGCAGGTTCGCGGCGGTGGGGCCGAACCACCACGTGGTCACAGGCGCAATCACCCATGGTCGGGCCAACGATTCGTTGTAGACCCGCAGGGCCGTTCGCGCCTCGTCCCTGCGGCCTAGGCCCCAGAGGGTCCATGCCTCAATCAGGTAGGTCGCCACGTCGTTGCCAGACTCCATGCGCGCGCGGCGGATCTGATCGAGGGCGAGTTCGAACTGCAGTCGTGCGAGCTCCTTTTTTCCCGCCCGTTCGAGGAGCGTACCCGCGAGGAGGGCTTTCGGTCCGCGGTAGTCGAAGTCCGCCATCCACGGTTCGGTGATGCTGTCGAGCGCCGCGAGTCCCTCCTCGGTGCGGCCGGAGAAGGCGGCGTAGATGAAGTACGAGTACACCGTGCGCTCGATCCCTCGCACGCGTGCGGGGACTTGGTCCAGCGCGGCCTTCATGCCCGGTAGATCGCCGTGGAGGCCGAAGCGCGCGCGCGCGCGCCAGACCAGGGCGTTGGCCACGGGTGCGAGGGCGAGGACTTCCTCGTTGACCCTCTCGAAGTCCGCCCAGCGACCGACGTCGCGGTAGAGGCGTGAGAGGTCGTAGCGCACGAGCGGATCGCGCGGGAAGCGCTGCACGGTCTGTTCGGCCGCCTCGATGGCCTGACGCACGCCCGGGTTCTGGTCGAGCGGCGTCAGCTCAGTGCCCACCGGACCTCCCGGCAGGTTGAGGGTAAACAGGCAGTTGTTGCGGATCCGGTGGAAGCGTGGCTCGTCGGGCCAGAGGTCGACGGCGCGTTGCGCGAGGTCGAGCGCGCGCGACCGTTCGACCCCGCGGGTGAACAGATAAATGGCGAGGGCGACGTGGGCTTCGGGCTCGTCGGGCGAGAGCTGCAGGGCCCGCTCTGCGGCGGCCTTGGCCTTCTGGAAACGCTCCTGGCTGCGGTCCCACCCGCGCAGCAGCCACTGGCTGTGGACCCGCGCCATGACGGTCAGACACTCCGGATCCGTCGGCTCCTTTTCGACCGCCTGGCGGGCGATTTCCTCCGCGAGGCGAAAATCTTCGGGGATCGCATTCAGGCCATCGAGGAGGGTGGTCGCCCGCTTGAGCTCGGGCCGGCGCGGCCAGTCGCGGGTGGCGGCGGGCGCCGAAGCGGCGGCCGAGTGCTGCCTGGGACTGGCCGCCGGGTCCGTTCCCGGCGCGGAAGCCGCGGCGACCACGGTCGGGGAGCCCGGATCCGCGGTCGGCGACAAAAGCGTTCCTTTCCGGGTCAGGACGAAAGCGGCGACCGCGGCGGCGAGGGCCGTCGCTCCGATGGCGATTCCCCAACGGCGAGGCCCCCGCGTGCGGGGCAACTCCGGAGCGGGCTCGAGGGGCGTCGCCTCGGCGAGAGCCTGCGCTGGCGGGCGGGACTGCTGGGCCGCGAGGCCGACGCGGTGCGACCAGAGGCGGGCGAGTCGGGTGCGGGTTTCCGGCGGAAGCTCGCCCTCGCGCGCCCGGGTCCATTGCACGCTACGAAAACGGTCGGGCACGAGGGCCTCGGGTTCGCGGGTTTCGTCGAGGACGATCGGGAGGATGAAGGCCACGCCGCTGGCGAAGCCGCGGGCGCGTTCGGCGGCGAGGTCCCACTCGATGCGGAAGTAGCCCTCCTCGCGCGCCTGCGTGTTGGCGGAAACGAGGGGCAGGAACAGCACGCACTCCTTGATCTGCCGGCGGATCTTCGCGTCCCATTCGTCTCCGGTCTCCAGCCCGCCATCGACGTCGAACCAGACCTCGACGCCCGCCGTGCGGAGCGCCTCGCAAATGCGCCGCGCCGCCTCGGCGTCGGCCGAGGCGTAGGAGAGAAAGACGGCGCGAGTGGGGTCGGGCATGGGACCGTTCTGAGCTTAGCCGGCGCCGCTCGCGCGCGTGCGGCGAGGCGGTCGCGTCGAGGGTGGATGGCGCGGGACCCGGTGGGCGAGCATGCTCAGTACAGCGGCGCGTGGTGCTTCGGGTCCGCAAGGAGCGCTTCGAACGGAGCGTAGCCGCGGAGCTTATGGGCGACGAACGAAGCACGAATGCGGTGAACGCCGAACCTCGTCGGCTTGGCCAGAAGACCACGCAATTCCTCCACGGCCTCCTCCTTCCGGTCGGCGAGGGCCAGGACCAAGGCGCGCGCCCACGCGTTGAAGCTCGAGTCGAGCGCGTCGCGAGACTCGGGAAGGATCGCGTCGAGTTCTCCGAGGAGGTTCAGCGCCTCGTCGGTCCGGCCGAGGACCGCCAGCGCCAACGCTCTCGTTTGCTGGGCGCGCATCTCGCGGGGTCCGCCGGCGGATTGCCGCTCATTCAGTTCCTTGAGTAGACCCTCGGCGGTCTCGCGGGCGAGGGCGGGCTGACCATGGAGGAGGTGCATCACCGCGGCTTGCCAGACCGCGATCTCACGCTGCTCGAAGCCTGCGATGACGGGGTCAACCTCGTGGATCGCACGGAACGCGGCGTAGTCGCCTAGCTCGCGCGCGAGATTTTTTCGGATGAATCGCCCCGCCGGTCCGTCGCGCATTTCCGGGGTGAGTTTCGCGAGGTAGCTGCGGATGGGGGTGAGGTCGCCGGTGGCTTCGTACTCCAGTTCGCAGGCCTGGTACTGCTCGTAAAGATCTCCCGGGAGCAGCACGATCAGGAGTTGCTGGACCGCGCGGGCCTCGTTCCAGCGTCGCACGTGGGTGTAGGTGGAGAGCTGGTTGCGAAGGTAGGAGATGTTTGCCGGATCGAGTTCGACCGCGCGGCGCTGGGAAGCGATGGACTCGTTCCAGCGGCCCTGGCGGCGGAGGATGAGCGCGAGCGAGGCGTGGCCGCTGGCGTCATTCGGCTGCTGCGCGATGATCCGCTGGAACGCGGCGGTGGCTTGGTCGTAGTCGCGGAACGCGTAGTAGGCGTAGGTACCGAGCGAGCGGATCACCTCCGGTGCGTCCGGCGCGAGCCGGCGGGCCTCGGCTGCCGCGGCCTCCGCCTGCTGTCGCCGAGCGGGCGAGATGTCCTGCTCCCAGAAGAGCCTGAGCGAATGGACCACCGCCAGTTCGCCCCACGCGATGGCGAATTTCCGGTCGAGGTCGAGGGCGGCCTTGAGAAACGTCTCGGCGTCCTCGAGCGCCTTGCGGTCGGAGGTCGGCGCGCGGTTGCGGACGTCGCGCGCCCGCAGGTAGAGTTCGTACGCGGCGGGGTTCTCGGTCGGGCGCCGGGCCAGTTGCTGCCGCGTCTCCGGGGAAATCGCCGCGGCGAGCGCGCCGGCGATTTCTTGGGCGAGGGCGGCCTGGATGGCGAAGATGTCGGTGAGGTCGCGGTCGTAGGACTTGGCCCACACATGCTCGTCGGTGCGGGTGTTGATCAACTGGCCGGTGACGCGCACGCGGCTGCCGACGCGACGGACGCTGCCCTCAAGAACATAGGCGACGCCGAGTTCGTCGCCGATCTCGCGCATGCTCTTTTTCGAATCGCGATAGCGGACGACGGTGGTGCGGGAAATCACCTTGAGGTCCCGGATGAGCGCGAGGTTGGTGAGGATGTCCTCGTGGACGCCGTCGGTGAAGAAACCGTTTTCCTTGTCTTCGCTCATGTTGGCGAAGGGCAGCACGGCGATCGACTTCGCCAACTCGGCCGTCGCGGTGGCCGGGGCGGGCGCGCCAGACGCCGGCACGGCGGCGGCGCCCGCCGCCGCCGCGGGGGCCGCGGTCGTGGCGGGCACCGGGTGGGGGGCGGGTGTGGGACGGTCGCGGAGGACGAGAAAGACGGTGGCGACGGCGGCGCCGATGCCCGCGAGGATCAGAGGCGTGCGACGGGGTTTTTTCGTGGCCGGGGCCGATCCTGTTGCCTCGGGGACTTGGCCGGGTGCGACGGCGGGACTCGGGCCGGCGGGGCGGGCGTGGCCGCCGGACGTTCCCGGGGTGGCACGGACGAGGCCGCGCGGCGCCGCCACGAGGCGCCCAACCTGCTGGAGGAATGCGGGCGAGGGCAGGGCGCCGGGCAGGCGGGTCCACTGCACACGCAGGAACTCCTCGGGGACGAGGGCATCGCCCTCGACGGTGTCGTCGATGACGATGGGGACGAGAAAGGCGATGCCGGCGGCCATGTCATGGGTGCGTTCGACGGCGAGTTTCCACTCGCGGCGGAAGTAACCCTCGGGGCGGGCTTGCGTCTGCGCCGAGATGATCGGCAGGAACAGCGTGCACTCGCGGATCTGCCGCCGGATCTTGGCGTCCCACGCGTCGCCGCCCCGCAGCTCGTTCTCGTCGAACCACACTTCGTGCCCGGAGGCGCGCAGCGCCTCGGCGATGCGGCGGGCGGAGGGGGCGTCTTCGCGGGCGTAGCTGAGGAAGATTGAGGCGGGAGTCATGGACGGCTCAGAAGGTGGGAGCGGAGCGCAGGAGTTGCTCGAAACGGGGGTCATCGCGCAGCGAGCGGAAGAGCGGATCGTGGCGGATCTGCTGCGGCGATTCCTTGGTCGGCGCGGCGAGGGCCTCTTCGAGAAAGGCTAGGGCGTCTTCCTTGCGCCCGATCGCGGCGAGGGTGCGGGCGCTCGGCACGGCGTTCCCGGTCAGGATCATCTTGTCGAACTCCCGCATCTCCGTGAGCGCAGCGCGGAGTTCCGTTACGCTGCCGCTCGGGTCGACGATCAGCTGTGCTCGCGCTGCGAGTGCGCGTACGAGGCCGCGTTGGCGCGGGGACCATGGCATTGTACCGAAGGTATGGAGTGCCTCGCGACCGCTGCGGACGGCCTCGGTCCGGTCGCCCATGGCGGCGGCGATTTCCGCGCGGATAAAGGAGATCTGCTCGGGAACGGCGGACCCCGTGTTGCGGAGGAGAGAAAACGTGCGGAATTGGAACCTCCGATCGGCCAGGACTCTCAGCGTCCCGCTGAGGTCACCCGACAGCAGCGTGCGATCGAAGTCCCGCTGCAGGCGGTCGATCTCATCGGCGGCGGAGCCTGAGGCCAGCCCTTGGATGAAGGCCGGCCAGTCTCCGTCGCGCTCTAGCTCGGCCATCAGGCGGTACCCCCGCAGGACTTCGTCGCCGGGAAACCGGAGCTCGATCCGGCGCACGGTCTCGAGAGCTTGGGAGTAACGCCGCAGCGTGATCTGTGTTTCGACCAAGCTGGTCGAGGCCAGGCGGTCCTTGGGATTGAGCTCCACCGAGCGCTCGAAGCGTTGCACGGCCTCGCTCCATCGCCCCAGTCGGCGGTAGGCGAGGGCGATGTTCGCTTGCAGCTGGGCGTCGTTAGGCAACTGGCCCTCCACCTCGGTGAACCTCGCCAAGGCGCCCGTCCAGTCGTTCTCGCACCGGTAGCGCACGTTGCCCTCCGCAACGCGGGTCTCCGGGGCATCCGGGGCGAGCGCCCGGGCTTGGTCGAGCGCGGCGAACGCGAGGCGGCGACGCTCCGGGGAGGGATCGGCGGACCCGAACCAGTACATGGTTCCGTGCAAGGCAGCGAGCTGAGCCCACGCCTGGGCAAATGACGGATCGTATTCGAGCGCCCGCGTGTAGGCCGCGACGACCGCCTCGTAGCGGCTGAGTTGATCCGAGATGGAAAGATCCTGTTCCAACCCGCGGCCGCGGGCGAACCAGTCATACGCGTTCTGGCTCGTGGTCAGCCGCCGGCCAATCAGCTGCTGCTCCGAGGGGCGCAGGGTGACCTTGAGCGCGCCGGTGATCTCGCGAGCGACCTCGGATTGGACCGCAAAGACATCCGCAAGATCGCGATCATAGGTTTCCGCCCAGATGTTCCGGTCGGTGCGGGCATCGATCAGCTGGACGTTGATGCGGACCTTGTTGCCGGACCGGCGCACGCTGCCCTCGAGGATGTGAGCCACGCCGAGATCGATGCCGATCTGCCGGAGGTTCCGCTGCGTGGCGTCGCGGTAGCCGAGCACGGAAGCGCGGGAGATGACCTTGAGATCACGCACCTTGGCGAGGTCGGTGAGCAGATCCTCGTGCACGCCGTCCGCGAAGAATTCGGAGTCCTTCTCGGCGCTGAGGTTGGCGAAAGGTAGCACGGCTACGGACTTGTCCGTGATGGCCGCGGCCGCGGGCACGGGCGCGCCGGGGTCTGGCTTTGGCGGTGTCGGCGCCGCAGTCGCGGGCGCGGCGGATGGGGTCTGTTGCGTCGTGGGAGAGTCAGTCGGCGCGGTGACCCACGGACGCAGGTAGGCGAGTAGGGCGCAGCCAACAACCGCGCCAGCACCGAGCCACCGCCAGCGCGCGGAGCCGGTACGGGAAGATCGCGGCATCGCGGCCGGGGCCGCGGCGGGAGCGGCCGCGGCGACTGCGGGCGTGGATGTGACGGGCGACACCGCGGGGCCCGCCGTCGGTGCGGCACTCGCGTCCGCCGTCGCTTGGCCGGCGAGCAGCAGTTGGACCTGACGGACGAAGTCGGGTGTCGTGTGGCCGTCGGGCAAGCGGGTCCACTGCACCCCCCGGAATTCCGGAGGGACCAGCGCATCGCCGTCGCGCACCTCGTCGATCACGACGGGGAGCAGGAAAGGCGTGCCATCGGCGATCATGTGAGTGCGCTGGGCGGCCAGCTTCCACTCTAGCCGGAAGTAGCCCTCGCGCCGGGCCTGGGTGTTGGCGGAAATGATCGGCACGAACAACGTGCACGACGAGATGCGTCCTCGGATCTTCGTGTCCCACGCATCGCCTCCCACCAGACCACTCTGATCAAACCAGACCTCGACACCCGCGGCGCGGAGCCCCTCACAAATCCGACGTGCACGGTCGGCGTCCTGTGAGGCGTAGCTCAGGAAAGCGGCGTGCGCCAGCAGTGGAGTGGACGACATGGAGCGATGAATACAGTGACTTTTGGCTTCCGCCTTGCCAGTCGAAAGCGGCGCTGTCACGCCCTTGGCAAGCCCCCATCGAATGAATTCATCGGACGGAGTGTCAGGCGTATTGCCATTGTTCCATGTCGTTGGCTTCTCGGGTCATAGAAATCTCGCTGATCCCGTGGGTGTTGCCGGGGCGGTCGGTACTGCGCTGGATACGCTGAGGCAGGAGGCGGCGGGAGAGTGGATTGCGCTTTCTTCGTCGGCGGCGGGAGCGGATCTGATCTTCGTGCGCGAGGCGTTGGCAAGGGGCCTGGGGTGGGAGGCTTCTCTTCCCCTGGTGGAGGATGACTTTGCCCGGGATTTTACCCCGGATGAGTGGAAGGAGGTGGCGGCATTGCTGAAGCGCGCGGAGCACGTGGAGGTGGCGGCCAATGCGGGATCGCGGGAGGAAGCGTATTTGTCGGGGGGATTCGAGATTGTGAATCGATGCGATGTGCTGCTGGTCGTGTGGGATGGGCACCCGGCGCGTGGCGTTGGAGGAACGGCGGATGTCGTGACGTATGCGCGGGCGATGGGAAGGCCGATCGTGATCATCAATCCCGAGACCAAGTTGATCCGGCGGGAGAACTTCGAACATCTGCGGGTACGGGATGAGAATCTTGAGTTCTTGAACGCGGTGGCTGGGCAAGGTGGGGTCGCCGTGCTCGGCGCGCGCGAGACTGTGGCGACCTTCCAACGTCGGATGGACGAAGCTGCAACGCAGAGCTCGCCGCATTTTCGCAGGCTGATCGGCATGACAGTGTGGCTGCACGTCTCGGCGACGATGATCGCGACGGCGGGGCTGGCCTTTGACTGGCATTGGGCGGGCCTGCCCTGGGGCAAGCTGTTTCTCTTGCTGGCCGCGTTGGGGGTGGCGGTGCTCGTGAGAACGAAGCGGACGCATCACCAGTGGACGCGTTGTCGACTGGCCGCAGAGATCACCCGCTCGGCGTTGGCGACCTGGGGTCTGCCGCGCATGACTCGACTCTTCGCTGACTTCGACTGGTCGGGCGTGGAACCGCTCCGGCGCTCGCTGGATGTCCTCCATCGCCGCGCGGCCCGGAAGGTTGGAGCCGACTTCGACACCTTCCGGCAGGGTTACCTGAGGGAACGCATCGACGATCAACTGGGCTATTTCGCGCGACAGGAGGCGCGGGCCGTACCGCTCCTCGCGCGCCTGCGGGCGGGCTTTGCAGTGTGCACGGTGTTAGCGATCGTGTGCACGCTGGCGTATGCGCTCCAGCAGAGTTTTCAGTGGACGGTGCCGTACTGGGTGGCGCAGGCGGCTTTCTACTTCGCGCCGATCATGCTGCCCGTTTTGGCAGCGGCGTTTATCTCACTGGTCTCGATCAACGACCTGCACCGCCGCGTCGATCGCTACCGTGAAATGGGCATTCGGCTGCACGCGGTGCGCCGCGAGATCGCGCATAGTCAGACCTGGTCGGGCTTGGAACGGTCGATCTCGAAGGCGGAGCGGGTACTTCTGCAGGAAGTGTTCGAGTGGCACTCGATCACCAGCTTCACGGAGTCCCACTAGGCGGAGCGGGTGCCGGTCGCTGACCGCGCGACGGCAGGAGCGGACGGGCCGGGACGGTCCAGGCCGACGGGTGCGGTTCGAATCCGAGGTGCGGATAGTAGGACCTGGCCTTTGGTGCGGAGAGGAGGATGATTTTCGCCGCGGGCTCGAGGCGGGACTGGAGAAGGCGGATCAACTCCGTACCCACGCCGTGCCGCTGGTAGGCGGTGTCGACGGCGAGATCGGACAGGTAGCAGCAGTACGCAAAATCCGTCAGCGCCCGCGCGACTCCGATCAGCTTATCGCCGTCCCACGCCGTGCAAAGCAGGTTGGCGTGGCGTAGCATCTGTTCGAGGCGGCGCGGATCGTCGACCGGACGTCGTTCGCCGAGGGTGGAACGGCGCAGTATGTCAGCGAAGGTCTCGACGCTCAGCGGACGGTCATCGTGGTAGGTGAGTGTGAGCATGGCTCCGGGAAAGGTCAGCGCGTGGCCAGGTTGCGTCCGCCGCGGATCGCATCCATGTTTCTCCATGATTATTGGAGTCCCGAAAGAGATCAAGGACGGTGAGACGCGCGTGGCGATGACGCCGAGTCTGGCCCGCCATTGCGTCGCGCTGGGTGCCAACGTGCTGGTGGAGAAGGCGGCGGGGCTCTCCGCTGGCTTTCGTGATGAGGAGTACCGTCAGGCGGGCGCGCGCGTGCTGCCGAAGGCGGCGAGTGTCTGGGCCGCCGCGGATCTGATTCTCAAGGTCAAGGAGCCGCAGCCGCAAGAATACCGCCGGATGCGCAAGGGCCAGGCTCTCTTCACCTATTTACATCTGGCGGCTGGCCGCGAACTCACGCAGGCGCTCCTGGACCGAAAAGTGCTCGGCGTCGCCTATGAAACGGTCGAGGCGCAGGATGGAACGTTTCCCCTGCTCAAGCCGATGTCGCAGATTGCGGGCAGGCTCTCGATCCAGATCGGCGCGTACTTCCTGCAGACGCAGAACGGCGGTTCGGGGGTATTGCTGGGCGGTATCCCGGGTACGGCGCCGGGTCACGTGGTGATCATCGGAGCGGGGAATTCCGGGGGGCATGCCTGTCGCATGGCGGTCGGCATGGGCGCGCGGGTGACCGTGCTGGACCGCGACACGAGGAAGCTTGAACTGATTGAAGAGGAGTATGGTGGTCGGGTGATCACGCTGTATTCAAATCGTGCCAACGTGGATGCGGCGGTGCGTGACGCTGACCTGCTGGTCGGCGCGGTCCTGATCCCCGCGGCGCGGGCGCCGGTGGTGGTGAGCCAGGCCGCCGTTGCCTCGATGCGTCCCGGCAGCGTGGTGGTCGACATTGCGGTGGACCAAGGCGGGTGCGTGGAGACGATTCGGCCGACCTCCCATCACGATCCGGTTTACCGCGAGTCGGGGGTGGTGCACTATGCGGTCCCGAATATGCCGGCGCTGGTGGGGCGCACCTCGACCATTGCGCTGACCCAGGCGACGGAGCCCTTTGTGCTGAAGTTCGCGCAGTTTGGCGTGCAGCGGGCATTGGAGGAGAACCGTGGCCTGGCCAAAGGGATCAACACCCGTGATGGCGTGGTGACGAACGCGGCGGTGGCAAAAGCGCTGGCTATTGGCACGGGCTGAATGACGGTCGAATCGTGACCCCAAACGACCGAGCCGCCGGGGATACGACGATAGGCAGCGAGGCGGTCGGTGACGACCGGTTTGCCTGACGCACCAAACGTGGGACGCGCGCTGGCTTCGGTGAGATGCACCGTAAGCCGCAGTGACGGATCGACGGCAGAGACTGTTCCATTCCCACCATCGTCTGCGGGTGCGATGGCCCGCCGTCTTCGCATTCCTTGTGCGTGTGTGAACGGTGGCTTAGCGGGGCAGGCCCCGTAGAGTCACGTAGTCTGAAGCGCGCCCGCGCCGCGCGCCCGCGCCGCGGCCGATGCCATAAAGTAGGACTGAGCTGAGAACGGTTCGGTGCCCTTCGCTGCGTGGACCGGCAGGTATCCGCCGTGGGGATGCAGTTGCCGCGCCTGGACGGTGTCCCGCAGGGCGGCGGCGAAGAGTTCGTCCTGCACCCAGCGCCGGAGTGCCTGGTCCTGGATGGGAAAGAGGACCTCGACGCGGCGGAAGAAGTTGCGCGACATCCAGTCGGCGCTGCCGGCGTAGATCAGCGGCTCGCCGCCGGCGTTCTCGAAGTAGAACGCCCGCGTGTGCTCGAGGAAGCGACCGACGATGCTGCGGACGCGGATGTGCTCGCTGAGTCCGCGCACGCCGGGGACGAGGCAGCAGATGCCGCGCACGATCAGATCGATCTGCACCCCGTGCCGGGAGGCCTCGTACAGATTGTCGATGGTCGTTTTGTCCACCAGCGAGTTCATCTGCGCGACGATCCGAGCGGGCCGTCCCGCCGCCCCATTCGCGGCCTCGTGCGCGATCAGCTGATTGATGCGCTGGTGCAGATTGAACGGAGCCACCAGCAGGTGCTGGAACTCGGGCGCCCGCCCGAATCCGGTCAGAGAATTGAAGAGGTGTGCGACATCCGCGGTGATTTCTGGTCGGCTCGTGAAGAAACTCAGATCGGTGTAAAGGCGCGCGGTGCGCGGGTTGTAGTTGCCGGTCCCGAGATGCACGTAGCGGCGCATCGCGTCACCCTCGTGCCGCACCACCAGCGAGCACTTGCAGTGCGTCTTGTGGCCGACGAGGCCGTAGACCACATGGACGCCCGCATCCTCCAGTTGGCGCGCCCACTGGATGTTGTTTGCCTCGTCGAACCGCGCCTTCAACTCCACGAGCGCGGTCACCTGCTTGCCGTTGCGCGAGGCCTCGATGAGCGCACGCACGATGGGTGAATCACCGCTCGTGCGGTAGAGGGTCTGCTTGATCGCGAAAACGGCGGGGTCGTGCGCCGCCTGCTCGATAAAGTCCACCACCGGCTGGAAGGAATCGTACGGATGGTGGAGCAGCACATCCTGGGCGCGCAGCGTCTCGAAGACGCGCTCGGGGCGCTGCAGCGGCGACACATTGACTGGAACGAAGGGCGGGAACTTCAGATCCGGCCGGTCGATCTCCGTCAGGCTGTTCAGCCGCAGCAGATTCAGCGGACCGGCGAGCCGGAAGACGTACTCGTGCGAAAGCCCCAGGTGGTCGCAGAGCGTGTTGAAGATCGGGTCCTCCACGCCCTCCTCGATCTCGAGCCGCACGGCGGACCCACGCCGCAGGTTGCGCAGTTCCTCTTCGATCTTCTTGAGCAGGTTCTCCGCTTCCTCCTCGTCGATGTAGAGATCGCTGTTGCGCGTGACCCGGAAGGCCCACGCGCCGTGGAGTCGGTAGCCCGGAAAGAACTCCCCGGCGCAGAGCTTGATGATCTCCGTGAGGAAGAGGTACCGTTCCGCTGACGCGTTGGCCGGCCCGAGCCGGACTAGCCGGGGAAGGATGCGCGGCACCGGCAGGATCGCCACCATGTGGTCGACCTCCGGCGTGTCCGGATGATCCAGCGAGACCACCACGTTGAGCGTCTTGTTGCCGAGTTGGGGAAACGGATGCGACTGGTCCAGCCCGAGTGGCGTCAGCACCGGCATCACCTGTTCGCGGAAATAGGTTTGCACCCAGACCCGTTCCTCCGGTGTGAGGGACTTCGCTGACTTGACCTCGATCCCCTCGGACGCGAGCGCGGGCATCAGGGACTCGCGCCAGCAGCGGTACTGGTCCTCGACCAGCGACGCGACAACCGAGTGGATTCGGCGGAGCTGCTCGCGTGGAGCCTGGCCATCGATGCTGGCCTCGGTGAGGCCGGACTCGACCTGCTGAATCAGACCGGCGACGCGGATCTCGAAAAACTCGTCGAGGTTCGACGAAACGATCGCGAGGAAACGCACCCGCTCTAGCAACGGGTGGTTAGGATTCTCGGCCTGCTCGAGGACCCGGCGATTGAAGGCGAGCCAAGAGAGCTCGCGGTTGAAATAGGCTGCCTTGGCCGGACGGACGAATGGCTCCACCGGGGCCGTGCGAACGTCGGGTTCGGTGACCCGTTCGACGGGGGGCGGGCGGCGTTTCCGGGAGGAGGCGCACATGGGCGAGGAGGAGAACGCGGGGGACGCTAGCGGTGGAGGCGGACGGAACGAGGGGGAACCGACCGCGTCACCGAATTGTCACGCAACGACCGGCCCGCGCGTCCCTGCGCCGGGCCGGGCGCGGCGGCGGTTCAGGCCGTTTCGAGGAGCTTGTAGAGGCGGGCAACCATGCGGGTCGGATCCTCGAGCATCCCGGCGGCGATCAGGGCATTGTCGAGCAACTGCTCGCCGACGAGCGCGGCACGATCGGGCGCGGAGTCGCGGAGCGCGTGGAGTCGGCGGACGACGGCGTGGCGCGGATTGATCTCGAGATTGACCTTCAGTGGCGCGTCGGCGCCCTCGCGGTTCATCGCTCGCATCATGCGGCGCATCTGCGGCGACATGAAGGCATCGGCATTGGTCGCGAGGGCGGGGGAGCCGACGAGACGGTCGCTGGCTTTTACCTCCTCGACGCGATCCGCCAGCGTGGTCTTGAGCCACTCTGTGAGCGCCTTGGTTTGCTCCTCGGTGAGCGTATCCTCGCCCGGCGGCTTCGGCAGATCGGAGAGCTTGAGGTCGCCGCGGTCGGCGGCCTGCAACTTCTTGCCGTCGAACTCGCGCACGTTGTTCATCACGTACTCGTCGACCGGCTCGTAGCAGAACAGCACCTCCAAATTACGCGCCTTCAGGCCCTCCAGGTAGGGACCGTTCTCGATCGCCTCGCGATTGGGTCCGATCAGGTAATAGACATCCTTCTGTTCCGCGGACATGCGGGACACGTAGTCGGCGAGCGACGTCGTCTTGCCCTTTTCGGTGAGGGACGACTCGAAGCGCAGGAGCTTCACGAGTTGATCCTTGTGGGTGAAGTCGAGGGCGGCGCCCTCCTTCAGGAAGATGCCGAACTGCGCGTAGAATTCCTGGTAGGCCTCGGCGCGGTTCTTCGCCTCCTCTTCGAGGAACTTGAGGAACCGCTTGGTGATGACCTTGTTCAGCTTTTCGATCAGCGCGCGGTCCTGCATCGTCTCGCGCGAGATGTTCAGCGGGAGGTCTTCGCTGTCGACGACCCCCTTGAGGAAGCGAAGCCACTCGGGCAGCAGGTCCTTCGGCTGGGCGTCGATCAAGACCTTGCGGCAGTAGAGAGCGACGCTGGGCTCCGTGCGGGAGAAACCGAGCTTCTCGGTGTTCTCCTTCGGGACGAAGAGCAGTGCGTTGATCGTGAGCGGAGCATCGGCCGAGAAATGCAGCCGCAGGCGCGGCTCGTCGAAGGCGTGGGCCTGAAACTTATAGAACTCCGTGTACTCCTCCTCGGTGACCTCGGCCTTGTTGCGCAGCCAGACCGCTTGGACGGTGTTCACGCGCGTGCCATTGAGAGTGATCGGGAACGACACGAACGCGCTGTAGCGCTCAAGGATTTCCTTCGCCTTCCACTCCTTGCTGTAGTCGCCGCAGTCATCCTTCAACTCGATCACGATGCGCACGCCGCGGCGCTGGTCCGGGGCTTCCTCGACCGTATAGCTGCCGCTGCCGTCGCTCGTCCACACGTGGCCCGGCTCGGCGGTACGCCACGAGCGGGCGTAGACCTTGACCGACTTGGCGACCATGAACGCGGAGTAGAAACCCACGCCGAATTGCCCGATGAGATTGGCGTTTTTCTGGCCGGCTTCGGAGAGCGACTTCAGGAATGCCTTCGATCCCGAGTGGGCGATCGTGCCCAGATTTTCGATCAGCTCGGCCCGGGTCATGCCGATGCCGGAGTCCTGGATCGTCAGCGTCTTGGCGGTCTCGTCCGTCGTGAGACTGATCTCGAGCTCGCTCGCCTCGTCGGCGATATCCTTTTCCGTGAGCTTCACGTGGCGGAGCTTCTCCAATGCGTCAGACGCGTTGGACACCAGCTCGCGGACGAAGATCTCCTTCTCCGTGTAGAGTGAGTGGATGACGATATCGAGCAGCTGCTTGATCTCGGCTTGGAATTCGAAGGTTTGCGGAGCGTGCGACATAAGGATCGTGGCTGGCAGTGCCAGCGGAGCCCGCTAGTTTAGCCGGGCGGGTGAAAAATCAAGTGATGACGGCGACCAATGACGCAGCCAAAGAATGGCTTTGCTTGGGTTAGAATGCTGCAGGGTAACGGCTTACGACCGCTTCGGCACGTTTTGGAGGCCTGCTTACGACCGCGGATTGAACCGGGTTCTCCTGCCTCCGCGGTCTAGCGGGCGTCGGTTTCGTCGGTCTCGATTGGCTCGATGTGGGCGAGGGCATGGTCCTTGGGTGGACCGCGCAGCACGCGGACAAGGCAGTAGACGAAGAGGACGGTGACGAAACCGACTGAGAGGATGAGATTGATCCAGCCGCCGAAGGTCATGGCTTAGGTGTGCCGGTTGCGGCGCGCCGCGCGGGCGGCGTTCCAGCGGTTGCCGGCGAGGTGGGTGAGAATGAGGGCGAACAGCGTGGTGATGGCGATGAAACCGACAGTAAGGCGGGCCACTGGGCTGGGGTTGGCGCCGATCAGGTCGGTGATGTAGCCGCTCGGCTGGAAAGTCGGGGCGGAGAAGGAAAAGTTCCAGCCGGCGACGTTGCGCAGCAGCCACATCACGAAGATGCCGATCAGGAAGAGGGGCGTGATGTACTTCAGAACGAAGCGATAGAAGCTTGGTGCGCGCATCTCTGCGCCCTCGTGCATGAGCCGCCAGCCCTCGTTTACGCCGATCCGCCAGCCGAAGATGATCACGAGGATGGTCGCCTGTACGAACAGCATCAGCGTCCCCACCCAGAAATCGATGGTGTCCATCGCCTTTAGATCCTTGGAGAAGTACCAGACAAACAGCGTGCCGATGGCGGTGATCAGCCCGAGCAGGGCGACCGATGCCTTGCGACCAAGGCCGAGTCCCTCCTCAAGGAAGGCGATGCCCGGTTGAAGCATGGACAGCGAACTCGTGATGGCGGCAAGGAACAGCAGGACGAAGAAGATCACGGCAAATATCTGCCCCCCCGGCATGCGGACGAACACCTCGGGCAAGACGTTGAATCCGAGAGCGAACGTGCCCTGACCGGCGATCCCGGCGGCGCCGAGGAAGATGAACGCTGCGGGTACCGTGATAAGTCCGCCGAGGCCCACCTCGCAGAACTCGTTGGCCGCCGATGCCGTGAGGCCCGAGAGCACCACGTCGTCGCGCCGCCGCAGGTAGCTCGCGTAGGTGATGATGACCCCGAAGCCGACTGAGAGGGAGAAGAAGATTTGTCCGGCGGCCGCGAGCCAGAGCTCGGGATTGCGGAGCCCCGCAAGCACGTTGCCCGGGTTCCACAGGTAGCCGAGGCCGTTCAGGACTGTCTGGTCGGGCTTCGCCGGATCCGGCGTACCGAGGGTGAGGACGCGCCCGAGGATGATCAGCGCGATCAAGATCAAGGCGGGCATCGCATAGGTGCAGACCTTTTCGATGCCCTTGGAGATGCCGCGGTAGATGAAGACGAAGTTCAGGATGAACACGATGATCAGGAAGATCCCGACATCGCTCGTGCTGAACTTCAGCGCCGCGCCGTCCTCGTTTACGCCGGTGAAGGACGCGAAGAACTGGCGGAAATCTAAGCCGGGTTCATGCAGACGGCCGGTCAGTGCGTTGACCGCATAGCCCAAGCACCAGGCCTCCACGTACACATAGTACATGTAGATCACCACTGGAGTAAAAAAACCGATCACGCCCAGGTGCCGCGCCCACGGGCGGTCGAGCAGCGCGTGGAAGATACCCGGCGTGGAGTGAAACCCGCGCCGGCCACCTTCGCGCCCGAGCGTCCATTCCACCCAGCAGAGCGGCAGGCCGATGACGAGCAGCGAGACGAAGTAGGCGACCATGAAGGCCCCGCCGCCGTATTGCGCAGCAAGGCCGGGGAACCGGAGGAAGTTCCCGAGACCGACCGCTGAGCCCGCGACGGCGAGAATCACCCCGAGGCGAGAGGACCAGGCTTCTTGCGCTTGCGCCATGCGCGGAGCACAAGCCAGACGGATCGCGGCGGCAACGGTTAATTCCCCTCCCGCACGCCGGGAGGCGGCCTCGCCGCCGGGCTCGGGAACTGCCTAGGTGACCGGACCGCCCCCGAGGTACGTGGCCCGCAGCTGCGGATCGTCGCGGAGTTCGGCGCTCGGGCCCTGCATGACCACGCGCCCAGTCTCGAGCACGTAGGCCTGCGAGGAGACCTCAAGGGCCAGGTTCGCGTTTTGCTCGACCAGTAGGATCGTGATTCCCTGGGAGCGGTTGATCTCCACGATCTTTTCGAAGATCGTCGCAATCAGGCGCGGGGCGATGCCGAGCGACGGCTCGTCGAGCATGAGAAACGTCGGGTCTCCCATCAGGGCGCGGCCGATCGCCAGCATCTGCTGTTCACCACCGGAGAGGGTGCCGGCGGTTTGGCGAAGCCGTTCCTTGAGGCGCGGAAACACACCGAACACGAACTCCCGGTTGCGCGCGATCCGCTCGCGGTCCCGCAGGAGGTAGGCGCCCATCGAAAGATTTTCGTCGACCGACAGATTGGCGAACACCATGCGCCCTTCCGGCACGTGACAAAGGCCGCGCGCGACGATGGTGTGTGCGGGTAGGGTGGTGATCGATTCGCCGCGGAACAAAATGGAGCCGCTGCGCGGGCGCAGCAGCCCGGAGATCGTCCGCAGGGTGGTCGTTTTGCCCGCGCCGTTGCCTCCGATCAGCGTCACGATCGCCCCCTGCGGAATCGTGAAGGAAACGCCCGACAGTGCATTGATTGCACCGTAGGAAACGTGGAGATCGGAGACGGTCAGCATGGCGGGGCGCGTCGTCGTTACAGGCTCAGTGGTGGGCGCGTCGCGTCGTATGGTCCTCGCCCAGGTAGGCCTCGATGACCTTCGGATCTCGCTGGATGTCGGCGGGCGATCCTTCGGCGATCTTGATCCCGTAATCGAGCACCACGATGCGCTGGCAGACGCCCATCACGACCTTCATCGAGTGTTCGACGAGCAGGATCGTGAGATCGAACTGGCGGTGGATCTGTTGGATGAGGCGTACCAACTCGAGCTTCTCCGCCGGGTTCATACCCGCGGCCGGTTCATCGAGGAGAAGGAGCTTCGGCTGTGTGGCGAGTCCGCGCACGATCTCCAGGCGCCGCTGTTCGCCGTAGGGCAGGCTGCGCGCGGGAGCGTCGCGGAACCGACCGAGATTGAAGATCTCCAGCAATTCCTCCGCCCGCCGCGTGATCGCTGCCTCATCCGCCTGAAAACGCCCCAGTCGCACGAGCGCGTGCCACGGCGCCGTGGCCCGCTGGCGGTTGCACGCCGCGCGCACGTTATCGAGCACGCTCAGGCTACCGAAGAGACGGATGTTTTGGAAGGTCCGCGCGATCCCGCGGCCGACGATCGCGTTGACGCGCAGCCCGGCCAGTGTTTCCCCAGCGAAGACCACGTTTCCTTCGCTCGGCTGGTAGACTCCGGTGATCAGGTTGAAGACCGTGGTCTTGCCCGCGCCGTTCGGACCGATGAGGCCGACGAGCTCGCCGCGGCGCAGGGTCAGGTCCACCGCGTTGACCGCCGTCAGCCCGCCGAAGCGCAGCGTCACGCGCTCCAACTGCAGAAGGGTCTCTCCCGCCGCCGCGTTCATGGCTGGCCTCCCTTCTTGGACCACTGGAAGAGTCCCTGCGGCCGCACCAGCATCAGCACGATCAGCAGCAGTGAGTAGAGGATCATCCGGTACTCCGCCACCGGGCGAAGGATCTCCGGGAGCAGGGTGAGGAGAATGGCTGCGCCGATCACGCCGGCGGTCCGTCCCATCCCGCCGAGGATCACCATCACCACGATCTCGATCGAGCGCGTGAAGTCGAAGCCCCGCGGGTCGATCGCGAGCTTGAAGTGCGCAAAGAGCCCGCCGGCGACCCCGGCGAAGAAAGCACCGGTGACGAACGCGACGATCTTGTAGCGCGTCGTGTCCAGCCCGACGGCTTCGGCGGCGATCTCGTCGTCGCGGGTGGCGAGGAAGCCCCGGCCGTACGTCGAGTTGACGAGGCAGGCTACGGTGTACACCGCGAGTGCGGCACCGCCATAGACCCAAGCGAAGGTTGTGTAGGCCGGCATTCCGATCAGTCCCAGTGCGCCGCCGAGGACTTCGACGTTCTGGAAGACCACGCGGATGATTTCGCCGAAGCCGAGCGTAACCAACGCCAAGTAATCACCCTTGAGGCGGAGCGAAGGCAGACCGATGAGCAGGCCGGCAAAGGCGGCGCAGGCCCCGCCGAATGCGAGCGCGGCCGCAAAGAGCAGCCCCTGGGTCAGGGCGTTGCCGCCTTCCTCCCCGAGCAGTGCGGGTCCGAGGAACAGCGTGACGGTCGAGGACAGGTACGCGCCAACGGCCATGAATCCCGCGTGTCCGAGCGAGAACTGACCGGTGTGCCCGTTGACCAGGTTGAGCGAGACCGCGAGGATGATCGCGATGCCGACGCCCATGGACACGTCGAGAAGGTAGGGATCGAGCTGGCCGGAGATCGCCGAGACTCCGATGCTGGCCGCGAGCGCGGCGAGGAAGTACAGCAGGGGGCGCGGCATGCGGGATTAGACTTTCTCGGCGACGAAGCGCCCGAGCAGGCCGGCGGGCCGGAAGAGAAGGATGACGATCAGAATCGCGAATGCGATGGCATCCTTGTACGTGGAAAAGGCGCTCCCGGCGACGAAGGTCTCGACGGTTCCGAGGAGGAGCCCACCGAGAGCTGCTCCGGGGATGTTTCCGATGCCCCCGAGGATCGCCGCGACGAAGGCCTTTAACCCCGGCATCACGCCCATCAGGGGATCGATCGAGGGATAGTTCATCGCGTAAAGGATCCCGCCCGCCGCCGCCAGCGCCGAGCCGAGGCCGAACGTGAAGCTAATCACCACGTCGTTGTTCACGCCTACAAGCCGCGCAGCGTTCGGGTTGAGTGACACCGCGCGCATCGCGGTGCCGATCCGCGTGCGGAAGACAATCAGCTGCAGGCCGATCATCAGCACCAGGGCCACGCCGATGACAAGCAGCTGGTTGCTCGATACTGAAAGCCCCCCGATTTGCACGGTGGTGACGGGGAAAATCTGGGGGAATGTCCGCGGCGTCGCACCGAAGATGAGCTGGCCTGTGTATTCGAGAAAAAGTGACACCCCGATCGCGGTGATGAGCACGTTCAGCGTGGGCGCACCGCGCAGCGGACGGTAGGCCAGACGCTCGATGGTCATGCCAAGAATCGCGCAGATCACCATCGCCCCGAGCATCACGGCGAGACCACCGGCGATCGTGCCAGCGGGCACGTGTCGGCCGAGGTAGTAGCCGGCGAAGGCGCCCACCATAAACACATCGGAGTGCGCGAAATTGATGAAGCGAAGCACTCCGTACACCATCGTGTAACCGAGCGCGATCAGTGCGTAGATCGCGCCCAGCGAGATCCCGTTCAGGAGTTGCTGCAGGAATTCAGTCATCGCCCGCTGGATCGTTCCGCGCTCAGGGCTCGACGGCCTGCACGAAACGGAACGAACCGTTGCGGACCTCGACGATTACGGCGGCCTTGGAGGCGTTGCGCTGCGCGTCGATCGTCGTGCGGCCGCTGACGCCCTCAAGGTTGCGGGTCGCCGCGAGCGCGTCGCGAAGCTTTGCGGGCTCGGTCGTCCCGGCCCGCCGGATCGCATCGACCAGCACGAGTGCGCTGTCGTAGCCCAGCGCCGCCATGGCGTCCGGCGTTTCTCCAGACCAGCGGGCCTGAAAGCGCTTGATGAAGGACTTTACGGCCGGGGAGGGGGACTCGGGCGAGTAGTGCGTGGAATAGTAGGTGCCCTCTACGGCGGTGCCGCCGATCGAGAGCAATTCGGGCGCCTCCCAGCCGTCGCCGCCGAACAGCGGAATCGTCAAACCAAGGTCGCGCGCCTGTTTGCAGATCAGCGCTGCCTCCGTGTAGTAGCCGGGGACAAAGATCGCGTCCGGCGCCGTCGCCTTGATCGCCGTCAGCTGGGCCTTGAAGTCCTTATCCCCTTCCGCGTACTTCTGCTCGAGCACGACGGTGCCGCCATCGGCGAGGAACTGCTCGCGGAAGTACTTGGCCAAGCCAACGGAGTAGGCCGAGGAGACTGAGGTGATGATGGCCACGCGCTTCGCCTTGAGGTGTCCGTGGGCGAACTTGGCGAGGGCGGTGCCCTGGAAAGGATCGATGAAGCAGACGCGGAAGATGTAGTTGCCGATCTCGGTGACCTTCGGGTTGGTCGACGAAGGTGAGATCAGCGGGATGCGGTAGCGCTGGGCGACGATCGCGGCCTCGATCGAGCGGCTGGACGCGACCTCGCCGAGCAGGGCGACGACCTTCTCGCGGGTGATCAGCTTAGTGGCGATGGTGCCAGACTCGCCCGGCTTGGACTGGTTGTCCTCCACGATCAGCTGCAGCGGGCGGCCCAACGCGCCGCCGGCAGCATTGGCCTCCTCAATTGCGAGGACCGTTCCCTTGTGTGAAGACTGTCCGAACGTGGCCTCCTTGCCGGTCAGCGAAGCGTACTCCCCGATCTTGATCGGTTCCGCAGCGTGGGTGCTGAGACCGAGCGCAAGGAGACTGAGGGTTAACGAAAGAAGACGGCGCATGCGGGGAAGGGGACGCGGGGCGTTGCGGGAGGAAAGGAAAGGGACTGCGAGCGAGGAAAGGCGCGGGTTGCATGCGTTTCAATCAAAACGGTGGTGCCTCCGTAAATCAGTGGACCGCGCCCGGGCCTGAAAATTCAGACGTTTCGCCCGCGGCCGTTTTTTCGTTTCCAATCTCGGGGCGCTCCGGCTTGCCTGCTTCCGGTGAGCCTCATCGACCGCCACATCCTCCGCGAATGGCTGAAGATCTTCAGCCTCGTCCTCGGGGCTACGCTGGGGCTGCTGTTGATGCAGTCGCTTTACGATGACTTCGAGGACCTGCTGAAGGAGGGGGCGGTCACGGCGGACATCGCGTATTACTTTTTGATCAGCATGCCGGCGTCCTTTTCGGTGGTGCTGCCGTTGGCGCTGTTGGTGTCGCTTCTCTTTTCGCTCGGCCAGTTGCATCGGGCGAACGAGATCACGGCGATGCGGGCGGCTGGGGTGGGCATGTTTCGGATTACGCGCAGCCTCTGGGTCTGCGCGTTGCTGCTCTGCGGGGTGTCATGGTGGCTCACGGCGTCGGTGATTCCGCATTCACTGGAGCAGGCAAGGACTCTGCGTGATCGGTTGCGGTACGAGCAGGCCGGGCGGGCGGGTCCGAGCGACCGGATCGGTGCGGTGAAGAGCGTCGCCTTCGACAACCAACGCGAGCACCGGGTGTGGTTCATGAACCGTTTTTCCCCTTACACCGGCCGGGGATATGGGGTCAGTGTGACGGAGCTCGATCCGCAGCGGCGGGAGAAAACGCGTTTGCTGGCCCGCGAGGCGTGGCGCGATGCGACGCTGGGGCATTGGGTTTTCAAGGAAGGCCAGGAGATCTGGTTCGACCCGGAAACGGGGGAAACCGTACGTCTGAGCTTTTTTGCCGAGAAGCCGGTGCCACATCTGCGAGAGGATCCGGACCTGATGCAGGTCTTCGACCGGAAGCCGGGCGATCTTTCGTTTAGCGAGCTGCGAACGATTTTGCAGCACTTTGAGCTGGATGACAGTCCCAAACTCCCGCTTTACGCCACGCGTTACTACTCTCTGTGGTTCGACACGCTGGGTCCGCTGATCATCCTAGCGATCGCGATCCCTTTCGCCGTCCAGGGCGTGCGCGTGAATCCGGCCGTTGGCGTTTCCAAGTCCATCGGCCTTTTTGCACTCTACTTCTTGCTCGTGAAGGCGAGCTACGCCCTTGGCGGCAAGGATGTGATTCCGCCCGTCGCGGCCGCCCTTCTGCCAAACGCCGCCATGCTAGGCCTCGGTATCTGGCTTTTCCTGCGCTTGCGCTGAGCCGGTGGAGGGACCGGTACCGCGGTGTGCGGAAGGAGAGCGACTCGAGCAGGCAGGTGGGTGAAGGCTTGCGCCAGGCTCCGTTCTGCATCCCCTAGGCAGATGATTCATCGTCTTGTCCGCGAGCAGGATGTCTTCGGTGCCCCGGCGGCGATCTGGGACTTCTTTGCATCGCCGCACAACCTCGACACGATCACGCCTGCTTCGCTCTCGTTTCGCATCGTCGGCGACGTGGCTCCGCGGATGTTCCCCGGGCAGATGATCGAGTACCGGATCGGGGTGCTTCCCGGTATTCGGACGCGTTGGCTCACGGAGATCACTCACGTGCGGGAGGGGGAATACTTTGTCGATGAACAGCGGATTGGTCCGTATCGGATCTGGCACCACGAGCATCATTTCATTGTCCGGCCCGACGGTCGTGGCGTGCGCATGATCGACCGCGTGACCTATGAGGTCGGCTGGGGTTGGCTCGGTGACGCGGTTCACGCCGTGTGGATCGCGCGGCAGCTGGAGACGATCTTCGACTACCGCCGTCGACGGGTGGACGAGCTCTTTCCGGCGCCGCGCTGAAGCTGAGCCTCGCTCATTCGTTCTCGGGTGGCCGATGGCGGGGAGGGCGTGGTGGCTCCGGGCGAGGAAGGAGCGGTTCGGCTGCCGACTGGGCGTCCACGATGAAACGGAGCGTGGGTGTTTAGGGTGCGCCCACAAATCGCTCGCGTAGTGAAGCGGTGAACACACGCTCACGATGGTCTGGGCCATGCCCGGGTTGATCGTGAGTCCCGTTTCCACCGTGTCGCGACGTCGGTTTCTGGCCACCCTTTGGGCGGTGGTGGCGGTCGCGCTGTGCGCTGCGCCGCTGGTCGTGGAGTGGCTCTCCCCGGCGCGTCTCGGAGGGTTCATCTGGGTCTTCGGCGTCGCTCTGGGGAGTGCCGGTTTTGCGTTGGGTGGCCTCCAGTTCCTGCTGACCGGGCGGTTCCGGCGGGCGACGGCTCCCTTCGGGATCGATCTGGTCTACTTGGTGCATCGCTGGGCGGCGGTGGCGGCGTTGCTGCTCCTCTGTGCGCATGCGGGTATTCTGTGGATCAACAACCCGGCCGCCGTGGGCGGAGCGAGGCCGTGGACCGCCTCGGGGGCGATCTTGGCGGGGTGGATTTCGTTGGCGCTGTTTCTCCTGCTCGTGGTGTCTGCCCTCGCACGGCGCGCGTTGCGCTGGGAGTACGATGGCTGGAGGCGCGCGCACGCGGCGCTGGCTCTCGTCGCGACCGGCGCGGGCCTATTCCACGTGGTCGGGGTGGTGGCGCCGCAGGGGCGGGTAGTCGCGATCGTGGTCTGGCTCGGCTTGGGCGCTCTCTGGCTCGGCTCGCTGTTTCACGTGAGGCTCCTCCGTCCGTGGGCGCTCGCGCGCCATCCGTATGCGGTCACGGCCGTCGAGCGGGTTGGCGCCCGGACGTGGACGGTTCGGGTCGCGGCGAGCCGGGGCGAGGCGATTCGCTTCCAGCCGGGACAATTCGCGTGGCTGACGTTGCGGGCCGGTCCATTCGCTGGGGCGGAGCATCCATTCTCTTTCTCCGGCAGCGCGGAGGCTCGATCGGAGTTGAGTTTCACGATCAAGGAGCTGGGCGATTTTACCGGGACGATTGGATCTGTCCGGGTCGGCGAGTTGGCTTACGTGGACGGCCCGTATGGTGCCTTTACCCCGGATCGGCATCCGGAGGCGTCGGGCTGGGTGCTCATCGCCGGAGGCGTCGGTCTCGCCCCGATGATGAGCATCCTGCGCACGTTCGCGGATCGCGGCGAGCGCCGACCCGTGCTGCTCGTGTGCGCCCATCGCACCGATGCCTCGCGTTTGTTCGTCGCGGAGCTGCAGGCACTGGAGCGGCGACTCTCCCTGACGGTGGTGCCGGTACTCGAGGAGCCGCCCGCCGGTTGGGCGGGGGAGTGTGGGCGCGTCACGGTGGACCTGCTGCGACGGGTGTGGCCTGCTGATGCGACCGGGCGCGAGTGCTTTCTGTGTGGCCCAGTGCCCATGACGCGAGCGGTGTCGCGCGCGCTGCGCGAGATCGGGGTGTCGGGGAGAAACATCCACGTCGAGTTATTCGACATGGCCTAGCGGAGGCATCACGAAGGCACCTCATGAGAGAAGCATTGGCCCGATGTGCGACGCTCACGGTAGTCGTCGGTTTGGTGTTCCTCGCCGTGCTGGTCGCTCGCCGTGAGGCGACGCCGTCCCGACCCCTAGCCGTGCGCGATGGACCCGCTACCGCTGGCGCGACGGAGTCGAATCCGGCGGACCCTCTGACCGTCTCGCCGGAGCAGTCTGCGCGAGGTGCGGTGCTCTTTGCCTCGCTCGATTGCCGCAGTTGCCATTCGCTCGGTGACGAAGGCAACCCCGGCTTACCCTTGGATGATGTCGGCCAACGTCGTGACCGGGAGCAAATCCTCGCCTGGATCACGGGCACCGGCGTGGCGGCAGCCGAACTGTCTCCGGCTGCGCGTCGACGCAAGGCGACCTACCAGACAGTTGCCCAAGAGGACCTGAAGGCGCTGGCGGCATTTCTTTCGCTCCAGCGCACGCCTCCACCCTGAACGAAGGGCTAGCCTGCGGTCGTGCGCCGTCGTGGACGCTTCGACGGTGGCAGTAACTTGAGCTCGGCGCGCTCGGCGGCGCCGATCGAGAACCGGGTCCAAGGTATTGCTTTGAGCCGCGCCTCACTGATCGGCTCACCCGTGACCTCGCAGATCCCGTACGAACCCGTGCGGATACGGTTCAGTGCGCCCTCGATCTCAGCTAGGCGATCGGCCTCGGCGTGAAGCTCCGCGAGGAGGACTTGGTGCTCGATGCGGTCCTCGGCGATGTCTGCCACATCGACGGAGTGCAGCTCCGCGCGATCTGCGGCGCTCTCGCCGTGCTCCGTGTGCGCCCGCAGCAGTTGGTTGCGGAGGTGGAGCAGAGTGCGAACGTGCCAGTTCCAGCGCGGGTCGTGCGCGAGTTCGACGGCGGTGATTTCTGAGGCGGAGTGGGGAGTGATCATGCAATCATCATCGCAGTTTCCGGACGTGGTCGCTTCGCGTTTCTTGTCCGACCTGCGGCGCGGTTTGCTCAAGCGAGGCACAAATGTGAGCAGGAAATCCCAGCCCATGCGCAGCGGCATTGATAAATGTGAGTAGAGTGGATACGTACCTAGTAGATCCTTAAACGTTCGATCCAACATCGCAGAGTCCAATCATGAAAAAGAAGACCCCACAGGTAGATCAGAAAGCCGCCAAGAAGAGCTCAGCCAAGCAGGCCCGGAAGCCGAATCTGGCGCGACCCGCCAATGACGCCCGGCCGGCAGTCGCTGCCTCCGGTGCCATGCAACGGGTGCGGGCGCGGAGCGATCGGCCGACCATGCGGCCCGATTTGCCGATGCGCAGCCGCTAGCGCGGAAGCGGGTGGCGTCGCCGCATGCGGCGCTGTGCGGTCACTCTTTATTCCGTTCGCTCCTGCCGCCCCCACGGACGCGCGGGAGCACGGAGGAGTCAGTAACAACAAAAAGGAGAACAGCACCATGAACACGCAGATCACTCGATGGAATCCGTGGAGAGAGATGGAGCACATGCAGCAACGGCTCGCCTCACTCTGGGGCAACGGTCCGCTCGGCCGGGAAGGCCGGGGTGAGACAATGGCCGTTTCCGAATGGAGTCCGAAGGTCGATATCACCGAGGACAATGACGAGATCCTGGTGAAGGCGGAACTGCCCGAGATGAACAAGGACAACGTCAAGGTGACCGTCGAGGACGGCATCCTGACCCTCGCGGGCGAGCGGAAGCACGAGAAAGAAGAGAAGGATAAGAAGTACCATCGCATCGAGCGTGAGTACGGCAGCTTCGTCCGCTGCTTCACGCTGCCGGACGCGGTGGTCACCGCCAAGGTGTCGGCGGAGTTCAAGGAAGGGCTCCTCGTCGTGCACCTGCCCAAAGACGTGAAGGCGATGCCGAAGCCAATCGAGATCAAGGTCGCCTAGAGGTTCCAGACGCGATCGCGGTGCAGTGAAGAGTCGGGGCGGCGGAACGCCGGAGTGCGTTGTGCCGCCTCTTTCTGTAGAGACCTGCCGCGCCCCGGCGGCACCATTACGGCGTGCGGACGAGCGGGGTGCGGATGAGCTTCCGGATTGATCCTCAGCGCCCCCTGAGTAGCGTAGATCCATGGAAGCCAAAAAGTGTGGTTGTGGACGGACGAAGAATGCGCAGGGCCATTGCGATGGCTCGCATGCGACGCCGGCGCCGGCTCCCCAGCCGAAGAAGTGCGGCTGCGGTAAAACCAAGAATCCGCAGGGTCACTGCGACGGTTCCCACGCAAAGTGAACGCCGCGTCGCGCTCGGGAAACCGGGTGCGGCGTGCGAGGAGGGCTGCCTCGTCGGGCCGTGACTCGGCCCTCGGCCGTACCGCAATCCCGCGCGAAGCCCTTTGCTTGCGTCACATTTGCTGGAACCGGTGTGCGAATGCCCGGCTGACCGGCAAAGATTCGGTGCGTCCCCGCAACTGCAGCGTGAGACGTCCGGCGAAGTCACGCCGCGCGCTCTGCACGGCCCGGAGGTTGACGATCGTATTGCGATGGATTTGCCAGAAGTGTTCCGGGGATAGTTGCTTGAGGAGATCCTTGAGCGGCGTGCGAATGAGGTACTCGCGGTTCACTGTCTGCACCGCGGTGTAGCGCTCGTCCGCGCGGAAGTAGAGAACGCTCGCGACCTCGACCAAGTGGGTTTCGGAGCCGACGCTGGCGCGCACGAATTCCAGGCGAGGTGGAATCGGGGAGAGGAGCCGACGGAGGAGGGCCTCGGCATCCGTGGCGGAGGCCCCGGAGGACAGGCGGGACTGGAGGCGGCGGACCGTCTCCTCCAGGCGCTCATCGGTGACGGGTTTGAGGAGGTAATCTGCGGCGGCCGCATCGAAGGCCGAGATGGCATACTCGTCGTGGGCGGTCACGAAGACGAGGTGCGGCACGGACACCTTGGTGGCGACCTCGAGTCCCGTCAGACCGGGCATCCGGATATCGAGGAACGCGATTTCGGGCTGGAGACGCGTGAGGCCGTCGACGGCGGCGGGGCCTTGATGGACGACGGCGGCGATCTCCAGTTCTGGCCAGAGTCGGCTGAGCCGTACGGCGAGATCGGCGGCGAGGGCGGGTTCGTCGTCTGCGATCAGGGCGCGGGGTCGCTTCGGGGAATCCATAGTTCTGCGGTCAGGCCAGAGTTGGCGTTTTCCTTGAGATCGAGGCGGGCCTTTGGACCGAAGAGCAGCGCGAGGCGCTCGCGGATGTTGGCGAGGCCGAAACCGCTGGATCCGGGCTTTGGATGGAGTCCGACGCCGTCATCGGCGACGCTGAGCACCAGCGCGTCCGGTTCTTGGCGGGCGCAGAGGGCGACTTTCCCGTTGCCGACCTTGGGCTGGATACCGTGCTGCACGGCGTTCTCGACGAGGGGTTGGAGCAGCATGGGCGGGAAGGGTACGCTGCGCAGTTCGTCGGGAAGCTTGAGTTCCCAGCGGAAGCGCGGCCCCATCCGGTAGGCGTGGATGCGCAGGTAGGACTCGAGCAGTTTGAACTCCTCTGCCAAGGTGGTTTGGGTGGCTCGGCTGTGCTTCAGGCCGACACGGAGGTGGATGTTGAGTTGCTCAAGAAGGTCCCGTGCGGCGGTTGGATTGCTTTCGATCAGGCACTGGACGTTGGCGAGCGTGTTAAAGAGGAAGTGTGGCTCGATTTGGGCCTGTAGGCGTCGCAGTTCGGCTGCCACCGCGCTGCGTTTTTGCTCGGCGGAACGGAGATCGGCCTCCTGCTGGGCCTGCTCAAGCGCGTGGATCCGCTCGCGGTTCTTAAAGAAGGCGAAGAAGGGAAACGAAAAGAGGCTCCCGAAAGCGAGGTAGCGCAGCATGGCCGGACCACTGCCAAGAAATTCGGTGCCGATTTCGGGGCCGCAGATCACCGAAGAGAGGCCCACCCCGAGCGGCACGCCGCCGATCACTCCCGCCACCATCGCCGGGAGGGTCCATCGACCTGAACCAAGGAGTGCCGCGACCACGACGTGGATCGACGTGATGGAGAAGCCGATGGCCTGCGACGTAATCCAGATGCTGTAGTAAGAGTCGTCGATTTCCGCGAACCACAGGATGGAGGCGATCAGGGTGTTCCCAATCAACGCATAGAGGACCACCTGCCACCAGGTCAGGCCTTCAGGGGAAAGTCGCGAGGGCAGCGGCATGGGCGGGGTAGTGGAGGGGTGAAGCTCGAGACTGACCATCGACGCGGGCAGGGCCTACTTCAGCGTGATTTCGATGGGGGTGAGCGTGGCGGCCACCGAATGGGTGGTGCCAACCAAGGTGAGGAGGGCGGGAACGAGCCGGATGCGCATACGGGATGGTGTCCTCATGCGACGGCGTCCCCCAGGGAGCCAGCCCGGAGGGATGAATCGTCGTTTTCCCCGGCCGAACGGCGGTCGGGGCGGGTGAACGGCGCCACCGCTTCGCCGACGCTTCGTCGCCGACGGTGACCCTTCATCCGGGAAATTCGCCCGTTCATCCCTGTGGACTTCCGGAAGCGCGCCGATTGCGAGAAGGTTGGTCCGTCGGATCAATGCAGACACGACACCACGCCTCCTTCTCATGACCTTGATCAAACTCGAGCGCGTCACCAAGGACTACCGCCTTGGACGGACCGCGGTCCATGCCCTTCGCGGGATCGACCTCTCATTCGCGCGCGGCGAATTTGCCGCGCTCTGGGGGCCTTCCGGCTCCGGCAAAAGCTCGCTGCTTAACCTCATCGGTCTTGTCGATGTGCCCACTTCGGGCGAACTCTTCCTGGATGGCCGTAATACTGCGGGTCTCGACGACGGCGAACGCGCCGATCTGCGGAACCGGCAGATCGGGATCGTTTTCCAGAGCTTCAACCTCATCTCGGTCCTGACCGCTCTGGAGAACGTGATGCTGCCGCTCACGCTGGCCGGCACCTCCTCGGCCGTGGCGCGCCGGGCGGCCCTGCTTCGCCTCGGACAGGTCGGCCTCGAGGCGCAGGCCAACCAGCGCCCCGACCAGCTCTCCGGCGGCCAGCGCCAGCGCGTCGCCATCGCGCGGGCGCTCGTGACGGATCCCCTCGTGGTCATCGCCGATGAACCGACCGCGAATCTCGACGCCGCGACCGGTCACCAGATCATCGAGTTGATGCGGTCCCTCAACCGCTCCCAGTCCGTAACGTTTGTCTTCTCCACCCACGACCCACGCCTGCTTGACGCGGTGGACCGGCTTATTCGCCTCTCCGATGGCGTCATCGTCGACAAGAAGGAGGCCGCCGCATGATCTTGCTCACCATCGCCCTGCGCAGCGTGTGGAAGAACCGCCGTCGCAGCCTCGCCACGCTTCTCTCAATCGCCGTCGGCTTCACCGCGATCAACCTTTTCTCGGGGTACATCCAAGACACCTACACCGGCCTGCGGCTGACCGCGATTCACTACGAAGGCCTCGGGCACGTGACGCTGGCGAAGCCGGGCTTCTTTGAACGCGGTGGCGTCAATCCCGCCAAGTACATCTTCTCGCGCGACGAACTGCAGCGCCTGCGCCGCCTCGTAGAGGAGCAGCCCGAGGTCAAGTTGACCACCCCTTCGCTCGGCGTCTCGGGGCTCGTTTCCAACGGCAAGATTTCCACCATCTTCCTCGCGGATGGCGAGGAGCCCGAGTCGGCGGCGCAACTCCGTGCGCTACCGTCGATGGACCGTACCTGGCAGCAGGACTCACTCGATCCACGTCAGCCCAGCGGCGGGCTCGTCAGCAGCGGCCTCGCCGCTCTGCTCGGGGTCGAGGCCGGAGGGGCCGCCACGCTGCTCTCGACCACCCTCGACGGCCAGACCAACGCGCTCGATCTGGATGTCCTCGGTACCTGGGACACCGGGACCAGCGCCACCAACGATAAGCTGCTCCGGCTGCCGCTGGAGTACGTGCAGCGTCTCCTCGACACTGAGGGTGCGAGCCGTCTCGTCGTGCTTCTCCGTGACGATGCTTCCGCGGATGCGTTTCGCGACCGACTCCAGCCCATCCTGAAACAGGCCGGAATCGAGGCCGAGATTCGAACCTGGGAGGAACTCTCGGTCTTCTACCGACAGGTTAAGAACCTCTTCGATCTGATCTTCCTGTTCCTGTTCTCGATCGTCTTCATCGTCGTGTTGATGGGAATCGTGAATACCCTTACCATGAGTGTGATGGAGCGGGTCCGAGAAATTGGCACGCTGCGCGCCATCGGCATGCGGCGATCCGGGGTTCTGCGACTGTTCGCGCTTGAGGGCGGCGTTCTCGGACTCCTGGGCTGCCTCGTGGGCGTCGTGCTGACGCTGCTCATTGGTTCAATCATCAATGGCAGCCAACTGAGCTATACGCCACCTTCCTCCTCGAGCCCGGTGCCCCTGGCCGTCATGATCCTGCCGATGCAGATGTTGACCCTCGTTGGCCTGCTGTCGGTGGTTTCCATGCTCGCGGCGTGCGTCCCTGCCCGCCGCGCTGCCCAACTCGAAGTCGTCGATGCTCTCGGCCATGTCTGATCGATTCTCCCCTGCTTGGTTGAAGGTGTGGCTCGGCGTGATCGTCGGGCTCGTGGTTCCGACGGTGCAACGCGCCGCCGACGCTGGCCCGACGGCCGACGCCCTGCTCGAGTCCAGCGACCGGTCTCGCGGTGGCGGATTGCCCGGGCTCGCTTGGACCATCGAGATCGTCTCGACCGACGCCGACGGCGAGTCGCGCCAGGTGCTCAGCGCCATCGCTCGTGACGACGACTCCCGCGTCGACTACACCGCCCCAGAGAAAAGTAAGGGCCAGTTTGTGATCATTCTCGGGCGCAACATGTGGTTTTCGCGTCCGGGGCTGCGCAAGCCGGTGCCGCTCAGCCCGCGACAGCGGCTTGTCGGTGAAGCCTCCAATGGGGACATCGCGACCACCAACTACCGGTCCGACTACCGAGCCACCCTTGGTCCCCAAGAGTCGATTGATGGCGAGTTGTGCCAGATCCTTGAACTGTCGGCCAAGGCCAAGAACGTGACCTACGACCGCGTCCGCTACTGGGTTTCGCTCCAGCGGGGTGTCGGCGTCCAGGCTGAGTTCTACACGGTCTCGGGCAAGCTCCTCAAACGGGCGCGCTTTGAGTATGATCACGAACTCGAGTACGGCGGCGCGACGTTTCGCTTCATCAGCCGGATGATTCTCACGGATGCGATCAACCCGGCCGACCGTACGGTGATGACTTACCGAGACGTGCGCATCGCGGAGCCGGATCCTTCGCGTTTCGAACTGGTGCAATGACGCGCCCGCATCACGAGGTGAGACCTGCGGTGGACCATGCGGCGGGGTGGGGCTGGCCGGGCCTGCGCGCCGCGGTGCGGCGCCTCGTCGCGGCGCTCGCACTGGGGGCGTCGTCCGGCTTCACTCCGGCCCTCGCTGCCTCGGGTGGCCTGGGCTCGTGGTCGAGTCGTGCAGAGATCGTCGGCTCATGGGAGCAGATCAGGCCGCGGGAAGGCTCCGCGCTGGCGCGTGTGGCGGGGCTTCCTGACTCCACTTCGGCCATCGAACTGCGCCCGGAGGTCACGTGGACGTTTCCGCGGACTTCGCTGACCGCGAAGCCGCGGCTCCTTGCTACCGCCGCCGCGGGTGATCGCGAGGTTGTCACCCAGCTCGACGAAGGTTGGGTGCGCTTGCGGCCGCGTACCGGTCTCAGCCTCCAAGCGGGCCGCGAGGTGTTGCTTTGGGGACCGGCGACCTTCTGGAATCCATCGAATCCGTTCTTCGCTGAGAATAACCGCGCCAATCCCCAGCGCGCACTCGGGGGTATCGACCTCGGCCGAGCACGCTGGCAGTTCAACCGGGCGTGGTCGGCGACCGCGATCGCCCAGTTTGGCCGTGGCCGTGCGGCGGTGGCATCGGCGCACCGGCAGGGGATAAAGTTCGATTGGATTGGCGAGTCGGCGAGCGCGGCCTTTGTCGCGGCTACGGCCCCGCACGAGCGCGCCAGCGTCCACGGCTGGGGGCAGGCCACGGTAAACGACGCGGTGATCGTCTATGGCGAGGCCGGATGGAGCGAAGACCCCGCGTCTTTCTTTCCTGAACCTGGTCCGACTCCCACGGGTTGGTCGCTCGTCGTGCCAGACCGGGATGCCCGGCGGATTAAGGCGATCGTTGGCGGCGCCTACACCCTGATGAGCGGCGCGACCGTGACAGTCGAGGTCTGGCGCAACGACGCGGCGTGGGGCGGAGATCGGCGCCGCCGGGTGGCCGAGGCGCTGCGGTCACTGGTCCGCCAGCCCTCTGGGATCGCGGACCGCCAGATAGGTGGGATCCTGACCACGCTGCCGGAGCCCTATGGGCGCCATCGCGCCGGGGTGCAGTTCGCCAACGCCGGTGACGTGCGCACCGCGTGGCTCGTGCGGTACACGCACGGCCTCGATGAAGGCGGCGGCGAATGGCTGGGATACCTGCGGCGGGATCTCACCGATGCGCTACAAGTCTGGGGTACCGCCGCATGGCAGCACGGCGACGACCGCTCCGGCTACGGCCTCGGGGTGCGCTCGGCGTTCTCGGTGGGCCTGACGTGGATGCCGTGGTAGCCCAAGCCGCTGCGGCCCTCGTGGCAATGCGCCAGATGGGCCGGTCGGTCTGATCTTCGCTGGGCCGGATTGGCCGGCGGGGGCTTACTCGCAGTCGTAGACTTGGACGCGCGACCAGTACGGCTTGCAGCGCTCGATGAACGCGAGATGGATCGGGTCGACTTGGTAGGCGTTGTGGGCGGCCACGTCCTTGCAGAGCACGGTCAGACCGACGCTGAACGACTTGTCGATGACGGGCCGATCGGGCACGGCGGCGGGTGTGCCGACGAAGACCTTCTCGGTGGACTTGATGGCCGAAAGCGACTCAACCCCGCGGCGGAAGTCGGCGAGCTGTTCGCTGGTGAGGTCAGGCTTGAGCCAGAAGAAGACAGTATGGACGAGCATGGTGGAAGAAACGTGGGACGATGGAGGGGAAAGAGGGAGCGACCCGGACGCGAAAGACGACGGAACCGACCGGAAGCCGGGAGGACGAGCCTCTTTGAGGAGGATGGCGGATAAGCGGGCGCCCCTTGGGACGCAAGCGACTCCGCAGGAGAGAGAAGGGCAGGCCAAAAGTAAATCCTCGGCTCCCCTTTCCGAGTCCTTGACGCTCCGGCAATTTCCGGCAGCGTGCTTCCTTCACCCTCCTTGCCTGGTGGTGTAATGGTAGCACAGGCGACTTTGACTCGCCTAGTCATGGTTCGAATCCATGCCGGGCAGCCAAGGATCCTGAGTAACGGCGTCTCCCTGCTTCGCCACACGAGGGTCGAGGTGCTTGCCGGTTCCGCCGGTGGCCTCGGCGAGGCGCGGGCCTCCGGTGGATGGCGGGCGAGTCTCGGCCAGAGAGAGCGCTTCGCTCGTCTCTCCGGACCAGCCACGCATCAGGCCTCGACCGATAAATTGCTGGGGCGAAGTGTTCCCATGCCGTCAAAATTCGCTTCGGTCACGGCGTTGCACGTTGGACCGGTCCCGCGCGTTGAGCGGGCTTGGCTCATGCCGCCGCAGCGCCAGGGAGTTCTTCGAGCGGCCTGAGAGGTCCGGCCGACTACCGTTCTTGGGTGGCGCGGTGCCTACCATTTCCTTCCCCGCTTGGGCGACGCGGTTGAGGCGATCCTTCGGGCAGCCTCCCGGGCGAGGGGAACGCCTCCTCAGGATGTCGCGGCCCGCGGGGGAACCGGATCACCCGTGGGGACGCGGAGCCGGACTGCGGTGCTGGGGAAGACAATCATCACGCGGGCGCCGCCGCTCGGCGAGCGTTCCGTCCGCAGGCTCCAGTCCTGAGTCTCGCACAGGCGCCGTGCGAGGGTAAGGCCGAGTCCGTAGCCGCGCGAGCGCGCCTCTTCGCCGGCCGCAGGGAAGCCGGGACCCTCGTCGTCGATCGCGAGCACGGACTCGTCGATGTACCCAATGGAGACGGCCCCTTCCGTGGCGTGCTGCAACGCGTTGCCGAGGAGATTGTGCACCAGCATCAGCAGTACGTCCCGGCTGGCGTGCACCTGCACAAGCTCCGGAACCGCTACGGAGAGCGATCGTGCCCGATCCGGACGGATCGTTCGTTGATCGTCGATCGCCTCCTCAACGACGGTCCGTAAAGGCACCCAGCCCGCTCCCGCGCGCTCGCGCCCCTCCCGCGCGAGCACGAGAAAAAACTGCACGAGTCGCTCCGTGCGGTGCACCGCACGTCCCATCCGGGCGAGCGTCCGTGCGCGCGCCTCTGGCTCCGCATCCACTTCGGGGAGCAGGGCGGCGGCGGCTTTCAAGACGGCGAGCGGCGTGCGCAGTTCGTGGCTGCATTCCGAGATGAATTGCCGTTCGCGGGCGAGAGAGTCGGCGACCTGTTCTCGCGAGGCGTCGAGCGCCCGGGCCAGATAGCCGACTTCGTCGTCTGGCAGCCCTTCAGCCATTCGCTCTTCAGCCCGCTGCCGGGGTTCTGGTGCTGCCTGTACGCGGGCGGCGAGAGCGACGATGGGGCGGAGGGTCCAACGAGCGATGAGGGCGCTCAGCAGAAAAGCGAGCAGCCCGACGCCACCAGCGGCCAGGAGGATTCGCGTGCGGACGGAGTCCGTGTGTGCCTCCGTGAATTCAAAGTAAGACAAATCGGCCAGCCACCAGCCGCCCGTCACACCGTCGCGGAGGAGGCGAAACTCCTGCTCTCGTCCGCCGCTGAGCCGGACCCGCCACAGGTCAATCACTCCGCCGATCACGACGGCGTCGCTGCCCGGTCCGCCGGAGAAGACCTCGTGTGGACCGGGACCGTCCGGAACGTCGACCAAGCCGACTTCCCGGCGTAGCGTGGCGTCATCCTTCAGCCGAGTCAGCCAGGAAGGAGGTTTCGGAGCAGCGTCTCGCTGACTCTGTGCCTGCACAGCGTCGAGCACAAGGGACTCCATGATGGCGTCCTCGGCTTCGAGCACCAACAGCCAGCCCGCGCCGGCCATGGCGGTAAAACCGATGATCGCGGCCAGCGTCGTCACGAGGGCGATCTTCGTGCGCAGGCGCGCGGGGGGCGGGCGCTGCGGGCGGGGCGCGGAAGGTTCCTGAATCACGAGTCGGAGTCGACGGGGCGGATCTGGAAACCCACGCCGCGGTGCGTGCGCAGCAACGTCGCGCCGCCGACATCCTCCAGCGCAGTCCGGAGCGCGAAGACGTGGGAGCGCAGAGCGTCGCTGCCGGGCGGTTCGTCGCCCCAGAGCTTTTCCTCGATCTCCGCGCGGGGCACCACTGCGGGGGTGCGGCGGAGCAGGATCTCAAGGATCGCAAAGCCCATGTTGGTCAGGGCGACGCGGCGACCGGCATGCCGGACTTCTCGAGTGGCGGGATCGAGCTCGAGTTCCGCGCACCGGAGCAGGCGATCGCCGCCACTCGCCCCGGCCTCCGAGCGCCGCACCAGCGCCGTCAGCCGGGCGTGCAGTTCGGCGGGAGCGAAGGGCTTGACCAGATAATCGTCCGCGCCGGCATCGAAGCCTTCGAGGCGTTCCTGAAGGCTATCGGCAGCGGTGAGCATGAGGATGGGGACCGCGGCCGAGGGGCCGGCGCGGAGCACGCGGCAGACCCCTAGGCCGTCGAGCGCTGGCATCGCCCGGTCCAGCACGACGACGGCAAAACGCTCCGCCGCGGCGAGGTGCAGGGCGAGCGCGCCATTGCGCGCGTGCTCGACTCTCCAGCCGCGTCGCTCGAGGAAGTCCCCGATGCTCTCTGCCATCTCAAGATCGTCTTCGACGAGCAGCAAGCGTTGACCGGAGGCAGGCATAGGGCGGAGAGAAACACGAATTATCAGAAAGACCAGCGCAGGCCGCCGAGCATGGCCCATGCATCGTACTCAATGCGCAGTTTCCGGCCACCTTTCGCCTCGAGTTCCTGCTCGCCCGCCGCCACGGCCCGGCCCTCGATGAAGATCTCCGCGCGCTCGCCGAGCAGCCGCCGCAGGCCAATGCTCCATTGCCACGCCGAGGCTCCGCTGGAGCTGAACTCTCCGCCGTCCGCGCCTTCAAGGTCGACGTCGAGTTCCTGAATATAGCCGAAGCCAAACCCGGCGTAGGGGGAGATACCCCGCCACGCAAATTTCTCCCCGGGCGAGTAGGTGGCGTTGAGGAAGAAGTTGTTCGACGCCGCGTCACCCCCGGAGAAACGGCGGTCACTGGCGACGAGCGAGTTGACGGAGTTGGTTCGGTAAAACCATTCACCCTCGATAGCCCAGCCCGAGCCGAGACGGCGGCCAACGGATCCCCGCAGGAAGGGGCCGTCCTTGAAGTCGCCTTCATACTTACGCCCGCCAAGGGTGATGTCACCCGCGGGAATGATGCTGAGCCCGGCGGAGAGGTCAGCGAACCATGGGGAGGCGGAGACCGGAGCGGGCTCGGATCGAGTTTCGGCCGCAGCTAGCGGGGGAAGGGCGGTGACCGTCAGCGCGGCCAAGCCGAGTGCGGCCTTGAACCGGACGTGGGGCATAAGGCGGAGCAGAGAGTGCATGGTGGATCTTCTCCCAGTCGCCGGGGAACCTCCGATGGGAAGTTCCCGCCGTTTCGCGGTAAGAGCCCGGCGCGAAGAGGAGGCCGCCACTCTACCGCAAGGTCCGTGAACGGAGCGTGAAGTCAGGGTGGGAAGCGCGTGAGATCATCGCGAAATCCGCCCCAGACCGATGCACGTGGTCCTTCCCTGGTCAACCCGTGCTGATCGACCGCTTTTTGCCGCGAATCAAGGCAGCCGCCGACGCCAGATCGCCCGTCTCGCCACCGCCGCCCGCCCGTCCTTCGCCATCGGTAAACCACGCCTCGCCCACAAGCATAGCCCCACACCGAGCGGGTCCTCGTGGGCTTGGATCGAAGGTGTCGCCTGCCGCGACGTCGCCTGCGCCTCCGGGTCGCTCGTGGCCTCGCCGCGCTGGGTGTATCGAGTATTGACCGCGCCACTTCTTCGCTCCGAGCTTTTCGGCATGTTGAACTGGCCTGCCCGAACGTCGGTTTCTGAGCGGATTCGGCTACGGGCTCGTGCGTTCTCCTCGCTCGGGCTCCTGCTGTGGTCAGCGCTGGTGCTGCTGGGGGAGCCCTCGCAGGCCGTCGCCGGTAATGATCCTTCTGCGGTGCCGTCGCCAGATGCGCCGCAGTCCACCTCCCCGAAAGAGTCCGATGCCATGACAACAACGATGAATCGTGCGGCGGCCTATGCGGTCCGCCATGACTCCACGTGGACGGTGAAGGTGGAGGGGCCGACGACCCTGCTCACGCCAACGCCGGTGCCGCTCGATCCCAACGACCCGGAGTTCTACGCCTTCAGCGCGGCGCCGTGGCCGAGCCGAGGTTCCCTCGACGAGGTGGAGTATGCGGAGGAGGCGGCGCGGCAGTTGCTCGCGGATGCTCCCGCGATGCGACCGGACGGTCCGGTCGAACGCCTCGGCAACGGCGTGGCGTTAGTGCGTTGCTCTGCCTTGGTGGAGGGGCGCGTGATTCGCATGGTCGTCCTCGGCCGAGCCCTGGACGCGCAGGTCATCGGCCTCGTGCTCGTCGGCACCGACGCGACGATCCGGGGCCGAGAGGACGTGGCCCGGCGCCTCTTCGCCTCGTTGGCCAAGGTCGAGCCTGAGCAGCTCAGTTCGGCGGGACTTTCCGCCGAGGACCACGCCTTCGTCGGCGCGTGGAGCACCGATGAAGTGATGACCTCCGGCGGGGGATTCGACTTCGGCGGCAGCGCCTCGATGGTCACGCAGCGGATCCTGGAATTGAATCCGGATGGCACGTTCCGCTACGGTTCGCGTGCGGCGGGGGGTGGGCCGGGCTTGACGTTCGAAGCCGGCTTCTCCGTGCAGCAGGTCGGATCGTGGAGCGTTGATCGCGGATCCAGTGGAACGTACCTCGTGTTGTTTGCCGGCGGAGGATCTGAGCGCGTGCGCTGCGTCTTGTACGAAGGCAAGCTCGTGCTCGGAGAGTCCGGCGGCCGCAAGTTCTACTCGCGGCTGCGCTAGGCGGGCGCGGGTGGGACGACGGGTGACTCGTCCCCCTTCGCTGGGCGCTGGACACAAAACGCGGGATCGCCGGAGTCGGCGCTTTGGGGGGCGTCGGTCCGAATCGGCGGGAAGGCGATCCAGACCGGTGCCTGACGCCGACCGAGTGACGGCGGATCGTTGCGCGCTGGCCCGGGGTCGGTCGGCCGATCGGCTGGATGGCCCGATCGAGATGGATCCTTGCGCTGCACACCAGCAGTTGGCTTGTTTCCAGAAAGGCCGAGCTTTGGAAACAAGGCGGGTAGGGCTTTCTCGGCTCGTTCCGCCTACGGTGCGGCGTCCGATGTGCGTCCGAGCAGGGCCAGCATCCACGCGTACTCCAGCGCCTGATCCTCGAGCGGTTGGAATCGACCGGAGGAACCGCCGTGCGATCCCGCGAAGTTGGTGCGCAGGAGCACGATCGTGTCCGCGCTCGCTAGGGTGCGCAGCCGCGCGACGTATTTGGCTGGCTCGAAGTACTGCACCTGCGAGTCCGCGAACGAGGTCGTGACGAGCAGGTGCGGGTGTCGGCCGGCGCGGAGATTGTCGTAGGGTGAGTAACGTTTCATGTACTCATACTCGTCCGGCTTGGCGGGGTTGCCCCACTCGGTGTACTCGCTCGTCGTGAGCGGCACGTTCGGGTCACTCATCGTCGTGAGCACATCGACGAACGGGACGCCGATGATCGCGCCCCGGAAGAGATCCGGGCGGAGGTTGACGACTGCGCCCATGAGCAATCCGCCGGCTGAGCGGCCCGTGATGAAGAGCCGGGCCGGAGCGGTGTAGCCCTCGCGGATCAGGAACTCCGCGCAGTCGATGAAGTCGTTGAAGGTATTCATTTTACGCTGCATACGGCCCTCGTCGTGCCAGCGGAAGCCGCGCTCCATTCCGCCGCGGATGTGGGCGATCGCGATGACGAAGCCCCGGTTAAGCAGGCTGATCGCGTCCCGGTCAAAGGAGGCGTCGTAGCTGAGCCCGTAGCTGCCATAGCCTTGGAGCAGGCAAGGAGCCGAGCCGTCGCGCGGAGTCCCGCGGCGAAACACGAGTGAGACAGGCACCTTCTCCCCGTCGCGCGCCGTCACCCAGATGAACTCGGTGACGTAGTCATCGGGCGTGAAACCTCCGCGGACTGGCTGTACCTTGCGCACGGTGCGCTCGCGGCTCTCCAAGCCGTAGTCCACGATCGTGACTGGCGTGCGCGGTGATGTGAAGCGGTAGCGGACGAAGGACGCGGCAAAGTCTGCATTCCGGTCGAGGACGAGCGAGTACGTGGGCTCGCCGGTGTCGAGCACGTGGCTGGTGCGATCGGATAGCCGGGTGATGCGCAGTCGGCTGAGGCCGTCGCGCCGCTCGACGGTCACGAGGTGTTCGGCGAATGCCGCGACGCTCTCGAGGAATACATCCGGCTGCGCCGGCAGAAACTCGCTCCAGTTCTCCGGCCGCGGATCGGAGACCGGCGCGGTCATGAGTCGGAAGTCCGGGGCGTTCCAATTCGTGCGGATGAAGAACTGGTCGCCGCTGTGATCCACGTCGTAGAAAAAGTTCGGCTCGCGCGGGCGAATGACCCGGAATGCTCCCTCGGGACGACGCGTCTCGAGTACGCGCACTTCAACAATTTGGGTGTAACCGGAGCTGATCACGAAGTAGTCGCCGGACCGGGTGGTGGAAAGCATCGCGTACTGCGATTCGTCGCTTTCGTGGTGGACAAGCACATCCGCCGAGGTGGGTTGGCCCAAGGTGTGGCGCCAGATTCGATCGTTGCGCAGAGTGACCGCGTCCTTGGTGTCGTAGAGGAGAGTTCGGCTGTCATGAGACCAGGCGAAGGTGTCACCGGTGGGAAATGAGTCCGGCAGGTCGCGGCCTGTCTCCAGATCACGGATCCTTCGGGTGAAAAGGCCCCGGCCGGTCAAGTCGACGGCATAGGCAACGAGTCGACTGTCCGGGCTGACCTCGAAGCTGCCCAAGGCGCAGTAGTCATGTCCGCGGGCGAGTTCGTTCACGTCGAGCACGACCTGCGTTCCCCCGTCCCCGGCGATGCGCTCGCGGATGATCACGGGGTAATCCTGGCCGGCGGTGAAGCGCGCGGAGTACCGGTAGCCGTTCTGGACGAACGGGACGCTGCTGTCGTCCTCTTGGATGCGGTCCCGGAGCTCGCGATAAAGTGAGTCGCGGAGGGCGGCGACGGGGGCGAGCACGGCGTCGGCGTACGTGTTCTCTGCCTCGAGGTACGTGCGGACGGCGGGATTCTCGCGTTCGTTGAGCCAGTAGAACTCGTCGACCCGCCGGTCTCCGGAGGGCGAGACGAGTTGCTTCGGTCGTTGGTCGGCGCGCGGCGGCACCGCGGCATCGGCCCGCAGGACCTGGGGCTCGGCTGCGGGCGCAGCGACCGCCGCGGGGCTGGCGGCGATCCCGGTGAGGGAAAGGAGAAGGAGGCGGACGTAGGTCGCTGGGGACGGCATGGCGAGGGAGTTCGGAGTCGGCTGAGAAGATGGTGCGGTGTCGCAGGGCGAGGGGGCCTGGAGCGAAGGTTGCGGCCGCAGGATGCCGAGGGGGTCTTGGGTGATCCTTCCTTTTGAATCAGCGAGAGCCGCCTTGGAGCCAAGTGCGAAACGGCGGCCGAGGCAGGAAGACACGAGCGCTCGGTCCCGGTTCCTCCCGCACGGGTGAAGTGCGGGCATTTCCGGTTGAGCCGTTGGCGGGCCGGGGGGGCGGGCGGCGAGGGGCGCAATCGTCGGTGCGAAGGACGCGCCATCGGCAGGCGATGGGCTTGCCAAGCCCCGGGGCTTTCGCGACGGTCCAAAGGCCCCGCCCTGCGAGAGCCCCCTCGCCTCCCTCCCCATGTCCCCGCCGAGTCTGCCTGATTTGCCGCGCCGCCATTTCCTCAGCCGAATGACGACGGGTCTGGCGGGCGTCGCCCTGACCCGCCTGCTGGCGCGCGACCTGTGGGCCGGGACCTCGGCGGCCCGCACCCACTTTACGCCGAAGGCGAAACAGGTGCTGCAGATCTTCTGCCCCGGGGCAGCCTCGCACCTTGACCTCTGGGACCACAAGCCGCTGCTGGAAAAGTACCATGGCACCCCGCTGCCCGGTGCGGGCACCGAGGTCACCTTCCAAGGCAAGAATGGCAACCTGATGAAGTCGCCGTGGGCGTTTCGGCCGGCGGGCCGGAGCGGCAAGATGATCTCATCGCTTCTTCCGGAGATGGCGCGGCACGTGGACGACATGGCGTTTATCCACAGCATGACCTCGCGGACGAACACTCACGGACCGGGGTGCATCGCGATGAACACCGGCTTTACGCGGGAAGGATTCCCCAGCGCCGGCGCGTGGATCAGCCACGCGCTGGGGTCACTCAATGACTCTCTGCCGACCTACATTGCGATGCAGGACATCCGCGGCGAGCCGCCGAACGGGAAGGCCAACTGGGGAAACGGATTCCTGCCAGCGCGGCATCAAGGCGTCGTGATGGCGTCGCACCTGCCGCTGCGCAACCTAGCCCGGCCCTCCGGAGTTTCCGCCGAGGCGGACCGAGCGGCCCGGGACTTTCTCGCGACGGTTAATCGTGAGCACGCGGACGCTCATCCCGGTTTCGACGAGCTCAACGCCCGCATCGCCGCGTACGAGCTTGCAGCGAAGATGCAGCTCAGCGCCCCGGCGGTTGCGGACCTCAGCCGCGAGCCCGCGCACGTCCATGCCCTGTACGGCACGGGGGATACCAATCCGCTGAAGGCCGCCTACGCGCGGAACTGCCTCCTTGCCCGCCGCTTCCTCGAACAGGGAGTGCGCTGTGTCAGCCTGTACTGCGCCTCGCGCGCCAGCTCGGTCGACGGCCTGCTGAACTGGGACGCCCACAAGACTCTGAAGGCGGACTACGAACGTCACGCCCCGATCTTTGATCAGCCCACGGCTGCCCTGCTCACCGACCTGAAGCAGCGCGGATTGCTCAGCGATGTCTTGGTGATCTGGTGTACGGAATTTGGCCGCATGCCCACGCATCAGGAGGGAACCACTGGCCGCGACCATAACCCGGATGCCTTCACGACGTGGATGACGGGCGCGGGAGTGAAGGGCGGCGTGAGTTACGGCGCCACTGACGAGTTCGGGCGACGTGCCGCCGTGGACGTGGCCACGGTGTATGACTTCCACGCGACCCTACTGCATCTACTCGGCTTCGACCACGAGCGCCTAACTTATTACCACAACGGCGCCAACCGACGCCTGACTGACGTTCACGGGCACGTGATCACCCCCGTCCTCGCATGACCGTCGCTCGCACCGGCTTGCCATCGTCGCCGCCCGCGGTCTGCTGCTGGCCGCCGGTGGTTCGTCTTCGCGGGGTCGTCGTCTGGCTGTTGGGGCTGCTCCTCGCACCCGGTTTAGCCGCGGCGGCATCGGATGACGTCGCCTTCTTTGAGCAGAAGGTGCGACCGGTCCTGATCGCGCACTGCTACGAATGCCACAGCGCGGACGCCAAGAAGATCAAAGGCGGACTGGTCCTCGATTCGCGTGCCGGCTGGGAGAAGGGCGGTGATAGCGGCGTGCCGGTCGTTGTGCCCGGCAATCCCGATGAAAGCATGCTGATCCGCGCGGTGCGTCATCTGGACGAGGATCTAGTGATGCCGCCCAAGGAGCCCAAGCTGCCGGAGGCCGTAATTGCGGACCTCGTGACCTGGGTGAAGCGGGGTGCCCCGGACCCGCGGGATGGTGCGGTGGAGGTTCGCCGGGCCGACCGGAACTGGTGGTCGCTGCAGCCTCTCGCGCGCAAGTTTTCACACGACTCGATCGATGCGTTCATCGGCGCGGAACTCGCGGCGCGAGACCTGACTTGGAATCCGCCCGCCGAGCCTCGGGCGCTGATCCGCCGGATGAGCTACGACGTGACCGGCCTTCCGCCCACAGCGGAGGAGGTCGAGGCGTTCGCCGCGGCCTTCCGGAAGGATCCCGATGCCGCGACCGCAGCGCTGGCCGACCGCTTGCTGGCCTCGCCGCGTTATGGAGAACAGTGGGGCCGGCATTGGCTCGACGTCATCCGGTTCGGCGAAAGTAACGGCTTCGAGCGCAACTTCGTGATCAATGACCTCTGGCCGTTCCGCGACTGGGTGATCCAATCGCTGAATGAGGACAAGCCCTTCGACCGGTTCATTGCCGAGCATCTTGCTGGCGATGTGCTCGGCAAAGATCAGCCGGGGATCGAGGTGGGCACGGCGTTTCTCGTGGCCGGACCCTACGACGACGTGGGCAACCAGGATCCGGTGGCAAAGGCGAACATTCGAGCCGCGACCCTCGATGATATGATCTCGACCACGGGGGGAGCCTTCCTGGGCCTCACGCTTGCTTGCGCAAGGTGCCACCACCACAAGTTCGATCCCATCCCGACCGAGGACTACTATCGCGTGCGCGCCGCATTTGAGGGGGTGGAGCACGGCCGGCGGACGATTGCCACGGCGGAGGAGCGCGCCGCGCATGACGCGGCCACCCAGGAACTCACGGCGGCGATCGAGGAGCTGACGCGGCAGATCGACGGTCTCGATCGCGAGATCGACGGGCGCGCCAAGGCCCGGCTGGCGGACCGCCACTTTCCCCGGCCCAAGATGGATCCGCAGTTCACGGAGGAGTCCTTTCCTGAGGTGGAGGCGCGGTTCGTACGGTTCGTCGTCAAAGACATCACCGAGTTGTCCTCGCGCGCTGCGCGCCGTCCGTCTCCCGGGAGCGTGAACCGCGCCTGGGGACGCCTGACCGAGTTCGAAGTCTGGAGCACGGATGGCCGCAACGTGGCGCTGGCTGAGAACGGCGGTCGGGCCGACGGCGCTCGTTCCGCCGTCGCGGAGGATTTTCCCGAAGCCTACGGACCGCAGCTGTGCATCGACGGACGACACGGAGAGCAATGGTTCATCGGCAGCCCACCACACCTGACCCTGACCTTGGCACGGTCGGAACGGATCACCCGGATCACCTTCAGCAACAGCCGCGGGAAGGGTGAGGTACCGGGCGTTGCGGAAAGCTCGACCCCGTGCGAGTACGAAGTGCAGGTGTCGCTGGACGGCACGCAGTGGAGTACGGTGGCGTCCTCTGCGGACCGGGAACCTTGGAGTGAGCGTGTCGCGCTGGGGCGTCTTCGCCCCGAAGTCATCGAGCCCGCCGAGGCGCAGCAGTTCGAGACCTGGATCGCGGAACGTGCACGCCTGCAGTCGCGCCTTGAGCGCGTGCCCGCGTTGCCGCAGGTCTGGGCCGGCAAGTTTACCCAGCCCCAGCAGCCGACCTACGTTCACCGGGGTGGAGATCCGATGAAGCCCGGCCAGCCCGTCAACCCCGCCAGCCCGGAGGTGCTTGCCCTTGTTACCACCGGTTTTGAACTTCCCGCGGACGCGCCCGAGGGGGAGCGGCGACTCGCGCTCGCTCGGTGGATCACCTCTCCGGATAATCCTCTGCCTCCGCGGGTTCTCGCCAATCGAGTCTGGCAGCATCACTTTGGTACCGGTATTGTGGATACGCCAAGCGACTTTGGATTCCTCGGCGGGAAGCCGAGCCACCCGGACCTGCTGGATTTTCTCGCCCGTCGGCTGGTCGGGGGAGGCTGGCGCCTCAAGCCCTTGCATCGCGAGATTCTTCTCTCGCGCACGTACCGCCAGTCATCGGCGCACCGGATGGAGGCGGCCGCAGTCGACGCGGACGCGCGCCTGCTCTGGCGCTTCCCGCCGCGTCGACTTGGCGCCGAGGAGATTCGCGACACCCTGCTCACCGTGGCCGGCCGGCTGCGTCTTGAGCCAATGGGAGGCCCGGGCTTCCGCCTCTACAAGGTGACTGAGAATAATGTTTTTACCTACGCCCCGCTCGACGAACCGGGCCCGGAAACCTACCGCCGCGCGGTCTATCACCAGAATGCGCGGGCCAGTGTTGTAGACGTACTTAGTGATTTCGACCTGCCGGACATCGCCTTCGCGGCCCCGCAGCGCACCGTCACCACCACGCCCTCGCAGGCGCTGGCGCTGCTCAACCACCGATTCGCGCTGGACATGGCGGTGGCGCTCGCGGCGAGAATCAACGGACCAGATCCGGTGGGCCGCGCGTATTCCTTGGCGCTGCAGCGGCGTCCCTCGGACTCGGAGCGCGCCGCGGCCGAGCGGCTGATCCAAGTCCACGGGTCCGAAGCCTTCTGCCGGGCGCTGCTCAACACCAACGAGCTCATCTTCGTGGATTAGTTCCAACGGTTTCAGCGGGGGACCGCATCGCGCTGAAGCATCGCAAGCACACCGACGCGCAGAGTTAGGGCGGCGCTGACCCAGCATGTGATCCACAACGTCTGGAGGAGGCGGTCACCGGACATTTCGACCATCTACCGTGTCGGCGCGGCAAAGCCGTCGACCTCGACGGGCCGCGGGTCGATGAGGGCCGCATTGAGGATCCGCCAGCCGACCTCCGCACCGTCGCCGGCGGCCGAGTCCGTGATACGCGCTGGCGTGTGTCACCTCCGCGAGAGCCCGGAGATTAGCGTTTGACGCGGCCACGGATCACGTCTCCTTGGTCGTCGGTGAACGTTCTCGCACGTCGACTCGTGGCGGTGTTGCTGCTGGCGCTCTGGCTGCCGGCGACGCAACACTGCGACCTTGAGGCCGCGGGAGTCATGGGCTTGGACCACGAGCATCACGGGGAGTCGGCCCAGCACGCGCCTTGCCCGGAGCATGCGTGTCATACCCTCGAAGAGATTGGCTGGGTGAAGGACTTCGACTCCGTGCGCGTCCTTCCACCGTGCGCGTTACCGTTACTTGACTTGTTGATCACGCTGAGCGCGACTCCGCTGAAGAGTCAGTGGGCGTATTCGGGGATCGTGACGGATGCCGCGCCGGAGTTGCTTCGGCTAAGCCGGACTTGGGTCTTTACGCGTCGGGCCGCATGGCCGTCGCGGGCGCCGAGCTTCGGCGCATAAACAGCCGCTCCGTCCCTGCGCGGACGGGCGGGTCGTCAGGGTGTTGACTGGATTTGGCGGTGCGCTGCGTCCGGTCGTAGTCTGGTCCTTGGTTTTGATCACTCCTCGTATGCTTTCCTTTTCTCACTCTTTCCTTCGTGGTGGCCTGCGTGTGGCCGCGGTGTTTTTCGCCTTTGGTTCGCATCTTTGGGCTGCGGATTCATCTCCTGTGACCGCGCGACCCGAGCCGTCAGTCTTGTCCTTGGGCGAAGCCTTGCGTCGTGCGGCGGAGCGCAATCCCGTGCTCCTGGCCCGCGCTTATGAAACGCGCGCGGCGGAGGCGACAGTGGAGCAGGCGGGACAGCGACCGACTCCGACGCTCGATGTGTCGCTGGAGAACTTCGCGGGCACCGGCGCACGGCAAGGGGTGCGAGGCCTCGAGGCCACTGTGCAGGCCAGCCAACCGATCGAGCGGGGCGGCAAGCTGGGTCGGCGCGTTGCCTTGGCCGAGCGGGAGCGTGACGCCGCGATGAGTGATGCGGCGGTGGAGCGCGCTGAGGTTCTGACGGAGACCGTCGTGCGGTTTGTGGACGCCCTCGCGGCGCAGGAGGCGCTGCGCCTTGCCGATCAACCGCGCCGCCTCGCGCAGGAGACGGTCGTCGCGATGGATGCCCGCGTGCGGGCTGGATCGGTCTCGCCGGCCGAGGCGGCGCGGGCCCGGGCGAGCCTGGCGCGGGCAGAGGCCGACGTGGCACGGGCGGAGGCCGCGGTTCAGACCGCGCGGATGCGGTTGGCCGCGGCGTGGGGTGGGACTTTGGACGAGATCTCGGCGCTCGTGGGCACGGTGCGCTTGCCCGATTCGCCTCCCGTCCGTACACCCAGCGCCGTTTGGTTGCCGGGGCATCCCCACGTGCAGTGGCATGCCAGCATGATCGCGCGCCGACGTGCGGCGCTCGAACTCGAGCAGGCTCACGCCGTCCAGGATTTCTCCGTGGGTGGTGGGCTTCGTTTCCTGCGGGAGGGCTCGGACGCGGCGTTGGTCGCCGGGGTTTCGATTCCTCTGCCGGTGCGTCATCGCAATCAAGGCGCCATTCGGGCTGCACGCGAGCGGCTGTTCGGTGCGGAGCAGACGGCTCGCGCCGCCGAGGCTGAGCTTGAGGCCGCCTTCAGCGTCGCGTGGCAGGACCTCACGGTCGCGCATGATTTGGCGCACCAGCTCAAGCGGCAGGTGCTCCCTCCCACCGAGAGTGCGGCGCGAGCGGTGCAGCACGCATTTGCGCAGGGACAGTTGCCGCTGGTCGACGTGCTTGAGGCGCAGCGGGCGCTCGTCGCGGTCCAGCGGGAAATCCTCGATGCCGAGCTCGCGTACATCCGCGCCGTAGCGCGAGTCGATGCGCTCACGGATCTCACTTTCTCGGCGGTCAATTCCCTTCTTTCTCAACCCTGAACGTTCAGACTCCCATGAACACTCGACTTTCCCTGACGATTCTCGCGGTCCTCGCCCTCGGTGGAGGCACTGCCTACTATCTTTACGAAGCGGGACATGAGCACTCCGCGTCTGGCACCGGCGCCCACGGTCATGCGCACGATCACGGTCATGGCGCGCACGACGAAGCGGAGGAGCCGAAGGGGCCGCACGGTGGACGCCTGTTGGTCGACGGTCAGTTCGCCGTAGAGCTGGCGATCGTCGAGCGGGGCCGGCCGCCCGAGTTCCGCGCCTGGTTTACTGAGGCTGGAAAGCAGATCTCCCCCAGCGCGGTGACGCTGACGGTGGAGTTGAGCCGCCCGGGGGGAGCGAAAGATCAGCATATCTTCACGCCTGACGGTGACGCGGCGCGTAGTGACTCCGAGGTATACGAGCCACATTCGTTCGATGTCGCAGTCACCGCAGTACACGGGAGCAGCACTCACCGCTGGATGTTCGCATCGCCAGAAATGCAAACCACACTTTCCCCGGCGGTGGCGGAGCAATCGGGCGTCGTGGTCGAGACCGCCGGGCCGGCGAGCCTCCGCGAGACCCTCTCGGTCTATGGCGCGGTGAAGCTCAACGCCGACCGCATCGGTCGCGCCGTGCCGCGGTTCGGCGGCGTGGTGCGGGAGGCGCGAAAGGCGCTGGGCGAAACCGTCTCGGCGGGCGAGGTGGTGGCTCTGGTGGAGGCCAATCAGTCGCTGTCGACGCTGCCGGTGACCTCGCCGATTGCGGGTGTGATCGTGGATCGCGCGGTGTCTGTGGGCGAGACGGTGAGCGAGGGCAGTCCTCTTTACACCGTCGCCGATCTTTCGGAGGTGTGGGTCGATCTCAACGTGCCGAAGCGCGATCAGGCCAAAGTCCGCGTGGGACAATCCGTCGTCATCCGGTCCGACGACGGTGGAGCGGAGGTTCCGGGCAAGATCGGTTGGATTTCGCCGATCAGTTCTCCAGAGGCGCAAACGGCGATTGCGCGGGTGGTCCTCGGGAATCCGGATCAGCGGTGGCGCCCGGGACTCCAAGTGACTGCGAGCATCACGTTAGGAGACTTCACGGTTCCGGTCGCAGTGAAGGAGTCGGCCCTGCAGACCCTCTTCGACTTCACAGTCGTTTTCTCGCAACATGGTGACATCTACCAGGGGCGGCCGTTGGAGCTCGGCCGTCGGAGCGGTGGCCTCGTCGAGGTCCGCAAAGGCCTCAGCGCCGGGGAGCGCTACGTGACGGAGAACAGTTTCCTGATCAAGGCCGACATTGGCAAAGCGGGCGCAGCCCACGATCACTGAGGATAAGCCCATGCTCGCCGCGATTGTTCGTTTCGCCATCCACCATCGGTGGCTGGTGCTGGTCGTCACGCTCGGCTTTGCGGCGCTCGGTGCTTACCACGCCCGACACCTGCCGATCGATGCCGTACCGGACATCACCAACGTCCAAGTTCAGATCAACACGGAGGCCCCGGGCTTTTCGCCATTGGAGGCTGAGCAGCGCGTCACCTTCCCGGTTGAGACGGCCATGGCCGGACTACCGGACCTGGATTACACGCGATCGCTTTCCCGGTACGGGCTGTCGCAGGTCACGGTGGTCTTTAAGGACGGCACGGACATTTACTTTGCCCGCCAGCTGGTGAACGAGCGGATCCAGGAGGTGAAATCGCAGTTGCCGCCCGGTCTCGAACCCACGATGGGCCCGATTTCGACTGGGCTGGGCGAGATCTTTATGTTCACGGTCGAGACCGTGCCGGGCGCGAGAAAGCCGGACGGCTCCGAGTACACGTCGACTGATCTCCGCGAGCTCCAGGATTGGGTGGTGCGGCCGCAGCTGCGCACGCTGCCCGGCGTGACTGAGGTAAACACGATTGGTGGGTACGTGAAACAGTATCATGTCACACCGCGGCCCGATCAGCTCATCGCCTACCGACTGACATTCCGGGACGTCATGGATGCTCTTGCCCGCAACAATGCGAATGTAGGCGCGGGCTATATCGAGCGCCACGGTGAGCAGTACCTCATCCGGGTTCCGGGGCAGGTGAGCGGGAGAGCGGAGATCGAGAGCATCGTGGTGGCTCGCCGCAATGGGCAGCCCATACGGATCCGGGATGTCGCCGAGGTGCTTATCGGGCGCGAGCTTCGGACCGGTGCGGCGACGGAGAACGGGCGCGAGGTTGTACTCGGGACCGTGTTTATGCTGATTGGCGAGAACTCCCGCGATGTCTCGTCCCGCGTGGCGGCGAAGCTCGCCGAGGTGAATCGCAGCCTACCGGAGGGCGTAATCGCAAACACCGTGTACGACCGCACCGCGTTGGTCGATCGCACGATCGCCACCGTGCGGCGCAATCTGATCGAGGGTGCGTTGCTGGTCATCGTGATCCTCTTCCTGCTTCTTGGTAACGTACGAGCGGCACTCATCACGGCGGCGGTGATCCCCCTTTCGATGCTGCTGACGGTGACTGGCATGGTGACCAACAAGGTCTCGGGAAATCTCATGAGCCTTGGGGCGCTGGACTTTGGACTGATCGTCGACGGGGCGGTGATCATCATTGAGAACTGCCTTCGGCGTTTCGGTCACGAGCAGCAACGCCTCAACCGCCTGCTCACGCGTCACGAACGTTTCACGGTCGCGGCCGATGCGACGGCGGAGGTGATCACGCCGTCAATCTTCGGCGTCTTCATCATCACGGTGGTGTACATTCCGATCTTCGCGTTGACGGGCGTGGAAGGAAAGATGTTCCACCCGATGGCGTTCACGGTGGTGACGGCGCTCCTTGTCGCGATGGTGCTCTCGGTCACGTTCGTACCGGCCGCGGTGGCGATCTTTGTCACGGGCAAGGTGTCCGAGAAGGACAACGTAGCCATCCGGGGCGCGAAGGCCCTGTATCGACCGATCCTGCGCTACGTGATGTCGGTGCGGCCCGCCGCAGCGCTGGCGGCGGCGGTGCTGATTGGCCTCTCTGGGCTGGCGGCTTCGCGGATGGGGTCCGAGTTCATTCCCAGTTTCGATGAGGGCGACGTGGCCCTGCATGCGCTGCGAATCCCCGGGACCAGCCTCTCCCAGTCGCTACAGATGCAGACCGCGGTCGAGGACGCGCTGAAGGCCTTCCCGGAAGTCGACAAGGTGGTTTCGAAGATTGGCACTGCGGAGGTGGCGACCGATCCGATGCCGCCCAGCGTCGCCGACACCTACGTGATCATGAAACCGCGCGCGCAGTGGCCGGATCCGAAGCGGAGAAAAGCGGATCTGGTGGCGGCGATGGAGACGGCGCTCCGGGCGATTCCGGGAAACAACTACGAGCTGACCCAGCCGATCCAGATGCGCTTTAACGAACTGATCTCCGGGGTGCGGTCCGATGTGGCGGTGAAGGTCTACGGCGACGACCTATCGGTGCTAGCGTCGGTGGGTGAACAAATCGAGGCGGTGCTGAAGGGCGTTCCCGGGGCGGCCGATGTGAAGCTGGAACAGACCGAAGGGCTACCTTTGCTGACGGTTCATCTGGACCGGGAGGCGATTGCGCGGTACGGCCTGGCGGTGGGAGACGTGCAGGATCTGGTCTCGACGGCATTGGGCGGCACGGCGGTCGGGCAGATCTTCGAGGGAGACCGGCGTTTCGATCTCGTCGTCCGCCTCCCTGAGTCGCTGCGCACCGATCTCGCTGCGCTGGGTAATCTTCCTGTGCCGCTCCCGCGCCGGAACGACGATGAGTCGCAAGGCCTCGCCGCTGTCTCTCGTGCGCTGGTCTCGGCCGCAAGTGAGGGCCAAGCGGCGGTGTCGCATATTCCCCTGCGCGAAGTGGCGAGGATCGAGGTCGCGCCTGGCCCGAATCAGATCAGTCGCGAGAACGGCAAGCGCCGGGTGGTCGTGACCGCGAACGTGCGCGGACGAGACTTGGGCGGATTCGTGCAGGACGCGCGGCAGCGGGTGGAGCAGGCGGTGAAGGTACCGGCGGGATACTGGCTCGATTACGGCGGGACCTTTGAGCAACTCCTGTCGGCGACCCAACGCCTGCAGGTCGTGGTGCCGGTGGCCTTGCTGTTGATTTTCGGTCTCCTGTTCATGAGTTTTGGCAACGTCAAAGATGCGCTTCTCGTGTTCACGGGGGTTCCGCTGGCGTTGACCGGGGGAATCGCGGCGCTGTGGGTGCGGGAGATTCCGCTGTCGATCTCGGCCGGGGTCGGCTTCATTGCGCTCTCTGGCGTCGCGGTGCTGAACGGCCTCGTGATGCTTTCCTTCATCCGCAGCTTGCGGGAGGGAGGTCGACCGATCGACGCGGCGATTGAGGAGGGGTGCTTGGCGCGGCTGCGGCCGGTGCTGATGACGGCCCTAGTGGCGAGCCTCGGATTCGTCCCGATGGCCATGGCCACGGGCCCGGGCGCGGAAGTGCAGCGCCCCCTCGCCACCGTGGTGATTGGAGGGATCGTCAGCTCGACGCTCCTGACCTTGGTCCTACTCCCGGCTCTCTATCGCATGGTACACCGGGAGGACGACTGGGTGGAGGGGGAGTGAGGCAGTTCCGGGTGACGAAAACGAGCGTGGAGGCGCTGCGGGACTGCGGCGCAATTGGCACTCTCTTCTTAGGCCCGGCTTGGCCGACGACTCCGCCACCGCAGCGCCACCTGCACCAGCAAGATGAGGGCGGGCACCTCGATGAGTGGACCGACCACCGCGGCGAAGGCGACGCTGGAGTTCAGGCCGAAAACCCCGATTGCCACCGCGATCGCCAGCTCGAAGTTGTTACCGGCCGACGTGAACGCGAGGGCCGTGGAACGTTCGTAATCCGTGCCGATCCGGCGCGCGATCAAGAAGCTCCCCAAGAACATCAACAGGAAGTAGAGCGCAAGCGGCAGTGCGATGCGCAGGACGTCGAGCGGCAGGGTCACGATCGCGTTCCCCTTGTAGGTGAACATCACCACAATCGTGAACAGCAGCGCCCCGAGCGTGAGCGGCGAAATCCGGGGCAGAAAAACGGTCTCATACCAGATCTCGCCTTTCCATTTCGCGAGGAACGTCCGACTGAGTAGGCCGGCAAGGAAGGGGATCCCGAGGTAGGTCATCACGCTCCAGAAGACGTCGCGCATCTCGATCGCCACGATGCGACCCTCCAGACCGAAGAACGGCGGCAAGATCGTCAGGAAGAACCAGGCGTAAAGGCTGTAGGTCAACACCTGCGCCACACTGTTCAGCGCCACCAGCCCGGCGGCGAATTCCCGGTTTCCACCCGCGAGGTCATTCCAGACGATGACCATGGCGATGCAGCGGGCGATTCCAACGAGGACAAGACCGACCAGATAATCCGGGTGATCGCGCAGGAATGTCACCGCGAGCAGAAACATCAGCAGCGGCCCGACGATCCAGTTCAGGACCAGCGAAAGTGTCAGGACCTTCGGACTGGCCAGCACCGAGGGTAGTTGCCGGTACCGGACTTTCGCGAGGGGCGGGTACATCATCACGATCAAGCCAACGGCGAGCGGCAGGTTGGTGGTGCCGAGCGTCACCGGCGCGAAGAACGTCTCCGGATCGAGCACCACCCAGTGCCCGAGGGCGACCCCGAGGGCCATCGCGGCGAAGATCCACAGGGTCAGGTAGCGATCGAGGAAGGAAAGCCGGGGCCGATCGTCCGTACTCATCCGCGTGGCCCTCCCGACTTGATCTGATCACGACGTCCGGCGGCATAGGCGCCGAAGACCGCGCGGATCTCGTCCCGCACCCGGCGGAAGACCGCCTTCTTCTCCTCGTCGGTGCCGGTCGCGTGCGCGGGATCCTCAAACGGCCAGTGGTGCCGATTGACCTGGCCCGGGAAGACGGGACAGGCCTGGTCGGCGTTGCCGCAGACGGTGATCACGGTCTCGATCTCGCGGGACGTGAATGCTTGCAGGTGTTTCGAGGTGTGGCTGCTCAGGTCGATGCCGATCTCGCGCATGACCTCGATGGCGAGCGGGTGGACGTAGCCCGCCGGACGCGAACCGGCGCTGACGACGTCGAGCAGATCACCCGCAGCGTGCCGGAGCACGCCTTCGGCGAGGTGGCTGCGACAGGAGTTGCCCGTGCAAAGGATGAGGACGGCGGGTTTCATTGAGGTCATGGGAGCGAGTGAGAAAAAGCGCGGTCAGCACGCGCAGGTCAGCGCATCCGCGACCGCGGGAGCGATGCGGCGGAGGCGGACCGCGTCGGCCCGGAGTGCAGCGTCCTCCCGCGCACAGACGGCGAGGCACGCGAGGTTCGCCGCCAGGGCCCGCCCCGGCCTGACCGGGAGCGCGTAAACCATCCACTTCCCGCGGCGCGTCGCGACCACCAGTTTGCGCGCACGGAGGTAAGCGAGGTGCTTGGAGACCTTCACCTGCGGTTCGCCGAGCACGGTCTGGAAGTGGCAGACGCAAAGCGGTCCATGAGTCAGCAGATGGAGGATCCGCCGCCGGGTGCCGTCCGCGAAACCGTCGTAGATCTCCGCCAAGCGCATGGTTCACGCATACCTGCACAGGTATATGAAACAAGCGCAATCACACGGGGAATGCCACGCGCTCCCAGTGGTGGGTTCGTGCGCGATGGACCTCTGCATGCCCAGGCCGTCTACGAGGGGAGGAATCCCCAGCGTGGGCAAGGGTAGGGCTCTCAAGGCGCGCGAGAGGACTTAAGGAACCGAGGTGTGGGGGGGGGGGGGGGGGGGGGGGGGGGTCTTCGCGGGCCCGGGCGTTGGGGGTGCCGGCGGCATCCGGAACTCGGGTCATGCAGTATGCCGCCTTAATGCCCCGTCGCGGACGATCGCTGGACCGTGGATTCGTTCATCCCTCTCCAGTTCGGGACGGACGTGGTCGTTGCATGGGGGCGTCCGCGGCCCCTTGGGTCGCCCTGGAGGTGGCGGCGTTTCACGTGCGAAAGACGAGGAGAAACTGCCTCGAGGACGAACGTTGTGAGCGCGGCGGCGGTCCCGTCGGCAGAACCCGCCGGTCGGTTTACCTAGGGAGATTCGCCCGGGGCTAAACCGGGGCCCGGGCGAGACGATGAATGGAATTCAGTGATGATGCTCCAATCCCCCGCCTCTTTTTTTGCTACTGGCCATTGTTTGGCGTTTCGGTGCGTGTGGGGTTCGGGACGGGGCGCGTGGGGAGGCATCGAGGGCTAACCATGCGAACGAGCGGTGATGCACTTTCGTCGGTCACGGATCCCGTGGTTCAACTGCGTCGGGAGCGTTTATTGGCGGCAACGGCGCGGATGGCGGAGGGGTTGCTGGACTTTCGCGGCTCGGATGATGCTTTTTCGGCTGCGCTGCGTCTGCTCGGGGAGGCGTCGGGGGTGTCGCGGGTGTATGTGTTCGAAGCGTATTTGGTCTCCCAGACGGCTCGGCGTTGGTCCCAACGGCATGAGTGGTGTGCTCCGGGAGTGGCGCCGCAGATTCAGAATCCGGACCTTCAGCGCATGGACCTCGAGGAGGCAGGGTTCATGCGGTGGTACCGGGAGATGGCGGCCGGACGGGCGATTGCGGGCCCGATCAGGACGTTTCCCGCATCGGAGCGGGCGCTGTTGGCACAGCAGGGCATCCGATCGTTGGTCGTGGTGCCTATCGAAGCGCACGGCGCCCTCTGGGGATTGCTGGGGCTTGACGACTGTGTCGAAGAGCAGGTCTGGCCGGTGCCGGTCATTGAGGGCCTGACGGCGGCGGCGCGAGTAATCGGGGCGGCCTACGAGCGGCTCGCTCACCGTCTCCACCGCGACCGCCTGCTCGCGGACTACACGTCGTTGCTGGCTGGCGTCCGCGAGGCCGTCTTCCGGACGAATGCGATGGGGCAGTGGACGTACCTCAGTCCGGCGTGGCGTGAGCTGAGCGGCTGGGGGATTGAAGAGAGTCTGGGCCGGCCGGCGGCGGAGTTCATGGACGCGGAGGCCGGTGATGATACGGCGACGCTTTTGTCGCGGCTGGCTTCGGGGGAGCTGGACGCGAAACGTTGGGAAGTGCGGCTGCGGCTGGGCTCTGGAGAAAAACGTTGGTGCTTGTTGAATGCGCGCCGCGTGCGCGCTGGAGTCGGCGAGACCGCGGAGGTCATCGGGACCGTGATCGACTTGGACGAGGTCAAGCGCGGTCAACTCGCGCTCATCGCCGCCACGCGCGAGGCAGAGACGGCGAACCGGGCAAAGAGCGAGTTCCTCTCGACGATGAGCCACGAGCTCCGGACCCCTCTGAACGCCGTCATCGGCTTGTCCGAGTCGTTGCTGGAGGACGGTGCGGATGGCGATCCGGAGCGGCTACGAAAGTATCTGGAGATCATTCATCGCAGCGGGCGTCAGCTACTTTCCCAGATCAATGACGTCCTCGACCTCGCGCATATCGAGGCCGGTCAGATCCGGCTCATCTCGGCTCCGGTCGATCTAGGGGCCGTGGTGTCCGTGAGTGCAGAGGCACATCAGCGGGTGGCCCGCGCGCGGGGCATCACGCTTTCGTCGCGGCGAGCCGAACGCACCCTGCGCGTGGCGGCGGATGAGCGGCTCTTGCGGCAGGCCCTTGGTAACCTGCTCAGCAACGCGATCAAGTTCACGCCCGAGGGTGGTAACGTCGGGGTTGCGGTGGATGAATGCCCGGATGGCATGGCACGCGTTACGGTGCGCGATTCCGGGATCGGCATTCCTCCGGAGAAGGTAGGTTTGTTGTTCCGGCCCTTCCTGCAGCTCGACTCCTCGTTGACCCGAAAATTTGGCGGCACGGGTTTGGGACTCTCGCTGGTCGATCGTATCGTGCGCATGCACGGTGGCCGCGTCGAGGTGGAGAGCGAGGTCGGCCGCGGAAGCGCTTTCTCAGTCCTGCTGCCTCGGCTCGAAGAGAAATCCCCGGCCGCGATTGTCTCCCCATGAGTGCCAAAATTCTGCTCGTCGATGACGACCCCTACAACCTCGTCACGCTGGAAGCGATGCTGCGTCCGGAGGGGTATACCCTGTTCCTCGCGGAGGATGGAGAGCAGGCGGTGCAAAAGGCGCGCGAGATCGAGCCAGACGTAGTGGTGCTGGATGTGATGATGCCGCGGATGAACGGCTTCGATGCCTGCCGTCGCATCCGCAGTGATCCCGCGATTGGGCGGGTGCCCATTCTGCTGCTCACGGCGTTGGATGATCCCGATTCCCGTTTGGAGGGACTCCGGGGCGGAGCGGATGATTTTATCACAAAGCCGTGCAATCGCGATGAGCTGCGGGCGCGCGTGCGCACGGTGGTGGCCTTGAATCGTTTTCGCGTCATCGCGGAGCAGCGTGAGCGCTTCCAGCGTTTGTTTGCGATCGCCCCGGATCCGATCTTATTGGTGGACGGCTCGGGAAAGATCGTGAGTCTGAATCGGCGCGCGACGGAGCTGTTCGGTCCGCCGCCCGGCGGAGCGGCGCCCCTGAGGGAAATCGCCGATCTGTTCGTCCCCGACGATGCGGCCACGGTGCGGGATTTGGTGGCTGAATCGGGCGGGCGGGAGGACCCGGTCCCCCACACGCTCCACACCGCGGCGCGCGCGGACGGTCCGGGCGAGCGGACCTTCGTCGCCCGGGCAACGGTCGTTCCGGATCAAGGGGAGCGGCTCCACATGGTGGTGCTCTCCGACGTGACGGACGTCGTGGCGGCGCGTTCGGCATTGGAGGCGCTGAATCGGGATCTCGACCGCCAAGTGCGGGAGCGGACGCGGCAGTTGGAGGAGGCCAACTCGTTGCTGCTTTCTTATGCAAATTTCGTGTCGCACGACCTGCGCTCCCCCCTGTCGGTCGTAGTCGGTTGCCTGTCGGTGCTCACGGATGACCAGCGTCTACCGCCGGACGTTTCGCGGTGGATCGGTCGGGCCTACCATGGTGCGATCAACCTGAGTGAGCTGATCACGAATATTCTCCAGCTGGCGCATGAGGAGCACGCCGGAATCTCGGCGGGCCAGACCGTCGAGGCGGGGCCGATGATGGCCCGTTTGGTCGATCGCCTCTCTGGCCTGCAGCGCGAACCTGTGCCTCGTTTTGTCATTGGCCCATTGCCGACGCTCCAGATCAGCGGATTTGTCCTCGAGCGCGTCTTCTACAATCTTGTCGGCAACGCGATCAAGTACTCGGCGCACCGCCCGGATCCGGTGATTGAGATCGGCGCCTTGCCCTCGTCCACGCCGGCGACGGCGGTGTTGTTCGTGCGAGACAATGGCGTGGGTTTTGGCCCCGAGGAAAGTGATCGCCTCTTTCGCGCTTTCTCGCGGCTTTCGTCGGCGGAGTCCCGAGAGGGATTGGGGCTGGGGCTATCGCTGGTGGCACGTTTGGTGCAGGCGCACCGGGGAAGGATCTGGGCGGAGGGGCGTCCGAATGAAGGCGCGACCTTCTTTGTCGAACTGCCCCTCGCTGGAGAGGTCGGCTGAACCGGATGAATAGTCGCTGGACACCCTCGCTGCCGCGTCCCGGCCCCCTCTTGGGAGCCCTCGTGGGCGCGGCGGTGCTGAACTGCTTTCCGCTCGAGGTGATCGGTGATGCCCAGGTGCTGCTGGGGCCGTTTCTTTACCTGCCGTTCGTGTTGTTGCTGCCGGTGCCGTGGGCGGTCACCGCGGCCGGTCTGGCGCTCGCTCCGACGCTTTGGACCCTCGGACAGCCCTTCGCACTGGTGATCGGTATGGTGGAGGCGGGGATCTTGGCCTGGAGCATCCAGCGCTCTCGGCTGCCCTCGCCCGCGGTGGCCTTGATTTACTGGCTGCTCTTCGGCTGGCCGGTGGCGCTCTGGATGAGCGTGGGTTTGGCTCGCGTACCAGTGGATCTTGCGGTGCTGGACGTGCTGGTGCGCGGCACGACTCAGATCCTGGCGGTCGTGGTCGCGGAGTTTCTCGTTCGTTACACGGTGGTGGGCGGTTTACTCAGCGAACAGTCGGCCCCGCCGGCCCGGCTCCGCGATGTCGTGTTCAACTACGTCTTTGTCCTCGCGGCGGTACCGGTCGCGCTGCTTGCCACGGGTCTGGCGGTGCTATTGCGCACGACGGTTGAACGGGAGGATCGAACCGTGCTGTTTGAGCGGGCGCAGCAGGTCGCGCGGGAAGCTGGACAAGTGCTGCGTTTACACGAGGCGGCGGTCGCGACCGCCGCCGGCGTGCTTTCTCGCCCGTCAGCGGATCCGGAGTCGGTCCTCGGAGCGATGCAGGTGGGCTTTCCGGGATTCGCGGCGATGCTCGTGCTTGATCGAGACGGCGGAGTTTTGACCGCCGATTCGGCCTCGTCGCGACGGCGCCTGCAGGATGCCAACGTCCCGCTTTTGGAAGCGTTGCGCGTGAGCAGCGGCCTCCGCCGCCTGGGGGTCTCTGGTCCAGTGTGGGAACGTGGGCTGAGCGAAGACATTCTCCTGCTGATCAGTGCTCCGTTGGTGCGGGCGGATGGGACGCGAAGCGGGACGGTGGTCGGTGCGTTGCGGATCGCCACACTCGTGAACGTTGTTTCGCGGATGAGCGATCCCAGCGACGTCCAGTGGGTCCTGGCGAACGCGGCGGGTCAGGTGCTGCATGCCTCGCCCGACACGGGCCTCACGCCGATGGGCAATCTTCCGGAGAGTAGTCTCGGTCGAGTCCTGCTGAATCGACCGGAGGAGCCGCTCTTGCATGATGGCACGGCGGGCGGGAGCAGCCGGCGTTTGCGGGCTTACGTCGCGCGGGATGATGACTACCGACTGCTGGTCATTGCCCAGCGGCCAGCGCTGGCGGCGGCCGCCAGCAGCGTTGGCATCTACGCGATGATGGCGGGAATCATGGCTGGGGTCATCCTCACGGCCGCGCTGGTGGCGCGACTCGCCGTCGTGCGACTCTCTCGGCCGTTGGAGCAGTTTGCCGAGGCGGCCGGCAAGCAGGCCCGGGCTGGCCTAGCCGAGCGCATGCCGATTCCGAGGGAGCGCGTCGCCGGCGAGATCAGGGAGATCTATGCGACATTCAACCGCCTTGCCGACCGCCTGAACGACACCTACGCCGCCCTCCTTCGCAACAACCAGTCGCTGGAGCAGCGCGTCTCCGAACGCACGGGCGAACTGGAGCGGGTGCGCCGCGAGGCGGTCGAGGCGAGCGATTCCAAGACCGCCTTCCTCGCCCTGGCTGGCCGGGAGTTTCGGACGCCGCTTGAGGCAATCATGGCGGAAGCGGAGTGGCTTCGCGGTCAGATCCGCGAACCGGGCCTCGCCCTGCAGCTGGACTTGATTCGCGATGGCGGTCGTATGCTGCTGGCGGTCGTAGAGGATCTTCAGGAGCTGTCGCGGCTGGAAGCGGGACGACTTGAGATCCGGCGGGCACCGCTGGAGTTACGGGCGATGTGCGAGCGAGTGGTGGCTGACGCGAGCGGTGAAGCGCTGGCCCGAGGTCTGGGATTATCGCTGGAGTCGACGCTGGCGCGGGACCTCTGGATCGAGACTGATGGCGCCCGTTTGGAGCGGGCGCTGCGCGTGCTGCTCCGTGATGCGATCCGAGCGACCGATGTCGGTAACGTCTGGCTGTGCGTCGAGGCGACGGGCTCGGATCCGGTTGAGCTGCGCTTTCGCGTGGTGGATTCGGGCCCGGGGGTGTCGGATAGCCAGCGGGCGGCGCTCCTGCACCCGGCGTTCCCCGCGGAGCCAGGGACCTCGGTGGATCGATCGGCTGGTCTGGGACTGACGCTTGGTCGGCGTCTGGTGGAATTGCTGGGCGGCCGGATTGACGTCCATGGTGGGGAGGCCCGCGGCCTTGAACTGGATGTGTTGCTGAGAGTGAAGGCAGTGACGGCCCCGGCGCCGCTGACCTCGCCGCCGGAGCCCGACGCGGCGGAGTCGTTTGAGGAGACGAAACCGCCGCTGCTCATCCGCAACGGGCTGGCTACGCCGACGACTGCCCGCTTGCCCGCGGCTGAGGCTGCGACCGGTGTCGCCCTCGCGAACTGTGAGTTGCTGGTCGTGGACGACACGCCGGCGAATCTGGAGGTGATGCGGGCGCTACTGGAGGGGCGCTGCCGACGGTTGGTTACGGTCGCTAGCGCGCGCGAGGCGCTGGCGCTCCTCAAGTCGGAACGCTTCACTGCGGCCCTGATCGACTTGGAGATGCCGGAGATGGACGGCTTTGCGCTCCTCGATGAATTCCGGCAGTGGCAGCAGGGTGAGTCGTCTCGCGGCTGCCGGTTGATCGCCGTGTCGGCGCACCCGGCCGATCAAATGCGGGCGGATTGCTGGGCCCGGGGGTTCGACGAGTACGTCGAGAAGCCGGTCAGCCGAAAGTCGCTGGTTGCCGCACTTTCCGGCTTCGGCAGGTCAGGGTCCTAGACAGGTGTCTCCCGCGGCGCCGCCCGTGGGTCGTTCGCAGCAAGGACAAACGGGGCGAAGATACCCGCTTGGGAAGGGGGAAAGCGTCCTTGGATGAAGACGCCATCGTCCCGCTGCTCTTCGTGCTGGACGTGGCCCACTTCATGAAAGCGGGCCACGATGTCGTAGCGGCCGTGCGGAATGAGCAGGATGCTCGCGCCCAGAGAGTCAGCGATCAGCTCGAGGCAGCGATCGACCAATTGCTCCAGGCCCTGGCCGGTGCGCGCGGAGACGAGCAGCCCGTGAGGATCCAGCCGGTGCGCGCGCTGGCGTGCTTCGTCGTCAGCGGCATCGGCCTTGTTGAAGACGGTGATCGTGCGCTTCTCATCCGCACCCAGTTCGCGCAGCACGGCCAGCGTGGTCTCGTGATGCTGGGCCACGTTGGGATTAGTGACATCGAGTACGTGGACGAGGAAATCAGCGACGACTACCTCCTCCAGCGTGGCCTTGAATGCCTCGACGAGGCCGTGCGGCAGTCGCCGGATGAAGCCGACGGTGTCGGTGACGAGCAGCTTCTGGTTGCCGCGCAGCTGCAGTTGCCGCGTCGTGGGATCGAGCGTCGCGAAGAGCTTATCCTCGGCGAGTACGCTGGCGCCGGTGAGTGAGTTGAGCAGGGATGACTTGCCGGCATTGGTGTAGCCGACGATCGCCGAGGTGGGTACGGGCACGCGCTGGCGCCGGCGGCGCTGGGTCGAGCGCTGCTTGCGCACCTCGGCCAGTTCCGCCTTCAGGTGAGTGATGCGGTCGCGGACGATGCGGCGATCCTGCTCGAGCTGGGTCTCACCTTCGCCGCCCATCGCGCCCTTGCCCCGCTGCCGGGAAAGGTGGGTCCACGCCCGGGTCAGGCGGGGCAGGGAGTACTCCATGCGCGCCAGCGCCACCTGCAGGACCGCCTCGCGCGTGTGCGCGCGGTCGGCGAAGACCTCGAGGATGACCTCCTGGCGATCGATGACCGCGAGTCCAGAAAGCTTTTCCCAGTTGCGCTGCTGCGCCGGTGAAAGGGCCTCGTCGAAGACGATCACGTCCGCGCCGTCCGCCTTGGCCTGCTCAGCCAGTTCTTCCGCCTTGCCGGAACCGAGCAGCAGCGCCGGCGTCGGCTGGCGTAGGTTCACCAGGGTCTGACGCGTGACGGTGAGGCGCAAGTTCTCGACCAGCTCCGCCAATTCCCCCAGCAGCTCCGCGCCCTCCCCCGGAGCCATGTCCGGTGTCTGTACGCCTACTAAGAAAGCGCGCTCAAGTTTGTTGGAAGCGGGAGTGTCGAGGAAGTCAGCCATCAAGCGGAATGCTGAGTCAATCAGTAGCCCGCCTCCTCGTCAAACTCCCGCCGCCGATCCAGCCTTCCTGCGTCGGCGTCGGCTGCCTTCCCTTAAGGATGAGACCGAAAGCGCAGGCAGACCGGCCGGGGTGCGGCTAGGGTAGGGCCGTGTGCGGAGAGTCGACCGGAGGAGGCATCCACCCGAAAGATCGAAAGGGTATCGCTGTCTTGGTTACCGACCAGCAGCCACTCTCCACCCGGGGCAAGGGCGAAGTGGCGGGGAGTGCGGCCGCCGGTGGGAGCGCATTCGATCGCGGTCAGACGGCCGCTCAGGGGATCGCGGGTGAAGACCGCGATGCTATCGTGGCCGCGATTGGAGGCGTAGACAAACCGGCCGGTCGCATCGATCGCGATTTCTGCAGTGGTGCTCGTGCCGTTGAACGAAGCCGGAAGCGTCGGAACCGTCTCGATTGTGCGGGCACGCCCACTGCTGGCCGAAAAATCGGTGACGGTGATCGTACTGCTCAATTCGTTCAGCACATAGAGATGGCGACCGTCGTGGGAGAACTGGACGTGACGCGGACCCGAACCCGGAGCGATCCTTAACGTCGCGGTGGGGTGGGGGCGAAGCGTAGAACTCGCACGATCCACCACGTAGAAGCGGACCTCGTCGGTGCCGAGATCCGGGACGGCGAGGAAGCGACCGTCGGGCGAAAATGTCACGCCGTGGGCGTGGGGCGTTTCCTGCCGGGTGGGATGGGTGCTGCGCCCGGTGTGGGCATGGTGAAGGGCGCGGCTGATGATCCGTCCATCAGATCCGAGTGCGTAGGCCGAAGTGGCGCCGCCCGTGTACTCGGCCACCGCAAGCAGCCGTCCCGAGCGGTCGACGGCGAGATCGCAGGGGCCTACGACCTGATCGTCGGACTTTCCGAGAGGTGCGAGAGCTCCATCGGGCAACACCGTATAGGCGCGCACGCCGCTGGGCGACTCGTTGACGGCGTAGAGCGTGGCGAGATCCGGGGAAAAGGCGAGGAACGAGGGATTGGGCGTCTCCGCGACGAGGGTAAAAGGGGAGAGGCTGCCCGATGACGGATCGAACGTAGCGTGGTAGAGTCCGCGACTCGTGCCGGTGTCGGTGTAGGTGCCGACGTACAAAGCGAGCGGGGTGGGCGAGTTCATCGGCTACGTTTGACGGATTGAATCAATGCCACGCCTGGATCATCTCCTCGGCGGGCATTGCACCATGCGAGCAGGCCGATTGAGACCACCGCACCGAGAATAGCGATGAGCATGTCCTTGTGCGCGTCCCACACGTCGCCCTGCGTGCCGAGGTAGGCGATGCCCAGTTCGCCGCCGAAGACCACCGCGGCGGCCCATTCGATGAGTTCGTAAACCAGCGAGGTGCTCGCGATGAGGTCGACTGGGATCAGGTAGCTCCAGATGCCGGGTCGACCACCTGCGTGGAAGTAGAGCTCGCGGTAGGGAAACACGAACATCAGTCCGTAGAGAAGATGAATGAGGCGGTCGAAGTGGTTCCGCTCAAAGCCGAAGAGTGCGTTCACCGAATGGCCGAACCACGCTTTCGACCAAGCATCGTAAGGTACTTCTGAATACGTCCAGTGGGCGCCGACTTCGTGGACGAGGAGGAAGAGGAAGATCAGGATATAGCTGGCGGTCGAGAGTGGCAGTCTCTTCCAGGTTGCGGCAAGGTAAGCGACGCAGACCGCGACCAGCAGATTTTCGAGCAGCCAATCGTGCGGGTAGTGCGCTCCGACGCCCGAAACGACGACGGCGATCAGCAGCAAGCCGCCGAGGATGGCCAGCAGGCGGCGTGATGGCGGGAACCGCAGCATGGACGGATTCTCCTGCAGTCGTACCGGGAGGTCAATCCGGCGCGGTTCTGAAGTGGCCGTGCACGACGGTGGACCGATGACGGCGAACGCTGGATCCGCCCCACGTGGAGTCCGGTTTACGCCAACGGCCTCCCCCGCCTTCGCCCGGTTGACGCGGCGGCCATCCCGGAGGTTGGCCGCGGCGTACCGAAAGGCGGATCGACTTAGCTCAGCATGTCGGCGACGAGGGCCCGCTCCTCGGCGAGCTCCTTATTCGTCGCGGCAATCTTTGACTTGGCGAAGTCATCCATCGCGTAGCCGTGGATGACCTCGTAGCTGCCCGGCGTGGTGGTGCGGACCGGCAGACCGGCCCAGACGTTGGCGTCGAAACCGTAGGCGCCGTTGGCCTTGACGGCGACCGAGTGGATTGCGCCCGGGGTGACGAGGCTGCGCACGTGATCGACGAGCGCATTGGCGGCGGAGGCGGCCGACGACGCGCCGCGGGCCGCGATGATGGCGGCCCCGCGCTTACCGACCGTTTCGCAGAAAGGACCCTGCAGCCATGGCAGATCGTTGATCGCCTCGGTCGCCGGACGTCCGCCGATCGAAGCGTGGGCGAAGGCCGGGAACATCGTCGGGCTGTGGTTGCCGTAAATGAAGATGTCCTTCACCGCGGTGAGATCGACGCCGGCCTTCTTGGCCAGCTGCGTCTGGGCGCGGTTCTGGTCCAGCCGGACCATGGCGGTGAAGCGCTCGGCGGGCAGGCGCTTGGCCTGGCTGGCGGCGATCATGCAGTTCGTGTTCGCGGGATTGCCGACCACGCAGATGCGGGCGTCGGCGGCGGCAACAGCATCAATCACCTGACCCTGTCCGATGAAGATGCGACCGTTATCCTTGAGGAGATCGGCGCGCTCCATGCCCGGCCCGCGCGGCTTGGCGCCGACCAGAAGGCACCAGTTGGCGTCCTTGAAGCCTACGGCGGGATCGGACGTCTGGACGATGCCCTTGAGCAGCGGGAAGGCGCAGTCATCGAGTTCCATCGCGACGCCCTCGAGTGCTTTGAGTGCCTTCTCAATTGGGGCCTCGAGCAACTGGAGGATCACGGGCTGGTCAGGTCCGAACATCGCGCCGGAGGCGATGCGGAACAGGAGGGAGTAGCCGATTTGGCCGGCTGCGCCGGTGACGGCGACGCGGATGGGAGTTTTCATGGGAGGGTGAGACGGGCTGAGGAGGAAAAGTGAGGGAAGGGAGGCCTGAGCGCGAGCCTCCGTGAAGAGGCCGAGCGCGGACGGCGTCTAGCGAAAACGACCGGCGAGGCCGGCGTGTAACTCGCGGATCAGGGCTTCCGTGGTGGCCCAGCCGATGCAGCCATCGGTGATGCTCACGCCGTAGCGAAGCTTATCCTTGGGCTGCGGGAAAGGCTGGGCACCGGACTCAAGATTACTCTCCACCATCGCGCCCATGATCGACTGATTGCCGGCAGAAATCTGTCCGAGCAGGGCACGCAGCACCTCGGGCTGGCGCTCGGGCTGCTTCGCGGAATTGTCGTGGGAGCAGTCGACTAGGATCGACTTGGGCAGGCCGGCCTTGGCGAGAATGGCCTCGGTCTGGGCGATCGACTCGGCCGAATAGTTCGGGCCGGCCGCCCCGCCGCGCAACACGATGTGGCAGCCTGGATTGCCGCGGGTCACGACGGCCGAGGCGGCGCCATCCAGGTTGATCCCGAGGAACGTTTGCGGCTGGGAGGCGGCCTTGATCGCATTGATCGCGGTCTGGATGGATCCATCGGTGCCGTTCTTGAAGCCGAGCGGCATCGAGAGACCCGATGCCATCTGGCGGTGCGTCTGGGATTCCGTGGTGCGGGCACCGATCGCGCCCCAGCAGACCAGATCCGCGACATATTGCGGGGTGATGGGATCGAGAAATTCCGTCGCCGTGGGCAGGCCCAAATCCAGCACCTCGCGCAAGAAGGCCCGGCCTGAGCGGAGCCCCGACGCGATGTCGTGCGATCCATCGAGATGTGGGTCCATCACCAAACCCTTCCAGCCCACCGTGGTGCGGGGCTTCTCGAAGTACACCCGCATCACCACCATCACCCGATCCTGCACTTCCCGCGCCAGCGCGGCGAGCCGCCGAGCGTACTCCCGGCCGGCCTGCGTGTCGTGGATTGAGCAGGGCCCGATGATCAGCAGGAAACGCTTGTCGTCGGTGAAGATGAGCCGCCGGATGTCTTCTCGCGCCTGGGTGATGAAGGCAGCTTGAGACTCCGTCTTGGGCAACTCGCGCAACAACTCGGCCGGCGAAGGCAGGGCGCGCGTCTCGACGACATTGATGTCCGAGGTCTGGTGCATGAAAGAGTCAGCTTGCCCCAGTCGAAGCCCTTGGCGCAAGCCTGCGCCTCGGGCCTACGGGCCGCTCGTTTGCCGAACGGCAATCCCCGATTTACCCCCGGCGAGGGGACCCGTCTCCCGAAAAAAGAGGGCCGGTCGCCTACCCCTAGGCGACCGGCCGATTTCTTGCTTAGTTACCCCAAACCTCCCGCTAGGCGGGAGAAACCAAAACTCGGTTGCGGAAACCGTTACGGGCGAGAAGCTGTTCGTCAAATCTCCGCCGCAAATTGCGGGACTAGTGCCCAAAAAACTGACTATTAGTTTCTTAGAGAAAATGACGACCGGACTCATGGGTCTCCAGCGTTTTTCCCCTGCGGGCTGGCTGCACGTTACGGGTGACGACGTAGCCAGCTTCCTCCAGGGGCAGTGTTCGCAAGACCTCGTGGCGCTGCCGGTGGGGCGCGGTTCGTACGGCCTTTGGCTCACTCAGAAGGGACGGGTCGAGGCGGACAGTCTGGTGTTTCGAGTGGGGGAACGGGAGTACTGGCTGCTCAGCGAAGGCGTCTCGGGGGCGTCGCTTCGGGAGCGCTTGGAACGCTTCATTATTGCGGACGATGTGACGGTCGAGGACGCCACGCCGACGGTGCAGGCAGCCTGGCTCGTGGGCTCGGCGGAGGCGTGGGGCGAGCGTCTCGGTGGGACGGCGCTCCAGGTCGGAGAGGTTCGACCGTGGCTGGGCGGATGGCTGTTGCGTGATCCCCGGGCGGGAGGGGCAAGGAGTGTCTGGGTGGGCCCGTCGCCGGCGTGGCCCGCCGAGAGTCCCGCAGTCTCGCCCGAGCGCGGCGAGGGGGCGCGGATCGAGGCCGGTATCGTGCGGGTGCCCGACGACATTGGGCCGGGTGAGTTGCCGAACGAAGGCGGGCTGGAGCAGGACGCCATTTCGTATTCGAAAGGATGCTACCTCGGACAAGAGACGGTCGCGCGATTGCGGGCGATGGGGCAAGTGCGTCGTCGCCTGTACCGCGTGCGGGGGGTGGGGGCGGCCCCTGAGGGCGGAGCCAAGGCTCTTTTTCAACAGGGACGCCGGGTGGGCGAGTTGCGCTCGCGGGCCGCGGACGGCACCGGCGGTTTCATCGGCTATGCGCTTTTGACCCTGCTCCACCTCGATCTTTCGCGGGGCCTTGCGCTCGAGGAGGCCGAGCCGGAGACGCTGGCGCTGGGCGGGGTGGTGTGACCGCACCGGCGCGGAGGTGGCGGCCTCGCGCTTGCACACCCGCCTCGTGAGGACAACGTCGTCGGCATGACTCCGGAATTAGATCAACTACGTGCCCTGTGCCTTCGTTTGGGTGCGGCGCCGGATCAAGCTGAGACGATGGCTCGCCAGCTCGCGCGTCGGGCGGACCAACTGATGACGGCCCGCGGATGGTCGAGGGAGCAGGCCTTGGCTCACCTCCTGCGCCTAGTCACTGAGGGCAACGCGGGGGTTGCGCCGGCCGGCTTCGAGGGCGGACGACCGCCGACGCCCGATTCTTCCGCGTCCGCTGACCGGACGAGGCACGCGGGTCCTGAGGAGACTGGAATCGATCGACCGATCTGATCTGAGGCTGGTCCGGCCAAGTCTTGGAGCGGACGGTGGGGGACCCGTAGTCCGTCCCCCGGTCAAGGCCGAGATGTCGCTCAGTGCGGAACCTTCGCTGGGCGGGTGGCCGATTGGGCTTCGCGGAGCACCACGGCCACGGCCATGGCGAACGACGGCACCGTGAATTCTGGAGCGCTGCGTAAGGACTCCGCATGACCCAGATCGATGAAGACGGTGCGGACTCCGGCCCGGTGGCCGCAGTCCACGTCGCGCCAGCGGTCGCCGATCATCCACGACCGCTTGAGATCGATTCCGAGCGCTTGCGCCGCATCGAAGAGCATCCCTGGCTCAGGTTTTCGCCGCGGGGTGGGCACGGTGGGATCGCGGCCTGAGTCGTAGCACACCTCGATGCGGGAGAGCTCCGGAATCCACTGCTGCAGCAGGGAGTGTTGTGCCTCGACCACCTCGGCGGCGAGTGTGCCGCGGCCGACATCGGGTTGATTGGTGACCACGACGAGCACGAAGCCGGCATCAGCGAGGGCACGGCATCCCGCAGCCACGTCGGGAAAAAGTTGAAACGCCGACACGGACCGCGGCGGCTCGGGCAGGCCATGCACGACCACCGGAAGGTTGAGCGTGCCATCGCGGTCGAGAAACACGGCGGGCCGCAGCGGTGATTCCGGAGGTGGCATGGGTGGGCGGGTTTCGAGCACGTCATCGGCTGGGCGGTGTTGGGGCAAGGGAGATGTCGTGGCCTCGCCGCGTGGCGCGGCTATTTTGGCTCGCCCCGCAAAGTCAAAAACGGCACGAACAGATGCTTGGTCGGTTGCCCCGCGCGGACCGACCGGCGAACCCCACCCCATGAATGACTCTACTGTCATGACCCCGGCGCGCTACGCGTGGCTGGTCGTCATCCTCCTCGTCCCGGTCGCACTCCTGAACTATCTGGATCGTCAGATGCTCGCGACCATGAAGGGCTCGATGGTTGCGGACATCCCTTCCATCGCGAACCGGGCGGACTGGGGGTTTGTCTTGGGGTGCTTCAAGTGGACGTACGCCTTGTTCAGCCCCTTTGCGGGATGGGTGGCGGATCGCTACAGCAAGCGCTGGGTGATCTGCGGCAGCCTGTTCACTTGGTCGCTGGTGACCTGGTGGACGGGGCATGTCACGAGCTTCAACGAACTCGTGGCGGCGCGTTCCCTCATGGGCATCAGCGAAGCGTTCTACATCCCGGCGGCTCTCGCCATGATTGCGAACCACCATCCCTCGGCGACCCGATCGCGGGCGGTCGGCGTGCATCAGATCGGAATTTACGTCGGCCAGATCCTCGGCGGGTTTGCGGGTTACGTGGCAGATTCGCCGGATCATGGCTGGCGCTGGGCGTTCTCGGTGTGCGGCATGATCGGCGTCATCTACGCCTTCCCGCTGATCGCGGCGCTGCGCGACCCGGCGCCGGCGGCGGGTACGGCGGCGCAGACGGGAGGATCGGCGGGTGGATCAGCTGGGGCGGGGGCGATCCGCGGTCTGCTCACGAACCGTAACTTCCTGCTGCTGGTGCTCTATTTCACGCTGCCGGCGATCGCGGGTTGGGTGGTGCGTGACTGGATGCCGGAGATTCTCCGGGAGAAGTTTAGCTTGGGGCAGGGAAAAGCGGGCGTCAGTGCGATCCTTTATGTTCAACTCGCGTCCCTCGTCGGCGCCGTGATCGGAGGCATTCTCGCCGACCGCTGGATGCGGCGGAGTGACCGCGGGCGTATTTACACGAGCGCCATCGGCATGGCACTTTTCCTCCCGGCCCTGTTCAGCGTTGGCCACGCGGGCACGCTGACGATGGCGATCGTTGGACTGATGGTGTTCGGGCTGGGCTGGGGATTTTTTGACTGCAACAACATGCCGATTCTCAGCCAGATCACGCGGCCCGAATGGCGGGCGACGGGCTTTGGCATCATGAACGCGGTGAGCATCAGTTGCGGAGGCTTTGGCGACTGGGCGTTTGGCGCTTTGCGGGATCGGCACGTGCCCTTGGACCTCATCTTTGGTGCCTTCGCCGGGATCGCGCTACTTTCGATTGGGGTGGTGCTCTTGATTCGGCCGCGGCCGGAATCAGCGGTGCCAACGGCGCGCTAAACTCTCCTCGTATGAATCAGAAACTCACTCCCTTGTTTCGCGGTTGGTACGTCGTGGCCACCGCGGTTCTGGGCTTTGTTGTGCCGGCGTGGGCTGCGCCGTCCGCGGCCCCGCGCGATGGGCGACCCAACATCGTGGTCGTGCTCTGTGACGACCTCGGCTACGGTGACGTCCAGGCAAATTTTCCGCAGGGGCTCATTCGCACACCGCACATGGATCGGCTGGCGCGCGAAGGGGTGCGGTTTACCGATGCCTATTCACCCTCCGGTCTTTGCACGCCCACGCGCTACGGCTTGCTCACGGGCCGCTATGCGTGGCGAACGCGGCTGCAGTCTGGAGTCATTGGCGGCCTCTCGCCGCGCTTGATTGAGGCCGGGCGCCCCACGGTCGCATCGTTCCTGCAGTCGCACGGCTACCGCACCGCGGTGATCGGCAAGTGGCATTTGGGGCTAAACTGGGAGCGCCTGCCGGGCAAGGCGATCACCGAGCTGGGCGTGGAAACACCGGACCAAGTGTGGAACGTCGACTATGGTCGTCCCTTCGGCGGCGGCCCGACAACGCTGGGGTTTGATCGTTTCTTTGGTATCAGCGCCTCCCTCGACATGGTGCCCTACACGTATCTGGAGAACGATCGGGTCGTGGCGCTTCCCACCGAGGAGCGCACGTGGCCGATGCACCCGGGGTACGTCTTCGATTGTCGCCTCGGCCCGGCGGCGCCGGGGTTTGAAGTGGCCGACGTGCTGCCGGAGCTGACGCGGCAGGCGGAACGGTTTATCGAGGACGAGTCGCGCCGCGGCGGACCTTTCTTCCTCTATCTTCCGCTTCCTTCGCCGCACACTCCGCTCGCACCGACGGCGGAGTGGAAGGGGCGGAGCGGCCTGAATCTCTACGCGGACTTCGTCATGCAGACGGATGCCGCAATCGGTCAACTGCTCGCCGCTTTGGAGCGGAGCGGCGTGGCCGACAATACTCTCTTCATCCTGACGAGCGACAACGGCTGCGCGCCTCAGGCTCGGATCCACGATCTCAAGGCCAAGGGGCATGATGTAAGCGGTGGACTGCGCGGGAACAAAGCGGATCTATACGATGGCGGAGTCCGGGTTCCGTTCCTCGCCCGCTGGCCGGATCGCGTCCCTCCGGCGGAGAGTGGGCAGCTGGTCTGCCTCACCGATCTCTTCGCAACCTTCGCTGAACTGGTGGGCGCGGATGTGCCGACGGATGCCGCCGAAGATAGCTTCAGTTTCGCCTCGGCTTTGCTATCGCGCTCGGGAGCGCCGACGCGCCCGGCGCGGGATGCGGTCGTGTTGCATTCGGCGTTCGGCTCCTTCGCCATCCGGGAAGGGGAGTGGAAGCTCGCCCTCTGCGCTGGCAGCGGTGGCTGGTCGGCCCCGGTGAATTTCGACGCGGAGGCGGCGGGCTTGCCCATGACCCAGCTGTATCACATCGGCGGAGCTGATCGTGGGGAGCGGACGAATCTGCAGGCGGAGCAGCCCGAGCGGGTGCGGCAGCTTGAGGCGCGGCTGCGGGAGATCGTCGCGGCGGGGCGGAGCACGCTTGGACCGCGGGCGAGTAACGCGGTCGAGGTCGCGCTGCGCAAACCATCGTTGCAAACCCAGCGGGGTCGTGCGCCTTCGCCGCCGGTAGCGGAGCCTGCGGGCACGCGCGACTGATTCCATTTGAGAATCACGCCCGGCGGGGCAGGTTTGACGGCATGGCAACCGATTCCCCTCGTTCCGGTACGCGCGACCATCTCTTCCTGCTTACCCCTCTGTTCCCCGACGCCAAGCTTGGGCCGGGCCTCTATCACTGTTCCGAGTGTGCGCAGATCGAGGGATTACTGAGTTTCTTCCCGTTCCTGCGCTCGCGGATCGATGTGAGCTACGTGGACTTTCCGCGCCCGCGTTCGGCCGTGGTCCCGCTGGTCGGCCCGGAAAACCAGGGTTGCCCGGTGCTCGTCCTGGGTGCGGGTTCGACCGCGCCGGCGGGAGCCAAGGTCGGGCCGTCCGGCCTAGCCTTCGTCTCCGGAGCCGTCGCCATCTCGGAGTACTTGGCCGCAGGCCATGGCATTTCGCGCCCCCATTGACCGGAAAGGTGCAACTTTGGGAGCAGGTCAGGGTCTTTAAGAGTGGGGCGCAGCCGCTCCCTTCGCCTGACACCGCCCATTATTTCCCTGCTCCATGAAACTGTCCTCACCGTTCCTCCGCTCCTTCGCCTTGCTGACGCTTCTCGTCGCGCCCCTTATCGCGCAAGACTCGCCGGCCACTGCACCGGTGATGTTTGAGCGTTCCTACCCGGTTTCGTCCAATCCGCGGGTCTCCGTGCGGAATATTTCCGGGAACGTCGACATCGTGGGCTGGGACCGGAACGAGGTGAGCATCGTGGCCGAGAAGCGGGCCCGCAAACCGGAGGTCGCGGCGAAGGCCGAGATCGCGGTGGAGGCCTCCGCCGATCGCGTCGATATCGAGACTCGCTTCGAGAAGTCGTGGCTCTGGGGCGACAAGGTTCAGGTCGACTACCTCATCAAGGTGCCGACCGGGACGCGCCTCGAGCTGATCAAGGTGGTGAACTCCGGCGTGCGCGTGCGTGGCGTCACCGGCCAAGCCACCGTTGAGGCCGTGAACGGCAACCTCGACCTCGCCGGCCTCGCCTCCGGCGGAAAATTCCAGACCGTGAACGGATCGATCGACATCGAGTTCACTGCGGTGTCGGCGCGTGACGACATCGTCATCGAGACGGTGAACGGCAATGGAACCCTTTCCGTGCCGGCCGATGCCGCCTTCAGTTTTGTCGGCAAGACGGTCAACGGCAGCATCGAGTGCGGCCTGCCCCTTGAAAAGTCGCGATCCTCCCGCGGGGACGTCGTTGGGACGGTGCGGTCAGGCGGGGCGAGCGTCACGTTGAAGTCGATCAACGGCAACCTCCGCGTCCGCGCGAGGCCGTAACGGAGCGATCGAAGTGTGCGCGCTTCCGGGCGCGCGTCAGCGCCCGGTACGCTTCGGGCCTGAATCGAATGGGGTGCTGCTCTGATCGTCCTTGGTGACCAGTGTTCGATAACAGTCGCTGGCCTGTTGCGGGCAGCCGGGCGTGTGGTTGCGTTGAGGGCGGTCGCCTGCCGTAGTCGGCGGGCTTCCGCCAACCGATGACGACCCCTTGCTCGCTTGGTCCGGTGATCCGCCGGCGCGGAGATTTATCCCGTTCCCGCGCGGCGGTGCAGCGTGGTGCGGTGACGGTGGGTTTTTTGGGGGGATCGATCACGGCGCCGAAGACCCGCACGCGTTGGCCGGAGCCGTTCCAGCGATGGCTGGTTGAGCGATTTCCCGGGGTCCGTCTGACGGTGGAGAATGCCGCCCTTGGCGCGACGGGGAGCGATCTCGGCGCGTTCCGGGCCGGACCCACCGTGCTCGCGTGTGGCAGCGATGTCGTATTTGCGGAGTATGCGGTGAACGACTACGGGACGTCCTCTGATCGACGAAATCGGACGCGTGAGGGGCTGCTCCGGCAATTGATCGGGGCGGGCGTGGACGTGGTGCTCGTCTATACCTACTGCGGCGAAATGGAGGCGGATCTTCAATCGGGACGGATTCCGCCGTCGATTGCCGACTTTGAGACCTTGGCCGAGCGATATGGCGTATCCTCGGTCTGGGTGGGCCTGCACGCGTGGCGGCAGGTGCAGCGGGGGTTGATGACGCCGGAGGAATGGTTGCCCGATGGCCTGCACCCGGAAGTGCGCGGCAGCCTCAGCTATGCGGAGCCGATCATCTCACTGTGTGAGGAGGCTTGGACGGCCGTCGTTTCCCCGACGGAGGCGCGTCCGGACATGAGGCTGCCGGCACCGCTGGATCGTGCCTGCTGGGAGCGGGTGCGGCGGGTGGACCTCGCCAGCGCGGAGCGGTGGGGGCCATGGATCCTGTGCAACACCGCGACTTGCCTCGGACTGGAGCGAATGCTCTGGACCACTGCGCCGGGATCGCGGTTACGGTTACGCTTTGCGGGGCGGGGCCTCGTGCTCGGCTTCGACTTTGGCCGTCTCTCCAGCGAGGTCCGTTATCGCCTCGACGGTGGGCCGTGGGTCCAGACCGAGCGGGACCGCCCTGAGTGGTGTGGTGACCGCGGCTGGTATCGTCCGGTGATCCTTTCGGAGGACCTCGGGCCGGGCGAGCATCTGCTTGAACTGGAGACGGTGGCGGTCGCGGTACGAGGTGGAATCGGAACGGAGACGGCGTTGGGCCTCATCGGAATCATCGAGTGATCGTACTTCTCCTCGCTCGTCTCGAGACCCCGTATCCCTCCCATGAAACGAAGCATGAATGCCCTTGGTCTGTTGGCCTGTTTTGGCGCGGCCGCAGTCTTGGCTGGCGCGCCGACCGGTGGAATGCAGCCCGCGCGACGTCCGAACATCATCCTGGTGGTGACGGACGATCAGCGGTTCGACGCCTTGGGCGTGGTGCAGCGGGAGCAAGGTGAACGCGCTCGTTTTCCCTTTTTCGAGACGCCGCACCTCGATCGTCTCGCGGCGGGTGGTGCGCGCTTCCGGAATGCCTTCGTGACGCACTCCCTTTGCTCGCCCAGCCGGGCCTCGATGCTGACGGGCCGGCAGACGAGCGGCCATGGCATCCGCGATAACCGCACGCCCTTCCGATCGCTCGAAACGTGGGCGGCGGCGCTGGGAGCCTCGGGTTATCGTACGGGCTACTTCGGCAAATGGCACATGGGACGGCAGGAAGACCGGCCTGGTTTCGCGGAGGTCTTCACCTTCGTGGATCAAGGCGATTACCCCAACTGCCGCGTGCTCCGCAACGGCGTCTGGGAGGAGACGCAGGGGTGGGTCGACGATGTGACGACGACAGAGGCGATCGCCTTCATCGAGCGCCGCCGGGCGGAACCCTTCGCGATCACCCTTGGCTACAAGTCGCCACACGATCCGCGGCAGCCCCCGGCGCGGTATGCGGACCTCTACGCCGGGCAGACCATTGCCGAGCCGTTGAGCTTCCGGTCTCGCCCGCCGTTTCCGTGGGGTGATCCGAATCGTCCGTGGAACCCGGCCTCAAAAGATCGGCTCAACTACTTTCGTTGCCTCCGGGCAGTGGACGATAACATCGGGAGGCTCCTCGCGGCGCTGGCCGAGCACGCTCTCCTTGAAGACACCCTAATCCTCTTCGCGAGCGACAACGGTTACTACCTCGGCGAGCATGGCCTGGGCGACAAGCGCTCGGCCTACGAAGAGAGCATCCGCATTCCGCTTCTCGCCCATTATCCGCGGCGCATTCCGGCGGGGACCGTGGTGGATGCCCTGACCTTGAACGTGGACGTGGCGCCGACGATCCTGGAGGTCGCCGGTGTGGCGCCCGGCTGGCGGATGCAGGGAGCGAGCCTTGTGCCTCTCTTTGGCGGGAGTGTCCCGACGGAGTGGCGGAAGGAGTTTCTTTACGAGAACTATCAGGACCCCGAGTATCCCGATGTGACCTTCGACATCCTGTCCTTGCGCACCGAGTTCGCCAAACGCGTCGAATATCCGGGCCGTCCCGAGTGGACTCAGGTCTTCGACCTCCGCTCGGATCCGCTCGAGATGCGAAACGTAGCTCAGGATCCCTCCGCGTCGGCGCTCTCCGAGGAACTCCGTGCGCGGTTGGCGGCGGCGGTGCGGCAGATACGTCAGGAGGGTGCGCAGTGAGCGGCGAATCGAACGCTCCGGAGCCGCCGTCGGCCGTGGGTTCCCGGCGCGACCGCGTGTGGTCCATTGGAACGCTCACGTATTCCTTCGGCGCCCTGATGGTGCTCTTCGTCTGGCTGCTGCTTGGTGACTTCAGCTACATGCTGCGGGAGCGATCGGCGACGCCGGTGGCCCAGCTCATGCTCAAGAAGTATGAGGCGACCGACCTGATGACGGGCATCTTCATCCTCACGATTCCGTGGGCGGTGATTCTGCTGGTGGGGCCGCTGGTGAGTTACTGGAGTGACCGGCACCGCGGGCCGCGCGGCCGGCGGATTCCCTTCCTGCTTTATCCCGCGCCCTTCGTGACCCTTTCGATGATCGGCCTGGCCTACAGCCCGCCGATTGGCGCGTGGCTGCATGGCGTGCTCGGTGGCTCTCCCGGTTCGGTGAACCAGACCATCGTGCTCGTGATGGCGCTCTTCTGGACCGTGTTTGAGATTGGCGTGGTGGTGTCAAACGCCGTCTTCAACGGCTTGATCAATGACGTGGTGCCGCGGGAGATGCTCGGTCGGTTCTACGGCCTCTTTCGCGCGGTGAGCCTAGCAGCCGGGATCTTGTTCAATTACGGACTCATTGGCCACGCGGACACCCACTACACGCCGATCCTCGCGGCGGTGGGCATTCTCTACGGCGTCGGCTTTTCGCTCATGTGTCTCCGGGTGAAGGAAGGAGACTATCCGCCGCCGCCGCCTGCGCGGGCGGGTAACCTCGCGGCGAACCTCTTTCGGGACTATTGGCGCGAGTGCTTTACGCGTCCGTACTATCTGCTGGTGTTCGTGTTCCTCGGGCTGGCCAACCTCAGTTTCATTCCGGTCAATACCTTCAGCATCCGCGCGGCCAAGGCTTACAGCATGAGTATGGACACGTACGGCGTTTACCTCGCGGTGACGTACGTCATCTCGTTCTTTGCGGCGTTTCCGCTCGGTTGGCTGGCCGATCGGATCCACCCGATCCGCGTCGGCATCGGCGTGATGGTCGCGTACACAATCGTGGCCGTGGGGGGATATTTTTTTGTGCATGACGCGCAGTCGTTCGGCTGGGTGCTGCTGGTTCACGGCGTGATCTCCGGTGGTTTCATGACCGGGGCGGCGGCGCTACCGCAGATGCTCTTCCCTCATTCGAAGTTTGCCCAGTTTGCGGCGGCGGCTGGATTCCTCGCGGCCGGCTTGAACATGTCGCTCGGGCCTCTTCTCGGACTGAGCCTCGACTTCCTCGGCAACGACTACCGCTTCACCTTCCTTTGGGGTGGCGCGATCGCCCTCGCTTCGGTCGTCGTCGGCGTGGTGGTGTACCTCCGTTGGCAGCGTCTCGGCGGCCAAGTTCGCTACATCGCGCCGGAGTAGGGTAGTCGGTCGGGCCCGGACCAGACGAGGGAGTGCTGGAAACGTGCGAGGGATCCATGCTCTCGCCCGGTCCAGGTATTTGCTTTCGCCCTGGATTCCGATCGGTGGCTTCGTGCTCACGCTCCTGGTCCTGCGGGCATTGCGGCCGCCGCCGGCGTTGCGACATCTGGGGATGTGGCATTCTGAGGCCTGCCTTCGATTGACCGCGCGGAGACCTCGCGCCACGCTGCGGCGTGAGGTCCGATCAGCGAAGCGATTACTGGTTTCCGGCCAAGACCTATGGCTGGGGTTGGGGCTGGCCCTGTCGCTGGCAGGGGTGGGTCGTGACGATCCTCTGGGTGGCGATGCTTCCGCTGCTGCTGCGTGTTCTCGATCCGGTCCGGGATCCTGTCGCGTTCGTAATCGGTCTCGGCGTCCACGTGGGTCTCCTCCTTGCGATTTGCTGGTGGAAGGGTGAACCTCCTCGCTGGCGCTGGGGTGGTGAGTGACCCAGATTTCGCGTTGCTTCTCCTCGGAGAGTGCAGCACCACGAAGTCACCCCCTTCGCCATGAACGTACCCCTTCTCCCGACGCGCCTGCGTTGCTCGCTCTGGATTGCCGTCATCACCTGCTTGCTGGTTACCGGGTTCACTCCGGCGGCGGCGGCATCGTCGGTGCGGGGACGCGTGTTCATCGATCGATTGAGCGCCCCGTGGCAGTCGCAACAGGTGCAGGAAGCCTGCGTGCTGCCGAACCCGAAGGATCCGGAGAAGCTCATCATGTTCTACTCCGGTGTACCGGCGTCGAACCGCCGCACCTGCTTCATTGGCAAGGCGTGGGCGTTGAAGTCAGATCCCTTCACGTGGCATCAGGACCCGGCGAATCCGGTCTTTCTCCCGGCGGGTGGGGACGCTTGGGACAGCAGCAGCATCCGCCTGGATGCGGTGCTCTATGTCCCGGAGGAGGATGCATATTACATCTATTACTCGGGAACGCGTTCGCTCGTGCAGGACCAGATCGGCCTGGCGATCTGTCCGACGGGAGCGGATGGCTATTCTGACGTGGGCCTCGCGACGATCCGCCGCGCGAGCACGGCACCGGTGCTGGCGCCCGAGCCGGCGGCGCCCTTCCACGAAGTGATGGCGTCGCAGGCGGCGATCCTGCGCGAGTGGAACGCGGAGACCCACCGCTGGGACTGGACCATGTATTACTCCTACCGCGGCAAGGACGGGGTGTTGCCTGGGCTGCGTCTCGCGACCTCGAACGACGGCAAGACCTGGACGCGCCACTTCAACACGAACGACCCGCGCGGCATGGGTCAGATTTTTCCCTCGATCCCGAACGCCTACTACGAATGGCATCAGGTGTTCAAAGTGGACGACACCTACGTGCTCTCGATCGAGCTCGGGATCGAGAAGGGCCAGCGTTGGCGGACCGCCCTCGCGGTGAGCAAGTCGCCGCGGGCCGGCTGGCAGCCGCTGCCGCCGGACACGGTGCTGCAGACTCAGTGGACCGGGCTGTACCGTGACGAGGCGATGTACCACGTGGCGACCCCGGCGTTCTACTCGATCGACGGCCGCTGGTACCTCTACGCCCAAGCGTGCCCCCTGCCGACGAACCGCAACTACATCGACGGCGCGTGGGACCTGTGGGTCATCGAATGTGCTCGGCGCATTCCCACGCTGCCCGGCTATGCGGACGTCTGGATACCGGGTGTTCCGGATCTGGTCCGTTGACGTGCGGGACCCGCGCGGCCTCGGGAGACGACGCGCGCACGAAGGCGGCCGTCAGGCTGCCGCGGGTGGGGTGGGGGTGGGAAGCGTTGGCTGGAAGACCCAGCCTGGCTCGGCTTGCTGACGACGGACGATGGCGGCGATCTCGCGCCAGACGGCCGCGATTCCGTGCGGCGTGGGGGGAAGATCGTGGCGGACGAGGCGGTGGAGTTTTCCGAGATGATAGCACGGCACTGCGGCGTACATGTGATGCTCGGTGTGGAAATTCATGTGCCAATAGATGAACTGCACGAACGGATTGAGCGTGAAGGTCCGGCAGCACAAACGGAAGTCGGTGTTGTGCGAAGGCAGCGCGATGTGCTGCGTGTTGTTGCAGAGCAGGAATAGCCCGTTGCCGAAGAAGGGTCCCGCGCTGATCAGTACGGGCACGATCCACCAACCCTTGATCAGCGAGATCACGAGGATGGCAAGGTGGCCCGCTACAACCACGCGTGCCCAGAGGATCGTCGGACGGGCGATCCGCGGTTGATCGGCGGGGAAGAGGGTTTGCTCCCACGTTCCCTCGAAGCGGCCGCGGGCAAGGCGGACCATCTTCCGGATCGCGTACCCGAAGAAGCTGTAGTGAAACACGCACCCCTTGAAAAAATCCCGCGCCGTGAAGCGGATCGGCAGCGGGTTCTCGTCGTCGTCCGGAGGATGCAGGGTGTAGCGGTGATGCCGGACGTGGCTCGTTTCGAAGAGCTCGTGGTTGATCCAGCCGAGGAACGCGAGCAGACGACAGAACCAGCGGTTCAGCCACGCTGAGCGGAACACGGTGTTGTGGCCGAGTTCATGAACGCCGTTGATGAGGAAGGCGGCGACCACACCGTAGAGAAAGACCCCGAGCGCCGCCCAGCCCCAGGCGTGCGCGAGACCCGCCCGGATTGCGAGGATTGCTGGCGCGGCCAGGATGGCGAGGTAGCCGAGCGTCTGCGCCGCGCCGCGCAGGTCGCTGCGCACGTGCAGCGATTTCATCGCACCCGCCGGCAGCGGGGTGCGGTACCACTCGATGCCCTTGGGTCGACGCGCCTGCTCAGTGAACTGCCGCAGCGGCGGCTCGACGGTCAACCGCGGGTCGGGAGTGTCGGGCACGGGAGTACTCATGGTGTGACCGTAGCACGTTTTGGCATGTTTGACTTTCAGCCGAAGTGCGCGATACGAAATCGAACATGCCGCGCGCCGAGTGGATGCATCACCCGAAGTTGATCCTGCCGCTGGACGTGCCGGGGATGCCCGGGATGCTGCAGCTTGGGCGCTACAACCAGACGGTGGCGCATGCAGCGCTCGACGACCACCGACACGACGGTGCGATCGAGATCTGTCTTCTTGTCCGCGGTCGGCAGACGTACGTCGTTGATGGCCGGGCTTACGAGTTGAAGGGGGGAGACGTTTTCCTCACGCATCCCGGCGAGGTGCACAGCACCGGCTCGCGGCCGCAGGAGAAGGGGGTCCTGTACTGGCTGATCCTCGGCCTGCCGCGGCGGGGCAGGGGATTACCCGGACCGAGCGGGGTCGCCCTGGCGCAGGCCTTACGGAGCCTGCCGCGGCGGCATTTTGCCGGGGATTCGAGCCTGCGGGAGCATTGCGACGCGATCATGCGCCTCCAACTCGGGCCCGACGGGCCGCTCCGGTCGGCGGCGATCTGGCATCACGTGAGTGGCTTCCTCCTCCGCGTGATCGGCCTCGCGTCCGTCGATGCCTCCGCGCGGCAGGGTGCCTCGCTGCGGCCGGTGCTGGAGCATATCGAGCGCCACCTCGATACCCCGCTCCCGCTCTCCGAGCTGGCCGCAAAGGCCCGGCTGTCGCTGCCCCGTTTCAAAGCCCGCTTCCGGGAGGAGTGCGGCATGCCGCCGGGCGAGTTTGTGCTGCGTGCCCGGGTGGTCCGTGCCGAGCAACTCCTGCGCGAGACCGCTCACCCCATCACCCACATCGCCCACGACCTCGGGTTTTCGTCGTCGCAGTACTTCGCCACGGTGATCAAGCGCTACACGCGGTTGTCGCCAAGCGCCTTGCGGCGCCGAGGCGCGGGCTCCGGGCCCGGCCCGGTCCTTCTGCGCCGGTGACCTAGGGGGCCGGACTTTGGCCGAGAATCTGCTTGGACGCGGTTGGCTTAAGGCACAAACTGGTCCGTCGGTCCCCCCTCTCCGCTCTGCGGACGCCTCTCTTTTTCACCATGCAAACCCGTCTACCGTCATCCTTCACTCGGGGGCTTCTCGCCTTCGCGTTGGCTGGATCCGCCTCCGTTGCATTCGCCCAGGCCGTTGCCACGACCCCGGCCCCCGCCGCGGACTCCAAGGCCTCGGAAACTGTAAAACTCGACAAGTTCGTGGTCACGGGCTCGTCGATCAAGCGCCCCGCCGATGAGGGCGCGCTGCCCGTCGCGGTCTTTACCAAGCTCGATCTCGAGCAGGAGGGCATCGCCAGCGCCGAGCAGCTGATCATGAACCTCAACATCAACGGCAACGGCCTCGACAACCTCGCGTCGAACGCCGATGTCGTCGCCGGCGCCCAGCGCGGCAACAACGGTGCGAGCTCCGCCAACCTGCGCGGCCAGGGTTCCAATGCCACCCTCATCCTTCTCAATGGCCGTCGCGTCGCTTCGCACGGCCTGAACGGTGGCGTGGTTGACCTCAACTCGATCCCCTTCGCCGCGATCGAGCGCGTCGAGGTCCTCAAGGACGGCGCCTCCGCAATCTACGGCACCGATGCCATCGGCGGCGTGATCAACTTTATCACCAAAACGGACTTTCAGGGTGTCGTCGCAAATGCGTCGGCCGACGTGACCGAAGACGGTGGCGGTAATCTCTTCCGCTACTCGCTCGTCGGCGGATGGGGCAGCCTAGAGAAGGATGGTTGGAACATCATGGCCTCGCTTGCCGTCGCTGACCACAAGCGTCTCGACGGTGATCAGCGCGACTTCGTCAATACGTTCCAGCCCAATCGCGGTCTCTCGCCCGATACCCGCGGTACGCCGATCGCCACTCTCTTCGCGATCAATGGCCAGCGCACCGTGCTCAGTAATGGCCCCACGACCGTCGCGGGCGCCGGCACCGGCCCGATCGACCCTGCTGATGCTACGGCCACGTTGCGCGTGAACGGCATCAATGTCGTCGATCTGCCGACCTTCACGGGCGGCTACACCGGGCTTGATGGCATGGGACCCTACGACGAGCGTCTCTGGGCCACCGCCGCATCGAAGTACGGCTCCGCTTGGGATACGGGTCGTGCCGCCGTGCTCCAGCAGCCGGTGAAGAACACCAATTTTGTCGGCCGCGGTTCGTACAAGCTCGGCCGCCACTTGGCGACCGTCGAGGCCGTGATCGGTCGCTCGGACTCGACCAAGAGTTTCTCGCCCAATCAGTGGTCGACCGCCGCTTCGACGGCCGCGGGCGCTCAGCCCACCACCACCACAGCGAACGGCACGGTGGTTCCGAATCCGCTGTTCAACCTCCTCTATCCGAGCACCGGCGCGGACTACAACCGCGTCTTCAACTCGCTCGTGGCGTTCTTCCCGGCCCTTGAGGCCAATCGCGGCCTCCCGATGGCATTCCGCTGGCGCTCTCTCCCTGGCGGCAACCGCGAACTGCGCACGATCAGCGACACGCGACGTTTTCTCGGATCACTCGAGGGTCCGCTTCCGCTGCCCTTCGACTTCTTCTCTGATTGGGAATACCGCGCTGGCCTCTCCCAGTCCGAGAGCAAGAGTAAGTCGCGTCTCAATGACGGCTACTACTACACGGTGCCATTCGTGAAGCTAGTGAGCGACGGCATCCTCAGCCCGTTCTCCTATACCCAATCCCAGGCGGCGGTGGCTGGCCTCAAGGCCGCCTCGGCGTCGGGCGTTGAGCTGTACGGTGGTACGTTCACGAACACCACGTTGGATGTTACGACGTCCGGTCCGCTGTTCCAGCTCCCGGCCGGAACGGTCAACGCCGCGGTGGGTGCGGATTTCCGGCGCGAGGAGTACTTCTTCGCCGGTGATCGCCGCTCCAACGTGAGCGCCGCCGACTCGCTCATCTTCAACGTGCCGTTCGACAACGCGCTGGCGACGGCGGGCACGCTTAGCCGCGACATCAAGGCGGTCTTCACCGAAGTCCAGATCCCGGTCATTAAGTCGCTCGATCTGAACGTCGCCGCGCGTCGCGACCAATACACGGGCTTCGGCGCATCGACCAACCCGAAGGTCACGCTGCGCTTTGCTCCGACCGAGCAGGTGCTCTTCCGCAGTTCCTACAGCACCGGCTTCCGCGTCCCAACCTTCAAGCAGCAGTTCGACCCGGTCACGGAGAGCATCTACGCCGGTGCCGATCTGCGCGATCCGACGACGGGCGTCGCGATCCCGCCGAACTCGATGAACATCCGCAGCGGCGGTAAGACGTCGCTCAATCCCGAGGAGGCCGAAATGCTGTCCGCCGGCGTCGTCTACTCGCCGATCAAGAACATCACCCTTACCGCCGACTGGTGGTCCGTCCAGCGTGACGGCACGATCCTGATCCTCGGCCCGACGGTCATCTTGCAGAATTACCAGCTCTTCCCCGACGCCATCATCCGCAATGCGGGTAACCAGATCACCGCGATCGATAATCGCTGGCTAAACGCCGGTGAGACCCAGACCAAGGGTATGGAGTACGGTGCGCGCGGTGACTTTGACGTGCTGGGTGGGCGCCTGACGGCCGAGACGAACATCTCGCAACTGCTGGAGAAGAAGTCGCGTCTCCTCGCTTCCGCCCCTTGGAGCAGGAGTGAGATTGGCCGCTTCACCCGCGCTAGCGACATCGGACTGAAGTGGAAGTACACCGCCGCCACCTCATTCCGGAAGGGCAAGTGGACGGGCCGCATCAGCCAGCTCTACCGCGCTGGTTACATGGACTTCGTTCTCCCGGGCGTCGCCAACGGCACCGTGGTGCCGCCGAACTGGAACCCGAAGGTCGGCGAGTATATCACGTACAATGCCAGTCTGACCTACCGCTGGCGCCGGGACGTGACGATCGTTGCGGGCATCAAGAATCTGTTCAACGAGGATCCGCCCTTCTCGGTCGCCTACGACACCAATACGGGTGCCGGTAGCAGCTGGGAGCCGCGTATCGCCGACCCACGTGGTCGCGCGTTCACGCTGTCGGTCGAGTACAAGTTCCGTTAACGGAACGTTCGGTGAGCACGCCGGCGCCGTGCGGGTCATCCCGCGCGGCCCGGTCGCGCCGCCGCCACCGTCGCGCGCGCGAGCTCAATGAAGCGGCTGCGCGCCGGGTGGGCGTGGGATTCCGCCCACGCCGCGAAGTAGCGATAGCGCGGCACGGGTCGCGCCAACGGCACGAAGCACACGCCGGGCGGTCGGAGCTGGGCGTACTGAGCGGGCAGGATCGTGGCCCCCATGCCCGCCGCCGCGTAGCTGATCGTCGTCGCGGGCTGTCCTTCCTCCCGGACGATTTTGGGTTGGAAGCCGGCCTGCTGGCAGAGCACCACGATCCAGGGGTTGAACAAGGGAGCGCTCTCCCGAGCCGCCAGGTAGAGCGGCGTGTCCGCCAGCTCCCGGAGCGCGAGGCTCGCCCGGCGCCTGCGGAGGAGGGGATGGCCCTCGGCCAGCACCGCCACCAACTGCTCTTCCCCGACGAGCGCGAGCTGGAGGTCCTCCGTCTCACGGGTGTGGCCGAGGCCGATGAAGCCCAGATCGAGCTGATGACTGATCAACGCGTCGATCTGTTGCGCGGTGTCCATTTCGCGCAACCGCAACTCCACTTCCGGCATGGCCTGCCGAAACCGCTGCAGTAGCAGGGGCAGGAGGTGATAGGTGAGAGAGGGCACGAACCCGAGCGTGATCTCACCGATCTCCCCAGCGGCCTGCCGACGCGCCGCCACCGCTGCATCTTCTGCCCCACGCAGGAGGCGTCGTGCATCGGCGAGGAGCCGCCGGCCTGCCGGCGTCAGCGCGACCCGGTGCGTGGTGCGCTCCAGCAGGCGCGCTCCCACAGCCTCCTCCAACGCCCGAATCTGGCTGCTCAGCGCGGGCTGCGACATGCGCAGCACTTCCGCCGCCCGGCGGAAGTGCAGCCGCTCCGCAACCGCGACGAAGGCACGAAGGTGACGCAGCTCCATGGAACCGTGATAGATATTTTCGATCACCAAGAGCAAATCTAATTCATTCCCGGATCGCAGCGTCTCTGGCATCATGCTGGAGCCAGATCGGAAAGGGTGGTCCGTCCCGGCCTCCCGAAGCGGCGCAGCCCCACGGCGGTGCTCATTCCGGTCCTGATCACCTTCACCCTGATTTGGATCCCACCTCTACTTGGCCATGAACCCGGACCCGATCGTGACGCGCTCGTTGCAGGATCCCAATGGCTTCTGGTCCGAGCAGGCTCGTCGTATCGATTGGCATGAGCCGTTTGTTCAGGTCTGCGACTTCTCGCGTGCCCCGTTCGCCCGCTGGTTCGTTGGCGGCCGTACCAACCTCTGCCACAACGCCGTCGACCGGCATCTGCCCGCGCGGGCCGACCAGCCGGCGCTCCACTTCGTTTCGACCGAAACCGGCGAGAAACGGACGCTCACTTACGCGGACTTGCATCGCGAGGTGGTGCGGATGGCGGCCACGCTTCGCGGCCTCGGGCTGCGTCGCGGTGATCGTGTCATTCTCTACCTTCCGATGGTCCCGGAGGCCGCGGTGGCCATGCTGGCCTGCGCGCGACTTGGGCTGATCCACTCGGCCGTCTTCGCCGGCTTCGCGCCGCCAAGTCTTGCCAGCCGGATCGACGATGCCGAGGCACGGGTCGTCATCACCTGCGACGCCGGCCTGCGGGGCGGGAAACTCATCCCGTTGAAGCGTTTGGTCGACGAGGCCGTCGCCCTGGCTCAGACGCGCGTGGACCACGTCCTCGTGGTCAATCGCGGGCTAGATTCGTCGCTGGTGTTGCAGGCACCTCGCGACTGCGATTACGCGGTGCGCTCCGACCGCCACGCGGGTGAGGCGGTCGCGTGCGAGTGGCTCGAGTCAAGCGAACCCAGCTACCTGCTCTACACCAGCGGGACCACCGCACGGCCAAAGGGCATCCAACGCGATACCGGTGGCTACGCCGTGGCCCTTGCCGCGTCGATGGACCTGATCTATGACGGGCACCCGGGCGAGACGTACTTTTCGACTGCGGACGTTGGATGGGTCGTTGGCCATTCCTACACCGTCTACGGTCCGTTGCTTCGGGGCATGGCCACGGTGATCTACGAGGGACTGCCGACTCGGCCGGACGGCGCCATCTGGTGGAAGATTGCCGCTGAGACCGGAGCCACGGTGATGTTTTCGTCTCCGACTGCGATCCGGGTGCTGAAGAAACAGGACCCGGAGTTGATTCGTCGGCATGATCTTTCGCGTCTGCGGCACCTGTTTCTCGCGGGCGAGCCACTCGACGAGCCGACGTCCACGTGGATCCGGCAGGCGCTCGGACACGTGACGATCATCGACAACTACTGGCAGACGGAGACCGGTTGGCCCCTGCTCACTCTTCTGGCGGGCGCGGGCCCGGTCTGTGCGCGGCCGGGGTCTCCTGGCTTTCCTGCCTACGGCTATGATGCGCGGGTCGTGGATCCGACGACCGGTGAACCTGTGCGGCGGGGTGAGAAGGGCGTTTTGACGGTCGGCCTTCCCCTGCCTCCTGGATGCATGAGCACCCTCTGGCGAAATGACGACCTGTTTGCCCGCCACTATTGCGGGCAGTTCGCAGGCAAAGAAATGTATTCAACATTCGACTATGCCATGCAGGATGAAGAGGGGTATTTTTTCATCCTTGGTCGTACCGACGACGTGATCAACGTGGCGGGGCATCGCTTGGGTACGCGTGAGATCGAAGAGGCGATCTGCGCGCATCCGGCCGTGGCGGAGGCGGCGACGGTCGGGCGCCACGACGAACTCAAGGGCCAAGCCGTGGTCTGTTTCGTCGTACTCCGCCAGCCGGACGCGTATCCCTCCGCCGATGCCCAGGCGAGGGTGAAGCGGGAGATTGAGGACACGGTGGTCCGCCAGGTCGGGGCGCTGGCTCGTCCGGCGCTGATTACACTCGTTCCGCTGCTGCCCAAGACACGCTCGGGCAAGATCGTGCGGCGGGCGATTCTCGCGGTCGCGGAAGGTCGCGCGACCGGGGATTTGAGCACGATGGAAGATGCCTCCGCTCTCGAGGCCCTCCAGCGCGAGATCAAGAGTCAGGCGAGGACGGATTGATCCTTGTTCCCCGCCCGCGTCGCGTCACCGTTACCCACATGTCGTCCCCAGGAAGTCGTTTCCGTGCCGCCCTCGCGGCGGAGAAGCCCCTCCAGCTTACGGGAGTGATTAACGCCTACGCCGCGCTGCTCGCCCGACGGGCGGGCTTCCGGGCGCTCTACCTCTCGGGTGCCGGGGTGGCCAACCACTCCTATGGCGTGCCGGACACCGGCATCACGGAGCGGGGGGACGTGCTGATCGACGCGCGGCGGATCACGCGCTGCGTGGATCTGCCCCTCCTCGTCGACATCGACACCGGGTGGGAGGATCCGGAACGCACCGTGAGGGAAATGGAAGACGCCGGCGTGGCGGCCGTGCACATCGAAGATCAGGTGCCGGCGAAGGTGTGCGGACATTTACCCGGCAAGCACTTGGTCCCAGTGAAGGCGATGGTTGATCGCGTGCGCGCGGCCGTCCGGGGCCGGCGCGATCCGGAGTTTGTGATCATGGCGCGGACCGATGCGGCGGCGAATGAAGGCCTGTCCGGGGCCATTGATCGTGCGCAGGCCTACGTCGCCGCAGGAGCGGATATGATCTTTGCTGAGGCGCTCACCACGCTGGAAGAGTACCGCGCCTTCACGCGGGCGGTGCCGGCCCCCGTCCTTGCGAACCTCACGGAGTTCGGGAAGACACCGCTGTTCGGCTTGGATTCCCTGCGCGATGCCGGCGTCGCGCTCGTGCTCTATCCGTTGAGTGCCTCGCGCGCGGCGGCCGCCGCGTCGCTGGAGGTGTACGCCGCGATTCGTCGCGACGGTACACAGTCTGCGATGGTCGGGCGGATGCAGACCCGCAGTGATCTTTACGCCACCCTCGGTTACCAACCGCCACGCTGAGCGCCGCACGCGTTCGAAGGGCCCTTCCACTATGTCTTCCGATTCCTCCGCCGGCCCAGTCGTTCCCGCCCCCTCGGCTCCTCGGGCCAAAAAATCCGTGGCGCTCTCTGGGGTGGTTGCGGGCAATACCGCGATCTGCACCGTCGGACATTCCGGTAACGACCTGCACTACCGCGGGTACGACATCAACGAGGTGGCAGCGCAGGCCGCCTACGAGGAGGTCGCGCATCTTCTCATCCATGAGCGTCTCCCGCGCGCGAATGAGTTGGCCGCCTATCGTGCGAAACTGCGCTCGCTCCGGTCCCTGCCGATGCCCCTGCGGATCGTCTTGGAGCAGATCCCGGCATCAGCGCACCCGATGGATGTGCTGCGGACGGGCACCTCGGTGCTTGGTAACCTTGAAACTGAGTCCCTCCCGGCCGCCGGTGGCACCGCCGCGACGGTCGCCGGTGCGCGGGAAATCGCCGACCGCTTGCTCGCGAGCTTTCCGTCGATGCTGCTGTATTGGCACCATTTCGCGACGAGCGGCCAGCGCATCGCGGTGGAGACGGACGATGAGACAATCGCCGCACACTTCCTGCGCCTGCTGCATCAGCGGGAACCCGCGCCGAGCCATGTGGCCGCGCTGGATCGCTCAATGATTCTTTATGCGGAGCACGAGTTCAACGCCTCCACGTTTACTGCGCGGGTCATCGCTGGCACCGGTGCCGACGTGCATTCGTGCGTGACCGGTGCGATTGGCGCACTGCGCGGCCCGAAACACGGGGGTGCCAACGAGGTGGCGCTGGACATCCAGCAGCGGTATGCGACGCCGGACGACGCGGAGGCGGACATCCGGGCGCGGCTCGCGCGCCGGGAGATCGTGATTGGCTTCGGGCATCCGGTCTACACCGTCGCGGACCCGCGGAACGGCATCATCAAGGACATCGCGCGCCGACTTTCGGATGACGCCGGAGACTCCCGCCTCTTCGGGGTGGCCGAGCGCATCGAGACCCTGATGTGGGCGGAGAAGCGCATGTTCCCGAACCTCGATTGGTTCAGCGCCGTGGCGTATCATCGGCTGGGCGTGCCGATGCTCATGTTCACACCGCTTTTCGTCATGGCCCGCATCGCCGGGTGGGCCGCGCACATCGTCGAACAGCGGATCGACGGTAAAATCATCCGGCCCGGGGCCAACTACACGGGCCCGGAGAATCGCCCCTTTCCTCCGCTGGCCGCGCGGTCGTGATTCCCTCCACTCAAGCTGCTCTCTCTTCCCATGTCTGCACACATCAGTAACGTTCGCCCCGATCCTGATTCGCTGCTCGTCGAGCTGGCGGATTACACGCTCAACGCCGCCGTGCAAAGCGACGAAGCGTACGACACCGCACGGTGGTGTCTCGCTGACACGCTGGCGTGTGGCATCATGGCGCTCGCGTATCCGGCCTGCACCAAGCTGCTCGGCCCCGTGGTGCCGGGTGCCACTTTACCGAACGGTGCGCGGGTGCCTGGGACGCCGTACGTACTCGATCCCGTACAAGGCGCCTTCAATGTCGGTGCGATGGTCCGCTGGCTCGACTTCAATGACACGTGGCTGGCCGCGGAGTGGGGGCACCCGTCCGACAATCTCGGCGCGATCCTCGCCACGGCCGACTGGCTGAGCCGCAACGAATCCAACCCCGAGACTCTCTCCGCGTTCACGCACGCGCTGCCAGCGCGTCGGACGCCCCTGATGATGCGCGATGTTCTGACCGCGATGATCAAGGCGCACGAGATTCAGGGCGTGCTGGCCCTGGAAAATTCCTTCAACCGCGTGGGCCTCGACCATGTGATCTTGGTTCGCATCGCCTCCACGGCGGTGACCACCGGCCTGCTCGGCGGCAGCCGCGACCAGGTTATCCATGCGCTCTCGCACGCGTGGCTCGACGGCTCCGCGCTGCGCACCTACCGCCACGCGCCAAACACCGGATCCCGCAAATCATGGGCCGCGGGTGACGCCACCAGCCGCGCGGTTCGGCTCGCCCTCACGGTGATGACTGGCGAGATGGGCTATCCCTCCGTGCTCACCGCCCGGACCTGGGGCTTTCAGGATGTTTCCTTCAAGGGTAACGCTGTCCGGCTCGCCCGCCCGCTCGGCAGCTACGTCATGGAACACGTCCTCTTCAAGATTTCCTTCCCGGCCGAGTTCCACGCGCAGACGGCCGTCGAGTGCGCGATGCAACTCCATCCGGCCGTGCGCGACCGCTTGGACGAGATCGAGCGCGTCGAGATGACGACGCACGAGTCGGCGATCCGGATCATTGATAAGAGCGGACCGCTCCATAACCCGGCGGATCGCGATCATTGCCTGCAGTACATGACGGCGATCGGGCTAATCCACGGTCGCCTGACGGCGGATCATTACGAAGATGCGGCCGCGGCGGATCCGCGGATCGATGCCCTGCGAGCCAAGATGCGTGTTGTGGAAGACCGACACTACTCGCGAGATTACCTCGATCCCGAGAAGCGTTCGATCGCGAACGCGGTTCAGGTATTCTTTCGGGACGGCACGAGCACGGCGCGGGTCGAGGTGCATTACCCGATCGGCCACCGGCGCCGGCGGGCCGAGGGAATTCCCGTGCTCCGGGAAAAGGCGCAGGCCGCGTTCGCGGCACACTTCGGGGCCGTGCGCGCGGGCGAGATCATGGACCTCTTCGCGGATCGCGCGCGGTTGGAGGCGATGCCGGTGCGGGACTTCGTTGCCCGGTTCGTCGCGTAGGCCCGACCCCACGCGGATCGGATCACGACTTCGGGGTGACGATCACCGGCCCGAACGCTGGGATCGCCATGTCGCGCCCGTCGGTGATGTTGGAGTAACGGTCCATGCCCAGACCGTAGATCAACTTCACCGGCGCTTTGATTTCGCGCGAGTACCAGACCAGCACGCTGGCGGGATCTGCAGGGTCGAACTCGATCTTGTAGGCCATCGGTCCCTGTTTCTTGGGGTCGTCCGGGATCAACTCGAATCCCGCCGGGCGGCCACTGGCTTGAAGGCGACCGGTGACCCCGGAGAAGCGCACTCGCAGGCAGTGATGCAGGGCCTGCGTGGACGGCAGGATCTCGTGGGAGACGTAGTTGATCGGGGTGGCGTAGCCGGCCTTGCCGTAGACGTGGGTCAGCGCGGTCTCGGCGAGGCGGCGTCCCAAGCGACGCTGGCCCTCGGTGCCGATGTGGATGAGGTCATCGAGTGGCAAGTCCACCGACGGGACGACCCAGAGATTGGGGCGGAGCGAGGCGGCGTTGCGTTGGTGTTCTTGGATCAGTTGCCAGAACGGATCGGTGGTGCGGTCCTCGTTGGCGTACCGGCCAATCTGCACGTAGATGAACGGGAGGTCGGGGATGCCGGTATCGCGGCGCACACTATCGACCAGGTTCAGGAAATCCGCCGTGAAACGATCGGCTGACTCGCGCGACCCGGTCTGTCCCTCGCCCTGGTACCAGATAACGCCCTTGATCCGGCCGCCGACCTTTTGGATCCGTTCGATCATGTTGCCGTAAAGAGATGCGGCGCCTTGGTCGCGCAGGCCGGGGGACCATTGGCGGAGGTTGGTGCCCCCGAGGGCGCAAGGGATCAGTCCGATCCGCCGGCCGGTGGCGCGCGACACCTGTTCTGCGAATGGAAGATCTGGACCGAAGCCGCCGGCTTTTCCGGCGCGGTCGTCTTCCTGCAGCTTGGCCCAGGCCTCCTCCGTGAGCGTCGGATTCATCTTGAAAATCAACGTCTTGAAGACCGGGGCAGCGGCGGCGTAGACGCGGTGAGTCGGAGGTACGGCGTCGACCCACTTATCGGTTAAGTCGAAAATGCGGACGTTCGGTACGGCAGGGGTATCGGCTGGCAGAATGCCGGCGCCCTGCATGTTAGACTGCCCGGCGGCGACCCACAGATCGACGTCAGCGCCGTCGGGGTGCGGATGAGTGGGCGCGGCCGCGGCTGAGAGAGGGAAGAGCGTGGAGCAAAGGCAGCCGAGGAGGCGGGTGAGCGTGAGTCGCATAGGCTAGGGATGACGCTGAACTCAGCGCCAATTTGATCGCGTGGACAAGCCGCGATCATCGCGTGCGTACCGGCTGGGAGAGGGCGTTCCCCGCGGGGTCTTCCTTGCTCGCAGATCACCTCAGGCGTAGGGTGCGGAAACGGGATTTTTGCCATGCAAGACACCACGGAGAAGCCCATCAGGATTAACTGGTACCGGTCGCCCATTGATCGCGCGGTTCTCAGCCGCCTCGTGCAGCGGAATGACGCGCGAGCGTTTACGCAGGTGCTGCTTCAACTCGGTTTGTTCGCCCTCACCGCCGCGATTGCGTATGCGATTTATCGGCGGATTGATGCTGGCAACTGGCCTTGGATGGTGCCGCTGTTGCTGCTCAGCCTCTTTGTGCACGGCACCAACGGCAGCTTCTTCGGGGGTGTGGCGGGCCACGAACTCTGCCACAAAACTCCCTTCTCCTCGCCGTTCTGGAACACCTTCTTCCTCCGCATCTACTCGTTCCTCGCGTGGTTTGACCCGCTGGCCTTCCGGACCAGCCACGTGCGGCATCATCAGGCGACGACCCATGTTGAGCACGACGGCGAGATCGTTTTGCCGCAGCGAATTGATTGGGATAGCGTCCCGTTCATTCTCGCGCACCTTGCGTTCAACCCCGTCGCAATCTGGAAGCTGTTCCGTCATTGGGTTGCTCTCGCGTTGGGAGATTTCTCGCGGGACGGATTTTTCAAGGCGGAGTGGTTGAGACGCATCCTGCCGGAGTCCGACGTCAAAGCACGGCGCGAGCGCGTGCGCTGGGCCCGGATCGTCCTCGGGGGGCACCTGGCCTTGGCGACCCTTTTCCTGGTCACCGGCCACGGTTTTCTCATTGTGGTGGTGAACCTCGGCACGTTCTACGCGGGATGGTTGGTGCTGCTGATGGGGGCACCGCAGCATGTGGGAATGGCGTCGAACACCCCGGACTTCCGCCGGTGCTGCCGGACCTACACCTGCGGCCCGGTGCCGGCGTTCTTCTACTGGAACATGCAGTACCATGTGGAGCACCACATGTTCCCGGCGGTGCCGTTCTATAACCTCCCGCGCTTGCGCGAAGCGATCGCGCATGATCTGCCCCCGGCCTCGCATGGACTCTGGGCCACGTGGCGTGACGACATCATCCCCGTGGTGCGGCGGCAGCGAGAGGACCCGAACTACGTCTACGTGCCGCCGATCCCGGGGAGCGAGGGTGAAAGGGCGTCGGATGCCCAGCTCCTCGCAGAGGCGCTGCAGGCCACTCCCTCCGAGCGTCCTAGCGTCTAGGCACGACGGTGGCCGGGGAGCGCGTGGCGCCCCACCGTTCTTGCCACGTCAGCCAACCTCCTCCGCAAAGGAGCAGCGCGCCGAATCCGGCGACGCTGAGCAGAATCGCCGGTTCTCCCGTCGGGGTACGTAGCCCCAGCAGGCCGAGCGTAACGTACCAGACACCCACTCCCATGAACGCGGGTGCACCCCAGCGTGGGCGTCCTGTACCCCAGAGGGCGAGGAGCCAGCCCGCGGGGTAGGGGAGCAGGGTGAGGAGCCAGACCGGCGAGCGGCCCGTTGCTCCTCCGACGCCTCCCAAGGCGCTTAAGATCCACATACCCGCGACTCCGGCGATGACCAGGATCGCGGCGAGGCGCGCTCGTCGCTGCGTCGCTGGCGGGAGCGAGCCACGCCCGGCGATGGCCAGAATACCGGCGGAGGCCGCAACCAACCAAGAGCCCTCAAGCGGATCGAGCGCCCCCAGGAGAAGCGCGGCGTAGGCGACGGTGCGCACGGTTACCGCCGAAATGTGTCGAGAGTCGGCAGACGGCATGGTGACCCGGTGCGGAAGCAGAGGATGGTGAGGGCCGCGGACCGCGCCAGCGAGGACGACGGCGCCGCTGGTGAAGGATTGCGCCCTAGCTGCGCAGGCCGCTGCGAATCATCGCCACCGCGATCGCCGCGAGAAGCATCGACACGATTTTCGAGACCGCGCGCAGTCCTGCCGGTCCGATGCGGCGACCCAGCCACTCGCTGTAGTGCAGCGCCAGCACCACGAGGACGAGGTTCGCCGCGAGAGCGGCGAGCGTGACTGCGAGTCCGATCGCTTTGTTCTGCGCGAGAACGAGCAGGGTGGTGATGGAGGCGGGCCCCGCGATCAGCGGCATACCCAGCGGCACGATCCCGAAGTCTTCGGGCAGCTTCTCTGACTCGGAGGTCGAGGTCGAAAGGAGATCTTTGGCTGCCAAGATGAACAGGATCAGTCCTCCGGCGATTTGGAAATCGGCGACCGCGATGCCCAGCGCGGTGAAAACGGATTGTCCGAGAAACAAAAATCCGAGGGCGACCAAGCCCCCCGTCCAGACCGCCTGATCCGCGAGGCGTCGCCGCTGGTTCGAAGGGATATTCTGGCCCATGCCAAGGAAGATGGCCGCCAGACCAATCGGATCGATGGCGACGAACAGCGGGATAAAGGCTTGGAGAAAACGGGCACCCCACTCGAGCATGGCGGCAGAATGCGGATTCCAGAGAGAAAGGCAAACCGCCCCTCGGGCTGCGGCTCGAGCGGCAATCGATCAGCGGGTTACACCGCCTCGGCGCGCAGGCCGGCGCCGCGCAACGCGGCAAGCACGTCCGTCACGTGTGCCGGGCCGCGCGTCTGCAGGACCAGCTCGATCTCGACATACTGCGCGGAAAGCGAGGAGAACGCCCGCTGGTGGTGCACCTCCTCGATGTTCGCGCCGGCGCGAGCCACGGCGGTGGTGATCGTCGCCAGCGACCCAGGCACATCGCGCGCGCTGATCTTCAGGCGCACGAGCCGACCCGCGCGCACCAGGCCGTGTCCGATGATGGCGGAGAGCAGCAAGGGATCGATGTTGCCGCCGCACAGCACGAGCCCGACCCTGCGGCCCCGGAACCGCTCGCGATGCGCAAGCAGGGCGGCCAGACCGGCGGCGCCGGCGCCCTCGACGAGCGTTTTTTCCACCTCCAGAAGCATCACGATTGCCTGCTCGAGATCGGGTTCCTCCACCAAGACGAGGTCGTTCACCGCTGCGGCGACGATCTGACGGGTGAGCGAGCCGGGCAGGCCCACGGCGATGCCATCGGCGATGGTGCTCTCGCCTTGGGGCAGGGACGTTCCCTTGATCAGGTTGTACATCGCTGGGAAACGGCGCGTCTGCACGCCGACGACCTCGATCGAGGGCTTGATCGCCTTGGCGGCGGTGGCCATGCCAGCGATCAGGCCGCCCCCTCCGACGGAAATGACGAGCATGTCGAGGTCTGGCACCTCCTGAAGCATTTCGAGGGCGATCGTTCCCTGACCGGCGATCACCGCCGGATCGTCGTAGGGATGGACGAACGTCAGATTCCGTTCGCGGGCGAGCGCGTAGGCCATTTCCCGCGCCTCTTCCAGCGTGTCACCGTGAGTGATCACGGTGGCGCCGAAGCCCTCCGTGCGCTCGACCTTCACGGCCGACGTGTTTTTCGGCATCACGATGAGAGCCGGGATCCCCAGCCGCTGGCAGTGGTAGGCCACCCCCTGGGCGTGGTTACCCGCGCTCATGGCAATCACCCCGCGGCCGCGGGCGGCGGCATCGAGAAGGGTGAGGCAGTTGCATGCTCCGCGCTCCTTAAACGACGCGGTGAACTGGAGATTCTCGAACTTCAGGAAAACCTCCGCCCCCGTGATCTGGCTGAGCGTCTGCGACGGCAGGCAGGGCGTCGAAAGAATCTGGCCCTTCAGATTTTGGGCGGCGGCTTGGATGTCGGCGAGCGTCACGGCAGTAGCTTTCAGAATGTTGGGGCCGATTGGGCGGTGCAAGCGTCGCCCTCCATGGCCTCGGCCCGAGGCGAGGCGGCGCCGGCGTGCCCTACGGTGAGGGGGCTCCGTTCGTGCGCCGGTGCAGTCGGAGGCACGTGCGCCGAGCGCAACTCGGTGAGCGAAAGGGCGGCGGCCATGAGCGAACGTGAGCGCTCCGCCTTCCCAGTGCACGCTTTCTCTCTGAGCCTGAGCGTTTCGAACGTGGCCTCTTGACCCTGGTCGCAGCTCGCGTGTCGTGGCGGAAGTTTTCTGCGACGGAGTGTTTTCCGTCCGTCGTGCCGGACCCCTGACCCCCATGATCTCTTCACCCCTTGTGTCACGCTGGTTTCTTCTTGTTGGGTTAGCCCTGATGGCCGTGATGACTCCGGTGAGCCGGGTGGAGGCGGCCAGCGGCCCCAAGGTGGCGCCCCTGACGCTGACTGCGGGGGGCTTGGAGGTGGGTACGGACGAGGCTGCGTTTGAAGCGCGGGTGCGCGAGTTGAAGCGCATGGGCTTCACGAGTGTTCAAACCTATGTCTACTGGAACAAGGTCGAGCCCTCCCCGGGGGAAATCGATTGGTCCGAGTACGACCGCGAGGTCGAGATCTACACTCGGGCGGGCCTGAAGTGGGTACCCTTTATTATCATGGGACCGTGGTACGTGACGCCTCAGTGGGTTCGAGAGAAGCCCGGTATGGTGATGTACCGCTGCCTGGAGCATGGTCGCGAGATGGCGATCCCCTCCCTGTGGTCGCCGGGGATGCGGGATCATGTCCGCCACACGCTGCGGCAGCTTGCTGCCCACTACGGACCGAAGGGCGTGCTGGAGTCGGTGAACATCGGGATCACGGGCGACTACGGCGAGGCGATCTACCCGGTGATCGGCAACTGGCCGGGCGAGTATCATTCGCATGCCGGTTACTGGTGCGGTGATGCGTTGGCGGAGGCGGATTTCCGGGCGCAGGTGCAGACGCTCTATCCCGAAGGTATTGCGGCGCTCAATCAGGCTTGGCGCAGCAGTTATCGCTCATGGGGTGAGGTACGCCCATTTCTTCCGGCCAAGGCGCCTTCCGAGCGGGCCTGGCAGGAGTTCCTCGCATGGTATCGTGATGAAATGACGGAGTTCTCGGACTTCTGCCTAGCGGAGACGCGGGCGGCTTTTCCTGGGGTCGACGTCTACCTGTGCACCGGCGGGGATATGGCTCCGGAGCACGGTTCAGACTTCTCCGCGCAGGCGAAAGTGGCGGCCAAGCACGGGGCGGGGATCCGGATCACCAACGAGGGCAGTTCGTTCGGCTATAATGTGCGCCTCACTCGCCTCGTGGCGACAGCGGGCCGTCACTATGGAGCCTTTTTCGGCAATGAACCGGCATCGTATGTGTCGGCGGAGGGAATGGTGGGCCGCATGTTCAATGCGGTGACCTCCGGGGCAAACCAGATGTTTGCGTGGTCGGGCGAGCTTGTGATCGACCCAAAGACGCGCAAGTGGTCACCGATGGGGGAACAAACGGGTCGGCTGAGCCCGTTCTTTCGCCAACAACAGCGACCGCGCATCGATGCGGTCGTGTACCAGCCCAACCTCTCCGCGTCGCAGGTCCTGAGTGCGGACGTGGCGCAGTCGGGCATGGCGCGGGTAGGTGAGTTCCTCGCCGAGTTTCGACGCTTTATTGACTACGATCTCGCTGACGACCGTTTGATCCAGGACGGCGTCCTGGCGGGCAAGAGCATCCTTTTCGTCGCCAATGCCCAGGTAGTCGATGCGCGGACGACGCGGGCCATCGCGGACTGGGTGCGGTCAGGAGGACTGCTCTTTGTACTCGGTCACCGACCGATCGACTGGGATGGGTCGACGGCGCCGTTCGACGCGCTCACGGGTTTCATGCCGCAGACGGATGATATCCGGGGCATCGACGTCAAAGGGATGCGGATCGCGCGTCCGGACCTACTTCCTTCGATCGCGGCCCTCACGAATGTCACTCCGTTCGGCGCCTATCGCCCCTTGGCGCCCGACGTCGAGATTCTGATGGGGATGCAGTACTCTCCGGATCTGGCGGTGGCTTGGCGCAAGCCTTTGGGTAAGGGAATGGTGTACTCCTATTTCGGCTCGATGGATCTCCGGCAGAACGAGGCGAGCTGGGCGCAGTCGCATCGCCTTCCTTTGCGGTTCATCCAGGACCTTCTGCAGAGCGCGATCACGGAGAAGCGCCTTGCCGCCGTGCCGGCGACGCTGAACTTTGATCTTCCAGACGTTTACAAGGTCGAGACCGACGCCGGTCTTTGGATCCTCAACATGGGCGTCGAGTCTCGGGACGTGCCGGTCGGCGCCGGACGTTCTGTGCGGGTCTCGCCGTTCGACATCGCATTGCACCCCCGCGGATGAGCGAGCGGAGGCGGTGAGCGGTCCGCGGACCGCTCACTGACCGCTCTGTTTCCCGCCGACTGGACTGGGCCTGCGGCTCGGCTCGCCTCGTGGTCGGCGCCTACTTCGCCAGCTTGGCGTCGATCAGATCGCGCAGGTCGGCGAAGCCGTTGGAACTAATGCTCAGCTCGCCTCGGAACGGATTGTCGGTGGCGACCAGAAAAAAGATCAGTAGTCCGAGCATCATGGATACGCTGATCGTGGAGAAGAGTTTCACCGCTTCTGAGTTCGCGGCGACAAACCAGGTTGAGACGATGGTGAGCAGCGCTCCGATCACGACGATCCACCAGAGCGGGGCGGTCAGGCGCGCATCGTAGCTTCTCGCCCGCTCATCGCCGGCCTGCATCAGTGCATTCAGTTGCTGGACGGACCTGGCCTGCCGTTGGATGCTTCCGCCTCCCCCCCCGAGCAGGCGTCCAGGCTCGCGGGCGCTCAGCAGTACTTCGATGGCCTCAAGTTTCTCCGCCTCGCCTTGGGGCGGTTGACCGGCCTGTTGGGCGGGCCACGACTTGGTGACGACGATATCGGCCCAGTCGCGTAGTTGACGCAGCGCCTCGGACCGGGTCGGTTCGGGAAGCGTGTTCAGCGTGCGCTTCAGGTTGGTGGCCGCCAGCACTTCCCGCTGGGCCAGCGTGTCCATCGAGTTGAACGTATCCCAGGTGCCGACCGCGACGAGGCCTAGCGTGATGCCGAAAAAGATGCCCAGCGTGCTGCTGACGATCCCGACCACATCGTTCTGCCCGGGGTAGGGGCCAACCCAGGTCTCGATGCGTTTGCGCAAGAGCAAGAGTCCGCCAATCGCGAAGATGACGAAGGCGGACGTGACGACCACGCCGAGCCAGACGGTGGGAAGATCGTAGAGCCAGTAGAGCGACATGCTTTCCGGATATCTTCGGAAAGCTGATAATCAAGCGTTTACCGATCATCAGCCCGCTCGTTGGCGACGAGCGAGCGGGTCAGGGGGCTACGCTTCGGGCGACGTCCTGCGCCTTGGTCGACTGTGCGCGTGAGGGCCCGCATTCCGTCGCGGTTTCGGCGAGGATTTGTCGGGCGATGTCGCTCGCGGCGGTCGGTCGGGCGAGGCGCTCAAGGCCGCTCCGCCAGCGTTTCCATTGGTCCGCGCCGTGATCGAAGGCCGACGTGATGGCGGCGACCACCTGCTCGGGCGTGGTGGCGAGGATCCCGGCATCGTGCGCTTTGAGGAGTTCCCAGTTTCCCTCCTCCTGTCCACGCACGACTTGGCTGACGATCATGGGGCAGAGTGCATTGATCGATTCCTGAGTCGTGGCTCCGCCTGCCTTGCTGATCACAAGGTGGTGGCGCATGAGGAGGTTGGGGATGCGATCGGTCCAGCCTAGCACCTCGACGGAGGTCGTGGGGTGGGGCGGAAGCGCGGACAGTTCTCGTCGGAGGTCTTCGCTGCGCCCAGCGGTGATCGTGACCGCCAGTCCAGGGCAGGCCACGACGGCGCGGGCGATGGCGGTCGCCCGGCGGCGAGAGCAGTTGATCATGAGCAGGACTCGTCGCGGTCCGCCGCCTGCGGGATCGGACGGTACGGCGTCGCTGGTGCGATCCGCGAACGCGGGTGCCACGGGGAAGCCGGAGACGATGACGCGGCTAGGAGTGACGCCCCGGTCTATCATGCGCTGAGCGGAACCCGCGTCCGTGACAAACCAGCGCTGTGCGGGAACGCGGAACCAGATCGCATTGATCGTGAGCGCGTCGGTGACGACCATGTAGAGTGGAGGAACAGCGCGGCCCTTGCGGCGTAACTGCTCGACGAGCCATCCGTAGACTGGGTAGGTCGCGCATAACGCATCCGGTTTCTTCTCGTCTAGCAGGCCTTCGAGAGCGCGAACGTGAAACGGGAGAACGGACGTGAGGTGGCGGAGGTGGGGGGTCCGATCGAGCCAACGGTAGAAGGCCGCCCACAACCACGGGGCATGATTAATGACCTTCAGGTAGAGCTGGCGTGAGAAGCGATCCAGCCGCGGAGCGACCTCGGCGAAAAGATCGACCCTTTCCGCGGTGACTCCGGGTTGGCGCTGCAGTCCGGCGACGAGGGCGCGGGCTGCGCTGTTGTGACCTTCTCCGTAGCTCGCGGTCAGGACGAGTACGCGTCGCGGCATCATGAGAGTGCGTGGCGAAGGGCCTCGAGTTGCGGGCCGAGCGGCGCCTCGGCGCCGGGGTCGTGATCGTCGGCTCCCGCGTCGGTGGGCATCGGGAAGCGTTGGATGAAGTCCTTGAAGTGGATCACCTCGAAGCGCCCATCGAGATGCTCGACAATCGCGGTCAGCGATTCCACCCAGTCGCCGGAGTTCAGGTAGTGGATCCCGTCGATCTGCTTGTCGGCCGGCGTGTGAATGTGCCCGCAGATGACGCCGACGCAGCCCCGCTCGCGGGCAAGCGCCGCGATGTTCTCCTCGAATTTGCCCACGAAGCTGACGGCCTGCTTCACGCGCGCCTTGATCGCCTTGCTGAGCGAGAAGTACTCTTTTCCCCAGAACTTCCGCCAAAGGTTGTAGACTCGGTTAAGTCGCAGAAGCAGGGCGTAGCCGACGTCGCCGACGTGAGCCAAGAAGGCCATGTTCTTGACGACTCCGTCGAACACGTCCCCGTGCAGCACGAGGTAGCGTCCGTTTGGCGTATCGAGCAGACAGTCCTCGACCAAATGGATCCGTTCGAAGCTCATCGGCAGCAGACGGGAAAGGAAGTCATCGTGGTTGCCGCGCAGATACACCACGTTGATGTCTTTCTTTTGGACCAGCGTGAGAATGCGGCGGACAAAGCGAGTGTGGGAGCGACTCCATGTGGCGCCCCGGCGGAGGCGCCAGCCGTCGATGATGTCACCGTTGAGGATGAGGCGCTCGCAACGGACGTGCTTGAGAAAATGGGTGGCTTCCTCTGCCTTGGCGTCCGGCGTGCCGAGGTGGACGTCGGAGAGAATGGCCGAGCGGACGTGGAGGACGGGTTTCGACATGATCGCGCGTTGCGCGACATCGTCCGGCGTCCCCGTGCCGCTTCGGTGTCGATCGTGTGGCGATCGCGTAACGAAACCCGCCGGCAACCGGGCGGCGGGCCGTCGATCTCGTTGTTGGAGGCCGACTCCGGTCGCCGCCTCACCCGAAGCCGAGCCCCTATTGCCGCGTGATGTTGGGCCGACCGCCGCGCAGCACGTACTTCTGAATCTTGCCGGTGGACGTCTTGGGTAGCTCGGTCACGAAGTTGAACGCGTGCGGTGCCTTGAAGTGAGCGAGATGGGCTCGGCAGAAGGCCCGGAGCTCTGTAGCGTCCCCCGTGGCTCCTGCCTTCAGGACGACGAAGGCCACGGGGGCCTCGCCCCATTTTTCGTGGGGCTGCCCGACGACGGCAACTTCCTGCACGGAGGGATGGCGGAGGAGGAGGCCCTCGACCTCGATTGAGGAGATGTTCTCCCCGCCGCTAATGATGACATCCTTCCAGCGATCTCGGATTTCGAGGTAGCCATCGGGATGCACGACCGCGGCGTCGCCGCTGCGGAACCAGCCGCCGCGCATGGCTTGGGCGGTGGCCTCCGGGTCGTTGTAGTAGCCCCGCATCACGGCGTGCCCCCTCATCACGACCTCGCCAAGGGTCGCGCCGTCGTGCGGCACCTCGCGGTCCTGGTCGTCGACGACGCGGACCTCCGCGGAGGCGATGGCCTCGACGCCCTGTCGTGACTTGTGGATGGCGACCTCGCGCAAACCCAGTTGCGCATCCTCGGGACGCGGTTCGCAGACGGTGACGATGGGGGAGACCTCGGTGAGGCCGTAGACGTGGGTGATGGTCCACCCGAATTCTCCCTCGACCCGTTCGATCGTCGCGGCGGCGGGCGGTGCGCCGGCGGTGAGCACCCGGATTCCTCGCGGCAGGCCGCGGTGCAGTTCGGGCGGAGAGTTGGCGAGACCAATGAGGATCGTTGGCGCCGCACAGAACAGCGAAATCCGCTCGCTGCGGAGGAGCTCGAAGATGCGCTTCGTCTCCGGCTTATGGAGGCAGACGTGGGTACCGCCGACCGCGGTGACGATCCATGCGAAGCACCAGCCGTTCACGTGGAACATCGGCAGCGTCCACAGGTAGCGGTCCGCGCTTGTCATCGGCGTGTGCACCAGCCGGCAGAGGATGTTTAGGTACTGGTTGCGATGGGTCAGCATCACGCCCTTGGGGCGAGCGGTGGTGCCGGACGTATAGTTGATCGACAGCGTGCTCCGCTCGTCGATCTCGGGGAGGTCGGTCACCGGCCGGGCCGCGGCGAGGCGATCTTCGTAGGAGATCCAGTTTGGCTTCTCGCCGCTGAAGGCCACGAAGTGCTCGACCCCGGGAACCTTATCCCGGATCTGGTCCACGAGATCCAAGTAGTCGGCCTGTACGCAGACCACCGTGGCGCCTGCGTGGTTCAGGATGTACGTGAAGTCGTCGAGGCTGAGACGGTAGTTGATCGGGACGATGACCGCGCCGAGCTGCGGGATCGCGTAATACGCTTCAAGATGCGCGTGACTGTTCGGAGCGATGCATGCGACGCGGTCGCCTGGACCCACCCCCAGGTCGCGCAGAACCGAGGACCAGCGGTCGACCCGATCGAGGAACTGCGCGTAGGTGAAGCGGCGGTCGCCATCCACCACCGCTTCACGGTGGGGGTATAGGCGGCGGGCGCGGCGGGCGAACTCCAGCGGGGTAAGAGGGGCTTCCATGGGGCGAAAGGAAACGGACGGTGGGGGAACGGAAAAAGTGTGGCTGGGCTCCCCGGCGGGAGGCAAGTCAGGGACAGTCGCGTACCCTCTTTATGGGACGCTGGTCCGACGCTGCGGGGAATCGCGTTTTCGAGGGGAAATTGCCTTTGCGAAAAGCGGTTCCTCAGTTTTTGTGGTGTCATGGACCCTCATTCCGAATCCAGCAGCGGGGGCAAATGCCCGTTCGCTCACATGCATGCCGGCGCCCAGGCGCAGACCAATCGCGACTGGTGGCCGAATCAGGTTAACCTGAAGATGCTGCATCAGAATTCCCCCCTTTCCGACCCGATGGGGGAAGGGTTCGATTATGCGAAGGAGTTTCAGAAGCTCGATCTGAAGGCGCTGAAGCAGGATCTCTATGCGCTGATGACGGATTCGCAGGAGTGGTGGCCGGCTGATTTCGGCCATTACGGTCCGCTCTTCATTCGCATGACGTGGCACAGTGCTGGTACCTACCGCACGGGCGACGGCCGCGGTGGCGCCGGGGCGGGGCAGCAGCGCTTTGCGCCGCTGAACAGCTGGCCGGATAACACCAATCTCGATAAAGCGCGCCGTCTGCTTTGGCCGATCAAGCGCAAGTACGGTAAACAAATCTCGTGGGCCGATCTCATGGTCCTCGCGGGCAATTGCGCGCTCGAGTCGATGGGTTTCAAAACCTTCGGCTTTGGCGGTGGTCGCGCCGATGTGTGGGAGCCGGAGGAGGACGTTTATTGGGGTTCTGAGAAGACGTGGCTCGGCGACAAGCGCTACTCCGGTGAGCGCGATCTGGAGAACCCGCTCGCGGCCGTGCAGATGGGCCTGATCTACGTCAACCCCGAGGGACCGAACGGCAACCCTGACCCGGTGGCCTCGGCGCGCGACATTCGCGAGACCTTCGGCCGGATGGCGATGAACGACGAGGAAACCGTCGCGCTGATCGCCGGTGGCCATACGTTCGGCAAGACGCACGGGGCCGCCTCAGCATCGCACGTCGGCCGTGAGCCGGAGGGTGCGAGCATCGCTGAACAGGGTCTCGGCTGGTCGAATTCCTTCGGCAGCGGGAAAGGCGGACACACCATCACCAGCGGATTGGAGGTCACGTGGACCACGACGCCGACCCAATGGAGCAACAATTACTTTGAGAATCTTTTCGGCTACGAGTGGGAACTCGTGAAGAGCCCGGCCGGCGCTCACCAGTGGGTTGCCAAGGACGCGAAGGACACGGTGCCGGATGCCTTCGATGCGAAGAAGAAGCACCGTCCGACGATGCTCACCACCGACTTGGCGCTCCGCTTCGACCCGGCTTACGAGAAGGTTTCGCGGCATTTTCTCCAGAACCCGCAAGCCTTTGCGGATGCCTTTGCGCGTGCCTGGTTCAAGCTGACCCACCGCGACATGGGCCCCAAGGTCCGTTATCTCGGATCTGAGGTCCCGAAGGAGGAGCTAATTTGGCAGGATCCGGTCCCCGCCGCGAAACATCCGTTGGTCGACGCCAACGACGTCGCTGCGCTGAAGACGAAGATCCTCGCGTCCGGTCTCGGCGTGGCCGAGCTGGTGTCCACCGCCTGGGCGTCGGCCTCGACGTTCCGTGGCTCCGACAAGCGCGGCGGCGCGAACGGTGCGCGCATTCGCCTCGCGCCGCAGCGGGACTGGGAGGTGAATCAGCCGACGCGTCTCGCGAAGGTTCTGAAGCTCCTCGAAACGGTGCAGAAGGAGTTCAACGCCGCGCAGACTGGCGGAAAGACCGTCTCTCTCGCCGACCTCATTGTCCTCGCCGGTGGCGTCGCCATCGAGCAGGCGGCAAAGAAGGCGGGCCACGACGTGCAGGTGCCGTTCACCCCGGGCCGCACGGATGCGTCCCAGGAACAGACCGATGCTGCATCGTTTGCGGTGCTCGAGCCGGTGGCGGATGGTTTCCGCAACTACCAAAAGACGAAGTACACGCTTCCGGCGGAGCACTTGCTCGTCGACCGCGCGCAACTCCTCGGCCTCACCGCTCCGGAAATGACGGTGCTGGTCGGCGGCCTCCGCGTGCTCAATGCCAATTACGGCAAGTCGCAGCACGGCGTCTTCACGACCCGGCCCGAGACGCTGACGAATGACTTCTTCGTCAACCTGCTCGATATGGGTCACACGGTGCGTGCCACCTCCAAAGCCGAGGATCTCTTTGAGATCTGCGATCGGTCGACGGGTGACGTCAAGTGGACGGGAACGCGGGTGGACCTGATCTTTGGGTCGCATTCGCAGCTCCGTGCGCTGGCCGAGGTCTACGCCGAGTCGGACGCTAGTCGGAAGTTTGTGGATGATTTCATCGCCGCTTGGACCAAGGTGATGAACGCCGACCGTTTCGAGCTCGCACGGGCGTGATCGACGGCTGGTGCTGGCCCGACCGCATCGCGGTCGGGCGCTGGCACGGTGAGCGCCACTTCCCGGCCGCGGGTTGTGGCGCTCACCCGTCTGGTGTCTCGGTCGATGTCCGAGGCAGGTCCCGATGAGTTGCACGGCTGGGGGACAGATCCCTGCCGCGCACGGTCCTCAGGTTTTTCCGGTCCTCGACGGTTTACACTGCGGTTGATCGGTCGGTTCCGGTTCAGGCCGATGCCGCGCGCGGTGGCTGCGGCGCTGAACAAGCGGGAAGAATTCGCTGGCGCAGCGTGGACCCTGCCGATGGAGTGAGGTGCTTGACGCAGGCGCAGCGGTCGCACTCGTGTGTCGTTTCCCCCGCGTTGCTTTCCCCCAACCCCACCATGCCCCTACGCTGGAAGATTGCCGTTTTCCTTTTCTTTGCCGCTGGCCTGAACTACGCGGATCGCGTGGCGCTCTCGTCGGTGATTCCGCCCCTGCGCCAGGACCTGGGCATCACGGATGCACAGATCGGACTCGCCGGAATGATTTTTCTGTGGTCGTACGCCGTGATGTCGCCCTTTGCCGGTCTGATGGCAGATCGGTTCTCTCGCTCGCGGATCGTGATGCTCAGTTTAATCGGGTGGAGTGCGGTGACCGTGATGACCGGCTTCATCGAGTCCTTCGCCTTCCTGTTGCTGGCTCGGCTCCTGCTCGGCATCACCGAGAGTTTCTACTTGCCGGCGGCCGGTGCGTTGCTGGCCGATCACCACGGCCCGAAATCCATGGGCCGGGCCGTGAGTGTCCACATGCTGGGCCTGAACATCGGGCTCGTGGTGGGAGGTGCGGTTGCGGGACTGATCGCCGAGCGTTACGGCTGGCGGCCGGGTTTCTGGCTTCTCGGAGGGTTGGGATTGTTGCTCGCGCTCATCGGCCGCAGTGTGCTGAAAGACCGTCCGGAGGGCCCGGTGGACGTGAGTGCGCCCGTGACCCCCGAGGTGCCCAAAGCGACCCTGCGCGTGGCGTGGGGCTACCTGCTGAAGGTGCGGTCGTTCCACTGCCTGCTGATGAGCTCGATGGCGGCAGGGGTGGCCGTGTGGATCTTCCTTTCGTGGCTGCCGCTGTTCCTCTCTGAAACCTACGGCATGAGTCTCGGTGCGTCGGGTGCGACGGCCGTTCTCCTTTATCAGGCCCCCGTCTTTGTCGGCATCGCGATCGGTGGTTGGCTATCGGACTGGTGGGTGCGCCGCGATCCGCGTGCGCGCGTGCTGGTGAAAGGGCTGTCGTTCGTGGTGGGCGCCCCGTTTCTTGCGCTCTTTCTCGGCACTCCAGGGTTTCCGGTTGTGGTGGCTATTATGGTCGGTTCGTCACTCTTCCGCGCGATGGGTACGCCGAGCGAGCATCCGATCATTTCGGAGACGGTCCCGCCGCCGTACCGCGCGGCGGCCATCGGCATCCTCAATCTCGTGGGCACTGGGGCCGGCGGCGTGGGCGTGCTGATGGCCGGCCTCCTCAAGGGCAAGTTCGGCCTGCACCTGATCTTCGGTGCCTGCTCGGTGATCTATTTCCTAGCCGGAATCTTGATGCTCCTGGCCTACCGCCGCTGGATGGCGCAGGACCTTGAGCGGGCGCGAAACTTTAGCACCGCGCCGGCCCAGTAACGCACGGCGAGCTGTTTCAACGCAGCAGCGGACGGAGAAGTTTCTGGCGCAATGCGGGCTCGCGCATCAGCACGGCCTGCAGGAAGCGGAAACTGTCTGCGAGGTATCCCTCGTACCCGCTGGGCTGGCCGTCCCATGTCGTCCAATCGATGCCCTTCATTGCTTCGTCCTGGACGCCGTTTTGGAATTCACCGCGGAATTGCCGTGGCAGCATCGCTTCGAGAACTCGGTCGCCGCGCGCGGTGTCACCGACCTGGTAGTGCGCGGCGATGAAGTGCAGGCTGTGTCCGGCGGAGATACCGCCGTTCATGTAGATGCCAAAGGTGTCGCGGCCGTCCAGTTGCTTGGGTCCGCCGAAGGCGGGTTGGAGATAAGCGCCGGGGTGCAGGGGAACGAGGTTGGTCGGGAGACCGAGGTCGAGACGGGTGAACTGGACTTCCTCCATCTTCTGCCAGAGTCGATCGAGCATCGCGCGCGCGGCGTCGGTCGGCACGAGGCCGTAGTCGATCGCGAGGGCGCAGATCGTCGGAGCCGCATAATCGTGCAGGGTGCCATCTTCGCTTCGCCACCAGCCGAGAAGGCCCGTTTTCTCGTTGTAGAGTGAGGGGAAAAACGCCGCCTTCAGGCGGTCGGCGGCGGTGGTGTAGCGGGCGGCCTGAGTGGTCCGCCCGAGTTGGGTTTCAAGGTCGGCGAGGCAGCGAAAGGCGCGATAGCAGAGCGCGTTGGTATAGGCGTCCTTGTGCCCGCAGTTGACTGCGTCCCACCAGGCGCAGGAGCGGTTGGGCTGCTTCAGGGTATAGAGATTACCGCTCTGAGTGGCCTCGATCAGGCCGTCGTGATCGATGTCCCGGCTGAGCAGAAAATCCGCGACCTTCTCGAGGCGACTGATCTTGCGGATCAGCCAGTCGCGGTCGCCGGTGGCCTCGACGTAGGCCCACGCCGCGATCAGGGGTCCAGCGTTCGCGTCAAGGAAGTGAGCGTAGTCCCAGTAGCAGATCAGCTCACCTGTCTCGGCACCGCTGGCGTCCTTGATCATCTTGGTGTCGATCCAGTAATCGATGGTGCGGCGGACGAGGGGCATCAGGTTCACTCCCGGCACGGGCTCGGGAATGAAGAATGCCTGATCGGCGTAGAACCAGAGCGAGCAGCTGGCCGGGTCGCTGATGACGTTGTTGCCGAGCATTCCAGCCGGGGCGCTGAAGGGGCGGTTCTGTTCGCCCCAGCGGGAGGTGGGTTGAATGGCGTTGAGCCATCCGCGTCGGGCGAGCGGCCAATAACGGGAATCTTTCAGGCCTTCGGGGGCGGGGAGGAGGAGCGGCTTAAACTGGAGCGTCGCCGGCCCCGAAGCCGTCAGAAGGACTTCGGCACGCTTCAGCTTACGGTCTCCTTCGAAGCGACCGCGGAACGCGGGGCCCTCGACCTGCGTCACCACCAGTGGTCCGAAGTCGGGTGCGTTGAGGATGGTCGGCAACTCGAACGTTCCGTCCTCGTGCCAGCGCGACGGGATGATGCTGGTGGAAGCGACGACGGGGTTGAATGGAAGGCGAAGGTTGCCGGTGGCGGTGGTCAGGCTGAACCCGCCGGTTTGGTCCGACTGGGCGCGGACGGCAGTGATGGGCTCGCGCAGGAGATTGCGGTCGGCGCGCGCCCCTCCCTCGGTGTCCCAGCTGAGATGCGTAATGGTCGAACTCGCGGCTGTTTGGTCGATCCGGACGACCGGATCGGCTGCGTTGGCCGTCGGGAGTGCGATGAGGCCGAGCAGGAGGGCGAGCGTGCGAAGAGGGAGGCAAGTGTCCATGGGGAGGGGGTGGCTCAGGCTCAAGCAACCGAGTCCCCGAGGCCATGCCAAACCGCCGCGGCTGGTGGCGTTATGCTGCGGGTGAACGCGGAGGATGCTGGCCTTGAGGAGGGATCAGAGGCTTAGCGAGTGGATTCAGACCGTCATCCAGAGCCGATGCTCGCCTCTGCCTGTTCGTCAGCGTCACGCCGAACGATCCGCTGTCCGTGTCCCTGCACGGTGCTGTGATGACGTGCGCTTCTAGCCCCCGTTCGTGTCAGAGCGACGCAGTTTCCGCTCCTCCAGCCATGCGAAGATTACTGGCGTCACGATCAGGATGTGGATTAGGCTGGAGAGCATTCCGCCGACCACCGGCGCGGCGAGGGGCTGCATGATTTCCACCCCGGTGCGCTCGCTCCAGAAGATGGGCAGGAGGGAGGCTACCGTGGTGGCCACGGTCATCACTTTCGGCCGTAACCTCAGTCGCGCGCCAGCTTTGATTGCGGCGATGAGTTCGGCGCTTGAAAGGATCTGGCGCTCGGAGCGCGCGTGCTCCACGGCTTCGCGGAGGTACACGACCATGATCACGCCGGTTTGGATGGCGGTACCGAAAAGTGCAATGTAGCCCACCCACACGGCGACGCTGAAGTTGAAGCCGAGCCAAGCTTGGAGCAGGACGCCACCCGTCAGGGCGAAGGGCACGGCTAGAAGGACGTGCGCGGCCTCGGTAAACGAGTTGAAGGTTACGACGAGCAGGACGAAGATGATCAGGATCACCGCTGGAAAAACGTAGCTGAGCGTCTGGCGAGCGCGGAGTTGGTGCTCGTACTGGCCCGAGTACTCCACGCTCATGCCTGGCTCAAGACGGATGTCCTGCGCCACGCGCTGCTTGATTTCATCAACGAATCCGCCGAGGTCGCGGTCTTGAACATTTGCCTGCACAAACACGCGCAAGAGACCATTCTCCGAAGCGATCTCATTCGGTCCGACGACGCGGCGAATGTCGGCGACTTGGCCGAGCCGGATCGAAGCTCCCGAGGGTGTGGGAATCTCCAACTCGACGAGGCGATCGATGTCGGAGCGGTCTGCCTCCTCCAGTCGCACCTGAAGCGGCCAGCGCTCTCGGCCGCGCACAGTCGTGCCAACGGTCATGCCGCCGAGTCCTGCCTCCACGTACGTGAAGACGTCCTTTACGCTGAGCCCGTAGCGGGCGAGCTCCGGTCGCCGAACATTGACCTCAAGGTACGGCTTCCCCTGTACGCGCGACGGCGCGACGCCGGTCGCTCCGGGGATCTGGTTGATCACACGTTCCACCTCAAAGGCTTTCTGCTGCAGCGCCGCGAGGTCATCACCGAAGATCTTCACGCCCACTTGCGCGCGGATCCCGGTGCTGGTCATGAGCACGCGGTTCTCGATCGGCTGGAGGAAGCCAGGCACGTAGCCAGGCACGTTCATGAGCTTCTCCGAGAGATCCTCGATGATCGACTGCTTGGTCGTTCCGGGCGGCCAAAGGTGCGTGGGCTTCAGGATGATCGTGGTCTCGATCATTTCCACCGGTGCCGGATCCGTGGCGGTCTCAGCTCGACCGAGCTTGCCCGCGACCGACGCCACCGCGGGGTGTTCGCTCATCACGCGATCCTGCCATGCCATGATGCGCTGCACCTCGGTGAGCGAGGTCGCGGGCAGGAGTACGGGCATAAAAAGTAACGAGCCTTCCTCCAGCGTGGGCATGAACTCACTGCCAAATCCCTGCGCGTGTTGGGCCACATTGGCCGGCAGTCGCGCCGTGATCGTGCGGGGCAGGCCCAAGGCCAGAATCAGCGATAGTCCGAGCAGACCTGCCGCCGATGCGATCACCGCCCAACGGTGCGAGAGCGCCCAGTCTAATACCGGATCGTAGACCCGGAGGAGAAACCGCATCAGCGCGTTCTCATTCTCTGGTTTGAATGGCCCGCGTACCAGCAGCGTGCAGAAGACCGGTACCGCCGTCACGGCGAGCAAAACGGCGGCGATCAGCGCAAAGGACTTAGTGTAGGCGAGGGGATGGAAAAGTTTGCCTTCTTGGCCGGTCAGCAGGAACACCGGCACAAACGCGAGAATGATGACTAGCATCGAGAAGAACATCGGCCGGCCCACTTGGGTCGCCGCCGTGAGGGTCTGCTGAAATACCTCGGCCCTGCTTAATCGTCGACCGAGCGCGTGCTCCGCGCGCTCGCAGTGGCGGATGACGTTCTCCGTCATGACTATTCCGGCATCCACAAGGACGCCGATCGAGATCGCGATTCCGGTCAGCGACATGATGTGCGACGGAATCCCAAACTGGTCCATCAGCACGAACGAGATCAGGATCGAGGCTGGCAGCGGCAGCGTGACGATCAAGATGCTTCGGAAGTGGAAGAGGAAGAGGATGTGCGCAAGAATCACGAGGAAGATCTCCTCGATCAGGGCGTGCTTGAGCGTGTCGATCGCGCGTCCGATCAGGTCGCTACGGTCGTAGAGCGGCTCGACGGTGATTCCCGTCGGCAGCCCAGGAGTGAGGGCCACCAAGCGTGCCTTCACGTCCTGGATCACTCGCCAGGCGTTTTCTCCGGTGCGCATGACCACGATGCCGCCTACCGCCGCACGTCCGTTGACGTCGAGGGCCCCGCGACGAAAGTCGCCCCCGACTCGTACTGTTGCCACGTCGCTCAGTCGGAGTGGTCTGCCTTCGCGCGGCACGAGGGCCAGTGCCTCCAGATCGGCTGCGCTGTGGATCAAGCCCACCCCGCGGACGACGTACTCGGCGCCATTCTCCTCAATCGTACGACCGCCGACGTTGAGATTCGCGGCCGCCACCGCGTCCATCACTTCACCGAGGGAAACGCCGTAACGACGCAGTTGCGGTGCCGAAACCTCCACCTGCCACTGGCGGACGAAGCCGCCGAGGCTTGCCACCTCGGCTACGCCAGGGACCGCCGCAAGTTGATAGCGGACATACGTATCCTGCAGCGCCCGCAGCGAGCCGAGGTCGTGTGTCCCGGATTCGTCTTTGAGGTAGTACTGATAAATCCAGCCGAGTCCCGTGGCGTCCGGGCCGAGACGCGCGGCTACTCCGGTGGGCAACGTTTCTCCGAGAGAGTTCAGCCGCTCCAAGACGCGGGTGCGGGCGAAGTAAGGATCGATTCGATCCTCGAAAACCACGGTCAGGAAGGAAAAGCCGAACATCGACGTCGCTCGCACGCTTCGTACGCCGGCGAGACCCTGGAGCGAGACGCTGAGGGGATATGTGATTTGGTCTTCCACTTCCTGCGGCGAACGACCGGGCCAGTCGGCGTACACGATGACTTGATTCTCCGATAAATCGGGGATGGCATCGATCGGCACGCGCTGAAGCGCAACGATGCCCCAAGCGCAGAGCGCGAGGAAACCGCTTAGAACAACGAAACGGTGGTGCAGCGACCAGGTGAGGATGCGGTTGATCATGGTCGGTTCACTTCACTTCCTCGCCGCACTCCAACATGGCCGATCCGAAGAAGGGATTCTTTAGCTCTGGTTTCCGCGCCAGCCAGCGCCCCGTGCCGAGCACTGGCGTCATCGGACATTGGTAGATCCAGAGCGTTCCTCCCTCGTGGAGGCCCTCGCCGCGCACGGCATCGGCGATCGCCGTGCTGATCGGCTCGAATGCGCGCCTCGCGGCATCGAGGTCCGGACCGTCCACCAGCTGCTGGGGCGCTTTCCCCAGAATCCCGCGTGCAGCGGGAGCAAAGGCGGCAAGATAGACTTCGAGGCGCTCACGCAGCGCGGGAATCTGAGGGCGATACGCCCCAAGGTCATCGGCAGCGAGTGCGGCACCAGCGTCTGCGGCGGACATCGCCAACTGCATGAGGGCGTCGCGGGCTGCAGGGTCGTGGGCGGGCAAGGCGACTGACCCTGCGGAGGGCCCGGCCGATGCCGGGCCTTCGTGCATGCCGCCCCCGCCGACGGCGGCGTGGGCGAGCTGGGCCTGACCGTCGAGCAAGAGGGCGCCCTCGGTGACTACGCGGTCGCCCTCGACTGCGCCCGCGAGAACCTCGACGTCGCGGTCCCCCACGCGCCCGAGGCGGATGCTGCGGGCGGCATAGCGTTGCCCCTCTAGGGCCACGAACACCTTCGGGCTGCCACCGTGCTGGAGCACGGCGGATCGCGGGAGGAGGATGACCTCAGGGGTCTCGATGCGCACCACGGCTTGGGCGGTTTGCCGGTGCAGGAGACGCCGGTCCGAATTTTCGAGGACAACGCGCACACGGGCCGTCCGGGCCATGGGATCTAGGTTCGGATCGATGAATGTAATCGGGGCCGTGAGCACCTCGCCGGGCCGGGATGGAACGCTGACTTCGACGGTCTGCCCGGGTCGAATCCACGCCAGATCGGGTTCGTAAGCGTCAAAGACGAACCACATCTGGGAGAAGTCCCCGATTTCAAACAGCGGGTCGTTGGCCTCGACGTACTGTCCCTCGTAGACGGAGCGGGCGACGACGGTTCCAGACATCGGAGCGCGCACGTTCACGATGGCGGTCGCCTGGAGGGTGCGTTCCAAAAGGTGTACCTCTTCATCGGTAAGGCCGAGTTCGAGCAGGCGCTCGCGTGCCAGAGCGCGTTCCGACGCAGTAAAAGAGCCGACGCTGCGCAGGCGTTCGACGTAGGTGCGCTGCGCGGTCAGCATCGACGGGCTATAAAGGGTGGCCAGAGGCGCGCCGGCCTCGACCTCCACTCCTACCGCATTGATCTGCAGCGACTCGATGCGTCCCGGCACCCGGGCGGCGAGAATCCGATGGCGGGTTTCATCGTCGTCGATCGTTCCAGTGACCCGCAGGGTGCGTTGCAACGGGCCGCGTACGACAGAAGCGGTGCGCACGCCTACGACAGTTGCCTGCGCTGGGGAAAGGGTGACGAGATTGGGATCGACGGGCTCGTTGGCTCCGGCGCCCTGGCTTGCGCTGGCGGCGACGAGGGCCATGCCGCAGACGGTGCACTTGGCGTCAGAGCGATCGGCCTTGATCCACGGGTGCATGGGGCACTGGTAGACCGCGGTGTTAGCGGCGTCGGGCGGGGGCGCCGAGACGGTCGAGGTGCGGCGGCCTAGGAGGTAGCCTCCGCCGGCGATGACGAGGACGAGAGTGAGAAGGGAAAGAATCTTCATGATGAGAACACCAACGGGTTGGATTGACCGATCCATCGCAGGGACGATCGGTTGACACGGCGCAGCGCACCGCAGCGCAGATCCCTAACCCTGGGTTCTCAAATCAAGAGACGACACTGCCACACGAATCCGGGTGGTCCACTTTCGAATCGCAGCCCGGGTTTGGCGAAGGGAAGCGGGCGCAGGAACGCGCTTGCTTTGAGCTCGGGCGCTTTGAGGTCCGCGCGTCGGCGTCCATCACCGCTGCGACGAAGTCTCTCGGTCTGGATCGATCGAGTGCCGTCAAGCGAGAGAATCGGCGCGCGCGCCGCCGGAAGCGGGGCGCAATCCGGCATCTCGCAGACTCCTCCGCAATCGCAGCAAGAGCATCCTCCCTGATCCGGGGCCAGCGCAGCGACCGGTTCCACCTGCACGAAGGCGAGGCAGCAGACCGCGAGAAGAAGCCGGATCAGATGCTTCATGGCCACGTGCAGAGGTTAGTGCAAAACCCTTAGCCCGCAAGGCTGAGTCTCGCGAGGGCGAAACCGCTTAGCGCGCCGGCGCGGATCTGAGCCACTGTTCCAGTTCCGCCGTCGTGAGCACCGCGTCGTAGGCCGTCTGGTCGATGTAGGTGCGGCGCGTCGACTGGCGCGCATCAAAGGTGGCATCTTCGACGCAAATCATCCGGAATCCGTTCTTCTTCGCGGAGTCGGCCGTGCGGCCGAGGCAGGCACCGGTGTGGCCACCGATGAAGATGATCGTCTCTACGCCCAGGTTCTTCAGGACGTAGAGCAGATTGGAGGAGGTAAACGCATCCTGCGCCGTCTTCGGGATCACGTACTCTCCGGGCCGGATCTTGAAGAACGACGCCGGCCGAGCGTAAGGGTCACCCAAGCTGTGTCCCCACTTGCTGTAATCGAGTCCGTGCTGCCCGATGAATTCGGCGCGGGTGGCAGGATCGAGGTCCATGCCGTCGCGGAAAAGACTCCCCCAGTGGATGAAGATCATCGGCAGGCCCGCGTCGCGGCAGGCATCGGCTACCCGGGCGGCGTTGGGGAAGGCGACATCGTACATGTAGTCCGTCGCCGCATTGACGTCTGGTGCGGTGATCCCCATCGACTTCCAGAGCTTCGGTACCGTCTCCTCGGTCAGGTAGCTCCGCGGCGGCGCCTCCTGTACGTCGACGCTGATGAAGGCACAGTTCCGTAGGAGGCGGGCGTCTGGCAGCGAGCGCGCCGCGACGCTCACGGGTTCAGTGGCCGCCGCCAACGCTGTGACAGCGAGGAGGAAAAGCGACGCGATGAGGGCGAGGGGGTAGCAGGGGCGTTGCATGCGAGAATACAAAAACTGCGGGCCCAGCGGGTCAATCAGGCAGGCGCGGGCCTGCATCCACGGCAGACCAAGCACGACTCCGCGTTCCCGACAGCGGATCCAATTTATGACATCAGCAAGCCGAGCAGGAGGGTGAGCGATGCGCCGATTCCGACGAGTGCCGAGATGATCGTACCTAGGATGGCAAAACTCTTGACCCGGTTTTCCTGGAAGAGCCCGGCGATCCCCAATGCGAACCCCACGACGCACGAGGCAAGGGAGAGAATGAGAAGTAGGCCGATGGTGATGGCAGCGGGCGACTCTTCGTCCATCCCGCCGGGAGTTGCCGACTCTAGAATACCAGCCAACCCGAAGAGGCCCGCGGTGGCCACGGCGGTCACAAGGCTGAGGATGAATGCCGTGAGTCCGAGGCCGCTATGCTTGGGAGATTCGCTCATAACTTGGCTCGGGAGACGATGTACGATTCGAACGAGGGGGTAAAGCCCAAGCGTGGATGGTCTGCCCTCCGCGTGCGCCGAGTCTGCCGTCGGCGTGCCGGACCGAATCACGGTGGGTGGCGTGGCGGCACTCTGCGGAAGGTGACGAGAAGAGCTGTGCGAGGTGCTGCAGCGTAGGCGGCGTAGCCCGTGGTCATGAGCTTTCGGCCGGACTTGCGCACCGACGGGTCGCTCTCCCGGTGCATGAGCCCGTCGTCGCGGGCGTGATTGCGATTATACAGCGCGAGACGAGGCTTAGGCCGAAGCGCCGCGCATCGCTCGGGAGGTCGCGCGGACTTCAGCCTCGGGTGCCGATTCGCACCTCGGTCTTGATGGATTGCGCGATGAAGCACTCCTCGTGGGCCAGATGATGGAGGTGCGCCTCCTCGTCTACACTCGGCACCTTGCCCTCGTACGCGGCGGTCGGATTCAACGTGATGCAGCTGACCCAGAGTTTTCCGACTTCGTTCCGGGTCATCACGCCCACCGCGCGGTCCGCGTAGGTCTTGACCGTGAAGCCGTGTTTGGCCGCGATCGATAGCCACCAGAGCATGTGGCAACTCGAAACGGATGCCACGTAGGCTTCCTCGGGATCGACCGCCGATGCGCTCGACCATGGCTGGGGTACAACCGACGGTGACGCCGAGGCGGGGACCGTCACTCCCCCGTCGAACTGCCACGTGTGTTCGCGGGAGTAATGACCCTTACCGAAATTCGGGCCGGAGTTCTTCCAAGTGATGACGGCGACGTGTTCGGACATGGCTTTCGGCGGTGAGTCGATGCGCGGGGCGAAGCGCGGTCAGGCGTGAGCTGATTAAAATTCGGCACGCGCACCTGAGCGGCGGCCTGTTCTCTTCCTGTGACGTCGGTTCCCTGCATGCCAGCTTTTTATGCCGAGCGGTGAATCAACGAGTCGACGTCGAAGTGACGTGCCCTCCGGTCGGGGTCGCTGGACGTATCGGCAAATACACCACGCGGATCGCCGCACTGGCTTCAGTTGCCGCAACCCTCGCTTACCTTCACGGGGCCGCGCCCGTCTGGAGTAGCCTCGGTCTCTCCGTGGCCTCTTGATGGCGCAGGAGCGCGAGTCGGCGCGGCGCCTGCTCACGCTCCCTCCGTCGTGGACGGGATGCTCCCGGCGGATGTCGCCGAATCAGAAGCGGAGTTTGGCGCTGAGGGTCCAGGCCCGGGGCTCGCGCAGAAAGTATTGCGCGAAGACCGTGCCATCGCGGACGGTGTTGGGAGCGGGTGATCCCGGAGCGACGGTCGTGCGGCCGTAGCGCCGGATGACGGGTTCGGCTTCGTCGAGCAGGTTCGTGACGTTGAGCTGGAAGGTGGCCCATGTATTCCGCGTCCATGGGAGCTTGGTGCGGTAACGCAGGCCGAGGCCGAGGTCGAGGGTGTCTTCGCCCTTGATTGCCTCGGTACTGATCAGCTTGCCGGTGGACACGCCGCCTTCGCGGATGTCGTAAACGCCGGCAAAGGCCCCGGTCTTGTAGAGGGTGGTCATCGTTACCCCGAAGCCCTTCAGGCGTTGCTGGAAGTCGTAGCTGGCCGCGATGTTGAAGCTGTCGCCGCCGCCGCCGTAGATGATACCGTTGTTGCCGCTTGCCAGATCGAGACGGTCGTCGAGGTTGGTGAGGCTGTCGGCGATCGTGGTGGGATCGGTGCCCGCGGTCAGGGCGCCGATGTTCACGCTTGGGTTCTGCTTTTGGAGGTCCGCCACCCAGGACCGCAGTTGTTCCGCCATCGGGAGCGTGTACTTGTAGAGATTCTCGCGTTGGCGCGTGGTTCGCGAGTAGGTGGCACGGATGCGCATGCCCTTGACTGGATTGGCGGTGAGGCGGGCCTCGTAGCCGCGGCTGGCTTGATCGAGCAGATCGCCCTGCGCGTTGAACGTGGGCCGGAGCAGTGGGTAAGCGGCCTTGAGGGCTGCAACCGCGGAAGCATCGTTCGCATTGAACAGCGGCGCGCGGCCGAGCGGATTGCCGAGGATCGTGAAGACCGTGTTGTAGGCTCCTGCGATGCTATCGCTCGTTCGCAGATTTAGGTTGAGGATCTCCGTCTCGTCGTTGCTCGACGTATCGAAGTACCCGGTCTCGAGGTAGACCTTGCCGTTGAAGAGATCGAACCGAAGCCCGGTATCAATGCCCTTGCCCTCGGTGGTGGGACCGACGATCGCGTCCGGACCCACCACGGTGCCGCGTGGTGAACCAAAGTTGGAGCTGTAGTTGCCGTAGGCGGAGACCCAGCGGGTCAAGTGGACGACCGCGCCGAGTGTTCGGGTAGGGCCGCGGGTGCTGGTTTTGCGGATGTTGGCGGGATCGAGGGCATTGATCCCGGTGCTCTTCTCAAAACCGGTGGGGAAGACCCTCTTGAGCTGGAAAACGTAGTCGGTGGCGTCGTCGATGCGGTAACCGGCCGTGGTGACGACGCGGCGGTTGAGAAAGTAGCTCTGGATCGCCCCGAGGTAGGCGATCTGGCGGGCCTCGCGGCGGGCCGGGGTCTCGCTCACCCAACCGGTGGATAGAGGGCCGAGAGTGGGGTGGGTCCAGGTGAGCGAGGGAAAGTTACGGTAATCGGGTACATGGAAGTTGTCGGCGTCGACTGGGGAGGAGTAGCGGCGGCGCATCACTCCGTTGGCAACGCTCAGAGGATCGGTGGAGAACGGAGCGTTCATCCAGGAGTCGCGGAAGCTCTCGCTCGCAATGACGCGTTCCGCGTACGAGGCGGTACCGACCATGCGGTGGTCGCCGAGCCAGCGGCCGAGGTTGAACTGGAGGGCCATCGTGGCCTGGATGGTTTCCCGCTCGTTGAGTTGCGTCCGGCGAACCCAGCGAGACTGCGTGTAGAACTGTCCGGCGAAAGGATTGATGACCTGTCCGGATGCGTTCGTATTCAGTCTTGTCCCACCGAGTACTCCGATCTGAGCGCCATTCGGGATCGTCGCATTGGCATCGCCGAGGATGGCGGCTCCACCAGCCGCGCCGTTGGCGTAGGCCTGCCAAGTCAGCGCGTCGCCGCTCTCTCGCGCCGCCGAGAGATTCAGGTAGAGATTATCCCGCAACTTCTGGTCGATGGAGAGGGCGACAATCTGGCGATCGACCTCCTTGCGCCCTCCCGGGCCGTTGATGTTGCCCCGGGGGGTGAACAGCGCGGGGAGAATGCTCTGACGATTAGTCCCGCCGACGGCCGTGGTACCAGTGATGGCGGTGGCGGAGTTCAAGATGTAGGAGTAGCCCGGACTATCGACGAGGACCGGCGCGACGGCAGTCGAGTTCACCGCGAGCGAAAGGGGCGTGGCGACCGCCGTGCGGGCGGCCGCGGTGAGAGTCTCCCAGTTGGTAGGAAGCGTTGCGACGGGCGATCCCAGAGCGAGCCACCGTGACGCCTGATCGATGTGCGGGACTGGGTAGGCGACGGACCCGGTGATGCTGGCGCGCTCGAATTCGACCCGGACCTCCGTGTTCTGGAGGGGGCGCCACGTCGAGGCCAGATGGATGGCATCGATGTTGTCTTTGAAGTGAGCGCGGCTCTTGTTCAGGCGGCTGCTGATGGCGTTGACACGCAAGCCCAGCTTTTCGCGGCGGATGACCTGATTCAGGTCGAGGGCCACTTGCTGGCTGTCGAAGCCATCGGTGAGCAGGTCGACTCCGTAGGCGTTGCGGTTCAGTTTCGCGCTCTTGGTTGAAACGTTGGCCACCCCGCCGGCGCTGCCGAGGCCGAACAGGACGGAGTTCGGGCCGCTCGCGTTGTCAATGCGCTCGATGGTGTAGAACCCCGGACGAAAATCGGTCTCGAGGTAATTGCGGGCCAACGTACCGACGAGTCCTCGGGTGCGAAACGAGGGTGTTGCCGCGGGTCCGGCGAAGACCGTATTGATCACGCCCTGGCTCTCGAAGTCACCGTTATCCACTTCAAAGTTAGCCGAGAACACGAGTGCCTGTTCAAGCGTCAGCGCCCCGATGTCGTCGAGGAATTCCTTGGTCATGACATCGATTACGCCCGGCGTGTCGGCGAGGCTCGAATTTAGTCGCGAACCGGCGAGCGTGTTTTGCGCCCGATAGCCCTCGTCGTCGTCGGAGTTGACCGTGAATGGACTGAGGGAGATCACCTTTTCCTCCTTCGCGACCGTGGAGGAACTGGGAGTTGCGGGCACGGACTGGCCGGCGAGCGTGCCGGTGAGCAGCAGGAACGCGAGAACGGTGCACAGGCGCGGCGAGGGCGGGTGGGTCGTCATGGGGTTGGCTTGGTAGGATAGCGGACCCGGGTCGAACGCGTGGTCGGCGCTCGTGAATCCGAAATCTGGAGCGGAGGTGTGACCCGAAGCGTGGCGAGTCACGGTCTGCATTAACACTGAGCAAATGGGGAAACGTTTGTTTCTTTGCATTCTGAGCCGCACCCTCAGCCAAGGCGTTACCGGTTCGCCGAGGACGCGATGGTACGTCCGTAACCCTTGTGCGGCTTCACTGGGCGTACTGGCGAATCGCCGTGCCACCCCCTCATGCCGTCCTGTTGTTGCGGCAAGACTGCGCCCCTTCGTGCGGACGGCTGGTTTCACGCACATCGAAAGGAAGCTGTAAGAACTGGCGACGAGGTGCTTCTTATTAGGTGAAGCCCATGTCGCCCGCCGAACAGCAAACGATCTTCACCGCTTGGTTGCGGGATCATGCTGGTCTCTTGCATCGCGTGGCGAACGGGTTCGCAAGCGGAGCGGATCGCGATGACCTCATGCAGGAACTGCTGCTGGCGATGTGGCGTTGCATCCCGATGTTCTCTGGAGCGAGCAAGCCGTCGACCTTCATCTACCGCGTGGTGCACAATGCCGCGTTGACGTGGCGTCGCGGCGCCGCGACGTATGCCCGACAGGTGGAGCGCTTCGCGGCGGAACCAGCCCAAGCATCCACCGGACCGGCGGCCCGGGATGACGAGGCCCTCGCGGCGGTCTACACGGCGATCCGCCGCCTGAGCCCGCTGGACCGCTCGCTGATCCTGCTGCAACTCGACGGGGTTGCTTATGCCGAGATCGCGGAGATTCACGGCCTTTCTCAAAACCATGTCGGCGTGCGACTCACCCGCATCCGCCGCGCCCTCGCCCAACTGCTTCGGGAGACCACGGATGAACTACGATGAACTCGAGACGGCGTGGCGATCGCCGCGCAACACGGCCGAGGCCACTACTCTGGCCGCGGCTCAGGCGCGTTTTGTTGCGGACCTTGCTCAGCGACGCCGCGGCACGCGGCTGTTTCTCGCGTTGGTGTTTGGCGCTTTGACGCTGATCACCGTGCGGGTGGTTGTTTCCGCGTGGACGCTGGGAGGAAGTCCAACGATTGAGCTGACGCACGACTGGGCCTCTTTGCTCTTCCTTGCGGTCCCGTGGGTGGGCTTCGGCGTGCTGATCCATCGGATGCGTCGGCACGAACGGGTCCATCCCGGGCTGGGTCGTTCAGTCCGCCAGGCATTGAGCGCGCTTCTCGACGAAATCGCGATGGCCCGGGCTCGTCTCAAGGTCGTCGCCAGCCTGCATGGGGCGACGCTCGTGCTGCTTCCACTGGTCGTGTGGCAGTTGCGGAAGACCGGCAAGGCCGGCGACGAAATTCTCTGGCCCGCGTTCGTCGGCTGGCCACTCTTTGCCGTTGGAATTCTCGTGGCGCTTTGGTGGTACGATCGGTCCCGGCTGCGACCGCGGCAGCGTCAACTGGAGGCGCTGCATCGCGAGTACGAGCGCGAGGAGTGATCGCGTGGCCGCGGCGCATCCGCTGTGGGTCGGTCGTCGCGACCGGGTCTGGTTGTCAGACTCTTCGGGATATCTGTTCCCGCTGGCGGCTTTCTGGCTCCTCTGAACATCCCGATGTAGCCCTTCACGCTGTCGCGGTAACGAGTGCGTGGGACAAACCGGCTCTGGGTGATTCGATTCTGGGCTCGAAGCCGGAAGCCGTTCCGCCTCCCCGCCACCTCGTGTCCCGCTCGCTGGCCGGGATCCGCTTCCGACCGCCTACATCGAGGGGAGTGGCTTCTCCCCGAGCGTTTGCGGCGCGGGTTCAATCAGGTCCCAGCGGTTGCCGTAGAGATCGCTGAAGACGACAACTTTGCCGTAGGGCTCCGATCGCGGCTCCTCCAGAAATCGCACCCCGCGCGCCTTCCAGGTGCGGTAGTCGCGATCAAAGTCGTCGGTTTCCAAGAAAAGCCAGACTCGCCCGCCTCCCTGAACGCCGACCGCGGCTTCCTGCACTTCACCTTTGGCGCGCGCGAGCAGGAGCGCGGTGCTCCCGCTCGCGGGGGCCACGCGCACCCATCGCTTTTCGGCTGATAAGGGGGTGTCCTCGAGTACGACGAATCCGAGTTGGCGGGTGAACCAGTCTATGGCCTCGTCGTAGTCACGGACGAGTAGCGCCAGATGGGCGATTCTGAGTTTCATGGCGGGTGACGGTGGCAACGGTCGGAGAGAAGAGGCTGGCTCGGCGGGAGAGGCAACCGGGCAGTGCGGCGTCTGTCTCTGAAAATTCACCCATTCGTTTACGATGGGTAACGCTTGCGGAGTGGGTCTGCCGGGGTAGCGTCGCGCTGCTTGTGTCCGGAGCGTTGGCTTCCCTTAGCGGGGTGACCAGTGATCCGGTGCGCGGGCGACCTTGACCTCACACCATGCAACCTCCTAATAAAAAACACCTTATCTCATCTGGCGCCGGTGCATTGCGGGCTTCGGCGCTCGCGCTCGGCCTCGCGGTCACCGCTCCGCTATTTGCGCAGACCGCTCCGGCGGCCTCTGCCGAAGGCCAGACCGTTAAGCTCGAGGCGTTCACCGTCACGGGCTCCAATCTCCGCGCGGGCCAGTCGACCGGCGGTGCCAACTTGCGCGTCGCGACGTCCGTCGAGGTCGAGCAGTCCGGCGCGACGAGCGTCTCGTCGTTCCTCAAAAAGATCCCCGAGATGGGCGCCGAAGGCTTCGGCGAGAACCGAGTGAACACGTCCTCGCCCGGCACGGCGGCCGTATCACTGCGCGGACTGGGTGCGAACGCGACGCTCGTTCTGCTCAACGGTCGCCGGGTTGCGCCGGCCCCGTTCGCTCAGGGTGGCAGCGCGGCGGCTTTGGGCACGATTCAGTTCGTCGACATCAACCTCATCCCTGTTGACGCCATCGCTCGCGTCGAGGTGTTGAAGGACGGCGCGTCCGCCATCTACGGCGCAGACGCCGTCGCCGGCGTGGTCAACCTAGTCCTCAAGGACAACCTGTCCGGCACTTCGGTGCGCGCCTCCTACGGCGACTTCCCCGGCGGGATTGCTGCGAGTACGACGAAGGTCAGCGCCTACACGGGCGCGACCGCCGGACCGCTTAAGGTCTTTGCCCTCGCCAACTACATGCGCCAGGGGAACATCCGCTACGGCGAGCTCGCGCCGAAGTTGGTTGCACTCGGCAATGGCAACAACCCGGGAACCTTCGTGGTCCCGGTTGGTGCCATCAATCCGATCACCGGCGGGGTCATCCCTGCCGGCACCGCGGCGGCTGCCCGGACGTTCACCGTCGATCCGACCGCGTCGTCTGGTTTCAACACCACGCCCGCGACCGCGAATCAGAACCGTTACAACATCAACGCCGAGCTGACCCCGCAGCCGCGGGTGACGCGCGCCGGTGCCCTCGCGACCGCCAGCTACGAGTTCACCCGCGACTTCCAAGCGTATGCGGAGTTCAACTACCAGCAGAACACCAACCTCGAGTACCTCTCCGCTAGCCCGATCACGAACCTGAACACCGTTACCCTCCCGGCGAATGCCGTGTTTAACCCGTTCGGCGTGGCCGTCGCGAACAGCCCGGCGGCGGGGGCGACGCTAATCTACCGCTTCACCGAGGCGGGATCTCGTGCCACGGAAACCACGAATGATTTCTATCGTTTCGTCGGCGGTCTGAAGGGCGCGTTCGGTGATACTTGGACCTGGGATGCGTCGGCGCTCTACAATCTGGCGACGTCGCGTAACGACCTCGTGTCGGGCTGGCTCTCGCAGGCCGCGGTTAACTCCGCGCTGGCGGACCCGAACCGAGCGACTGCGTTGAACCTCTTCACCAATGGCACGACGGTGCGGAACAATCCCGCGACGATCGCCGGTCTGAAGTCCAACGGTACGCGCGATGCCCGCACCGAAATCACCTCGGCCAACGTCAAGGCGACCGGCTCGGTGTACGAGCTCTCCGCTGGCGAGATCAACGTCGCGACGGGCGTCGAGTGGCGCGACGAACGTTTCCGCGACAAGCGCTCGCAGGACCAGCTGCTCAACCAGAGCACGCCGGTCGGCCAGTCCAAGGGCACCCGCCGCGTGCAGGCCGCCTACGCCGAAGTGCGCGTACCTCTCACGGCTCCGGCGCAGCAGATTCCGGCGCTCCACTCGCTCGACCTTAACGTGGCCGGCCGTTACGAATCCTACAGCGACGCGGGCTTCTCCGAGACCGCCGTTCCGAAGGTGGGCCTGCGCTGGCAGCCGTTGAACGAGCAGGTCACCTTCCGCGCTTCGGCCGGCGAGGGATACCGTGCGCCGTCGCTCGCGGAGCTTTATCAGCCGCAGACGACCAGCATTGTGTTCAACTTGGCTGACCCGCTCCGCGCCGGACGTACCGGCTCGAACGCGAACGACACCAACACCGGCCAGCGTCAGCTCGTGTCCGGTGGCAACCCGAACCTGAAGCCCGAGACCTCGACGTCATATAACTATGGTGTCTATGTGGAGCCCAAGTTCATCCCGGGTCTCTCGCTCAGCGCTGACTTCTTCAAGATCGAGATGGAGGACCGCATCGGTCCGCCCGCCAGTGCCGCGATTATCCTCGCCAACCCGGCGCTCTTTCCGGGCTTCGTGGACCGCGCGCCGCAGACCGCCAGCGACATCGCGAACAATCTGCCCGGCGAGCTGGTCCGCATCCGCACGGTTCTCGGCAACTTCGGCACGGCCCGCACCGAGGGTCTCGATCTCGCGGCTGAATACCGTCTCAGCACGGAGCGCTACGGCCGTTTCACCACGCGCGTCGCCGCTTCGAAGGTGTTCGACACCGTCATCCGCTCCCGTCCCGACCTTCCGGCCGTCGATGTGGTCGGCACCTATGAGGTGCCGGACTTCCGCGGCAGCGGTAGTCTGGGGTGGTCGTACGGCAATCTCGGGGTTTCGTTCACCGCCGACTACATCGGTGACTTCACCGATACGGCACCGAGCACGAAGCAGGTACCGAAGCAGATCATCACGGGCACGCAGGTCTCCTACGCGTTCCCCTGGGATACGAAGGTCACGCTCGGCGTGAACAATCTGTTCGATAAGGCGCCGCCGCTCACCGCCGGCTCCACAGGCTACGCCGAGCGCACCAGTTACTTCCTGCCGCGTTTCGTGTACCTCGATGTGACCAAGAAGTTCTGATCGTTTCGGAGGAAGCGGCGGGTCGGGCGAAACGCTCGGCCGGTGAGATGGGGCGACCTCGCCCCAGCTCGCGACCAGCTCGCTGCGTCCGCTTTCCGTTCTCCTCGCGCCGGCAAGGTTGCTTTTGCGACCCGCCGGCGCTTTTTCTTTTCTACCCCGCCACGACCATGACCCTTCCGCTGCGCAAGTGCTTCGCGACCTGTCGCCATGCCGTTCTCGGCGCCTGCTTGATGCTCGCCATGTTCGCCAGTGCGCGAGCGGGGGCAGCGTCGGAGACGGCGGCCGTCAAGGTCGACCTGCTGATCACGAATGGTCTCGTCTTCCCGATGGATGCGTCACGGGGCACGATTACCAACGGCTTTGTGGCGATCGACGGCGCACGGATTGTCGCCGTCGGGCCGGCCGCGGACGGTGCGCGCTACCGGGCGACCAAGACGATCGACGCGCGCGGCGGTATCGTGATGCCGGGCATGATCAACACGCACACCCATGCGGCCATGACGGTGTTTCGTGGCTTGGGGGACGATGTGGCCGACCGGTTGCGGCGCTTCATCTGGCCGCTCGAGGCGAAGGTCGTTGACGCGGAGCTCGTTTACTGGGGCTCCCTGCACGGGATGATTGAAATGATCGAGGGCGGCGTGACCTCGTTGGTCGACAGCTATCCTTTTCCCGAATCGACGACGCGAGCGGCGCAGGAACTGGGGATGCGGGCGTTCATCGCGTACCCGATGAAGGACGACTTCGCTCCGTTTCGAGCCTACGTCGAGAGCCTGCGCGGCGATCCGCTCATCACGCCGGTCGTCGGCCTACACTCGCCGTATGCCGAGACGCCGGAGCGCATTCGGGCGGCGGCGAAGCTCGCGGATGAATTGGGTCTCTTGTCGACCATGCACGTCGCGGAGATGGATTTCGAACTCAAGGAACTCCGAGAGAAGCACCAGCAGACGCCGATCGAGTACCTCGATTCACTCGGGCTGCTCGGGCCCCGTTTCCTCGCGGCGCACGCGATCTTTCTCACGGAATCCGACATCGCGCTGCTCGCGCAGCGTGGGGTTGCGGTTGCGCACAACATGGTGGCGAACATCAAGTCGGCCAAGGGTGTCGCACCCGTGCTGAAGCTGCGCGCGGCTGGCGTAACGGTGGGGCTCGGCACGGATGGCCCGATGAGCGGCAACACCCTCGATTTGATTGGTCAGCTCGGTTACGTCGCGAAGCTCCACAAACTCGACAACAAGGACCGTACGGTGATGCCGGCGATTGACGTGGTCGAAATGGCCACCCTGGGAGGAGCCCGGGCGCTCCGCCGCGAGGCACAGTTGGGATCGCTGGAGCCAGGCAAGCTCGCCGACGTCATCATCGTCGACACCGAGTCGACCGCGATGGTGCCGCTTTACGACGTCGCGACGAATCTGGTGTATTCCGCGAGCCCGCGGGACGTGCGTACGGCGATCATCCAAGGCCGGGTCGTGATGGAGGACCGTCGTTTACTCACCGTCGACCCCGCGCTGGTCAGAGGCAAAGTCCGCGAGATCATGCAGCGCGTGCGCGCCGTGGTCCCGGACGTTAAGTAAACCGGCAGGCATGCCGAGTGTCCGCACGTGTCCAGCGGAGGAGCAGAGGGCAAGCTGGGTGGGGCGGGGCACGCCCCAGACTGCCGATCGCCGCAGCACAGTCGCGGGTGAGGGTGGCAGGTCGACCCGGTCGACTCCTCCAGTGCGTCCCCTCTCGGATTGCCGGGCCGATGTCAGCGTGAGCTGAGTCCGTCGGCGGGCCGGCGGTGGGTCGCGTCTTCTCGGCTCAGTTGAGGAGATGCTGACGGATGAACATCACCGTGGCGTAGAACTGGAAGTCGCTGTTGGTCTTCTTCCGGAACCCGTGTCCCTCGTCCTTGGCCTCGAGGTACCAGACTGGGCCGCCGTTCGCACGGATGCGCTCGACCATCTGGACCGCCTCGGTGCGGGGCACGCGCGGGTCATTGGCACCCTGAACGATGAACATGGGAATCGTGATTTTCGCCGCTTGGTTCAGTGGGGAGATTTGCTCGAAGACGGCCCGCATGGCGGGATCTCGCTCGTCGCCGTATTCCACGCGGCGCAGGTCGCGGCGGTAGCTTTCGGTGTTGTTGAGGAACGTGATGAAGTTACTGATGCCAACGACCGAAAGTGCGCAGCGCAGCCGGTCACTGTAATGGACAGCGCAGGCGAAGGTCATGTAGCCGCCATAGCTGCCGCCCGTGACCATGATCCGGCTGGCATCGAGGTCGGGTTGAGTCCGGATCCAATCCAGTAAGGCTCCGATATCGCGAACCGAGTCTTCTCGCTTCGCCCCGTTATCGAGGGCGACGAACGTCTTTCCGAATCCGGTGGAGCCGCGGACGTTCGGAAAGAGAATGGCGACGCCGAGCTCGTTGAGGAAGTAGTTGTTACGGCCGATGAAGACGGGCAGGGACTGGCCCTCGGGGCCGCCGTGGATGTCGATGATGACCGGACGTGGCCCGGTAAACTTTGCGGCCGAGGGTTGGTAAAGGAACCCCGAGATTTCCAGGCCATCGAAACTCTTCCATTTGACGAGGGATGGCTCGCTCAACGTATCCGCCACGAGGCCGCCCAGTTCGCTTTCGGTCCAGCGCACGACGCCCCCGGTCTCCGCATCGAGCACGACCACATCGCTGACGGAGCGGGCTGAGCCCACGCCGAAGGCGACGTGGCGGTTGTCACGGTGCCACGATCCCCCGCTGAGCTGAGCGGCGGGCAGGCCCTCGATGGGCTGATAAGTCAGCGTGGCAACATCGAGCAAGAATGCGCGATCAATGCCGTCCTCGCTCACGAAGAACACCGCCCGGCGACCATCGTGGGACTGAATCGCGCCGCTGACATCACCTTTGAAGCCCTCGGTAACGACGCGGACTCGGCCGGTGGCGAGATCGTGGTGCTGAAGGCGTTTGAATTCGCTGCCTTGATCGCTCGAGAGCAGGATGGCTTTTCCATCTTTGGTAAAGTCGGCGCCGGCGTAGGCCACGCCGGTTTGGGAGCGCGGCGTGAACTCGCGCTTTTGGCCGGTCGCAACGTCGACGAGCCAGAGATGGCTTGTGTTGACGGACACGTACTCGCTCACGAGCAGCGTTTTTCCGTCGGGCGACCAGTCCTGAACGCCCCAGCCACCGCCGCTGACCTGCAGCACCAGCCGGTCGGAGGCCTTGGGATCGCGCGGATCCATGATATAGATGTCGCGATCTGCACCGTTACGTCGGGTGGAGGAGTAGGCCATCCAGCGACGATCCGGGCTCCAGCCCGAGAAGCTGTTTTGGGAGCGGCCCCCATCGGTCAGCAGCGAGACCCGGCCGTCAGCGAGATCGTAGCGGTAGAGCTGCCCGAACTCATTGCCGCCCCGGTCCCGGGAAAAGAGAAAGAATTCACCCTTGAGCGGATCGAAGCCGCCAGATCTGACCGGCTCGTCGAAGAAGGTCATTTGCTTGCGTGCCCCCATGGGGGCGGAGACGAGATGCAGCTGGGGCGTATTGGCGAAGCGAGTGCTGACCAGCATCTCCAGTTTCGTGGGGTGCCAGCCGCCGAACCCGGCCGAGCGCGCCTCGGTGTAGCGCTTCACTTCCTCGACGATGGTCTGCGGAATGGGCGGTATGCCCTCGACCACAAGATTTGCGCCGGGCCTGAGGTTTTCCGCGGTGGCGGGCAGGGCGGCGACAGTCAGGAGGCTTAAAGCGGAGGCGAAGAGCCGAGAAAGCATCGTAAGAACCTAAATGGCATCACTTTCGAGCGCACGACATTTCTCAAGCCCGGCAAGAAGGGGGCTCGGTGGCCGGGATGGGTTCACACGATCGTCGTCTGCTCACCGTTCCCCGCTCGAACGGGTTCGGATCCAGCTCGCTAGGACGACTCTTTCAACGGTCGAAGGTGCCGCTCGACCTGCCGTGTTCGCTCAGAAACTCGGACAACGCCGCGCTTGGCCTAGCGTGCTGTTGATTCGTGAGAATCAGCTCCTTGGCGCGATGCTTCGTCCCGTTGCGGGCCGACCGTCGCCCGCATCCGGTGCTCAGATGCTCGTGCCGACCGAGCTCTCGGAGAGCGAAGCATGGTGCCCAGAGTGGGGGTCGAACCCACAAGCCTTTAGAGGGCGGTGGATTTTGAGTCCACTGCGTCTGCCAATTCCGCCATCTGGGCGCTGCGGGGTCACCGTAGGCGGGACTTGGACCGTGTAAATCCTTTTTCCCGGGAGCGTGCCGGGCCCGATGTCACGCGGGTTCCGTATCAGCGAACGTGCTTGAGGGCATGTGTTTCCGGGAGAGTCGCCGACGCCAGGGCGGGATTGTATCCGCATTCTTTGTTCTAGGTTGCTCGCCGGGGTGCGCTCTGCCTGAGTAGTTGCCATGCAGTCGTCCGAACAGCCCCTCCAACGGAGTCGAGCGATTGTCGAACAGCTGAAGCGTTCCAAGATTTACCGGGACTACGAGCAGGCTTTCCGCGACACGACGGGGCTGCCGATCAACCTGCGTCCGATCGAGTCGTTTGATCTGCCGTTCAAGTCGGATCCGAACCAGAATCCGTTTTGCGCCCTGATGGCGAAGACGAACCACACGTGCTCCGCCTGCCTGCAACTACAGCGCAAGGTCGAAGAGGAGGCAAAGATGGAGCCGAAGACACTCAAGTGCTTCGCCGGCCTCTGCGATTCAGCGGTGCCGATCCGGGTGGGCGAGAACCTCGTGGCTTTCCTTCAGACCGGGCAGATCCTGCTCCATAAGCCCACGGACGAACAGTTCGCCAAGACCACCCGCCAATTGCTGAAGTTCGGCGCCGATACGGATCTGAAGCGGCTCGAAGAGGCGTTTTTCCAGAGTCGCGTGCTCAGCAAGCGCCAGTACGAGTCCATCCTCCGGCTGCTGACCATTTTCGCGCAGCATTTATCGACGCTCAGCAATCAGCTCGCGGTCAAGGAACAGAACAGCGAGGCCCCGATGGTCAGTCGGGCCCGCGTTCTGATCGCTGATCGCCACGCGGAGGATCTCTCGCTTGAGACGGTCGCCAAGGCGGTGAACACGAGTGCGTTCTACTTTTGCAAGATGTTCAAGAAGTCCACGGGGCTCACGTTCACCGATTACCTCGCCCGCGTGCGGGTCGAGAAGGTGCGCAATCTGCTGCTCAATCCGCACAAGCGGATTAGCGAGGCGGCGTTTGAGGCCGGTTTCCAGTCACTCTCACAGTTCAATCGTGTCTTCCGCCGCATCGCGGGCGAATCGCCGACAACGTACCGCGACCGATTGCACGGCAGTAACGCCGCCGCGGCGGGATGAAGCGGCGCCCCGCGCGGTCGGATGATCGTGCAGCAGGCTCCGAAACAGGCGCAGTTCCCAGGGCCAAGGGACCAGGGACGCTGCCGTGAGGCCCGCCTGATCGGTGAGGCGTCGATCTTCGAGGGACGACGGGGCGCATCCTGCGCTGAGCGAGTCGCCCTCGTGGTTGAGAAATTCGCTAGGGAAAGAACGGAGCGGCGAGGGTGGAGGGGCCCGCGTTTCCGCCGGTCGCGGAGGCGTAGGTGATGCGGGGGCCGAAGCGGTGTCTCTGGCGGCACACGGCGCAGAAGGTGGAAATCTCGCGCTCAGCCACCTGCCGGAGCGCCCGCCGGGCTTCCACCGCAAAGGCGTCGCGCGCGAGGGTCCACTCCACGGGGTGCGAGTCGTCGCCAGCGTTCGGTGCGGCTAACCTTGCGAGGGCCTCGTCCAACGCCGTCTCGGCCGAGCGGAAGTAGCCGAGCAGGGGATTCTGTCCGCAGGGGCAGTACTCCGACTCCGAGGCGGCCGCGCCGACTCCGGGGCTGCGGCGCCGCCGGGCGTGTGGGCGTCTCAGGATCGATTCCCACTCCTCCAACGTCCAATCCATTAACAAGACGAGCACGTCGGGATTGCCGAGCGCGTTGGGTGAGGGCTGTGCTCGGAGCAGGCTCCCCCATCTGACGAGCAGGGTGGGGCGCTGGTCACGCAGCGCTTGGAGGAGGGCCTCGTGCATGGGCCAAAGCATGGCAGAAACCGCAACATCCGACTGCGCGGGAGTTGCCCAAGCGTCCGCATCTTTTGAGAGGAGCAACCTAGCCCCACCGCAAAATATGCACAGGCCTCGCCAAGGTGCGCGGAGCGGGTTCGGACGCGCCGCGGTACGCTGGTAAAAACACCTCTCCCGCGCCCGCCCGTCCACGTCTCCGCCTCCCTCCATCGCTCGTCACCCTTCCTCCCATGGCCGTCATTCCGCTCACCCTCACGATCAGTCTCTGCCTCGTTGCGACCTTCGTTCTCTTCTTCCTGCGGGAGAGTGCTCACCGCGCCTTCAGCAGCGCAGAACACGACGCGATGCTGCCGCTTTCTGACGAGACACCGACACCTTCGCTTGGCACGGTGGCGACCGCCCCGGTGCGGGGCACGTCCCAGAGCCTCGCGCGTCGCGGCCGCTGCGGGTGTTCGGTGGGAGCCGAAGGGCACGAGGATCATGCTCCCGACCGCGACCACGATCAGGCGCACGCGCACGGATCCGGTCGCGCGCCCTGCGAGGGCTGTCGTCGCCGTGCCCACGAACGCGCGCGGCGCACGTCCAGTGCCACCGAGGCCGTCGTCGCTGGCTCCTGAACCGAGTCGGCCGCCGATTTTTCCCCCACTGAACCGTCCCGCTACTCCGTAGCTGCCGCAGTCTCCCTCGTCCCATGTCCGATCAAAAGATTTCCATCACCTACAACGACCGGGTGGTCCGCCAATTCCTGCTCGCCACGATGCTCTGGGGCATCGTGGGAATGCTGGTGGGCGTCCTCGTGGCCTCCCAGCTGAATTTCTGGCGGCTGAACTTCAACCTGCCTTGGCTGACGTTTGGGCGCCTGCGGCCGCTGCACACCAACGCGGTGATCTTCGCGTTCGTCGGCAATATGATGTTCGCCGGTGTTTATTACTCCACGCAGCGGCTGGTGAAGGCCCGCCTCGCAAGTGACTTCCTGTCGTCGCTGCACTTTTGGGGCTGGCAGGCGATCATCGTTGCCGCGGCGATTACGCTGCCGCTGGGTTTCACGCGCGGCAAGGAATACGCCGAGCTAATCTGGCCGATCAACATCGCCGTCGCGCTGATCTGGGTCGTCTTCGCGGTGAACTTCTTCTGGACGCTTGCGCGTCGCAACGAGCCGAGCCTCTACGTCGCGATCTGGTTCTACATCGCGACCATCATCACCGTGGCGATGCTCTACATCGTCAACCATCTCTCGATTCCCACGAGCCTCCTGCACAGCTATCCCGTCTTCGGCGGTGTCCAGGACGCTCTGGTGCAGTGGTGGTACGGGCACAACGCCGTCGCGTTCTTCCTGACCACGCCGATCCTTGGCATCATGTACTACTTCCTGCCGAAGGCGGCAGAGCGTCCCGTGTACAGCTATCGGCTTTCGGTGATTCACTTCTGGTCGCTGGTCTTCGTCTACATCTGGGCCGGTCCCCACCACTTGCTGAACACCGCGCTCCCGAACTGGCTGCAGGTGCTGGGCATGACGTTCTCGCTCATGCTGTGGGCTCCGTCCTGGGGCGGCATGCTCAACGGTCTGCTGACTCTCCGCGGCGCGTGGCACAAGCTGCGCACCGATCCGGTGCTTAAGTTCTTCGCGGCTGCGGTGACGTTTTACGGCATGGCGACGTTCGAGGGGCCGCTGCTGTCGATTAAATCAGTCAACGCGTTGGCGCACTACTCCGACTGGATCATTGGCCATGTGCATTCCGGTGCCCTCGGCTGGAATGGCTTCATGGCCGCCGGCATGATCTACTGGTTGCTCCCGCGCCTGTGGAACCGCCCGCTGCACTCCGTGGGCCTCGCCAACCTGCACTTCTGGCTCGGGACGGTGGGCATCCTGCTCTACGTCGCCGCGATGTGGACCTCGGGCATCACGCAAGGTCTGATGCTTAACGCCACCACGGAGGGCGGGTCGGTCCTGGCGTACCCGAATTTCCTCGATACGTTGAACACGATCCGGCCGATGATGCTGATGCGCTTGATCGGAGGCGGGCTGTATCTGGTCGGCTTCCTCATCATGGCGTACAACCTCGTGCGCACGATCCGAGGTGCGCAGCCGGTTGACGGAACGATCGAGGTCTTCGCCCGCAGCGCCGTACCACAGGAGGAGCGTCTGGGTGCAGCGACCACGCTCTTCAATCCACCGGTTGTCTTCTCAGCCCTGGGGACGCTCTTCGCTTGCGTCTGGATGTTTGGCGGACCGGGTCTGCAGATCGTCGGTCTCTTCGGTGGGGCGATTTCGGCGATCCTCGCAGTCGCTCACTTTGCCACGCGCGGCACGCGCTGGGCCGGCTGGCACGAGCGCCTGCTCGTCAGCGCGGCGTCCTTCACAGTTCTCACCTTCGTCGCGGTCGCGGCCGGTGGCCTGATCCAGATCATTCCCACGGTCGTGGTGAACAAGGCGCAGAACATGGAGGACCGCATCGCCACGCCGTACACGCCACTCGAGCTCGCCGGACGCGATATCTATGTCCGCGAGGGTTGCTACAACTGCCATTCCCAGATGATCCGCACGATGGTGCCGGATGTACTCCGCTACGGCGACTATTCGCGCATGGGCGAGTCGCTGTTCGATCATCCTTTCCAGTGGGGCTCCCGCCGCAGTGGCCCCGACCTCGCCCGCGTGGGCGGGAAGTACAACGCCGCCTGGCATTTCGTCCATATGGCGGACCCGCGCGCGACCTCGCCCGGCTCCAACATGCCGGCCTATCCATGGCTGTACACGAACCGCACCGATGTCGCTTCGCTCTACGGCAAGCTGAATGTACAGCGGATGCTCGCCGTGCCCTATCCGGCGATGTCTCCCGCTGACGTGCAGGCCAGCGTCGAGGCGCAGGCGAAGACCATCACCGACGAACTCAAGGCGACCCAGCAACTGACCGCGCCGGACCGCGAGATTGTCGCCCTGATCGCCTACCTCCAGCGGCTCGGCAAGTACGAGACCGTCGCTCCGCGGACGGCCGCACTGCAGCCCTGATCACCCCACCGCCTTTCCCGCCATGTTCCGCCGCCTTCTCTTCGACCACTGGGTTTCCATCTTCCCGCTGATTTCCTTCGTCGTCTCCGCGACCGTCTATTTCGCGATCGGCCGACAGGCCTTGCGGATGAAGCCCGAGCAGGTTGAACGCCAAGCGCGGCTGCCTTTCGAGGATCCCTCATGAAGTCTCCCGATGCTCCCCCTCCTGCCTCGCCGACGCCCGGCGAGGATCCGCTCCGGCCGCATACCTACGATGGCATTCAGGAGTACGACAAGCGGCTGCCGAACTGGTGGCTGCTGACGTTCTACGCGACCATCGTCTTCTGGATCGGCTACTGGATGTATTTCCAGCAGTCTGGCCTTTCGACGAGTGATGGGGCGAAGATCGACCAGCATCTCGCCCAGGTCGAAGCACAGAAGCTCGCGGCCAACGCCGCGTTCGACGATGCTTCGCTGTGGAAGATGAGCCGGAATGCGGTGTTCGTCGATGCCGGTCGCGCGACGTTCAACGCGACGTGCGCGAGTTGTCACCACGCCACCCTCATCGGCGGCATTGGACCCAGCCTCGTCGACGCGGTCTGGGTGCATGGTGCGCAGCCGACGCAGATGCTGAAGGTGGTGAACGAGGGCGTTCTCACCAAGGGCATGCCGGCCTGGGGACCGATCCTCGGGCCGAGAAAAGTTTCAGAGGTGCTGGCCTTCATTCTCAGTCATCACACACCTCCGGCCGACCTCGCTCTCGCGACAAAGTAACCTCTATTTCCCACGGCTCCGACGCCGGGTGGCCCTGAACCCCCCTCCCGGCGTCGCCGAGACTCACCCCCGCGGGCCTTCCCCACCATGGCCTCGACTTCGCTTCCGCCCAAGCCTACCCGCGACTCGGTCACGACGATCGCGGCCGATGGATCGCGGGTGTTTCTCCATCCGTCCTCCGTGAAGGGCCGCTTCGCGCGTGCGCGCCTGTGGTCCGCCTATGCGCTGATCGCGTTCTACGTCGCGTTGCCATGGATTCCGATCAACGGGGCGCCGGCGGTGTTCCTCGATATCGCGGGGCGTCGGTTCCACCTGTTCGGCGCCACGCTGGCGTTTCAGGATGCGTGGTTGCTTTTCTTTGTGATCACCGGGCTCGCGTTCACGCTCTTCTACGTCACGGCGTTGCTCGGGCGGGTGTGGTGTGGCTGGGCGTGTCCCCAGACGGTCTTCCTCGAGCACGTGTTCCGTCGGGTGGAAGCCCTCTTGGAAGGCGACGCGGTGGCGCGTCGCGCGCTGGATCAGGCGCCGTGGTCGGTCCAGAAGGTCGGCCGGCGCGTGTTCAAGCACGGCCTTTTTTTCCTGATTTCAGCCGGCGTCGCGCACGTATTTCTTTCGTACTTCGTCTCGCTGCCGGCGCTGTGGGCGATGATGCATGAGGCGCCGGGCGAGCACTGGAGTGCGTTCCTGTTCGTCTTCATTGCGAGTGGTATTCTGTACTTCAACTTCTCCTGGTTCCGGGAGCAGCTCTGCATTGTGATCTGCCCGTACGGTCGGCTCCAGAGCGCTCTGATCGACGACCACTCGCTCGTCATCGCGTACGACTCGGCTCGCGGCGAGCCGCGGGGGAAAGTGGGTACGCCCGACGCAGGGGCGTGCATCGATTGTCGGCGCTGCGTCCAGGTTTGCCCGACGGGCATCGACATTCGGCAGGGTTTGCAGATCGAGTGTGTGTCCTGCACGGCTTGCATCGATGCGTGCGACGAGATGATGGACAAGGTCGAGCGCGAGCGCGGGCTGATCCGCTATACCTCGCAGGTGGCCCTCGCGGGCCGAGCCACGCGTTGGATTCGGCCCCGCACCGTCCTCTATAGCATCCTGCTGTGCGCTGGGATCGGCGTCGCGTCGTGGGCACTGTCGACGGTGCGTCCGGCAGCAATGAGCGTCACGCGAATGATCGGTTCACCTTTCTTCCTCGATGCCGAGAGCGTGCGGAATCAGTTCATGGTCCGCATCGTCAACAAGCAGGGAGCCCCCGTCACGTTCGAGGTCGAGATCGACGACGTGCCGAGAGGAGTGACACGAACCGGATTTGAACAGCCGGTGGAGGTGCCGGCGCTGGGCGAGATTGTGCAGCCGCTGGTGCTGCGGCAGTCTCGGGGGGATTACCAAGGCCAGTTCCACGTCGACATCGAGGTCCGGGATCAGCGTCGCTCGTTCGAGTTGAAGCGCCGTGTTGAGTTCGTCGGTCCGGAGGCCGACCTCCTTCACGCGGAGGACGCGCGGGCATCCGGCAAGCCCGGTGCAGGAGGCAGACCATGAGCGTCTCCAAGGATGTACCATCCCGTGCCTCGTCAGCCAGCGCGAGAGGGGTAGCGGACGCGGCGGCCCCGCTGGCTCGGCAGACGGCTCGGCTGATGTGGCTGGCGGTGGCAGGGGGATTCCTGCTGCTGGCCCTCGCGTGGACCGCGTTGTTCGTTGCGGCCGACCGCGCTCAGACGCAGTTCATTCCGGTCCAGCGGACGGAAGGCACCCGATGACACTTCCCCCGATCGACTCCTCGACGGCCGCGTTCCTCGCTGGATTGGCGACGAGCCTGCACTGCGCGGGCATGTGTGGGCCGCTGGCGTGCATGCTGGGAGGTCCTCGCGGGTCCGAGTCCGATGCGGCGCTGACCCGCTCCGTTTACCACGTGGCACGCTTGTCTGCCTATGGCTCGCTGGGAGCGGTGGCGGGTGGGGTGGGGCGGGTACCGTTGGAGTGGCTTGGCCACGGCGTGGCGCAGTGGGCGCCCTGGTTCCTCGTGGTGTTGCTCCTCGCCTTGGCGCTGCGACTGGATCGTCGCTTACCCAAGCCAGCCGTCCTGGCGCGGCTATCGCTGGCGCTCCCCGGTGTGGCCCGGCGCCTCGGTCCGGTGGGTGGCTCGGCGTTGGTCGGTGCAGCAACGCCGCTCTTGCCCTGCGCTCCGCTCTATCTCGTCATCGCGATGGCCACGTTTGCCGGTTCGGCGTTGCGGGGGGCGGAGTGGATGCTCGCGTTCGGACTCGGCACTGTTCCACTCCTCTGGATCGCGCAGGCGCAGATGGGCTGGCTGCGGCGGCACCTCGGCAGCACCGGTTTGGCGCGCCTTCAGTTCGGCCTGGCGCTCAGCGCGGCCTTGCTGGTGGCGTGGCGCGCTCGCGCGGCGTTCGGTTTCGCGGCTCCCGATCCGGGAGCATTCGTCTGCTTCTAGTCATGGGTACGATCGTGGACTCCTTTCTCCCCGACGGCGCGGCGATTTCTGCCGCCCGTGATGCGTTGCCCGGATCCTCGCGCCGGACGACCACGCCCCAATGCCGCCATTGCGGAGCGCCGAATCCACCTGAGGCGGAGTTCTGCTGCGCGGGCTGTGAGTACGTCCATCGACTGGTGCGCGAGCAGGGTTTGGATGATTACTACAAGTTCAAGGACACGATCACCGTGCCAGTGGATCCGGCGGTCTTTGAGAGCCGCGACTATGAGTGGCTCCGTGAGTTGCAGCAGGGTGCCGAGCGGGCATCGGGCGATGGCGCGGTGGAGATGACCCTCGGAATCCAGGGTATCTCCTGCGCCGCCTGCGTGTGGCTGATCGAACGATTGGCGCGCTCGGAGCCCGGCCTGCGATGGATTGGAGTGAACGCCCAGACTGGTCAGATGCGTCTCCGGTGGGCGAACGGTGAATTCGATGCCGCCGGATTTGGCCGTCGGCTGCAGGCCTTCAACTATCTCGTCGGCCCCGTGGATCCGTCCGGCGAGAGCGACCGCGCGGAGTCGCGGATGCTTGCGCGACGGATCGGCCTCGGCACCGCGTTTGCGATGAACATCATGTTGTTCACTCTCCCGACGTATTTCGGGATGGCCCCCGACTTTGCGTATGCGCGGCTGTTTGGGTTGCTGGCGATGGGCTTCGCCACGCTCTCGTTTCTCACGGGTGGACTCTACTTCATCGAGCGGGCCTGGCGCGCCCTGCGCATCGGCGCGATGCACATCGATCTGCCGATCGCGGTGGGCATCATCGGTTCATTTGCGGGTTCGCTCTATGGCTGGGTGGTGGGCGATGAGCGACTGATCTACTTCGACTTCGTCGGATCCTTCATCGTTCTGATGTTGGTCGGTCGCTGGGCGCAGGTCGCAGCCGTCGACCGGAACCGTCGCCGGCTGCTCGCCCGGCAGCCCAAGCCCCCGCGCGTGCGCCTGCTCGGGCCAGTTGGAGCGGGGCGGTCGATTGCACCGGAGGAATTGCGCGCCGGTCAGCGCTTCGAGGTGGCGCCTGGGCAGACTCTGGCCGTGGAGTCGCGGTTGGAGGCCGTCGCCGCCGAATTCTCGCTGGCTTCGATCAACGGCGAGTCGGCGCCGCGCGTTTTCCAGCCGGGCCAGCGCGTACCGGCAGGCGCCGTGCTGCTCAGCCGAAGCGCCATCGCCGTTGAAGCGCTGCAGCCGTGGGGAGAATCCCTGCTGTCGCGATTGCTCCGACCGGTCGAGCGCGAGGCGGATCGTGATCCCGTGCTGGAGCGCATCATCCGTGGGTACCTTGTGGGGATTTTCGTGATTGCGATTGGTTCGGGCGTGGTTTGGGCCCTACTCAGCGGCGATGCGGCGCGGACGTGGTCGGTGGTGACCGCGGTGCTGGTCGTTTCGTGTCCCTGTGCGATTGGACTCGCGGTCCCCCTCGCGGGGGAAATGGCGATCGTAGCCCTGCGGCGTCGCGGAGTGTTTGTGCGAGAGTCGGGAGTGTTTGCCCGGCTCGGGCGAATCCGACGCGTCATCTTCGACAAGACGGGAACGCTCACGTTGGAGGCGCCGATTCTGCGTGCGCCCGAGATGTTGGTGGCTCTGCCGGCGGAGGTGCAGGGGGCGCTGCTGACCTTGGTGAGCGACAACCCGCATCCCGTGGCGCAAGCGCTGGCGGGTCCCTTGCTGGCGCGTGGCGTGACGGCGGTCGATCTTGGCCGCGTGAGGGAAACGGTGGGTTACGGAGTGGAGGCGGGTGAGTGGTCCCTAGGTCGTGAGGGATGGCGCAGTTCCCCAGTGCAGCAGGAGGGCGAGACGAGCACGGTCTTGGCGCGGTCGGGCCGGGTCGTCGCCCGGTTTCTTTTTGCGGATGCGGTACGTCCCGATGCCCGCGCGGTGATGGATGCGTTGGCGGCCCGCGGACTCACGTGCTCAATTCTCAGTGGAGACCATGGCGCGGCCGTGGGGCGACTCGCCGCGCAGTTGGGAATCCCCTCTGAGCGAGCGTTGGGCGAGCTCTCGCCTCAAGACAAAGCTGAACGTGCGGACGCGCTGGCGGGTGGGGAGGCCCTGATGCTCGGTGACGGCGCGAATGACAGCCTCGCCTTCGACCGCGCGTGGTGCCGCGGTACGCCGGTGATTCACCGCGGCGTCCTCGCAGACAAAGCGGATTTCTACTACCTTGGAAAGGGTCTATCGGGTGTCGCCGCGCTGTTTCGGATCAATGATGCGCGTCGCCGGACGCAGGTGGCGCTCCTCGTCTTCTCGGTCGCGTACAACCTGCTTGCCGTCGGGCTGGCCGTTTCTGGCCGCATGAACCCTCTCGTCGCCGCGGTTCTGATGCCGCTGAGTTCCCTCGCCTCGCTGGCGATCGTGGGGATCGGCATGCGCGGTGTGTGGACCGCACCGGAGCGGGATGCCGCCTAGAGTGACAGCGAGAGCGGGATGGCGGCGGTCAGGACCTCGGGTGCGCCGGAGGTGATCAGCACGTTCTCTTCAAGACGCACGCCGCCCAGCGTGAGCAACGGATCCACGCGATCCCAGCGGACGCAGTCGGCGTAGCGTTCGCGCCGGCGTGGATCCTCGAGCAGCGCCGGGATAAAGTAGATCCCTGGCTCCACCGTGATCACGTATCCCTCGGCGAGCGGCAGGTCGCAGCGGAGCGTCCGGAGTGCGGGTCGAGGATCGGCGGTTCGGCCGGGGAGGGTTCCGCTTGCGTCGCGGACGCCGAGGCCGACCAGATGTCCCAGGCCGTGGGGAAAGAACAGGGTATGGGCCTCGCGTTGGACCAACTCCGAGGGCGTGCCGCGCATCAGGCCGAGTGCGACCAGCCCGGTGCAGATGTCTTCCGCGGCCGCCAGATGGATCTCGCGCCACTCCTGGCCAGGAACGCAGCGAGCGATGGCTCGGTGCATTACGGAAGCCACGAGTGCGTGGAGATCACGTTGAAACGGACTGGGGGCAGCGCCGACCACGTAGGTGCGCGTGACGTCGCACACGTACCGGCCCACGCGGGCGCCGGCGTCGACGAGGACGAAGTCGCCCTCGCTCAGGACCCGCTCCGACGGTGAGACGTGGAGTATGGCCGCGTTGCTGCCGGCGCCGACGATTGTGCCGTAGCCGGTGCCACTGCCGCCGGCGCGCTGGAATTCGGCTTCGAGCTCGATCTGGATCCCGCGCTCGGTCACTCCCGGTCGCAGCAGCGCGGGTAAGCGCGCGTAGCCGGCGGCGGTGCAGGCGGCCGCGTCGCGCAGCAGGCGCAGTTCGTCAGCGTCCTTGGGACGTCGCGCATGGCGCAGGTGTTCGCGGACGCTCATCGTCCGGGCATCCATGGGCGGGTCGTCGGGACGCGCTCCCAAATGGACGACTGGCCGACCGGCGCGGGCGGCGAGCCAGCTTGGCAGGTGAAGCAGGAGCGTGCCGACCGACTGCGTGCGGCCCTCCCAGACCCGCTCGCTCTCGGTCAGCGCTGGGACGAAGGTTTCCCATGCCTCGCGGTCTGGCGCTGCGGGATCGAAAGCAACCAGTCCCCGCTCACCTTCGCCCCCGGCCAGATAGACGTACTCGATGTGTGAGAAAAAGGGATACGATTGGTCGGTGTTCTCGGGAAGCGGAACAGCGGTTCCGGCGTGCACCAAGAGCACTGCGTCACCAAGCACGGGACGGAGGGCGGCGGCGACCCGCTGGCGGCGGACGCGGAGCATCGAATCATCGGGCGGCGGCATGCGAACCCGAAGGTGCCGAAGGGGACGAAGTGCGGCAAGCGCGGCCGCGGGCCAGTCGGACTAAACGGTGTGCTTGCGCCGCGGCAGGATTACGACCGGGCACGGGGCCGACTTCAGCACGCCGTGGGCGGTGCTGCCGACCAGGAAGTCGTAGAAGGCGGTGTGGCCATGCGACCCCATCACGATGAAGTCTGCCTGCTGCTCATCGGCGGCCTTGAGAATGTGGGGGATCGGGGCGCCGGTGACGAGTGACGTCTCGACCACGAGTCCGCCGGTGGCGAGACGATCGCGGAGCCGCTCGAGATTCTTCGCCGCGGCCTTTTCGCTCATCACGAGGATCTCCTGCAGATTGTCGATGCCGACACCGTAGTCGACGGTCACGATGGGAGGCTGCACCACGTGGAGCAGAACAACGCGGCCTTGATGTACGCGCGCCAAGGCTGCGGCAGTGTCGGCGACCTGATCACTCGGGGCCGAGAAATCGACCGGGGTTAGGATCGTTTTCATGAATCGATCCTAAGTGGAAAACCCCATACCGACGATCATGAAGTCGTGCGCAGTGCCCCCGGTTTTGTAATCGGACACACGAGGCTCCTCCCGTCGGCCGTTCCCCGGGTGAAAATGACGCTTGCCAGCGAGCGCCGCTTGGGCCTCTCTGACCCTCTCTTGTTTCGGGCCGTAGCGTAGCCTGGTAGCGCGCTTGCATGGGGTGCAAGAGGTCGCGAGTTCGAATCTCGCCGGCCCGACCATTTTTCCGCAGCGGATTTGCTTTTGCTCCGATTCTGCTAGCGTGGACAGGTTTCTGGCATCGTCGGTGTCGTGAACGGCGAGGGCTGTCCGTGAAAGTCCGGCGTGCAGGGAAATTCCTGGAGTGCGGTGTGGAAGACCGCCGTGGCGGCACCGGAGATCGGCGGGACGATCCAGTCCCAACGTGCCGACACTTCGCGGCCCAGTTCTTTCTCCCGGTCGAGGAAGCGCATGAACTCGTCGGAGGCGGTGTGGTGATCCACCAGCTTCACGCCTTCGGCGGCGTAGGAGTGGAGCACGGCCTCGTTCAATTCGAGAAGGGCGCGGTCCTTCCAGAGGCTGCGTGGATCCGTGGTGTCGAGGGCCAGGCGAGTGGCGATGCGGGGCAACTGGTGGTAGCGGTGCGGATCCGCGAGATTACGCGCGCCGATTTCCGTGCCCATGTACCAACCGTTGAAGGGCGCGGCGGTGAAATCAGTCCCCGCCGCCCGGAACCGCATGCCGCTGATGATCGGGACGGCGTACCAGCGCAGGCCTAGGTCCTCGAACCACGGCAGCCGCGGATGACGCAGCCGAACTTGGCGGACGGCCTCGGAGGGGAGGGGGACCAGTTGGGGCGAGCCATCTGGTCCAGAGAGAATCCACGGTAGCAGATCGAATGCGCCCGGCTGGCGAGGCGGGCGCCAGCCGAGGCGACACGCGAAGGCAGTCAGACGTTCGTTGGCGGGATCGCCGAGGATGGAGCCATCGGCCTGACGATAGCCCGCGTAGCCGCAGAGCTGCGGATTCCAGATGCGCGGTGCGGGACCACCGCGCGTCGTCGGCGGAGCGAACACCGTGAGGATGGATCGCACGCTGTCGCCCTCCTGCACCAGCCGCAGATGCTCGCGCAGGCTCTCGGCCATGTCGTCGGGTGAGGACAACGTTCGGCAGTCGCGCACGACGAGACTACGCCAGTGCAGACGGCCAATGCACCGCGAGTGATTGCGCCAGGCGATGCGACCGGCCCAGGTGAGTTCCGCGGAGGTGAGGGGAGCGGGCCGCCCGGCGGCGAGCGCGGCCTCGATTTCCTCCCGCCGCGGCTCGGGCATCGTTCCGCGGTGCGCTTCCCCGAGAAAGGCCAGCTCGGCCTCCAGATCGACCGCTGCCATGGGAGCAGCGGGAGGAGCATCCGCGAGCGAGTGAAAGGGACAGGAGGACATCAGCGAAGGTGTGGCTTGGTCCGCGATGGCGCGGAAGCGGATGCTGGGCGTGCCGAGCGGGCGGACTTGGGTTGCGGCTCCACGGCCCAGCGCACTGCTGCGAGCGCGTGCAGCTCGGTGCTATCGAGCAGGGGTAGGGCAAAATCGTCGGAGCGCAGCAGCAGGGCGAGTTCCGAGGAGGCGAGGACGATCCCTTGCGCGCCGTGGGCCCGCAGGCTGCGTGCAACGCGGAGAACCACGGCCCGTGATTCCTCGCGCACCAGTCCGCGACAGAGCTCGCCGTAGATGATGTGATCCAGCGCGGCAAAGTCAGCGGGGTCGGGGAGCAGCACGGTGACGGGGAGACGGCGCCCGCTGCCGCCCGCCGCAGCGCGCTCGAGGAGAAAATCGTGCTCGAGCGTAAACCGGGTGCCGATAAGCCCGATGCGATTCATCCGCGCGGCCCGAGCCTCCGCGAGCACCGCGTCGCCGAGGTGTAGTACGGGAACCGCGACGGCGCTGGCCACGGCCTCAAAGACGTAGTGCATCTGGTTCGAACAGAGCAGCAGCGCCTCCGCCCCCGCCCGCTCAAGCGTCCGGGCCGCGTCGGCCAGTGAGGCCGCGGCATCGTTCCAGCGATTGGCCTTCACTTGCGCATCCAAGGTCTGGAACTCCAGACTGTTCACGATCATCGGGGCCGAGTGCAGGCTGCCAAAGCGGTTGCGCACCTCCTCGTTGATGAGGCGGTAGTACAGCGCGGTGGATTCCCAACCGATGCCGCCGATGAGCCCAAGGGTCTTCATGGCCAGTTTCCAAAGGAGATCGGAACCGTCCGTGACGCAACCCCGCGAGGATCCCGCCGCGCTCTCGCAAGGATTCGGCGGCTGGAGTCGTCGGTTATCAGTGGTCGCACTAGCTGCAATAACTTCATCCACCACGCGCCCCGGCTGGGCGGGCACCCGGTTGCGCAGGCCATGTGCAGCAGGCGAAGGTCGAGCATGCAAGCCCCCGCCCCCGCCCCAACGTCGTTCGAAGTGCCGGACGCCACCCTTGAAGCCCGCATTCGGACGCTCGGCGCTGACTTGTTCGCGGCGATGGCCGCATGTCCGCCGCCGTCGCTCTTCTCCAAGAAGGGTGCGTTTGCGAAGATCATGGAATGGTCGTTGGCCGACCCCGCCTTCAAGACGCAGCTGTTCCGTTTCGTTGACGTTCTGCCCGTTCTCAAGACGAACGCCGAGATCGTCCGCCATCTGCAAGAGTACCTGGGTGATCAAGCCGTGGCGCTCCATCCCGCCCTAAAGGCGGGGCTCGCGGCCTCATCGTTCGCCCCCGCCCTGGTGGCAGCTCCCGTGAAGGCGAATATCGTCTCACTGGCCCAGGAGTTTGTCGCGGGGGAGACGCCGACCGAACTCGTCGAACGGGTGCGGGCCAACGCCGCGCGCGGCTTGGCCACGACCATTGACCTTCTCGGCGAGGCGGTGATCAGCGAGGCCGAGGCGGATCACTTCCTCGCCCGCAATCTTGAGGTGCTCGATACAATGGCCGCAGCGTTGGCGGACGAGTCCTCCCCCGCGTCGAGTGATTGCGGACCCGGTGGCGCGGCGCTGCCGCGGCTCAATCTCTCGGTGAAGATCTCGGCTCTCACGCCTGACGTCCAACCCGCCGATCCGGAGACCTCGCTGGCGGCCTTGAAGCAGCGGCTTCGGCCGATCCTGCGCCGCGCGGCGGCGGTGGGTGCGTTCATCAATTTCGACATGGAAAGCTACCGGCTGAAGGACCTCACGCTGGCGCTGTTCCGTTCGATCCTCGAGGAGCCGGAATTCCACCATCTGCCCGCGGCCGGAATCGCCCTGCAAGCTTACTTGCGTGACAGCGAACGCGACCTGCGCGACTTGATCGCGTGGGCGCGGAGTCGAAAGCGTCTGATCGGTGTGCGCCTCGTGAAGGGTGCGTACTGGGACTACGAGACCGTGATGGCGCGCCAGCGCGGCTGGCCGGTACCGGTGTGGACCCGCAAGGCGGAGTCGGATGCGAACTTCGAACGACTCTCGGTGATTCTGCTCGAGAATATCGACGTGATCCAGCCGGCGTTCGCGTCGCATAACGTCCGTTCCTGTGCGCATGCGATGGCACAGGCGGAGCGGCTAGGCGTGGACCCGCGGGCCTATGAGTTTCAGGCGCTGTACGGCATGGCGGACGAGTTAAAGAGTGCCTTGCTCCAGCAGGGGCGTCGGGTCCGCGAGTATTGCGCGATCGGCGAATTGCTCCCGGGCATGGCGTACCTCGTGCGACGCCTGCTGGAGAATACCAGTAACGAAGGCTTCATTCGCCGCCGGCATTTGGGTGAAGCCTCCTCGGAAGAGCTGCTCGCCAATCCCGTCGGCTTGCTGTCTCGCGCGGACGTCGCCCCCGCCGTCCGGCCTTCGGGTCCGTCGGTGCTCGAGCCGATCCCCTTCACCAACGCGGCGAACCTCGACTTCTCCGTGGCGGCGCATCGCGAACGGCAAGCCGGCGCAATCGCGGACTACGCGGCCAATCGTCTCGGCCGGCGCTGGCCGTGCGTGATCAACGGACGCCCCGTCGTGGACCGTCCCCTTCGCACCTCGGTAAACCCGGCGAATCCGTCTCAGATCATCGGTTACTGGACGGAAGGAAACGCCGCGGATGCGGAGGCTGCGGTGGCCGCGGCGGCGGCGTACTTTCCCGAATGGAGGCGCACACCCGTGGAGGTGAGGGCGGGCTACCTCGACCGTGCGGCGGACCTGATGGAGGCCCGCCGCGTCGAACTCAATGCGCTGCTCATTCTTGAGGCAGGCAAACCTTGGACAGAGGCCGACGGCGACACCTCGGAGGCGATCGACTTCCTGCGGTACTATGCCGCGGAGATGCGGCGACGCGACCGAGCCACGCTGACCCAGCGCGTGCCTGGTGAGCACTGCGTGCAGCGCTGGACTCCGCGTGGGGTGGGGGTGGCGGTGGCTCCGTGGAATTTCCCCCTCGCGATCCTTGCAGGACTGACCGTCGCGCCGCTGGTCGCGGGCAACTGTGTGATCATCAAACCAGCGCAGCAGACCGCGGTCATCGGTGCGGTACTCATGGAGATTCTCCTCGCGGCGGGCGTGCCTCCGGGAGCGGTGCACTTCCTGCCCTGCTCTGGAGCGGCGGCCGGCGCCCATCTCGTGGCCCATCCGCGCGTGGACTTTGTCGCCTTCACTGGCTCTCGCCGGGTTGGCTGCGACATCTGGGCCCGGGCGGGTCAGACACTTCCCGGACAGATGAACCTCAAGAAGGTCGTCTGTGAAATGGGAGGTAAGAACGCCATGATCATCGACGACGATGCGGACCTGGACGAGGCGATCCCGGCGGCGCTGCACTCGGCGTTCGGCTATGCTGGGCAGAAGTGCTCCGCACTCTCGCGCCTGATCCTGCTCGACGGCATTCACGATGCCTTTCTCGAACGCTTCCTCGCGGCGTGTTCGACCCTGCGCATCGGTGATCCGAAGCATCCCGGAACGTTCATCAATCCGGTGATCGACGACGCGGCGCGCCGCTCGATCCTCGGGTACATCGAGAAAGGCCGGCGCGAGGCCATGCTCGCGTGGCAGGGCACGCTGGACGAAGCGTGCGTGGCGAGTGGCGGTTACTATGTACCACCGACCGTGTTTACTGGCTGCCGACCCGAGCACGCGATTGTGCGTGAAGAGATCTTTGGGCCCGTGCTGGCCGTGTTGCGCGCACGGACGCTGGATGAAGCCTTCGCGTTCGCGAATGACTCCGACTATGCGCTGACCGGAGGGTTCTTCTCGCGCAGTCCGCGGGCGCTGGCGCGGGCGCAGGAGGAGTTTCTGGTGGGAAACCTTTACCTGAATCGCGGATGCACCGGTGCGATTGTGCAACGCCATCCCTTCGGCGGCTTCCGCATGAGCGGAGGGGGCACGAAGGCCGGAGGGCCGGAGTACCTCGAAAACTTCCTCTTCCCGCGCGTGATTGCCGAGAACACGCTGCGGCGGGGATTCACCCCGCCTGACGCGTGAATCGGGACGCAACGGTCCCGGGCAGCGCGCGAGGAACCGAGCCGTAGAAGGTCGCTTGCGCCGCCTGCCCCGGTTACACCAACCTTGCGTCATGCAGTCCGGGCAACGAGGCAAGAGTCGGTCGTCGGGGCGGGTGCGCTGGGCGTACCCGCTCGCACTCGCGGCCGCGATCGTCTTCGCCTCCAGCCAGAGTCATGTGCCCGGGGTGGGCGCGCCGGGAAGTGACAAGGTGGTTCACTTCGCCGCCTTTGGTTTGTTGGCGACGCTGACGGTGCGCGTGCTCCCGCCTTCGCGGGTCTGGCTCGCCGTGGTGGTGGTTTCGCTCTTTGGCGCCACCGATGAGTGGCATCAGAGCTTCACGCCAGGTCGCACCATGGATTGGGCAGATTGGGTGGCGGACACCGCGGGCGCCCTCGTGGCGGTGGTGGCCTACGCGCGCTGGGCGGCCTATCGGCGCCTGCTGGAGGCCCCAGTCCGTTCATTATGCCGCAAAGCGCGGATTGAAAACGCGCCGACGGAGGCCTCAACTGTTGCTCCGCCATGACTCCTGCCGAGGCACAAGACCGCATCCGCCAGCTCCGGACCGAGGTGAGTCGTCACGACGAGCTCTATTACCGGAAGGCGCGCCCGGAGATCAGTGACTTCGACTACGACCGGATGAGGCGTGAACTCACGGACCTTGAGCGGGTCTTTCCGGCGGAGGCGCTCGCGGTCGGAGACGAGTCACCCACCCGGCGGATTGGGGACGACCGGGCGCAAGGCTTCGTGCGGGCGCGGCATGCGTCGGCGATGACGACGCTGGAGAACACCTACGACGAGACCGAGCTACGCGAATTCGATGCACGCCTCATCCGCGTGATCGGCCGCGAACCGCTGGAGTACACGATCGAACCGAAGATCGACGGCGCCTCGATCAGTCTGATCTACGAGCACGGGCGCCTCGTTCAGGCGATCACCCGTGGCGATGGCGAGGAAGGGGATGATGTCACGGCCAACGTGCGGACGATTCAGTCTCTTCCGCACCGCTTGCACGCGGCGGAGGGCGAGGCGCCAGTGCCCGACTTTGTGGAGATTCGCGGCGAGATTTACCTCCGGTTCGAAGAGTTTAATCGCATCAACGAGGAGCAGGATGAGCTCGGGCTCGAGCGCTACGCGAATCCGCGCAACCTCGCGGCCGGCACGTTGAAGCTGCTCGATTCCGCGTTGGTGGCCGAGCGGCGCCTCGAAGTCGTGCTCTACGGCCTCGGCGCGTGCCGGCCCGCTCACCTCGTTTCATCGCAGGTTGACTGGCACCGTGCGGTGCGCGCCTGGGGCCTGCCTGGACTGGCGTCGGTCGTGCGCGCGCGCGGGATCGACGAGGTCTGGGCGGCGATCCGGGCGCTGGACGCCGGGCGGGCGGAGTTTCCCTACGCGACGGATGGTGCGGTGGTGAAACTGAACGACTTTGGGCAGCAGCGCGAGGCGGGCTTCCGCGGCGAAGGCGAGCGCGCCCGGAAGCTGTCGCCGCGCTGGGCGTGCGCGTATAAGTTTGCGCCCGAACGCGCGGAGGTGCTGCTGCGATCAATCACGCTTCAGGTGGGCCGAACGGGCGTTTTGACGCCGGTCGCAGAGCTGGAGCCCGTGCAGCTTGCCGGGACCACGGTGTCGCGGGCGACGCTGCACAACGCTGACGAGATCGCGCGGAAGGACATTCGCGAGGGCGATACCGTGTGGGTCGAGAAGGCAGGGGAGATCATTCCCGCGGTCATCGGGGTCAACCTTGCCCGTCGTCGTCCGGAGTGCATCCCGTACCTGTTTCCGACCTCCTGTCCCGCGTGTGGCGCGGCGGTGGTGAAGCACGAGGGGGAGGTGGCGACGCGTTGCCCGAATCCCTCCTGCGTCGTGCAGGTGCGGCGTCGCGTCCAGCACTTTGCTTCGAAGGCGTGCGTTGACATCGAGGGGCTGGGTGAGGCGATGGCGGAGACGCTGGTGCAGCGCGGTTGGGTACGTTCGGTTCCGGACATCTATCGGCTGCGCCGCGACGACCTTCTCGGGCTGGGCAAGAGCGTGGAGAAATCGACGGACAAACTGCTGGCGGCGATCGAGGCGAGCAAGCGCGCGGAACTCTGGCGCTTCGTCCATGGCCTAGGTATTCCGCATGTGGGTGCGGCTGCGGCGAAGGACCTCGCCGCGCGCTTTCGAAGCCTTGAGGCGTTGGCTGGCGCGACGCTGGGAGAGTTTCTCGACGCGAAGGGCGGCAGCCTGATCGCGGGGATCGGCGCGACCATGGCGCGCGCGATCGTCGGCTTTTTTGCCGAGCCTGGGCACCGGGCGCTGGTCGACGGCCTGCGGTCGGCCGGCGTGCAGCCGATCCCACCGGAGGAAAAGATCGTCACGGGCACCGCGCTGGCGGGCAGCACGTTCGTTTTGACGGGGACCCTCCCTGGGCTGACCCGCGAGGAAGCGACGGCACTCATTGAGGCCGCTGGCGGGAAGGTCAGCGGCAGCGTGAGCAAAAGGACCAGTTACGTCCTCGCCGGCGAGGAGGCTGGATCCAAGCTGGAGAAGGCGCGCACGCTGGGCGTGGCGGTGATTGACGAGTCCCAGTTCCGCGCGCTGCTGGCGGGCGCAGGTGACGGCGGTGCTTAGAATCCGCGCTTCTGCAGTTCCACGCTGAGTTGTTGCATGAACGCCTGCGCGTCTGCGGGCTTCGGGCGGTAGCCCGGCTGGCTGATCTCCGTGAATCCGGGGCGACCGTAGTTGTCGATGATCCACTTGGCGCTCACGCCGTCGCTGAAGGTCACCGTGCCGCTGGCGAGCGCACCCGGGTGGAGCGTCACCTTGTCGACATCGACCGTCACGGACGATGCCTCGCCGGGAGTCTCGTCCTCCGGTGGGAGGGTGCCATCGGCCGGAGGCGCCTCGTCGGCGTAGCCTTCGTCCTCTCCCATCGCCGTGGCTCCGGTGTCACCGCCTTGGGCGGTCGGCCTGCCGCTCGGAGTGGCGGCGGGGGAGGGGGCTGGAGTGGCCTGGGTGACATCGCTCGCGTTCACCTTCGGAGCGGGGTCCTTGAGTTGGAGATTCAGGTCGTCGACGAGGAAGCGCACTTCCATGAACGTCAGCGAGAGTGCGTACTCGTCGCGCAGCTTGCGCTGGACGGCGGACAGGCTGTCGCCGGCGGCGATCCAAGAAGAGACGGCGGAGGACTGTTCGGGGGAGAGCTTCATGACAGAACAACAGACTATGCGGAGAAAGCGGCGGGATGCAACGCCCCGCTCGGTGAGGCCGAGGGTTCCGCTGTTCGCCGCGCGGGCGGGGCGGAACGAGCAACGGCGGCGATCGCGCGGGAGCGCGGTGGCGGCCTCAGCGCGAAAGCTGCGCCTTGAGGAACTCGACGCTGCCGCGCACGGAGGCGTCCTGTTCCATCATGTTCTCCACGGCCTTGCAGGCGTGGATGACGGTGCCGTGGTCGCGGCCACCGAAAAGATCACCGATTTCCTGCAGCGAGTGCTTGGTCAGCGTGCGGGCCAGGTACATCGCGATCTGGCGGGGGATGGCGATGTTGTTCGGCCGCCGCTTGCTCGTCATGTCGCCGATGCGCAGCTGGTAGTGTTCCGTGACGCGCTTCTGGATCGTCTCGACAGTGAGCTGGTGCTGAGCCTGCTCCATCAGGACGTCCTTCAGCAGTTCCTCGGTGGTGGCGAGGTCGAGCGGGCGTCCGGTAAGCGCGGCGTAGCTTGAAACCTTGATCAGCGCGCCTTCGAGGCGGCGGATGTTGCGGGAAAGATGCTGCGCGATGAAGGCCAGGACCTCGGGCGGAGCGGTGAAGCGCAGCGCGTTGGCCTTGGTGCGCAGGATCGCGAGGCGCGTCTCGTAGTCGGGCGCTTGGATGTCTGCGGGCAGGCCCCACTCGAAACGCGAGACGAGGCGAGACTCGAGCTTGGCGATCTCGGAGGCACGACGGTCGCTGGTCAGCACGATCTGCTTCCCGGACTCAAACAGGTCGTTGAACGTATGGAAGAATTCCTCCTGGATGCGTTCCTTGTCGGCAAGGAATTGCACGTCATCGATCAGAAGCACGTCGACGCTGCGGTAGCGCTGCCGAAACCGGGTCAGCGCGTTTTCCTGCAAGGCTTGGATGAACTCGTTGGTGAACTTCTCCGTCGAGAGGTAGGCGACACGAGCTTCCGGATTGTTCCGCAGCACCGCGTGGCCGATCGCGTGCATCAGGTGAGTCTTGCCCAGCCCGGTGTCGCCGTAGAGGAACAGCGGGTTGTAGGCCTGCGCCGGTGCCTGCGCCACCGCGAGCGACGCCGCGTGCGCCATCTGGTTGTTGTTGCCGACGACGAAGGTCTCGAACGTGTTGCGCGGGTTGAGGACGCCGCCCGGGGTCCCGGCACTGCGCTCGTCGCTACGCCCCGTCCGCCGCGGGGCGACGGGACGCAGGCGTGTTGCGCTCTGGTTGGCTTCGCTGGAGATGCGATTTGCACCTTCCGACGGGGCGGAGTCCGCCTTGCGCAGCTTCACGCTGATGGCACGGCCCGCGGTCAGGCGGAGTCGCTGCACGATCAGATCGAGGTAATTATCGTGAATCCAGATCGCCGCGAAATCTGTCGGCACGCCCAGGACGAGCGAGTCCGGGGTCGACTCAAGGCAAGTGATTGGCTCAAACCACAGCTTGAACACGTCGTCCGGGAAGAGCGACCGGATGTCGCTCTTCGCGGATTCCCAGAGGGAGGTGGACGTGGCGGGGGGAGCCATGGACGGAACAGGGGCGGGTTTATTCACATCCGCGCCTGCCGAGGCTGCGGAAGGAAGTCCTACTCCTGCTCCGGCCGAGAGGGCGAGCGCGAAAATGCTCCAGGGGAGCGGAGGCGCAGATCAGCCCAGACGTCGTTGCGTTAATGACTGACGGATAGCAATTAACGAAAAATGCCTCGTCGCAGGAGGTGGCGAGGGGAGAGACCAAGTGGCCGGAGCCGGAACTGTCGGGGAAAAGTGACAAGGCGATGACTAACGGGGAACGGAAAATCCGTTTCAAGGGCAACTTTCTACCAACTTATTCACAGCGGGGCTGCGGATAACTTACGCGTTTTTTTGTTTGCCTCATTTTTCACGTCCGGGGGGTGTTGCGCGAAGGTGCGCGTAGTCACGCCGACGTTACTGTTTGGTTGCAGGGGTGTGACCGCCGAGGTGGCGGGCGCGCTACGCGGAGGCGGGCCTCGGATCGACCCAGCGGCCGTGCTCGCGGATGAGCGCGATCAGCCGAGCGTCGGCGTCCGCCTGCGGCACGTTGTACTGCACGCAGTTCTTGCCGACGTAGAGGTTGATTTTCCCTGGCGCACCACCGACGTATCCAAAATCTGCATCGGCCATTTCGCCTGGGCCATTCACGATGCAGCCCATGATCGCGATCTTCACGCCCTTGAGATGCCCGGTCTGCGCACGGATGCGCTGCGTCGTTGATTGGAGATCGAAGAGGGTGCGTCCGCAGGATGGGCAGGCGACGAACTCGGTCTTGGAGATGCGGACGCCCGCGCCTTGGAGAACGTTGTAGGCGAGCTTCGCGGCGCGTACGGGGTCTGACTCGGTTTCGATGCTGAGGAGGTCGCCGAGTCCGTCCGTGAGTAAGGGGCCGGCCAGCATCGCTGCTTCGAGCAGCCGGCCGAGAAACGAGGGATCCGCCAGCAGCGCTGCCGCGGACACACTACGGATCCATAGCGGCGCGAGGAGGTGAGCGGATGCGAGGGCTTCGGCGAGTGCGCGGTAGGCACCGACGGCGTGGCCGGGCGACGAGGGAATCGCGCCGTCCGCCAGCGTCACGACAAGGCGGAGTCCAGCTTGTCCGGAGATTGCCTCCGCGAGCGCCGGCACGTCGGCTGAGGTGGTGGCGACGGCGAGCGTGTGCCCGTGTGGGCCCGCGAGCGCGGCGAGGGCAGTGAGGGGCGTCGGGTTCGACGCGTCGAAGGTATGAACGAAGGCGAGGCGGCCGGCGTCATCAGCCGCGAGGGGGGCCAGCGCAGCGACGCTGAGCGCCGCGCCGCATTCGAGCGCCAGCAGCTCCGGACCGCGCGTCGCAGGACGGGAGCGTAGTTCGCGCACGCGCGCGAGATCTTCAGTGGAATCGACTCGCACCAACGCGCCCTCGATGGGGGTGTCGGAAAGCAGCGGGCTGTTCACCGCAGCGGCGAGCGTGGGCCATTGCGCGAGCGTGGTGCGGACGAGCACGCGGGGAACATCGGAGCCGCCCGCGCTCAGGGAAGGGGCGAGTGCGATCGGTGCTGTGATGCGGCGGCTGAACTGATGCGGATTGATCCGATCGGCACGCTCGACGTCCCGGCGGGCCGCGACGGCCCAGCGCGAATGCGCACGCGCGGCGATCGCCTGCGCGACTGGGATTTCGTAGACGGAGTCCTCAGTCAGCGACACTCGGATCGTGTCCCCCAGTCCGTCCAGCAGCAGCGAACCAATGCCGATCGCACTCTTGATGCGCCCATCTTCGCCGTCCCCCGCCTCGGTCACACCAAGATGGAGGGGGTAGTGCATGTCCTCCGCATCCATTCGCTCCACCAGCAGGCGGTACGCTTGGATCATGACCTTGGGGTTGGAGGATTTCATCGACAGGACGAGCTGTCGGAAACCGTGGGACTCGGCGATGCGCAGGAACTCCAGGGCGCTCTCGACCATGCCGAGCGGCGTGTCGCCGTAGCGGTTCATGATCCGATCCGAGAGCGAGCCGTGGTTGGTACCGATGCGCAGGCAGCGCCCGAGTTCCTTGGCGCGCTGGACCAGCGGGGTGAAAGACTCGTGGAGGCGCTCGAGCTCGAGCTGGTAATCGGCATCGCTGTACTCGCGGACGGCGAAACGTTTCTTGTCGGCGTAGTTGCCGGGATTGATGCGGATCTTCTCGACGTGCTCCACGGCCTCCATCGCGGCTTGCGGCAGGAAGTGGATATCAGCGACCAACGGGACCCGGCTGAAGCCGGCGCGAGAAAACTCGGCGCGGATCTCGCGCAGGCACCGGGCGGCGGCGACGTTGGGGGCGGTGACGCGCACGATCTCGCAGCCGACCTCCGCCAGCGCGATTGCCTGACGCACCGTGGCCGCGACGTCCTGAGTGTCGCTGGTCGTCATCGACTGCACGCGGATCGGATTGTCGCCGCCCATGCCTACCTCGCCGGCGCGGACCTCGATCGTGCGTCGGCGAATCGACTGAAAACGGGACGTGCAGTAGCTCATGGACGGCGAAAGAAACTCAGACCCGCGCTCAGCGGGCCGGACTGGAGGCCGGAGCGGGCTCCGCTGGGCGAAGATCCCGGGCGATGCGGCGGACGTCGAAGAAGCTGACGTAGAGAATCATGGTGAACAGCAGCACCACGAAGACGCTCTGGGTGGCCGCGATGAAGTTGGCCGGTAGCGCGCGTCCGCGGACGCGCCCGATCGTGGCGAAGAGCATGTGGCCGCCGTCGAGGACCGGGATCGGGAGCAGGTTGAAGACGGCCAGATTGATGTTCACGAGGATGGTGAACCACAGGACGATTCGAATGTCGGCCTGAGCCGCGAGGTGGAAGACCCGGATGATGCCCACGGGTCCGCTGAGCTTGGAGATCCCGATATCCGAGTCGGGGTGTACGAGGCTCGCCAGCGTTCGCCAGGTCATGGCGAGGTGGCCGGTGAACTGGCGGATCGGGTTTTCGTGGATGAGGATGCTGTCGGTGGTGAGCGCCATTCCCAAGTCGGTGGCGTCGCCTGCCTTGGTCGAACGCGCCGGCAGCGTCACGTCGACGAGCTTACCCTCGCGTCGCACTTGGAGCACGACGGCCTGCTCGGCGGAAGCGGTGAGTTCGTTGAGGTAGGTCTGCAGGTTGAGGACAGGTTTTGCGCCGATCGTGGCGATTCGGTCTTGGGGGCGCACCCCGGCTCGTGCGGCCCTGGAGTCGGCGGTGACGCTGTGGACGATCAGCTCGTAGGCGGGGGCGATCCCCACGCGCCGTATGCGCTCGTCGCCAGCGAGGCGAGGGTAGACCGTCACGTCTTGGCGCGCGCCGTCCCGTTCGATGGTGAAGATGGCCTTCCGGCGACCGTCCAAGGCCAGCTCCGAGCCGGTGACGAGCGTCTGCATGAGCTCCTGCCAGTCGTTCACGGCCACGCCGTCGATCGCCCGGATGGTGTCGCCGATTTGCAGGCCGGCCTCGACCGCGGGGCTGGTGATGCGTGAGCCGTCCTCGAGTTCGATCGTCGGTGAGACGAAGCCGATGCGCGTGGTGGCCTGCTCCGCGCTGGATGGTTGGCCGAGGAACCAGAGCAACGTGGCCAGGATGAAGGCGAAGATCAGGTTGAAGACCGCGCCGGCGACCGAGACGATCATCTTGTCGGCGTAGCTGATCGGCGGCAGCGCGTCGGCGGGTGGGGAGGATTCGCCTTCGACTCCCTTGAGATCGGCCAACTGCGGCAGGGCGACGTAGCCGCCGAGCGGGAGAAGAGAGAGGCGGTAATCGACGCCATCGCGCCCTCGCCAGCCGAAGACCCGCGGGCCGAATCCGATCGAGAACCGTTCCACCTTCAGGCCCCGGCGGCGCGCCGCGAGGAAGTGTCCCAGTTCGTGGACAAAGATCGATCCGCCGAAGAAGAGGACGATGAGGAAGACGGCCCAGAGGTTGGAGAAGAGAGAGTGGAGCAAGTCCATGGAGACGCAGGCGGAAATCAGGCGTGGAGCGCGGTGGCGACTTCCGCCCGGCGCCGGGCCTCGGCGTCGATCGCGAGTACGTCTTCAAGCGAGACGGGCACGCGGTGCGGAAATTCCTCCAACACCTGATGCACCACCCGGGAAATCGCAAGAAACGGCAGGCCGTGTCCGAGAAACGCGGCCACTGCGACCTCGTTGGCGGCGTTGTAGACAGCCGGAGCGGACCGTCCGGCTTCCATCACCTGCCGGGCCAGCGCGAACAGCGGGAATCGCGCTTCATCGATGGGCCTGAACTCCAGGGAAAGCAGCTTGCCCAGATCGAGTGCGGCATCCGTGTTCGGAGCGACCTCTGGATGCAGCAGCGCGCGTTGGATCGGGAAGGTCATGGACGGCGGACTGAGCTGCGCGAGCATGGTGCCATCGAGAAACTCCACGAGACAGTGGGCGATGCTTTGGGGGTGTAGGACGGCCTGGCACTGCTCGGGCCGCAGGCCGAAGAGGCATTGTGCCTCGATGAGTTCGAGGCCCTTGTTGGCTAGGGTGGCGGAATCGACGGTGATCTTGGGGCCCATCGACCAATTGGGGTGCCGGAGGGCATCCGTGGGTGTGACACGGGCGAGTTGATCCACGGGCCAGTCGCGGAAAGCTCCGCCGCTCGCGGTCAGGACGATGCGGCGCAGGGACGCGTGGGGCTGGCGTTCGATGCACTGGGCGACGGCCGCGTGCTCGCTATCGACCGGTAGAAGGCGTGCGCCCGAGGCTCGGGCCGCCGCGAGGACGAAGCTGCCCGCGAGCACGAGGATCTCCTTGGAAGCGAGCGCGAGGTCTTTGCCTGCGGCGAGCGCGGCAAGCGCGGGCTCGAGCCCGGCTGTACCGACCACGGCCACCAGCACGATGTCGGCCGTCGGCAGCGTGGCGAGGTCGCGGAGGCCGCCACGACCCCGGTGGAGCGCCGTGCCCGGAGTGAAGGCGCCCGCGGCAACCGCCGCCTCGGCGGCGGCGTGGTCCTCGATCGCGGCGTGCGGCACGTGAAACTCGCGTGCGATGGCGGCGAGCTCGGTCCAATTCCTTTGCGCGGCGATCCCGACCAGTTCCAGCCGGTCCGCGTGGGCGGCGATCACCCGCAGCGCGCTGCGGCCGATCGAGCCCGTCGCACCCAGCAGCACGACGCGCCGGCGGCGGAGGGGGGAGGCGGAGGCGGGAACGTGCACGCGAGCGTCGGGAAGGAGAGGCGGGACCGCTGGCTCAGCGGAGCAGCGCGGCGAACGTGACGTAGGCCATGGGGGCGGCCAGGATCAGGCTGTCGGACAGGTCGAACATGCCTCCAATTCCTGGAATGGTCTTCCCGGAGTCCTTCACGTCGGCCCGCCGCTTGATGATCGACTCGACCAAGTCGGAGACCGCTGCGATTGCGGCGACGGGTATCGCGACGAGGGCGGCGACTGCGGGAGTGAAAGACTCGGGCAGCATGTCGCGACCCAGCCAGGCGACCCCGGCGCCCACGAGGGCGGAGGTCATGAGGCCGCCGAAGAAACCCTCCCACGTCTTCTTCGGACTGATTTGCGGGGCGAACGGATGCCGCCCGAACGCGAGCCCGGACAGCAGGGCTCCCACGTCGCAGAACTTCGAAACGGCGATCAACCAGAGCGCGAGGATCAAGCCCGTGCGGGGATGGGGTTGGTCGATCATCAGGATGCGCACGATGAAGTGCAGCATGAACGGCACGTAAAGGAGGCCGAAGAGCGTCCAGCCGAGCGTCTCGACGCGATTATGCGGCTCCCGCTCACCGAGGATCCGGAGGGAAACAAGGATGACCGCGGTCGCCAGCCACGCCGAGGTGTTGAACCCGGGTTCCAAGTAGAGCGGGCTGACGACGAGAGCTCCGCCGAGGATCATCCCAAGAACGTTGAACGGCGCGACGCCGGTGCGGGCGACCATCGCGTAGAACTCCCGCAGTGTGAGGACCGCGATGGCGCCCACGAGCCAGACCGCGCCGGTTACGCCAAAGAAGCGCAGGCAGACGAGGACGATGGTCCAGAGGGCAAGGGTACTGAGGATGCGCTTGAACACAGGGGAAGCGGGAAGGCTAGGTCGTGGGCGTGAGTTGCTCGCTGGTTTTTCCGAAGCGGCGCTCGCGGCGCGCATATTCGGCGATGGCCGCGGTGAGTTCGGCCTTTCCAAAGTCTGGCCAGAGCACCGGAGTGAAGACAAATTCCGCGTAGGCACTCTGCAGGAGCAGGAAGTTGCTCAACCGGGTCTCGCCCGAGGTGCGGATCACGAGGTCGGGGTCTGGCAGTTCCGCCGTTTCAAGGTAGCGGCTGAAGGTGTCCCACGTCGTGGTCTCCAGTCGTTCGCGCCCTGCGACCACGGCGGCCGCATAGGCCCGCACGGCATCGGCGACTTCGCGGCGCGCGCCGTAGTTCAGCGCGAGGACCAGGGTGTGCTCCGTGAACCCGGCCGTCGCCGCCATTGCCTCGGCCAGCACCCGTCGCACCGGGTTGGGCAGTTCCTCGATCCGACCGATCGTCCTCAGGCGGATGCGGTTCTCGACCAGACGCGCCGTTTCGCGTTGCAGGAACCACTCCAGCAAGCCCATCAGGGCGCCGACCTCCTCGGCGGGACGTTTCCAATTCTCCGCTGAGAAAGCGTAGAGAGTGATCTGGCGAATGCCGAGCTCCCACGCGCCCTCGAGCACGGTGCGCACGGCCTCGACTCCCTGACGGTGTCCTTCGATCCGGGGCAGCCCGCGTTGCCGGGCCCAGCGGCCATTGCCGTCCATGATGAACGCAACGTGACGGGGGACGGGAGAGGCGGCCGGGGCGGACATTCGCGGTTAACGAGTCAGCGGTCGGGGCAGGGGTTTGACAAGGCGGAAGGACGCAATTGGGTGCGGGGGTGCGCACGCCTCCCCAGCCGCTCTCCGCCGCCGATCTCCAGCATCGCCTCGCCACCCTGCCGGGCTGGCGGGTGGGCGACGGGACGATTGAGCGCACGTGGGACTTCGCCGATTTCCGGATGGCGTTCGCCTTCATGACGCGCGTGGCGGCCGACGCCGAGGCGCTCGATCATCATCCCGACTGGTCGAACGTGTACCGGCGGGTGACGATCCGGCTCTCGACGCACGAGGCCGGGAATCGGGTGACGGAGCGGGACCTGGAGCTCGCGGCGCGGATCGACGGTCACGCCGCAGCGGTTGCGGCGGAGTAGCCGTGCCTGAGCGCGCCGCTCTGCGTCAAAGCCCCAGCATGAAATTCATCGTCCGGTCGGACTCGCCGGGCAGGTGCTCATGGCCGAAGTCCGGATAGATCACGACTTCCTTGGGGGCCGTGATGCGGTTGTAGGCGGCGAACTGGGTGCTCGGTAGGCAGATCGTATCCATCAGCCCGCAGAACATGAGGACCTCGGCGCGGATGCGCGGAGCGAGGAACTGGACATCAATGTAGCCCAGCTTCCGGAAAATCTCCGCCTCGCGTTCGTGGCGGGGATCGAACCAGCGGAAGTAGTCGCGCAGTTCCTGATAGGCATCCTTGGCTTGGTCCATTTCCCACGTCCGCAGGTAGTCGCTCAGGAACGGGAAGACGGGGGCAGCCCGGCGGATGCGTGGTTCCAGCGCCGCACAGGCGAGCGTCAAGGCGCCGCCTTGCGAGCCCCCCATGGCGCCGACGCGCTGCGGATCCACCTCGGGGAAGGCGAGGACGACGCGCGCGAGCTGAGCGGTATCGAGAAAGAGATGGCGGAAGAGCAGTCGGTGGGGATTCGGATCATCGAGGCCCCGGATGATGTGTCCGCGGTGGGTATTGCCTGGCACGGAGCTACGGTCCTCGGAGCGGCCACCTTGGCCGCGGCAATCGAGCGCGGCCACGCAGAACCCTTGGCTGACGTAGGCGAGCTTGCTTGCCCAATCGCCGCTGTTGCCGGTGTAGCCATGGAACTGCAGCACCGCCGGGCACGCGCGGGCGCCGGTGGGGCGGAGGTATTTGGCGTAGACGCGGGCGCCATCCGTGCCGGTGAACCACAAGTCGAAGCACTCGACTCCCCGGACACTCAGCGTCGGGTTGGGCTTGAGTTCTGCCTGCGGAGGCGTGGCGTCGAGTTCACGTAAGGCCGCGTCCCAGTAGGCATCGAAATTGTCTGGCCGGGGATTCCGGCCTTGGTACGTGCGCAGTTCGGCGAGGGGCTTGTCGATCAGGGGCATGGGAGCGGAGGGGGATGCGTCCGGGAGCGAACACGATCCTCGCGTGGGGGCGAGCCTGAAGGCGCCGACGAGACCGTTGGTCCCGGGCTGCCTAGGGCTTGGTCTTCGCGGCCGGTGTCGCCACCCCAGGGTGCTTCTTGAGCTTGTCCAGCTTGGGCTTGATCACGACGCGGCAGTAGCCGGCATTCGGATTCTTGCGGAAGTAATCCTGATGGTACTCCTCCGCCTCGTAGAATGTTTCCAGCGGGACAATCTCGGTCACGATGCGATTGCCCCACCCGGGCTGAGCGGCCGCGCGGGACGCCTCGGCGGTCGCGCGCTCCTGGTCGGACGTCGTGAGGATGATGGACCGATACTGCGTGCCCTCATCGGCGCCCTGACGGTTTAGGGTGGTGGGATCGTGGATGGCCCAGAAGAAGTCGAGCACGGCGCGGTAGGACGTCACCGTGGGATCAAACTCGATTCGAATGACCTCGGCGTGGCCGGTGGTGCCGGTCGTGATTTGTTTGTAGGTGGGGTTGGGGATCGGTCCGCCGGCGTAGCCACTGACCACGGAAACCACGCCGGGCAGCAACTCGTAAGCGGCCTCGGTGCACCAGAAGCAGCCTCCTCCGACGTAGGCGTACTGGCGGGTCGTCGAGGCGGGGGCGGCGATAGCGGTGGGACTTAGCATGGCGAAGAGGGCGGCGAAGACTGCGAACAGGGAGAGGCGAGCGCGGGCGTTCATGGTGGAGTGGAGAGGAAGAAGGAAGAATCGGTCGGCGCGCGGGTGAGCGAGTGGCTAACGGGTGAGGCGGCGGTACTTGATCCGCTTCGGCGTGTCGGCGTCGTGGCCCTTACGGCGGCGGTAGTCCTCCAAGTAGCTGGAGTAATTACCGGCGAACCAGTGCACCTGGCTATCTCCTTCGAAGGCGAGGATGTGTGTGGCGACGCGGTCAAGGAACCAGCGGTCGTGGGACACGACGACCGCGCAGCCGGCGAAACCCTCCAGTGCCTCCTCAAGAGCGCGGATGGAGTTCACGTCGAGATCATTGGTCGGTTCGTCGAGCAAGATAAGGTTCGCGCCCGCCTTCAGCAGCCGGGCGAGGTGCACGCGGTTGCGCTCTCCGCCGGAAAGCACGCCGACCTTTTTCTGTTGGTCCGCGCCCGTGAACCCGAATTGCGCGCAGTAGGCTCTGGCATTCACCTCGCGGCCGCCGAGGTCGAGCAGTTCGTTGCCCTCACTGATCGCCTCGTAGATCGTCTGCCCGTCCGGCAGGGCGTCGCGCGATTGATCGACGTGCGCGATTTTGACCGTGTCGCCGACGCGAAGCGTGCCGCGGTCCGGCGACTCCGCGCCGACGATCATGCGGAAGAGGGTCGTCTTGCCGGCGCCGTTCGGCCCGACAACGCCGACGATGCCTCCGGGCGGCAGCGAAAAGGTGAGCCCGTCGAAGAGCAGACGTTCGCCGTAGGCCTTCGCCAGGCCCTGGCTCTCGACGACGAGCGTGCCGAGCCGCGGGCCGGGTGGAACGACCAACTCGAAGTCGCGCTCCTTCTCGGCGACGTTCTGCTTGAGCATCGCCTCGTAGGCGCTGATGCGCGCCTGCGATTTCGCGACGCGGGCCTTGGCCGACTGGCGAATCCACTCCAGCTCCCGCGCCATCGCCTTCTGGCGGCGATCCTCGGTGCGCTGCTCGACCGCCAACCGGCGCTGCTTCTGCTCAAGCCAGCCCGAGTAGTTGCCCTTCCACGGAATGCCATGCCCACGGTCGAGCTCCAGGATCCACTGCGCGACGTTGTCGAGGAAGTACCGATCGTGCGTCACCGCGATCACCGTGCCCTCGTAGCGGGCGAGGTGCTGCTCCAGCCAGTGGACACTCTCGGCATCGAGGTGGTTCGTCGGTTCGTCGAGAAGCAGAATCGACGGCTTCTGCAGGAGCAGTCTCGCCAGCGCCACGCGGCGCCGCTCGCCGCCGGAGAGGTGGTCGACGACCTGATCACCCGGAGGGCAGCGGAGCGCGTCCATTGCCATCTCCACCTGCGGGGCGACGTCCCATGCACCCAGTTGGTCGATCTTCTCTTGGAGATCGCCTTGCTTGGACATGATGCGGTCCTTCGCCGCGTCGTCCGGTGCGTCGTTGAGTTCGTCCCAGGTCGCATCGTACGCCGCGACGAGGTCGGTGAGGTGTCGTACGCCTTCTTCGACGCAGGCACGGACGGTCGCTCCGGCGGTCAGGCTGGGTTCCTGTTCCAGGAGTCCAACGGTGTAGCCCGGTTCGAAGTGCACGCGGCCGTCGATCTCGGTGTCGCGGCCGGCGAGGATGCGCAGGAGCGACGACTTACCTGAGCCGTTGAGCCCGAGCACGCCGATCTTGGCGCCGTAGTAAAACGACAGCGAGATATCGCGGAGGATTTCCTTGCGTTCGATCTTCTTCGCGACGCCGAGCATCGAGAAGATGATCTTGGGCTCTTCAGTCTTGGCCATGGAGTCCCGCAAGGAATCCCTTGGGGCGGGTGGCGTCAACCGCCGGCGCGCGGTGCCGTCGAGCGTTCGAGGGCTTGCAGGCGCGCCATGGCATCGGCGGCGTGGGCGCCGCACATGGAGGGCTCGGGCCGGAGCGAGACGCAGACCGCGGGGCGTTCGGGAAGGCCGAACAGTCGACAGGAGAGCGTGTCATCGAGCTGGACACAGGGAATGCCCGCCGGCTTGCCGTGGGGCATGCCGGGAATCGGCGAGGAGATCGAGGGCGCGATGCAGCACGCGCCACAGCCGGGTCGACAGGCGTGGTCCTGCGTCATCACGGCTCGGCCTACTTGAGCGAAAGCTCGACGCGGGTGCCGCCGGCGCGAATGGGCCCGATGATTACGCGCTCGGGAACGAGACCAGTGCCTTGAAGGAGACGCTCGCGGACGGCGTCCGCGCGAGCACGGGCAAGGTCCTGCAGCGCGGCGTCGTCGATCTCGACGGTGGCGAGCAGTTGCTCGGCCATCTGCTCCGGGGTGATCGGTGGTATCTTTGGCGCGGCGGCGACGGATTCGTTGAGCGGGACCGGGTTGGGCGCCGCGACGGGCGCTGGCGTGGACTTCGCCGCGGTGGCGGGGCGTCGGAAGGGCTCGGCAAGCAGGCGAAGCAAGCGGGCAAGCAAGCGGTCGCGGCCCGCGTCGGCGGTGGGTGCGCTGGCGCCCGCCTCCGGAACCGGGGTGGGAGAGGGAGGGGGGGCCGACAGTGCCGCGGCGGCCGCGGCTTGGGCGGCCACCACGTCCGGGAAGCTCTCGGCGAAGAGGGCGGCGAGGGCAGCGACTTCGGTGGCGGGCTCGATCGGAGCATCCTCCGGGAGCCCGGTGGCGGTTTGCAGCCGGCGGGCGACCACGGCGATCCGCCGGGCCAGTTCCCGCTCGCGCAGCGGAGCGCGATCGATCGCCGGATCAAATTGTCCGGTCAGCTCGACCCGCAGTGCGGGACGATCGGCGAGGGCGCGATGCAGGATCGCAAGCTTCTTGACCTCGGTCTCGCGCGGTTGCGACTTGCCCCCCTCAAAGATCTGGAACGCGAGCTCGTCGCCGCCGCCGCCAAACGCTGCACCGAGCAACGCGAACGGTGACGTGGCGACCTTCGTCAGGAGTCCGACCAGCGTGCGGGCGACGGTGGGCCCAATGTGGAATGCGGGATCGTCGAGCCGACCCGCCACCGGAAGGTCCAAGATGAGCCGGCCGCGCGAATCCGTCAGGAGGGCCAGCGCCAGAGGCACCGGAAGGTTGGTGGCCTGCGGGCTGGGCTGCCGCGCGCCGAGGTTCAGCCGTTCCAACGTGAGGCGATTCGTGGTGTCGAGCGTGGTCCGCGCAAACCGAACCCGGCTCTCAACGGAGAGGTTGCCGCGTTCCACGCCGTAGCCCGTGTAGCGTACGCTGTACGGCGTGAGAGGCACGAGGTCCATTCGACTGAGATCGAGACGCAGGTCTGCCGAGGGTGAGGCACCGAGGGCCTGGACGTCGCCACGGATTCGGAGGGGAGCATCGGCGCCGAGCCGGCCCTCCAACTGCACCTTCGCCGGGGCGGACGATGTACTGTCGATGCGTTCGATGGTGCCAGACAATTGGCTCAGTGCGACGGTCACGGCAGGCTGCATCATGCCGTCGGAGAAGGTGAGTCGGGCGCCCTCGATGCGCAGTCGTCCGACCGCGAGCGCCAGCGGCGAAGCGGGTGCGCTCGGGGCAGCGGGAAGGGCCTCAGGCTTGGCGGACGGCGCCGCGGATGAAGGCGCGGACTTCAGCAGCGCGGCGAAGTTCAGACGCCCTTCGCGACTGACGGCGGCGTTGACGCGTGGCTCGATCCACCGGATCTCGCCGATGCGGCTGCGGAGCGACGGAAGCTCGAACGCGAGGTCATCGAGGTCGAGTTGCTTCCACGAGACCAACGGAGCGTTCGCTTGGTTATCGACGACGGAGACTTCGCTCACCGAAGTCTTTCCTGTCAGCGCTCCCGCACGGTCCTTCCACGTGAGACGCAGCGAGCCACTCGTCCGTCCTGCCGCGAGCCAGAGGTCTGCGAATGGCTCGAGATAGGGACCCCATGGAGCCAGCGGCACGTCGACGAGTTCTGCCGCGACGTCCGCCTGTTGGATGCCGGGCTTGAGTTCACCGGCCACCCGGATCGCGCCACCGCCGCGCATCGCGACACTCCCCTCGATGGGCCACGCTTGCTCGACGGCGCTCAGGTTCAGCGCCCCCGCCCTCACGCGCACGGACTCCGTGCTCACGTCGACACCGCGCGTACCGGTGCCATCGCGAAACTGCACGCCCGGTCCATCGACCTCGAGCGCGGTGAACGCGATCTTCCACGCGGAATCGGTGGACGGCGCTGGCGCGGTCGCCGCTGGACTGACGGCGGCGGGCGGCGCGGCGAGACCAGCGAGGGCAGACTGCAGGCGAGTGATGGGTTGAAGTCCGCTCGCATCGCGCTGTAACGCCAGCGTGAAGCCCTGCATCGCGATGTTTCCCATGTTCGCGTGACGCATGCTCAGGTCGACGGTGCCATCGGTGCTCGCGAGCGAGGTCCAGGCAAGGAACGGTTCGGCGTCGCCCTTGGCGACCCACTGCACGTTACTGAGCTGCAGGTTCGCCTTCTCAAGCACGACGTGAGTTTGGGCGTTGGCGCGGGTGACCCTGAAGTCGGTTTCGAGCGTGGTGGCTCCGGAACGCAGGGTCAGCGGCACGACGGACGCGATCACCGGAGAGAGAACGGCGAGATTCGCGTCGCTCACCGTGAGGGTTCCGGAGAGGTGAGCCAGCGTCGGGGACACGTCGGCGCGGAGATCGATCCGGCCGCCTGATTCGACCTTTGCCGAGAGCAGAAAAGGGGCGTTGGCCTGAGGGTGCGCGGCGTCGAGTCCGCGCAGTTCCGCATTGAGCTCCGAGAGGCGCAGCGCGAGTGTTTCCTCACCGTGTTCCGAACGGACATGGATCGTGGCATCGCGAAGCGCAGCGCGGTCGAGTCGCAGGTACGGGACGAAGGGTGAGGCGTCCGTCGCCTCTGCGGCGGGTGGCCGCGCGGGACCGAGTTGGGTCAGGTTGAGCGTGCCGTCGTCGCGGCGCAGGACGTAAAGCGAGATGCCTTCCAAGCTCACGTCCTGAAGGTGGGGCTTGCCGAGCAGGGTCGCCCAGAGACCCAGATTGGCGGACGCTTCCCGGACCGACAGCAGGGGAGAACCGTCCGTCTCCGTGACCGCAACGCCCTCGACGGAGGCGCTCAAGCGGAAGGGATTGACGCGGACGGCCTCGATGCTGACGGGGCGCGCGAGCATCCGACTGAGTTCCTCGGCGGCGCGGGGGCGAATGATCGCGGGTAGACCGAAGTAGCTAAAGAGCACCACGGCGCCGGCGAGGGCGGCGCACGTGAGTGCGAGAAGGCGGGGCCAGCGCCGTCTCGGGCGACGGCGCAGTTCAGCGAGCGACCATTTCACGTGACCGTGCTACCGCACTGGGCGCTGGCGGCAAGACCAGCGCGGAACTTTCCGTTCAGGAAAGTGCCTTCAGGCTTTCAGTGAGCTGCTTCGCGTGGTCTTTCGTATCCACCTTCTCGATTACGGCCAAGACTTTGCCTTTCCGGTCGAGGATGAAAGCGGCCCGGGCGGGACCAAGGTAGGTTTTCCCGTACATCGATTTTTCGACGATCGCGTCGGCGGCGCGGGCGAATCCATCGTCGGGGTCGCTGACCAGGGCGAAAGGAATCTTCTTTTTGGCGGCGTACTTTTGATGAGACGCGGCCGTGTCTCGACTCAGGGCGATCACATCACAGCCGAGACGATCCAGTGCGGCGGCAGCGGCGACCAGCGAATCGATCTGCCGGTCGCACGATCCCGTGTTGTTGCGCATGTACACCGATACGATCGTGCGCCGCCGGAGCAGAGAGGACAGGGCGACCGTGGAAGTCTGTCCGTTGCGGACGACGTCCCGCTGCAGGGAGAGATCGAGAGTCTGGCCGGGAGAAATCATTTGCCAGCGAACGCGTGCCGGGCGCCGGGTCAACCTCGGCGGTGGGATCGGTGCCCGGGTGGCCTGCCGTTAGATATGCTTGGAGTCCGCCGCGTCCTTGGCGGCGTAGCCGGAGTCCTGACGCTGGTGATTGACGGCGTTCTTTTTGAGGTAGGCCTGATAGACATCGTCGGCGCTCATCCCTAACGTTTGGGCGAGCGAGACGAGGAAGTGGAACAGATCGACGACCTCGACGCGGGCGTTTTGTTCGTCGAATTTCTGGTACTTGGCCCACCACTTCCAAGGCACGGAATCCACCAATTCCGCGAGTTCCTGCTGCATCGCGCGGGTATAGTTGAGGATCCACTTGGCCTTTTCCTCATCGGTCGGAGGCGGCAGTGACACCCCGATCCGCTGATTGAGAGCGCTTTGCATCCGGAAGATTTCCTCGAGTTTGTCGGGGTTCATGGGGTCACGGTAGGAGGTGGCTGCCGGCGAGGGCAAGGGGGGAGTGGGCGAGGCGGCGGGGCGTTTTGAAAGGTGGGCGGGGTGGGGCGAGTTCGGCCGCTCGGCTCTGGCGGGCTGGGTGGGCTGGAGGGGCGGGAATTTGGGATTGCCGCCGTGGGAGGGGGCGGCGAGCATGGCGGTTGCTGCCTGCGTTGAGCGCTCTTGTTCCGCCCATGGCAGCTCCGCGAGCCGACCGCGATTTTTTCGCGGCGCCTGCGCTTAATCCAAACAAAACCCTAAGTCATGTCAGATAATAACCCGTCCGGCGCGGACGTTCCTGCGAATTCTTCCGCAGCCCCCGCCGAGACCTCTAGCGCGACGCCCGCGGCGGCCACCGGATCTTTCGGTGCCACCCGTGGTTCAGGCCTCGCGCGCGGCAAGCGTAGCCACACGGCTGCCCCCTCCGCCGCCCCCGCCGCTCCGCGCGGCGATTACCAACCGACCGCGATCCAAGTGGTTGTCGCTCAGCGCGAGTATCAAAATCCGTTCTCCCCTGGGGAGAACGAGACGCCCCCGGCTCCGGTCGCGGCCCCGGCTCCAGCTCCGGTCCCAGCTCCGGCTCCCGCCGTGGTGGTGGCAGAGCCGGTTGCGCCGGCCCCGGTTGCCCCCGTGCAGTCCCAGCCGGCTCCGGCTCCTGCTCCGGTGGCTGCCGCAACGCCACCGGCCGCTCCCGCGGCGCCGGCGGTGAAGGCTCAGCTTACGATTCTGCCCCCGGCGGAAACGAAGCGTCCGGAAACGCGTTGGGATAGCGATTCAAGCGCCAAGGCATCCTCGCCGCAGGCGCGCCGCGAAGACCGTCCGGTCTTCCGCGCCGAGCGTCCGGCTTCGGCCGATGCCTCCTTCGGCGATCAAGCGGCGGCCCAACCCGCCGCCCGTGAAGGCCGTCGCGATGGACGCGGTCCGCGCGAGAATCGCCCCCAGGGTCGTGGTGGCGAGCGCGGACCCCGTCCGGCTCCAGCCCCGGCTGCGGGATCGACCTTTACCCCTCAGCGCCCGCCAGCGCCCGAGGCTAAGTCCGGTGGTTTCATCGGCTGGCTGAAGGGTCTTTTTGGCGGCAGTTCCGCCGAGACCCCGAAGACCGGTGGTCGCGGAGACTCTCCGCGTGAGGGTGGACACGAGGGACAGCGTCGTGGCCACGACGGTCGTCGCGGTCGCGGCGGCTTTGAAGGCCGCGGTCCGCGTCCCGAGGGCGAAGGTTCCCCGCGTCCCCATGGCCAAGACGGCGGTGGTGAGGGCGGCGGACGCCGTCGACGCCACCGCGGCGGCCGCGGTCGCGGTCGCGGTCGGGGCGAGGGCGGCGGCGAAGGTCGGGGCCCGGGTGGTCCTTCCGGCACCTGATCCGGCGAAATTCGCCCTTCTTGGTCAGTTTTTTCGAGGCGTCCGCTCTGGCGGGCGCCTTTTTTTTGGACGCACGGCCGGTTTTGGGATCCAACTGATGCTGCTCCTTCTCGAGCTCGCATGGCAGATCTCATCGTCAACGGCGGCAAACCCCTCTCCGGCACCATCCGGCCCTCCGGCAACAAGAACTCGGTTCTACCGATCTTCTGCGCCACCTTGCTGACCGACGATCCGGTCACGTTGCACAATGTCCCGGATATCACCGATCTGGAGAAATTGGTGACGTTCTTCCGCTCGCAGGGCTCGCGGATCGAGTGGGATCGTGCGGAGGGCACGATGCGGGTGGATCACTCCGGTTTCCGGGATGCGTTGAAGGACGCGACGCTTCCGCAGGACATGCGGTCCACGGTCCTGCTTTATCCGCCGCTGCTGCAGCGCCTGCGCCGCATCGCGGTACCGGCGAATTCCAAGGGGTGTTCGTTGGGCGTGCGCGAGATCGATCCGCACTTGGAGATCCTCCGGGCCCTCGGGGCGACGGTCGCCGAGGGCGATCCGTTGGTCATCGCGCTGCCGCGCGGTTTCCGCGGGGCGCGGCATTGGTGTGACTACATGTCAGTGACGGTAACCGAGAATTTTGCGATGGCGGCTGCGCTGGCCGAGGGCCAGTCCACGTTGATCAACGCCGCGAGCGAGCCGCACGTGCAGGAGTTGTGCGCCGCCCTGGTGGCGATGGGGGCGCGGATCGAGGGCATCGGCACGTCCATGCTGCAGATCACGGGCGTCGACCGTTTGCACGGGGCGACGATCACGATCGGGACTGATTATCATGAGATCGTGACGTTTCTCGCGCTGGGGGCAATCACCGGCGGCGAGGTCCGGGTGGAGCGGTCGTTGCCGCAGCACTTCGACCTCATCGCGCGGGCTTTTCGCAAGCTCGGGGTGGTCGTCGAGCACGAGGGCGAGGTCGCGATTGTCCGCCGCAACCAAAGTCTCGTCATTGAGAAGCCGTTCACCAGCAATCTGCTGACCAAGATCGAGGCGGCGCCGTGGCCTTATTTCTCCGTCGACTTGCTGCCCTTGATGATCGCGCTGAGTACGCGCTGCGAGGGTGTGGTGCATTTCTGGAACAAGGTTTATGAGAATGGTTTCTCGTGGACGCCGGAGTTGGCGAAGTTCGGGGCGCATGTGGTGATGAGTGATCCGCACCGGATTCTCGTCTTCGGCCGTAAGCCGATGCATGCGGCGGTCGTCGATTCACCTTACGTGATCCGCGCGGCGATCGCGCTGTACATGGTCGCGGCCAGCGTCCCGGGCCGCAGTGTCGTGAAGAATGCCGACGTGATCAAGCGGGCGCACCCGCGCTTCGTCGAGAACCTCCGCAGCCTCGGGGCCGAGGTGGAGTGGAAGTGACCCTCCCCGTGAAGAAACCCGCCGCCGCCGCGTCTCCCGCGATCACTCCGCCCGCCACCGGACTGGGGTACCTTTCCACGGCGTTGTCGCAGCCGGTCACGGCCGCCGAGGCGGCGCTCCGTCCGCTGTCGTTCTCGGACTTCACCGGTCAGGCCAAGACCGTGGAGCGGCTACAGGTGATGGTGGGTGCCGCCAAGCGTCGCGGTGAGGCGCTGAATCATATTCTGCTCAGCGGCCCGCCGGGATTGGGGAAGACCACGCTGGCCTTCATCCTTGGCCAAGAGATGGGCCGCAATGTCCGCGTGACGTCCGGTCCGGTGGTCGAGAAGGCCGGCGATCTCGCGGGGCTTCTCACGAACCTCGAGGAGGGCGATCTGCTTTTCATCGACGAGATTCACCGGATCCCGAAGACGGTCGAGGAGTACCTATACTCCGCCATGGAGGACTTCCGGCTCGATATCATGATCGATCAGGGGCCGAATGCCCGGAGCGTGCGGCTGAACATCCCGCGCTTCACGCTGATCGGGGCGACAACACGATCGGGGCTGCTGACGGCTCCACTGCGCTCGCGGTTCACGCTTCAGACGCGTCTCGACTACTATGATGTCCCCACGCTGATGGGGATCGTGCAGCGAAGTTGCGCGCTGCTGAAGGTCGCCATTGCGGAGGATGGTGCGCGCGAAATTGCCCGTCGTTCCCGCGGCACGCCTCGCATCGCGAATAACCTGATCAACTTTTGCCGCGACTACGCGCAGGAGCGCGCGTCGGGCCGGATCACCCAAGACGTGGCCGCCGCTGCACTGGAGCTGTTGGAGATCGATGCGCGCGGTCTCGACGAGATGGACAAGCGGATGCTGCGCGTGATCGCGGAAAACTACGGCGGCGGTCCCGTGGGTCTCGGCACCGTGGCCGTCGCAGTCGGCGAGGAGAACGAGACGCTGGAGGAGGTTCACGAGCCGTTTCTGATTCAGGAAGGTTACCTGCAACGCACGCCGCAGGGGCGCGTGATCACGCCGCGTGGCTACCACGCCATCGGGCTCACCAGTCACCCGTCCGGCGGCGGCCAGGGTTCGCTGCTCTAAGCCGGGGCCCGAGCGTTGACGCCTCGCCCGGTTTTCTGCCGAGTCACATCGTGAAAGTCGCCTTCATCAGCGGAACGAGCATCGTCCATTCCACGCTCTTCGCGTCCTGGGAAGTCGCGAGTCTGCGCACCGCGTATGGCGTCGTGACGTACAAGCGGCAGGGGGAGTTTATCCTCATCAATCGCCACGGCTACGGCTTCCCACTGCCGCCGCACGCGATCAATTATCGGGCGAATATCCGCGCCCTCGCTGATCTCGGCTACACCGATGTGGTCTCGTTCAATTCCGTCGGTTCCCTCCGGGCGGATGTACCACCGGGGTCGCTCATTTCGTGCTCGGACTACGTGAATATCCAGAGTCCGCCGCAGACTTTCTTCGACGAGGAACTGCGCGGCGGTGCGCCGGGCATCGCGAATAATCTCGTGCCGCAGATCGTCGCCGGTCTCGCGCCCGCCCATGTGGTACGCATGGGTCTCACCTACGTGCAGATGCGCGGGCCACGTTTTGAGACGCGCGCCGAGATCGCGATCATCCGCCACTGGGGCGATGTGGTCGGCATGACCGCGGCGCACGAGGCCGATCTCTGCTCCGAGATCGGTCTCCGCTACAACAGCCTCGGGATCGTCGACAATTACGCCAATGGTCTGGAGGGGGCCGCGATCGACTTCACGGTCTTCAAGGACCTCGTCCGCCAGAATCAGCAGACCGTGAACGGCGTATTCCAGCGTTTGCTGGAGTTGCTCCGCTGAAGAGGCGGTGAACCGGGCGGTGGCTGACTCCCTCGCGACGCGTGGGACCGGAGGCCCACGAAGAGGGAGGCGCCGCGGTGTTGCTTGCGGTTGCGCCGCCGAGGGTCAGGCGGGCGGCAGACGGCGGAGCAACTCGGCTTCGTCGAGGCCGGTGATCGCGAACGTCTTCTGGCGCGACGTTTCGCCTGCGATGAGGGTCACCTGACGTCGGGGCAGGCCGAGGTGGTCGGCCAGAAACTCCGCCAGCGCCGCGTTCGCGCGCCCCTCGATCGCGGGAGCACGGGTGCGGATTTTCAGCGCTCCAGCGTGCCAACCGACCAGCTCGTCGCGCCCGGCATTGGGCAGGGCCTTGATGTTCAGGCGGACCGGCGCGGTCATCACGGAGGCTCGGACCGGCGGTACCTCAGGCGTCGAGGGCATCGCGCAGGGCGGCGATGATCTCCGCAACGGGCTCGCAGCCGACTGACAGCCGGAGCAGGTCTGGACTCAGGCCGTGGGCGGCCAGCGTGGCTCGTCCGGTCTCCGACGTGACCAAGTCGTAGTGAGCGAGGTAGATGAAGGGGCAGATCAGGGACGTCCGCATCCCGAAACTTGGACCCTTGGGTAGCGTGAGACGGTCGTAGAAGCGGGCGAGCGAGCCGCGGACCGTGAAGCTGATCATGCTGCCGGTCGAGGCGGGCGTGCGCGCAAGGCGCAGGTAGTGGTCGCGTGAGCGTGGCTGGAGCGACCAGAATAGCGTGTCGACCCGCGGGTGGTGCCGGAGAAACTCCACGACCTCGGAGGCGGCGGCGTTACCTGCGGCGACGACGGCTTCGGTGTCGCCGATTTGTGCGGCGAGGCGGGCCAGATCCCGGTCGTGCACGGGCTCAAGCTCCGCAGCGATGGCGGCGCGCAGGGCGGCCGCGTCGGGCGTTGATGGGTTAATCGCCAGAGCGCCCGCCAGCACGTCGCCTTCGCTGGCCGTGTACTTGGTCAGGGAATTCACCACGATGTCGGCGTGGGGCAGGACCGCGAGGTTGACGGGCGAGGCGATGCTCGGGTCGACGATGAGCAGGACCCCGTGGTCCCGGCAGAGCTGGTGGACCGCGATCAGATCAGGAGTCTGAATCAGCGGATTCGTCGGGACCTCGGTGATGATCCCGGCGATCTCGTGGCCCCGGGACGCGAAGACCGCGCGGAGGTGATCGAGGGCGAAGACATCGCCGAGCACGAGGGGCGGGATCCCTGGGTTGAACTTCTGCAGGAGGGCGATGGTGTCGAGGTAGAGCCAGCCCAGCTGGATCCAAAGTCGTCGTCCGCGGGAGGCCTGAAGCGTGGAGGCGGCGTGGAAGGCGGCCCACATCGCGTTCATGCCGCAGTTGGCGATGAACAGATCGGCTCCGGCCGCCGGGGCAAAGACGCGCCGTAGGTAGCGATGCACCTCGGCATGGGCGTCACCCGTGAAGAGTACCTCCGGGGCCGGAGCGGGGCGCTGTCCCTGACGCACGAGAAAATCTTCGGCGGCGCGGCTGGAGGCGAGTCGACCGCAGTGCTGGAGCCAGAGCTTCGCGCGGCCGTGGGTGTCGGCGTTCGTGGGAAAGGCGACGCCGTGGAAACCGTCGAGCGACAGCACCTCGGCTGGCGCCGGTGCGAGCCACGCGCGGAGAGCGGCGGCGGCCCGTGCGCTGGCGGTGGGCCAGAACTGGTGATCGCGGCGGCCGGCGTTGGCCAGCATCACGTGGCCAGCCTGGCGGAGAAACGGATGTTGGACAAACCGGGGGTAACCCGACGTCAGGTATTGGGTGATCGCGGGATCCTTCTCTTCGTAGCCGACCACGTCCCGCATGGTCGGCAGGCTGCACGAGACGCTGTGGGCGCCTGGTGGAATCGGCTGGCCGAGAGGGATCGCGGTGAAGGGCATGACGGGTCGGGGACTCTCGTCGTCGCCGGCGGCGCTGGCAACACCGCGTTGGTCGGGGGAGTGGCGAGCGCACGGTTGACCCCGGGGGCCGGCGGCGGTGTCGTGGAGACCTTATGAAGCCGATCCTGGAGACCCACCTTGGCCAGCCTGGCTGGCGCTTGCGCAATCGACAGGTTGACCTGCGGCTGACCCGCACGGCGGGCATGCTGGGGCCGGTGACCTTCCGGTTGCCCGATGGCCGCAAGGTCGCGCCCTTTGCGGTGGCACCGTGGGCGACCGAGAAGCTGCCCCCAGGTACGCCGCAGATCCTCGCGGCTCTGCGTGGAGACTTCTTTTGCGCGCCCTTCGGGGGTAACGGAACGGCGGTCGCTGGCGAGAAACACCCCCCACACGGTGAGTCGGCGAACGCGGACTGGACCCTTGCGGCGGTGACCTCCGCGGGCGATGCACACACCCTGCACGCGCATCTCACGACCCGTGTGCGTCGGGGGCGGATCGACAAGCGGCTCACGGTGCGCGACGACCATGTGGCCGTGTACTGCGAGCACATCGTCTCAGGCATGAGCGGCACGATGCCGCTGGGAACGCACCCCTGTTTCCGCTTTCCGGATGGCGAGGGTTCCGCGCGCATCTCGGTCGGCGGATGGAGTTGGGGACAGGTGCTTCCAGTTCCGCTGGAATTGCCTGCGGGGCGGGGCTATTCGGCGCTAAAGCCGGGAGCGCGCTTCCGGCGGCTGGATCGCGTGCCCCTGGCCGCGGGGGGATTCGCGGATTTGACCCACACTCCGGCGCGCCGTGGTTTCGAGGACCTGGTGATGTTGATGGGCTCGGGCAAAGGTGAATTCGGCTGGAGTGCGATCACCTACTCCGAGGAGCGTTACTGTGTGCTGCAGATCAAGGATCCGCAGGTCCTCCGGCACACGATCCTGTGGCATTCCAACGGCGGGCGCCATTATCCCCCGTGGAACGGTCGCCATGTGGATGTTCTCGGCATGGAGGAAGTCACCTCCTATTTCCACTTCGGCCTCGCGGAGTCGGTTCGGGCCAACTCACTGCGCCGCGAGGGTTTGCCAACGGCAGTACGCCTCGATCGCCGGCGGCCCCTACGGGTCGCACACGTCTTCGCCGCAGTGGCGGTACCCCGGGGGTTCGACCGGGTGGCGGAGGTCCGGGCCATTCGCGGCGGGGTAGAAGTAGTCTCCGCCAACGGACGCACGGCCCGCGCTCCGCTGGACCTTGCGTTTGTGCGATCGAGCTGAGTGGCCGCACTGTGTTTTTGACGGACGCGAAAAGCTGTGGCATGATGTTGGCAATGAGTTCTCGGATCCCCCGCGTTGCGGCTTGGTTGGTCGCGTGTGTGTTGGTGCTGGGTACGGTGCACCGGGGCGTGGCTTCTCCCGCCCCGACGGCCCCGAAGGGACCGCTGGAAGAGGAGAACGGCTACGTCAAATTGGGCTTCGATCGCCTCGCGAGCTATACGTTCAAAGTGCCGGCGTTCGATCCGGCGGCCAATCCCGGTCTGCAGCCGCCCACGGGCGAGGAGCAGATTCCAGCGTGGCTCAAGGAACTGAGTGGCCGCAAGGTGCGCCTGACCGGGTTCATGCTTCCCCTGAAGATGGAGAAGGGGAAAGTCATCGAGTTTCTCCTCCTCAGCGATCCCATGATGTGCTGTTTCGGCGCAGTGCCGGACATGAATCAATGGGTCGTGGTCCGCTTCACGGATGGGGTGCGCCCGATTCAGGACGTCCCGCTCGATTTCTATGGGCAGCTCAAAGTCGGCGCCATGTTCGAGAACGGTTACATGACCGGGATCTACTCGCTCGAAGGCGAGAAGATGGGCGACTTCAAAGGCTGAGCGCGGCGGCGCGTGCTGGCGGCGAGGCGTTGTCCCGGTTGCCGCGTAAAGGTCGGAGGGGCATTTCCGTCTCGGAAGCCGCAGTGACGCGGGTCCGATCAGCGCGAGATATCGTGCTGCGTCAGAACCTTGAACCCGCGGAGCGAAAGCGCTTGGGCGGCGACATCCGTGTCCTCGACGTTCAGCGCGATCACGGTGTGGTCGGCGGGTTGCCGCATGAAGCTGTAGACGTAGTGGACGTTGATTTCGGCTTCGAGCAGCGCGGCGAGGACGGCACGGAGATCGCCTTCGGCCATCAGCTCCACGGCGAGCACGTCGCTTTCGCGATAAGGAAAATCGTTATTGATCATCAGCTCCCGCGCCCGATCGGGATCGTCGACGATCAGCCGGACGATCGCGCTGTCGGTCGTGTCGAGCACGGTCAGAGCGATGACGTGGACCTGGTTCTCCGCAAAGAGTGTGGTCAGGTCATAGAGACGGCCCACCCGGTTCTCGGCGAAGACCGAGAACTGTTTCACAGGGTCGGTAGCGTGGGCGGTGGAGGGAGGCATAGCAGCAATCCATCCTTAGGCCCTGCCGGTCGCGGGGTCAATGTCTGGGCCGTGCGTGCCGGCCCCGGGGCCGGCACGCAGGTGGGTGGACCGGGTGCCCTCGGGCGGGATGACACGGAGCCCCGATCCGGGAGAGGCGGCGCTGCGTCAGAGTGACGGCGCGGCGCGGTGGCGTCGCCGCTGTCCGGACGGCGGCGGATCTCGGCAGCCGACCGCGCCACCGCGTGGTCGGCTGCCCGCACTGCGGGCCCGACGACTGTAGCGTCAGGCCCGCGATGCGGATTTCCAGCCGCGGGGATTAGAGATCGAAGCTCGCGCTGAGGATGATGCGGCGCGGGTCGATGATGCGCCACGCGTAGATCGATCCATCGGGGTTGGCGCCGACCGCCTGAAGCCGTCCGTCTTCGAAGAGATTACGGACGTTGAACTGGAGGCTGCCGCGCACCTTGTTTTCGAAGAGACGGAACCGATAGCTGGCGGAAACATCGTAGTAGGCGCGGGCCGGATCCCAGATCGGGCGCTTGGGATCGAGTTCAAGAATCACGCCGTTGAACGTTCCGGGCAGGGTGGACGGAGCGGCCCCGTAGAAGCCGATGGAGCCCTGGTCTTCCCAGCGAACGGCACCGCCGACGCCGAAGCCCTTGAGCCGGCCCTCGGTGAAGTTGTAGTTCGTGATGACGCTCCAGCGATATTCGCGGACCTGCGTACGGGGCTTGCCGACGTTGGCTACGCCGAACAAGTAGGGCGACAGCAGCCCGTTGTAGTAGGCGGTTTCCGGAGAGTCGCCGCCGGCGGCGGGCACCGTGGTCCACCACAGCCGGCCACTGTCGTCCTTGGCGGTGGTCCACACCGGGAGGCGGGATTGCCAGTAGTCGAACTGCTCCGAGCCGATGGCCGCGTCGATCGCTTCCTGCTGCGCGCCGGTGAACTTGATGCGCCAGTTGGGAGTCGGGTTGTAGGTGACCTCCAGCTCGTAGCCGCGGGAGATCACGTCGGAGAGGCCGTTGGTCTGCGGCTGGCCGTTACCGGCGGCGAGGAAGACGGACATCCAGTCGTCGGTCACGCCCATGATCTTGGCCACGGACGAGGCGGATTGCTGCGCGGTTGGGGTGATGCCCTGAGCGGCGAAGCGCTGATTGGAGAGTGCGAGGGCCCAGGGATAGAAGCCGTTATTGTCGCGGAGCCCGTTGTTCTCCGGGCGGCCCTCGAGGCGGAACGTGCGGTTGCCGAGGGTTCCGATTTCGCCTGCGCGGGAGCCGTCCTCGCGGGTCTCGTACTTGTTCAGCTTGACGAAGAGCTTGTTGTTGAGGGCGGCGAAGCTGAGCCCGTAGTCCTCGCCTTCGCCCTTCGCGTTCGGGAGCACTCCCTTCAGGTCCATGGAGTAGCGCACGACCTGCGGGAAGAAGCTGTCGGAGCGGTTGTAATGCAGGTTCAGCCAGCGCAACGGCTTGGCGACGGCGCCGTATGTGGTGGTGTCGCCGCGCTGCGAGGCGCGGGTGGCGTCGCCGAGGGGGCCGGTGGCGTTCTCGGTCCAAGCGCCCCAGGTGGCGTAGTTGGTGTATTCGACGAGTCCGGTGGCGGGATTGACGGCGGCGGCGGCCGAGGTGCGCTCGCGGCGGCGGTCGCGGCGCCATCCGACGGTGCCGATGAGGCGATCGCTGAACAGGTAGCTCTGGCCGGTGAGGCTGAGCGTGCGCAGTTCGCTGCGGTTACGGCTCGTGCCGACGCGGCCCAGTTCGTCGAGCGTGGTCGGCTCCGTGACCCACTGGCGGGTGAGGTTGTTGTACCAGTTGAGGGGATAGGTGCCGCTGATGTTGCGGATCGGGGATGGACCGTAGTCGATGTTCTGACCTTGGGCATCACCGACGTAGAAGCGCTGGGCGGCCTGATTGCCGCCGACGCGATTGGCGGCGTTGACCCACGGGTGGTTGCTCGAGACCCACTGGCCGGTGGTGTAGGCCTCGGTGTCGGTCAGCGTGCGGGAGAAGTGGGCATTCAGGCGCTGGTTGCCGATCCAGGAAAGCCAGCGCGGGAGATCCTTGGGGGTGTACTGGTAGGCGATGTCGCCGTTGGCGATGTCGTTGGTCTCCGGATTGACGTTGGCGAACGGGGCCGGGGATTCGATGAACGGGCGGAGAAAGTTCGGATTGTTGCGGCCGTCGAGGAGCTTCGAGTTGATGTCGACGTAGAGCACGGTGTCCGTGTTATCGATCAGGCTGGAGGTGCGGCGGGAGAACTCCTGACGAAACCAACCCCCGCGGGTGGCGAGGAGGTGGGACGAGGTGTTGATGAGAATCTGCTCGCCTTCGACGCGCCACGTGTCGGCGGTGTCTTCTCCCCAGTTCGCGGCGACGGCATTGATCGAGGACCAATCGTACAGGGAACGGTCCGTGATTGACGGCGCGAAGAACAGCGGGAACGGGTTGGCCTTGCGCCGCATGATGTCCGTGCCGGTCAGGAGGTAGCGGACATTGCTGTTGTTGGTGAACGGGGAAGGCGTGCCGGTCGTGATGTTGTTGGCCGTGCGGTTCTGGGTGAAGAACTGGACACCGCCGTTGTCGATCCAGGCGGTGAGTCGACCGTATCCGGTGCTGCCGGTCATCAGACCCGGGGGCAGAAGGACGTTTTCGTTGGTGACCGGGAACGGCCCGACCGTGCGGCCGTCGGCGTAGCTTACGATCTGAGTCGTGGGATCCCACGTCGGGCGGCCGGTGGCGCGCCACTCGGAAACGCCATCGCGCGGTGTGAGAGAGTTCGGCCGGCGGTAGCTGTTGTCGTAGCGCTCGAAGGAGGCGGTCAGGGTGGTGTTGCGGAACGGCGTGTACTTCACCGCGCCGTAGTAGCGCCGGATGTCCTCGTAAGCAGGTTTGCGATCGAAGCCCTTGGACTCGTCCACGGCCGCGAAGCGGACCGCGAGGCGGTTGGCGAGGATCTGGCGGTTGACATCGAGGCTGACGCGGTGGCCGCTGGCGTCGTCCACGCGGAAGGTGGTGGAGGCCGAGTTGCGCGTCACGTTCGCCTGGCTGGGTACTAAATTGACGGTACCGGCGGCGGCGCCGAGTCCGAAGAGGTTGGAGTTCGGGCCGCGCGAGATCTCGACGGAGTCGAGATTGTACGTGTCCATCGGGATGCGGCTATTGCTGGAGAAGTTTCCGATCGCGACATTGACGCCGGACCCGCTGATGGGACTGCCGATACCGCGAATGCGATTGGCGCGCGCGGGGTCGTTGGCGGTACCATCGATGATGCCGCCGTTTCGGTTCGGCGTGAACTGCGTGTAGTTGCCGGTGCCCTCGGTACTCGCCTCGTAAAGGAAGACGTCGTTCAGATCGAGTACGGCCGTATCGATCATTTGCTGCTTGGTCACGACGGTGATGGAGGCGCCCAAATCCTCGAGCTTGGTGTTGAGACGGGTGCCCGAGAGGGTATTCGAAGCCTGATAGCCGCGGTCGTCGGTCGTGACCGTGAAGGGGGACAGGTTCACGACCTCGCTTTCGGCGGCCGCGCCGGCGTTGGATTCAACCGGGGTGGCGCCCCGCTTTGCTTCATCGGCGCGCTGGCGCTCGAGTTCGTCGGCGTCGAGGCGACCGTTCCGGTTGGTGTCGTAGCGAGCCAGATCCGCGGAGGGGGCGGCGGAGGCGGTCTGAGCCTGAGCCACGGACGCGGACGTCAGGAGCAAGGCGAGGAGGGTAGGGACAAACGAGCCGACGTAACGACGGCGAGCCAAGGGGGAGTGCATGGTTCTTCTAGGTTGCTTGGGGTGCCGACGTAACGGGGTTTCGGCGGGGTTAGACTCATGCAACGCTATCAGTCCGGGCCTGCGTTGGGTAGCGTAGGGTCGTTCAAAAAGTATACAAAAACGATCAAGGCGCACCGTTTTTTGGGGTGTGACGGGGCGGAAGAGCGCAGCGCGGCCAGACCTGATTCGCTCTGCAATCCAGAGGGGCGGTGGTGTAAATCGCTCCGGTTCGCGGACGTGCAGCAGCGGTGGTTGGTATCGCTTTTGGGTTTACCCCTGCGAAGGGTCGCATTCGCATGGCGGGGTGAAACGTCGTCATCCCGAAGTGGTCGCGGCGGTGCGCTCGCGCGCCGAGGAGAGTGGACGCCTGGTGCTCAAGGGCATCGTCCTCAACCTCGGTTTGGCCGTCGTGAAGGGTGTGGCGGGGGTGTTTGGTCACTCCGCCGCGTTGGTCGCGGATGCGATCGAGTCGTTGCTGGATGTGGCGACGTCGGCTTTGGTTTGGACTGGCTTCAAGTGGGCGGCCCAACCGCCCGACGAAGATCATCCGTATGGTCACGGCAAGGCGGAGGCCTTGGCGGCGTTCGCGGTGGCGTGGGTGATCCTCGGAGCGGCAACGTGGATCAGCTGGTTTGCGGTCGGCGGTATTCTGGTCCCCCACGAGGCTCCCGAGCCGTGGACCCTCGCGGTGCTGGCATTCGTCATCGCCGGCAAGACGATCTTTAGTCGCCGGCTGGCCCAAGCCGGTCGCCAGCAGGGCAGTTCCGCACTCGGAGCTGAGGCGTCACACCACCTGTCCGACGCGCTCACCTCCGCCGCGGCGTTCATCGGGATTACTCTGTCTGTCCTGCTCGGCCCCGGCTGGGAGACGGCGGATGACTGGGCCGCGTTGCTGGCCTCGGCGGTGATCGCTGCGAACGGCGTGACCGTCTTCCGGCAGGCACTGCATGACGCCATGGATCGCGCGGCGCCCGGTGAACTTGCCGCAGAGGTGCAGCGAGTCGCGCTCGGGGTGGCCGGGGTGGTGAATTTGGACGAGTGCCGCGTCCGCAAGAGTGGCCTGACGTATCTGGTGGATCTCCATGTCCGGGTGTCCCCCACGATCACGGTCCACGCCGGGCACGAGATCGCCCACGCGGTCAAGGATGCCTTGCTCGCTGCGCCCCTGCGGATCGGTGACGTCCTTGTCCACATTGAACCGGCGAAGTGACGTCTGAGAGGGGTGGGGAGGCTCGCCTCGGCGGAAGGATCGCTGGGCTCGGCCGGAATTCCGGTTTACTCCCAGCCGGAACGGGATAGACTCTGCGAATGTCGCGTCGCGATGTCTCTCAACCGCTGAGCACGAATCCCCACCTGTGCAAATGGGTGCAAAAAATGGCCGAGCTCACGCAGCCGGCCGCGATTCACTGGGTGGATGGATCGCCGGAGGAGTATGAGTCTCTGTGTGCGCAGATGGTGGAGGCCGGGACCTTCATCAAGTTGAACCAGCAGCTCTGGCCCGGCTGTTACTACGCGCGCTCCGACGCGAGCGATGTGGCGCGGGTTGAGGATCGGACGTACATTTGCTCGCTCTCGCGCGATAGCGCCGGACCGACCAACAACTGGGTCGATCCCTTCGAGATGCGGCGCAAGCTGAAGACCCTGTTTGCCGGGTCGATGGCTGGCCGCACGATGTACGTGCTGCCGTTCAGCATGGGGCCGATCGGTTCACCGATGGCGCAGATCGGAGTGCAGCTCACCGATTCGCCCTACGTGGTGGTGAACATGCGGATCATGGCGCGGATCGGGCTTCCGGTCTACCGCGAGATTGAGAAAGATTCCAAGCGGGTGGTGCCCTGCCTGCACTCTGTCGGCGTCCCCCTCCACCCTGGGCAGAAGGATGTGCCGTGGCCGTGCAACCCGGAAAAGTACATTGTGCACTTCCCGGAGACCCGCGAGATCTGGTCCTACGGATCCGGTTACGGTGGCAACGCCCTGCTCGGCAAGAAGTGCTTTGCCCTGCGCATCGCGTCGAACATGGCGCGGGATGAAGGCTGGATGGCTGAGCACATGCTCATCCTCGGGGTCGAGAACCCGCAGGGGGAAAAGACCTACATCGCGGCGGCGTTTCCCAGTGCGTGCGGCAAGACCAACTTCGCGATGCTGGTACCGCCCGCAGCATTCAAGGGATGGAGGGTTTGGACCGTCGGAGACGATATCGCGTGGCTCCGTCCGGATGCCAACGGCCGACTGCGCGCGATCAACCCGGAGGCCGGCTTCTTCGGCGTCGCGCCGGGGACTTCGGTCAAGACGAACCCCAACGCGATGGCGGCGTTGGCCAAGAACACGATCTTCACCAATGTTGCGCTCACGCCCGAGGGCGGGGTCTGGTGGGAGGGAATGACCGAGACGCCGCCGGCGGAGTGCCTTGACTGGCAGGGGCGCCCGTGGACGCCGACGCTTGCGCGCGAGACCGGCGCGAAGGCGGCGCATCCGAACGCGCGCTTCACCGCCCCGGCTTCGCAGTGTCCGACCATTGACCCCGATTGGGAGAAACCAGAAGGGGTGCCCATCAGCGCCATCGTGTTCGGCGGTCGCCGCGCCACGACGATGCCGCTCGTGTACCAGGCGTTCAACTGGAGCGCGGGTGTCTACATGGGCGCGACGATGGGGTCCGAGATGACGGCCGCTGCCGCCGGTACGCTGGGCAAGGTGCGCCGCGATCCGTTCGCCATGCTCCCTTTCTGCGGCTACCACATGGGCGACTACTTCCGGCACTGGATCAAGATGCAGCGGAGCCTGACCGAGACCCCGCGCATCTTCCATGTGAATTGGTTCCGCAAGGACGCCAACGGCGGTTTTCTCTGGCCGGGCTTCGGCGAGAACATGCGCGTCCTTAAGTGGATCGTGGACCGCGCCCGCGGCCGCGCCCTCGGGCGCGAGACGCCGATCGGCTGGCAGCCGCGTTACGAGGATCTTGAGTGGACCGGGCTCGAATTCCCGCGCGAGACGTTCGACGCCTTGCAGGGCTTCGACCGCTCGGCGTGGCGGAGCGAAATCATCGGGCACGAGGAACTGTTCATCGATCTCCACAGCCACCTTCCCAAGGAGTTGATCTACGAGCGCGAACTCCTGATCTGCCGGATGTGACGGTATGTGAGTTGCGATGCCGCGGGTTCGGGAGAGAGTAACATCATGAAGGCGTTTAGGTCACTCTGGCGGGCCGTGTTTCTTTTCGCGGCCCTGCTCCCATTGCCCCTGCTGGCCGAGATGCCGTCCCCGCTCAAGACTGCGGTCGACAAGCTCATCGCCGATACCGATCACTGGGCCTACACGCAGGAGGTCCGCGAATACTCGCGTCGTGGCGACCCCGAGGGCGGACCCACGATCGAACGCTACGATCCCTCCAAGCCGGAGGAGGATCAGTGGTCGCTGCGACTCTACAAGGGCCGCATTCCTTCCGAGGCGGATCTGCGCTCCTGGAAACGACGCAAGGAGCGTGAGATGCGGCGCCGCGAACGGCCCCTCGGGGAGGTCATGGATTTCGAGCGCGCCACCCTCATCGAGGAGCGCAGCGAGATGTACCTCTACCGCGTACCGATCATACCGGGAATCAGTCGACGGCTTCCCTCCGACAAGTTCGAAGTCGTCGTACAGGTCGGCAAGGCCCGCACCGAGATCGAGCGCGTCACGGTGCGCGCCCTTGAGTCGTTCCGGCTTTCCGGCGTGGCTGGCCTGGCTGCACGCGTGGACCGGGTCGAAATCGACGCAGTTTTTGCCGTCGTAGATCCGGCCTATGCAGCGCAGCCCTCGCAGATCAAGGTGGAGGGCTCCGGTAAGGTCGCTTGGGTGTTCCGCGTCGGCGGACGGGCGGAACTCGCGTGGTCGGAGGTGACCCGGGTAAAGCCGTACAAGGACCGCTTCGGCGTCGAGATTGGCGACGTCAAGGCACTCGATTTCTAGGCTTCGGTCACCGGGTCCGGCTGGGAGCGAGAGCCCAGAAAAGAATTAAGCCCGCCTTACCCAAGGCGGGCTTAACACTACCTCAAGACCAACAAACCAATTAAACCACGCGGAGGTAGACGGTGGCCGGGGGAGAAACGTTCAAAAGATTTCTCACCCCGTTGATTTCCATTCTCGCGAGGAAAACACCCTACGCCTTGGTCGGCGGGGTGCGTCGGGCGAAACTCAGGGACACGATCACCGAGGCGGAGAGGATGAATCCGATGATGCCCAGCGACCAGGTGACGGGGAACTTGCCGCCGAAGGCGTCGTTCAGCCACACCATCTTCAGGCCGACGAACACGAGGATCAGGCCCAAACCGTACTTGAGCGCCCAGAAGCGGTGCATCACTCCGGCTAGGAGGAAGAACAGCGCGCGCAGGCCGAGAATCGCGAAAACGTTCGAGGTGAAGACGATCAAGGGTTCCTTTGTGATCGCGAAGATGGCCGGCACCGAATCCACCGCGAACACGATGTCGCTGAGCTCAATGAACACGAGCGCGACGAACAGCGGGGTAGCATAGAGCACACCGTCCTTGCGCAGGAAGAAGCGGTCACCCTGGAGCTGCGGCGTCACGGGGATGAGGCGACGGAGCAGGCGAATGACCGGGTTACGATCCGGCTCGATCGGCTTCTCCGGTGCGAAAAGGATCTTCACGCCGGTCAGAATGAGGAAACCACCGAAGACCCAGATGACCCAGTGCAACTGCATCAACGCGGCACCGATCGAAATGAAGATGATGCGGAAAACCAGCGCGCCAAGGATGCCGAAAAAGAGCACCCGGTGCTGGTACTTCGGCGGGATCGCGAAGTAGGAAAACACCACCACGAAGACGAAGATGTTGTCGACGGACAGGGACTTCTCGACGACGAAGCCCGTGAGGAATTCCAGCGCCGTTTGATTGGCGAGCGCGGCCGCCTGCGCCGCGGTCATGCCTTCGGCCAGCAGGCGTGGATCTTGGGGTAACTTCCACGCCGCATACTTCCACAGACCGAAGCAGAAGACCATGGCCAGGCCGATCCAGACCACGCTCCAAGCGAGCGCTTCTTTGACGCCGACCTCATGCGCCTCCCGGTGAAAGACCCCGAGGTCCAGCGCGAGAAACGCGAGAACGCCGAGCGTGAAGAGACCGTAGAACCACCAGTAGTCGGTGAACGGGAATAAGGAGTAGTCAGGCATGGGTGTAGGATCCAACGAGCCTTGCGGCCAAGGGGCTTAGTGAGCGCAGCGATCGGCGTCTCCGCAAACCGTCACTGTTAGAAAATGAGCCCAAAATTCCTCCGGCCTTTCGCGATGGGGCGGGTGGAAGCCCCCGCACCGACCACGCGCGAACGACGGACAACGTGTTCTACGGTCGATTCTTGGCTCATGAAAGGCCCTAAACTCACTTTCGCAGCAGGAGGATCAGTCGCAATTACTGAGGCTGAGTCTCATTCGCCCTAAGGCGAATCGTTGGATAGTGATATTGAGACTGATTCTTGTTTGACGATTTGGACCGGAGTCTTCCATTCCATGGCTATGCGGCGCGTGGTCACATCGTTTTTTGCAGGTATCGGCGCTGGCCTTGTGGGCCTGACGTGCGTGTTCGCCGCGGAGCGCGCCACCCCCAGCTACCTCCCGTCGCGGGATGGCACGGTCCGACTCGAGCGGTTCGAGGTTTCAGCGTCGCGGGAGTCGTCCGGCATCTACCGGGTCGAGCATGCCCATGCGGCGACCAAGACGGATACGCCGTTGGTCAATGTTCCCCAAGCGATCTCGGTGGTGACGCGGGATCTGATCGACGATCAGTCCATGCAGAGCCTGAGCGATGTTGCGCGCTACATCCCGGGGGCCGGGGTCGCGCAAGGTGAGGGCAACCGCGATGCCCTGGTGTTCCGCGGGAATGCGACGACCGCGGATTACTTCGTGGATGGGGTGCGCGACGATGTTCAATACTACCGGGACCTCTACAATGTCGACCGGGTTGAGGTACTGAAGGGCCCCAACGCCCTGATGTTCGGTCGGGGCGGTGTCGGGGGGGTACTCAACCGGGTGACGCGTGTGGCCCGCGGTGGAGCCCACCGGGAGTTCACGTTGCAGGCCGGATCGTGGGGCGGGTTCCGCGGCACGTTCGATCTCGGGAACGGTCTGTCTGATGGCACGGCCTTCCGCCTCACGGGCGTACAGGAGGATTCGGAGAGTTTTCGCACGGGCGTGAGCCTGCGCCGCTGGGGCGTCAATCCGACCTTCCGGAAGGTGCTGGGAACCCACACGGTTCTAATCGGTGGCTTCGAGCACTTCCGCGATCAACGGGTCGCGGATCGCGGGGTGAGCTCGTTCGGTGGCCGCCCGCTGACGACCGCTCCAGAGCTTTTCTTCGGCGATCCCCACCGGAGCCCGTCAGACGCACGGGTGAACACGGCGTTCGGCACCGTCGAGCACGATTTCGGCCGCGGGTTGCTGCTGCGCAGTCACACGCGTGTCGCGGACTACGATAAGTTCTACCAGAACGTGTACCCTGGCGCGACGACGCCTGCCGGCACCGAGGTCTCACTGCTCGCGTACAATCAGGCGACGCAGCGCGAGAATGTGTTCCACCAGACCGATGTGGTGCTCCCGAGCGAATGGTGCGGCGGGGCGCACATGCTGGTCGCGGGGATCGAGCTTTCCCAGCAGCACACCGACAATCGGCGGCAAACGGGCTACTTCACGTCGGTGGGTGAGAACGTTACGTCCGTACGAGCGCCCGTGAGTGCGCCCACGATCTCCCTTCCGCTGGCCTTCCGCTTTGCGGCGTCGGACGCCAATCTCGCGAGCGAGGTCAAGTCCGTCGCGGTCTATGCCCAGGATCAGGCTCATCTCTCCGGCCCTTGGCACGCGCTGGCCGGTGTCCGAATCGAGCGTCTGGCCGTGACGCTCCGCGATCGACGCGGGGCCGGTGCGCTGCTGCAGACGCGCGACTCGTTGATCGCGCCCCGCGCGGGCGTGATTTACAAGCCGAGCGAGGCGGCGTCCCTCTACCTCAGCCATAGCGTGGCGCATGCGCCGCGGGCCGGCGAGCAACTGGCCTCGCTCACGCCGAGCAATCAGGCGCTGAAACCCGAGGTCTTCCGTAATTACGAGTTCGGAGCTAAGTGGGACCCGCGGCCGGATTTGGCGCTCTCCGCCGCGGTCTACCGTCTCGATCGCAACGGGGTGGTGGTGCCGGATCCGCTGGATGCGACGCGATCGCTCCTCGTGGAGGGTCAGCGTTCGTCAGGGCTCGAGCTTGGCTTGGTCGGGCGTCTCTCCGAGCGCTGGAGCGTATCGGCCGGCTATGGGCTGCAGGAGGGTAAACTGACCGCCACGCAGTCGTCCGCGGCACAGTCGGGCGCCCGGCTCGCCCAGCTACCTCGGCACTCGGCTTCCGCGTGGACGCGCTGGGATCCGAGTCGCCGCGTGGGCTTCGGGCTGGGAATGGTGTATCGCGGCGACTTTTTCACCTCGACCGATAACGTGGTCACGGTTCCCAGTTTCGTGCGCTTCGACGGCGCATTCTACTGGGTGATCCGCCGTGAGCTGCGTCTTCAGCTTAACGTGGAGAATCTCCTCGATCGCGCCTACTTCGCTTCGTCGCACAACAACGCGAACATTCTCCCGGGTTCGCCGCGCGCGTGGCGCCTCGGGTTGACCGCGCGCTGGTGAGCGATCAGGCAGCCGGCGGGACGCCGGTGTTCGACTCGATCGTTGCGGCTAGTCACGCGTTCGTCTCAAGCACCGCCGCGCGCCGCCGGAGCGGAAGCATAGGCGTCGCGATGGAGGTGCACAGGCGTGCGCGGTCGCGGGGTCAAAAAGAAGACGGCTGCGGCGCAGGGGTATGATCGGAGGGTGCGAGCCGGACGGCGCACGCGCTCAGTCGAGATCACGGAGGCGCTGCGCCGCCACAGGGAGCGGAGCCAGCGTATCGATCTCCACCGGATGCTGGGTGGCGATCGACTGGTTGGCGGCAATGCCGACGAGGATCGAGGCGGCGCCTTGCTCGGGTCCAGCAAGACGCGCCCACGGATCAGGGGGCGGAGCGTTTCCGAAGAGCTGTTCGAACATCACCTCGTCGGCACCGCCGTGCGGCCCGTGCGCCGGCGGAAGCTCCACGACATGGCTGGGAGCAAAATGCGGGAATACGCGGATCCACTCGCCGGCCGCCTCGGCGCTGCCGTGCTGTTCGTGGGTAAACTCACTGCCGGCCACCGCCCGGTTCATGTGCGATCCCGTGAATTCATAGTACTCCAGACGACCGCGCTCGCCGTTAAAGGTGACCCGCATGCCTTCGCGGGGACTGTAGGCCACCAGCGAGTAGGTGAGGACTTCACCCGTGCGGTACCTCACGAGGGCGGTCATCTGATCGTAGATGTCGATCCCCGGGCGAAACACGTTCCGATCGCGAATGTACCCGCTATCCGGCTCTGCCTCGAGATAGAGCCGGCGGAAGCTCTCGGTTTCGCGCAGATCCAGCGCGAACGGATCATCGCCCGTGTTCACCCCAGTCGTGCGCGGATAATCCGTCCAACGTCCGTCGCCGCGCCGGAGGGCGTTGTCGCGACCGTAGTAAACGAGGTCGCCGTGGGCGTATACTGTCTTCGGGATCGCATCCAACCACCAGTTCACGAGGTCGAAGTGGTGCGTCGACTTATGAACCAGGAGTCCGCCCGAGCAGGCCATCTCGGCATGCCAGCGTCGGAAGTAGTCTGCGCCGTGGGCCGTATCGAGGAGGTACTCGAGGTTGACGGAACGGACGCGGCCGATCGCCCCGGTGGCGAGCAACTCCTTCACCTTGGTGCGGTAGACGCCCCAGCGGTAGTTGAACGCGACCCGCACGCGGCGCGGGGCGTGGCGTGCCGCCTCAAGCACCGCGGTGCAGCGAGCCGCGTCGATCGTCATCGGCTTCTCGGTGATCACGTGGCAGCCCGCTGCCAGCGCCGCGCGGATGTAGGTATCGTGCGTAAAGTCCGGGCTGCACACGAGGACCGTGTCCGGCCGCTGCTCCGCGATCATCCGGTCGAAGGCCTCCGGCGCGTAGGTGGGCACCGGGCCCGCCCCCCATCGCTGCGTGATCAGCTCTTGGTGGTACGCGAGGCGGGTCGGGCTGGGATCAACCAGCGCGACCAGTGTGCGCGAGGCACGGTAGCGCGTGAGGAGCGTTTCGACGAAGCACAGTGCGCGACTTCCGGTGCCGACGAGGGCAAGGCGGGGCAGGGACATGGAAAAGCGGAGGGAACGTGATCAGGGATAGCCTAGGCGCGTTGCGGCGGGTGTCCACCGTGACGAGGTCCGATGGCGTCGAGAGCGTGGGTCGCGGGGCGCTCTCTCGGACTGTCCGGCTTTGCGAGAATGGAGGGAGATCCGGAGCGACCTAGGGTCCGCGGGGCGTGGCTCGTGCGATCCTCATTGGTATTTCCGGCTATGGACGGATTCATCTCGGTCTGGCCCGGGCGGCTCGGCCGGTGGGGTTGGAGCTGGTCGCGGCCGCTGTGATCAATCGGCAGGAGGAGGCGTTGGAGGTGGCGCGACTGGAGCGGGAGGGGTGCCGCATCTACCCGGACTATGAGTCCCTGCTGCGTCATGAGGCGGCTGGGGCGGATCTGTGTCTGATTCCCACCGGGATCGCGTGGCACGAGCGCATGACGGTGGCAGCGCTCGCCTCTGGTCTCAGCGTATTGGTCGAAAAGCCTCTGGCGGGTTCGGTCTCAGAGGTTCAGGCGATCGCGGCCGCCGAGCGCGCCGCCCCGGGTCGATTCGTCGCGGTAGGGTTTCAGGATCTCTACAATCCGGAGGTCCATGCGGTGAAGCAGCGCTTGCTCGCGGGCTGCATTGGCCGCATCGAGCGGGTCCGGTTTCTCGGGTTGTGGCCGCGACCGACCGCATACTTTAGCCGTAATCGTTGGGCGGGACGGATGGCCGCGGAGGGTGTGCCGGTCCTCGATTCGGTGCTAAGCAATGCGTTCGCGCATTTCATCATGCTTGGGCTTTTTTTTGCCGGCCCGCGCGCCGCCGAAGCGGCGCGCCTCGCTAAGGTGGATGCGGTGCTGTGGCGGACGAACGCCATCGAAACGTTCGACTCTGGGGCGGTGCATGCGGTGAGCCCCGACGGCGTGGAGTTCTGGTTCGGCGCAAGTCACGCGTGTGCCACGACGCGCGAGCCTGAGATCGTGATCGAGGGGTCCGCTGGCACGCTCACGTGGTTGCACGAGCGCGAGTGGCGCCTTGAGACGTCGGATGGCCGACATGAGAGTCGAGCCATCGTCGATGCCCACGCCAATCGAGCCGCGATGATGGATGCCGTGCGCCGCCGCCTGACCGATCCCTCCGTCTTCGTCTGCGGACCGGAGCTCGCGGTGGCGCACACATCGCTCATCGAGCGGATCCATCAGGTCGCGACGATCACGGCTGCGCCGGGGCCTGTCGAGATTCGGAACCTCGCGGGCATTGAAGGGGAAGTCCTCTGCGCTCCCGAGGCCGAGGCGCGGCTCCAGGAGGCGTTCGCTCGCGGTGCACTGCCGGACCGCGTTGTCTCCTCGGTGCCTCCGGCGGACGGCCACCGCTCCTTTGGCCGACCGAACGTTTGCGGATAACGGCCCGTCTGTCCGGTGCGCGCCCCTCGTTGCCCGACCGGTGATCCGGGCGGGGCAACGGCAACTTCGAACTCTGGCGGCGGCGCGGCTCCGCGGACGAGTGGGCCTACGCTCGCGACGCGAGCAGTTCGGCAGGGACGCGGTCATGCGCCGCGATTCTCGCCGATCCAAACGACGTGCGCCGTGACGACGTGAGCCGACGGCCCCTCGAAGCGGCTGTCGCAGTCCCGGGGTGTGGCGTCACCGTACGAGGGTGACGCCACACCGCGGGAACATCGGAGCTTCCGCGACGGTGGCCGCGCTCGAGGGATCCGCTGCGAGGGGCGCTGCTTAGAACCGGCCCTTGATGCCGAGGCTGAAGTTCACGCCGAACTCCTCGTGGCGGAACCCCGAGGCGTAGCGGGGCGACGCCTCGCTGTACCGCTCGATCACCTGCTCCTTGTTCAGCACGTTGCGTGCGGCGAAGAAGATATTGTAGCGCTTCGAGAGCTTGTACTCGCCGGAGAAGTCGAGGTTCACGCGGGGCGCGAAGTACTCAAAGAAACCGTTGGTCGCCCCGTACTGCGCACCGGTCTGCGCCGCGGGCGAGGAGATGCTCGTGCCCTTCTGGCGGCCGCGGTAGTTCATGTTCACGTTCAGGACGATCGGCGCGCGGTTGAAGCTCAGGCTCACGTTGCCCGCGCGTGAGATGAAGCCGCGGAAGTCGGGCGTGTTGTCGCCGGAGAGGTGCAGCGCAGTGCCGTTCGCCTTGAGCGTCAGGTGACGACCCCAGCCGGGCAGGAACTGCAGCGGACGGATCAGATTGAACTCGGAGCCGGTGATCTCGGCGTCGCCGCCGTTGACCTGCGTCGACACGGTCCAACCCACGTAGCGGCTCTCGAGGCCGAGTTCGTCGGCCAGTTCGGCCGAGAGTGTGCCGCCGCGCTGTCCCCAGAAGTCGGACAGCTTCTTCATGAACGCCCCGCCGGACACCATGCCGCCCTTGTCGAAGTAGTATTCGAGCGAGACATCGAAGTTGTCGGCAGTCCAGGGCCGGAGCGCCGTGTTGCGGATGCTGATCGTGCCGGGCGCGTTGGGGTCGTTATCGTCCTCGTTGATGTCGGCGTTCGGGATGATGTTGGAATAATCCGGTCGGCCGATGGTGCTCGCGTAGGCGAAGCGGGCGAGGAAGTTGTTCGTGAACTCGTAGGTGAGGTGGAGGCTCGGGTAGAACCCGTCGTACTCGCGCGAGGCCTTGTAGCCGCGTTCCACGCGGGTGAAGTTCAGCTCCTGCAGCGAGCCGGCGGTGCCGGCCTCGACGCGACGGATCCGCTGGATGCCGGCGAGCGCCGGGTTGCTATCGACATACGTGCCGTCGGCGTTGCGCTGGAAGACCGCATCCGGATTGGTCAGGAGGCCTTCGCCCTGATCGTTGGTGTGCTCGTAGCGCACGCCGGTGACGACGCGGAGTCGGCTGTTCATGAGCTTCGCATCGAACTGCACGTAGCCCGCCGTGACCGTCTCCAAGATACGCTCGGAGTTGGTGCGTCGATTGGTCTCCGCTTCGACGCCGGTCTGATTGGTGCCCGTGCCGAGGCGCCACTGCGCCGGGTTGGCGGCATAGTGCGTGGCGACGCGGTACGGGTCGACCCACTGGATTGCCGGCTCGTTGAAATACGGTGCCGTGCCCGAGTAGAGCGTGTCGATGAACGGCGCGGCGCCGTCGTCGGCCGTGTTGGCGATGCCATCGGGTCCGAGGAACGTGTACGTCTCGCTGTAGCGGCGGTTATCGCGGCCCTCCTCGCGGACGTTGATGCCGGTCTTTACCGCCAGGGGGAAAGAGAAGGCGTCGATCTGACGCGTGACATCGGCGTACGCGCTGCGGACGTTCGCCTTGCCGTCGAGCGGATCGTTGGTGGCCGTCAGCAGGCGGTAGCCCGTCAGCGAGTAGGGATCAATCGCGGCTCCCGTGGCATCGCGGACCGACCAGTCCATGTCCGGGAAGGCGATCCGGTCCGCGCGGACCGTCGCGACTCCTTGGAGGGTCTGGCCGACATTGGAGAAGTTGCCACGGCTGAGGGAACGGTACCACGTCCGTGAGACGGCGGCATTGGCCCCGGCGTCCACGTTCCAGATGCCGGAGCGCCAGTTGTAGCGCAGGTTCAGCGCCGACGTGTTGCCGAGTTTGTTGCGGAACGAACTGCCGCGGGTGACGGAGGCGCGCCCCGTCGCGGACTGCACGAAGTCCGGACCCCACGTCAAGGGCGTGCCGGTCGCCGGGGTGGGCGTGGCCGTGGTGCCCATGTTGAAGTTGATGTTCCGGTTTCCGAAGAACGTCTTGTAGTAGTTGTTCTGCGCGGCGACCGAGAACGTCTGCGTGTCTGTCAGTTTCAAGTCGGCCTTGATGCCGAGCGACGCACGGTTGGTGGTTTTCGGACCGTCTTGGAGCTGCCACTGCTGGAGGTATGGATTGACCGGGGTGGCTCCGGCCTGAGCGTAGTTCCACGTGGTCTGCCAGCGGTGCTGCTCGACATGTTGGTTCGAGGTGAGGCCGGTGATGACGAGACCAAAGCGGTCGTTGACCGGAAGGGTGTAGTCGAAATCGAAGTTCGGCAGGATCTTGTAGGTCTCCTTGTTGGCCGGTCCGGGCGTCTTCGAGAGCTTCGTGTTCTCGCTGTTCATGTTCAGGTAGGCGCGGTAGTTGAACTGCGCTCCCTTGCGCTCGAACGCGTTTTTCGAAATGAAATTGATGCTGCCACCCAGCGAGTCGGCGGGGGTGTCAGGCGTCGGGACCTTTGTCACCTCCGTGCGCGACGTGTTGTTGATCGAAACCTGCTCAAACTCGAAGATACGGTTGTTGGAGCCCGAGGCCGAACTCGTCAGACGCATGCCATCCCACGAAACGTTAGTGAAGTTCGAGGCGAAGCCGCGCACCGACACGGTGCGGACGTCCGCGGCGACGTAGTCGACCGACAGACCCGGCAGGTACTTCAGGAACTCGCCCGGATTGCCTTCGCTGATGTCGCCGAACGCATCGGCGGAGACGACGACCTTCACGTTCGGCGAGAAGCGCTGCTCGTTCAAGGCGAGCGCGTTTCCTTCGTACTCGCGGTTGCTCTGCACCACGAATTCATTGAGGACCACCGCCTTGTCGTCGCCGTAGCGCTCGCGGCTCGTCAGGTTGAAATCGCGCCTGGCAGACTGGCCCGCCTCGACCGTGACAACGATCGCCTCGCTATCGAGTCCGGTATAGCCGGCGCGAATGCGCTGCTCGCCCGCCGGGACATCATCGAAACGGTACTCGCCGAATTCATTCGTGAAGGTCTCGCGGCCGAGGCCTTCGATCACGACACGCGCGTTGTTGAGGAAGCGGTCGTTGCCAATGTTGCGGACGCGGCCGGCGACGCTGCCGGAGCCGCCGGCTTGGGCCAAGAGTCCCACGGCGGAGAGCCAAAGGAGCGCGACACCCAGCAGGCCGCGCCGTAGCGCGCCCGGGGTGGTGGGGGGAAGTGAGGTCGAGGTAGACATGGACAGGTTCGTTGAGGTTAGAAGACCAGCCAGCCACAGCCCGACCGGAAGCGCGGGAAACGAATTAGTCGGACAGTCCGATTTCTTTCCTCTGGAGGCGTTTTGGGGGCTGGTTTTTGTTGATCGTTAACTTTTTACCGTCGCAGCTCACCGTTGCCTGCGGCGGAAGAGTCGGTGAGATCGGCTGAGCTATGCCTCACCAGATGATTCGTTCCTCGTCGTTGTCCGATGGCCGCATCCTCGATGGGCGGGAGGCGTTGATCCATTTTCAGTGCTTGCGCCTCGCCCATGGGCAGGGCTCGACCCTTTCGGTGGCGGGTTGCGAGCTCGCGGTGGTGGTGCTCTCGGGCACCTGCGATGTGCAGGTTAACGCCGAGCGGTTCGCCGGGGTCGGTCGGAGGCCGGACGTGTGGAGCGGCCCGGGCGAGGTCGTGTATGTGCCGCTTGGCGGGGTGCTGTCCGTGGTGGCGGTGAGCGAGGTGGCTGAGGTGGCCGTGGTGGGTGGACGGACGAACGAAACGCGGCCGGCTTTCCGGGTCGCGCCGGAGGAGGTCGAGGCCGTCGAGGTGGGGTCGCGGGAAACGCATTCGCGTCGTCGCATCGTGCATCTGCTGGGGCAGCGTCACGCCGGGCGGGTGGGTAACCTCCTTGTGAGCGAGTTGTATGCGGAAGGTGGGTGTTGGTCCGGGTATCCACCGCACAAGCACGACACAGAGAGTCCTCCCGAAGAAACAGAGTTCGCGGAGCTCTACCATTATCGTTTTCGTCCGGAATCGGGATTTGGGGCGCAGCTGATCTATGATCGTTCCGGCGCGTCGGAGGCGTACGTCACGCGGTCCGGTGATACGTTCTATTTCACGGAGGGCTATCACCCGACCGTGACCTCGCCGGGGCACGAGGAGTATTTGCTCACCGTGCTCGTGGGGCGCCACGGTCGATCCCTCATCCAGAATTTCCAGGAGGAGCACCGCCACCTGATGGCGGTGATTCCGGGGATCGACGCGATGCGGAAGGCGTTTCGCTGATGCGCGGTGGCGGTAGGCTTAGGCTGTCGAGTCTGCGACCGGACGGCTGGCGTCACACCACGCGACTGCACGCCTCGACAAAAGCGTCGCCGGTGGCCGTGTAGCCAAGATGGGTCTCGACGAAGCGGATGAACGCGTGCGTCAGCGCCAGGTCGCGGTAGGTGTCGTCGCACTCCATGCCCAGCGTGCAATCGCGGAGCAGCACGACGCGGTAGTTGCGGTAGAGGGCATCGGCCAGGGTGGTGTGGACGCAGGCGTTGGTGGCGAAGCCGACGACCACGAGGGTCTCGATCCGGAGGTTGCGCAGGAGGGTGTCGAGATGGGTGCCGTGGAAACCGCTGTAGAACAGCTTCGGGCAAACATGATCACCGGGTCGCGGCGCGACGCAGGCGCTGAAGCGAAACTCCTCTGGCGACTCGCGTTGCCAGCGTTCGTCGTCGGTCAGGCCATGGGTCCGGCGGAGCACCGCGCCGAACTCGCTGCGATCGCCGCGGACGCCGGGGTTGCTGTTGTTGGCGTAGATCACGGGGAGGCCGACCTGGCGGGCGGCTTGGAGGCAGGGTGCGATCCGTTCGCGCAGGATGCGGCGTTGGAGCTCGAACGAGCCGGGGAACCAGAGGGGTTCGCGTTCCGGACGTGGTTCGCCGTCCGAGTAGCCAAGCCCGTAGATGTCGATCGGCAGAAAAGCGGTGCGATCGAGGCGCAGCTCGAGCTCTTCCTCGCAATGGCCGCGCTGGCTTCCCACCGGAAGCAGATCGTAGTAGCGGCCGGGTAGTCTCAGGGCGTTCATGAGGGCGCTGGAGGGTGTTACCAAGCGATGCCGTAATCCTCGCCGTGGTTGCTGGAGCCGCCCCAGAGCGTGCCGTGGCGCGAATCGAACCAGATCGCGTTGATGGGGCCGGATGTCCGGTCGCCGAAGCGCAGACGATACCCCATCCCGGCCAGTTCCTTCCGGACGTAGGGTGGGGTGCTGTCGTGGAGGAGGATGCTCCCGGAACGCGGCCGGCGGTCCTCACCGCCGAGGGACAGCCAGAGTTGGTCGGTGTTGACGTTGGGGGCTTCGCTGGCCTCCTGCACCGTCATACCGAATTCCACCACGTTGAGGAAAAACTGCAGGAGGTTCTGATCCTGACCATCTCCGCCCTGAACGGCAAAGGACAGGAACGGCTTTCCGTCGCGAAGTGCGAGAGTAGGGGTAAGCGTGACTCGGGGACGCTTGCCGGGCTCCACGACATTGAAGGGGTTTTCGGTCGGGTCTGTGACGAAGCTTTGCATGCGCTGACTCATGCCGATGCCGGTGCGACCGGCGATGCATGCGGGGTTCCAGCCGCCGCTGGGGGTGATGGATACGACCCAACCTTCGCGGTCGGCCGCCTCGATCGAGGTGGTGCCGAGTTGGAGGTCGCGCAGGAATTCCGCGTGGGAAGCCACGCGAGTCGGGGCGGCCGGCGGTTGCGCCCGCGTGGGCAGGAGGTCTCGGTAGGGGTTGACCTTGCCTTCGAAGGGATACGGATCGCCGGGAGCGACGTGTGGTTCGTTGCGCGTGGCGTGGATGGCCTTGGCGCGCTCCTTGGCGTAGTCCTTCGAGAGTAGACCCCGCATCGGCTCCTCCGGCGGGAAGTACGGGTCGCCATAGTAGAAGTCGCGATCAGCGAACGTGAGGTGCATGACCTGGCAGAGAGTATGCAGGTAGCGGGCGGAGTTGTAGCCCATGGCCTTCAGGTCGAAGGTCTCGAGGATGTTGAGGGCCTGGAGCATCATCGGGCCCTGAGTCCATTGCTGCAGCTTGTACACCTCGATGCCGCGATAGTTCACCGAAAGGGGCTCCTCCTGCAGTACGCGCCAGTTGGCGAGGTCCTGCTCCGTGATCAGACCTCCTTGTTCCTGACAGCCGCGGACGAACTCCCGTGCGATGTCGCCGCGATAGAAGCGATCGTAGGCGGCCTGGATGGCCTCCTTGCGGCTCTTGCCCTGCTGCAAGGCCGCTCGTTCGGCGTCCACCAGGTTCTGCAGGGTGGAGAGAAGGTCGGGCTGGCGGAAGATCTCGCCGGCCCGCGGGGCCTCGCGCTCCTGCCCGAGATGCGGCAGGAAGACCGCCCGGGAATAGGGCCACTGCTTGAGACGGCTCTTCTCGCGCTCAAAGCTGTCCGCGGTCTGCGCTTCGATGGGATAGCCTTCCGCCATTTGCAGAGCCGGCGCCAACACGTCTTCCAGCGAAAGGGTGCCGAACTCCGCGAGCATCACCATGAGACCACCCGGCGTGCCGGGAGTGACGGCCGCCAGCGGTCCGTACTGCGGCGGGTAGTTCATCCCCTGCCGCCGGAAGAAGTCCGCCGTCGCTCCCGTCGGAGCCACACCGAGGGCGTTGATCGCAATCACCTTCCCCGTCTTGGGATTGTAGATGAGAGCCTGGGTCTCGCCACCCCAGCTGAGTACGTCGTACATGGTGCACGTCGCCGCCAGCATGGCGCAGGCCGCATCCACGGCGTTGCCACCTTTCTGGAAGATCATCGCGCCGGCGGTCGCAGCGAGGGGCTTTCCGGTGATCGCCATCCAGTGACGGCCGTGCAGTGGGGGCTTCTGCGAGGTGACGGGCAGGTTGTTGAAGGACTGGGCGGACAGGGCCGAGCCAAGGAAAAGCGAGGCCAAGGCGAGGGTGAAGGGTTTCATGCGGGGAGGGAGCGGAGCAGGGCGACGCCGAATTGCCGCAGAGCCTGTCACTCCACGGGGATCCGGGCGAGCCAAGACGCCGGCGGCCGCGATCGCCAGGGATGTCGCGGTGCTCCGCTGGTTTCGCGGCCAATCCTGTTTGACAGGGTGGGTCCCGCCGAGGTGACCCTACTCAGGTCGCATGCCAGCTCAGGTCGCATCTTTTTGTGAAGCCTCTCCGATCGAGTGGGGAAGGGGGGAACCGTGATCCGCGTGAGGTGGCTCGCTGGGTGGTCCGCGGCCTTCGCCGCGGTGAGCGGGTGGGCCGAGGTTCGCCCCGCGATCACGCCGGCGCCACCCGCTTCGCCCCCCGGGGAAATTCGCCGGGAGGTGTTCCTCGCGTCGCCGCGACCTGGGACTGCCGTGCTGGCCAGTGCCTACTACACGCATCCGCGCGGACTGGACTTGATTTCCATGCACCAGTGGATGTCGCGGTCCGACACCACGGACGTCGCCTATGTCCGCCGTTCGTCGGATCACGGCGTGACGTGGACTTTGGATGAGGAGGTGCGCACGGAGGAGCGACGTCCGAACGGCACGCTCCGGCGGATGTTGCGGGGAGGCTGCGTCGACCCTTACACGGGTATCTTCGTGCGTTTCCGGATCGAGGGTGTGCTGCCCACGGACGACCCCTTGGAGGGCCTGCGTCAGTGGGCGATTCACTACAGCGCATCGCGGGACGGAGGAAAGACGTGGTTCGTCGATGAACAGATCATCCATCGCGGGCCGGGATTCTCCGCCACGCGTCCGCTACCGGGCGTCGAGATCGGTAAGACGTGCTACATGGTCGGAGACACCGCTTCGGTTCCGCTCTTCCTCGACGATGGCACGCTGCTGCTGCCGATCATCCTCACCCCTGCGGGACCAGACGGCCAGTATGTCAACCCTGGCGGCGGTTACACCTACACGGACGCGGCGGTGCTGCGGGGGCGCTGGACCGTGGATCAATCGCGCTTGGAATGGGAGCTCTCGGCCCGCGTGACGGGCGACCCGGCGCGGTCCACGCGCGGCATGGACGAGCCCACGCTCGCGGAGCTCGCGGACGGACGTTTGCTCATGGTGCTGCGCGGCTCGAATGATCGGAAACCGGCTCTGCCGGGATATCGCTGGGTAGCCTTCTCGCGCGACCGGGGCCGGAACTGGACCGCCCCGGTGCCGTGGACCTATGCGGATGGCAGCGCGTTCTTTTCTCCGGCGTCGTGCTCGCAGTTGCTTACCCACTCCAGCGGGCGGATCTTCTGGCTGGGCAACCTGACGCCGGCAAATCCGACCGGCAACCGGCCGCGCTATCCCTTCGTGGTGGGAGAGGTGGATCGCGTGAGCGGGTTGCTGATCGAGCGTTCCCTGCGGGTGGTCGATGACCGCCGGCCCGGTGATGGTCCGGATCTATCGCTCTCGAACTTTTCCGCCCGCGAGGATCGAAACACGGGGGAGATCGTGCTGCATCTCACGCGGCTGTTCGCCCGCTCGCAGGGGGAAGTGCGGGACTGGACGGCTGACGCGGAGATCTACCGCATTCCTGTGGTCCCCTGAGTGCCGGGAGCGGCCGGTCGCGAAGGGCGGGATCGGATCGGGTTTCGACTGACGCCCTGAACCGCGCGTTGACAGATGAAGGGCGTGTGCGCTGCCTCGGAGCAACCGGTCCCCGGATCCCCCACGCCCCGATGTCATCGTCCCTCGAAGAACCTGTCTACCACGCCCAGCTTTCGGAAGCGGAGGAGCGCTTTGAGCGCTGGCGCAAGCGCCTGGGATGGTACCTCGCTCCCGTGGTGTTGGCGGTGCTCTGGTTTATTCCATTTCCCGGGCTATCGGAGCCGGCGCGGCACCTTTTCGCGATCGTCGGTATGGCCTTGGTGCTATGGATGACCGAAGCGATTCCGCTGGCCGCGACCGCGTTGCTGGCGCCCTCGCTCTGCGTGGTGGCTGGCCTTGGCTCGGCGCGGGAAGTCTTCAAGCCCTTCGCCGATCCGGTCATCTTTTTGTTCATCGGCAGCTTCTTCATGGGGCAGGCGATGCTGAAGCACGGACTGAACCGTCGCTTTGCCTTTGCGCTCTTGGCGATGCCGTGGGTCAGCGCCAGCCCGCTCCGCCTCTATGCGGCGTTCGCGGGTATCACGGCGGTGGTCTCCATGTGGGTCTCCAATGCGGCCACGACGGCGATGATGCTGCCGATCGCGCTGTCAATCCTCGCCGAGGTCGGGGCCCGTCAGGGCGTGCCGAACTTCCGGGCGACGCCGTACGCTGCCGGATTGATCCTCATCACCGCGTTTGCGGCGTCCGTGGGGGGGATGGCGACGCCCGTCGGCACGCCGCCGAACCTCATCGGTATCGGAGCGCTGGAACGTCTGCTGGGATACAAGGTCACGTTTTTCCAGTGGATGAGCCTTGGCCTGCCGGTGGCGATCGTGCTCGCGATCTTCCTCGTGTGGCGTTTCAGCCGGAGCTGTCCGTTTCCAACGCTCATGTTGTCGGAGAATCGCAGCTGGCTGCAGGCCGAGGGGGCCAAGCTTGGACCGTGGACCCGGGGACAAATCAATGTGGTCGTGCTCTTCGCCGCCGCGGTGGCCCTCTGGATGCTCCCCGGCGTGATCTCCGCGCTCGATCCCCGTGGCGTGGCGAGTCCGGCGTACGCGTGGATCTCCGCACACATTCCCGAAAGCATCGTGGGCCTGCTGGCGGCTTCGATACTGTTCTTTCTCCCGGCGGATCGGCAGCGGGAGTCGTTCACGCTCGAGTGGCGGGACGCGGCGAGCATCGACTGGGGCACCATTCTGCTCTTTGCCGGGGGAATGTCGCTCGGGGAGCTCATGTTCTCGACCGGCCTCGCGCACTGGATCGGTGCAGGCTTGGCCGGTGTCTTCCAAAGCAATTCCGTCATCGGCCTGACGCTCCTCTTCGCGGCGGTCGGGATCATCGTGAGTGAGACTACGACCAATACCGCGTCCGCGACGATGGTGGTGCCGATCGCGATCGCCGTGTCGCAGGCCGCCGGCGTAGATCCGCTCAAGCCAGCGCTGGCGGCGTGCCTCGCGTGCTCGATGGGTTTCCTCCTGCCGGTGTCCACCGGTCCCAACGCCATGGCGTACGGCACGGGTTGTGTCCCCCTGCGCGCGATGATGCGACACGGGATCTTGCTCGATGTGGTGGGATGGGTCGTGATCGTGACGACCGTGCTTCTCCTCGGGCCTACGCTGCCAGTGCCTCGTTGAGAGGTCCGCGCCGCCGGGGGTGCTTCTGCGCCGTGTGTCGACGCGACGACGCAACGCTGGAGTGGCTCATCGCTTCAGCGCGGTCCGATCCGGCATCGGTCCGCTAGAGTCGGTACCGTGCGTGCAGGATGGCGACTGAGGTCAGGAGCAGTAGCATTGGATCGAAGGGGGCGCGTTCGGGGCCTTTGAACGTTTGCAGCTGATCGAGGAAGCTCACGAGCGCGCGGTGATCGAAGAACGGTAGGCTCGCGGCCGATTGGCTGCGCAGGGTGTCCTGCACGAGCGTGAACATCGGGCTGCCGTCCTGCAGGACGGAGGGCGGGGCCAGAAAGGGATGTTTGCGGCCAGCGTAGACCTCGGGGGTAACGAAGGGGCGCATCGCTTCGCGGAGTGCCCACTTCTCCCGTCCCTCTCGCATCATCAGGTTGCCGGGGAGGTTTCGCGCGAATTCGAAGAGTCGGTGATCGATGAACGGAAGGCGCTGTTCCACGGCGCTGGCCATGTCGAGCCGCTCGGCTCCGAGTACGTAGTTCGCGAACCCTGTCCGCATCCACAGGTTCAGAACTTGCTTGATGGGCTCCCGCCCGTCGAGCGAGCGAGCGACGTCATACCGTCGGAAAAACGCGAGAAAGGGGTCTTCGCGGGAGAAGCGCTGCGCGAAGTCTGGATGGATCAGCTGGCGCGCGAGGGCGAGTTTGCCCGCGAGGTGGCCAATCATCAGCTCCGGGTAGCCGAGTGCACGCGCCTGCGCCGTGAGCCCGGGCAGGCCTTCCGCAAGGAGCGCAGGATCGGGCGCAGCCGTGGCGAGGAGACGCAGCACCGGCTCCGGCCAGTGGGTGGCCGGGGGTGTCTCGGTGCCCAGTCCCAGCGCCCGCTCGCAGAAGCGGTAGCCTGCGCAGAGTTCGTCGGCTCCTTCGCCCGCCAGCACGACTTTGATGCCGGCCGCTTTGACGGCCCGATTCAGGAGGTACCGCGCCGCTCCGTGCGCATTGTAGTGCACGCCTTCGCCGAACCACACCGCGTCGGAAAAATGCGCCGCGAAATCGGCATTCGTCACGCGGATCGGGTGAAACTCCGCCCCGTACGCCGCACTGCTCCTCCCCGCGACCGCGCTTTCGTCGAACGCAACGTGATCAAAGGCGATCGTAAAGGTCTTGATCGGACCGCTGACGTGCTGGCGCGCCAATCCAAGCGCGGCCGAAGAGTCCAGTCCTCCGCTGAGGAGGCAGCCAATCGGCACGTCCGAGCGGAGCCGGACCCGCACCGCCTCGTCCGCCTCGTTTCGCAGTTGCTCGATCCACTCCGCGTCGGTCCGCACGGGAGCCGGATCGGTCACCCGGGGGTAGTCGAGTTCCCAGTAGGGCTCGATGCGAAGGTCTGTAGGGGTCGCGATAAGGCAATGTCCCGGCGGCACCTGGCGGACGCCTTCAAAGAGGTAACGTTCCGGCGCCACGCCCGCAAAGAGGGTCTGGGCCATCGCCTCGTGATCCCAGCGCAAGGGGTAACCCGCGGCCGCGAGCGCCTTCGCTTCCGATCCAATCAGGAGCATGCCGTGGTGGACCGCATAGAAGAGGGGCTTGATCCCGAAGCGGTCTCGCGCGGCGAAGAGCCGGTTCTTCGCCTCGTCCCAGAGGATGAAGGCAAACTCGCCGCGCAGCTGCCGGAGGCACTGCTGGCCTTGTTCTTCATACAGGTGGAGCGCGATCTCCGAATCCGACCGGGTGCGGAAGCGGTGACCGTTCGCCTCCAGTGCCTCGCGCAGGCGCTCGAACTCGTAGAACTCACCGTTGACCACAAGGTGGCACGAGCCGTCCTCGTTGACCATCGGCTGGTCCCCGGTCGCGAGGTCCATGATGCTCAATCGGGTATGGCCGAGGCCGACCGAACGGGACGGGTTGATCCAATGGGTCTGCGCATCCGGGCCCCGGTGCTGGAGGCTCCGCACCGCCGCTTGCAGGGCGTCCGTCGAGATGGGCGCCTGACGTGAGATCATTCCGAATATTCCGCACATGGTAAGGAGGGTTGAGTCGGTTAAGGCCCGCGGTTCGCTTGCCGGGAGATCAAGCCGCCGTTGCGCCGGGGGTGGGTTGAAGGCCTCGCCCACGCCGCGTGGCACGGACGTGGCGACAGCGGCACCGAGCCAGTTCGGCCCCTTGGCTGTCGTCCTTGCCTCCCCGGTCATCGGGGTGCGGGAGATTCCTAGATCGATGGGGTGCGATCACGACGAGGGCGCGGTGGTACAGTCGAAACCAGAGCCAGCGGAGCGTATTCCGAGGGTGATGGCAATGTATCCAGAGAATAAGTGTTTGAGGCGTAAATGTAGCCTACTCGCCCCCAGGGTGGCCTTAGGCCAATCGGTGAGAGGCGCGGGGGAAGGCGCGGTTGGAGAGCAGTCATCGCGTCGCTTGTTGATCCGTCATGCAAAACGGATACGGGCTATCACGCTCGACGATCGGCGCTTAAGCATGGAGTGGGGCGCGGCGTGGTGCGTTTCCGGGGTAGGGGTCGTCGGGCGGCCGGAGTGGGTGAGGCACGTCGTGGCCCGAGCGCGACGGGCGATGTGGTGAGGGCCATAGGCTGCAGCAGCCCAGCGGCGCGGTCGGGGGTGTTCGAGTGCCCGGACCGTGGCATGGGCGGGCGCGATGCCGCGATGGATCAACATCCAGAGCCTTCGTGATAATCCGCTGCGGTGCGAAGGTCACGGCGGAGGGTGGACACGGTTGGGGAATCTCGCCAGCGTGTCGGGCCGCTTGTTCATGTCCCGCCCCGTCACCCCCGCTGCCGCGCCGGATCTCGGCCCCGTGGTCTCCGCCGCCCGCGATCTCTGGGTCAAGAAGCTGATCGACCTCTCGCGTCGCAACACGCTGCTCTTCTTTCGGGACCTCAAGCTGGGCATGCTTGATCTCGCGTCAGACAGCGATGCGGTCCGCGATTTGATCGCGGGCCGGGAGGTCGATCTGAAGGAGCTTGCGCAAAGCGAGATCCGGCCACGAGAGCCCAAGCAGACCGCTCAGGCTCTGGCCACCGTGGTGCGCAAGGCCGTGAGCAATCGCGAGGAGAAGGGAATTGAGACGATGCAGCTTGCCCTAGGCATGGCGTCGTGGCCGCCGCTCGACGGCGGCAAGCCCTACCATGCGCCCGTCCTGCTGGCACCCGTGCAGGCGTCCACCCGGGGACAACTGGGGCTCGATCTGCGGTTGCGGGTGCAGGGCGAACCCCAGATCAACCCGGTGCTGCTTCACGTGCTCCGCGAGGATTACGGCGCCGGGTTCGACGCTGGGACGTTGCTTGAGGAGTGCAGCCACGAGGGCGACAGCGGTGAGTGGTCAGTCGATCCGAACTCCCTCTGGGCCCGGTTGGTCGCGGCGGTGAGCGATCGCGTGCCAGGTTTTGCCATCCAGCCGCGCGCCGTGATTGCGAACTTCTACTTTGCGCGGATGCCGATGGTCGAGGACTTGCGGGCCAACGGTCCCGCGATGGCGACGAGCGCGCTCCTCGCCGCGTTCGCGGGCGATTCTCAGACCCGCGAGCACTTGCGGCAGCAGGACTCCGCCAGCGCCGTGGGGAGTGGCGGTTCAGATGTCCGCGCCGCCCGCGAGGAATTCCACGTCCTGCTGAGCGATTCCTCGCAGCAGGCTGCCATCGAAGCCGCGGAGCGCGGCGCACACCTCGTCATCCAGGGTCCCCCGGGCACCGGCAAGAGCCAGACGATCGCCAACCTGATCGCCCAGTGTGTCGCTCAGGGAAAGAGCGTACTGTTCGTCGCGGAAAAGCGCGCGGCCCTCGACGCGGTGATCAAGCGGCTCTCCGATCCGCGCGTCGGGCTGGGGCACCTGGTGCTCGATCTCCACGGCGCCGCGATTTCCCGCCGTCAGGTGATGGAGCGGCTCAAGGAGACGCTCGGATGGATCCGCGATCCGGGTGATAAGGTGAGCGAGGGAGCGATACTGGAGCGTTTCGAGGTGCGGCGTTGCGCCCTCAATGACCACGCCCGCCGGGTCAATGAGCCCCAAGCTCCCCTCGGCTTGTCGTTCATTCAGGTCGTGGGTCGATTGCTGCGCCTGCCCGCCGGCGCGCGGAGCGAGGTCCGGGTCGGCGATGGCGCGTTCGCGGCCTTTGCGGGGGAAAAGCTCCGCCAGCTCCGCGACCGCGTCGGAGAAATCGAGAGCGATCCAGGGCTGTATCTCGGCACGGCGGCGACGCCGTGGCGCGAGGCCTCCGTGAGCGATGGTGACGGGGTTCGCCGGGCGCTTGAGGCTGCGCGGGAGTTGGCTAACCGACTCGTGCCGGACTTGGCTGCGGCGCTTGAGCGGTTCAGCCGGGAATGCGGTGCCGCGTCGCCGCGCTCGTGGCGGGGCGCGACGGAGCTCGCGGGCCTCCTCGAGGACGTGCGCGAGCTCGGCGAGTCGTGGCACGAATCCATCTACAGCACCCCCTTGGTGCCCACCCTTGCGGCGTTGGAACCGGCAGCGCGGGGCCGGTTCGCGCGGATCTGGGCCTCGCTCACGTCAGCGTCGTACCGGGCCGCGCGCCGCGCGTTGCAGTCGCATCGCCGGACGCCGGTCGCGACGTCCAGTCTGCTCGCGGAGGCGCGGCGCGCGCTGGAGGTCTGCACACATTGGCAGCGTCTGCTGGGCGATACTCCGCCGCGGTGGGTGCCTGCGGCGGCCGACGTTATCGCCGTCGTCGCCGCACTCGACCGGGTGCGCACCGCCTTGCGCGCGGTCGTGCCGACGGTGCCTGGTGAAGAGGCCGACTGGCACGAATTGGGTGACGTGGCGTCGGCGCTCGTGGCCGACAGCCCGACCGCGTTCCGGATGCCGGCGGTGCGAGAAATGGAGGCCGAGTTGCGAGCCAGCGGCCTTGAACCCTTCTTGCGCAGCTTGGTGGGCGCGTCGAACGAGGCCACACTTTCCGAGCGCTTCGAGTACGTGATCCACGCGACGCAGCTCGAACTGATCTTCGCCCGGGAGCCTGAACTCGCGCGATTTCAGGGCAGGTCGCACGAGCGAATCGTCGCCGAGTTTCTCCGGCTCGATGACGAACGCCTGCAACTCGCCGCGGCGCGGGTGCGTCATCTCCACGCCTCGCGGGCGATCGAGGCCATGAACCAGCACCCCGCGGAGTCGTCGGTCGTGTTGCGCGAGGCGAGCAAGAAGGCCCGGCACATTCCGCTGCGCCGACTGCTCGAGGAGGCGCCCCACGTGCTCACGCGCGTCGCTCCCTGCTGGCTCGCCAGTCCGCTTTCGGTGAGCCAGTTGCTGGCGCCGCAGCCCGACCTGTTCGATGTACTGATTTTCGACGAGGCCAGCCAGATCCCGCCGGAGGATGCGGTGCCGGCGATTTACCGTGCGCGTCAGGTGGTCGCGGCGGGCGACCAGCACCAGATGCCCCCGACGCCGTTTTTTGCGACTCAGACCGAAGAGGAGGAACTGGACGACACCGTGGATCCGTCGGGGCGGGATGGACGCGCCGAAGCGCGCGAAGCGACGACTGGGTTCGAGAGTGTGCTCGCCTCGCTGGAGAGCTTCCTGCCGAACCGGATGCTCGAGTGGCACTACCGCAGCGAAGACGAGCGGCTGATCACGTTCAGCAACGCGGAAGTCTACTCGAAGCGGCTCATCACGTTTCCGTCGGCGCGGGAGGATGCCGCGCTGCGCCACGTGCTGGTGCCTCACGATGCGTCGCTGGCCGGTCAGGAGGAGAGCGCGTCTCGTGAGGTGGAGCGGGTGGTCGCGCTGGTGCGCGAGCACGCGCGGGCGCGTCCCACCGAGTCACTCGGAGTCATTGCGCTCAGCATCAAGCACGCCAATCGCATCGAGGCAGCCATCGACCGCGCGGCCGAGGACGCTCCGGAGCTTCAGCCTTTCCTCGACGTGGAGCGCGAGGAGCGTTTCTTCGTGAAGAACCTTGAACGCGTGCAGGGTGACGAGCGCGACGCCATCATCCTTTCCGTGGGCTACGGCAAGGGCCCGTCCGGGGACTTGCCGCTGCGCTTCGGGCCGTTGTTGCAAGACGCCGGTTACCGCCGCCTCAACGTGGCGATCACGCGAGCGAAGCGCCGCATGACGGTCGTGAGCTCGTTCGCGGCGCACGATATCGATCTGAAGCGAAGCGGCGCGCGGGGCGTGGCGATGCTGAAGGCATACCTCGAGTATGCGGCGAACGGCGGCAGTCGTTTTGTTGGTTCGGAGCGGGCCGACGAAATCGCGTTGAACGCATTCGAGGCCGACATCCGCGATGCGCTGGAGCGTCGCGGCGTTGCCCTGCGCGGCCAGTTCGGTGCGCTGCGCTTCCGCATTGATCTCGTTGCGATGCACCCGGAGAGGACGGGGCAGCCCGTGCTTGCGATCGAGTGCGATGGAGCGACGTACCATTCGAGCACCACGGCGCGGGACCGGGATCGAATCCGGCAGAAACAACTCGAACGGCTCGGCTGGGTATTCCATCGCGTCTGGTCGACGGATTGGTTCCGCAACCGCGAGGCGGAAATCGAGCGCGCGCTGGACGCGTACCGCGCCGCGGTGCGGCGAGCCGACCAGACATCGGCCGCTCGGCCGACGGATCCGGGTACGGTTCGCGTTCCGCGAGCGGCGCCGACGGCCCCAGCCACCGCGCGTGCTCCGCAGGCGACGTCGCCGGCGGCGGACCCGGCTCGTGCTCCGCAGGCGGCGGCGCTGGAAACCGGCGGTTCTTCGGCGGCGGCGCTGGGGAGCGACGCTGCCCGCCCGGCGTTGGGGTGGTCGCCGCTGGCGTCCGCGCCGAATGCGACGGAGGCGACGTCGGCCTCACGCGCATCGCTGGAGGTGGGCTCCGCCGCCTCGCGAGCGGCCGAGGTTCCCGCGCCGGCGGCGCGGCCGACCCGAGTCCGCGACCCGCGGCCGGACGTGGAAAAGTTCGAGTCAGTGGAGGACTACACGGACGCCGAACTGCACGAAGTGTTTTCGTGGATTGCGTCGGATGGACTCAACCGCCTCGACGAGGAGATCCTCGATGAGGCGAAGTCGGCGCTGCAGTTCAAGCGGATGGGCAGCCGGATCCGCGCGCACCTGAGTGCCTCGCTGGCGCGCTGGAAGGCGCAGCGGCCGCGGTAGGCGGCGCGGACGGCACGCCGCGCGCGGCGGCGCCCGCGCTGTCTGGGGAGGGGGAGGGAAGGAGAAAGAGCAAAGGCAGCGATCGCTACTGGACTGGGAATTCGGGTTCCGGCCCATTGACAGGCTGGGGTTGTCGCGTCTCGTTTCGGGCGATGAAACTTCCCACGCTCTCTTGGTGGCTGCTCGCCTATGGTGTCTTTGTGTTCACGATGGGGTTGATCGGCTACCTCTCGAATCCCGAAAAGGCGGGCACCGCCCTGAAGTCGGGTGGGATGGTGGCGGGTTTGGCGGTGGTTTGGGCGCTGGGCTGGCGGAGTGGGGGCCGCTGGGCATTGTTTGGTGCCGCCGCGACGCTGACCCTGGTCGGGATCGTTTTCCTCTGGCGGTCGAGTGTCAGCTGGCTCGCGTACTTTTCTGGTGAGAGCCAGAAGCTCACCGCCGCGCTGCTGATCACGGCGATGCTCATCGCGACGGCGATCGTTCTACCCAAGGTGTTCGTGGGCATCCGGGCCTCGCGCCGTGCCGCCGCGCCGGGATCCACGTCAGGCTGATTTCCCCGCCGGCGCCTTCCCGGCGTAGACTTGTCGCCGCGAGACCCGATCGAAGGGGACACTTCGACAATCGCGACAAGCGCCGCATCGGCAGACCGTCCGTCACCGCCGGTCGCGCGTTCGGCCCCTCGACGAAGAGCGTATTTCGGAGAGGTCACCTTCCTGAAGGGGTCAGGCTTTGCGCTTTGTCGTCCTCAGCCGATTCGGGTTCCCGGGTCGCTCCGCCGCCCTTCAGGAAACGGCCGGCCGGCAAAGAGCAAAGCCTGACCCCTTGCGAGCGCTTGACCCCTTGCGAGCGCTCCACGCTGGCGCCTTCCCGGCGGGGACTTGACGCGCTGGACCCGATCTAAGGGGACGCTTCGACAATCGCGACAAGCGCCGCATCGGCAGACCGTCCGTCACCGCCGGTCGCGCGTTCGGCCCCTCGACGAAGAGCGTATTTCGGGAGGGTCACCTTCCTGAAGGGGTCAGGCTTTGCGCTTTGCCGCAAGGACGCCGAGTCGGGTCCCCGGGTCGCTTAGCCGCCCTCCAGGAAACGGCCGGACGGCAAAGAGCAAAGCCTGACCCCTTGCGAGCGCTCCTCCAGGAAACGGCCGGACGGCAAAGAGCAAAGCCTGACCCCTTGCGAGCGCTCCATGTCCTCGTTGGGGCTGGGCGTTTGTCCTCACTCTTTCAACAGCGGGTGGCCAGGTGGGGGCGTTCCAACTGGTCGGGGGCAGCCGCGACGCCGCCTTGTTGATCCGCCTGGAATCTGGCTCCTACACCGTGGTGGTCGACGGCAAGGGTCCCAGAGGCGATGCGCTCGTGGAGGTCTACGAGATCGAGTAGGGCTGCTTGGCGGAAGAAGTAGCCCCCTCCGCCCTGACCTTTATGAGGCGGCGGCCGTCTCGTCGCCGATCAGCCGGTACGCGCGATACCACTCGCTCTGGAAAAGCTCGTCGGGATCGTACAGCCGCTTCCGCTTCAGGAACTCGGGAAACTCCGGATACGCACGGAGGACCTGATCGGGGCGCGCGGCCCGGTGATAGGTCAGGAAGAACGAGCCGCCGCGGTCGAGCGCCGCATCGTAGAGCTGGCGAAAGGCCTCATGCGTCCGCTCGACGCCCGACGGCGTGTGCACGGTCCGCAGGTTGAAGATCACGCACGCGAAGTCGCGCCGCGCCCATGGCAGAAAGCTCGTTGTGTCGCGCTGAATCGAGCGGATCGTGCCGTAGATGTCTTCGACGCTCGTCGCTCGCAGGATCCGCCGAGCCGCACCCATGAAGTCGATGAGCATTTCCGGCGGCACGTAGATTTCTCCGATCACGAGCGACTCATCGGGGGCGTTCTCCGCTCGCACGCCCGCTTCGACGAGGAAATCGGCGTAGGACGGGATGTAGAGGCTAAGCTGCATCGAGTCGGACCAGTAGACGCGGCCGTGGGTGCCGAGGTAGTGGCGGGCGTAATCGCTGAAGGCCCGCGACTTGTCGCGGTGAGCAAGGGCAAGCAGCGAGAGCCACGCTTCGCGCGGCAGGTCGCCCGCACCGTCCGGATCAGGCGCGTTCGTAGGCGCTGGTCGATAGCAGGCCATGACGCCACGCCGCAGGAAGCCGGTATCGCTCGGCTCGATTGCGTATTGGAAATCGCCATAGAGGCAACCGTCGGAAACGCGCCGCATGATCGCGTTCATCGCGTCGTCGAGGTCGAGGACATCAACGAGACGCTCAAGCCGACGGCGCTCGCCCAGCCGCAGCGTCGCTGCGACAACGACGCCGAAGAGCCCATAACCGCCGACGACCAAGCCAAAGAGTTCACTTCGTTCCTCGCGCGAGCATCGGACGACGGAGCCGTCGGCGAGGACGACCGTGCAGTCATCGATGTCATCGCCGATCGGCTGCATGAGAAGTCCGCGGCCGTGGGCGTTTGCGGCGATCGCGCCGCCAAGCGTGAGCGCATCGGCACCAGTCTGCTTCTGGCGGATTCCCCACCGGATTCCGTCGGGCTGCGCAGCGTGTGTCGCATTGATGATGCAGGGCCAGTCCGCCCCCGCTTCAATCTCGATGTGTCCGGCCGTCGGGCAGAACCGGAGGGTGCGGCGCATCGCGGTGAGGTCGAGTTGCACGCATCCTTCGCCGAACTGCTGGCCACCCATCGCGTGGCGGCCACCGCAGAGACTGACGGCGCGGCCCTCGTGCCGCGCCGATCGCACGGCGGCGACCACGCCGTCGATGTTCGTCGGCTGTTCAATCCGATGGGGTCGCGTCGGATTCAGCCGAGAGTGGACGTCATTGAGAATCGTCATTGGCGAACGGGCGGAAACCTACACTGGGGGCATGGCGGAGCAAGTCTACCGCGCGCAACCCGACGGCCCCCGTCGGAAGGGGTCAGGCTTTGCCCTTTGCCGTCGGAGGCGGCGTACGCGGCGGACTCCGACTGGTCAGCGGGTCGCGGGCCCTGTTTTGGGGTAGGACTGCAAAGGACAAAGCCTGACCCTCTCCCCCCTGATTTGGGCGCGGTCGCGGCTTGGGTTCGAGCGAAGACGCGGCGAAGACGACGGGGCGTGGAGCACTCCACTCCCTTCACATGCTTGACGATCTAGCCTGTTTATCTAGCCTGTTATGGTGAAAACAAAGCGTCTCTCCGTGGGCACCTTCGAGGCGAAAAACCGCTTTTCCGACCTCATTGACCGCGTCGGCCGCGGCGCCGAGATCACGATCACCAAGCACGACCGGCCGGTCGCGCGGATCGTGCCGTTGGACGACCGTTCAGCCGAGTCGCGCCAGCAGGCCGTCGCCGCCCTGCGCACCGCCCGCGAACGCTACCGGCTCAAGGGCATTTCGGTCCGCGAGCTGATCAACGAGGGCCGGCGGTGAGCGACTTCGTGCTGGATTGCTCGGCGACCCTGCCGTGGGCGTTTGCCAGCGAGGCGACTCCGGCCACCGATGCCCTGCTCGACGAACTGGCCGCCGGCGCACGCGCGTGGGTGCCGGCCCTCTGGCACCTCGAGGTCGCCAACGCGTTGCTGGGCGCGCAGCGCCGCGGACTGATCGACAAAGCGGGCGTGGAGGGATTTCTCGCGACGCTGCGGGCCGTCGGCATCGAGGTGGACGATGAAACCATGTCGGTGGCCTGGACACGGACCCTCGCCCTCGGGGAGAGCTACGGCCTGACCGCCTACGATGCGGCGTACCTCGAACTCGCGCTCCGCAAGGGTCTGCCGCTGGCCACCCTCGACGCTTCGCTCAAGCGCGCGTGCGCCAAGGCGGGTGGGCGCGTGTTGCCCTGAGCGCGAGCGGATCGCACCCGATCCGTTGCAAGCGTTGGGTTGGCGCGTACCGGTTCCCGTAAATGAAACTCCCTTCGTTGTCCTGGTGGCTGATTGGCTACGGTGCCTTTGTGTTCTTGATGGGCGTGCTCGGCTACCTCTCGAATCCCGAAAAGGCGGGCACGGCGCTGAAGTCGGGTGGCATGGTGGCGGGGTTGGCCGTGGTCTGTACGATCGGCTGGTGGGGCCAGCGCCGTTGGGCGCTGTTCGGCGCCGCCGCGACGCTCACCCTCGTGGGGATCGTGTTCATCTGGCGGTCGTCGGTCAGCTGGCTCGCTTATCTCGGTGACGAGAGCCAGAAGCTCACCGCCGCCCTGCTGATCACGGCGATGTTCGTCGCCACGGCGCTCCGAATGGAGTCATGTCAGGACATAGGACACCGGGCGATCGGCGCGGGAGAAGCGCGGGGATGAGCAGCTACGGGAGCTGGCTCACGGATTGGGTCGTTGGCTGAAGCCGTTGCCTCCGGCCGCGTTGGTGGCCGAGGAATCCGCCTGAAGGGGTCAGGCTTTGTGCTTTGCCATCCGGCTGCCGTCCCGAGGCGGCGCGGCGTCGGCGGGGCCGACTTCGCCTGCTGACGGCAAAGAGCAAAGCCTGACCCCTTGCGAGCGCTCCCTTGCGAGCGCTTCGCGGCAAACGGCAACGCCCCGTCCCGCGAACTGGACAGCTCAGGCCGTTTCGGGGAGGTCGACCCACGTTCCGCGCGCGGTGGCGGCGGCCTTAGCGACCTCCTCCGTGCGCGGGCTACCGCCCGTGGCCGGGACGAACGTGCGCAACAGGCGCACTTGGGGGGTGACTAACAGCCGATACTTTTTTCCGTTCCCGTGCATTTCGACCTTCTGGAGCACCTCCGTGGTTTGCTCCCAAGAGGCGCTGCCGGTCTTTGCCATGTTGCCCCCGAGCTTTTCCTCGAAGACCTGGATCGGACCCTTCCCTGATCCGAGCCAGCGCGGCGCGGAGAACACGACCCCCTGGTCTTTTTCCAGGGCCGTCCGGTGCAGGTTCCAGCAGATCGTCACGGGCGTGACGACTTCGACGGCGGCATCGTCAGATTCATCTGCCGGATTGTTCGCTGCGAACGAGTCTCTTACCGTGAGTTCAAATTGTTGGGGGCCGTAGTCCATGGGGGTGAGCGGCAAATGTAGGTTTAGGATCAGTGAGCGCCTACAGGTATCGGAGAAAACGCTACGACAAGTCAAACGGCGGTTTGGTCTCTCCAATGATCGTTGCCACCGTCACGGAGTCCCGGCCGGAGCTCTCGCCGCGATTCCTGAAAATCCGCCTGAAGGGGTCAAAATCCGCCTGAAGGGGTCAGGCTTTGCTCTTTGCCGCGCGGACGCCGGTCCCGGCGGTTTCTGCCTCAGCACCAGATCATTGCGCGGGAACCGGCTCCACCGCGTCCGGGCCGTCTCGGCTTCAGCGTAGGCAAAGCGTCCCGGCGGTGGTCGCGTTGTGGCACATCGGCGGAGAGAAATCCGTCTTCCGACGACTTGGACAGCCTCTGTCTAAGTCGATGCTCTATCTTAGGTGGATGAACCTTCCGCTCGACCACGGCTCGACACTCCAGCCCGCGACCACCTCCCGTACCACGGCCACGGCGAAGACCCCGACCGCAGCCACCGACTCGACCCCGACCCCAGCCTCGCCTCCCGCCAAAGCCACCGTCCGCATGGCCGGGAAGACCGTGGTGGAGGTGGAGTCCAAGACGGTGATCAACTTCACCAGTGGTTTCAGCCACAAGCTCTTGTGCGACGGTCTGACCTTCACGGCCGGCTCTGCGTGCGTCTATTCCTGCGCGTTCTGCTACGTGGAGGACCTCATGCGGAAGAACCCGCATCGGCTGCCGAACCCGGAGGATCACCAGAGCATGGTGATTCGTCGTCGGAACGCGGTGGAGGTCGCGAAGCGACAGCTCACCTTCCGTGACGGAAGTCCGCGGTTCCCGGATCCAAACGATCGGCGCGTGATCTATGCGTCGCCGTTGGTCGACGTCGCTGCGAATCTCGAGCTGGCCCGCGAGACAGTGGAGATTTGTCGGGAAATCCTCACGCGCACCGCGTGGCAGATCCGGCTGCTTTCGAAGTCGAGCCTGCTGCGGCGGATCGCGGATGAACTCGGCGATTTTCGTGATCGCGTCATCTACGGCGTCTCGACCGGCACGCTCGACGATCGGCTCGGAGCCTCGTTCGAGAAAGGCACCGCGCTGGTGTCGAAGCGGATCCAGTCGCTGCGACGACTGCAGGATGACGGTTTCCGGACCTACGCGATGGTGTGCCCATCGCTTCCGCTCGCGGACGACGCCGCCTACCAGGCCTTTGCGGAGCAGGCGGCGGAGGAGCTTCGCACGGACCAGTGTGAACACGTGTGGGCGGAGGTCCTAAACGTGCGCGGTCAGTCGATGGTGCGGACCTGCGACGCGCTGCGGCAGGGTGGTTACGCCGAGCACGCCGAGCGCCTCGAGCGGGTGAGCACGGACCGCGAAGCGTGGGAGGCCTACGCGCGCTCAACGTTCGAGGCGCACGCGCGTTGCCACGAGGGAACGCCCGGCAAGCTCCGGTTCCTGCAGTACGTCGGCCGCGGGACGCGTCCGTACTGGGATGCCCAGATTGCACGCGGGGCGGTGCTGCTCTGAACGACTCTAGCCCCGCGTTTCCCGTCGAGCTTTCTTCGCGGTCAGCGAGACAACTATCCTCGCGACAAGAGCGCCTGACCGCTCGCGGGGGCAAGGCCGGGGAGGGGCAGGCCATGACGTATGCCATCCGATCGCCGGAGTCGGGCGGCGGGGCCGCATCTGCCTGCTTTCCGAATGCACTTGCCCTTCCAGACTGGGAACGGCCAAACCCCTTTCTCGCCCACCGAAGACCCAAGCGACGCCGACCGCCCCGAAACATCCGCCTCGCGCGAATCGCCGGGCCGGCTCGCCGCTTCCACTCGTAGAACTTCCCCTATGTGCCCTTTCTCTCGGCCGCTTTGCTTGCCGTCCGCGGTTGCCCTGCTGTCTTTCCTGTTCACTGTGCCGTCCCACGCCAGCGTTTTCCATGGCAACGGCATCAAGCTCGGCGAGGTCACCGCCGACTCGGTCGTCGTTTGGACGCGTCTTACTGCGTTGCCCGAGGCGAAGTGGGATGGCGCTAGCTGGGTCGCACCGGTGAACCCGCCGGGCCAGCGCGCGACCGAGCCCGGGTGGAACTGGCGGGTCCAGCTGCCGCCCGGACACACCGTGGCGGACATGGCCGGGGCGCTGCCCGGTGCGGCCGGGTCCGTCCAGGTAACGGTGACGGCGGCCGACGGATCGAATCGGATCCAGATTCCGTGGACCGAGGTGCGGGCGGATCGCGACCACACGCGGCAGTTCACCATCGACCGTCTCCGTCCCGGCACGCGCTACGAGGTAACGGTCGAGTCGCGCGACGCTCAGGGTGCCGTGGGGGCAACCGAGCGCGGTTCGTTCCGCACTGCGCCGGCCCGCGACGCCACCGCACCGGTGCGGTTCGCCGTCGTCACGTGCGGTGACTATCCCCGTCGGGACGACCCGGCGAACGGCCACCGGATCTACGCGGCCATGCGCCAGCTCGCTCCGGACTTCATGGTCCACACCGGCGACGTGGAGTACTACGACAAGCCTGACCCTTGGGCGACCACGCCGGAGCTGGCGCGCTTCAAGTGGAACCGGCTTTACGCGCTGCCGTACCTGCGCGCGTTTCACCGCGAGACCGCTGCGTACTTCACCTACGACGACCATGACATCCTCCGCAACGACTGCTGGCCGGGCCAGACGTACGGTGACCTGACGTTCGGGGCCGGGGTGGGCATCTTTCACGAGCAGACACCCTCGAGCCCGCTGCCGTATCGCACCATCCGACACGGGCGCGACCTGCAGATCTGGATCACCGAGGGCCGAGTCGCGCGCAGCGCCAACACCGATCCCGACGGTCCGAACAAGACGATCCTCGGCGCCGTCCAGAAGGCGTGGCTCCAGCGGACCATTGCCGATTCCGATGCCACGTTCAAGGTGCTCCTTTCGCCCACTCCCTATGTCGGTCCCGACCGTGGCAACAAGCGCGATAATCACGCCAACATCGGCTTCAAGACCGAGGGCGACGAGATGCGCCGCTTCCTCGGCGCGCAGCCCAATCTGATCGTCGTCAACGGCGACCGTCACTGGCAGTATCGCTCCGTCGATCCCGTGACGGGCCTGCGCGAATTCGGCTGCGGGCCGTCCTCAGACGTGCACGCCGGCGGCTACGCGCCGCAACCGGGCGACGAAGCGGTGCAGAAGTTTTTCCGCCTCAAGGGCGGGTTCATCACCGTTACAATCGAACGCGAGCACGGCGCTCCGCGCATGACCGTGCGCCACCACGACGTGGCGGGTGCGGTTGTCCATGAGACGCTGATCCTGCCCGCCGCGGACCGCTGAGCCTCCCCTCGGCGCCCGCCCTGCGCGCGCTTTCTACCGGTAGTCGTCCCGAGTTTAGCCGACTAGGACTTGCGGTTCACGGGCGGCGATCTCGAGTAGCCTGAGCGCCGGACCCGATGGGCGCCGCCGGTTCTTTTCCCAGCCCCGCACCGTGTCGGGGCTCACGTTGAGATACGCGGCAAACACTGGAGTGCTGGCGCGAAGCTTCCGGCGAAGATTCACGATGTCTGCCGCCTTCATCGTGGTCCGTCTGGCCGGAACCTTGGCGGTGCGGAGTGTGACTTGTCCCTGAGCGTGCTTTAGGGCTTCCTTCAGGCTGCTCACGAGTTCCGCTTCTTTGAAGGGAATTTCTTTTTTCATGGCTGTTCGTTCCGGATGCGTTGCGCGAGTTCGCGAATGGTGCGTCGTCCCTCGGCCGAGAGGTTATCTGCGTCGCCTTTCGTGAAGGCGTAGAGCAAGTAGATGACGTCTCGGTGTCTCAGGTAAAGATAGCAGACTCGGGCGCCGCCGCGCTTGCCGCGGCCAGACAACGCCATCCGAATCTTACGAACCCCGCCGCAGCCGACCATGAGATCGCCGCGTTCCGGATCGTCCGCGAGTGCTTGTTGGAATGCAGCATAGGCGTCATCGCTCACCAAGCCGTTGATCAGGTCGGTAAACCTGGTCGTCTCGATGAAGGTGAGCACTCCAGTAGTCTGTGACAGAGTCACACCCTGTCAAGGTTCTCACCCGGTGGAACATCATGAAGGCCCTGCTAGGTCGGCTCGAACGCCCGATCTAGGGCCAGATCGGGGATCAAGCCCGTCGCCCGACTTCCGCCGCTGTCGGCCGCTCACGCCTGCAACGGAGCCCCGCGCCAGTGGCGCCAGATCATCAGCATCGCGGCGGTGTCGAGGCGGCAGTACTGCTCCAGTAACTGGCGACGGTTGGCGCGGTACTCCGGTGGGGCATCTTCGCGGAAGATCAGGTCTTGGTAGATTCGGATCGCGCCGGTGCCGTCGGCCACGACGTCCTCATCGCCTTCGTCGCCGCCCAGCGGCAGGGGCGGGAGCACCTGGTACGGATCCCGCGGCTTGCCGTCATTTCCGATCTGGAGGTAGTCGCGGAACCAGGGGTGGTTGTACACCGCAGGGTTGTGACGCCATACCGCCGGCAACACGGCCTTGATCGAGGTCCGGCCGAGCATCTCGGGATGAAAGTAATGCTCCAACGCGAGCTCGTGGAGGTCGCAGATCCGGGGCGGTCGGCGCCGCGACTTGGCTTTGGCATTCTTCCGCTCTTCGGGACCGAGCAACCGGTCGAGCCAGCTCCGGAGCGCATCCCACTCGCTGCGGCTGTCCAGTCCGGCGAGGCGCATCGCCTCTGCGGCATCGTGGGCGGTCCATTCGTCCATCTGACGAAGCACCCGGACGAGCGTGCTTTGCTCGAAGGGTGACCAGACGTAGATGATTCCCGTCTCGCCCAGGCAGTCGCGCAGCGCCCGGACGAACTTGAAGTTTGGGAATGCCCGCTCCGTGTTCAGCCATCCCCGGTGCACGTGGGAGGGCAACGGGGAGTCTTCCGCCTCGGTGCCGTCCAGGGTGTGACAGCTGAACTGGAAGGCCACGCGCTCATAGGGGTGCATGCCGGCATGGTGGGGCAGGGCGACGTTGCACGCTTCGAAGTCGAGGAAGTGCAGCGGCGACTGGGCGGTGGCCCGGTGGCCGGCCAGCGTTTGCCGGAGGGCGTCGGGAAGATGCTCCCGTCCGCCGTTCTGGGAGCAGGACCACTGGAGGCGGCGGCGCGTCTGGTACGTGCCGTCCCCGCCAAAGTCATCTTCCGCGAGGTCGAGATAGGACGCGCGTCCGACTTCGAGCAGGGTTTCTATCGGCCCACGACAACCGGCCTTGGCGAACTGCGTCACGCGATGAAGGTCGAGGATGTGCTGCGGCACGTGGGCGAGGGGACCCCAGCATTCCGCAAAGCCGTGCCGCCCCGCCGCCTCGGCCTTCGTCGCCGATTCGCCCTTGAGGCGGTACTCGCACTCCCGGCAGACCCGGTATTGTTCAGCCAGGGACGGAGGTGTGACGGCGATCCCATCTTCGGAGCGAAGGAGCGCCACCAGCGCGGCGGCTCGCTCGCGAACGCGCGGCAGCAGGCGCTCCGAGAGCGTCGTCACGTCGCAGGGGGTGACGAGTCGCGACTGGGCCAAATCCTCCGCCTTGCCAAGGTAATGGATCTTCGGCCGGGACCGGGTCTGGTCAGGAGTGTTGGCGGCACCCGCGATCAGCTTGAACTGCCCGAGCGTGTCGCTCTCCCGCGCCACCGCGCTTTTGTCGACCAGGCAGAGCCACGCCCGCACCTGCCGGTAGCCGGGGAACGCCGCCATCGCCACCATGCGCTGGAACGTCACGTCGAGGAAGTATGGCATCCAGTCCGTTTTCGGATCCCCGGCGTTGAGTCCGGTCTTGGCGAGGAACTGCGCCAGCAGATCGCCGCTCGCTCCAGCACCTGCGGTATCCCCGTTGTCCGAAGAGTCGAATGAGGATGATTTCACCTCGATGAGGTGGAGCGTATCGCCCTCCCGCCGCAGAATGTCGATCCGCGCGAGCCGCCCTTCGTGCAGCGCGGCGGCCTCGTAGATCACCGCCGACGGACTGGCGGCAAGGGCAGCCAGAGTCTTCGTGTACGCCACCGCCTGATCCCGCTCGTCGACGAGGTCGAGGCCCCCGGGGAACTTCGCCTTGGCGACGTGCTCGACCATGAACCCGCCGTCCGCGAGGAACTTGACGTACTCGTTTTCGTCGAGGCTGGTCGGATACTTAGCCTTCTTGTACCGCAGCTTGCGATCACAGTCGTACGCGGCCTTGAAGTCGGACTTGGAGAGGTAGGAGAGCGGCATGGGAGTGACGGCAAGAGTGCCAGAGGAGGTCAGACAAAGACTGTCCGTGTGCTCAGAGAAACAGCGAAAAAGTCAGTGCCCGTTTGACGAGCTAGAGGCCAGGGAAACGCAGACTCTATCGAATGCGCGACTCGCCGAAAGCGTGATTCTTCATTCGGTCGCAGGCCGCTCGGAATCGGCCGAACCCAGAAGTCGTATGCCCCGTGACATGGGCGCCGTCCTATTTCACCGTCCGCGCGCCAAAAAACGGTTTTTTCGATTCTTCGAAGAGTCGGACACTCTGTGTCCGACTCCTCGTGTTACCTTGTCTCCTTTCCACCATGCCCTCCCCGTCCCAACCCTCAACTCCTCGTCCCCAGCAGAGCCTGCTTTTTCCTACTTCTCCTTCCGATAAATCGCCAGAGGATCCGAGCCCGTCCGCCGAGTTTCTCATCGAATTGTGGTCCCTGCGTCTGCTCGAGCTCGCCCTAGACGACATCCGGATTTTTCAGAAAGTCATCGCTGATGCGGCATCGGAAAACGGTCTCGAGCGATTTGCCCCAGAGCACTTCCGCCGGAAGCGGCGGTGGCTGCGCAATTCCGAGTATCGACCGCCGATGGACCGCGCGAGCGAGGTCGCATTGGTGTTGGGCGTTCCGTTCGACGCGCAAGCTCCCCGCGCTCTCCAGACGCTGCGTGAGGGGATCCGTCGCCGTCAGAGTCGCTGTTCCCGCGCCTTGGCGCGAACCAATGGCGATGTGTTCGGTGCGCTGCCCGCCGATGCTCGATCTGGTGTCGAAGCGGTCGGCACTCTCCTGAATCTGCCGGAGCCAGAAAAGCTCTGCCTCGCCTTCCTGCTTCTCCTCGCCACCGAGCCGCAGCTGACGCGCGCGGCGAGTTGCCTCGGCTCGTGTCTGGACGATCGGGGCGCGGACGAGGCGATTGCGAAGGCGACGGGATTGTCCCGCCACGACGTTTCCCTTGCGTTGGGCCCCCAGGGTCGGCTGGGCGGGTGCCAACTCATCAAGCGCGACCGCAACGGGCAAATGCTGCCCGGCAAGTTCGACTGGGCGTCGACAACCTTCGCGGCGCAGATGCGCGAGGAGGGGTTCGACCCTATTCGAGCGCTCCGCGACCGGGTGGTGCCGGCGCCGGCACCGGTCATGACGTGGGCCCAGTTTGCGCACGTGGGTAAGTTGGGAGCGACGCTGAAGACGTATGTCGGCGAAGCGCTCCGAAAGCGGTCCACCGGTGTTAACATTCTTCTTTGGGGGGATCCCGGTACCGGGAAGACCCAGTTGGTGCGGACGCTCGCAGCCGATCTCAAAGCCGAGTTGCTTGAGGTCAGCACGGAGGACAACGACGGTGATCCCGTCTGTCCGGCGACACGGCTTCGGGCCCTCCGCCTCAGCCAAGAATTTACGTCGCAGCGTCGAGCCTTGGTGGTCTTCGACGAGATCGAGGATATCATCGCGCGTCCCTTCATCCCGGGGACGGGCGGCCCCCGTGGCCCGGCGATCAAGGGTTGGATCAACCGCATTCTTGAGGGCAATCCCACCGTGACCTTCTGGCTGACGAATTCGGTCGAATGCCTCGACCCTGCTTACGTGCGGCGCTTCGACCTCGTGGTCGAGATGAAGGCCCTGCCGCAGAGAGCCCGCGCGGCGCAGCTGCAGGCGCTACCGATCGCCCTGTCCGACGCCACCGTCCATCGGTTGGTGACGTGTCAGGAGGTCACGCCGGGAGTCGTCCAGCGCGCCGCTTCCGTGGTCCAAGCGGTCACGGCGGTAGCGCCTGACGTCGAGCCATCGGAGCAACTGGAGCTGCTGGTTAATCAGACCCTCCGGGCCCAAGGGCATGCGGGGCTGCCCGTGACCTCCGGGCTGCCTGAGGTCTACGATCGTCGCTTCATCCATGCCGACGTCGATCCGGACATGCTGGTCGAAGGCGTCCGGAGCGCCCGCGCGGGGAGGCTCTGCCTCTTCGGGCCACCGGGAACCGGCAAGACCGCCTTTGCCCATCATCTCGCGAGGGAAGTGGGGCTGAGTCTGCGGGTCTGCCGCGCCTCTGACCTGCTCAGCCCGTACGTCGGCATGGCGGAAAAGCAGATCGCCGCCGCCTTCCGGGAGGCCGCCGAGAGCGGCGCGGCGCTCCTCATGGACGAGGTGGATAGCTTCCTGCAAGACCGTACGCAGGCGACTCGCTCCTGGGAGATCACCCAGGTCAATGAGTTCCTCACCCAGTTGGAGGCGTTCAACGGTGTGTTCATCGCCTCGACTAATCTGATGGGTAACCTCGATCCCGCTGCGATCCGTCGCTTCGACTTCAAGGCACGGTTCGACTATCTGAAACCGGCCCAAGCGGAGGCGCTGCTTGCGGCCCACCTGCAGCAGGGTGGCCTGCCCCCGGTTTCGTCCGCTGATGTCGCCCGCCTCCGTGCCCTCGACGTTCTGACCCCCGGAGACTTCGCGGTGATCGCTCGGCAGCAGCGGTTCCGGGCCATGACCAGCGCCGCGCAGTGGATCGACGGCCTCGCCGCGGAGTGCGCGCGGAAGCCCGTTCGTAGCCGTCCGGCCATCGGTTTCGGCGGCGCGGCCGCATAGCCCGCAGATGCCGAAGAAGCCGCCGCGGGTGCTGCGGGCGCGGGGGCGGAGGCGCGACGTCGTCAGGTCCGCCTCCGCGCAGCGTCCAACACCCGTGCGTATGGCACAGGGCGCATCGTCCCTCGCTAGCGTCTGACCAACACCAACACCGGCGCCCAATCCCAATCCCAATCCCAATCCCAATCCCAATCCCAATCCCAATCCCAATCCCAATCCCAATCCCAATCCTCTTCGCTCTCCTATGAATGCCTCTGATTCTTCCTCCTCCTCTTCCTCATCGTCCTCGCAGCCGTCTGCGCCGACATCTGCGCCGTCGTCTGCTTCTCCTTCGCTCGCTCCGCCGTCGTCCGCGGTGGCGTCTCCGGCTCCGGCAGTATTCTCCGCTAAGCCGCATCTGTTTGGGGTCCTCGCCGGCCTCTTTCTCGCCGTGGGCCTCGTCGTCGCGGCGGTGGCGTTCACGCGCACGTGGGTCCACCTGCGGGAAAGCAACCTCATCGTCGTGACCGGAAGCGCGCGGCTGAACGTGCGCTCAGACCTCGTCGTGTGGAACGCGGTGCTGCAGGCCGAGGGCAAGACCCTGCCGGAGGCCTACGCGAAGTTCCAGCGCGACGCCGAGACGCTGCGCGCCTTTCTGTCGGCGCGTGGGATCACGGGTTACACCTGGGCGCCCGTGGTGGTGAAGGACATCAAACCCGAGTCGCGGAAGACGGTGCTCGACCTGACTGAGTCGGACGATGCGTCGAGTGTCACGCCGCGCATGGGCTACCGGCTGGATCAATCCATTCAGGTGAGTTCGACGGACGTCGCGGGCGTGCCGCGGCTGGCGGCCGACTCCCTCGCGCTGCTGGCGGACGGGGTGGTGCTCCAGACCGAGAAGATCGAGTTCATCTACACGAAGCTGGCGGAGACCCGCGTGCAGATGATGGCGGAGGCGACGGCCGACGCGCGCCGCCGGGCCGAGGAAATCGCCGGCAAGGGTGGGCGTCGACTTGATCGTCTGCGCTCTGCGAAGATGGGGGTTGTGCAGGTCAACGCCCTCTATGGCACGGAGACCAGTTGGGAGGGAAATCTCGACACGACCTCGCTGGATAAGACCATCACCACGACCGTCAGCGCGGAATTCGCGTTGCGGTGATCCCCATGCCCGCGAAACCCCGTGCCTCCGCTGCCTCCCGTCGAGTTGCCCGCCGGCCGTCCAAGCCGGCGCCCGTTAGCGCTCCCCAAAACCGAGAGGCGTTGAGCCGGATGCTGGAAATCCACGCCTTCCTCGGAAATGCGGGAGCCGGAGAGCGGCTGAACTGCACGACAATCGTCGACCGCTTCGAAGAGAGCGGAAAGAAGGTTTCAACGAAGACGGTTCACCGTGACCTCACGTATATGCGGAGGGTGCTGAAGCTCCCGATCGACTACGATTTCGTCCAGCAGTCGTACGCCTACACCCAGCCGGACGTGGCTTTCCCGGTGGGGCCAGATCTTTCGACCGCTGAGCGCATCGCCCTGATCGTCGCCCGGCAGGCGCTCGGCGTGTTCCGCGGGGTCAATTTCGCCGCGTTGATCGGTTCCGCCTACGAAAAACTCTTCGGGGCCTACGGCACGCAGCACGGACTCGTCCTCGCTGGGAACCTCGAGGATTACCTCTCGGTGCGGACTCCCGGGGCGGGGATCGTGGACAAGAAGGTGTTCATCGCGGTCGTGCTGGCCTTGCTGAGGCGGTGTGAGTTGCGGATCGACTACCAGTCGTCCGCGGAAACGACGCCCGCCCAACGTCGTCTGGCGCCGTACCACCTCGCCTGTGTGGATTCGCGCTGGGTCCTTGTGGCGCGGAACCTCGACAAGGGAGAAATCCGGACCTACGTGCTCGCGCGCTTTTCGAAACCCTTGGTGACGCAGACCAGCTTTGAGCGGCCCGAGAACCTTGATATCGCGGCCAGGCTCGCCACGTCATTCGGCGTGTGGACCGGGCAGGGGACCCAGCGCGTGCAGCTCCGCTTCGCTCCGGTGGCGGCGCACCACATCCTGGAACGGCACTGGCACGACACCCAAGCGGTGGAGCGACGCGCCGACGGTGGAATCGACGTGACTTTCGACTTGAGCGATCTGAACGACATCACCCGCTGGATCCTCGGCTTCGGCGGCGACGTCGAGGTCATCGCTCCTCCGGCACTACGGGCCACGATCGCCGCCGAAGGCCGGCGGATGACGGAGAAGCATGCCGCGCGATAATACCCGGCAAGTGGGTGCTGCTGGAGCGCGGCGTCCCTCCATTGGCGCGGACTTCAGTCGTGATGCAGGCGAAAATCCAGCGACGCCTACGCGAGGTCGTCCAGCAGGCGCTGGGAGAATGAAGGCACGGATTTGCCGAGACGGATCAAGATATCCTGTATTTCCAGATTTCGCTTGCCGGCGATAGCGCCTAAGCAAGCGGTCACCTGCGTTGGCTCCATGTCGTACAGGACCAGCAGGTAGTCCTGAGGATGGCTCGCCGCGATTTTCCACGGTCGCAGATGCTCGTCAGGGAAATGCTTTTGGTTGAACGTTACGATGAGCGGGCAGTTTCCCTGGATCGCGGCAGCGAGCACATGGCGATCCTTCTCGTGATTGTTCAGGGCCGGCATCAGGACCTCGTAGCCGGTGACGGTTGCATCGGGGAAGGCATTCCGAAGCTCCGTCTGAAAGGTCTCGGCGAGTGCCGCGGGCCATCGGAGCTTCTCGAGGTGTGTGCGTCGGACCTCGGCGAGTACCTCCGCCGACCAATGCGGCAGAATCAACCGTGGGCGCTCGGATAGTCTCAGCAGGAGATCGCACACGCCGAAGTTGGCGAGGACACAGGCGTCGAGAAAGATCCGGTAGTCCGCCCTCACTTCGTGTCTCCGGTGTAGTCGGAGTCGTACTTGCCAGCAGCTTCGGCGGCGGCGGCGAGCCTGTCCAAGGCGGCGCGTCGCGTCGCATCGCGGGCGCGCTCGTAGACGAGGAGGTCCTTGAAGGTCACGCGACGATGGGTACCGACCTTGTGATGGGGGATCGTCCCCGCATCGAGGAGGTCGACGAGGTGTTGGCGCGAGACGCCGAGATAGTTGGCGGCCGCCTGGGTGGTGAAAGCCTCGTCTTCCGGTACGAGTACGATCGCCTTTTTCTCTGACATCAGGCGGACGATGCGGGCGAAGTGCGTGAAGAGTGCCTCCGGAAGGAGCGTGCGGTTGCCCTGCGCATCGATCAGAGCGACATGGTCCGGTGCGGCAAAGACCTTGGCCAACGCGGCGAGTTGGTCGTCTGGGATCAGGGAAGGATCGAGTCGGTTACTGCGCGTCGTGAGCATCGTGGAGAAACGATCAGGGGAACGGCGCTAGGGGCAAGTCATTAATCGCTACAAACGCTACATTCGCCACAAGTAAATCGCGTCGAGCGACGCCCTCTGTCGCGTTATCTTCTTCATCGCAGGTATTTAAGGATTCAAGGAGGCCAGCCTACCTCCTGGCCTCGGATAAGCGGTGGCTGGGGTGGTCGCGCCAAACAAGTCCCAGGAACCAAGGCGATCAGCGTGGGTTGCCGATGGCCGGACCGTGGCGTTCGCGCGGCGAATTCCGCCGCTAGATCGTGCGCAGGTAGTGACCGGATGTGGTGTAAACCCGCACCGTGCCATCGGCGCGGGTCACATGGACCTGATCGCCTTGAACGACGGCGGACACGCCACCGGAGCAGAGCGTGCGAAGGTAGCTGCCGGAGGCGGCGTAGAGACGCACGTCCCCCTTGAGGATCTTAACGACGAGAGGTTGGGACTGGGTGGAGGAGGGCATGGATTAGAGGGAGGAGGCGGTGGCGTGAAGGAGCGGAGCGTATCCGTGCACCGACCGCGCGGAGCGCGAGGCGGTAGCGAACGCACCATCCTACCACGGGGCCTCGGACATCCGCTGACCGAGGGTTAGGTGAAGGCGTAGGCGTGGATCGAGCACCCGCACCCGTACGGCGGAGGCGCGCGAAAGGATTTTCCCTCGCGGACTCGGTGGCGCGGGTTCAGCCTTCGCGCGTTCACCCGCCATGATTCCGACCTTCGACCAGTTGCTGCGGCCCATCCTTGAATTGGCATCAAAAGGGGACGTGAGCCGCAGGCTAGTCACCCCGGACATGGTGCGGAAATTCGGGCTGACCCCGGCTGAGGCGGAACAGCGGTTGCCGAGCGGAGCTTCCACGGTGATCGGAAACCGCAGCGGCTGGGCGATGACCTTCCTCACCAAGGCGGGTTTGATCGAGAAGGTGGCGCGTGGAGTCTACCGGGCGACGCCGACCGGGCGGGCGTATCTCGTCTCCCATCCCGAGCGGATCACGGTGGCCGATCTGAAGCAGTTGCCCGGGTGGGAAGATGCGTGGGAGTCCGGCAAGCGGCGCCGCGAGGAGCGCCGTCAAGCAGACGCTCCCACCGACGACGAGGAAGCCGGAGAGATTCTTTCCACCGCGACGCCGGAGGAGGCGATTGAAGCGGGTATGCGAAGCCTGGAGAGCGATCTGCGGGCGCGGTTGCTCGCTGCGATCCTCGCCCAGCCGCCGGACTTCTTCGAGCGGTTAGTTCTACGCGTTCTTCGGGCGATGGGCTACGGCTCCTCCGGAGAGGATGCATTCCGCCATGTCGGGAAATCCGGCGACGAGGGCATTGACGGCCGGATCAGCCAGGACGCTCTGGGTCTCGATCAGGTCTGCGTTCAGGCGAAGCGCTACGCGCCGGATCGGCCGATCGACCGGATGGCTATCCAAGCC
>JAIXWY010000010.1 GCA_027490995.1 Opitutaceae bacterium
CCTGCGCTGAACTTCATTCCTCCGACAAATGCGCCGCAACCTCCGCCGACAGTTGTGCCGAATGGATTCACCGTGCGCGTCATGCCAGCGACCCAGCAGTACCCGTACGGGTATTGGCGCATTTACAACACGTCCGGACAGCCAGTAAATCCTGCAACGATGCGACCGCCAAGCAACGTCTCTAGTGCGCAAGCCCAAGCTCAAACCCATGTTGCCCTTCCTGCTGGGGCGGGAGGTTTCCCATGAACGGAATCCCTGAAAGCATTGACGCGACGCTTTTGGTCGGAGCAACGCTCCTCCAAGTTTGCATCGGGGAAAACGAAGTGATCCTTCGCTTCGACAATGAAACGTCTGTGATGTTGGAATGCGAAGTCGGGGTTGCCGTGGCAGGTATGGCAGCGCAAAAGACATCGCGCGCGGTCTTGACTGGATCCGCGATGCTGCCGCTGCTTGGCACCAAGGTGATTGAAATTACCAGGAGGTCCGCGGAAGCCCTAGCGGTCCGGTTTGAACGCGACGTCATTGTGACGCTTCACGATTCAAACGGACACTATGAGTCCTTCTCGATCATGAACGGTGGTCGGCAGATTGTTGTTTGAACTGTCGGCCCGCCTCGCGCGGACGCGGTGCCTGACGCGCCCCCCTGAAACTGGGACGGCGTCATCGAGACCATTCGCGAAACTGACGTGCTCCCGTGAATCTGGACCGCCGCTGGCTTTGTTTTCCGGGATGTGAAGTGCTGGGAAGTGCTAGAGGGCGCGTCGATGTGCGGCCACCGCGAAGACTATGTCTTGGCTGACCTGCTGGCGGCGCAGGCGCGTGTCGGATGCCTCGTCCGCGCGGACGTGGCCGAGGACAAACTGGGCAGCCTTGACCGGGCCGGGAGCGTTTTCGTCGGCGAACAGCGTTTCCAGCGCACGGCGGGCGTCGGGCATGGCGGCCTCGGTGCCGCCGTTATAGTGCAGCATGGTGTAAAGCAGGTCGAGCACCCGCGAGGGTCAGGCCTTGCCGCTTGCCGTCCGGCGCGCAGATTCCGGCCCGTCGGCTCCAAGCCGTCCGCCACCAACGGTCGGAGGGCAAGCGGCAAGGCCTGACCCTGACGGGCCCCCCTCAGCCGTGGATCACGCCGCCTCTGCCAAACCGTTCCGAGTACCGCTTCGCATCTCCCTGTTTTTGGGGGGCGTAGCTCAACGGTAGAGCAGCGGGCTTATACCCCGTCACGCTAGATAAGCGGCCGGTTGTGGGTTCGAGTCCCACCGCCCCCACCAATCGACAGTGTTTTTGTTGCCGATGCCCGAACGATCGGGCTGGAGGCGCCAATGAATGACGAGCGGGCGCAGAATGCTGGGCCCGTCTTTCTGGCCCGGAGCAGGATCGCGCAGTAGCTTTCCAGTTGGCCTTGCGAGCTTTGCCGTCGATCCGTGCGGCCATGACACCATAATTCTGTTGATTGGATTCAGACAGGCTTGTGTCGACAACTTGACATGCACCTTTTTTGGGGCACCATCTAACACATGCCTGCTCTCCTCAAACGCACCGTCCAGCGCGAAGCTTCAGAACTGAAGCATATCGTGTCGTCTGGCCTTCGCACCCAACTCAAACGTCGAGGAACCAGTCGAGCGGCCCTTGCTCGTGAGCTTGGGACTTCCCGCAGTGCCATTGACCGCGTGCTCGATGAAAGCAATACCTCCATTACGCTGCATACCTTGGTGCGCGCGGCGAGCACGCTCGGCTACCGACTGGAACTGAAAATGGAGCCGAGGATTGATAAGGTTGAGCAGGTCAAGGCGCCCGCACGGTTGAAACCGCTGATGAAAAAGCTGGGGGCGGCGCTTGATCGGATGCCGGCCCGCTAATGGACATCATTGTCCCGTTTAGCATCAGGAAGAGGGAGCTGGGTGGCGTTGTTAGCGACGAGGCGAAGAAGATATTCGAGAAGTTGAAGGAGAAGCCTCAGTTGGCGGTGACTATTTCGGCCAAGGGGCTTCCCGAGCGGACCACACTGCACAAGGTTTACGCGACAACCCCTGATGGCGCACGCCGGCTCCTCTTCTTTTGCCGACATGCACCGGCGCCAATGCCGCCGAACTCTTGTCGTGGGAAGAGGAAATCTGCTTTGCCTCCCGCTCCGTTACCACCTGAGCGCTGGGTGCTGTTGTTTTACCGGGATAAGGGTGATGAGGTGGGCGATAACATGAGCCCCAAGAACCCGGCCTATGAAGACCAACTTGGCAGAAACCTAGTCCAAGCTGTTCAAGACCTTCAGGCGGACACCCCAAAGAATCCCCGCTGCGAGCGGTTCTGAAAGTAACGGCCCGCTGCACCGGAGCATGATCGTTAATCCGAAACACGCTCCGGTGGCGTCTGCGCCTGAACCCGTAAACTCGCAGTTCCCGGGTTTGCACACTGCAATATCAGGCCACCGGTACTACGACCCGAAGCTCGGGCGTTTCCTGGGGAGAGACCCGTTGGGCGAAGCCGGAGGGAATAACCTGTATGGGTTCGTGAAGAACAACCCGGTGAACCGCTCGGATTACCTGGGGATGTTCGATTGGTACTACGAGGGGCCCAACGGCGAGACGTACCATACGATGCCGCACATCACGGATTCGCCGGGGGATTTCCTGTCGATGGACCGGGATGCCGCGCTGCGCTCCGCGAGCCGCACCGAGGGCACCCACGCGATCGGCGACCAGATGGCGAGGGTGGAGCAGATCGCGGCGGGGAACCTCGCCGCCATCCTGCAAGGCACCGCCTCGGGAGCCGCAGCGGCGCTCCGCGCCCTTATTCTCTCGAACGACCTCCGCACTGTCGGGCAGTTCGATCCAGCTAATCACGTTCCCAACAGCGAAGGGGCTGCATCCGGAGTATCGGCGGGCACAGGCACGGGCTACGGCGACCCTAATCCATTATATTCCAAGGGCGGGCTTAAATTCACGACCACACTAACCGCTCAACATGTTCCCGGAAATCAGCCCACATCTAGACCATTTGGCAAGGGTCCAGCATCGCCTATGGGCAGCGATGTGGCGGGTCGTTTTATTGCAGGAGATGTGACGGTGATCGTTTCGGGAGTCCAGCGCGCCAGCAGCAACTCTGTCTCGTTTACTGTGGACGGCGTCACGGTGATCTTTCCGACCACCGTTTATTACAATTCGAGTCACTGGACGTATTCCCAAGGGGCCGCATCTTTAGACACGCAATACGCTGAGAATCAGCACGCGATCGACTTCTGGGTAGCTCGAGACACAATCGTGATTTCGATGCTCGAACGTGTGATCTCAGGCCAGTTTGGTGGAAGATTGATTGACGCCGAGGCGCAGATCCGAAGGGAAATTCTAACGATCTTTCGACGGACCAATGCGGATACGGTACGCCGCTACGATCGTCCCGGAGGTCCCCATAATGGCGGAAGCAATCCCGTCCCAAATGGCTATCCCGGATTCCCTTAGGAAATCATGAAAGCAATTACTCTTGCTGGGCTTTGTCTGCTTCTTGAATTACGTATGTGCGCGCAGAATGAGACGTTTTGGGGAATAACCCGCACGGAAATTGATCGGGATTTTGCTTCCCGGACAATCGCTCAAAGCCCCAATGGAATGACTTTGCAGACGCCGTTCTACGGCCACGACGCGGAGGTTTATCTTGGCTTTGTTAGGGGGGATAAAGTTGGCTTCATCGAAGTTTCGTTTACGTCGTCGAAGCAGTCGATTACCGGGAAGGATCGACTTAAGCTGTTTCAGGATCTGAGAAAACGATTAGAGCAGCTATCGGGAAAGCAGTACAGTTACGCACGAATTGATGGAATCGATGTGTTGGGCGAGAGCGGTGGTTGGGTTCCTGATAGGCGCAAGAATAGCGCGTTCGTTTTCGGTGTTACAACCGATGGAATCGGGTATCAGCTTGAGATCTTTGGCGAGAGCGTCGGCGCTCTTCTGAGCACGGGAGACGTTAGGCTAACCATTGACAGCGCGGAGTCTGTCGAGCCACCGAGTGATGTGAACGTTCCTGCAGTGGGAACCGTGCCACGGTGACGAATGGAACGATCAACGCGTTGAACCAGCTGACGGCGCAGACGGGAGGGACGAGCACGAGTGTGACGTACCGGGACAACGGGAACGTGGCGGAGGACAACGGGTGGGAGTACTCCTTTGACGCGGAGAACCGGCTGAGCGGGATGAGACAGCGCAGCGGCGGGACGCAGCGGCTGGAGTTTCGGTACGATTACGTGGGACGTCGGATCGAGAAGAAGGTGTTCGCGACGCTCGCGGCGACGACGCCCACGCAGCACGTGAAGTACGTCTACGACGGCTGGAACCTGATTGCGGAGGTAAGCGGCGCCACGCCGAACACGGTGTTACGGACCTTCACCTGGGGACTGGACGCCTCGGAAAGGAGCCACTCCAACGGATCGGTCACCTCGTACTACAGTACCCTCGATGTTCTGCGACTTGGAAACGCGTTGGCTCCGGCAAGTGTTCCCGGAAATCAAGTTTCCCTCGGCGTGGCTGGCTTTCACGGAATCGGCGGCATAATCAAAGCACTCGGCCGGGGAAGACCCTGATCATGAACCTATTCATTCGAAGCGTGATTGTTGGCGTGCTCTTGCTGGCCGATCTGTCAGCTTCCGGAAAAGAGATGAACGATCTGATCCGAAAGATGGACTCGGCTGAGAAGGAGTTCAATCAGCGGCAGAGCCGCACGCTGGTCAGGTTCATGTCGTTGGAAACGATGTTCCCGGATTTGCAGATGCGAGCCTTGGCAAAGGCAGCTGGAGACGGAAACATCCGAAAGATCGAGCAGTTGGTAAAAGAAGGCGTCAGCGTGAACGCGCGTGGAACGCAAGGCGTGACGCCGTTGTATTGGGCGAGGCGCAACTACAAAGGCTTCAAGCGCCTGCTAGAGTTAGGGGCAGATCCCAACGTCGTCTATGCGGATGGCAACAGTGTGATGCACGCGGCTACTGAGCTAAGAGATCGACGAATCCTGCGAGCGGCGTTGGAGCACGGCGGAAATCCCAATCTCGTTTCCGGCGACTCTATGAGAGAAACCCCTATCTTTGATGCGATGCTGCCTGGCGTGGACATGGTCGACATCTTGCTGCAGCACGGCGCAGACATCAATGCGAGGATGCGTTTTGACTCCACGCCGGTGCTGAGCGCTGCCAAGATCGGGGATTACGAGATGGTCTATCACCTCTTGGAACGAGGGGCCGACTACAGCCTAAAGGATGCTAACGGATCAGACCTTGCCTCGTTAGTGGCGACCGATGTTGGCAAGATCCGTCCCGGAACGAAATGGGCGAAGCGGCATGAGAAGGTGATCGCTTGGCTGAAAGCGAAGGGCGTCGAGATCCCCGCCAGTCCCCCAACTCGTCGATGATTAGAGATAAACCCGTCGCGATGGGGCCGATCCCGATGGGGTCGTATCAGGACAGAGGACAGAGCCGCCGAACCTGGGGTAAGCGGAGGGTGTGAGGTGCGGCTAGGAATGGCGGGCCTAGCCGCTCCGAGGGTGTCGCATCGGGAATCGAGACAAGAGCGTGGCGCAGTACGCGGCGACGTACACGTACCAAGGAACGAGCGGGAGGCTGGACACGGTGGTGCGGAGCGGGTTCGCTGAAGATGTGGAAGGGGTCCAGATGGGAGCGGACGAGAGGGCGTGTGGAACGGCAG
>JAIXWY010000011.1 GCA_027490995.1 Opitutaceae bacterium
ACTTCGAGTCTTTACCCCAAGCGTTTGGGTTGTGGATCACGGCCAAGTAGTCGTCCGGTTTAATCTTTTTAATGCGCCGGCGAAGGACGGGAAGGGCGCGGCGAAAGATCTCCGGTGAGGTAGACTTTGCGCGTTCCCGATGGGGTCTGGCTTCGCCACTCCGGTGATCGAAGATCGCACACAAGACCAGGTCGACGAAGAACCGGCGCTTGTCGGATATGGCCTCCCAATCCCGCACAACGGATTGGTGACGGTTGCTGACCCAACGCTCAAACCACGACCACAAGAGCGCATCGAGCCCCCCTTGAGGCAAGGGCTTCGGTAGATTGCCAATCGGGCGGGCGGGCGGTGGCGCACTTGCGGCGACCGGCACGGGTTTCCACTTATCCGTCTTGCCGACGCGGCGCAGAATCACCGGTTCTGGCAGTTTTGGCGGATCTTTCCGGGGCTTTGAACGTGGCGATTTCATGCCGGCAGGATGCGGGGTAAAACGGACAGGGCGGCGCGCATGGCTTCCGTCTCCCGGTGAGTGTATTGCCGATGAACGTCCGAGGCGTGCCCCACGTGTTCGCGGCGGATTTCCTCGGGAACGCCAGCGTTTGCGGCATTGCTGACGCACGTATGGCGGAGCGAGTGAAAGCCGAGATCGAAGAAGGATTTCTTCGCCTGGTCGGAAGCCACGTTGGAGAACTTCACTCCCGCCTTATTCAATAGTTCGCGGAACGTGAGGCTGAGGCCGTATTTGCCGCCGGACTTCTTGCCGATGAGTGTCGGGCAGAGTGGGGTGTTGCCGAGCGCCTCGCGCGGGCGGAGCCATTCGAGCAGTTCATTGGTTAGGACTGTTTCTTCTTTCTTCGCGGCACGGTCGCGGCGTTCCTTAGCCGGACGCATCACAATAACTCCCCTCTGAAGGTCCACTTGGTTCCAGCGCAGGGAGGCGGCGTCTTGGATTCGGAATCCACAATGGTAGCCGAGTAGAATCATGGTCTTCCAGTCTTCGCCGGCGGTGGAGAAAACGGCGCGGAGTTCTTCCATCGTGAACGCGCGACGCTTGGCGGCTTCATGTCTGAGCGAGTCCACAGCCTCACCGGGATTGGATAAGAGCACCCCTTGCCGGCGTGCGCGATTGAAGGGCACGCGGAGAACCTTCACGGCCATATTGGCGGACGCTGGCGAGACTCCTCTCTTTAGCTCGGCGTCGCGGAATCCTTGCACGTCTCGCGCGGTGACGCGGGCCATTGGTTGATCGGCGCGAGGGCCGAGAAATTTGAGGAAGTCCGCAATGATGCGCTTGTATCGGGCGGCGGTGCCGCCGGCGCGGGCCTTGGTCTTCTCGGCAAGGAAGGCGTCGAGGAATTGGCGGACAGTCTCCACCCGCAAACGGTCTTGCCCGGATGCGGCGAGAAGATCGGAGACGTAGCCTTGCGCATCCTCTAGCGTTAACTCGCCCGCGTGCGCTTTTTGGCTGAGGGTAATGAATCGCTCGGAGATTTCGGCCGCTTTCGCGATGGGGAGCACGCTTGTCGCGCGTCCGGCGAGGGTGTCGGCTTCGCGTTGCCAGCGTTCGGCAATCGCTTCCGCGGTGGCCTTGTTGGTTTCCTTGGTCGAACGGGCGACACGTTTTCCGTAAGGGGAGGTGTAATGCCCGATCCAAAAGCGCGTCTTGGGTTGGCGGTGAACTGAGGCCATCGGGTCGGGGGTTTTGTCCGTTTTGTCGGGCGGTTGAAGAGTAGGCGGAAGCGGTGCGGCTGGAAAAGTTCTCTGGTCTCCTGACTTCTAACGCAACTTCTAACAACGCCAACGAATATTGAGGACGCCAAGTGCCTAGCATGAAGGGCTTAAGGAAACTGCTAGGGCGGTATCGAATCGAGAGTTCGAGTCTCTTCGCCCGCTCCATTTTCACTTAAAGCCCTGCTCCTGAAAAGGTTGCGGGGCTTTTTGTTTTGTGGCGGGCTTTGGTCTCCCGCACCGCAATCGGGGGGGCAGGGCGCCGATAGCCGCAGGAGACGCATCGCGGATTAGAGGCGTACTCCAGAGAGAAATGGGTCACGAGCTGCGCTTGAATCGCCAGGCTACTGAGAACGGTAGCAGCTTGGTATGCAAAGGCTCTCTCTGCCGTCGCAGCGACCTTCGAATTCAACCGTCGCGATTGCGAAAGCGAGCAGCAGGTCGTGGTTTGCCGTTGCGGCGATATCCGGGTCGCTTTTGCCGAGGCGTGGAGTGGTGCTGACGAAGATCCGCTCCGTCCCGAGACCACGATGCGCGACGGTGTGCGCTGACGATGGCGAGGTAGCAACCCGCGGAGTCAGGAGCCTCGCCGTGAACGAATCGGAAGCGTTTGCATCCGCGAGGGGTGAGGGCGAGGGAAACGCAGCCCAGCGTGAGGCCCCCACGATGCCGTCGGCCCATCTGAGGACTGCCTTCACGCGCCCTCCGTCTTGGGCTCTTGGGATGCCCCTTGACCCCCGGGAAGCGTCGGGGTACCGGGGCAGAGGCGGCGAGGAATTTGCTCCTGGCGGCCGCCCGCTTTTCTATGGCTGAACGCATGATCACGACGGTGACAGGAGACATCCCGGACTCCGAACTCGGTGCGACGCTCGCGCACGAGCACCTGTACTGTGATATCTCGGTGCACTCGGGCCGCGCGGATAATCGTCTCGACGATGTGGCGGAGGTGGTCGGAGAGATGGAGTGGTTTTCGCGCGCCGGTGGTCGTACCATCATCGAGGTGACGCCCGAAGGGATCGGTCGGGATGCGGCGAAGCTTCGCGACATCAGCGTAGCGTCGGGCGTACGGGTGGTCAGCGGGATCGCTTTCTACGATCAGAGCACGTACCCCGATTGGGTACGCTCCGCCTCGGCGGAGACGATCGCGGACTACTTTGTGCGGCACCTTGAGGAGGGAGAGAATGGGGTCAGGGCGGGACTCATCGGCGAGATCATGAGTCACAACGAGCCGGTGCCCAACGCCGCCGGCTACCGCCTCGAGCCCCTGGAAAGACGTGTCTTCGTGGCCGCGGCGTTGGCGCAGCGGAGGACGGGGGTCGCGATTTCCACGCATGCCTCGCTCGGGCGCGCGGGGCATGCGCAACTGGACGTTCTGGAGCAGGAAGGCGCTGATCTCAGTCGTGTCGTGATCGGCCACTGCGATGCCCATGTGCACGACGACATTGAGCTAGATCTGGCCTACTACCTGCCGATCCTGCAGCGCGGAGCGTTTTGCCAGTTCGACATGATCGGATGGGAAATGCTGGCTCCGGATGAAGCGCGGGCTGAACGCATCGCCGCACTGGTCCGACTCGGTCATGCGCGGAAGATCACGCTTTCAACCGATACCTGTCGACGGTCGCAGTTCCGGCGCAATGGCGGTCGGGGCTACGATTACCTCTGGACCTCCTTCCTGCCGCGCCTGCGGCGGTGGGGTGTCTCTGAAGAGCAGATCCGGCTGATGCTCGTCGATGCGCCGCGGGCGCTGCTCGCGCGCGCGTGAGTGGTTGCAGGAGCGCGGTGCTTCCGCGTGAATCCTACGGGAGTCGAAACCGGGTGGTACGATTGATCGGATTGTAGCGTGAATCAGCTCGATCCGGCCGTCTTACGGCGGCCGGTCCAGAGCAGCACTGCGCCGACGAGCATCTGGAATCCTGCGATCGCGAGGACGCCCAGTTTCCCGTTCCACTGCCAACCCGCCGTTGGGAACGCAAGCAGCGACACGGCGGCGCCGGTTGCGAGGCTGAACCAGCCGAGGATCCAACCCTGGCTGCGCTGGCCGGGGCGGCTGCCGACCTCGCGTTCAAAGTCGACCGGCGTGCGCATGCGGCGGTAGAATTCGGCGGTACGCGCGCGGTCCTCCTCCGAGTCCTTCGCGACGTAGGCGGCGAAGTAGCCCGCGACACCGGTGAGAAGCGTCGCGAAGACCTTCTGATCGTAGGTCCACGTGCCGATCAGATCGTTCAGGACGTCGACGCGTCCGCTGAGGTAGCCGACGAAGGAGACCACGAGGGCGGATAACATCGACCAGACGGCTGCCCGACGGGGAGCTCGCGGAGTGAAGAGCCCGAGCACGAGCGGTGTCGACATGGGCAACCCGAGAAGCGCTCCCAGTTCCAGCATCAGGTCGAACGCTCCCTTACCTTTGGCCGCCGCGAAGTAACACGCGATCCCGATGATGGCGCAGCCGGACAGGAGGGTCAGACTCTCGCCGACTCGGACAAGGGCGGCGCCCTCGACGGGAGGCTGTCCGCGCCAGCGTCGGTAAGCTGGATAGATGTTTTTGGCGAAGACCGCTGCGAAGAGATTGAGACCGGAGTCCATCGTGCTGAGCGTGGCGGAGAAGATGGCCACCACCATCAAGCCCATCAGTGCCTCGGGGAGGAGTTGCATGCTGGCGACCGCGTAGCTGGCTTCAGCCGGCTGTGGCACGGAGGCCGCGGCGACGGCGTCGCTGTAAAGGATCCGTGCGACCATCGGGGGAAGGAAGAAGACCAGGGTGCTGGCCGCCATCAGCCCGGCAACCAACCAGCCTGCGCCGGAAGCGTGGCGCCCGTCGCGGCACGAGAAGTAGCGGGGTGCAGCGTTGAGGCTGAGGCGGTCGCAGAGGAGAACGATGGTCGAGGCGAGCACCCAGGGTGCCGTGAAGTTGTAGTTGAGCTCTTCTTTCGGTGGCTTGATGAAGGCGAAATCGTCCGTCAGACCGCGGCTTTCGATCGCAGAGAAAAAGCCGTCCACGCCGCCCACGGCCCGCAGGCAGAGCCAAGCAAGCAGCACGGTGATGGGAATGAGAATCATGCCCTGCACGAAGTCCGCGCCCATCACCGCCCAGCGACCGCCCAGGACCGAATAAAACATGACCACGACGCCGACGGTGATGATGGTCGGAATCAGCGGCAGTCCGAACACGGTGGAAGCAAAGATGCAGAGCGTGTAAAGGGTCATCGCCGCGTACAACACGCCGAAGAAGTTGCCTACCCAGCTGTAGAGAAGCTCCGCGCGCGGCCCGAAGCGATCGCGGATGACCTCGGGCGCGGTGGTGACGCGCAGTTGGCGCAGCCAGGCAGCGAGGAAGAGGCCGTTTAGGCCGAAGCCAATGACGTTCGCGATGAAGTTGGTCGAGGCTGAGTAGCCCGCGACGTAGGCCGCGCCGGCGAGTCCAGTGAAGGTATACGCGCTGAACGACGCCATGTAGGTGCTCATACCGACAAGCCACCAGCTGCCCTGGGAACCGGAGCGGAAGTAGTCGTCGCCGTTCCGGTTCATCCGCCGGAACGCGAACGCGATGCTAAGCAGCAACGTGAAGTAGCCGGCGAGGGTGGCGAGTTGGAGTCCGGTCAACTGGCCGAGCAAAGCGAGAGGCGGGAGCAGGGTCATGGGGTAGAAGAGGGTCGCTCATTCAGCCAAAGAACCGAGGTCACTCCGCGCGGATAGTAGAGGCTGCCGAGCGGTTGGCTGGTGGCACTGTGGAATTGGTCGACCATCGCATGCCCTCCGAGGAGGGGCCCGCGCTGGAAGTCGGCATGGACGCGATCAGCGCTTCGGGCGGCCGGTGACATCGCATGTGGGAATAGGCGTCTCGCGACGTGTTGGGCGAGGGCGATCTTGCTGAACCACGTGTTCGTGCTGGTGCTGGAGATCTTCCACGCGCCGCTCGTGGCGTCGAGGCAAATGCCGGGCTGGAGCGCCGTGCGCAGGTGTTCCTCGAGGCGAGCGAGGAGCGCGGGATAGCGTCGGCGCAGGAGGTGTTCGCGTCCGAGATGGAGAAGAAACACCAAACCCTCGATTGCCGGAAGAATGATCGAGCGATTACCTCCCTCGAACACGGCGGGAAAAGCGGCCAACTGGTCGTCGTATTTGGCCTCGAGCGTGCGGGCGAGGAGGTCGGCCGAAGCACGGGCCCGTTTGGCTTCGGGACGGTCGCCGAGCGCGGCCCACGCCTCCTCGAGCAGCCACCACGCCGCCAAGGCTTTGACTTGGAGGTAGAGATTGAGGCGGGCCTGTCCGAGCGACACGTCGAGCGAGTCGTAGGTTGTGATTTCGCTTCCTTCCGGACCGCACCGATCTGAGTCCCACTTGAGCAGTCCGTCGCGCCGTTGCGGATCCGGATCGTCCCGCCGCTCAAGACTGCGAGCGCACGCGCGGAGCGTCGCCGCCTCGCGGCGGAGCCATGCGAGGTCGCGCGTGTGCCGGGCATAGGTGACAGCGCAGCAGATCCAGTTGACGAGCTGCTCCATCGCCATGTGGGAAAAGCATCCATGCAGGTCGCGGCATTCGTAGCTCGAGCGTCCAGGTGGGGTGAAGTGATTGCTCACGCCCATGTCGTGGGTGAAGGAAATCCCCCCAGCGGCCCGGCGGCCCTCCGGCCCGTGGACGGTGTCGCGGTAAGCGTAGCGGCGGCGGAACAGCACGAGGGTGTCGCGCACGGCCCAGGGAAACCATGCCAGCTCAAAGAACAGATGGTCCACCGTGAGGTCGAAGGTATTCAACATCCGGTATTCGCCCTCGTTCACGATCCAGAGTGGCTTCCCGCCGCGGCGGAGGAGTTCGGTGCTGCCGAAGTAGCTGTGGGTGGCCTGTGCGATCAGCCAGCGTTGGTCAGCCGAAAGCGACGAGCGCGCCAGGGCGGCATCGCGCCGTGCCGCGAGCTGGAGCCGACGGCGATGCGCGGCGAGACCGTACCGCAGGACCTCCTCCAGGTCTCGGAACAGCGAGGTGTAATGAAACCGTGCGGTGAGGCCGGAGGTCACTTGCCCTCCCTGATAGAAGCCGAGGGCGAGCGGAAACCGCCGTCGCGCTCCGGTTGGTACTTGGAAAACCAGCGCGTTTTCGGGACCGAGCAAATGCAGACCGCGGTGGTCGCGGAAGGCAGGCTGTTCGAAGGCGAAGGCCTGACGGGCCTCGACCTCCGGGCTTGGCCGGGTGGCGTAGCCGAGCGTGTGAGTATGGGCAAAGCCGACAAGATCGGCGGCGGTGTCGTTGAGCGGACGCCACGGATGCGCCGAGTCTCCAATGCCGAAGACCAATTCCACCGGCCCGCTTCCGGCATGATTGTCGAACTCGATCCAGCCGTAGATGCACGGCGCAAAGGCGGCCTGCTGCGTCACCTTGTTCGACCGCGCCGGGTCGGGGGTGCGGTCCCACGGAGTGGCGAGGCCAAAGGTAAAGCTGCCGCTCCGCCACACGTCGGAGGCCCAGTTCAGATCCCGCGTGAATTCCTCGGAGGCCAGCGCGCGACGGGAGGGTGGAGCTGTGGTGCCCGATTCACCGGTGAATGCCTCTGCTCCACGCTGGGGACCCGGATCGAAGAATGGCAGGAGACGCCACGTTGACTCGCCGGCCGGCCGGTAACCGACGAAGACATTCTGTTGGGCGGGACCCGACAGCGACTGACCGAAGCCCCCGCGGGCGCCGTGGCGTCCGACGGTGAAGCTCGCGAAGGCGCCCAGTGGAGCGTGCTGCGTGTGGTAAGACGTGGAGGGCTTCATGGCGGGAGCAGATCGGACGGGCAAGGATCGTAGTGCGGGTGCGGTGCGCGCGGCACCCGCATGCCCGCGGTGAGGTAGAGGCGGGGCGGGTGGGCGCAGGTGAGCCGCAGCACGGGACAAACCTCGTCGGGCGCGGCGACCGGTGCTCCACGAATGACAAGGCGGCGACCGCGCTGGCGGAACTCCAGGCGATGATCCGTACCGAGAAGGGTCACCGCTTGTACGCGGGTTTCAAGACCATCGAGGACGAGCTCGGAGCCCGGCCAACGGCAGACGTGCCAGTACAACTGTCGCCCGCGGGCGGTGAACGGCCCGTGGTGCGACCAGTCGGCACGATGATCGCCGCGCACCTGCAGGTCCCAGGTGAAGGTGTCGGTGTCGTAGATCGCTTCGCCGCAGCGCGTGAGCCACCGCCCGACCGATCGCAGCGTGCGTACGGCGGGGGCCGGGAGAGAGCCATCGCCACGCGGGCCCACGTTGAGCAGCAGGTTCCCGCGGCTCGCCGCGCATCGCTGCAGCAGCGCGGCCACATGGCGCGCTGATTTCCACTCGTGGTCTCCGACATGCCATCCCCAGCTTTCGTTGAGCGAGAGGCAGGCTTCCCACGGTCGCCAGGGTCGCGGGCTGGACAAATGTCCTTCAGGCGTGGCGAAGTCTCCGGGGAGTCCATTGCGCCCGTTGAACAGGATGTTGGGAGCGATCGCCCGGATGCGGGCGTTCATCTCTGCGGCACGCCAGCCCCCGGCATCGAACGGCCACCAGCCATCGTACCAGAGCACGTCGGTGCTGGGGAAGCGTCGGATCAGTTCCTCGACGCGGGCAAGCGTACGGTCGACGAAGCGGACCCGAGCGCTTGGGCGCTCAAGGGCGGCGACGCCATCGGGTGCATCGTGCCACGAATTCAAGCTATGGTAGAGGCCGACGCGCAGACCGCGGACTTGGGCCGCTGCGACGAGTTCAGCGACAAAGTCTCGACCGGCGGCGGTCTTGCTCGAGCAGAAGCTGCTCAGCTCCGTGTGATAGAGCCGGAATCCGTCATGGTGCATCGTCGTGAACACGATGTACCGCTGGCCCGCCGCGCAGGCTAGGTCGCACAGTTCCCCGGCATCGAAGCGCTCTCCTCTAAACCGGCGGGCGAGATCGGCGTAGTCGCGGCGCGAGAGGCGCTCGCGATTGCGGACCCACTCGCCGCGACCGAGCAGGCTATAGAGGCCCCAGTGGACAAAGAGCCCGTAGCGCGCGGCCACAAACCAGTTCGCGTCCGGAGCCGGCGGCGTGGCGTCGTGGGTCATTGGCGCAAGGCGGTGAGTCGGCCCGAGCGGGCCGCACGAGGGAGGGCATCGACGACCTGCAGGCCAGCGAGGGTGGCCTCGCGTGCGGCGGTCGACAGCACCTTGCCCGATCGGACGGCTTCCGCAAATTCTTGAAACTGGTAGTCGCCGCTCAGCACCGAGAAGACGCGTCGCTGCACCCGCGGCCGGAGTGAACGTCCCGGTTGCACGAGGGCGAGTTCCGAGCGAATGCGCCCGCCGAGGTGATCAGGGAATCCGCAATTCCGATACGCAGTTCCGCGCTCGAAGTTCACGGTCAGCGAATTCTTGTAGGGCTGGCCGTCGCTCACGCAGAACGAGCCGTAGAGGGAGGCGAGGGCTCCGTTGGCAAAGACGAGGTTCAGCAGGGCGTTGTCCGGGGTCGGTCGGCCCGTGCGGACGTGGGTCTGGGCGACCTGCAGCGCCACGGGGGCGCCGGCCAGAGCGACGCAGTCGTTGATCAGGTAGATGCCAAGGCGAAAAATCGGCGCGACCGGGCAGCGCCGGGGGTCGTCGTACCACGAACCGTCGGCGGACTCTTGGTAGCCGACCCATGCCTCGGCTCGTAAACCGACGATTCGCCCCAAGTCCAAGGACTCCTGCCATTCGCGGATGCACGCGAGTTCGGGCGAAAGCGTCGGACCAGGCGAGTTCAGGTGAACGACGCGGCCAAGCCGCTCGGCGGCGTCGAGAGCGCTCCGGGCCGCTGCGACTGAAAGCTCAAAGGGCTTGGTCGTGAGCACGTGCTTTCCGGCGCGGATTGCTTGGTGGATCATTCGGGCCCGTTTCTCGGGACCCGTGAACAGGCCGATCGCTTCGATCGTCGGGTCGGACAGTAGGTCTTCCCACGTCGCGACGCGAACGTGGTGACGCGCGGCAACCGGACCGGAGCGGGCCGGATCCAGGTCCGCGACCGCCGCAACTGTTAACCAACGTCGTGCCGGACCTTCCATCAGCCGACGCACGATCTGGGCGCCGAAATTGAGTCCGACGATGCCGATCCGGATCGGCTGGAGTCGAGGAGTAGGCAAGGGAAGTGGAGCGGGGAGAAGGGGTGAAAAGACAGCGGAGGGGGAGCGCCGAACGACGCTACCCCCTCCGAATGCAAGCGGGGAACGGGTCAGAACCGGGCGCCGACCGTGAAGCGGAAGGTTTGGCCCTCGATCCATGAACCGCCGCCGAAGTCCTCCTCGTCGGTCAGGTTGCGGAGGTGGAGCGACAGGGAGATGATGCGCTTCTCAGCGAGCTTCCAGTCATACCGGACAAACGCGTCGGCGAGGATGTAGGAGTCATTCTGGACCTGTTGTCCTGAGGCATCGGCCCAGCCGCGGTCGATCTCGCCGGTGTAGATTGCGCCGCCGCCGATCGTGAAGCCGCCGGGGAAACGGTAGCTGTTAAACAGCGAGACGCGATTGTACGGATTGTTGGCGAAGTTGCGTCCGATGTTGGCGGCGTTGGTGTCCTTGGAGATGAACGTATCGACGTACGACCAGCCACCTGTGAGCTGCCAAGCATCGGACGGGAAATAGAAGAACGAGAAATCTACGCCCTCGGAGGTCTGCTCGCCGACCTGGATGTTGTCGCCGAGGCCGCCAGAGGCGTTCGGGGTGGTCGCGCTGAAGACGGGGAGGTTCTGGTTCTTGATCTCGTACACGCTGACCGTGCCGGAAAGGCGACCCTCAAACGCGTCGAACTTGATGCCCGCCTCGAGGCTCTCGCCGAATGACGGATCGAAATTGACGCCGAAGCTGTTCGTCGCGCCGTTGCGCGGTTCGAGGGACTCGGAGGTGAGGGCGTAGAAGCCCAGCCAGGACGTCGGCCGGTAGAGCGCGCCCACATTCGGACTCCACTTGTCGGTAACGGAGTTCCGCACGTCGACCTGTCCCGTGCGGCGCCACAGCCACTGACGCGAGTAATCGTTCTCGTCGAAGCGTAGGCCGGCGAGGGTGGTCAACGTGTCGTTCAGGAACGAACCCTGGTAGTTCAGGTAGTACGACGTCAGCTCGATCGGATCCCGGTAGCTGAGCCACGGGCGGGCCCAGCTGACGGGATTGTAGGCGTTGTTACCAAGGGAGAGGTCCGGGTTGCGGACATTGACCGGGTAGTAGCGGAAGTTCTGACCGAGGGAGTCGACGCTGTTGGCTGGGTTCGGATTCCGGTCCTCGCGGAGCAAGCGATCGTTGGTGTCCTTGGCAAAGTTGAAGCCGGCGAGGAGCGTGTGGCTGGCGCCCGCGGCGTTGAAGCGATAGACAGCATCGGCGCGCGTCTGCCACATCGTGTTGTCGTTGTAGTCATTGGCCCAGAGCGTGCGGACGGCCTTGATCGCGTTGCCGGAGTTGTCGAGCACCAGTGCGCCGTTGCGATCGCGCAGTGCGGTGACGGTGAGCCCGCGGTGCGTCTGGGTGGTGCGCTGCTGCACGCGGTCGAGGGAGTTGAAGGCGAAGTTGACGGAGAACGCGTCGCTGAACCGGTGGTCGACGATGGCCATCACATTGCGGACCTCGTTTTGGTGGACGGTGTCGTTGCCGGTCCACTGCTGGTCGCGCGGCACGGAGAGGAAGCCGGGCAGGTTGGTGGTTGCGCCGGTCGGGGTCAGGCTGACGTCCCGCAGTTTGTTGTGGGTGAAGCCGCGGTCCTGCTCCATGAATTCGAGGTCGAGTGTGACGGTGGTCGCTTCGGAGAGGCGGTAGCTAAACACCGGCGCGAAGAAAGTCCGGCGGGTGCTCTCGAAGTCGCGGAACCCGTCGGCGTCGGTGTACGAGCCGGTGACCCGGATGCCCAGCGGGCCCTCGGGCATGTGGTTCACGTCGAGCTCGGTGCGTAGAAAGCTGTAGGATCCGAAGATCTGGCGCATCTCTCCGAAGGAGCCCGGCTTCGGGCGCTTGGTGATGTAGTTGATCAGACCACCGGGCTGACTGACGCCGTAGAGCACGGCGGCGGGGCCAGCGACGATCTCCTGGCGCTCGATGTTAACGCTGTCGGAAGTGTCGTAGCGGCGAAAACCCTCGCGCATCTGCCAGATGGTGCCGAAGCCGCGGATGGTCACTTGTGTGTCGCGGTCGCCATCGCGCAGGCCGACCTCCACGCCGGGCTGGAAGCGGAGCGACTCGGAGGCGTCGATGGCGCCGAGGTCACGGATGAGTTCCTCGGTGACCACCTGGATGTTCATGGGTACATCCTTGAGCGGCGTGTTGACGCGGGTGCCGCCGATGGAGTTGGAGGCGCGGTAGCCGCGGTCGCGGGACGTGTCGACGCTGAAGGGCGAGAGCGTCACGACCTCGTCGGTCCGTGCTGATGCCGCCGGTACAGACTGCGCGATCGCGACCGCTGGCGCTGCCAGGAGGCAGGCGGCCGCGAGGAGGGGAATTCGATTCGATGCTTTCATGGACTTGGGTTCGTCGGCTGGGGTTGGGTGCGCTCCGGGAGAAGCGCTTGGATCGTCAAGCGTAAATCTCGACTTGCGGAGAACGCAAAAAACCGTCCGCTTTATCGTTAAGTGAAAACCAAGCCAAACAGTCGTCCGACGTTGCGACAGCTGGCCGAAAAGGCCGGGCTCTCGACGGCGGCCGTCTCGATGGCGTTGCGCGACCACCCGAGCATTCCGGAACGGACGTGTGCGCGGATCAAGCGGCTCGCGGCTGCGGCGGGGTACCGGCCGGACCCGGAGATTGGCAAGCTGATGGCCTACCTGCGGCAGCGGCGTGAAGTCCGTACGACCGCGGTGTTGGGTCTGCTCACGATGTTTCCGGAGGCTCAACCCTGGCGCGATAATCCTTTTCTGCGGCGCACCGTGGCTGGAGCGGGCGATCGAGCGCAGCAGCTCGGCTATCAACTCGCGGACTTTTGGCTATCGGAGCCGGGGATGACCCCGGACCGGCTACGCCGAATCCTGCACGCGCGTGGCATCGAGGGCGTGTTGATCCTTGGCACCCCGACGTGGGTTGAGAAGATCGATTTCGACTTCACCCGTTTTTCGTGCGCGGTGATGGGTTACAGCGTGCGAGCCCGCATGCACCGGGCGAGCCCGCACCAGTACAAGGATTTCCTGCTGCTGATGCGGCACCTGTCGCGCCTCGCCTATCGCCGCGTCGGTCTGATCCTTACCGAGGACTCCGACAGCCGGACGCTGCAGCATTACTCCTCTGCCTTCCTCCGTACTCAGTGGGCGTTGCCCGCCGATCAGCAGGTGCCGCTGTGCGTCCGACCCAGCATTGACTTCGAGGTCTTCCGGGAGTGGTTCCTAGCGAACGAGCCCGATGTTGTGATCGCGCATGCTCCCCGGGCGCCGGTCTATTTGGAGTGGTTGAATCGGCTGGGACGCGCAGTGCCGGAGCAGTGCGGCTTTGCCTCACTCGATGTCGATCCTGCGCTGAGCTTTACCTGCTCCGGTATTCTTCAGGATAATGAGAAGGTCGCGGCGGCGGCCGTCGACTTAGTCGTCTCGCAGATCCAGCGTCGAGAGCGGGGCTTGCCTGACCAACCCAAGACGGTGCTGATCGAGGGGACGTGGGTGGACGGAGTGACCACCCGTTCTCAGTAGATTGCCGTCGCCGTGGCAAACCCACGGGTCGGTTGGTCGTGGCCATGCGGCGTCCCGCGACGTATTGGCGGCAGAGGGGCGACAGACGGGGCGGGTGCCGAGCGCGGCCGATGCACTGATTGCGGTGGCACGGGGCAGTGGACCTTCGCCTACCGCCATCCGCCCGATGGCACCTGAATACGGTTCGACTCGTGTCGCGTGCCCCTCCTGCGCCGCGTTCTGCCGCGCGAGACCGAGACCCCGCGGAGCGCGCATCAGCTTAACCATTAAGTGAAATCTCAGTTGCGCCGGGTGGACGGCAAATCGTTGGGTGTCTATCGCCCCCGAAACGAAGCGTCTACCCCGGTCTGCCTGATGCCGCTCGGATCGAGGGCCGGGTGTTGTTCCACGCCCGGCTACCCCTCCAGTTACGTCTCACCCTAACCCCGACCCTTCCATTATGACTATTTTTCGTGCCGCTTTGCCCCTTCTCGCAGCGCCGCTGCTCTCCTTGGCTCTGTCGGCGCAGACGGTTAAGCCGCCCGCCGAAGAGGAGGTCGTGAAGGGGGCGGAGTTCCGCGTCGATACCACGCGGGACCGCGGCTACGTGGCCACCAATTCCACGACGGGCACGCGCTTGAATCTGGAGATCAAGTCGATCCCGCTGCCGATTGAGGTCGTCACGCGCGAGTTTATCGACGACATCGGGGCCGTCGACGTCAAGGAGGCCCTCGAGTACTCCGCGGGCATCATCCAAGATCAGGTAGCGACGTCGAATAACTTCCTCTTCAGTCCCTCTGGCACGGGAGCGGCGGGAGCGATCTCGCGCGATTCCACGGCGATCACCATCCGCGGGCTGAATACGCGATCGTTCCTCCGCAGCGGATTTCGGCAGGACACGGTGACGGACGTGATTAATGTCGACCGACTGGAGGTCGCGCGCGGCCCGCAGTCGCTGCTTTATGGCGTGGCCTCGCTCGGCGGCATCGTGGCGCTCACCCCGAAGTATCCCCGCGCCACGCCTCAGACCGACCTGCGCTTCGGAATCGGGAGCAACGAGTTTCTCCGCGGCGAGCTGTATCACACCGGCCCGCTCTGGAAGTCGGAGTCTGGTAACCGCTTTGTGAACTACGGCGCCGGCCTCGTCTACCAGACTCTGAGCAGTCGGTCGGATTTCGACGATCGCTCCCGCCTCCTGTTTACTCCGGCAATCGAGTTCCGCCCCTTTCGCGACACCACGGTGTTCGTGGACATTGAGTATGGCCGCTTCGATACGGAGGGGTCCGGCTTTCAGGATCTCAATGACTCCAGCGCGGGCAACGTCCGTCATCCCATCACACGGCAGTTGATCGGGGAAAATCTCAACGAGTGGAACGAGGCCCGTCTGGTCGCGAAGGATCTCTTCGGCCGCACCCGCTTGTACCGGTGGAGCGGACCCGACACCTACTCCAAGGACGACTACTTCAACGGCACGTTTGAAGTCACGCAGAAGATACTGCCCGGCCTGACCGCCGTGATTGGCGGAAACTACTCCGACCGCCGCAACGAGCGGCGCACGATCAGTGGCTCGGTATTGCGGACGACAACGACGAGTCCGACGGTCGCCCCGACGAGTCCGGGGCTGTGGACGAACGTCGGCGCCGACCCGGTCAACGGCGCGCTCACCCAATGGAAGACCATCGGCTATGGCTGGGGCTTCGCCGAGTCGCACAAGTACATCCGCCAGGCGCGGGTGGACCTCAATTACGAGTTCACGGTGTTCGGGGCCCGGCAGAGTATCTTGCTCGGGCGCACCGATCAGATGGTGAAGCAAAACGACCTTTCGACCACACAGGTCACGAGTAACACCACGGGGAGCCCGACGCAGGGATTCCTGACCTTTACGGCGCCTCAGTACATCCGCTACGGAGGCGAGCAGTTCCGGCCGTTCCGCGACTCCTTCTTTACCGAGTGGGACACCGGCCATTACGCCGTCTATCAGGGACGCTGGTGGAAGGACCGCATCACGACGATCGGCGGCTGGCGCAACGAGCGCTACATGGTGCGCAGCTACTTCACCTCCTTCGTCAAGCAGGATACCACCCAGCCGGATACGAACCTCGCCAACTGGACCCTGCCCTCGAGCCCTGACCCGTCGAGTCTGGTGAATGCGCCGGGGCAGGCGCGGGTTGTCAACGGGTACCGCTTTGGCGCCGTGCCGCAGCGTGACGACACCTTCACGCTGGGCGTGAACGTCGCCGTCACCTCGGACATCAACCTCTACGTGGTGAGTGCGGGCGGTATCTTCCCGAATACCGGGCAGCGCGACGGTGCGGCGAATCCGTTCAAGCCGGAGCGTACGCAGAGCCGCGAAATCGGCGCCAAGGTCGATCTCTTGAAGGATTCCCGTGGTCGCTCGAAGATTTCCGCCACGGTTTCCTACTTCGAACTCGATCGCGAGAATGCCATCTACAACTTCGCGTTCGCTCCTCAGCCCCGTTCCAACAATCAGACGCTGCTGCGCACCGGCTTCACCGGCAACACCGTCGCCCGCGGCACCGGACCCAACGCCTACACCGTTCACAATTCCGGCTTCACGTCTTTCCAGACGAACCAGCCGGTCACGTACCTCCTACCCATCGGCTACGTGGCGGCGGCGGACTTGACGCATCCCCGCGTGACGGGAGCGCCGCAACAGAGCGGGTTCCTGCTGGTCGACTACGCTTCACTCGGCACCGCGGCCAACGATCCTCTGCGGCGCGCGCTGGAAGCCGCCGCCTCTGATCCCGCCACGAACACTGCGTTGCAGGGGGGCTCCATCGGGTCTGGGGCCACCGCTCTCAACGCGAACAATGCCTATGCGCTCAATCGCAACTCCGACGTGGCCTATGATGACCGGTCCAAGGGCGTCGACGCTCAGATCTACCTGAATTTCACCGACCAGCTTAGTACCGTGCTCTCCTACACCCACTTGGTGCAGGCGGTCACCGGCGGCTTTGAGATCGTCGACCAGCCGTCCAGCACCGAGTACGACTCATGGTGGCGATTCCTCCGTTACACCACCGACGAAGCCCGCGCCATCTCGCTTGATGAGTCGCAGTCGTCGGTCACCAAAGTGGGCGCGATCGGACGCCGGACGAGCGATGTTCCCCGCAACGTTTGGGCGATGTGGAACAACTACAAGTTCACGAACGGTCGTCTGCGTGGCTTCGAGGCCAGCCTTGGCTTCACGCTGAATGGCCCACGGCAGGGAGAGCAGGTGATCGACAACGGCCTGCGCGACCGTTCCAACGACGAGAACCGTCGCTACCGCCCCGAGATTCCGATGGAGTACAAGGTCAACGCGGCGGTCGCCTACCGGGGTAAGCTCCTCGGGAGGGTCTGGAACATCCGGCTGAATATCACCAACCTTCTCGACGATCAAAAGATGGTGAGCACGAACACCACCGATCTCTTCATCAATCCGGCCACCGGCGCCTTGGTGCCGTCCACCACCGCCGGCGCTGAGCGGATCACGGTTTCCAATCGCTCGATCCGCTACTTCGATCCTCGCTCGTTCCGCCTCAGCATCAGCACGCGTCTATGAGGCCGTGGCGCGCGGCAACCGTCGTCTGCGCCGGACTCCTGCTTCTGGCCGCAAGCCTTATCAGTGTGCGGGCCTCCGCACGCGTGTCCGGTGAGGAACGACTCGTGGAACTGGGTAAGGGCGAGGGGCTTCGTTTTGTTTGGATTCCATCGGGGGCTTACTGGCGCGGCAGCGCCCCCGAGGAGTCGGGACGCGGCGCCGACGAGGGGCCCCGCCACGAGGTGGTCATCAGCCGAGGCTTTTTCCTCGGCGTGCACGAGGTCACCCAGGCACAGTGGGAAGCGGTAATGGGCCGCAACCCGGCGGCGTTCCGGTACGGGCCGTTGGCGCCGCGCCGCCCGGTGGACTCGGTTTCCTGGGAGGACTGCGCACGTTTCATCGCGCGGCTCGACGCGCGAGGCAACGGACGCTTCCGGCTGCCGACCGAGGCGGAGTGGGAGTACGCCGCGCGAGCCGGCAGCACCACGCGTTTCCCCTGGGGTGACGACCCCGGAGAGAGGGAGACGCACACCCACGCGTGGGCGAACAGTCGCTCTTACGCGGTGACTCACCCGGTCGGCGGCAAACCGCCGAATGCATGGGGCCTCTACGAGATGCACGGTAGCGTATGGGAATGGTGCAGCGACTGGTATGGACCGTATGCGGCTGGGTCGCAGCGCGATCCTCTCGGGCCCCCTTCGGGCACGGAGCGAGTCTTCCGGGGAGGGAGTTGGTATGATTTTCCCGTGAGCCTCCGCTCTGCGAACCGTCACCGACATCGGCCTGACGGACGCTACACGGCGGTGGGTCTTCGCTTGGTGTGGGAACCGGAGGATTCGCGATGAAGGCATGGCTGCTACTGTTTCTGGGTTCTTGGATCCTGATCGCCGACGCCGCGTCGGCCGCCGGGCCGGCCGCGCCCCTCCGGGAGCGCGTGGTCACCTTGGCGGAAGGCCTGACCTTCACCTTCGTCGAGGTGCCGGCGGGGAGCTTTGTGATGGGCAGTCCTGCAGGGGAGATGGGGCGGGCGAACGACGAAGCCCCGCAGCGCGAGGTCACTCTCAGCAAAGCATACTGGATCGGCAAAGTTGAGGTGACGCAGGCGCAGTGGCTCGAGGTGATGAAGGGAAATCCATCGACCTTCCGCGATTACGGAGCGTCGTCGGTCCATCCCGTCGACAGCGTTTCGTGGCTGGATGCGCAGGAATTTTTGGCCCGTCTGGGCGCGCGCGGGGTAGGCCGATTCCGGCTGCCGACGGAGGCGGAGTGGGAGTACGCCGCGCGGGCGGGGACCACGGCCCGGTTTCCGTGGGGGGAGGATGATGGTTTCCGCTCCCTCGCCGAGCACGCATGGTTCTACCCGCGAGCAGAGGGACGCAGTCATCCCGTGGGGACCAAACGGCCCAATGGCTGGGGTCTGTACGATATGTTCGGTGGAGTATGGGAGTGGTGTGCGGATTGGTACGGACCGTACTCGACGGGTGCGGCCGTCGACCCGCAAGGGCCCGTGGAGGGCACGCATCGCTGCATCCGCGGCGGGAGCTGGTTCAACGAAGCGGAGGCCTTGCGGAGTGCTAATCGGCATCGGCATCTGCCGGACTCACGCCAGACCAACATCGGGCTGCGACTGGTCTGGGAGCCTCCTGCCGGCGTGGGAACGGCAGTCTACGAACGACGGCCCAATGGCTCAATTCCCAATGGTTATCGCGCAATGCCTTCGGTCGCGACAGGCCCGTGGTTTGTTCCGGTCGACGGGCACGCGCCGGTCGCCGCCGGCGAGCACCCTCGACTCCTGTTCCGGCGCTCCGATCTCCCCGCTCTGCGCGCGAGGGCTGCCACGCCGGAGGGCCAGGCGATTCTCCGGCGCCTGCGCTACCTGCTCAACGGGGCGGAGGGCGAAGGACCGGCCCCTCATGTCAGCCGAGCTTCAGAAGCCTACCCCAAGGAAAAGGTACAGACTCTACCTGTGGGTATGCTGACGATCGGACATCCGGCGGGTTACGGGTTGCTATACCAGCTGACTGGCGAGGCACGCTATGCCGAGTGGGGAAGGGAGTCCTTCGAGCAACTCCTGGCTGGCGTGCGCGACCGCGATCCCCGCTATAGCTTCCGACGGCCGGGCGGGGCGCTCCGAGCCGGGCCTTCGCTTGGCTGGATGGCGGTCGGATACGACCTTTGCTATGACGGCTGGGACGCCGCTACGCGCGAGCGATTTGGACGTGCGATGGCGGAGTACCACGAGGTACCGGACACGGCCAAACCGAAGGACGCGGTCACCTTGGCCAGCCTCGCGCGCGGCACGATGCCGCCTTATAGCAATCACTTCAGCATGCAGGTCGGCGGGGCGACACTCGCCTTGCTCGCCCTCCGCGGCGAAGCGTGGACGGATGCGGCCTTAATCGACCATCTCCTTGAGTACGCAGCACACGGTGTCGTCCGTAACTTGGATGAGGGCTTCGGCGACGGGGGATTCTATGCGGAGGGTGACGGCACTGGCTCGATGGCCTCGCAGATCGTCTTCCTCAGCGCGCTCCAGGCCTGGCGTAACGTCGAGGGCCGCGACTACTTCGCGAGCCCCCGACCGAACGCGCGCATGCTTACGCTCAAGTGGGCCTACCAAACAGTTTTTCGCGAGGGCGTACCAGACTTGTGGCCGGTGCGCGGTGGGTATTCACGGAACGTGTGGGCCCGTCACGGAATGAGCGGGGCGTCGTACTTCGCGCTGGGCATGGGCAGTCTTCCCCCAGCGGAGCGCGGAGCGATGGCGTGGATTTACGACCGGTTTCTCGCCGCGGCGGATGCCCGCGCGGGCATGCCGTTCGACACCGCGAACACCTATCCCCAGTACGTCGTCCACTCGTTCGTGAGTTGGCCGCTGGGCGAGGCCACGATCGATCCGCACCTTGTCCTGCCCCACGCTTACCGCGATTCAATGGCCGGATTCTTCTGCTGGCGCGATCGTTGGCAGGACGAGAATGACACCGTCATCACCGTGTTAACCAATCCCGTCCGCGGCTATATGGGGGCAGAGGCGGACCGCGCGTTGGCCGTCCACTCCCGCGGGCGTCGGTTGCACTGGGGGACGGTCACCGAAGGTCCGGTGCGCGATTGGAGCACCTCCGCCCGAGCAGAAACCAGCACGCTGACGCTCGCCGACGGAACCGCGTTCGCCGTCGACTTTACGGGAGCGAGCGGTGCGGAAATCATGCTCGTGACGACAGGTGCGGCGGAGGGAACGCCGGTGACGATTGGAGGCACGACGTTGACGTTCTGGTTCCCGACGGCGGAACGGCCCCCCGTGCCGCGGGTCGAGGGCGATGCCGTCCAGGTCGGCCGCCAGCGAGTCACCTGGCGCGATGGCCGGCTCTCTCTGGGAATCACGGCGCGCTGAAGCATCACCGTTCCCTGTGCACCCGGCCGCGGGTGTTCCCTGACTCTCGGCGACTCGTGCGTCTCGCGGCGCTTGTCTTCACGGCGCGAACGCTGGCCTCGGGGAGCCAGGCTTGGCTCGGAGCGCGCTCGCGAAAGCGCTGGGGCGGTTCACGGTTCCTCCATGGTCCAGAGCGGTGAGTCGCCTCGATAATCGAGATCGAAGCCGCCGGCGTCGGTGCGTAACCGCAGGCGTCCTTCGCCAACGGTCAGCGGACCGCTGGCGGCGTGCCCGCCGTTGGCCCAGGATCGACGAAGGAGGGTTTCGCCGTTGACCCGAGCCGCGGGGCGGAGCGCCGTGGGCTGGTAACTCAGCTCCAAGTGGTCGCCGGAAATCGCAGCGTAGCGGGCGGTTAGTCCCTCAAGAGACACGCGACCCTTCTTCTCAAGAGACGCCAGAGTTGGAGCGCTGGAGCGCTCTACGGCCTCAAGGGCGAAGCCGGCGACCTCGCCAGGAATCGCCAGAACCCGGTAATCCCGGAGTCTCTGTACGGGATGTCGACCACCCGTGTCGGCCGCGAACGCCGCGGGATCGGGATCGATCCAGAAGGATCCCGGGACGAGCGGAGTGACGACGATCCAAGTCTCCGGAGCCTCGATGACAAATCGGTCGCGTTGCGGATGAATCTTCGTCTTTCGCGGTACCCATAGCCACGTGGCCGCCGACGAACGCGAGCGGTCGAAGTAGCCTCGCAATGCCGAGGGATCGTCTGACGTGGGCGGGCTCGCAGGGTGCAAGGGGCCGGAAAAGGCAGTGATCCGGGTGTAGCTGCGGGGGCCTTCGAGTTGGTCGATCCGCTCAAGGGTGGGTGGGAGGGTATCACCCGGCGGCGGCTGCGTCGGCCCGGTCATGAAGAGGATCGCACCGCGCTTCTGGACCCATTGATCGTAGGGGCTGTGGCCCTCCGGAGAAAGCCACCGCGGCTGGCCGCCCCCGAAAATCAGGGACTCGCGTTCCCCGCGTACGTTGAGCGACCACGTGGTCTGCTGTCCGGAATTGTTGATCCCATCGAGTTGGACGCTCCCGAGTGCGAAGCTCGATGAACAGTAAAACGTTTCGAGATGCCGCCCGGCTTCGCTCATGCCGTAGTCAGGGTGGGATAACTCCGCTTCGAAGGGCAGGGGAACGTGCTTGGCGGCAAGAGCGATGATCGCGGGATCAGGCCGGTACCGGGTGGTCAGTTGGTGGAGAGAGACATGCGCCTTGGAGGGATCGACCGGGACCGTGGTGTAACCCGGAGTGCCGCCGGCCCACAGCCAAAGCAGCGTGTCCATCTCGCCGAGGTGGTCGCCCTCGACCCAACCACGGCGCTTGGGGCCGGTGTGAACGCCGTTGAAGACCTTGAGCGCGTACACCGTGAGGTAATAATCAATTGCTGCGCGGGCAACGGCGCGGGTTGCTGGTTCGGGTGAAAAATCGTGGAGATTGAGGAGGCTTTGGATCGAGTGGGGAAAGTAAGAGGTCGACTGGTACTCTCCGTTGCCCATGACGAAAAGCTTTCGGGTGAAGTCGCGCAGAACGCCCCCAGCGATCACGCGCGTCTGCGCCGGGGTGTGGCCCGAGATGAGTGCGTCGTCGGGAAACGTTTCCGCAAACAGAAGCGCGCTCGTGCGGAACATGATCTTGTGGTTCTCGGTTCCTCCCCCGCCGAGATGTTGGTCAGGCCGGCCCACAAGCGTGAAGGGCGCCTCGACCGGTGCGTGTTCACGGGGGCCGTCGGACGGCCGACGAGAGTCGGCGTAGTCAGCAACGGCCCGCCGGAACGCCGTCTGGAACGCCTCGCCGAGTTGGTTGCCAAGCAGGCCCTGCAGCCTGGCCCAGTGACTGGTGGCGAAGTGGTACTGCTGGCTGAGATTGCCGGGAATCATCAGGAAGGCTCGGGCCTGTGCATCCGTCGGATCACGGAGAAGGCGAGCGATCACCGGCGGCAGATCGAACTTCAGCGGATCGCCACCAAACGCGGAGATGCGGCCCTCCGCGTCGCGCGCCTTGGGACCGAAGTACCCCGTGGGTCCCTGACGGTAGCGTCGTCCCGTATAGGGTGAAATGATCTCCTCGCCTTCGACCGCCCAAGCTCGCACCGGAAGGCCGGTGTCCGGACAGGACGACGGCGCGAGCGAGCGCTCCCCATACGGCTTCCGAGCGATCGCTTCAACGAGACCGCGGCTTCGTTCGCTAAAACCCGCCTCGTCCGCATAGCGTTCGGGCGGCCATGCCAGTGGCGTGGGCGCGGCGCCGAGGGAGGAGAGGGCGGTGAGCCCGGACCATGCGCAGGCGAGGCGCAAGAACGAATGAAGGCAGGCGACCATTATGGGCTCACTCTTACGAGGTTCGCGCTGACGGCAAGCGGACGAGGCGTTACCTGTCGACGGGCGCGGAAAACCTCAACCGGCGGAGGGACGGGGCGTCTCCGACTCACGGGAACGTCCTCGGCAAGAGGGAGGAGATCTCGAGGGCCTTGGCCGACGAAGACCGGGCTGAGCCCCGGCGTCTCCGCGTCGGTGGTCAGTGTCATCGGTACGGGGAAAGAACGCTCACTAAGATCGCGGCCGGATCGTGACGGATCGCGGCCGCGTGATCTGCCCTTTGCCTCGGACGCGGGGATCGGCGCGGTTTATGTCCGGCGACGATTCCACGCTGCCCAACGTTTCTCAGAACAGGTAGACGATCGAGAGTGCGGCCTCGATCTCGTGTCCTTTCCGGGCGACCGGGCTGCGCTTGATGTCACTGCTGTAGAGCTCAAAACCGGCTGAGCCGATTACCTGAATTTTTGGCGTGAGGTGACGCCGGTCGATGAGCTGGACTCCGGTGGATCGGTAGCCTCCACCGAGCTTTGTCTCCCGCAGCCCAGAGCCAACTGCGTCGGCTCGGGTGACTCCGAAATCTTTGGTGATAAAGGTGCCAGTCCCGAACGTAGAGAAGGCAAAGATTTCCGTTCCGGTACCGTCGAGACTGGAACCGAATCTGCGTCCTGCCGCCAGCACGCCAAGCCAACCGAAATCGCTCGCACCGCCCAATGCCCGCCCGCCAACCCAGTTTCTCCAGTCTTTGCCGATGGCGCGTCGAAATTCAAGGAAGCCGACTATGTGGGAATCTCGCTCCACGAAGCCCTTCAAACGTCCATCCTTAGAGTCGTCGGCTGCAAGTCCCGCCTCGTAGCGAGCGCCGGCTTGCATCAGCCACTTCTCCGCCGTCAGGCCACGCCAACCCAATTCGATTCCCTCCCAGAAAAACAGATGGTTTCCGTTGCGCCACTGGATCGCACCGGCGGGTTCGATTCCTGACTCGTATTCGTCGGAACCGTCGTAGGCAGTTTCGTACTCAAAACCGAGCCCCAGCGCGCCGCCCCAGCCGCGGCCTTCGGTGAAGTCGAAGACCGATGGCAGGGGAACCAGCGGCAGTTCCTTTTTCGCCTGCAGGTCGACCGGGCTGGCAATCAACAGGCCTAGGGCTGCGGCCGTGACTGCCGTGAGGCGTTTCGGCACGCCGATCGCTTCCTGAATGTTGCGGAGGAATGACGCGATGCCGGCGGTGCCAGCGGCGATGCGACCGAGTCGCCGTGTTTGCGCGGCGTTGCGTCTGAGGAGGGAACTTCGAGGCGGCTGGGCATTCATGGCATTCAAATCGAACCTCCTCGGACGCCTGGCACGACTTGCGCCCGGCCGGTCCAACGACCGTGATGAGTCAGGCCGAGTCGGATTCGATGGCGTCCACGCTACCGGATCGTCCGTGAGGCGCCCGTGAAGGCGTCGTTGAATGCACGTCACATCGTGTGCGGTCGACGGCCGGAGCGGTTCAGGTTCCTTTTGCCCAATCGTCGTTCGGAAGCCGTACCCGAGCGGGCAGAGTCGGCGCGCGGGTCCAGGGCCTCCGCGACCGGAGGGCGCGCGATCGCTGACGGCGACGGGGCCGGTGCGATGGGCTCCCCTGCGGAGGCGATCGACTATGCCTCACGGACTCCGGGTAAGCAGGGGAGGCCGGTGCGACGGGTGCCTTGGTCGACGTTACGCTCTCCCCGATTGCAAACATTGACTGATGGCGGTATCCACCCGAGCCATGGAGAATCGTCACGATCAAACCCGTACGGTCGCGGTGTCTACACCCGCGCTGGCGCTCGTGAGTGGTTTCGTCTGCGGGTAACCGACTTTCTCTTTCCGTCGTCTCTAGGAGTCCCCGATGAACCGTTCCACTCGCCGTCCCGGCGCCGCTAGCGCGTTGACCACCTCACTGCGCGCGACCAGCGCGGCGTTCGCCCTCGTCGTTGCGTTGTTACCGCTGGGGCGGGCACAGGACTCGCGTCTGGCGAACCTCGCGATCCGGGCGGAGGCGGTGTCGGGAGAGCCGCTGATCGTGGGTTTTAGCGTGGGCGCGGGGGAGGAGAAGACCGTGCTGATTCGGGCGGTGGGGCCCACGCTCGGGAGTTTCGGGGTCAGTCGGCCGCTGGCTGATCCGCGGGTCCAACTCTTCGCTGCGGGCGGCCGCGTCGTGGGCGAGAACGACCAATACGCGTCCGCCGATGCTGCGGTCTTTGCGCAGGTCGGGGCCTTCGCCTTGCCCGCCGGTTCGAAGGATGCGGCGATCGTCGCCCGGCTTGGGCCTGGCGGCTACACGGCACACGTCACCGGGGCCGTGGGCACCAGCGGCACGGTGCTGGTGGAGGTTTATGAGGTGGGAGCAACGGCCACGCGGCTGACGAACCTCTCCGCGCGGGCGCGGGTGGGCACCGGGGATGCGATCCTGATTCCGGGGTTGGTGCTGTCGCCGGGCACGAACTCACGGCGGCTGCTGGTGCGAGCGGTGGGGCCGGGGCTGGAGCCGTTCGGGGTGACCGGGTTATTGGCGGATCCGAAGCTGGAGTTGTTTCAAGGAGGGAGACGGATTGCGGAGAACGACAACTGGGGCACGCCTTCCGGGGCGTACGCGGCGACGGCCGACGCCTTGCGCGTTGCGTTCCAGCAGAGCGGAGCCTTCGCCCTGCCGACGGGGAGTCGCGACGCAGCGCTCTCTACGCTACTCCCGCCGGGCGGCTACACCGTGCAGGTGAGCGGGACACTGGGAGGCACGGGCGAGGCGCTGGTCGAGGTGTATGACCTGACCGGCGTTTCGTTGGGGCCCGTACCGGAGGTGGCGAAGGAGGCGTCAGCGGCGCTGCGCGCCCAGATCGACGCGCTGGTTGCTCCGGAGATCGATCCCACGGGCGCAGGCGGGAAAGTCGTCGGAGCCGTGGTGGGCATCATTGGTCCCGACGTGCGTACGGTTCGCGGCTACGGCGTGACTGCGCTGGACTCGCGGACCACTCCGGCCGGCGATACGCTTTTCGAGATCGGCTCCAACACCAAGCCGATGACCGGCCTGATTCTCGCAGATCGCGTGGTGAAGGGACACATGCGGCTCGACGATCCGGTGAGTCGCTTTCTTCCCAGCGCGGCTCTGCCGACCGCCCCAGGGGCAAGCCTTCAATTGGTGCATCTGGCGACGCACACCGGTGGCTTGGCCGACTTTCCCGATAATTTGGTCGGCACGCCACCGAATCCCGCCGCAGGCTACACGCGGGCGCTGATGTTCGATTACCTTGGCCGGACCACGCTCCGGACCAGACCGGGAAGCGCGATCGCCTACTCCAACCTCGGCTTCGGCCTGCTGGGCATCGCGTTGCAGGACGCCGCGGCGATGGCCAGCTATGACGTTCTTTTCGCGGAGCACCTCGGCGACCCACTCGGGATGAAGGACACCCGAGTGAGCGTCCCTACCTCAAGCGCGGCCCGCTCCGCCCGCGGCTCACGGCAGGGCCGGGCCGTGGTGCCGTCGCAGATCGACACGCTGGAGGCAAGCGGAGCGCTCCGTTCGACGGGCGCCGATATGCTGGCGTTCATCGCCGCGAACCTCGCTCCCCCCGCCACGCTCGCGGACGCAGTCGCGCTGTCGCAGACGGTCCAGTTCGATCTCGGCGGCCGAAAGATGGCGCTGGGATTCTCAGTCGAGACCCGTAACGGCCGCACGTACTTCTCCAAGGGCGGAGGAACTCCGGGGTTCACGAGCCATGTCCGCTTCACCACGAGCCCACCGGCGGGGGTCGTGGTCCTGACCAATACCGGACAGTCGGACGCAGCCGAGCGTCTCGCCGAGGCGATTCTAGAGACGGTGATCGCTCGGACGGTGCAACCGTAGGGTTGCGATCCAGGTAAGGGCGGCAACCGATGAGGGCGTATGGCCCGACTGTTGATGGATCGCGAGGCGCAGGGTGACTCGCGATCCTCGCTCCGAGCCGCGGTGGGATGGCGGGCGGGGGTTTTTGCGAGCGCGCCGACCGCGGCGGCGAGCGTGCGGTCGGGAGTCGAGTCCCGACCGTTCGGATTCCTGACCCGTTCGGTCAGCCCCTTTGAGAGCGCAGACGGCAAACGACAAAGCCTGACCCCTTTTGAAGGAGTTCGAGTCAGTGCCCGCTTCGGAATCGTCCAAAAAGGCGAGGCGGAGAGAGCGTGAACGACAAACTGCAAAGCCTGACCCCTTTGGGGTGAGCACGGGCATCGGTGGCTTTTCTTGGTCTCTGTATCTGAGTCTAAGATGCAGGGTGGCCTGCTTCGCGACTCGTGGGTTGACCGTGAGCGTAGCGAAAGATTGCCTACGGGGTGGTCAGATGTTCGAACCCACTTCAGCAGGTGGCCGGTGTTCGTGTGCCGTGCCGCGGCTTCGGCCGACGAGCGCCCGCAAGGGGCGCAGATCTGCTGTGCGCGGCCAGAATCGCACGTCCGTCGTGGGATGGCAGGACGAGCGGCTGGCTGTCGTCTCATTCGATCCCGTCCGGACTTCGCTTTCTCGATTGATTCTCTCCCATTCCAGTCTCCGCAAGAGTGGGCCTTTCGGGGGGGCGCGCGCATGGTGACGCAAGGGTCCTTCCTCATCCGTCGGGGACCGATTCTCCTCCTCGGTGCCTGGGCCTTGCTCCTTTCCTCTTGGGCCAACTTCGGCATCGCGCCCCAGCGTAATCTTCTGAACGACGAGGCGGTGGAATTGCTGCAGACCGTGGATCTGCCCCTGGGGAGGTTTTACTACCTCGCTCCGGCGCACCGGGATCGCTGGTGCGAGCCCGTGGAGTCTGCTGGCATCTACCTCAACCGACTCCTGGTTGGCCCGGGCCGCTATGACGTGACTCCGCTGCGAATCCTGCACGTGTTCGTGTACGTCGGCGGCGTTCTCGCCTTCTACGCGGCCGCAAACCGGGTACTGGGCCGGTTCCTCAGCGTCGCGGCCGCCGCCGTGTTTGCAGCGTCTTCCGTCAGCTTATACTACAATCAGGTTCTCACCCGCAACTACCTGAGCGCGCCGCTCGCTGGTCTGCTGCTGTTCTTCTTGGTGCGTTCTTTCCACGCGGGCACGCCGCTGCAGCGCACCCGGTCGATGGTCTGGATGGGGTGCGTCCTGCTCGTGGGTGTGATGACGTACAGTGCGTTTCGGCCTTTGGCCGCCGCTCTCTTCGTGGCGCTGATGTGGGAGGTCGCTCTGCGTCCCGGGTTCAGCGTCAGAGAACGGCTGAAGCACAGCCGAGTCCCGGTCGCGTGCTTCCTCGGCATCGGCGCCGCGACGGGCGCGCTGCTGTGGCTTTCGCAGACGCCACTCGGTCTCTTCGTGAGTCGTGGAACCTATTCGCTGGCTACTGGGATTGATCCGCTGACTCGTCTGGGGCTGACCTGGGCCTCGCCGATCTGGCTCACCCGGTCTTCGCAGTATGAGGGGAAGTTCATCATCGACGAGACGCACTGGGCTTTTGAGCAGCCCTACGTTCTCTGGCCTCTAGCGGTGTTCTACGTGGTGGGTCTGTTGGGTGGGTTGCTGGGCCGTGACCGGGAACGTCGCCCGGAGCTCTTCATCGCGGCGTGGACGGTCGTGCTGTGCCAAGCCATCCTTTCCGCCGGCGGCCCGAACCTGAAGTATTCCTATGCTCTGTTCCCGTTCTACATGCTCCTCACCTTTGCCGGTCTCCAAGCTGCGACGGATGCCGCCGTGAAGGGTTTGCAGCGCGGGGTCCGCCCGGATGCATCGGCCGGCAAGTCAGGTTTTTCTCTGTCGGTCGCTGGGGCCGTGCGTGCAGTGGTGATCGGATGCCTCGTGCTGAATGTCGGCCTCGAGATCCGGCATCTGGCGACCCGCCCCGCCTTTATCAATGACCTAACCCGGGACCCAGATCCCTTACGGCTCATGGTCCATTACCAGAAGATGCACCGTCTCGCGATCGATACGGCTCAAACCGCTATCGATCGGGCGCAGGCCTCGCCCGAAACGATGGTCTACGCTCACGCCATTTGGGGCGGAGATCTCGTCTATTGGATGATTCGGCCTTACGGGAATATCAAGAAGGTCGACACCCCTCAGCAGTTCGTCTCGGAGGTCGAGGCGCGACCGGGTCGCCGACAGGAGCTTGTTTTCAATCATGCGGGCGAGCGGGACGTTATCCGGGGTTTCCACGAGTCGGCCAAGCGCTACGGCGTTGGCGTTCACTTCCTGGATCCGATCGAGTACTGAGACTGAACCGCGCTGAGGCGACGCGGTCGTGAGCGATGCAGTCGCCCAGAGAAGGATGATCGCGGTTCGAGGATCCTCGTTCATCGAGGCGCGCGTTGTCGCGAGCGCCGGGTCACTGCGCCTGACCCGGTGCGGCGAGCCGAAGGCCGGCCAGTTGACGGGAGTCGCGCAGGTTGTCTCGCCAGCCCTGCACGGACGGATGAACCAGCCGGATCACCGTGTTATAGGCGAGGGGGATGATGGGCATGTCGTCGAGAATCATTCGGTCCAGTTCCTGATACAGCGCGTGGCGAGCGGCTTGGTCCATGGTCGAGGCGGCCTGGTCGTACACGCGGTCGTAGGGGGCACTTTTCCAGCGTGAGTCGTTGAATTCGCTGGTGGAGTGGCAGAGAAGAAACAACTCGGCACACTCCGGGGTGAACGGGTTCCAGCCCGCGCGCGCAAGGTCGTAGCGGCCGGTGCGCCGTGAATCGAGGAACACCTTCCACTCCTCGTTGCGTAGTTCGACGTCGATTCCAAGCTCGCGCCGCCAGATTTGCTGCAGTGCCTCAGCGACGTCGCGATTCCGCTCGGAGGTGTTGTAAAGGTAGGTCACCTTGGGGAAGCCCGCCCCGCCGGGGAAGCCCGCCGCGGCAAGGAGGCGGCGCGCGTCGTCTGCGCCTTCGGTGATCTGATGCTGCGGTTGGTAGTCGCCCATGCCCGGCTGCCCGAGCGATCGAGCCGGAACTTCGCCGCGACCGAGGACCTTGTCGGCCAACTGCCGGCGGTCGATCGCGAACGCGAGCGCTCGGCGTACCCGCGGGTCGCGGAGTACGGGGTGCTCGGTGTTGACGTTGAGGTAGTGTAGTCCGAGCCGCGGTGCCACGTGGAGTTGGTCCGGCAACTCGGTGCGGTACACCGGCAACTTAGTCGTGGGTACACCCGAGGTGTAGTGAAGCTGCCCAGTGCGGTACGCGCGGTCTTCCGTATCTAGACTCTCAATCGGATGAAAATGAATCTCGCGCAGTTGGATCCGCGCCGCATCCCGAAAGTGCGGGTTTTGCTCGATCACGAGTGGGTGATTGGGTGTCCATTCTTTCAGTCGGTACGGGCCGCTGCTGATCATCGTGCCTGGCTTAGTCCACAGTCCTGCCGGATTGGTCCAGCCGCCGTTGGCCTCGATGGAGGCGCGGTGCACGGCAACAAAGGGGTAGGTTTCGAGATAGTTAAGCAGCTGTGGCAAGGGCGCGCGGAGACGAATGCGAAGAACATACGGGCCGTCGGTACTCACGCCGATGGTGGCTGGATCTGTGGACTTACCCCGGTGGTAGTCCTCCGCGCCGACGATCGGGTAGGCGAGATTCGCGAGCGTTCCGCCGAGGCCGGGCTCGACAATGCGCACGAACGACGCGCGGTAATCTTCGGCGGTGACTGGATCCCCGTTGGACCAGCGTCCATCGGTTCGGAGATAAAACGTGTAGGTCAAGCCGTCCGGCGAAATCTCCCAGCGCTCGGCGCCGCACGGTAGCACCTCGTTGATGTTGTCCGGATCGGCCACCACGAGGGCGTCGAAGAGTTCATTGATGATGAAGGCTTCGGGTGCGCCCGAATTGCGATGCGGGTCGAGGGTGGAGGGCTCGACCCCGTTTCCGGCATGCAACACCTGATCGCGGATCCCGCGCTCGACCGATGAGAGCCGCGGCTGGCAGGCGCACAGGAGAAGGATCGCGACGGTAACGATGCACAGAGTCGCAGGTCTCAGAGGGCTCATGGTCGATGGAGCGTGCGCCGCCCGGCGAACACGATCAGGTGGGTCTCGTGTCTTGGGGTCAATCCTGTGGAGCACGACCCGTGGTCGATGGTCTGGCTGAACAATCGGGCCGAGTGTACTTGAAGGGCGATCGGGCTAGCCCGCGCACGACTTGAGGGAGCCGGGCTTGGGTGTGACGATGGCGAGGATAGGCGCGCCGGGCAGTTCTCCGGTCGGTCGCACTCTCCCGCGGGCCGCTCGGCGCTTGCAGCGGGGGCTTCGCGTCTCCTTGAAGTCTAGCAGTTTCTACCATTAGGGTGTTCGCGATGCCTCTTCGATTCCTGCTTGGGTTGCTCTGTCTTTCCGGTGCGGCCGCAGCCTCGCTGTCTGCGGCTGGACCGCATCCCACGGTACTTACCGTGAAGTACAAGGATCGCATGCTTCCGGTGGTGAAGGTGATTGGCACGGACCCGGTGGTCTTGGCGGAGGGCAAGGAGAAGCGCATCCGCACGGAGCCGACCTACCAGCCGCAGCGTACCTCAGACTACAGTCCGGCGGAGGTGGCGCTGCAGAATGTGTGGCTTGGAGGGATGCAGCTTTTTGCTTCGATTGACGGAGAAAAGCGCACGGATAAACCGGTGGTGGGTCGCCAGGGTGGCCTGACCGAGTTTCGGGTGTCGCTGACGGCGAAGCAGGCGATGCCTCAAGGCTTCATCGCGGTCGTGATCTACTCGGAAGAAATGTTCACGAACGAGAGCAGCCTTTTCCAGCCGCAGATTGTGGTGCATGCCCTCCCGCCGCTCCCGGAGGGAGTGGAGGTTCCGGTGCGGGTCACCTCGAAGATGTTTACCTTCACGCCCGGTCAGAAGTACTTCGTCCAGATCTTTGACCAAGACGGTGCCGAAATTCTGACACCCTATGCGTCGCTCGGTTGGCCCTACTACGCGTCGATGGAGAAGCTACAGTTGGCCGTGGTTCTAAAGCAGTACCTCATTGCCCAAGCGGGACGGGATGCTCCGGCAAGGCCGGTGGTTTCCGTCAAACCGCTGTTACCTCCACAGGCGGAGCGACCGGCAGCTCCGATGACGGCACGCTTCAGCGTGACTGCGGCGGGGCATGTGGAGGACGTGAGACTGTCGGCACCGGCCTCGCAAGAAATTGAGGCCTCCCTGCGCGATGCCATCGGTGGGTGGCTATTCCTGCCCCAAATCAAGGCTGGATCGCCGGTCGCCTGCCGCGTCGAGGTACCGTTGCGCTTTTAGCGGAGTGCCGGTGCAGCCGGGACCGGCCATCGTTGCCGCTGCGGTTGCGGTTGAAGGCCGGTTTTCGCGCAAGGTTTGGTCTCGGCGGGCGTCGACGCCGCAGAGGGCTACGACTCGCGGTCAAGTTCTGCCTGCATGGCCTCGCGGAGGCGGGCGTAGTGCTGGGGCAGTTCAGCTAAGCCCTTCGTCAGCGCGGGGAAGTCGCTGATTCGGCCTGCCTGCTCGATGTCGCGGGCGAGTGCGGCCAACGAGTCGCCGCCCAACGTGGCGATCCCGCCCTGGATTTTGTGGGCCACGAGCACGGCCCCGGCCGCGTCTTTGGATTCGATCTTTTCGCGCAGTTCTTCGATCTGGCCGGGTAGGTTGTTGAGGATCGCATGGAGGATTCCGCGTGCGAGGGCACGATCTTCCCCGAGGCAGGCGAGGAAGCGCTCACGATCGAAAACGGCGAGCTTCGTTTCGTGAGGCGCGGCCTCGGGATCGCGGGCCGCGCTGCCGGCCGTCGCGGAGGCGGAACCGCCTTCGCGCGGTAGCCACGCTTCAAGGATATCAGCAAGGCGCTGGATCTGCAGTGGCTTGGCGATGAAATCATTCATGCCTGCGTAGAGGGAACGGTCGCGGTCGCCGGGCATGGCGTTGGCGGTCATCGCGATGATCGGGATCCGGTGGTTCAGGACGCTGGACCTCGGATTGCGGACCCGGCGCGTCGCCTCCAGCCCGTCCATGACCGGCATTTGAACATCCATCAGCACAAGGTCGTAGGGAAGCGTGGCGAGGGCCTGGATTGCCTCTTGTCCGTTGGCGACCAAGTCGGCGCGCAGACCGAATCGCTTGAGCATCGCGGCCGCGACGTGCTGGTTGATGATGTTGTCGTCGACGACAAGAATGCGCGCGCCTCCCGAGCGGATTGCGATGGGCAAAGAGCGGGGTGCCATCGCACGTGCGGGTGAGTCAGCCGAAGGGGGCCTCAGCACCGCGGCAAGAATCTCAGAGAGCTCAGACTGTCGTACGGGCTTGGTCAGAAAAGCGGTGAAGCCGAGCGACGGGAGACTCGCGAGGTCGGCGCGCCGGCTCATGTCGGCCATCATCACGAGGCGCGTGTCGCTAAGGCGGTCATCGCCCGCGATGGCTTTGGCAAGTTCCGTGCCGTCGGTGCCGGGCATCTGTCGATCTAGGATGGCGGCCACGAATGGATCGCGCTCGCGACTGGCCCGAAGGAGCGCCGCCGCCGCGGCGTCGGCGGTTGAGGCATCTTCCACCCTGGCCCCCCACGCGGCGAGGCGTTCGTGGAGGAGACTGCGATGGGTGGCATTGTCATCTACGATGAGGATTCGGGCCCCGCGGATGCCGGGCGGCGCGGGCGGCGTGCGTTCGCGCCCGGGTTGCTTCGGGAGGGTAAGAGTGAACCAGAACTCAGATCCCTTTCCCTCGGTGCTCCGGACTCCGATGTCGCCGCCCATCAGCCCAACGAGTTCCTTGGAGATTGCCAGTCCGAGGCCGGTGCCACCGTAGGTGCGCGCCGTCGAGGTGTCCGCCTGGGTGAACTTCAGAAAAAGTCCGTCGATCTTTTCCGGAGGAATGCCGATACCGCAGTCACTCACACTGAAGCGTACGGTCACGTTGTCATCGGTCTCAGCGTCGAGGGAGGCGCGGATCACGACTTCTCCTTGGGGCGTGAACTTGATCGCATTACCGGCAAGGTTGAGAAGGATCTGTCGGATGCGTCCGGGGTCGCCGCGGAGGTGGGCAGGAAGGTCGGAGGAGGCGGAGCAGATGAGTTCCAGCCCCTTTTCCTGCGCGCGGAGAGCGAGCATGGAGCTGAAGTCATCGAGGAGGGCAGTGAGGTCGAAATCGAGGATTTCAAGGTCGAGTTTACGTGCCTCGATCTTGGAGAGGTCGAGAATGTCGTTGATGAGAGAAAGCAACGATTTCCCGCTGTTGCAGGCGATCTCGGCGTAGTGGCGCTGGGTGTCGTCGAGGTCGGTGTCGAGCAACAGTCCGGTCATGCCGATGACGCCGTTCAGCGGCGTGCGGATCTCGTGGCTCACATTGGCGAGGAATTCGCTCTTCGCGGCGTTGGCGGTTCTCGCTTTCTGGGCCATGGCGTGGGCTTGGGCGGTGGCCTCCTCAAGCCGACGGTTGGTGGCGATGAGCAAGTCGCGGCTGCGGCGAACTTCTTCGGACTCGAGGCGCTGCGCGACTTGCAGGGCCTGTTCGACGCGGCGTTGTTCGAGCGAGGCGGCATGGAGTTCGGCGGTGCGCTTGCGGACCATCTCTTCCAAGTGCAGGAAGGTGCGGCGACTGTAGAGCAGGGAGCCAACCTGCTGGGCGAGGACGACAAAAGAGGGTAGGAGCTTCTCGCTAAGCTCCGGGTAGAACACTTTTCCTCTCGGGCCCAGTCCGCCGACGAGCAGTCCGCTGAAGGCTTTCGCCGGGTCGAAGTACGGCGCGACCACCGCGTGGACGAGTCCGAGGCGGTCGAAGGGGTCGCCAGCTTCGGGGACCATGATGAGGGCGTCGCGCTTGCTGAGCCGCGTCAGGTGGCGGACTTCTAGCCAGTCGAGCGGCACGCTGGTTCCCGCGGGCGGGGGGCCGAGGCCGCACGAGGCTGAGACCCGGCAGCTACGGTCGGTGGAGTCAAATTCGAGTAGGGCTCCGAATTCCACTTGGAATACATCGACGATGGACTCTGCCGTGATCTCGGCGAACTCCTCCATCGTAGGTGCCGCGAGGCACTTGGTGCTGTAGTCCTGGATGAGCCGAAATCGCTCAATTTCCTCGTCCACACTGTTCCGGGTGTTGATCAGCTCCTGTTCGACAACGGAGAAGCGCGTGATTCTTCGCTGCAGTTCTTCACACCGGTGAAGCAGCGTGGGCAGATCGATCGACTGAGCGGCCATTCTCGGAGCGGGCGCGTGATAACCGGGCCGGGTAAACCTTACCGGCGGGTGATGACGGCGAGCGACGTCGTGTAGTTGTGGAATTCGTTCGTCCCGCCGAGGCGGGCGAATTCGCCGAATCCGTACATGCCCAGCCATGGGACGTCGCCTTGCGTGAAGAGCGAACTTTGCATGAGGCCGACAATTTCCTCCTTGAGGACCCGATTGAACAGGTAGCGTCCGCGCGCGAGGCAGTCAGCGTGCAACACCGCGACGGGTTTTCGGTCGCCGAGCTTCGCGACAATCTGCTGCATCATGAGCTCAAGTGAACCAAAAATGGCCGGCTCGTCGCGGCGAGTGAGCCACAGTTTGGTGCCCGTCGGACACTCGGTCGCATAATACATCGTGCCATCGGCGTCGCGGCGGGTCACGACCCGCAGGAGGTGCGGATTTCCGTACTCCGCCGCGCGCTTCGGTGAAAGTTCCTCGCCCAACGCGCCGATCGGGATCGAGTCGCCGGGCGTGGCGGTCGAGGGAAGACCGAGGCGATCGGTGAACTCCTCCCATGCTGGTCGCCCGTTCAGTTCGAGGATGCGATTGCCCTCGGTGCGGGTTGCGATCAACGGGGTTCCGATCGCCATGAATCCATGCGTCGCCTGCGTGACCACTTCGAGGGAGGGATCGGCGAAGCCCACGAGCCAGGCTCCATGCTCAGTGGTCCGGCCCTCGGCATATTGGAAGCTCGTCACGCCCTTCATATTGTCTGAGGAGGTCGCTCCAAAAATGGTGACCTCGGGCCCGAGCTCCGACTCGATGCCTTGGATAAGGCGGTCGGCGGCGAAATCGATCCCCGAAGCCATGAGGAAGACCATCTTTACACCCGGGGCTTGGCGCTTGACCTCCCGGGCCATCTGAGCGGCCGCGGCGAAGGCATTTTCACCATAAACATCGTCGAGTGCCGCCACCGCCCATTCGCCGATCTCACCGCGGACCGACATGACGCCAAGCGCCTTCATGGATTCACTTACTCCCTCCGAGCCGACGACGCCGCAGCAGGAGGCGCCTACGACCTGCGATCCCGGGGCCAGGCGGAGCGCCTCCGCGGCCAGTTCCGCGAGATCGTGACCGAGTGAGGCGTGAAGGATAATCAACCCGGCAGGTCGATCGGAGCCTTCGCCAAGCGCTGAGTCCAAGCATTCGGCGACCGCTCGTTTGGAGTTTACCGCGCGGGTCATTCCTGAAGAGAAGCTAAGCATAAGACGCTGATATCGGACTAAATGGGTTGGGGATGGAGTGTCGGAAATCGTGGATCGGCTCCGCCGATCGTTCCGCGGGGGGCGGCGATGCGGCGGCAGCGCAACCACAGCGGTCCGAGACCATGGTTCCGAGCTGACCGTGACGTCGGAATCCGATTTTGCTTCGGCACTGATTGGCAGCGAGCGAGGCCGTGGTGATCACTTCGACTGCGAGTCGCTGGAGGGCCACCGTCTGACGTGACTGGGGTGAGATTGAGGGCGTGCTGGGGTCCACACCCTAGCGATATAGGCGAGGTTCGATCCGTTCGCGCGGTGAAGGGCGGTTTCGAAGGATCGACCCGAGGTGAGCGGAGGAGGTGGTGTGACGCGTCAGCAGCGGAGGTCGACCGAAGCGGTGGCCGGTCAATTCTCACAAAGGGGGCAGGCAAGGCTCCGACGTTCGCGGCGTCAAGAATTCAGTATCCATTTAAATGATCTTACGTACGCAGCGGACCCAGCGACGGAATCTCGCCCGAAGACTGGTCCAAGGTGGCGATCTCGCGACCTCTCCGCGGACGCGTTGAGCCGGACTTGCTCAGGGGGTGCGGAGGTCATCCGCGACGACTCATGCGAGCACCGGGTCGGAGTGTGTAGACAGCCTGAAGCCAAGAGGATCCGGGACTGACCTGTGCCACCTCCCCGGTTTGGACCGACTCACATTCGGGTGGACGCGCGGTGAGCCGGGCGGTTAATGGTTGTTTTTATGGAAACTGTGCTCGTGACCGGATCTTCAGGGCGCGTAGGGCGCGCCGTGGTAGCGGAGCTGCAGCGTCGTGGCTGCGCGGTGCGCGGTTTCGACCTCGCGCCTTCGGTCGCGCTGCCGGAGCCTCTTACTCACATTGGCGATCTGAGTGACCGGGCGGCCGTCGATCGGGCCATGGCCGGGGTTTCCTGCTTGATACACTTGGCGGCGACTCCGGATGACGATGACTTTTTGACGCGCTTGATGCCCAATAACGTGGCGGGGCTCCATCACGTGATGGAGTCCGCGCGGGATGCCGGGGTTCGCCGCATCGTCTTGGCCAGCAGTGTGCAGGTGAATTGGTGGCAGTTGGAGCGTGGACCGTTCCCGATTCGCGAGACCGACCCCGTATCGCCTCGCGGTTGGTACGCTGCGACAAAGATGTTTCTGGAATCCATCGGGCGTGGCTTTGTCGAAATCCATGGCATGTCCGTCATCGTCGTCCGACTCGGATGGTGTCCGCGTCCCGGCCAGGAAGCCTCGCTGGCCGCGACGGAGTACGCACAGGATTTCTACTTCAGTCCGGGCGATGCGGGGAGATTTTTTGCCTGCTGCGTAGCGGCGCCCCCTGACGTCCGCTTCCTCATCGTGCACGGCGCGAGCCGGCCGCGCAGGCTAGCCCGGCTCGACCTTACGGAAGCGGAGACAAAACTCGGTTATCGACCGCAGGACACGTGGCCCGAGGGACTCTGAGCCGTCGCGCCGTGCTCGCTCAGGGCCAGCGAGCGGAGCGAGCAGGGCAGTCGTGCTTTATGGCGTTGCAGTCGCCTTGAAAGGCGGACAGCGGCGCGGATGCAGTTCCGTGCCGCTTCGATTGCTGCGGTGTTTACGTTCGCGACTGTTGCGGGTTCGGATGCCTTGATTACGGCCCATGACATGAGGGCAGCCCGAGCCTTGCGGGTGAGATCTTACGGCAGTTCGTAGACCTCGATGAGGACCACCCCGGTGGTGTTGTTCTTGCCGAAGGCGGTCGCTGTGTAGGCGCCGGGAGGGAGCTCGATCGCAAGTGCGGCGTCTCGGCTGGTGTCGATGGCGAGGTTGAACGCGCCCACGCGTGCGAACGCCGTCTTCAGCGCGACGGTGCCGCCCCAGTCATCGTTGGTGGCGACGATCAAATCACTGTTCAGCGGGCGCACCGCAAGCACCGGATCTACGAGTGTTCCGCCGACGCCGAAGACGCCGAGGGTCGGTCCGATGGCGCGGATCAGCAGTTTCTTCGGCACGTTGCCGTTGATCACGAAGCCCGCGATGAGCACGTCGGAACCGATTCCCGTCTGGGATCGCGCGGAGAGGTTCACCAGCTTCAGCGTGTTGTCCGTACCGGTGTCGTAGACCTCGACCAGCGCGATGCCGGTGCGATTGCTCGTGTCGGTGACTTTGGCGGTATACGCCCCTGTGGTCGGCGCGAAGGCGAGCGCGGCGTCTTTACCGGACTCGGGAGACAGGGCAAAGGCTCCCACAGCGGCAAAGGTGCTCTTCAGAGCGGCCGTGCCGCCCCAGTCATTGTTTTCCGCGAGCTTGGTGCCGCCCAACGGCGCGATCTCCACCAGCGGATCGGCCAGCGTACCATTCAGTCCAAAGGCGCCGAGCGCCGGTCCGATCGCCCGCACCAGCAGCGGCTTCGTCCCCGCTCCGCTCAGTGCGAACCCAGCGATGAGCGTCTGGTCGCCGGTGCCGGCTTGGGTGCGCACCGAGAGGTTGGTGAGACGGCCCGGATTATCGGCCGTGCTTTGGAAGAGCGCGCGATCAATCGTCTTCAAGCCGCGGGCAATGCCGATTCGGGCGGGATTGCCGTAAAGAATGTCCATCCGTCCATCGCGATCGAAGTCGCTCACATGGACGAACGTGCTGCTCCCCCCTGCAGCGGGAATCGCGTCGGTGGCATCGACAAACTCGGCTCCACCGCGGTTGAGAAAGATCCGGTTGCGATTACCCCCGCCTGAGTCGGTGGCGACAGACGCGACGATGTCCGGGCGACCGTCGCCATCCAAGTCTGCGACTCGGGTCCAGATGACCCATTTCTCGTCGCTCTTCCAAACAAACCGACCCGATGCGCTGCCCTCGTAGAAGGTGCCGTCGCCGCGATTGAGGAGAACCTGAATTCCCGGGATCGAGTACCCGTCGATGACCGCCCCGTCTGGCATGGTGATGCTGCCTCCGGTGCTGGCGAACAGCAGGTCGATCGCGCCATCGCCATTGAAATCTCCGGGGGCAATCGCGACGACGCTCGACTTGGCCCCAAGCAGTTTCGGCGGGAGTGAATAGGCGGCGTTGCGCGCAAAACGTCCGGTGCCGTCGTTGAACAGAATCTCGTTGGTCAGTGCCGGTTCGCCCCCCGAGCCAAGGATGAGGTCAGAGCGACCGTCGCCGTTGACGTCGAGCAGTAGGGCCGCCGTGTAATTGCGGGCGGCGGCGCGGTTGGCGATGTCGGCAGGGAGCCGGTCGGCCGCTTCGGTAAAGATGCCAGTGCCGTTGTTAAGATAGAACCGAGGGCCCACGTCCCCTCCGTTCACGTTGGCCATGTAGAGATCGAGATCACCGTCGCCGTCGATATCGCTCGCAGTCACGTGGTGGGTAAAGCTGATCCGTGGAGGAAGCCGCGTGGCGGTCTCGTCCACCAGTCGTCCGTCGGCTGTTCGAATGAAGAGCTTGGACTGCTCGCCGGGGTACGGGCGCATGTCGGTACCGTGACCGATCACGATGAGATCGTTGCGTCCATCACCATTAAAGTCGGCGACTTGGCTGTGCCGCGGATGGACCATCGTCACGTTGCCGAGCACGGCGTCCGTCGCATCAACGAAGTTACCATTATTGTTTCGGAAAGCGCGCAGTCGGGTGCGCGTCTCCGGAAGGGTGGGAGGCCACGCGATCTGGAACGCCACGAAGTCCAGGTCGCCATCGCCATCGAAATCGATCACTTCTCCATCGGATAGACTGCGAAGGGAGCCGTCGCTGATGGCATTCGAAGTAGCTGTGAAGAACGGCCCCGCCGCGAGCACGGCTTGCCGTAGGGTGGTCAGCTGGCCCGTTGCGGCGGTGAGGGCGCGGTTAGCACCGCTTATGTCGCGCGCGGTGGTGCCGGAGGCCTCGTCCAGAGGCCATGCGGCAATCAGTCCGACGCGGTCAGCTGGAAGCGACTGGCCAAGTGCGGCGGCGATCTGCGTCGCGGTGCGCGCCACGCTCCAGAAGCGCATGTGGCGGGCGTAACCTGGAAAGGGCGAGTAATTGGTGCTGCCGTCGCCGCGGAATGCGACGCCCACACCGAACGGAATCGTGCTCGCTGCGACCGGTGCACCGGCGGCGGTCGCGGTCGCGACCTGCACACCGTTGATGAGCATGCGCATGGTGGTGCCGCCCTCCAGTACGGCCGCAACGTGCGTCCAGGTGCGCAACGGTAGCGCTGAAGGAGAGTCCAGCTGCCGGTAGCTACCCGCCGCGCCCGTCGAGCAGGCGAAGGTGAGCTTCGTGCCGTCGCTGCTGAGTTGCAGCGCAAAACTGACGAACGGATCTGCGCCACTCGTTGCAAGCCCCTTGCCCATGATCCACGCAAAGGGACTGGTCTCGGTCAGGTAGATCCACCCCTCCATCGTGAAGTGAGAACCCGGGACGAAATCCGCAGTGGCGGGAGCACGTAAGGGCGCCGCGCCGATGCCAGCCACGTAGTCTTGCGTCGGCGGCGTGGGTTGGCTGAAGGCCTGCTCCGGAAACGAACCGAGAGTGAACAAGAGAATCAGTCCAGCCACTACGCGGGTACCTTTCAAATTGAACATCGGTGTAGCGAACGCGAGCGACAGCGTAGTGCAAGAGGCAACACAGCCGCAGTGCTGAATTCGATGTGTCGCACCGCCGTGACAAAGGTCTCGGCCCGCGAAATCGAAGAAGGTTTAATCCCGCGGGAAGCGACGACTTGCGTCGGGCGGGCGCTGCTTGACCGGTTGACCGCCGTTGCACCGTGACGCGGCGAGGGGGTGTGGGTCGCCCAGAATAAGTTCGCCGCGGCCGCTTCGACCTCGTTGAGTCGCTGGTCGGTGGGATAATTCGAACCATCGTAGCTCGATCATGTCGTCGTTCTCTCTGCGTCGCTTCGGCGGGAGCCGGATTTCTCGGTTTCTCTGCGTCGCTCTGCTGGTCAGCCTTGCCGTGCTTTGCGTCGGTGCGGCATCTGTAACGGAGACCGACGCCGCGACGTTCACCCTCGTTGCTCCGCTGCCTTGGCAGGTAGTCCAACGCAGCGAGGCTGCCGCGGCGGATGGCAGAGGGGCTTTCGAGCGCGGTTCTGCGACCGTCCGTGTGGTGCTCTCCGGAGCGATGTTAGCGGATGTCGGCGGTGCGGCGGACATTCGCGTGCTGAGGTCGAGCGTCAGCGGAACTACAGGCGCCGCCTTCGCGGGTGTGGATTCGACTTCGACCGCGTGGCAACCGTTGTCGTGGGTGCGTCCTGCGGTGGCGACATCTGCAGCGGCGCAGGTCACCGCGGAGGTGATGATTGCCGCCGGCGGGTGGTATCGCGTGGAGGTCCGTTGGCGTGGGCGTGAGGGATCGACTCACCTTGCGGCGGTCGAACCGATCGGGGTGGGGGAAGTGTTCCTCGTTGCTGGCCAATCCTACGCGACGAACACCAATGATGAGCGCCTGCAGGTGACCGACCCCGGCCGCCGTGTCTCGGCGTTCAATGTGGAGACCGGAACGTGGCGGATAGCCGATGATCCGCAGCCGGCGCCGGATCGCAGTCTGGATGGATCCATCTGGCCCCCGGTGGGCGATCAACTTGCCCGGGAACTCGGCGTGCCGATCGGTTTTGTGAACGTCGCCGTAGGTGGTACCTCGACGCTCCAGTGGATGCCTGCGGAGCAGCTCTCTCTCCGTCTGCACGACGCAGGACGCACCCTCGGACGCTTCCGTGCCGTGCTCTGGCAGCAGGGCGAATCGGATGTGCTCGCAGACACCTCCCTGGACGACTACGTCGACCGCCTCCGAGAGATCCGTGCTGCAGCCGTGGCGGACTGGGGCTTCGCACCGCCGTGGATTTGTGCCCTATCGACGCATCACCCGACCGTTTATCGAAAACCCGAGGCGGAGGCACGAATCCGGGAGGCGATTATGCGCGTCAGCCGTCTTCCGGGGTTCGTGCTCGGTCCCGACACTGACCAACTGCAGGGGCCTCATCGCGGTGGCCCGCAGTCGCGCCGCCACTTCTCGGGTCTCGGCCAACGCCGTGCCGCGGACCTGTGGGTGGATGTACTCTTGCGGCAGCTACGGCCCGGGCGTTGAGCACACGAGGGAACCTGGGGAAACAGAGAAGGGCGGGCGTCCGATGAAGTCAGACCGCCGGTCCTTCGAGCGACGAAGTCCAGCCGTGCGGCCGCTCCCGGCGCGCCGTTCCAAACTGCAGCCGCGACACGCGTGAGGTTTTCGCCAGCATGGCGGCATGAGGCGATTTCGCGATCGGACCGACGCCGGCATGCAGCTGGCGGAGATGTTGTCGGCCTACGCGGATAAGCGCGACGTCGTGGTGCTCGCCTTGCCGCGCGGCGGCGTGCCGGTCGCGGTCGAGGTCGCGCGTCGCCTGCGGGCGCCGCTAGACCTGCTCGTGGTCCGGAAGCTCGGGCTCCCGAGCAATCCGGAGTGTGCGATGGGTGCGATCGCGCGGGGTGGTGTGAAGACCCTTGATCCGGCAGTCATCGAACGATTCGGACTGGGCCCGGCGGAGATTGCAGCGGTGGTGCGGCAGGAGACCTCCGAGTTGCATCGCCGTGAGGCTCTCTACCGAGGAGACCGGCCCTTTCCGACGCTACGTGGGCGGACGGTTCTGCTGGTTGATGATGGCGTTGCCACCGGTGCGACCATGCGTGCAGCCGTGGCGGTGGCGGCAGCCAATGCGCCGTCGCGCACGGTGGTCGCTGCGCCGACAATGGCGGCCGCAACGGCGAGAGCCTTCGCGGCCTTGGCCGACGACGTAGTGACTGTGATGACGCCGAAACACTTCGAAAGCGTCGGGCAGTGGTACGAGGACTTTCGTCAGGTCACGGATGATGACGTCCGGCGCCTGCTTCGAGTGCAGCAGGGCGATGGCCCTGACGCTGGCGAGCGCGCGTAGTCCGGTTTGGCGTTGGCAGCGGTGTGACTGCGCTCAAGAGTACAGTCGGTCGAACCTCGGCTGGACGCGGTTCGCTCCCACCCTCTTTTCCCCATGAAATTTGAGCACTTTGCCCTAAACGTTCCGGATGCCCGCCGCCAAGCCCAGTGGTGGATCGACCATGTCGGTTTTTGCGTAGTCTGGCGGAATGAAGACGCTCCGTTCACGCACTTCCTCGCCGACGACTCGGGTCGCGTGATCATGGAGCTCTATTCGACGCCAGCAGTTCCCTTCTGGTCGCAGGGCGACCTTCCGGCGGGAAGCTTCCACGTCGCGGTGGTTGCGGCCGACGCTCGGCACGAGCGCACGCGCCTGGAGAAGGCGGGAGCGACCCTGCAGTCCGAGAACGTGTTTCCCGACGGAACGTGCCTCGTGATGCTCCGCGATCCGTGGGGTGTGTCGTTGCAACTCTGTCAGCGAGCGAAGCCGTGGGCGTGACGGCTCCCGCTGGTCCGATTGTGGCCGCGGTGCTTAGGTGAGGACGTGACGGGCCGTCGCGATCGTGAGGGCGACACCGACAAAGCCGACGCTCAGCGCCGGCGGCCGGGCCAAGTTTCGGGTGCCTCCCAGAAGGCGGTGCGTCGGTCGCCGTAGTACGAAGCCAAAGCAGCGTCCATGACGGCTGAGGTCCGCAGGGCCGATGCAGCGGTGCTTGGGCAGATGGCCCGTCCGAGCAAGTCATCGACGACGCTCTGGATCAGCGGTTGAGCCACGTGTGGTGGGTGAGGGATCTCTAGCTCGGTGACGTTTGTTCGGCGGGTCAGACGCAGGGGTCGCGGATCGAAGACCGAGTACTCGATGCATCCCTCGGTGCCACTGAGCCGGCAGAGATCGCGGGCAGCGTCGGAAGCAAAGTTCCATGAGGCGACGCCGCCGGCGCCGCCGGCCGTGAAGTGAAGGATCACGGAGTCCTCGGCATCCTGCGCGGAGCCGACGTTGGCCGCGCGACCGGAGACGTCGCTGAGCGGGCCGATGAGAAAATCGATGAGATCGAGAGCGTGTGAGCCAAGGTCGAGGAACAAACCGCCGCCGGCGGCGCGGACGTCGGTACGCCAGCCCGCCTCCAGCCGGTGAGCCGGAGACGCGTGGTGGTAGTCGATTCCGGTGACCTTGCCGATGGCCCCGTCCTCCAGCCATCGTTTGACTTGCAGGAACCGGGGAAGGGCGCGCCGATAGTACGCGACGTACAGCGGCAGGGCGCGTTCCGTGAACGCAGCAATCATCCGTTCGCACTCCGCGGTCGATCGCGCCATCGGCTTCTCCACGTAGGCCGGCTTGCCGGCGGCGGCGACCTGAAGGGCATAGGTCTCATGGGAGTCTGGAGGCGTGGCGATGTAAACTGCGTCGACCTCCGGATCTGCGATGAGCGCCTCGGCGCGATCGTACCAGCGCGGGACGCCATGTCGTCGGGCGTAGTCGGCGGCGAGGGCCGCGTTGCGGCGCATCACCGCGACCAGCCGCGAGCCGGCGGCGAGGCGGAAACCGGGGCCGCTCTTCACCTCGGTGACGTCGCCGCAGCCGATGATGCCCCAGCGCACGACGCCGGGTTCACGCTGGGAGCTGGCGTGGAAAGGAAATGGCTGGAGTAAAGGGAGGGACATGGCTGAGGGCTTGGGAGGATCGTGAGCGACGCTCGCCGGAGGCGTCCACACTCGGTGTCACGCGCGCCGCTGGAACGTGAGGGGCGGGCCGGGAGCGATCAGGCCAAGAGGTCCTTCATGACCCGACCGTGGACGTCCGTCAGTCGGTAGCGACGGCCCTGGAACCGGTACGTCAGGCGCTCGTGATCGACTCCGAAGAGATGCAAGAAGGTCGCGTGAAGGTCGTGCACGTGCACTCCGTCGCGAACCACGTTGTAGCCGTAGTCGTCGGTTTCGCCGTAGGTAAGACCGGCTTTGACGCCGCCGCCGGCCATCCATCCGGTGAAGCAGCGAGGATGGTGGTCGCGCCCGAAATTCGTCGCGGTCATCGGGCCTTGGCAGTAATTGGTGCGCCCGAACTCGCCGCCCCACACCACGAGGGTGTCGTCCAGCATGCCGCGGGCCTTCAGGTCGGACACGAGCGCGGCGGCGGGCTGGTCGGTCTCCCGACATTCGCTGCGCAGGCCGGTCGGCAGGTTGCTGTGGTGATCCCAGTCCTGGTGGTAGAGCTGGATGAACTTCACGCCGCGCTCGGCGAGCCGACGGGCGAGGAGACAGTTGGCGGCGAAGGTTCCGGGGTTGCGGGCGCCGGGACCGTAGGAATCGATCACCGCGTCCGACTCCCCGCGGAGATCGGTGACTTCGGGCACGCTGGTCTGCAGGCGGAACGCCATCTCGTAGTTGGCGATGCGGGTCGCGATCTCGGCGTCTGCGGTGCCGGCGAATTGGTGCTCATGCAGTTCCCGGAGACTGTCGAGAGCGGCGCGGCGGGCCTCTGGTGAGAGTCCGGCCGGGTTGTTGAGGTAGAGCACGGCATCGGCGGCGGAGCGGAAGCGGACTCCCTGGTGCCGGGTGGGCAGGAAGCCCGATCCCCAGAGGTGGGACATCAGCGGCTGGCCCTTGGTCTTGTCCTTGGTGATCAGCACCACGAACGACGGCAGGTTGCTGTTCACACTGCCGAGCCCGTAGTCGATCCACGAGCCAAAGCTAGGGCGTCCCGGGATTTGCGATCCGGTCTGCATGAAGGTGACTCCCGGACCGTGGTTGATCGACTCCGTGTACAGCGTGCGAACGATGCAGAGGTCGTCCGCGATCCGCGCCGTGTGGGGGAGCAACTCGCTGAACCAAGCGCCCGATTGGCCGTGGCGGGCGAAGCGGAAGGGTGAACCGGCGATCGGAATCGAGCTCTGGTTGCCGGACATTCCGGTCAGGCGCTGACTGCCGCGGACGGAGTCGGGCAATTGTTCGCCGTGCCTCTGGTTGAGGAGCGGCTTGGGGTCCATCAGATCGAGTTGGGAGGGCCCGCCGGACTGGAAGAGGTAGATGATGCGCTTGGCCTTGGCCGGGAAGTGAGGCAGTCCCGGCAGGCCGGGCTCGGCGGGCGCGCTGGTCGCGGCTTCGGTGTCTCGCTGGAGCAGTTGGGCCAGCGCGATTCCGCCAATTCCGAGGGCGAGGCGGTTCAGGCACTCGCGTCGGCTCATCGAGAGCCACGAGGCGTGTCCGGTGCAGAGCGCGGGGTGAGGGGATTGGGGCATGGCAGACTCAGCGTTTAACGACAAACTCGTCGTGATTCATCAGCGTGTTCACGACCACGGTGGCTGCCGCCACCAGCGGGGTCGGGAGATCCGTGGCCCGGGGGGATGCGCCGGTGGCAGCGTAGGTCTCGGCGGCTTGCGGGCTGGCGGAGAAGACCTGCAGTTGGCGCTCCAGCAGGCGACTGATGATCTCGCGCTCGACGGGGTCGGGTGGCCGGCAGAGCACTTCCTCGAAGGCGGCGTTGACGATCTCGTCTCGCTGTCCGCTATGGGCGCGCACAAGTTTCTCGGCGAGGAACCGAGCGGCCTCGACGAACTGGGGGCCGTTGAGCAGGATCAGGGCCTGCAGCGGCGTGTTGGTGGTGTCGCGACGGACCACGCAGACCACGCGCTTCGGCACGTCAAAGGCCTCGAGCACCGGCGCGGGCCCGGTTCGCCGCCAGAAGGTGTAGACGCTGCGGCGGTACAGCGCATCCCCCTTGCCGGCTGGGGCCGGCTTGAACGATTCCGGAATGTCGTAGGTGAAGACGGGCGGCCCGCCGAAAGTCTCGACGAGCAGTCCACTGGCGGCGAGGGCCCGATCGCGGATCATCTCCGCAGGGAGCCGGTGGCGCGGGCCGCGGGCTAGCCACACATTGCCGGGGTCCTCCGCCACGAGCTCCGGACCCGCGATGCTGCGCTGGCGGTAGGTTTGGGACAGAACGATCGTGCGCACGAGTGACTTCAGATCCCAGCCGGAGCGAATGAACTCGGTGGCGAGCCAATCGAGCAGTTCGGGTTGGGCGGGTAACTCACCCTGGCTGCCGAAATCTTCCGACGTGCGCACGAGGCCGCTGCCAAAGAGGGACTGCCAGAGGCGGTTCACGGTGACCCGCGCGAACAGCGGATGTCCCGGATCCGTTAGCCAGTGGGCGAGGCCTAGGCGGTTGCGCGGCTCGCCGTCGGGGAAAGGCGGCAGGACGCCGGGAGTGCCGGCGGTGACGCTCTCGCCGCGCTGGTCGTACTCGCCGCGGCGGAGGATGTAGGCGGTGCGGGGCCGGAAGGACTCCCGCATGACCATGATCTCCTTCGCCTCCTCGGCGGCTGCGGTCTGGGCGGCGCGCGCGATGCGCAGCGCCTCGAGCGCCTGAAGGTAGGCCGGGTCGTGATTAGCCAGATAGTAATCCAATCGCTCCAGCGGCGTCGCCGCCGCCCACGCGCCGGCGGCGTCCAACTCCCTGGCCTCCACCTGAGTGATCGCGCGGTTGAAGATGCGGAGATCATCGATCAGTCCATCCTTAAAAATGCGGTCGCGGAAGCGCACCCCGACCGTAAGGGTCTGGCAGGAAAATCCCGGAGGATTGTACTCCCGGCAGCCGGTGATGTCCTTGGACAGGTTGTCTTGGACCACCTCGACGCGGGCCGGCTTGCCGTCGACGAAGATTGCGAGTCCAGCCGCCCGGCTGGAGCCATCGTAGCTCACGGAGACGTGGACCCACCGATCGAGGGGCAGCGGATCGACGGCGCGGATGGAGATGGCGTTGCCGGGCCAGAAGTGGATCAGAGACCAGCGGAGCCGGCCTCCGTCGAGGATGAGCTCGTAGCCGCGGCTTCCGCTGTCGCTCGCCGCACTGGAGCGATGGAAAATGACGGCCCTTTCCTCCTGGCGGGTGGTCTGGACCCGGAGCGCGACGGAGAAGGGGTCGTGACGCTGGAAGTTACCCACAGTGGTGGTGACCGGGAAGTCGCCGCTGATGCGGAGGGCGCCGCCGCTCGAGCCGGGCGCGTGCTGGTACTCCGCGGGCGAAGTAGCGTAGTCGCCTGGGCTAGCCCGGTTCGCGAACCGCACCAACGGCACGTTCGGCTCGTCGCTGGGCACATTCGGGTCCTTGGGTGCCTTCGTGGCATCAGACGCGGCGGGAGCGGGTGCGGATTCTGATTCGTCGAAGCTGAAGCTCGCGATCTCGCCCTCCATGCGCAGGGCCGTCGTGGGGGTCTCGGCGAGCCATCGTTCGAACGCTGGTCGGCCGGCGGAGCTTACCTCGGCAAGGGCCCGTTCGGCGGCGCGTACGGCGGCAGTGGCAGCGGCGTGCTTCTGGCGTTGGGCCTCGTCAGGGAGCCACATCGTGGGCGTCGGCGTTGACTCCGGACCTAGGGCGTACACGCCTGCCTCATCGATGTCCTGGAAAAAGGCGGAGAGGGAGTAGTATTCCCGCTGGGAGATCGGATCGTACTTGTGGTCGTGGCAGCGTGCGCACTCCAGCGTCAGGCCCAGAAAGGCGGCACCGAACGTAGTGGTGCGGTCATTGACGTGGGTGATCCGGTACTCCTCTTCGACGGAACCAGCCTCGGCCTCCTGCGCATGTAGGCGGTTAAAGGCGGTCGCAAGAACCTGCTCGTCGGTCGCGTTGGGGAGGAGGTCTCCGGCGAGTTGCCAGGTCACGAATTGGTCCCACGGCAGATTGCGGTTGAATGCGCTGATCACCCAGTCGCGCCACGGCCACATGTCCCGCGCACGGTCGATCTGGAAACCGTAACTGTCGGCATAACGCGCCACGTCGAGCCAGTCGGCCGCCATCCGCTCACCGTAGCGAGGCGAGGCCAGCAGCCGGTCCACGAGCCGCGCGACAGCGTCCGGCGATGTGTCGGCGACGAAGGCGGCGACCTCGGCGGGAGTCGGAGGCAGGCCGTTCAGGTCCAGCGTGAGGCGGCGGATGAGCGTGCGACGGTCTGCCTCCGGCTGCAGGTGCAGTTGGCGGGGGACGAGGGAAGCGGCGACCAAGCGGTCGATGGCCGACGCATCAGACGGAACCCCGGGCGTTGCCGGCGGCGGGTGACCGGCCGCGGGCTGGGGTGGCACGAAGGACCAGTGGGACTGGTAGTGGGCTCCCTCATCGATCCAGCGTTGAAGGATCGTGACCTCGCCCGGGGTGAGACGGCCGAGCTTGGCCTCGGGCGGTGGCATCATCTCGTCCTCGTCGGAGCTGGTGATGCGGATGAGGATTTCGCTTTCGGCGCTTTTTCCGGGCACGACCGGCGTGAATCCCTCCCGGGTCCGGATCGCACCCTCGCGGGTATCGAGGCGCAGACGTCCCTTTCGATTCTCCTCGTCCGGACCGTGGCAGTGGTAGCACTTGTCCGAGAGAATCGGCCTGACCTCCCGGTTGAAGTCGATCGCGCCGGAGGACGGCGCAGGCACCGCGAGAAGCGAAGAGCCGACGAGGAGTGCCAGCGTCCAAGCGGCACGCCGGACCGCACGGATGGGCACCGAGATAGCTTCAGGTCGACCGATCGGGATGCTCATCCGAGGAATCGCACGGCGGTGGAGAGCGTGGGCCGGCGAAGCCAGCCAAACCGGAGTGACCTTGCGACCCGGAGGATTCACGATGAGAAGAACGGAGGTTCGTGACTACGGACTGAGTAGAAATGTCCAGTCCCAGCACCGGTGCGATACCGAATTAAGTTTCCGGTAATCTGAACTCAAAGGCGCTCGGGAGCACTCCGCACGCGCCCTGAGGGTGCCACTTTCCCCGGCCAAGCACCATCCGGCCCCGAGGCGAGGAGAGTGGCTTCACGGCCGCGAGGGCGGTGAGGGCACCCCCGGACGCGTGACGGTCCTGCGAGTGGGCGCGTTGCACCTGATCGAGGCGCGGTCCCGACGCGTGACCGTTCGCGTCGGGACCGCGGCCCCTGGGGCAAGGGTTTGAGGAGATGGACCCGTGAGGCTGGGCGAACGCACCGCGCGGGGCGTCAGTATTTCACGGTGGTGCTGAAGTACACGGTGCGCGGCGAATCGACCGTGTTGCTGCCGGGAGCGATGGCAGCCTGCACAAACACCACGTCGGTCAGGTTCTCGCAGGTGAGGGCAAAGTCCCAGTTTTTCCGGCGGTAGTTGAGGCCTGCGTCCCAGCGGGTGGCGCCAGCGATCTTGTAGGTGTTTTCGGCGATGCCCCAGACGTCGGTCTGGTGCACCACGCCGGCGCGGATGGAAAAGCCCGTGGCCCGCTCGGCAACGAAATCGTACTTCGCGAAGGCCTGGATCTTGTGCTTGGGGATGCCGCGGAGCTCGCGGGGAGAGCGGCCGTCGGATTTGAAGCCCGGGGCTTGGGTCTCCGTGTAGGCATAGCCGCCCACAAGGGCCAGATTCTGGCGGAGGCTACCGCTGAACTCAACTTCCCAACCCTCGGCCCTGTTGCCGCTTTCGATGATGTTTTGGGAGCCGCCGGGAACATTCACGATGTCGTTGCTCGTGTTGTTGCGGACGTTGTCGACTTGCACGATCTCGAAGTGGGCGACGTTGATGCCGAAGGCACCATCGAAGAGACTCGCCTTGAAGCCGAACTCGTCGTTCGTGGTCAGCGGAGTGACGGTGCGGAGAATCTGGCGGGAATCGGTGAGCGGAATGTTCGGGAAGATCGCGACTTGGCGGCTGGCCGCGCCCGCCTCGCTGTAGACCGCGTAGGCGGAGAGCCACGGCAACGGCTTCACGGTCAATCCGTACATCGGACTTTCGACGGTGGGCGTGGTCTTCACGTTCGTGTAGGCGCCGGTGAAGTTGTTGCGCGTCCACGAGGCTTTGCCTTGGTCGCGGCGCAGACCGCCGGTCACGACGACGCGCTCGTTGAATCCGGTCAGCTGGGCGTTGGCGAAATAGCCGAAGTTGCCGCCCTTCGAGGTGTTGTCGACGGTCTTAACCATCGGCGTGCGCAGCGGCACGCCGTAAACCGGGCTGCTGATGTTGATTGGCTCCATCTGGCCCGTTGTCGTGGTTCCCGAGCCATCCGTGCGACCCAAGTCGTAACCAACGAGCACGGTGGCTCCCAGTTGACCATCCATCCACTTGGTGGTTCCGACGATGTCTCCCTGCGCCCGCAGGATCTGGCTTTCGGCAGTGCTTCGGGTGGCGTTACGCTCGTAGACGATTTCGCCATTATTGTTGTAGGCGAAGAAATTTGCGACGACGGAGCGGTAGTGGTTGGTGGAACTGTCAAAGTACGAGACGGCCTGCCGGGCCGCGAACACGTCGTTGAACTGGTGGGTAATCGTGGTGAAAACAGAATAGAGATCGGCGTAGAAGCCCATACCAGGTTCACCGCTGGAGTTGAGTGACATGGGAGCCCACTGGCCGAGTTGGAAGCGGGGTGTCACGCCCGCTGGCACGACGACGGCTTGCGGCACGCTGATGGCGCTCGTCTGGCTGACGGTATTGACCGGAGCGATGTAGGGCGTGCTGAAGCCGCCCGGGGTGAGGCCGTCATAGTATTCCAGGTCCACCGAAATCTGGGTCTTGCTTGAGACCTGCCACAGGAACGACGGGTAGAGCGCCGTCTTGCGGAGCTTCTCGTTGTCGCGAAAACTGTCCGAGGTGAGGTGCACCGCGTTCAGCCGGTACGCCATGGTGGTTCCGGCGATCGGGCCGGTGGCGTCGATCGTGCCACGAAGGAAGCCACGGGATCCCATCGTCGCGGTCCCTACGACTGCTTCCTTCATCTGGGGCCGCTTAGTGATGATGTTGACGTATCCACCGGACTCGGAGGAACCGGCGATTGACGCGGACGGCCCCTTGATGATTTCGATCCGGTCGACATTGATCATGTCGGTTTCGAAGCCGGGAACGAGGAACCCGTTCCGGTACCGGTTGGAGACGATGAAGCCGCGGATGACACTGCCATCGCGCACGTTTTGGCGCTGCGTGACGCCGGGGGTGTAGCGTACCGCCTGCTCGTACGAGAAAGCCGAGATGTCCTTCAGCAGGTTCTCGTTTAGCACGCTGATGGTCTGCGGCACGTTCTCAGCCGGTGTGTTGAGTCGTGTGGCCGACGCGAGGTTCGAAGAACCGTACGCGCGTGCGGGGTTCTCCCGCACGGTGAAGACATCGAGTGTGACGGGCGTTTCCTCACCCGCGGGCTTCGGGGCCTGTTGGGCGGGCAGGGAGGCGCAGGGAGCGAACGCGAGGACGGCAGCGATCAGGGCACTGCGGCGTTGTTGCGTGGGTTGGCGGTGTGGTGTCATGGGGTTAGGGGAGGGAGAACGGGAAAGTCTTCGGGGCTTCGCGGAGCGGATTCGCAGCGCGAGGGGTTGTGGGCGAGGGACAAGACGCGACGTCGGCGTGGTTCTGGAGGTAACGGGCCAGACGGGGCCCGCGAAGGGCGGCCGGGCGCAGGGAGTGGCTAGAAATTGTCAACAATCGGGTCAAGGCGAATTGTTAACAAACGACACGTGGTCGGCGGCGTGCGAGCGAATGGAGTGAGTTTGGGACGAGGGAGAAACGGCGCCCAGCGGGCGCGACGATGCCAGGGGCGGGAGCCTCAGTGTCCGCTCTTGGGCGCGCGGCGCGCGGCGAAGAACTGGGCGAGGCGGAGGGCGGCGTCGCCGGAGGAGAGGCAACGCTCGGACGCGGCGGCCTCGATCGAGGCGTTCTCGGCGAGGGAGGAGGCGCTGCAGGTCGAGAGAATCGCCTTCGTCTCCCGGATCGCGGAGCGGCTGTTGGCCGCGACCGCCGAGGTGAAGGCGTCCAGACGGGCGGGGAGGTCGGCGGCCGGCCCCGACCAGTCAACGAGCCCAATCCGGGCGGCTTCGTCGGCATCAATCATGCGGGCGGTGAAGGCGAGCTCCTTGGCGCGTGGGAGCCCGACGCGGCGGGCGAGTCGGTAGCACCCGCCCCAGCCTGTGACGAGGCCGAGCTTCACCTCCGTCTGACCAAAGTGCGCGGTGCTCGCGGCGAAAATGAGATCGCAGGCCATCGCCAGTTCCAGACCGCCACCGAGCGCGTAGCCCTCGATCACGGCAACGACGGGGAGGGGCAGCGCCTCGAGGCGGTTCATCACCTGGTGTCCGCGGTGCACCCACGCCGCGACGGTCGAGGCGGTGATGGTTTCCATCACGTTGAGGTTGGCACCGGCGCAGAAGAACCGGGCAGAGTGACTCCGGAGCACTACGGCAACCAGCGTGTCGGCGCGGCTCTCGATCTCGGCACACGCAGCGTCGAGCGCATCGATCACTCCGGCGTCGAGCGTTGGGGGCTTGCCCTCCGGTGGAACCAGGGTGACGTGCGCGATCGCGTCGCGATACGAAAGTTGGACCTCGGTGCGCATGTTGCGGGAGCGGTGAAGCGCAGGCGGAGCGAGAAGGGACCCGATGTCAAACGTATTGTTGACAAAATACAATCAGACCGCGCAGCATCGCGACGATGCATCCTCCCGAGTCGGCGCTGAGCGGTATCCGCGTTCTCGATTTCACGCACGTTTATCAGGGTCCTGTCGGCACCCAGATCCTGGCCGACTATGGGGCCGATGTGATCAAGATTGAGCGACCCGGGGCGGGCGACTGGAGCCGTCGCTGGGGGCCGTTCGTGCATGGCGTGAGCCTGCCGTTTGCCGGCCTAAATCGGAACAAGCGCAGCGTGGCAATCGACGTGAAGAACCCGCAGGGCCGCCAGGCGGTTTACGACCTCGCAGCGAAGGCGGATGTGGTCGTGCACAACTTCCGGGCGGGCGTCATGGAGAAACTGGGTTTCGGCTACGAGGATCTTTCGCGGATTAACCCGAGGCTCGTCTATGCTTGGTCGGGTGGTTGGGGTGACCGTGGACCGTCCGCGGATCGCGCGCGAGGCGGGCACGACCTCATGGCGCGAGCCGAGGCGGGCTGGTTCGTGCAACCGGATCGGGCCAAGCCTCCGATTCCGGCGGGCATCTCGGCGGACTACGCGGCGGGCCTCATGCTGATGCAGGGGATCCTGATGGCGTTGCTGGCGCGGGTGCGGACGGGGCGTGGACAGCGGGTGACGACCGACCTCCTGAGTGTCGCGTTCCACGCGCACTCGTGGGAGGGGCCGGCGGAGATGAACGCGGAACGAATCACGGAGGTTTCAGGCGTGATCGCCAACGAGAGCACCATCGACAAATCGTTCGCGACGCGCGACGGCTACATCGAGATTTCGCCCGTATTCAGCGAGAATGCACTTCGGGACATTTCGGTTGCGCTGGGCCTTGGTGACCTGTCGCTGGATGAACGTTTCCGTACGTTCGCATTGCAGGAGCGAAACCGCGGGGAGCTGAATGGGTTGCTCGCGGCGCGTCTGCGCGAGCGCACGACGGCGGAGTGGCTCGCTGAACTCGAGGCCAAGGGTGTGCTCTGCGCTCGCATCAACACCATCGTCGAGGCGGCGGATGATGCGCAGCTACAGGCCAACCAGATGGTCGTCGACATGGATCATCCGGCGGGCGGATCTCTCCGCCTGCTCGGGACGCCGGTCCGGCTTTACGGCACGCCCCCGCAGCCGCGCGTATTCGCGCCGGAACTTGGCGCTCATACGCGAGAGGTGTTGCTGGAGTTCGGGTATTCTGCCGAACGGGTCGCGGACCTTGAATCCAGCGGCATCGTGCACACCGCCGCAGCGGTCTCGGCGGCGGTTGCTCCCTAGTCCGTGATCCACGGGTGGAGCGTGTCGGGCTTCGCGCCCGCGGCTTCGCTGCCTCTTGTGGCTTGCTCCGACCGAAACGCGAGTCGAGCGCGTCTGGTTTTCGTCGACCCAACTCGGCGTGCCGCAGCGACGCGGACGACGCCGAACCGATGCGTCACACAATGTGGCTCTTGAGCGCCTCGAGCGCTTCCCATTCGCGTCCTGCGTGCATGGCGCGGACGATGCTCGCGTGCTCGTGGTAGCTTTCCATGAGATCGCGGTGTCTTGAGTAGCGCAGGAACATCCGAAGCATGATGGGCAGCCAGAGGTCCACGAGGCTCCCCTTGTCGGCGGTCTCGACGATCAGACGGTGAAACGCCATGTCGAGTTCGACGACCTGCCCGAGGTCGCTCCCCCCACACGCTTCGCGGTACAGCGCCAGATTGTCGTCGAGCCGGCGGAGTAGGTGTGGATCGCGCGTCTCAAACCAAGCCGTGATGGCGGATGCCTCGATCTCGCGCCGCAGATGCACGATCACGTGACGTTTGAAGCCCGACGGCTCGGCGGCGACCTTCACGCCGACGTTCGGTTTTGCCACGAGCAGGCCCTCTTTGGTGAGGTGCAGGAGCGCGTCGCGGATGGGACCGCGGCTGATGCCGAACTCAAGCGCGAGCGTCTGTTCGCGGAGCGGTGTGCCAGGCAAAAGCTGGCCAGAAAGAATACGTCGCCGCAGGTGCGATGCGACCTGTTCTTGCAGGTTGGAGGCCAGCTTCATCAGACGGGAAGGGCAATCAGCGACCGTCGGGAAGGCAATCCCGTTTCCATTCGATGATTGTTGACAAATGACAATAGGCGCAAATCCTCACGGCGCCCTGAGGTCAGCTTGCTTTGAGTCTGACCTAGACACCGAGCTACGACCCCGAAGCCTGCCTCTCCGTCCGCCATGTCCCATCCCATGAATCGGCGTCCGTTGTCCGCGGTTTCGCGGCGAACCTTCTTGCGTGAGGCCGCCTTGTCGGCGGCGGCGATGGCGACGGTTGCCACGGGGCGGACTGCGGCCGCGTCGCCCGCGTTCGCGCTCAAGTACGTCGTGGCTTCTAGTCTCTACGGTGGTCTCTCGCTCGACGAAATCCTCCCCGAAGTCGGTCAACAGGGTTCCTCCGCCATTGATCTCTGGCCGCGGCGTCACGGCACGCAGCGTGAGGAGGCGGATGCTTGGGGCCGGGAGCGCTTGGTGCGAACGCTCGAGCGTCACCACGTGGCGCTGGCGCTCACCACGCGATTTGATCTGGGACCATTCGGGTTGGATCAGGAGATCGACTTTGTCCGATCCCACGGAGCCCGTCTGATTGTGACGGGCGCCAAGGGTGAGGTGGGCCTGAAGGGTGCCGCGCTCAAGCAGGCGGTGAAACACTTCGTGGAGGCGATGCGGCCGACGCTCGACCGCGCGGGTGCGGCCGGGGTGCAGATCGCCATCGAGAACCACAGCAGCACGCTCATCAACGAGCCGGACTCGCTACGCTGGCTCCGAGACTTTTCGGTCGGGCTACCGCTCGGCGTCGCCCTCGCGCCGTATCACCTGCCGCAGGATCCGGCGCTGCTGGCCGGGCTGATCCGAGAACTCGCTGATCGCTTAGCATTGTTCTACGGTTGGGAGTACGGAAAGGGTTGCATGAAGCCGATGCCGATCGAGGAGGAGTTGATGCAACTGCCGGGGCGCGGACCGCTCGACTGGGCTCCCTTGCTGCGGGCGTTGTACGACATCCGTTTTTCCGGATGGACCGAAATCTTCATGCATCCGACGCCCCGGGGGCGGCCGATCCGTGAGACGGCCTCTCAGGTCACGGAAGAGATCAATCGCGCCCGCGTGCATCTTGAAACGGTCTTGAAGGTGGTGTCCCGCTGATCGCCATGCGTCTCATCGAATACGCGCAGGGAATTCGGCGGATCCTTGCCGGGGTCGGGCTGGGACTCGCGGTGTCAGCGGGTGCGAGCCCCGCGCCCGTCGTGGCCGGCTTCGAGCGTTTTCATCGTGGGGCGTTGGAGGACGCTGCTTTGGCGGAGGGCGGATTACTGCTGCTCAGCGAACTCAATTGTGTCGCTTGCCATCGGCTCCCGGGGCTGGGGAGTCTTCCCGAAAGGGCGAGGCTCTCGCTGAGCGACGTGGGCGCACGCCTCTCGACGGAATCGTTAGCGGCCTTCCTTACGCAGCCGAGTAAGGTGAAACCAGGCACGGTGATGCCGGACATCTCGCTGGCGCCTGACGAGGTGCGGGCGCTTGCGGCGTACTTGGGGTCGTTGGGTAGTCCGCACGAAGATGCGGATCTCATCGCCGGAGGAGTCGAATCGGGTCGGTCCTTGTATCATTCGGTTGGATGCGTTGCCTGCCACGGAGCCGACACGAAGTCGGTGCCGGCGGGCACCCTCGGTGAATCGGCGCCGCCTCCGCCCGCCGCCGCGGTGCCGCTGGCACTGGGGGAGCAGTACAGTCGCTCCGCCCTCGTGCGCTTTCTCGTGGATCCCCTGACGGTTCGGCCCTCCGGCCGGATGCCGGACAGTCACCTTACGCCCGCTGAAGCAGCGGACATCGCGGCTTATCTGCAGCGGGACCGTGAGGTCGTGGCCAGTGTTCAAGGGCCGGAGGCGCCGACGCTCCTCCTCGCGGAGGGACGACGCCTGTTTACGGAACGTGGGTGTGTGTCCTGTCATGTGGCGGATGAGGGAGGAGAGACAGTTGCTCCGGTGGAAACGGTGCGTCGCGGACCGGACCTGACCGGCTCCGGTGAGTCGCTCGCCCGCGGTTGCTTGGCGGATGCTCCCTCATCTGCGGTGCCGCACTTCCGGCTCGATGGTGAGCAGCGGCGTGCGGTGGTCGCAGCCCTGCGGCGGATTGGCGCGGACGCCGCCTTCCTTCAGGCGGAGCCCCGCCGGGAGGTCGAACGCTTCATGGCTCGCATGAATTGTTACGCTTGTCACAGCCGCGACGGCCGCGGTGGTGTAGAGGCTGCGCGGGCAGGCTTTTTCGCGGTCACGGACACCGGAGCCCATTCCCTCGGGGAAATGGGAAGCCTGCCGCCGGCGCTCGATCACACCGGGCGTAAGCTGACGCGTTCGTGGTGGGCCAAGCTGCTCTGGGAGGGGGGCGGAGAGGTCCGGCCCTATCAGGTCGCGCGCATGCCGGCGTTCGGGCGCGATGTGTGCGAGCCCGTGCTGGATACCTGGGAAGAAGCGGACCGGAGGACTCCAGCGGTGGTGATCGACGTGAGCGGGCGCCAACTCCACCAGCGCTCGGCCTACGGCCGCCGGCTGATGGGCACCCAGGACGGAGGACTCGGCTGCATCACCTGCCACGGATTGCGTGACCGTCCCGCGATTGGCGTCTCCGCCGTTCCCCTCACACACACCGTGGATCGGCTCCGCCCGGAGTACTTCAAGGAGTTGCTCCTCAATCCTCAGTCAGTACAACCGGGAACCCTCATGCCCCCGATGTTCATGGGTCGGGAAAAGGCGGATCAGGAAATCGAGCAACTCTGGACCTATCTTAAGGAAATCGAGCAACAACTACTTCCGGAAGGTCTGTTGCGGACGGGAGAGTATGAACTCAAGCCGGAGGAAATGGGACGCACGGTCGTCTTCCGCACGTTCCTGGAGGGAGCTGGCCTCGAGGCGGTGGCCGTGGGTAGCCCCTCGGGCCGGCATGCCGCCTTTGATGCGCGGGAAGTGCGCTGGGCGCTGACGTGGCGCGGCCGCTTCTTGGATGCCTTGACCACGTGGGAAGAGCGGGCGATGACCCCGGCACGCCCGCTGGGTGAGGAGGTCACGGTCTTGCCCCCGTGGACGGCGTTCGTGCGCGTCGGAACATCGCTGGCGGCGGACGCGCCGGCGTCGGAGAGCGCCCGCTACCGTGGGTATGCGCTCGGGGCGGATGGCGTGCCGACGTTCCGTTACGACCTCGGGCCACTGCGCGTCGAAGATACGCTGCGCCCCGGGGAAGCCGGTGGCTATCGGCGCACCCTTGTAGTGAGGGGCGGCGGACCGGGCTGGCTTTTCCGCGGAGCCGCACCCGGCGCGGAGCCGCAGCCTGTTTCATTTGACGCCGCCGGCGAGGCGCGTCTGGAGGAGGCGCTCCCATGAATCAACCCATGACGTTCCAGTCCGTGACGCATCAGGACTCAGGCCACCCAATGTGGTGCGGTTTGCGGGAACGGGCCCAGTGGGGCTTCCGGATTCTCGGGTTGCTGCTGCTGGCGGCCGGGGCAGCGCCCACCCGTGCGGAGGTCGTAACGCCTTCGGTGGCCTACGAACGACTGCCTTACGCCCTGCCGACGGAGAGCAAGTTCGAGGTCAGCGGCATCGCGGTGCTACCGGATGGCCGGGCTGCTCTCGCGCTCCGCAAAGGCGAGGTATGGATCCTGGAGAATCCGCTCGATGATCCGGCTCAGGCGCGTTTCCGGCGGTTTGCCGGTGCTCTCCATGAGCCGCTTGGCCTCGCGTGGCACGACGGGGCGCTCTACACGGCGCAGCGCAGCGAGATTACGCGAATCGAGGACCGCGACGGCGACGGCGTGGCGGACACGTATGAAACGGCCGCTAAGGGGTGGGGCATCTCAGGCAACTACCACGAGTACGCGTATGGGCCGGTGTTTGACCGTGACGGCAACCTCTGGGTCACGCTGAACGTAACGATCGGATCTCCCGCGAAGATCACCGGTCACCGCGCGGGTCCGCCCCTGTGGCGCGGCTGGGCGATGCGCCAGGCGCCCGGCGGCGATCTGCAACCCGTGGCCGCGGGCCTTCGTTCGCCTTTTGGTCTCGGGGTGAACCTTGCCGGCGACGTGTTCGCGACCGACCAGCAGGGTAATTGGTGGGGCACATGCCCGCTGATCCATCTGCAGCCCGGAAAGTTCTACGGGCATGCCGAGTCCATTCCCGATACCCGTCGCCCCGAATCGCCGGTGCGCGATCCCGGAACGTTGCCGGTGGGACTCACGGTGGTGGAGGCGGCGGAGCGCATTCCCGGTTTCGCACTCCCTGCGGTCTGGTTTCCGTACGTGAAGATGGGGCAGAGCACGACGGGAATCATCTGTGACGTGACCGGCGGCGCCTTTGGGCCCTTCGCTGGCCAACTTTTCATCGGTGACTTCACGCTCGCCCAGGTGAACCGCGTCTTTTTGGAGAAGGTCGACGGGGAGTACCAAGGTGCCTGCTTCCCCTTCATGGACCAACTGCAGTCGGCCGTGCTCCAGATGGCGTTCCTGCCTGATGGATCGATGATCGTTGGGGAATCGAACCGCGGCTGGAATTCGCTCGGCTCGCGCTCGTTCGGTCTGGAGCGGATCCGGTGGACGGGGAAAACGCCCTTTGAGGTCCAGAGTATGGAGGCCACGCCAGATGGATTTCGCCTGACCTTTACGGAGCCTTTGGCTGCCGATGTCGCGCTGGAGCCGGGGCTGTTCACCATGACCAGCTACACCTACCTTTATCGCCAGGCGTACGGGAGTCCCGAGACGGATCCTCGGCCAGTAGCGGTGGAGCACGTGGAGATGAGCGCGGATCGGCGGCAGGTAACCCTGCGATGTGGCGAATTGCGCCGCGGCTACGTGCATGAACTCGTGCTGGGCGCTCTGCGCTCGGCGACCGGACAGGCCCTCCGTTACAACCGGGCATACTATACGCTCAACCGCATTCCGGCATCGGTGTCAGTCGGCGTCGACGTGGCACGGCAACTGCCGCGCTAATGAGCGTTCGCTGGGTCGGAGGCACGCTTACTGGTTCTTCATGGCGACGCGGATTGTACTGCGGCGAAGGTGCAATGCGGCGATGGTGGCGCTGCGAGAAACGAGGCCTAGGCGGGTCGCGCTCGCGGGCTGCGTGAGGGTGATGGATCCTTGCGCCGGGGCGTAATGCAACTCCTACTGCCGTCCCCGAGATACTCCGGCCCCGAAATGTCGCGGTCGAGTTCAGGTGCCTCGGGTGCTCGGCTGGAGATCTAGGTTCCTCATTTGCGCCGCAGGCGAAAAGCGTGGTGGCGGAATCAGCGCTGAGGAATGCGGCGGAGCTTGGTCACATCGTGTCCAGTCTCCGCGAGGCGTGCCACGAGTTCTTGGTAGCGCGGCTCCGGGATGAACTTCGTGCGCGACATGATCCAAGCGTAGCGACGGTTCGGCACTCCGATGATAACCGTTTCATAGTTCGGATCCAGATCGACAATCAGATAGCTCGCCTTGAAGGGCCACACGAAGCGCATGCGCCACTCCGTGCGTGTCTCCTGATTGTAGATGAATCCGCGCGGGCGATACGTCTTGAGTGGTCCGTCGAAGCTTCCCTGATTGAAAAAGAAGGTGGTCGGGATCGTGCCGTCGGCAGCGAGTTCGTAGCGTTCGACCGCATTGTAGGCTTCCTTCTCGATGAAGGTTGGAATGTGGGCGAGGACGTACCAGTCGCCCATGAAACGCTCCAGGTCGATGCTGCGATCAAGCGCGCGAAGGGGCGCAGGAGAGGAAGCGACTGAACCCGCCGGGGCGGTTTGGCAGGCGGAGACTAGCATGGCGCACGGGAGGAGCAGCGTCGCGAGGGCGATGGCAGGGACTGATGAGAAATGCTTCACGGGAAGGATGTGGAGTGGCGCGAACGCCGGTGTTTTGGGGTGGAGGGGGAAGGGCAAGCAACGGTTTACGGGGTGCGGGGACTCGGATCTTGCCGCGGAAACCACGGCACAAACGCCGACGTAGTTTGCTGGTAGCGGAGATAGGCGGCTCCCTTGCTGCGGATGGACTGTTGCTCGGTCAGGGGGATCCCGGTGACGCGGAGCAGTAGGTAGAGGATGGAAGCGGGGGCGATGAGGCCGATCCAGCCCCACGGAGCGGAGAGGGCGAACACCGCGTAGCTCACCCAGATTAGCCACTCGAAGAAGTAGTTGGGGTGTCGACTGTAGCGCCAGAGGCCGCGGGTGCACACTGCGCCCCGGGACTGTGGCAAGCGTTTAAAGGCCGCGAGCTGGGCATCGGCCACGGCCTCCCCGATGACGGCCACCGCCCAGAGTCCGAGCGCGATCCACTCCACCCACGCAAGTTCCGGACGCGGGTTGGCGGCGATGAGAAGAAACGGCAAGCCCAGCACGACCACCGAGGCGGCTTGTTGTTGGAAGAAGATCGACATGCGGCGCTCCACCTCTCCGGTCCAGCGCTGGCGCATCGCCGCGTAGCGTGGATCCTCGGCGGGATGGTGCTTCGCCAGACGACGCAGCAGGTGTGACCCGAGGCGAAGGCTCCATGCGCCGACCAGCACCGCGAGCAGCACGCGGCGAGTCGGCCAACCGGTGCCGACTACGCTGTAGATTACGGCGACAAGGCCGAAGGCGTAGGACCAGACGACATCGACGAAACCGTAATTGTCGAAACGTCGGCAGATCCGGAACGCCATGCCGAAGAGCGCGGCGAGGAGGACGAAGGCAACCAGAACTTGCAGCAGTAGGGGCATGGGAGAGTGTTCAGCAGATGAGGGTCAGCGGGAACCGCTCGCTCCCGCGCGCGAGGCGAGTCGACGCAGGACGGGGCGTAGCGGGAAGTACACGGCGGCGAGCAAGACCGGGGCGGTGATCGCCCAAGCGGTGAAGGCGTGGAGACCCGCCCAGCCGAAGCGGGCAAGAAAGTCGGTGATCGAGAGTTCAGAGAAGGCTCCGATCATTTCAGCGATGCTGAAACGATCCGTGTCGGACGCTCCCCATACGACCTCCCCGAGGCGCACGTAGACGAGTATCATCCCAAGTTGCACGGGGCCGAGGAGTTGGTTGAGGGTCTGGAGAATGGGTTGGTTCAGACGTAGCCAAAAGCCCATCGCGAAGTTGAGCGCAGTGGTCGTCCCGAGAAATGGGAAGAGGGAGCACACCGCGCCGAGGCCGAGTGTGAAGGACAGCCGGTCTGGAGTGACGCCTTGCATCAGCACGGCGCGGAGCGGCGTGAGCAGGCGACGACGCCAGAAGGAGGGCGCCGGATCCTGGACGGCGGTCGCCATGGGGGGCGCGGACACGTCGTTCATGACGCGGGGAACAGAAGATTCTTTGCCCCCAACAGGTAGACGGCTACCCCGAGCGCCACAAAGGCGGACGGCCACGCAAGTCCACTGTCGCGCCGCGATGCGAAGACCTCCGCAAGGGAGCCTTGGGTCGGCACCCGGAACAGCTCCCGCAACAGGTAGGCCGCCATGGCGAAGTTGCCCCAGAGGACGATCGCCACGCCCCAGAGCACGCGGGTGACGCTCCGCGTTTCCTTCCAGGCGACCCACACAAAGAAAGTGAGGAAAGCGAAGTAGGCATCGAGCAGGGTGACTTGGAACCACGGGTTCCGGTACACCTCCGGTGGGATGTCGAACAGGGCCTGCGCGAAGCTGGCGCGCAGCGTGCCCCAGGTCATGGCGGCGAGAACGAAGATGAAGAGAGCGCGGAGGAAGAGGATCATGGGGGTGGATGAAGTGAGGAGAGAGGAGCGGAAGGTCTCGCGTGAGCGCGCGCTCGGCAGGAATTAGCGGCCGAGCAGCGTATCGCGGAGCGATGGACTGATCGGATCGTCGCCGAGCCAGATTCGGAAGTAGGCAGCCGCGAAGTCGTGGCCGGGAATGGTGATCAATGGTTCGCCATTGAGCCGGAGCGTGGTACCGCGTCCTGGCACATAGGTGAGGGTGTAGCTATCGCCGGGCTTCACGTCGCGGTAGACGGCATTGAGCGTTTGAAGCCGTGGGCGCAGAGCCTCGAGCGCGGCAGCATCGACATTGCGAGCGAGGAGCGTGTCTCCTCCCTGGATGATTTCAGTGGCCTTGAAGCCGCGATGGTAGCTGAGCTGCAGCCGGGTCGGCATGTCAGCGAAGATGCGCTGGGTCGATTCCCCGGGAGCGAGGTGGAGGGCGGCGTCGTAGACCTTGATCACCGCCATCCAGCGAAATGTCTTCTCTCCGACGCGCTCGAAACGTACTCCGTCCTCCGTGAGCGACGCGGGCGTGCGGGGAAGCTTTGCCGCGTGGAGGGTGGAGCTGAAGACGAACCAGGAGAGCAGGGCAAAGAGGACGGTGCGGCGGCCGGCGAGAGTAGAAGTAGACATGGTGGGTGAGGGAAAAGTCGTCAGGACGTAGGGCGCGCCCCCACGGGCGAGTGCGAGCAGAAGGTAGCACATCTTGCGTGAAGCCCACGAGAAGCCGTCGTCTAAAAGACGTGAAGTTGCGAAATCCTCAGTTCCCGTTCGCTGGGCGGTGCCATCGTCGCGGCGTAGGCGCTTTTCGGCGCGCTCGCCTTGGACGGCTTACTCCAAGGCAACGGTCTTCGCTGCCTTCGGAAAGCTGATGTGGAGGTTGACGATGCCGAGGCCGGCTTCGCCCGCGATCGAGTAGAGCAACCAAGCGGTATCTCCTTCACGCCACACCGCGGGGTCGCGAAGTTCGTGCACCCGGTCGTCGCCGTGCTTGATCGTACTTCCACCGCGGGAGTAGGCGAGGGGAAGGTCGGTTCCTTCCCACGGACGTTCCGGGCGGAGTACTTCGATCACCCCGCGCGCGCGCCAGGTCTCGGGCGGACCTGTGAGGGGAACAACGGTGCAAAGAATCCGTTCCGGACGATGGCCCACGCACGAGAAGTACACGAAGAGTTGATCGCCGTAGAGATCGAGTCCGACGTGCCTCAGCCCATAACGCGCGTCGCCGGTCGTGGGGCGTCCCGCCTGCGGCGGGGCTCCAGGTTCACCGCGCAACGCGGGATCCACCGCCGCCGCGATGTCCGGTCCAATGATCGTCGCCACGGGCTCGAAGGGTGCGCCGAGCTTCCGGGCGCGGCCCAGTACGCCGGAGTGGTTGAGTCCGTACCACGCACCGCCATGACGGAATACGCGGAGGTAGGCCGGGCCCACGATGGTGCCGAGGTCGGTGAAGGTACGGCCATCCCGGGAGACCGCGACCGATGTCATCTGCGGTCCGCCTTCTCGCGGCACACCGTGATAAAACAAAAAGATCTGCCGGCTCTCGTGGTCGATCACTGCCTCCGGTGAAGCAATGTGGCCGCGTAGCGCCCGTTGTTCCTCGATGGGAAGGATGCCGCCGGGATGGAGCGTCCAGGGGCCCTCCGGTCGGTCCGCGAACGCGAGGCGGATGTATTTCCCGTTGTGGTGCGCAAAATACAAGTGATACCGCCCTCCGGACTGATCGACCCACGGTGGCATGCGGATCAACGAGGGTCCATTGATGCTCCGCCCGTCATCGCCCGGCAGCAGATCGGGCGTAATCAACGGAGCCTCAAGGGTGCGGGTCACTCCAATCGTGGGGGCGGGGACCTCCCCGCGGACGAGGCCGGCGACGCTAAAGAACGAGACGATGATGACCAAACCCAGTCGCCGCCCAGGGCATCCGAGCGATGAGTGCCGCCGTCTGGTGAGCATGGGTCGAGCGTGGACGATCCGGCCCGCCGAGAAAAGCCGGGAGAGAGCCTGGGTCCGCGTGACGGGCCTCATGCCCGGATCGCTGCGCCGGCGTTGTCACGTCCTTCGCCGCCAGGCCCCAGACGTTCAGGGCCGGACGAAATCGCTCCTTGCCGGGCGGGGCCTGACCCCAGCCACTGCCTCCCTCATCAATTATAAAATTATTGCTAAAATTGTGCTAAGGGGTGTTTCATCGCGGGGTAAACCCAAACTCATCAATGACTAACAAGAATCCGTTCCTCGTCTTTGTTCTCGTTCTGATCACCTTTGGTATCTACGCGATTGTTTGGTACGTGAAGGCCGGCCGAGAGATGCGCCGCCGTGGTGCTGACGTCCCTACCGCGTGGCTGATGATCATCCCGATCGTTTCGCTCTACTGGTTCATCAAGTGGTGCATCGGTGTGGGCAAGGTGGGCGCGATGAACGGCTTTGCGGCGGCGCTGCTCCTGATTTTCCTCGGACCGCTGGGCATGGCGATCGTGCAGTCTCAGTTCAATTCGGTGAAGTAATCCCTTCATCCCCAGGCAATGATTTTGCCCTTGGGCTCGAGCCCAAGGGCTTTTTTTTGCCGGAAGGCGTCAGCGGGGGAGCGCTGAGGTCTCGAAAGACAGCAGCGAGGCGGTCGCGAAGGCCGCCCCCCGCCCGGGGCGATCAGCGTTCCTCCGACCCAAGTCGGGGACGTCAGCGGGCGCGGCGCCGCTCGGGCGGCAAGGCTTCGGTCAATCGGTTCGGCTTTCCGGAGCCTTGCTTCGTGAGCGTGAACTGGTCGTAGAGACGACTCGTTGCGGTTCGGGCAACGTAGCGGAGTTCGTCGCCGTCGACGGTGATGATCTGGAAGAGTTGCGTGTCCTCGGCGGAGCGGACCGCCCACGTCGCGTCCGTTAGATCGTACATCTTCGGTCCGGAGACCGAGACCACATAAACCGTGCCGACGGCGGGATCGTAGACCTGGTTGAAGCCGGAGGGCACGTTCTTCGTGCCGACGGGCACGCCGCCCGGGCGCGCGGAGACATCGCCGCTCCGGGCGTAGGTGTGGTCGTGTCCGGTGAGCACGAGATCAACGCGGAACTCGTCGAGCACGGGCTTCCACACCTCGCGCAGGCGGGCATTGTCGCGGCCGCGGGCCGGCGAAAAGACGGGGTGGTGGAAGGTGATGATCGTCCAGCGCTGCGGATTCTCGGCGAGCACCCGGCGCAACCACGGCACTTGGTCCTCGTGGCGCTCGTTGGAGTTGAGGCTGATGATGCGTGCTCCTTGGTAGTCGATGAAGTAGACGGTCTCCTCGAGTCCGGCCGGGCCGTTCCGCGGTAGGGCGAACTGCGGCGCCCAGTGCGTGGAAAGCGTGCGTTTGCCCGGTTTGGCGACGCGGTCGCGCAGGGGTGGGTTGTCGGGCTCGCGGTCGCGCAGGTCTTCCATCGTAAAGCCGGTCAGGGCCGTGAAGCCCGCGTCGACCGACAAGAAGTTGCCCGGCTTCGAGAGCGTGACCCGGGCGGTGCGGCCATCCGCGCTCCGGGCGTCGACGGTGTAGCCGGTCTCCTTGCCGGCCGAGTCGACGATCGGGGAGTAGGCGATCGTGACGGCGACGGTCTGGCCGTCCTTGGTGTTCCACAGGCGCTCGCTTTCCGGTCCGGCGCCGAGGTTGAAGTACTCGTGATTACCCGGTGTGGCGATGACCGGGATGGTGCCGTTGACCCAGGCCGGAGCGGCGAACCACTCGCCCCACTCGTGGTCGTGCTGGGCGCGGTTGATCAGGTCGCCGGCGTGCAGCGTGAAGGCGGCGCGCGGGGCCTCGCGGAACGCCTCGCGAAAGACGCGCGACCAGTGGGTGCGAAGATCGTTCTGGGCGTCGCCGAAGTAGACGAACGTGAACGGCGCCGCGTCGCGGCGGGCGGTGCGGAAGTGGAACCATTCGCTCCAGTTTACCCCATCCCCGACGCGGTAGGCGTAGAGCGCATTCGGGGTGAGGCCGGTGAACTCAACGGAATGGTAGTGGGCCGGCCCGAGACTGCTCTCGAAGCGTACCGTCGCGGCCGGATGGTCGGCGCCGCCGCCCTGGGGACCATCTGAGGCAAGGGCGAGCTGCGCGAGGGCGCGCTTGACCTCGATGGAGGTGCGCCACGTGACGGCTTGCGATGTCGCCGGATCTCCGGACCACGTGAGGACGATGCGATCCGGCATGGCGGTGGTGCGATGCAGATCGCCGAGCGGCATCGGCCGGGGCGGGTGATCGTGCGCCCCGTCGTGCGCGCGCAGCGAGGAGGCGAGCAGGGCTAATGCGATCGTGACGGTGCGCAGGAGGGAACGCTGGGGTCCGAACATGGGAGTCAGGGATTGGAAAGGAGAAATCATTGGAGCGATCTCGCAGGGCAGCACAACGCTGAGCCGAGGGGGGGCTGCTGGAAGGAGAGCGCAGCGGTCATCGCGGAGTGTTTACCGACGAACCCGGCGTGAGGCCGGGCGGGGCGACGCGGTCGAGGTAGCGGACCGCCGCGTCGGGTTGATCGATGAAGACGCCGTCGGCGTGGACGACATCGAGCGTGAGATGAAGCAAGGCATCGATGCTCGGAATCCCCGGCGGCAGTGCATCGGTGCGCAGCGTGTAGGGGTGAACGACAAGCCCAGCGCGGTGGGCTCGTTCAATCAAGGGCGTGGCGACGGCGGTCCCCTCCGGCCCGCGCTGCAGGATCTGGCCGAGGTGCGGCCCGATGCCGATCGCGTACGATGCCACGTTGCGCAACCCCTCCTCCGTCTGGAGGGCATCGTAGTCGGCGGATGATTCCTTCCAGGAATTGTCCCCCAGCAGCTGGACCAGCCGGAGCTCGGTATGATGGACCGTGCGCAGCGCGCGCAGGGCGACCGGGTCGAAGCATTGCACGAAGACGGGATCCTCACGCCGAGTGAACCCATGGCGGCGGAGTTCGTCGAGCAAGGCCGCGCCCAGATTGCGACCCTCGGCCGCGTGCCATGCCGGATCCTTGAACTCCACGTAAATGCCGGTCTGGCGGCCGGTGGACTGGTTCAGGCCGCGGATCAATTCGATCTGTTCGCCGAGCGTGCAGAGACGGAAGGTGCTGTCCGCCTGTTGGGGGAAACGGACCGGGAAGACCGGTTGGCCGGTGCGCGGGTTAACGCGCTCACGGACCCGCAACTGGCGGAGCTCATCCCAGGAGAAATCGATCGCGTACCACCGGCCATCGGCCCGCCGCCGTTCCGGGTGGCGGGTGGCGACGTCGGTTGTTGCCTCCAAGTGGATGTCGTGGATGACCACGAGGACGCCGTCCTTGGAGAGAACCACGTCCTGCTCGATGAAATCGGCGCCGAGGGCGTGCGCATAGGCGGCGGACTCGAGGGTGTGCTCCGGCAGATAGCCGGAGGCGCCGCGGTGGGCGATGACGATGGGGCGCGGCGCGGCAAGGGAGGGGAGAGTAAGGCCGACAAGCGCGAGAAGGCAGAGCAGGCGGTGGATCATGTCAGCGGGAAAGGTCGAGGACCATCGACCTCGGGAGCGCGAAGCATGGGTGCCTCCTCGCCGGAACGCCAGAGAGGAAGCACGAAGCGGACGCGGCGGAGGACGTCCCCGCCAGCTTCGCCCCGCGGTTCGAGCGGCGGGCGGATGCCGATGAAGTCGACGCGGGTGTCGGAAGCCGAGAAACGGGCGATGCCGATCCCGTAGCCGGCGGTGTCGCAGTAGGCGAGGTGGCGGTTCTGTCGTGGATTGCGCTCGGCGGCGGCGGCGGCGAGATCGCCGGTGCGTGCGGCGGCGACCGCCGCGCGTGCGCCCCAGAGGAAGGTGGTGTTGAGGTTGGCGGTGGCGGCCTCGGCGCCTCCGAAAGGACGGGCATCAAACGCCGTCAAAGGCCGCAGCGGGCTGTCCTTCGGCGTGTAGGCCAGTACGCCTTCCCAAACGCTCTGGGAACTGATGCCCGCGACGGCGAATTCCGCTCCAACCCAGCGGGGATCCTCGGCGTCGAAGTCAACGGCGAGGGAGCCGGCGAAGTGCGCGTGATGGTCTCCGGTCAGGGAAACGAAGTTCGGAATGCGGTGCTCCGCGAGGAAACGAAGCAACTCGCCTCGCTCCGTTGGGTATCCGTCCCAGCAATCGGTGGTGAACGCGAGTTCGTGGCCCTTTTCCGGGTCTAAGTGATGAAGATCGAGTCGGAGCGGAAGCAGCGGCACCGAGTTGCCCCAGATCTTCCACGTTGCGTTGCTTCGGCGGACGGTCTCCTTGAACCACGTCTTCTGCTCGCGGCCAAGGATGGTTCCTGGGGGCGAGTTCCGACGCGGGTTCGGCACGGCGCGCGCACCGAGGGAAACGCTCTCGGGCGGATTGCCGCCGGCGGCGGTGCGGCCCGCGTCGAGCGCGCGCACGAGGGCGACGGGGGTGACGTAGCGGGCGGATCCGGAGATCTGGACATTGAGCTCTCCGGGGACCGGATGCTCGCTTCGGAACGAACGGTTGTCCGTCACCACCAGTTCCACGTTTCGGCCCCACCGGATGGAGCGGGCGATCCCGAGAGACGCCACGGCCGCGAGATTGTTCGGCTCCTGATCGAGCCCGTGGTCGTCGACCCGGCCGCTGAGCGGAGCGTCTTGGGCCTCCGTAATGCGGAAGTCGTGGGCGGGGCGTGGCGGCGCGCCGGGCTCCGGCTTCGCGCTGAGGTCCGCCGGGATGTACTCGAACCACGCGCGATTGGCTGCGACCTTTCTCGCCTGCTCCGGCCGACCGGCAGGAACATAGGTGGAGACGCTCTGCCAGCAGTCATCAGAGAATTCGTGGTCGTCCCACGTCGTGACAAAAGGCCAGCGGGCCCGCGCGGCGCGCAGATCGGGATCGGCGAGGTAGGTGCGGTACAGAAAGCGGTAGTCTTCGAGCGTCGTCGCGTGCACCCCGGCCAGTCCCCCGGGGGTCTCGCCTCCGCCGCTCGGGAGCCCGGCGATAGGTCGGACCGAACCGTAGCCCAACGCTTCGTAGATGAAATCCCCGAGGTGGAGGACGAAGTCGATTTGTTCATCCGGACCCGCGGCGGCCTCATCGTTGATCAAGGTGCGCCACGCATGGTAATAGCCACCCTCGTACGACTGGCACGAGGCGAAGGCGATCCGCACGGGACGATCCGCCGAGGGAAGGGGCGCTGTCCGCGTGCGCCCGGGCGGATTCGTCACGTCGGCGCCCGCGCGGAACCGGTAGTGGTAGCGCGTGTCGGGCGAGAGTCCTTCGACCAGCACCCGCACCGTGAAGTCCGTGGCGGCGGTGGCGATGAGTCGCTCCTCCGCGATGACCCGCGCGAAGTCCTCCGTCGGGGAAACTTGGAGGACGAGCGGGACCGGGTCGACGCTCCCCGAGGTGGATTCGACGCGGGTCCACAGCACGACGGTGGACGGGGTTGGGTCGCCGGACGCAAGTCCTTGGGGGAAGTGATGTCGACCGGCCGCCGAGGAGGCGTGGAGCCGCGGTGGGAAGGGCGCGGCGCTGGCGAGGGCGAAGCAACCGGCCCCCCGCAGGAAGGTGGCAACGAAGTCGCGGCGGTCCATGGCGGTCTTCAGAAACGCCGGGTGAGGCTGACTCCGACGAGACGGGGGTCGCCGGCGACGAAGGTGGGGATCCCAAAGGCCCCGCCGGTGTTGCCGGCATCAATGATGAACTCTTCGTCGAGGGCGTTCTCGACGAAGCCCGCGATCTCCCAGCGCGTATCCGGAAGCCGGAGGGAGGCCCGGAGGTTTAGAACGCCGTAGCCCTCTTGGCTGAGCAGCCCGCCGAAGTTGGCGTTGTTGTCATCGAAGAAATGACGGGACTTATACAGCCACGCCGGGGTGAGGGCGAGGCGGCCGAGGGATCCAGCGTCGAGGCTGAGCGTGCCGCCGACCGAGAAGGTGTGGCGGGAAGTGAGGCGGAAACGAAAGCCGGCGAACTGCTGGCGGCGCCCGTTGTCATCGGTCGCGTCAAAGGTCGCGTCGGTGTATCCGTAGGTCGCGAAGATCGAGAGCGCATCCGATACGGCCCCTTGGACGCCCGCCTCCACGCCCTGCCCGGTGGCGTTGCCGGCATCGACGGTCAGCGTGAGGGGTGGCGGCGTGGGATTGACGATCGTGCTCTGGAAATTCGAGTAGTCGTAGCGGAACGCGGAGAGGTTCCAGTTGATTCGGCCGCCGCTTAGCGCCCCCTTGAGTCCGGCCTCATAGTTCCAGACAATTTCCTCGGCCAACTCGACGGGTGCGTAGCGACCGCCCACGAAGTTGATCAGCAGCGTGTCCGGACGGCGTCCGCGGGACGCAGTCGCGAACGCGCTGAGGGTGGGGCTGATGCGGTAGCGTGCGGCGAGGCGGGCCACCCAGGAGGAGTAGTCCCGCTCGGCTTCGATCAGGCCGTTGGTGGGCGGGAACAGCGCGTTGGGGAAGTTCGCGGCGGCGATCGGGAAACCGGCCGGCGTCAACGCATTGATGACGCGGTAGCCGGAGGTGATCGACTCGGAGGTCAGGCGGAGACCGGCGGTCAATTCCAGCGACTCCGTGAGCCGGTAGGTCCCGTCGGCGAAGGCGTCCCACGCGCGAGTCGCGCCGGTCTGGATGTACTCCTCGCGGTTGTAGGGGCGGAGCGGCGCACCGGTAAGGGGATTGTTCGTCACGCCGGTGAAGGGTGAGCCGTCGGGGCCGAACACCGGCACGCCGCTGCCACGCAGAAAGAAGGCGGCGAACTGGCGCTCATCGGTGTAAAACGGCACGCGTGCGCTGCCTGACTCATCGAAGAAGCTCGCTCCGGCGAAACCGGTGAAGTTTCCGCCGGTGTCGAAGTCGAGCCGCAGTTCCTGGCTGAATTGGTCGCCCTGGTAATCCTCAGCGAATTCGAGCATGAAAAGCCGGGTGCCGTCGGCGTCGAACGACTCGAAGGAATCGAAGTCGCGCCAGCCGGTGATGCTCGTGAGCGTGAGCGCGGTGTTGAGGTCGTGGGTCACGACTCCGGTGACGCCGAGGACGGTGCGATCGATGTAGAGACCTCGGCCCCGGTTGAGTTCCGCCGTCCCGAACGGACGGGTGTCCCCGCCCCGCGGCGCGAACGTCCCGCTCTTGAAGGAGGTGCCGGGCGGATTGTCCCGCTGGTAGTTGACGATGAAATCGGCGGTGGTGCGCTCCCGCTTCCAGCGCAGGGAGGCGCGCAGCGCGGTGGTGTCCTTGCCGTTCAGGTCCGAGCCGTCCGCGACGTTGTCGATGGAGCCGTCGCGGGAGACGGACGTGAACGCGACGCGGGCGAAGAGCTCGTTCTCGGTCACGGGGAGATTCACGTAGCCGGACGCCTCGGTTCGCCCGAGATTGCCCACGCCGACGGTCAACGCTCCCGAGCGTTCGTTGCGCGGCTTGTTCTGGATGATCGAGATCGCCCCGATCTGTGCGCCGCGCCCGAAGAGGGTGCCCTGCGGGCCCTTGAGCACCTCGACGCGCTCAAGGTCGAATAGCTCGACCACGCTGCCCCGCGAGCGACTGATCGAGACGCCGTCCTGGAAGACCGAGACGCGGGTCTCCTGCCGGGGGTCACCGCTGTCGGTCGTGACGCCCCGGACGTTGAGCCCGGGGTTGTTCGGTGACTGCTCCTGAATGAAGAGCCCCGGTACGAATGGGGCGAGATCCTTGTACGAGTTGACCCCGGCGCGACGGAGGAAGTCGCCGGAGTAGGCGTTCACCGCGATGGGTACATCTTGGATGGCCTGGACTCGCTTCTGCGAGGTGACCTCGAAGCGATCAAGCTGGATGACCTCGGGAGCAAGGGTCTTAGCGCTTGTCTGGGCGAAGAGCGGGCTGATCGATGCGAGCGTAGAAGCGAGCAGCAAAAGGCAACGGTGGCGGTGCATGATGGACGTAGGGTGGAGGTTTGCTCCTTGCCGATGCGCTGCGCACCGGACTGGGTCAAGCGGCTCCACGGCCTGTCACGCCGAGTTAGCGTGGCCGTCGCTCGGTAGTCACCGGAGCGATGTCGAACGGTCGGATGTCTCGCGCCCGCGAGCGAGCGTGGTCGTCCGATAGTGGGGTGCTTCAGGTGGCAGTCACACCGCCGCCGTTGGCGGTTCGCCTTGCAGCGAAGCGAAGGAAACGGATGCGCGGTCTAAGCTTGGCCCGCGACGGCGTGCCAACGCGGTGCCCATCGGGTGCCGGACGGCGAAGGACGGTGGCGGTTATCCTCGAGAGACGATGACCCGCGACCCTGCGCTCTCGGCGGATGGAAGTGAGAGGCGCCTGCATTGCGCAGCGCCGATCAAGGCCGGCGTTCACCGCACCCGATCGGTGGCGCCGATGCGACTCAGCCGAGCTCGCGGAGGATTTCTTCGCGGAGCACCCGACCGATGGCGATGACGTCGGCCTTTTTGAATAGGACGCCGATGGGGATCGCGATCAGGCGTTCGGCGAGATCGTGCGTGCGTGGAAAATCCTCGGGACGGTAGCCGGGGGCGGGCCACGCGCGGTAGTGCATGAAAGGACTGCGACCGGCGGCGTGCGTGGAGCGGTTCTTCACGTACTCGCGGGCGGTCTGGGCGTAGGTGCCGGTGTGCGGGGTGAGGGTGACTCCGCGGGCGGCGGCGCGTTCGCGCACCGCCCGTGCCTGAGCGGCGGTTGGCATGAAGAGATAACTCTCAAACCCGATATCGCCGGCGGGGTCCGGGATGCGCCGCCACGTGACACCGGGGAGCTCGCCCATTTCGCGGAGCAGGGCGGCGCGCAGACCCCGGACCTTGCGAACCATGGCGGGGATGCGAGGCAACTGGGCGACGGCGACAGCCGCGGTCAGCTCGCTCATGCGGAAGTTGCTACCGACAAACATCGGCTCCTTGGTCGGGGCGCGCTTGGCGTGCTCAGCGCGATATTGGCCGAGGTCGGCCATCCGGGCGGCGCGCTCGTAGAGTCGCGCCGACGATGTCAGCACCATGCCGCCCTCGCCAGTGGTCACCACCTTGCGCTGCTGGAAGCTCAGAATCGCCATGTCCGCGATCGTGCCCGCAGGACGGCCACGGTAGGTCGAACCGATGCTCTCGGCGTTGTCCTCCAGCACCCAGAGACCGTGGCGCTTCGCGGCCTTCATGATCGGGGCGAGATCGCCCGGGACACCCTGATAGTGAACAACGAGGACACCCTTGGTTCGGGGAGTGACGAGGCGGGAGATTTCCTTCGGGTCGAGATTGAGGGATTCATCGACCTCGGCGAGCACGGGCTGGGCGCCCACGCGGACGATGGCGGTGAAGCACGAAACCCAGCTCCAGACAGGCAGGATGACTTCGTCGCCCGGCCCCACGCCCAGAGCGCCTAGCGCAACCTCGAGCGCAGCGGTACCGCTGCTCGTGCCGAGGGCGTAGCGTACCCCGAACATCTTCTCGGCGAGCCTTTCCGCCTGCGAGGCGAAGCTATTCTTGATCGGTGCGTTGCCGACACCGTAGTAGCGGAAGAGCGCGCCGCTCTTCACGACCTTGGTCAGATTGCGGAGCTCGGCGGAGCCAATGAGACATTCACCGAGACCCATTGGCGGGAAGCGTCGCACGGGAGATTTGCGGGAGGAATTAGCCATGAGAGGAAGGAAGAAGAGAGAGCGAAGCAGCGTGTGGTAGGTGAGGATGCGAGAGATGACTTAGCTGAGGCGCAGCAGCGTGCGCGCGTTGCTCCAGAGCAGTCGGGTAAGGACCGAGGCGGGCAGGTCGAGGCGGTCGATCAGCGCGAGGTGATCGCCGCCGTAGGTGTCGCGACCAAAGGTCACGCGATCTTGGAACTCGATCAGGAACCGCCGCGTGTTGGTCTCGTCGCGTTGCAACGCGATCAGTCCGGAACGTGCCGAAATGTCGGCGACCAGATTTGGTGCCCGGCGCATGAGGGACTGCAGTCGGCCCTCGCCGGTCGCGGGGCCGGACGGGTACTGCTCGCCCCGGCGGGGAGCGTCGGCGTCGAACTCGCGCCAGAAGCCGGGAGCGTGACCGATGAAGGTGGTTTCCGGGCACGCGCGAAGGGTGCGCTCGAGAACCTCGATATCGCCGCCGAACCACACTCGCTGCAGTCCTGGGGAGCCGGCGAGGAAGGGCACGTCGAGGTGTAGCAGCACCGGCAGGCCCAGTGCTCCGGCCTCGCGGAAGAGCTCGAGCGAGCGGGGATCGTCGAGTTGCACGGCGAACTTCCACTCTCCGCAGAGCCGGAGGCCGTACATCTGGGCGGCGGACCGCAGCAGTTTGGGTGCGCCAGGCCAGAGGGGATGAGGGCAGTATCCCAGGTGGAAACGGGTGGGGTACTGGTTGCGGGCCGCGAGCAAGTCCGGCAACGGTAGACCCCGATGCGTGCCATCGGGCAGGACCTGCGTCGCGTTGAAGTACTCCGGCTCCATCGTGTGCTGCTCCAGCGGTCCGATCTGCCAAGTCATGAGCAGCGCTTCGGTGATGTGATGTGCGTCGAGATCAGCGACGAGCCCGGCGGCGTCACGTCCTCCCCAATACACGTGTTGGTGCAGGTCGAAGATCGGTCCGGTGTAGGTCTTCATCGGGAGGCGAGGGGGCGGAACAGGTTAAGGACGAGGCTGGCGACGTAGCCGACCACCAGACTGATGCCGACCGTCGTGGCCTGCATGAGGATGGGGCTGACGTGTTGAACGAGAATAAATGAGGCCACCGCGCTGACGCCGGTGCCGATCAGCACGCCTTCCCAGCGTGCGGACTTGGTGAAAAGTCCGAGCCCGTAGGCGGCGGCGAATCCGCCGCCGAGCACGGCGAAGGCCTGTAGTCCGAAGTCGAGGAGCGACTGGATGCCAAAGAGCGAAACCACGGCTCCCGAGGCGGTGGCGAGCACACCGGTGCCAAGAACCAACGCTCGATTGGAAATGCGGTCGCGGATACCGGCGAACACCGCAAAACGGTCAAGGAAGTCGACCCGCATGAGCGTCGCCAGCGAGCTCAGCCCGCTGCTCAATGTCGACATCGACGCCGCGAGAATCGCGGCGATGAGCAGCCCACTCAGCCCGGCTGGCATTTCCCAGGCGATGAACATCGGAAACACCGCGTCGTTGGCGATTCCCGGGATGAACCGTTCCGGATGCTCGCGGTAAAACAGGAACAGCGCGGTCCCGATCGCGAAGAACGTGGTGGCGCCCGGGATCACGAGGAGCGCCATAAAAATCACGGAGCCCCGCGCATGGGCCTCATTGCGGGTGGCGAACACCCGCTGCATCAGCATCTGGTCCTTCGGCCACGTCAGAATGTTGAAGATCTCGAGGAACAGGAACGCCCAAAGCGTCGGCGCCACCAGACTCAAATCGAAGCTGAAGATCTGCGTCTTGCCCAAGGCAGAGGCCTCGCGCCACAGAGCCATCGGCTCGCCGCCGACCAGGCCCATGATCCAGACGACCGCGTAGATCGCGCCACCCAGCATGAGAAAACACTGGGCCAGGTCCGTCCAGACGACGGCGCGGAAGCCGCCGACCAAGGTGTACACCGTCGTGACGGCGCCGATTAGGAACACGCCCCAGAGTAAATCGAGCCCCAGCATCTGCTGCAGCACGAGGGCAGGAAGCGCGATCACCACGCTTTGTTTGCCGACGAGATTGAAGATGATGGTGACACCGCTGCCGAAGATGCGGAGCGAAGGGTGGAAGCGCGTTTCGAGGTACGAATACACCGAGACCAAGTTCATCCGGCGAAGGCGGGGGATGAGCACGAACGCGGCGATCGTGGTGCCGATCAGCGTCACATAGTTGGACGCCATGTACTGCCAGTTTGAGGTGAATGCCTTGGCCGGGATCGAGACGAAACTGATCGCGCTGGTGGCGGTGGCGTAGAGCGTGACACCGCCGACAAACCAGTTCAGCTCTCGATCGGCGAGGAAGTAGTCGGCGGTGCCGGTTCCTCGACCTTGGGAAAAGTAGAGGCCGATCCCGAGCATGGCAGCCAGATAGAGACCGACCACGGCCAGATCGAGGAAGCGGGCCCGTGGCTCCGGGGCGGTGAGGGTCTCGCGGCGCACGTTCTCCGCCGCGCTGTGGTCGCGAAGGAGGAGTGAACTGGGGCTCTCCCACACGAGGCTCGCCGTTGGGAGGGTGCGGGCGCGCACGAGCTCTGCCCAGCGATCGGTCGCCTCATTGTAGCTCAGAATCACCATGCGCGTCCCGGCGGCATCCGCGGGTGTGGCGGGCTCGGTGATCAATCCGGCCACAACCCAAGACGATGCACTGGCCCGCATGACCACTGCGCGAGCGAGAGCCTGCGGCAGCGCGTGCGAGCGTACGGATCCGGACGCTGTCTGAACGACCAGTTGGAGCGTGTCGGTACCCTCGACTCGGGCGGACTCCACACCGAATCGCCCACTGGCTTCCGGGCGACTCAGCGCGGCGTTCCACTCGGCCACCGTCGCGACGCTCGAACGCGATTCCACCAACGCCGGGCCGGCCCGGCCGCCGGACGGAAAACTACACACCAAAGCGAGGAGCAGGCACGCGAATCGAAGCATGGGGTAGGGGCGGAGTGTTCCCGGCGACCTCCGGAGGGCAATAATCGCCCAATTGAACCGTTTGATTACGCCGCGAAGGGGCGCGGCGTGGACGGGGTGGATGCCGCGAGGGCGGGGCGTAGCGTGGGACCCTCGACCCAAGCGCCTTCCAAGGTGATGGTCTTGGCGTGGGCGGGGACACCCCGCTCCGTACGTTGGATCTGAGCGACGACTGATTCGACGGCAGCGGCGCCGAGCTGACGTGGCAGTAGGTCCAGTCCGGCGGCCGGATAGGGATCTTGGGTGGTGTTGAGATTGAAGAAGCCGATGTTTTCCGGGATCCGCAGACCCCGATCGGCGAGCCAGCCGATCGCGTCGGTGTGGTGCCCGATGATCACGTCTGGCTGATGCGCATCGAACCAACGCAGGAACTCCTCGCGGTCAGGAGACTCAAAGACGAGCGGGGGGATCCGGTTATCCGGAGGAATCGTCAGATGAAAACCGAGGAATGCGGCGGTCCACTTGAACAGGATCCGAGCCTCGCTGGCGCGGCGGACGTAAAGTCCGATCCGGCGGTAGCCCCGCTCCCACAGCCGGTCGACCGACCGCAACAGCGAGCCGTGGTGGTCGGGACAGATCGTGTGCAGGACGGGGTGAGACAGACAGTAGTCCAAGCGCACAGCCGACAGTCGACTCCAGTCGGCCTCCGACCAGTCTTGCGATTCCTCGAATGGCATGACGACTGCTCCCTGAATCCCGCGCGTGAGCAGAACGGTGTTGAGACGCTTCAGCGAGAGACGCTTTTCCCCGACCCAGAATTGTTCCAAACGGAACCCGAGTTCTTCGGCCCGCCGCGTGGCCCCCTCTAGGATCGCGTGGTGGTAGCGGGCCCGCCGCGGATTGGCGAACTCCTCAGAATTGAGCGCTCCGATGACCCCTCGAGACACCTGCAGCTGCTGGCGGCGTAGGTCAGCCATGACCGACCCGACCAAGGGGTTAGGTCGATAACCCGCGCGACGAGCGGCTTCGAGAACCTTCACCTTTGTTTCCGGTTTGACTCTCGGACTGTCGCGCAACGCCTCTGAAACGGTGGCAGCGGAAAGGTGCAGTTCGCTGGCAAGTGACCGAATCGTCGGCGGCGGGGGCATGACGGTCACGATGCAGTGCCACGAAGGAAGCTCAAGACCCGATCTAACGGTTCGACACGGGCCGCATTAGACTCGCCGGGAAACGTCTCTATTCCTTGTCCGCCTGTTAACCACCCCTCCCGGTGTTGCTCCTCGGGGCAGTCGCCGGGAAATGACGAGACTGTTCGTTCGTACGATCAAGACCTATACCCATGAAACATCCTGTTCTGAAAGCTATCGCGCTGCTCTCCGTCACGACGGCGGCGTTCGCGCAGCCGGCCACCACGGCGGCTAGGCCTGCCGCCTCGTCGGACGAGGTGATCAAGCTGTCTGAGTTCAACGTCTCGAGCGCGAAAGCCTCGGGGTATCGCGCGCAGAACGCGATCACCGCGACCGGCTTTGGCGCCAATATCCTCGATGTCCCGGTGACGATCAATGTGCTCACCGGCGAATTCGCGCAGGACGTCGGCGGCAGCCTCCAGAGCGAGGTTCTCCGCTACGTCCCGGGCGTGGTGACCAATCCCAACTACGAGTCCTACATCAATATTCGTGGTTTCTCGGGCCTGCAGTCGTACCGCAACGGCCAATACCGCCGTCAGCTGTATTCGACCTGGGGCATGGATCGCATCGAAGTGATCAAGGGATCGTCCTCGATCTTCTTCGGTCTCGTGCGTCCGGGTGGTGTTGTGAACTACATCACGCGCAAGCCCGAGTTCAACGCGGAGAGCGGCGAGGTGCGCGTCACCTACGGCAGCTGGGACTTCAAGAAGGGTGAGCTGGAGTACCAGCGCGGCTGGGATCGCGTGGCGCTGCGCGTCGGTGCGGGCGGTATCGATGCCGGTGGCTGGCGCGACAACGACTTCAAGAATGAGCATTACCTCGGCGGCACGCTGCTGTGGCAGGTTTCTGACACCGGCTTGCTGAGCATCGATCTTGAAACGGTGCGCCGCGTGAATCAGGACCGCGAATCCGCTGCGGTCCTGCGCAGCAACAACCGCTATCTCTTCAATCCTTCAGTGGCGGCCGGCACGGCGCCGCGCGCTTGGCTGAATGCCAATGGGTTCGCGACGGTGCCGACCTTCGACATCTTTGCGCCGGTCTTCAACAGCGATGACCCCTACGGCCGTGAGGTTACGATGGGAACGGAGACCTATTCGTTCTACCAGTCGTACACTGCGGACCTCGAGTTCACGCAGAAGATTGGTGACCAGTTGGTGTATCAGCTCCAAGGTAACTTCGCGATCGACGACTTCGAGATCCTGCGCTCGATCGGTGGCGACCAAGAGCCGTTCGCCGACGGAACGGTTCGGTTCCGCTTTGGTAACTTCGCGAATTACCGCGATTCTTATAACTTCGACAACAAGTTCACCTACCGCTTCGACCTCGCGGATGCACGCCACAGCCTGGCCTTCGGTTACGAGACGCAGCGCGTGAATCAGGATACCCCCGGCTGGTTTGATACGGCCAGCCGCTTCCAGGATGGCCGTTATGGCGCCTTCGCGATTTGGAATCCGCGGACCCAAGCGCTGCGCAACGCCGCTGCTGAGCGTGCGGCCAGCTCCGAGACGTGGAATATCATGCGCCGCCGTGCGGAGAAGCAGACCGGTCTTTACGCCGGCCTGCAGTCGGAGTGGATGAAGAGCCGTCTCTACACCATCATCGGCATGCGTCGTAACGAGTACTCGCGCGTTTCGTACTACGAGCGCACGGTTACGAACCCCGAGATCGCTACGCCGACGACCCAGGCCGACACCCCGATGTATGGCGCGCTCTTCAAGGTGACGCCGGCGCTGTCGGTCTTCGCGATGTACTCGCAGTCTCTGGAACCCCAGCTGGGTGCCGATGCGGATGGTCGCGGCTTGGATCCGGTGGATGGCAGCGGCTTCGATATCGGTGTGAAGTCGAACCTACTCGACGGCCGCCTTGCGGGCTCGGTGTCGTTCTACGGCGTCAAGCGCGCGGGCCTCGCCTCGCGTGACTCCGCTCGCGAAGTCGCGACGACGCGTCAGCCGTGGTTTATCTTCGGTGAGTCAGAGGAGTCGCAGGGCCTTGAGTTCGACCTCTCCTACAACCCGCAGCCGAACTGGCAGATCATGTTCGGCTATGCGCACGCGACCAAGGCGGAGACGGTGGCTTCCACCAACGCGGCCCGCGTGGGCTTGCCGCTGGCGGCCTTCCCGGATCATACCCTGTCGATCTGGACCAAGTACGACGTCAAGAGTGGCCCGCTGAATGGCTGGTCCTTCGGTGGCGGCGTCCGGGACAGCGGTTCCGCTCGCTTTGTGGCGGATCCGAACGTGATTGCCACGATGGAGCCCTACACGACCGTGGACTTCCTCGTGCAGTACCGCTTCAAGCTGGGCGGCCGTACGACCATCGCGCAGTTCAATCTGAAGAATGCCTTCGATCAGGAGTATCGCGAAGGCAACATGGGTGGATGGGGTGATCCCCAGAACGCCATGTTCTCGCTCACGACGAAGTTCTAATCGTGGCCCTCGACCCGGCGGCTGAAGGCGGCGGCCGGGTCTGAGGGAGCACCCACTCAGCCTCCGGCCCGTTTCGGGTGCCGACGGCGCAAGCGCCCCGCTTCTACGGAAGCGGGGCTTTTTGTTGTCCGTGTACCGGGCTGGCCGAAGGGACGGGATTCAGCAGAGCTAGACCATACCCCACTCTCGGAAGCGGGCGCGGAGGGTGTCCACGATGCCGCGATATAGGCTCGCGGATGTGGGAGAGACGAGAGCTTTGGGCGCACCGGGAGCGAATCCCCGAGCCTCCATGCCTGCAGCGACGTTGAGTGGAAACGTCAGCCGATCGATCACGGTTCCGATCTCCTTCAGGCGCGCAAAGGGTAGAGCGGTGTCTCCGGGTAGGCCGCGGCGGCAGACATTGAACAAGTGAACCATCAGATCCGGAGCGATGTTGACCAGTCCTCCGATGCAGCCGACGGCGCCGAGGCCGAAAACTTCGGGAAGGCGGGTATCCGCACCGGAAAAGACTACGAAGTTTCTCTGTGCTCCCAGAGCGATGAGATCGCGGTGGTAGGCGAACTCGCCGCCGCTCTGCTTGATACCCGCCATCGGAGCGCGCTCAGAGAAGGCTTCCACGGTCGGGAGATCGATACGGGTTCCCGTAAGTTCGGGGAAATTGTACAGGAAGGAGGGCAGTTGCGCGGCGTCCGCGGCGTGCAGAAAGTGCGCCAACAGATCATCCTGCCGCGAAGGAAAAAATCCCGGGGGCATGATCGCGATTGCGGGTAGGCGGAGTTGCCGTGCAAAACGACCAAGCTCCGCGACCGCACGCGGCCGGATGTCGCTGATGTTGGCGATGACCGGGAGGGGATATGCCAACTCGGCGACGCACTCGAGGACTCGCTTCCGCTCCTCCAAATCGAAGTGGGGGAATTCTCCCGTGCTCCCCAGTGCGAGGATCCCGTGGATGCCGTGATGGCGCAGGAATTCGAGGTGCCTCATCAATGCCTCGCGATCCAACTCTCCATTCAGCTGAGTAGGCAACCACAGCGCGGCGAGAATACCGGCGCGTGGCGACGTGATGGAAGAGACGGTCGGAACCGGAAGTTCGGTCACGCTTGAGTTCATCGGTCGAGGGGAAGTGAGTACAGGAATCCATCCTCAGCGCCGATGACCAAGACTGGATGTTGATGGGTCGGCCACCGTGCGATGGTGGGTGTGGTGGAGTGAGAGGCCAGGAGATGACTGTGCACCGAACCGATGTCCCGAAAGCGCCATCGACCGTCCTGATCGCGGCCAAGGCCCCGCAGCACGTTCACGTTGGTGCTGCTGTTTACCAGCAGGTCGAGTTCGCCGTCGCGGTCCCAGTCGTGAAAGATGAAGGTACGTCGTCCGCTCCCGCCGGCGCGGCGTTCATTCATTCTTAGTAGGCCCGACTGCTGGTTCATTGGCCTCCCTCCGCCATCGTAGCTGCTCACGTCTTCGCCCCAGAAGATGCGTTGGGGCGGCAGGAGCTGCAGTTGTCCGGATGGTCCGCGTCGACGTTCGAAGAACGCAAGGTAGCCTTCGTGGTCTAGCATGACGAGGTCCATGAGACCGTCCCGATTCCAGTCGATCATCGTCGGCGTGGTGCGCCACTGAGTCACCAGTTCTTTGCCGACAGGCTTCCACCAGACCCACTCGGGTTTCGGGGTCTCTCTTAACCACTCCACCTGCAGGGACTCCGGAGGAGCCAGGCGGGGCGCAGTCCGGGAGCCGATGTTTCGGAAAAACAGGACGCGCCCCCAAATTCCGTTCGTGAGGATGTCTGCTAGCCCGTCACCGTCCCAGTCTGCCACGGTGGGATTTGTGTAGCCCCACTTCGCCTCGGCAGGGCCCTGAATTGACCCGTTGGGGCCGGCTTGTTCACGGATGACCTGATCGCCGGCCGCGAGGTGCACCGGAGCGGCCCAGCGCACCGGGTTGCCGCCTAGGTTCTTGATGAACCCGACGTAGCCGGCGGTATTCCCGACGATGAGGTCCTCAAGCCCGTCCCCGTCCCAATCGACGCTCACCGGGGCCGCGAGGGCACCGAACTTTACGTTCTCCGCCTGCTGACGGAAGTAGCGAGGTGACTGAAATTGGGGAAGGCCAGCCGCGATTCGACCGGTGTTCTCGATGAACGCAACGCGACCGTCTTCGTCACCCACAACGAGATCCGTGTCGCCGTCGCGATCAAAGTCTACCGCGACCGGTACGATCATACAGAGATCCATGGTGAGGGCGCGCTCACCCACGGTGAGGCGGCGGCCGGCCGCGTAGCGTGGCTCGCGCCGAGTCCCCGTGTTTTCAAAATACGTGAAGCCGTCCACGAATTCCCCGCAGAGCAGGTCGAGATCGCCATCCCTATCGAAGTCCTCGAAGTTGGGCGAAGGCATGCCGTAAACGTCGACCGGCTCGCCGCTCTCGACCGTCACCCTGACCGGTGCGGCGTACCGCGGGGCGGCATCCGTTCCCTCGTTGGTCAGCACGTACACGAAGCCCCGCAGTGGCCCCCGAGTCCAGCGCCCGTCGGAATCGAACGCGTCATCCCAGCCGTAGTCTCCCCAGTAGCCCACGCCTACGATTACGTCTTGCACCCCATCGCCGTTGAAGTCGGTGAACTTCCACTGGTTCCCGCGTACGCGGCCCTCCGCGACGTGGATCTTGAGCGGGTCACCGAGTTCGATCGGCTTCTCGAATGCGTGGGTGCGGAAGTCCGGGTGAAAGCGACCGGAAGTAGTGACCATTGCTCGGCCGGCAACGTAGGAGATGGACGGGGAGGTTTGTCGCTCCCACGGACCCTCACCGGCGCGGCCGATGTTGCGGCCCGGAGCGAAGATGGGCAATTGAGTGGACGGGTCGAATGTGCCCGTGTTTCGAAAAACGTAGATGCCGTTGGAGGGCCGATCAGTGCAGGCCACCACGAGATCAATCAGACCGTCTTCATCGAAATCCATCGGCAGCGGCCAAGCCCACAGGCCGACCCCGAGATCAACCAGCAGACCTGGATTGTGGTACTTCAGGTGGGCAATGCGCTGGCTCGAATCAGGTGCGGCGACGAGGTGCGGCGAAGTTGCTCCGAAGAGGATCGCGAGAATCGCGGCGGCGGTGGGTGGGCGGACGCTGGGCCAGAGTAACATGGGTAGGTAGGAGAGGACGAGTGGGTGCGAAGCGATGCGGTGGAGAGCTGGAGCGCTTAGGCAGTGCGCAGCCCGCGTTCTCGAGATATCCGATGGCAGCGTATGAGGCTCCGGTTCATTGCAGGGAGCGCGGCGGCAGAAGTGGGGGAACCAGGCTTCGGGCGGCGGCCTCGAGACGGAGGCGCGCGGGCTGAGCGCTCGGGTCAGAGATAAGGTTGCGGTGCTCGGCTGCAGACCAGTTTGCTTCGTAGAGTTCCTGCGCAACGATCGCGCCGGACGCAATCGAGCGCCACTCGATGTAACGGTAGTCCGCTGATCTCAGCGAGTACCCCATGACGGACATCTCGCCGTTGAAGTAGGGTCGGGGATGCTGAGACACTGCGTACGCTTTGCCGGGCAAGGACGGTTTGCGGAGAATTGACGAGAGACTGACGCCAGCAAGACCCGGGGGTGTCGGAAGCCCGCACAAATCAGTCAGCGTGGGGAAGAGGTCAACCAGCTCGACCAGTGCGCGAGTCGAAGCTCCCGCAGTCTCATGGCCTGGCGCTGCGATGATCAGGGGCACGCGCGTATCGCGCTCGTAGTTGGTGGATTTGCCCCAGAGCGCGGACTCGCCGAGGTGGAAACCATGGTCGCTCCAAAAGACCACGATCGTCGACTCCTCGAGTCCGAGTTCCCGGAGCGCCGCCAGGACGCGCCCGACCTGCGCGTCGAGGAACGAAACAGCGGCGAGGTAGCCGTGTCGCAGTTCGGCTACTTGCTCGGGCGGAATGGGACCCTCCTTCGGGATTCCCTCGTAGCTTCGCAGCTCGGGTGAGCTGTGGCTGGCGAGGGCCGGAGCTCCGTCGGGTGGCAGTACACTTGAGGGAGGGGCGAGTTGGGCTCGGTCGTAGTGGTCCCAGTAGCGCTTTGGCGCGTTGAACGGTAGGTGCGGCTTCCAGAAGCCCACGGCGAGAAAGAAAGGCTGCCCCTCGTTCCGCAGGCTTTGCAGCCGTCGTACTGCGGCGGCCGCGATCTGTCCGTCGAAGTAGGCCTCGTCAGGAACATCGAGGCACTGCGTCGCTCCACCGCGGCGTGAGGGTAGCCCAGGCTGGCCGGGGACGACCCAATCCTGCCAGTGGGCGCCTTCGGCGAATTCCGGCGGCTCGGACCACGAGACCGGATCGGAAAACGGGGTAACGGGACGTTGTCGGACTCCTTGATTGTGAAACACCTTGCCGAGGCTAATGGTCCGGTAGCCGTGCGCGCGGAAGTGCTGTGGTAGAGTGACCGCGTCCGGCAGGGTGTCGCGAAAGTGGGTTCGCAGATCCCAGACGCGCAGGACATCGGGGCGTAGTCCCGTGAGTACGGAGGCGCGCGATGGGTTGCAGACCGCTTGCTGACAGTAAGCGCGGTCGAAGCGTACTCCGCGTTGCGCGAGGGCATCGAGATTCGGTGTGAACGCCTGCGGATGCCCGTAAGCGGCTAGATCAGTGCGCAGATCGTCGGCCGCGATGAAAACAACGTTGGGCCGACTTTGCTTCGGCGCAGCTGTCGCGAGTGACGTCGCCACGCCCAAGGCGCAGGCCGCGAGGACAACGGTCACGCGCGCGACGCACGGGACGCACGTTTGACATGTTGCGGACAGGATGAGCACGGTACGGCGAGGCTCGGGCGCGAATCTAGAACGTCGTGGAGACGCTCAGGTTGTAGGTGCGCGGCGGTTGGTCGCGGGTAACAAGCATCGGATCGTTGCCAAGATTGGTGACCATCAGGTCGACAAGCAGGTGGCGCCAGCGGTAGCTAACGCCCGCATCCAGACTGGACTGCCTGTGCGGAACATAGGTGAGGCCGAGTCCGGTGACCTGGGCGTAGAATGGCCCGATGGCGGAAACGCCTGCTTTGATCTCGAAGCCTTGTTCCTGCACATCGCGGAAGCTGTATTTCGCGAACAGATTGGCGTTCCAATCAGGGGCGAAGCGAAGCGGGACGGTCGCGGGACGATTCGTGGTCGTGTTCCAGCCCTGCGCATTCTGCTGGCCGGTGAAGGCCTGACTCGTGGTCATATGCGTGTAGTTAGCGATCAGACTCAGGCGTTCGGTGACGCTGCCGAAGGCGGTGAGTTCCCAGCCTTTGGATTGAGCACCTTGGAGCTCGCTTTGGGTTCCGATGTTTACGGTCTGACCTTGCGAGATACCGGGAGCGAGGATGTTCACCACACTGCCCGTGCGGGTCATCTGCCAGTACGCCGCCGAGAAGGACATGCGCCCACCGAGAACCTCGCCCTTCAGTCCACCCTCCTGCAGCTCCGTGTAGGGACTGACGGTGAAGAACTCGTTCGCGCGCGGATCCCCGGCGAGGAGACCGTTGTAGCGCTGGATGGTGCGGGTGGCATCATTCTGCACGCTCTGCACGGCGTAGGCGGCAAGGCGCGGGGTGATCTTGAAGGTGGCGCCGTAGCGGTAAGAGTTGAGCGTGGTGTCGCCGCCGCCGGCGCGAAGGCTGGTCACGAGATTCGTGGTCTCTGTGCGGTCGCGGTCGGAGCGGATACCGCCGGTGAGCAGTAGACGATCGTTCCATAGCCCGACATCCTGCTGTACGTACGTCCCGATGCTGTACGAATCAGTGCGGGTGTAGCTGGAGCGGGCAAGGTTGCTGACGCGCCGTCCGTTATAGAACGAGCGACTATTGCCCGAGGCGCCGATCGCAGCAATGTTGAGGAAGTTGAAGGGAGCGTCCGGAATTCCGGCATAATTGGAGTTAACCGAATCAATATCCCCGTACGAGTATCCGATAAGCGTCTGGGAAGAGAGCCACTGGTTGAAGTCAAACTTGGCCACCAAGTCTCCCTGAGCAGTGGAACCCTGCGTCGTGGTCTCGAAACCCGAGTATTGGGAGGGCATGTTGGTCACGAGGTTGTTCTCCGCCGCGTAGGTAAAGCTGTCCTGTCCCAGGTAGCGCACGTTGCCGACCTGCCGGAAGAAAATGTTTTCGCTGAACTGATGCGTGAAGAAGAGGGTGGAGGCGGCGATACGCTGCTTGTCGACGTTGTCGGGCCCAATGAGATTGAAGTTGTACGGTAACCGGAGGGCGGTGATTGGATCCGTGGAGGTATCGAAACGGGGAATGAGGCGGCGGGCGGTTTCGGGATAAATCGCGAAGCCGTGGCCTTCGTCACGTGAGGGCGTCGTGAGGTTAAGGAATTCACTGGCCACGATCAGCTCGGTGCCGCGCCCGATCTGCCATCTGAAGGAGGGGTAGGCCGTGTAGTTTTCGAATTCGTTAAACTTGATGTAGTCCTCTCCCTTCTGAGCCGCCGCAGCGACCCGGGCGGTGATCGCGCCGTCGCGGGTGATCGGATAGTTGGCGTCAACTTCGCCTCGGGTCATCCGTCCGTCGAACTCATCCCACTTCACAGAGCCACGCACGAACCCGCCACGCTTAGCGGCGTCAGGCTTCTTCAAGATATAGTTGAGCAGTCCCGTGCCGCCAGCGCGTCCTTGAACCGCGGAGGGAGGGCCCTTAACAATCTCAAGGCGCTCGTATCCGACGAGGTCGCGCTTGTAGTTGCCCATGCGCACACCATCCACCGAGATCGAGCCGTTGGTCTCGAAGCCGCGCAGGTTCACGCCGTCACCAGAGCCTGCGTGGCGATTGCGGACGTAGACGTTAGCCGCATAACGGAAGGATTCGTCGAAGCTCACGGCTCCGATATCGTTCCAGAATTCTCGGGTGATGATCTCCACCGCCTGCGGAATATCAATGAGCGCAGTGTTGGTGCGAGTGGCGGTGGAGGCCGTGGTCACTCGATAGCCGGTGGAGGCTTCGGCGGTTACTTCGAAGGGACGGAGGGTGACGGTCTCCTCCGGTTTGACTGGGGTGACGCCGGTTTGCCCGAAGGCGGTGGCGCCGAGGATGAGCACGAACGAGGATCGGATAGCTGGGGGTAGGGTCATGACACAGGTGTGGTTGGCTGGGGTGCACGCGGGCCAGCCCGCGCTGGAGTCTTCTCTAGGAGCGAGAAAAACCGATATTCGTGAAAGGAGCTAAATGGTTTTAGCTTTGGCAAGTCATTTCCGCCTTTTACCCCGCTTCGCAATCGGTTCAACAGGGGACGCATGCTCCCGCAGAGCACCGTTGGGTGCCCAGCATGCGGATGCCGCGGCTGCGCAGGGCTCCGCTCTTAACCGCGTCCTGTCCCGATGGAAATCGAGGAATGCGTGCGGTCGTGCGCTGCGCCTGTTCCCGATCGGTGCGCATCAGACAGATCGGTCTTATCTATCTTCAAGCCGACTCGCCAGCGTGGCGGCGCGACGCGGCTAGTTGGCTCAGCAACGTTGCAGGGAGTAACCCCGACGTGGCGTGACTCCCGGCGGGCGGGTAGCGTTTGCTTAGGAGTTCCTCCGCGGTTGAACGCAGACAGTAACGGCCAGCCCGGTCAGCAAGATCGTAGCGGTGCCAAAGACGATGATCAGGAAGCCATGAAATGGACTTTGTAAAACCGCGGGTAAACTGGTCATGCGCGGCGAAAGTGTCATCCATAAGATCACCAACACCCCTAGCGTTACGCCGGTCAGGGCCGCCCGGCTGGGGACGCGTCGCGAGACAAATCCGAGCAGGAAGACGCCCAGCGTACCTCCGCCGAAGATTCCGGCGAGCAGCCACCATACGTCCAGCGCGCTCTTCGCTTTGGTCATTGCGAGGCCGATCACGGTCCCGAGGATCCCGCACACGACCGTCACCAGCACGAGCATGCGCATGGACTGCTCTTCTGTGGCCTGCCGGTTGAGGTAACGGCGATAGTAGTCGGTCACGATGATGGTCGCGGAGGAGTTCAGGCTGCTCGAAACTGTACTCATTGCGGCTGCAAAGATTGCGGCGATGAGCAGACCCTTCACTCCGGAGGGCAGGACCGTGACGATAAAGTAGGGAAACACTGAGTCGGCTCGCGCTGGATCACGATAAGCCTCAGGCAACTGGTCCGCATGTGCGGTGTAGTACGCGAAGAGGGCAGTGCCAATCAGGAAGAAGACGGCCGATAACGGCAGGTAGAGCAGACCGCCAAGCCAGAGACTCTTGCGAGCTTCGGCGTCGGATTTGGACGCGAGGTACCGCTGGACATAGCTCTGGTCTATCCCAAAGTTCTGGAGGTTGATTACGATCCCGTAAAAAAGGATGACCCAGAAAGTGGGGCTCGTCAGATTGGGGCCGAAGCTACCTAGGCTGAATTTGTCATGGGCGGCTGCGATCTCGAGAAATTGCGCCGGTCCTTCTGGGAGTACGGCCACCATGATAACGGCGCAGGCGAGCGCTCCTGCGATCAGGACGATCGTCTGAACCGCGTCGGTCCAGATCACTGCCACGATGCCCCCGACAAACGTGTAAAGCGTCACGGTCACTCCAGTGGCGAGGATGATCCACCGGATGTCCCAGCCGAGGAGAACATTCAGCGGAAGCGCCATGAGATACATGACTGCGCCCATGCGGGCAATCTGCGTCGCGAGGTAACACGCGCTCGCATACGTGCGCGCCCATGGTCCGAAACGCTCCTCAAGATGCACATACGCTGAGATGTGTCCTTCCCGACGGTAGAATGGCAGGAACCACTGCACGGCCACCCAGGTCGCAAGAGGAATCGAAAGACTGAACACAAAATGGCTCCAGTTTCCGATAAAGGCTCTTCCCGGAAGGGCGAGGAAGCTGATGCTGCTGACGTAAGTGCCGAGAATGGATAATCCGGTGAGCCAGCCAGGTAGACTGCGATTGGCAGCCGTATAGCCCTCGACCGATCTACTCCGGCGCCAGAAGGCGAACCCGACCGCAAGGGTGGCAGCGAAATAGAGGCCGAGTACGGCTCCATCGAGGGTAGTGAAGTGGGGTGTCGAAGCCATGAATGGAAACGGAGGGGGGGCGAGGGTATGGTGGCTCGTGGGGCAAGAAAGGAACCGCTAAGGCGTGATCGTTCCAAACCGAGCGGAGAGTTAAACACTCCGACGATCATGCTCAGTGAAAGAAGCTAAATGGATTTAGCAATGGCGAATGACTCCCCTACAGTTCAGCGGCTGCTGGGAACGAAAGTCGTTATCGGGCGGCGCGGCGGCGGCGCGCTGCCGAGGCCTTACTGTTGCTGACGCGAGGCCTTGGGCGCCGGGTAGACTCCCGGAGGAAGACCGGGGGAACCACCAGTACCTCGGGAGGGACCGGTTCGCCGCGGAGGAGACGGAAGAGCAAGGGAACGGCTTCGGCGACCATGGCCTCGTTTGCGCCGGCGACGGTGGTGAGGGCCGGGTCGAAGAACTCGGCCAGTTCGTGATCGCCGACGCCGACGACCGCCACGTCGGTCGGAATGCGACGTCCGAGGCTGCGGAAAACTCGGTAGGCGCCGATCGCGAGGCTGTCAGTCACAGCGAAGAGGCCATCGACCGGATGGCCGCGGGAACAGTGCTGTTCGAGGGCGGCGGCGGCTCGGTGTGGCTGGAGACCATCCGAAACGATGACCGCTGGCTCGCGCCGCGTGCGTTCGCGGATCGTCCGGCAGAAAGCTGCCACGCGATCGGCGGTGGTGTGGGTGAGAAGTCGTCCATGGATCACCGCTGGCGCCCGGCAGCCGGACTCGATGAGAATTTCGGCGGAACGCCGCCCAACAAACTCGGGAGCTTCGAGCACGCAGCAGCGTCCGGCGATCCGACGACCGAGGATTACCGCTGGGTACGGTAGGGTGGCCTCAGCGAGGAAGCGGTCGTCCTCCGGCAGCGTGTTGGTGATAATCACTCCGTGGTAGCGGTCCGCATCCAGCAACCCCGTTTTTTCGCGGATGAGGCCGGCATGAAACATTTCGATCGCGACGGCGTAGCGGGTGTCGGCGGTGCTCTGCACGTCGACGGCCCGCTGCAGTGCGTGCAGCGCCTGGCCGACCAGAGGCAGGGGAGCCTCAAACGATGTGAGGATCGCGAGATCGATCTGGCGGGTCGCGGTTCGTTGCGAACGCAGTCGGCGGCCCGCCATGTTGGGGACGTAGCCGAGTACGTGCGCGGCCCGGCGGATCCGCTCTACGGTCGCGGGCGCGATGCGCCGCTCAACGTGCCGATTGGCAAGGACTGACGACACCGCAGCCGTGGAAACGCCGACGTGATGGGCGATTTCATAGATCGTGACCGGGGGACGGTTGGCCGACTTCATCCTCGCATCCGAGCCCGATTCCCGCCTCGACGCAATCCCCGGGGCGTGCCGGCTGGGGGCAGGTATTCGTGTCGCCGCGCGCGCAAAAGCTTGAGCGCGCGACACTCCTTCATATGCGTCGTGCTCACGCGGTCAGCCCCAGCACGGAATGAGCCCCGGGTATCGTCGTTACCGCGCCCTAATCATGCATTACACTCTGGGAATCGACGTCGGAACCGGCAGCGCCCGCGCGGGCATTTTTGACGAGCGGGGACGGATGGCGGGCGCCGCATCATTCCCTATCCGCATGTGGCGTCCCGCGCCGGACCACGTCGAACAGTCGGCCGACGACATCTGGCATGCCTGCGCACGAGCTGTGCGCTCAGCACTCGCGCAGGCTGGGCTCAAGGGTGGCGCGATCAAGGGGATTGGTTTCGACGCGACCTGCTCCCTCGTTGCGGTGGATACGGCCGGGCGGCCGGTCTCGCTGAGCACGACGCGCCGGCGCGAGCAGAACGTGATCGTCTGGATGGATCATCGGGCTATTCCTCAGGCGGATCGGATCAATCGTCTCGGGCACCCTGTTCTACGCTATGTCGGGGGCGTGATCTCGCCCGAGATGCAGACCCCGAAGCTTCTCTGGGTGAAAGAAAATCTTCCGGTGGCGTGGCGGCAGGCGGCGCACTTCTTTGATCTCCCGGATTATCTGACCTTCCGCGCCACGGGCGATGCGACGCGCTCGCTGTGTAGCACGGTGTGCAAGTGGACGTACCTCGGGCACCGCAAGGGGGAGGGCCAGGGATGGGACTCTGGCTATTTTCGGCGCGTGGGTCTCGGGGATCTGGCTGACGAGGGATTCCGCCGAGTCGGCCAGGTCGTGCGTCCCATGGGCCAGCCCGTGGCGAGCGGGCTCACGCCGAGGGCGGCACGCGAGCTCGGCCTCGTTCCTGGAACCCCGGTTGGCGTCTCCATCATCGACGCGCATGCCGGCGGGCTCGGGATGCTCGGAGCGGTCCTAGACGGTCGCGCCCCGACGCCAGCGGCGCTCAACCGGCGGCTCGCCCTGATCGGCGGCACGTCGTCGTGCCACATGGCGGTTTCGCCGGAACCACGCTTCATCCGCGGCATCTGGGGCCCTTACGCGTCGGCGATGATTCCCGGCCTTTGGCTGACCGAGGGCGGGCAATCGGCGACCGGGGCCCTGATCGACCACGTGATCTTTTCGCATGCCGCGGCGGCACCGCTCCGCGCCGAGGCGCGCCGCTTGGGGCGCACGGTGTACGAACTCCTGAACGAGCGGTTGGATCGGCTCGCGAAGTCGGAGGGCGTGTCGCATCCGGCCGCACTGACGCGTGCTCTGCACGTGCAGCCGGATTTCCACGGAAACCGGTCGCCGCGCGCGGATCCGACGCTGAAGGGGGTCGTGTCGGGACTCACGCTGTCCGCCACTTCCGACGACTTGGCGCGCCAGTATCTTGCTGCAATTCAGGCGGTGGCCTACGGTACCCGTCACATCGTCGAGGAGATGAACCGCCGTGGCTACGCGATCGACACGTTGCTGATCTGCGGCGGCGGCACGAAGAACCCGGTGTTCCTCCGCGAGCACGCTGACATCACGGGCTGCCGCCTTGTGTTGCCGCGCGAGCCCGAGGCCGTCCTGCTCGGCTCAGCGGTGCTTGGCGCCGTAGCTTCCGGGAGGTACAGCTCAGTACTCAACGCGATGCAGGCGATGAACGCGGCGGGCCGCGTGGTGAAACCCTCGCGGGGAGCTGTAGCGCGTTTTCACGCGGCAAAGTACCGCGTGTTTCATCGGATGCATGCAGATTTCCTCGCCCACCGAGCTCTGATGGCTTCGGCCGGGCGTTAACGCCCGAGGCATGCCGCGTGGGTGAATTACTGCACTTGCTCCGCGAGCGTGGCGGCCGCTTCTTCGGCCTTTTGCTTCTCCTCGTCGGTCATGCGTTCCTCGACAGCACCCATGACCATGCCGGCGGTCATGCCCATGCGGAGCGGTTTGTAGTTCTTGCTCGAAGCGACGTTGAACCACGCGTGGGCCTGCACGATGTCGAGGGGGGGCACGGCGTGGCGGCGGCTAAAGCATTCCTCCACGGTTCGAAAGGGTCCCTCGGGTCCGGGCTCATCGGCGAGGCGCCACCAGCGCTCCGCTTCTCGCTCATTCGCCGGAACTCCCGTGCCATTGCTCAGCATGAAACCGTACTCCTGTTGAGCGCGGCGGTGCCCTTGTTCGGCCGCCGCGCGAAACCCCTCCGCCGCGAGCTTGGGGCTCTTCAATACCCCTTCGCCGTTCAGGTGCGCTCGTGCGAGGCGGAACCTTGCCTCCGCGCGATGCGGCGCCGCTTTCTTGAGGTACTCGGCGGCGGCCACGGGATCGGGTCTCTGGCCTAGCTTCCCCTCGATGTAGACCATGGCGAGCTCGAGCTGAGCGTCGTGCTGCCCTTGGTCGGCGGCTTTCTTGAGCAGTTCCAGCGCGTCATAGCGGCCGAGGTACTGCCCCGCATAGCCGACCTTGTACTGCGCTAATGGTTCGTTCACCTTCACGCCGTCTTTGTAGAGGGCTTCAAGGGTGAGAAAATCGAGCGTCACGGTCCGGAACATGTAGATCATTCCGAGGTTGAAGCTCGCCTCCGCATCGCCGCGAAGTGCGGCGGCACGATACCAGCGAATCGCCTCCTCGAGATTTTGCTCCACGCGTTCGCCGTGCGCGTACGCATAGCCGAGAGTAAGGTGGGCCGGGAGATCGCCGGCCTCAGCCGCCTGTAACGTGCGGAGCAGAGTCGGGTCGGACGGCCGATCCACCGCGGCCAGCGGGCACCCCGCGGCCAGGACGAGCAGGACCAACGAGCGACGGAGAACGTTCATAGGCTACGTAGTCTGGGGAGCGAACTGGGCTCGAGAGGAGGCGCAAGTCTGAGAATCAAGCGCGTCAAAAATCCATTCAGGTGCGAAAAAGATCGACGCCCAAGGGTTGGCCTCTTCAATCTTTAGTTAATTGCCCTATGAACTTCGAAACGCTCCAACTCCACGCAGGTCAAGAGGTTGATCCGGTCACACAATCGCGCGCCGTGCCGCTGTACCAGACCACAGCTTATCAATTCAAGGACTCCGGCCATGGTGCGCGACTCTTCGCATTGAAAGAGTTCGGGAACATCTACACGCGCTTGATGAACCCGACGACGGACGTGTTTGAGAAGCGCATCGCGGCGCTGGAGGGTGGAGTGGCGGCGCTGGCGACGGCCTCGGGGCATTCGGCGCAGTTTATCGCGCTGAATAACATCTGCGCGGTGGGCGATAACTTTGTCACCACGTCGCACCTTTACGGCGGATCCTACAATCAGTTCAAAAACGCCTTCCGCGCGATCGGTGTGGAGGCGCGTTTCGCGGACGGAGTGAACGTTGCGAGCTTTGAACGACTGATCGATGCAAAGACGAAGGCGATCTATCTTGAAACGATCGGTAACCCGGGTCTGAGCGTTCCGGATTTTGCGGCGTTCGCAGCCTTGGCGAAGAAGCACGACCTTCCGATCATCGTCGACAACACCTTCGGTGCGGGTGGTGCGATCTGTCAGCCGCTGCGGCACGGCGCCCACGTCCTCGTGGCTTCGGCCACGAAGTGGATCGGCGGACATGGTACCAGCATGGGCGGCGTGATCGTCGACGCGGGCACATTTAACTGGGGCAATGGCAAATACCCGCAGTTCACGGCTCCCTCGCCGAGCTATCACGGGCTCGTGCTCAACGACGTCTTCGGAGTCGGCGGACCGTTCGGCAACATTCAGTTCATCATCCGTTGCCGGATCGAGGGTCTACGCGATTGGGGTCCGTGTCAGAGTCCGTTCAACTCCTTCATGCTGCTGCAGGGCATCGAGACGCTCTCGCTTCGGGTGGAGCGTACGTGCGAGAACGCGCTCGCGCTCGCCCGTTGGCTCGCGACGCATCCGGAAGTCGCTTCCGTGAACTATCCCGGACTCGAAACGCACGCTTCGCATGCGACGGCGAAGAAGTACCTGACGCGTGGTTTTGGCGGGGTGCTTTCCTTTGAACTCAAGGGAGACCGCGCGCGCGCCGAGACTTTCGTCAATCGCCTGAAGCTCATCTCGCATCTTGCGAACGTTGGCGATGCCAAGACGCTGATCATCCATCCGGCGTCGACCACACACTCGCAGCTTTCGTCGGCGGAGCAGTTGACGGCCGGCGTTCTTCCTGGCGGCCTGCGGGTCTCGCTGGGCATCGAGCATATCGACGATATCAAGGCTGACATTGCCCAGGCACTGGGCGCCTGAGGAGGGGTGGTCCGACTCGATCGCGTGGCCCTCGGCGCCCGCGCGGTCGAGTCCGTGCTGCTGAGTCGCGGACGACGCTGCTCCGACGCGGCGTGCGCCCTTGCGTCTGGGAATGTTTTCATCGCCACTCGCCTCCGGCCATGCTCGCCACCGAGAAGGCGGGTCGGGCGGACGCGACCGCGTGCGCCGGAACGCGGTCCGCTGCCTGATCCGCGCGTGATTTAAGCGGTGGTGAGATCGCCGTATTCAGCGAGTTCCAGCAGCACGCCGTCGGGATCGAGGAAGTAGAGTAGACGTTTGTCACCGCTCGCAAACCGCGCGACACCGGTCGGGACTTTGACTGGGTCGCTGAGCAGGGTGACATTCGCTGCACGGAGCCGCTGGGCGACGGCGGCGATGTCGGACACGCGGAACGCAAGATGGCGCAGGCCGAGCGTGTTGGCGATGGAGTTGGCCGGGATCGCGACGCCCGCTGGCGCCACGTACTGTAGAAGTTCGATGCGGACGCGCCCGTCCGGCGCCTCAACGAATGCGACGCGGCCCTTTACGCCCGGAAGCCGGACAATCTCCTCGATCCAAGCGCCCTCCATCGTGACATCCTGTGTCTTTCGCAAGCCAAGGACGCCGGTATAGAAAGCGACCGAACGGTCGAGGTCCGAGACGACGAGGTTTACGTGATCGATACCGTGAATCATGGGCGGAAGGGGCGAGCCTGCGACGAGGCAGGGCGGCGCGTCAAGCGACGGCCCCGGAACGAATCGGAACTGCGAATCGAAGTCTTGCGGGAGGAGCATCGCGTGATTGTGGTCCTCCGAGGCGTTCCTATGCTTCCCTCGCGCTAGGTTCTTTCTGCGACCCTGTGGCCGTACCGAAAAAGACGCCAATTTCCCCATGAAACCCCGCGGACTCCCCCTTGTCGGGCTCGTGCTGAGCCTCGTTTTTCTGTGCACGGCCGTGGCACCACTCACGGCGGCCCAGCCCAACATCATCGTGATCATGAGTGATGACATGGGCTATTCCGACCTCGGCTGCTATGGTGGCGAGATTCCGACGCCGAATCTGGATTCCCTGGCCGCGGGTGGTGTCCGCTTCACGCAGTTTTACAACGGGGCCCGCTGCTGTCCCACGCGCGCCTCCCTGCTGACCGGCCTGTACCCTCACCAAGTGGGTGTTGGTCACATGGTGGAGGATCTCGGAACGCCGGGCTACCGTGGCAACCTCAGTCGCAACGCGCTCACGATCGCCGAGGCACTCAAACCGGCGGGCTATCGCTCGTACATGGCCGGCAAGTGGCACGTCACCCCGGGGCGCCCGGTGGAGCGCATGAAGGCGCATCGCGACAATTGGCCCCGCGAGCGAGGCTTTGACCGCTTCTACGGCACGATCCGAGGCTCCGGCAGTTTCTGGGATCCGAGTGGTCTGGTGCGGGAGCGAGAGTTTATCTCTCCCTTCGCCGATCCGGAATATCAGCCAAAGCAATACTATTACACGGACGCGATCACGGACCACGCGGTGCAGTACGTCCGAGATCATGTCAGGGAGAATCGCGAGAAGCCCTTCTTTCTTTATGTCGCCTACACAGCAGCCCACTGGCCGATGCAGGCGCCGGAGTCGGAAGTTGCCAAGCATCGCGGTCGCTACGACGTCGGCTACGATGCGATCCGCCGGGCGAGATGGGAGAAGCAGAAACGCCTCGGCCTCACGGATGGGTCGTGGATTTGGACTCCGACGGTCGCGGACTTTTCCCAAGTGGCGGATCCAGCGTTTGAGGCGCGCTGTATGGAAGTCTATGCGGCCATGGTGACGATCATGGATCGCGGGATCGGGCAGCTGGTAAATGAGCTTAAAGCGACCGGTCAGTACGAGAACACCCTGATCCTGTACCTCCAAGACAACGGAGCGTGCGCGGAGACTAACGGACGTAGAGGGCAGGGTTCACCGCGAGCGCAAGCCCCGAGCCTTGCGCCGATGCCACCGGAGGCGCTGCAGTTCAACAATGCGCCTCCCCAGACGCGGGACGGATGGCCGGTGCGGCAGGGCATCGGGGTGATGCCGGGCCCCGCCGACACCTATGTCGCCTACGGGGAAGCATGGGCGAATGTGAGCAACACCCCCTTCCGGGAATACAAGCACTGGGTGCACGAGGGAGGCATCGCCTCGCCTCTCATCGCCCACTGGCCCGCAGCGACCCGGGGATCGGCGGCGGGAGCGTGGTGCGCTGAGCCGACGCACCTGATCGACATCATGGCCACCGCGTTGGACCTCGCGGGTGCGCCCTATCCGGCGACCTTCAATGGCGAGCCGACTCAGCCGCTGGAGGGCCGCAGCCTTCGCTCTCTGCTGAGCGCCCCGGCGTCCGGCCTGCCGGGCGGTCCCCGGGCGCTCTTTTGGGAACACGAAGGCAACCGGGCGGCGCGTGAAGGCCGCTGGAAACTGGTCTCCAAGCACAAGGGCGCGTGGGAACTCTACGACCTTACCGCGGACCGCACGGAGATGCGCGATCTGGCCATGGCGCAGCCCGAGCGCGTCGCCGCCATGGCGGCGTCATGGCAGCGCTGGGCGGACCGGGTGGGGGTGGAGCCCTGGACCTACGACATTGGAGAGGGCTCGGGAACGAGTCCGACGACACGGATCAAGCAGCCGTGACCTCAACGCCTCCCGAAGCCCGATGCATTCACTGCCTTTCGCTCTCGCCGTGATCGCCACGCTCACCTTCGGCGTTCCCGCCCGGGGCGTGCAGATCGTCGCTCATCGCGGAGCGTCGCATGACGCTCCGGAGAACACGCTCGCAGCGCATCGGCTTGCCCTGGCGCAGGGCGCCGACTGCGTCGAAACGGACGTTCACCTCACCGGTGACGGCCGTCTCATTGTGATCCACGACAAGACCACGGAACGCACCACGGGAGTGGCGGGTAGGGTGGCGGAGATGACCCAGGATGCACTGCGTGCGTTGGACGCCGGACGTTGGAAGGGAGAGAAGTTTGTGGGAGAGCGGCTTCCTTTACTCGAGGAGCAGTTGGCACTCATCCAGGCCGGGCGAGGGATGTTGATTGAGCTGAAGTCCGGCCCCGAGATCGTCCCGGAGTTTGCGCGGGTAGTGCGTGCATCGGGCGTCGCGACGAGCGCAATCACCGTCATCAGCTTCAACGCCGCTACGCTGCGCGCGGTGCGCCGCGAACTGCCGAACCACCGCACGCTGCATGTCGTGGGCTTCAAGCCAGTCGGCGAGCGAACCCCCAGCGCGCCGCCTTCGCCTTCCTTGGAGAGCCTCGTGGCGGGTGCGATGGAGGCAGGCTTCACCGGTCTCGATTTGCAGCACACGTGGCCGCTGACAACGCAGGACGCGGAGAGCGTGCGGGCGGCGGGACTGGAGCTCCACGTGTGGACGGTGGATGATCCGGACGTGGCGCGGCGCTGGGTTCAACTTGGGGTCGCGAGCATCACCACAAATCGTCCGGGCTGGCTGAGGTCGCAGCTGCAGCCCTGACCTTCCCTTGCGCCAGCTCTGCGCCTTGTTTCACCTTCTTCCTGCCTCCCCGGCGGTCGCGCTCCCGCCGGCGGAGCAGCCAATCCGCCCAGTGAGCCCTCCGCCCAGCGCGTTCGCTTCCGGTGGATGAGCGACCGGGCCCGACCGGTCCTCACGAGGTCGGAGGCGCAGCCTACGTGCCCTTCGCCCCCCGGGCGGTGGCGTGCATCAGACCGCGGATGTAACCGTAGGCGAAGAGGCGGGCCTTCATCGTGTAGCCAGGCTCGCCGTCGTCCTCGCCCACCAGTTGCGGCACGTGGTCGGGGCGCATGCAGCCGGTGAAGCCGATGTCGCGGTAGGCGCGCATCGCTTCCGCCATGTCGGTGGGGCCGTTGTCGTGGAACGTTTCGATGAAGTCATCGGCCGTGCCGCGGACGTCGCGGAAGTGCACGTACGCGATGTGCGCCCCGAGCCGTCGGATCGTCGCGGGAATGTCGAGGTCGAGCGCCGAGAACGTGCCCTGACAGAAGCAAAGCTTGTTGGCGCGGCTTGGCACGAGCGTCATCAGCTTCTCGAAGCCCTCGACGCTGTTCATGATCCGGGCCTTGCCGAGAAAGACGGGCAGCGGCGGGTCGTCGGGATGCATGGCGAGCGTGACCCCGCACTGCTCGGCGACGGGCACGACGGCGTTGAGGAAGCGTTCGAGAGTGCTCCAGAGAGCCTCGGCGGTGATCGGCGCGGAGGAGATGGACGCGGCCGTCGGCGACAGCGACCGGGCGCGTTCCACGTCCCTCAGGCGAAACGCCGTTGTTTTCGCGCCACCGCGTTCGCGGGCGTCGAGTTGCGTCCGCACCCAGTCGGTGCCGGCCATGAAGTTGTAGCAGAGCAGGGGAATGCCTAGTTCCGCCATGTCCCGCAGCAGTTGCTTCACCGCCTCCAGCTCGGTGCCGTCGTCCGCGCCGATCTTGATGTTCTCGATCGGCAAGTAGCCCTCGACGACCGAGAGCCGCAGGCCGAAGGATTCGATCAGCCGCTTCGTCTCCGCGAGCTGCGACCGCCCTCGCGGTGGGTACCGCGACACGATGTCAGTGACGCCGCACTGCGCGGCGAGCTGGAGGTTTTCGGCCGAGAGTGGGGTCAGGACACTGGCGAGCTTCATGGCGCGGAGGCTACGTCTACCGAAAGAGGGGGACTAGCGGAAAGAGGGGACTAACGACAGGGCGACCGCTGGAGGGCAGTCCCACTTGACCAAGACGGATCGACGCCCCCTCAGGCGGCCTCGGGAAGGTAGCGGTGGCCGTCCTTGCGGCGTGGACCGCGCAGGTGAACGACGCCTCGCCACGAGATGGGCAATGATGCGGGTGGAGGAGCGGATCACCCCGCCTTTTCGAGGGCCTTACGGCGCGCTGTCGCTCGGACGCTCGATGGCTTGATAGACGAGGTTGCGGAAACGCTCGGTGACATCGCCCCGGGTCGTGGGCTGGACCTGCCGGTAGAGTATGAAGACCATGCGCTCGTTTGGGTCGACCCAGTATGATGTCGCAAACGCTCCGCCCCACGAGAACGTGCCGCGCTCGGACGGGGTGCGTGATTGGCTGCGGGCGGAGACGATGCCGAAACCTAGGCCGAATTCGTCCCCTGCTTCGTTGAAGGTGAGCGCGCCAATCTGCTGCGTGGTCATGAGGCGCACGCTGGAGGGGCTCAGAATGCGCTGGCCGTGGAGTGTGCCCCCGTTGAGCAGCATCTGGAGGAAGGCGCCATAGTCCGTGATCGTCGACGAAAGGCCGGCGCCGCCGGAGAAGTAGGTGTGATCCTTGAGAGGATAGCCGGGATGGATCGTTCGGTCGCCAAGCACGGTCCCGGGGTGCGGCTCCAACTTGCCCTCGGGTGTCTCCCGGTAGAGGGTCACCAAGCGGTGGCCCTTGGCGTCGGGCACGCGAAAGTAGGTATCGTTCATTCCCAGCGGCCGGAAGATCCGCTCGCGAAAGAAGACGTCGAGAGTGACGCCGGAAATCTGTTCGACCAGGCAGCCGAGCAGGTCGGTGTTGAGACCATAGGTCCAGCGCTCGCCCGGCTGATGCAGAAGCGGGATCTGGGCGAGGCGGTTCATGGCAGAGAGTAGATCATCGCCGTGCACATCGAGGCCGACGGGAATGTCGGCCTTGCGGTAGAGCGCGACCGCCTCGCGTGAACCGATGACAGAGTAGCCGATCCCGGACGTGTGCGTCAGGAGATCGCGAATCCTGATATCCCGCTTGGCGGGCACGGTGGTCACCGTGCCGTCGACCGGATTGAACGAGGCGAGCACCTGTTGATTGCGGTAGGCTGGCAGGTACTTGGAGACTGGGTCATCCAGGAGTAATCGTCCCTCCTCCATCAGCATCATGATGGCGACGCTGGTCACCGCCTTGGTCTGCGAAGCGATGCGGAAGATTGCATCGGTCCGCAGTGGCGTACGCGCGTTGAGGTCGTCGTATCCGGCGGCGTGGAGGAAGGCGACGCGGCCATCTCGGATCACCATGGCCACGCAGCCCGGCATCCAGCCGCGCTGGACCCAGTCGTTCATGGCGCCCTCCAAGCGGGCGAGTCGATCGGGGGAGAAGCCGGCTTCGACGGCTTGCGCCCGGACGGGCTCCGCAGCGGCGGCGGAGGCATTCGAGACAACCAAAGGAGTTCCGAGCGCCGCGATCAATACGCAGCAGGAAAGCCGGAAGCGGAACAAGGTGCTCATCGGTTAAGGCGAACGGTATCGGGTTGTGAGGTGGAGTACGTCCTTCGCCTCAAGCGTAAGAACGTCGGTGGTCGGTGGCGTGGGAGACGTGCAGGGTGTGCCCCGCGCGTGGGCCGACCGATCAATCGAGCTCGGCGTGCCGGCTTTCCTTGAGATAGACCGCTCCGACAATCGTGGTCAGGGCGGCGATCGCGATTGGATAGGCGAGGCCGGCGTAGGGGTTGCCGAACTGGGCCACCAAACTGGTGGCGATGAAGGGTGTGAGTCCGCCGAAGATGCCGTTACCGACATGGTAGGGCAGGGACATCGACGTGTAGCGAATCCGGGTGGGGAAGATTTCGACGAGGAACGCAGCGATCGGGCCGTACGTCATCGCGGCAAGGATCACCAGCGTGAACAGCAGCGCGACGATCATCACGTGGTTGAGCGGATTCGCGAAGTGCTGCAGGCCGGCGAAGATGGGAAGGTACAGCAAGGCGGCCAGAGCCATGCCACCGAGAACGACGGGCTTGCGGCCGATCTTGTCGGAGATGCTGGCGAAGAGCACGAATGCCGGCGTTCCGAGGAGCAGCGCGATCGCGATCAGCGTCAGGGCGACCTCGTAGGGGATTTTCAGCACGGTCTGGAGGAAGTACATCGCGTAGAACTGTCCCGTGTACCAGACGACGCCTTGTCCGGCGGTGGCGCCGAAGAGGGAGATCAGCACAAGTCGCCGGTTTTCCCGATTGAGGAAGCTCTCCTTGATCGGATTGCGCGCGAGCTTACCCGAGGCCTTGGCCTTCGCGAACAGCGGCGACTCCTCCATGCTGATCCGGATATAGTAGGACAGGCCGACGAGAATAATGGAGAGCAAGAAGGGAATGCGCCAGCCCCAGTCATTGAACTTCTCCACGCCGATGGCTTCGCGGATTGCGAGAATCACGACGATCGCGAGCAGGAGGCCGGCGGTGGCGGTGATTTGAATGAAGCTGGTGTAGAATCCCCGGTGGGCGCGCGGGGCGTGTTCCGCGACGTAGGTTGCAGCGCCACCGTACTCGCCGCCGATGGCGAGGCCCTGCACCATTCGCAGAATCACGAGCACGATCGGGGCAATGATTCCGATGTCCTGGTAGTCCGGTAGTAGTCCGATCGCGAAGGTCGCGCCGCCCATCAGCAGAAGGGTGAGCAGGAACGTGTACTTGCGTCCCACGATGTCACCAATGTGGCCGAACACGATCGCGCCGAACGGACGGATCACAAACCCGGTGGCGAAAGTCGCCAGCGTCAGGAGCAGTGCGGCCGTCTCGTTGTTTTTCGGGAAGAAGTGCCCCGCGATGATGGTCGCTAACGCGCCATAAACAAAGAAGTCGTACCATTCAATCAACGTGCCGACGGAGGAGGCGATAATGACCTTCCAGAGGGTCTTTTTGTCCGGATGACGGGGGGCGTGGGACGACATGGTGTGGGTAAGGGGGGAAGAAGCGGTAGCGAACACCTGCCGGGAAGGAAAGCGGATACTCTGCTCCCTACCGCAGCGGTCCCAATGACTTAGGGACTGGCCGGGACCTCGTAGACCTCGATCAAGACGACGCCCGCCTTGGCGCTCACGCTGGAAGCCTGCACGGAGTAGAGCCCGGGGTTCAACGTCAGGACAATCGCGGAGTCCTTGCTCGTGGCGCCCGCGAAAGCGAACGCCCCTGTTGCCGCATTGGCGGTCGTAATGGTGCTGCTGCCTTCCCAACCGGCATTGCTGGCGATCGCGACGCGTTGATCGTTGAACACGGTGAGCCTTGGGTCAGCCAGCGTTCCAGGAACATGGAACGGAGCCCCGGCCAAGCTGGGGCCGCTGACCCGGATAAGAACCCGGAGCGGCGTAGTCCCTCCGACGACAAAGCCTGCGGTGAGGACTCCATTCGCCGGTACCTGTTGCAGGCAGGAGACGTTGATCAATCTCGGACCGTTCGGCGAAAACGTCGCAGCCGGCGTTAAGTCATACACCTCGGCGATCACGGTTCCGGTGGCGTTGTCCTTGCCGGCGACCTGCATGGTGTAAGAGCCCACTTCGCGGGAAAGCGTCTGGACCGCCGCCGCGTCCTTGGAGGTGGTGGACGCAAACGCGAAGGCGCCGGAGGTGCTCAGCGCGGCCGTGACACTCGAGGCGTTGGTGCTCGTTGACGCCCAATCGTCGTTGGTGGCGATCGCGGTCTGAGCGCGAAACAGAGTGATGGTCGGATCGGCAAGCGGGGAACTGACGTTGAACGCCGCCAAGCTCGGGCCGGCCCCGCGGAGGAGCAGAGCCTGGGTGCCCGTCGGGTTGGTGCCGCCGATCACGAATCCGACCGTGAGCAGTTGGCTGCCGGGTCCGGTGGGGGAGAGTACGGAAAGATTGATGAGTCGCCCCGGGTTGGTGGCAGGCGCAGCATCGGCGAGTGCGATCTTCACCCGGGCTGGGGTGCTGGAAAGCAGGCCGTCGCTGACCACCAATTCAAGCTCCAACTCCTTGGCGGAGACGTCGGTCGGAGCGGTGAAGGAGACACGCGGGCGGTCGGCGTTGCGCAGCGTGACACTGGGCCCCGACACCTGTGTCCAACGATACGTGATCGGATCAGCGTTCGCGTCGGTCGAACTCGATCCATCCACCTGGGCGGCGCCTCCCCGGATGGCGAAAGCGGGCGCGGCTACCCGGGCGACCGGGGCGGCGTTGGTGGCGGTGACGTACGAGTAGAACTGGGTGCGGGAGTAGATCGAGCAGCCGTAAGTGTCGTTGGCGGTTGGCCACGTGAACAGATTGCGGTTCGACGCGTACTTGGAGCGGAAGGCCTCGAACCGCGCGGTGAGCGTGGGGTCTTTGACCTCGTAGACGAACGTGCCGAGGTCCTTCATCCAGTAGTCCGATGCGTTAGAGGCGGCCCATGTCGCCTGGCGCGACTTGAAGGTGGAATTTTGGGCCAGCGTCTCCGCGAGCGGCCGCAGTGCGGCGCTCGTGTAGACGGCGATGGATTGCTCGACCTTTTTCGCGACAATGTCGATGGAACCATCGAGCCAGTTGGCTTGGCGATTGGCCACGATGCGGTCGATCGCCCCGGCAGTGGTGATGTTGCTGGCCCAGAAAGTGTGATAGTTTCTCAGGTGAAAGTGGGCGAGGTTGGTGTTCTCATTGAAATTGAAACCGCCGACCTCCTTTTCCGACGACAAGAGCAGGTCGCAGTAAGGTGCATAGGCGCCGACCCAGTCGAAATAGCCGTTGTTACAATTGGTGGAGAAATCGCCGATAATGACCGAGTCCGGCATCGTTGACCGCAGATGGCTCATATACGTGAGCGAATCCCGGTATTGGATGGTGTCTTCGAGAAAGGCCCAAGGTGCGCCGTGGCCGATGAACGCAAGGACGAGGCGAGACACGTTGGCCTCGCGCTCAGCGATCAGTTCGGTGAACGTCTTTAGCGCGTTCAGTACCTGGGTGCTGATTGTGGGGTGCCAGTAGGCGACGTTGTCCGGATTGCTGATCTCGATGCGGCGGATCAGCTTGTTCTTCCGGTACTCGTTGTAGGCGGCGACTCCGCCTGGGTAGAAACCATCTCCCTCCACGTTGCCGGTGAATCGGTACAGTGAGAGATAAGAGACCGAGCTGTTGCTTCGACCGATCTCGACGTCATAGACCCCATAGCCCGGAGCATCCTTGACGTACATATTGGTATGCCACGTCCACATCGTGTCGGGAGTCTGTCCCCAGCCTGGATTGGTGGATACAATGCTGAGAACCACCGTTTTCTCTGCGCCAGATATCGGGCGGAGCCCAGCCCAGGCAAAGGCGAACGACCAAACGAGAAAAACAACCGTGCCGAGACGCATGGACTGATGACAGGCGTGCGCTCCTGACGGTCAAGCGCTTTCAAACCAGCTGCTTACGCAGCACTGGTTAGTCGCGCGCTGCGGCGGTGGGAGCGGTGGCGGACGGTGCCGCCGTGGGGGCAGGTTCGAGCGTCTTCACCAGCACCCGCGGATTTCGGCCGCTTTCCTCGTAGGTCTTCAGCCGCGCTTCGGGCAAGATCGACTTGTCGGCCTCCTCGAACCCGGCGACGCCGGTGAAGAAGCCGAAATTCTGCGTCGATAGGGCCACCAAGGTGGTCGCGCCCTTTTCCTTGGCGCGCAGCGAGGCGTACTCGACCATTTTCCGGCCAATCCCGCGGTTGTGGTAGAACGGCAACACGTAGAGTGTGCCCAGTTCCGCCATCGTCGGGTGGCCCGGGTAGAAGTAGAGTGTGACGCAAGCGATGATGTTCTCGTCGATTTCGAAAACGTAGAACTGATCGATGTTCTTCTCGATGGCCTGCTGGCTGCGGTGGACGAGCTCTTCCCGCTTCACGCCGCCTCGGATCAACGAGTAGAGGGCACGGACATCGCGGCGGGTGGCGCGGCGAATCTGCTGATAGTCGTTTCCGTAGACGAGGGAACCGACGCCCTCGCCGGAAAAGATCTCGTTGAGAAGGCCGTCGAGCAGGCGGCCGTCGACGATGTGCACGCGGGGCGTGCCGGTCTCGATCGCGCGAACGGCGTTCTGCGCCTTGCTACGGACCAGCTCGGCGATCCGTTCCGGTTTGGTGCGAAGGATGTCGCGGAGCACCTCGACGGAGATTTCGCGGCGGATCTCGCCGTCGATCTCCATGCCCGGGGCGGGCGTGAGGTAGATGATCTTGGTGGCGAGCAGCGCCTCGGCGAGTTCCGCAGCGAGCAGGTCGGAATTGATCCGCAGGGATTTGCCGTCCGGCCCGAAGCCGATCGGTTGAATGATTGGCACGATTCCCTCGTCGAGGATGTGCGTGATGAAGTCGCGGTCGACGCGCTCAACCTTGCCGGTGAGTTGCTGGTCGACGCCCTTGATGATGCCGACCGGCAGGGCGCGGACCGCGTTGGTCAGGGCGGCCTTGAGCGAGTTTTGGGTCAGGCCCTCGAGGACGAGATGCGAAACGCGGGCGGAGGCACGGATGGCCAGATCGAGCGTCGCCGCGTCGGTGACTCCGGTGCCATCATTGTTCGTAATCGGCACCCCGCGCAGGACGGATAGCTCCTGGATTTGCTGTCCGATTCCGTGGACAAGGACGACCTTGATGCCGAGGGAGCGGAGGACGGCGATATCGACCAACAGATTGCCGAAGTTGTCGTCGGCCACGATCGAACCGTCGAGCGCGAGGACAAAAATCTGGCCTTGAAAACGCGGAACGTACTTCAGGATGCCGCGCAGGTCGGTCGGCTTGATCGTCGCGGCGGTCGCGGCCACGGCGGGAGCGCCGCCGCCGTTCGCGGGGGCGGGGGTGGAAGCAGGCGAGGCAGCGGGGCCGGGACCTTGGCTCATCGAGGTTTGTCGCTGGAGTCTCGCCGCTTCCGCCTTCTCCCGTCAATCATTGGATTAAGGCCGTCGGAACCTGTCGCCGCCGCAGAATTGTGTGGATTCTCGCTCGTTAAGTCTGCGATTCTCCCCGGCTGTTATGAACCCTGTCCTCAAGCTTCTCTCCGAAGGCTCCGCGGTGTCGACTGACCAGATGGCGCAGGTGCTCGGCCTCGCTTCCGCAGAGGTCGAGCGTCAGCTTGAGGCGCTGAAGCGCGAGCGGGTGCTTTTGGGGTGGCGCCCGGTGCTGGATCTCTCCGCGCAGAGCGAGGGGGCCTCCGGTGTGCGCGCCGTTATCGAGGTGAAGATCACGCCCGAACGCGGGGGCGGCTTCAATCGTCTCGCCGAGCGAATCAGCCGGTTCGATGAAGTGGAGTCCGCTTACCTGATGTCCGGCGGCTACGACTTGCTGGTCTTCGTTCGCGGATCCTCGCTGCAAAAGGTGGCTGGGTTCGTCTCGGAAAAGCTCTCGACGCTGGAAGGCGTTCTCTCGACGTCGACGCACTTTATGCTCCGCTGCTACAAGGAGCAGGGGTTCCTCGTGGAGACGGGAGACGCGTCGAGTACGCGCCTCACGATCGCTCCCTGACCGGGCCGAGCGGCCCTCCATGCCTGCAACTGCACCGACGACCATGAGTGACGACGCAAAACGTTGGGTGGCGAGCCACATCGCCGCACTGCCGAAGAGTGGCATCCGGGACTTCTTCGAGCTGGTGGCAAAGATGAAGGGCCAAGACGTGATCTCGCTCGGTGTCGGCGAGCCCGACTTTGTGACGCCGTGGCACGTGCGCGAGGCGGCGATCTTCGCGCTGGAGCGTGGCAAGACGTACTACACCTCGAACCTGGGGCTACTCGAGTTACGCCGAGCGATTTCGACCTACGTTGGGGAACACTTCGGGGTCAATTACCGCCCGGAGGACCAAGTCATCGTGACGGTCGGCGTCAGCGAGGCGCTGGATCTGGCCTTTCGCGCATTCTGCAATCCGGGCGACAAGGTGATGTTCCACCAGCCCTGCTACGTCTCCTACGCGCCGAGCATCGCGCTGGTCCACGCTACGCCGATCGCGGTGCCGACGTTTGCGAAGGACAACTTTGCGCTCACGGCCGAGGCGCTGCGGGCTGCTTGGCAGCCGGGCGCGAAGATCCTCATGCTTAATCTCCCGTGTAATCCCACGGGTGGCACTTGCTCGCTCGAGCAGTTGCAGAAGATCGCCGAGTTTTGTCGTGAGAAGGATCTCCTGGTGCTGAGCGACGAGATCTACTCCGAGCTGACCTTCGACGGTACGCACACCAGCATCGCCAGCCTCCCGGGCATGGCCGAGCGTACGATTTTCCTGCACGGTTTTTCCAAGGCCTTCGCGATGACCGGCTGGCGGATCGGTTACGCCTGCGGTCCGGCGGCGCTCATTGATGCGATGATGAAGGTGCACCAATACTCGATGATGTGTGCCTCGATCATCGCTCAGGAGGGCGCTCTCGAGGCGTTGACGCGAGGGTGGGATGGTGTCCTCAAGATGCGAGAGCAGTACCATCGGCGACGCGACCTGATCGTGCGGCGCTTCAACGAGCTTGGCCTGACCTGTCATTCCCCGCGTGGTTCGTTCTACGCGTTCCCGGACATCCGCGCTTCGGGCATGACCGAGAAGGAGTTCGCGGTCGGCCTGCTCGAAAAGGAGAAGGTCGCCGTGGTGCCGGGACTCGCTTTCGGCGAGAACGGCCGCGGCCATGTCCGCGCGTGCTTCGCCACCAGCTACGAGCAGATCGGCGTCGCCTGCGATCGCATCGAGCGCTTCCTTTCCACGCGGTCGTCCTGACCGCACCCTGGCGGTCCGGCGGTTTCCGCCGGTTCGCTCTCCCTGATCCGATTCCTATTTTACCATGTCGCGCACCGTTGCCATCGTCGGTCGTCCGAACGTCGGCAAGAGCCGCCTCTTCAATCGGCTTGCGCGCAAGCGGATCTCGATCGTCCACGACCAACCTGGGGTGACGCGCGACATCATCTCGGCGCCGATCGCCGAGGGCGATTACATGCTGCTCGATACGGGTGGGCTCGGCTTGAAGGGCGGCGAGACTGGGCGCGAACTGATCGCAGCCTCCGAACGTCAAGTTGCCTTTGCGATCGATGCCGCTGACGTGGTCTTGTTCGTCATCGACGGACTTGAGGGAATCACCGCGCTTGATGAAAAGATCGCCGGCCAACTGCGTCGTACCGGCAAGTCCATCATCACGGTGGTCAACAAGGCGGATTTCGGCGAAGAGAAGATCGACGTGGGGCAGGCGCACCGTCTGGGCCTGGGAGAGCCGATCTTTGTGTCCGCCGAGCACGGGCGGGGCGAGGAACTGCTGCGCGACGAGATTCTCCGCCGTTTGGGCCCCACCGAAACCGGCGAGGTGGCGCTGCGCACGGCGGACGACCCGCTCTGTGTCTGTTTCGTCGGCCGCCCCAATGTGGGTAAATCCTCCCTCAGTAACCGACTTCTCGCCAGCGATCGTCTCATCGTCAGTCCGGTGCCCGGCACCACGCGAGATGCGGTGGAGATTCCCTTCGAGTTTAAAGGTCGGGATGGCGCGATGCATCCGTTCCGTCTCATCGACACGGCAGGCATTCGCGCCCAGACCAAGCTGTCGTCGCCCGTGGAGTACTTCTCGCGGCTGCGGTCCCTCGACGCGATTAAGAACACGGATGTCGTCTTCCTTGTTTTGGACGCGGTCGAGGGCGTGACGCAGCAGGATAAAGCGGTGGCCGGTGAGGCGGTGAAAGAGCATAAGCCCATCGTGGTCGTGGTGAACAAGTGGGATTTGGTGCACCAGGCTTTCAAGGATCCACTTGGCATCCAGGGTTACGATAGTGAGCGCGACTACCGTCAGAAATACGAGAAGGCGGTCTTCGACCGGCTTTTCTTCACCCCCGGTTCGCCGTTGGTGTTTGTGTCAGCAATGAGTGGATACGAGGTCGATCGCATGCTTAACGCGGCGGTGCGATTGCATCGCGAGCTTGATCGCAAGCTGCCGACCGCTCGCCTCAACGCGGTGTTGGAGCGTCTTGCCGACCGTAACCCGCCGCCGGCGATTGCGGGTCGGCGTTTCCGGATCTACTACGCGACGCAGACCGGGAATCGTCCCTTCCGGATTAAGCTCTTCTGTAATCGCGAGGAGAAGCTAACGGAGAGCTACCGGCGTTATCTGGAGGCTGGCATTGTGGAGGAGTTTGGCCTCAACGGCTGTCCGGTGCTGTTTGACCTCGTCGGCAAGGAGCGAGAGCGCTCGCGAGGCGGCTCGGGCGAGTCTGCCGGCGCGGGGCGCGAGGAGGCGCGGGCGCCGCGTCGGGCGCCGCGGAACCGGCAGAAGCTGCTGGAGAAACTTCCCCAGAATGAAACGCTCGAAGATTGATTACCGAGGGGGCGCGGCGCTGTCCCTGCGCACCCCACGGCTGGAGTTGGTGGTCACGACGGATCGCGGCCCCCGCGTAGTGTCCTTCCGTGCCGCACGCGGAGGCGGCGAGAATCTCTTCATCGAGTTTCCCGAGGATGCCCCTCGGGCCCACGGCCTCGCCCTTCTGGGCGGGCATCGCCTGTGGCATGCGCCCGAGGCGATTCCGCGGACCTACCAGCCGGACGACTTGCCCTTGGCGGTGCGTCCGCTGCCGGCCGGGGTCGCGTTGCGCCAGCCGGTTGAGCCCCTGACTGGACTGGAAAAGGGAATGCGTATTGAGGCGGTTGGCGCCGGGACCATTCGCGTCACCCACTCTCTGACGAACCGTGGGACGTGGCCGGTGGAAACTGCACCGTGGGCGCTGACCATGCTGCGCCCGGGCGGCTACGCGGTGCTGCCGCTACCGCCCAAGGGAAGTCACGCCGCGGGCGACCTCCTGCCCGGAGGTGCGCTGATTCCCTGGACCTACACCGATCTTTCCCTGCCGCTCTGGCAGTTCCACCGCGATTTTATTGGCATCGATGTTCGCCGCGCGAAGGCCGCCCAGAAGCTGGGCCTGACCGCATACCCGGGCTGGTCGGCTTATTGGCTCGACGGTCAGGTTTTCGTGAAGCATGCGCGGCTCATTGCCGGAGCCGTGTATCCGGATCTCGGATCAGCATTTGAGGTCTTTACCAACGGTGCGGTGATCGAGCTGGAGACGCTTGGTCCGGTCGTGCGTCTTGAGCCGGGACGCTCCACCACGCACATCGAGCACTGGACGATCCTGACCGGTGTCTCGCGGCCCGATTCCCCTGCGGCCTTTGCACGCTTGGCTGGGCGGGTGGGCGCGTGGATGAAAGACCTTTGAACCGGAGGGTGCCGTGATCGAATCGGAACCCCTCCGAATCGTTTTTCTGGGCTCGGACGCGATCGCGTTGCCACTGCTTGAGTCGCTGCAGGCCGACCCGCGGGCGATGGCGAGGGTGGTGGGGGTGTTCACGCAACCGGATCGTCCAGCGGGCCGAGGGCAACATGCCTTGCCCGGGCCGATCAAGGTGTGGGCCCAGCGTGCGGCGCTCCCCGTGCACCAGCCGGAGCGGTTTGATGAGACGGCCCGTCAGGACCTCGCCGCATTGAGGCCCGACCTCACGTTGGTCATGGCGTACGGGCACATCCTACGCGATGACGTGATCGCGACGCCCAGGCTGGGCACGCTGAATCTGCACACCTCCATTCTGCCGCGCTACCGCGGAGCTTCGCCGATTCAGACCGCCGTGGCCTCGGGCGAGAGCGCGACGGGTGTAACCCTGATGCGCATCGTGCGGGCGCTGGATGCCGGTCCAGTGGCGGACACTGAGCCGGTTTCCATCGGCCCCCTCGACACCGCGCTCGACGTGGAAGCGCGTCTGGCGGTGGCCAGCGAGCGTGTGGTGTCGCGGGCACTCCCGCTTTTGCGGACTGGCAACCTGCGCTTTGTCGCGCAGGAGGAGGCGCGGGCGACCTACTGCCGGCGACTCTCCAAGGAGGATGGGGCGTTGGACTTTAGCCGAGCCGCGCGGGAACTGGCGGCGCGCATCCGCGGGCTGAATCCGTGGCCAGGCTGCGCCTTTCCCTGGGGCGACGGCGTGATCAAGGTCGGACTGGCCGAGGCCATTGCTGAAGGCGCGACGGGCGTGCCGGGGACGATCATCGCGGCTGGGGAGGCTGGGGTGGACGTCGTGACCGCGGAGGGCGTGGTCCGTTTCCTTCGGCTGCAGCGTGCGGGCGGACGAATGTTGCCCGCCGGCGAATTCGTCCGCGGCTGTCCGCTCCCGTTGGGGAGCGTACTGATGTCCCGGCCGATGCGACCGCTGGTTTCGGACCGTCCTTTCCCGCACCGGCCCGCAGGCCATTGAAGGCCACCCCGAGACAGACTGAAAAGCTCCGCTTGTTTTCTCGGCGGGGTTTTAGCACAGTCCGGCATGCGGTTCCCCTTCTTGCTGCTGCTGTCGCTTGCCGCGGTGACGGTGCGGGGTCAGTCCTCGGTCGACTTCGCCAATCTCCGCGAAGATGTACGCCTGTTATCACAACGCGTGGGAGAGCTTTCGTTGCGTGTGGAGCAACTGGAGCGAGAAAATGCTCAGTTGCGTGCCCAGACCCAGGGAACTGGGCGAGACTATGCCACACTTGCCCAGCTGAACGAGGCGGTGGCGGAGATCAATCGCGTGATCAAGGCCTCGGTTAGTTCCTCCCGCACGGAGACCTTGGAAACAGTGTCAAAACGCATGGAGCAGCTGGCGCAGCAGACCGATGCGGCGATCCAAGCGGTGGCGAAGGGAGGCGGATCACGAGCTGTCGCGGCGCCGTCATTTGCGGGCGACTTCCCGAAGGAGGGTATCAGTTACACGGTTCAGAAGGGCGACACCTTGGCGATCATCGCCAAACGGACGGGTGCGCGTACGGCCGATATCATCAACGCCAACAAGCTCACCGATCCCTCGCTGATTTTCGTCGGACAGGTCCTCTTCATTCCTGGAGGCAAGTGATTTTCCCACTATGGCAGCTCCCAAATCTCGTTTAGGTCGTGGACTCGGCGGACTGATCGCCGCTGCGGCTCCGAAGTCTGTTGAGGCCAAGCCGGCGGCGGCTTCCTCGCAGGCGAATCCTGCGCCTGCCGCCCCGGCGGCATCTTCCGGATTCATCGATATCTTGGTCTCGTCAGTCGAGCCAAGTCCCTACCAGGCGCGGCGCGAGATCGTGGCGGAACAGTTGCAGGAACTGGCGGAGAGCATTCGTAGCGAGGGCCTGCTGCAACCGATCGTGGTCCGCCGTCACGGTGACAAGTATCAGTTGGTGGCGGGTGAGCGTCGTTGGAGGGCGTTCCAACTCCTCAAGATCAAGGTGATCCCGGCCCGCGTGGTGGAGGCCAGCAATGCCTCGTCGGCAGCGCTTGGTTTGATTGAGAACTTGCAGCGCGAAGGCCTGAATCCCGTCGAAGAGGCGTACGGTTACGCCAGCTTGATCCGGGACTTTGATCTTACGCAGGAGGCGGCGGCGGAGCGGGTGGGGCGCAGTCGGGCCGCGGTGGCCAACTCGCTCCGGCTGCTGTCGCTCGACGCGGAGAGTCAGGGGTATCTTTCGAAAGGTCTTTTGAGCGTCGGACACGCCAAGGTATTGCTCGGCGTTGAGGATGCTGCGCAGCGTGCGGTGATGGCTCGCCGCGTGATTGAAGAAGGATTGAGCGTGAGGGGGACCGAGCGCCTCGTGCTCGCACGGAAGGACGGTGCTCCGGTATCCAATGGTCCGGCCAAGAAGGTGCCGGCAGTCGAGGCCGCTGCCGTGGCCAGCATTGAGCGTAAACTGGTCTCGCGGCTCGGAGCGCGCGTCTCGCTGCGACACTCACCAAAACGCGGTCGGATCGTGATCGAGTACGCCGGCAACGACGATCTGCACCGGATTCTTGAAAAGCTTGGTGTAGAGGCCTGATCCCGGCCGTCTTCTCAAACTCTCCGGGCGTTTACCCCGACCCGGCCGCATTATTCCCACTGCATCAGTGGGTTTTAATTCCCTATTTTTTCGGGGAATTAACTTGGCAGGGAGACCAAACCGCCTTCCTTTTGCGCCACGATGTGGTGGCGCAGGGTGCGAGAGCGGATTTTACCGCGCCGGGCGGAGGCCCGGGCGGAAAGGGTACTGACTGAGGCCGTGGATGGCCTCAGCGACGTCGCGGACTACCTACGCTACGACCCCGTGCCGCCGGTCTGGCGGGAGTTGCGGAAGTACTCTTGGGCCAAGCTGCGGGCGGATGCCTTCGCCGCCGCGATGGTCGCGATTGTCACGATCCCGCAGGCGCTGGGTTTTGCGCTCGTGGTGGGGATTCCCGTGCAGGCGGTCTTGATCACGGCGGTGATCGGCGGAGCGGTCTGTGCCATTCTTGGGACCTCGCGTCACCTGGTTTTTGGGCCGACCAACACCGTCTCGATCATTCTTGCGGGGGCTTTGTTGACGGTCACGGCGTCGCCGCTCACGCCGCTCCAGAAGGTGCTCGTGGTGGGTTTCATGATGGGGGTGGTGCAGCTCGCGGCGGGCTTCTTCAAGTTGGGGACGCTGACGCACTTCATTTCGCGCACGGTGATCGTGGCTTACGTGACTGCGGTCGGTGTGTTGATTGCAGCGGGGCAGGTGGGGAATCTCTTGGGCCTGGGACGACCAGAGGATGTCAGTCTACCGGGGATTGTGGCGCACATCGCGGTGAGCGTCGTCCGGTTCGACCTGAACCCCATGACTGCCGGGGTGGGGGTGGCGAGTCTGTTGCTGATGATTCTGATCCGAAAGCTGCGCCCGCGTTGGCCAGAAGGATTGATCGTGCTGGGGATCGGCGGCGCTTTGTCGCTTGGATACAATCTCGCCGCGTTTCATGTGCCGCTGGTGCGTGATGTGGGTGATGTGGTGGGGCACATGCCAATTTTCGTGGGCTTTCCAACGAACGAAGCAGGTCTGGCGCTGATCCCGCAGTTGGCGAGCGTGGCCTTCGCGGCAGCGATTCTCGGCATGCTGGAGACGGTCTCGATCTCCAAGTCGCTCGCCGCCCGCTCCGGGCAGAAGATTAATCCCAATCAGGAGTTGGTCGCCATGGGGGCGGGCAATTTGGCGGCAACGGCGTTCGGCGCGATGCCGGGCTCAAGTTCGTTCGTGCGTAGCGCGGTCTGCTACGAGGCCGGCGCCAAGACCCAGCTCGCCTCGATCTTTTCCAGCGGAATCGTGTTGGCGTTGCTGGTGGTGACGGCGGCGGCCGTCGAAGTGATTCCCGTCGCCTCGCTGGCGGCATACCTGATCCTGATCGCGATCCGCCTGATCAACTGGGAGCAGATCCACATTACGCGGCGGGCGACGCGGTCTGACGGAGTCGTCTTTTGGGTGACACTGATCGCCGCGCTCTTCCTCCAACTCGACACGGCGGTGTACGTGGGCATCGGCACGTCGTTGGTGCTTTTTCTGCGCAAAGCGAGTGCCCCGTCGCTGGTCGAGTATGGGTTTAACGACCAGGGACAACTTGCGGAGTTGGAAGATCGCGGCAAGCGACGGGACGCCGCGATTTCGATCGTCCACGTGGAGGGTGAATTGTTCTTTGGCGCGGCCGACCTATTCCAAGAGCAGGTCCGGTACTTGGCGGCTGACGACCAGATCCGGGTGGTGATTCTGCGCATGAAGAACGCGCGACATCTGGATGCTACGACGGTTCTCTCGCTGTTGCAGCTGCACGACTACCTGCGGAAGACCAAGCGCCACCTGTTAATCAGCGGCATCAACGAGGACGTGGAAACGGTCCTGCGGCGCTCTGGAGCCCGTCGGAGGATCGGAGCGGAGAATATCTTTCCGGCTGAGGCGAACCTTACGATGAGCACGAAACGCGCGTTGCTCAGAGCGAGGGCCCTGCTGGAGGAGGACAAGGCGCTTGCGGGAGGAAAGGCGGATGTGAGGATCTTCTACGACCGCAAGCGTGGCGGTCAGGGTGAGTCGGCGGCCTCCCAGGCCCCCGGCGCTCCGGTGGAAGACTATCAGATCTGAGTGGGATCGTCGCGAGGTGGGCATTGACAACGGGCGGGGTGGACGGTTTTTTACTCTGTTTCCCCATGAGCATCGTCATCGGCATCCTCACGTTCGTTCTCATCCTGCTCTCGCTCTTCATCGTGCTGGTCGTGCTGGCGCAGAAGTCGAAGGACGGCGGCGTGGGTGCGGCCCTGGGCGGCGGAGCGACTGAGGCAGCATTCGGTGCGGAGACGGGCAACGTCCTCTCCCGGGCTACCATCAACGCCTCGATCGCCTTCTTCATCCTGAGCTTTGCGCTCTACTTGGGCCACATTTACCAGCGCAAGCAGGCGGCGACCACGGGTGGCACGCTGCCGACGATCACCGTCCCGGCCGCGACCCCGGCTCCAGCGACGCCGGCTCCGACGGCTCCCAAGGCTCCGTAAAGCCGATTGGAGCGGTGATGAAGGTCCCACGGAGGTTCCGGCGCTTGCCGCGAGCCGCTGCGGGCTGGGGGCTAATCGTTGGCGTGTTGCTCGCTGGGTTGGGTACGGTCGGCTCCGCGCAGCCGCAGTCCAGACGCGTTCGTCCCCCTCCTGATTACGTGCAACTTTCCCCGCCCGATCAGGCGGAGGGTCGCGCGATCTTAGAATCGTTTCGGCGTAGCGACCTCGGGGGTGATTGCCACCTTGAGTTTCAACTTCGCGTGCTCCCACGGCGTGGCGACGAGCGGCTGGTGGCAGGTCGGCTCTGGCAACAGGTTGCTCGTGACGGGGTGGCGCGGCGGGTGGAGTTGTTTGCGGGAGCGACCCCGGACTCACCGCTGGCCCTGCGCCTCTTGCTCCGGGGTGGCGACCCGGTGGGAATCTGGCGCTGGCGGGCCGACTCGGCTGGCGCCGCCGAGCGCCTCGGTGGAGCTGCGATGTTTGAGGGCTTGGTCGGGACGGATGTGACGGCCTTTGACCTACAGATGCCCTTTCTGGAGTGGCGTGAGTTTGCCTACGAAGGGCTGAAGAAAGTCCGGGGGCGTCCGACGCACGCCTTTCTGCTCTATCCCCCGGAGACTGTCGCCGGCGTACGTGCTGACTTGGTTGCGGTCCGGGTTTTCATCGATGCCCAGTTTCAGGCTTTGGTTCAGGTGGAGCATCTCGGTGAGGGCGCCAGGACCCTGCGCTCGGTGCATGTCAATGACCTCAAGCGGCTGGGTGAGCGCTGGATCGTGAAGAGCCTGGATGTGCGTGATGAGGTGACCCGCAACAAGACGCGGATCACGTTCGTCGGTGCCGCGCTGGATACAGAATTTGCCGAGGCACTGTTCACGCCCGAGGAACTCGGGGCTGTGATCACCCCGCCCGAACTCACCTTGCTTGCGCCATGAATGCCCGCCCTGAAGGTGCCGTGAAGGCCGTAGTCTTTGATCTCGATGGCACGCTGGTGGACAGCATGCCGATGGTGCTGCGGGCCTACGCTCATGCGCTCGAACCGTTTGCGCCGCCGATGAGCCCGCACGACCTCTTCCTGCGTCTCGGCGCCCCTCCGGAGCGCACCTTTGCGGAGATGCTGGCGGGTCCGACCGAAGTGGCGGCGGCGATGCAGCGTTTGGTGGATTATTCCTCCCTCCACTGGCATCACATTCAAGCGTTCCAGGGCATGCATGACCTGCTGAAGGATTTGCGCGCGGCGGCTCGCCGCACCGCCATTTGGACCGGGCGGGATCGGCGCTCGACCGAGGCCATCATGCGGGAGCAGCGACTCGAGACTTGGATCGAGGAGCTCTTGTGCGGCGACGATCTGCCGTCGCATAAGCCGGACCCTGCCGGTCTGAGTGCGGTGCTCGGTCGGCTCGGGGCGCAGCCGCACGAGGTGTTCTTCGCTGGAGATGCGGACGTTGACGTGCTCGCTGGGCACGCAATCGGCGTGCGCACCGTGTTGATTCGCCACGGTCGGCCGGTGGCGGGGGACGTGCTGCAGCGCGCATGGCGCGTGGTGGACACTCCGGCGGAGGCCTACACGCTGTTGCGGCAAGTGGCCGGAAGCGTAGTTTGAAAGCGGCTACAGCAAAGTCCCGGACGGCGTGTTGTGGCGGTATTTGCTGCGCCAAGTAGGTCTGCCGGGTGGCGTGATTCTCCCCGAAGCCAGCCCGTTGAAGCGGGGAGGATGCCTTGGTGCGGGTATAAAAAGTGGCGCCGATCTGGGTATTTGATCCCGTAACCAAAATCCAATGACATGCCCCGCGTCGGGCGGGACGCGATTTCCATTGCGGATACAACGGTGGTGGTTCTACGACTTTTTCGAACCTCTTAAACACACCTCATGGCCTCCAAGAAATCCGCCGTTGCTAATCCCGTCACGTTTGAGCTCCCGCTCACGCTGATTGACAAAATCGAGCAGGCTCGCGCGAAGCGCGGTCTCAAGTCCGTGAGTGAGGTGATCCGTGTCGCGCTGGAGCACTTCGACTACGGCGCGTATCAGGTTGCTCGCGTTGAGCAGCGCCAGATCTCGGTGCGCCTCCCGGATGCGCTGAAGAAGAACCTGCAGCGCCAGGCGCGCCTGAAGCGCACGAGCGCGGGCGAGCTCCTCCGCGCGGCCATCGACCATCTGCCCGCGGGCGGCGCCAAGAAGAAGCGCTGAGCGCACAAGCCGGGGCCGGGCTTTCCGGTCCACGTTGAAGACAAGGCCGCGCCGAAAAGCGCGGCCTTGCCTTTGCGGGGGTCGGATGGTTGCGTCGGGCCAATGTCCATGAGCAGCTCACCCGCCCCCCTGTCCACCTGGGCCCGTAACATCTCTCCTTCGCCGACCCTGGCGGTCGATGCGAAGGCCAAGGCACTGCAGGCCGCCGGCGAGGACGTCTGCGGATTCGCCGCCGGCGAGCCGGATTTCGACACGCCGCAGCACATTAAGGACGCCTGCGCGGCGGCGCTGGCCTCCGGTAAGACCAAGTATGCCCCGACGCCCGGCATCGAGCCGCTCCGAGCAGCGATCGCCGCGCGCTATCTCGCCGAGTATGGCTGGAAGGTGGCGGCATCCCAAGTGATTGTTTCTCCGGGCGGCAAGTTTTCGTGCTATCTCGGGGTGCTGGCGACCTGTTCTCCGGGTGACGAGGTGATTGTACCGGCGCCGTTTTGGGTAAGCTACCCAGAGATGGTGAAGCTGGCTGGCGCGACTCCCCGGATCGTCCTCGCGGACGACCGGACGGGCTTCAAGCTCACGCCGGCGGCGCTTGAGGCGGCGATCACGCCGCGTACGCGACTCGTGATCTTGAACTCCCCGTCGAACCCGACGGGCGCCGTGTACCGCCGGGAGGAACTGGTGGCGCTGGTAGAGGTGGCGGTACGACACAACCTCTACATTCTCTCGGACGAGATGTATGAGCATCTTGTTTATGACGGTGCTCGCCCGACATGCGTGGCAACGCTTAGCCCGGAAGCCGAGGCGCGCACCATCGTGGTCGCCGGGTTTTCGAAGAGTTACGCGATGACCGGCTGGCGGCTCGGGACCACGGTGGCTCCGGCGCCGATCGCCAAGGCAATCTCGGAGCTGCAGAGCCAGATGACCTCCAACGTCACGACGTTCGCGCAGTACGGTGCGCTGGCGGCGCTCCAGGAAAAGGAGAAGACCGCAGCGGCGCTCTCCGTCATGATGGCGGCGTTCGACCGGCGGCGGCGTAGCCTCCACGCGTCGCTCAATGCGATCCCCGGCATCACCTGCCTGCTGGCGGAAGGCGCGTTCTATCTGTTCCCGAACATCTCAAGCTTCGGTCTTTCGGACCAGGAGTTCTGCGCGCGCCTGCTCGACCAAGAGAAGGTGGCGGCGGTGCCGGGGAGCGCGTTCGGTGCGCCGGGCTATCTACGCCTGAGCTACGCCACGAGCGATGCGATCATCGCCAAGGGCGTGGAGCGATTGGCGCGGTTTTGTCGCGGGCTCTGAGTCTCGCCCGCGAGGCGGTCTGCATGTCCTTCGCCGGTTCCCTTCGCGTTTGGCTCGCCGCCACTCGGCCAAGGACATTGCCCGCCGCCGTCGCGCCGGTGTTAGTCGGTACGGCTCTGGCTTGGCACGATGGGCGCTGGATCCCGGCGGCCGCGCTGTACTGCCTTGCGTTCGCGCTGCTGGTCCAAATCGCGACCAATTTCGCGAACGACTACTACGACTTCGTCAAGGGGGCTGATACGGCGGAGCGGGTTGGCCCACGGCGTGCCGTGGCCAGCGGACTGATCGCGCCCGGTGTCATGCGCCGGGCCATGCTGATCACCTTCGCCGCGGCCTTCACGGCTGGTCTCGGGCTATTGCCCTACGGCGGTTGGCCCCTGCTGGTGATTGGGATTGCGAGTATCCTGAGTGGCTTGGCCTATACTGGTGGACCGTATCCACTCGGATACAACGGACTCGGTGACGTTTTTGTGTTTCTCTTTTTTGGGCTGGTCGCGGTCAGCGCCACCTACTTCGTCCAGGCGGGGGTGCCGGGAGAGTCGGTCTGGCTCGCTGGCTCAGCAATCGGGCTTCTGGCGGCGAATATTCTGGTCACAAATAATCTGCGGGATGCCGACACGGATGTTCGGGCGGGCAAGCGCACGACGGTGGTCCGTTTTGGTCGCGGCTTTGGCCGGGCCCAGTTCGCACTGTCGCATGCGTTCGCGCTGCTGGTACCAGTGGTTCTCGTCGCCCAGGGGGCGTCTGGGTGGGTCTTGCTTCCCTGTTTACTGGCTCCCGTCGCGTGGGTGCATACTCGTCGGGTCTATCGGGAGACGGATCCGTCGCAGCTGATCCTGCTTCTGGGCCAGTCAGGACGTTACGTCGCGCTCTATGCGCTGCTCCTGGCACTCGGTGTGGTGCTCGATCGCTGAGTCGGGCCACAAAAAAGGCACCGCGAACCAGCGGTGCCGGAAGAAAGGTGCCGCGCCGTATTCGGCGCGGGCATAGCCTCAGATCTTGGCGAGCAGCCGTTCCTTGAGGGCGGGCTTCTGGATCATGCCCACCAGCGTATCCACCAACGTGCCGCCCTTGAAGAGCAGCATGGTCGGGATTGCGCGCACATTGTACTGAGCGGCCAGTTGGTCGTTGTCGTCGACGTTCACCTTGGCGATGGTGACGCGGCCCTTGAGCTCGGCGCCGAGTTCATCGAGGATGGGCGCGATGGCCTTACAGGGACCGCACCAAGGGGCCCAGAAGTCGACGAGGACCGGGGTGGGGGAATTGATCGCCGCTTGGAAGCTGGCGGCATTGAGTTCGATGGTGTTGGCGGACATGGTAAAGGACTGGAGCTGCTTCAGCGCGGCGTGGATTTATGCAGGATCTCGGCGAGTTCTCGGGGGTCGACAGTTTCGAGGTGGCGGTCTCGGCGCTTGAGCTCCTCGAACGTCTTGATGGCGGTCTCGGTCATGCGGCCGTGGGTTTCCTCGGAACCTCCGACGAGATGGAATTGCTCTCCCTGCGTGATGCGCTTGTGCCCGTCGTCACCGTCCAGTCCAAGCCCAAGGAGGGCGGCCTTGCCGGTCGGCGGCGTTGCGCCGGAGGGACGTTTCTTGGCGGGCTTCTTACTCACGCCAACACCGTGCTTCCTTCCGTCGTGGTTTCAAGCGGGTTTTCCGTGGTCGTCCCGGAGCCGTCGCTGGGGACCGCGGCGGCCGTCGGCTCTGCCTCCTCGACGGCGGTGCAGACGATGTCGGTGAAGGCTTCGTTCTGTCGAATCGTGAGCTTGCGGAGCCGGGTGAGCTCGAGGACGGCGAGAAACGTGGCTACCAATACGCGCAGCGTGGTGCGGTTCGGGAATAGGTCCGAAAAGATAAACGATTTCGTGGTTTGTAGTCTTTGGAGGAGAGACTCCATCTGGTCGGCGACAGTCACCTGTTCATCGCGGATCTCGCCGACAACGAGCTTCTCGGCGAGGCGCCGGAGCACGATGTTGAATGCGTTCCAGAGCTCAATTCGGTCGACTGGCTTGAGGGGGCGTTCGTCTTCCGCGACGGACTGCTCGACGATGCGGCGGGGCAGCTTGTCCTGCTCAAACTGAGCGAGGGCGGCCAGCCCGCTGGCGGCCTCCTTGAACTTCTTGTACTGGAGGAGTTGATGGACCAACTCCCATCGCGGATCCATGGCGTCGTCGTCGGAGTCGTCCGCGACGGCGGCATGGCCCTTGGGGAGTAGCATGCGGCTCTTGATCTCCATCAAGGAGGCCGCCATCACGAAGAATTCGCCGGCGATTTCCAGATCGAGCTGCTGCATGGAGTGCAGCACATCGATGTACTGGCGGGTGACGGCCTCGATCGGGATATCGTAGATATCGAGTTCGCTCTTCCGGATTAGGAAGAGCAGCAGATCGAGGGGGCCCTCGAAGGCGGGCAGCTTAATGCGGTAGTCGGCGTCAGGAACCACGGTCGCAGCGATGGTTGGCCGAGCGGTGCGGGCGGCAACGAAAAACGCGCGCGACGATCAGTCTCGGCGCAGGACGGCGGCGTAGAATCCGTCGGTATCGTAAAGCGACGGCAGCAGCGTGTGGCCGCCTGCGGAGGGGAGGGCACGCGGCAAAGCCCGGAGTGGCTCAGGGAGCGGCTGAAAGTCGGCGTGGAGTGATCGGAACCGCTGGATGACATCCTCGTTTTCGGTTCGGGTGAGTGAGCAGGTCGCGTAGACGAGCAATCCCCCGGGGCGGACCCGGGTGTGATAGCGCTCAAGCAGGGCGCCCTGCTGGGCGGCGTACGCGGCGATCTGCTCAGGCGAGGTGCTCCACTTGAGGTGGGGGGAGCGGCGCCAGGTTCCGGTGCCGCTGCAGGGTGCGTCGACGAGTACCCCATCGAACGAGGTGGCGGGATGTGTGGCCGGATCGGGAGTAACCTCGATGTTGCGCAGGCCGGCGCGCCGGGCGCGGAGTTGTAACTCGACGAGGGCCTCGGGTCGGATGTCGTGGGCGAAGACCCGGCTCTGCGGACCGAGACGGCAAGCGAGGTGGAGGCTCTTGCCGCCGGCCCCGGCGCAGACATCCAGCCAGCGTTCGCCTGGGGACACCGGTAGCTGTTCCACGATCCATTGGGAGCCCAGATCCTGCACCTCAATCAGGCCCTCTGCGTAGGCGTCGCTTTGTGTGACGTCGATCTCGCTTTCGACGCGCCACGCGGACGGGAGGTCCAGCGATGGCGTGAAAGACCATCCGCGCGCGTGGAACTCGGTCGCGACTCGCTCTGGTTCGCCGGTCTGCAGGCGTAGCCAAAGGGGGGCGCGTTGCACGAGGCAGTCGTAAAGGGGGCTGCTGAACGCCGTTGGACATTCCTCGCGAAACCACTCGGGCAACAGACAGCGACCGGCGCGGGCCAGGCCCTTTGCTTGAAGGGTGGTTGCCCGCTCCGCAACGGATCCACTGCTCACCGGCCATTCGCTGGTCACAGCCTGCTTGAGCGGCCGCGTCGCTGGCAGGTCCGCAGCCAGCCAAACGATCGCAGCCAGCGACGTGTCATCGAGGGGTTCGCCGGGGTCCGGGAGCCAGCTGCGGTACCGCAGCGCGGTGTACGTGAGTTCGCGATAGAGCCGCCGGTCTCGTGAGCCGAAACGCCGATCCTGGCGCAGACGCTGTTCCAGCCGCGCCGGGAAGGCACGGTCCACGGCGGCGACTGGGCCGAGCTGGCGCCACAAGTGGCGGAAGACCTCCGCCTGACCACGGGCGACATGAGACGGAAGGGTAGCCACGGGGCTCAGAATCGCGCGCTCTCGATCTGCACGACGAATCCGAAGGAACCTTCGCGCTTCCGACCCTCGTAGAAGTTGACTCCGTAGCCCAGCACCCAGAGGCGATCGAGCGTCTGGCGGATGCCGAAGGTCTGCTGCACAAAGCGGGCTTTTCGGGTGTCGTAGTGGACGCGAGTGAAGCCCTCATAGACCTCGTTGAGCCGGTAGCCGGCGTCCACGATGTACTCCTCGATTCGGCCGCGCAGGAAGTGCGTGCCGATGCGCAAGGTCCACCATTCGCTGTTGGTCACAGTCAGCCCGGTATTTAACTCGTCGAGTTCATTCCGATCTGTCGAGAAGCGTTGATAGAGGTCGAAACGCATCCACGGGAAGGGCGTGAGCGCGAGTCCGGCATGGAGCTCGGACAAGGTGCGAGTTCCGGTGGGGCGATCGAAACGAAGGTCCGCGGCAAGGGAAAGCGCGGCAAGATCGCGCGAGCCGTAGGTGCGGTCGCGGGTTTGGAGGATGTTGTCCACTCCGAGACGCAGCGTGCTCAGGGGATCCAGCGCATCGACGCTCCGCGCTGCGTCGAGACCCAGAGGCTGGAGGTAAGTCGAGAAATCGCGCCGGTCGATGGCGGGCGGTGTGATCGCCTTGCCGCCCGCGCGGTCGATATGGCGGTAGGAAAGTCGCGGAATGACGCGATGCCGGAGGCCGTCGATGTTCCAGGTCTCGTTGCGGTAAGGAAACGTGGCCTGCGCCTGGAGCTCGGCGTCAAAGCCGACCTCGGTGAGGCTGCGCCGGAGGGAAGACTGGCCGGACGTGGGTGACAGGCCACCGTACCGTGTGACGCGTGCTCCGGCGACCGGGGTGAACACGATTCCCGTGGCCGGAACGGACGTATGCGTTACGCCGTAATAGGCGTCGAAGCGGTCGCTGCGGAGCGTGGGCGACAGACGAAGGGGATCTTCTTCCCGCAGCCACGCGTAGGAAGCATGGCCCCGCTGGTGGAGGCGCAGAGCGGCGGGGCCGAGTGACCGCGGGAGCAGCGTGGCGGTCAGTTCCGGCAGCCGCTCCTGGACGCGGAAGGTCCGATTGAAATTCGGCCGCGCGAACGCTTCGAGGCCGAAAGTGGGGGCGAGGTACGTCGCGGCGAGGAACGAGTCGGGGTGCTGCGATTGCTGGAAGCTCTCGGGCCGGAAGTCGCGAAGAATCTCGGAATCGCTCCATCGGCTGACTTGGGCGGTGACGGTCAGACGCTCGCCTTCGCGCTGGAGGTGGCGCCACTCCAGAAATCCGCGATTGGCCCGGATGGGACGATTCAGGATGTCGCGCTCTCGGTTGCCACTGTCATGAATGAAACCACTGCGAAAGGATCCCCGGATTTCCTGGTTCGCCTTACGCACCCCATACGTGGCGATCGGCCCAATCAGTACGCCTCGGCTGGAGTAGAGGCCGAGCGAACCGCCGGCTTCGAGTGCGGGAGCGACCGGCAGCTGCAGGTCCAGCTCGGCAAATGCGCCGAGGCTACGACGGTAGCCAGCTCCGAGGGTGGCGTAACGGATGAATGCCTGATCGGCGGGAATCGGGAAACTCGGGAGGGGGATCTGCGGCCCGCGGCCGAGTCCGATGCGGCCGCCCTTGAGTTGGATGCTATCGTCGGGACGGAGCGTCAGGAGGTCCGCACGCAGCGTCGGAGTCCAAGGTCCGGGCTCGCGGAAAGTGGCGACTGCCTGATCGACAATGATCTCTTCCGCGGTCCCGTGGATTCGCGCGCCGGTGAGGTAGATCGGGTCGGCACCGAGGCGCAGCTGCGTTACCTCGAAAGACTGGTCGGCGCGACGATAGACGAGCTCGTCAGCGAGGAGCCTTCGGCCCTCGCGTTGGAAGATCACATTCCCACGTGCGCGAGCGACTTGGGTGCGGTAGTTGTACCGGATTTCGTCGGCGGTGAGGCTGGTGGTGCCGTCAACCAGTCTGGCGTTCCCGCGGCGGATGTTTTCGCCCGCCGCGAGGTCGGTCTCCGAGACGTCAGCGGACAGGTCGAAGCGCGTGTCCGGCGCAGGAGCGGCGGACAGGAGTGAGCAGCAGACGGCGAGTAAGAGAAGCGAGACGGACCGCACGGGTGCTAGCGAACCGCGCCGACGGGTGGGAAGCAAGACGTGGATGCCGGATCATCGTCGTCCCCGAGACTAGGCTAGACGCACGGCGGGCGTTCGGGTTAGGGTCTTGGACCGCTTCCCGTGATCCTGCCATCGTCCTCGCTTGAGCGCTTCCTGAATGCGACGGCCAACCGGCCGCATGATGAGTTGGGCATGCATCCCCATCGCGTGGGGCGCGTGGCGGGCGTGGTGGTCCGGGCGTTCGTCCGGCACAGCGTGGCGTGCGCGGTGGTCGATCCGGCCTCAGGCGAGGTCTGGCCGATGGAGTCCCTTGCCCCCGAGGGCTTCTACGAGTGCTTTATTCCGCGTCGCCGCGAGGTGTTTTCTTACCAATTGCGCGTGACCCAGGATAATGGAGAGACGCGGCAAAGGCATGATCCTTACGCGTTCCTGCCGACGTTGGGAGAGCAGGACCTCTACCTCTTCAATGAGGGCAATGAGCATCGGATTTACGACAAGCTCGGAGCCCACTTGCGAACGGTCAACGGCGTGCCGGGGGTTTCATTTGCGGTCTGGGCACCCAATGCGCGACGGGTTTCGGTCGTCGGTGACTTCAACGGCTGGGATGGCCGCTATCATCCCATGCGTCCGCTGGGGGCCTCTGGCGTGTGGGAACTCTTCATCCCGGGGCTCCGCGCCGGGCAATGGTACAAGTTCGAGTTGGTGGACGTGCGCGGGCAGGTCCGGCTGAAGACCGATCCCTTCGGAACCTACTTCGAGGCTCCCCCGGGCAACGCCGCCATCGTTCACGATCCACGGAGCCATGCGTGGTCCGACTCGGCCTGGATGCAGCGACGGCTCAAGGAGGCCGGCGAGCTGGATCGTCCGATGTCGATCTACGAGGTGCACCTTGGCTCTTGGCGGCGGCGGGTGGAGGACGCGAACCGTCCGCTGACCTACCGGGAGCTCGCGCCCGCTCTCGCGGATTATGCGGTCGAGATGGGCTTCACGCACATCGAGATCATGCCGATCGCCGAACATCCCTTTGATGGCTCTTGGGGGTATCAGGTCACGGGATTCTTCGCGCCGACCCACCGCCACGGCACCCCAGACGACTTCGCCTGGTTCGTCGATCACCTTCACCAGCGCGGCATCGGCGTCATCTTGGATTGGGTTCCGGCGCACTTCCCGCGGGACAGTTTTGCGCTCGCGGAGTTCGATGGCACGCACCTCTTTGAGCATGCGGATCCGCGACAGGGCGCCCACATGGACTGGGGAACGTTGATCTTCAACTACAGTCGGAATGAGGTCCGCTGCTTCCTCCTCGCCAATGCGCTGGCTTGGCTGGATCGCTACCACCTCGACGGGCTGCGTGTAGACGCGGTCGCCTCCATGCTTTACTTGGACTACTCGCGGAAGCAGGGCGAATGGGTGCCCAACCGCCATGGTGGCCGCGAGAACCTCGAGGCGATTGAGTTCCTCAAGCTCACCAACGATCTGGTACACCACTACTATCCGGGTGTGCGGATGATTGCGGAGGAGAGTACGTCGTTTCCGGGGGTATCGCGGCCGACGGCCGAGGGCGGCCTCGGCTTCGACTTCAAGTGGAACATGGGATGGATGCACGACACCCTGCGCTACTTTGCCAAGGATCCGATTCACCGAAAGTGGCACCAGAATGATCTGACGTTCGGGATGCTGTACCAGTATGCCGAGAATTTCATCACCGTCTTCTCCCACGATGAGGTCGTGCATGGGAAGGGATCGATGTTGATGAAGATGTCGGCCTGGCATGTCGCGGAGAAGGCCGCAAATCTCCGTGCGCTCTACGGCCATATGTGGCTTTGGCCGGGAAAGAAACTGCTCTTCATGGGCAGCGAGTTTGGGCAGAGTGCCGAGTGGGCGTACGCGCGATCGCTGGATTGGCACCTGACTCAGTATCTGGATCACGAGGGCCTGAGGCTCCTCGTGCGTGACCTCAATCGTGTGTACCGCGAGGAGCCCGCGCTGGGCACGAACGATCTGAATCCCGGAGGCTTTCGCTGGATTTCCTGCCACGATGCGCAGGCGAGCGTGATTGCTTTCCTCCGCGTGGATGCGGGTGAGCAGTCTCTCCTCGCGGTGATCGGTCACTTTACCCCGGTGATTCGGTCCGGGTATCGCCTAGGGCTCCCGCGTCGTGGGCGGTGGCAGGAGCTGATTAACACGAACAGCCAGTATTACGGCGGCACGGGACTCGGCAATCATGGCGGCGTTGAGACCGAGGAGGTCGCGGCTGATGGATTCGAGCAGAGCGTACAGCTGACGCTGCCGCCGCTTTCGACGACGGTGCTGAAGTGGACGCCGTCGTCAGCGTGATGACTTCGACTGGCTGAACTCCGCCAGTTGCGCGGCGAGCGTGGCGGCGCCGCGGTCGATCCACGCGTGACCGAGCTCGGCGCGGGCGGCGGTGGCGTCTCCCATCACGCCGCTGCGGGATACGTCCGACGTGAGCCACGCGAAGGTGGCGGCGGCCTTCTCTGGGCGGAGCAGTCCGGGATCGTCGATCCGGCTGGGGTATTCACAGACCGCACGGTCGAATCGGACAAGCTGGGGAGCGGCCGCGAGCATCAGAGAGGTTTCCCAAGTGCCGCCATGAAACCCGTAGGCCCGCTCCTGAGCGGGTAAGTCCGCGGATGCCGGGACGGACAGCCAGGCCGTACGCAGCCCGAGCGTGGTCTGAACCTCGCGCAAGACGTACGTGAGAACAGCGCTGTTTCCTCCGTGCGTGTTCAGGATCGCGAGACGGCGGAAGCCCCATGCCTGAAGTTGTCGGGCCTGGGAGAGGATGACGTGGCGTAAGGATTGAGCTGAAACGCTGAGCGTGCCGGGAAAGCCACGGTGCTCGTTGCTTTTCCCATACGTGATCGCTGGAGCGATCCACAGCGGGGTGCCTTGAGGTAGCCTGGGGAGCAAGGCCGACGTCCAGACCTCACCGAGGAAGGCATCCACGCCGACGGGGAGATGCGGGCCGTGCTGCTCAATCGCGCCGGTCGGCAGCAGCGCGACTGCGCCGTCGTGGAGGTCGGCGGTGAGTGTCGCGAGGTGCCGGGGAGTGAGCTGGGCGAGGTGAGAACCGAGCCCAACCGGTGGAGCGAGTGACGCTGCAGAAGGCAGCTCAGGCATGCTCTGCCAGTGGATCAGTGCAGGTGCGGTGCCGGGCGTGCGATGGGCGGCGATTTCTCCTAGCAGGCGGCGCAGTCGCGCGGTGGCCTCGGCGAGGAGAAGCGGCCCGGAAAGAGTGGAGTCCGGAGCGAGATGGGTCGGCAGGTTCCAGTAGCCGGGGCGGCGCTCGCCATCGGAGCAATCGGGGGCGCGGAATGCCGCGTCCGGGACGACTCCCAGCAGCGCGGCTCCCACTGCTTGGGCCCGCGAGCGTTCTGCTGACGAAGGATGCAGATCGAGCCCGAGCCCGGACAGCGGGATGAGGTAGGTGTGCAGACCGAGAGCGACCCGCGCCTCAAGCGCTGCTGTGGCCGTTAGTTCCGTCGCCCAAGGGCTCGAGCTGAGCAGGACCAGCTTGCGGAAACCCGCCGCGTGCACACCGGCTGCGACTTCCCCAATCAGAGCGAGGGCGGTGTCTGGATCGACGCTAAAACTGCAGGCGGCGTAGGGACCGACAACATGGCGCAGCGGCGGCAGCACGCAGGCTTCGGATGGCGGAATCCCGGCGAGAGCGTCCCGGAGCAGTCGGGAGCCGATCACCTCCTCCAAGTGAAGCGGGAGGCCGAGCCCATGATCGGCGAATCCATGCAGCGGCAGGATGGCGATCCGAGTATCCGATGCCGGTGCGGCTGCAAAGTCTTCCCACGTGCGATGGGACCAAGCGGTGCGCAGGTCATCATGGGAAAGGCGGAACATGGGGACAATGGGCCTAGCGTTGGGCGGGACGAGCTGACTCGAAGTCCGAGTAAACGACCTCCATATCGTCATCCAGCGACTTGATCCACCACGCTCGGCCTCGGAGGGTCACCGTGATACGCTGCAAGAGGGTGGGGCGATCGCCTTCAGGCAGGGAGTATTCCACGACAGTCCGGGCTTGATCGATGGCGATGCCGGTGACGGGCTTGAACGGCTCGAAGCTGGCGAGCTCCATGCGCTCGATGGTGGACGTGGGCCGATGCAGCACGAAGGTCGCCGTCATGTGGGCCGCCGAGCGGTCATCCTTGTCGGTGGTGCGCAGTCGGAAACGCCAGTGTACCCGGGTTCCGTCGTCCTGCACCCGTTCAGCCGTGGACTCGTCGATCTGCTCCTTGACATTCGGTGCGGTATCGCCGCGGGAGCGCCGCGTCTGTTGCTCGGCGTAGGTCTGACGTTCCTGCTCGGTCGGAGTGCGTCCGTCCTTCTGGAGTAGCGACCAACGGCGGAACTCCGGGAGTCGCGGATCGTAGCGCTCCACGAGACTCTTTCCTGAGGCGCGCGTGCTTTGGGTAAAGGCCCAGCCCCGCGTTCCCTCGGCCCGATAGTTGGCCAAGGCCGACCGCAGATCGTCAGGCAACGCCTCCGGCGTGGACACCGGGCTGGCGTTCAAGGCGAGGGCGAGGAACAAAAAGAGCAAGAGCCTCATCCGGATAACAAAAGCCGGGGGAGGAAAGGCCGGCAAGCACCGGCGCTAGTCGACGCGGGTAATTCGCAGGCGACTGGCGGAACCCTTCCCGGGGAGTTCGATCTGATCGCCCACCGTTTTTCCAAGGAGTTGGCGACCTAGGGGAGACGCGGGCGTGATGAGGAGAACAGGGCCGTCGGCCTCGGGTACCTCCAGCCCTCCCGCTCGCGGACCTAGGAAATACCTCCGACTAGGGCCGGTTACCGAGCTCAATGTGACCAGAGCCCCGAGCGCAATGGGTTGGCGGGCAAGGAGCGTTGCCGGATCGAGGGCTCGATAGTGATCCAGATGGTCGCGAATCTCGCTGGCCAGCCTGGCCTGTCCCTCCGCAAGGTAGGCCGCCTCCTGTGAGTGCATGTCGTATTGATTCTCCGGGCGGCTCTCCTCATCGATGGCCTCTTCCCGGGCCGAATGCGCGGCCTGAGTGATGAGCGCCAGTTCGGCTTCGAGGGCCGCGATGATGGACTGGACCAGCCGAGCCTTATCCGTCATGGCCCGAGCAAACGGTCCACCCGGCTCGGCCGCCAGCGAATAGCGCGGCTCTCGGGGGAAGTATTTTCCTTTCCGGGTCAGAAGCCGCTAATGCGCACCTCACGATGGCCGATATGGAACTCGGTTTTCCCTTCGATGGCCCGAAAGATTGCGTTCATCAACTACAAGGGCGGCGTAGGCAAGACGTCGCTCATCGTCAACACCGCGGCAGCGCTGGTGAAGGCTGGTAAGCGTGTGCTGGTCTGCGACTTCGATACGCAGTCCAACGCCAGCATCTGGCTGCTCAAGCTCGACCGCTGGAATAAGATCAACGCCTCCGGTGAAGGCGCGGTGTACTCGATCTTCGAGCCCGGCAAGGCTCAAGTCCGGGACCTGATCATTCGAGACGCGCTTGAGGGCAAGAGCGGCGAATGCCCTCTCCCCGGTTTGGACCTTTTGCCGACGGCGTTCAACCTGGTTGACTTGGAAAACGAATACAACGGCGACCCTAAGCGTCCTCCGTTTCTCGTTTTTCAAGAGCAACTTGCGATGGTAGAGCCGAACTACGATTTTATCCTGTTCGATTGCCCACCGAACATTCTGCGGGCTTCACAATGCGGGATTTTCGCGGCCAACGAAATTTGCGTCCCGGCTAATCCTGATGCGTTGAGCTTGATCGGCTTCACCTTGCTAGTGGAAAAACTCCACCGCTTTCACACGCTGTCCGCGAGTTTCCGACGCTCGTCGATGGGGCCGCCCGCTCAGGTGCAGAGTGTAGTTTTCAACGCGATCAAGACCGGCGTGGATATCGAGGTGCCCAAGATGCGGATGCAGCTGCGCCTGAATCAATTCCGCGCCGCCAAGCGCGTGGCGCCGAACGCCAAGATCTTCCAGACGCAGATTCGCGATGCCATGGTGGTGCGCCGTGCGGTCACACTGGGTCTGCCAGTCGTGTTGATCAGTCAGGATGCAGCTGATCCCTCACAAGATAACGTTGTGAACGACTATCGTCGAATGACCCAGGAGATGCTTCAGCAAGTCACCTGACGTACCGATCACCGAGGGCCTTTAATCCAGTCAAGTTACCCTGCTGAAGAGACCCCTGCCATGCGTTACTCTGCGAAGGAATGGGACGAGGTTCGAGGTGCGTTTTCGATGTCCATCATGGTGGACACGCCCCTGCATAGCTTGGCGCAGAATCTTGAGGGTCCCCAGTGGCCGGACACCGATCGCAAGGAGACCCCTGGCGTTTACATCGACCTGACGTTTGCGGAGGTGCACGAGGCCCTGGCGTCGCGTGGGCATCCCATGGAGCGGTTCGACCAACTCGTCGACATTTTGAAGGAGACGCTGGCCTTCGATAACCCGTTTGGGGATATGGTGGAGCAGTCGTCCACTGCGGGTGAGCGCGACAATCCGGTGCTGAAGAACATGGAGCGCCTCCAGATTCCGGAGGAGTTCCCGATCGAATTCACCGCGCTGCAGGATGACACGATGGAGTTCTGTCGGTTGGAAAAGCTCGGCACGCTCGGGCAGTTTGCGGTGTTTGCTCAGGGGTTGTCACGTGCCGTGATCGTCGGCGGCGATTTTCGCGGCTTGCTCAACGCGTTGTCTCACGTGGACGAGGCGGGCCTTGCCAAGTATCTCCCGTTCCGTCCGGGGGCGAAGGGGCTGCACTTGATCGAGGCGGTGGCGCAGGTCGTGCGCCAGATGCCCTCAGATCAGAGGGCCATCGCGATCGCCCGGCCCGCCGAGTTGGCTCCGGGCACGCGTGATCGTGTCGCGCGCCTAGTGGCTTATTTTTCCACTCAGAAGTCGGATCTCATCCGGCAGATTTCTGGTGGTACGTCGCTCACCCGTCTGCTGATGGCGATCGGCGACCCTTCGGCGGAAGCCGTCGTGGCGGCTCTTCTGACGCCGCACCTTAAGAGCGTGCCCGCCCCGGTGGCGCCTAACGCTACGCGGGTGGCTGCGGTCAAGCCTCGGAAGCTCAGCCTCTGGCGGCGACTCTTCTCCCGCGGCTAGGCCGAGGTCGGGGGCGCGACGAGCAGGCGTCGAAACTCCGGGTTTTCCCGCAGGCTCGCAAGATCAGGGTCTTCGGCCATGAACTCGAAGTCGCGATAGCCCAACGCCACTGCGCGGCGTAGCGTGCGGAGCGCATCTGCGTTGCGTTTCAGCAGGGCGAGGCTGCAGGCCAGGTTGTAATGGGCCGTCGCGTTGTCAGGTTGCAGTCGGACCAGTTTTCGGTCGACGCGGAGGCCATCCGAGATCCTGCCTTGGCGAGTGTAGAGTCCACCCAGCAACTCGAGGACCGTCGTATCGGAAGGATTGTTACGCAGGATCGACTCAAAGAATCCAGTCTCGAAGGTCGCATCCGCCTCGCTCTTCTTCGGCATGGCGTCAGGGCTCAGCGCGAGCGGTGCCGACAGGTCCCGGTATCGCGGAGGGTGTTGCAGTGCGCGCTCACTTGGAGCCTCTGGCTGACCGGCGTAAGGCCAAGCTTCGCCGATACAGTGTTGCCGTACCAGTCCATGAACGGGGCGCTGATCTCAAAGATGCGGTCGCAATCGAGGCAGACCACCTGCGCCATTTGGCTCTGGTTATTCGCGGTGTGTCGGTAGAATTTCTCGCCCGTTCCAATGTCGACCTCGCGAAGAATGGCGCTCTCCGTCATGATCGGAAGCGTGCGGTACACGGTAGCCCGCGAGACGGAGTCGTCGATGCGACGGGCCTGATCGAGCAGCTGTTCGGCCGTGAAGTGTTCCTGCTGCCCGAAGGCGGCTTCGAGGATCGCCAGCCTCTGATTCGTGACGCGGAGTCCCTTCTGGGCTAGAAAGGATTTAAACTGCTGCCGCTGCACCTCGTTGCTCACGGGAGAGATGTTTTGGCGGGCTGCGGGCATGTCAATGCCGGGTCGCGTCCGCGCGCAGGCTCGCTGCGGGATTGCGGCCTGGCAGGGGAAGGCTCATTCACCCAGTTATGTTTGTCGGCGTCCATCCCTTGGCAGGTTTCGACAAGCTACTGCATTACCGGGTGCCGGCGGGCCTTGCCGACGTGGTCGCGGTGGGTAGTCTCGTCCGGATTCCGATCGGTCGGCGCATCACCCTTGGAATCGTTGCGCAGCTGGGACCGCCGACGGACTTTCCGGTCGAGAAGCTGAAAGCGGTGGTCGACGTGGTGTTTCCGTTCCCGGCGGTAACGGCGGATCTTCTCGGCTTGGCTCGATGGATGTCGACGTACTACGCGGCCCCGCTGGACTCCGTCATCGAAGGGTTTCTGCCGGCGGCGGTGCGGGCGGGGGCCGCGATCAAGCAGGAGCGAATGTTGGTGGCCGGACCGGCCTTGAGCGAGGCGGAGGTGGAGGCCTTGGAGCGGCGCGCGCCGCAGCAGGCGAAACTCTATCGCTTTCTGGCGGGCCAGCGGCAGCCCCTGAAGAAGTCGCTGGTTCTACGTCGGCTGGACGTCACGCCGGCCGTTTGCACGGCGTTGGTGAGACGCGGCGTGATCGTCGAGGAGTCCCGCCGGGTCGAGCGTGTGGCCTACGCCGACGAGTTTGCCGCAGCCGAGGGAGTAATGGCGGCAGCCCCCGAGCTCAACCCCCAGCAGCGCGAGGCCGTGGGTGCGTTGGAGGGATCTCTGGCGAAAGGGGGATTTGGGGTGACCTTGCTTCACGGTGTAACCGGCTCGGGCAAGACGGAGGTCTACCTGCGGGCCATTGAAGCCACTCTGCGCGCCGGAGGCGGCGTGATCTTTCTGGTGCCCGAGGTGGCGCTCACGCCGCAGACCGTGTCGCGGCTGCGTTCACGCCTCGAGTCGATCTCGCCGGACCACCGCTGCGTGGTGTGGCACAGTCACTTGAGCGAAGGGGAGCGACTGGATGGCTGGATGGCGTTGGCCACCGGGGAAGCTCGCGTGGTGGTGGGGGCGCGGTCCGCGGTGTTTGCCCCGGTCCGTGGCCTTCGCCTCATCGTCGTGGATGAGGAGCATGAACCCGCGTATAAACAGGACGAGTCGCCGCGTTACCAGGGGCGCGACGTTGCGGTGATGCGGGCGAAGTTATGCGGCGCGCACTGCATCCTGGGCTCGGCGACGCCCGCGCTGGAAACCTGGGCGAACGCTCGGGCGGGTCGCTACGGTTTATTGCGACTGACGGATCGCGTCGACGGCCGGGGATTGCCCCATATTCAGGTGGTCGACATGAAGATCGAGGTGATGCGGCAGCGGGGCGCGGCCACGTTGTCGCGGAAGCTGGTCGATGCGATGTATGCCCGCTTTGAGCGGCGCGAGCAGACCATCCTCTTCATCAACCGACGTGGCTATTCGTCCTCGCTCCAATGCACCAAGTGCGGCCACACCGAGGAGTGCCGCCATTGCAGCATCAGCATGACCTATCATCGGACGGACGAGACGCTGCGCTGCCATTTGTGCGGCGACTCTCGTCCCGCGCCGGTGCGTTGTCCGAGTTGCGCCGCGCCGGACATCCGCTCGCGTGGCTCGGGCACGCAGCGCGTGGAGGAGGCGGTTCGCCGGGTGCTCCCGCGTGCACGGATCGAGCGGATCGATGCGGACACGATGGCGAGGAAGAACCGCTTCCGTGAACTCCTGGGCGAGTTCCGGACGGGCCGCATCGACATCCTGATCGGCACCCAGATGATCGGCAAAGGGTTGGACTTCCCAAATGTCACGCTGGTCGGTCTCATCGACGCGGACCTTTCGATGCACGTCCCGGATTTCCGGGCAAACGAGCGCACCTTTCAGTTGCTCGTGCAGGTCGCTGGGCGGGCGGGGCGGGGTGACCGCGCGGGCGAGGTGGTGGTGCAGACGTTCACGCCGCAATCAGAGACGATTCAGTTCTCGCGGCACGCCGACTTTGATGGCTTCGCGGAGACGGAGCTGCAGGTCCGGGAGCGCTTTGGTTATCCTCCCTACCGCCATCTGATTCATCACCTGTTCCGCGGACCAAACGAGGAGAAGCTGCGCTTCTACGCAGAGCAGTGGGCTCGCGCGGTGGAGCAGGCTTTCGGTACTCGGCTGGAGATCAAGGGGCCTTCACCGTCCCCGATCGAAAAGATCAAGGATCAGTACCGCTGGCAGCTTTGGTACTTCGCTCCGAGTGCCTCCCGGGTCATTGGCGAATTGAACCAACTCCGGGAGAATTTCGCGTGGCCAGATGACATCGTGCAGATGCTCGATGTCGACCCGGCCAGTCTCGTCTAAGGCCTTGGGGAAGGGTCAACCTCCGAGCAACGCGCGGTGTTCGCGGAAGAGGTCGCGTAGGGTGCTGCTCAGGCGGTCCTGCAATGACTGCAGTTTCTGATAGTGGCGGGCGGGCTCGCGATCGGGAACGCAGCGGCTGGATTCGTTGACGGCAACGACGGCGCTTGTGAGCTCGGCGAGTTTGGTCCGCCGGCCCTCGGCCCGGGCGACCGTCCAGGCGGCTTGGAGTGCGCCTCCGAGCGCCGCACTTTCATCCTCCACCATCGCGACTACGGGGACACCGAAGATGTCGGCCATGAGCTGCCGCCAGACGGCAGATTTGGCGCCGCCGCCGGTGACGCGGATTTCGCGCGGCTTGACCCCGAGCTGCGCGAGGCGGCGCAGGCCGTAATTCATCCCGAGGGTGACTCCCTCCATGGCGGCCCGCGCAACGTGCGGCGCGGATAACGTGCGGGCGTTCAAGCCGAACAGGACGCCGGAGCCGGCGGGAACGTTCGGCGTGCGTTCGCCGGCGAGGTAGGGAAGGAGCAGAAGCCCGTCCGAGCCTGCGGGCACAGCCGCGGCCGCCCGGGCCATCGCGTCGTGATCGAGTCCGAAGAGCGTGCGCACCTGCTCCGTCACCGCGGTGACATTCATCGTGCACAGGAGGGGGAGCCAGCCACCGTCGGACGAGCAGAAGGCGGCAATCTCTCCTTGGGGATCGATGATTGGCTTGCTCGCGCGCGCGTAGATTGTCCCGCTCGTGCCGAAGCTGGCTGTCACGACGCCGGGCGTAACGTTGCCGGTGCCGATGGCCCCCATCATGTTGTCGCCGCCTCCGGCCGAAACGGTGATTCCGGCGGGGAGTCCGTAGTCCGCAGCGAGTGTCGGACGCAGGATGCCGCTGGGTCGGTCCGACGGCGAGAGTGCGGGAAGCCAGTCAGCGAGATTGCGGTCGATGGCTTGCAAGGCCTCGCGGGACCAGGTGCGGCGACGCACGTCGAGCAGAGCGGTGCCAGAGGCATCGCCGTACTCCATGTGGTAGTTGCCGGTGAGATGGAAGTTGAGGTAGTCGTGCGGCAGCAGGACGTGCCGAAGGCGCCGGAAGTTCGCTGGCTCGTGCCGCTTCAAATGAAGAATTTTCGGCGCGGTGAAGCCTGGAAGAATCAGGTTGCCCGTGCGGCGCAGGGCGGCCTTGGGGCCGCCAAGACGGCGAGTGATCACGTCGCATTCCGCGATGGTGCTAGTGTCGCACCACAGCTTGGCCGGGCGGATTACTTCGCCGCCCGCATCGAGCGGCACGAAGCCGTGTTGCTGTCCCGAGACGCCGATTCCGCGCACGTCGGCAGCGGCTGGACCGATCCGTGCGACAACCTCGCGGAGGACCTGGTCGAGCGCCCTTGTCCAATCCGCCGGGTGCTGCTCCATGTGGCCGACCGGAAGCCCCTCGATGAGCTGGTGCGGGGCGCGCGCGTCGGCGATGACGCGCCGGGCTTCGAGGTCGAGCACCACGGCCTTGGTGCTTTGGGTGCCGGAATCGATACCGATGAAGAGAGCCATGACGGAAAAAGCTGCGCAGGGAAGTCGCGCTCGCGCCGGAGTGCGTAGGCGGGAGAGATCAGGCGCCGGCCGAGGGAAGCGAGAGTAGTTTGTACACCACGGCCTCGCGCAGGGCTTCCCAGCTGGCATCCACGATATTGTCGCTGACGCCCACGGTGCCCCACACCGCGTGGCCATCCCCGCTCTCCACCAACACGCGGGTGCGGCTGCCCGCGCCCTGGTTGCTCTCGAGGATACGGACCTTGTAGTCGCGCAGCTTCATCTCGGCGAGCTGCGGAAATTCCTTCTCGAGCGCGAGGCGGAGAGCTTGATCGAGGGCGCTGATCGGCCCCGTGGCCTCTGCAACCGTGTGGTAGCTGCGGTCGCCCACGCGGATCTTGACCGTTGCTTCGGCCCAGAGCTCGCCCTTGTGGCGTTCGATGATCACGCGGTAGCCCTCGACTGCGAAGAAGTCGGTGTGCCGACCCAAGTGCCGTGCGATGAGCAACTGAAGGGATGCGTCGGCGGCCTCAAACTCGTAGCCGCGGAACTCAAGGTCCTTAAGCTCCTCGATCAATGGCTTGATCGCCTCGGACTTCTCATCGAGCTCGAAACCGAGCTCTCGCGCCTTGAGGACCACGCTGGAACGACCGGCCATGTCCGAGACCAAGACGCGCGTGCGATTGCCGACGAGGGCGGGATCGATGTGTTCGTAGCTGCTCTTGACCTTCTGCGCGGCGTTCGCGTGCAGCCCGCCCTTGTGTGCGAATGCCGAAGCGCCGACGTAGGGGGCCTTGGTGTCCGGGCGCAGGTTGGCGAGTTCGTCGAAAAGCAGCGAAAGCTCCCGGAGCTGGGTGAGATTCGCGGCGCAGGTCGCGGTGGTCTCCAGCTTGAGGAAGAGGCTTGGCAGGATCGTGATGAGGTTCGCGTTTCCGGTGCGCTCTCCGTAGCCGTTCACCGTGCCCTGCACGAGCCCGGCGCCGCACTGGATGCCAGACAGGCTGAGCGCGACGCCAAGGCCCGAGTCGTTATGGCAGTGCACACCGACACGGTCACCGCCGAACTCGTTGACGGCGCGCCCCACGACGGCTTCGAAGTCGCGCACCATCGTGCCGCCGTTCGTATCGCAGAGCGTGAGATTCGAGGCTCCGCCGCGTAGTGCGGCCGCCAGAGTCTGCATCGCGTAGTCGGGGTTGGCCTTGTAGCCGTCGAAGAAGTGCTCGGCGTCGTAGATCACCTCGCGCCCCTGAGCGACGAGGTAGCGGATGGAGTCCTCGATCATGGCGAGGTTCTCTTCGGGGGTGGTGCGGAGGATCTCGGTGACGTGCAGCAGCCAGGTCTTGCCGACGAGCGTGAGCACCGGCATCTGGCTGTCGAGTAGGGTGCGCAGTTGTGGATCCTCGCTGGCCTTCGCGCCGGCGCGACGCGTCGAGCCGAAAGCGGCGAGCCGGGCGTGTTTCAGGCGAAGGTGGCGGGCCTCGTTGAAGAAGGTGATGTCGCGGGGATTGGAACCCGGAAAACCACCTTCAATGTAGTCGATCCCGAACTGGTCCAGACGCTCCGCGATCCGCAGCTTGTCGGTCACAGAGAAGCTGATCCCTTCACCCTGCGTGCCGTCGCGCAAGGTGGTATCGTAGATCTTGATGGCCCTCTTCATGGGAGGTTGATCGTTGCGGCTGGGGGAGGGTGTGGCAAGGGGGCATTTTGCGCCCGGGCCGGTGCCTTAGGCCCCGTGGAAGGTCCTGACGGCCTCGCATACGGCATGGATCTGGTCCTCCCGGTGGTGGGGGCCGATCGGGAGGCTGAGGACCTCGTTGGCGAGACGCTCGGCCAGGGGAAACGCGCCGGGTTTCCACCCGAGCGAGGCGTAAGCGCCGGATCGGTGCGGCGGGATGGGGTAGTGGATCTGGGTGGCGATGCCGCGGGCCGCGAAGAAGGAGCGCAGTGCCTCGCGCCGCGGGGTGCGAACCACAAACAGGTGCCACACCGGGTCGGCCCAAGAAGCGATCTCGGGGAGCAAGAGATCCGGCAACGCAGCGAGCCGTTCCCGGTAGATCGCTGCGAGGGCACAACGACGCGCGTTCCATGCGCTGAGCCGGGGCAGCTTGGCACGTAGGAATGCGCATTGCAGCTCGGACAGGCGCGAGTTCAGTCCGGGCATTTCGTGATGATAGCGTTCGCGCGATCCGTAGTTGCGCAGCGTGCGGACGCGGTCAGCGAGCGCCGAGTCTGAGGTGGTCACTGCGCCGGCATCGCCGAAGGCACCAAGGTTCTTGCTGGGATAGAAGCTGACCCCGGCGGCGTGTCCGAGTGCGCCAGACGCGATGCCGTGCGCGGTTGCGCCCTGGCTCTGCGCGGCATCTTCAAGGACAAGAATGCCCCGAGGGTCCGCCAGCGCACGCAGCGCCGCGACATCCGCCGTCTGGCCGTAGAGGTGTACGGGCAGGATGCACCGGGTGCGCGGGGTGATCAGTGCCTCGACGCGGTTCGGATCGATGTTCCACGTTCGCTCGTCGGGCTCGCAGGGCACGATCGTGGCTCCGACATGCGACACGGCGAGCCAGGTGGCGATGTAGGTGTGGGATGGAACAATCACTTCGTCGCCCGGCCCGATCCGCGCGGCCATCAGTACCAGCTGCAACGCCTCCAATCCGTTCGCCACCGCAATGGCATGGCGGGCGCCGATGCTCGCGGCATACTCGCTCTCGAAGGCCGCGATCTCCGGCCCAAAGATGTACCAGCCCGAGTCCATCACTCGTCGATAGGCCGCATCGACCTCCGCACGGAGCTCGTCATACGCGGGCTTCAGCTCGAGAAAGGGGACATTCACGACCCCGGAGTAATGGCCCCCAGGGGGGCCGGAACGCAAGCCACGGCTCGGGACCGCACCGTTTTCGACTCGGGCCCGTGCGCGGTCCAGCGAGCCCGATCGAATCCACCCGCGCGCGCCGCGTTTTGGACTTGTCGCCGGACAGACGGCGGGACGGGATGCCGGGTTTATGAACGCGCATGCCGTCGTCTTCACGGGTCCGAATCGAGTCGAGTTCCAACAAATCACCTGTCCAGACCCAGGGCCGGAGGACGTCGTGGTGGCGTTGCACCACTCTTGGATCAGCAACGGTACGGAGGGTTCTTTCCTGCGAGGCGAGCGGCTTTCTGGCGATGAGGCGTGGCGGCCGGGAGATCCGGCACCCTTTCCCATGGTTGCGGGGTACCAGAAGGTCGGGCGGGTGATTGCGAGGGGCGCGGAGGCGCGGCACGTTCGCGAGGGCGACTGGGTCTTTGCCTCGATGAGTCGCGTGCACGGCATGTTTGACAACCGCTTCGCCGGACATGTCTCGCCGGGGGTATGCGCGATGGATGACGTGATCGCATTGCCTCGCGGACTTGATCCCGTGGCGGCCTCGGGGCTGGTCCTGACTCAGGTCGGGTACAACTGTGGAACCCGGCCAACGTGTTCGGCGGGAGATCTGGCGATCGTCCTTGGCGATGGACAGGTCGGCCAGTGGGCGGGCCAGACCTTGGCGCGCCGGGGCGCGCGGGTCGTGCTCGTGGGACGACACGCGGATCGTCTGGCGCGCTTCGCTCCTTTCGGCGAGACCATCTGCGTCGATGCGTCGGATCCCTTTGGTCTCGCGTCCGTGCGTCGTCTCACGACCGCTCCGGTGGCCGTGCTCGTCGAGACCGTCGGTCAGGTTCAAGGACTTGAGACCTACCGTCCGGAGATGGTTCGGGGAGGTCAGGTGGTGATCGCCGGTTTCTATCGGCCGTCGGGTGACGTGAATCTCCAGACGAGCCTGCAGGCTTACCGCAATCATGAGTTGTCGTTTCATCTGGTCTCCGGGGCGACGCGTCCTCGTCTGGAGGCGACGCTGCAGTGGCTGGCGGAGGGCAAGCTCGATAGCCTAAGTCTGCTCTCGCATCGCTTTCCCGTTGAGCGTGCGGCGGAGGCGTGGTCGCTGATCGAATCCAAGCGCGAACCCGTGCTTGGCGTGGTCCTCGATTGGCCGGCGTCGCGTTGACCGCGGGAAACGGCGCGGAGGGTCCCTTCCTTCTCCTGTTGCACCCGCTGAGGCTTGCTGGCTGACTGCGGGTTCTCGTGTCTTCGTCCCTCCTCACTCATACCGTGCCTGCGGGTCCGCTGCGGCAGCGGGCGGATAAGGCCCTAGCGGCGGCCTTCCCCGAACATAGCCGCGTGGCGCTGCAGCGTGCCTTCGACGCGGGGCACGTGCGTCTCGGCAGTAGTGTGATCAGCCGCGACCACACGGTGCATCCGGGCGACTCGCTTGAACTCGATTTTCCGGACGTGAAGCCGACGGAGCTGCGGCCGGTGAAGATTCCGTTGTCAGTTCTCTTTGAAGACCGTCACCTGCTCGTGGTGAACAAGGCGGCCGGCATGGTGGTCCATCCGGGGGCCGGGACCGATGAAACGACCTTGGTACATGCCTTGCTGGCGCATTGTCGGGGCACGTTGAGCGGGATCGGTGGGGTAGAGCGGCCAGGCATCGTGCATCGTCTCGACCGGGAGACCTCGGGAGCGATCGTTGTCGCCAAGACCGACGCCGCGCATCGGGGACTCAGCGAGCAGTTTGCGCAGCGCACCCTCGTAAAGGAGTATCTTGCGCTGGTGCACGGGGTGCCGCCGCTCCTCAGCGGAAGCATTCGCAAGGCGATCGGTCGGAATGTGCAGCACCGCCACAAGATGGCGGTCGTGGAGGACGATACCGGCGGACGTGCCGCGCACACGGACTGGGCGGTCGTGGAGTCTTTTCCGCCCCGTGCGGCGCTCCTGCGCTGCACGCTTCACACCGGTCGCACCCATCAGATCCGCGTCCATCTCAAGTCGATCGGTCACGTTATCCTCGGGGACTCGATTTACGGTTGGAAACCCGATGTCTCGGTACCCACCCAGCCGGAACGCGTGCTCCTGCATGCGGAACACTTGGCCTTTCGTCATCCGGTGACGGATCGCGTGATCAATCTCCGTGCGCCGTTGCCGGATGATTTTGCCCGTGTGCTCGCAGGGCTGCGCCCGCCGGTTCCCAAAGCGCGTACGCGTGTTACTCCCCGCAAGAAGACCCCGGCCAAACCGCGGAAGCCAGCCGCTCGACGGAGACGGAGCTAGGGGGCAGCCAGTCGCTCGGCAGCAACGCCCCAGCGAAGGTTGTGGAAGGTGTGCTGGAAGCTGTGGTACCCGCCGACCGCCGCGACGGTTAGCACCGTGATCAACGCGGCCGGAAACACATCGGCTCGCCCGGCACTCAGCCCCGGGATTTCGCGGCGCTGGGCCAGCGGCAACGCCGCGACCTCATCGAGCAGCGCCGCCAGAGTGGCCACCGCTAGCACGGGGGACGCTCGCTCCAAGGGGGCGCCGACGCGGGCACCCAAGATGGCGCGCGCGGTGGTCATTGTACCACCCGCGAAGACCGCGGCGGCGACCGGTGGCTTCGCCGGCACGGCATCGCTGGCGACCAACGCATCGCGGACGAACGCCTCGATGCGTCGCCGATCAGCTCTGTCGAGCGGTTCGGCGGGGTGGGCGACGAATCGCTCGGTCAGGCGGACGCAGCCGAGCGGCAGGCTGAGACCGTGAGTGGCGCGGCCGTCGCGGAAGGTCAGGCACTCGAGGCTTCCTCCTCCGAGATCGAAGAGCTGGAACTCGCTCAGCGTCGTGAGCGCGGGGTCCGAGAGCACTCCGCGGCCGATCAACGTTGCCTCTTCGTCGCCGCTTAAGATCCGCAGAGGGTGAGCAGTGGCGGCCTGTACGCGGTCACGGAACGTGGCGCCGTTGACGGCATCGCGCACCGCACTCGTCGCGACGAGAAGCGTCTCGCTTGGCTCAAGCGCGCGTGCTTCGCGCAGCAGCGCGGTGATCGCCGCGACGCCAGCGTCCATCCCCGCCTCGCTGAGTCGGGGCGGGTTCCCGCTTAGCCCGGCGCTGATTCGGGTCTCCATCGTGCGCTGATGCAGCGCAGTGGGACGTCCGCAGGGGGCGCGCTCGGCGACCAGCAATTTCACGGTGTTGCTGCCGACATCGATGACGGCGATGCGTCGGGACTTCATAGACGAAAGCGGGGACGACGTCGCATCGCCTGGGTCAAAGCGTGAACCCAGCGGGTGCAATGAGGACCACGAACTCGCCCTTGAGATTCGCGCGTGCGAGTCGGTCACGCACCTCTCCAGCCGGACCCACGAAGAAGGTCTCGTGGAGCTTGGTGATTTCCTTGGCGATGCAGATGCAGCGATCGGGTCCGAGGACCTCGACGATTTCGCCGGAGAAACGCTCGATGCGGTGGCAGCTCTCGTAGAGTGCGACCGTGAATTCGAAGTCGCGGTAGCGCGTGAGTGCGCTGATGCGCGCGGCGCTTTTCGGCGGAAGGAAGCCGAGGAAAAGCCACGCGTTGGTGGGCAGGCCGGCGGCGCTCAGGGCTGCGGTGATGGCGCACGGCCCCGGAATCGGAACGACGGGGAGGGCGCGACGGCGGCAGGCGCGGACGAGCCGGAAACCGGGATCGCTCAGCCCGGGGGTTCCCGCATCGCTGACCACGGCCACGGAACGTCCGCTCGCGATTGCATCGGCCAGTTGTTCGGCGGCTTCGCGCTCGTTGTGTTCGTGGTAGGCAACCAATTCACGGCGGATGCCCAGACGACTGAGCATGGCTCCGGTCGTCCGGGTATCCTCGCACGCGATTACGTCGACTCCCCCGAGCGTGGCGAGGGCGCGTGAACTCAAATCGCCGAGATTGCCGATTGGCGTCGCGACGACGTAGAGATGTCCCCCGCGTACGGCGGGAGGAGAGTCGGCACCGGAGTCGCTCATGCGCGGAGCCGGATCGGGTCGGGCGTGCGACCCTTAGCGACCGCTGCCGGGAGTTTGGCCCATTCCGGGAACCTGGCCTTCCCAATTGGCGGGCCGGCTCCACGGAATTGACGTGTCGCGGGGGCTGGTGCAACCCGACGCGGCGAGCGCTCCGAGCAGGCTAAGGGCGAGGAGGGTGAGGCGCGCGAGGAGTTTCATGCTGGAAAGACGTTGCAGGAGGAATGGACCGGGTGCAAGCGAGCTTCGTTCCCCAATCTCGCAACCCTACGCGCGAAACGTCGTCTCCCACCACGGGCTGGCGGGGTTGGCGTGAACTCTTCCGTTGGCGGCAAGATGCTGGAGAACCTTGTAGGCCAGCTCGGTCTGGCCCGGACTACCCACCGCCGCGCTCAAGGCCTCCGCGGTGAACGGGCGACCAGGCTGAGCCGCGAGGGCGGCCACGAGCTTGGCCTGCAAGCTGAGGACGCCGCCGGCCGCCTTTTTGCCAGCCTCGACGCCGGGCTGGTGGTAGGCATTGATGTTGATCAGCGACGCGTAAAGCCCGACCACGCGTTCATAGAGTGCGATGAGCATGCCCAAAGTACGGGGCGAGACCTCATCGACCGTGAGCGTGATGGACGAACGATCCTTTTCCGACAGGGCGTCGCGTGTGCCGAGGAGGAATCCGTGGAGGTAGTCGCCGCTGGTGATTCCGGGATCGACCTCAAGCGCCGGACCGTCGCGGTCGCGCAGCACCTCGATGAACGTGACGAAGAAGTTGTTCACGCCCTCGCGCAGTTGCTGAACGTAGGCGTGCTGGTCGGTGGAACCCTTGTTGCCGTAGACGGCGATCCCCTGATTTACGACGCGACCCGCGCGGTCAAACTCCTTACCGAGCGACTCCATGACAAGCTGCTGGAGGTAGCGTGAGAACAGCAGCAACCGATCCTTGTACGGAAGCACCACCATGTCCTTGGCACCGCGGCCGTCGGTGAGGTGGTACCACATGAGCGCGAGCAGTGCCGCGGGATTCTCACGTGTCACCGCGCCTCGCGTGACTGCGTCGGCCGCGGCGGCGCCGGCAAGCATCGCGTCGATATCGATTCCCTGAAGAGCGGCGGGAAGGAGTCCGACCGCGCTCAGCTCTGACGTGCGCCCGCCGACCCAGTCCCACATTGGAAACCGTGCCAGCCAACCTTCGCGAATCGCGGTCTGTTCGAGCTTGGAGCCGGCACCGGTGATGGCGACAGCGTGTTGCGCGAAAGAGAGGCCGGCAGACTGAAATGCCGCCGCCGTCTCAAGCTGGCCATTGCGCGTCTCGGGCGTACCGCCGGACTTGGAGATGACAACCACGAGCGTGTGCGCGAGCTCGTCGCGCAGCGCGCGCAGGGTGGTGTCGATCCCGTCCGGATCCGTGTTGTCGAGAAACGACACCTGCATGCGATCAACGCCCGGGCTTCCGAGGGCTTGATGGACCAGTTGGGGACCGAGTGCCGAGCCGCCGATGCCGATCACCAGCAGGCGAGTGAAGGCGCCGCGGGATGCGCGCAATTCGCCCGTATGGACACGCGCGGCGAACTGCTTGATGGCGGCGACCGTCCCCGTGATCTCGGCGGCGATGGCGGCGGTCGGAGCGAGGCTGGGCTGCCGCAGCCAATAGTGTCCGACCATTCGTCCCTCGTCGGGATTCGCGATGGCCCCGGCCTCCAGCGCTTGCATCTCGGCGAAGGCCCGTTGCATCGGAGCCTCCATCGACGCGAGGAACCCATCGGGAAACGGGACGCGACTGATATCGAGCGCGAGCCCGAGCGAAGGAAAGGGCAGGTGATTTTGCTTAAAGCGGTCCCAGGTCATCGAACGCGGAGTCGGGGCGATTGAATCCGCTCAACGCGCCACCGCAGGGAGGGCGCGCTGGGCGTTGTTAGAGGTTCTTGTCGGTCACGGCGCCCTCGGAGGCGGAGGTCGTGAGACGGGCGAACTTGGCCAGTACGCCCCGCGTGAACTTTGATTTTTTTGGCTTCCAGGCCTTGAGGCGGGCCTTGATTTCCTTGGCGGGCAGATCGAGGGAAATCGCGTTCTTCACCGCGTCGATCGTGATGGGATCGCCGTTGCGGATGATCGCGATCGGTCCTCCGGAGGCCGCTTCCGGGGTGATGTGGCCGACGACAAAGCCGTGGCTGCCACCCGAGAAACGTCCATCGGTGATCAGAGCGACCTCCTTGCCTAGCCCCTTGCCCATGACGGCGCTGGTGGGGGAAAGCATTTCGCGCATGCCCGGGCCGCCACGCGGACCCTCGTTGCGGATGACGATCACGCTGCCGCCCTTGACCTTGCCGTCGAGAATGCCGCGGAGTGCGGTTTCCTCGGACTCGAAGACGACCGCCTTGCCGGAGAAACGCAGTCCTTCCTTGCCGGAAATCTTGGCGACGGAGCCCTCCGGCGCGAGGTTGCCGTAGAGGATGCGCAGATGGCTGTCCGGCTTGATCGGATTGGACAGCGGACGGATCACGTCCTGGTCGGGCGGGTAGGGGGCGACACTACGGAGATTCTCCGCCAAAGTGCGGCCGGTGACCGTCATGACGTCACCGTGGAGCAGACCGGCCTCAAGCAGCATTTTCATCAACGGCGGGAGACCGCCGATGCGCACGAGGTGGGCCATGCCGTAGCGGCCGGATGGCTTGAGGTCTGCGAGAACGGGGACGCGTTTGCCGATGCGGGTGAAGTCGTCGATGCTGAGCTTAACCCCGGCCTCGTACGCCATCGCGAGCATGTGAAGCACGGCATTGGTGGAGCCGCCGAGAGCGATGATGACCGTGATGGCGTTTTCGAACGCCTTGCGCGTGAGAATGTCGCGGGGGCGAATGCCGGCCTTCAGCAGCGCGATGGCGGCTTCACCGGCGCGGCGGCAGTCGTCCTTCTTCTCCGCTCCGATGGCGAGCTGCGAGGAGCTGTTGGGCAGGCTCAGGCCGAGGGCCTCGATGGCGGAGGCCATCGTGTTCGCGGTGTACATGCCGCCGCACGAGCCGGGCCCAGGGATCGAGCAGGCCTCGACCTTGGCGAGACCGGCATCGTCGAGCTTCTTCGCAGCGTACTGGCCGACGGCCTCGAAGACCGACACGATGTCGCACTCCTTCTTGGAATCCGGATGGATGCCGGGCAGGATGGTGCCGCCGTACACGAACACGCTCGGACGGTTGAGGCGCGCCATGGCCATGACGCACGCGGGCATGTTCTTGTCGCAACCACCGATCGTCACCAACGCGTCGAATCCCTCGGCGCCGGCAACGGTCTCAATCGAGTCGGCGATGACCTCGCGGGACACGAGCGAGTAGCGCATGCCCGGCGTGCCCATTGAGATGCCGTCGGAGATGGTGATGGTACCGAAAATGATCGCCTTGCCGCCCGCCGCATTGGCGCCGGCCTCAGCCTCCTTGGCCAGCTTGTCGATGTGCATATTGCACGGCGTGACCATGCTCCACGTCGAGGCAATGCCTACGACCGGCTTCTTGAAGTCGGCGTCGGAAAATCCGACGGCCCGAAGCATCGACCGATTCGGGGCGCGATCGGGACCGTCAACGACGATGGAAGAGAAGGTGCGGGTATTCTTCTTGGCGGAGCTCATGGGTACAGAGGGCGGGAGACGAAACCACGGGTGAGGGGGATCGGCAAGTGGTGTTTTGTGAGTCTCTGGGAACGGTCTGCTTTCGGGGTTGCTTCGATGAGCTCCCCCGACATCACTCCGGGTTCTCCCTGCATGGCGTTTAACCTCCAGAAAGTCCTCAAGGCGCTGCTGCTTTCGTCGAATCAGCCCCTCTCGATCAAGGATATCCAGACGGTGTTCAGCCGGTTCCACGATCAGGCGGCGCTCCCGCTGCTTCCGGCGGACGGCGCCACTGACGGAACCGCGCCGGAGTCAGCCGACGCACCAGCGGAGGGGCAGGCGACGGACGCTGCGGCCCCTGTACCCACGGCAAGTGAGACGACGGAAGTCGTCGCGGAGGCCGTTGAGGCGGCCGTCCCGGCCGATGATGAACTGTATGCCGATGTGCCTTCGCTCGTCACCGCGACCCAAATCCGCGAGGCGATGCAGGCCATTGCGGAGGACTTCCGCGCGCGGGATGACGCGTTGCTGCTAATCGAAGGGCCGACCGGCTTCCGTCTTGTGACGCACCCGCGCTTCGGTCGCTGGATCCGGATTTTGCGCGACGAGCCCCCGCCGGTCAAACTCACGCAATCTGCGATCGAGACGCTCGCGATTGTGGCGTACCGTCAGCCGGTGACCCGCACGGAGATTGAAACGGTTCGCGGCGTTTCCGCGGAAGCCGGAATCAACAAACTCCTGGAGCGAGAACTGATCTACATCGTCGGCCGTGCAGACCTTCCGGGCCGGCCGCTGCAGTACGGCACGACAGACCGCTTCCTTGAGTTTGTCGGCGTCAAGTCCTTGGTCGAACTGCCTTCCTCGGACGTGCTGTCGCCACGGCAGATTGACGAGTGGTTGAAAACCGCGATCAACCCGAAACCGGTCACCGACGCCGAGATGGGCCTTCCCCTGGAGGAGGGCGAGGGCGCATCGCCGAATTTCGAGCCGGTGTCAGTCGAGCATGAGTCGACCACTCCGGATGCACCGGCTGCGTTTGAGCCCGCGACGGAGCCGGAAGGCAGCGCTGGCGCCACCCCGTCTTCCGCCTAATGGACCTCTCGGCAATCCGCACCCAGATTGATGGCCTCGACCGGCGCATCGTCGACCTACTGAACGAGCGCCTCGCGCTTGCGGCGGAGATCGGTAAACTCAAGCGCAGTCAGGGCGGGCAGATCTATGTCGCGGAGCGCGAGGATGCGGTCCTGCGCAAGGTCTGCGAGCTGAACGGCGGTCCGATCAAGGACGATGCCCTCAAAGCCATTTACCGCGAGATCATGTCGGCTGCGATCGCGCTGGAGAAGCCGCTGGTGATTTCCTACCTCGGACCCGAGGCGACGAATACGCATGCCGCGGCGATGAAGAAGTTTGGCGCCAGCGTGGAGTACCATGCGATGCCGACGATCGCGGATCTGTTCACGGCGGTGGAGAAGGGGGAGTCGGATTATGCGGTGATTCCGATCGAGAACTCGACCGAAGGCAGCGTGCGCGAGGCGCTCGATTGCTTCGTCGAGAGCGACCTCAAGATTGTCGCGCAGATCTATCTCGAAATCACCCACGCCCTGATTTCCACGACTCCGCTGGAAAGGATCGAACGCGTGTGTTCGAAGGATCAGGCTCTGGCTCAGTGCCGGCACTGGCTGCAGCGCCATCTTCCCCATGCGCAGTTGGTGGACGCCCCGAGTACGTCGCGCGCGGTCCAGATCGCGAAGGACAATCCCGGCACGGCGGCCATCGCGAGCGAGCTCGCGGCGCAGTTTTACGGCGTGCCGGTCCTGGCGCACAACATTCAGGACAAGGCAGACAACACGACCCGCTTCTTCGTCGTCGGCAAGCGCCCTTCGGGCACGGTCGGCAACGGTCGCGACGTGAGCAGTTTCCTGATCTCGCTCGGTGACGAGGCGGCCGCTCATTCCGGGGCGCTGCTCAAGATGCTCATGCCCTTGGCGGAGCGGGGAATCAATCTCTCGAAGATCGAATCCCGTCCGAGCAAGAAGCGCCCGTGGGACTACTACTTCTTCATCGACGTGACCGGCCACTACGATGACCCGTCGATGAAGCAGGCGCTCGCGGAACTGAAACAGTTTTGCCCGATGGTGAAGTGGCTGGGCAGCTACCCGTCGGTCGCCTGAGCGCGGGGGAGGCATCATGTCGGAACCTCGCTTGCGGATCGGGTTCGTCGGTGCGGGCGAGAATACGAGGGTCCGGCATATTCCTGGTTTTCGGGCGCTCCCGAATGTCGACCTCACGGTGGTGGCTAACCGCACCCGTGAGTCCTCCGAGCGCGTCGCCCGCAGTCACGGGATCGGTCGGGTAGCGGTGGATTGGCGTGAGGTCGTGACCGCACCCGACGTCGATGCAGTGTGCATCGGGACGTGGCCATACCTCCATGCCGAGGTCACGCTTGCGGCGCTGGCGGCAGGAAAACACGTGCTCACCGAGGCGCGCATGGCGGCGGACGTGGCGCAGGCGGAGGCGATGCTCGCGGCGTCGCGGTGCCACCCGCAACTCGTGGCGCAGATCGTGCCGGCTCCCTTGTCGCTGCGGATGGATGCAACGATCCGCGACCTCCTCGCTCGTGGCACCTTGGGTGAACTCCGGGAAGTGACTGTCACGCACACCACGGGGCAGTTCTGCGCGGCGGATACCCTCCGTTCTTGGCGCCAGGATCGCGGCTGGAGCGGCTGCAATACGCTCAGTTTGGGCATTTACTACGAGACTTTGCTGCGCTGGCTCGATCAGGATGCCGCGATTGTCGCCGCGGACGCGGCGGTTTACACGCCTCTCCGACGGGACGCCGAGTCGGGTGAGGAGCGGCCGGTAGAAGCGCCGGACACTCTGACGATTCTGGCTCGTTACCCGTCAGGTGCCCGGCTGGTTATGCACCTCAGCGCGATTGAAGGCGGCCCCGGACGAAACGACGTTCGCCTGAACGGGAGCCGGGCTGGCTTGCGGATCGATCTGGCGGCCGGCACGCTGACGCTGACTCCGCATGGGGAGGTGCCGCGGGATCTGTTGGTGCCGCCCCTGCCAGACGGCGGCTGGCGGGTAGAGGCAGACTTCGTGGAGAGCATTCGGCGCGGCGCCCCGGTGCGTCTCACTGACTTTGTCACGGGCGTCCGTTACATGCGATTCACGGAGGCGGCATGGCGGGCTTGGCGCTCGGTGGCGCCCTGACGTGCGGGCATAAAAAAACGCAGCCCTGATGGGCTGCGTTGGTAGAGGGGGAGGAGGGGCGGAGCCTCAGACGACCGAAACGAGGCGGTGAGCCTTGTCGAACGAGACCACGCCGTCCTTGAGGGCGAAGAGGGTCCAGTCGCGACCGACGCCCACGTTCTGGCCGGCGTGCAGGCGGGAGCCGCACTGACGGACGAGGATGTTGCCTGCGAGGACGGATTGCCCGCCGAAGCGCTTGACGCCGCGACGCTTGGAATGGCTTTCGCGACCGTTGCTGGATGTTCCCTGACCTTTCTTGTGAGCCATGACGAGGTTCTCCTTATCTGTTTAAGCTTTGATGGACTCGATCTTGATGACCGAAAGTTCCTGGCGGTGGCCCTGCTTGCGCTCGTAGCCCTTCCGCTTCTTTTTCTTGAAGACGATGACCTTCTTGCCGCGCTTGTTTTCGAGCACCTTAGCGGTGACCGAAGCACCAGCGAGACGGGGCGTGCCGACTTTGAAAGAGGCGCCTTCTCCAGCGGCCAGAACGTCGGTGATGGTGACCGTCGCACCCTTCTCCGTGTTCGGGAAGCGGTTTACGGTCAGAACATCGCCCTCCGCGACGATGAACTGCTGGCCTTGGGTTTTGATCGTGGCTTTCATAAAAGGAAACCGCGGAATAAGTGGTTTTTGCGTCCCTCTAGCAAGGACATATTTCGCGTAGCCTAGGGTGTTGGGGCGAGGCGGCTTTCATTTCGGGCCTTCGTGCGGAGGTTCTCGGCCTCGATTGAAGCGTTTTGCATCTCAATTGCCTGATAGTAGTGTTGGCGGCGCTTGTAGTCGGGCGGCAGGATGCCGCGGGTGAGGAGGGCGCGTTCGGCCTCGAGTTCGAGTTCCCGCTGTTCGCGGAGCCGGGCGAGCCGCGCGGCTTCGCGTTCCGCGCGTTCGCGGCTGAGGCGTTCGGCGTCGGCGAGCCGGCGGAGTGCGTCCTCGCGGGCAGCGGCTGCCTCGGCCGCCTCGCGTTCGCGTCGTTCGGCGAGGCTGCGAGCCTCGCCGGAGGCGAGTTCTCGCTCGCGGGCGAGACGTGCCTGAGTTTCGGCTGCTTCGCGGGCGGCAGTTTCTGCGGCCAGACGGGCGGCTTCGGCGGCAGCCTGCTCGGTGCGGAGTCGGGTCAGTTCGGTTTCCGCGCGCTCCGCATCCTGCTGGGCCTTCAAGGCGCTCAGTCGATGAGCTTCGGCTTCGATGCGCGCGAGCCGTTTGGCCTCGGTCTCGCGTTCAAGCGCGGCGGCTTGCTCCTTCGCAGCGAGGCGCGCCGCCTGTTCGCGATCTGCGGCCCAGCGATATCCGCGGTAGCCGAGGAAGACGATGAGCGCGACAGCGACACTGACGAGAGCCAGAGAGGTGCGTTTTTTCATGCGGGATCGGTCGGTGAGTGCGACACGGACCTTGTCGAAAAGTGCCGCGCGGCTGCGTCGTGGGCAAGCTACGCCGCCGTCGGAGTGGGGGCGCGAGGTCGTTTCAGCGGCGCTGGGGCCGATAGAAAACGTAGTTCACGAGGAAGCTCAGTCCGAAGATTCCGCTCAAGGTGCGGATGTTTCGCATCGCTCCGACCACGCTGGTCAAGGAGCTGGCAGAGGGCTCGTGGACGCGCAGCAACCAGAACGCGCCGGCGCAGGCGACCACGGGTTGCACGATGAAACAGAGGTGGTAAACCCACAGCGACTCCCCCGCCCACCGTGCAAGCGCCCAGTCGAGCGACTCTCCGCCAATAATGGGAGCAATCGCTGCCACCAGCGAGGTCACGGAGAGGTAGACGCCGATCGCGAGATTCTTGGCCGCGACCGGAATCAGCTTTAGCAGGAGCGTGAATTGCCCGAGAATGAACCCGGCACTCGTCATTCCGCCCCAAATCCACACTCCATAAAGCACCGTGCGGTTTTCCGGAGTCAGGAAGCACCACGCCACGTTGCCGGCCTGCCAGAGGATGAGGGAAATTGTCATCACCGCTTTGTTGCCATAGCGATCGAGGAGCTGTCCCCACGCTGGCAGGGAGGCCGCGCCCCCCAACGCCGCGAGGGTGGAGAGAGTTCCTACGCCGAATGCGGTCAGGTTTAGCTCTTCAAACATGAACACGTGATAGAACGGTCCGTAACAGTTGGCGGCGAACGACCAGACGGCGCCGAACCCCACAAAGGCGAGGAGCGACTTGGATCTGCGGATCAGTGCCAACTGCTCCCGCAGCGGCAACGCAGTCTTCTGCGCGTGTGCGTGGGGCGTACCCGCCGGGGTCTGCCAGATCCACGCCACCGACAGGATGCGCAGGATCACCGCGAACAGAATGACCGCCTGAAACACCCGCATGGAGTAGTCCCAGTGCTCCAAGGCCCAACCGGTGACGACGAGAAAGGTGACGGTGGAGAGGGAGAGGAGCTGATTGCGCTGGCCGAAGTACTTACCTCGCAGCCGTGCCGGTACCCACTCCTGAATCCAAGCGTTCCAACCCACGCCGGCGAGGGACGCCGCAAAGCTGGAAATGAAAAACCACACCGCCAACCAGCGACCGGCAGCCAGCGGATCGTGCTTGGGCATAATCTCCAGGATGCCGATAAGCACGGCCCACGACACCACGTGAATCGTGGCGGGAATGTAGACGTGCGCCTTGGCCGAGAGCCGGCGCGACAGCCACGGTGCGACGAAGACCTGCAGGAAGTTACACAGGAAGGGCAGCGACGCGATGAGTCCGATCGTCGCCTTCGGCAGGTGCAGCGCCTTGGTGAAAAGCGCGGAGAGAAAGACGTTGACCGGCAGTGACATCGTCACGATCGGCATCGCGACAAGTCCTTCGGCCGTGCAGAGGTTTAAGGAGCGGCGGAACGCGGCTCGGAGTTGTTGGCGGTGGTGGCGCGGTGGAGTGACCTTCACATCGACGGGTAAGGCAGTCTGCGCGCCTCTTCGCGCGCAGAGAAGCAAAAGCCGAGGACAGTGAAAATACGGTTGCTTTCCGCTGTCGCCGTTCCGCGCCGTTCAGAGGTCAATGCCGGCGCGCAGCGACGCGGCGAGCGTTTCGGGGTCGAACGTCGCGCGCTGGATGTCGTTGCGTTGTGGCGTCACTGATCGACCGCACGGCGTCCATACGTCCGGATCCGTGGGGCCGAAGATGACGTGCGTGGTCGTGCCCACCGCTGCGGCCAGATGGGTGACGCCGGTGTCGTGGCCCGCATAGGCCGCTGCGTTGGCCAGCGCCGCGCCGAGCACCGGCAGCTCCCAGCGCTCTGCCAGCTGGATCCGCGCAGAAACGAGGGAGCGGAAAAGGGGTAAGAGGTGGGTGTCGGCCTCGCCTATGACCACCAGTACGGGTAATGGCGACAGGCGTACGATGGTCTCGCACCAGAGTTTCGGCGGCGCATTTTTCCTCGCCGATCCGCTTCCGGGATGAATCGCCACGTAAGGCCGGGAAAGGACGACCCGTGCGCGGGCCTCCGCCTTGGCTTCCGCGGCCAACGGAAGCGGCATGAATGGGGCCGACTCAACGTGCTCGCGCGACAGATGCGGAACGGCGTCATGGAGCCACTGGCGCCAGAGTGATCCCCCGCGCGGGGCGGGTTCGATCGCGAGGAACGCCTGCCCTGGTCGGACCGGAAAGTGTCGTGCGGCCTCACCCTCGGGATCTGGCCAGCCAAGGATGACCAGATCGAAATGAGATAGCCATTCAGACAGTGCCGGTGGCAACGTGCCGGACGTGTAGAACCCGGCCCAGCGCGCCTCCTGTTGCGAGTGCGCCGCCTGAATGAGGTTCGCAGCTACGGCGAGACGGGCGGCTGCGGCGTTGCCAACGATCTCGATGCGTGCCGCGGGATAGGCGTTGCGGAGGGCGCGCAGGAGCGGGAGCGTGAGAAGGAAGTCGCCCAACGCGCCACCCCGCAGGACGAGGATGGACTTCATCGCGCCTGTGCCGGTGCCGCAGTTCCCGCGGCGGACGTTCCCCTCGGACTGACGCGGTGTTCGACGAGCGTGAGCAGTGCGCTACCGAAATTCAGCTTGAGCTGCATCTGGACCGGGAGTCGTGGCTCGCGCTCCGACACCCAAACCTTGATCTCGCCGCCTCTGCGGAAAACTCCACGCGGTTCCTCGCGCTCCATCGACGGCACGAGCCGGAGCGTCTCCACGAGACCACTCGGCGTTCGCACCGTTTCCTTCGCATCTGCCCGGAGAACGATCGGATAGAGGTCTCGCCCAAAATAGACGAGGGCTTCGCGTCGATCGCCGATCTGGGCCCGCCACTCGCGGGTCTCAATCAATGCCGAGATCAGGTCGATGGGGTCGCCCTGCGGCAGCGTGAACTCCCGGTTGCGGTGCGGACGCTCCTCGTCGGTGTGTCGCGCAACACCTCGTTCGTAGTCGAACACGGTCAGGGTGCCCTGCTTCTTCGACCCGGCCCGTCCGCTCTCCGCCGCTTGGAGGATGCGTCCGGTCGCTTCATCGATCACGAGCTCGCCGCGGTTGTCGAAGGTGTAGAGCCCGCGCACAACTCCGCGTGAGGAAATCTGCGTCGTGATGCGGAAGATGGAGCGACCCTCCAGCGTGTCTCGGTGGGCTTCGATAATCACTTCTCCCGCATGGGCGAAGATTCCCCAGCCGGTGCGGTAGCGAAAACGCTCCCCATCCTTCAGGGCAGTGAACGGTGCCGCGGCGCTGGAGAGCGTGGCCATGAGAGCGAGGGAGGCGAGCAAAAGGCGACGCAGGCGAGGGGCGGAGCGGTCCATTCGAGCGACACGATGGCCTCATTCGCCGTCGTCGTCCAGCCCAGGCAGGGTTTCCGGTGTCTGGGTCCAATCGACCGCGGCTGCGGCGAGTCGGCGGCACGTCGAGAGGGAATCGATTTCGCGCACGGTCTTATCGTCGCGGAGTCGGACGATCCGTGGAAAGCGAAGGGCGAAGCCGCTCGCGTGGCGCGGGCTCGGGTGAATCGAATCAAAGGCCACTTCGAGCACCACATCGGGGACGACGGTACGGTGCCGGCCGTCGATCTGGAGGGTGCGTTCGAGGAAGTGCTCGGTCAGTCGCGCGATCTCGGCATCGGTCAGGCCGGAGTACGCTTTGCCCACGGTGAGGAGGCGTTCGCTCGCGTCGTCCCGGATGGCAAACGTGTAGTCGCTGAGCACGGCCTTGCGCTTGCCGTGGCCGGTCTCGACGGCGACGACCACGACATCGAGGGTGGCCGCGGCCTTCTTGAGTTTTAGCCACGCCTGTCCGCGTCGCCCAGGGGTGTAGGGACTGGCGGGATCCTTGGCCATCAGTCCTTCATTGCCGCGTCGGCGTGCGGCGGCGAAGGCGAACTCGATTTCGGCGACCGAGTTCACGCGTCGGACGGGTGCGAGGGTAAGCGCAGGAATGGGAGCGCGTCCGGGGCGATCGGCGAGGAGTGCCTCCAGCCGGGCGCGGCGTTCGGCCAGCGGAAGGCGCAAGAGCGACTCGTTTCCGAGATGGAGCAGGTCGTAGCAGGAGAGAGAGACGGGGATTTCGGTGCCGAGGAAGAAGTCGTCGCCCCGTCGTCCCAGCCGCCGCTGCAGTTCGGCGAAGGGGAGCGCGCGCCCGTTTCGCCACGCGAGCAACTCGCCGTCGATCACGGCGGTCTCACCGAGACGACGGGCCGCCTCGGCCAGTTCGGGAAACTGTGCGGTGATACGGCGAAGGTCCCGCGAAAAGAGCTCCGCCCGCTCGGGCGAGGCGTGAAGCTGACAGCGAATGCCGTCGTATTTCTCCTCAATCCAAACCGGGGTGCCGAGTCGCTCGACGATCGAGCGGGCATCCGGCTCCGGGCTCGCGAGCATGAAGCCCATGGGATGATACAGCGATGGCCGGAGATCGCCGAGTGCGCCGTTCCGAGCCGCCGTGATCACTGCGCCGAGATCCCCGGTGATCATGACCGCATCGCGCACGGCTTCGACCGCGTGATCACAGGCGAGTGCGATGGCCTCCTCCACGAGTCCCTCGCGCAACCCGATCCGGAGATCGCCGGTGAGGATCTTGATCAGGTACTTCGCCTCGACGGGCTCAAGCTGGCGGAGGCAGTCCTGCAGGAGGGTGAGTTTCTGCGCGGGGCCGGGGGTGCGGGCGAGCGAATCGAAGCAGTGTTCGATTTCCCGCAGCGAGTAGGGTCGAGGTGCCGTGCGGCCGCCGAGGAGCGCCTCGGCCGTCTCGCCGCTGTCGCCGACCCTAGCGTAGGTGCGTCGAAACTCGTCTGGACTAGATCGGGCAACCTCGAGCACGGCGCGACGGATCAGGGACCAGCCGACCTGCAGCGTCCGTTCGTCGGTGCGCGCCAAGGGATGGGCGGCAAAGCCGCGCGCCGCGATGGAGGCATCCGCCGTGGCCAGGGAGCGGAGGTAGCCCGCGAGGAGGTCAACTTTTTCGCTTCGGCTGGTGAGCCCCCGAAGTTCCTCCGCCGTTCGGGCGAACCGAGCGAAGGCGTCCGTGGCAGGCTCCGGTGCGGTCCCTCTCCCGACCTCGGTGGCCAGCCTCGGTGATGCGACAGAGGTAGACCGAATCTCGACCGCTGGTGTGACGTTCGGTCCGAGCGGAATTTCTAGCTGGTTGGCTTCGTTGACGGCCCACGCATCGACTCCCCGCTCGCGCAGCGTGCGGGCGAAGTCCGCGGCGAATCCATGTAAGGTGAGGACGCGACGCGGCTGGACGCGTTCGACCATGAGGAGGAGGTCTTGGAAGTCCGCGTGGTCCGAGAGGGGAAAGGCGGCATCGCAGCCCGAGCGAAAACGGATCGAGGCGTCCAAGGCCCATCCGGTGATCGTGGCCGTCCGGCGTCGCGGCAAACGGCGGAGGAACGCGGACTGGGGAGATTGTGGGGGGCAGAGGACCACATGCCCCGCGGCGTCCGGCTCCGTAAACGTCCGATAGGGCGGAAAGCGTACCCCCAGTTCCTCATAGACCGCCGTCATGCGCGCGGTCTGGGGATGCAGCATCACGGGAAGCCCAGCCTGGGTGAGCGCGGAGAGTAGTTCTTGGCTCTTGCCCAAGCTGTACCCAAAGAGCACCGGCGTGTCGCCATCCTGCAGGGTCTCGATGCAGAATCGTCGGATTTGCTCCAGAACGAGTGCGGTGGGAGGGAAGACGTACTGCGGACGACCGTAGGTGGTCTCCATGATCAGGACATCCGCCGGCGGAGTGGTGCAAGGTTCCGCCGAGAGTCCAGGCCGTAGCTTGAAATCGCCGGTGTAGAGAAGGCGGCCGTGATCCGGGTGGGAGATCAGGCATTGCGCCGAGCCGAAGATGTGACCCGCCGGATGCAGCGTGAGGGTCGCGCCATCGTTGAGTGGGATCGTCTGCCCGAAAGGAAGGGAACGGTACGTTCGCTCGGCCGGCAGGCGCGCCTGCATCAGGCGTGCGGTCCCCTCAGAACAGATGACCTCTCCGTGGGCGGCGAGGTGATCAAAGTGCGCATGCGAGACAAACGCGCGGGGGGTCGGAAAATGGGCGTCCAGCCACCAGCCGATCTGGGGTAACCAGAGTCCATTGCGGTACTGCACATCCCAAGCCATGGGCGTCAGGGCAGGGCTTCTTCCAGTGCGCAGCCAGCGAGCCCGCTCACGGTGCAAACGACCACCAGAGCGCGGCCGCCAGCGCGAGCCGGTACACCGCGAACGCGGTGAGGCCGTGGCGGGAGAGGTGTCGCAGGAGGAAACGGACGGCGAGCGCCGCCGAGAGGGCGGCGGCGAGTCCGCCAATCAGGACCGGCGTCCAGCCTAGTCCGGCAATCATCGCGGGTCCGGTCCGCACACCCTTGTACAGTGCGGCACCGGCAAGCACGGGGAGCCCGACGAGAAAGCTGAACTCCGCCGCGCGCGCGGGGGCGAGTCCGCAGGCGTAGCCTCCCACAATCGTGACCATTGCTCGGCTCATGCCGGGCCACAGGGCCAAGCATTGGGCGCAGCCGATGCCGAGCGCCTGAGTGGCCGAGAGGTCGGCCCCGGTCTTGAGCGGAGCCGGCGGATGCGAGCGGCGCCAGCGTTCGGCGGCGAGCATCAGCAAGGCTCCGACCACGAGCGCGGCGGTGACCGTGCGCGGGGAAAAGAGATGCGTCTCGATCCACGGCCCGAGCAGCAGCCCGGCCAGCACCACGGGCGCCACCGCGAAGATCACGTTCCGCAGCAGCGTTCGGCCGGCGACGCTTCGACCGACCAATCCCCGCAGCATACTGCGGACGTCGGCTCCGCAGATCAGGAGTACCGCCAGAATCGCTCCAGCCTGGATGACCACGAGGTACGAATCGATCGCGCGCTTGCGGGTGAGCGGGATTCCGTCGGGTTGGGCGGCGCTGGGGGCGCGCTGCCAGAGGACTTCGCCGCCGGGCCCGCGCAAGGGGGTGGCGTCCTCCAGTCCGAGGAGCTCGGCGGCGATGATCAGGTGCCCGGTGGAGGAGATCGGCAGGAATTCAGTGATCCCCTCGACGACTCCGAGGATGACGGCGGAGTGCAGCGGCAGAGGGGCGGGCGCCGGAGGGGGGGGGAGGCTGGTGGCTGCCGGAGCGCGGGCGACCCATGCGCCGGCGAGCAGAATCACGAGAGCGAGGACGCGCACGTCCGGAACGTCGCCACTTTGGCGGACTGGCGCAAATTTATTTGCGGCCGGGGGATGCTCCGGGCTGTCTCGCGGTCTATGGGCCTTGAGGAATTGACCCGGACTTTGACGGAGCGGCGCGAACTATCCGGTGAGGACATCGCGTTCGCGGCGGCTGCGCTGGCGGACCCGACCGGTACCGACGAGGTCAAGGCATCGTTCCTGTCCGCACTCGCGGCCAAGGGCGAGACGGCGTCGGAGATTGCGGCCTTCGCGCGGGAGTTTCGCGCTCGTGCGGTGGATCCCGGCGTCGGTGAGTGGTCTGGTCGAGCGATCGACATCGTCGGCACCGGGGGAGACCATGCCGGGGGATTCAACATTTCGAGCCTCGTTGTACTGATCCTCGCGAGCGCTGGGGTCGTGGTGATGAAGCACGGGAACCGAGGCATTACGTCGAAGTGCGGCAGCGCGGATCTGCTTTCGGCATTGGGTGTGCGGCTCGATGCTCCACCCGAGCTTGTGCGTCGCGCCTTGGCGGAACTGGGTTACGCGTTCTTCTTCGCACCGGCGTACCATCCTGCGTTTCGCCACATTGCGCCCGTGCGCAAGCTGCTCGCCTCACGTGGTCAGCGAAGCGTGTTCAACATCCTTGGGCCGGTGATCAATCCGGGTCGTCCGGCGCACGTTGTGATGGGAGTATTCTCGGCGGCGTGGGTGCCGGTGCTGGCGGACGTGCTCGAGGAGTTGGGTGTCGAGGCGGGGCTCACCGCACATGGCGATCTCGGGGGAGGGCGTGGAATCGACGAATTGACCACCGCAACGCCGAACCGTGTCCGCGGTGCCGGGCGGATGCGCGAGATCGATGGCTGGTGGCAGCCGCAGGATTTCGGATTTACCCAGGGAACGTTCGACGGTCTGCGCGGGGGAGACGTGGCCGAGAACCTCGCCATTGTTGATGCGATCCTCGCCGGGCGGGCACCTTCGGTTTTGATCGATACGCTGCTCTTCAATGCCGCCACGGCGCTCTGGCTCACGCAGACCGTGCCGAGCGTACAGGAGGGGGTGGACCTTGCGCGCGACCGGCTCCTCGGGGGGGCAGTGCGTCAAAAGATCGCGGCAACGCGGGAGTTCTACGCTGCTTAACATGACGCGGCGCTTCTTTGGCACCGATGGTATTCGCGGGCCGGTGGGCGGTCCTTTGATCAATCCCGAGTTCGCGGCGCGTCTGGGGGCTGCCGCCGGGAAATGGTCCGGCGGCGGTGGCATGGCCGTGATCGGGCGCGACACCCGGGCATCGGGCGTCGCGATCGAGGCGGCGGTGGCGCGGGGGCTAACCTCCGTCGGGATGAAGGTCGTTTCGCTGGGGGTCTTGCCAACCCCGGCGATCGCCCGGGCCGTCCGGGATCGGACCGCGGCCCTCGGCGTGGTGATCACGGCCTCTCACAATCCCGCGTCCGACAATGGCGTGAAATTTTTCGGCCCCGGTGGCACGAAGCTGGATGACGCCGCGGAGGCGGCGATCGAGGCTCGGCTGCCGGCCGGTCCCGCGCCGGTTGCGGACGTGAGCATGGAACGCGATGAAGCGGCATTGCATCGCTATATCGATACCATGGTCGATGTCCTGCCTCCTCACGCCCTCGCCGGTTGGCGGATCGTGCTGGATGCCGCGAACGGGGCGACGGCCGTCTCCAGTCCCGCGGTTCTGCGACGACTGGGAGCCGAGGTCGAACTGCTCGGCGCGTCTCCGGACGGCGTCAACATCAACGACGGTGTCGGCAGCGAGCACCCGGAGGCGCTCGCAGCGCGGGTACAGGCGTGGCGGGGGCGGATTGGCATCGCCCATGACGGCGATGGTGATCGCTGCGTCGTATGTGACGAGTCGGGTGGGGTGCTCGACGGGGATGAGGTCCTGACCATCCTCGGCCTTCACGCGTTGCGCACAGGCCGGTTGGTGAATCGTGAGTTGGTGATCACAGTGCAGAGTAACCTCGGGGTGGATGAGGCCCTTCGCTCCGCCGGTGGAACGGTATTTCGGACGGCGGTGGGAGATCGCTATGTGCTCGAACGCATGCGTGCGTCGGGTGCGTCGCTCGGTGGCGAATCCAGCGGTCACGTGGTGTGCGCCGATTTGGCGATGACCGGCGACGGACTCGCCACGGCACTGCGCATGCTCGCGGTCATGCGGGACACGGGGGCCCCGCTCTCGGAGTTGCGAAAACAGTTGCGGCGATTTCCGCAGGTGACCCGGAGCGTGATCGTGCCCGAGCGCCGTCCGTTGGAGGCGTGCCTGCGGCTTGCGAACGAGATGGCGGCCCTTGAACGCGAACTGGCAGGGGCGGGTCGGGTCCTCGTGCGCTACTCGGGAACCGAGCCCAAGCTTCGTCTCTTGGTGGAGGCGCGTGACGAGGTCTCGGCGCGGCACGGAGTGGATCGGCTGGAGGCGGCCGCGCGAACCGATCTTTCCCTTCCGTCGGGGAGTGAGTAGCGTGGTCCGATGATCTCTGGAATCCGGCTCAAGGTCTGCGGCTTGACCTCGCTCGTTGATGCGGAGGCGGCGGACGCCATTGGCGCGGATTATCTCGGCTTCATCCTTTATCCCAAGTCGCCGCGACACGTCACGCTGGCGCAGTTTTCGGCGATGATCGCCCGGCTTCCCCCGGGACGTCGTCCGGTTGCGGTGATGGTGGAGCCTTCTCCCGTGGAGCTCGCCGCGGCGGCAGGCGCGGGGTTTGCAGCGGTGCAGGTACACTTCCGCGCCGAGACGCCCTTGGCGCAAGTACAGGCATGGAGTGGTCAGATCGGGACCGAGCGCCTTTGGCTGGCGCCCAAGCTTCCGCCGGATCGGGAATTCTCCCCGGAATGGTTGCCGCTCGCGCGCACCTTCCTGGTCGACACCTTCCACGCCGCCGGATTCGGCGGTTCGGGTCAGACGGGGGACTGGGAGGCTTATGCGCGCCTGCGGAGCGAACATCCGGACCATCACTGGATTCTTGCCGGAGGGCTGAAGTCCGAGAACGTGGCGGAGGCGCTCCGCCGCTCGGGAGCGCGCTGGATTGACGTGAACAGCGGCGTCGAGTCGGCGCCGGGCGTCAAGGACGCGGCAAGGTTGCGGGCCTGCGCGGAGGCGATCCGCGCAGCGGCCGCGGCTCAGCGCTGAGGCAGCAACGCGCGTGGTCGATTGGCCGGGCCCGGTTTAGGTACGGGTAGCGTCCGCAGGAACGCCGCAGCCTCGGCCTGCGGTTCAGCGTACGTCCTGTCATCGGCGCGATTATGGAACTCACCTGGATCGTCGGCGTGCCAGTAAAACTCTCGTCCGGCTCGGCCCTCGTCCCACTCGGTGTAGCGCCAGAACGGACCGATGATCGTGCGCGCCATGACATCGCGGCGGGCCTCGACGTCGTAGTGGTAGACGAGACTCGCGGCCGGAGGTGAGGAGGGGGGAGGCGAAGAGGAGAGGGTTGCGATAAGAGAGCGTCCCTCGAGACCCTCGGGAACAGCGAAACCGCACGCCTCAGCGAGGGTCGGATAAAGGTCCACCAGTTCGACCGACTGCGTCACCACCTGGCCGGCGGGAAGGTTGCCGCCGGCCAGGATGAACGGCACGCGTGTCGAGGCACCGAATGCGGACAGCTTGGCCCAGAGCCCGCCGTGATCACCCAGATGGAAGCCGTGGTCGGAGATGAGCGCGACCACGGTGGAAGACCAGAGATCCTGGCGATCGAGTTCGTCCATCAGTTCGCCGAGGAGCGAATCGATGAAGGAGATGCATGCGTAGTAGCCGCGGAGCGCCTCGAGCTGGGACTCGGGTGCCGCGAAACCGCTCAGTTCGGTCTGTAGGGCGATGGCCGGCACTCCGCGCAGCGGGGGCTCGGCCGCACGCTGGAGCGCCGCGTCCGGGTAAAGTGCGAAGAAGCGCGCGGGCGCCGTCCAAGGCAGGTGCGGCTTGTGGAGACCGAGGGCAAGAAACCACGGCGATTCCTGGGTGCGTGGCGAACGCAGGTGCGCGAGAATGGTCCGCGCGTTGAGGCCATCGCGCGTGCTCGCTCCGTCCGACGAGAGCGGGCGTCCGGAAGGTCGCCCGTCGCCGCCGCCATAGCGCGCTTCGAGCGCCGCTCGCTCCTCGGCATCCTGTGTTGGACCGTCCTGATAAGCGTCCCACGACGCGGCGTCATTGGTCGCGCGGTTATGGAAGACCTTGCCGGCCCCAGCGGTGAAGTAGCCTTGGTTGCGGAAGAACTGGGGTAGCAGCACCGCTTCGGGAAGGGCGGTGCGTGCGGGGGTGTTGAGGACGTAGACGCCCGTCGACTCGGGACGGCGTCCGCTGAGGAACGAGACGCGACTGGGGTTGCACAACGGGTATTGGCAGTGGGCTCGGTCGAAGCGAACGCCCCGTCGGGCAAGCCGATCGATGTTGGGCGATTGCACGACCGGATGGCCGTAGGCGCCGAGGTCGGTGTTGAGATCGTCGACGACGATGAGCAGGACGTTCCGGGTTGCCGGAGTCCGTGCGTGAGACCCCGACGCAAAGGACGCGGCGGCGAGCGCGGCGAGTGCGAAGACAGACAGCCTGCCGAGGCGATGGAGCACGGGCGGACGACGATTAGGATTGGCGCTGGTCGGGCAACGCACCCTTCCAGCCACGACGCCACGCCGACAACAGTTTATCCTGAAGCTCGCTTACCGCGGGTTGCCCGGCGAGATTGTCGTTCTCTTCGGGGTCCTTCGCGTGGTCGTAAAGCTCGATGGACTTGATCTGCTCCGGAGCCTCGCGATCGACCCAGACCGTGAGACGGTGCTGTTCGGTGCGCATCGAATAGCCCATGAGGCGGCCTTCCTTTAGGTTGCGAGGATATTGGGAGAAGGCGGCCGATTTCCACGGACGATCGGGATTGTCGAGCAGTGGTCGGAGGCTGACGCCCTCAACGTGGGCGGGGATGGGTAGGCCGGCGAGGTCGGCGAGCGTTGGATAGATGTCGACAAACTCCACCAATGAGCGGGAAGGCCGACCCGCGCCCCTTGTCTGGGGGGCGGCGATGATCAACGGCGCGTTCGTGTCGTTTTCAGCGTTGCTGTGTTTGCACCACGCATCGTGCTCCCCGAGCTTCCAGCCGTGGTCTCCCCAGAGCACCACGATCGTGTTGTCGGCGATTCCAAGGCGGTCGAGCTCGTCGAGTACCCGGCCGATCTGCGCATCGGTGTAACTGATCGCGGCATAGTAACCGTGCTTGAGCTGCCGGGCGAGATCATCGGGGATCGAGCCCTCCGGGATGCCGTGATAGGCGCGCATTTCGCTCCCGGGAAGGATCGCGTGCTCTGGCGCGCCGCGGGGCCGGAAGCGATTGGTCGCGAGCGGAATGGAGGCCGGGTCGTAGAGATCCCAGTACTTTTTCGGCGAAACGAACGGCAAGTGCGGCTTCGTAAATCCCACCGCGAGGAAGAAAGGCTGGGTCTGCTTCTGGAATTCGCGCAAGCGGTCGATCGCGAAGTCCGCGACCTTGCCGTCTTGGAACGTATCATCCGGCACGTCCGCTCCCTCGAAGGCCGGACCGCGGGAGTTCCGGCGCGAGGAGGGCGCGCCGGCGGCGGCGTTAGCCGCCGGATCGCCCGCGGCGGCAGCCTTCCGCCGCGCCTTGCGACTTGAAGCCTCGTTGCTCCCTTCGGTCGCGTACTGCCGTTCGTGCAGGGCCAGGTTCTCGGGGAGGGCGTAAGGCGGGGCCTTGGGTGTGTACCACGGCGTCGACCACGTGGGCGCGTCATCGTAGCCACCGTGATAGATCTTGCCGGTGCCCTGCACAAAGTAGCCATTCTGGCGAAATAGCTGACCCACCGTGACCACGTCGGGCATGGCGACCCGGAAGTGGGTGACCAAGTCCCAGACCCGCGTCGTGTCCGGTCTTGCGCCGGTCATGACACTGGTCCGCGACGGCGAGCATACCGCCTGCTGACAATAGGCCCGCGTGAAGGCGACCCCGCGTTGGGCCAGACGGTCGATGTTTGGACTCTTAACGATCGGATTCCCGTAGCAACCGAGCTCGGGGCGCAGGTCGTCGACAACGAGAAACAGCACGTTGGGCCGCTGGCCCGGAGCTGCTCCCGCCCAGCAGGCGATCGCTGCGACGAAAACAACGATGCGGAGTGCTTGGGCAGCGAGCGTGCGGCGAGGGTGCGGCATGAAGTGATGAATTAGAAGCGGAGGGTGCCGGTGAACTCCCACGTCAGGGGCATGACGTAGCTGTAGCGGTACACATTGCGACCGTCAGCGAGCGTGGTGAAGCTGGTCTTGCGAATGCCGCTGTTCTCCAGATCGACAAGGTTGCGGACGCCTACCCGTAGACGGATCTGCTGGTCCCAAATCCGCTGGTCGCGCATCACGTAGGTGTTCACGAGGTGCGAGGTGCCACCACTGAGCTCCTGGCCGTTGGCAATGCCGAAGAGGTAGTTGTCGCGCCAGACTCCGTTCACGCCCACCCGCACGCCGCGAAGGGCGGCGTGGGCGTCACGGGCGAACCCATAGTCTACAACCCAATTGGCGGACCACGGGGACGCGCGCGCGCCGGTCGGCTTGTTGGAGTTATCGAGGGAATCGAGGAGGAACTTGGCATCCGCGAGCATCGCGGGGCTCTCGTTGCCGCGCTTCACGGCTGCATCGTAATACGCGCGGAAGGACTTCAGGTCCGGCTCGCCGAGAACCTTGGTGTGGCCGAAGCCAAGCCGGACTTGGAGCCCGCGCGTCGGTCGTAGCATGACGGTGAGATCGGCGCCGGTCGACTGTTCGGTGGATTTGTAATTACGCGAGGCGCTCGCCGTGCCGGGCTCCACGTACTTGTAGCCCGGGCTGCCCGGCAGCACGTCGTTGGGATTCATCAGGTCCTCGGTTTCCGACGCGGTAAAATCGATCACGCCGTTCCAGCTGAGCACGACGTTCTGGCGGTCGATGTTGAAGACACCGAGGGTGACCGAAGCGCGATCGTCCAGCAGGGTACCCTTTAGGCCGACCTCCTGAGTTACGCCGGTGATGGGGCCGAAACGTTCGCGGTCGAAAGTACGCGCATCCTGGAAGCGGAAGGATTCCGAATAGATCGCATACAGATTGATATCGCGGGTGAGAGCGTAGGTGAGTCCGGCCGTGTAGCTGGTGTTGGCCTGCCGCATGAACAGATTCTCGATGTACTCGCCGGGTAGGGCGTCCCGGCGCTTCGGTGGCGCGATCTCCTCCTTGAACGGTCCCTCGGTGCGAGTGCCCACGTACTCGTAGACACGGTTCCAGTCGCGCCGGGCGCCCAGGAGAGTCTGGATGCGCCCGCCAAAATACCGTCCGGAGGCAGACAGCGACGTGGAGTAGGATTGCCGCCACTCGGTGCCGCTGGCGGCGGCGGTGCCGGCGGGGAAGTAGCGCAGGGCGACCATGTTGACCGTCTCGGTGACGGGCAAGCGCTCGGGCTTCATGCGTTCGAAGAGCGATCGCGAGTAGAACTGCGGATCGTCGAGGTAGATGCGCAGACGACCGCGGTCGTTGGTGGTATTGACCGAGGTGGCGAGACCCCGCTGGAAGGGCTGGATGTTGAAGAACTGCCACCGGAGATTATCGACGGCATCCTCCCGGTATTCGGCGCCGGCAACAAAGAGCTGTTCCATCCAGCGGAGCGGTTTCCAGCGGTAGGCGGCGGTACCCCGGAAGGCATCGGTCTCCGTGCCGAAGCGCTTCAGGTCGAGGGTGGAGTCGATGTAGGGACGGCCATTGACGTCGAGGCTGATCGTCTGGCTGAAGAAGTTATCCGTGCGCAGGGCCATCTGGTTCTGATGGTTGAAAGCCAGCTCGAGGCTCACCGGCCCGACGCGCTGCTCAACGGTTACGGAGTAGGTGTCGAAGGGGCGCGCCTGCCGGTCGAAGGAGCCGCGGAGATTGTACTCCTTGGAGAAGCCGTTGATGCGTTTGGTTCCGACGATGGCGCCGGCAGCGTTGCGCATCTGGACGTCGAAGAATTCGCCCTCGAGGAGTGAAGGCTGGCCACCGGCGGGCGCGTTCGCGGAGGAGCGATCGGCGGCCGGCAGCGTGGCCTGTTGGATCCAGACGCCATCCGAGGTGTAGTAGGTTCCGGCGGTATTAAACCCACGCGAGCGGGCGGACTGCTCTCGGATGAAGACGCCGCCGAAACCGCGTGCGTTCTCGAAGTCGCCGCGCTCGTTCTCGATGCGGATCGTGGTGTTCGGGAAAGGCTGCAGTGTGACCGCGATCGTCGCGCCACGCAGGCCGTAGCGGGAAGCGTCCTGGTAGGTCCGCTCCTCGCGGGTGATGGCATTGAAGCGGTAGGCGACTTTGTCCGTGAGCTTTCGATTGTAGTCGAAGAGGAAACGGTGAGCGCCGAGGCTGTTGGCGACTGCAGTGAGGCTGCCGAAATTGCGGAACTGTGCTCGCTTCGTGAATACGGCGCCTTGGCCGCCTGGCTCGACCTCGCCGAAGATCAGGGAGTTGGAGCCCTTGCCGAAGTCGATCCGCTCGACGTTGTACGTGTCGGAGGGGATGTACCAGCGAAAGTAGTTTCGGCTGACGTTGTTGGATTGGCTCAGGCCGCGGAACGCAAAGTTGCCCTGCTGGTTGTCGTTCTCCATGGTCGGCGCGGCATAGACGTTCGCGATGAACTGCGCGGTCTCGTCGGCCGTGTACAGCCCGAGGTCCTCGATGAAGTCGGCGGTGATCGCGTCAATGTTTACCGGCACGTCCTTCAATGCCTGCTTCGTACGCGTGGCGGAGAGCGTGTCGTTCGCGGACCATCCCCCATTCTGATCTTCGGCGAGGATGAAAGGTGAAAGCTCAACGACGTCCGGCTTCGCCGGTTCGTCGTCGGCCGCCGGTGGACGGACGGCTTGGGCGTGGAGCGAGACGGCGCTCGCGAGGAAAGCGGCGCTCAGGAGGCGCGCCGCAGCTAGGGCGTAAGGGTGATGCAGGAGCATGGTCGCAGGGGGTCGACAGGGTTTGTCCGCCAGGCGGGACGGTGAGGGGTTGTGAAGAGCGTGTAAGTCTCACCGCCGCGAGCAAAGAGGAAACAATTTATATCGTTAACTCGCTCGTGATCACGTCCTCAAGCCTCGCTCGTCTGTGCCGTTTTACCTTCAACGCACCGACCTCCCTATGGCCCTCTCCGTTTTTCAGCGACTGCTCGGTTGGCTTGGTTTCTCGAAAGCCAAGGCGGAGGCCGCGCCCGAGCCCAAAACCGCGTCCCAAACACCGGCGGTGCCGCCTCCGGCCTCCGTTTCCACACCGTCAGCTGCGGCGATCGCGGCTGAGCCGGCCAAGGGCAAGTCCAAGCCCGAGGCGAAACCGCGGCCGTCCCAGCGCCCGGAAACGGATGAGCACGCGGTTAAGCCTGAGGTGGCGATTCGGCAGATGCTCAAGGTCAAGTCGCTGGCGGAGGCCGCGAAGGCCCAGTCCCCGGATGATGTGCGCGCACAGACCTTGAATGAGCTCAAGGCGCTGAAGGAGCTGCCAGCGCTGAAGTCACTGGCGCAGGGGTTCGCGCGGATCGTGTCGCGACCGGATGTCGACGTCAGCGAGGTGGTCGACTCGATCTCGAAGGATCAGGGGCTCTCGGTTCGCATCCTGCGGATGGCGAACTCTGCCGAGGTGAGCTCCGAACAGCGGATCGATAGTCTCGACGTCGCGGTGCAGATGCTCGGGGTGAACCGGGTCCGCCAGGCCGCGGATGCCGTTTCGATTCTCAGCTTGCCGAGCAGCGCGGGCGACTCCCTCGACTGGAAGCACCTCTGGATTCATGCGTTGGGCACGGCGGCGATCAGCGAGCGCCTGGAGGGGTTGATCCGGGGCGAGCGGGCTTCGGCGGTCTACGTGGCAGGCCTGCTACACGATGCCGGCAAGATTGTGCTTTCTACGCTGCAGCCGGAGGCGTACCGGGGCGTGCTGCTTGATGCGTGGAACGAACTGGACCCGCTCGAACGCCTCGAAGTCGCGCGCTTTGGCGTGGATCACGCAGAGGCCGGCGTCAACTTTGCCCGGCAGAATGGGATGGGTGAGATCATCGTTCAGGCGATCGCCCATCACGGACGTCCTGAGCAGGCCGAGGCGCACCGCTTGGAGGTGGCCCTCGTCTCGCTGGGGAACTTTCTCGCCAAGGCCTACGGCGTGGGTTTCAGCGGGTCGCGACTGTCGGAGCGCGATGGTGAGTTCGCGGACCACCCGGCATGGGCGATCATCGAGCAGGAGATTGGTCGCCGTCCCGATATCGATCAGATCTCCGATCAGATGAAAGTTTTCATCAAGCGTCTGCGCACGCAGCTCGCGGCGTTGCGCGAGGGCTTGTAACTCGGCGCTTGCCGCGGTCGCTCAGGCTTCGAGTGGCGGTCGCTGGGCGAGGAGCGACGCCGAGTCGGGATCCAGAAAGACGGTCGCGTGGGGATGCCGCCGCACCAGCGAGGCTGGGCAGGCGGTGCTGATCGGTCCCTCAAGCGCGTCACGCACCGCCCGCGCCTTGCGGGCTTCCGGAACGCAGCAAATCCATGCGGCTGCCCGAAACAGCCCCGAGCAGGTCACGGTGATCGCGTTTCGCGGGACCGCATCAAGATGGGGAAAGTGACCTTCGCCGACTTGCTGGCGGCGGCAGGCCTCGTCGAGCGTCACGACCTTCAGCATCGCGGGATCGCTGAAATCGGCGACCGGCGGATCGTTGAAGGCGATGTGACCGTTCTCCCCGAAGCCGACAAAGGCGAGGTCGAGAGGGCCGGCGGAAAGGAGGGTGGTGTAGCGGGCGATCTCCTCCGCCGCCGAGGGCGCATCTCCCTCAATGAGGTGCATCGCACGCAAGGGTCGTCGCGCGGCGACACGGGTGTTCAACCAGAGTCGGAAGCTGGCCGAATGGGTCGCGGGCAGGCCGACGTACTCGTCCATGTGAAATGCTTCCACGCGATCCCACGCCAGCGACTCGTCTGCCATCAAGGCATCGATCATCGCCAGCTGGGAATTGCCGGTGGCGACCATGATTCGTGCGGTGCCACGCGACGCGATCGCGTCGCGGATGACCCTGGCGGCGGCAGCCGCGGCAGCGACGCCGGACGCGGCGCGGGACCGGTGGAGGCGGACGTGCGCGGGGTAGGCGTGGTCGCGATCGGCTGAGGAGGGACCGGGGGGCATGGGCGGAGTGTCGACGGACTCCGGGTCGGGCGTCAAGCGACCGGCGGCGGCAGGGGCTCGGCGGTCTGCTGGGTTGCGTTCAGCGCGGGACGCTGTTGGTCTCCCGACGCCCCATGTTCCCCTCCCGTGTCCGTCAGAAACTCACCGCCCGAGAGACGGTGATCTGCGCCAAGAGTTCCTACCTCCATCCGGAGATCGTCGAAATGCTCTGCACGTTCGGTTTCGACGGGATCTGGCTTTGCCTGGAGCACAAGCGGATCGATCCCTCCGAGGTTGCGGCGCTGATCCAAGCCTGCCGGCTGCGCGGCGTGGATGCGATCATGCGGGTGAAGCCGGCGAACTACACGGATGTGCTGTGGCTGTTGGAGACGGGGGCACGAGGCATCATGTTGCCGCGCGTTCGGGACGTCGCCGAAGTACGCGAGGTGGTGGCGATGATGAAGTTTCCTCCGATTGGACGACGCGGCTACGACGGGGTGCAGCCGGAAGCAGGCTTCGGGCGGATGGCGCCTTCGGAGTACATCGCGGAGGCCAACCGCGACACCTTCCTCGTGGTGCAGATCGAGGAGGTGGATGTCGTGCCGCAGATCGATGCGATTGCCGCCACCCCCGGCGTCGACGTGCTGTTTGTGGGGCCGAGTGACTTGACCCTTGGCATGGGTCGGTTTGGTCGCACCGAGGATCCGGAGGTGCAAGCGATCCTGCGTGAGGTGGTGGCGGCCTGCGAACGCCACGGCAAGACCGCCGGGATTCCGTGCGCGGTGGAGCAGGTGGACGCGTACCGTCGCATGGGTTTCCGGTTTCTCAACGTGATCAGCGACTATCGCTGTCTGAGCGCTGGCCTGCGGAAGGTGCAGGTGGACCTTGCCGCGCAGGGTCTTGAGCTACGCGCTCCGTTCGCGCCCTAGGCGACGCGCATGCGCACGTGGGACGTTCAAGCGCGGCGGGGGCTCTGGGCGGCGACGGCGTACCGCTGGTCGCTGGCCGAATGGACGGCCGAATGAGTGCTCATCCATCGCCTCGGCGCGCGGGAGGAGACGAAGTGGGGCTGAGTTCGACGCGCTGGCGCGTCACCGGATTTCTCATGGTCGCGGCGGCGATCAACTACGCGGATCGCGTGGCCATTTCCGCGGTGTTCCCGGCGTTGCGTGAAGAGTTGGGGCTGTCCGACGTGACGCTCGGGCTGGTGGGCTCGCTCTTCTTGTGGAGCTACGCCTTGGCTTCGCCGCTGGCCGGCGTCTTGGCGGACCGGCTGCCGCGCTCCGCAGTGATCTTGGGCGCGCTCACCCTGTGGAGCGTAGTGACGGGGCTGATTGGTCTGAGCACGGGTCTGGTGATGCTGTGCATCCTGCGCGTGCTCCTCGGGATCCTTGAAAGCCCCTACCTGCCGGCGGCGGTCGCGCTCTTGGGGGAACACCACACCACCGCGACGCGGGCGCGCGCGATGAGCGCGCACTCGATCGGACTGAATGTAGGCGTGATCTTTGGCGGGGCGTTTGCCGGCTATCTCGCGGAGCGGTACGGCTGGCGGGCTGGATTTTGGATTCTTGGCGGGATCGGTCTACTCTGGGCGCTCGCTGGCCGGCGCTGGTTAGTGGACGCGCCGCTTGGTGCGGCCGGTCGCACGAAGCAGGCAACGACGTCTGCGGTGTCGGCCGTACGTCGTGTGTTGGCGATCCCGTCGTTCCGCCTTCTGCTGTTGGCGGAAATGCTGACGGGCGTGACCACGTGGATTTTTCTGAATTGGCTGCCGCTGTACTTCCGGGAGTCGTTCCAGATGAGTCTGGGCGCAGCCGGGCTGGTGGGGGCACTCATGCTGCAGGGGGCGATGGTGATGGGCATCGCGGTAGGGGGCTGGGTCTCGGACCGCTTTGCCCGCGAGGATGGCCGCCGCCGCATGCTGCTTCTTGCGGGGAGCTACTTGGTGGTTTCTCCCGTTCTACTGCTGTTCCTCACCCGACCGGGATTTGCTCTCGTGGTCGGGACGATTTCAACCTTCTCGTTCCTGCGAGGTTTTGGCGAGGCGAGTGAGAAGGCGGCGTTGTGCGAGATCGTGCCGCCCGCGGGGCGTGCGACCGCGATGGGTTGCATGAACACGTTGGCCACCGCGGCGGGCGGGGTGGGGGTCTTCCTCGCCGGTTGGTTCAAGGGCGCGATCGGTCTGAATGCGGTGTTCAGTGCGTCTTCAGGACTGCTGCTGATCAGCGGTATCAGCTTGTTTCTCGCTTACCGCGTCACGATGCGACGGGACATGGCCCGGGTCGCTGCGGAGAGCGGGTCAGCCTGACTCCGCGCTTCCGTCGGCGGCGCGATTGCGCTTCGATCAACGAGTGAACGCTCATCCTTCTTCGTCGGCCTCTGATTATCTCATCCGGGCGGCGCGCCGCGGCGACGAGCAAGCGATCGTCGGATTGATCGCCGAGTTGGCCGCCTTCGAGAACCTCAGTGCGCAGATGCAGGCGACAGATGAGCGACTGCGGGAACATCTCTTTGGTTCTCAGCCCGCCGCGGAATGTTGGGTGGTCGAGGCCGAAGGTGGGCTGGTGGCCTACGCGATCTTCTTCCGGAACTTTTCCACCTTCCTCGCGAAGCCCGGGCTCTATCTGGAGGATGTCTATGTGCGTCCTGCGTTCCGTGGCCGAGGGATTGGCGGGGCTCTGCTCCGGGCGCTCGGAAGGCTTGCCGTGGAGCGTGGCTACGGACGATTCGAGTGGACAGTTCTCGATTGGAACGAGGGAGCTATCCGCTTCTATCGCAGCCTGGGGGCGACCGTCCTTCCGGAGTGGCGAGTCTGCCGCATGGAAGGCGACACGCTGCGGGCTTTCGGTGATCCGACCGACGCGCCGGCGGCGGCATCTGGGGCCTGACGACTGCGCAGCGCGGAGCGTGGGTGCCGGCCACCGATCCGGAAGCTGCGCCGCGTCGTTGGCTACGGTCGAGAGGGGGGAAGAAGATCGGTCCGGACAACGCGGTCGACCGAGAGCTTTCCCGCTGGGAGGATACCGAGCTCCTCCAATTGGCGAATCTGCGTGCGGAAGCGTTCTTCCGTCACGCGGCCAGTCAGGTCGCCTTCCGCCGGAGTGCGACCGGTCACGAGGCGTTCACGGATGATCTGGTCTCGGACGAAGGCGAGGAACTCGTCACTCGCGTTCGGGTTGCCCTGTTTCATTAGAGCGTGCGCCGCGGTGGGGTCGCCTTGCAGGTAGTCGTTCCAGCCGCGGATATAGGCAGCGAGGAAGGCGCGGGCCGCCTCTGGGTTCTTTTCCAACCAAGGGCGATTCGCCGCGAGCACGGTGTAGGCGTCGAAACCGGCGTCCCATGCATACAGGAATTTCGGCGGCTGGGCACCGCCGCGCACAATGTGAAACGGCTCCGCAATGTAGTAACCTTGCTGGATGAACTCGCGATTGCCGATGAAGTTTGCGACCGAGAAGTTTTGGGGGATCAGCTTGAAATCGATTTTGTATTTTTTCTTCAGATACGGGATAAACGCCCACTCCGGGCGAGCCATGATGGTCTTTCCGTTGAGATCCTCAAAGCGCGACACGGGGTTGTCGGCGTGCAGCATTAGCACGGATGGGTCGTTCTGGAAGACGGCGCCGATGTGAATCACGGGCAATCCTTCCGCAATCGCGAGGAGGACGTTGGTGCTGTCCTGCTGGGCGATATCCGCTTGTCCCGTGGCGATCTTCTGCAGCGCGAACGCGTTGGGGCCGCCCGGGAGAAGGACCACGTCGAGCCCGGCTTCGCGGAAGAATCCCCGGGCTTCAGCTTGGTAGAAGCCGCCGTGCTCGGGTTCCGGGATCCAGTCGAGTTGCACCGTGATGCGAGTGGGCTTGGGAGCAGTCGGCTCAGGTGTTGCGACGCCGGCCTCCTTGGCCTGGCGACAGCTGGTCGCGACGACGCCCAGAGCGAGCAAGGTGAAAATCCCAACAGCGCGGAGGAGAGAGCGGTGCATCAACGCAAAGACTAAGGGGCCTTTCGCGCGGGGCAATCTGCGTTTCACGGAGCGAACTCCGTCGGTGCGGGCGCGCCGGAGGGGGCGTTAGGCCCAGCCGAAGAGGCGCGCCGCGTTGCCGCCGACGATTGCGGTGGTCTCTGCCGGCGAGAGTTCCGCCGCGCGCACCGCCTCCAGATCGAGCAAGAAGCCTGGCGTGCGAGAACGCCGCGGGCGAGTGAGGAGGGGATAGTCGGTACCCCAGAGGATTCGCTCCGAGCCGATCAGGTCGCAGACGCGCCGATAGACCGCCTGGTCGTAGAGCAAGGACGATGCCGCCGTGTCGTAGTAGACATTTCGGAGATCTCGGGCGACGCGGGGATTCAACTCATGAAAGGGAAGACCGCCGCCCCAATGGGCCAAAATGAACGGCTGCTGCGGAAATCGACGCGCCAGCTCTCGGTATGCCTCGAGCGGCGTGGGCTGGGGGTCTGGACCTGGAGGGCTGGCGATAGGATCCGAGACGTGAAGCGTAACCGGTACCCGGTACTCGGCGGCGAGCGCCATCAGGGCGTGCCAGCCATCGCTGTCGAATGAGCCACGGTAGACTTGCGGAAAGAGTTCGCCCAAGCCGATGAAGCCGGCGTCGAGCCGGCGCCGCGTTGCGTCTAGCGTCGCGGCATCAGGCGCCGCGACCGACGCAAAGGCGGCGAGTCGGTCAGGATGCGCGCGAATCCACTTCTCATACCAGCCGTTCTGCTCCTCCGCCGTCGCCTGATTCTGCCAGTACCATCCCTGAAGGATGGCGCGGTCGACGCCGGCCTCGTCCATGTGCCGAAGAAGCTCGTCCACGGTTGCCCATCCTTGCAGCGAGGGACGATCTGGCGGGGCGACGCAGTGACGCCACCACGCTTCGCCGCGATCCGTGGCCCACGCGATCGGATCACGCGCTACCTCCGGCGGGTAGAGGTGGATGTGCGCATCAATGATCATACGGTCTTTGAGTGAACGACTGCCGCAGGCGGGTCAGTATCAACGCTCGCGGCCGACCTTTCGCGCTTCGCCCGTGGTCGGGTGGTCCTCCGTGGTTTGAAGGGCAAATGACACGGCCTCGTCGAGTTGGAAGTCGGAACGGATGAGCTTGAGATCGCGCAACTGGTCCAGCTGGCGTTGTAAGCGGGCGCGACTCATCAGCCCCGGGGCCTCGTGGCGTTCAGGGTCGCCGTCGACGAGTCGCTCGGTCCGCATGGCCTCCAGTGCATGGCTGAAGATCGCGTCGTCCAGGCGCTCGTTGCGGGCGCGGATCAGCGCTCGCGCGGGCTCGGCGTTTCCGTGCAGGAAGTCCTGCCAGCCACGCAGGGACTGGGCGACAAAACGTCGCAGGGCCGGCTCGTTTTCGCGCAGGAAGGCACGATGGGTGATGATCACCCGGAGAGACTCGTTGCCGGAGTCGGCGATAAGCATGGTGCGCACGCGGGCGCCCGCCCGGCGCGCCACGAATGCCTCATTGGTCACGTAGCCCTGCTGGATGAACGAGGGGTCCGAAAGGAAGCGAGCGAGCCCGTAGTTCATCGGGACGAGGTTGATGGAGATACCGTGGCGGGCCTCGACGTAGCGGACCCAGGCCGCACCGGGATGTGCCATGACAGCCCGTCCGTTGAGGTCGGCGAAGTCCTGCACCGGGTCGTTCTCATGCAGAAGGAGACACAGTGGATCGCGCTGCATGAAAACACCGATGATGACCAGCGGCAGGCCTTCTTGCACGGCGGTGAAAACATCGTCGCTGCGCCCGATTGCGACGTCGACGCGGCCAGTGGCGAGTTTCTGGGCGATGAACGCTCCGGGGCCTCCTGGCAGGATTTCGACGTCCAGCCCAGATTCGGCGTAGAAGCCCTTGGCTAGGGCCTGGTAAAAGCCGCCGTGCTCGGCCTGCGGGTACCAATCCATCTGCAGCCGGATCGACTGCTGGGGCTGCGGTGTCGGGGCGGGCTCGATGTTCGGCGCGGCCTCGCGCGGAGAGCAGCCGACCAGCATGGCGAGTGCGCTCGCGCCGGTGAGGAGGCGGCGAGCCCATGCGTTCAGACGTCGCTGCGACTGTAGGAATCGTGCCACCGGTGCAGGCATAACCAACTCAGCGCCACGACGCCACCCGCAAAGAGGAATCCCAAGGCGCAGCTGGAAACCGCGGTGGCAAAAAGAGCGGCGATCTTGAACTGGGAACTGTAGATGATGGTCAGGAATCCGAGCCCGCCTTGACCACCGGCCGAGTTCCCCGCGTAGAAGTCGCCCACAATCGCGCCGATGGGCGCGAGGGTGGCGGCGATGCGGAGACCGGTGAAAAAGTACGGTAGAGCGCCGGGTGCGCGAAGGAGCCAGATCTCCTGCCAGCGCGAGGCGCGGCACATCCGAAAGAGGTCGACTAAGTTGCGATCCGTCGAGATCAGGCCCTGCGTCGTGTTGACCACGAGGGGGAAGAAGCAGATCAGGAACGTGATGATGGTCACGCTGACGATCCCAGCGCCGGCCCACAGGATGAGGATCGGTGCGATGACGATGATGGGCGTCAGCTGCAGGATCATCAGGTAGGGGTAGAGGCTCGCTCGCACGAGTGGGGTGAGGGAAAGCACCAGTGCGGCGAGCGAACTCCCGATCACGGCGGTTCCAAATCCGAGCAACGCGCCTTGCAGCGTGTTCATCGCCGCGCTCCACAGCACGGGCCCGTGGTCGCGGAAGGCGAAGAGGACGCTGTGCGGCGGAGGAAGGAGAAAGCGTCGCTCACTCGCGAGCAGCGCGTGGGCGAGGTACCAGAGCGCGATGAAAAGCGCGCCCGTAAGAGCCGGCAGCAGGCGGCGGAGCAGCGGATGGGCGTTCATGGTGTCGCGGTGGCCGGGGCGGCGTTGGGGAGGGCGCGCAACTCACGCGAGACCGCGGCGACAAGGGCTTGGAAGGCCGGGGTCTGGCGCGTCTCGGCCGTGCGCGGGTACGGGAGGTCAACGCGGATCTCGCGATGGATTCGTCCGGGATTCGCCGCCAGTAGAATGATGCGGTGTGAGAGGAACACGGCTTCGGCGACGGCGTGGGTGACGAAGAAGGCAGTCCATCCCTGTTCCGCCCGGATGGCGAGGAGCTCCTCGTTGAGGCGATCGCGCGTCATTTCATCCAGTGCGCCGAACGGTTCGTCGAGCAATAGCAGTTTCGGGGTGAGTGACAGGGCGCGGGCGATGGAGACGCGCATTCGCTGGCCACCCGAGAGTTGCCGCGGGTAGTACTCGGCCCGCTCGCTGAGGCCGACGAGTGCAAGCGCCTTTCGCGCGCGTTCCCGCCGCCGCTCGGGGGGCTCGCCGCGGAGTCGCAGCGGAACCTCGACGTTGCGTTCCACCGTCAACCAAGGGAGCAGGGTGGGTTCCTGGAAAACGAAGGCGAGTTCCTCCGCGGCTGAGTGGGGGGAGAGCCCGTCCACCGTCAGGGTGCCTGTCGTGACCGGGCTCAGCCCGGCCACCAGCTTGAGCAGGGTAGATTTGCCGCATCCGCTTGGTCCAATGAAGCTGACGAACTCCCCGCGCTCCACCTGTAGGGAGACATCGGCCAGGATGGCCGGGCCTTCGCCGTAGCGCTTGGTGACTTGGTGAAACTCGACGAAAGGAGGCATTGCGAGAGCCGATCGACCTACGCGGACGGAGTCTTCCCGTCGAGGCGGGTCAGCGCCTCGCGAGCCAGTTGGTGGTTGGGATCGACCGAGAGTGCTGCCTGGTAGGCCGAGCGGGCCTCCGCGGCCTGTCCGGTCTTCTCAAGAAGGTTGCCGAGACGGAACTGGGCTTGGGAGGCCGGGGTTTCGCCGGGCTGTGGCGGCGTAGCCAGGAAGTGACGCAGCGCGGTGATGCCTTCCGATTGGCGCTGATCGGAAAGCGCGGCCAAGCGTCCGAGTTGGTAGTAGCCTTCGCGAAGCGAGGGGTGCTGCTCACGGAGACGGTCGAGCTCTGCAAAGGCGGCCGCCCATTGTTTCGCGGATACGTGGATCCCGATGAGGGTCAGGCTGCCGCGCACCGGATCAAGCGTTCGCAACGCTTCCGTAGCCGAGAGTGCCTTCTCGGAGCCCCCTCCGGCAATCGATGGAGCGGCTTGGTAGTACCGAATCAGACTCAGACGGTACTCGACGTGCTGCGGGGCGAGCTCCACTGCCCGCTGGTAGCTGGCGAGGCACTTTCGGGCGAGTCCCAGTTTGCCGAAGACTGAGGCGCGTGCGGCGGAGAGACCGTAGGCGTGCCCGAGATTGTGGTGGGTGCGCGCAGCGTCCGGGCCGAGAGCGCGGGCCTTTTCAAGCAAATCGACGGCCATCTCCGCTTCGCCGCGGCGGAGGGCGAGGACCCCGAGTTGGTACGCCGCCTCGAGGTTGCGCGGTTCGCTGGCCAGTACCTTCTCGAAGACCGTTTGGGCTTCGGCCAGCCGTTGCTGCTCCAGCAGCGCGAGGCCTTCCGTCACTGCCGCGGCGTGCGGCGGGCTTGGGCTTGCGGACACGTCTTCGCTCATGCCCCGGCTGGGTGCCACTGAGCAGAGGACGGCGAGGGTGAACGACAGCAGGCGCCAGTCGAACCGGTAGGCGCCGCGGATCATGCGGATGTCGGGGTTCACGACGACGGGAACGGGCACATGGTGCGGGCGGTGGTCATTACCAGTGCGCCCGCTCGCCTCGCTTGAGGCCCAGCGCGAACTCCGTCAGGAGGAGTACGCAGCGCTCCACATCCTCAAGGTCAACGAGCTCGCTGGGAGTGTGCATGTAGCGCAGGGGGATGCTGACCAATCCTGTGGCGACGCCGGCGCGGCCCACCTGGATCGCCCGGGCGTCGGTGCCGGTTGGCCGTGGATCCGCCTCAATTTGGTAGGGGATCTTGGCACGCTTTGCGGCGGCCACCAGCGCATCGAAGATCTTCGGATTGATGTTGGCGCCGCGGCAGATCATCGGACCGCCGCCTAACGTCGTACCGCCGTGCTTGCGCGGATCGCAATCGGGATGATCCGTGGCGTGCCCGACGTCCACCGCGACGGCGATGTGTGGATCGACGGCGTAGACCGCGGTCGTCGCGCCGCGGACCCCGATCTCCTCCTGAGTGGTGGCGACGCTGACTACCCGGGCGGCCAGTTTGCGGCGGGCCTTGGCGAGCCGGATGAGCGTCTCTCCGACCACGTAGGCGCCGACCTTGTCATCAAACGCACGCGCGGCTCCGACACTGCCGTGAATGAGCTCAAAACCGTGATCGTACGTGGCCACGTCGCCGATGGCCACGCGCGCCAGCGCCTCGGCCTTCGACTTGGCTCCAATGTCGATCCACAGTTCGTGGATCTCTGGCACCTTCTTGCGGTCTGCCTCGTCCATCAGGTGCACGGCCCGCTTTCCGGTCACACCCTTGACGATACCCTGAGACGTCTGAATCTGAACGCGTCGCCCCGGGATCATGATCCGGTCGTGGCCACCAATCGTCTCAAAATAGACGAACCCCTTGTCGTTGACGTAGGTGATGATGAGTCCGAGCTCGTCGATGTGTCCGGCGAGCATGAGGGTGGGGTCGCCTTTGGGATTCAGCGTGGCTAATCGGTTGCCCATCGCGTCCTTGGCGTAGGCGTCGGCGGCGGGCTTCACGTGGCGGTCAAACACCGCTTGGGCCTCGGCCTCGTAGCCAGACGGCGAGCGGGCAGCCAGAAGTTCGGTGAGAAACGTGGGGACGGAGTAGGGTTTGCTCATGTGACGGGAAGTGAATTCGAAGTTTGCCTTGGTTCCACCGCGAAATCGAGACTGGGGGCGTTTCACTCTCATACCGCATGACAATTTTTCCTGCCATTGATCTGAAGGGCGGTCGCTGCGTCCGGCTTACCCAGGGGCGCGCTGATCAGGAGACGGTCTACGCGACGGACCCACGCGCCGTCGCGGCAGAGTTCAAGGCCGCCGGTAGCCGTTGGATCCACGTGGTGGACCTTGATGGGGCCTTCGAGGGAGAGCCGCGCAATCTCTCGGCTGTCGAGGCGATCTTGCAGGAAGGGCTGTGCGTCGAACTGGGGGGCGGGCTACGGACGCGAGCGATCGTGGATCGCGTGCTTGGACTGGGTGTGCAGCGTGCGGTCATCGGTACGCGAGCGGCGGAGAGCGAGGCGTTTGTCGGCGACTTGGTGCAGGCCCATGGCGACAAGATTGCGGTGGGCATTGATGCCAAGCAGGGACAAGTGGCCGTAAAGGGATGGGTGGACACGACCCCGTTGGCGGCCCTCGCCTTTGCGCAACGCATGGACGCACTGGGGGTCGCGGCGCTGATCTACACGGACATTGGAACCGACGGCATGTTGACCGGGCCCAACCTGAAGGCGCAGGAGGCGATGCTCGCAGCGGTGCGCTGTCGGGTGATTGCGAGTGGGGGAGTCAGCCGGCGCGAAGATGTACAGGCTCTGGCCGCGCTTGGCCGTCGCTTTGCGAACCTCGAGGGCGTGATCGTCGGGAAGGCGCTCTACGAAAAGCGGGTTGAGCTGCGTGACCTGCTGGCCATCGCGGTCGCGTGATCGCGGCGGTTCATCCGATTTGATCGGCGATTTCCTCGAGCGGGTAAGTGATGATCTCGGCCAGCGTGGGATGGTACCACGGGGCTCGGAGCAGATCGAAGACCGTGGCCCGCATTGACAGGGGGCCGGTGAAGCAGTGGATCAGCTCGCCGGCTTCAGGTCCGACGATCTCTGCGCCGAGCAGGCGTCCGCGGGTGGGATCGGCAAACACGCGGACAAAGCCTTGATGGGCTTCCATCAGGATCGACTTGCCGTGGTCGTTGAATGGGTAGCTGGCGGAGAGGAAGGGTGTAGCCGATCGCTTGAGCATGTCTTCCGACTGGCCGATCGATGCGACCGCCGGATCGGTGAACACGACGTTCAGCAGCGGCATCGCATTCACTGGCCTTAGCCCTTTCATCCCTGCGGCATGGCGAGCCGCGAGTTCACCCTGAGCGACGGCGAGGTGAACGATATCGTGAGGCCCGCAGACATCTCCGCCCGCATAGATCGAGGGACACGAGGTTTGCTGCCAGCGGTTGACCTGGATACGGCCATTGGATCCGCACGTGACGCCAGCGGCCTCAAGGTCGAGTCCAGCCGTGGCCGGTTCCCGTCCTAGCGCATTGAAGAGATGCCGTGCGCGGCGCACGACCCGTCGGCCCTGATGATTGAAGATGACCTGGACCCCGGCGGCGACCTTGCTAATTGACTCGATCTGCGTGCCGGTGAAAATCGTCATTCCCTCCGAACGGAAAGCCTCCTCCACCACCTTTCCCGCCTCCGGAGAGTGTTCACGAAGGACCTGTGGGCTGCGCTGGATCAGGGTGATCTTGGAGCCGATGCGGCGAAGAAATTGGGCGAGTTCGCAGGCGACGATACCGCCGCCGAGCACGATTACGCTTTCCGGCGTTCGATCGAGATCGAGCACGTCGTCACTCGTCCAAAACGGAGTCTCGGAGAGGCCGGGGATGGGAGGTGTGCTGACGCGGGAGCCCGTGCCAATCAGGAACGCCTTCGCGGTGAGACGACGGCCGCTGGCGAGCTCGATGGTGTGGGCGTTGCAGAACCGGGCGCGCTCGCGGAACAGCGTGAAGCGCTTGGCGTGGAGCTGCTGCACGCGGTAGTCGGCGAACTCGCCGATGATGCGACGCTTCCTCGCTTGCAGCGCCTTCATGTCCACGTCCGCCTGCGGGATCCGCAGTCCGAGTACGCGGGCGTGGCGCGCGCGGTGGAGTACGTCGGTGCTGTGCAGGAGCGTCTTGGAAGGCATGCAGCCGCGGAGGATGCAGAGGCCGCCCAGTTCGGCACCGGCGTCGACGATGGCCACCTTCTTTCCGAGACTGGCGGCCACGCGGGCCGCGTTGAACCCGGCGGATCCGCCACCGATGGAGATGAAGTCAAACGAACGAGAGGAAGGGACTGGCACGGTAAAAAGGGACTGGGGCGATGAAGAGCAGACGGTCCAATCCTCGCCGGAACGGGATCTCGGGGCGAACCTCAAGCGCAGATCGAGGCGGCGACCTCGGCACGCTTTTCGCGAGACACGAGGACCTCGATCAACTCCAGGCCGAAATCCAGAGCGGTGCCCGCACCACGCGATGTGAGGATGCGCCCGTGTCGGACCACTCGCGCATCGGGCAGGCGGTCGGGTAGTTCGTTCGCCGCAGACGGGTGAGCGGTGTAGCGCGTACCCGGCTCGATCAGGCCGGCATCGCGGAGCACCAGCGGGGCGGCGCAGATCGCCCCGATCCACCGCCCGGCCTCGGCATGGGCACGGACGAGCGGCACCACGCGCGGGTCGTCGCGAAGGGCGCGGACGCCTGGGCCTCCGGGAATGACCAGCGCGTCGAAACGTTCGCCCTCCGGAATCGCCGAGAGCGGCAGGTCCGCATGCATTGTGACGCCGCAGCGGCCGGTGACGTGAATACCGGGCGCGAGTGCCGCCACGACGACCTCGATTCCAGCTCGGCGGAGAACATCGATCGGCGTGATGGTTTCGATCTCCTCGAATCCTTCCGGAAGCAGCAGCAGGACGCGGGGCATGGCCGGGTTTGCAGCGGATCGCGCGAGCGGGTGCGCTAGCTCTTGGGCTCGACCTTTGCAGTGAGCGGGGCGGTGTCGCCGACCCAGAGCTCGCGTCGCTCGCCGAGTGCCAGGGCGTCGGCAACCACGCGAAGGGTTTCGCGCAGATGAACGTCCATCTTGGCGAAATGAGCATTGTCGTCTTCGTCGGTGCTCTCCTCCTCGTCCGGACCCGCCGCCGGGGCGTCCGCGGGCTTGGGTGCGTCCGGCGTTGCCGGCGGCGTGGCTACGGCGCGAATCCGGGGAGGTGGGGGCGGCGCGAGGAGGAACTCGCGATAGGGATAGTCAGCGCTGGCGAGCCGCGCCTTCTCCGCGTCGAGTGCCTTGCGGAAGGCATCGTCCTCAGTCTTCTGCCGCCTTCGGTCCTCGAGGTTGAGCGAGGCCAGCTTCTGATCCTGCTTCGAGCGGAAGAAGTCGATCGACTTGCGCAGATAGGCGAATTCATCGAGCGCGCTCTGACGCGCCGTGCTCTTGGCGCGGAGCGGTTCGAGCAGCGACTTGGCCAGAGGCTTGCCATCGAAGTAGCTGGTCGGGATCTCGTCCCAGACCAAGGCGTGGGGAAGGTCCTTCTCGCCAATGGGCAGAAAATCGTCGATCGACGGGAGCGTGATGTCGGGCACCACACCCTTGAGCTGGGTCGAGGCTCCGTTGGGCAGGTAAAACTTCTGCACCGTGAACTTCGCGGCGCCCGTCTTGATCGGCGAACGCGCCAGCGCCGGGATCAGGTTCCGCATCTCGACGACAGTCTGGACTGAGCCCTTGCCGTGGGTCGAGCTGTCACCCACCACGACGGCGCGACCGTAGTTCTGGAGCGCGCCGGCGACGATCTCCGAGGCCGAGGCGCTGAAGCGCGACACCAGAACGGCGAGCGGCCCGTCGTACGCGATGCGGGCATCCTCGTCCTCATCGACCTTGATCTCGCCGTAGTACGAGCGGACCTGGACGACCGGACCCTGGCGAATGAAGAGCCCGGTCAGGTCGATGGCCTCCGAGAGGAGGCCCCCTCCGTTGCGTCGGAGATCGAGGACTAAGCCACGGATCCCGGCGGCTTGGAGTTGGGTAATGAGCTTGGCGACATCACCGGATGCGGATGAACCTTCGCCCTCGGGGGTCGATCCATCGGGACCGTAGAACGCCGGGAGGGAGATGACCCCGATGGGAACCTTTACGTCAGGATTGTTCGCATCGGGGACCTCGAAGATCGCGCCGAAGGCGCGCGCGTTGTCCAGTTTGACCACGTCGCGGGTGAGGATGACCTCCTTGCGCGTGGAAGAATCGGTCGCGTCCGCTGGCTGGACGAGCAGGCGCACCTGGGTGCCCTTGGCGCCGCGGATCATGTCGACGATTTTCCTCAGCTTCATGCCCACGACTTCGATCGGTTCGGCGCCGACTTGCCCGACAGAGTGGATGCGATCGTTGGGTTTGATCTGCTTGCTGAGGTCAGCCGGGCCGCCCGGGACAATCTCGCGGACGATACAAACATCATCCTCGAGGGAGAGCATGGCGCCGATGCCGACGAGTTGGAGGCGCATCTGGATGTTGAAGTCCTCGAAGGTGTCGGAGGAGAAGTACGTCGAGTGGGGATCGTAGATGCGCGCCAGTGTGCTGAGGAACGTCTCGGCAAGATCGAGGGACTCGATTTCGGAGATGTTCTTGAGCATGCGCTCGTAGCGCTTGCGCACGTGAGTGCGGGCCTCCTCGAGTGCCACGGTAGGGTCGGATGACGCCTTCTTACCGAGCATTTCCGTGACAATCTCGAAGGTGAGACGGCGCCGCCAGAGGTCGTCGGCCTCCGCTGCCGTGGCCGGCCACTCGGCCTTGGAGCGGTCGAACGCGTAGGCGTCCGCCGAGGCGAGATCGATGGGCTTCTTCAGTTCCTCGAAGATCCATGCCACGCGCGCGCGGACGCGCTCGTCGTAGCGATTGAAAATGTCGTAGGCGTAGTCGACGCGGCCTAGTGTGGAGATATTCCAGTAGAGGCGATCGGGCGGGTTGGCGCTGGCGAACTCCTGTTTGTCCGAGGCGAGAAAGAACAGGCGCTGGCCATCAAGCTCGGCCATGTAGTCCGGCAGCAGGTCGGCGTAGGCCTTGGGTTTGACTGCGTCGCGGTTGTAATGGACCTCTTCGAGGAGGCGGACAAATTGCGAGACCTCCTTGGTGAGCGTGGCTGAACTGCGAAACACGCGGTCGCGCGGAGCAGGTTCGGCATGGGCGGCGAAGGGCAGGAGGGCGGCGAGCAGGGCGCCGGAGAGCAACTGCCGGAAAGTCGTGGACGTCATCTTCTCGAGAATGGGAAACGAAAGTCGGGGAAAAGTTTCGGGCAAGTCTGAGCTTAACTAGCCGGACTTACCGAGCAGCCCTCGGGCGCGGTCGAGGATTTGCCGCTCATCGGGGGTGAGCGCTCCGAATCCGTGGCTGTTGATCTTGTCTAGAATCCGATCCACCTCGGCCTTCAGCCGGTCGGGCGTGGAACAGGCATCCACCGCCGGAAGGCTTTCGGCGGGCGGCGGGGCGGCGGCGGGGCGGTGCCGCCGCAGCCAGCGAGGCAGGACGAGCTCGGCCGGACGGTCGGGGTTCCGCCACTCTCGCTGGTAGACCCAGCGGAAATAGATCCAACCGGCGGCCATTCCACCCAAGTGCGCCGAGTGGGCCCAGCCCAGCGGTGAGGACATCCCGAGAACCTCAAACGCGACCATCCCCGCCATGTCCACGACGGCGAGCGTCAGCGTGAGGTACTTGGCGACAAACGTGACCGGAACGAAGAAGATGAGAATTCGGACACGATGGTCGGGCTGGATGCAGGTAAATAGCATCAATAGCGCCATGACCCCCGCCGAGGCGCCGATGAGTTCGCCGCCAGAGTGCCAGTGAGTGACGCTCCAGACTAGTCCGCCCAGTGCGACGCCGCCGAACCACAGCGCCAGAAAGCGTCCCGAGCCCAACAAGGGTAGTAACTCCCTGCCCAGAAACCACAACCACATCGCGTTGAACAGTAGGTGCAGCAGCACCATGGCCCCCGTGTCGTGGAGAAAACTGTAGCTTGCGAGGGTCCAAATCCGGCCCGCTTGTAGGGATGCGGGGCTCAGGGTGAGCAGTCGATCTAGGGCGGCCCCGGCCCGCTCGCCGAGCAGGTAGTGGAAAAAAAGCTGGATGGCGAACCCCGCGATCAGTGCGGAGAGTAGCCAGATCAGGACCGACGTCGAAGAACGGCGGGGTGGGCCCAGCGAATAGGTCCGGTCTGACAGCATGACTTCGGACGTACCGTGACAGGGCGAGGCCTCACTTCAAGCGCGAGCGGCAAAAACCTTTCGAATACGGCGTAGCAGGCGGGCTGCAGGTGGGTGAGGCGTGCTTGACACTCCGAGGCGCCATCCTGTTCCTTTCCCCAGCCATGGCCAACAAAGCTGAAAAGTGGGACCACAACGCGGCGGGTAAGTTCTACGTCGATCAGCAGTGCATCGACTGCGATCTCTGCCGCGAGACCGCGCCGAACTTCTTCACGCGCCACGACGACGGCGGACATTCCTATGTCTTCAAACAGCCGTCGACGCAGGAAGAAATCGACCAGTGCATGGAAGCCCTCGAGGGGTGCCCGGTCGAGGCGATCGGTTCTGACGGCGACCAGTAAGGTCATCGTCAGCGGTCACCGCGTTGCCCCGGCGGCGGATTGCGGTGGCTTTTGCACGCACACAACCGTGTCTCGTTCTCGCGTGCCTCGGATAGCTTGTTAACCAATTTTGAGTTCTAGTTAACAAAAAGCTTGGCGTTGATTCGCCCGCTGCGTGAGGGTGAGGGCGATGCAACGCATGCTGGAAAGTTCTCGGTCGCGGGTGTGGCGTCTCTCGGGGATGGCGCTCGGGGCCGCCGCGTCGCTTGGGGTGGTCGCGGCGTTCGGCCAACCGAGTGTGGTGCCGCTGCCCGGGGTGGCGGTTGAGGGCGTGCGCGTGGCGAACGAGGAGCCAGTCACAACGTTTGCGATGCCGGTCTCGGCGCTTCGTTTCGAGCCGCTCGTGGATGTCCAGGCCCGCAACCTCGCCGAGGGCCAGGCGGATGTTTCGATTCGCGCCGGACTCTTTGAGCAGACGGGGTTTCGGGTCGGAGTCCTGCCGGTGTTCGATCCGCAGACGGGTCATTACTTCGCCGAACTCCCTTTGCCCCCGGAAGTGCTCTCGCTTCCGCAGGTGCTCACCGGGGTGGCGCATGCGCTTGCCGGTTGGAATGCCGGAGCGGGTACGGTCGCTTACGGCTGGCGTCCGATTCGTCCCGCCCGGATCGTGCAGGCGGCGGCAGGCGAGGACCGCAGCCGTCGCGCCTCGTGGTACGAGGGGTGGACCGTCTCGATGGCCGGCGGGCGGACGCTGGGGTTCGATGCTTCGCTCGCAGGTTCGCGCTCAGAGGGATCGATTCCCTTAGGCGATCACGATTTTCGACGGGTGCATGGTCGGTTCCAGATACAAAGTGCCGCGGCGCAGACGGATCTCTTTGCGGGCTATCAGGCCAAGTTCTTCGGCTGGCCTAACCTCTACACTCCCTTCAATTCGCCGGAGTCGGAGAACCTGCAAACGGTCCTCGTGGCGCTGAATCATCGCGAGGACTGGGGCGCCGGTGACGGGGTTGAGTGGGGGGCCTATTATCGACGCAACAAGGACGACTATGCGTTTAATCGCTTCGCGCCGCTGGGACCGGTTCATCCGTTTCAGCACACGACGTGGGTGCGGTCCGCCGCGGCGGAGGTTCGGCGGACGTGGGGTGGGGCGCAGTGGCACGCGCGCGCTGTGGTGCTGGGCGATCGTCTGACCTCCACCTCGCTGACAGCGGGCCGCTTTCGAGATCGGCTGCATCGCGCGTTTTCCCTCGCCCCCGAATGGCGCGGGGCGCGCTCTCGGGGCGGCTTCTGGACGGCGCGCGCGGGTGTGGTGTATGACGATACCAATCGAGATTCCTCGGCGTGGTCTCCACTGGTCGAGGTTGCACTGGATCGCGGAGCGTCTGCCTCCGGCCTGCGCCGCGCTCACCTGGGTTATGCCACTTCCACCCAGACGGCCACTTACACCGCGCTGAACGCGGCCAGTGGTGCCGGATTGTTTCGCGGTAACCCGGGCCTCGGGCGACAGACGGCCCGCACGCTGGAGGTCGGAGTTTCGGGTGTGCTGGCTGGCTGGAATGCGCAGGCTGCGGTATTTCAGCGATGGGACGACGCCTTGGTCGACTGGACCTACCGGAGGGGAGTGACCGCTCGAACCGCAAACCCGGTAGACCTTTCGACGACCGGTGCGGAGTGCGTTGTCCGCCGTTCGGTGGATCGGTGGGATTTTGTTCTCGGTCTCACCACCTACGCGCGTCGGTCGGATTACGGGTCAGCCGCCGTGGATGCCAGTTTCTACGCGCTCAACTTTCCACGCTTCCGCGCCACCGGGGCAGTGGTGGTCCGCTTGGGGCGGGGATGGGAGGTGCGGATCGATAACGAGGTGCGACGCCAGTCGGACAGTCTGCTGCGGCGCGCGTCGAACCGAGACGCGTTTCTGACGGCAGCGGCGGTCGCGTTTTCCCCCTCGGGGTGGAAAGGGGTGACCTTGTCGCTGCAGGCGGAAAATCTGTGGAATGATGATTTTGAGGAGGTTCCAGCGGTCCCGGCGGGACGGCGGCAGGTGGTCTTCGGCGTGACGTATCGGCGTTGACGTTCGCTGCGGGGACGCCAGCCAATCACAAGCGCTGACGTGCGAAAATCGGCTGGCCAGACTGGCGCTACGCGCGAGATCCTCCACCTTTCCGAAGCTACTTTCCCCATGGCTACACCGAAGTCTCGCAAGACCTCTCCCGCTTCGCCGAAGCGCGCACCGAAGCGCGCCTCCCAGTCTCCTGCACCACGGCGCGGTGCCGCACCGGCGGTTCGGTCGCGCGTTGCGGGAGCTGACTTGGATAGTCGCGTACTCCTGCTGGAGGCGGCGGCCAAGGTCGGCGAAGCCGAAATCAACTTAGTGATCCGTGGATCCAAGGAGATCGAGGAGAAGGCCGGACGCGGCTTGCTCGCGCCCTTCTTGAATCACGTCCGCGATCTGCTGGCGCTGGTGACGGATTACTCCCGGGGCCGTTACCGGGCGATCCCGCTGGGTAGCATCGCGGTCATCGCGGGAGCCCTGGGGTACCTGTTGTCGCCGATGGATCTGATTCCGGATTTCATCCCGGGGCTGGGCCTTGTGGATGACGCGGGCGTCATCGGAGCGTGCCTGAAGGTGGTGCGGCCGCAGTTGGAGCGTTATAAGGCAGCTCGCCGCTCCTAGCCGAGGCGGTCAGCGAAACGGAAGCACGATTCCGGCCTGAGCAAAGAGGTCGGCACCGACGAACCGGGCTCGGGCGCCGAGCTGGCGCTCGATTCGCAGGATCTCGTTCCACTTGGCCATCCGCTCGCCGCGAGTAAACGAGCCGACCTTCAACTGACCGGCGTTCGTCGCCACCGCGAGATGGGCGATGAACGCATCCTCGGTCTCGCCGCTCCGCGCCGAGATAACCGGGAGCCAGCCGGCCGCCTGCGTGCGACGGATCGCCGCGAGGGTCTCGGTCACCGTGCCGATTTGGTTCAGCTTGATCAGCACGCTGTTCGCCGTTTGGGCGCGGATGCCCCGCTCGATGCGGGCTAGGTTCGTCGTGAAGTGATCGTCCCCGATCAACTGGCAGCTGCCGCCGATGGCCTGGTGCATGCGTTGCCAACCCTCCCAGTCGTCCTCTGCGCAGGGGTCCTCCACGGAGGCAATGGGATGGTTCCGCACCCATCCGATCATCAGATCGGTGAAGGCTTTGCTCGAGAACCTCCGGCGTTCGGTCCCGAAGGAGTAGCCACCATCGCGGAAGAGGTCGGTGGCGGCGATGTCGAGCGAGATCGCGACGTCGCGGCCAGGGCGGTAGGCCGCGAGCTCGATCGCCTCGACGAGCGCCGCCAGCGCATCTTCATTTCGATCAAACTCCGGCCAGTAGCCGCCCTCGTCCGCAACGCCCGCCAGGCGGCTGTGACGACGCAGCACGTCACCAGCAGCCTGATACACATTGAAGGTCATTTCCAGCGCCTCCGCGTAGGTGTGGGCGCCGAGCGCCACGACCATAAAATCCTGCACGTCGACGCGACCGCTGGCATGCTTGCCGCCGCCGAAGATCTGGATCTCTGGCAAGGGGAGCAGGGTCCCGCCGTCGCCGCCCAGATGGGCGAAGAGCGGGAGCCCGCGCGCCTGTGCTGCCGCGGCGGCAATGGCGAGCGAAACGCTCAGGATCGCATTAGCGCCGAGGCGCGCCTTGTTGGGCGTTCCGTCGAGGGCAATCAGGGCGGCGTCGATTCCGGATTGATCGAGTGCATCGCGCCCGACGATTGCGCGGGCGATCTCGCCCTCGACATGACCGACGGCACGCCGCACTGAACGTCCGCGGAAGTGTTGCGGGTCGCCGTCACGCAGCTCTAGCGCTTCATGGTGACCCGTTGAAGCACCCGATGGGACGAGTCCTCGGCCGCGAGCCCCGCCGGAGAGCGTCACTTCGGCTTCGATCGTAGGGTTGCCCCGACTATCGAAAATCTGGAGAGCCCGGACGGCAGAGACGGTAGTCATGGCGAACAAAGGTTCAGGAAAGACAGTCTTCCCACCGCTTGGCGAGGTCGGGAATGCTTACGGGAGGCGACGCGGCGTGTGCGCGCACGAACGTGGTCACGGTGTCGCGCCCCGCTTCGTCGAGGTAGTCCACGGGTGACTTGCCGTGGACGCGGGCGAGGAGGAGCGCGAGGGCGAGCGCAACGACCCGGGGCTCCATCGCCTTCGCGTCGGAGTCTGGAAGTTGATCGGCATAGGACCGCCAGAACGTCGGGGGCAGCGCCAAGAGATCACCGACCCCCTCGCGGCCGCGATGATGGAGCGCCTTGAGCAGCAGGTGATGGACCAGGAACGCGACGTCGAAGGCGGGATCACCGAACCAGGCCACCTCGGCGTCGAGGATGATGAGCCGCCCGGGTCGGATCAGCAGATTCTTGGGGCTAAAGTCGCCGTGGACCAGCGCCACTCGCTGGGAGGCCAACTGCTTGGAAATCCCGTGCAACCACGGGGCGAGGTCGGGAAGGCGTCTCGCGCTGGTGTTGAAGTAGGGATCAATGCGCAGCTCGGTGAAGTTCCGTAGCGTATCGAACGTCGCGGCGACGGAGTGATCGCCCCAGGTGGCCCGGTGCACGCGGCCGAGAGCGGCCCCCGCCTCAAGGGCGTAGAGCGGCTCAGTCTCGCCACTCATCAGGGCCTGCTTCCACGTGATCCAGCCCTCACCAAAATACTCCATCGCGAACCAGCCTTCCTCCGGGGCGGCGAGGAGGACGCGCGGAATGTTCGCCGGCGCGAGCGTGGCCGCAAGGCTCAGCCACGCTTGTTCGAATGCGTTGCGTCCCGTGTCGGCGTACCACTCGTCGGCCACCCGCAGGCGGGCGAGGGCGCGCTTGACGATCGCTTGGCGACCGGCGTCGTCCTCGATGAGGAGGACGTCGCTGGAAACGCCGCCGCCCAATGGACGTAGCCGCGCGCCTGAGCCCATGCAGCCGGCGGCGGTCAGACGTGCGAGAAGGGCGTCGTGGCCATCCGCGGATTGGGGGGTGACAGGCATCTGCAAGCAGGCAAAGCCCCTTGGTGCGCGGAGCCAAGCGGTTTTCCGCGACGAGGCGAGGGTCCGACACCAGTCGCCGCTGTGCTCAACTAGCGCGTGAAGTGCAGCGCGAACGCGAGCGTGTCCGCTGTCTCGTCGAGCAGCTTGCCGATGGGCTTTCCTGCCCCGTGGCCGGCCTTGGCGTCGATGCGGATCAGTAGCGGAAGGAGGTTCTGCGGATTCGCGGCCTGCAGCGCGGCGGCGTACTTGAAGGAGTGGCCAGGGTGCACGCGGTCATCGTGGTCTCCCGTGGTGACCAGGACAGCGGGGTAAGCCACACCTTGGCGGATGGTGTGCAGCGGCGAATAGCCGTGCAGATAGGTGGCCATTTCTGCGCTGTCATCCGCGGAGCCGTAGTCGCTGCGCCACGCCCAGCCGATGGTGAAGCGATGGAAGCGCATCATGTCCATCACGCCGACGCCGGGGAGCGCGACGCGCGCCAGGTCTGGCCGCTGGTTCACAACGGCACCCACGAGGAGTCCACCGTTGGAGCGCCCGCTCAGGGTGAGCTTCGCGGAAGAGGTGTAGCCTTCGCGGATGAGGTACTCGCCGGCAGCGATGAAATCATCAAAGACGTTTTGCTTCCGCAGCATGGTTCCAGCGGCGTGCCAAGCGCGGCCGTACTCGCCGCCTCCGCGGAGATTCGCTACCGCATAAACTCCGCCCTGTTCGAGCCAGGCAATCGTGGCGGTGGAGTATGACGGGGAGAGTGAAATGTTGAAGCCTCCGTACCCGTAGAGAAGCGTGGGATGCGGACGATCGCGCGGCAGGTCTCGCCGTGCCGTGATGAACATCGGAATGCGGGTTCCGTCCTTTGAGGTGTAGAAGACTTGACGCGTCTCGTAGGCGGAGGGATCGAAGGCTAACGTAGGTGTTTCGAAGACACTCGTTTCGCCGGTCACAACGTCGGTGCGGAAAATTGTCGAGGGCTGGGTGAACGAGCTGTAGCTGAAGAACAGTTCGGGCTCGTCCTCGCGCCCGCTCAGCCCGCCTACCTGCCCAATGCCAGGGAGCGCGATCTCACCGAGATCCGTGCCGTCCGGCTTAAAGCGCCGGAGGATGCTGCGGGCGTCGCGCATGTACTCGACGATCAAGCGCCCGCCCACGAGGGTGGCGGAGGCCATGGTATCGCTGGTTTCCGCGACGAGGGTCTTCCAGTTGCCGCGCTCGGGAGCGCGCAGGTCGATCGCGATGATGCGGGAGCGGGGTGCGTCGAGGTCGGTGCGGAGATACAGGATGGGTCCGTCATTTCCGATGACGGCAAAGCTCGCTTCGAGGGTGTCGATGAGGGGAATCGGCGGAGACGTCAGATCGGGTCTGTGCGGATTCCCCAGATCGAGCACGTGCAGGCGATTGCGCGGATCCGTGCCCTCGCTCAGGCGGATGATGAGGTAGCGGCCATCCTCGGTCAGCCCTCCGCTCAGTCCCCACTTGGGTTGATCCGGACGGGCATACACCAAGACGTCTTCGGATTGCGGCGTGCCACGGCGATGGAAGTAGATCCGCTGGTTCTCAAGCTGCCGGAAGAGCGGATCGGTCGTCTCCGGCGGGGTCGGATATCGGGAATAGAAAAAGCCCGCGCTGTCGTGGGTCCAACTCAGCCGCGAGAACTTCACCCAGCGTAGCGTGTCGTCCGTGTCTACACCGGTGGAGAGCTCCCGCACGCGGTACTCGTTCCAGTCGGACCCTGAACGGGAAAGCGCGTATGCCAGCCAGCGGCCGTCGGGGGAGGCGTCCCAGGCGGTGAGGGCGACCGTGCCGTCGGTGGACAGCGTGTTGGGGTCGATCGCGACAGTAGAGGGGGCGTCCACCGAGGCTCGCATGCGCAAGGTGGGTTGGTTTTGCAGCCCCGGGTTGAAGGTGGAAAAATACCTCCCGCCCTGCTTCACGGGCAGCCCGGTGCGGGGAGTGTTCGTGAGTTCGTCCAGGCGTGCGCGGATCGCGGCGCGGTTCGGCAGCGTGTGGAGGACACCGGTCGTGAGGTCGCGCTGCGCATTCACCCACAGCCTGGTTTCGGCCGAGTCGACTTCCTCCAGCCACCGATAGGGATCGTGCACGACCACGCCGTGATACGTGTCCCTCTGCGACCCGGTCCGTGCGGTGGGGTAGGTCAGGGGCGCGCCGTGGGCGGCGACAACGGATAAGGCGACCATGAGGGGGAGGAACCGGAATAATGCCACTTTATGCAAGACGATGATCAAGGGTTGTTTGCGACAGGATTCAATCGGCTATTCGGAGGGTTGCAACCGAGGGTAGGCGATTGATGACGCGGGTGCGGTGCCGCGCCATCTCGGGGGCGGGGGGGGTAGCGGGTGGCGCGGAGCGCTGGGCCACCGGTCGTGCGGTGCCGAAGGGCGAGCGACGATCCGCTCAACGCGCGCAGGACCGCGCTTGCTGCGCCTAGATGCCGCTGCCGGCGTCGCGGCTGGCTGACGGTTCCGAAGGCAGATCCTCCTCGCGGAAGCCTTCGGCGGGGAAAAGCCGCACGTGGCGGAAGACGAGATTCACGCGGTCGCCGTCGCGCAGGTTGAGCTCGCGCAGTTGCTGGCGCGGCACCTCGGCCTCGATGGTGTCGCCCGTGTCACCACGACTCAGGCTGACGCGGCCATAGTTGCCGGCGGAGAAGACGTGGAGTACGCGGGCGGGCACGGCGTGCTCCCCCGCGAACTCGCGACGGATATCGATGTCGTGGGGCCGCACATAGAGCACGCTCTTCGCCGCGGTGCGTCCGCGTTCGAGGCGGTTCACGTTGCCGAGGAACTCGATCACGAAGGGTGAGGCCGGCCGATCATACACCTCCTGCGGAGGGCCCACCTGTTCGACCCGAGCCTGATTCATGACGACCACTTCATCGGCGAGTTCAAGGGCTTCCTCTTGATCGTGGGTGACGAAAACGGTGGTGACGTGCAGGCGCTCGTGGAGCGTCCGCAACCAGCGGCGCAGATCCTTGCGCACGCGGGCGTCGAGCGCGCCAAACGGCTCGTCAAGCAGCAGGACGCGTGGCTGGACGGCGAGGGCTCGGGCCAGAGCCACGCGCTGGCGCTGGCCACCGGAGAGCTGATCCGGGTAGCGTCCGCCGAGACCGGAAAGCTGGATGAGGTCGAGCAGCTCGTTCACGCGATCGGCGATCTGGCGCGTGGTGGGACGGTCTCGACGGGGCCGGACACTGAGGCCGAAGGCGATGTTTTCGAAAACCGTCAGGTGTCGGAACAGCGCGTAGTGCTGGAAAACAAAGCCGACACCGCGGCGTCCTGCGGGCACGTTTGAAACATCCTCGCCGTGAAACAGCACTTTGCCGGAATCCGGGTCGGAGGTCGCGTCTGGCGACTCGAGCCCCGCGATGATGCGGAGCAGCGTAGTCTTTCCGGAGCCCGAAGGTCCAAGCAGCGCGGTCAGCCGTCCGCTTGGGACGGAGAGATTGACGCCGGCGAGGGCCGTGAAGGTGCCGAAGCGTTTCCAGGCGTGGCGGACTTCGATGCTCATGAGGCAAAAGTGCGGGTTTCGGCGTGTGCGGCGGCAAGCAGTGCGCGGCGGTGGCGCCACTCGATCAGGCTCTTGAGCAGCATCGTAAGGAGGGCCAAGAGCGTGAGCAGCGAGGCCACGGCGAAGGCGGCCTGGGTTTGGTACTCGTTGTAGAGAATTTCGACGTGAAGTGGGATCGTGTTGGTCTCACCGCGGATGTGGCCCGACACCACCGACACCGCTCCGAATTCACCCATCGCACGGGCGTTGCACAGCACTACGCCATAAAACAGGCCCCACTTCGCATTCGGAAGCGTCACGCGCCAGAAAGTCTTCCAACCTCCGGCACCGAGCGTCAGTGCCGCAAGTTCCTCGTCGCGTCCCTGCGCTTGCATGAGCGGGATGAGCTCGCGGGCCACCAGCGGGAACGTCACGAAGACGGTCGCCAGCACGATTCCCGGTGTGGCGAAGATGATCCGTAGATCGCGGTCCGCGAGCCATTCGCCCATCCATCCCTGGGCGCCGAACATCAGCACATACACCAAGCCCGCGATCACAGGCGAGACGGCGAAGGGCAGATCGATCAGCGTGGTGAGCACTGACTTTCCGCGAAAGTCGAACTTCGCGATCGTCCATGCCGCGGCCAGGCCGAAGACGACGTTGCACGGCACCGCGATCGCGGCAGCCAGCAGGGTAAGCCGCACCGCCGCAAGCGCGTCGGGCTCGGTCAAAGCGGCCCAGTACAGGCGGAACCCACCGCGCAGCGCCTCGACGAACACGGCGCCGAGCGGAATCACGAGGAAGAGTGCGACGAACCCGATCGCCACCACGAGCAGGGTGCGCTTCAGCCACGGGGGATCCGCGAGTGTGCGTCGCCGGTGCGGCTGTGCGACGTGGACGAGGGTGGAGGCGGTGCCGGACATGGTGTGGAGAGCGCGGGGGATCGGATCAGCGACCGTGGCGCTCGGGGGAAAAGAACCAGCGTTGGAGGAGTTGCACCCCGAAGAGCAGCGCGAAGGATACCACCAGCATCACCACCGCGAGGGCGGTCGCGCCCGCGTAGTCGTACTGCTCGAGTTTTGTCACGATCAAGAGGGGCGTGATTTCGGTGCGCAGCGGCATGTTGCCCGAGATGAACACCACCGAGCCATACTCTCCGATCCCGCGGGCGAGGGCCAACGTAAACCCGGTGCACGTCGCGGGCAGCAGCGCGGGCAAGACCACCCGGCGCAGCGTCTGCGTGCGCGTGGCGCCGAGCGTGGCCGCGGCTTCTTCCAGCTCGGGCTCCAATTCCTCAAGCACTGGTTGCACCGTTCGCACCACGAAGGGTAACCCGATGAACGTCAGGGCTACCCAGATTCCCAGCGGCGTGTAGGCCACCTTGATGCCTAACGGCTCAAGCAGTCCACCTATCCAGCCGGTCGGAGCATAGAGCGCGGTCAGAGCGATGCCAGCGACCGCGGTGGGCAGGGCGAATGGCAAATCGACCAGGGCATCCACGATCTTCCTCCCGGGGAACTCATAGCGGACGAGCACCCACGCGACGATGACGCCAAAAAACGCGTTGGCGGCCGCGGCGGCCAGCGCCGCACCGAAGGTGAGACGGTAGGAGGCGACGACGCGCGGCGAGCTGACGTGGCCCCAGAATTCCTCCCACGACAACCCCGCGGTGCGAATGAAGGCTGCTGATAACGGCAGCAGCACGATCAGGCTCAAGAACAACAGCGTCGTCCCCAGCGTCAGTCCGAATCCCGGCAGGACGCGGCGGCGCCGCGTCCGGAGATTCGGGGAAAGCTCGGGGTGTGGTGTACGCATGCCGGAGTGGGAGGGTGGGGCGGCGAGCGAGCGACCTAGCGAAGGTAGATCTGATCAAAGGCGGCGCCGTCGGCGAAGTGCTCGCGATGGGCACGCTGCCAACCTCCGAACACCTCGTCGATGGTGAAGAGGGTGATCTCCGGAAACTGGGCCGAGTGACGACTCCGGACCTCAGGCAGGCGTGGCCGGTAGAAGTGGCGGGCGAAGATCTCCTGTCCTTCGGGCGAGTAAAGGAACTCAAGGTAGGCTCGGGCGACCGCTTCGGTTCCCCGGCGCTTCACCACCCGGTCAACCCATGCCACGGTAGGCTCGGCTAAGATGCTCACCGAGGGCACGACGATTTCAAAATCGTCCGGCCGTAGCTTGCGGGTGAGCAGGAGTTCGTTCTCCCAGTTGATGAGCACGTCGCCGATACGACGTTCCACAAACGTCGTGGAGGCTCCGCGCGCACCGGAGTCAAGGACCGGGACGTTGCGGTACAGCGCGGTGACGAAGTCGCGCGCCTTCTGCACATCTCCTCCGTTCGCGCGCAGGGCATAGCCGTAGGCGGCGAGGTAGTTCCAGCGCGCGACGCCGGAGGTCTTGGGATTCGGGGTGATCACTGCGACTCCGGAGCGGACCAAGTCGGACCAGTCGCGAATGTTCTTTGGGTTTCCCTTCCGGACCAGAAAGGCGAGCGTCGAGAAGTAAGGTGCGGAATTGTCCGGCAGTCGCTTCTGCCAGTCGGCGGGAAGGAGCCGTGCGTTTTGGTGTAGGGCGTCGATGTCGTAAGCGAGCGCGAGCGTCACGACGTCGGCCTTTAGGCCATCGATCACGGCGCGAGCCTGCTTGGAGGAACCTCCGTGGGACTGGCGGATCGATACGGTGTCGCCCGTCTTGGCCTTCCAGTGGGCAGCGAAGGCACGGTTGAACTCCACGTAGACTTCGCGGGTGGGATCGTAAGATACGTTGAGAAGCTCGATGTCCTTAGCGAGCGCCGCGGTGCCGAAAGGCAGAAGCGCGAGCCCGAGGGTCAGCAGGAGAGAGGAGAGGCGCGGAAACATAACGGCTGAGGATTTGAATGTGAGAGAATGACGAGGAAAGGGGAGACCAGAATTAGTAGCGCAGTTGGACACGGGTCAGCAGGGCCTTTTCTGCCTCGCGGGTGACGGTGCCGGAGGGGCCGCCCTCGAAGTCCGTGTGTTCAAGGTTCAGCGAAGCTTTGACGTTGCGATTGAGGTACCAGTTAAGACCGAGCGTGGACCCGCGCGCCTCGGATGCCGAGGTGGCAGGATTGGCGAACCACGTAGTCGAAGTGCCGGTGAAGGCCTCGTCGCCGACCCGTAGCCGCCCGTGGCGAATCGCGACCTCCCACGCCCCCCATGTGCCATCGGCCCATGAGAACGCGGTGAGCGGTGTGACTCCGCGCAGGCTGGCGTCTTCGCCCGTGAGCACCCAATGCATTCCGACGAACCAAGCGCGGGCAGTAACATCGCGCGCGGCACCCGCGCGCGTGAGCGTCTGGCGGGAGGAAACGTGCGACCCAATCAGTCCGAAGGGGCCGTAGTAGTAGTGGAACTGCGGTGACACGCGCTGATGGTTGCCGGCGTTAACCACGCCCGGGGCCCAGGAAAAAAACGCTTGCTGCGCGTGAGTTCGCAGCACCGCGGGGGTGCCCACGTTCTGTTCACCTGTGGTGACGGCAAGCCCTAGGCCGAGTCCCTCGAGTGCGCTGCCGTCGCCCCTGAAGGGTTGGGCAAAGATGCGGGCGGCGAGTTCCTTTGCATCGTCGGTATCGACGATCGAGGTCCCGCCATCCGGAACGCCGTTCTGCAGTGCGAGCTGGTAGCTGAGGCGGCCCTCGCTCAGGTCGCCGAAGACCTGCACGCCAAGATCCCGGTTCGGGCCGAGTGAGGTGGGATAGGCCCGCTCGATGAAGAGCAGGTCTGTCTGCGAGACGAGGCGTTCAAAATCGAAGGGCGTCTTCGTCTTGCCGACCAGAAGGTTGAACGCAGGACTGTGGGTGTACGTTGCGTAGGCATCGAGCAGGTTGAAGTTCGATGGCGCGAAGTCGGGCATGAGCCGGAAAGCATACTTGGTTCCTACGGTTCCCTCGAAGCTCGGCCGCAGTCGACGAATCAGGAACGTGTCGTTGCCCTCGATCTGGTCGCCAAAGAAGACGCGTCCGTCGACTTGGAGATTGGCGCGGATGCGAAGCTGGAAACCACGGTCGGCGCTGGTGATCGAGAAGCCGCTGGGCCCCGCGACAAGCGCGGGCGCACTCTTGGTGGCGGTCGCGGCCGCTTCGTCGCGGAGTTCCTGCTGCCGCTCAAGGATGAGAATCTTCTGCTCCAGCGCGCGGAGCTGGTCGCGCAAGAGGGCGAGCTGATCGGTGGAGGGGTTGGCTCGGCCGAGCGGGAGCGTGCCGAGGAGGAAGAGCGCCAGCAGCGCGAGGCGCGTGTGGCGGTGCGAGGACCGGTGCATGGGAGGTGTGGAGGCGTCCGCGCTTCCCGGAGTCGGGTCAGGAGGAAAGAATGAGGAGGATGAATCCGCCGCGTGTGCGGTAGGGAAAGGGTGGGGCGGTGACGCCGGGCTAGGTCAGCCGTGTCCGCTCGGTCAGCTCGATCTGCGTGATCCGCCCGTCATGCACCGTCAGGTGCACGCTGCCGAAGCGCAGGGCCTCAAGCCGGGGCTCGAGCCACTGCAGCCACGCCGGTGTGGATGGCTTCTCCCGACTTGCGGGAGCTGGCGCGTCGTCACTGGAGGGAGTGGGTTTCATTGCTGATCAGACGAATGTATATTAAAATGATAGGAAATAGCAAGGGGCAAAGTACTATCTTGATCAAGTTACTCATTATAAAGCGTAAACAGCTAACTTTCAGAGTTTAATGAAAACTAAACCTGCACGATCGCGCGGTCGTGCGGTTCGAATAAGCGAACCGTCATCCCGTTACGAGGAGTCGAACCGCGGCCTTCTCAGGATTGACCGCTAGGCTTGGCGGAGCGACGGTTTGGCCGTGCAACGCTCTTCTGCTGTCCGGACCAGCCGTCCCTGGTGGTCGTTCCTTGGGGTGATCGGAGTTCTCCTGGTGGCGGCGCAACCGCTCTGCGCGGCGAGCCCTTTCTTTGCCTTCGACAACGGCGTGGGCCGTGAGCAGCGATGGTCTCCGGCTCGTCAGGCGACGGTGCTGCAGGATCTGGGCTACTCGGGTATTGGCTATTCGGGGGTGAATGACTTGGAGGAGCGCGTGGCCGCCTTTGCCGCGGTGGGCCTTCGCGTCTACAGCGTTTATGTGGGGCTGCAGTTGGATGGTAGCCCTGACGATGCAGCGGCGATCCGCGCGGCGTTGCCGCAGCTGGGCGCGGCGAAGACGGACATCTGGCTGACGTTGCGGGGCCGTGGGGTTGGGGAGCAGGCGGCGGCTCGCGCCGTGCAGGCGTTGGCGGACGGCGCTGCGAAGCACGGCGTGCGCGTCGTGCTTTATCCCCACAAAGGGTTCCTTGTCGCAACGGCTGAGGAGGGGTTGCGCATCGTTCGGCTCGTTGGGCGGCCCAACGTCGGGGTCACCTTCAATCTCGCGCATGAGATCGCGGCTGGACATGCCGCCCGATTGACCGAGGTCATCGAGGCCTGCGGCGAGCATCTTTTCCTCGTGTCGATCAACGGGGCCGACCCCGAGGGCGGGTGGGAGCGGGTGATTCGACCGCTGGATGAGGGCACGGTCGACGTGCGCGGGCTGGTTCAGTTTCTTGCGCAGCGTGGGTATGCGGGGCCGGTGGGTCTGCAGTGCTACGCGATCAAGGGCGATCCGGAGAGGTTGCTGCGGCGCTCGTTGAACGTCTGGCAGTCATGGCCCACGGCCCGGTAGCACGCGCGTCCTTGGAGTAAAGTCGCCTCGGAGGAGGAGCTGCGGAGTGACGCATCCGCGTGAGAACCGTCCTCGGTTTCCGAGGAAGATGGTCGGGGCGGTGAGGGGCGACAGCGCCTAGGGAATCGTCTTTGGCGTCCGTTTGGCGGCCGCTGATTCGGCACGTTCTTCCGAAGGCTGGCGCCCTTGCTTCTGAAATCCGCCGCGCTCCGCCCGCAAAAAACCCCCGCCCGGAGCGACCGGAACGGGGGCGAGGGAGGCAGGCACCGGGGGGGGCGTCAGGTAGCGGCGCCGTCGAAGACCTGGAGCGGGTGACGGCTTCCCGGGCGGGCGAACGTCCGGCGCTCGGTGGCGTAGGCGTTGAGTGACCCGGAAACGGCCTCGAGGGCCTCTTCGAGGACATCGTTGTCCCAGTCGAGGCCGGCCGTGACGTGAGCGGTTAGGATGTCGTCGACAGGCGCCGCCGGCCGGACCAAGCGCCGAAATCCATCGCCACGCGTTGTCCTTTGAGCCTGACGGGTGATCTCGGGAGGAACTAATTTACACTTGAGATTACTTCGATCTAGACCGATCGTCAGTGTATGGGTTCGTCCGCCTCCACCGACTACTTGTTCGCGACTCCCTCAGCGATTACGGGAGTTGGATCGATATTTAATCTTTCCGGGGGCTATTTCGCGTACAATTTGTCTCGTTCTGGAGAAGAGGCTGATCTTGAAGCCATTCGCCGCGATTGGCTCGTGACCGCTCAAGACCTCAAGAAGGCCGTTAAGCTGTCCAAGAGCGAGGTTGTTTGTGAACAGAAGTGACCGTCGCTTAGCTGCTCGCGAGACAGCCAAGCAGATTTTCACGAATGGAGGTCCTAACGGTCAAACCGTTCATGGCGCGATGGTTCAAGCTAGCGCTAAGACGACGATTTACCCGTTTGCCGAAGATCTAGAAGCCTACAACCGTGCAATCCCTAACGGGGCGGAACGACTATTCAACAATTTCGACCGTCAGGCTAGCCATCGCCAGGAAGTAGAAAAACAGGTCATTGCAAGCAACATCAAGCAGGCCGAAAGGGGGCAGTTGCTGGGTTTTGGAACTTTGGTCGTCGCGTTGGTCATTGCGGGGTACCTAGCGATTAATGGCCACGATGCTGTCGCGGGGGTGATCGTGACCGTCGTTTTGGCTGGCGGTTTCAGCGCCTTTATATCCGGTAAGGTGCAGCAGAACCGAGATTTGAAGCGGAAGCAGGAGTCTCCCCAGAGTTAGGATCAAACCGATAGACTACCCGATCTTGCCTCGATGTGTACGACCTAGTCGGCCGCCGACGGCAGGCGGAGGGAAGTCTTTCGGCTGGGTTAACCTGGCATCCGGTTAGGCCGCCAGTGTTGAGACGACCGCGGCCGAGTTGTTAAGCGTACGCTCGGGAGTTAACGCGTGACGGAAGACCGGTCTGGTTTCGGCCCCTGAGGAGTTTGGCTGGCCAAGGAGACTCCTGATGTCGGGGGTATTGTTAGCGGCGATTCGTGGTGCAAGCGGTGTCGGATGACTCCATTTTCCAGGGAAGGAACATGCCCCAAGATGCACCGATAAAGCTCTCCCCACGGCTACGGGAGCGATTCCCTCCGGCCGGTCGCTTTCGATTTGTCAACTAGGCCTGTTTCGCTGAGCCGTTTATCGTGCCGTCAAAACACAACGAAGCCCCATCCTTCATCCGAAGAAAGTTCTTCGCGGGACTGAGGTCTTTTGCGGATTTTGAGGCGCGAACTGAAGAGCTCTCCAACACCAAAGAGGTTGGCGATGCATTCGAGATTTTGGTGGAGGCGTATCTGCACCTTAATCCCGTTTTAAAGGCTAAAGACGTTTGGTTGGTAGGCGATGTGCCATCGCGCATCAGAACGCGGTTAAACCTACCTGCTGGTACCAAGGGCATCGACGGTGTGTTCGAGGACACTGATGGAAATCTGATTCCCTACCAAGCGAAGTATCGAACAGACAAAACTGTCTTATCTTACACGGAGGTCAGCTCGTTCTTGGGAGTGACAGAAGAGTCGCTCAAGGATCGAGTGATTTTCACCAACGCTCGCGAACTAGCCGCCGACATCACGAAGCGGAAAGGTCTGCGCAGTGTGCGGGCAGCACAGTTTCACAGTTTAGAGGAGGATGACTTCCGCCGCATCAACGCGTGGCTAAGCGACAAGAAGCCCGAGTTTAAACGCTGGTCGCCGTTGCCGCATCAAAAAGAAGCCGTAGAACAAATTACGGTAGAGCTTCAGAAAGCGAGCAGAACGACCGCCGTGATGGCGTGCGGGACGGGAAAAACGCTCGTTGCTCTTTGGGCGGCGGAGGCGATGAATCCGAAAACGGTCTTGGTGCTAGTGCCATCCCTTGCCCTACTGTCCCAGACTTTGCCCGATTGGTGCAAACAATCGAAGTGGGGAAGTCGTTTTCACTACCTCTGCGTGTGCTCGGATGGGAGCGTTGATGAATCGGCCAAGAACGACGACTACGCGCTTAATCAATCCGACTTGGAATTCACCGTTACGACCGAGGCGAAACAGGTTGAGGATTTTTTGGCGGAGAATCGCACAGGCGTTAACGTCATTTTCTCCACCTACCAGTCCGTTGAGGTAGTGGCGGCAGGTTTGAAGGGCGCGCCGATCGATTTCGCCGTTTTCGATGAGGCGCACAAAACGACTGGCCCGAAGGAAGGTCTTTTTGCTTTTGGTCTGAGTGATGCAAATATCTTAATCAAGAAGCGGCTGTTTTTGACCGCGACTCCGCGCCACTACGATCTGCGCAAGCGAGACAAAGACGGCGACTTCATCACCGTCTCGATGAGCGATGAGAGCGTGTACGGGAAAGTGTCCTACCGGCTCTCGTTTTCGGCGGCGGTGGCGGCAGCAATCATCGTGCCGTATAAAGTCATTATCTCTGTTTCGCTGAACAAAGATCTCGATGACGAGGTGTTGCGGACCGGCAGCACACTGGTTCGCAGAAATGAGATTCAAGCCAAGTGGGTGGCGAATCAGATCGCACTCAAACGAGCTATTAAGAAGACCTCCGCGTCGAAGATCATCACGTTCCACTCCCGCGTTAAGTTAGCGGAGGAATTCGCGAGCGATGGTGCGCAGGGATTCTCCGAGCACGTTAAAGGCTTTGATGTTTTCCATGTGAACGGCGGTCAAAGCGCCGCCAGTCGCAAAGTGACACTCGAAGACTTCAAATTGGCGAAGCGAGGTTTAATCACAAATGCCCGCTGCCTAACGGAAGGCGTTGATGTGCCTTCCGTGGACATGGTGGCGTTTGTGGATCCGCGAAAATCAAAAATCGATATCGCGCAAGCGGCTGGGCGGGCGATGCGCCAATCAAAGGCCACGAACAAGAAGTTGGGCTACATAGTGGTGCCGATTTTCATCGAGCAGAAGAAAAATGAAACCGAAGCTGAGGCTCTAGCGCGTTCAGGTTTCGACGAGGTTGCGATGGTGCTCGGTGCGATGCTAGAGAACGACGACGACCTTGTAGACTTAATCCGCGAGATGAAGGAGGCCAAAGGGCGCGGCGATAAGTTTAACCCGAAGAGTCTTCATGAGAAAGTTGAAGTCATCGGCCCTGCGATTGATTTAGATGAGTTAAGGCGAAGTATTGACGTTGAGATCGTTGATCGTCTGGGGATGGGTTGGGATGAGTGGTATGGATTGTTACAGCGGTTTCATAAGCGTGAGGGGCATTGTCGGGTGCCACAAGGGTACGAAATGGACGGGCTCAACTTGGGTTTTTGGGTGAGTAACCAGCGAAGAAGAAAAAAAGAATTAAGCCCGGATCAATTAACGCGACTAAAGTGTCTTGATTTCAGCTGGGATCCGTTAGCGGATAAATGGGAACAAGGCTTTGCGCTGCTGCAGATGTACCACCAGCGGGAAGGCCATTGCCACGTTCCACGATGGCACGAAGAGGACGGGTTTAACTTCGGTGCTTGGGTGAACACACAGCGATTTTACAAAGAAAAATTAAAGCCGGATCAATTAAAGCGGCTAAATTCTATAGGTTTCGTGTGGAATGCTAGAGATATAAAGTGGGAAAATGGTTTTGCGGCGTTGCGGCAGTTTAAGCAGCGGGAAGGCCATTGTCGCGTTTCGATGGGGCACGGAGAGGACGGGTTTAACTTGGGTGCGTGGGTGAACACACAGCGAAGCAGGAAAAAGGGGTTAACGCCTGATCGATTAAAGCGGCTGAAGTCTGTCGGTTTCGTCTGGGATCCTAGGGAAGTGAAGTGGGAGAAAGGTTTTGCAGCGTTGCGGCAGTTTAAACAGCGGGAAGGCCATTGTCGGGTGCCACAAGGGCACAAAATGGACGGGCTTAAATTGGGTGTTTGGGTTAGCGCCCAGCGGACTAGGAAAAAGGGGTTAACGCCTGATCGGTTAAATCGGCTCAACCGGCTTGGTTTCAGCTGGGATCCGCAAGCTGAGTTATGGGAACAAGATTTTGCGGCATTGCATAAGTTTCGTAAGCGCGTAGGCCATTGTCGGGTGCCCGCGAAGCATAAAGAGGATGGGATCAACTTGGGCGGTTGGGTGATCTGGCAGCGATCGAACAAGAAGAGTTTAACGCCCGATCAGCGCAAACGACTGAACGCTCTTGGGTTTAGTTGGGATGCCCGTTCAGATCTACCTGCTACGCCGCTTGCTGATTGATCGGCGCAACCAAGTCTGTGCGATGGACATCACCTACATTCCGATCGAAGGCGGCTTAACCTGGGTGCGGCGGTGGGGGTGCTCATCGGTTCGAAAACGCAAAGGAAAATCGCTCCGGTGACCAAAGGTGACCGCTTTCCCCAAACTTTCTAACGCGCACGCGTAGGGAACTTTTGGGAATGTGGTCACCGGTGGTCACCCTTCGATAAACTCTAGCCCTTGCCATTGTTTAACTCCTCCGTGACCACGATGGCGGGTTAGGCCTTTCCCCTGGAGGTAGGCGTTGAAGCGGCGGGACTGGCATGGGGTGGCGCCTTCGGTCGAGCACCAGTCCTCATAATGCCGGCGAACGTCCCCCACTAAGGCGCGGCCGTAGGGGTCGAGCCTGGCGCCGTCGTCGAGCAACGCTTCCCACCAGAGGGCAAGCGAGTCCATCTTGCTGCGGTATTCGGCGGTGATGCCTTCAACCGCGGCAGGAAGGGCGAGGCCTCCGCGTCCGCGTCCGCGGGTCTGCCAGTCGAGGCAGCCGCGAACCGCCCACGCCAGGAGGGCGGAGCGGGCGCCGGGATCGGTCGCAAGGGCCTCCTTCACGGTGGGGTCGCGTTTCTCCGGTGGGATGGCGGCGAACCGTAGCTTGATGATGCGGCGCCACAGTCCGCTGTCCTCCGAGTCGCACCTGGGGTCAAAGTTGCTCACAAGCCAAAGCTTCCACGTCGGCGGAAACGTGATCGGCATTTGATAGAGGGCGCGCGCGGAGATGGGTTCGCCTCCGGTGAGCATCTTGACCACTCCGGCGTCGAGGCGGGCGGATTGGTCACCTTCGGAAGCGTAGGCGAACCGGGCGCCCCGTAGCTCGATGAGGTCGGGGGAGGCTTGGCCTGGGCCGCGTCCGCGGTGGCTGAGGCAAAACGATTCGAACGGCAGTTTGCACGCGTAGTCTCCGAGCATGGAGGCGACGCCTTCGGAGAGGGTCGTCTTTCCGCTCCCGCCGTCACCCTGGAGCAGAAAAAGCGATTCCACGGTGGCATCCCCGGTGAGGGCGGCGCCGATACATCTTGCCAGAAAGTCGGCCATCCCCGCAGCCGATGACTCGGCCAGGGCAAGGGCGGCCTCGAGAGCGGGGTGGGTCGCATCGGGCCGGTAGGTGACCGGGGCAAGCTTGGTGATGAGGTCGGCGCGGGAGTGGGGGCGGAGCTTGCCGGTCCTCAGGTCGAGGGTCCCGTTTTCCACATTGAGAAGCCAGGTGTCGGCGTCGAGGCGGGCGTGGTCAACAGCAAGCCGTTGGTCGGTGCGGGCGAGGATGACGGCCTTTTCTATGCGGCCTCCGTTCTCGAGGGTGAGGGCGGCCTTTACGCGAGCCTCCCGGCCTTCGTCGCTCGAGTTGTACCATTTGAGCGTCCACTGGCGCGTGCAGCCCTTGGCGGTTTCCATGGCGGCGCCGTCGGCTCCTGGCGCCCACCGTCGGCCGTCCCAGGAGTGCCAGCCTATGCCCGGCACGTAACGGAGGTGACCGGCCGCGGCGGTGGCGAACCGGAGCGAGGCGTCGAGGTCGGTCCCGTATCCGAGGGCCTCCCCGGTGATCGGGGGCGCCGGGGTGTAGTCGATGATTCTTGCGTTCAAAGGTGGTCCTCCATTCCCGCGAAAATGTCCAGGGGCGGCTCCAGGTGCTCGGCGTCGGTCGCGGCGAGAACGTCGCTCAAGTCCTTGCAGGGCTGGGCGAGCCTGAGGCCATCGACTGCGGCGCCGGCCTCCCGTAGTTGGGCCGCCCACCGTGTTCCCGCCCGCTCCCCGGCGGCGTCGCGGTGCTCAAAGATGCGGACACGCTTCCCGCGGAAGTAGGCGAGGGCGTCGCTTGAGATTCCGGCGGAGGCTCCTGCCATTAAGACTGCGGCAACGCGGTGGTGCCGGTCGTGCAAAAACGCCAAGGTGAGGACGGCGAGCAGGTCCGGGCCGCCTTCGCAAAAGGCGACGATCGGCCGGTCCCCTATGTCGGCGCAACCGATCGGCCAACTGCCATCCGAGCCGGCGAGGGTCCAAGCCTTCGCGTCGATCTTCTCCCACCGTTGGCCGTCCATGCGTCGCACCTGGGCCGCGTGCCGGGCGGAGTCGGTGAGCAGCCAGGCGAGGCGGTCGGTTCCGTTGTCGATCTTGCGGCACGTCCAGAACATCCCCCGGCGGTGCGCAATCTCGAGGCCGGCAAAGAGCGGCCACCCTCTGAGGTGTTGCAGGTCCGCAAGGTCGATGATGCGCGGCACCATGAGCGGCGGAAAGGTGAGCTCCCGCGGGGCCGGGGCGTGGCGAGGCGCCGGGGCCGGGGCGGTGCCTGCAATGTCGATCAGTCGGGCGATGGCCTCGGCGGTGGAGCAGCCTGCGGCGCGCTTGAGGAAGGAAACGGCGTCTCCGGCGTCTCCGGTCGCGTGGTCTTTCCACAGGCGCCCGCACGCGAAGATTGAGAAGGACGGGTGCAGGTCCCGACGAAAGGGCGAGCGGCAGGAACGGCGGGGCTCCTCTGGCAATCCCAGGTGGCGCCACAGGTCCGTGATTCCCACCGTCTCCTTGGCACGGTCCAGGGCGGAGCGGTCGATGGCTTGACGGGCGGCGGCTTCCGGTGCTTCGACGTGCCGCACGCCGGCGGCAACGAGCCCTCGGGATGAGGCTCCGGGACGTGATAAGTCGGTCATTGTCAGTTGTTCTGCGGTTTCAAGGTTCTGAGGCGCTCCATGCCACAAACGCGGATCACCTTCGCAGACCACGCCTCGACGAGGCGCGGCGCAGGCGATACGCGGCCGCGCGGTCGAACGTTGGGTGCGTCACGTCTGCACCTCTTTCACGGCGAGACGGGCCCGGGCCTTCGCGAGACGGTACACGAGTGCACGGCGACTGATGCCGATGCGGCGCGCGTGCTCCTCCTGCGTTTCCTTCCTGGTAACCAGCGGCGCAAGGTCGCTTAGGATTCGCTCGATCCGGTCGAGCCGCTCGAGCAAGGGGTCACGTGGCGCGGCGCTCATCTTTGGTGCTCCGTGCTGCGCGGACGAACGATCGCGAGGGAGGCTGACGCGCGTTCTCCTCCCAGGGATCGGCGGGCCTCGAAAGCCTCCACGGCAACCGGATCGAAGAGCATCTTCCGGCTTCCAAGCCGGATGTGCGGCAGGCCGACTCTCTTCACGAACGCGTAAAAGGCGGCGCGCCTCTCCGCGGAGTAGTTGTATCTGAACATCGCCCACGACGAATCGCGCAGGCGGCGGTCTGAATCAGGTTGGGTCGCGATCATTGCGACCTACCCAATTAGACCCATTCAGACTTCGAGCGACACCTCGAGTATTCCTAAATTCGCGGGGGCGGGTAACACTATTTAACTCTGGCGATCAAATCACGGGAACGCTCGAGTTGCGCGAGATGAACCGCGATGACGTGATGGCCGGTGGTCATCCTCGAGCCACCCACGGGAACACTCGAGGTTCTTGAGGGTACAGGGGCGCCAGAATTGCGGATGCCAGGTCTCCCACTCATCCCTGATAAGGCTTCGCCTTTTACGCTCATTGTGGAGCACCTTCGCGACGTAGGAGCGCGTTCTCTTGATTTCGAATTCCTTGAGGAGCACGTAAGCGCCTTCGTCAATCGTCTGGCGTTTCTCCCAGTTGTTCCATGGGGAGTACCTCTCGGCGGCGTCGATGATCTGTTCGGTAACGGTTGGGTTTGCGTTGGCTTCGCAAATCGCGGCGCACAGCCGGAAAAACCATCCGTTTTCCTTCCATTGCCCAGGCGTGAGGAAGAAGAGGGCTTCCTCGTGGTACTTCTGCGGCCTTTCGGCAAACGCTCGCGCGGCGCTGTAGGCGTGGTGGATATAGGAGGCCACGAATTCGCGTGGAAGATCCCAGGCGCGGAGCTCTTTCAGGATCTCTTGAACCTCCGGCCGGCAGAAGGGCACGCCCCAGAAGTCGGCCAGTTGCGGGGGAGGCGCTCGGAGTACCTTGGTTCCCTTAGGCATTGGCGGCCTCCGTGCTCGGCAGAATCTGAAACCACGCGAGCCCGTCCCTCTCCGTCGCGCGGCCTCGGTAGTGCTTCCAAAGGACATCCTGCGCGCGATGGGTCAACAGCGTGGCGGTGAGTCCGGGATTCTTGAAGGCGCCGCAGTGGTAGCTTGCGAAGCTATGCCTGAGGCAGTTTCGGAAGCGCTCGCCGACGAAGCCGGCGGCCTTGAACATCTCCGCCTTGTGTGCGGCGTACATTCGCGGCGCCGTCTGCCAGCAGGATGCTCGCGCGCGCTCGACCCAACTCCAGCAGTTGCCGGGCAAGCCGTCGATGTAGTGCCGTCGGCCGCTCTTGTGTTTCTTGCCGGGCAGCGTGATGCCGCGTTCCGCGAGATTGAGATCAGCCAAGACGAGCCGGGCAGCGCTCGAAAAACGCAGTCCGGCGAAAGCCTCAAGGGCGAGCTTCGCCACGCTCGGGTGGTCTCGGTTCACGGCGAACAGGTGCCGGCCTTCCTCGACGGTCAGGAGGTTAATCTCGCCGTCCTCCTCTTCGTCGATGTCGACCGCCGCGAACGGATCGCCTTGCACCAAACCCTCCGCCCGGAGCCACGTCCAGAGACGGCAGGCGTTGGCGCGGTGGTGGCGCCGCGAGGCCGGGCTTGCCGGACGATTTTCGAGAACGAGCGTCGAGAGCCAGGTGCGGAAGTCGGCGGCGGCGATCCTGCCGATCGGGCGATCCGCGCCGAGATACTTGACCAAGCGGTCGAGGTGAAGGGCGCGATGGGTGGCGGTATCCCTCGCAATCTTCCGTTCCGTCTGCGCGTCCAGGTAGCGCCGCACGGCTTCCTCGAGGGGGAGAGGGCGGTGCTTCTCGGCCCAGAATCTGCCGACTTCGAGCAAGTCGGCGTTGCCGGTAATGCGCCGAAACTCCTCCCAGCGGGCGGCCTCCGCCGGCGGGAGAACGTGCATCTCCTTGCGCGCCTCCTTTCCTTGGCTGGCAAGAGTGGCGATGAAGGCGGATCTTTCGCCTTCGGTGGGGAATTGCCGCGAGTGCCGGCCGGTCGCCGACCTCCAGCGCACGCCATAGGGCAGGGGTCTGTCCGGGCGGTGAATCAGGGTGAATCCGCGTGGCGTCCGCTTTGGAGTCCGTCGCGGGGTCCGGTTGGCGTCCGTTGACATGCCCAAAATGGGGCACTCTGCGCAGGTTTGCGCAAACTGTTTCCCTCGTAAGGGTGAAGATGGTCGGGGCGGTGAGATTCGAACTCACGACCTCTACGTCCCGAACGTAGCGCTCTACCAGGCTAAGCTACGCCCCGATCTCATCTCTGTCACCCGTCTCGCGACGGGAGTGGAGAGAAAAGGGGGCGACCGCGGTGGCAGCAAGAGGAAAAGCGGGAATCCTTCAGACGCTGCTTTTCAGCCTGAAGGTGAGGCGGTTGGGGTACGGACTCGGCGCAGCTCCCAGTCTGCCGTGGCGGCGACGACGGTGGAGAGTTCGGCGATGAAGCCGGCATCGAGGTCGGGGAATGCCGCCCGCTCCATCGGTCCGAGGATAATCCACTCTGCGCCGCTCGCGCGCAGGGCGTCGCGCGCGGAGGGGCCTCCGCGGTAGATCGCCGCGACTGCTTCCGTGCGGGTGGTCATGCCGGGTACCCCATGGAGTGTCATTCCCGATGGGTTGGCGGCGACGACGCGGCGACCGGCGAGAATCAGCGCCGGGTGATTGAGTTGTGGACCCGTGAGGAGCAGGGCGCCGGGCGGAGTGTGCTCGCGGACCAGTTGCGCGAAACGCTGCTCGTCGGCGTTCGAGATCACTGCCGGACGGCGCCACTCGGAGATGATCGACTGGATGCCCGACGCACTCATCAGTACGGCGAGCATCACGGCGGCGGCGCCGCCAGCTGGACCCGCTCGCCATGCTCGGAGCAGCCACCACGCACCGCCTGCGGCCGCCGCGAGCGCCGTCGCGGCGAAGAGCTTGAGATTGTCGAAGACGAAGGGTTGGAAGGCCCAGAGATAGCCGAGAGGCAACAGGAGCCACCAGCCCCCCGTCTCCCGCCGAAAGTGCCTCCCCGCAAAAAACCACGCAGCAGCCCCGAGGGTCATCCATACACCGGTGTTCCACGCCCAGTGCTGCGCCATGGCCATCCCAGGATGATCGCCGCCGATTCCCGTCATCCAGCCCGGGGACCAGCGCAGGAAAGGAGGCTCGGACTGCGTGAGTTGGACTTGGGTCCACAAAATCTGCGGCAACGCGAGCAACGCGCCGGTAAGTGTGGCCAGTGACCATCCGACCCGGCGTTGCCAGGGAGAATGACGCCAGAATAGGGGTGTGACCACACAGACTAGGATGACGAGTGCGTGGGCGCTGACCAAGGGGAGGGCGCCGGCGGTGGCACCGGCGAGCACGAAGCCCCTCCGTCGACACGGGGTGCCGACAACCAAGTGTCGGATTAGCAGCGCGATGCCCGCGGCCGTTGCGAGCCCAAAGAGGGCCACGCGCATCGGCCAGACAATCGCGGTGGTGAGATTATGAAAATGGAGGCCGAGTTCCCAGTCGTTCGCGTAGTCGCGGGCGAGCCACGCCGCGGACCACGACGGGGAATCGCTCCAGAGCACTGCGAGAGCGGCCAGTCCGAAGCCTCCGGCCAAGTGCCAGACCAGCAGCGCAAGTAGGCCAGCGGCGCGAGATTGCAGCCATGACCGCAGCAGAGCTGCGGCGGAGAGAAGAAACACGCCGGAAGTGACGATGTTACCGATCCAGAACGCATCCGAGAGCGACACGCCAGCGGCATGGAGCCAGCCCGCTTGAAAATCGGGCAGGAACGGATAGCCGAGAGGCCAGTCCGGCAGGTGGGGGTAGCTCAGCCGAGTGAGGTTGTCGCCGTACGCAAAGGAGGTCGCGAGAGCGGCATGGAATGACTGGTCCTCCCAGCCTGCCCCGGCGCTCCAGAGCGCCCCGTCGCGTGGATGCAGGCAGTGCAACCAGTGTCCCCAGACGTGAAAACCCCACAGCGCAAACAATCCAAGCGACGTGAGGGACTTCGCGCGCCGCGCGGCTCCGCGCCCCACGGCAACGGTTCGCTGCCAGCGTCGGGGCGAGCGGTGGACCGCGCGCACTTCAATGACCAGCAGGGCCGTAAGAACGAGAAAGGTCGCAGGGATGGACTGCGCGAGACCGAAGGTACGCGCGAGGGCGAAGGGCAGCCAGCAGGAGACGACAAGCAGAAGGGCGCCGGCGGCTCCGAGCGAGGCGGCGAGGTTGAGGTGGGGTACGACGCGCCGGACAAAGAGCAGCGCCCAGATGCCGCACAGGGCGAAGAAGGAGAGGGCAATGATCATGACCCGGGTCGACGATCGACTCCAGATGCCAGGGTGCGCAGGTAGGCGGCGAGTTTGGCCCACGCGCGGGCGCGGTGGCTGAGTTGGTTCTTCTCCGACTCCGGCATCTCGGCGAACGTGCGCGTCTCGCCTTCCGGCACAAAAAGTGGGTCGTACCCGAAGCCGGCGCCGCCCGCTGGAATCTCGCGGAGCGTGCCGGGACAAATCCCGGCGAAGGCCTGAGCCGGGTGGGAGGTGCCCACGAGCACGAGGACGCAGTGAAATGCCGCCCCGCGGCGCTCCTGCGGTACGTCGCGGAGTTCCTCGACCAACTTGCGGAGGTTGGCGGCGGGGTCGCCTTCGGGGCCAGCGTAGTAGGCCGACTCTACGCCCGGGTCGCCGTGGAGCGCGTCCACACAGAGTCCACTGTCGTCCGCGAGGACCCAGCTCTGTGCCGGCAGTGCCGACAGCAGGGCGAGGGCTTTCTTTGTCGCATTTCCCACAAAGGTCCCGGAATCCTCGTTGACGGCGGGCATGCCGCCTGCAGCGCGAGCGGACACGATCTCGATCGGTAGACCAGAAGACCGGGCGAGCTCCTGAAACTCAGCGACTTTGTGTACGTTACCCGAGGCTAAATACAGTCTCATCAACGTACATTTTTTCCGGATACACTGCGTGGCCCCGAGTCAGGAAGTCGTCGCCGAACGTCTCGTGACGGACATCGCGTAGGCGTACCGCGTTTCCGAGGCGCTCGGTCCGTAGGCCACTGAAGGCACTCTTGGCCCGGTCGTCGGCGAAGAGCATCGGCGAACGATAGACCATCAGGTAGTCGAGTTCGCGGAGCTGGATGAGTTCGCTGATCAGCTGAGAGCCGCCTTCGATGAAGATGCCGCTGATCCGTTCCTCGGCGCAGCGCCGGCGGAATTCCGCGAGGTTCACCCGTTGCGTGGGCGAAGGCACGATCCAGACCTGCACACCGAGATCGCGGAGCTTGCGCACGTAGCCCAAGCCTCCGTGCTGCGTCGTCACGACGATGGTGCGGTGGCGGAATTGATCGGTGAAGAGCCCCGGCAGATTACGTTCGTTCCACAGCCGGAGCCGTCCGTCGAAGACGAATCGCCACGGGCACCACTCCTCGCCGGCGGAGCGTGCGGTGAGTTTCGGATTATCCGTTGCGACGGTGCCCGCGCCGACGGCGATGGCGGGAAAAAGGCGGCGCCAGCGATGGACATCCGCCCGCGCCTCTTCGCCGGTGATCCACTTGGAGTCAGCCATCCGGGTGGCAATCTTTCCGTCGAGAGTCGTGGCGACCTTTGCCGCGAGCAACGGTGTACCGCGCGCGGCCCAGTGGTTAAAGATGAGATTGAGGTCGGCGCATTCGCGCTCCAGCACGCCTGAGATCACCTCGATACCCGCGTCGCGCAGGAGGGTGAAGGCACGACCGGCATGGCTTGGCGAGGGATCGGTCGCGCCGACCACCACCCGTCGCAGGCCAGAGCCCCGGATCCGGTCACAGCAGGCACCGGTGCGCCCGGTGGTGGAACACGGTTCGAGGGTGACGTAGAGGGTGGCGTCGGGGCGGGGTGTGCGGCCGAGGGCCTCGAGTGCGACTCGCTCAGCGTGTGGACCGCCGTCCTGGGCGTGGTACCCCTCGGCCACGATGCGACCGTCTTCCACGATGACCGCCCCCACCATGGGATTCGGGGCGGTTTGGCCCCAGCCACGCCGCGCGAGCTCCAGCGCCCGGCGCATGAATCCCTCGTGGACGGCATCGGGGGTGGGGTTCATGCACGCACGAAGGGATTATGGATCTTCTCTTCCGCGACCTGCGTTGACGGACCGTGGCCGGAATAGACGACCGTCGTATCGGGCAGCGTGTAGATCTGCGTGCGGATGCTCTCGGCCAAGGTGGCGGCGCTGCCCCCGGGAAGGTCGGTGCGTCCGACGCTGCCCGCAAAAAGAGCGTCGCCGACAAAGGCCGCGCCGAGGGAGGAGAAATAGAAGAGGACGTTGCCCGGGCAATGGCCGGGCACGTGGCGGCACTCGACCGGCGCCCCGAGTGCTTCCCAGCGCTCGCCGGGAGTCAGCCAATGGTCGACGTGGATCGGATCGACTCGGATGCCGCCTCGCAGGAAGACCGTCATGACCTCTGGCGTCTCGATCAACGGCTGGTCGGCGCGGTGGGCGCGGACGCGCGCGCCGGATCGTTGGACCACCTCTGCGCCACCCTGCGTGTGGTCCCAGTGGCCGTGCGTGATCCATACCTCGCGGAGCGTGGCTTGGCTGGCGCGAAGCAGAGGCTCGATCTTCGCCCAGATACCCTCGGGAGCGTCGATCAGGACGGCTTCGCGAAGCGCGGGCGCGACGAGCAGGTAGGCATTGGTCTGAATCGGACCCGAGGGCAGGACGTGCAGCTCCATCGCGGGCACAGGCTTTGTGGACGGACCGCTTCGGGCAATCCCAAACCGTCCGCTTCTTGCCAGCGTGGGCTTGCGCGGCGCGTTGAATTTCTCAGCGTGGAAGCAACGTGGGTGCCGCTGGCGTCGGTTCATCGCGTACCCCGGTTAACCCTTAGCCTTACCCTCCTCCCATGCCTTCGTTGAGTCGTCGTTCGTTCCTGAAAACCAGCTCCGTGGCCGCGAGCGCTCTCGCGTTCCCAGCCGTGCTTCGTTCCCAGCCCGCCGGCACCCCTTCGCCACTGAATCGGCTGAACGTCGCGGTCATCGGAGTCGGCGGCCGCGGCGGGGCAGCGGTCGAGGGAGTGCGCAACGAGAACATCGTGGCACTTTGCGATGTCGATTCCGACCGTGCGGATGGCACCTTGAAGAAGTTCCAGGAGCGCCATTCGGAGGCCGCGGCCCGGGCGGCGGGAGCGGAGCGATTCGACGACTTCCGGAAGATGTTCGACAAGCTCGGTAACCAGATCGATGCGGTCACGATCTCCACCCCGGACCACATGCATTTCCCGGCTGCGCTCGCCGCGCTGCGTTTGGGGAAGCATGTCTACGTCGAGAAGCCGCTGACCCACACGATTTGGGAGGCGCGCGAGTTGGCGCGCGTCGCGCGCGAGAAGAAGGTCGTGACCCAGATGGGGAATCAGGGACACGCCGGCGACGGCTGCCGCCTGCTCAAGGAGTGGGTTGACGCTGGAGTTTTGGGTGACGTGCACGAGGTGGTGAGCTGGACGGATCGTCCGTTCTACCCGCCGTGGCGTGCGCCGGTCGGAACGTTTGCGCCTCCTGATCACTCGAAGTTTCTGCCGGTGGTTCCTTCGACGCTCAACTGGGACGCTTGGCTCGGTGTGGCCTCGCCGCGCAACTACGATCCGGCGTATCTCCCGTTCAAGTGGCGCGGTTGGTGGGACTTCGGGACCGGAGCCTTCGGTGACGTGGCTTGCCACATCATGGACGGCGCTTACTGGGCGCTCGGCCTCGGCGCTCCGACCGCAGTTGAGGCGATTTCGACCGGTGCCTCAGAGGTCGCCTCGCCCCTCGCTTCCGTGGTGACCAACTACTTTCCAGCGCGCGGCAAGATGCCACCGGTCAAGTACACGTGGTCCGACGGTGGATTGCTGCCGGTCCTGCCACCGGACTTGGAGATGGGGCGCGATCTGAATCCCGAGGCCGGCACGATTCTGTTTGGCTCGAAAGCGACCGTTCTCTGCAGCTTCTACTACGATTCGGTGCGGATCATTCCTGAAGTGAAGATGCGCGAGCGGGCGTCCAGCCTGCCTCCGCGCACCATTCCTCGCGTGAAGGATGGTCCCTTTGCGGAGTGGTTGGTCGGCTGCAAGGGTGGGGCGCTTCCGGGTTCCAACTTTGAATATTCAGGGCCGTTTACCGAATCGGTGCTCTTGGCCAACGTCGCGATTCGTTCGCGGCGGCGGATCGAGTGGGACTCGGCGGCTCTACGGGTGACCAATCTTCCGGAGGCGAACCGTTTCGTGACGAAAGAATATCGTCCGGGCTGGCTCTGATCGGTTCGAATCAGGCCCGGGAAATTTAACGCGCGAAACGTTGCGTGCGGTTCCCTGCGCGCTACGTTCCGCTCCATGTTTGGACGGATCGGCGGGCTTCACCTCTTTCTCGGATTACAGTTGCTGGTTGCGCTCTGGGTGAGCCTGCCTGCGGGGCGGAGCGCGGAGGCGCCGATCCATTTCAACCGACAGGTCCTACCGATCCTTTCGGACGCGTGTTTTCACTGCCACGGGCCGGACTCCGCCACGCGTCATGCGGACTTGCGACTCGATGAACGTGAGGGTCTGTTTCGGAGCAAGAACGGTGTCTCGGTGGTCGTTCCCGGATCGGTCGAGGAAAGCGATCTGTACCAGCGACTGATCAGTCCGCACGAGGACGAGATCATGCCGCCGCCGGAGTCGGTGCGGCGACTCAAGGCGGACGAGATCGCGATCTTGAAGAAGTGGATCGAGCAGGGCGCTCCGTGGTCTTCGCACTGGGCGTTCACTCCTCCGGTGCGCCCGGAGGTGCCGGTGTCTCCGTCCGGCGCGTTGCAGGCGCGTGAGCGCACGCCGATCGATGCCTTTGTCTTTGCTCGTCTCGCGGAACAAGGTCTCGCGCCTTCGCCTGAGGCGGGCCGCGCGGAGTTGTTGCGGCGGGTGGCATTGGATTTGACGGGAGTCCCGCCGACTCCAGAGGAAGTCGACGCCTTCCTTGCGGATCCCTCGCCGGATGCCTACGAGCGCCAGGTGGACCGACTACTCGCCTCGCCGCGCTACGGACAGCGCTGGGCGTGGGACTGGCTCGATCTCGCCCGGTACGCGGACACGAACGGCTTTCAGGGTGATCCGGAGCGCACCATGTGGCCGTGGCGCGACTGGGTAGTGGATGCCCTGAACGCCAACATGCCGTACGATCAGTTCAGCATCGAGCAATTGGCGGGCGACCTTTTGCCTGATGCGACGGTGGGTCAGCGGATTGCCAGCGGGTTCAACCGCAACACCATGTTCAACGGAGAAGGCGGACGCATCCCGGAGGAGACTCGCGTGGAGAACGTGTTCGATCGCGTGGAGACCACGGGTACCGTCTGGATGGGTCTGACGTTCTCTTGCGCTCGTTGCCACGATCACAAATTCGATCCCATCAAGCACACGGACTACTTTTCGATGTATGACATCTTCAATCAGATGTCGGAGACGGGCGCACCGCCCAACGGCCGCCCGGGGCAGGTGCCCCCGTTGCTGGAGTTGCCCACGCCCGCTGAGGCGCTCGCTGTGCAGGTCGCGCGGGAGCGCGTCGCGGTCATCGCGAAGGACGTCGAGGAGCGTGAGCGAGCACTGTTCCCTCGTGCGGCAGACGCGCCCTTGGCCGCCGCGCCGTCCGCGCAGGCCCTCCCGGGCAAACTCCCGCAGAACTTTGCGGCCGTCGCGCCAAGCGAGCGCTCGGTGAGCGCACTCAACGAGGCGATCGCGCATTTCAAGGGAGCCAGCCAGCCGGAGTATGTCGGCGCTTTGGAGCGTCTGGTGCAGGCGGCGCGTGAGCGGGACGACGCGCTCCGGCAGGTCACTCGGGTGATGATCATGGACGAAATCGAAAACCGTCGCGAGACGGTGGTGCTGACGCGCGGGAACTACGAGGCGCGCACCACGACCCGGGTCGAGGGGGCAGTTCCGGAGGTTTTCCGGTCGACCTCTACCCCTGCGGGGCGCATGAATCGCCTCGATCTCGCTCGCTGGCTCGTTTCCGCCGAAAATCCGCTCGGCGCACGGACCGCCGTCAATCGCGCGTGGCAGGCGTTCTTCGGGGTAGGGTTCGTCAAGACCGCTGAGGACTTTGGCGTGCAGAGCGAGGCGCCGTCTCATCCCGAGTTGCTTGACTGGTTGTCCACTGAGTACGTGCGGTCTGGCTGGGACACCAAGGCGCTGCACCGTCTCATCGTGACGAGTTCCGTGTACCGCCAATCTTCCCGCGTGGCCCCGGCCTTGTTGGAAAAGGATCCCGAGAATCGGCTCCTCGCGCGGGGAACGCGTCATCGATTGCCGTCGTGGATGCTCCGCGATCAGGCCCTTGCGGCCGCCGGACTGCTCGTCGAGCGCTCTGGCGGGCCCGGCGTGTTGCCCTATCAGCCCGCCGGGATTTGGGAGGAAGCGACCTTTGGGGTGAAAAAGTACGTCCAAGGACGCGGTGAGGATCTCTATCGAAGAAGCCTTTATGTGTTCTGGCGGCGCATCGTGGGCCCGACGTCGTTCTTCGATTCCGGTACGCGGCAGGTCTGCACCGTCAAGGTGGCGCGGACCAACACGCCGATGCACGCTCTGGTCACGCTCAACGATCCCGCGTTCGTCGAGGCCGCCCGCGTCCTCGCTCAGCGAGTGCTCGTGGAGAGCGCGCGCGACGACGCGTCGCGCATCGACCGCATCTATCGACTGGCTCTGGCGCGCTCCGTGCGGGCAGACGAGCTGCGCATCCTCGGCGCAAGGCTCGCGACGCTTCGGACGCAGTATGGTGCCGATTCGGCGGCGGCGCGTCTGCTTGCGAGCAGCGGTGAGGCGCCCCGGCCGTCCGAACTCGATCCGATTGAGCATGCGGCGTGGACCGCGCTGTGTGCGCTTGTCCTCAATCTCGACGAAACCCTCTGCAAGGAATAATCCCATGGATCCACTGACCGAGGGACACGCCCTCTTCACCCGTCGCCAATTCTTCGGCCGCTCGGCTCTGGGTTTGGGCACCGCCGCCCTGTCCTCGCTTTTGAGCAGGGATGGTTTGTTCGCTGCGCCTCCGTCTCGTCGTGGCGTCCCGGGCCTGCCGGAGTTGCCGCACTTTGCGCCCAAGGCCAAGCGGGTCATCTACCTGTTTCAAAACGGGGCTCCGTCGCACGTTGATCTATTCGATTACAAGCCCGCGCTCAAGCAGTGGCACGGTCGCCAGATTCCGGATGCGGTCGTCGGCGGCAAGCGATTCTCGACGATGACCGGTGACCAGGCCGAGCGACCGGTGCTGGGAGAAATCACCCAGTTCGCTCAGCACGGCCAGTCCGGGGCCTGGATCTCCAGCTTCCTCCCACGGACGGCGGAGATCGCGGACGAACTGTGTTTCGTCAAGTCGATGCACACGGAGTCGGTAAATCATGCACCGGGCATCACCTACTTCCTGACCGGTTCCGAAATGGCGGGGCGTCCCTCCATGGGCGCATGGCTGAGCTACGGGCTGGGGAGCGAGAACGAGGACTTGCCGTCGTTTGTCGTGATGACATCGCGCGACAAGGAAGCGAGCTGCGGCCAAATCTTCTACGACTTCTACTGGGGCAGTGGTTTCCTTCCGAGTAAGTACCAAGGCGCCGCCTTTCGCGGCAGCGGCGACCCCGTGCTTTACCTGTCGAATCCCCCCGGCATGAGTCGGGAGGTCCGGCGCGGACTGCTCGACGACCTCGCGCATCTCAACGAGATCAAGCGCGAGGACTTCGGCGATCCGGAGATCACGACGCGCATCGCCGCGTACGAGATGGCGTACCGCATGCAGACCAGCGTGCCGGAGTTGACGGATTTCTCCCAAGAGTCGGCGTCGGTCCTGGACATGTATGGACCGGACGTCCGGCGACAGGGGAGCTTCGCCTACAACTGTCTCATGGCACGTCGGCTCGCGGAGCGCGGGGTCCGCTTCATCCAGGTGATGCACGCGGGCTGGGATCAGCATCGGAACCTGAATTCGCAGTTAAAAATCCAGTGCGATGATACCGATGCCCCCTCCGCCGCGCTCATCCGGGATCTTAAGCAGCGGGGATTGCTCGAGGATACCTTGGTGATCTGGGGTGGAGAGTTCGGCCGGACGCCGTTCCTGCAGGGTAAGATTGATGACGTGAAGAACTGGGGGCGCGACCATCACCCTTATGCGTTCTCCCTCTGGATGGCGGGCGGTGGGGTGAAGCCGGGAATGAGCTACGGTGCGACAGACGAATTTGGTTTTAACGCCGTTGATCGACGCGTGCACGTGCACGACTTCCAGGCGACAGTCATGCATCTGCTCGGCATCAATCACGAGCGGCTGACCTATAAATTCCAGGGTCGAAACTTCCGACTTACGGACGTGCATGGACACGTCGTCCGCGATATCCTGTCCTGACCGTTCGGAACGGCGCTCCGGCCTAGCCTGAGCGATGGGGCGACCGCCTCCCGTTGGGCGAGGCGGGTTGCTCGTGGTCAGGCAATCAGCGACTCGATCAGGTGTCCGTGTACGTCGGTGAGTCGGAAGTCGCGACCTTGAAAACGAAAGGTGAGGCGTCGGTGGTCGAGACCGAGAAGATGCAGGATCGTCGCGTGAAGATCGTGTACATGCGCGCGGTTCTTGACGGCATTGAAGCCTAGTTCATCGGTCTCTCCGATGATCCGGCCGGCCGGAGTCCCGCCGCCTGCGAACCACATCGTGAACGCGTCGATGTGGTGATTCCGTCCGGTGGTGTCGCGGTTCTCGCCCATGGGCGTCCGGCCGAATTCTCCACCCCAGATCACCAAGGTGTCCTTGAGGAGTCCGCGCTGCTTGAGATCGGTGACCAGTGCAGCCTGCGCCTGGTCGACTTCGCGGCAACGGGCCTCGAAATCGCTCTGGAGATTCTCGCCCGGGCCGCCATGGCTGTCCCAGTTGGTGTGGTACAGCTGGACGAAACGCGACCCACGTTCGACGAGTCGGCGAGCGAGGAGGCAGTTGCGGGCGAACGAGGGCGCGTCGTCATGGATGCCGTAGAGCGCGCGGGTGGCGGCGCTCTCGCCCCGGAGGTCCACGAGCTCCGGAGCGCTGCTCTGCATGCGGCTGGCCATCTCGTAGGCGGCGATGCGCGTGTGAATTTCCGCGTCCCCGGTGGCCACGGCCTGCTGAAGGTTAAGATCGCGGAGAGCGTCGAGGGTCTGGCGCTGGCGGGCGGACGACACGCCAGCGGGGTTGGCGAGGTTTAGGATCGGATCACCCTGGCCGCGGAAGGGCACGCCCTGAAACGTCGTCGGAAGAAATCCGGTGCCCCAGTTGACCGATCCGCCGCGGGGCCCGCGCGGGCCGGACTGGAGTACCACAAACCCGGGCAGGTTCCGCGACTCCGTGCCCAGCCCGTAGGTGACCCATGATCCCATGCTCGGCCGTCCAAACTGGCCCGATCCGGTGTTCATGAAGAGTTTGGCCGGCGCGTGATTGAAGAGATCGGCGGCGCACGACTTGACGATGGTCAGGTCGTCGACGACCCGGGCCGTATGCGGCATGAGGTCGGAAACCCACGCGCCACTCTGCCCATGACGCGCGAAGGCGCGCCGTGACCCGAGCAACTGCGAGCCGTGACTGGTCGTCATGAACGCGAAGCGTTTCCCGGCGACGAGTGAGTCGGGTACGGGCTGCCCGTTGAGTTCATTCAGGCGCGGTTTGTAGTCGAAGAGGTCAAGTTGGCTGGGACCGCCCGCCATGAAGAGATAGATCACCGACTTGGCGCGGGCCGGAAAGTGCGGGGCTTTTGGCGTAGTCGGATCAGCAGGCTGGGTGGGTCCGGCGGCTCGTGCGGACTGATCGAGCAGGGTGGCGAGCGCGACGCTGCCGAGCCCGATCGCGCAGCGACTGAGAAAGTGGCGGCGCGTGAGCGCGTGCAGGTGTGCGGCAGCGTCGGGCGGGAGAGGGTCGAGCTGGCTCATGAGCGATTGAGGGTTTCGTCGAGGTTCAGCAGAACGCGCCCGATCGTGGTCCAGACTTCGGACTCCGCCGCGACTTCGCCGGATCCGTCAGGGATGCGCAGGTCGGCCAGCAGACGCCGGAGACGATCAAGTTCCGGAGGAGTGGGATCGCGGGAGACACAGAGCTCAAAGCCTGCGCGCAGGCGTGCGTCGTCGGTGGTGGCCGCGCGCTGGAGGCGTGCACCGAGGGCTTGAGCGAACTCAAAAAACTGTCGGTCATTCAGAAGAGTGAGCGCTTGGAGCGGCGTGTTGGAGCGCACGCGCCGCGTGCAGGCACTGAAGCTGTCCGGCGCGTCGAATACCGCGGCGGCTGGGTGGGGAGTGGCCCGCCAGTGGTGGGTGTAGAGTGCTCGACGGTGGCGATCATCGCCCTCGCTGGTGATCCAGGCGCGATTGACCTGGCCTAGGCCCATTACGCTTTCGGGTTGCGGCGGAAAGACCGGCGGGCCTCCGATGCGCGGCACGAGCAGCCCGCTGGCGGCGAGGCCCACGTCGCGGATCCACTCGGCATCAAGGCGTAGCCGGATCTGATGCGAGAGAAGCAGGTTGAGCGGATCCTTCTCCGCCAGATCGGGTCGGGCAGTCGAGGAGCGCCGGTACGTCGCCGAGGTCACGATCCGCCGATGCAGCGCCTTCATGCTCCAGCCGCTCTCGGCGAATTCAAGTGCGAGCCAGTCGAGAAGTTCCGGGTGGGTCGGCCGCGAGCCCTGCAGGCCGAGGTCATTCTCCGTCTCGACGAGTCCGCGACCGAAGTAGACCTGCCAGACGCGGTTGACGAACACCCGCGCGGGAAGAGGCTGCGCGGGATCGAAAAGCCAGCGAGCGAGGTCTAGCCGCGTAGCGCGTGGGCCCGCAACGCGAAGGGGAGGCAAGAGTGCGGGGGTGCCGGGGAAGACCACCTCGCCCGGGCGAGTGAAGTCGCCATTGATAAATAGGTGCGTGGTGCGTGGCTCGGCCAACTCTGACATGACGAGTGTCGTGACGACGCGATTCTGACTACGCTCGAGCGCGGTGAGCTTCTCCACGCGCCGGTTGTACTCAGCGTCGTCGCGAACGAAGTAACCGTAGAGCTGACGTCGCTGACCGGCGGTGAGCTGCGTCCAGGGCTGCGTGACGTTATGCTGCATCTCCGGCTTCAGTTGGGCCAGGACAGCCGGGGTGATTTCAGGCCGCCAGGCGACATGGGCGGGATCACGGCTTTCAAGATATGAAAAGAGCTCGAAGCGCGCGGTCTCCACCTCGGGACTCGCACTGGTGTCCGTGCGTGCCTCATCTGGAAACTCCAACACGCCGCCTGGCTTGCTGCTCCCGTGTCCGTCATCGACGGTCTGGTTGAAGAAGGCGTAGAGCTGGTAGTACTCTCGCTGCGAGATGGGATCAAACTTGTGGTCGTGGCATTGGGCGCAGGAGAGCGTTAGCCCGAGGAATGCGCTGCCGAAGGTCGCGACGCGATCGTTCACGGACTCGACCCGGAATTGCTCGGGATCGATTCCCCCTTCCTGGTTGATCTGGGTGTTGCGATTGAAGCCGGTGGCGACGCGCTGATCGCGGGTGGCGTCCGGCAGCAGATCCCCGGCGAGTTGTTCGATGACAAATTGATCGTACGGAAGATCGCGGTTGAGCGCCCCTACCACCCAATCGCGGTACTTCCAGATCTGGCGCGGCGCATCGACGGAGTAGCCGTTGGAGTCGGCATAGCGTGCGACGTCCAGCCAGGGCCGGGCCCAGCGTTCGCCGTGATGCGGCGAGGCGAGCAGCGCGTCGACCACGCGCTCGTACGCGTCTGGTCGTGGATCCGCAAGAAATGCATTCATCGCATCCGGTGTCGGCGGGAGCCCCGTCAGGTCAAGGGTCACGCGACGCAGGAGGGTTCGCCGGTCCGCTTCCGGCGAAAGCGGGATGGCGGCTTGAGCCAGACGTGCCTCGATAAAGGCGTCGATCGGCGAGATACTGGTCGCTGCCTGAGCGGGAAGGGCTGGTCGGATCGGGGCGACAAAGGCCCAGTGGTCCTTCCACAGTGCACCCTCCTCGATCCATCGCTTCACCGCCTGCTTCTGCTGATCCGTCAGGGTCCGATGCGAGTCCGGCGATGGCATCACTTCCTCGGGGTCCTGGCTGAAAATCCGCGCGATCAGTTCACTCTGCTCCGGCGCTCCGGGAACGATGGCTGGTAGACCAGACTTTCCGCCGGCGAGTGCCGCGTCCCGTTGGTCGAGTCTCAGGCCGGCCTTCCGCGAGCCCGGGTCGGGGCCATGGCAGTGATAACAGAAGTCCGAAAGAATCGGCTGAATGTCCCGTGCGAAGTCGACGGTACTCGTCGGCGCGTCGGCAGCCTCCAGCCCGCACGTGCCAGCGACTGTGATGAGGGCGGCAAATCGAATCCAGCGGGGGTACTGGGCCATGACTCTTTGAAAGCCTGCTGACGGCCTTCCGCCCCTAGCAATCCCATTCGGACTCTGAATTTTCAGTATGATTCTAGACGACGCTACCGGGCCTGGCCCGACGGCGCACGCTGCCTGGACTGAGTCCGAAGCGCTGCCGGAAGCTCTTCGCGAACGCGGAGGTGTCGCGCCAGCCAAGCCGAGCGGCGGTATCGGCGGCGGTCATGCCACCGCCTTCAAGGAGGGCGTAGGCTTGAGTGAGGCGGAGATCCTGAAGTAGCCGCTTGGGCGAATTTCCCAGATGTCGCAGGAAAAGGCTGCGAAGGTGCGGGGTGCTCAGACCAACAACCTGCGAGAGCTCATCGAGCCGAATCGGCTTTCCGAGGTTCCGATGAATCCATGCGAGCGCCTCGACGAGTCGTGGGTCAAGCCGTGCCGTGGGGAGGTTGTGGCCGAAGGCGCGGGTCAACCAGAGCTCCATCCAGCGATTCGCGCACGCTTCACCGGAAGGTGTGCGTTCCTGCCACGCTTCGACCGCCTTGAGAAAAAGGTCGTCGAGCTCCGGGCTGAGGACGGGCGTGACGGTCAGCTCCGGAGCAAGGAGAGTCAGTGCGTCGCGTTGGTCTGGGGTGGTCCACTCCACGTGCACCACGGCAAACCGGAGTTCTTCGCCATGAATGCTGTGGGCCTCGTGGGCCGGCAGGACGAGCCAGGTGGGAGCGGCGAAGCGTGCCTGGCGACTGCCGCAGCGGACCGATCCGTGGCCCGCGAGGACCCGGATGACGTCGTGGTACGGGAGTGTACGGCGCGCGAGCCGCCACCCCTGTGGCATCGTCTGAGTACCGGCGACGATGACTCGGGCGCGGATCTGATCGAGAAAGTGCGAAGAGGACTCGCGGCGGGGATTCACGCGGTAGGCGTCGGAGCCAGTCCGAGCGAATCGGGCCGGTACGTAACCGCGAGGACATTCGCGCGCCAGTTCTCGGCATCGGCTCGGACTTGATCAGGGCTGCGGGGGTCCCCCGCCGCCTTGATCAGTCCAGGCAGCCATTTTTGACCAAAGCGGACATGCTGCGTCTCGTCGGCGATGTCATAGCTCCAGGTCATGGCGCCCACCGTGTCATGGTGCTCAAGTGCGGCCTTGAGTCCGGCATGCTTGCCCGGGAATGCATCCGCCTCCTGAGTGGTTAGGGCGGCGTAGCGGTCATGGGGGGTGAGGGTCTGCCGGAGACGATAGGCCGTGGTGGAAAGCGGAACTTCGTGGAAAGCCATCCCGAGCGACTTGAGCTTCAGCTCACCGAACGTAGCGTGGCGCGACTCGTCCCACATGTGACGCGCGGCGTCGAAGTAGAAGTCCCACGGCATGTCGGGTGCCTCAAAGAGGATGGAAGCGCAGGAATCCGTAGCCTGCATTTCCATCATGAAATTCATGGCAAAAAAGCGCTCGCGCTCCGCGTAGGGACGCTCGGGTGTCGGCGCCTTCGGCAGCGTAGCCCGCGCGGAGAACCCACGGGGCAGGACCCCGTCGGCGAGCGGCAGCCGACCGATCCGGCGGGCAAGCCGAACCGGCTCGCTGCGCCGGCGCTCGAGGACGGCCAGCTCCGACTCCAAATCACCCAGCGCCACCAAGACCCGAGCTTGGAAGAGGGCGTCCGGTTCTCCGAGACGTGGTCGGGCTTCGCTCGCCCACGCAATCTGCCCCCGCAGTAGATCCCGGTTGGCTTCAAGGAGCGGCGCGCTGGGAAGATCATACACGCTACGGGTCGCATGCAGGAACGCCTCGATCCACTTCAGCAGCTGGGGTTTGACCTGCAGGTAAATGGCCTCGAGTGCGTCAGCGGACGATGGCGCTTCGCAGAGGCAGTCCAGCAGACTCCGGACGGGCGCGGATCCACTCAGGTGGATCTCCGTCGGAATCACGCCGAGTTCTCGCTGTCGCACTCGCAGGTCCTGCACCATTCGGAAGTCCGCAAACAGGTGCAAGGGCAGACCGCACCGAAGGTCCCACTCCGACAGGCCTGGCACAAAACCGGCCGCCACGCGGGCGAGCTCGGTCTGGAAATCAGCGAGGTTCCGCAGGACGAGGCCGCGGTCGCGCGGCAGGCTGACGGAAAGGGCAGGAAGTTCGGGAGAGGATGAGGGAGAATTCATGCGCTACTTGGAAAGCTGCGATACGGGTAGCCCAAAACCGTCCGGACGTCAGGAGAGGAGAATCGCGGAAAAATGAGGCAAAAGTGAGGTTTTGCCGGTGCTACCGGGACTCGGACGAAACGCCGTGCGTGCCGGAGCTCCGCGCTTCCTCCGGGGTTGATCGGATGCCGGGTCAGCCGTCTCTTCCTCCGCGGGATTGACCCTAGGAAGCAGATAAGGACGAGTCGGCGATCACGAGGGAATCCGAGGCGTGAGTGCCCGGCGCAGCGCCCGGGCTTCCTCCAAAACCTCGCGGGCCGTGTCCCGGATGGCGGACTCTCCCGGAACGGATGAAACAGCATCGTCGGGATCCCCCAAGCCGACCTCGCGGAACGTGCGGAGTCGATCAAGGATGAGATCGCGGATCTCGATGGCATTGTCGACACCGTGAAAGACGCCGGAATGGAGCGGATCGGAGAAGCCGTTCTCTGGCGTCGCGGCGGCGCCGCCTCCGGCGGACTGTACCTCAAGATCGGCGATGCCGAGCAGCCGCTGCAGCGGATTCTGGCGTACCACCACCTGCTGGATATTGGCGAAACTCATCGTTATCTCGTGTACTTTTGTAACACCATGTCGGATACGCAAGCTACGGTCCGTGACGAGGTACCAGCGCAATTCGTAGTCAAGGCGGACAAGGGCGTAGGTGAAAGGCAGGGAGGCGAGGAAACCGATCAGCAAAACCGACTCAATGGCGGTCGCCGTCGGGAAGGCCCAGGGCGGAAAGTCACGGGCGAACTGTGCCGCCTTCTTGATGGGACTGCGCTCCGCGCGATCCCCGCGCCGGGGGTGAGGGGGAGAGGGGACCGGCGTCGCGCCTGCAGCGGTTGGCTCGATCGCGCTTGAGGGCGGAGGACTCGCCGGCGCCGTCGCCGTTGGGGTGGACGGGGGCAGAGAGCGAAGACGCTCCACCTCATCGCGCACGAGTTTGAGGAAGGCGAAGTAGAAAAGAATGCCGGCAAGTGCAGCGGTTTGAGCCAGTGCCCAAGCTCCGAGGCGGAAGTGATAAAATCTCCGACCGGCACGAAATGCGCGCAGCGAGCCGACCGCGCCGGCCGGAGCAGTCGGAGCGGCCGGAACCCGGAGGGCGCGGAGGACTAAGTCACGAATGCGGGCGTTCATGACGGCGGAGGCGTGGCCCTTGGGGCGGAATTTGTGGCGGAGCCCAGCGCCAGACGGAGTTCACGGAGCTCGGCGGCGACGGCGCGCAGCGTCTCAACCAACTCGGCGTCGAGAGCCGATCCCGTGGGCAGGCCAACCGCGGCTCGTTCCTGGCTGTGGCGCCGCACCCCGCGCATGCGGCCATAGAGAAAGTCGCGGATCGCTTCAAATTCCCGGAAGCCCTCCAGCGTCATCTCGGCGCCCGCGTTGCCACTCGCGGTCTGGATCTGGACCCGCGCTAGGCCCAGCCAGCGCTCGACAAGATTAGAGCGTAAATGAATGTCCTGAATGCGGGCGTAGTGGATGATCACCTGCCTCCGAAACAGGATTCCCCAACTCATGGAAATTCCCTCGTCAGAGAAACGGTAGCGGAGCGTCTGGTACCGGAACCAGGCGGGCAGAATCAGGAGCGGGAAGAGCGGCGGGAAGGTGAGGCAGCGGAGCAGGTAGTACGTCCAGAGGTTCGAGTGAGGGCGCTCCAGAGCGAGGATCGCAGCCTCGTTGGTCGGGGAATCCATGTCGTTACCATAAGTGCGTGTTGGTGGTCCGCAACCGGCAAGGTCCTCTGCATGACCGTCCCCATCCGAACCCAATCCATGCTCAATGGATAGAGAGTCCTCGAATCCAGATCCAGCTCCGCTCGCCACTGATCGACGACATTGGGCGCGGATCCGAAAACGACTGCCACCGTGTTGCTGCCCGTGCGGCTAACCGCACCTCTTAACCGGTGCATTCCCCGCCCCAAACTTTGAACGAGAGCCTTTCTTTGGTGTAGACCCGTAGGCCCAATCCCCATCGTTCGGTGGAGGGGTGGTGCGAGCGGCGGGAATCGAACCCACATCAACGGCTTCGGAGACCGCTACACTATCCATTGTGCTACGCCCGCGGAAAACCACCGAACTGGTGAAGACGGTGCGGCCTCGGCCCGCAGCGGCAATCTCAAAATGTACCGCACGGACGGTGCATCCGCCCACAAAAAAGGCCGGCTCAAGGCCGGCCTTCGGAAAAACGAGTCCCCGGACGATTAGACGTCGGGCTTGGTCTTGCGCAGACCCTGCACGCGATCGCCTTCCTTCCATTGGCTGCGCTTCTTGAGCAGATCAACGCGCTCGAAGCGCTTCAGGACGTTGCGCTTCACTACGATACCGGAGGAGCCTTGCAGGCTTTTGTGCTGGGACATGGCGGAGAAGGAGTGAGGATTACGGTTTAAAACGATCAGCTTGTACCGCCGAGGCGCACCATGACAAGTACTTTTCGCTGACTCGGTCGGCCTGCACCACCACCCACTCGGGGGTCGCATACGGGTGGTGCGCCAAGACATGGGATTCGGCCCGGGCTACGCAGTCGGCGGGAAGCTTCACCATGAGCCGATACTCTTCGGTCGCCTGGATATTGCCCTGCCAGCAGTAGACGGAGTGGACGGGGCCGTCGATCTGGACGCAGGAGGCGAGTCCGGCCTCGATCAACTCGCGGGCCAGCCGGTCTGCGTCGGAACGCAGCGCGGTCGTAGTCCAAGCGATCGCGAGCATCGTGAGCCTCGGAATGCGGTCACTGGGCCTGCTTGGCAGTCTTGTAGGCGACGGGCAGTTCGCCGGGAGGAAGGGCGAGTAGGTCGTAGTCGCGGTAGCCCGTGATCTCGACCTCGGCAAACTGTCCGACCGGCAGGGTGCGCGGGACGTATACCCGGCCGTCGATGTCCGGCGCGTCGGCCTCACCTCGGGCGACGCCGGGCTCCTCCACGAGAACGCGGAGGCGGCGACCGACGAAGGAGGAGCTCACGCTCGCGGCGATTTCTTTCTGCAGAGCCATGGTACGGTGCCAGCGGGATTCCTTGGTCTTCGCGGGAATCTGCTGCTCCATCTTCGCTGCGCGGGTGCCTTCTTCCTGCGAATAACGGAATACACCGAGCCGCTCGAAGCGGGTCTCACGGATGAAGTCGCACAGCACGTCTACGTCCGCTTCGGTTTCTCCCGGGAATCCGACGATGAACGTGGTACGGATTGCGATGCCGGGAATGCCCGCGCGAATGCGACGGATGAGGTCCCGAATGTGGGCGCCGCTCGTCTCGCGTTGCATGCGCTCGAGCATTGGTTCGCTGATGTGCTGGAGCGGAATGTCGATGTAGCGCGCGACCTTCGGGCACTCGGCGATGGTCTGGATCAGTTCGTCGCTCCAATGGGCCGGGTGCGTGTAGAGGAGCCGGATCCAGAAGTCTCCCTCGATCGCATTGAGTTCGCGCAGCAGGGTGGTGAGCGCGGTGCCGCGACGAGAATCCACCGGAGTGCGCGGGTTGGGGCGCTCTTCCCAAGTGTCCATGCCGAAGAACGTGGTGTCCTGCGAGATCAGGTTGATTTCGCGCACGCCCTCGCGGACGAGTTGGCGGGCTTCGGCGACCACGCTTTCGACGGTGCGGCTGCGGTGCCGTCCGCGGATTTGCGGGATAATGCAGAAGGTACAGGGATGATTGCAGCCCTCCGCGATCTTGATGTAGGCAAAGTGCGCCGGAGTCAGGCGGAAGCGCGGCGTGTCGTAATCCGGGATGTAGGTGGATCGTCCGTTGACGAAGTTCGCCGGAGCCTCTTTCTTGCCGCGCTCCTTTTCGTACAATTGCTCAATGATCGGAGCGACCTGAGTCACCTGATCGAGGCCGATGAACGCATCCACCTCGTCGCTGAGTTCACCCGAGAGGTCCTTCGAAAAGCGCTGCGACATGCAGCCGGCCACGATCAGCTTTTGTTCGCGGCGACGTTTCCGCAAACCGCGATCCTGGTGCACCTGAAGGATGTGGCCGATCGACTCTTCCTTCGAAGAGTCGATGAAGGAACAGGTGTTAACGATTACGACGTCGGCGCGTTCGGCGTCAGGCACGACCGCCATGCCGGCGCGTTGGAGGTGCCCGACCATGATCTCGCTATCGACGAGATTCTTGGCGCAACCGAGAGAGATGAGGCTGACTTTGAGCATGGGAGCGGAGGCGTTGCGGGCCGGACTGACGCTGCAAAAGAAAAACCCCGCGGGAGGGTTCCCGGGGGGTGAGTGGCAGGGGACGCGACGCGGCAAACCGCGTCGGCGACGTTACTTCTTGGCCTTGGTCGGCTTCTTGGCCGCAGCCTTGCGACGTTTGATGCGCGCGAGGCGGCGCTTCCGTTTGATGACCTTGTTGTATTGTTTGCCCATAGGAGAAAGGAGTTTCGGAAAGGCTAAGCGTCGCCCGTGCCTTCGGGAGAGTCAAGCCCGGGAGCCGCCAGAGCGGGGTCGAGCTCGCCGGCGATCACGGCCCCCTCGGTACGGGTCCAGCGGTAGACCAGGGAGCCGCGGGCGCGCTCCAGCTGCTTCACGAGAGGGGCGAGGGATCTCCGGGGCAGGGTAAGCGTGGCGGCGCCGGATGCCTCACAACTCAGGACGCGGGCGTAAGGTTTGAAGACCTCGGGCCTTCCGATGATGCGGGCCTGCCCCGGTACATCGGGTGACCGGGGGGAGCGGTCGAGCACCAGGCAGGCGTAGGGCAGGCTGCGCAGATCGACGCCGGCGCGTTGCGCGAAGCGCACCCAATTGCGATCGGCGTGCACGCCCGGAGGGGGCGCCGCGAAGTGGTGGCACCAGTCCCGTTCGCGTTCGACCCCGAGCAGCCCGCACGCGGCGTGATGAGTGCAGGGAGCAATCACGCGTGCTCCCCCGGCGACGAGGCGATCGCGCCACGCCTGCACGGTGCGGCTCACTGCGTGCGTCCCTGGTTCGACCCACACGACACGCGGCGCGCGTGCCAAAAGCGTCTCCAGGCGTGCCTGATCATCTGCTGAGAGCTCGTTGACCACGTGGCTGACCACCACCAGATCCGGCGTGGGGGAAGGATCGGCGATCGTGACCCGCAGCCCTGGGAATGCCCGCTGGGCGCGTGAGCGCGCGAAGTCCATCGCCTGCGGTGAGTGGTCCCAGAGCTCCAGCTGGGCAACGTGCTCCACTCCGAGATGCGCGATCATCCGTCGCCCAGCGATGCCGCTTCCGCATCCCCAGTCGAGCACGCGCCACGGACGCGCCGGCGCTTCTGGCCAGCCGCGACGTCGGAGTTCCCCGAGTAGGGCGTCCCACTTCCAGCCGATCCGCTCGCCGTAGGTCAGATCGTAGGCGGCGAGGTCGTTTGCCGTCTTCCAGTACGGTTCGGTCGCCACGTTCCCGGCGAGGAAGCGTGCGCGCAGGCGATCGAGGCTGGACCAGTCGAGAGAGTCCCAGTTCATGACGCGGGAGAAGGGATGAGCGTGATGCCGAGATGGCGCGCGAGCGCCTGTTCGCGGATGCCGTAGAACGCCGCGAGATTCCGCACGGCCTGCAGGCGATGCGGGTCGCCAGCGGGGTGCGCGCGGACAGCAGCGATCATCACGTTCTTCGGGGTGTGCTCGGTGGAGACGAATTCAAAGACCTTCGTGCGGTAGCCGGCCCACTCGAGCATCAGCGCGCGCAGGGCGTCCGTAACGAACTCGGCCTCGCGCTCGCGAAAGATCCCGTGGTGCAGAGCCGGGGCGAGCACGGCTGGCGGAACCAGTTGCGGACGCAGTTCGCGATGGCAGCACGGGGACACGATGATCAGGCGTGCCTCCGCCGCGATACCGCGGGCGAGCGCGTCATCGGTTGCGGTGTTGCAGGCGTGGAGCGCGATCAGGACTGCGGGAGGCGGATTGAGCGGCGTATCCGTGATCTGGCCGGCGACGAAGCGTAGCGTGCGCAGACCGGAGCGGCCGGCCAATTCGGTGGCGTTGGCCGCCAGATCTGGACGCGCTTCAACGCCCGTGACGATTGCCCGCTGACCCAGGAACGTGCTGGCCGCAAAGGTCAGGTAGCCCTTGCCGCAACCCATGTCGACCACGTGAAAAGGCTCGGTCGTTGACGGGTCGGAGGAACCTTCGATCAGCCCGGCTTCGGCGACAAGGTGATGCAAGGTCTCCGCGAATCGCTCGATCTGCCGGAGTTTCGGTGCCATGCCCTCGCGTGGTCGGCCGTCTTCGCGGGTGACCCCCAGTTCGCGAAGCCAAGGCGCGTCGGGAGGGATCAGCCGAGCCTTGCTGCGATCGTGCGCAGCGGGAGGACGCATCGGCGAGTCCGAGACCGCCTTGATGCGCAGCCGTCCCGATCCTTCTGGGGCAAGTTCAAGCTGGGCCGTTTGAGCGTGGGTGAAGAGGTGCGCATCAAGAAAATCGCGTCCAAGCAGCGCGTGGACGACCTCCAGCGCGGCCTCTGGGCGATGGTTGCGCGTCAGATCGCGTGCCGTATGCCGCCAGACGAACGACACGTGTGGGCCATCCCGCAGGAGGACAGGACGCGCGAAGACGTTCCGTAACGAGGGATCCGAGGCGTCCGGGGCTGGCTTGCCCAGAGTGAGCTTCACGAGGGTGCCCTGCTGTAGTGCGGTCTCGACGAGACTGAGGAAGCGGGCACGGGCGGTGGTTTCGGACACGGACGAAAGCATGCGGGAGACAGGGAATCGGTAAATGCCGAAGTGCCGCCTCGCACTTGCGCCGCGCGCGCTGCTGTTCACGGTGAGTTCATGGTTCTCCTGTTGCGTGTCTTAGGGGTCATTGCAGTCGGACTGGTCGCGGGTGGCTCGTCGCTTGCGGCGACAGAAACGCGTCGAATCCTCTTTGTCGCGGGTCCGCCCAGTCACGGCCCGGGGCTGCATGAGTTCCCACGTGCCTGTGACTTGTTGGCGGAGGCGCTGAATCGAAGCGGACTCCCCGTGCGCGCTGAGGTATCGCGGGGCTGGCCGGCGGATGACGCGGTCTTGCGGGCAGCGGACTCGCTAGTCATCTATTCGGACGGTCTGCAGGACCACATCGCGCGCGGTCACGCTAAAGTGCTGGACGAGCGAATCGCTTCCGGTCGCGGGCTGGTCGTCCTGCATTTTGCTCTTGAGCCGCCGCAGGATGATCCCGGGCTCCGCGCGGCTCTGCTGGAAGGAGTCGGTGGCGTGTTTGAGGTCGACTGGTCGGTGAATCCCACGTGGCGGCTGGTAAATCAGCAATGGTCGTCGCACCCGGTTGCCGGGGGCTTGCGCGCGTGGGACGTGGAGGATGAATGGTATTTCCACCTGCGATTTGTGCCGGGCATTGAGCCGATCCTAGCGGTTGTGCCGCCGGTCAAGACGGTGGAGGAAGACGGTCCGAGAACGGGCAACGCGACCGTGCGAGCCGCCGTCGCCGCAGGCGTGCCGCAGGTGCTTGCATGGACGCATCGCGCCCCCAGTGGGGCGCGCGGCTTCGGGTTCACGGGCGGACACTTTCTGCGCAACTGGTACGACGATGGTTTCCGCACCCTCGTGCTCAACGGTATCGTCTGGACGGCCGGCGTGGCCGTGCCGCCGGACGGCGTGCCGTTGGTACGCCCGACCGCGCCCTTGCATGCGACGATCGATGAGGCGATTGCGCGCGGGGATGCGGATGACGTCCGACGCCATCTCGACCGCGATGCGTCGCTCGCCAACGGCTCGGAACGCGCCCGGATGCGGCCGCTGCATCAGGCAATTCTTCGACGCCGTCCGGAGATTGTCCGGTTGCTGCTGGAGCGTGGAGCGGACCCACGGCTGCCCGACGGCTCGCTGCGATCTCCGCTGCAAATGGCCGTTGAGCGCGGCGACCTCGCCGTGGTGGACTCCCTCCTCCGCGCCGGCGCTGAGGTGAATGGACGCGACAAGGCGGGCTGGACACCGTTGCACCATGCCGGGGCGAAGAACCAACTGCCGATCGCCCGCCGCCTGATCGAGGGTGGAGCGGATCCAACGATTCTCAGTCAACTCGGGGGCACCGCCCTGCACGAAGCGGCGGTCGGAGGCGGCCCCGAACTCCTTCGCTTACTGATCGAGAGCGGAGCAGATCCCGCGATTGTCTCGCAGACGGGAGTGACGGCGCTTGATCTTGCTCGGCAGTACGGCAACGCACCCGGCGTTGCGTTTCTCGAGTCGATCGTGCCGAAGCGCTAGTCGCCGGCACGAGCCAGACGCGCCCATCGCGCTTGCTCAGCCGCGAGGGCCTGCTGGACGCCGTCCCGCGCGGCGCGGGGTGGCGTCCGGCGGAGGCCGACGCGATAAAGGAGAAGCGCAAGCGCAGACGCCGCCGCCTTCGGGTCCCGCGGTGAGGTCCAACCGTAGTCGAGCGCATCGGCACTCCAGCGCTTCAGCGCAAGCGTGGCGATGGTGCTTTCCCAGCGCGCGAAGAGTCGACGCGTGTTCTCTTCATCGTGGTCGCGTCGTCCCGGTGAGCAGCTCACATGGTGTCGGATACAACTGTCCAGCGCGACGCCCACGTACAATCCGCGTTCGCGGATGCGCAGGCACAGGTCGATGTCCTCACAGCCGTTCCGGTAGCGCTCATCGAAGCCGCCGAGGCGTGACCACAGATCACGGTCGATCATGAAGCAGGCGCCGGTGACCGACTCAGTCACCCGGAAGCGGCCGGTACGTCGGAACGGGAGATCGGTGCGGTGCTCTGGCTTTCCCTTGGGCCCAAAACGGATGCCCGCATGGTCCACCGCATTCGAATCCCATCGGCGTTGAACGTTGCCCGTGACGCCGGCGTTGGCCCCGAGACTCAAGTGCGTCCGCAGCAACGGCTCGAACCAGCCGGGGGAGAACTCCAGATCGTTATTCAGGAAGAGCAGGCGCTGGCCCGTCGCGCTGCGGGCGCCGAGGTTATTGGCGACGGCGTAGCCTGCGTTGTGTTCTAGGGAGATGACTCGTCGTTGGTGCGTAGCGGGTAGAGCGGCCAGCCAAGCGCCCGTCCCGTCGGAGCTGGCGTCATCGACGAGGATCACTTCGCGCGTGATCTGGGCAGGCCACGTGGCGTCGAGGCTGCGCAGCATCGCCTGCGTCAGGTGCAGGCAGTTGTGGAGAGCGACGATGATCGAGACCGCGGGGGAATTGGGGGCGGGTACGATCACGGAGGCAACATCACGCCAGCAAGCGGCGGAGGTACTCGCCGTAGCCGGACTTCCCGAGGCGTTTGATCTGCGCCTCGAGCCCGGCGCGATCGAGCCAGCCCTGCCGCCAGGCAATCTCCTCGAGGCAGGCGATCTTCAGGCCCTGCCGATTTTCGATCACGTGCACGAATTGGGCAGCCTCGAGGAGCGAGTCGTGAGTTCCCGTATCCAGCCAGGCGGTCCCGCGACCGAGGACCTCGACGTTGAGCTGCCCGCGCTCGAGGTAGAGGCGATTCAGATCGGTGATTTCGAGTTCTCCCCGTGCCGACGGCTTGAGGCTACGCGCAAGCGAGACCACGTCGCGGTCGTAGAAATAAAGACCCGGAACGGCAAAGTTGGACTTGGGCTTGGCCGGCTTCTCTTCGAGCGAAAGCACGCGACCGTCGGCCGCGAACTCCACCACGCCATAAGAAGTCGGGTTAGCGACGTGGTAGCCGAACACCGTGGCTCCGTCGCCACGCGCGCTGGCGGTCTGGACCGAGCGAGCGAAGTCGTGACCGTAGAAAAGGTTATCCCCTAGGACGAGTGCAGACGGCGTGTCGGCGGTCAGGAAGCCGCAGTCCGAGGCGATGAGGAAGGCCTGAGCGAGCCCGTCCGGGCTGGGTTGTTCGGCATACGAAAGCTGCAGGCCAAACTGCTCTCCGGTGCCGAGCAGGCGGCGGAAGAGCGGGAGATCCTGAGGGGTGGAGATGACGAGGATTTCGCGGATGCCGGCGAGCATCAGAACCGACAGCGGGTAGTACACCATCGGCTTGTCGTAAATCGGCATCAACTGCTTGGAGACCGCAATGGTGAGCGGAAAGAGCCGCGTGCCGGATCCGCCAGCGAGGATGATGCCGCGGCGGTTGCTGGTGACGGGGCTGGGGGTGGGTGCGTGCACGGTGGACAAAGGGGGGGATTACGTGGCGTTACCGAGGCGCTGACGCTGGTACTTGCGCTGCGTAATATCGGCCGTCCACTCGCGGTGGCTCAGGTACCAATCGACGGTCTTGACGATGCCGGTGTCGAAATTCTCTCGCGGCGCCCAGCCGAGTTCGCGACGGATCTTGCCGCTGTCGATGGCGTAGCGTCGGTCGTGGCCCGGGCGGTCGGCAACAAAGGTGATTTGCTCGGCGTAGGAACGTCCATCGGCGCGTGGCGCGCGAGCGTCGAGCAGCGCACAGATGCGTCGCACAATCTCCAGATTCGGTCGCTCGTTGAGACCGCCGACGTTGTAGGTCTCGCCGAGTCTTCCGCCGCGCAGGGCGAGCCAGATCGCGCTCGCGTGGTCCTCAACGTAGAGCCAGTCCCGGATCTGCTGGCCATCGCCGTAAACGGGCAGGGGCTTTCCCTCCAGCGCGTTCAGAATCATCAACGGGATCAACTTCTCCGGGAAGTGATATGGACCGTAGTTGTTCGAGCAGTTGGTGGTGACAACGGGAAGGCCGTAGGTGTGGTGAAACGCGCGGACGAGATGATCGCTGGCCGCCTTCGCGGCCGAGTAGGGCGAGTTCGGTTCGTACGGCTGCGTCTCGTCCCACGGGGCCTCACCCGGCTCGAGCGAGCCGTAGACCTCGTCGGTCGACACGTGGAGGAAGCGGAAGCCGGCCCGCGCCTCGGCCGGAAGGGATGACCAGTGACGGCGCGTTGCGTTGAGCAGGCGCAGCGTCCCGACGACGTTGGTCTGGAAAAACGGCTCAGGTGAGTCGATGGAGCGATCGACGTGGCTTTCGGCGGCGAAGTTGACGATCGCATCGATCCGATGATCGGCGAGGGTACGCGCGACAAGCGCCTCATCGCCAATGTCGCCTTGAATGAAATGATATCTCGGGTCGCCGGCGAGGTCGGCGAGATTGGCGGGATTGCCGGCGTAGGTGAGGAGATCGAGGTTAACCAGCCGCTGGAGCGTCGAGCCCGATTCCGTGAGGCGCTGCCGGATGAAGTTACTGCCAATGAAGCCGCAGCCGCCGGTGACGAGGAGATTCATGCGCAAAAAGCTGGGGAGATTCAGGCCGTCTGCCAGTCGCGCAACGAACGGCGGACGGCTTCGTGGACCTCGGTCATTTGGATGCCGGCCGCCGCGAGCTTGGCGGAGTTCATCAGGCAGTTGCTGCGCGGCGTCTTCGCCGCGGTACGCATGAACTCGGCTTCGTCAGTAAAGAATTCGAAGGATTTGGTGCACACGCCGCTCTCGCGGATGAGTCCGACGACCTCGCGCGTCGTGACCTGCCCCGGATTGGTCACGTTGTAGATCCCGAATGGAAGGCGCTTTTCCCAGCAGGCGAAGCAGGCCCCGACGAATTCATGCAGATGCGAGATCGAGTTCGCCGCCTCGAGAAGCCGGGAGTAGCGCATCAGCTTCGTGAGGTAGTTGCGCGGACTGTCGATGTGATCGAACGGAATGCGGAGCCTCCAGACAAAGACGTCAGGGTGGCCGTTGAGCACTTCCTCCCCGAGAGCCTTGGATCCGCTGTAGAACGAGCAGTTGTTCTGACGAAACGTGAAGTTCGGCGCATCGTGCTCGGTAAAGCCGGTGCCATCGGGGCGCGCACCGGTGAAGATGCAGCCACTCGAAACGTGACCCCATGGCACGCCCGCCTGCTCGCAGGCCTGCGCGATGAGCCCTGGCAGCACGGCGTTTCCCTGGAGACACTCTGTCTTGTGCAGTTCACACGCGTCCACATTCGGCTTCCCCGTGTAGCCCGCGGCATTGATCACGAAGGTCGCGCGGCCGTCGCGCAGCGCGGCGGCGAGGAGCTCGGGGTTGGCATAGTCCAGCTCCGCGCGACGTACGTTGCGGAACGCGACGCCTTTGCGGGAGAGGTGCTGCTGAAAGGCCTGACCAACGTAGCCTGAACCGCCGAGAAGGAAGATCATGGAGACGGTGGACAGTTAGGGACAGATGCGGGGTGAACAAGGCGAAATTCGGCAAGCCCGGCGCGGCTGCGCGAGGGTTTGGCAAAGCCAAAAAGGACTGGCCCCCTGGCCGTGATCGGGGCACGGTTCGGGGTTCCCGGCCACGCGCAGGGGTGTCATGCTTCTTTGGGTCTACCGCTTTCTGTTTGTGCCGGCGCTGGCGTTGCTCGCGCCGCGCTATCTGTGGAGGATGCGCCGCCGCGGAGGCTACGGCTCCGGGTTCGCGCAAAGACTGGGTGCGAGCGGATGGATCCCACCGCGGCGACCCGGGGTGCGCCGGATCTGGGTGCAGGCGGTCAGCGTAGGGGAGTTGCTCGCGATCGGCCCCCTCTTAGACGCACTGGCGCGGGAGTCGGGCGTCGAGGTCATCTTGACCTGCACGACGAGCACGGGGCGGGCGTTGGCGGAGCAGCGATACGCGCAGGTCACCGTCGCTCGCGGTTACTTCCCCTTGGACTTTTGGCTAATCTCTTCGCGGATCTGGTCAGCCGTTGCGCCTGACTTGGTCGTCCTTGCAGAAGGCGAGCGGTGGCCCGAGTTCCTTGCCCAAGCGCGCGCGCGCGGGGTGAAGGTCGTCTGTATCAATGCCCGGATGAGCGATCGCAGCTTCAGGCGCCTGCAGACGTTTCGATGGGCGGTACCGACGCTGCTCCGTGGCATCACCCGCTTGCTCGCCGTCTCGGAGGAGGATGCGGCCCGTTTCCACTCGGTGGGATTTGCGTCCTCCAGCGTGTACGTCACGGGTAACCTCAAGCTCGATGTCGCTCCCGTGACTTTGACGACCGACGAGCAGCAAGCGTTGCGATCGCAACTGGGTTTTTCGCCTCGGGATCCGATCGTGCTGGGCTCGTCCACTTGGCCCGGGGAGGAGGCTGCCTTGCTCGCGGCGTTTCAGCACCTACGTGCAAAAGGGCTCGCGGCGCACTTGCTCTTGGTGCCGCGGCACGCGGAGCGACGGGACGAAGTCACGCGGGAACTGCTCGCGTCGGGATTAACGTTCCACGTCCGTTCCCGGGGCGCCGCCCCGTCTCGCGTCGAGGTCACGCTCGCGGATACGACCGGGGAATTGCGTCGATTAACGGCGCTCGCGGAGGTGGTCTTCGTCGGTAAAAGCCTTCCTCCCCACGGCGAAGGGCAGACGCCCATCGAGGCGGCAGCCGCCGGCAAGGCGATCCTGATGGGCAGCGGCATGAGCAATTTCCGCGAGGCTTCCCGGGAGCTCGTCGCCGTCGGAGGTGCGCGGATTGCGACGGACGCGTCGCAGGTAGAGGGCGTGATTGAAACATGGCTCCGGGACCCGGAGCTACGCTCTGCGGCCGGATCCGCTGCAAGCAAATGGCATCGCGTCAATCAAGGGGCCCTTCAGCGGACGCTGGCGGTGCTTCGGGCGGAGCTGGGATGACCAGCAGGATGGCAGATTAGGTTTGCCGGATGCGAACAGCGTCCTAGAACCGACACTTTGGCTGATGCAGACCCACGGTCCAAAACGTGTCTATACCCCTCGGTCCGTAGAGTTCTGGTTTGGTAAGTTGTCTGGCGAGTGGGAGGAATCCTTCACCGAGCGGCAGCTTGAGGAAGGGGCCAAGATCTATCGTGAAGGCGAGGTCAGGGAGTTGGAGCTCACCGATCACGACGCGATCGTCCACCGGCGCGTGGAAAAGCGCGACGAGTACGTGGTGATTGAATGGGATGCGTCTGGCCTGCGGGTGCGGTCATCTACCACTGATGCGGAGGCGTCGCGAGCGCTGGCGGTTGCCGGCCTGCATGAGATCGAGGAGTTGGTCGCGGATGAGATTTCGCCTCTCCCGGAAGAGAGTCCGTCGGTGACGGCTGGGGGAGCGGCGGTAGATCGGTCGGCGTCAGGAGTGCGGACGAGTGTCCCGGCGCGAGATGCCAAGGCGTTGCCGACCGTGAAGCCGACCGCCAGCCGGCCGGTGGGGACCGCCTCGGCGGCTCCTGGTTCGGCGCGGCCGCTGGTGCTGTCCTTCGTGACTCGGGTGGAAGGATTGATCTTCCATGCGTATTGGAAAAATGCGGACGGTTCGCGGTCTCCGGCGCACGGAGCGGCGGCCCACGCGCCTGGAGTTCCTCACGTCTCCTCGGGTGAGCGGGCCAAGCTGATCGGCCTCGCGGCCTACGCGCGCAAAGCGCACTTCGTGTATCACACCGACGCGGGGAGCTACACCCTATCGTCGGTGGTGGAGATCCCTAATTTTCTCAAGGTGACGCTCCCGGCGTGGAAGCGGCTCTTCGCGATTGAGCTCGATGACGCGTCGGAGCGGTTGCTGCGCGGACCGCTCTCGATCGAGATCGAGGCGGTAGCGGATCGTCGCGGAGGTCGCGGCAGTGCGGCGGGTTCGCTGGACCTCCGGTGGATCTTCCGCGCGGGTGAGCGATTGCTCACGGACGAGGAGGTGGCGCTGGTGACGCGGAGTGGGACAAACCCGATGATCCTGCCGAGCCTCGGGATCGTGACTCTACCGATCGACAAGTTGGCGTCGGTGGCGGCGTGGCAGCGGAACGTGTCCGAGACTCACGCTGACGGGACGCTCTCTCCGTACCTTATCTTTTCGCTGTTTAACGACTCGAAATTGAAGCTGACGCTGTCGCCTGAGCTTGAGGCCTGGCGCCAGCGAGTGCTGTCGGCGACCTGTGAGGCGCCGCCTTTGCCCTCGTGGTTGCGTCCCTATCAGCGGCGCGGAGTGGAGTGGATGAGTCATCTGTGCGAGGTGGGGTGCCATGGCCTGCTTGCGGACGAGATGGGTCTGGGCAAAACGCTGCAGGTGCTTTCGCTGCTCGCCTCGCGGGCCATTCCGGGTCGTCCCCATTTGATCGTTTGCCCCGCGAGTGTGGTGCCGGTGTGGCGCGAGGAGATTGCCAAGTTTTTTCCGGAACTCGCCGTCGATGTCCTGAAAACCGGCCACGACTTCGCGCAGCGCAAAGATCCGGTGATCTGGCTGGCCAGCTACACGCAGTTGCGCAAGCACCGCGCCTTGCTCGAGAAGACCGAGTTTGGATACGCGATTCTTGACGAGGGTCAGTTTATCAAGAACCCGGATGCGAAGGTGACGCAGACCTGTTTTGCGATTCGCTCGCGGCATCGGATCGTCCTGACCGGCACGCCGCTCGAGAATCGCCAACTCGACCTCTGGAGTATCTTCCGCTTCCTGCTGCCCGGCTTGCTGGGTTCGCGCACGGGTTTCGAGGCGGCCCTGTCAGGCGACCGATTGGGTACACTCGAGCGGCTGCGGACGCAGCTCGCTCCCTTTATTCTTCGCCGGACTAAGACGGAGGTCGCCACCGAGCTGCCTCCGAAGGTGGAGATGGAGCTGATCTGCCCGATGACCGACGTGCAGCGCACGGAGTACGCGCGCATCTGCACGGAGGGGCTGCAGCGTCTCGGCGATGACGTCGGTGCGGCCATGCGGGAGAAGAGTTTCGGCTTCCTCGCGCTCCTGACGCGGTTGCGCCAAGTTTGCTGCGACCCCGACATGTTGCCTTGGCTGCACGCCCCGCTGACCGATTCCGGCAAACTGAATCTCCTGGTCGAGAAGCTGGCCGAGATCGTTGGCAGCGGGCATAAGGTCGTGATCTTCTCGCAGTTCGTGATGCTGCTCGACCGCGTCCGGTCCGCGCTGGCGCAGAGTTTCCCGGAGCTCCCGCGCTACGAACTCACCGGCATGACCTTGGATCGGCTGCGCCCGGTGCAGGCGTTCCAGACCGCGCCGGGTGCCGCGGTCATGCTGGTCTCGCTCAAGGCGGCTGGCACCGGCATCACGCTGCACGCGGCTGACTATGTGTTCCTGCTCGACCCGTGGTGGAACCCGGCGGTCGAGGCCCAGGCTGTCGATCGAGTTCACCGTATCGGACAAAAGAGTACCGTCTTTGTTTACCGCATGGTGACGGCCGGAACAATCGAGGAGCGGATTGAGGCCCTCAAGGCGTCGAAGAAGGATCTCTTCGACAAGCTCGTCGGCGGCTTGGGCGGCGACTTTGACTTGAGCCAGCACTTCAGCTCCCTACGCGAGCTGACGCAGTTGACCAGTGCGGCCACGGAAGCGACCGAGCAGCCGGCTGAGTTCGTTGCCGGATCGTAACGTTTGTGTCGACGCGGTGGCAGCCGCGTAACGTGTTCGCGAACCGGTCGAAATCGGTTTGTCTGCGCCGTTGACGGCCGCCGAACTGCCGCGCATGTCGCAGCGCTGGCCCCGCATCTTTGGGATTTCGCTTTCACTTCTCGTCGTTCTCCTTGCGGGCGCGACGAAGAGCTTGGCTCAGGGAACGCCTGATACCGGGCGCATCGTTGGTAAGATTCTTAACGCGGCGACTGGAATGAGCGTTCCGAGTGCGACGGTGACGGTGGTCGCCGCCGGAGTGAGTGCGACGACCGCCCTCGACGGTTCGTTTGTGATCGAGGATGTCCCGGCTGGCGCGAGGGACGTGACGGTGACGCGCGATGGCTACCAGACCGCCCAGTTTACCGGGGTGGAGGTGGCGGCGGGGCAGACGGCGCGCCTTGATGCGCCCCTGAATCCAGTGTCAGAGCAGGTGATCACGATGGAGGCCTTTTCGGTCGCCGCCGCGGTCGTGCAGCAGTCCGGGCTTGGGCTCCTGCTGGCCCGACAGAAGGCCGTGGCAGTGAGTGATGCGATCGCCTCCGACGAGATCGGACGCCTGGCGGTCAGCAATGCCGCGGAAGCCCTCGGCAAGACGCCGGGTACGTCGGTGGTCGACGGAAAGTACGTGGTCATCCGTGGTCTCGGCGACCGCTACACGAATACGCAGATGAACGGAACCTCGGTTCCGAGCGCTGATCCGGACAAGCGAGCGGTGCAGATGGATCAGTTTCCGAGCGATGTCATCGATAGCATCACCACGCTCAAGTCCTTCACGCCCGACCAGCCCGGCGCCTTTTCCGGAGGCAGCGTCAACATCAAGACCAAGTCCTTTCCGGAGCAGTTCTTTTTCACCGTTTCCGGGAAGACGGCGTACAACACCGCCGTGACCGGGGAACCGATCCTGACTGTACCTGGCGGAGGTACAGACTGGCAGGGGCGTGATGACGGTACGCGTGGCCTCTCGGCTCGGGTTCCGAGTCCGATGCCGTCGTCGCTCACCACCACCACGGCGCAGTTGGCGGCGCGGACGGGTAACTTTGGGCCGGCCGAGCAGTTGGATGCCATTTCGAAGGGGTTCCACAACGCGACGTTTTTCCCGCGGAGCCGCAAGGCCCGACCGGATTCCGGGTTCGGGGTGGCGGTCGGCGATAGCATCGCCCTCGAGAGCGGGCAAACGGTGGGCTATGTGGCCAGCCTCTCTTACGATCGATCGACCCAGCACTACGCCGATGGCATCGCGGGACGCTACGCGCAAGGCAGCGTGAATCCGAAAAGCCCGAGCTTCGTGGATATTAGTCGCGTCTTCACCACCGACGTTGCGGCCTACAACTTCGCCGAAGCCTATCGGCGCTTTCCCAATGTTCCGGGCGGGAAACCCGCGTTTGGCGTGACGCAAAGTTCGGAAAACGTGGACTGGGGATCTTACCTGCAGCTTTCGTGGCGCCCGCGCTACAATCACGAGTTCGTTGGCACATTCTTTCATAACCAGTCTGCGGAGGACCGCGTGCAGCGCGGTGTGGGAGAGGCGGTCCGCTCGGATTCGGGTGGCGAGTTTCGCGAGAACTACGACCTCCTTTACACCGAGCGCGGTGTCACCTCGTTCCAGCTCTCCGGCAAGAGCAACCTTGAGTCGTGGAATGACGCCACGCTCGAGTGGCGTGCCGCGTTGAGCCGGAGCACTCAGGACCAGCCCGATTACCGGAACTTCGAGTTCAAGTGGAGCTTCACGCTGCAGGAGTTCGATCCCTCTGGCATCACCAACAGCCGTTACTTCCGCGAGTTGGAGGAAGAGTCGCGTGACCTCGCTGTCGACTTCACGCGGCCATTCTCGCTTGCGGGAGGGCGCAGCTTCACGCTCAAGACCGGCCTCGCTCACACCGAAGGCGACCGCACCAATCGGGAGCGCGCTTTCTCGATCGAGGGCGCCAACACCCGGACCCGACCGGCCATCGAGGCCTACCCAAACCCGGTGGGCATCACCGCGCGTACTTCGAACAGCGTCTCTTTTGGAACCGTCATGCGGGAGATTCCGGCGAATCTGAACTACGACGGTGAGCAGACTTTCACCGCCGGCTATGTCATGGGCGACTATCAATGGAGCCCGCGCTGGCGCACGATCGGCGGGGTGCGCTACGAGCGGACCGAGGTGGTGACCGTCCCTCTGCCGGTCCCGGGGGTTACGGTCCGCCGCGGTGAGATTCAGCAGTCGGACGCCTTACCCGCGTTGTCCGTGGTTTGGACGCCGCGCGATCGCCAGAACGTGCGGGCCTCGTATGGTCGCACGCTGGCCCGCCCGACCTTCCGCGAGCTGGCGGACGTCGTGAACTACGAAGCGTTCACGGATGAGTTCATTGGCGGCAACCCCGATCTCGAACTGACGATGATCGACAACCTCGACCTGCGCTGGGAGCACTTTCCGCGCGGTGGCGAGGTGCTCGCGGCGAGCTTGTTCTACAAGCGTCTAGAAAATCCGATCGAGCAGGTCTTCTCGAACGGACGCATTTTCCCGAACAACGTGGAGAACGGAACCGTTTACGGCGTCGAGGTCGAGGCTCGTCGCAAACTCGACTTCCTTTACTCCCAACTGGACAACTGGTCGGTCGGGCTCAATGCGACGCTCATCGCTTCCAAGGTGAAGATCTCGGCGAGCGAGCTGGCCCTGATCCGCGCGGTTTTTCCGCAGGCGAAGGACACGCGCGCGCTGTTCGGGCAGTCGCCCTACTTGGTGAACCTCGACGTGTCCTGGGCCGTTCCCTCGTGGGGGGCCACGTTCACCGGCATCTACGGCGTCTCGGGCGAGCGCTTGGACCTCGTCACGACCGGAGCGCTTCCGGACGTGTTTGAGCAACCCGCTCCGGCGGTCGACTTCGTTTGGTCTCAGCGGGTCAGCCGCCGCTTTAAGCTCAAGCTGACCGCCAAGAACCTCCTCGATCCTGCGCGGGAGAAGACTCTGGAGCATGCCGGAGTCACCTATCGCTACCAGAGTTTGAACCGGGGACGCACCTTCAGCGCCGGGATTACCTACGAGTTCAACTGATTTTTCGTCTGCAACTCCACCACTGAACAAACGCACTCATGAAGCTCGCTTCGAAATATCTGGCCGCGGTTGCCTCGGCCCTCCTGCTCGCCGGATCGGCGCACGCCGCGAACATCATCGCGCCGCGCACGATCACGGCTAATACGACTTGGACGAAGAACAACACGTACTTCCTCGAAGGCTACGTGTTTGTCACCGGGAACGCCACGCTCACCATCCAGCCGGGCACGGTCGTGAAGGGCCGGGTCTCAAGCGGTGCGTCGGCGGCCGCGCTGGTCGTCACCCGCGGATCCAAGATCATCGCGGACGGAACGAAGGAAGAGCCGATCGTGTTCACCTCCGAACTCGACCAGTTGAACGGCAATCTGGGAGTCCAGGATGTCGGCCTCTGGGGTGGTCTGATCATCCTCGGCAATGCCTCCATCAACTCCCGGGCCAACAATCAGCCTGCAGGTTCGCCCGCGCAGGACCAGGTGGAGGGCCTCTCTGTCACGGGTGCGGAAGTCGAGTATGCGACCTTCGGTGGCACCAATGACGCGGACAACTCTGGTGTGCTTCGCTACGTGTCGGTGCGGCACGGTGGCGCGCGCATTGGTGGCGACAACGAGATCAACGGCATCACCCTCGGCGGCGTGGGCTCCGGCACCGTGATGGAGTATGTGGAGGTCTTTGCCAACAAGGACGACAGCTTTGAGTGGTTTGGTGGAACGGTGAACGCCCGGTATCTTGTGTCGGCGTTCGGTAACGACGACAGCTTCGATGTGGATCAAGGTTACCGCGGCAACCTGCAGTTCCTCTTCTCGATCCAGACGGACATCACCGCCGATCGCGGCGACAAGGGCATCGAGTGGGACGGCGCTACCGCCCCGCTCGACGCGAGTCCCCGGGCCAAGGTCACCATCGCGAACGGTACGTTCATCGGCATCGGCACTTCCGGTGGCAGCAACACCGCCGTAAACATCCGCGATGCAGTCGAGGCGACGCTCGTCAACAGCGTGTTCGTGAACTTCGCCAAGGCGATCGACATCGAGGACGACGTGCGCGGTCCGATCGGCAATCCGATCCTTCCAGCTCCCGCCATCTCGAACAACCTCTGGTGGAGCCATCTCTCGGCGAATAACACGGCCGCTGGCCTGAACGCGCGGCCGACTGGCGCGATCGACTCGAGCGCGTACTTCTCGAATGCCACGCTGGATAACCAGATCGCGAACGCGAATCTGCGGTCGATCTCCTACACGGCGAATCGCCAGCTTGATCCGCGGCCGGCGGCCGGGAGCGCCGCGCTGACGGGTGCTGGCACGGTGTCGGGCTCCGGCCTCACGTCGGTGTCCTACAAGGGGGCCTTCAGCACGACGAACTGGGCCGCTGGCTGGACCAAGCTCTGGACGGATGGCTACTTCGATCTCGCGAGCGCGGGCACCACGGATGTCGCGGTGATTCCGGATTCGGCCTCGAAGTTCGTCAATATCGCGACCCGCGGATTCGTGGGCTCGGCGGCGGGCCAGGAGCTCATCGCCGGCTTTGTGGTGCGCGGTACCCAGGCCCAGACGGTGCTCATCCGAGTGGTCGGTCCCGGCCTCGCGCAGTTCGGAGTCAGCGGTACCCTCGCGGATCCGATCTTGGAGCTCTATCAGGGCACGACAAAGATCAACGAAAACGACGACTGGAGCGGCCAGCAGATCGTGAATCTCTCCGCGCAGGTCGGCGCGTTCGCGCTGGCGTCGGGCAGCCGGGATGCGGTGCTTGTGACCAATCTCCAGCCCGGCGGCTACACGGTGCAGGCCAAGGGCAAGGCGGGGACAACCGGCTCGGTGATCCTCGAAGTCTACGAAGTCGATTGATTCATTGCAGGCAACTTGCAGCCTCATGCTTCCCCGAAGTTCATCTGTCGCGATTCGGGGTAGGGGCTGCAAGTTCGGGCCGGTTGGAGGGTTAATGCTGGGTCGGGCCGGGGGCTTTTGCCCCCTTGTCACACGTCCGTCACGTGTTCGTAACGTGCGGGGCCCACGGTACGGAGCGTGTCGTTCTCGTTACGACCGTAACGTTTGTCCCGAACCCTCCATGCACCGACTCCTCCGATCGCTCGCCCTGGCTGGCCTGCTCTTTTCAACCGCTACGCTGACCCATGCTCAGGACAGCGGCGCCCTGATCATGGCGCTCGTGCGAAAGGGGATTCTGACCGATCAGGAGGCGGAGGACATCCGTGCTGAATTGCTCCGGGAGGCCGCGGTGGTCCCCGCTCCGGCTTTTGCCGGGGGCAAGACCACGCAGCGTCTGAGCGTCGGGTTGCGCTTGCAGGCCCAGTACGCGCATCTCGACACCGATTTGGCTGCAGGGTTGGTCAGCCCGGCGGCGACCAACCACGCCTTCCTGCGTCGCGTCTACTTCACCCTCAAGGCAGGATTGGTGGGAGACTGGGGCGCGTCGCTGACCTATGACTTTGCCTCCGGTGGATACGACGATGCGATTCTGGAGTGGAAGCCCCGGCCGGATCTGACCTTCAATTTTGGACTCCGGAAGGTGAATACCGCATTTGAGGAGCGCTCCACGAGCGGCAACATTCGCTCGCTTGAGCGATCCTCGGTGACGCGCTATTTCGTCGAGTCGAACAACGGTCGTCGTCTCGCTGCGGCCGGTTACCGCATCGGCGCTTTCGTCGAAGGTCGGTTGGGGAACTCCGGCGTTTTTTACAATGCGGCAATTACAAACCCCGAGAAGGTCGACACCTTCTCCGGCGCCTCATCGGCGGGTGATGCGACCACGAATCGTCCTGCCCTCTGGGCGGGGGTGGGATATGGCAAGGCCGTCCCTGGCTTCGCTTGGTCAACCGGAGTGAGTGTCGGCCACGTGCCGGACCAGGGTGGCTGGGGCACGACGAACGCCGGCCGCGGGTTCGACCTCTCGCTCTATTCCGCATTCTTTGAACTTACCGCAGAGCGCTACACGCTCATGGCTGAGTTCCTGCAAGCCGATGTGGAGCGAGGCGTCTCGGCGACTCAAGATGCTCAGCCGCGAGGCTACTTCGTGCAGCCCTCGTTCTTCGTCACCGAAACGTTCGAGGTCGTGGCTCGCTATGCGGCCCTCGACACGGACGGTCGAGGCGTGACGTTGGGCGACGTGATCCGTTCCGCACCCACGGGTGGTACCATGAATCGGAGCTCCGAGTGGTACGCCGGCTTCAGTCTCTATCTCAAGGGTAATGACCTCAAGTATCAGCTCGGCTTGGTCTCAGCGAAGACCAAGGATCAGTTGACCGGCGGGGCGGCGGAGGCAAAGACCGCCGGCGTCCGCTCCCAACTGCAGGTTCAGTTCTAGCCCAGTGCGATCTCGCCTCAACCACCTCTTCCTCATGAAAAACTACATTGTTCTCGTCGTTGGTTTACTGGCATTGGCTTCCCCGCTGTCAGCCCAGCGATTGGTGATCAAAGGATCTGACACACTCGGAGCAAAACTGATTCCGCAGATCGCCGAGGAGTACCGGGCTCGTCATCCTGGTGTCTCGTTCGAGATTGCGGCCGAAGGTTCCACGACCGGAATTGCCGCGATTACCGATGGCACGGCGCAGATCGGAATGTCATCGCGCCGCGCGCGGGCGACTGAGGTCTCAGCCGCGCAGGCGAAAGGCGTCGTGCTGAAGCCCACGATCGTGGTGTACGATGGCATGGCCGTGGTGGTGCATGCAGATAATCCGGTGCGGGCACTGACGAAGCGTCAGGTAGAGCAGATTTTCACGGGAGCGGTCACCGATTGGTCCGCGCTCGGTGGAAAGCCAGGTCCGATCTCGGTCTACACCCGCAATACCTCGTCGGGCACGTACTCCGACTGGAAGGAACTTGCGATGAACAAGAAAGATTACGCCAAGTCTTCGCAGAAGCTTGCCGGCAATGAGCAAATCGTGGCGGAGGTGGCGCGCAATCCGAATGGCATCGGGTACGTGGGCCTCGCCTATCTGTCCGCGCCTGGCATCCACACGGCGACGATCGACGGCCAGAGCCCGTCTGAGGAGTCGATCCGCTCGCATAAGTATCCGTATGCTCGGCCGACCTTTTTCTACACCAATGGCGAACCATCCGGCGAGGCGGCACGTTTCATCGACTTCGTGCTCGGCCCGGAGGGTCAAGTGATCGCCCGCAAGGTCGGTTTCGTCACCAGAAACTGAGGCGGGGCGAGATGTTTCCGAGCTCCTGATTCCTTCGCATGGCTGACACCTCGAAAGCACCCAGCTTCCCGATCACGAAGCGCCGTCTTCGCTTCTTCGGATTGACGAGCGATGAGTTGGTGCAGCTCTTCTTTCGGGGCAATGCGATGGTGTCGGTCCTGGTGCTGGCGCTGATCACGCTGTTTCTCTTCCGGGAGGGGCTCGAATTCTTCGGGCAAAACCAGCAGAACCTCCAGGTGTACCGCCGGGCGGGTCTGGACTACGTCGATCACATGCGCTGGCAGGAGCAGGATCATACCGCTTTGAATCGGTACCTGCTTGATGTCCGGATGAAGGTGATGGCTGATCTGACTGGGCGCGGCGGTCTGTCGGTTGAAGCCGCTAATCAGCGGCTTGAAGCCTTTGACCAGTACTCGATCCGATTCGACGACGCGATCGCTCCGCTACGCGGTCTGGTTTCCGAACTCTCGGAAACGGCGTCGGCCATCAAGACGAAGTACTACATTAACGAGGACAAGCGAACAGAGCGCCGGCAGTTGCTGGCGGCGGGTCGAGCCGACGAGGCTGCGCGCGTCGAGGTCATCCAAGTAGACTTTGCGCGCGAGCTTGAGCCGATCCTCGCATCGCGCGACGCATACCTCGCGATCAATCGAGACCTTGCCCGAGAGCTGCAGGAGCTCGCGAGTGCGGCGCGAGCGGTGCCCGGAGTTCCGGTGGAGAGGATGGATCGTTTTGGGACGCTCGTGGTGCAATACGTCGGCGGGTTTCCCCAGATCGAGCAGCGTCTGGCGACGTGGGACTATCGCGAGGACGTGTCGCTGCTGCGCTCGTTTTCTGCCTTTATCTTCGGGCGCCAGTGGCTGACGGCCAGTTTCTGGCAGGATTGGTACGGCGTTCTACCTTTGTTTGTGGGAAGTCTGATGGTCTCGATGATTGCGCTGACCCTTGCGGTGCCCCTCGGCGTGGGGGCGGCGATCTATGTGAATCAGATCGCCTCGCCGACCGAGCAGCGCCTGATCAAGCCGTGCATTGAGTTCATCGCCGCTTTCCCGTCGGTGGTCCTTGGCTTCTTCGGGATTGCGGTACTTGGTGAGTTCCTTCGCTCGATCTCCGGCGCGGCGTGGCTCGACTGGGTCCCCGGGTTTCCTTTGGCGGAGCGTCTGAATGCGCTCACCGCGGGCTGCCTATTGGGACTGATCGCGGTGCCCACCATCTTCACCTTAGCCGAGGACGCTCTGCAAAATGTCCCGAGGTCGTTTAAGGAGGCCTCGTTTGCGCTCGGGGCGACGCGGCTGCAAACGATCGTGCGGGTGATTATTCCCACGGCGCTCTCCGGAATCATCTCCGCGGTCCTGCTCGGACTCGGTCGGGTGATCGGCGAGACCATGGTGGTCCTCCTCTGCGCGGGCAATCGGATTGAGATTCCGGACTTCACCGCTGGAATCGCGGCCTTCTTCCAGCCCGTTCACACGATGACCGGCATCATCGCTCAGGAGATGGGTGAGGTGGTCCGTGGTGAGATCCATTACCGGGCCCTGTTCGTGGTTGGTATCGTGCTCTTTTTCCTCTCGCTCACCATCAACTTCACCGCGCAGAAGATCCTGCGCCGGTATCGCCAGCAACCTCTGTGAGTGCGATGAGTCAACCGACCCCCAATCCTTTCCGGGCGACGCCGAGCTTCTCCCGCACGTTCGAGTCCGGCGTGTTTTGGGTGCTGCGCTCAACGGCGTACATCATCCTCCTCTGCGGCGGATTTGTGTTCAGTGATATCGTGATCAAGGGCTCGACGACCGTGTTTCGACCCGAGTTTCCCTTCGTCAACACTACCTTCCTGACCGAGGCGCCGGAGTCACTTTACGTCTTTGAGCATGAGGGCGTGAAGCGGGAGATGGGGGATCGCGAGTTCCGAGCCTTCCGTGAGTCCGAGCGGCTTAAGGCGGAGGCCGCGGGGCGGACGGCTCCGGAGATTAAGGCGACGAGCTACGTGTACTCCGCTGGCGGAATCTTTCCCTGTATCGTGGGCACGGTTCTGCTGGTCGTGGGTTCCATGTCGATTGCGCTCTGTCTCGGCGTCGCGAGTGCGATTTTCCTCAACGAGTATGCGCGGCAGGGAACGTTCATTCGTTTGGTTCGACTGACGATTCTCAATCTCGCGGGTGTACCTTCGATTGTGTTTGGGCTGTTCGGTATGGGCTTGTTCGTGATCTTCCTCGACTGGAACGTCTCGTTGCTGGCCGGATGGTTCACGCTGGCACTGATGGTGCTGCCAGTAGTGATCACGGCATCGGAGGAGTCCCTGAAGGCGGTGCCGCAAGGATTCCGCGAGGCCTCGCTCGCGCTCGGGGCGACGAAGTGGCAGACGATCCGGAAGGCCGTGCTGCCGTTTGCGTTGCCAGGCATCCTGACCTCCTCGATTTTGGGCATCGCGCGGGTGGCCGGGGAGACGGCCCCGATCATGTTCACGGCCGCGTTTGTGGTGCGGGATAAACTGCCATGGGAGGACCTGGAGCGCGCCTCCGACTTTTTCTTCCAAGGTGTGATGGCGTTGCCCTACCACATTTACGTGGTCAGTTCGAAGATCCCGCAGAACGAGTACACCGAGCGCGTGCAGTACGGCACGGCGTTCGTCTTTCTCCTCATCGTCGCCTTGATTGCAACGACGTCTATCGTGCTGCGGGCCCGCCTGCGCCGGCGTTACCGTTGGTAGCAATCGAATCTCGCCCCCCTTTCTCGATGCCCTCTCCGCTTCTCCCGTCCTCCCTTGGTTCCGCTGAAGGCCGTAACCCACCGGTTGTGCGCCGGCCGGTGATCGAGATCGCTGACCTGGACTTTCACTACGGCACCAGCCAGGCGCTGCATGATATCTCGCTCAGCATCGCTGAGAAAGAAGTGACCGCCTTCATCGGGCCGTCGGGCTGCGGTAAGTCTACCTTGCTGCGTTGTCTCAACCGCATGAACGACCTCATCGACGGAGCGAGGATTTCCCGCGGGGCGATCCGGATTCGTGGGGTGGATATCCACCAGCGCGATGTTGAGGTCATGGAACTACGCAAGCGCGTGGGGATGGTGTTCCAGAAGTCGAATCCGTTTCCCAAGTCCATTTACGAGAACGTCGTGTACGGCCTCCGTCTCCAAGGCGTGCGCGACAAGACCCGGCTGGACGAAGCGGTTGAGACGTCGCTTCGCGGAGCGGCGTTGTGGGACGAGGTCAAAGATCGCCTGCATGCCTCTGGCCTGAGCCTCTCAGGTGGCCAGCAGCAGCGTCTGTGCATCGCGCGCACGATCGCGATCGAGCCGGAGGTGATCCTCATGGACGAGCCTTGCTCGGCCCTCGATCCGATCGCGACGGCGAAGGTGGAGGAGCTCATTCATCAGCTCAAGTTGCGCTATACGATCGTGATCGTGACGCACAACATGCAGCAAGCGGCTCGTTGCTCAGACCGCACGGCCTTTTTCTATCTGGGTAAGTTGATCGAGTTTGCTCCGACGAAGGATATCTTCATGACTCCCTCCAACCCCCAGACTGAAGCGTACGTCTCCGGACGATTCGGTTAATCCTCTACGCACCGATCCACTTTTCCCATGAAGCGATTCTTCGACTCCGAGCTCGAGCTGTTCCGTTCGAAACTCATCCTGATGGGGGAAAGCTCGGTGCGGCAGGTGCGCGATGCCATGAAGGCGCTGGTCGAGGGTGACGTCGCGTTGGCACAGCGGGTAGTCGCAGCCGATGATGAAGTGGACCGGCTCGAGATTGAGATCGATGAAGAGGCGGTCCGCTACATGACGCTGCGCTCGCCCGTGGCGACGGAGTTGCGCTTGGTAATCGTCGGCATGAAAGCCTCCCATGACCTGGAGCGGGTGGGCGACGAGGCGACGAATATCGCCAAGCGGGTGGTCCGCCTAGCTGCCGAACCCCCGCTGAAGCCCTACGTCGATCTGCCGCGCATGGCCGGCATTGCTTTGGAAATGTTGCGGGATGCCCTCGATTGTTTCCTCGACGGCGACGAGGAGAAGGCGCTGGCGGTCTGTCGGCGAGACGCAGAAGTCGACGCGATCAATCGTCAGCTTTACCGTGAACTTAGCAGTTTCATGGTCGAGAAACCTGTTACCATCAGCCGCGCGCTGGAGCTGATGTTCATTTCGAAGTCGATCGAGCGGATTGCTGACCACGCGACCAACATTGCGGAGGAGATGGTCTATCTCTCACGCGGCAAGGATATCCGGCACAGCGATGAAGTGAAGCGCCACGGCACTAGTGGCGAGAGTGGTGCCTCAGAACCGCGTCGCTGAACGCTCGGCACGTCGCTGCAGTCCGAACGCGACGATGAGCAGGACAATGCCGCTGAGGGCGATCCAGAGGCTGATCTGGTAGAGGTTGAGCAGTCCGGCGGACGCGAGCTGCCCCGAGATGAGGTTGCCCAGGATGCCGAAGCCTCCGGGAACGAGCATCACATACAGTCCCTGGACCGAGCTGCGATAGTCGTCCTTGGCCAAGTTGTTCAAGTACATGGCGGGGGCGATGAAGACGCCGATCACGCCGATGCCATGGAACAGTTGAAACACCGTAGCCCAGAAGGGCGACGGAAGGAAAGCGAGGATGGCCATCCGCAGTGCGCAGGAGATGGCTCCGGCGAGGATGATGGTAGGGAGGGAGATTCGGACACGGAAGCGGTCGAAAAGAAGCAGGTAACCTAGCTCCAGCACGACGCCGATGTTCGCGATGAGCCCGACCCAGCGAGGCTGAAAGCCTGCGACCTCCGTGAGGTAAAGAGGGTAAAAACTGTAGTAGGCGGCGTTGGTGAAAAGGATGAGTCCGATGCCGACACAAAAGATGAACAGGGGCGGCCGGAGAAGAAGGCGCGCGGCGTCGAACGTCGGAAGTCGCCCGCCGCCGGCAGTGGGCGGCAGGCTGCGGGGAAGGCGCCGCGCGTTGAGAAAGCCGACCGCGGCGGTCACCGCCGCGATGCCGATGAGGGGCTGTGGCATTCCGGCCGTCGTGGCGAGGAAGACCATCGCGCTCGTGCAGAGAAACCCGACGCTCCCCCAGATGCGCACCGATGGGTAGGTGAGATGCCTCGAGTGTTCACGCTGCTGCAACGTGAAGAAGAGCCCGTCGGCAAGTGCGCCCTGCGGTTGGTTGGAGAAGCTGCTCAACGCCACGGCGAAGAGGCAGGCGATGAATCCGCTTGCGAGGCCTAGGCCGGACATGGCGACGACGTTGCCGATGAACAGGGCCATCACGAGCGGGCTCATCACCCGAAACCGATCGGCGAGGAGCGTGAGCAGCGGCGGCATCACGATCGCGCCGGCTTGAGCCAAGGCGAAGATTGTACCGATTTCTCCGGGGGAGAGTTCCTTGGCGTCGCGGAGAAAGACCGGAAGGTATGGCCCTGTTGCCCCGAACATGCCGTGGATCAGAAAATAGTGCGCGCGAAGTCGCAGCAACTCCGCCTGAGCGCCGTCAGCGGCGGGCGCTGTAGCCTGGGTCATGGTACGCTCTCCGCGTCGCGGGCGAGCGCGATCAAGATCTCTGCGGGCGGCAGTGGATCAAACTCGATGGTGTGGCGGAGCGAGCGGAGGAGGTGCTCGCGGGAGCTGGGATCAACCCCGATCGTGAGAGCGAGAGACTCCGGACGGATCGGTGAGGGGATCGCGAGGGGACGCCAGGGAAGAAGGGCGGCGCCATCGGCCGAGACGGCCCAAAAAAGCCCGGTCCGAGTGTCGTGGTGGCGGGCGAGCGCCGTGCGAGTAAGCTCTCGAGCGAGACTTCGGTCATCGGCAACCGGCGAAAGGGACAGGCCGAAGGCCGCTCCAAGCAGGTCGGCGGGCGAGGGTGCAAGCGTCCGGGCGCGCGCTGTTGAGGGACTCGGGAGCGTCGGCTGGAACAATGTGCGCAGGTGACGTGCGACTGCCTCCGCCTCGTCCCGAAATGGTTCACCGGCGCGAATCAGCGCGCGGAGGAACACGCCCTGGGCGGCGAGCGAGGCCAGCCCGACTGTTCCGTCTGGCGCCGCGCCCTCCGTGAAGTCGAGCGCGGCAAAGAAGCCTCCCTCGGGATGGCGCAGGTGGGTGAGGCCAAATCGGAGCGCGCGGTGCGCGGCGTGTCGCCATTCCGGACGGTTCACGACCTGGTCTGCGTCGAGCAGAGCGACGGCGACTCGCGCTTGGTCGATCAGGCGTTTCTGACGGTAAGGCTCACGCCACGCCTCGTCGATGGTGCGACAGAAAAAACCGCCATCGGATGGATCCTGAAGCGCGCCGCCCACGAGCGCAGCGGTGGCCCGCAGGGCCGCCTCGCGCGCCGCGGGTCCGCGGTGCAGGAGAAAGCGGATCACGTCCGCATGAGGCTCTTTCGGAGCCTCGCCGAATCCGCCATGCGTTTGATCCTCGGCGCCTATCCAGGCGGCAGTGCCGCGTTCGAGGAGCGCTGCGACAGAAGGTAGCGTCGCTGACGGAACCTCCGGCGACGCGAGGGACTGCAACTCGCGCGCGCTCGCAACCGCTGCATCTGGATGGTCGCGCCACACCTCAAGTGCGGCCCGCGCGGTCTTGAGGAATCCGGGCTGCGACCACTCCTCGGCTGGAGGCAGGTAGCCCGCTGCCTCAAAGGGTTCGAAGCGTGGAGTAAGCCACATGTGGTACGGTGGCCCCTTTTGTTGCCTCACGCGCTCGACCAAGTCTTGCACAAATGCGGCCATCTCAGGGTCGGTCGCTTCATCGATCCGTACACACACGAAGTGCAGCGCGAGCCATGCCGCCGTCTCCGCGCGGGCGAAGGTCTGCTGCTCGGTCTCGCGACTCAGTTCCGAGAGTTTGGATCCCAAGTACAGGTAGATGGGGCGTTCGTTGGAGCCGCCGCTGCTGCGCTTCGCTTCCTCCCAGGTTTGCCACGGGATCGCTCTCCTTGGTTCTTCAGGAGACGATGTTGGTCCGCCGATGCTCAGGGTGGCGGCGCAGGCAGCCGAGACAGAGGCGAGAAGGGCGCGCAGAATGTTCATTTGCGTTCGCGGAAGAGGAGGAGCGGACCTTCGCAGCGCGCCACCGCGATCGCGCCGCTCCCCGCGACCTGTAGATGCACCGCACTGTTCGCCTCGCCAGGAACAAGGAGGCCAGAGTCAACCGCAGCGAGGGGCACAAAGTGGCCGCGGCCGTCACCCCGCAACACCAAGCCAACTCCGCCGTCAAATCGACCCGTTGATGGTTCGGGTCCAAAGAAATTGCCCACGAGTGCGAGGTCGCTCTCGCCGTCGTGGTTAAAGTCGCGAACCACGATGGCCCGCACGGGCGCGAGTTGGGCCTGCGGCGGTAGTTGCTCAAAGCGAAAGCTTCCATCTGCTTGCTGGATAAAGATCCCCGACGCGAGTTCGTTGGCCTCTAGGCGCTGCGCCCGGTCGAGAAACTCCGGTTCAAACAGATCTGAAAGCCCTGCGTCCGCAAAGGAACGGTAGGTGGGGAAGCGACGGGGTAGCCACGGAAACGAGTAGCTGAGCTTGCTGCGTCCGCGCACGGTGCGGAGAGCTCCCTCGCTGAACGTCGCCTCGATCAGGTGAGATCGACCCGAGCCGTCGAACGCGCCAGCGAAGAGGACGGTCGGATGGTCGATCGACGCCCGGTACTTCGTGTTCAGACCAACATTTCCGGCGATGATATCGAGCCGGCCATCGCGATTGACGTCGGTCACTGCAAGCGAACTCCACCAACCGGTGAGGCGAGGCGAGGCGTCCTGGTTGGACTGACGATAGAGACGGTGGCCTTGGTTCCGCCATCGCACCACTTCGCCCCATTCCGAGGCGACCACGAGATCTTGGCGGCCGTCGCCGTCGAGATCGGACCACTGCGCGGCGGTGACCAGTCCGGCGGCGCCGAGCCCGGGTGCGGCGGCTTCGGTCACATCCACGAAACCGGAACCGGTGTTACGCAGCAGGCGGCTCCGCGGAACCTCTGGGTAGCGACCCGGAATCGATCGGCCTCCGATAAAGACATCGTTGCGGCCGTCGCCATCGTAGTCGCCCACCGCGAGGCACCCCGCCGCGTCGCGATCGGATGGGAGCATGGAGTCGGATGCGGCCGAGAAGCGACCCTTACCGTCGTTGAGGTAGAGACGGTCGCGCAGTAAATCACTCTCGGCTGACGAGCGAGCGCCGCCCAGCGCGATGAGAAGGTCGAGGTGGCCATCGGCGTTGGCATCGATGAAGGCGGCAGCGGTTCCATCAGCCGATAGTCCAGCGGCCCATGGCTGGTCCGCACTCTCTCGGAAGGTGCCGTCTGGATTGCCGAGAAAGAGGCGAGAGGGTTGACCCGCGGCGGCCGACACGAAGAGGTCATCCTGTCCGTCGCCATTGACGTCGGCGGTCGCCAACGCTGGGGTGGGCGACCCGATTCGCCTAGGTAGCAGTCGCTGGCGCGAAAGCTCGTCGACGGGCGGAGGCGCCGCCACGACGCGAAGGCCCCGGACCTCGGCCTCCTCGGTCATCCATGCCGACGGGGAGTGGGGCGTCTTGAAAATGGCCGGGCTCGGACGCCCCGGAGACGGTTCCGTCACAGTGATGAGTGAATCAGCCGGCAGGTCGTTGAACACGTGCTGCGCCCCGCTGGGCCAACGGACCTCCAAAGATCGGATTACGGTGTGCTGGCCCAAACCAAAATGAAGCTGGGCGGGCTCGCTGGAGGCGATTCCTCGCTCGGTGTAGACTTGCCGGACAAGTATCCCGTCGTCGGTCGTGACGCGGACTTCCGCGCCGATGGCGTCGCGATTAGGTGCTTTTCCGTCTAAGCGAATCACGACTCGATGTGCATCGCTGGAGTTGTTTCGGATCACGGTCGGTGGAGCGTCGTAGTTTGCGTAGACGAGATCGAGGTCTCCGTCGCCGTCCAAGTCTGCCACCGCGCAACCGAAGCTCACGGTAAGCTCGTTCAGTCCCCAGTCGTTCGATGCGTCGCGGAAGGCGAGCGGCCCTTGATTTTCGAACGCCATCGTAGTCTCGCGGCGGGGCTGGGCTCCGCGCCAGACGGCGGCCCGCGCGGCGAGATTGGGAGAGACATTCTGCCGGTCGATGAGGTCGGCATCGACAAAGTTCCGGATCATCCCCGCAGTGAAGAAGAGGTCCAGCCGGCCATCTTCGTTCAAGTCGGCGGTGCGGACGGCCCAAGTCCAGCCGGTGGCCTCGACGCCTAGCAGGTGAGCGGCCTCGGCGAAGCGGTCGGTACCGGTGTTCAGGTAGACCGCGTTCCACATGTACTGGGGGATGAGGCGGCTAGCGCGTTCGATCTCCCAGAGTCCACGCCCCATTTCCTCCATGCCGGCCAGGAAGCCGCGATGGGTTCGATCCCTCATGTCGGTGATCACAAAGTCCACGCGGCCGTCCCCATCCAGATCCCCGGCATCCGCGCCCATCGAAAAATAGGTCACATGCGGCAATCGTTCATCAACCACGTCAGTGAAGGTGCCGTCGCCGCGATTGAGATAGAACCGATCCGGAGTCTCGAAATCGTTCGCAACGTAAAGGTCGGGCCAGCCGTCGTGGTTGCTGTCGAACCACAGTGCCGTGTGGCCTTGCGTCAGGCCCCAGATCCCGGCCGCCTCCGTAACGTCGCGGAATCCGTCCGCGGCATCGTTGCGCAGAAGCAGATCGCGGCGGCCCAGCGGGGATTTGCTGAAATCAAGAATGTTCGTGACCACATAGCAATCAAGGTCGCCGTCGCGGTCATAGTCGGCGAAGGTCGCGTGCACGCAGGCATCGCGGATGGCCAGTCCGTACTCACTCGCGCGTTCCGTGAACGTGCCGTCACCGCGGTTCACGAAGAGCTGATTGGGTTGGTCATAGCGGCAGAGGTACAGGTCCATCCAGCCGTCCTGATTGATGTCTACCGCCGTCACGCCATTGTTGCTGGAAAGGGAGTCAGAGGACGGGACAAGCCCAGCCTCGCGCGCCACGTCAGTGAACCGAAACGGAGAGCTCTGACGGTAGAGCGACGAAGGACCATTCTTGGAGACCGCGAAGATATCGGGCCGCCCGTCTCGATCAAAGTCCGCGATGGCGATGCCGGTTTCAACGGCTCCGAGCGTGAGTTCCCGGAATCGTTCTCCCCACATGCGGGGGTCGTTGAAGCGGTTGACATGAGTGAGTCCGGATTCCTCAGGAGCGAGGCGCGTGAATCGCTTGATCGCCCCGTCGGCTGGAGTCCTCGGTGGCAGTGGGACAATGTGAAGCGAAGTAGACGGTGGGTGAGTGGGATCGCCGTAGGACGATGCCAACACGACAACGGCTGCGAGGAGAACGAGAGGCCGTGCGATCATGGACCAGATGATTGCGTCGCGGACGCCGGTGGAAGGGCTCGATCGAACACCCAGTCCGCGACGCGTCGCCCGAGTTCCTGGCCGGCGAGGTTGGCGGAGCGCGTGTGGATGCCGCCAAACACGCGGCTCAGGCCAACTTCGCGACAGGCCTCGGAGAGGCTGGTGAAGTGCCGCACGACACCGGGCAACCCGTCCGACGTGGTCGAGAAGGGGATTTGGTCATCACCAAAGAAGCGGGCCAGCAACTGTGACGCCGCGCCGGAAAACGCACTGTGGCCCGAGACATAGTCGGGGTGCGCGGGCGAGCCCATGTTCGGAATAAAATCCGGATTCGCGTGGTGGTGTGGGTTCACCTCGGGGGTCAATTCGCGGATGGCGGTCTCGGGCCTCCAGGTTCGGTAATGATACTTGGTGTCCCAGCAGGCGATCGCCGCATCCGCCGTCGCAAAGTTAAGCAGCGCAAACAGCCGTGCAGTTGCACTGAGCGATAGGCCGTGGCGCCGCGCGAGATCCTGTGCGATCGCATTCCAGTGACCCGCCGGGGTGGCGGTTCCGAGATCATCGGACCAGAACGGGGTCGTGAGCGTCTGGTCGTCGGTCCGCTCCGCGCCGTCACGGGCACCCACGCGCGCGACCTCTGCGAGCTCAGCGGCATGCTCGACAGAATCGACCCGGGGTGGGGGCGGAGCACGGAACTGGCTCGGCGACTGCAGCACGAACGGAGTGACTGTGGCGATCTGTGGCAGGACGGCGGGACGAAAACCGGGTGGCGTTTCGCGCCAAAGTCCTGGCTCGTTGCTGGCGAAAGGTCCGCGCGCGGGTTCGGCCCAACCCGTGCGCGCGCGGACGGCGAGCGTACGCTCCGCGACCGCACGACCGTAGGCGAGGCCGCGATCTCGGGCCGCTTGGTCCGGGATTCGTTGCAGCGCTCTTTCGAGCGCAAGATCGAAGGTGCGCGGGTTGGTCCAAGACGACCACAGGGTCCGAAGGACGAGGTGGGCCGCCCCGGCGGCGGCGGCTTCGGCGGCGGCTTCAGGGGCCGGATCAGGCACCGGAAGCCAAGTACGGTCCGCTTTCGTGACGCCGATGACGGCATCGTGCACGGCCGCGTGAAATGTCGCGAGGTGGATTGCGGCGATTGGCGGCGGATTGCGCGCGAGACGGGTCGCATTGAGCGCTTCCTCGTTCCAGGCCAAGACGGCATTGTCTTCGGCGACCGGGGCAGACCATCCGGCCACAGTGAGGAACCAGAGGAGCATCAGCCCCCCCGCGAAACGCCCTACCGGCAGGAGGAGAGACTGGCGACGGTCAATGAAGTCAGCGCGCATCGAAAACCGGCGCGACCATAGCGGAAGGTCTGCTCGTGTCCACGGGGAACCTGTCGGAGCGGGAGATGGCTTTGGTTTTGCGGTAAGCGTCAGGCAATCCATTGTCGGACTGTCATGCCTTTCGATGTCGGCCTTCTTCGGATCTCGTTGAGGTGGTGTTTCTGGCCGTTTGTGTGCGGCGGCATCGCCGGTGTCGGCCTGTTGCCGACCGTCCGCGGGGAGATCTACCCTGCCGCAGAGGTGCGGGTACAGGACCTACGCTGTGAGTTCCTCATCGAACCGGAGGCTATTGAAACGCTGCAGCCGCGGCTCTCGTGGCGGCTTTGCTCGGATCGCCGCGGCGTGGAGCAATCCGCTTGGCAGGTCCGCGTAGCTCGAACCCGCGCTGGGCTTGAGTCGGGCCGAGGCGTGGCGTGGGACAGCGGTCGACGTGATCGGGACGCTCGCCTTCACGTGACCTATGAGGGCGCGCCGTTAGAGTCGGGTGCCGAGTACTATTGGCAGGTACGGATCTGGGACGAACGCAGCGAGCCCACGCCCTGGAGTGCGCCGGCTCGGTGGAGTACGGGACTGTTGCAGGCATCGGAGTGGCGAGCGGAGTGGATTGCTGCGCCGGACCGCACGCCGTGGCCGACGAAGCCCGATCCCCTGGTGCTGCCGCCGGCGCGCCAGTTTCGACGCGCGTTCAAGGTCTCGAAGCCAGTGCGGCGAGCGGTCGCTTACGTCTCCGCACTCGGCATCTATGATCTGCACTGCAACGGCAACCGTGTCGGCGACGCGTATTTCCAGCCGGGATGGTCGGATACGTCACAGCGGGCCTATTATCGGGCTCATGACGTCACGACGCATCTTCGGGCGGGCCAGGAGAACGTGCTTGGGGCAGTGGTGGCGGACGGCTGGTACGCCGGCTACGTCGGCTACGGCCTATTGGTGGGCTATGGCCCGGATCGCTTGGGGCGTTGGTTTTATGGGAAGGAGCCGGCGTTGCGGGCGCAGCTTGAAATTGAGTACGAAGACGGTTCCCGCGAGAGAGTGATTTCGGATCTCAGCTGGCGGGTGACCACGAGCGGTCCGATTCAGGAGGCCGACCTGATCATGGGGGAACGGTATGATGCGCGACGCGAGCTTCCCGGATGGGATCGCCCGGGTTATGACGCGGATGGGTGGGAGCCGGTAGTGCGCGCGGACACGAACCCACGCTTTCCCGCGCGCTACCGCGACGCGGTGGAGCAGCGAGCGGTGCAGGTGGGCTTTACGCCGCCTCCGCGGATGCAGGCTTACGGGGCTCCGCCGATCCGCGTGACCGAGGAGCGGTCGGCGCAGGCGATCTCCGAACCCAGCCAAGGAGTCTACATTTTTGACCTCGGCCAGAACATCGCTGGCGTGGTGCGCTTGCGCGTGAGGGGGCCGGCAGGTACCGAAATCCGTCTTCGCTACGGCGAGCGCTTGCACCGTGACGGCCGACTAATGACCGAGAATCTGCGCCGCGCGCGAGCGACTGACACTTACATTTTACGGGGCGATCCCGCGGGGGAAGTCTGGTCGCCACGCTTTACGTATCATGGATTTCAGTACGTAGAGGTTTCTGGGTTGCTGGAGCGCCCCGGCCTTGAAGCGGTCACGGGTCTCGTCCTGCACAACGATACGCCACTGATCGGCCAGTTTGCTTGCAGCGACGCCGTCCTGACCCGGCTGTCGGAGAATGCTCGGTGGACGCAGCGGGCTAATTTCATCGAAGTGCCGACCGACTGTCCGCAGCGTGACGAGCGCCTCGGCTGGCTGGGCGATGCGGGTGCGTACGTCGGCACCGCGACGTATTATGCCGACGTGGCGGCTTTTCTCACCAAATGGATGGATGACGTGGTCGAGGCCCAGCGGCCATTTGGCGCGTTTCCCGACTATGCTCCTTATCCGATGGCGCACGGTTCGGGTGAGCAGACCTTCGGTTCGGCGTGGACGGATGCAGGCGTGATCGTTCCTTGGACCGCGTGGCGCACCTATGGAGACCTGCGGATGGTGGAGCGGCACTGGGCGGCGCTTAAGCGCTTCATGGAGTGGCGACACGCGACGGCCAGCCCGGAGGGGCTAGGTTCCCGCCATGGCAACCCTTGGGGGGATTGGTTGAATCTGAACGACCCGACCCCGCTCGAACTGGTCGATACGTGCTATGCAGCGAAGGTCACGGATCAGATGGCGGAAATGGCGCAGGCGTTGGCGCGACCGGTGGAGGCGGAGGTCTACCAGCGTCGTCGAGCGCGCATGCAGGCGGCGTTTGTGCGTCAGTACCGTGACAGCAAAGGTGAGTACGCCCTCCCGTCGCAGTCCAGTCATGTGCTCGCGCTGTGGGCTGGGCTGATTCCCCAAGAGGACACCTCACGGGTCGTTCAGTCGCTCGTGGCGAGTATCGCCCACAACGACCATCGGATGGCGACGGGCTTCCTGGGCACGCGTTCGATCCTTTCGATACTGTCGGAGCATGGGCATCATGACCTCGCGGTACGTCTGTTCCAGAGCCGGCGTTTCCCGAGTTGGGGATATGCGGTGGTGAACGGGGCTAACACCGTGTGGGAGCGGTGGGATAGTTACACGGAGGAGCATGGTTTCAACGGGGCGAACGGGAAGCAGAACGCCGCGATGAACAGCTTCAGCCATTACGCGTTCGGCGCGGTGATGGAGTGGGCCTTTCGCGAACTGGCCGGGATCGGCCGGTCTGCTCCCGGGTCTCGCGTGATCCCGGTGCGTCCGCGACTCCCGGATCCGCGGGGCAATCCGGAAGCGCCGCCGCTTACATGGGTTGCGGCCGAGTCGGAAGTCCCGGCGGGTCGAATCGCCACGGAATGGCGACGGGATGGTCAGACGTGGTCCCTTCGGCTTGACGTGCCGCCCAACGCCAGTGCCCGGGTGCATCTGGAGAACGCCGCAGCCGCGTGGGTGACTGAATCAGGCCGGCCGCTGGCGGACGCAGTCGGCGTGCGGGCGGTGCAGGTGAGAGACGAGGACCTTGAGGTCGAGGTGGGGTCGGGGCGGTATCTGTTCGCGGTTGCGCCGTCGCCTTGAGGCTTCAGAGATTGCCGGAGTCGCCGAGATCTGTTGTGGTCTCAGGTCTCACCCCACTGCATGCCCCACGCTGTCATTCTCGGCGCCGCTCGTACTCCGCTCGGCTCTTTCCAGGGAGCATTGGCCGAACTCCCCGCCTGGCGCCTCGGTGGTGCGGCCCTCGCGGCAGCGGTGGCGCGGAGCGGAGTACCGGTATCCGAAGTCACCGATGTCGTGATGGGAAATGTCCTGTCCGCGGGTCAGGGCCAAGCTCCCGCCCGGCGGGCCGCCCTGGCTGCGGGACTGTCATCGGCAGTGAATACCACCACCGTGAACAAGGTCTGCGGATCGGGACTGCAGGCCGTGATCCAGTCCGCACAGGCGCTCGCGTCAGGAATGGGCCCGCTCTTTCTCGCGGGCGGCATGGAAAGCATGACCCAGGCGCCGTACCTGCTTCCGAAAGCCCGAGCGGGATATCGACTGGGGCATGGCCAGATTCTGGACTCGGTGATTACGGATGGCCTTTGGGATCCGCAGGGTGACCAGCACATGGGAAGCTGCGCTGAGGCCTGTGCCATCAAGTACGGACTCTCTCGGGCGGATCAAGATGCGTACGCGGCGGAGTCATTCCGGAGGGCTCAGCGCGCGCAGCAGACCGGCGCGTTTGACGAAGAGATTGTGCCGGTTGAGGTACCCGCCGGGAAGGGGGCGGCCGTCAAGGTGGCGACGGATGAGGGGCCAGCGCGCGTGAACTTTGATCGGATGCCGACGCTGAAGCCGGCGTTCGCGAAGGAGGGCACGATCACGGCGGCGAACGCTTCGTCGATTAACGACGGTGCCGCCGCCGTGGCACTCGCGGATGAGCGCACGGCGGTAGAACGTGGTTGGCGACCGCTGGCTCGGATTGTCGGCTTCGGCGCGCACGCGCAGGAGCCCCAGTGGTTTACCACGGCCCCGGTGGGAGCTACCCGCAAGGCGCTCGCTGTGGCGGGCTGGCGCAAGGAGGAGGTGGATCTCTGGGAGGTGAACGAGGCGTTCGCGGTGGTTCCGCTCGCGTTCATGAGCGAGTGGGAAATTGACCCTGCGCGTGTCAACGTCGACGGTGGCGCCATTGCTCTCGGTCATCCGATCGGTGCCTCCGGCACGCGCATTCTTGTGACGTTGCTTGGCGCGCTGCGGCGGCGTGGACTCCGGCGGGGAGTGGCGACCGTTTGCATTGGCGGAGGCGAGGCGCTCGCGGTGTGCGTTGAGCTGGCCTAGTCCGCTGACATTTTCATGAATAAAGTTTTCCCCACTGCCGCCGCAGCGCTCGCGGAGATCGTCCGCGACGGACAGACCATTGCGGCTGGAGGCTTCGGACTTTGCGGCATTCCCGAGAATCTCATCGCAGCGCTCCGCGATAGCGGAGCGAGCGGGCTCACGATCGTGGGCAATAACGCCGGAGTGGATGATTTCGGCATGGGGCTCCTCTTGCGCTCGCGGCAGGTGCGTAAGGTGGTCGCCTCCTATGTCGGAGAAAATCGCGAGTTTGAGCGGCAAGTGCTCGCGGGTGAGCTGGAACTGGAGCTGGTTCCGCAGGGTACGCTCGCAGAGCGTCTGCGTGCCGGTGGGGCGGGCATCCCTGGGTTCTATACTCGTACTGGCGCAGGCACTGCTCTGGCGACGCAGCGTGAGACCAAGGTGTTTGATGGACGCACCTACGTGTTGGAGCCGGCCATTCGTGCTGACATCGCGCTGGTCAAGGCCTGGAAGGGAGACACAGCGGGGAATCTGGTCTTCCGGAAGACGGCGCGTAACTTCAATCCGATGGTCGCGACCTGCGCTCGGGTGTGCGTAGCGGAGGTGGAGGAACTCGTGCCGGCGGGCACGTTGGATCCCGATTCCATTCACACGCCCGGCATCTACGTGGACCGCATCGTTCAGGGGGAACGGTACGAAAAGCGCATTGAGTTCCGCACCGTGCACGGCGCGGCCGCGTCGCGTAAAGAGAGCCCGATTCGAGAGCGGATCGCTCGACGAGCCGCCCACGAGCTCCGCGACGGTTTCTATGTCAACCTAGGTATCGGCATCCCGACCCTGGTCGCGAACTTCATTCCGCCCGGCGTCGAGGTTACGCTGCAGTCCGAGAACGGCCTGCTCGGGATCGGTCCTTACCCGGCGGAGGATGCGGTGGACCCAGACCTGATCAACGCTGGTAAGCAGACTATCTCGACCCAGGCGGGTTCCTCATTCTTTTCGAGCAGCGACTCGTTTGCCATGATCCGGGGCGGTCACATTGACCTTTCCATTCTCGGGGCGCTGGAGGTTTCGGCGACCGGCGACATCGCGAATTGGATGGTGCCCGGCAAAATGGTTAAAGGACCGGGAGGGGCGATGGATCTGGTGGCTGGCGTGGCTCGTGTCGTTGCGGTCATGGAGCACACCGCGAAGGACGGAGCGCCGAAGATTCTACCTTCGTGCACGCTCCCCATCACTGGTCAAGGCGTGGTGAGTCTGATCATCACCGACCTCGCGGTCTTCGAGGTGATGCCGGATGGCGCTGGTCTCAAGTTGGTCGAACTGCAGGGGGATGCCACCCTCGAGGAAGTGCAGGCCAAGACCGGGGTGCCCTTCGTGGTGGCTCTTGCTGCGAAAGGTGAGACGCGATGAGTGGGGGTGCGTTCTTGGCGGGACGGACCGCGCTGGTAACCGGCTCGACGAGCGGAATTGGTCGGGGTATCGCACAGGCGTTGGCTCGAGCGGGGGCCAACGTAATGCTGCATGGTCTTGGCGACGCAGACGTCGTAGCGGCAGACTGCGCGGGGTTGGCGGCGGAAACGGGACGGCGTGTGGAGTGGGATGCCGCCGATTTGACCAAGGCTGGCGAGGTCGAGCGACTGATTGCCGTCACCGCTGAACGTATCGGACCGGTCGATATTCTGGTGAACAACGCGGGCATTCAGTATGTCTCGCCGGTGGAGGATTTCCCTACCGAGAAGTGGAACGCGATCCGCTCGCTGATGCTGGATGCGAGTTTTCATGCGATCCGGCTCACCGTGGCCGGGATGAAGCAACGCGGATGGGGGCGGATCATTAATCTGGCATCGGTACATGGCCTGGTCGCGTCTCCCTACAAGAGTGCCTACGTTGCGGCGAAGCATGCGCAGGTGGGTTTGACCAAGAGTGTCGCCTTGGAGCTAGCCGAGACCGGAATCACCTGTAATGCGATCTGTCCGGGCTATGTGCGGACGCCGCTAGTGGAAGGTCAGATCGCTGACCAAGCTCGAGTCCATGGGCTGCCTCGAGAGCGGGTGATCCGGGAGGTCATTCTTGCCGCGCAGCCGACCAAGCGCTTTGTCGAAGTGGAGGAGGTGGCGGCTCTGGCGCTGTTTCTGTGCGGGGATGCCGCGCGGTCGATTACGGGTGCCGCTATCCCGATTGATGGAGGCTGGACCAGCCGCTGAGCATCAGTCCGTTGCGAGTTGGCTTTCGGTTGGACTCATCCGCCCGCGGGGATCGACACCGGGATTTTCGTCAGGTACCAACGCTACGACGCAATTTCTTCTGCGCTTGGATCATCAGCGAGAGTACTGACTCGTTTGGCCCGAAGATTCGGCCTGCCTCCTCGCGGGGAGCTGAGTTTGCCAGATGCAGGCGCTGTGGAACGGTCGCCTCCAGCACTATCTCGATCACGAGACGCTGGATCTCTACACGTTCCGGGACCCCATCGGCATCTGGACACTCAACGTCCCAGCGGGATCGAGTGGAGGCGCACGGTCAGCGAAGCGAAGCCGACGGTGCGCTCGTACGTCTGTTCCCGCTCAACGTGAGCCTCGCTTGCGACCACCTCGATCCGCTCGATCTGAAGGGTCAGTTGCCGGAGAAGGGTGCGGGCGACGAGGCGCGCATGGTGCGCGCCGATGCAGGTGTGGGGTCCACTGCCGAAGGCAATGTGGGGATTGGGTTTCCGGTCGATTTGAACATCGTCCGGTCGCGGAAACACCGTCTCGTCGCGATTGGCCGAAGCCCAGCAGAGCGCGACCCGCTCATCGGCGGGAACAAGGTGGCCCTTGACGTCTGTGTCCGCGGGGCAGACGCGCGCGGTGAGGGTCAGCGGGGAGAGGAGTCGGAAGAACTCCTCGACCGCTGGCAGATGCAGTTCCGGCTCGGCCTTGAGGCGCGCGAAGATCTCGGGCGCCACCGCGAGGTGGTGGATCAACGCTGCCACGGTCTGGATGATCGTGTCCCGGCCACCGGCGAAGGTCAGATTGACGAAGCCGACCTGCTCTTCGCGCGTGAGCTTGCGCCCCCTGAATTCCGCGCGGTGCAGGGCACTGTAAAAGTCATCGCCCGGTGTCTCCAGCGCGCGGTCGAGTTGGCGATGGATGTAGCGCTCCAGCATCTGTCCCTTAGCCTCGCCGTTCGGACCATCGCGAAAGACGTGAATTCCCCAACTGATCCACTCCTCCGCGTCGGACTGCGGCACGTTGAGCAGGTAAGCCAAGGCGCGGGACTGCAGCGGTAGTGCGAATTGGCGCACGATCTCGATCTGGGGACGCTGCGCGGCGTCGGTGAGCATTCCCCCGATGAGCTGATCGACCTGCTGCATCATCTCCGGCTCCTTCGGGCGGCGGAAGAACGGGTCGATGATGCGGCGATATTCGCTGTGTTCAGGCGGGTTCGTTTCGACGGGAAGCTGACGGACCGATCGGACGTCCTCCTCGGATGGGATCGGCACGCGGAACGGTGCGTCGGAAGAGAATCGATGCCAGTCCGCAGCTGCCGCGCGCACATCTTTGTGGCGGAGGATGAGGGGGATGTCCTTGCCCTGAAATTCGGAGACAAGGACGCCGCTGGCGGCGCGCTTTTCGCGGAAGGGGTCAGTCGATGAGAAGGGGCACGAACTCATGTGGAAGTGAGGAGAGGAGGCGGAGAAGCGAGGAGGGAAAGTGCTTGGGACTACGGGCGACGCGCGCACGGCATGGCCGACGTGCCATACAAGAGATCAACGAAAGAACGAAACCCGGGCAAGCGGAGTGCGTGGCGAAGCAGCCACCGACGGCGGGGGCTGCCCGCACTTTTGAGAACCTTGAATGTGATGACGCCGCGATAACGCACCCACTCGGGAATTAGGCCGGCGTCGCCGTAAAGGCGACAAAGTGTCGCAGGACAGAAAAGGCTGATGTGAATCTCGGGCATGCAGTAGCCAAACTTGAGTCCTCGCCATCGGGCCATCGGACTGGCGAGGTTGCCCGTCGTGAGGAGCAGTAGACCTCCGGGCTTGAGCAGCCGCGCGAGCAGGCGCATGACCGGGCCTGGCTCAGCGATGTGCTCGATGACCTCAATCGCCGAAATGATGTCGAAGGATCCGTCGGGAAGCAGAGCAAGCTCCTCCGGCGAGCGGACGTCGAACCCCGCCTCGGTCCGAAGTCGCTGGCTGTAGCTACCGACATCGCTCCCCATCACTTTCAGCTGTCTTTGTCCCAAAGGGGTTTCGACCGCAGCGGAGTCGCGCAGGAACTTGAGGAGGCCACCCGCTCCGCAACCGAAGTCGAGCCAGTGGACGTCGCTGCCGCCACGAGGCGCCTCGCCGCGGCTCAGGTGGCGCGTGGCGAGGCCGAGCAGGTCCTCGAACTCGCTGAGCCGGTCGGTGCCCCGGTAGTTCTCGTACTCGGCGCGATAGTTGACCATCGGGTCAACGCCGCGGCCGTCGTAGTAAGCGTCGTCGTACACCGAATCTGGCGTCACCGGTTCAACAAAGAGAAACTGGCAGTCGTCGCAGGCGTGGTAGATGAAGGGCAGCGGGGACGACGGACGTCGCTGGGATCCGCGAGCCCGGGTGTTCTTGCTTCCGCAGGCGCGACAGGACGGTGCAGAGCTCATGGAGTAAGACGGTCTTGCCGCCGTAGAGCCGGAAGTGCGAGTAGGGCCACCATCCCAATCAACCCGAAGGCACTCGCGCCGAGTGCCCAACCAAAGCGCCGCGGCCAATAGCTGAACGCGACGTCGTAGTCGCCGCCCGCTGGGAGCCAGACGCCCTTGAACGCGTGGTTCACGCGAACTACTTCCGCAGGTAGTCCATTCACCGTGGCCGTAAAGTCATCCGGCAGCCACGTCTCGTGCAGCACGGCCAAACCCCTCTGCGGCACGCTCAATCGGAACGACGTGGTATTCGCAGTCAGGCGGTAATCGTGCGCAGAGATCGCCGGTTGACCGTCCGCCGTTGGCCAGTCCGTGGCTGCGTCTGTGGTCGCCACCGCCGCGAAGGGGCGTCCCTCGCCCTGAAGTACATTCCGGGCCAGATCGCGGACATGCTCGTAGCGTGTGACACCGGAAACCCAAAAGGCGCGGGGCCATACCTCCGCGCTGCGGTACACGTCGAGATCGGTCAGGGTCACCACGGCCAACTTTTGCTCCCACGGACCAGGACTACCGTGATGATTGAAATAGTACTTCACGCCGAGGAAGTCATAGGCCGGCTTTTGATCCAAAAAAGTCTCCGATCGGACCATGAGTCGCCAGTCGTTGATTCGATCAATTCCGAATGCGGTCGTAAGCTCGCGATACCACGGATTGACGAGCGCGTCGGGTCCGCTGATGCCCTCAAGATGGTACGCGGCGCTCCAACCCGCGACGAAGTTGCCATCGGTGCCGACAACGCGGAAGGGACCGGACTGATCTTTGCGGACGGTTTCTATGGCGGAGGAGGGACTGAAGAAGGAAGCGCGCTCCGTGGGGTTGAAGACGTACGGATCGAACGCGGTGGGGGCATGCTGGCCGTGCCGCCAGAGGAGGATCGCAGCGCAGATCGCCAAGCCTGTTCCGGTGAACAACGTCAACCGTCCCACCTGTAGGCTTCGACCTAGCAGGAGCACGCCTCCGAGCAAGGCCGTGGGGAGTAGTACCGCGCTGGCCCAGACGAAGTTACCGACCGGCAAGCGATGGTCCCACTTCAGCGGAGAAAACACCGCGTCCCAGCCGAGCAGGGGCTTGTGAATCGTCTGGGTCATGGCGACCCACGAAGCGAGGAGAAGCCCAAGAATGAGGGCGAACGCTTGCAAATCGCCGCGAGCGCAGGGGCCTCTCAAAGCCCGACCGGCCGCGGACCAACCGGCGGCCGCGAGGGGGGCGGCGAGAACGATCGCGATCAGCGAGAAACAGTTGTCGATGTGGGCGACGTTGGCGAGGAAAGGCACGCGCTTGATCAAGTCGGGCGGAACAACGCCGAAGGCCATCGCCATCGCGGCGGCGAAGGCGACGACAAGCGTAACGACGATTCGACTCTGCGGTTCTCGCCGCCACGTGATGAGTAGAAAGAGCAGGCCACCGAGAAAGACGAAGTTGGCGGACGGGTTGAAGACGCGCTCCTCCGCCTGGATCGGGCGGTAGAAAATCTCGTCGAAGAAACCAATGAGGAAGCTCGGATGAACCTGGTACGCGCTAGGCTGTTGATACCCGCTGTAGGAGACACGCAGGGCATACAGCAGAGTCGTCCATAGCGGGGCCGTGAGGAGCACAAAGGCCACGCCGGCTGCAACCGTCCAGCCGACGGATCGCAGGCGCACGCTCCACGCTGCGCGCGTCGAGCTCAGTAGGAGGGTAAGGCCGGTTGCGTTCAGCGCGAGCAGCAGCATGTAGGCCTCCTTCACCGTTCCACTGGTCATCAGCAGAAGATTGGCACCGATCAGTGCCGCGAGCCCGCGGGACTGGTGGGATCGACCGAGGTCCGCCTCAAGAATCATCCAAGCAACGAGCACCCAAGGTGCGTAGCAGAACGAGAAGAAGGCGGGATGATTGACCCGATAGATGAAGAAGCCGACAAACGCACCCGCGAACGTCACCACGCCCGCAGCAGGCCAGGAGCGAAGTGGCAACCAAGCGAGGAGTCCCAAGCCAAAGCACAGAAGAAACTTGGCGGCGAGGAACTTGAGATCCCATGCCCACGCGTCTGCGCCCGCGAGCGCGACGAGGAACTGGAGGGGATCGCCGATCATCGACTGACCTTGGCCGAGCAGAAGCGTGCCGCTGGAGTTCGTGCGATTCCAGAGCGGCAACTCGCCGTTGGACCAGGCGCGCGCCTGCACAAACGACATGGGCAGATGCTGCCACATCATGGCGCCCACATCGGCCATCTTCACATCCTCAAGTCGAGAGTCCGCCTGACCCGGGAGTGTCGGGATAGCATCGTAGAGCAACCGTGCTCCGTAGTTCGGTGAAACAAAGCTCTTGCCGAGAAACACCACGGGGTAGCTGCTCAAGACCGTCGCCAGCAGCGCGATGGCGGCGAGCATACGAATGGGATAGAGGCGGCAGGCCTCGGAAACGGCCCGCGCACTCCGCGTCCATGCGTTCGCGCCGAGGACCAGCAGCGCAAACGCACTCAAGGCGGTGACAGCGATGCGCCTGACCACGGGTTGCCACGCAGCGAGGGAGGCCTCGGGAAGGACGAGGGGAGGCGCGAAACCCAGCCAGACGCTGGGATCGGCGGCGGCAGGAAGCGTGGTGAAGGCGATCCCAGATGACGAAACGGCAGTCGTGGCAATTTCGCTCCACGGTTCCCACGACGAAAGCGGGGGCAAGTCGTGTTCGCGATTGCGATGATCAAGCAAGCGCACGCGCTCCAGTGTGAATTGAAGCGCGACGGAGGCCGGATCAAACCGGAAACCACGGTAGGAACCCGCGGGAAGGGCGAAGCGCAGGATCTCCGAGTCTCCCGAGCCACGGAGGAGGCCCGGGATGCGCTGTCCCTCGTTCAGTCCCGCGCCCAGATCGTAGTAGAGCTGGCTCGTACCCTGGGCGGAGGCGCGGAGCGTAATCTCAAGGGTATAGGCGGCCGGTGCTTGGCTCGCCCGCGGCAGCCACGGTATGCTGAGGGTTACGCCGAGAGCGAGCGCCGCCAGCCAAAAACGGGGATCGAGCAGGCGTCGCAACATGGTTCACTCAGGTGTGAGCTACTTCCGTGCTCGTGGCAACCGGGCGGATTGCCCAGGGCAAGACGAGGGCGAGTAGGGCACCTGAGATCCAGGCCAGCAGCGGTGCGTGCGCAGCGAGGCGCCAGACCCAGTAGGAGCCCGTGGCCATGGCGGTAGGCGCGCTAAAGGCGATCCAGCCGTTGGGATCTCGGTCGGATGCCACGATGCGAAACGGTTCGCGTGGCGTCCGCACATAGGCAGCCCGCCAAGCGTCGCCGGGCACACGGGAGGGACGCACGGTGGCGAGTTGACGCGTGCCGTCGGCTGACCAGAGCTCAAGCGAGGCTGCGGGGGATCCGAAATCGCCGGCGACCTCGAATTTCAGATAGCCAAGGCTGGGCGGCGCGATCACCGCACTCGTCCACTTCCTCACGTCCTCCGCTGCGAGCGCCTCACCGTAGGAGCCCCAGGTAGGCGCAAAGACGAGGCGAGCAGTTGCCGGAGAGGCGCGCTCCGCCGCGAATCCGTTGGCGGTGTCTGGAACGACGGTGAGGGATCGGGCCACACTGACGGGCAGAATCTGCGTCAACTCGGGATGGCTGAGCCTCTCCACGAGGATGTCAGCGCTCGGGTAGGGAATCTCCGGCTCCCGCATCCACTCACGATCCCCGGTGCCCAGGTACAGTCGCGTGTTCCGGGTGCTCGCCTCGAACCAGGCGCCGACGGCGGGGAGGTCGCCCGTCATCACCCTGCGCGCGTGGAGCCCAAGCCCGACCCCGACACCAACGCACCAGACCGCGAGCACACCGCGCAAAAGCGTCCGCGCGCTGAACCACGCGGAGGCGCTCGAGCGAAGGTGAGCCAGGGCAGTCAGTAGAATCGCCACATTCACCAACAGTCCGAAGGTATGGGTGTCGAAGTAGCGTGAGGCGGGCCAGGCGCCATTGGCTCCACGGGCGTAGGCAGCCGCGAGAAACTGCAGCACGACCCAGCCACCCGCGGCGGCCAAGACATGCGCGCGGCGGTCGGCGACGAGTGGCGTACGAGCAAACGCCAGATTGAGGCAAAGCGCGAGCCACGGCGCGTAGGTGAGCAGGGCAAACGGAGCAAAGAACGTCACTGGCCACTGGAGTGCGTGCCAGAGCGAGAGAACAAAGTCGTGGACCGATTGGGCACGCAGCCCGTCGTGTCCGGCGAAGCGGACGTTTAACGCGATGCCCACGGCTACCACGATGACGCAGGCGAGCACGGTTGGCCATGAGCGCCGCAGAGAGACGAGCGGGGAGCCATTGAACGCCAGCACCGCAACGAGTGCCACGGCCGCCGCCGCCGGGCCAGACGCCATGCTGAAAAGGGCGAGTGCCAGGCATCCGATTCCGAAGAACCATCCGGGGCTACCTTGCCGGCAGCGCAGGGTGCGATCGAGGCCAAGGAGCGAGAAACCGAGGAGGAAGTATTGCTGCGAATGGAAACCACCGAGGTTGTTCTGCCACGCATGCGGGGGGGCGAAGGTAACTAGCAGTGCGGCCACCCAAAGCAGTCGCGCGCCCCGGCTGGCAAGTAAGGGTTGCAGCCACGCCCACAGTCCGACGGCGATCAAGCTGTGGATTGCTCCATTGAAGAGCATCTGGATTCGGGCGTCCCACTGACCATTGATTTCGACCAAAAGCAGTGCCCACAGTTTGGTCAGGGCGATACGATGCTCGTTATGCGGGGCGAACAGGTCGGTGAAGTTCAGGACTCCCTGCTGCCACGGCAGGAGGAGATACAGTCCCTCGGCATCCCACTGGTCCCAGTTCGGCAGGTCCGTCGCGAAGCGCTCCGAAATCCAGAGCTTCACGCTCGTGAGGAAGACGAAGAACAGGCCGAGGGCGAGTAACTGGGGGGGCTTCAGAAACGGATTCCGCGGGGACAGCGCAGGCGTTGAGTCACGGTCACGGGCGGGCATGGCGGGCGACGGCGTACAGGTGGTAGTAAAGGGGAGTGCCCTCGGACGTCTTCAGTGGGTGCTCGGAATAGACCCCGATCTCGACCTCCCGATAGTGTTCCCGGAGCAGTGCACCGAGGCTCGCGCGGGTAAAGAAGTTGCAGTGATCGGCCTCTAACATGTGCCAAGGGGTCACGCGGTGGGCGCTGAGGTAGGCAAGAAGCTCAGCGTTGGGCACGGACACGAAGAGGCCCTCTGGCGCAACGCGGGCCGTCTCGCCGAGAAAGCGCCCCAGATCGTGGACGTGCTCCAAGACCTCGACCGCCATGGCGACGTCAAACGCCGCATCGGTGAAAGGGAGACTGCCTCCGCTGACCTGAGTGTAGGGAAGTCGCGCCGACTCAAGTGCCGCGCAGTCCTCCGGCTTCATCTCCGCACCGTGCCACTCGTACTCACGGCGAAGCAGTTCGCGGCCGTACCATCCTAGACCGCAACCGACGTCAACGACACGCCGTGGCGCCGGGCCCAGAAAGCGGACGAGATGTTCCAGTAACTCGGGGCTCCCGAAAGGCTGGGAGGGACCCGAGATGTAGACGTGCTCACGGTGATTCACCGGCGGAAAGTCATGGCGCAGCAGCACGCCGAAGGGCCCTGAGCGGTGATCAGTGGAGATGAGGCGGATCGGCCGCTCTAATTCGGCCGTGCACCGCGCTCCCTGCCAGCAACGGACGATCAACGTCGCGGTTGTACCGAAGGGGCCATCCGGGGCATGGCCCACGGCGACAAACCCGGCGCGGGCGGACGCCGGCCAATTGCAGGACTGATTCACGTCGGGCCGTACGAACCGCTGCGTGGTCGCGCCGATTCGTGTCTGGTCCAGCCAGATCTCGACGCGAGATTCCTCCGGCTCGACAGCTGGATCGGCCCATCCTTCGACCCGCAGGCAAAGCGGATCGCAGAGGGCGCCGGCGACAGGCTGGTCGACGAAGAGGGGCATAGTGAATTTCTCGCGTAATCCCCCGCCCGCGCCCAGACGAAAATGAACTCGCCAGAAAGCGATACCGGACGAGCGCGCGCCGGCCGGACGAGCCTTCCGAATTGGGGAGCTCTACTCGAACCTCAGGGCATCGATCGGGTCGAGCCGGGCGGCCTTGTGGGCAGGGTAGAAGCCGAAGACGATGCCGATCACGGCCGATACGACCACGGCGATGACGACCGCATTGGTGGAGACGAGCACAGGCCATCCGAGTTGACTGGAAACGATCTCGGATGAGGCGATCCCCAGCGCGACGCCGAGGACGCCGCCTAGGATACTCAGGATCATGGCCTCGATCAGAAACTGCATGCGCACATCGCGGTCGTGCGCCCCGATCGCAAGGCGGATGCCGATCTCCCGCGTCCGCTCCGTGACGCTGACGAGCATGATATTCATGATGCCGATCCCGCCGACGATAAGAGAGATTCCGGCGATCGCGCCGAGCAGCGCGGTCATGGTGCGGGATGTCGCCGTGGCGGCCTCCGCCAGTTCCATCTGATTGCGCACTGTGAAGTCAGGCTCCCGGCCACCGCGTCGCTGCTGCAGAAGATCAGTGATGTCCTGTTGGATTCGAGAGATCGACTCAGGGGTTTGTGCCTGAATCAGGATGCCGCTGAGGTTTTGTCGCCGGGAAACGCGCCGCATCGCGCTGGTGAGCGGCACAATCACGACGTCGTCCTGGTCTGATCCGAAGAAGTTGAATCCCTTGGGCTTAAGGACGCCGACCACCTTGAAAGGCAGATTGCGGATGCGAAGCGTTTGTCCGATCGGATCGATGTCGGGAAACAGATTGGTCACGACCGTCTGTCCGATCACCGCAACCTTGGCGGTGCTGCGCTCATCGGCCGTGGTGAACATCGCGCCGGAGGAAAGTTCCCAATCGCGGATGCTGAGGTAGCCGGGTGATTCGCCGAGGATGGAGGTGTTCCAGTTCAGGCCGTTGGCGAGGACTTGCTGCCGATCGCGCACCTCGCCACTCACGGCGACGGCGCCGACAATTTCACGCTCGATTGCCTGGGCGTCCTCAACGGTGAGTGTGCTGCTCGATCCCCAGCCGCCGCGCATGCCGCCGGTCGTGGCGCTGCCCGGAAACACGGAGATGACGTTCCGGCCGAGACTGGCAATTTGTCCTTCCACGAGGGACTTCGCTCCGTTGCCGATACTTACCATGGCAATCACCGCAGCGACGCCGATGATGATGCCGAGTGCGGTTAAGACGGAGCGGAGCTTGTTCCGGCGCAGGGCACGCAACGCGATGACGACGGTGGCGGTGAGGCGCATGGTAGATTCAGGTTGAGCCGATCAGCTTGGCGGCCGTCTCGGCCTCGCGCAGACGTTGCATTTCCACCGCGGCCACCATGCGGTCGGGTACCGCCTCGTCGCGCACTATGCGGCCATCGCGCATGATGAGGTTGCGTCGGCAAAAGCGGGCGATGTCGAGCTCGTGGGTGACCATCATGATGGTGATGCCCTCTTCGTTAAGCTTCTGGAAGACCCCCATGATCTCGACAGACGTCCGGCTATCGAGATTTCCGGTCGGCTCGTCGGCGAGCAGGATCTGCGGCCGATTGACGAGGGCTCGGGCGATGGCGACGCGTTGCTGCTGTCCGCCGGACAGTTGGTTCGGGAGGTGTTCCGCGCGATCGGTTAGGCCGACGGTCTCGAGCGCCTGAAGGGCGCGGCGGCGGCGCTCAGCGCTGGAGATCTGTTCCGCGCTGTAGAGCATGGGTAACTCGACGTTCTCGAGCGCGGTCGTCCGGGAGAGCAGGTTGAATCCCTGGAAGACGAAACCGAGCTTGCGGTTGCGCAGATCGGCACGCTCGTTGCGCTCAAGACCGGAGGTGTCGACGCCGTCCAGCAGGTAGCGCCCGCTGGTCGGGCGGTCCAGGCAGCCGAGAATGTTCATCAGCGTGGATTTGCCCGAACCGGATGAGCCCATCATGGCGACGAATTCGCCCGGCATCACCTGCAGGCTGATCCCACGGACTGCGTGGACTTCGACCTCCCCATTGGAGTAGGTTTTCGTGACGTTCTCGAGCTGGACGACCGGCTGCATGATCGGCGGCGGGGTGGTTTAGAACGGACGGCGGTTGCCGCTGAATGGATTGCGCGCGGGCTGGTTGGCGGCCCCGGACTCCGGAGCGGCGAAGCTGGAGATCAGCACGTCACCTTCCGCCAAGCCCTCCATCACCTCGGTAAACGTTCCATCTGTGATGCCCAACTTCACGGTGACAGGTTCGGCTAAGGGCTGGGTTGCGGTTCCGGCCAGTTTATAGACGGTCCGCGTCGTGACGGTGGCGCCTGAGCCTCCGTTGCCGGTGCGGCCGCCCATGAAACGCTCAGGCAGTTCGATTCCACGCTCGCGAGCGAGTGCCTGCAGGCGGGCGAGGGCCTCAGGGGCCGGAGGACCGGCCCGAAAATCGACGCCGGCATCGGCCATGAGTTGGCGGAACTGCTCCCGCCGATCACCGCCCGGGCGGGCCTCACCGCCTGATTTACCCGAAGCAGTAGGACCGGAGCTCGGTGCGGGAGTGGACGCGGCTGCCGACGGAGCGGTGGAGACGGGCTTGGCGACCAAGTATGCCTCGGGAATCCTCGCGCGGAGGGCGGCGTTCGGGATCCGCAGCGTCCCGCCACGCCGCGCGATCACGATCGAGACATTCGCAGTCATCCCCGGCTTCAGCTTGAGGTCGTCATTGCGGACGTTGATGATCGTCGCGTAGGTGACGACGTTTTGGGTGGTCGTCGGGAGATTTCGCAGTTGCTCGACTCTGCCGCGGAATTGCCGATTGGGAAATGCGTCCACGGTGAACGTCACGTCCTGACCGACTTCCACGTTGCCGATGTCGGCCTCGGCGACCGCAGCCTTGATCTGCATTTGCGCGAGGTCGTTCACAAGGGTGAAGAGTGTCGGGGCGTTGAAGCTGGCGGCGACCGTCTTTCCCACCTCTGCAACACGGTCGATGACGATGCCGTCGATGGGTGCATAGAGCGTGCAGCGCGAGAGGTCGGTCTTGGCGTTCTCGACGCTTGCCGTCTGGATCAGTAGCTGAGCGCTGGCCTGCTGGAACTGTGCCTCGGCTTGATCGAGCTCCTGCTGGGAGACGAGGTTCTTGGCAAAGAGACCCCGGGCGCGGTCAACGTTGAGTTTCGAGAGCGTGTGATTGGCGCGCGTATTGGCGAGTTGTGCTTCCGCCTGCCGCAGGCGCGAGTCGTAGGTTGCGGTGTCGAGGCGGGCGAGCACGTCACCTCGCTTCACGCGACTGTTGAAATCCACCGTTACCTCGACGATCTGGCCGGAGATTTGCGAGCTCACCTCCGTCGTAACAACCGGCTCCAGATCGCCGGTTGAGGTGACGGCCTGAACGATGTCCCCACGGCTTACGGTGGTCGTGATGATCTCGGGAGGCTTCTCTGCGCTCCGGTTCCAGTACCAGTAGGCTCCGCCGGCGAGGAGGAGAACCGTTACGAGAGCGGTGAGGAGAGTGCCGAGACCTCGGGATTTGGCCATGACGGGTTGGGAATTGAGGCGGGGTGAGGGGATTTTGAGAACGAGGGACGTCCGACGACACCCAGCGCCTGGAAGACGCTAGGCGTCCGCCTGGGGTTACCAATGCTTTTCTGAGTCGATTGCGGGCACCGGGGTAGGCCCTGCGTCCCAAGACGCAGACCGCATGCGGATTCCGCGTCCGCTACCGTTGAGGCCTTATTGGAATGAAACGCTCGGCGTCTGCCGATCCGCCGGACCGGCCCGCCCCGACCTGATGACTTGCGGTGCTGCGATGCTCGTCGAGCGAGCTGGGGCTCGCAGCGTCGGTCTTTCGACCCAAGAACCCGGTCTGCGATTTGTGGGCGATGGCGGCGCCGCCTGACGGATGAGCACCCTGCTTTGCGGACCTGAGGCGGGCCACGCACACGGCGACACCTAAGGTGTCGTACGCCGTCGGTCAGGGTTTGGGCGCGGAGAAGTGACGGCGAAGCGCGGCCGCCACGTTCGCAGGAACGAAGTGGTTCACGTCACCGCCGTAGCGGGCAACTTGCTTGACCAGCGTTGAGCTGCAGTAGCTGAACTGCTCGTTGGGCATCACGAAGAGCGTTTCGATGGTCGGCTCGAGATGGCGGTTCATCAATGCCATGTTGAATTCAAACTCGAAGTCCGAGAGGGCGCGAAGCCCGCGGATAATGGCGTCGGCTTTCTGCTCGCGCGCGAACTCCATGAGCAATCCCCCGAAGGAGGTGATTGCGACATGGGGCCACTCGGCCAGGTGCGGCTGAATCATCGCGATCCGTTCATCGACCGTGAAAACCGGGCCCTTGCCCGGATTTACGGCCACGGCGACCGTCACTCGATCGAACAATCGAGCGGCGCGTCGAAGGACATCGAGATGACCATAGGTGATCGGGTCGAACGTGCCGGGGTAGATGCAGTGGCGCATGGGAGGAGCGGTGAGACGCTAGGTCAGGCCAGATCGTAGTGGCACGCGACCGTGTGACCGGTGCGTCCCGGGACCTCGCGCAGCGCGGGCTGGACGTTGCGGCAGTGCTCGGTGGCGTGGGGGCAGCGGGTGTGGAACGGGCAGCCGCTCGGTGGATTGATCGGGGAAGGAACGTCGCCCGAAAGCACGATCCGCTCGCGCACGCGCTGCGGGTTTGGCTCCGGGATAGCGGAGATCAAAGCCCGCGTGTACGGATGGCGCGGGTCCCGATAGACATCGTCGGCGTCGGCGAATTCGACGATCCGCCCGAGGTACATGATCGCGACACGATCGGAGACGTGCTTCACCACCGCGAGATTGTGCGCGATGAACAGGTAGCTGAGCCCCATTTCCCTCTGGAGATCGAGAAGGAGATTCAACACCTGGCTCTGGATGGAGACGTCGAGCGCGGAGACCGGCTCGTCGCAGATGATCAGCCGTGGCTCAAGCGCGATCGCCCGCGCGATGCCGATACGCTGGCGCTGGCCGCCCGAGAATTCGAACGGGTAGCGGTCCGCCGCACCCGCCGGCAGTCCCACCTTGTCGAGGAGTTCGAGCACCTTACGGCGACGCCATGCGGCGTCACCGATGCCATGGATCAAAAACGGCTCGGAAACGATCTCGCCGACCATGTGGCGGGCGTTGAGCGATTCCACCGGATCCTGGAAAATCATCTGCAGGTTGCGGCGGTGGACTTTGAGCTGCTTGGTGGACAGAGGCGCGAGGTCGACGCCGTCGAATCGGATGGTGCCCGCCGTGGGGCGGTTCAGCCGCACGATGCTCTTGCCCAGCGTGGACTTGCCGCAGCCGGACTCGCCCACGAGCCCGATGGTTTCCCCGGCGCGGAGGGTGAAGCTGACACCATCCACGGCCCGGCAGACCTTTCGCGCGCGCTGGAACACGCCTTCCTTTACCGGGAAGTGCATCTGCAGGTCGCGGACCTCAAGAAGCGTGGTGCTCATGTGCGAACCCCCTCGGGATGGGCGAGCTCGCGCCAACGGTGGCAGGCGACTTGATGTCCCGCCGACACCTCGTGCGTCGCGGGCTGAACCGCGCACGCGTCGACCCGGTGCGGGCAGCGATTCTGGAAGCGACAGCCGACGGGTAGGTCGGCGAGGCCGGGAACCATGCCCTCGATGACACTGAGTCGGCTTTTGCGCGCCGTACTGAGTCGAGGGATCGACTGCAGAAGTCCCCGCGTGTACGGGTGCGAGGGCGCGCGGAAGATTTGCTCGACCGGACCGGATTCGGCGACTCTGCCGCCATACATCACGACCACATCGTCGCACATCTCCGCGATGACCCCGAGGTCGTGCGTGATGAGGAGAATCGCCATTCCGATGTCGCGCTGCAGCGAACGCATCAGATCGAGGATCTGCGCTTGAATGGTGACATCGAGCGCGGTCGTCGGTTCGTCGGCGATCACCAAGGAAGGTGAGCAGGCGAGGGCCATGGCGATGACCACGCGCTGGCGCATTCCACCCGACAGTTGGTGCGGATATTCCCCGACGCGAATCTCGGGTGACGGGATACCCACCTTGGCGAGCATCTCGATGGACAGCCGCAGCGCCTCGCCGCGATCGCGCGTCCGGTGCAGCAGGAAAACCTCGCTGAGTTGGCGACCGATGGAGTGGACCGGATTGAGCGCGGTCATCGGTTCCTGGAAGATCATGCCAATCTTTCCTCCGCGGATGCGACGCATGGCCTCGATGGGAAGGGCGGAGATGTCTTCTCCCTCAAAGACAATCTTACCGCTGCGGATGCGTCCCATGGGCTGGGGGAGCAAGCGCATGATTGACAGCGCCGTGACGCTCTTGCCGCAGCCGGACTCTCCGACCACGCCGAGGGTGCGTCCTCGGCGCACGTGGAGGCTCACGCCATCGACGGCCGTCAGGGTGCCGGCGTCGGTGTCGAACGTGGTGACCAGATCGCGGACGTCGAGAATGACGTCGGGCTGGCTTGTCGTGGAAGGCGCGGCGCTCACTGCGGCTCGGATCTCAGCGGGCAAATTGGTCGAAGGTCAGGACTTGGGCTGGAAACGCGCGATCGGAGCGCCGGGCCTCTTCGCTCTCGCGGCGTGCGTCTTCATCAATCCACGAGAGGAAGAACTCCTCGGCGGTGCGACTCTGCGCGACATTGAAGCCAGCGGGCCAACGGATGTGGCGGGCATAGCCGACACGATAGAAGGGCATGGTCCACCCGTTGACCCAGGACGCGTGATCGTAGATGATCTGCTCGATCTGCGCGGCGCGTTGGCGGATCTCGTCCATGGTTTCCGCCCGGTCATAAGCCTCGATGAGCCGGTCCAACTCGGGTACGAACGTCATCGTCATGTTGTTGGTCTGCACGCGGACCTTTGAGGGATTGGGATTGGGCGATCCTTCGGACGTCTTGGACACCGGCTTCCCGGTAGAGTCGAGGTAGGCGTCCTCGTAGGCATTCGAGCCGTGGTAGATTTCCCAGTAGCGCGGGTATGCCTCCACTGACCGAGCTAGGGCAACGAGCGTGATCTCGTGGTTCTTCTCTTGGACCTTTTTCCACCCGGTGGTCTGATCGAGGACCTCGAGACGCAATTCCAGCCCCGCCTTCAGGGCCTCTTGTTTAAGAATGGGCAGAAGGTCGCGCAGATCGGGCCGCGACGTCGTGAGCGTGAAGGAAAGGCGCTCGCCTTTTGCGGTCGTGAGCACGCCGTCCGGCCCCTGCTGCGTGAAGCCCGCCTTGGCGAAATGGGCTCGCGCAAGATCGGGATTGAAGCGTCGGTACGTGAGCGTCGGATGGACGCGGAAGGGGTAGCCGTCGGAGCGCGTCTCGAGACGCACGGCATCGCCGCGGAAGAACTGCTGGCACACCAGATCAAAGTTCGCCGCGTGCTGAATCCCGAGGCGCACCTCGGTCTGGTTAAGCATCGGCTTGTGGGAGTTGATCCACAGGCCCCAGTCCGGACGCGGAACGCGATTGAAGAACTTCGCCTTCACAATGGCGCCGGACTTCACCGCGGGGTGGTCGTCGGGGATGGTTTCGTACCAGAACTTTGGCAGGGAAAGCGGGAACATATCGAGGTCGCCGCGGGCGAAGGCCTCGACCGCCTTGTCGGGATCACGAATGACCTCGAGGCGGTACTTGTCCGGGTTGAACCGTCCGCGGAAGAACCGTTTGTCCTTGGCCCACCAGTCCTGTACGCGCGTCAGCGTCACGGAGCGGCCTTTCTCGATATCGCGGTCGAGCAGGGTGTATGCGCCGGTCGTGGGCAGCGTTCGCCACTGGTAGCGCTCGAGCCAGCCTGGACCAAAGTCCTTGAAGGCGTGCCGCGCATAGAGAGCGAATTGGCTGAGGTCTACGTCGAGACTAGGCTTCCGCTCGGGGGCCGTGAGGGAAAAGGTATGGTCGTCGTAGACGGTCAGGCGCTCATAGCGCTTGCTGTAGAAATTGTTGTACCACGGCTCGCCCAGATCCGGGCTGCGCATCATATAAAATGTGAACACCACGTCGGCGGTCGTGACGGGGCGTCCGTCGGACCAGCGAGCATCCGTGTTGAGCCGGTAGTATACGGTGCGGTTCTCAGGGTCGACGGCCCACTCCCGAGCCAGACCGGGGTACATGCGGCCGGCGACGTTCGGATGGGCGTGCAGAATGTAGACGGCAACGTAATCCAGGAGATACGGTCGAATTCCGCCGGTGGCGTCCGGCCCGATCGTGCGCAGTGTGCGGGGGAAATCCTGCATGTAGTACCGGAAGGTTCCACCCTTGCGCGCGGCTGGATCGGCGAATTCTGGGAGATCGGAGCCATCCTGCCACCGCAGCGAGGTCGGGATCTCCGAAAGCGGACGCGTCTGGTAGAAGGAGGCTTGCGCCGCCAGCGTGCGAGCAAGGTCCGCCTCCATATCGGGGCCGGCGGCGGTCGCACCACCGGATGGGGCGTTCGTCGCCGTGGGCGTCTTGGGGCCGCACCCCGTGGCGAGGATCAGAATAAGTGACGCCACGGCGAGTGCGAGGGTGCGGCGTGCGAAGTCCGGCGAAAGGCTGAAGGGAGTCATGGGATTACTGATACGTGGTAAACTTCTTGGGATCGAAAGCCTCGCGAACCGCCTCGCCAATGAACGTGACGAGGACCAGTACGACGACGAGTGCCGAGAAGGCGGAGGCGACGATCCACGGTGCGTTGAGGTTGGATGTTCCCTGACGGAGCAGTTCGCCCCAGCTCGGGGTGGGCGGGGGCAGACCGAAACCGAGGAAGTCCAGCGCGGTCAGCGAGCTGATCGCGCCAGCGACCGTGAAGGGAATGAAGGTGACGATTGTGGAAAGGGTGTTGGGCAGGATGTGGCTGAAGATGATCCGTCGGGTCGACGCTCCGAGCACCTGCGCGGCATGGACGTAGTCTCGTGCCTTCTCCCGGTACGTCGCCGAGCGCATATAGTAGGTCATGCCAGTCCATGAGAACAACACGACGATGGTGAGTAGGACCCAGAGACTCATGCCAACGCCCGCGGGAACGACGGACGCGACGATGATGACCACAAAAAGGAAAGGGACGTTGGACCAGATCTCGATCAAGCGCTGGACGAACAGGTCGAACCATCCGCCGAAGTAGCCCATGAGGCAGCCCACGGTGATGCCGATCAGGTAAGTCAGGAGAATGAAACACCCGGCGAAGACCAGCGCGTTGCGGAAGCCGTAGAGCAGGCGGGCCAGGATGTCCCGGTTGATCTGATCGGTGCCGAGGAAGTGTCCCTTTGACCAGTCGGGAGGGCGTGGTCGAAACGTCTCGTTGCGGTAGCAGTTCTCGACCGCACTGTACGGTATTGGGGGCAGGAGGACCCAGTTGTCCGTGCCCTTGAACTGCGCCTTAAGATCTCGGTAATTGACTTCGTAGTCATAGGTCAGACCGAAGTCTCGACCCGTGTGGATGGCGCCGTAAGTAGGGAAGTACCAGCGATCCTCGTAGCGGACCACGAGCGCGCGGTTATTGACGAGCAACTCCGCGACAGCCGAGAGGGCGACCAATCCACAGAGGATCAGGAACGAGAGGTACCCACGCCGAATCTGCCGGAAGCGCAGCAGCTTTTTCCGAGTGAGGGGATTGAGGCGAAGGCTCGGCAGAGGGAAGCGCATGGGAGATGCGGAGCGGTACTACTTGAAGCGCACTCTGGGATCGACCAAGGCCACCAACACATCCGAGAGGATGTTGCCGAGCAGCAGCAGCAGCGACGAAATCAGCAGCACGCCCATCACCGTCGGATAATCGCGATCGACCACGGACGTGTAGCCGAGCAACCCCATGCCGTTGATATCAAAGATGAATTCGATCAGGAACGAACCGGAGACCAGCAGGGTGAAGTTGTGTCCGAAGTGCGTGGCGATGGGGATGAGCGAATTCCGCAGCGCGTGACGGACAACCGCGGTGCGGAACGATACCCCCTTGGCCACGGCCGTGCGAACGAAGTCGGCGGCAAGGTTATCCATGAGGTGGTTCTTCATCAGCAGCGTCACCAAGGCAAAACTCCCGACCGTATAGCAGAGCAGGGGAAGCGCCGCGTGGTGCGCGAAGTCGACCAACTTGCCACCGAGGGTGAGATCGGCGAAGTCGCGGCCGACGAATCCCCCCATCGGAAACCACCCGCGCCGCGCGGCTAAGTACACGACGAGGATCGCGCCCAGGGCGTAGCCCGGGATGGCGTAGCCGGTGAACACGATCGCGGAGGTGATGTTGTCGAGGGCCGTGCGATGCTTGATCGCCTTGAGCACACCGAGCGGGATGCAGATCGTGTACACGAGCACCAGTGTGATCAGGCCGAACGTCAGGGATACCGGCAGCCGTTCGAGGATGATGTTGAGGACGGGTTCGTTGAACCGGTAGGACGTCCCCAGATCGCCGCGAAGGACCTTGCCGAGCCACGTGACGTAGGCCGTTAGCGGGGGCTGGTCGAAGCCGTAGTAGGCCTTGAGTTGCGCCAATTGTTCTTCGGAGATGGCCCCGCGACCGGCATCGGCCCCGCCGGCCATGGCATTCTCGGCCGTCTTGGCTTCCATGATCGCCCGCTCAATCGGCCCTCCGGGCACCACACGGGTGATCAGAAACACGATCAGCGTAATCCCCAGTAGTGTCGGGGGGATCAGGAGAAGGCGGCGTGCGAAATAGTCCCGCATACGGGGTAGGTAACGAAGCGAGGGCTAAAGCGGCACCAAGAATGCCCAGTCGGCAAGAAGATGTCGCGTGAATGTACCCAGCGCCATCTATTTGCTACAAAAAGTCGCTCTTGGTGTCATCGGATCTTCGGTCATGGTGTCCTCCATGAAAGCATGGTGTCCCCTTGTGATCAGCCTACTCGCGATCTGGAGTCCCATCGGCCTGACTGCGGCGGCGAGCACGGCCGGCGGGGCCGCGGTGCCCGCGACGATTCCGCTCTGGCCCGGGATGGTGCCGGGTGCATTGGGCGACGGTGAGGATGATCGCCCGACGCTGACCCCGTACCTGCCTGATCCCGCGCGCCGGACGGGTGCGACGTTGCTGATCCTGCCCGGCGGTGCGTACATGGGCCTGGCCGAGCACGAGGGCCGGGGTTACGCGGAGCGTTTTGCGGCCGACGGCATCACCTGCTACGTCTTGAAGTACCGCCTCGGTTCGAAGGGCTACCGCCACCCCATCATGCTGCAGGACGCCGCGCGCGCGCTCCGGACGGTGCGGGCGTGGGCTCAGCGAGACGGCTTGGATCCGGCGCGAGTGGGAGTGATTGGTTCATCAGCCGGCGGGCATCTCGCGTCGACGCTCGCGACGCAGTTCGACCTAGGAAAGGCGGACGCCACGGATCCCATCGAAAGGCTGAGTTCGCGTCCGGATGTGGTGATCCTGTGCTATCCGGTAGTCACGCTCAAGGACCCTCATGCGCACGCGGGCTCGCGTCGTGCGTTGCTGGGCGAGAAGCCATCGGCCGAGCTCGTCGCCGCACTTTCAAGCGAGACTCGAGTGACGGCCGAAACGCCACCCACCTTCCTTTGGCACACGGTGGAGGATCGATCGGTCCCGGTGGAGAACAGCCTGCTCTTCGCGGAGGCGCTTCGCCGAGCAGGCGTACCGTTTGCCCTCCATGTGTTTGAGCGTGGGGCGCATGGCTTGGGCATGGGGCGTCCGGGCCGACCGGCGCCCCCTTGGTACGAACCGTGCTTGTTTTGGCTTCGCGAGCACCAGTTCCTTCCCGCTCCTCAGGGCTGACCGAAAGGTGAACCAGGCCTAGAGCCGCGTTCCCTTTTGCGTTTACTTCGAAAAACGCTCTAATCTACACATACCCATCATGTCCGACGCTGTTCCGAGTAACGAACCCACGCCCACCCGGTCGGAAGTGCCCGCCAAGGCCTTCTCCCCGGAAGACGAGACGGCGATGCGGGAGTCGCTGAAGCGTTGCTCGGCCGCCACGGTGGAAGCCGCCGTCCAGTTTCGCCGGACACGCGATCCGGGACTTTTGCCGACGATCGTTCTTGGTGTGATTGAGCGATTCGTGGAGTCGGAGCTTCGCCCCAAACTGCGCGAGGGTGACGATGATCTGCGCCTGGTCGAGGACCTCGGAGTCGACTCGCTCACGATGATGGAAATTGTGATGCTCGTCGAAGAGGTCCTGCAGATGCAGACGAATAACGACGAGCTGCGTAACCTCCGCACCGTGGGAGATGTGAAGACGTTCATCGACTGCAAGGTGCGTGGTCTGCCGTTGCCAAAGCCGACACGATTTCTGCCGGTGGAGCAGGTGGCGGCGATCATGCCGATCCAGCCGCCTTTTCTGTTCATTAACGAGGCGCAGATCGGCTCGGCGGGCGCGCAGGGTAAGTACAAGATCACCGGCCAGGAGTTCTTCCTGCAGGGCCATTTCAAAGACAACCCGGTCTTGCCCGCGTCGATCATGCTGGAGGCATTGGGTCAGCTTGCGGTGCTCTTCCTGCTCGAGGGTTCGCAGGCCGAACCCGGAAAGCGGGTCGATTCCAGTCGGATCTTGTTCACGAGTTGCGAGGGCGTGCGCTGCCACCGCATCTGTCGCCCGGGCGATACACTTTCCTTGAGCGTGCGGCCGCGTCGCGTGAAGATGCCGCTGGCGACCTTTGAGGGCTCTATTCGGGTTGGACAGGAAAAGGCCGCCGTGGCGGAAGAGATCACGCTCACGTTTGCATACGTGGATGAGACCGTCGGCGAAGTCGGGCAGCGTGAGGATGTCGCGGGCTTAGCGGCCCGTCCTCGGGACGTGGCCGGCGGTCAACCACCGCTCGCTGCCGCCTCTGTCGCCGCGTCCTGACGCGGCGGAGCGGTTGGGATCGTTCCCGCGTTGACCCCCGTTTCGGGGATGGCAACCTTTCCGATGACCCGCGCGGGTGCGCAGCGCTACGACCGGGCTCACACCATGCCACGGATTTTCGTCACGGGAGTCGGCTTCATCACCAGCATCGGCAACGACCGGGGTACGGTCTTGCAGAGTTTGCGTGAGCTGCGCCACGGCATGCTTCGCTATCCGCCCTTCGATAAACCGGAGGTGCCCGTGAAGGTTGCGGCTCCGGTGCGAGGGTTTGCGGTGGATTCGTCCGATCCCGAGGACTGGACGTATCCGGCCGACTATCGACTGAAGCGCGAAGTGTTGCGGAGCCTCTGCCCGAACGCGCTCTATGCGTACTGTGCGATGCAGCAGGCGATCCGTGATGCCCGTTTGGAGGAGGGAGAGGTGTCCAACGAGGAGACGGGCCTCTATGCCGCGTCTGGTGGATCCCCGGCGATTCTTGGACGGTTGCTCAACCAGATGAGTCAGCAGGGCGTGATGCGCTGTCCGCCGCTGGGGATCGTGGCCTCGATCGCTGGCACGGTGCAGTTCAATCTGGTGGCGCACTTTAAGATCAAGGGAGCGTCGTGCGGGTTTTCGTCAGCGTGCGCGTCCTCGTCCCACGCCCTCGGATTCGCGTTTGATGACCTCAAGCTTGGCCGACAGAAGCGGATGTTTGTGGTCGGAGCGGAGGACGGTAACGTCGAAACGATTTTGCCCTTCGCTGGTATGCGAGCCCTCTCGCTCAATCCCGATCCCGAAACCGCTTCGCGGCCTTTCGATGTCGCACGGGATGGCTTCGTGGGTACGGGCGGAGCGACGGTCCTCGTGCTTGAGACGGAGGATGAAGTCGCGCGGCGCGGGGTGACTCCGTATTGCGAGGTTGCAGGATGGGGTCAGGCCTCCGACGGACACAACGTAGCGATCTCGCATCCGGAAGGGCATGGCCTGCGCCTTGCGATGCAGCGTTCGTTGCAGTCGGCGGGAGTGTCCGTGGGAGACGTGGACTACGTGAATGCGCATGCCACCTCGACGCCGATCGGAGACGTGTCTGAGGTGAAAGCGCTGCGCGCCGTTTTTGGGGGAGACGTCAGCCGGGTGGCCGTGAGTTCGACGAAGGCCTTGACGGGACACGGCCTTTCCCTAGCGGGCGCGATGGAGTCGGGCTTCTGTGCGTTGGCGCTGCGAGAGGGGTTCACTCCCGGCTCGGCTCACATCTCCCAGCTCGATCCCGCGTGCTCGGGTATGAATATCCCGAGGGAGACGCAGTCGATCGCGCCGCGGGTGGTGCTTAACAACAGTAGCGGCTTTGGTGGTGCCAACGTCTGCCTCGTCTTTCGCCGTGCGTAACGGCGAGTTAGTCGCTGCCGATGACCGGGGGGCACGCCGCCGCACCGCGTGGGTTTCGGGTGCGAGCGGGGGGCTCGGTAGGGCCTTTGTTTCGATGCTGCGCGCGGAGGGATTTGAGGTCTGGGGAACCGCGAGAGATCTCAGTCGGCTCGAGACCGGGGTGGAGGATCGGCGGTTTCACGCGGTCCGACTCGATCTCGCTGACCCGGCGGGGGCGGAAACGGCGTTCGCCGAGGCGCAACGCGCGGCGGGGGGAGCGTTTGACGTCTGCATCCAAAATGCCGGCGCCGGCGAGTTTGTTGGCTTCGCGGATGCCGACCCGGCAGCGTGGGAGCGGCACGTAGGCATGCTACTGCTCACCACCGCGCGGTTAAGCCGACTGGCGCTGCACGGATTTCAAACGCGGCGGCCCGCGCGCGGCACCTTGGTCCACGTATCATCGCTTGCAGTAGAGTTCCCGCTGCCACTGATGAGCAGTTACAATGTGGGTAAGGCCGGATTGTCGGCGCTCAGTGAAAGTTTGATGTTTGAATGCCAGGAAACCGGTGTCACGGTCATCGACTTTCGTCCGGGAGATTACCGAACCGCGTTCAACCAAACCATGCACGTCTCCGCGACTCTCGATCACGATTGGCAGCGTCGGCTTTGGCAGGTGTTGGAGCACAATCTCGAGAATTCTCCCGAGCCCGAACGCGCCGCTCGGGATCTGCGCGCAGCGCTGCAGCGTGGACGCTCGGGCGTGGTTCGCAGTGGCGCTTTCTTCCAGGCGCGGCTTGCGCCACTCCTGGCGCGCCTAGTCCCTCAGGGACTGCGTCGGGCGTCGCTGGCGTGGTATTTCGGGGCCCGTTGACCGGTGGAGCAGGTTCGCATCCTCGTCCTTACTTCGAGCACGGGCGGCGGTCATGACGCTCGGGCCGAGGCCTTCGCTGATTGGTGCTTCCAGCTCTACCAATACGGGGTAGATGTCCGAATCGAGCAGATGCTCGAGCGCTCGTCCGTCGTCAACCGCGGCGGCGTCCATCTGTACAATTGGATCCAGCGGCGGATGCCATTCCTGCACGGAGCCTACTATGCGATCATCGAACTCCTCTCGTTGCTCAATCGGCGGACGGTCGCACTGGGGCGGGGGTACTACACCGAAGTACTGCGCGACTATCGCCCGCATCTCGTCCTGAGCGTTCACGACTGCCTGAACCGCGGATACTTCCAGCTCGCCCGCCAGGTGCTCGCCCCTCAGTGCGTCCGGTGCGTCACGTACTGCGGCGAGTTCTCGGGTGGATGGGGATATTCGGTGAACTGGATCGAGCCCTCGGTCGATTTGTACTTTTCCCGGACGCCCACGGCGCGTGATTTTGCGGTGCGCCGCGGAATCCCGGCCGAGCGCTGCCGCGTGCGCGGCCATCTGATGCTGCCGCGCGCGCACCGCGATGTTTTCGATGACGACGGCGTCGCCCGCTTCCGCGAGTCCGAGCTCGGCCTGCGGCCAGATCGCTTCACCGTGTTTCTCGCGACGGGAGGGAATGGAGCGAACAATCATTTTGAACTCCTCCCGGCTCTGCTACGATTTGCGGACCACGTACAAGCGATCGTGATCTGCGGACGCGACAAGGATACCCACCATGCGTTGGTGCACTGGCGCGCGCAGCATCCCGCGTTGCGTATGTACATCGAGGGGTATTCGGAGCAGGTTCACCGACTGATGCAGGCGAGCGATGTCATCGTGACGCGTGGCGGCACCACGACCTGCGCGAAGGCCCTGCACTTTCGCTGCCCGATCATCTTTAATGCCTTCGGCGGCATCATGCCGCAGGAGCGACTGACTTGGAAATTCTTCCGCAACGGCGCGGGTTCGGAGAAGATCGAATCGGCGGCGGATTTCGAACACATCTTGGCGGGGTGGATGCAGGACCGTCGGCGCTTCGACGTGTATCGGCGCGCCTTTCTCGGGCTTCGTTACGAGGAGGATCCGACGCTGCTGATCGACGAGATCGTGGGCCTTGCGGCTGAAGCGGCAGGGGTGAAGCTGGAGCGCCAGCCGTTCGTTGCTGTCGAGCCGCAGGTGAGGGAGGAGCGGAAGCCGTGAGACCGGAGGTACGGACCGTCGCGTACCTCTTCACGACGTTTCCGAAAACGTCGGAGACTTTCCTGCAGCGCGAAGTGCGCGCCGTGCGGAGGCAGGGCGTGCAGGTGCGCTTGTTTTCATTCTGGGGGGGCGGTGGCTCGTTTGACGGGGTGCCCGTTGCCTCGTTTAACAAGTGGCGACTGGCGACCCTGTTGTGGATCATCCCCTGGGCGGCGTTGCGCTATCCGCGCGTGTTCTGGACGCTCGTGCGGGGAGTGCTCACACGGCGTCCGGGCTCGCTGCTCTCCCTGCTGGAGAACCTGCTGGGCGCGGGTTTTGCTGGCGTGCACTACGCGGAGTTTCGCCGCGCGGGTTACGGATGGCTTCATGCGGTGTGGGGTGGAGCGCCGGCGACCGCGGCGTGGATTCTGCATCGACTGAACGGGCACCCCTACAGCGTGGGAGTTCACGCTTATGATCTCTACGAGCATGGAGGCGACCCCTGGCTGGCGGAGAAGGTAGCCGCGGCGCAATGTGTGCACACCTCGACTGAGATGGCGGCCGCGACCCTGCGCGAGCGCGGCCTCGGCACGGGCAAGGTGCACGTGATTCGCCGCGGGCTGGATCGCCTTCCGGCGTGTCGCGCGCTGCGCACGCCGCGAAGGCCCCTCCGCATCGTCTGCGTGGCGCGTCTCGTCGAGAAGAAAGGGCTGCCCGCCCAGATGGCTCTTTACCGTCTGCTACGCGAACACGGATTTCCTTTCGAGGCTCGTATCCTCGGTGATGGTCCACTGCGGGACGGACTGCGCGAGCAGGTCGAGAGGTCCGCGTTGCAGCCTCAGGTTCGGCTTCTCGGTCAGGTGGCCCATGAGGAGGTCTGGAGTGCGCTCGAGTGGGCGGACGTCCTGGTGCATACAGGCATCGTGGCGGCGAGCGGCGACCGGGACGGTTTGCCAAACGTGATCCCGGAAGCGATGAGCGCGGGGGTGGTGGTGATCACCACGCCGCAGCCAGGCCCCCTCGAGGCGATTGTCGACGGTAAGACGGGCTTGGTGGTCGCACTTTCCGACGTGGATGGCTGGGAGGCTGCCTTGCGCCAGATTGCGGACGACGATGAGCTCGCGGAGCGACTGCGAAGTGGCGCGCGGGTGTGGGTCGAGCAGCACTTCAGCGCGCAGCGCAATGCAGCGAGCTTGGTCGAACTGGTTCTGAAGCGGAAGGGAGGGGATCGTGATCTTTCTTGATGTCACTCAGGCGGCGCGGTCGCGCCATCACTCCGGACTGAACCGCGTTTCGGCCAGCCTGCGGGCGCATGGCGGCACGGAGGTGACCCCGATCGTGTGGTCGCAGTGGTCGCGAACCGTTGCGCCCGGTGACCGCTTCCTCACGAGCGAGCTTTTCTCCAGCGAGGAGCGGCCGGGACTGGCGGAGTGGCTGCGGACCGGTTCAGTCCGCACCGCGGCCATTTTTCACGATGCTATTCCGCTGCGACATCCGTCCATCACCTGGGGCAAGAGCGTCGGACGTCACGCCGCCTATGTGAAGCTGCTGGCGGAGTTTGACGACGTGATGTGCGTATCCGCGGACAGCGCGCGGGACCTGCAGGGGCTATGGCGCTGGCAAGGCGTGGTGCCGCGCGCGCGGGTCCGCGTGTTGGGGTTGGGCGCGGACGGACTCGGCGGAGCCCGCCAAGGTCTTCCCGCTGCGCCAACTCCCCGCTCGGTGGTCGCAGTGGGCATCCTCGAACCGCGAAAAAACCAAGCCATGCTCTTGGATGCTGCCGAGATTCTGTGGCGGCGCGGCAGAGTCTTTCGCCTTATCCTGGTCGGTCGGGTCAATCCTCAATTTGGGGCCCCAATCGTCCAACAGATCCAGCGCCTACGCCGCACGTTTCCCGGACTATTGGTGCACGAAACGCGGGCCGATGATGCTCGGCTCCGGGCTTTGCTCGCGGGCGCACGCTGCACGGCGTTTGCCAGTCGAGCCGAAGGCTGCGGTCTTCCCGTGCTCGAATCACTGTGGGCGGCGCGGCCCTGCCTCTGCAGCGACCTGGAGTCGGTGCGGGAGAGCGCGGTGGGCGGCGGGTGTGACTTGCTGTCGGCACAGGATACGCACGCCTGGGAGCAGGCGCTGGAGCGCATGCTCTTTGACGATGCCCATTGGTGGGCGAAGACCCGCGAGGCGGTTGCGCGGCCGCTACCCCTTTGGAGCGAGACGGCTGCCGAGGTCTGGCGGGTGTGCCGATGACGTCCGGTGGACGGGTTGGCTACAGCGACTTAACGGCGTGGGCCATCGCTTCGCCGATGCGATCAATCTCTTCGTCGGTGTGCATCGCGGAGACGGCAGTGCGGATGAGGTCTTTGCCCGGAGGAACTGCCGGAGCGATCGACATCACGGTGAAGATGTCGCGATCGAGCAGGGCGCTCCAGAACCGATAGGCGTTCTCGCGCGAACCGAGCACGATCGGCACGGCCGGAGTCTGCGTTTCCCACGTGTCGAGCCCGAGCGACTTGAGGATACCCACGTAGCGCCGGGTGTTGCGCCAGAGCCGTTCCAGATGTTCGGGCTCGGACTGCATCAGCTGAAGCGCCGCGAGGGCCGCGGCGGCCTGGCTCGGTGCGATGGCGGCGGAAAAGATGGTCTGTTTCGAGTGGGTGCGGAGATATTCGATCGTTTCGCGTGATCCGGAAACGAATCCGCCTGTGCTCGCCAAGGACTTCGAGAGGCTACCGCAGACGAGATCGATCTTGTCGGTGAGGCCGAAGTGGTCGGCGGTGCCGCGGCCTTGACGCCCGAGAACGCCGAAACCGTGGGCATCGTCCAGTACGGTGAAGCAACCGAACTGCTGGCCGATTTGCGCGAGTTCCGGCAGGCGGGCGATGTGACCCTCCATCGAATACACGCCTTCGATCACCAACATCTTGACCACGTCGCTCCCAGCCGTCTCAAGCAGTTGGCGGAGGTCGTCGGGATTGTTGTGCGAGAAACGTTCCACCGCCGCATGGGACAGACGGATGCCGTCCCACAGGCAGGAGTGGAGATTCTTATCCGCGAGGACGAGGTCTCCCTTCTGCGCGAAACCGGCCACGCTCGCCATGACGGACAAGTAGCCGGCCGAGTGGACGTGGCAGGCTTCGCGACCCAAGAACTCTGCCAGCGCCTCTTCCAATCGGAGATGATAAGTCCGCGACCCATTTGACGGTCGCGCCCCGGTGGTGCTGGTACCCCACTGCCGGATCGCTGCCTGAGCTGCCTCGATGACCTTCGGGTGAAAAGAGAACCCGAGGTAATCATTGCTGGAAAGCATGATCATCTCTCGACCCCGCAGACGGATGCGCGTCCCGGCCTGCTCCTCCATCGCGTGGTAGTACGGCGCGTACTTCAGGCGCATCTTCGTCGCATAGTCGCTGCGGCACCGTTCGAGGAGCGGCTTCGAATGCTTGGTGAAGAGGGAGAATGCCATGAACGTGCAACGGTGCCCCGACGCATCGCCGACGCAACAGGTTTCAGTCGTGAGCGCTGGCGCGGCGCGGTAGCGTCTCCATCCAGTCCAGCAATTCGCTGGCGTATACATCCCAGTACCGTCGAGGACGGGATGCCGCCTCCTGCGCTAGCGCCTGCAAACGATCCGGGCTCTTAAGAAGGCTGTCCATCGCTGCGGCGAGGGAAGGGCCGTCGACCTTATCCAACCCAACGCAGCCACCACCTCGGGCTGATTCACCGAGTGCGCCACGGCAGGAGCAAATGCACGGTTTGCCGTAACCCATACTCTCAAGTACGGGCAAGCCGAAGCCCTCCATCAACGACGGGTAGACCGTGAAGGCACATTCGTGGTAAGCCGCGCGGAGCGCACGCTCGCTCAATGGACCGTCATAACGCAGGGGACGGCCTTTCTGCTGCAGTCGACGGATCTCTTGAAGGGCCGGGCGTCCAGTCTCTGGCTGCACCAGTCCCACGAGCCGGAGTTCGAATGCCGCTCCGGCCGACCAGAGCGATTCTGCTGCTGCAAGCAGCGCGAGATGGTTCTTTCGACCTTCCAAGCTCCCCACCGAAAGAACGACCGGAAGCGCGGTGATCCGTGCCAACACCGTGTCTTGCCGCGGGGGATCTACTCCCAGAGGAAGAGCAATCACTGGAGGCGGACGATCGATCCTCAGCCATCGCCACCAATCCACTAGGGCCTCGCGAGAGTCCTCCGAGACGGCTGCGACCCCATCAAACTGCAGCAGCTGCTGAAGGTAAGTGGGGAAGCGAGCGACCGTTGACCGTGGCGTAAGCTCCGGCACGCGCAACGCGATCGCGTCGTGGAAAAGCGCAACGCGCGGTCCGCTCACGGACGCGAGCAACCGCGGAAGAGCGGCACCGACTCGAGCGGAAAAGATCTCCGGCACGATGAGCCGCGTTGGCCCGGTGGCAATGGGTTCTTGTGCCCGGTTGCCCCGGCGTGCCCATCCACGTAGCCGCAGCGAGAGCGGCCAGTGCGAGCGTCGCCGCGGCGACGCGTCCTCCGTGGAAACGCACAATGCCTCCGCGTCATTCAACGCGCGCCACGCGGCGGCGTAGGGATCCCACGTGATCGGACGGATCGAGTCCGGACGAGTGAGCGTACCGAGCGAACGGTGAAGCGAGCGACAGACACGTTGAACCCCCGTACGGGCCTGCGTGTGGCTCGTGTGGCTGAGATCGAGCAGCGTCAGCGGGGCGTCCACGGAATCAGCTCCTGTAGAGCGAGGGTTTCCAGTCGGCGGCGGTACAATTGGCCGATCACCGCGGGCGCGAAGCGCTCTTCGATGCGAAGACGGGCGGCGTCGCCGATCTGGCGGCAGAACGCGGCATCCTCAGCCAGACGGCACATGCACTGCGCGGCTGCATCAATCTCCGGCTCCGCCCAACGCTGGCCGCGCCGATAGGGTCCGTGGTCCTCCGTCAACTCCACTTCACGCGCCGGTACCGGGAGTGCGGTGGTCCGATCTGCAAACTCTGCCGTCGCTGACCAGTCCGTCGTGATGACCGGTTTGCCGAGGAACATGCATTCCGCAACCGCAAGGCCAAAGCCCTCCGCGCGGTGGAGGCTGACGTAGCAGTCGCAGGCCGCCTCCAATTCGTAGATCTCCGTGCGACTGAGCGCGCCGGTGATAAGGTGGACCGCGGACAGATCTGCGATGCTTGCTTTCAAGCGCTCCAGATCGGCCGCATTGCCCTCGGTCGAGTGTACCTTGATCACCAGTCGGGCGCCGCGTTCAGCCAAGCCGCTCCGCCGAAATGCCGTGAGGGCGGCCTGCGGATTCTTTCGCGCGGAGTAGCTGTTCAGGTCGTACAGCACGAGGAACAGAAACGCATTTGCCGGAAGCCCGAAGCGCTGCCGGAGTTCTTGGGATGGAGCGGTCGGGCGTGGAAAGTCGACTGCGTGTGGCATGGTGAGCACGGGCACGGGCGACTTTGCGGCAATCGCCCGACGCGCAAACTCGCTGGGGCACCAAATCTCATCGAAGAAGGCAAAGGAAGAGAGCCACGCATCAGGAAACTCCGGGAGTTCCCAAGCCCAATAGCCGATCTGATAGCGTCCGCGACGGAAGGACTTTCCGTGGTGATGTTCAAGATCCCGACTTGCCGGTGGGTCGATGTGAACAACGGTCACTGCCTGGTCCGGCTCCATGCGCAGACGCGACTCGAGCGAGCGATCCGCGCGCGGATTCTTGCAGGGGAGTCGTAGGTCGATCGGTGTGACGGCGATTCCCGCAGCGTCGGCTGCGCGCACCATACAGCGCCCGCTCTCTCCAATGCCTAAGTGTGCCGTGAGGAAGCCGGCGACATTCATTCCCAGCGTGAGTCGATCGCGGACGAATGCACTGTCGAGACGCGCCGCGCCACAGGAGAAATCGTACAAGGTTACGCCCTCCTCGGTCGCGATCCGCGTGATCCGGAGGCGACGATTGCTGGGCTGCTGGCGGTAGGACCGCAGTGGCGCGAGACCGGTCACGCGGCCCAGCCACGCCAACGCGTTGGTGAAGGACACCCCGAGGAGTTCCAGTTCAAGCGTTTCCAGTCTAGGTGCCCCCTGTGGCAGGGGCAGCACGAACTGCCAGGGACCTGGCGACTGGGGAAAAAGTACGGCTTGGGCTGCCCCGACGCGCGCGCGCAGGCCGACGGATGGGGCTGACGCGGAGGGCAGCAGTTCGCCCTCGAGACGGAGTGCCCGGAGGCCCCGGAGCGGGGGGAGTCTTAGGCGCGCTCGCTCCCGCAGCCATGCCCCCGGAAGACCTTCGCCGTCCAAAAAGAGGCCCACAGATCGGGAGCGTTCGACGGTGTGCGGGGCCATGGCGCGGGGCAAAGGAAACGAAACGAGCGTTGGGTGTGCCATGGTGGCGGCGCTGACGCAAAGCTTTCCGTGCAGAGATGCGCGGTGCGCGGCGTGCGCGGGCGCACGGGACAAACCGTCGGCGCGCGCCACCACAGCGTTGCGCTTCAGGGTCTCGACTTGGCGTGCGCGGAGTTTGGCCAAAACAGCAACGTGACTCCGCCGATGAGGCTGCACGCGATCGTGACGGCCCACACGGAGGTCGCGAGCAGCAGGGCAGGATCCCGGGTTGGTCCGCTCGTGGCCACCAGATCCAGAGCGGCCAGCGTGGCCAGCAAGGCACCCTCACGCACCCCGTGGCCGCCAATGCTAATCGGTAGGACCGTCGCGACATAGGCGGCGGCCGCGGCGACGCTGCACTCGAGGAAGGGTAGTTCGAGTCCGACCGAAGCGGCCAGCAACCAAATGGACACGAAGTCGACCCACCAGATCGCGACGCTGCACACGAGCGCAAGCGCGTGACGCCCTGGTTCATCGAGTGTGCGCCGGCGTAGCGCCTCGACGGTGTTTATCCGCTCGGGTCCGAGTCGTCGGAGAAGGGAACGGGGCCATTGATGCGCCGGCCAAAACAACGCCAGAGCGCAAACGCCGCCGAGACTGGCGGCGCCGACCACGGCGAGAAGGCCGAGCGACTGCAGCTCAATCGAATGGCGGTGGGTCGGCAGTAGTCCAATGAGCAGACCGACGCACAGAGCGAAGAGAACGAGTAGTCCCATCACCCGATCCATGGCCAGGCTCGCCATGGCAGCGGCCTTCCGCTCGGGAAACGCGCGCAGAGCATAGACGGCGCGGGCGGCATCACCGCCGACTCCCCCGAGAAGCAGTGAATTGTAGAACCCGCCGATCCAGCTGACCGCTTGCGTCCATCCGTGATTGATTTCAAGCCCCTGCGCGCGGAGTAGCAGATGCCAGCGCAGGCCGTGCAGCGGGTAGGCCGCCGCCGCGAAGAGTAGGGCCCAAGCGGTGAGATCCCAACGGAGCTGATGGCGGAGGTCGCCGACCGCGCTCCAGTCAATCAACCCTACGAACAACGCGACCAGTCCGATCGAGAGCAACGTGCGCAGGATGCGCCCAGACGGGCTCTGAAGGAACGAGTACAGGGAGCGGACCACGGCAGAGTAGGGGAAGCGCGCGAAGCATGCAGGGCGTCCGAAGCGCCCGGCAATGGTTAATCTTGCCGCCCACGCCGACCGACCTGCATCGTGGCGGGGTGCAGACGGACGAATACCTGCGGCTGGCCGAAGTGGAGGATCGCCACTGGTATTTCCGTTCCCTCCATGCACACGCGCGCCGCGAGCTTCTGGGCCGCCACGACGCCGAGGCCGGCGTGACGTTGCTCGATGCCGGATGCGGCACCGGCGGTTTTATCGGCCGTTTAATGCCGGACCTGCCGCAGTGGCAGTGGTCTGGGCTTGATTTCATGCCGCTAGCTTGTCGCTTGGCCCAAGCTCGGCTGCCGGCGGCGTGCATTCGCGAGGGGTCGATCACTCAGCTACCATTTCCTGACGCAGCGTTTGATGCCGTGACGGCGCTCGATGTCATTTCGCAGGTCTCGTTTCCGGAGGAGGTGAATCGCGCTTTTTCCGAATGTCACCGCGTGCTTCGGTCTGGGGGAACTCTGGTCCTCAATGTCGCGGCCTATCGCTGGCTTTGGTCGTACCATGATGAAGCGTGTCAGACCCGACATCGGTTCGCAGCGGGCGAGCTCCGTCGGCTGGCGGAGGCGGCCGGCTTTGATGTGCGACGCCTGACACATTGGAATGCGCTGCCGTTCCCGCTGGTCGTCGCGCGTCGGAAGATTTTTCCGCGATTCTCGGGTAGCGACGTCCGCGCGACGTCGCCTCTGGTGGATCGGGCGATGAGCGGCCTGATGGCACTGGAGCATGCGTGGCTGGGGCAGGGGGGGCGCTGGGCGTGGGGATCTTCGCTGCTGTTGGTGGCCGCGCGCCGCTGATCCCCTCGCCTGAGAAGTTTCCGCTTTCATCACGGCGGAAGCTGGGGCACCCTCCTCTCCGACCCCTCCATGGCTTTCTTTGCGGCCGCCTTCGCGCTTGTGGGAAGCGTACTTTTCTGGGGCCTCGGTCTCGCCTGGCTGGCGACGCCGCGGCGGTGGCGGATGCTTTGGCCCCTGTTCATCGCTCCGTGTGGTCTCGCGCTGCAGGCGGCCGTCGTGTGGGCCGGCGCGCACACGGACCTTGCGGGCACAGACGTCTACGGTCGTTTTGCCGTGATTCTCCCGCTTCTCCTTCTGGCGCTCGGCGGGTGGCGTCATGGCGCCCCGCGCTGGGGCGCCTTCGTGCGCTTGCGCGGCGTCGGACTGGTGATGCTCGCGGTGCTTCTCGTCTTGGCTGGCTCGATGTCGTCCGCTTCGCGTCGCTTGACCTCGTTCTCCCTCGGGAGTTGTGATGCGGCAGATTACGCGGCAGGCGCGCGGGTGTTTCGTGAGTTCGCCTCCAGCGATCGGGCTGGTTTCATGGGGCTCACCGAGGTCGTGCGGATCCTCTCGGTCGACAACTTCTACGACTACTGGGTCCGCCTGAACCATTTCACTCCGTCCGCGGTGGCGGCCCTCAATGCCTCGCTGCTTGGACGCGAGCCGTTTGAGCTCATTTCGCTCTTGGGCGGGGTCTTTCTGGTTCTGGGGATCCCGGTGGCTTTCCTGCTGGCTCGGTCAGCTCTGCGGATCGGTCCCCTCGGCGCTCTGACGGTCGCGGCCCTGTATGGGTTTTCTCCGCTGTTGTGGTACGCCGTCGCACACGTTGCCCTGAGTCAGCTGGTGGCGGCCTCGGCGTTGGCGTTGCTGACGTGGTGCGGCGTGGTGCTGTGGCGGACAGGCGCGACGTGGCGGCGCGGCTCTGAACTTGGGATTCTCCTTGTCGTGGCGTATACCCTGCTACTCGGGGCGTACAACTTCATGATCCTGTTCTGCCTCCTGCCAGCGGCCGCATTCGCGGTAGGCTGGACCATGTGGTCGGGCAGCTATGGACGACTTGGACGTTGGTCTGTAGGCATGTTAGCACCGCTTGGTGTATCCGCCTTGCTGATGCCTGAGCGAGTTGCGGGATTGGCTGAGCGGTTTCTATTGCTGCGTCAGTACGACTTCGGCTGGAAGATTCCTGCGCTCTCTCCGGAGGGATGGGTCGGCATCGTGGGAGGCGTACTACTTCAGGGCTACGCCCCTTGGGTTCGCTGGGTACTGTCGGGCCTCGTGATCGCGGCTTTCCTGATGGCCTTGGCCGTGGCGTTACGCCGGCGCCGGTCAATGGCGTTCCTCGCCCTGTGCCTGACGGTGCCGATTCTGTCGGGGTATGCGATTCTGCTGATTCAGGCGCGTGCCTACGGTTCGAATGCGAGCTATGATGCCTACAAGCTCCTCGCCGCGTTTTACCCTGGGGTCCTAGCGGGGCTCTGCTTTTGGCTCGTGCACCTGCGTTCGCGCAGTCGCCTTGTTGCGTGCCTGGTGGGAGCTGGCGCGCTCGCGCTGATCGGTGCGAATGTAGTCGGAGCGCTCCGGTTCGCCGAACGCTTGCGCAACCCGCCCTACTTGGTGGACCGCGGCCTGGTTTCGCTTCAGTCCATCGAACAGGATTCCGAGGTTACCTCCATTAATCTTCGAGTGGCGGACTTTTGGTCGCGCCTTTGGGCGAATTCCTTTCTCCTGCGCAAGCCGCACTACTTCCCGACGCACACGTACGAAGGTCGATTGAATACGCCGCTACATGGGGAGTGGGACCTGCTCGACGGTGTGATCTCGGTTGTGCTCCCGGAGTCCGGGTCAACCGCCCGGTTGGAGCGGCCCTATTCCCTGGTGCGAACCGGAAGCCCTTACTATATCAGTGCGCGACTCGGCGACGGATGGTACGAGCGTGAACAGATCCCGCGGGCGAACGCGCGGTGGCACTGGACCAAGGGAGACGCGGAGATCGTGATCGAGAACCCGCAATCAGGGCCGGCGAACGTCGCGTTCCGCTTCCAAGCCCGCAGCGTCGAGCCCCGAAATCTGGAGATCTGGATCAACGGTCGTCGACGCAGGACCCTCGCGATCGGCACCGAGCTGGAGTGGGTGAGGGTGCCATCGATCCGCGTCTTGCCGGGCACGACGTCGGTTCAGTTGCGGTCGCCGACACCCCCGACGCTGATGGGCCCGAGGGATCGGCGGCCCCTCGGCTTCGCTGCATATGGAATTGAAGTGAAGGTGCTGAATGCGCCTGATCGGGAGGACGAATGAGCGCCATGATCACGCCGCAGCATCTCGACGAACGGCAACTTGCCCGCGCGTATCGGGGCCGCCGGGCCCTAATTACGGGCGGCTTGGGCTTCATTGGCTCAAACCTAGCGCGACGTCTGGCGTCGTTCGGTGCACGCGTGACGGTGGTGGACTCTCTGATCCCTGAGTACGGGGGCAACCTTCGGAACCTTGCCGGACTCGAAGGCGTGATTCAGGTGAACATCTCGGATGTGCGGGATCGGCACTCGCTTCCGGTATTCGTGCGTGGTCAGGACTACCTTTTCAATCTCGCTGGGCAAACCAGCCACATGGATTCGATGGCTGATCCGGAGACCGACCTGGAGATCAACGCTCGTGCTCAGCTCTCGATCTTGGAAGCGTGTCGAAGCCATGCGCCGGACATTCGCGTTGTCTTTGCGAGCACCCGTCAACTCTACGGTCGGCCGGATCGGCTGCCGGTGGGCGAAGATCATCCCCTGCGGCCCGTGGACGTGAACGGCATCAACAAGCTCGCGGGCGAGCAGTACCACCTTCTCTACAATGAGGTTCACGGCGTGCGGAGCACGGTGCTCCGCCTGACTAACACGATCGGTCCGAGGATGCGGATCAAGGATGCGCGCCAGACCTTTGTGGGCGTGTGGATTCGCGCACTCCTTGAAGATCGAAGTTTCGAAGTTTGGGGCGGCGAGCAACTGCGAGACTTCACGTATGTCGACGACTGCGTGGACGCGCTTCTCTTGGCTGGCGCGACGGAGTCGGCGGCGGGCGGGGTCTTCAATTTGGGCGGTCCTCCCCCCGTGACTCTCAAGGCCCTCGCGGAGATGCTCGTCGAGATCAACGGCGGAGGCGAGTTCCGGGTGCGCTCGTTCCCGACGGAACGGAAGAAAATCGACATCGGTGGCTTCTATGCCGACTGGTCGCGGATTGAGCAGGCCCTTGGCTGGCGTCCGCGGACGGGACTGCGCACCGCCCTGCGACGCACGCTTGCGTTCTATCGCCGCGAGCGAGGACACTACGTGTGACGCTATCATGACCGAGTGCGCCCTTAGTTTCGTGATCCCGCTGTACAACAGCGCCGGTACCATTGGTCCGCTGGTGCGGGAGATCGCCGCGCTCGACGTTCCCGGTGGTCACGAAATCATCCTCGTGAACGACGGCAGCCGGGATGGTACGTCGACGGTGTGTCGGGAGTTGCTGAAGGAAAGTACGATTCCGGTCCTCCTGGTAGAGCACGCGCGCAACTACGGCGAGCACAACGCCGTGTTGACCGGCTGGCGGCATGCCCGCGGCGAGTACATCGTCAACCTCGACGACGACGGACAGAATCCGCCAGCGGAAGCGCTGCGTCTTTGGGACAAGGCGAGGACGGAGGCACTGGACGTGGTTTTCGGCGACTATGACATCAAGCGCCATGCCGCTTGGCGCAACTGGGGCAGCGCGCTCACCAACCGACTCACGGACTGGGCTCTGGACAAACCGCGCGGCCTGTATCTTTCGAGTTTCCGCTGCGTCAGCGCGTTCGCGGCGCGCTCCGTCGCCGCGAACAACGGGCCCTTCCCGTATCTGGATGGACTGCTTCTGCAGGTGACGCAGCGCATCGGATCCCTTCCGGTCCAGCATCGCGCCCGGCAGCTCGGGCGGAGTGGTTACACCCTGCGCAAACTCCTTCGGCTCTGGCTGAGCACGCTCGTGAACTTCTCGGTGCTCCCGCTTCGCATTGCGACACTTCTGGGCCTCGTGCTGGCCGTGGCCGGTTTTCTGGCTCTGGCGGTCGTACTCTACTGGTGGTGGCGAGGTACCGGCCCGGCGTTTGGCTGGGGTTCGCTCATGGCGGCCCTGCTGGTGTTTTCTGGCGTCCAGATGGTCATGCTCGGGGTCATGGGCGAGTACCTGGGGCGCATGTTCATCACCGTTAACCAGCGCCCTCAGGCCTTGGTGCGCGACCTCCTCCGCGGTGGCGGAGATCCGCGCTGACGCTTTGAGCCCGACTACGTGTGCTTCTTGGGCTCGATCAGACCGATCTCCAAGGCGTAGCGGGTGAGGCTTGCGACGTCGTGAAGGTTGAGCTTTCGCATCAGATTGGTGCGGTGGTTGTCCACCGTCTTCACACTGATGTTGAGCTTGGCGGCGATTTCTTTGGTGCTGTGGCTCTCGGCCACCAGTTGGAGAATTTCGCGTTCCCGGTCGGTGAGAAAATCGCTTGAGGCGCTGGCGGCGGGATTAGCGACCACGTTGCGTAGGAGTGCGGCGACCGCCGGCCCGAAATAGGTGCCGCCACTCGCGACCGTTTCGAGGCCCTTCTTGAATTCGAGCAAACCGGCGGTTTTCTCGACGAAACCGTGTGCGCCCGCCTCGAGCATTTCGCGAACGAGCATCGGATTTTCGTGACCGGAGAACACGAGGACCCGCAGGTTTCGCAACTGTTTCGTGAGGCGCCGCAAGAGATCGACTCCATTGAGTCCCGGCAGCTTCGCATCAAGCACGATCACGTCCGGCTGCTTCTCCACGCACAAAGTATACGCGGCCTGTCCGTCACCGCTTTCACCCACCAACTGGTAGTTGGTGTCGGTTCGCAGAATCTCCACCAGCATCTCGCGGATGGCGGTCTGGTCCTCAACGATGACGAGCCGTTTCATGTTTTCTAAAAGAGCGGATGATCCTGCCGGGCTAAAGGGCCTTGCAAGTTTCCAGAGGGACTAAACGGATGGAAGCGAACCAATATCTCAGCATTTACAAGGCTTTTACGAACTTCGCACTTAGAAGTATACAACGCAAGCAGGGCGTCATGGCGTGAGCCCCCAAGAAATCGAACAGTTCGCTTTGCGAAGCCTGACGGCGAAATGGTTGCTCATTTGCGACTGGACCCCGCTCCAGACTGTTAATTCGGGGCCGGAGGTGGTGGGCTGACTGGGATTCGAACCCAGAACCAACGACTTAAAAGGACGCTGCTCTACCATTGAGCTATCAGCCCGGAAGTCCCGGGGGAGGCCGGAAAACAGAATGCCCGGCACGACGGAATGCGGTTTGAGGCCGCGAAGGAAGGAAAGAACAGTTCACCGGTCCGCCAACTCGGCTTCCCACGAAGACGGGAACTGTCGCGCGGGAAAAACGAGCGGGCAAGCAGAAATCCGATCCCCGAAGGGCCGGCAGTTTTGGCTGGCTCGGGGACGCCCGGAGGGTCCTTATGCGCGGTGCGCTCCGGGCACCCCGTGTGCCTTCACGCATATTTCCGTGGGAACAATCGGCGACGAAACACGTCAGAACGCAGCTGAGCGTATGACCAGCAAAGCGCAGGATGTTGCCCTAGATCGCGATCTGATCGTCCGATTCAAGTCGGGGGATCAGTCGGCCTTCGACGAGATGGTGCGTCGCCACTGGGACCGGATTTACGCCATGGTCCTGCAGTTGCTTCGCAATCCCCAGGATGCGGAAGAGGTTACGCAGGACGCATTCATCCGGGCCCACCGAGGGCTGGCCAACTTCCGCGGAGACTCTGCCTTTTCCACGTGGCTCTACCAGATCGCGACGAATCTGGCTCGGAACCGCTATTGGTATTGGTGGCGGCGCAAGCGGGATCAGACGATCTCGTTTGACCAGCCCGTGGGGGAGGACGGGACGACGCCACTCTCCGAAGTCTTCGCGGGCGAACAGGAGTCTCCCGACGATCTCACGGTCACGCAGGAGCTGGTGGATCGGATCGCCGTCGGCATGGAAAAACTCTCCGCCAAGCACCGGGAAATTCTGGTTTTGCGGAACGTGAAGAATCTTTCGTACGAGGAGATTTCTTCGATTCTTGGGATTTCAGTGGGAACAGTGAAAAGCCGCATCGCGCGGGCGAGGGAAAGTCTACGCGAGAAAATTGGAGAAAAGTCGAAATGAAGGAGTCGCGATTTGTTGAATTGCTGAACCTCTACGTGGACCACGAGCTCACGCAGGCCGAGGCGGCGGAATTGGAGGCGGAGCTGCAGCGCAACCCAGCGCGACGCGAGACGCTGAGGGAGTACCGCGCCCTGCAGCGTGGCTGCGAACGTCTGCTGGAGGTCGATCGTTCGCTGGCTCCGCGCACTGCCGAGGCGGTCCGAACCCTGCGGGGACTTCGCGGCGCGGAGACACGTTCCGAACGGTCGTGGTGGAACGGGTGGTCGTGGATCGCGGGAGCGGGTGCTGCTGCGGGACTCGCCGTGATGGTTACCCTGAGTGTGAATCGCACCGTTTTTCCTGACCTGCCGCAGGCGACCGCCTCAGTCGCGGCGAGCGCGGCGTCGTCGCTCGAGACGCCGACGCGCGGGGGAGATGCAACGGCTTTAGAGATGTGGGATGTCACGGTACCCGCCGTCGCGGAGCCGCGCGGCCTGCGGATGCGATCCCTCTGGATGCCGGCATCGGCGGAACGCGAAGGCGGATCCGTGCTCGTCGCGACGGCGGATCTCTCTTGGCTCGATGAGGTGCGGCTGCCCGCCGTACGGGCACCCCGCCCTGAAGAACTGCGGTTTGGCGATCGCGCCATTCCCGTGCGAGCCGTCGAACAGGTGCCACCCAGTCAGCGTCCGCTGCAAGCGACGCTGGAGATGACGGCTTTTCAGTTTCAGCGCTAGGTCCGACCCGTTCCGCTCGGCTTCCGGAAGCCTAGGCGAGCGCGCGTTTGATCAATTGCTCCGTCGTTGCCCCCGCTCCGATCGCGAGAGCGGCGTGACGGACCGCCTCATCGGCGTCCGCCGCCTTGTAGCCGAGAGCGATCAAGGCCTTGACGGCGTCTGCGCTCCGAGTCGAGGTCTTGGCTCCGGCTGACGCTGAAGGAGAGCTTGCGGCGTCGGACGCCGTTACGGCTTCACCCGATGCGCCGACTCCTGGACCCAGCTTACCGCGCAATTCGACGATCAGGCGCTCGGCTGTCTTCTTGCCGATGCCGGGGCTCTTCGCGAGCAAAGCAAGATCTCCGGTCCGGATTGCGGACTCAAGGGATGCGACGGAGAGCTTGCTCATGATCGACGTGGCCAACTTCGGCCCGACGCCGGTCACGTGATCGATGAGCAACCGGAAAAAGTCGCGGTCCTCGGCGGTGGCAAAGCCGTAGAGGGTCTGGGCGTCTTCGCGATAGATGACGTGCGTGTGAAGCTTGACGGTGGAACCGATGCCCGGAAGCCGCTCCGCCGTGGTTACCGGGATATGGACCTCGTAGCCGAGCCCATTGAGCTCGATGATCGCGGACAGAGGCGTCGCCGCAGCGAGGACACCCTGAATCGACGTGATCATGAGGAACGCAGTCCAAGGACGTCCTGCATGTCGTGCAGGCCGTTGGGTCGAGCGCTGACCCATTCCGCGGCGCGGATCGCTCCGCGGGCGAAGATGCTGCGATCGGACGCCTTGTGCGTCAGCTCGAGGCGCTCGCCCAGAGCGGCAAACATTACGGTATGATCTCCGACGACATCGCCGCCCCGCAGCGCATGGATGCCGACCTCGGAGGACGTTCGCTCTCCGACGATACCCTCGCGGCCATGGCGGAGTGCGGAGTCGTTGAGCTTGCGCTCCTGCAGGATGATCTCGAGGAGGCGGGCGGCCGTTCCGGACGGCGCATCCTTCTTGAATCGATGGTGCATCTCGACGACTTCACAATCGTAGTCGCTTCCGAGGACCGCGGCCGCGCGCTGCGTGAGGGCAAACAGGAGATTCACGCCCACCGAGTAGTTTCCGGCCCACACGCAGGGGATGCGCTGGGCGAGTTCCGCCAGCTCGCGCTTCTCGACCGCCGGATGACCGGTGGTTCCAATCACCAACGGCCGCTGGTGTGCCACGGCCAGTTCGAGTACAGCACGGGTCGTCTGATGAAAGGAAAAGTCGATCACCACATCGCCCATGGCGAAGGCGTCCGCGAGGGCGTCTCCCGCATCGACGCGCGCCGCGACGCGGTGCCCCGCCGACTCAGCCGCAGCCGCGATGGCCTGTCCCATTCGTCCCTTGGCGCCGATGATGCTGATGGAAAGGGCCATGAGTTTACGATCGCAGGTCCGACAGTGCCTGAGCGAGCACCTTTTGGGAGGCGGGAAGGAGTGGGCTGAGGGGGGCCCGGACCTCGGCCGAAGTGATGCGTCCGGCCGCGGCCAGGGCTGCCTTTACCGGGACGGGATTGGGCTCGATGAAGAGGGCCTTGAAGACAGGGAAGAGGCGCCGATGTAGCTTGCCGGCGGAGGCAAAATCGTTGCCGAGGGCGAGGCGGGTGAGGCGCGTGACCTCGCGCGGAAGCAGGTTCGAGGCAACGCTGATGACGCCCTCGGCCCCGACGGCCATGAAAGGAACGGTGAGTCCATCGTCGCCGCTCAGGACGGTGATATCCTTGCCCATGGCTTGCTTCAGCAGGTCGACCCGCTCAACCGAGCCGCCCGCTTCCTTAATCCATCGGACGTGCCGATAGCGGTGGGCGAGGCGCTCAACGACTCCGACGCTGATTTCGATGCCGCAGCGCCCTGGGATGGAGTAGAGTACGATGGGTCGATCGGTCGCCTCAGCGACCGCGCAGAAGTGCTGGAAGAGTCCCTCCTGGCTCGGCTTGTTGTAGTACGGGGCGACAACCAGCATGGCATCGGCTCCGGCGGCGTGGGAAAGGGCGGTGAGATCCACCGCCTCTCGCGTCGAGTTGGAGCCAGTACCGGCGATGACCGGTACCCGTCCGCGGGCGGTGGCGATCACGGCCCGGATGACGTCGAGGTGCTCCTCGTGATCGAGCGTCGGCGACTCTCCGGTGGTTCCCACTGGAACAAGCCCGTCGATTCCGGACTTAATCTGATACTCCACGAGCCGTTTAAGGTCTTCATGGCAGACCTCTTGATTTTTGAACGGCGTGACGAGCGCGGTGATCGCGCCGGTGAGGGGACGGAGCTTCATGGAGGAAAGACCTTTGGAGCAAACCAGACCACCCCCATCAGAGCGCAACGTTTTTTTCTCTCCCTTCTCCGATGAGCGCACATTCTGACTTGATCGAGGACCTCCTGCGACTTGCGGTTGAGAGCGGTGCGAGCGACATCGTGATCAAGGCCGGCAAGCCAGGTTTCGTCCGGCTCTCCGGGCGATTGAAGCCGGTGGACATGGATGTGATTGCCGAGGAAGAAGTGCGCGCCTTCGTCGACGAAGTCATACCGCCCTCCTTCCGGCGCGGGTGGGAGCAGGACGGCCAGGTCGACTTCTCTTACGTTGCGGACGCCGTGGGGCGTTTTCGGGTGAATGCCTTCCGGCAGCGCGGCCAGGTCAGCATCGTTTTTCGGCACATCAAGAATCGGGTACCCACGATCGAGGAGTTGAACCTGCAGGCCGAGCCGCTACTTCGCCTCGCTCGTGCGGTCGACGGCATCGTACTCGTCTGCGGCTCGACGGGTTCAGGCAAGAGTTCGACGATGGCGGCGCTCCTTAATTGGATCAATCAGAACCAGGACCGTCACATCATCACGATCGAGGATCCGATTGAGTACACGTTTCAGGACGACAAGTCGGTGTTCCAGCAGCGCGAAGTGGGGCTGGACGTACCAGACTTCAGTCAAGCGGTCCGCTCAGTTCTCCGTCAGAATCCCGATGTGATTCTCATTGGAGAAATGCGCGATCGAGAGACCTTCGAGACGGCAATGAGCGCCGCCGAGACGGGGCACTTGGTCTTTTCGACGCTGCATGCCGGATCGACGTCGCAAGCCCTGACGCGTTTGTTCGAGTTTTTCCCGCCGGATCAACAGTTACAGGCTCGGCGCCAGATTGCGGGATCCATGCGAGGTTTCATTTGTCAGAAGCTCATTCCCGCCTTGGAAGGTGGCGGTCGTTTGCCTGCCAACGAAATCCTGCACGCGGATGCGACAGTGCGGAGTCTTCTGCTTGAGGGGCAGTTCGAGCGTATCCAAGGACTTTTGGACAGCGGTAACGAGTCGGGAACGTTCGCGTTCAACCGCGACCTGCTCCGCCTAGTGCGCGCCGGAAAAATCTCGAAGAGCGATGCGTTGCGGTTCTCGCCGAACCCCCAGCAGCTCGATATGAATTTGAAGGGCATCTTCATCAAGGTGTAGGGAGGCAGTATTGCAGGCGTTCGGCGGGAGGACGTGAGGTTCGCTGCAGCGGACTCTCGCCTTTGTCGGCGGGATTATTTGCATGCTCGGGTTCGACATGCCCGAAGACTCCGCCAAGCGTCCCACGATTCTGGTCATTGATGATGACGCCGAGATCCGCTACTCGCTCGCGCGGGTTCTGTCGTCGCGGGGCTGGCAGGTAGCGGAGGCGGCGAGCGGCGAGTTGGGGATTCAGGCAGTGAAGAAGGCGCCCCCTGACGTCGTCTTCCTCGACGTTCGCATGGGGGGCATGAGCGGCCTCGAGGCGCTGCAGCACATTCGTTCGGCGAATCCCCGCCAGCTCGTGATCTTGATGACCGCGTTTGGCACCGCCCAGACCGCGATTGAGGCCATGAAGTATGGGGCGTTCGACTACATTATGAAGCCCTTCGACCCACAGAAGGTGCTAGCGTTGGTCGACAATGCGCTAAAGGCCGGGGCAGACATGCGGGCGGCGGTCGACTACAAGCCAAGCCTGAACAGCGAAGACTACAAAGAGGGGATCGTCGGAGCGTCTCCGGTGATGCAGGATGTGTTCAAGGTCATTGGCCAAGTCACAGCCAGCGACGTCACCGTGATGATCACGGGCGAAAGCGGCACCGGAAAGGAGCTTGTCGCCCGTTCGATCTGGAAGCACAGCCATCGATCCTCCAAGCCGTTCATCGCGGTGAATTGCGCTGCGATCCCAGAGAACCTGATTGAGAGTGAGCTATTCGGTCACGAGAAAGGGTCCTTCACAGGTGCCACTGGCCAGCGGCTGGGGAAGTTTGAACTGTGCGACGGCGGAACGATCTTTCTCGACGAGATCGGCGACATGGCACTGGCCACGCAGACCAAGATCCTGCGCGTCCTGCAGCAGGGCGAAATTCAGCGCGTCGGCGGCACGGAGACGCTCCGCGTGGATGTCCGCATCCTGGCCGCAACCAACAAGGATCTCGAGGCGATGGTGCGGGCCAAGACGTTTCGGGAGGACCTCTACTACCGCCTGAACGTGGTGCGCATCCGGATGCCGGCGCTGCGCGAACGCGACGGCGATATCCCGCAGATCGTCGATTTCTGCCTTCAGAATCTTGTCAAGCAGCGGAAGGTGCGTGCCAGTAAAGTGTCTCCGGAAGCGATGAGCGTGCTCGTGCGCTACGAGTGGCCTGGAAACGTGCGCGAGCTGGAAAACGTGATCTATCGCAGTGCGGTGATCGCGCAGGGGGATACGATTCTACTCAAGGACCTGCCGGTGGAAATCCGTGGATCAGCAGGTGCGATCGTACCGGCAGAGACCGGCACGGGACTATCTTCAGACGCGGCGACCGGAACCGGAGTGGCCCAAGCATTGACTCTGCCGGAGGCACTCGACTGGGTGCACCGCGAGCTCGCGGCGGGACCAGAGCCCATCCTCGAACGCTTGGAGCGGGAGATGGCGCTGCGCGTGTTGAAGGCCGAATCCGGCAATCAGCTTCGGGCTGCCGAGAAACTAGGCATCACCCGGGCCACCTTGCGCAAACGGATCGACGAGTGGGGCCTCAAGATTTAGCCACCCTCGATCGGTTCTGGCGGTTCAACGCCTGAATCCGTTCGGGTTCCGGGAATGCCAGCGCCACGCCGACTCAATGATCGACTCGATGTGGTTGAAGTGAGGCGCCCATCCCAATTCCTTCTGCGCCTGAGATGCGTCGGCGTAGAGTGACGGAGGATCCCCCTCCCGCCGGGCAGCCAGTGTTCGTGGAACGGGTTGACCCGCGAGCCGACCGATCGCGTCCAAAACTTCGAAGACAGACGTGGGGCGTCCCGTCCCGAGATTGTAGAACCGCCCCGTTCCTGCACGCTCAAGGAGCGGCAAAGCAGCGAGGTGCGCGCGGCAAAGGTCGTCGACATGCACGTAATCGCGAAGGCAGGTGCCGTCGGGCGTAGGATAATCGGTGCCGAACACCTGCAACGGGGGGTTGCGTCCCAGCGCGGCGCCGATCGCGAGGGGAATCAAGTGCGTCTCCGGCGTGTGATCCTCGCCTAGAGTCCCGTCCTCCGCGGCGCCCGCAGCATTGAAGTACCGGAAGCACGCGAAACGAAAACCATGCGACACCTGCAGGGATCGCAGCGCGCTCTCGACGTCGAACTTTGTCCGCCCGTACGGATTAATCGGCCGCTGGGGCGTGGATTCGACGATTGGGACCGTCTCTGGGATCCCGTAAGTTGCACATGTGCTGGAAAATACGATGCGATTGACTCCTGATGCGACCATCGCCCGCAGCAGATGGAGCGTCGCGACGACGTTGTTGAAGTAGTACTTCAAGGGGTCGTGGACCGATTCGCCGACGTAGGCGAAGGCGGCGAAGTGCATGACCACATCGATGCGTTCCGTTTGCAGAATCGATTGAACAGTGGCCTCGTCGGCTAAATCCGCGTGATAGAAGCGAACGTCTGGCGCAAGTGCCTCGCGGTGTCCGAAGACCAACGAGTCGATCACGACCGGCCGATGCCCGGCGGCTCGCAACTGGCGAACGCAGTGGCTGCCGATGTAACCGGCACCGCCGGCGACGAGAACGTTCATGGATATTTCGAAACCAACGGGCGAGGCTTGTGTTGCGCTCAAGGGACGGTTGGCTAGCCGTTTTACGTACCGTCCTCGATGAGTCTTCCTCGTATCGTCATTACTGGCGTCGGCTTAACTGCGCCGAACGGCAACAGTCTTGCGGAGTACCGCGGCAACCTCCTTTCCGGGGTGGCGCGAATTTCGCGGACTGAGATCCGCTATATGGGGCCGCTCTTGGCGGGCGTATGTAACTTCGACCCCCTGCGGTACCAGAAAAAGAAGGAGCTGCGGGTGGGGACGCGTGCGGGATCGATCGGCATCTACTGCGCCCGCGAGGCACTCGCGGATGCCGGGCTCTCTGCTGAGCAGCTCGTAAAGGACCGCACCGGGGTATTCGTCGGCATCACCGAGCACGGCAACGTCGAGACCGAGAACGAGATCTACGCGATTTCGAAGTTTGGCTACGACACCAAGTTCTGGTCGCACTATCACAATCCCCGGACCGTAGCCAACAACCCGGCGGGGGAGATTTCGCTCAGCCTGGGGACGACTGGCCCAGCCTACACGATCGGGGCGGCTTGCGCTGCGGGCAACATGGGACTGATTCACGCCGCTCAACTCTTGCGTCTGGGCGAGGTCGACTTCGCTGTGTGCGGCGGGGTGAGCGAGAGCATTCACACGTTTGGCATTTATGCCGGCTTCAAGTCGCAAAACGCCCTGGCGCACCACGAGGACCCCAACCGGGCATCGCGACCGTTCGACAAGGCTCGCAATGGCATCGTGATCTCAGAGGGCGGTGCGCTTTACACGCTGGAGCGGTTCGATGACGCTCTCCGGCGCGGCGCCAAGATTTACGCCGAGATCGCGGGGTATTGCGTCAACAGCGATGCCTCAGACTATGTCCTGCCCAACCCCACCCGGCAGGCCGAGTGTGTGCGCTCTGCGCTCAGCCGTTCGGGCCTGCGGGCACAGGATATTCACATTGTCAGTACGCACGCCACCGCCACCCCCATGGGTGACATTCAGGAGTGCGAGGCCATCCGTTCCGTCTTCGGCGAGGGCTGTCCTGAGACGTGGATCAACAACACCAAGAGCTTCATCGGCCATGCCATGGGGGCCGCTGGCGCGCTCGAGCTCGCGGGCAACCTTCCTTCTTTCAACGACCTCATCGTTCATCCCACCATCAACGTGGACGAGCTCGATCCCCAGTGCGCGCTCCCAGGCTTGGTGATCAATCAGCCGCGGAAGGTCGAGCGGGTGGACACCATTCTCAATAATTCCTTCGGAATGCTGGGGATCAATTCCACGTTGATTGTGCGTCGGTTCCTCGGTTAGGTTGCCTCTCTCTACGACTATGACCCAAGACGAAGTTAAGAAGGTGGTCCTCGACATCATTGCGGATATCGCCCCCGACGAAGACCTCTCGCAGCTGAAGTCCGATGTGCGGCTACGCGATCAGATGCAGCTCGATTCCATGGACTTCCTGGATATTGTCATGGAGTTGCGTAAGCGCCATGGCATTGAGGTCCCCGAGGCGGATTACCTCAAGCTGGCGACGCTCGACAGCTGCGGCGAGTACCTCGCGCCGAAGTTTGCCGCGCTTAGCTCAAAGAGCTGATCTTTATCGCCTCTGCCGACTGTGGGCCGGGATGACCCCGGCCCTTTTCATTGGCGGGGCAGGGGCCCGGTCGCGACTCATCCATGAACCGTTCTTCGGACTACGATGTGGTCATCATCGGCGCCGGCATGGCGGGTCTCGCTGCCGGGATTCGTCTCGCACACTTTGGCCGCAGGGTCTGCATCTTTGAGCGGCACAACGCCTCGGGCGGGCTGAATGGTTTCTACAGTTTGGACGGGCGTAAGTATGACGTGGGGCTGCACGCCGTCACGAATTTCGTGCGTCCGGAGGTAAAAGGCACACCCCTTGGAAAGTTGCTCCGTCAGCTCCGGATCGATCGATCGGAGTTCGCCTTGTGTGAGCAGCTCCGCTCCGCCGTTCGCTTCGGAGGAGAGGCCGGCGCCGAGCTTCTGTTCAGTAACGATCCGGCCCTGCTGGAATCGACCGTGGCGGCCCAGTTTCCCCGCGAGATCGATGGCTTTCGCGGGCTAGTCGGCCGAGTGCGGCAGCACGACGACGTGGCGCTTGATTCCGGTTTCCGGTCAGCGCGGAGCGTGGTTCGCGAGTTCATCCGCGATCCGTTGCTCGAGGACATGCTCTTTTGCCCGGTGATGTACTATGGCAGCGCTACCCCGGAGGACATGGACTTCAGTCAGTTCGTGATCATGTTCAAGGCGCTGTTCTTGGAGGGCTTCGCCCGGCCGCGCGACGGAGTGCGCGTGATCCTGCGGGTGCTGTTGGAGAAGTACCGCCAGGCCGGGGGCGAGCGCCGCATGAAGTGCGGCGTGCGTCGAATCATTGTCCGCGACGGTCGCGCGGTCGGTGTCGAGTTGGACTCCGGAGAGGAAATCACGGCAGCGCATGTGCTGAGCTCGATCGGCTCGGAGGAGACGTCACGGCTGATTTCTCCGGCGCCCAAGCTCGAGTCCGCTGAACCCCCGCGTTCGCCGCGGCATCCGCGGCTGTCCTTCGCGGAGACCATCACGATTCTGGAGCATCAGCCCGCTGAGCTAGGCTGGGGCGACGACACGATCATCTTTTTCAACGACGGGCCGCGTTTTGACTACCGTCGCCCGTCCGTTCCGGTCGACGTACGGAGCGGCGTGATCTGCCTGCCGAATAACTTTAACTACGGCGGAGATCGTCTCCCTGAGGGTGTACTGCGCGTGACGTGCCTCGCCGATCCTTCATTCTGGATCGGAAGACCGGACGCTGAATACCAGACCTCGAAGCGAGCGTGGTACGCGGCAATGCAGACCAGCGCCCTTCGTTTTCTTCCTCCACTTCCCGGCGGATTGGAGGTGGAGACGCGTGAGACGGACATGTTTACCCCGTGGACCATTCAGCGCTACACGGGCCACGTGGAAGGCGCGATTTACGGTGCGCCGGAGAAGGTCCGCGATGGTCGCACCGCCCTCGCCAACGTTTACCTTTGCGGCACCGATCAGGGTTTCTTGGGCATCATTGGCGCCATGCTGAGCGGAATCTCGATGGCGAATTACCACATCCTCGCCCGCAACGGATAGGTCTGGCGCAACGGCGGGAGGGCGGCCGCGTGGAGGGCAATTAGGCAGCCAGCGGTCGCGATCAGCGCCGGCGTGACGGGACAGTCCGCGGGAGGTCGGCGTCGCGCTGGCTGCTGGACATCCTTTCGCGCGTGTTGTGGGATCGCGGGGTGAGCTCGACCGCCGTACCCTTTCTTACTGTTGCCCGGCTTCCAGCACCTTCGGACAACGTCGCCATCGCGATCCAACGTCTCGACCCGGGAATGCATCTCACGGGTGAAGGCGTGGACTGCGTACTGAGCCACACCGTGCTCGAGGGGCATCGTTTTGCCGTGCGCCCGGTCGCAGTGGGCGAGGCACTGCGATCGTGGGGACTGCCTTTCGGCCGCGCGCTTCGGCCGATTGATGCCGGCGACTACGTTGCCAACGCCTCCATGCTTCGTGCCCTCGAGGAGCGTTCCGTGACCGCCTCGCTGCCGGTGGAAGCAAATTTTAGCGACGAGATTCGTCCCTTTGTACTGGAGGCTGACGCGTTCGTTCCCACGCCGCCGGTGGAGCGCGCGTCCGAGCTACGTTACTTTCACGGCTACCGTCGTCCTGGCCTGCGTGGAGTCGGCACGAGGAATGTCGTCGTGATTCTCGGGACCAGTTCGCGCACGGCTGCCGCGGCTCGTCAGGTGGCGTCGCGGCTTCAGGCCCTCCTGCGGCTGTTCCCGGGAGTGGATGGCATCGTGCCGGTTGCGCACACCGAAGGCGGAGGTCCGGAGGAGCCCAACAATCGGCGCGAGATCCTACGGGCGCTTGCCGGGTTCATGGTGCATCCGAACGTGGCGGCCGTGTTGGCCATCGACCACGGCGTTGAGCCGATTCGCAACGCCGTGCTCCAGTCGTTTCTGCAGGAGTTTCACTACCCGATCGATGCCGTCCCGCACGCCTTCCTGACCCTAAAGGGTTCAATCGAGTCCTCGCTGCAGGAGGCTGAACGTGTCGTGCGTGGTTGGCTGCCGGCGGCCGCGGCTTGCGTGCGAACCCCGGAACCCGCGAGCGAGCTCCGCGTGGCCTTGCAGTGTGGCGGCTCCGATGCCTTCTCGGGGGTTTCCGGCAACCCGCTCGCTGGAGCGATCGTGCATGAGGTCATCCGCCAAGGCGGGGCGGCTAACCTGTGCGAGACAGATGAATTGATCGGAGCCGAGAGCTATATTGTAAGCCGAGTGAAGGACCTCGATACGGCGCAGGCTCTCCTCGCGACGATCGCGGCGTTCAATGAGCGACTCAGCTGGCACGGCCTGACTGCCGAGGCGAATCCCTCGGCCGGCAATAAGTTCCGCGGTCTCTACAACATCGTCCTAAAGTCTCTCGGCGCGGCGCATAAGAAGGATCCAAGAACGCGCGTCGACGAGGTCATCGGCTACGGAGAGCCGATGCGTTCCCCCGGATTTCATTTCATGGATAGCCCGGGCAACGACCTCGAGGGAATCGCCGGTCAAGTGGCCTCGGGTTGCAACCTGTTCCTCTTCGTCACCGGCAATGGATCGATCACCAACTTCCCTTTTGTCCCGACGCTGAAGATCACGACGACGACGCGGCGGCACACGCTCTTGGAGCGGGAAATGGATATCAATGCCGGTCGCTATCTTGATGGCGAGGCGATGCCCGACTTGGCGGCGGCGGGGTTCGACCTTGTTCTCGCAACGGCCTCCGGGCAAAGGTCGAAAGGTGAACTTGCCGGCCACTCGCAGGTCTCGCTGTGGCGGCATTGGCGGCAGCGTGACACGTCGCGACTCGCCGAGATCAAGGCGCGGCCGACCCCGGATGGTCGCCCCCGCATGCAGGCCGATCGGGGTTCGGAGGCCCGCCGGGCCAGCCTGTCGTCCCCTCTGCCGATGGTGAATGTCCACACCACCTCTGCGGGCCGACTGGCCACCGAGAGGGTGGGATTGGTGGTGCCGACGAGCCTCTGCTCGACCCAGATCGCGCGACTCTCCGCCGAGCGCGTCGCGGCCGACCAAGCTGGCCGAGCGGCGGGCTTTTCTCGGGTGACGGCACTGGTTCACACGGAGGGCTGTGGTTTCGGAGGCGAGGAGGTGGCGCGGATGCTCCTGCGAACCTACCTCGGCTATGTTCAGCATCCCAATGTTGCCGGTGCGCTGCTCCTGGAGCACGGATGTGAGAAGGTTCCGAACGACACGGTCCGTAATCATTTTGTGGCCGAGGGCGTGGATCCGGCGCGCTTCGGCTGGGCGAGCGTGCAGTTGGACGGCGGCATCGAGAGGGCTGTCCAGCGTGTGGCGCAGTGGTTCGCTGACGTCCCCGTCTCGGCGGATCCCTCCTCTCGGTCCATGCCCATCCCAGCCCTTTCGTTCGGCGTAATGACAGCGGGAAAGCTGGGAGAAGCCCAGGCGGCACTGGGATGGGAAGTGATCCAGAACGTCGTCGATGCGGGCGGGACGATCGTTATTCCAGTATCCGATTCTCTGTTGCAGACCAAGGCGGCGCGCGCGGCCCTTGGTTCCAACGGCGCAACGCCCTCGTTGTTGGCCGGGCAGGTTCCCGTGGCACCCGGGCTTCACCTCGTGGACACGGAAACGCCAGATTGGGCCGAGAACATCTCGGCTCTCGGAAGTGCTGGCGTGCATGCACTCGTGACGCTTGTTTCCGAACACCCTCGGAGCGGACACCCCTTCATTCCGGTCTTCCAGTTCGCAGCCGGGACTGAGCGTGGCCGCATCGCCGCTGACGAAGTCGATGGGTTCGTCGACGGTGCGGCGGACGTCCACGAGATCTGGTCGCGGGTTGCCGCAGGATTGCGCGGCTCGGAACCGCCGGCTTCCCGCCGGTTGGGCTTGGATCACTTCCAGCTGAGCCGGGGATTGCTGGGGGTCTCGACCTAAGGCCGGCCGGTCGGGTGGAGCGACGGCCACCGGGGACGCGAGCGGGCTCGACGGGCGGCCCGCGGTGTGGTGCAGTTTTCCGCGTTCCCCGCTTACTTCATGTTTCCACTCCCTGTACATCTTCGCCGCACACTCTTTGCCACGTTGGCAGTCTCCCTGCTTTCCTGCCTCGGCGCGTGCAAGCCGAAGCCGGAGGCATCGTCGGCTCCGCAACCCGCTAAGGCTCCCGCCGGACCGATCCGTTCGGTCGGACTAACCGTCGGTGACCTAGCGAACCCGTTTTTCGTACAAATCGCTAAAGGCGCGGAGTCGAAGGTGCGCGAACTCGGTGGGCCTGACGTCAAGTTCACGGCTGTCTCGAGTGGCTACGATCTTAACCGCCAAGCGAATCAGATCGACGACTTCATCGCTGCGGGTACGGATCTCCTCCTGCTTAACGCCGCCGACTCCCAAGGTATCGCTCCGGCGGTAAGGAAGGCGCGGAAGGCCGGGATGACCGTGATCGCGATCGACGTGGTCGCAGAAGGTGGGGTCGACGGCACCGTTATGTCGGATAACGTTCAGGCAGGGCGGATCGCGGCAGAGTATCTTGTCCGGCGTCTGAACGGGACCGGAAGCGTGGTGATCATCAACGGTCCCCCGGTTTCCGCTGTGACGGATCGCGTGGCCGGCGCGGTGGAGGCGTTCACCGCGGCGCCGGGCATCACCCTGCTCTCGCGCGATCAGAATGCTTTTGGTAACCGAGACGGAGGACTGGCGGTCATGAATGATCTCCTCGTGGCCAATCCGCGCATCGACGCGGTCTTCGCCGTTAACGATCCCACGGGCTTAGGTGCGGCACTGGCCGTGCGGCAATCTCGTCGCTCCGGTATTGTGATTGCCTCGGTCGACGGCGCTCCCGATGTCGAAGCGGCGCTGGCGGATCCGAGCAACGCACTGGTCGCGAGTGCCGCGCAGGATCCTTTCCTGATGGCCGCGCGCGCGGCGGAGTTCGGCTTCCAGATCCGGGCGGGAGCGTCTCCGGCAGACCGACTCATCCGCATTCCGGTCGCGTTGGTCACGCGTGACAATCTCTCAAGCTATCGCGGCTGGACGGCGAAATGAGTCGAGGCGTCGAGGATGCGGTTCCCGTGCTCGAGATGCGCGGGATCACCAAACGATTCGGCGGCGTCACGGTCCTGCGAGGTGTAGACTTCGCGGTGCGTGCCGGCGAAGTGCACGCCCTCATGGGCGAGAACGGCGCTGGCAAGAGCACGCTGATGAAGATCCTCGGCGGCGTCTTCCCGGCAAGCGAGGGGAACGTTCTTCTGGCTGGTCGTCCGCTCGCCGCGCGCGGCCCGACTGAAGTACTGCGAGCTGGAATCGCGCTGATCCATCAAGAGATTTCGTTGGTTCCGACGCTGACGGTCGCGGAGAATGTGCTGCTCGGTGCCGAACCGCGTCACCGTCTCTTCCGTTGGGTGGATCGCGCCCGCATGCGGGAAGAGGCCACACGTCTTTTGGCTTCGTTGGACAACCGGATATCTCCGGACGCGTTGGTGTCTGAACTGAGCATCGCGGAACAGCAGGTCGTTGAGATCGCGCGCGCGCTGCGTCACGAAAACCGCGTGATCGTGATGGATGAGCCGACGGCGGCACTTTCTGAGCGTGAGGCCGAGAGGCTCTTCGGGCTCATCATCCGGCTCCGCGAGCAGGGGGTCGGCATCGTCTACATCAGCCACCGCATGACCGAGGTCGAGCGACTGGCCGACCGCGTGACGGTGCTCCGGGACGGTGAGCGTGCGGGCGAGTTAACACGAGGGAACTTCGATCGAGCCCGAATTGTGGCTCTGATGGTTGGCCGGGCGATTCCCGAGCTCTCACCGGCGCGCGGATTCGACTCTAGCCAGACCTCTCGCCTGGAGGTTCGCGGGCTTTCCGATGCGCTCGGTCGTGTTCGCGGGGTCGACCTGCGGGTCGGCCCTGGCGAGATTGTCGGCCTCGCTGGATTGATGGGCGCGGGACGATCCGAATTACTGCGCGTAATCGCGGGCGTGGACCGCCGAGCTGCGGGGCGAGTGTTGATCGACGGCGAGGAGATGCACTTCACTGATCCGCGGAGGGCGCTGGCTTCAGGGGTCGCTTACCTGCCCGAGGATCGGAAGTCCCTGGGGCTTTTCCTGCAGATGGCGGCGGGGGAGAATATGACCATGACGCTGGCGAGTCCGAGCGCCCGAGCGGGCGTCCTACGGCTGGATGCCCTGCGCGAATATGGCGAACGGGCCGTCGCCGCATTCGGAATTCGTTTGGCCGGACTCGAGCAGTCGGCTCGCCTTCTCTCCGGCGGCAACCAACAGAAACTCCTGTTTGCGAGGGCGCTGGCGCTCAATCCACGCGTGCTTTTGCTCGATGAGCCGACGCGCGGCGTCGATGTGGGAGCAAAGCAGGAAATCTACCGCAAAATCGTGGAGACGGCCGCGACGGGAGTCGCTGTCGTGGTGGTTTCTAGTGAACTGCCTGAATTGCTGTTGCTCTGCGCCCGCATCGCCGTGCTGCACGAGGGCCGTCTCGCGGGTGTGCTCGACCGCGCGAACGACGCGGTGACGCAGGAGAAGCTGATGGCGTTAGCGACCGGCCAGGCGCCGGATGCACTTTCATGAAAGCCCCGACCGTAACTCCCTCCCGTGCACCCTCCTCGGTGCGCCGCTGGCTGCAGGCGGCCGGAATCCTCCCGGTGCTCCTTGGCGTCATCGTGTTGTTCGCGCTGCTCACCCCAAAGTTTCTCACTGCAGATAACGCAGTGAATGTGGCCAGACAGGCGTCGATCAACCTTGTCCTCGCCGCGGGTATGACCCTCGTCATCCTCACGCGGGGGATCGATCTTGCCGCCGGTTCGGTGCTCGGCATGTGCGCGGTGATTTCGGTCCTGCTTTCGCTCTCCGCCACCTGGGCGCCGCTGGCGATTCCGGTCGCCTTACTGGCCGGCGCGGCGGTGGGAGCGGGGACGGGTGCGGTGGTCGCGTACGGGGGATTGCCTCCGTTCATCGTCACGCTCGGAACCTACACCGCCTTGCGCGGGGCGGCATACCTGCTTGCCGACGGGCGCACGGTGATCAACAACGACCTCGGGTTTGCGTGGATCGGAAACGACTACCTCGGGCCCTTGCCATGGCTGGTTGTGATCGCTCTCGCGGTCGTGGTGTTAGTCGGATTCCTGCTGCGCCGCACGGTGCTGGGACTTCACATCTATGCGGTGGGCGGAAACCCGGAGGCGGCGCGTCTGACCGGCATCAATGTCGGGCTGACGCTGGTAGCCGTCTACGCGATCAGCGGACTTCTCTCTGCGCTCGGAGGGATCATGAGCGCCGGGCGCCTCTACAGTGCGAACGGACAGCTCGGAACCGGTTACGAATTGGACGCCATCGCCGCGGTGATTCTCGGCGGTACGAGCTTTGCGGGTGGGATTGGTGGCATTCTCGGCACGCTCTACGGCGCTCTCATCATCGCAGTCCTCAACAATGGGCTTACCCTCATGAATGTCTCCTATTTCTGGCAGCTTGTGGTCAAGGGTCTCGTCATCGTAATCGCAGTCGCCTCGGATCGCCTGCGGACGAGGCACCTCACCTGATCGAGCCTGCGATTTCTACGACTGAGCAGTGGCCGGGACATTGATTTCGGGATGTTCCTCGGTCCATGGTGGCAGTGGCGACAGCGAGTTTGGCAGGAGCGTGTACGAGCATCTGCGCGGGACGGTTTGGTGTGCGCGGGCAGCGATTCTTAGGCCTGAGAGCGAAGGCTCGCGCTCGAACCAGACTCGCGGACCATGTGCAGTTCGACTGCGCGCACTAGCCGAGGCCGGGGCCGCCCCGGACGCGCACTGCGGTCGAGCGAACATCCCGGATCAGGCTTCGCGGGATCGGTCTGGCCCCCGGCGCTCAGCGTTTCGGTGCGCTGACGCAGTCAGTGAAGCCGTACTCAACAAGCAGCGTCTGCACATGGCTGCGCTTCTCGGCCAGGGAACGATCGGTACGGCGCCAGACCACGTGGGCCGCGTGCTCGAAGGCGCGCATCCGCACTGCCCGTTGGGCAAGTTGGTCGATGCAGCCGGACGGAATCCGGATCACGCCCTCGTTGTTGGCGTGGATGACGTCGCCGGGATGAATGGTGACCCCGCTGATTTCGACTGGACGATTGATCGCGCGAAACCGGAGGGGGCCGTGATGAATGCAGGTCCCGCGGCAGTAGGCGGCAAACGGGGTTGAGAGCAGCCCCGGGATATCGCGGATCCGGCCGTCGCTGACCAGTGCCTCACAGCCGACCGTGCGGAGCACCTTGGCCATGCCGTCACCCATCATGCACTCGTGGTCGGGACGCGACCCCACTGCCTTGACGACCCAGATGATCGGAAGCTTGCTGGCGGACATCTCCTCCAGTTGCCGCCAGTAAAGCTCCGCGTCGGCAGTTCCGCCCGGCGTACTGGTGTCGAGCTCGGCGGTGAACGCCACGCCGACATTGGGCCCGATCGCGGGCGTTACGGACTGGATATCACCGCCGAGGTAGAATTCGTGGGCGGGGGTCGGATCGATCAAGCCGATCGTGTTGGCGAGCAGAGCGGTGTCGAAGTCGCGCAGTTCCTGAAGAATGCCGGGGGTGAGGGTCATAGGAGAAACTCGGAGCCTAGCCACGGCTTCCGCGCGGGCGAGTGCGAAGCGGTGGTCAGAAGTGCGGTCCAGACGTCCGCGCTCGCCACCGCGGCAGGCGCACCCCAGGTTTGTGGCATGACGCTGGCGGATCTTGGTTGGGACGACCGGTGGGCGACCGACTTCGCCCCGTATGCGGCCCAAGGATTGTTGCCGGCGCGGGTGGTCTGCGAGCTGCGGCGCAAGTTTTACGCGGTTCAGTTGGACGAGGGAGAGGCGCTCGCGGAGTGTGCGGCCGGGTTTTTCCATGAAGCGCGGGAGGCCGCGCAGTTTCCCGCGGTGGGGGATTGGGTGGCGGTGGCGCGGCGGGAGGAAGGAGGGAGGGTAGACCTGAGGGCGGTGCTTCGGCGCCGGACGAAGTTTTCCCGACGCGCGGCGGGCAGCGAAGCGATCGAGCAAATTGTTGCCGCGAACATCGACCGCGTCCTGCTCGTCGGCAGCTTGGACCGCGGCGTCAACCCGCAGCGACTGCAGCGTTTCCTTGTCGCAGCGCAGGCGAGCGGCGCGGAGCCGGCGATTATCCTGAATAAAGCGGACGCCGCCGGGGATCCGGAGCGGGAGGCTGACGTCGTGCGAGCGCTCGTGCCGGGCGTGCCCGTGTTTGTCACCAGTGCGCGGACCCGACGTGGGCTCAAAGCACTTCTTTCCGCGCTCGGTTCCGGGCCGTCGCGGACGGTCGCCTTCATTGGCTCCTCTGGTGTCGGTAAATCCAGCCTGATTAACGCGCTGGTCCGCGAGCACGCACTGCCGACGGCGGAAGTGCGGGACAAGGATGGAAAAGGCCGCCACACCACGACGCGACGCGAGGTGGTCGTCGGCCCCGGCGGGTTACTCTTCATTGATACGCCTGGCATGCGCGAGTTGCAGTTGTGGGAGTTTGACGAAGGGATGGAGCAGGCCTTCGCCGACATCCTTGGCCTAGCGTCCCGGTGCCGCTTCGGACGTTGCGCGCACGAGACGGAGGCGGGATGCGCGATCCGGGAGGCGCTGGCGAGCGGGCTTCTCGCTCCGGAACGCTGGGCGAGTTACCGCAAGCTCCGAGCGGAGCAGGCCGCGGTGAAGCCCCGGGAACGCAAGCCGGGGGCCTTGGCGAGCAAGCCAGGCTGGCGCCGCGCGCTGGGCGACGGCGGAGGTACGGGGCGTGGACGGATCACCCCCGACCGGGAGTAAGTCAACGGTGGCGGTTGACTCAGTTCTGGAGGCGCGGGCCGGAATCGAACCGGCGCATAGAGCTTTTGCAGAGCTCGGCCTTACCACTTGGCTACCGCGCCGCGACCAGAGAGGCGGGACGTTGCAGGATTCCTGAGACGCGGGCAAGACCTGAATCGCCTTCGCCGCGGCTCACGGTTCGGGCTTCAGGGTGTGTAGCGGGGGTAGCTTCGGGAGAGCGGGTACGGCGCGCGCCACGACAAGCACGACGAGGAGCGTGCCGATGCCTCCCGAGACCACCGCAGCGATCGGGCCGAAGAGGGCGGCAACCAAGCCCGCGCGCATGGCGCCGATCTCGTTGGATGAACCGATGAAGATTTGGTTCACCCCCGTTACCCGTCCCCGCAGCTCGTCGGGAGTGAGGAGCTGGATCATCGTCTGGCGTACCACGACGCTGATGTTGTCGAACACACCCGTGAGGAGCAGCGCGATGAACGACAACCAGAACCATTTCGAAAATCCGAACACGACGATCGCAGCCCCGAATCCCGCGACGGCCCAGAGCAGTTCCCGCCCCGGGCGCTGCATCGGCGGGCGATGAGCGATCCATAGCGCGGTGAGGAATGCGCCGATGCTAGGCGCGGCGCGCAACCACCCGAGGCCGATCGGTCCGACGTGCAGGATGCGATCGGCGTAGACTGGCAGGATAGCCACGGCTCCTCCGAGCAGCGTGGCAAACAGATCCAGAGTGCTGGATGCGAGGATTAGGCGGCGACGCCAGATGAACTCCGCGCCGGCGAGCAACGCTTTCCAAGAGCGGGCCCGCATTGCCGGTTGCGGCGGCTGCAAGTAGCGCACGCGCGCGAGCAGCACGCAGAAGACAACGCCCAGCGCGGCGTCGAGCAGGTAGACCGCGGGGAAACCGAAGCCAGCGACGATGAAGCCGCCGATCGCCGGACCGGCCACCGTGGCAATCTCAAAAGCCGAGGCATTCCAAGTGATCGCGTTGCCCAGCGCGTGAGGGGGAAGCAGAAGCGGAATGATCGTCGAGCGGGCCGGCCACGCTAGAATGCGAATCGACGCCATTACCAGTAACAGCATCAGCATGATTGGCAGTGCAGGTTGATCGAAGCGCAGCGTCGCCGGATCCACCTGGCGCTCGAACACCAGCGCTAGATCGTGGAGGCCGGCGTTGGCCCACCTGAGCACGGCCCAATCCGGCACATGGTCCCGTCCGAGGGAAAGTCCCGCCAGCGCGAGCGACAGCACCACCAGCACCGCTTGCGCGTTACGGATGATCAGCCGACGATCCGCATGATCGGCCAAAGCACCCGCCTTGAGCGAAAGAGCCAGCAGCGGGATCACGTTGATCAAACCCACCAGCCCAAGAGCCGTCGCGGAGCCGGTCCACTGATAGATCTCCCAGGTTACCGCGATCAGCGCGGCCTGGCGACCGAACAGCGCGAGGAAGCTCCCCACCATGTAGTTCCGATAGGTCGGAACGCGAAGTGCGATATAGGGATCGTGCGGGGCGTTCGCGGGGAGGTCAGCCATGCGGCGATGCGGCAGAGTCAGTCAGAGATGGCACGTGGACTCCAGCCTGCGCTGGACTCAGGGAGCCATCGTAACTGTACCCGACTGCGACTCCTTGAGGCCGATGACCGTGAGACGGTAGCGACCTGGCTTGAGGTGCTCCGTGGAAACGCTCGCACGCACCGCGACGTCACGCGCCCGCGACTCCAGTTTCCCTGGGAGCGGATCGAATCCGACGAGAAGAATCAACTCGCTGTCCTTCACGTACAGGTACGTTTCGCCGAGGGCCTCCTTGTGATCGGGAAGGCCTGCGACCAGAGAGACCACAAGGGGCTGGCCCACGCGAACGGACACCGGAGCGATCAACTGGCGCACCGTGCTGGGAAGGTGCGGCACCTCGATGAGGGCATCGGCGAGGGTCGTTGGGAGGCCGCCGGCATCGGTTTGCGTGGGCGTGCGGCGCGCGGCTGGAATTGGCGAGAGGCCCTCGGTTGGGCGCTCGGCCGAAACGGGGTAGCGATTGAATCCAGCCTTGAGGAGGCGGTGGACATTCGCCTGCCGCTTCATGTCGCTGTAAGGCTCGAAAGGACGGGTCTCCTTGCGATAAAGCAGCGTGATCGCGGTGTAGGGTGCCAGAATCGCGATGATCGCCAAAACGACCCACTTCATGGGCCACGGGCGCTTGGATTCGGAACGGGACATGGCGGGAGAGCCAAACGCGCCGCGGGCCCCGGAGCAATCCCGCCCTTGCGGGATTACGGTTGCCGCCCAGAGAACAGCGGATTGCATATACGGTTCCATGACTCTCTGGTCTCAGTTCTTCATCCCGACCCTCAAGGAAAGCCCGGCCGATGCCGAGATCGCCTCGCACAAGCTCCTCGTCCGCGCTGGATTGGTGCGCAAGCTGAGCGGTGGACTCTACACCTACCTGCCGCTCGGGCTGCGGGTCATGCAGAAGCTCACGGAAATCTGCCGTCAGGAGATCAACGCGGGCGGCGGCATTGAGTTGTGGATGCCGCATGTTCATCCGGTGGAAAATTGGGAGCAGGGTCCCCGCTGGGCCGCCGCGCGCGAAATCATGTTCCGAGCTGATAGCGCCGGGGACGGCCAACGCGCTCCGCGCGAACCGCAGTTTGTCCTCGGTCCCACCCACGAAGAGATCATCACGCCGCTGGTCAAAACCGAGATCACCAGCTACCGCGACCTGCCGAAAAATTTCTACCAGATCGCCACCAAATTTCGGAATGAGATTCGCCCCCGCTACGGTCTGATGCGCGCCCGCGAGTTCGTGATGATGGATGCTTACTCCTTCGACACGAATGACGAGGGCGCCGTGAAGAGCTACTTCGCGATGAAGACCGCCTATGAACGTTTCTTCCGTCGCATTGGCACGCTGGCCATCGCCGTCGAGGCCGACACCGGCGTCATGGGAGGGAGCTATTCCCACGAATTCATGGTTCCCGCAGAGGTGGGCGACGACGACATTATCTACTGTGAGGAAAGCGGCTACGCTGCCAACCGCGAGAAGGCGACCAGTCGCCTGGTTCCGGATGGACTAGCCGACGCTGCTCCGGCCGGTGAGATCACGGAATTCGCCACCCCCGGTGTGGTGACGATCGCGGCGTTGGAAGCCGCGCCGTACGGGGTCCCGGCTGATCAGCAGTTCAAGACGCTGGTCTACATCGGTGACGGCAAGCCGTTCCTCGTGATCCTCCGAGGGTGCGATGAACTGGAGGAAGCGAAACTTGGGCAACTGGGCTTCGGGCTTTTCCGACCGGCGACCGCCGAGGAGATCGTCGCGGTCATGGGCGCCAAGCCGGGCAGCCTCGGCGCCGTCCGGGGCACGCTGGCCAATCCAGGGGCGCTCGCGGGCGTCTTTGCCGACGCCGCCATCCGACTCATCGGTAACGGCACGACCGGTGCGAACAAGGACGGGTTCCACGTGCGGAACGTGAATGTCGCCCGCGATCTCGCGATTAGCCGTTTCGGCGACTTCCGCCGAGTCCGCGCCGGCGAGCCGTGTCCACGCTCCGGCCAGCCGCTCAAGAGTCGCCGCGGCATCGAGGTAGGTCACATCTTCAAGCTGGGTACGAAGTACTCGGAGAAGTTCGGCGCCGTCTACACGGATGACCAGAAGCAGTCCCACCCCATGGTGATGGGCTGCTACGGCATCGGCATTAGCCGTACGCTGCAGGCGGTGATCGAGCAGAGCCATGATGCTGACGGCATCGTGTGGCCGTGGTCCGTGGCTCCATTCCAGGTCTTGATTTGCGTCTTCGATCCGCAGCTGGCCGAGGCTTCCGACCTCGCGAAGCGCCTTGCCGCCGCGGCGGAGCGTGCGGGGGCAGATGTGTTGATCGACGATCGTACCGAACGTCCGGGCGTGAAGTTCAAGGACGCCGACCTGATCGGCATTCCTCTGCGCGTGACGATCGGTGGCAAGGGGCTGAAGGAGGGCATCGTTGAAGTGAAGGCCCGCCGCGCCAAAGACGTTAGCAAGGTGCCGCTGGCTGACGCCGAAACTCATCTCGCTTCCACGATCGCCGCACTGGCTGCTGGTACCTGACCCTCGCGCGGTCACCCAGTCGACATTTCCATGTCTACGCACGAACAGGGCTCGCCCTCTCCAGCCGGCGCAACCGCGACCGCGTTGGAGCCGCGCTGGCACGTGATTGTGCTCAACGATCCCGTGAACCTCATGTCGTACGTGGTCCTCGTCTTCAAGAAGGTCCTCGGTTTCTCCGAGACCGAGGCGCGTCGCCACATGCTGGAGGTTCACGAGCAAGGTCGTTCGGTCGTGTGGAGCGGAGCCCGCGAGCGGGCGGAGCATTACGCTTTTGCGCTGCAGCAATGGCATCTCACCGTCACTCTCGAGTCCGATGAAGCGCGTTGAAATTCGGCTGAGCCTCGAAGCCGTCCTGCCGCTGATCGCAGTCATTCGCGAGGTGGCGGACGCGCTCTCCGACGATCTGGCGGCGCCAAACTCCCTCGCAGACATCGAGCCCGATCTTCGGGAAGGGTGGCGCGAGGACCTCGTCGCTGCGCAGAACGAGGCCATCGCCGTGCTACTCGCCCTTTTCGACGAGACGTTTGATGAGTCGGGCATTGTGGGTTTCGATGCCGACAACGCGGAGCCGGTTCTGCGGGCCTGCGCTGCAGTCCGCCTGCGTCTGCGCGAGCGATTCCTGAAAGGTTTGGACGAGGAGGTGCTGGAGAGCGGTGATCTAGAGATTGAATCGCTCGAAGAGCCCGCGCGAAAGGCATTCATGTGCTATCTGTTTCTCGCGACGATCCAGGAGCTCATCATCCAACATCTCGACACCTCTATTCTCGATGGCTGACGGAAATCATCCCTCTTCAGGCGGCGTGATCGACGCCGTGCCGCGGCAACGTTGCCGCCGCTGCGGGCGCCCGAGCGGCCGCCGGGGAGACGATCGTCGCGCGGGGTTCTGTTGCGCCGGGTGTGCGTTGAGCGCGCTGGTTCCTCGGGACGCGGAGGGTAACTTTCCGGCTAATGCAGCCTTGGGGGCGGCCATCGGAATCGCGATCCTCGGCTTCAACCAGCTGCTGCTCGCCTCGCTTGTCTGGGCCATGACGGGGTCAGTGACCCGCTGGGTATTCGGCTCGCTCGGGCTCGGAGTTCTGGCGGCGCTGTGCTTACTGGCTGCACAGTGGCGCTGTGGGGTGGATCGGCGATGGGAGTGCGTCATCGCCGGAGTGCTTGGGCTCGGCTGGATTTTCGCGTTTCGGCAGGCTGATGTGGTCTTTGGGCTAGGCCTGACAGCAGTCTACTTTGCTTGGGCCGTCCGCGGATTGCTCCGGCGCGCCGTGCAATCGGGCGATCGCGTTTGACGCTGTGACGCGGCGGCCTACGTTCTTCCGGTCACCCTGCAGTGTTCGAGGTGTCTTCAAAAACTGCTCTTTGCCTTAGAAACGATACGGGAGCCGCGAAACCGGCGGCGGCTGCTCGGCCGTCCATCGGAAAGCAATAAGCCGCCTGGTGGCCCCCACCTTAGCTTAAAAAGGTCTCGAGCCTTTGGGCATACGGCACAGGCGGGGTGACAACTTTTTTTGACCCCAGGGTCCGCCTCTCGGCGGACCCTGGGGGTGAGCGCCTCGGCGGAGGCGATCAAAACTTGGGCGGGGCGGCCGTGGGGAGCGAGGACTCCAACTCGGCGTCGGTCCAGGCGCGGGTCCGATCCGCAGTGGCGGTCCGAACTGCACTTACGGAGGTCGCGGTCACGGGCAACTCGCGGTTGCCGAACTCCCGCTTTACATACGTCAGGATCGCGGCGATCTGGGAGTCTTCGAGGTGGCGCCACGGTGGCATGATCAGGCCTCTGCCGGGATTCTCCTTACCGTGCAGGAGAATGCGGATGAGAGGTTCATCGGCACCTCCCAGCCAGCGCGATCCGGCGAGCGCGGGCGCGAGGCCAGCGTGTCCTTGACCGGATTCATGGTGGCAAGGCGCGCAGCTGAGGTTAAACGCTACGCGCCCCGTCTCAAAAAGCTGTTGGGAAGCACGCCGCGCGGGATCAGCGGCAGAGAACTGATCGGCCCCGGCTTTCAGCCACGCGACCACGACCGGCGTGTTCTGGCGGCGCAGTGCCGCGCGTGCCTCGGAGGCGAGAGTTCCGGCATCAAAGCTGCCAGCCTGAATCGCTCGCACCAGTTCCGTTGCCCACATCGGACTCGCACAAAGCAGGCTGGAAGCGCGGGCTTGGATGCGGGGAGGAAGGGAGGCGTGGAGCTGCAGGACGCGGCGGGCCGATTCGACATGGTCGTATGCTCCGAGCGCCTCGAGAATCGCCAACTGCTTCGGTTCGGACGGCGCTTCGAGGAGCATCGCCTCGAGTGTTGTGCGGGCACCCGCCGGGGTGGTGTCGCGAATCAGCGAGAGCCAAGCGAGCTGTACGTCGGGCGTACTGGCGTCGAGTTTGAGGCGGCGGACCGCTTCGTTTTGAGCCTCGGCATCGCCGGTGCGCGCGCGGAGTGCCACGACGGCGAAGTGCGATGCCAGGTTTGTTCGCGAGGCAAGGGCACGCCGGAAGCGGTCGGGGGCCGAGAGGAACGGTTTCCCGGAAAAGCCGGCCGCCATTCCCTGAAGCAGGTGGGCCGCGGCCCGATCATCGGGAGCGACTTCGAGGAGGCGCGCGCAGAACTCAAGGTTCCTCTCAAAGTGTTCGTCTGCTCGATCGATGCTCCACTCCGAGAAGGCACCTTGGCTGAGGGCCACCGTCCGACGGGGCCCCTGATCAGCGGTGAATCGTCGGCCGATTCTTGGGGCGATCTCCTGCGCGAAGAGTGGGCTGGACGAGATCGCGGGATCGCTGACGAGCTGAAGAATCTCCTCCATCCCTCGCTCGGCCTGAGCTTCCACTGCCCACCAGAGAAGGAGCGGTAGATGCCGATCGACGGCGCACTCGGGTCGCGCGACCAATGCCCTGACTATGCTGAGCGCGTGGGGAGGGGCGAGGCGTTTTGCGGAGGAGGCCAGCTGACTGAGTACCTCAGGATCCGCCTCCCGAGATACGAGCACCGTCAGACTGCGCGCGGTCGCATCATCGACGCCATTGCGATCCCCGAGGAGGCGCACGGCCCAGCGTCGGACCGAGGGGAGGGGGTGGATCAGTTGGGCCGCCAACTCTCTTTCACTGAGCTCGCCGCGGAGGTTAAGGATCCACAGTGCCTCGAGGCTCTCCGGCTGCGAGGTTGCGAGCCGCCGCCGCAGTTCCATCACCAGGCTAGCGTCGGGACGGACCGCAAGTTGGCGACGGGCCTGCTCGCGCAATTCCCGGTTGGGATTGCTCAGAAGTGCCAAGAGTTCGTCAACACGTGCGGTCCGCAGATCGCGCACGCGCGGACGCAAAACGCTCTTCGGCGCGATCCGATAGATGCGACCGTTCGACTTATCCCAGGTGTCGGCCGGATTCAGATGGCTGAGTCGCAGGTCAGTCCAATCCGCGATGTAAATCGCCCCGTCCGGACCGGCCTCAATGTCTACCGGGCGAAACGTGCGGTCATCGGTCGTGATCAGTGGGTCGAGATCGACCGTGCGAAAGGTCGAGGTCTGGCGGAAAACTTCGCTCACTTGCACGCGGTTCGTTAGGGACATCCCGACTACGATACGACCTTCCAAGTCGGGCATGGCGCCACCTTGATAGAGCAGAAACGTCTGGGGAAAGCGCTGCGTGTAGCCTTGGTGGTCCATGTGCTCGAGGAATCCGAAAATGAAGGGATTCATCGCCGGCCCATGCTTGGTCCACCCCTTCACGTAGGTCGCGCCCTGGGCGTAGTGCAGACCGCGGGTCGCGCCGCTGTTGGTGCCCGAGAAGGCACGGCCTTCGCCGTCAAACTCAAGGCTGAAGGTATTTCCACCGCCTTCGGCAAACACTTCAAACGTCCGCCGCGTGGGGTGGTAACGCCAGATGCCTTGGCCAAGCAGTCGGCTGCCCTGAATGTCCAGGGTGGTGGTGCTACCGGTGGCGCCATAGATCCAGCCGTCCGGGCCCCAGTGAAGATTCGAGGCCAGCGAGTGAGTGTCCTCAATCCCGAAACCCGTGAGGTGGACCTCGGGGTCGCCGTCGGGAATGTCGTCATGGTTGCGGTCCGGATAGAACACAAGGTACGGCGACTGCAGTACCCAAACCCCATCGTGGTCGGGTAGGACACTGGTGGTGAGGTTCATCCCCTCAAGGAAGGTGCGATCGGTCTCGAATGTGCCGTCGCCATCGCGATCTTCGAGAATCGTGACTCGATCAGCACCCCGGACGTGATGCGGAGGAGGAGCAGGCAGCGTATCGTAGTGCGCTCGCAAATACTGATCGTAGTGCGTGATTTTTGATCCAGCGGGGAAGGGGTATTGCAGGTACTGCACAACCCAGAGCCGGCCGCGCTCGTCGAAGTGGAGATCGAGCGGCTGGCGGATCACCGGTTCGCTGGCGATCAGGTCCACGGTGTACCCCTCGCGCGCGATGAGCCGGCGTCGCGCCTCTTCCGGGGGCAATGGGGCACCCTGCCCGGCAAAGTCTTGGCCGCCGGGTTTGAACGCGCGCACGAATGGCTCCAGTTCCGGCGCATACGGGGACGAGGCCGCTGCGTCAGGTCCTGGTCTTGCCCCTGGAACGGGTGCTGAGGCAGCCGACGGAGCTCCTCTGGAGAGGGCGCCGCCAAGGGTGGCAGCGAGACTGAGGGCAAGGAGTAAACGGCGGGACGGGGTGGTCACGGCAGGACGAAGGTGGGGGTTAGGTCAGGAGGGGCGGACAACGATGCCATGCCGCGACATTCAGCGGAAGGCGCGTCCTTGGAAACCGCTCGTCGCGCTCGCGAGGCGCATGCGTCGGAACGTTGCGGGACAGGGTGTGAGGCGCACGAGGGGAAACTGATTTGGACCCGAGGAACGAACCAATCCGAAAGCGGAGCGCTCGGCGTCGGGTCAACTGGGTTCGCGCCGTTCCACCGTGACGCCCAAGCCCGGGCCTTCCGGGGGGAACGCCTGATCACCCTCGATCCGCAGGGGTGTCTCCAAGACGGTGCCGCCGAGAAACTGCGGCGCATTCAGCGCCGCGGGGTGCGGCAACCGGTAGGCGGAGAAGAGATGCAGGCAGGCCGCGAAGGCCACATCGGGGTCAGTCAGTCCACTGGCGAAAAAGGCCAAACCATGCTCGCGCAGGTACTCGACCATCCGCACGGCCTCCGTCAGGCCGCCTACTCGCGAGACCTTCATCGCGACGCCGTCCAGCAGTTCAAGCTGGTGGAAGCTCTGCAGGTCGGCTAGCGACACGACCCCCTCGTCCATCAGGATTGGGAGCGCACCGAACTGACGAAGTGTGCGGTAACCGGGAAGACGATTGGCTGGCAGGGGTTGTTCGAAGGCCGCTAAGCCCGCATCCGCCAGGCTGCGCGCGACGCTGAGCGCGGTCGCCTCGTCGTAGCCGCCATTCGCATCCGCCCAGATGAACGCGGCCGGAGCAAGCGCGCGGAGTCGCTGGCAGATGGCCACGTCGGTCGCGGCGGCGCGGCCGATCTTCACGTTAAAGTGTCGAAATCCGCGTTCTTCCGCCCGCGCGACCGCCGCCTCAAGTTCGTCCGGCGAGCGAACATCGATTGTCCAGCTCAGGGTTACAGGGCCGCCGTCCGGTTGCCGCCAGCGGGACGCCGGGCACGATCCCGTACGACGGCCCTGCAGATCAAACAGCGCCAGATCGATGCCCGCCTTGGCGATCGGCTGCCCAGTCGAGAACGCCGGGGCGATGACGCGATTCATCGCCTGCCAAACGGCCGCCGTATCGTCGACAGGTAAGCCCAGAATTGCCGGAGCAAGATGTCGCTCGAGGGTCGTCTGCACGGTCTGGATCGTCTCGTAGCTCCACGTCGGTGACGGCACGGACTGGCCCCAGCCGACCCCGCCGGCGTCGTCGGTGAGTCGGACGATGACCGTGTCGCGCGTGATGCGCTTACCGTCCTTGGCGGCAAGGAAGCGGAAGTCGCCCATCACCGGATAGGCCGCGGTGAAGCATTCGATGCTGGCGATGCGTGGGGTCATGGGGATCGTGTGGCTGCCGGTTCCGGCCAGCGCAGGTGCCGGTGCAAAAAATCGACGGTGCCGACGCCGTGAATTTCATGCGGTCCGATGAAGTACTCGATTTCCGTGCGCTCGGGAATTCCGAGATCCGAATAGAGCCGGGCCACCTTGGCGTACTCCTGCGCGACCTTTTCGTCGATGCTGACCGGATCCTGATGACCGCGCTCGACCATGAACGGGCGCGGTGCGATGAGGGCCGCAAGCTCGGCGTTCCCGAATGTCGGTGCGAGGTTGAACGAGAACTGTTCGTACTCGTGGGTGAAGACGTAGCTGCCTTTGAAGTCGCGGCTCATGATCTTCCAAGACCACGTGTTGAACGCGCCGGAGCAGACCGAAACGGCGTACTGAGGCAGGAGCGCGGGGAGGCGCAAGGCGCTGAGTCCACCGTAGGAAATGCCGTAGAATCCGATGCGCTCCGGATCCACGAAGGGTAGGGAAGTGAGCCAGTTAAGGTGTTGCTGATGCTGTCCGACGATGACCGAGAAAAGAGTCAGCCCGATGGGATTGGCCCGGCGCTGGAGTTGTCGGAACTCCGTCGCCCCGCGGTAAGGATTGTGTGGCACCCAGCAGATGAAGCCGCGCTCGGCGAGCGTACGGGGGAATGCGCGGTAGACGCGCCAGTCGCGCGTGGTGACATCGTCCTCGAGGGCGATGGCAGGCGTTCCTTCGAGCCCGTGCTGGCAAACCACCACCGGGCGGCGTTCTCCGGGGAGGATGCCATCGGGCACCAGCAGCGTGCCCCACGCGAACACGCCAGGCCAAACATCGAGTGTGACCTCCCACATCGCGTACCCGCGGCCCCGGCCGAAAAATCGGCTGCGTGGGTTAGGCGGCAGCGAGGGATCCGGCAAACGCCCCACGTGCTCGTCCCAGAAACGCTGACGCAGAGGATCTGACGCCGCGTGCCACGCCGAGATCGTTGTGCCGTCGGGTCGACGGTTGAGACGTGTACGCTCCTGTTCCGAGCGTCTCTCTAGGTAGTCCGCGTGGGCAAGCAACTCGGAGACTTGGCGCTGCTGGCGTGCGTCGGCATCAGGGAGATGCACCTCTTGCCACGGCGCCTCGCTGCCTGCCTCTGATTCGATGCCTAGTGCCACCAGAAACCGGGCGAGCGCATCGCTGTCGCCAAAATCCCCAGTTGAGCGGCCGTTCACCACGGCCAATTCGAGCCCCGGAAGCACCGCGCCCTGGGATGTAGTCAGCAGAGAGAGCGCGCGCGCAAACTCCTGCGCGGTGGCAGTGGGAGCAATCGGCGTGATCGTGCCGGGGGCGGCCGAGCGCCGCCGACCGGCGATGGGAGCCGTGGGCGTGGCCCAGGCCGGACCGGCACTCGGCTCGATGATCAGCCGCGTCGGCAAGGCGAGGGTGGCCAGTTCAGCATCGCCAAATGTGCGGAGCAGGCCGTGGACGTTGCGGTCGATCGGCTCGGACCAGAGAGACTCGCGCTCCTTGAAGTAGCCGCTGACCCAAGCGGCATCGAGCTCAGGGTGGAGCGCCGCCGTGTGCAGCGCGATCAGTCCGCCCTCGCCGTATCCGACGACGCCGATCTTTGGCGCCGACCCGGGTCGCTGCCGAAACCACGCGAGACCGGCTTCGACCTTGCGCACCTCGACCCCGATGAGCGACCGGCCAGCCTCGAAAAGCGGGCGCCAGGCCCACTCGCGATGACTCTGATCAGTCCGCGCAATCTCCGAGACGCCCGAGTGGACGGACTCGCGACTCAGCAGCGTGATGATCAGCACCTCGCAGCCCGAAGCCACGAGGCGGCGCCCGACTTGCTGGTGGCGCGGCAGGCGATCGTCGAGCCCCGCTAGCGACTCGGGCAACTGGTCGGCATCCGGTACCAGAACGACCCGCGCCCGGACCGGCGTGACCTTGGGAACCAGCAAAAGTCCCTCGCCGGACACCCCGTCGAACGCCGTCCAACGGACCGCATGCGCTTCCCCGACCGCGCTGTGAGCGACGAGAGCGGAGACGTCGGGAGACGCGAGCAATTGCACGTCGGGCCGCTCCGGCAGCGGATCGATTGCGCCCAGCATCTGCCGCAGAGCCTGACGCTGCGGCTCGACGGACCGTCGGTGTGCTTCGACGCTGGATAAGTCCCGCTTCCACTGTCCACCACGTTGCTCCGCGGTCTTCTCCGTCCACGAATCGAAAAAGCGATGTAGACCGCTTACCATGTCGGCGGAGCGATCCTGGGCGGGCTCCAAAGGGATGGACGGCGCCCCGAAAGGCAGTGGCCGGTCGGGAGCCTCCGCGGAGGCGGCGGCCTGGACACCAAGAACGAGGAAGGCGAGGGAGCAGAGCGCGGAGCGGGGAGACATGCGCAAGGAGAGCAAGGGTGAGATTTCCGGAGCCTCCGTCGGGGGCAAGCGCTGACTTCGCGGCCGTCGGCGTCCCCTGTTTCGGAATTCAAGGTTTGCCTTCGCAAGCGATCCCGCCGTTTCTCCGCGTACCCGGTACCCGCCGGGCTCGATGAGGTGGGTCGGCCAGCATGAACATGGAACGTGTGCTCTGGATCTTTCTCGGTAGCGGCCTCGGCGGCGTGGCGCGCTTCGCGTTAAATGGCTGGATCACTGCCAAGGTTGGCAGTGCGTTCCCCTGGGGAACCCTGCTGGTGAACGTGAGTGGTTCTTGGCTGATCGGCGTGATCGGCACGCTGGTCGCGAGCTCCGGCCGCCCGGGCGGTACCCAGTGGGCGGGCGACTTCCTCGTCATCGGCATCTTGGGCGGCTTCACGACCTATTCCGCCTATTCCTTTCAAACGCTCATGCTCGCACGGAGTGGACACGAGCTGCGTGCGATGCTCTACGCGCTCGGCACTCTGGCCCTCTGCCTTCTGGCGGTCGCCGCTGGCGCGGCGATGACGCGAATCCTGAAAGCGTGACCACGTCCGCGCTTGTTCGGGTGTCCCCCGGGAGAGGCCGACGCAGGTCAACTCCTTGGTGGACAGAGAATGGGGCGGCCAACGGGATTCGAACCCGCGACCCCAAGAATCACAATCTTGTGCTCTAACCAACTGAGCTATGGCCGCCGTGCTGAGCGGGAGAAAATTCCGTTCGGGGGCGGTGCTGTCAACACCTTCCTTGGAACCGGCCCCGACGCCCGGTGACGACGTTCCCATAAGGACGCGCTGGAGGCCCGATGCGCCTTGCGCGGTGAGCTGAAGCGCGGCACCCTCGAATCCGCTGATGGACACGCTGTACACGCTTTGCCGCTCGGCGGACAATCGCCACGCCGTGCCTCTCGGCGCTGACGCGCGGGCGGGGGTCATTGCGCACAAACGGGCGTTTTTCGCCGCCGAGGCGGCCGTCAACCCGCTGGTCGCGGAGATCTTGCGCGGGGGCACGGTCTCCGTTCACGTCCCGCCCGCAGGGCGGCGGGCGGAGTTCCTTCGCGGGCCGGCGAGCTTTTTTCGGACGCACGAACTCCTGCGGCGCACACGTTCCACCAATGCGCCCCTGCTCCTTGGCGGCCGCGAGTACCCGCGCGTTGAGGTTCTCGGCTTTTTCCAGCGTTGTGTGCCCAACACCAACCTGCATTTCCGGCCGTGGTTCTCGACCGCGCGCTACACTACGTCGCTCGGTCTTGCCGCGGCGGGAACGATCCTGATCGCCCACCTCGTCGCACTCACCAGCGACGACGACGCGCTGTTCGACCACGCCGTCGCCTGGCAGGCGGGGGTGTTACTCTTTGCGGCTGCCATCCTCTCCTCGGCGCGCCGTTCGAATCGCGACCCCCGCCACGCGGCGCCATGGAACTCGGCCATCTATCTTGACGCCAATGCGGCACTGATTCGCTCCGGTTCGCCATCCCTCGCGGTCGCACGCAAGGAATGGATCCCGCAGCAGCGGCTGTTCAAGGAACCGGCCTTCTATGACCGCTTGCTTGCGGAGATCGAGTCGGGGCGGTTCGCCGAGCACTTGGAAGCGTCCGCCCGCCGGGCTGTCAACGTTCAGCCAACGACCTCCTGAGGCGGCGCGAAACGGTTTGGCACGGCGCCCTCGAGGGCGGATGGTGCTTTTTCGCTTCTCTCGCATGAACACCCCTCCCTCCGTGCTCCTCCGTCGTCTGCATCGCGCGTCGCTTTGCCTTCTATTTCCCTTGCTGGCGATCGCCCTGCAGGCGGGTCCATGGGAGTCACTGTTCGACGGCAAGTCCCTCAACGGCTGGCGCACCCTCGGCGGGAAGGCTCCGTACGCGGTCGAGGACGGCACCATCGTCGGCACGGCCATCGCCGACACACCGAACTCGTTCCTCGCGACCGAGCGCACATGGGGAGACTTCATTTTCGAGTGCGAAATCCTGCAGGAAGGCGGCCCGACCAACAGTGGTATCCAGTTTCGCAGCCAGAGCCTCCCCGGTTACCAGAACGGGCGCGTCCACGGTTACCAGTTGGAGATTGATCCGTCAGCACGGGCGTGGAGTGGCGGCATCTACGATGAGGCGCGGCGGGGCTGGCTGTACCCAGGTACGCTGAATCCAGCAGCCCGCGACTTGTACCAGCTGGGGCGCTGGAACCATCTGCGGATCGAGGCCATTGGTTCTTCGCTGCGGACATGGATCAACGGTCGTCAGGTTTCTCATGTGATCGACGACCTCACGCGCGAGGGCTTTATTGCGCTGCAGGTACACGGAGTCGGCAAGCAACTCGATCAGGTGGGACGTCGGATCCGTTGGCGCAATCTGCGGATTCAGACGACCGATCTGGTTCCGACCCCGCTCGACCCGATCACGGTCCGCAACCTTCGCCCGAATCACCTCAGCGACGCGGAGAAGACCGTGGGCTGGCGGCTGCTCTGGGATGGAGCCAGCTCCGAAGGATGGCGTGGGGTCAATCAGGCGGGGTTTCCGGCGGAGGGCTGGAACATCGTCGATGGTGAATTGCGCACGGCACCCTCGGGCGCGAAGCGCGGCGGCGACATCGTGACGCGGGAGAGTTTCTCGGCGTTTGAGTTCCAGTGGGAATTCCGGCTCACCCCGGGCGCCAACAGCGGCGTGAAGTACTTCGTTAGCGAACGGCCGCCGACGGAGAGCGCGCTCGGTTTGGAGTTTCAGCTTCTCGACGACGAGAAGCACCCGGACGCGGCGATGGGGGCGGGCGGAAACCGTCGCATCGGATCCCTCTACGACTTGATCCCCCGGGCGGATCTGATGGCGGGTCTCGGCATCGCACCCCGGATCGGGGAGTGGCAGCACGGCCGCATTGTGGTGTACCCCGACAACCGCGTGGAGCACTGGCTCAACGGCGTGAAGGTGTTGGACTACGTTCGCGGCTCACCTCTGTTCAAGAGCCTTGTAGCGCGCAGCAAATTTGAAAAAAACACCGGCTTCGGCCTGGGCGGGAGCGGCCCGCTGCTGCTGCAAGACCACCGCGACGAGGTCCACTTCCGCAGTCTGAAGGTCCGCGAGCTGCGCTAAGCGCGTTTGCACCGCGCCCCCCTTAAGGGGCGATGTGGCCGAGTTCCGCCAGAAGTGTGCGGAGCTCGGCTTCAGGCGCCTCATGACTCTGGCTCACCGCCAGCTGCAGGGCGTCTTCAAGGAGCGGCCTGGCTTCCGCTGCGCGTTGGGCGCGAAGCAGAAGTTTGCCGAGTAGGATCCGCGGGATCATCCAGTCTGCCTTCGCCGCCACACAGTGTCGAAGGTGGATCTCCGCCTCCGCATCGCGGCCCGCCCCCAGCAAGGCTTGCGCGAGGCTGAAGCGGAACAATTCGTTGGTCGGCTGACGCTCGACGAGTCCAGAGAAGTGGGCGATGCGGTCCATGGGTATGATCTCAGCAAGGGTGCGCGCGAAGGTTCACGGCGCAAACGGACGGAAGGTCTGCTCGCGATTGCCGCGGGTCATGCGCTCGTGCCGTGACTGAGGCAATGAATCCAGGAAGAGGCGCCCGTAGGTCTTGGCAACCACGCGTGAGTCGAGGAGCGTGATCACGCCGCGGTCCGTGGCGGAGCGGATGAGTCTCCCGATGCCTTGTCGAAACTGGATGAGGGCATCGGGCAGCGTGATCTGGGCGAACGGATTACCGCCACCTTCCCGGACGGCGTCGCTGCGGGCCTCCAGCACGGGATGTGTCGGCGGGGCGAAGGGGAGTCGCGTTACAATCACCTGCGACAGCGCCCCGCCCGGAATGTCGACCCCGGTCCAGAAGCTTTCCGTTCCAAACAGGATCGCGTTGCCAAGCCGGCGCATTTCGCGGGCGAGTTCGGTACGCGACAGCGCTTCCCCCTGCAGTAGAAACGGGCGACCAGCCTCCGCAAATTCGGGCTGGAGCGCGGCTGCGACGGCTCGCATGTCGGAGTAGCTGGTGAAGAGCACGAGCGAACCGCCGCTGACGCGCAGCGAGCAGAAGCGTACCCAGTCGATCAGGCTTTCGATCGCGAGACGTGCATCCTGCGGAGAAGGGAGCGGTACGTCGGTGGCGATAAAGACACGCATCTGCCGCTCGTAGTCGAAGGGGGAGGCGACCGCTCCGGTGCGGGCTTGATCCGCGCCGACGCGTCGCGTGAAGGCATCGAGTTGGCCGCCGACGGCCAAGGTCGCGCTGGTGCAAAGCACACTGGTGCCACAGCCGAAGAGGTGCGCGCGCAGAGCAGGGGCGACGTCCAGCGGCGCGCTGCGCAGGGTCACAATGGTTTGGCGGCGGCCGCCGCGCTCACACCAATACACTTGGCCCTTATCGGCGAGCGCGAGCCACTCCGCGATCGCCACCTGCAGCGCCTTCAGGCGCAGACGCTGTTCGAGAAATTCATCGCGCTCGCGACCCTCCTCAAGGCGGTCCGCCACCCGGGCGACCGCGCGCTCGAGAGCGGCGAAGGGGCCTTCCAGAAGATTCTCAGTGGGATCCGGCTCGCGTAAGCGCACGACGGGACGCTCGGCCAGCAGCGTTCCCGACAGCGCTCCGAAGAAGCGTTCCGCGGCGCTGAGTCCGTCCTCCACGAGGCGATGTACCTCGGGGCCGGAGTGGCGTCCGAGCAGTCCCCGCCGCGTGCGTGGGTTGTAGAGATGCTTCAGCGCCCGGTCAATGGTGTGGCTGCTGACGTGTAGACCGAAGTTATCCGTAGCCACCTCAGGGACCGTGTGCGCTTCGTCCAGCACGACGAAGTCGTCGGGGAAAAGGACCCCCGGGGTCTCGCGGGGGGGCCCCTGAGACTGCGCACCGCCCGAGCTGATCAGGGCGAAGAGCAGTGCGTGGTTCACGATGATGACCTGGGCCGAGCGCAGGCGGGTTCGCGCGCGTTGGTAGAAGCAGCGATTACAGTCGCAGTGCTTGCGCGAGCAACCCGAGGAGTCCGCGCTGACCAAATCCCAGACCTCGGCGCGGGGTGGCGGTCGCAGTTCGTGGCGCAGGCCGGACTCCGTCTGCTCCGCCCACTCCGCGATGCGCTGCAGCTCCCCGTACTCGTCGTCGCTAAAGAGGCTCGCCTTCTCGGCCAGCGCATGGCTCAGGCGCGTGGTGCACAGGTAGTTCCCCTTGCCGACGAGCACGCAGCTGCGGAAAGAGGCATAAGGCGCGGTTTCGGGCGCACCGGCAAGGATCCTCCGGCACAGCGGCAGGTCTTTGGTCTCCAGCTGCTCCTGCAGCGAGATGGTATGGGTGGATACGATCAATTGCCGCGATTGATCGACGGCGTGGACGATGCCGGGGAGCAGGTAGGCGAGTGACTTGCCGACTCCCGTGCCGGCCTCGAAGGCGAGAGCCGTGTCGTCGGCGAACGCCTTGGCGACGGCACGGGCCATCTGCGCCTGCTCGGGACGATGCTCCAGATCGAGGACGGATGACACAATGCCGGCCTCCGCGAAGAGTCGGCCTGTCACCGCGGGCGCAGTGGAGGGAGCCCGCGGGGGCGAGGAGGAGAGGTCAGAGTCTTCGCGCAGTCCGATCATGCGACAAACGGCAGTCGGTCAGGGAAACGGCTGGAGCAGCCTGCGGCGACTGCAATCTGCGGTCGCCTTTTTCCGGGGTCGAGTTCAGCCTCCCGTGATGAGCGTGCCTTGGACGGATACCCTCGCCAACTTCCTGCGGGCTCAGCCTGGGATCGAGGGACTGCGCATCGACACGGAGCGACGCAAAGTGTCGATCGCGACGCTGGGAGAGGTGGACTTGGACACCTTGGAGGCTTCGCTCCTGGCTACAGTCAATGCCGTGGAGGATCGCCTAGGGCATCGCGCTAAGGCGCCGACCGGCTTCACGATTCGTCAGGAAGGCAGCGTGACGGAGATCACCGGGCCGTCTTGCGTCACGGCTCCGAAGCTGTGGACGTGGCGCGAGATCGACCTGCGCGAGCCCCTTGAGGCATCCCCACCTGAGTCCGAGTGGCGCCTCCTGGCCAGCTTGGCATCCGCTTGTGCGGTTCTTGGGGTCGCCGGTTTCTTGACCGACCACTATGCGTGGGGTCCGCTTTGGTTTTCGCGACTCCTGTCGCTTCTCGCCGTCATCGCCGGTGCGTACGATGCGGCGGTAGACGCTTGGGCTAACCTGCGCAAGCGGGAGGTCGACATTCACTTTCTCATGCTGGTAGTGGCCGCGGGCGCGCTGGCGATTGGAGCCTGGGATGAGGCGGTCCTTCTGCTGTTCCTCTTTTCAGCGTCGGGAGCGATGGAGGAGTTTGCGATGGACCGGACCCGTCGCGAAGTCTCGGCGCTGCTCAAGTCGGCTCCGAAGCGGGCGACCGTCGTCGCGGCGGACGGCAGTGAACGTGACGTAGCGGTGGAGGACCTGAAAGTCGGCGACCGCGTACGCGTGCGGCCAGGGCAGGCCTTCGCGGCGGATGGGGGAGTGGTGGAGGGGCGTAGCGCGAGTGATGAGTCGGCGCTGACGGGCGAAGCCGTGCCCGTTGAAAAGGACGTGGGGGACATGGTGTTCAGCGGTACGCTGAACCTCTGGGGTGCGGTGGACTTCACGGTGCGGCGTTTGCCGGCGGAGAGTACGCTGCAACGCATTATCCGGTTGATCGAGACTGCGCAGAAGCTCAAGGCGCCGAGCGAGCGACTCACGGATCGGTTCGGCACGCCGTACACCTATGCCGTATTGGGCGGGAGTGCAGCCATGTTCCTCGTGTGGTGGCTGGGCTTCGGGCTGCCAGCGTTCGCGAATGAAGACGGCGTGCGCTCGGCTTTTTACCGCGCCATGACGCTGCTCGTCGTTGCCAGTCCCTGTGCACTCGTGCTTTCGATTCCCTCGGCAATCCTGGCGGCGATTGCGTGGGGGGCACGTCATGGCGTCCTGTTTCGCGGCGGTGCGGCGGTGGAACGGCTGGCAGACATCACGGCGGTCGCGCTCGACAAGACGGGGACGTTGACGACGGGGGAATTGGCCGTGATGGCCGTCGAAAGCTTTCCGCCAGGCCGGGAGAAAGAAGTCTTGGAACTCGCGAACGCGTTGGAGAGTCGCTCCCATCATCCGTTGGCCCGCGCGATCGTGCGCTACGCGCAGGCGCAGGGCGTGCGTGAGTTACCCGTGGAGGATTTCTCGTCGATCACTGGGCAGGGCGTGCGCGGACGTTTCGGCGGATCGCTGACGCTGCTTGGACGCCGGGAGTTGCTGGAGCACGGTCCGCTCGCTGGTTGGAGCGGGAAGTTACCGCCGGCGCCCCCGGAACTGAGCGAAGTGTGGGTGATTGGGCGCGACCTCGTCGGCCGCGTGCTGTTGAAGGATCAGATCCGCTCCGAGTCGAAGGGTGTGCTGGAGTCGCTGCGGCGTCGGGGAATCCGATCGATCATGCTCACTGGCGATCGCCGCCACGCGGCGGAGAACGTAGCGCGGGAGATTGGCGTCGACGAAGTGCGCGCGGGACTATCGCCTGAAGACAAAGTCGCGGCGATCCAGGCGATGCGGGCGGCGGGGCTACGCGTGGCGATGGTCGGCGACGGCGTGAACGATGCGCCCTCGCTCGCCGCCGCCGACGTCAGCGTGGCGATGGGAGCTCGCGGCAGTGATGCTGCGCTGGAACAGGCGGAGGTGATCTTGATGCATGATCGCATCGAGAACTTTCTCTCCGCGTATTGGCTGAGCGTACGCGCGCGCCGAGTCATCCGGCAGAATCTTGCGGTGTCGCTCGGCGTCGTGGGCGTGATGATTCTCGCCACCGCCTTCGGTGCTGTCCCGCTGGCGGTCGGCGTCGCCGCGCATGAAGGCAGCACGCTCGTCGTCTGCCTCAATTCGCTGCGCTTGCTGTTTGGAAAGAACCGCTGGACCTAGGCACCAATCCAGACCCAGTCGCCGACCCGGACGCGGTCATACAGGTCGATCACATCGAGATTACGGAGGCGAACACAGCCGGCGCTGGCCGGGGTGCCGATCTGGTCTTCGTGGCGCGTCCCATGGATGTAGACGTATCGCTGATAAGTATCGACGTCGCCTCCCTGATTGGCTCCCGGTTCGAGGCCACGCAGCCAAAGGATGCGGCTGGTGATGAGGTCGTCGGTCTCCAACTCTTTTGGAAGGTATTCACGGTAGTGCCGGCCAGTCGGTACCCGGCCCCGGAAGACCATGCCGATCGGCTGCTCGCCGCCAATCCGCTCGGCGATGGCGTGCAGGCCGGTTGGGGTGCCCAGCGAGTTGCGGATGTTCGAAGGAGGCCGGCGGGACGTAGAAACGGGATACGCACGGACGGGACTACCGCTGTCGTAAAGGCTGAGCGTTTGGGCGGTGAGGTTGACGACGAGGAGGCGGTCTGTGGGCTTGATCCCCAGCCGAGCACCCGTTGTGATTATCTGTTCCAAAGGAGTCTCCATCGTGAAGCCATCTGGTTATGTAGTCGGTATCGTCGGCGCCACCGGCGCGGTCGGTCAAGAGCTTGTCCGGCTCTTGCACGAGCGCCACTTTCCGTTGCGCGAGCTTCGGCTCTTCGCCTCGGCACGTTCCGCGGGAAAGACGCTGACCTTCGGAGGCCAGAGCTATCGGGTCGAGGAGGCGAAGGCCGGTGCGTTCGCTGGTGTCGACATCGCGTTCTTCGCCGCCGGCGGGTCTGTCACCCGCGCGCTGGCGGCGGACGCCGTGGCTTCCGGCTGCTTGGTCATCGACAAGAGCTCCGCGCTGCGGATGGACCCGAAGGTGCCACTGGTCATTCCGGAGATCAATCCGCAGGAACTGAGCACGCATTCCGGCATCATCGCTAACCCCAATTGCTCGACCGCGGTGATGCTGATGGGCCTGTGGCCGCTGCACCGCGCCTTCGGCGTAAAGCGGATCATTGTCTCCACCTTCCAGTCCGTTTCCGGAACGGGCGCGGAGGCGATCCAAGAACTCGCCCAGCAGGTGCGCTCGCACGTGGCGGGGGAGCCCCTGACCCGAAAGGTCTATCCCTACCAGATCGCGTTTAACTGCATCCCCCAGGTGGACACCTTCGGGAGCGACGGCTATACCGGCGAGGAGTCGAAAATGGCGCAGGAAAGCCGAAAGATTATGGGCCTTCCGGACCTCAAGGTTTCCGCCACTTGCGTCCGGGTCCCGGTCGTTCGCGCCCATTCGGTCTCGGTCAGTGCCGAGTTCGAGCGTCCCGTCAGTGTCGCCGCCGCGCGGGACGCGATCGCAGGCTTCGCGGGGGCGGAGCTCGTCGACGACCCGAAGACCTCGCGATATCCGACGCCGCTCGACTTTGCGGAGAAAGTTCGGTGTGGCGTCGGCCGCATCCGCGTCGACACCGCTTTTGAGAATGGATTGTCCTTCTGGGTGAGTGGCGACAACCTGTGGAAGGGTGCCGCATTGAATGCGGTCCAGAACGCCGAGTGGCTCGCCCGCGAGGGTTTGCTACGTGCGCGGGGAGGGGCGTCGCACGCTTGAGCCTCAGCGAGGCGAACGGGCTGTCTGACGGGTCCGATTAAACCCTTGCCTCGTGCGGGGCCCGGGCGATTAACTCCTTTTTCCTGCCGGACGGCTAGCTCAGTTGGTTAGAGCACCTCGCTTACACCGAGGGTGTCGGGGGTTCGAGTCCCTCGCCGTCCACCAGCTGTCCCTGACTCCCACGCTTTTCTCTCACTGGTTTTCCACCCATGCGTCACACGATCTCCGTCCTCGTCGAGAACAAGTTCGGCGTCCTCGCCCGGGTCTCCGGGATGTTCTCGGGTCGCGGATTCAACATCGACTCTCTGAACGTCGCGCCGACCCACGACCCTTCGCTGTCCCGGATCACCGCCGTGATCAAGGGCGACGATGCGTCGCTGGACATGGTCACGAAGCAACTGCGCAAGCTGGTCAACGTGGTCGAGGTCGTAGACTTCAAGGAAGGCCAGGCTGTCATGCGCGAGCTCGTGCTGGTCAAGATTAAGGCCGATGCGCGGACGCGTTCGGAAATCATGCAGATCTGCGACATCTTCCGTGCGAAGGTGGTGAATGTCGCCCACGATGCGCTGATCGTCGAAGTGACGGGTGACGAGGGCAAGACGTCGGCCTTTCTGCGCCTGATTGAGGCCTTCGGCATCCTGGAGCTCGCGCGCACGGGCCAACTGGCGATGCGCCGCTGATTCCTTTCTTCACCCACCGAATCCTTTTCTACCATGCCCGCAAAAGTCTACACCGACAAGGACGCCAATCTCGGCGTGTTTCAGAACAAGACCCTCGCCGTGCTCGGCTACGGGTCCCAAGGCCATGCCCACGCGCTCAATCTCAAGGATTCGGGCTGCAAGGTCATCATCGGTCTTTACCCGGGTTCGAAGTCCCGCGCCGTCGCGAAGCAGCACGGTTTCGAGGTGTTTGACACCGCCGAGGCCGTCCGCCGCGCCGATGTCATCATGGTCGGTCTTCCGGACATGAAGCAGGCTGATGTCTACGAGAAGGACATCCTGCCGAACCTCGCGAAGGGCAAGACGCTGCTCTTCTCCCATGGCCTCGGCGTCCACTTCGGCCTGATCAAGCTGCACAAGGATATCGACTGCATCATGGTCGCGCCGAAGGGCCCGGGCCATATGGTTCGCCGTCTCTACGCAGAGGGCAAGGGCATGCCGGCCCTCATCGCCGTCGCGCAGGATCGTTCGAAGAAGGCCAAGCAGACCGCACTCGCGTGGGCCAAGGGAATCGGCTCGACGCGCGCCGGCGTGCTGCAGACGACCTTCAAGGAAGAGACCGAGACGGATCTCTTCGGCGAGCAGGCCGTCCTCTGCGGTGGCGCCAGCGCGCTGGTGCAGGCGGGTTTCGAGACGCTGGTCGAGGCTGGCTACCAGCCCGAGATGGCCTACTTCGAGTGTCTCCACGAGCTGAAGCTTATCTGTGATTTGATGTACGAAAGCGGTATCGCCGGGATGCGTTTCTCGATTTCCGAGACTGCCAAGTACGGCGACATCACGCGCGGTCCACGCGTCGTGAACAAGGCCACCAAGGCCGAGATGAAGCGAATCCTGAAGGAGATCCAGACCGGCCAGTTCACCCGCGAGTGGGTGAAGGAATACAAGGGCGGTCTGAAGAACTACAACAAGCTCCTCGCGGCCGGTCAGAAGCACAAGATCGAGAAGACCGGCACCTACCTCCGCAGCATGATGCCCTGGATGTCGAAGAAGAACATCAAGGGTGTCCAGGCCTCCTACTAAGGAGCGTTCTCCGGGCGTGTTCGGCGCGCTGGCCGTGCCGAACACCCGCTCCGCCCTTCGACGCGCTGCGTGAAGCCCCTTGTCATCGCCACTCGCAAGAGTCCGCTGGCCCTGACTCAGTCCGAGCAGGTCGGAGCACGCTTTGCCGAGCGGCTCGGCCTGCAAACCGAGCTGCTGCGCATCGTCACGACGGGCGACCGCCAAACGGAGTGGTCGCTGGAAAAAAAGGGCGGCAAGGGCCTGTTCACCTCCGAGTTGGAGGAAGCGTTGTTGCGGGGAGATGCGGACCTGGCGGTGCACAGCACCAAGGACCTGCCAGGGGAGATGCCGGAGGGATTGGAGATCGCTGGCTACCTTCCGCGTGAGGATCCGCGCGACGTGCTCGTCGTGCAGTCAGGAGTGACTGCCCTCACGCTGGTCGCGACCGGCAGTCCGCGCCGACGCCTCCAACTGAGTCGCCTGCATCCGGACGTGAGTTTCACGGAGATCCGCGGCAACGTGGACACCCGGTTGAAGAAGATCGGCGAGTTGAAGGTCGCGGACGCCAGCGTTCTGGCGGCGGCTGGCCTGCGGCGCCTTGGTATTCAAGCGTGGCCGAATCTTGATTTTCGCCCTTTCGCGATCACCGAAATGGTGCCGGCGGTGGGGCAGGCGGCGATTGCGGTGCAATGCCGCCGTGGAGCCGGCGCGGCATGGCGCGCGGTATTCGATGAGCGGACGTCGCGTCAGGTCTCGTTGGAGCGGGCTTTCCAGCGCGCGCTGGGTGGCGGCTGCCACACGGCGGTGGCGGTGCACGCCACCGATTCCAGCCTACACCTCTTTCATGAGAAGGTAGGCGCGCATCACCGCGACCTTTGCGCTGACGAGCTCATGGCGCCCGATGGCACCGCAGCACGGATCCTGCGGGAATTGGGGCTCGCGTCCTAGGGGCACGCACCGGTTATGGCAGCAGGCATGGTTTATTTGGTCGGTGCCGGTCCAGGTGATCCGGGACTTATCACGGTCCGAGCGCGCGAACTCCTCGAGCGCTGCGACGTGGTTGTTTACGATTACTTGGTGCACCCCGCGTTGCTGGCGAACTGCCGCCCGGAGGCGCGCCGCATCTACGTGGGCAAGAAGGCGGGGTTTCATTCCCGACCACAGGAGGAGATCGAGGAGATCCTCGTTCGCGAAGCCGAGGCCGGACATTCCGTCGTCCGCCTGAAGGGCGGAGATCCTTTTGTCTTCGGTCGCGGCGGCGAAGAAGCGCGTCGCCTCGCGGCGGCTGGGGTGCCGTTTGCGATTATTCCGGGAGTCACCGCCGCGCTGGCCGCCGGTGCCTACGGCGGAGTGCCGCTTACGCTCCGAAACACGAGCGCGTCCGTCGTCTTTCTCACCGGGCATGAGGATCCTGCGAAGGGCGTACCGACGACGGACTGGCGACGTTACGGAGCGCTTCCGGATGCCACGCTCGTCATCTACATGGCCATGGGACATCTGCGGCAGGTGCTGCTGGAGTTGCAGGCGGGCGGCTTGGCCCCCGCGACGCCCTCGGTGGTGGTGCAATGGGCGTCCCTGGGGCGTCAGCGCAGCGTTGCCGCCCCGGTGAGCGCGCTGGCTGATGCGGTGGATAAGGCGGCGCTGACCGCACCCGCGGTCGTCATCATCGGCGAAGTGGCGAAAGAGAGGGAGACTCTCGGATGGTTCGAGCGTCTGCCGCTCTTCGGCCGTCGCGTCGTGGTCACGCGGGCCGGATCACAGGCCAGCGCGCTCCGGGAAAAACTGGAGGTACTGGGAGCCGAAGTGCTGGAGCTTCCGCTGATCACGATCACGAAGGATGTGTCCAAGCAGGACCTCGCCGAGGTCCTCCCGGAGTTGGGCGGCTACGACTGGCTGGTGTTCACCAGCCCGAACGGAGTCCGTTGCTTTTTTGAGGAGTTTCGACGCATCTTTGACGACATCCGCAGCCTCGGACTGATTCGGATCGCCTGTGTCGGAGAGGCCACGGCGCGAGAGGTCGCAGCGCTGCACCTTCGCGTGGAGCTCCAGCCTGAGGTGGCCACCGCGGAGGGTCTGGCGGACGCCCTGATCGCCACTGGGAGCCTCGACAGCGCCAAGGTGCTGGTGGTGACGGGCAATCGCAACCGGGACACCCTCGTGCGCAAGCTCGACGAGGCGCGCGCCATCGTGGATTTGCTGCCGGTCTACCGCACTGAGCTCACTGACCTGTCGGACGAGGCGGCGGTGGCCGAGTTCCGCGCGCGCGGCGCGGATGCGGTCCTGTTCGCCAGCAGCAGCGCGGTTGAGTCCTTCGCGCAGCAGGCGAAGCACCTGCAGTTAGCTCCGGGCGTGCGCCGTCCCCTCGCGGGCAGCATCGGTCCCCAGACCTCCGCTTCGCTGAAGGCGGCGGGATTGAAGGCGGACTTCGAGGCGAAGAAGCCCGGTTTGGACGAACTCGTGGCCGCCCTGATCCACAGTTTGCAGCGGCCCCGGCGCGTCTCCTGATCGTGTGGGGTTGCTCCCGGCGCGCGGCGGGTCTAGCCTTTCCGGGATGAAAGTCCCCTTCCTCGACCTCGGTCTCCAGCACCGCGCGCTCCGTGACGAAGTGTTGGCGGCTATTGCGGCGGCCTATGACGGCACGCGCTTCTGCCTCGGTCGCGATGTCGAAGACTTTGAGCGGGCCTTTGGCACGACGCTGGGCTATCCGCGGGTGTTGGGCATGAACAGCGGCACCTCGCCCCTGCACGTGGGCGCGGTGCTGGCCAAGCTCGGACCGGGGGACGAGGTGATCACCACCCCATTCACCTTCGCGTCGAGTGCTTGGGGGATCAGTTACGTCGGCGCCACGCCGGTCTTCGTGGAGATCGAAGAAGGTACGCTCAACCTGAGTCCTGAAGCGGTGGCGGCTGCGGTGACGCCGCGCACCAAGGCGATCGTCGTCGTGCATCTCTTCGGTCAACCGGCCCGGATGGATGAAATCCTCGCGATCGCACGACGCCATGGCCTCTTCGTAATTGAGGACTGCGCCCAGGCGGTGGGGGCGACTTACCGCGGCACCCCGGTGGGACTGCTGGGCGACTGCGGAACCTTCAGCTTCTATCCAACGAAGAATCTCGGCGCCTGCGGTGAGGGTGGGGCGTTCGTCTCCCGGCATGAGGGACTGTTCGAGACCGCGCGTGCCCTGCGCGTCCACGGTTCGACCCGGCGGTACCACCACGACCTGGTCGGCTTCAACTTTCGCATGGATGGATTCCAGGGCGCGGCACTCAACGTCAAGTTGCCGCATCTCGCCGCGTGGACCGCCCGGCGGCAGGCCATTGCCGGCCGTTACCTGCGGGAGATTCGGCTGGCGGACACGCTGCTCCCGGTCCAGCCGGACTACGGTGCGAGCGTCTTTCATCAGTTCACGCTCCGCCATCCCCGGCGAGACGCCCTGCGCGAGCACCTCGCGTCCTGCGAGATCGGGACGGACCTCATCTACCCACGCTGCCTGCATCAGCAGCCCTGTTATGCGCATCTCGGTTATACGAGTGGTGCTCTGCCCATCGCGGAACGGGCGGCGGCGACCTGCCTTAGTCTGCCGATTTTCCCTGAACTGACGGACTCTCAGGTGGACGCGGTGATCGCCGCGATCAACCGATTCTAGCCCAACTCAAGCGCCCGAGCGTGGGCTGGGCCGACGGTACAACCAGAGGGCCAGCGCCGGCAGCAAGAGGACAGCAGCCAGCATGTTCACGAGGAACATGAAGCTCAGAAGCACTCCCATGTCGGCTTGAAACTTGAGGGCGGATTCCGCCCACGTACCGACGCCGGCGGCCAGCGTCAATCCGGTGAACACCACCGCGCCGCCCGTGTCGCGGAAGGCGTGGAAGAGCGCCTCAGCGAAAACCACTCCGTTGTTCAGTTCACGCTGCAATACGGCAAAGATGTAAATCCCGTAGTCCACCCCGATGCCGACTCCAAGCGCGACCACCGGAAGCGTCGCGGTCTTGAGACCGATATCCAAGAATACCATCAACGCGTAGCCGAGGTAGGAGACGAGGCCGAGGGGAAGTACGATGCACAGAGTCGCTCGGACGGAGCGGAAAACGAGAAGGCACAAGACGATCACCGATCCGAAGACCCAAAGCACAATCGGAGTCTGCGCGGCCTGCACAACGTCGTTGGTCGCAGCCATTACGCCAGCGTTGCCGCCGGCGAGGCGGAAGCGCACCTTTTCCGGTGGATGCTCCGCGATGAACTGCTCGATGGTCTGCGTGACCGTCTTCAGCGTCTCCGCGCGGTGATCCGTCAGAAACACCATGATCGGCATCACGCTGGCGTCGCTATTGAGCATGCCCGTGGCGGTCTCGATCGGTGACGTCGCCTGAGCGAGAGCGCTGGGATCGCGTGGGAGCACCCGCCACTTCAGCGAGCCCTCGTTCCATGCGGCGTTCACTCCCTTCGCCAAGCTGCTTAGGCTCACCACGGATTGGACGGCGGGAAGGTTGCGCAAGCGACCCTCAAGCCGATCCATCGCGGAGACGACGTCGTAGTCGACCGAGGCATTCGGGCCCGCTTCGGCGAAAACGGTGATCACATCGATGCCGATGGAAAAGCGTGAGATGATCGTCCGAGAGTCCTGATTGTACCGTGAGTCCTGCCGCAGTTCGGGAACGCCGGCCTGCGAGTCGCCGATGCGCACCTCAGCACTCTTGTTCCACGCCCAGATGCCCAAAGCGGTCGACAGCACGATCGCCACGGCCGATCGCCCGGGCGTGAAGAGTGCGCAGTATTTCCGCCAGAAGCGGTCGGTACGCTGGCGCCGTTTCTCCGCCCAGGCCTGATACGACGGCGGCAAATTCAGATAGGAAAGCAGGATCGGCAGGAGCAGAAGATTGGTGAGCAGAATCAGCCCGACCCCGAGACTCGCGGCGATCGCAAGTTCCCGCACCGTGTCGATGCGGATCACGAGCATCGTGATAAATCCGATGGTATCGGTGATCAGCGCCAGTCCTCCGGGCACGATCAACTGGCGAAACGCAACCCGCGCCGCGGCCTGGCCATCGAGTCCGGAGAAGACGGCGTCGCGGTAGGCGCGCACCATCTGAACTCCATGGCTCACCGCGATCGCAAAGATCAGGAAAGGCACCAGAATCGACATGGGGTCGATGCCGAACCCGAGCAGCGTCAGCGTTCCGATCTGCCAGCTCACGGCAATCAGGGAGCAGAGGAGGAGCGCCCCCGCTAGCTTCCATCGACCGGCGAACTCCCACACCAGAAGGGTGGTGATCGCCAGAGCCACGAGGAAGAAGAGCGCCACGCCACGGGCACCGTCGGCAACGTCACCCATGACTTTCGCGAAGCCGATGATGTGCACCGAAATCTCGTCGGACTGAAAGCGCTCCCGCACCCGAGACTCCAGCGCCGCCGCGACCTTCTGGTAATCGAGCTTCTGGCCCGTCGTCGGGTCGATCTCCTGAAGCTGCGCGCTAATAATGGCGCCCGAGAAGTCGTTGGCGACGAGCTGCCCGACGCGGTTCGACTTGATGATATTCTCGCGGACGCGCCGAAACCCCTCCGTCGTCGGCGTAAAGTCCGCGGGGATCACCGATCCTCCCGTCAATCCATCCTCCACGACCTCGATGTAACGGACGTTCGGCGTGAAGATTGACTGCACCTGGGCGCGATCGACTCCGGGGCAAAAGAAAACCTCGTCGGTCGCAGCCTTCAGCGCGGCGAAGAACGAGGGGGAGAACATGTTTCCATCGCGCGCGATCAGCGCGATCAGGACACGGTTCGCTCCGCCAAACTCTGCCTGATGGTGCGTGAATACCTTGATGTACGGGTGATCCTTCGGAAGAGACTTGTTGAAACTGGCATCGATGCGCAGCCGGGTGCCCGCGCCTAAGAGGACCACCGTGACTATGGCGAACAACGTGAGCACCCAAACGCGGTGCCCAAAGAGCAGCGACTCGAGTGCCTGAATGATCCGCTGCGAAAGACGGGGGGAGTTCGACGGCGTCACGGGTGAATGAACAGGTCAACGGCGCGGAGGCATCCGCAGGACCGATATTCCGGCCTCGCCCAAGGCGAGCACACGGCCATCGGGCAACGGCAGCAACTCGGCCACCGCAGTCGTCAGTGGTAGAGCGATTCTCTGAAAAGTCCGACCGTCATCCTCGCTGATGAAAAACCACCGCGCGGCACCCGCTAGAAGCACGGCCCCGCTGCTCAACCGGCAACTGGCCGCAAGCATGACAGGCGTCTCGATCGCTACATCCGTCACCTGACCCTGAGCGTTAACCCGCCACGCGTGGCCGCGGAGGCCATGGACGAGCAGTTCACCTGACCCGAGGCGGAGCAGGCCATACAGTGAGGGTGCGTCGTTCGGCACCTCGCTTTGCTCCCACGTCAGCCCACGGTCAACCGACTGGAGCAACAAGCCGCGCTCGCCCGCGAGCCACAATGTGCCGGTGCGATCGGCCAGGATGCGATTCAGATGGGCGTCCTCTCCCGGCGTCGACGGGGCGGTCCACGTACGCCCACCGTCTTGGCTTACCCGAACCGCGCCGAATGCGCCCACCACGACCACGTTCTGCGGATCCAGAGCCACCACATCGAGGAACACCGTCTCGTTGGACTCCTCGGAAAGCTGCCGCTCCCACTGCCGACCGCCATTTCGGGTGGCAAGGATCACGCCACCATGCCCACAAATCCAGCCGGTGGACGCATCGGTGAATGAGACACCCGTGAGGGCGAAGTCGACCGGGCAGGGAATGGTGCTCCAGGTCTCTCCGGCGTCCTGGCTCAATAAGATTGCGCCTCGCTCACCGACCGCGACCACTGCGCCATCGGCGAGGACCGCGCCGTCGAGGAGTAACGACCGAACGCCGCCCGGAGTGGCCCGGGCGGCGAGAGCGGCAGAGAGGAAGAGGAGCGCCGCAAGGCTGCGGCGCGCGAACGCTAGAACCACGGCTTAACGAACACCGTCGCGACGCAGGCTCTCCGGCACGTAGTCCGACGGTGAACGCTTGATCGAGAAGTCATACATCTCGAACTCATTATCGAGACCGATGGCGAGATAGCGCCCCGCCTGCAGATCCGTATGAACCTCGAGCGTGCTCCAAAAAAGGCCGGCGTCGTAGTACTGGATGCAATGGGCCTCCGAGACGCGCCAGAGCTCACCGCGCGAATCGTATTGGTCCACAGCCAGGATTTGCCACGAGTCTTCGTCGACGTAGAAGGTGCGGCGCGGATAGATGTGCGAAGCGCCAGGCTTCAACTTAGCCTCGACGACCCAAACGCGATGCAGCTCATAACGGGTAAGCGACTGGTTAATGTGCAGCGGCTTGAGGATATCGGCGTGCTTCACGTCCTTTGAGTGAAGGCGGTAGCTGTTGTAGGGCACGATCATCTCCCGTTTGCCCACCAGTTCCCATTGGTAGCGATCCGGGGCGCCGTTGAACATATCGAACTGGTCACTTGTGCGCATCCCGTCCGCCGCCGTACCCGGCGCGTCGTAAGCGACGTTCGGAGCGCGGCGCACGCGGCGCTGGCCCGCGTTGTAGACCCACGCGCGACGCGTCTCCTTTACCTGATCCAGGGTTTCGTGGACGAGCAGGATCGTGCCGGCGAGACGGGCAGGGGCGACGACGGCCTGCTTGAAATAAAGCAGCACATTGTCGAGGTCCTGGCCGGAAACGCTCTCGCGCGTGTAGTTGAAGAGGAATTCGTCGCGGAATTCGACGAGCGAGTAAGATCCGTTGCGCTGCGGGGCGGCCTGACCGATGTGGCGGTTGGCGGCGTCGCCGCGATAACGGAGCAAGTGATTCCAGATGACCTCGATGCCGTTTGAAGGAATCGGGAAGGGGACGCCCACCAAGGCGCCCTCCACATTGGCGCCGTCGTTGGCCACCCGCGCCGTGGTCGCGATCCGCGCGGTCGCATCATAGATGCGCTGCGGAACCGCAGCGCTGCGCCGCGTCGGATAGACCGGAATCGAGTACCCGGGATACGCCTGCAGCAGCGCGCGATGACCCGCGGTGAGTTGACCTTGGTAGCTGCCGGCATTCTGCGCCGTGATCGTGTAGAGCGGCTGATCGTTCGCGAAGGGATCGGGGTGGTGATCACCCGGCTTGTAACCCGCCGGCGCCTGGGTGACGCCGCCGGTCCACGCGGGGATCGATCCGTCTGCATTGCCAGCGCGCACGCCGCCGAGTGGGGTCAGATCCTTGCTCAGTCGGGCAACATCAGCCTCGGAAATCGCGGCCACCGCGGAGGAGCCGGCCAGAAGAAGCGCGACGCTCAGACGTCGGGCAGGAAGGGAGAAGAAGGTGTTCATGGGGGTGGGGCTCAGAAGGCGTACTTAAGGGTCGTCGCGAAGAAATCGCGGTCGGACAACAGATTCTGCGTCCCGCCGCCGTAGAAGTTCACGTAGCGAAACTCGGCGCTCCAGCGATTTTGCCAGACGACCTCGACGGAGACGTTGAGGCTCTGGCGGTTTTCGATGAAGTTACCGAGCGGATTCGGCGTGTTTCCAGAAACGTCGTGCACGAATGCGATGGACGGCGAAACGTTCACGCCGCCGAAAAGGTTGGTGTAATCAAGGCGACCGAGGATCTGGTAGCCCCACGAGAACGGGTCGGCGAACTGATCCAGCGGGGTGCCGGGAAGCGTGCTCCCGGTCCCGACCATCGCCGCGCCGTTGCCGCTGGTGAACGTGCCGTTCACATCGTAGCGGAGCTTATCCTTACCCGGAAGGTCGGGGATGTAGACACCGCCTGCCTCGGTCACGAGCGCGAGTTGGCTCGCGCCGAGCACCTGACCAAAAACCTTCGTGGCCGTGGCCTGACCGGTCCAGACGCCATGGCGGCGGTAGCCGGAAATCTCCTGACCATACCGGCCCAGGTAGTTACCTACCTGGTTGTTGGCACCGAAGGCCGGATTCAGCGTGGAAAGGGCAGCGAAAAGTAGTTCCACGTCATCCACCTGCAGCGGCGCGTCGTGCTTGTAGGATACCTCGCCCTGCAGCGAGATGCCAGTCGACGCGAGGTCCGTATTGAAACTGGCGCCGAGCATCGTGAGGTCCTCGGGGTACTCGACAAAGTAGCGTCCAGTCCCAGCGGCGGTCAGGAGGGCAATCTGCCGGGCACCGGCGATGGCGGCCTGCGTCTGCGCAGCTTGGAGCGTCGCGACCTGTACCGGAGTGAGTGCGGTAGGATTGGTCTGCGACAGTACGATCAACTGGAACACGCCCGCCGCCTGAGCAGCGGCTTGAGCGGCCGGGAGGCCGGCGCGAACGAACACGGCAGTCAGCGGCCCGGTGAGATTCGTATCGATCGGCGCCGTCGGCGTGCGCGCACTGATCACCGGGAGGCGGCTGTGATAACGCGTCAGGTAGAACCCAAACTCCGTGTCGTTCAGGGCGGGCGCGAGGACGCGCGTCGAGAGACCGAACTGGCTGAAGTTGTCGCCTTCGCGATCCAGCGTGCGCGGGATAGCTCCGAGAGGCGTCTGATCGCTCAGGGCGCCGAAGCCGAGATAAACATTGCGGCCGCCGCGGGTCGCAAAATCGTTGGTGGAGAAATACGTTCCGGCCGGGTCCACTTCCACACGGCGGAACTCCATGAGCCAGAACGGCTCGATCGTGACCGTGTCACTGAGGCTGAAGCTACCCTTGAGCATGGTGACCGGCAGGAGCGCCTCGCGGAGCTCGGAGCCCGGGGAGCGAAGGCGGGCGACGTCGACGGGATTCACCACGTTGATGCCATTCGGAATGAACGTGCTCTCGCCGAGGTTCAGCACTTGGCGACCGAACCGGATGTCGGCCGGACGGCCAGCGATCTCGCCGCGCCACAGACCGTAGAGGTCGAGGTACTCCGCGCGCTTGGCGACGCGATCCTTGGCTTCGTCGGTGAGCGGCGTGCGGTCGCGCAGGCCCTTTTCGTTCACGCTATCGTAAAAGTAGGTGACGCGGCCAAACGCGCCAAAGTGGTCGCCGTACTCGACTTCGAGATCGTGCGTACCCTTGACGAGCGACGACACCCATCCCTTGCGGTAGTTCAGATTACCATCGTCGGCGTTGACCGACAGCGCTCGGCCTCCGTTCGCCGTGCCGAAGAAGTCCGCGCCCGGATCTGCCATGCGGTACATGGCGCCGAACGAGAACGTAGTGTCGAAACTGCCTTTCCAGCGACCTTCATTGAAGGAGACCGCATGGAGGTCCAGCGCGCAGAACAGGGACAGCAGGCCAGCCGACAATGCGGCGGCTCGGATCCGGGGGATCGGAGGGTGGTTCATAGTCAGGGGTTCAATCGACCGCTCGCAGGGGCGCGAGCGGAAAGAGGGAACTTTGTAAGAAACGCCGCAAGATCAAGCCAGCTCGCTTGTTGCTGCTGATGGGCAACATCTCGATCGTATTTGCGTTTAGCCCACGGCGCATACGGTATCCGCTGCTGCTTTATGGAGCCCGCGACCCACATCCACATCAAAGGCGCTCGGGAGCATAACCTAAAGAATCTCGAAGTCCGCATCCCGCGAGGGCGGCTGGTCGTGATCACCGGGCCTTCCGGTTCCGGGAAATCGTCGTTGGCATTCGATACCCTCTACGCCGAGGGTTATCGCAAGTATATGGAGTCACTCTCGACTCAAGCGCGGCAAGTGTTGGATCAGTTGCGGCGCCCGGACGTGGACTTCATCCACGGGCTTTCCCCGGTGCTGGCAATCGAGCAGCGGACCGGAGGCACCTCGCCGCGCAGTACCATCGCGACGGTCACCGAGATTTCCGACTACGCTCAGCTGCTGTGGTCGATCCGGGGAGAGCCGCGCTGCCCCAAGGATGGGGGGCGGATTGTGCAGCGGTCGCTCGACGACAATGTGCAGCGGGTTCTGACCGAGTGTGCCGGAGAACGGATCATGCTCTTGGCGCCGGCGCTGCGCGCGAAGCCGGCCGTCCTTCGGGATGAGTTGCCGCGGCTTCGTCAGCGAGGCTTCCAGCGTGTACGGCTGAACGGTGAGGTGCGCTCGCTCGAGGAACCGAATCTCATCCCTACGGGAAGTCGCGAGTGCGCCGTGGAGGTCGTGATCGACCGTCTCGTCGCGTCGGCGGACCAACGGAGCCGGCTCGCCGATTCCCTGGAACTCACCTTCCGCGAAGGCCGCGATCGGGCGATCGTCTTGGCGCAGCGGGGGGCTCAGGATCCCTGGCGCGAACTGCCGCTCAGCCAGTCGCTGGCGTGCGAAACGTGTGGCGAGGTGTTCGACCGTCTCACGCCGCGACACTTCTCTTGCAACCATGCGGAGGGTGCGTGCGCGGGCTGCGGTGGGCTCGGTCGCAAGCCGCGTTTCGTGCCGGAACTGATCGTGCCGGACGCCCAGAAATCGGTTCGCGAGGGTGCGATCAAGCCCTGGCGCATCGGCGGCAAGAATCTCATCATCCGTCACAATGCACTGCTCAAACAACTGGCTGAGCAGCTTCCTTTCAATCCCGACACGCCGTGGCAAGATCTGCCGGCGGAGGTTCGCGAGATCCTGCTCCAAGGCGCCGGCGATCGCCTGTTTGCGTTCAAGCTGAAGCGAATGCGCGAACCGAAGGCGATGGCCTTTGAAGGCGTGGTCGCGGATCTGCAGCGGAGCTACCTCGAGACCGATAGCGAGGGCTTTCGCGCCCGGCTCAGCACGTTCATGGTGGCGGGACCGTGCCCCGAGTGCCACGGGCGACGACTGAGCGCCTTCAGTAGCGCGGTCCAGCTGTCGCTCGGGTCACGCCGTCTGACGTTCCCCGAGTTTCTCGCCCTCGACGTGGGGTCAGCCTGTGCGCTCGCCCGCGAGTGGTCCGCTCCCGGCGTTGAAAGCGAGGCCGTGCGCGACGTGGTGCAGGGGATCGAGCAGCGGCTCCATTTTCTTGAGGAGACCGGGCTTGGCTACCTCACGCTCCAGCGCGACTACGGCACCCTGTCCGGAGGCGAGGCGCAGCGCGTGCGTCTGGCCACGCAGCTCGGCATGGGACTGATCGGCGTGATCTACGTGCTCGATGAGCCAAGCATTGGTCTGCATGCCCATGACAACGAGAAGCTTCTCGAAACCCTGCGGGCGTTGCGCGACCGCGGCAACACGGTCGTGGTGGTGGAGCACGATGAGGACACCCTGCGGGCAGCGGACGAGTTGATCGAGCTGGGCCCCGAGGCGGGCGCGGAGGGTGGGCGTCTGCTCTTTCAAGGCACTCCCGCGGCCTGCGCGAAGTTGCCGATGGCACGGTCGCGCACCGGACCGTACCTCGCGCGCTCCCTCGCGGTGACCCGAGACACCGCGCTAAAGGTTCCCGATGGCGCCTGGCTCACGGTCCGCGAGGCCCGTGAGAACAATCTCCGGGGCATCGACGTTCGATTCCCGGTCGGCCTCCTCACCTGCGTGACCGGCGTCTCGGGATCAGGCAAGAGCACGCTCGTCAACGACATCCTCGCCACGGCGGCGGCGCGCAAGCTCAACGGCGCGCGGGGCATCCCTGGAAAACACCGCCACATCGAGAATCTGGATCTCTTCGAGAAGCTCGTTCAGGTGGATCAGGAGCCGATCGGGCGCAGCCCGCGGTCGAACCCCGCGACCTTTGTCGGCCTGCTCGATCTCCTACGCGATCTGTTCGCGCAAGTCCCGCTGGCTCGCGTCCGCGGCTACCGACCCAGTCGATTCTCGTTCAACGTTCGAGGCGGCCGCTGTGAGCGTTGTCAGGGTGACGGCATGATCCGGCTGGACATGCTCTTCATGGCCGACGCCTACGCGCCGTGTCCCAGTTGCGGTGGCCGTCGTTTCAATCGGGAGACCCTGGAGGTTCTTTTTCACGGACGATCCATCGCCGACGTCCTCGATCTCACAGTACGAGAGGCCCTGAGCCTGTTCCGGAACATCCCGCGCGTCATCGACAAGCTTGCGACGCTTGACGCGGTCGGCCTCGGCTACCTGAGGCTAGGCCAAGCGGCGACGACGCTCTCGGGTGGTGAAGCGCAGCGCCTGAAACTCTCGCTCGAGCTGAGCAAGCGTCAGCAGGGAGAAACCCTGTACATTCTCGATGAGCCCACGACGGGACTCCACTGGGTAGACATTCAGCGGCTCCTAGACCTGCTCTTTAAGCTGCGCGACGCCGGCAATACGGTGATCGTGATCGAGCATAACCTCGACGTGATTCATCTCGCGGACTGGATCATCGACCTTGGTCCGGGCGGCGGTTCAGCGGGTGGAGAGTTGGTGTATGCCGGCCCGCGTCTGGGAATTGATGCAGCGCCTCGTTCCCTTACCGGCCAGATGCTGGCCAAATGGTCGAGTTCCGGCCGTCGCGAGGGAGGGCGCCGATCGGGATGACGACGGGTGGGAGGATCACCTTGCCAACGTGGTTCCGGGCGGATGTCGTCTTGCTTGCCCCGTGGCGATGAACCTCCCCAACCTGATCACGCTCTCCCGCATCCCGTCGATGTTTGTCATCGTCGGCCTGATGTACTGCGACTTCCCGGGGGCCCCCTCGCTTGCCTTCTGGCTCTTCATTCTCTGCGCGGTGGGCGATTGGTTTGACGGTTACCTGGCCCGTCGGCAGGGCTTGGTTTCCACGTTCGGAAAACTCATGGATGCGCTGACGGACAAGATCATGGTGGTCGGTCTGGTCGTAGCGTTCGTGGAGAAGAACGAGATCCCGGTCTCCCTCGCATTGATCACGATCTGCCGGGAGTTTCTGATCACGGGCATGCGGATGGTGGCAGCCTCGAAAGGCGTGATCGTGCCGGCGGATCGCGGGGGAAAGGCTAAGACCATGACCCAGCTCATCGCGTTGGGCTTCCTACTTGGAGCCCCGATGGCAGCAAGCGACTGGTCCCGGTTCGTGCCTTTCGACCTGACACTCTTTGTCGAGATCGTGCACAAAATCGGGTTCTTCGGTTTTGTCTTAGGCACCCTGCTCGCGGTGTGGTCGGGGGTTCGCTACGTGATTCAGCACCGCACGATCGTCTTTAGCGACGCGGACGGAGTGAACTCGCGGAATGGATCCTGACCGCCCGCCGCACCCTGCGACCACCCGGTTCAATCTGTGGGTGGAGATCGCTTGCCTGGGTCCGATCGGACGCCGCTTGCCCGCGCCGGGCACCTGGGGCTCGGTGGTCGGACTCGCGTTGGCGGTGTGGCTCACTCGAGCCCTGCCGGATGGGTGGATCGCGGGGGTGACGCTGGGACTTGCTCTTCCGGCGGTGTGGCTCTGCGCGGCGGCGGAGCGCGGCCTCGGCCGCGCTGACCCCGGGGAAGTGATCATTGATGAGGTCGTGGCGATGCCACTGTGTTTTCTGGCCTGGTCGCGCCTCGAGGCCGCCGCTGCGCCGTGGGTGCTGTTTGCGGTGGGGTTTGCGCTCTTTCGACTGTTCGACATCGCGAAACCGTTTGGCATCGCTCGACTCCAGCGACTACCCGGTGGCTGGGGCGTGATGGCGGACGACATCGCGGCCGCGTTGGCCGCGTGCGGGAGCCTGCATGCGCTCGCTGCGCTGGGATGGCTCGGTGGCCCCTGAACGGCCGCTGCGTCGGCGGGTTAGGCGCGCAACAGATAGCGCACGGCAGCGAAGTAGCCTTCGACACCTAGCCCAGTGATAACCCCGACGGCGGCTCCGGCGCTGTATGAGTGCTGGCGAAATGCTTCTCGCCGATGAATGTTCGACAAGTGTACCTCCACGACCGGCAAGGATGAACCCGCGAGGGAGTCGCGCAGGGCTACGCTGGTGTGCGTGAAGCCGCCGGGATTGATCACGATCGCCGCACTCTTTGCATCGTTGGCATCGGCCAGAGCGTTGATGCGATCAATCAGCGCGCCCTCGTGATTGGACTGAAAGAATTCCAGCTTCACCTTGTCGCCGAACTCCGCCCGCAGTGCGCTCTCGATATCGGCCAGCGTCGCACGCCCGTAAATCTCCGGTTCGCGCTTGCCGAGTCGGTCGAGATTAGGGCCGTTGAAAATGGCGATGGTCTTCATCGTGAACAAAACGATGCAATCGCGGAGCCGCTCGGAGGGCAAAACGATTCTTTGCGAGGAACTAGAGAGGATTGTCCGTGCGCAGGAAGGTCCAGGGCAGGCCGAAGCGCTTCGCCACGTCCGAGGCGAGCGCCTGAACGCCGTGAACCTCCGTCGCGTAGTGGCCACAGAGGTAGAGATTGAGGCCGTAGTCCTGCGCCACAGGGAACCACTCCTCGCGCAGTTCACCCGTCACCAAGGTGTCGATTCCTGAGCGCAGCAACTCCGGCACCGCGCTGTTTCCGCTGCCGCTGCAGAACGCGACCCGCTGCGGCGTGGTGGCACCGTATTCCAACGCGATCACTCGCGGATAGAGGCGCTCGAGGGAAGAGCGCAGCACGCTCCGGTGTAGCGTCGACTCGGAAGCCCAACCAATCGATTGGCCGTCACGGACCAGAAAGGGCAGGGTGGGCTGAAGCCCGAGCTGCCGCGCGAGAATCGCGTTGTTGCCCAATTCCGGATGTCCGTCCAGGGGCAGGTGACTGGAATACAGGGCGCAGCCTCCGCGAATCAGCGTGGCGAGGCGCTCAAAGTGGGGACCGGTAAAGGTGCGCGGCTGATCCCAGAACATTCCGTGATGAACGATGAGGAAATCCACCCCGGCGTCCACCGCCGCGCGGAAGGGCGCGACGCCCACATCGACCGCCGCACCGATTTTCGATACGCCGCGGCCGTTGGCCAGTTGGAGACCGTTGAACGCACCCGGCGCGTCCTTGTAGAGGGACATCTGGGTGCGCTCATCGCAGTAGGCCGTCAGATCGTGGAGCGAGACCATAGGGCCGAGCGTGACGGATCCCGCAGAAAAGCCAAGGCGGCGTCGCGGGCGACTTGCCAGACGCGTCGCGGTCCGCTTGCCTGCCTCGATGAGTGAGGTGGTTCCTTCCGCCGGCTCCGGCGGTCCGGTCGATCTGATCGCCGAGGCCACGGCCCATTTTCCGACCCGTCCTTCGTGGGATGAGTATTTCATGGCGACTGCCGTGTTGATGTCCACGCGCTCTCCGTGCGAACGGCTCCACGTCGGATGCGTCATCGTCAGCGGGGGCGATCGCCGCAACCGACTGGTCGCCGCCGGCTATAATGGGTTCCTGCCGGGCACCCCCCATGCTTCGCGGGTTCGCGACGGACACGAGCAAGCCACCGTCCACGCCGAGCAGAATGCGGTGGCGGACGCCGCGCGTCGGGGGAGCGCGGTGGAAGGGTGCGTCGCGTACGTGACGCACTTCCCGTGCATCAACTGCGCCAAGATTCTCGCCGCGGCGGGGATCGCGGAGATCCGCTATCGCGAGGACTACCACAACGATCCTCTCGTCGTGCCGCTGCTCGCGGATGCCGGTGTCCGGGTCACGCAACTAGCGGCTAGGACCTAAGCCCGATGCGCAGCCGTCGCGTCCCGTCCCGTTCCGAACCCGAGCTCTCCGGTTCGCTGTTGCTCGCTCATCCGGCCTTGCGGGATCCGTCCTTCCGGCGCAGCGTGGTGTTGATTTCCAGCCATGACTCCGAAGGTGCAATGGGCGTCGTCCTGAATCGTCCGTCAGGAAGAACGCTGGGCGAGTTGGACGCGGCGTTTGCGCTCAGCCCTTTGGCAGGCGTGCCGGTCTACCGCGGCGGTCCGGTACGCGAGGAGCAACTGATCCTGTGCGCGTGGCAGGTGGAGCCCAGCGGGGCTGAACTTAAACTCTACTTCGGGCTCGAACCGGAGAAGGCAATGGAACTGCGGACGGAGGCCGGGATCGAAATCCGGGCGTTTCTGGGACATGCCGGATGGAGTGGCGGTCAGTTGGAGGAGGAACTCGACCGCGATGCGTGGGTCGTGATGCCGGTGGGGTCAGACTTGCTAGAGTTTCAGCCTGACGAAGGGCTGTGGCGCGGCCTCCTGTCGGGTCTCGACCCGGAGTGGCGGATCCTCGCCGAGGAACCCGACGATCCCAGCCTGAACTAGGGCTTGGAGTATCGAGTTGACAACCGGCCGCCCCGACCGCTTTTCTGGACCTTTTATGAAAGTTGTTTCCTCCATCAAATCCGCGAAGAAGCGCCACCCGGCGTGCCAAGTCGTGCGCCGCCGCGGCAAGATCTACGTGATCAACAAGGTCGAGCCCCGTTACAAGGCTCGTCAGGGCTAACCCCGGAAACCGAACCCTTTCGCCATGAAGCCCGAAGGCCATCCCACGCTCAACAACGTCTGCTTCCTCGATATCGGAACCGGCCGTCGCTTCCTCACCAAGTCGACCATGAAGTCTCCCCGTAAGGAGAATATCGACGGTCAGGAATACTTCGTGATCGTCCGCGACGTCACGATGGACTCGCATCCCGCCTACACCGGCGAGAAGCGCATCGTCGACACCGCTGGCCGCGTCGAGAAGTTCACGACGAAGTTCAAGCGCGTCACCGCGAAGAAGTAACTGCGAAGCTCACCGCAGCGCGTCCCGAAGCCCTCCCCACGCGGAGGGCTTTGTTCTGTCTGGACCTCGCGCCTGAGCTTCGCCTGCTTGACCCCGCTCCATGAGTGCCCCGCGTCTGATTCTTTTCGACTGCGATAGCACGCTTTCCTCGATCGAAGGCATCGACGAACTGGGGCGTTTGCGCGGGGCGGCAATCTTCGCCGAGGTTGAGGCGATGACGACGGCTGCCATGGAGGGGCGCATCCCCGTGGAGTCGGTCTTCGGTCGCCGACTTGAGATCATTCGCCCCAACGCCTCACAGGTCGCGGAAATCGGGCGCATGTACGTCGCCACCGCGGAGCCCACCGCGGTACAGACCCTGGCGGAACTGCGGCAGCGTGGTTGGACGCCGATGATCGTGAGTGGAGGCTTCCGCAACGCGATTCGGCCGCTGGCCGATCACCTCGGCATCGCCCGTGTCGAAGCGGTCGACCTGCACTTCGCGGTCGACGGAACGTACACGGGATTCGACGAAACATATCCCTCCACGCGCTCTGGCGGGAAACCTGAGATCGTCCAGCGGCTGCGGGCCGAGTTGCGACCGGCGGCGGTGGTCATGGTAGGAGACGGGGTCAGCGACCTCGAGGCAAAGACGGCGGCGGATCTTTTCGTCGGGTTTGGCCGCTACGTGACGCGTGACCGGGTGCGGCGGGAGGCCGACCATTTCATCAATTCGCTTGCGGACCTGCCGGGCTTGCTTGCGCGCTGGGCCTAGGACGTTCTAGGTAGGCACCCATGAGCGCCTTACTTCGTCCCTCTTTGTTGGCTCTTGCGGTAGTCGCCTGCTCAGTCCCGGTTGCGGCAGCGTCTGCGGGCACGGGGGGAGCGACCTTCCCGCTTCCCCTCGAGGCTTATGCGGCGGGGGAGCAGGGGCTTGGGCTCTGGGAGGTACTCAAGCATCGCGTTGGGGTCCAACCCTTCAACCTGATCGCTTCGGGCATCTTTCTGATCGCGATCCTGCACACGTTCTGCTCCCCGAAGATCCTGCAGTGGGCGCATCATGCGCGCGAGGAGCACGAGGCCAAGCTCCGGGCGCTGGAGGCCTCAGGCAGCCTCCGGCCGGGGGCTCCGCCGCCGGTCAGTTTCAAGGCCGAGTTGCTGCACTTCCTCGGGGAGATTGAGGCGGTTTTCGGCCTGTGGGTGATTCCATTGCTCGCGTCAATCACGGCCGTGAAGGGCTGGGAGGCGGCCCAGAACTATGTCACGTACGGCGTGAAGTACACGGAACCCCTGTTTGTCGTGGTGATCATGGCCATCGCGGCCACGCGTCCGATCCTACGTCTGTCCGAGGCCGTCCTTGGCCGCGTTGCAGCCCTGGGGGGCGGCACGCCGCTGGCGTGGTGGTTTTCGATCCTCACATTCGCCCCGATCCTCGGCTCGTTCATCACCGAGCCAGCGGCTATGACGATTGCCGCGCTGCTGCTTCTTCAGAACTTCTACCGCTTCAATCCGAGTATGCGACTGCGGTACGCGACCCTCGGACTGCTATTCGTCAACATTTCTGTTGGTGGTACGCTGACGCACTTCGCCGCACCGCCGGTGCTGATGGTGGCCGCCAAGTGGGGCTGGGACACCCCGTTCATGCTTCAGCACTTTGGCTGGAAGGCCGCGCTCGGCATCGTGATTTCGAACGCAATTTACTATGCGGTCTTCCGGCGTGAGTTCAAGGCGCTGGCGGCCGGATCCGATCTCCCGTCCGAAGAGGATGTCGTCGAGGCCCACGCGGCCCAGCGCCGCGACCGGGTGCCGGCGTGGATCACGGCCGTCCATATCGGAGCACTGGCATGGACCGTTCTCACCGCGCATTACGTGCCGCTGTTCTTGGGTGGATTCCTCGTGTTTCTCGCGTTCACCCACGCCACGGCGCATCATCAAGATCCGATCGGGCTTCGGTCGCCCGTGCTGGTCGGCTTCTTCCTCGCTGGACTCGTCGTCCATGGATCGCTCCAAGGGTGGTGGATCGCGCCGGTGCTAGGGAGCCTGTCAGAACTCCCCCTGAAGTTTGGTGCGATTTTCCTCACCGCGTTTAACGACAATGCTGCGATCACGTACCTGGCTTCGTTGGTGCCGGGACTCACGCCCGAACTGAAGTACGCGGTTGTCTCCGGAGCCGTGATCGGCGGCGGGCTTACCGTGATCGCCAATGCACCGAACCCCGCGGGGCAGTCGATCCTCTCTCGCTGTTTCCCTGGCGGCGTTTCCCCACTCGCCCTTTTCCTGGGCGCTCTCACGCCGACTGCGGTGATGACGTTGGTCTTCCTCTTCACGACTTAAGCAGGGTAATGCTTGTGTCTGCTTCCGGCGCTCCCTCTGCGGTGCCCGTGCCGCTTGCTTCTCGCGACTTCGGCGGTGCGGGGCGGGCTCCACTGGTCGTCGTGCATGGGTTTCTCGGCTCCTCCCGCAATTGGCAACTCACCGGGCGAGACCTGACTGCCCACGGTCACGTGCACGCCCTCGATCTCCGCAACCACGGCGACTCGGGACGCGCGAACGACATGAGCTGGGATGCGTTGGTCGCGGATATCTTGGCCTGGTGTGCCGGGCAGGGCATTTCACGGGCCCGCTTTCTGGGTCATAGTCTCGGCGGCAAGGTTCTGATGCGGCTGGCATGCGCTGCGCCGGCACTCGTCGAGAATCTCGTGGTCGTGGACATCGCGCCGAAGAGCTACGCCTTCCAGTCTCATCGCCACGAACTCGCCGCGCTCCTCGATCTTGAACTGACGGGCCTCGCCACGCGGGCGGAGGCTGAAATGCGTCTGGAGGGCCGTGTGCCCGACCTCGCAATGCGAAAGTTCCTGCTCACGAACCTTGGGCGGGCCGAAGATGGCTCCTGGCGTTGGCTGGTCCCGCTCCCGTGGCTCGCGAGTGCGCTGCCCACGCTCGAAACCAGCCCACTCGAAGCCGATATGCGGTTCGTGGGATCGACAACGTTCCTACTGGGCGGCCAGTCACGCTATGTGACGGAGGAAGATCACGCAGTGATCCGCCACCACTTTCCGAACGCTGTCATCGAGACAATCGCGGCGGCGGGGCACAATCCCCACATGGACAGCCGGACCGAATTCGTGGACCGGGTTGCCACCGCCCTCCACCGTGGCGGCTCAGCGCCGTGACCAGAGCCGTAGGCTGAAAAGTAAGAAGTGCTCGAGAGCCGCTGACTCATTCAGGTTCACGCGAAGCAGGCCGGCGGACTGCTCCAGACGAGCGATGGCGGCCGCGAGCGTGCGGCGCGACGTTTCATCGCCCTCGCATAGGCGGGGCAACGCGAAGGCCCGGGTCGCTCCCGCAATCTCCGCGAAAAGCCGCGTACGGATGCCGTTCGCGATCCCGGTTTCCCGCGCCGCCTCCTCGTCTTCGTCGAGCTCAACGGTGACCCGCTCCTTCTCACGCTTCCACGCCTCCGCCGTGGCGAAGTCGAGCAGAGCGGAAAAGCGAGCGACCAGTCCGTAAACGCCGAAGACCGAATCGGCCACGGCCTTCCGATCAGCGACTCCCGTTTCCACCTGGCCCAGCCACGCCTGATAATCGGTGATCCAAGCGCTCCATCCATCGATGCCCGACAGTTGCGCCGCCACCGGGAACCGAAACTGCAGCACGCGGCTCCGAATGGTCGGAAGGAGACTGTAGGGTTTGGTGGTGAGCAGCAGCAGCGTGGTGTTGGCCGGCGGCTCCTCAAGGGTCTTGAGAAAGATGTTCGCCGCCGCGAGGTTCATCCGGTCCGCCTCGTGAAGGATCGCCACCTTGCGCGGCGAAACCGTAGCCGACACCTGAACCTTGCCGATCAGCGCACGGGTGGCGTCGGCCGAAATCTGCCGCATCTTGCCCGCCGGTCGCAGTTCATGGCAGTCGGGATGCTGCGCGGCCGGAAAGGGCGCTGAGGACTCCGGGACGTTCAGCAGGCGGTCGGCGATGCCGAGGGCGACCTGCTCGAGGAGGGGGAGATCGCTGCCCGTGAGCAACAGGCTGTGGGAAAGACGGCCGCGCGACAGCGCCGCCTCGATGACCGCAACCGCCGGCGTGCCACCGAGAGTCTCGGGCCAGGGCGCGGGCGACGAACGTAGCGAGGGCAGGGCGGCGGGCACGGAAACACCCCCTAGGCCAGGCGATCCTTCACCGCGAACCAGATGGCGTGCTCGATCGTCTCGACCGACTGCGTACCATCCACCACCACGAAGCGCTCCGGCATTCCCCGCGCGAGGACGAGATAGCCCTCCCGGACCTTCGTGTAGAAGTCGATGTTCTCACGCTCCATGCGATCGGGAAGATCGGACGCGCGCTGACGGATTCGCTGCAAGCTCACGTCCGTGGGAACATCGATTACGATGGTCAGATCGGGCATCACGTTGCCGACGGCGAAGTGGTTGATCTGATTCACCGGGTCGAGCGAGAGATTGCGCGCAACCCCCTGATAGACGGTCGACGAGTCGAGAAAGCGGTCGCTGAGCACCACGCTGCCTCGCAGCAGAGCAGGGGCGATGACCTCCCGGACCAACTGTGCCCGGGATGCGGCGAAGAGCAGTAGCTCCGTCTCCGCGCACATCTCGTCACCACGAGAATTATGGACGATGATGTTGCGGATCTGCTCGCCAATTTCGGTTCCGCCCGGCTCACGCACGGTCACCACGTCGCGGTGCATCTCTTGGAGTCGTGCGGCCAACCGGGCGATCTGCGTCGACTTTCCGCTACCCTCGGACCCCTCGAAGGAGATCAGTTTTCCCGTGCGCTTGGGTTTCGCGACCATGGCTGGAGTGTGGTCGAGGTCAGCGCCAGTTGGCGAGGAACGAATCAAGCTGCCCCAAGGTCGGACTTTCACCGGTGCGGACATAGTGGCCGCTGGTACTGACGCCGAGCGTCAGGCAGGATTGGGGATCGAGGCCGAGGAGTTGGCCGGTGGAGAAGCCAGCGTTGAAGTGGTCGCCGGCTCCCGTGGTGATGAGTGGCTTCTCAGTGTACGGACCCGGCACCCAGGCAGTCCCTGTCGCTGTCGCGCAGGCGGCCGCCGCGCGAGGGTGGACCACGACGGTATCGATGCTGAGCGCGGTGCGGACGGCCGCGGCGGTCGTGCGCAGGGAAGCCTCACTTTCGTCGCCCGGAGCGATCCCGAGCGCGGCGGCGACCTGCTGGGCCTCCTTCAGATTCAGGCCGAGTGTCACGCGGCCGTATCGCTCGAAGCGGCCGATCGCGCCGAGCGCGCGACGGAGATCCTCGACGGAGCGTTTCTCGGGGTCGGCGAGGTCGAAGAAGAAGCGCGCTTTCATCCCGCTAAGAGATGGCAACACCCGATCTACGAGCGCCTCGAAGATCTCCGTCATGTTCGGGATCATCGTCCAATTGACGAGCGCGATGAGGTCAGCGGAGGTCAATGCGGCGCGCAGGCCCGCCTCGCCGAGAGCGGTCTCGAGGCGCTCGAAGGTAATTTCATCCAAGCTGCGCATCTGGCCAAGCATCAGCTTTCCGTCCTCGCACTCGACCGCGGTGGTGTGGGCGGGGGAGGTGAGAGACACCACCGTGGCGCGCTTGGCGAGGTCGGCGAACACCGGGTGAATCGCGGGCGCGCCCAACGCCCCCACGTAGGTGAGCTGGGTCCCATGGGCGAGCAGGGCATTCGCCATGATCGGCCCGTTGCCGCCGAGCTTATCCATGCGGGGGTAGAGTTCGATGTTCGTGCTCTTCCCGGCCGCCGCGACGATCCGGTGCCCGAAGTCGGAAAGCGTGGCGATGGGCGTGAAGGCCTCACCCTGGCCGCGCCGAAGACCGACCGGCGTCACGATCGTGTCGACAAAGCCATCTAGCCCCACCAACGACCGAGTCTGGCCGATGCGGCTGGCGTGGAGGCGAAGTGCGCTGAGGCAGGAGGACTTGAAATCGCTCATGAGAACGGAACGCCTACAAAAAAAACGGGAATGGGAGGCGGCAAACAGATTCGAACCGCGAGGGTTTGCCATTGAACGCCGCACCTAGGATGGCACACACTCCGGCTTTCCCTGGGCCCCGATGCTTCCCCCGATCGCCACCGTCAATCTCGTCGACATCTTTCTCCGCTGCGACCTCGCCGGCCAGATTCTCACCGTCGGGCTCGGCATCTTCAGCATGATCGCCTGGGCGGTGATGCTGGGGAAACGCAACGAATTGCGCCAGATGCGCGCGCTGAACCTCGCCTTCGAGCAACGACTCCGCGATGAGCGGACGCTCCTCGACCTTCCCGAGTCGTACAAAAACAAGCGAGGCATCCCGTATGGGGACCTCTTCGCCGACGCGGTGGAGTCTTACTGGCGAGCCGCCTCCATCCTTCAGGAAAAGGGTGAGGATTCGAGCCGCGCACGATTGGAGCACGCGGAGAATGCGCTGCAGCGCGCGATCGCCCGTCAGACGCTTCGCTACGAGACCTCCATGATCTTCCTCGCCACCATCGTCTCCGGTGCGCCGTTCCTAGGACTCCTCGGCACGGTGTGGGGCGTGATGCTCGCCTTCGACTCCATCACCGCTTCCGGCGCGCAGACCGCCAGCATCCAAAATCTCGCCCCCGGTGTTTCCGCCGCCTTGCTCACCACCATCGCCGGTCTCGTGGTCGCGATTCCCTCGGTCTTCGGCTACAACTTTCTCCTTTCGACGACGCGACGCTTGATCACCGAGCTCGAGAACTTTGCCAGTTCGCTCGCCGACCGAATCGAGCTGGAGTCGAAGAAGTAAGGAGCGCGCGCCATGGCCCGTACCTTCCGACGGCATCGCACGGCCCATCCGCTGGCCGACCTCAACGTCACCAATCTCGTCGATTTGGCGTTCGTGCTCCTGCTGATCTTCATGATCGCGACTCCGCTGATCAACCAAGAGCAGGCGATCCCAGTGAATCTCCCGGTGGAGACCCGCCGCGAGCAGGCCAAGCCAGACAAGGATACGCGGTTTGTTTCGATTTCGATCGATCGTCAGGGGCGCTATTTTTTCGATTCTACACCCGTGTCGTTCAGCGAGCTGTCGTCGCGGCTGGTGCCGCTGGCAGCCGGCCCCGTCGCGCAGCATCCCGTGATTCGCATTCGCGCCGACCTTACACTGCAGTGGCAACAGGTGGTGCGCGTGATGGATGAACTAACCAAGAACAAGCTCTCCAAGATTCAGTTTGATACTCAGGCAGGGGGTGCGCCGGGTCGATGACCGCTCAGTCGCCCAGCGCCTACTTCGCGTCCATTTGCCTTCACGCACTGGTGGTGTTGGTCGGTGTGCTCGCGTTCATGCTTTCGTCACGGCGAGCGGCGGAGCCTCCGGCGATCTTCGAGTTAGTTGCCGGGGAGGGGGATAACTACGCCGCGACCGAGGCCCCGGCGCTCGGTGAACCCGACGCCGCTCCGGGAGAAACCGCGGTCTCCCTTCCCAAGCCGGTCGTCACGCGCCGCCCCGATCCCGCTCCGGAGCCGGAGCCCGTCGAGCCTCTGCCGCCCCCGCCGGAACCAGTCAGCCGTCCCGCTCCCGCACCCAAAGCCACAGCTGTCCCCAAGGCCGAACCGCCACCGAACTTCGTGCGCGACATCAAACGTCTGTCGGAGAAGCGAGCCGCCAATATCGAAAAGAAGTTTCGAACCGAGCAGAAGGCGGCCGCCGATCGCGCCAAGAAAGAGGCCGAGCAGCAGTCGCGGCGGATGTCGAAGGAAGAGTTTGACCGGCTGAACGCCGGAAAGAAGGCGCCCAGCGGATCCCGCCGCACCGCCGACGTGCCTTCGGTGGCCAAGGGTATTCGCGGGGGCGTCAGCGGCGGTTCAACTGCCAACACGAAAGGCGGCGCCGGCGGCAAGGCTCTCGAGCGCGCGGAGATGGAGCTCACCGACGCCTACATCGCGCTGATCCTTCAGCGCATCCGGCAGACGATGGAGCAGGCGAATTTCAGCGACCAACTGTCCGTGCGCGTGCAGTTCACCCTGTCGGCATCTGGTGAGATCTCCGGTGTCAGCATCCGCGAATCAAGCGGTAGCAACGAATTCGATCGCGCCATCCTCGATGCCTTCCGCACAATCCCGAATCTCGGCCCCCCGCCGAACCGCAAGGCGGGCACGTTCGTCGTGAACCTGCGAATGAGCGACGAGAGCTGACCAAAAAAACCTCTTGCCTTCCCCGGCGGAAGAGCGATTTTCCCCTCTCACGTCGGTTGTCGGGCTCGTAGCTCAGTTGGCAGAGCGCCTCAATGGCATTGAGGAGGTCGTCAGTTCGAATCTGATCGGGTCCACCACGTGAAGGATTTAAGATCGTTCCGGAGCCCCTGCGCCCGTGGTGTCCGAGAGGTTATGGTCTTTGGGTCGTTGCCGGGGTACCCGCGCCTTTCAGGCGTCCTCCGAAACGTGGTCGGTTTCGACATGGGAACAGCTCAGGGCAGGGAACCCATTTGAGCCGTCTCAACCTTTACCGCCTCGGGGTCTCTCATCAGTCTCCTCCGCGTCAGTCGGTGCGCCGCATCGGCCACCGTCCCACGTTGCCCACGCATGCATCCATCTTTCTGGGACTCCCGCTACGCAAACGAGCCAGGGTATGTCTTCGGAACCGAACCGAATGAGTTTCTGCGCGACGTCGCCGACCGTATTCGACCCGGCGGACGCGTGCTGTGCGTTGCGGAGGGAGAGGGCCGAAACGCCGTGTTTCTCGCGGAGCGCGGCTTCCACGTCACGGCCATCGACCAGTCGGTCGTCGGCCTCGAGAAAGCAAAGCATCTGGCGACGGCCCGCGGGGTCGAGGGACAGATCACGATGATCGTCGCCGATTTACTTGGTCATGATCTGGGCGAAGGAAACTGGGATGCCATCGTCTGGATCTTCCTGCATCTTAACCCGCCCGAGCGGCGAAGATTACTTGAGCGGGCGTCTCGGGCGCTGACGCCGGAAGGACTTCTCGTTTTGGAGTGCTACACCCCGCGCCAGGTGCGGTGGAAGACGGGCGGCCCGATCCAGGCCCCCGAGTTGCTCGTGGAGCTGACAGATCTGCAGGGAGCCTGCCCCGAGCTTGAAACCGTGATCGGCCTCGAGCGGGAACGCGACGTGATCGAGGGCACTGGCCACACCGGCCGGGCCGACGTGGTGCAATGGCTGGCGCGTCGAGCCACTGCATCTCCTGCTCGGGCCTAAGGCGTTCACCCTCCATCGGCACTCGTCGATACGGCGCTACGGGCGGCGTTTCCCGGCTCAAGCAACTGCACATAGGATTCGTAGGCAAATGCGCGCTTACTCCGACGGCCCGTGACCTCACGCACGATCCCGCAGTCCAACAGTCGCTGCATGGCCCGCAGCGTGGTCGGAAAACAAATACGCGTCTCCTGACTCACGGAAGTCAGGGTGGCCACGGGGGTTTTCCGAAGCTGTGCCAGCACAGCGAGCGTGTAGGGGGCGCAACGTGGCAGCTCGGCCACGCGCCGGGCGTCGCGCTCCGCGAGTTCAACCAAGGCACGGACGAGGGAGCGACGCTCAGCCAGAGCCCTTTGCAAGGCGGCCAGCCAAACGACGCAGGGCCGATCCGACATGCCCGCAGTTTCCTCCTCAAGTGACCCGGAATCCGCGTGAGACGACGAGCTCGCGATCGCCGCCAGCGGCGCGACCCCGCGCGTCGAAAGGCCGGAATGATGGAGCAGGGCATGCGACGCCAGACGAGCCAGCCGTGCTGCACGCTTGCAGGGTGAAGCAGTTGGACAGACGCGACTCACACTCGAGGCCGCAGCAAGCCCACCGTGTGTGGCCAGCAGCACGCGGAGAGCTTCGCCCTCGCGCCACAGAATCCCTTTCAACGGCTCTGAGTCCGCGTCCTTCGGAACCAGGCAGGAGGACACCGCATGCCAATGCGGAACGGTCAGCGCAGAAAGGCCGGGGGAGGGATCTCGAGCCAACCGCAGCGCGTGCAGCCACCCCCGCGCCGCGCTGGAACGATCCGCGCCACTCCGCTCCGGCAACGCGAGGTCCTCCAATAACTGCGCGAGCGTCAGCGACTCGCCGGCGAGCCGGGCCTCGCTGGCCGCCTCGCGCTGGTCCCATACTGCGCCTGGAACCTCGTTGAGCACCTCTTCGCTCCGACCGAGTTCGTAGGCGGCGCGCTCCAACACCGGAGCGACACCGTCCGGGAAGTTCGGACCGACGGGACGCGACGCGTCTGCAACCATGCTTGATGCCATGCGTTGATCCTAATCCGAGGGTCGGACAGGAGCTGTCGTAGGCGCGTGCGAGCGGGCGCCCAACCGTCCACAGCAACGAGATTCTAAGGATCCTGCCGAACCCGTGAATCAAGTAAACTGCAGCAGGCTGTGCCGGGGCGCTTTCGGGCTTGGTTTTTCGGAGGTGTGCGCGTTTTCTAATCGGTTTCGCCACCATGACTCTCGCACTGCTTTTCGCCGGACAAGGTGCCCAGAAAGTCGGGATGGGACGTTCCCTCTATGAGGCGTCGCCTGCCGCACGCGCGTTGTATGACGAGGCGGATCGCACGCTGGGCTGGAGCCTGACTGAGGTGAGCTTCAACGGCCCGGAGGCCGGCCTGACCGAGACGAAGGTGTGTCAGCCGGCTCTTTTCGTGCACGGACTGGCGCTGCTGGCTGCCCTGCGGGAGAAAGGGCGCGTGCCGGCGGGAGCTCCTGCCTTCGCCTTGGGGCTCTCCTTGGGGGAGATTACGGCCTACACGGCAGCTGGGGTGTTTGACTTTGCGACCGGTCTAAAAGTGGTCGCCGAGCGCGGCCGCCTGATGCAGCTCGCCTGCGAACACTCGGTCGGTTCGATGGCCGCCGTCGTGGGCGAGGAGAGGGCGAAAGTGGTGGAGTTGTGTGCGGAGTTCGGAATTGAGGCCGCCAACTTCAATGCCCCGGGGCAGATCATTCTCTCCGGAGAAAAGGCCCGCATCGACTCCGCGGTCGCAGCCTGCAAGGAGCGCGGCTGGAAGCGCGTGATTCCGCTGAACGTCGCCGGTGCGTATCACTCACGGCTGATGGAGCCGGCGCGCGCGCAGTTCGCCGCGTTTTTGGAGTCGGTTCCGTTTTCCCGACCCGCGTGCACCGTGTTTTCGAACACGACGGGCGGCATCCTTTCGGAGCCTGCAGACCTGCGTGAAGCGCTGGCGCGTCAGGTGGTCTCCTCGGTGCTCTGGGAGGACTGCATGCGAGCCTGTGCGGCGGCGGGATCAACCGAGTTCTGGGAGCTGGGACCGGGCGCGGTGCTAGCCGGATTGGCCCGCCGCACGGACAAGACCTGGACCGTGCGGAGCTTCAGCGAGTTTTCCGACCTCGCCGCTTGAGCCTACTCTCAGTCCGCACAGATTAAACCTTTTCCCTCTCCTTCGTGGACGTCTCCCTTACCCGCAATTTCTGCATCATCGCCCACGTCGACCACGGCAAGACGACGCTGTCCGACCGATTGTTGGAGTTCACCAACACGGTTCAGCAGCGCGTGATGACCGATCAGCATCTCGACTCGATGGATCTCGAGAAGGAGCGCGGCATCACCATCAAGAGCCATCCGGTCACCATGTCCTATCCGGCCAAGGATGGTCGGACGTACAAACTGAACCTCATGGACACGCCCGGGCACGTCGACTTCTCCTACGAGGTGTCCCGGTCGCTCGCGGCCTGCGAGGGTGCGGTGCTGCTCATCGATGCGGCTCAAGGCGTGGAGGCACAGACCGTAGCCAATGCACACCTCGCGTTTAGCCAGAATCTCAAGGTCATCCCGGTCATCAACAAGATCGATCTACCGAGTGCCAACCTTGAGCTCTGCCTGAAGCAACTTGAAGATATCCTCACGATTCCCGCTGAGGAGGCGATTCTGGCCAGCGGGAAATCGGGGATCGGAATTCAGGATATCCTCGAGGCGGTCATCGCGCGCGTCCCGCCGCCCCGCTGGGCGGATTACGCGCAGACTCGGACCCTTGTCTTCGATTCCCTGTACGACTCTTACCGCGGCGTCATCGCTTACTGCCGAGTGTTCTCCGGTTCGATCAAGGCCGGCGATATCATGCAACTGATGAGCACGGGGCAACGCTCGGAAGTGAAGGAAGTGGGAATCTTCACGCCGAAGATGCAGAAATCGGCCACCCTTGGGGCAGGGGACGTGGGCTACATCGTCTCGAACATCAAGGACACCGCCGACATCAAAACCGGCGATACGATCACCCTCGCGCGGCAACCGGCCTCCGAGATGCTACCGGGATACAAAGAGGTGCGGCCGATGGTGTTTTGCGGCCTCTATCCCCTCGAGAGCTCGGACTATGAGAAGCTCAAGGCAGCGCTCGGCCGTCTCCGGCTCAACGACTCGGCCTTCGTCTACGCCTCAGAGAGCTCGGTGGCTCTCGGCTTTGGCTTCCGCTGCGGTTTCCTTGGCTTGCTGCACATGGAGATCATCCAGGAGCGCGTCCGGCGCGAGCACGACGTCGAGATCATCTCCACGTACCCAAGCGTCGTGTATCAGATTGTTAAGCACGACGGTTCAATCCTTGAGGTAGACAATCCGATTAATCTGCCCGACCCCGGCACCTTCACGGAAATCCGCGAGCCGACGATCAAAGCCTCGATCCACCTCCCGAACGACTGCATGGGCGACATCCTCTCGCTCATCATGGAGAAACGCGGCACCTGCGAGCACACCGACACCTTGGACGCCAACCGCGTGATGCTGACGTGCGTGCTACCGCTGAACGAGATCCTCGTCGACTTCAACGACCGCCTGAAGAGCATCACCCACGGCTACGGCTCGATGGATTATGAACTCGGGGAGTACCGCGCGAGCGATCTGGTGAAGATGGAGATCCTGATCAATAGCGACCCCGTCGACGCCTTCGCGAGTATCGTACATCGCGAAAAGGCCGAGGGCAAAGGTCGCGAATTGTGCGAGAAACTTGCGGACATCATCCCTCCGCAGATGTTCAAGGTCGCCATCCAAGCTGCGATTGGCGGAAAGATTATCGCCCGCGACAACGTCCGGGAAATGCGTAAGGACGTGACCGCCAAGTGCTACGGCGGCGACATTTCCCGTAAGCGCAAGCTGCTCGACAAACAGAAGGAAGGTAAGAAGAAGATGAAGCAGATCGGTCGGGTTTCCATTCCGCCCGACGCGTTCATCCAAGTGCTCAAGAACTGACCCGTCAGAGCCAGACAGCCCCCTCCCGCCGTGTTTGGATTCTTCACCTCCAGCGACAAGAAGATGCGCGAGCACGCCTCCACCTGGTTGGAGCTGGCGGAGAAGGTGCTGCACTACCGGCGTGACATCCTGTCTCCGACCGAGCTTGCGGAGTTGCGCGCGCGCAGCGCCCAAGTGCAATCAGAGATTCGCGACCAGGCCGAGGCACCGAAGCTCAAGCTCTCCATCGCCGCGCTCGAGCAGGTGTTGCAGCGGACGGGTGGTAAAATCTACCCAAAATCGTCCCTCGTGGAGAACGTCGAGTTTTTCCTCGTCGCCGCGATCGTAATCCTCGGCATCCGCGCCTACTTCCTGCAGCCCTTCAAGATTCCGACCAACTCGATGTGGCCGAGCTACCACGGCATGACGCCTGAGGTCTTTCCGACGCGCTCGGACGAGCCGGGAAAAGTCGAGCAGGCCGTCCGTTTTGCCGCTTTCGGCGCGCGCGCCCGGCGGCTCGATGCACCAGCGTCCGGCGAAGTCTTGATTCCGGTGGGCAACACGGGGGGGCGCGCCGGCGTGGCTCACTATCGCGTCGTTCCGGGCCGTAATTGGTTCGTTCTTCCGACCCAGTTGCGCGAGTATAACCTCTACGTGAACGACACGCCGGTGTCGGTGCAGGTGCCCTTGGATTTTGACTTCGATTGGGCGCTGCGCGACGCGTTCTTTCCGCAAGCCGCCAAGCTGGAGGAGGCGATCATGCCACTGATTGCGGCGGGAAAGTTTGAGTGGCGCGAGGTGGTCGAGGAGGGACGCCGCGTCCGGATGCAGTTCGTGCGCATTGGGCGCACGGTCACGGCAGGGGACCGACTGCTCTCCTTCGACATCTTGACTGGCGACCAACTTTTCGTCGACCGGATGAGTTATCACTTTGTTGCGCCGTCGGTGGGCAGCGGGTTTGTCTTTCGCACAAAGAACATCCCCGGCATCGCTGACACCTACGGGGACCAGTACTACGTGAAGCGGCTCGCCGGCATCCCCGGAGACACGCTCGAAATTCGGCGAACGAAGCCCGACGCGTCCGTTCACGGCGGGCGCAGTACGACCGGAACGCTCCTACGCAACGGCGAGCCGATCACGGGATCGGCGGCATTCGCTCGCAACAACGCGTTGGAAGGTCGCTATCGCGGTTACCAAGCATTGGGACTGCTTCAGCCCGGCCGGACGGTTGATGTGCCGGAGCACGCCTTTTTCACCCTCGGTGACAATTCCAGCAACAGCTCAGATAGTCGGTACTGGGGTTTCGTGCCCGAGAAGGACGTCGTGGGCCGGCCGCTCGTGATCTACTATCCGTTCACGCGCCGCTGGGGACCGGCGCGCTAAGCCGGCGGCGCGGCCGCCGCATGTGGTCGCGGCGCCATCAGGGTTTACACCTGAACTGCCCCGGAGCCATTCGCCAGTGTCCCTCAGCTCGAGTACATATCTTCGCACAATAAACATTATGTTTAATCAAAGAAAGGAAGCTACGGAAACCGGGAGTGCGCCCTTCCCAAGTCCAACTAAGGGAGTTCGTAGACCTCGATGAGGCCCTCTCCCGTCGCGCCCCCGACGCCGCCCACCTGCACGGTGTAGCTCTTGCCCGCCGCCAGCGTCACGACCGTCGCCGAGTCGCGGCTACCGGCCGGGAATGCGAACGCTCCCACTCCGGCGAACGTCGACGCGAGGGAACCGTCCCAGTTGTCGTTCTCGGCAACCTTCACCGCTCCCTCGAAGACCTCGAGCTTGGGATCGCTCAGCGCCGTGCTCAGTCCGAAGGCCGTCAGCGCAGGTCCTGCCGCCCGGATGAGCAGGCGCTTCGTGCCCGCGCCAGCGACGTAAAAGCCCGCGATCAAGATGTCTGCCCCGCTCCCCACGCGGTTGCGCGCCGAAACGTTGACGAGGCGCTGCGCATTGCCAGGCAGCGCGTCGTACACTTCCACCAGCACCACGCCGCCGCCGGCTCCATTCACCTGCGCTGAGGATCCACCTTCGAGCGGCGCGATCAGCGCGGCGTCCTTGCTGCCCGGATTCAGCTGAAATGCCCCCAACTGGGCGGATACACCCGCAAGCCCCGTAGTCCAGTCATCGTTCTCGGCTGTCTTCGCACCGTCCTTGAAAACCTGTAGGCGCGGATCCGACATCGCATCCGTCAGGCCAAACTGCCCTAGCGTGGGACCCACGGCGCGGACCAATACCGGCTTCGCTCCGCCCTGAGCGGTGACGCCCACAATGATCGTCTGGCCAGGGTCTAGCGCGGCACGTACGGAGAGATTGGATAGCCACGCCGATGGCAGCCGCGCCAAATCAACGGTTTCGTCAGCAAACCGGACCAGCCCGACGTTGTCCAATCGCAGCCGCCCCAGCCGACCGGTCGTGTCGGTCACAGTGTAGCCCCCGGCGTCCGGTGTAATCTGAAACAGCCGCCGCGATCCCGGCAGCGTCAATGTGTCCGTCGGGCCGCGACCCCGGATGCGGGCGTTCGGCGCGAACGCATCTCGGCCGGCTACTCGGCCCTCGGCAAGGTAATGCGCCAGGCCGCTGGCGTACCGGCCTGAACTGACCGCCGCGGCTACATCCGGGTACTGCGTGAGATAGAAGTACTCGGAGAAACCCGGCGCACCCTGCCCCGCCGCGTCGATGCCGTTAGGGCCGGTGCCGAGCGGGGTCTCCGTGCGGAAGTCGAACCACGAGAGCAGTTCGACGTAAGCGCCAGTGTCTGTGGTGAAGGTGGTTTGTCTCGCGATGTAACCGAGCCGACCGTCCGGGAGCGTGTAGTAGCCTGCGACGTTATCGAATTGGCTGAGTCGAGGGTCGTTCGCGATCTGGCGCATCGCCACGGTGTGCTCGCGCAGTTCGTTCCACATGGCTTGCACAAACTTTCCGGTCCCCGTGTTAATGAGGATGCGGTTCGCCCAGGTCTGGGGATTCGAGCTCCACGTGCTGCCGTCAGGATTCTGGCTGGCGCTGCCGTACGGATCGCTCGCCAGGATGTCGGGGAAGCCGTCGCCGTTAACATCGCGGTAAATCGGCTGGTGGCTGCCGCTTGCGCCGAGGAAAAAATTGTACAGCGAGGTGTCGGTCTCATCTGTGAACTGCAGATTGCCCCGATTGATCAGAATCTGGAAGACGCCCGCCTGCGTGCCGACCGAGGCTTCCCAGAGCATAACACTCACGATGATGTCCTGCCGGCCGTCCTGATTCAGGTCGAGAATCTCGACGTGAATGTTGTGCGACTTGTTCGGCGAGAGGGAACGGAACGCGGCGTACGTGGCGTCTCGGTCGAAATAGGGTGCTGGAAGGGGGCGCAACGTCGCCCGACCGATGCCGTCTGCCAGTTGAATGTCACTGAGGATGAAGTTCTCGTTCTTCGACCAGTTGTTCACGTTCTGGAACGCGTCCACGATCACGATCTCCACCTTGCCGTCCCCGTCGAGGTCGCCCATCGCGCACGCCGAGCCGCTCCCGAGCAGGATCGTGCGGTTCCGGTCGTTGCGCGCGAAAAGCGGGTATACGGTGAAACCGCCCGCGCGGTCATTGAGGTACAGGAGCGGATGGCCCCAAGTCCGACCGCCGCCGTCCGGGGGCAGCCCTTCCACCGCCGCGGACGTCAGCACCGAAGCGTAGAAATCTTGTTCCGTGCGATACGCGGCGCTGACGATATCGACATAACCATCGCCGTTGAAGTCGCCCGTGCCAGAGTTGTGCCCTTCGAGCTTCGGGCCCGCGATGAACTGGCGGGTGAACGTGCCATTCGCATTCTGCAGGAAACGCTCAGAGGCCGTCGGCACCGCCGGACTCTCATTGTGACCCAGATAGAAAAAGTCATTCCGACCGTCGCGGTTCAGATCCATGATCCGAGGTGTCGACGTGCCGGCCACGGCCGTCGCCCCCAGCAGCGTCAGGGGCGACAGGCGCGTCGTGCCCGTGGCGGTGGTGGAGAAAGCATAAATGGGCGCGTCGACCGTGGTGCCGCCCACGCCAAAACCACGGTAGGTCCAACCCGTGAACAGGACCTCGGGATAGTCGTCGTTGGTGAGGTCGCCGCTTGCATGGTAGAAGACCGTGACCGGCGGCGCGGGCACGGTGGCAATGTGCCGCCCCTTGAACGCCGAGGCGGGAACATTCACCGAAGCCGGCAACGGATTCAGCGTGCGCCGCACGATCTCCGGGGCGGCGATGGCTGAAGCAGACGCAGACACCAGAGTCGCAACGACTGCGACGCCTGCAGAGGTGAACCGAAAACCTCGACTAGCCCACGATGCGAGGCCGGAGAGTGTCCAGCAAAGGACCCCACTGGCAGCCAGTGGTACGAAAACAGATCGAGACGAGGTCGTAATCAAGAGCGGAGGGAATCAATAAAGGATTTCGGAAACCCATTCGTATCCCGAATCCCTTTACAACACTCCCCGCGATTGCCGTATCGTCAAGTAGACAGCAGTTACTTTGAGCAGGCTGCTCAGGCGTGATTGCCAGAGGCCACCTGCGGCTCATCCCACCATAAACGCGGCGAAGGGATCACGGTACCCCCATGCGCCCGAAATCATTTCGATTTCCTCGCGTCGCGGGATGCTTCCCGAGCAGGTGGGATCGCGCAGGCAAGCGGCGGCGGCACCGACGCCAAGCTTGAGGCTCCAGGAAAGAGCTTGAGCTTCATGCCAACCCCAAAGGACTCCGGCCGCGAAAGCATCGCCGGCACCGGCCGCACCGCGGATGGCGCCGCGCGGCACCTGAAGGCTACCCTGCCAGACGATCTCCCCGCTGCTCGATAGTGCGCAGGCCCCCTCCGGGAAATGCAACACCACCCACGCCCGTACCCCCAGTTCAATCAGGCGGCGAGCCGCCTCCTCCGTGCCGGCACGATCCAGCCGATCTCCTTTTCGCACCGCGATGCCAGTGATTTTCTCCGCCTCGAAATCATTGGCGAGGAAAACGTCGACCTGAGGCAGCACCGGTGTGACGACCGATGCGAAGCGGTCACCGCTCTCGCTGACACAATCCAGCGAGGTCGTCAGGCCGGCCGCATGGGCCGCCGCGAAAACGAGCTGCATGCCGGGTACACCGTCGATCAGGCCGTCGAGGCGATCGAGCAGCAGCGCGTAACCCAGGTGGAAATGCTTCGCCCGGGTCTTCGAGAAGTCGAAGTGCTCCGGTCCGAGCAGGGCGTTGGCGCCGCGCTGGTGAAAGAAACTGCGGCGCCCCGTGCTCTGGACGCTCATCACATCCGTATAGCTGGTCGCCGCCTTCCGGGTGCTCTGCAGCCCCTCCGTCTTGATTCCCAGCCGCGTGCACTCGGCGCGAATCAACCGACCGTCTGCGTCGTCCCCCACCAAGCCCACCGCCTCCAGCGGGAAATCGGCCCCCATCTTCGCCAGATCGACGAGGATGTTGTAGGGCGAGCCGCCGTTGGCATCCGTCTGACTGAGGATGTTTGCCAGGGTGTCCTGCTGCGGCCACGCGTCGATGATCTTGACGTGATCGACGATCCAATTTCCTCCGGCAATCACACCGGAGCGTCCTGCGGTGTTTCGCGGGTCATTCATGAAGCGACTTCGGCAATCGTGACACTGCGGCGCTCGGCGACGGACTTGAGCGCCGCGGTCCAGAGTTCATGCTGGGCAACAGCCTCGTCCGGTGTGGCGCAGCCCACGCGCGCTCCGAGCGTTCCCTTGCGCTCGGCGAAGAACGCGGCCCACATCTGCTGCAGGATGTCGGGAAAGCCGGGCTCAAAAATGCCGCCGGTGATCGTCTTGAACGGCGTGGCGAAACCGAGATCGGTCCGCTGCCACAGTTGGTCGCTGCCGCGTTGGAAGGTCCAGAACGACTTCGGTTCCTTCGTGCTGAATCGCACGCCCCCGTCGGTCCCGAACAGCTCAAAGATCCACGTGTTGGTCTCACCGGGCGCGAGGCGCTTCATCTCCAGGCACAGAGGCACACTCTCACCCTGAATCGTGGCGGTGGCCCGCACGGTCGCGTTGTCCCAGGTATCGCTGGCGGCCATGCCGCCCTTCCCGTCCGGTCGCTGGGTGTGCACCCGCTGCAGTGTTGCGAAGATGTTGTCTGGCTTCCAACCAAGCCGCAGCGGGAGATGCGCGACGTGCATGCCGAGGTCGTTCATGACCCCGGCCTCGCCGCAGAACCGCGACTGGCGCTTCCAATTGATCGGCTTATTGGGATCGAGATCGCTCGAGTGCAGGAACGCGCAGCGGGCCTCGATCGGACGCCCGAGGTGCCCTTCCCGCGCGTAGTTGAGAGCCCTCAGCGCGCCCGGGAGGAACGGAAACTCCGACGAAATCCGTACGAACCGCCCGAGGCGCGCCGCCTCGTCACGCACGCGGCGCGCGCTCGGCAGGTCGATCCCGAACGGCTTTTCCGCGAAGAGATCCTTCCCGGTCCGCAGCACGTCAAGGTACAGGCTCTCGTGGAGGTGATGAGGGACGGCCACGTAGACCACGTCGATGTCCGCATGCCGCAGCAACTGCGCAGGATCGGTCTCGAAGTGGCGGACACCGGGAATAGCGAGAAACCACTTCAAGGCCTCGGGATTGACGTCGCAGACTCCGACCAATTCCGGGCGAACATCCGAGTCGAGGATCGCGAACCAGCGCCCGAACGCACTCGCCACTTCACGGCCCATGAGGCCGGCGCCGATCACGGCGACGCGGACAGTTGAGATCTCGGAGGCGCTCATCGCAGGTACTCCATGGCCTGGGCGGCCGTCTTCCCATCGTGGACCACGGCCATCAAGGCACGGGTGATCGCCGCCGGTCGGGGATGCTGGATGATATTGCGACCATAGACGATTCCGGCGGCCCCCTGCTTCAGGATGGCTTCGGTGCGGGCAAGGATCTCGGCCTCGGGGGCCTTGCTACCACCGCGCACCAAGACCGGTACACCACCCGCCGTCTGGATCACTTGATGGTAGATCGAAACATCATCAGTCGGGTCCGCTTTGATCACGTCCGCGCCCAGTTCCGCCGCTTGGCGTACAAGGGGTATGATCTTCTTGGGGTCACCGTCCACCATGTAACCACCGGCCTTCTCGTTCGGCTGGAAGACCAAGGGCTCAATCATCAGCGGCATCCCGAACGCATCGCAGGCGGGCTTGATGCGGAGGATGTTCTGGATGCACTGATCCGTTACGGTCGGGGCGCCCGGAATGCGAAAGAGATTCACCACCACACAGGCGGCATCGACACGCAGCGCTTGTGTAACCGGCTCTTCGATCATGCGCGAAAAGAGGACCTCGGGCAGCTGGGTGCCGTAAACATTGGCGACGTCAGTCCGCAAGACCAGCGCGGGCTTCGGACGGACTGGCAGACCCTGCAGGTGGCGCGCTTGTCCGATCGTGAGCTGGATGGCGTCGGGACCGGCCTCAACGAGCCGTGCGACGGCCGTCGGCAGGTCCTCGATCCCGGGAAGGAAAGCGCCTTCATTGAAGAAGCCGTGATCGAGAGCGACGTCGAAGCATCGTCCGGTGCGGGGGTTGAACAGCCGGTTGAGACGGGCAGATTTCATGAGGAGGAAAGGAGATGGATCTCGACGCCGGCAGCCGCGAGCGGCGCGACGGCGGACCGCGGCGGAGCGCGATCCGTGACAAGGTGGTGAAAGGCCGACCACGGGGAAAAACGCAACGCGGCTGGTTTGGACCACTTCTCCGAGTGCGCCACCAAGATGCGCAGGCGAGATCGCTTGAGCGCCTCGGATTTGATCGCCGCCTCCGCGATCTCCGTCGTGGTCGCCCCCTGCTCGGCGTCCAATCCCGAAGCCCCAATCACCGCGGCATCGAAACGAAGACGCTCCAGCCAACTTAACGCAAATGCACCCACGAGCGCCAAGCTCACCGAGCGCACCTCACCACCGATCGAGTACACGTTCGCCCGACCTTCCGCGGCCAGCTGCAGCAACGTCACAGAATTGGTATAGATGCGGAGTTGTGGACGATCGAGAACCGCCCGCGCGACTTCCAGACACGTACTCCCTCCATCGATAAAGATACTGCCATCCTCCGGGAGCAGTTCCGCCACGCGCTGACCAATCCTCGACTTCGTCCCAGCCGCGGCCGCCGCTTTCCGCGAATAGGTGGGCTCCGTCATCGCGGCATCCAAAGCCAGCAGTCCTCCTCTCGTACGGTGCGCCAGCGCCGAACGCGCAATCGCCTCAGCATCACGCCGTGCCGTGGCCGCCGACACTCCAAACCGTGCGCAAATCTCCTCCAGCCGGACCGTGTTTTGGTCGGCAAGAAGACGAAGAATCGAGCGACGGCGCTGCTCCGTAAGCACAACTCGACCTTGTGCGCGTGACGTCCCGCTTCAACGCTATACATCATAATCGCTCACTTCAGTCAGTTTCGCTCATTACGAAGAGGAGCACTTCGGAAAAAATTCGCCCTCGCGGCGTGACTCCGGAACAACAGAGACGCGATGCCAGTTTCCCGCTCCGTTCGATTCTCCCCGCGGTTCGCCGTTGCGGCCCTGTTTTGGTGCGCTGCGTCATACCTGCCGGTTGCCGAAGCGGCACCCGCTCGCGCGGATGTGGTCCTGCGTAATGCCGTCATCATTGACGGAAGTGGCGCGCCGGCCATCCGAGGTGACGTCGCGATTAGCGGGGACCGCATCGTCGCGGTGGGATCAGTTCCCTTCTCCGCGCCTACGGAGGTGGATCTCCGCGGCCGAATCCTCGCCCCCGGCTTCATCGACGTGCACACTCATGTCGAAGACCTCGCCGAGGTTCCTGCCGCAGAAAACTTCATCCGCATGGGCGTGACCACGCTGGTCACGGGCAACTGTGGAGGCTCGGCCTTGGATGTCGCGGAGTTCTTCCGTAAGCTCGAAGCGTCCCGCCCTTCCCTGAATCTCGCCACATTGATCGGCCACAACACCGTGCGAGCGCAGGTCATGGGCGGCAGCTTCGCCCGGCCGCCCACCGCTGCGGAACTCGATCAGATGCGGACCTTGGTCGCGGCTGCGATGCGTGACGGTGCAGTCGGGCTCAGTACCGGCCTGATCTACCTGCCTGGCACGTTCGCCCGGACAGACGAGATCGTGGCTTTGGCCAAGGTCTCAGCGGAGTCCGGTGGACTCTACGCGAGTCACATGCGGTACGAGAACGCGCGCATTCTTGAGGCCATCGAGGAGGCGCTCACGATCGGTCGTGAAGCAGGCACCCCGGTTCAGATCTCGCACATCAAGCTCTCCACTCCCGCCGCCTGGGGACTCACGCAGCCGGTGATCGAGCGCCTGGCCCGCGCCCGTGCTGAGGGCGTTCAGGTCGCGCATGACCAGTACCTCTATACTGCCTCAAGCACGTCGCTCGGCACGACGATTCCCGACTTTGCGCGCGAGGGCGGCCGTGGTCGACTGCGCGAACGCCTCGACGACCCAGCGGAACGAGACCGCATTCGGGCGGAGATGAGGGCAACCCTCCAGCGCGGCCAGCGCACCGACTACACCTACGCCGTGATCGCGAACTTCACCGAAGATCCTTCACTCAACGGCATGAGCGTGCCGGAAGCCGCCCGGAAACTTTACGGAAACGACTCGCTGGACGCGCAGCTCGACACGATTCTTCAGGTCGAACTACGCGGCGGGGCCTCGGCTGTCTTTCATGGGATGAGCGAGCCCAACCTCCGCGCGTTTCTCGCGCTGCCGCTGACGATGATCGCATCTGATTCTGGCGCCCGGCGTATGGGAGTCGGGGTCCCCCACCCGCGCGGCTACGGCAATAACGTGCGATTCCTCGCTCACTACGTTCGCGACGAACAGCTGATGAGTCTGGAGGAAGCGGTGCGGCGCATGACCGACCTGCCCGCCCGGCAGTTTCCGCTCGGACAGCGCGGACTCGTCCGGGTCGGCTTCATCGCCGACCTCGTGTCGTTTGACCTCGGGCGTCTGGCGACCCAGTCTACCTTTCGCGATCCACACCACTACGCTGAGGGCATGGATCATGTCTTGGTCGCGGGACAGTTCGTGATCCGCGACGGCACGGTCACCGGACTTCGGCCCGGCCGCACCGTTCGCCGTGAGGCCCGGGTGACGTCGACTCCCTGAGAGCGATCCGCCGCGGCGTAGGTCCGCTACGCCGCGCTGCTTCGCCGGACCACTCCGGCACTCAGGTTCCCAGCACGCCGCTCCGACACAGCGCGACCGCCTCGGCACCACCATCGTCCAGGACGTAGTGACCGACGTCGGCAAGACGCGTGACCCGCGCCTCGGGAAGAATCTCCCGCCAACGCGCAAGAAAGGCGTCGTGGAAGCAGAAATCGCGGCCACCCCAGACGATGCTCACCGGATGCGACCGCAGCGACGGAAGACCTCGCTCAACCTGACTAAGCGTGGCGTAGCTGACGTGCTCGGGATGGAGCGGGATATCCTTCACGAACGCATTCACGGCGACGCGATTGGCCCAGGAATCGTACGGGAAGAGGTAGCCCCGGCGCTCGTCATCCGAGAGTCGGCGACGGTGCATGGCCATGCGCACCGCCGGCCCCGCGAACGCGTTGAGCCCGCGCACCAGTGCCGTACCGGGGAAACGAGTCCGGCAGAGGGCGATGCTGGGTGGAATCAAGGGTGACCGAAACGCAGCGGTGTTCAGGAGCACGATTCGTCCGATGCGTTCGGGATTTTGCACCGCGAAACCGCAGCCGATGGCCCCTCCCCAATCATGCAGCACGAGATGGACCCGCGTCAGCCCGAGCGAATCAACCAGCGCCGTCACGTCGGCGATGCGTCGTGCGAGGGTGTACTCGTAACCCTCCGGCTTATCTGACAGTCCCATCCCGACGTGATCGGGCGCCACGCAACGGATCTCTCCGCTCAGCGTCGCGATTAGATCGCGGTAAAAGAATGACCAGGTGGGGTTGCCGTGCAGGAACAGCACCGCTTCCGTCCGCCGAGGGCCCTCATCGATGAACGCCATGCGCGCCCCCTGAGGCGTGGTGAATGACAAAGGGGTGAACGGATACAGCCGACGCAGCCAGTCGGGCACGGGAGAGGAAGCGTTCATCACCATTCGAGGTCCAGCATGAGACAGTTCAATCCTGAGCCGATGCCAAGGAGTCCCACGTGACTACCCGCGGAGATCGCTCCGGCCGTTTCTGCAGCCGCGAGCGTCGCGGGAAGCGAGACCGAGCCCATGTTGCCATACTCCTCAAACGTCGAGAAGTCGCGTGTCAGATCCAGCCCAAGTCGCTCGTACAGCCGCCGGCGATGCACGCTACCGACCTGATGACAGATGAAGCGGCCGAATCCATCCGCGCCGCGTCCCGACGTGGCGCGGAACTCGTCCCAAGTCTCTGCAGCGAGCCCCACTCCCGCCTCCAAGAGTCGCTCTGAGTCCGTTTGCATCGCGAGCGCGTCGGCACCGTGCATATCACCCTGGCACAGCTCGCTGTGCACGGTGGCCGCGCGCGCGACGCCCGAGTGGAGACGATGGCCCGAGGGCGCGAGGTCTCGGTGGCAAACCAGCGCACCAACGGCCCCGGAGCCGATCGTGAGATTGGCGAAGTAGGGCTTGATCTGATCGCGGGTGAGTGGAGCCGTTGCGAGGTGGCGAATCGTTTCGTCGACGAGGGGACGACCGTTCTCTCCCGCCACGACCAAAGCGCAGCGAATCTGGCCGGACTCGATCAAGCCACCGGCGACCGTGAGCGCGTTCAGGAACCCGAGGCACGCATTCGAAAGGTCGAAGATCTGAGCACTCGCCGGCAGGCCGATCTTGCGGTGCGCGAACGCCGCGGTGGCAGGCTCGAGCATGTCGCGACACACGGCAGCATGAATGAACAACTCGACTGCCTCTGCTGGAACGGATGAGCGATCCAGGACCGCTCGACCGGCCGCCGCGCTCGCGTCGGAGGGGCGGGTCCCGATCGGCCAAATGCGCCGCTCGCGAATACCCGTCATCAGTTCGAGGCGTCCCTCCGGCAGGCGGAGGCGACGGTACAGCGGTTCGAGCCGTCGCTCGATTTCTGCGCTACTGAGACGCTCGGGCGGCAAGACCGCGGCCAAAGAGTCGATGCAAGTGGAGCGAAAATGGAACCGCGCCATGATCAGGACTGCTTGGGTCGCATCGCCAAGCGGATGACCTCGGCGTCGAATTCGTTCGAACCCAATCCCGCATCCACCACCACCGTCGTCCCGTTCATTCCGCTGCTGCGCTCACTCAAGAGAAACAGCGCGGCATTCGCGACCTCGGCGGTGGCAAGCGCGCGCTTTCGGAACGTCAACTTCTCCGCGTAAAGGTAGCTCTCCAGGTACCCTGGAATTCCCGCCGAGGCGCTGGTCTTAAGGGGCCCGGATCCCACCACGTTGAACCGCACCTCCGAAAAGGCGCTGAAGGACTTCGCGAGGAACCGCGAACACGATTCAAGCGCCGCCTTGATCGGGCCCATGTAACCGTAGTTATCCGGGGTCACCAGCAACGATGAAATGCCAATGCTGACGACGGAGGCATTCGGCGCGAAGAGTGGCCGGAAAGCCTCGGCCAACTCGACCAAGGAGAATGCCGAGATGGAGGTCGCCTGCAGAAAGTCCCCCCGCAAGGTCTGGTGGAACGGCTTAAACCCCTGCGCGTAATTCGCGAAGGCGATGGAATGAACCAGACCGTGGACCGGTCCATGTCCAGCGGCGGCGATCGCCGCGGCTAGGGCCGTCGACGCCCCCTCCCGCTCCACGTCGCACACGAAAGTGGGTCGGTCGCCGAGGAGCGTGGCCAGCGAGGCCTTCCGCGTTTCGCTGCGGACGCTGTAGATGACCTTAGCGCCCTGCTCCTCTAAAGCGCTGGCGATCGCCCAGGCGACGCTCTTGCGGTTCGCCACTCCCATCACGACGAACACCTTGCCGGAAACGTTGAGAAAGTCCGCCATGGAGCGTCTACGTGGAGGGTTGAACGTGGGCCGGAGTATCGGACGAAGGAGTCTTCCACGCCACGGTGAACTCCACGCTGAGCACCCGCGCGCCGTCGGACTTGCGCATGGAGCCGGTCATGAGACTGAACTCACCGAGTCGCTCCTTACGGCGGACTTCGATCAGCACGGTGTCGCCGGGGTAAATCGGCTGTCGAAAGCGCACGTCGCTGATCTTGGCGAGGAGCGGCACGCCAGGAGTCGACATCCCCTCTGGCCCCGCCGCCCGGGCCAGAAAAAGAGCTCCCGTCTGGAACACCGCCTCGCACAGCAGCACGCCCGGGGTGATCGGGGCACCCGGGTAGTGCCCGCGGTAAAAGTCCTCTTCCGCCCGCCAGGTCCGACGAGCCACGAGCGAATCAGCCGTCTCGCTGACGATCTCGTCGACAAAAAGGAAGGGAGGGCGGTGCGGGATGAGGGAGGTGACAGCGTCGGACATGGGACACAATGGCCACGGAGAGCGTGTACGTCGCGCGGCTGAAGGAAACCGCAATCTTTAGCCGCGACTAGAGGTCACTCGGCACCGGGGTGAGCTGGGTCGCGATATGCTGTCCGAGTGCAGTTCCAGAGAGTGCTGCCGCCTCCACCCGTCCACCGAGAAACGCGTCCCCCGCGAAGCCCAAGGAGAGATCGGGCATCCAGACAAAGGGTTTTGGCAAGGAGCCCACCGGCTCGCTGTACCGCCAGCGGTGGAGGGTCGCTGAGGAGACGGTGCGGTCGCCCAGCCAGGCTCGCGCGGCGGCAATCATCTGCTCGAGCACCTCGGCTTCGGGACGACCGTACTCGCGCGCAGAAAATTCCCCCGTGGCGTGCAGCGTCACGGCGGTCGGTCGACAGAGTCCCTTCTGCGCATTGTCCGCCACCCAACGCAACGGTCCCTCGCTGGGAGCGACGCCTTCCAGCGGCACCGCACTTGGACCATCCAGCACGAGCAGCGCTGCTAAGCAGGGTCGATAGGTCACGCCGCGAAGCTCCGTTGCGATGGCATCCGGAAGTCGAACGTTCCCGGCATCGAGCAAAGCCAACGCCTGCGGCATCGGGGCCGTCAGGACCAACCTTTCAGCGCGCAAGATACCCTCGTTCTCGATGTCCAGTTCCCAGTAACCGCTGGGATGATGCCGCGCCGCCGTGACCTTACGTTCGCGTTCGACGTCGATACCCTCAGCCAGAAGTTTGGGCACCGCCGTCATACCGCCGCGGCCGATCCAGCGATGCGTGGAGCCTGGCCACCGCTCGGCCTTGCCAAGATCCGCCCAGCGCTGGACCTCAGACGCAAAGCCATCCTCCCGCGCGGTAAAATACTGTGCTCCCGTGTCGAAGACAGCCTCGCCAACGCGTTTGGTCGCCATGCGACCACCCAGGCCGCGACTCTTTTCGAGAACCACGAGGCGCGCCCCGGCTGCCGTGAGTACGCGCGCTGCCGACAAGCCGGCCACACCCGCGCCAATAATCGCAATGTTTCGCTTCATGAATCGATTTGGGATATCACCTTGTTCGTCCCGAGCATATCCCGGAGCGCGTCGCCGAGGGACGGGTGCTGAAAAACGAACCCTTCATTGAGCAGTCGAGTGGGCTTGACCCACTGACTAGCCAGAACGGTCTCGGTGGCCATCTCTCCGAAGGCCGCGCGCAACGCCGGAACCGGCACCGGCATCACGGCTGGGCGACGCAAAGCCCGCCCGAGTTCGCGCGCGAATTCCGCGCCGCTGACCGGATTTGGCGCCACGAGATTATAGGCGCCGCGGGCGTCTGGCCGGGACAACAAAGACGCGATTGCGGCGATTTCGTCCTCGAGCGAGATCCAGCTCATACCCCGCTTCCCCAATCCGATGGGCCCTCCCAGCCCGAAGCGGAACACCGGAAGCATACGGGCCAACGCTCCACCCCGCGGCGAAAGCACAATACCCGTCCGCAGGAAAACCGAACGCACCCCGACCTCTTCGGCCCGGGCCGCTTCCCGCTCCCACTCGTCGGTGAGGTCCGCAAGGAAACCCTCACCACGTGCCCCCGTCTCGTCGACAAACCCGTTCGTGGTAGTTCCGTAAATTCCAATCGCGGAGGCCGAAAGAAACACGGCGGGAGGGCGAGGTGTGCGTCGCAATCCCTCGACCAATGCTCTCGTTCCGTCCACGCGGCTCGAGCGCAGCTCCGCCTTTCGCTCCCTGCTCCAGCGGCGGTCCGCAATTCCGGCTCCGCCAAGACTAATGAGCGCGGCGGCCCCGGATAGCTCATCACCCAAGGTCTCCGGACGCTGCGGATCCCAGGAACGTTCATCGCTAGCGTGCGCCGGCCGACGCACCAATCGAAGCACGTCGTAGCCGCGCGTTGAGAGCAAGGCCGCCAGCGCCGAACCGACCAAGCCCGACGCTCCCGCCAGAACCACGCGTCCGGTCACGGCACGCGGCATCGCCTCCAAGTCTGCCTTGAGTCGCGCGTACCGGTAGGCAAACAGACGATCCAACTCAGAACGCGTCGTGCCGCCCAGAAGGCCGTGGGCCAGCCGCCCCCCCCAGAAGGAGAAGTCGAGCTCGTCGATCCACTCACAGGCCTGCGCACCCAGCGGCTCCACTCGATGCACGTGCCGCCAGCGACGAAAGGGAGAGCGGCGGGCCACGTCGCAGAACTGACGTCCGGGGATGAAGTCCACGTGCTCGATCTCCCAGCGCAAGGGCAACGGACCGAGAAATTGAACCATCTCCAGGCGCCCCCCATTACGGATGCCGCCCGAGCGATGCAGCACCTCGGTCCGCACCCAAGGCGGCGCAAAGCGCTCAAAAGCGCCGGGACGCTCATGCCAGGCAAACGCCTCCGCAGCGGAGCGCTCAAGACGAATGCGGTAGGTAAGTTTCATCACGGAAGAGAGCCGGTTGTCGTTACTGAGCCGGTGGAGTCTGTCCTGGCGCGCGCTCGACACGGTTACCGCTGCGTCGCACCCGTCGGCAACGCTCCGAGCACGTCAGCACCTCATTCCAGCAGCGCTCCCACTTCTTGCGCCAGGTGAACGGACGCCCGCAGGCCACGCAGATCTTCGTCGGGAGGTCGCCCTTGCGTCGCATGGTGCTCATGAAAACAGGGGCAGCGAGGTTCCATCGATCGCCGCCGGCACTCCACCGTTGGCCCGGATTTCCTGCGCCTGAGCGCGAATCAGACGCACCCGCTCCGGGGTCAGTTTTTCCACGTTGCGTACCTGCAGACTCATGCGGGGGTTTTTCTGCAGGAGGTCCCGATGCTTCAGCAGGAAATCCCAGTAGAGAGTCGTGAACGGGCAGGCTCGCGGACCAATCGCCTCCGCCGGATCAAAGCGGCACTGACGGCAGGCGTTGCTCATCCGCTCAATGTACCGTCCGGTCGCGACGTAGGGCTTGGAGGCCATGACCCCGCCATCGCCGTACTGCGACATTCCGAGGGTGTTGGGAAGCTCGACCCACTCGACAGCATCCACGTACACCGCAAGGTACCAAGCGTGCACCGCTTGCGGCTTCACCCCCAGCAGCAGGGAGTACAAGCCGGTCACCATGAGACGCTGGATGTGATGCGCGTAGCCGAGCGAAAGGCTCTGTCCGATCGCATCGCGAAGACACGCCATCGGTACGTCACCCGTCCAGAAAAAGTTCGGCAACGCCTCTTCGGCGCCCAGCGCATTCCGTCCGAGATACTCCGGCATGAGGTGCCAATAGATGCCGCGAACATACTCCCGCCAGCCGAGGATCTGACGGATGAAACCTTCCACAGCGGCCAACTCCGCGCGGCCCTCGCGGTAGGCGGCCGTCGCAGCGGCGATGACACGGCGGGGATCAAGCAGCTTCAGATTCATCGCTGCGGCCAGTCGGGAGTGATAAAGCCACGGCTGCCCGACCCAGATCGCGTCCTGGAAGCGCCCAAACTGAACCAGCCGTTGCGCCACGAAGTCCTCCAACGCCTTGACCGCATCATCCGGGGTCACGGGCCAGTCGAAGCGCTCGAGATCGCCCGGACGATCGGGGAAGCGCGCACGGACGAGCGCGATGACATCCTGCGTGATGCGATCCGGCGGAAACGTCCTCGGGGCGGGCGCGGTCGGCGCCGTGCGTCCGAAGCTCTCGCGGTTTTCGTGGTCGTAGTTCCACTCGCCGCCTTCTGGCTCTCCGTCCGCCGAGACGAGAACATTGTGCCGACGCCGCATCTCCCGATAGAAAAACTCCATGCGGAGTTGGCGACGCCCCTTGGCGTGGCGCGCGAAATCAGCGGGTGAACAAAGAAAGTGCCGGTCCTCGCGCACCTCGAGTTCAAGGCCGAGCGCTCGGGCCTCCTCCCTCAGTGCGTCCTGCACCCGCCACTCGCCCGGCTGCACCACGATGAGGCGATTCGGCCGCAGGCGAGTGACCGCGCGCCGCAACTCACCCGCGAGTGTCTGGCAGTTGTTCGGATCGTCGAGCGCCGCGTAGTCCATCCGGTAGCCCGCCCGGGTCGCGCGCTCGCGAAAGTGCCGCATGGCCGAGAGAAACAGCGTGGTGCGAACCTGCGTCGACCACACATTCTCCGACTCTCCCGCGACCTCGGCCATCCAGACGACGTCCCGCTTCGCCTCGAAACCGTCGAACGCCGCTGACTCGAGGTCGAGCTGATCTCCAAGAACCAAGACAAGATGGCGAACGGAAGGCATGGTGGCGGCCCGTGATGCGCTCACGCGCGCAAGCTTTGGAATGCGCTCAATGCCTCCGCACGCGCGGTCGCATGATCTACGATGGGGCGCGGGTAGGAATCGCCCAACCGAACGCCCGCCGCCTGCAGCACCGATTCCGGAGCGGTCCACGGTTGGTGGATGAACCGAGCTGGAACGCGGGATAGCTCGGGACACCAGCGCCGGACGTACTCGCCCTCGCCATCGAATTTTTCTCCCTGCAGTACGGGCGCAAAAATTCGGAAGTACGGGGCCGCATCAGCCCCGCAGCCCGCGCTCCATTGCCACCCCAACGTGTTGCTGGCGAGATCCGCATCCACCAAGGTGTCCCAGAACCAGCGCGCACCCTCGGTCCAGGAGAGCCGCAGGTGTTTGACGAGAAACGATGCCACGATCATGCGCACCCGGTTGTGCATCCAGCCGGTCGCCCAGAGTTGCCGCATCCCGGCATCGACGATCGGGTAGCCGGTGCGCCCACGTTGCCAGGCGCGCAGCAGATGGCCGCCTGGATCGGCGCGCCACGGGAAGCGTGCAAACTCAATCCGCAGGGGCTGCGCCGCAGTCTGCGGGAAGTGATAGAGGAGATGATGAGCGAACTCGCGCCAACCCACTTCGGCGAGGAACTTGGCGACACCCACGTTTGCCGGAAAAACCCCGCGCGAGGAACCGAGCGCCGCCGCGGCCGCCCAGATCTGCCGCGGACCAATCTCGCCGAAATGCAGATGAGGGGAAAGCCGCGACACACCTTCGATGGACGGAATGTCCCGAGCCTCACCATATGCCGCAACCGCTTGAGAAAGAAACTGGGCGAGCCGCTGCTGCGCCCCGTCCTCACCGGGCGTCCACGCGCTGTGGAACCCGCGATCCCACGGAATTGTGGGACGTAGTCCGAGAGACTCGAGGGGGCGTGTCGCAGGCCATGAGGCCGGAGCACGGAGGGGGCCGCTCTGGACCGTCGCCGGCGCCCCGACCGGCAAGGTCAGGCAGTGTCGCCAATAGGGAGTGAACACCTGAAAAGGACGTCCTTGCTTGTTCGCGATCGTCTGGGGTTCGAAGAGGAGTCCGGCATTGAAGCTGCGCGCATCGATACCGCGGGAAACGAGGTCCGACTTGATGGCGCTATCGCGGGCGATGCTGGCCGGTTCGTAGCGACGGTTCCAGTAGACCGCGCGAGCACCGGTCGTCGCAACCAGCTCTTTCAAGACCGTGGCGCTGTCCCCGCTCGCCACGGTCAGCCGGAGCCCTTGCTGCCGCAGCGCCCGGTCCAACGCCATCAGCGAACCGTGCAGCCACCAACGCGACGCACCACCCAAAGGCCAAGCTCCCTCCCCTGCATCATCGAGAATGTACACCGGCACGATGGCCTGCCCGCGCTCGATCGCCGCCACCAGCGCAGGGTTATCCTGCACACGCAGGTCGTTTCGGAACCAAAGGAGGGTGGGTGCACCAGACATCGTCAAACGATACGGGTGCGCAGAAATCGCTGCGCCGCAAGCGCTCGGGACAAACCAATCGACTCGGCTTAGAGCGCGTCTTGGTAAAGCCGCTCGTAAGCGACCGCGGCCTGCCGCCAGCTAAAGTCGCGTCGCATACCGCGCTGCTGAACCTTCTGCAACGCGGCCGAATCGCGATAAAGGGCCAGCGCCCGGTCCAGTCCTTCCGCCAGCCCCGCCGCGGTCGGCCGAAACATGATTCCCGTGCCCTCCTGCGGCGCGTCTTCGAGGTCAATGACCGTGTCCACAAGGCCACCGACGCGGGAGACGAGCGGAATCGTTCCGTAGGCCTGGGAGTACATCTGATTCAGTCCACACGGCTCAAACAACGAGGGCATCAGGAAGAAGTCTGACCCCGACTCCACGACATGGCTCATCGTCTCATCGAGTCGCGTCGAGAGCGCGGCCCGCCCCGGCATGGCAGCCACGAGGTCTCGTAAACCAGCCTCGAAACGGGGTTCGCCGGTGCCGAGCACGACGAGGGCCACCGGATTCGCCTCGAAGAAGCGACGATTGGCGAGCACCAGCTGAATGCCTTTCTGCTCGGTGAGGCGCGCCACGATCCCAAAAATGGGCCCTGGAAAGGCGAGGTCCAACCCCAGCCGACGCAGCAAGTCCAGACGGCACGCTTTCTTCCCCGACAGGTCATCCGCCGAGTATTTTGCCGCCAGTGCGGGGTCGGTCGCCGGGTTCCAGATCGCGGAATCGATCCCATTCAACAGGCCCACCAAATCCGCGGCCCGCGATTGAATCACGCCATCGAGCCCGCACCCGAATTCCGGGGTCTGAATCTCCCGGGCATACTGCGGGCTGACGGTGGTCAGGTGGTCCGCGAACAGCAGCCCCCCTTTCATGAAGCTCATCTGGCCGTAATACTCGAGCCCGTCGATTCCCATGAGCTCCTCCGGCAGATTAGTGCGCGAGAAGGACTTCATCGGAAACACCCCTTGGAAGGCGATGTTGTGCACGGTGAAGACAGTGCGCAGCGCTAGCATCACGCCGTGCCTCCTCTCTTCGTAGCGCAGGAAGAGTGGCAGCAGCCCCGTGGGCCAGTCATGCGCGTGCACGATGTCCGCCTTCAGGTCCAGCAGACGGAGCGCTTCGACGACCGCCTTGGCGAAGAAAATGAAGCGGTTGTCGTTGTCCTCGTAGTCACGCTCACCGTTGCCGTAGATGCCCTGGCGATCGAAAAACTCCTCGCGACTGATGAAATAGACGGTGAGGCGCGGGGCCGCTTGTAGGGCGAGGACGTCGCATGAGGCGAAGCGATCCCCCATCTCAATCTTGAGACGCAGCCGCCTTTCCGCCTTCTGAGCTGACGGGTGCTCGAGCGCGCGGCGGTAGCCCGGGAGAAAGACCGCCACCTCGTGCCCGCGATCCGCCAAGGTGCCAGCAAGTGCACCCACGGCATCCGCCAGCCCACCGGTCTTGACGTAGGGAAAGACTTCGCTGGCGACGTGAACGATCTTCATCGGGATGGCGCGACGAGCAATGCAGGTTAGTCGCGTCTAGAGAGCTTCTGGAGCGCGGCGCCCAAGTCGAGGCTAGACTCCGGCCCGCGTTCTCGCGAAGCGGGCTTGCGGCCCGGACCCTGTCGGGGCCACCCTCCTACCCGTCCCATGCGCTCGCTTATCTTCACTATCGCCAACCAAAAAGGCGGCGTCGGAAAAACGACGACGGCCGTGAATCTCTCCGCTGCGCTCGCAGAAAAGGGGGTTCGCACGTTGCTGGTCGATCTCGACCCGCAGGCAAATGCGACGAGTGCAGTCGGGATCGAGAAACGCGAGGGGGCGAGCCTGTACGGGCCGCTCCGCGGCGAAGGCACAGCACTCGAGAAGATCGTGCCCACGGCGTACAACAATCTGTTCCTGCTCCCCAGCGAGGAAGACCTCGCGGCGGCCGAGATCGAACTGGCTGGCGCAGAAGGATACTTGGGGCGCCTCAAGACGGCACTCGCCCCGATCAAGGAGTCCGGAAAGTACCGCGCCATCGTCATCGACTGCCCTCCCTCCTTGGGCGTGCTGTCGATGAACAGTCTCGCGGCCGCCGACTTTCTCTTGATCGCCTTGCAATGTGAGTACCTCGCGCTTGAGGGCCTGGGCCAGATCCTCCGCAATCTTGAACGCATCAAGCAGGCTGGGGTAAATCCGACTCTGGAACTCGGCGGCGTGGTAATGACCATGTACGACGTCCGCACCAACCTGTCGCGCCAAGTGGTGGAGGAGGTGAAGCAGCACCTTCCGGGAAAGGTATTCGACAGCGTGATTCCGCGCACAATCCGTCTCAGCGAGGCGCCGAGCTTCGGTAAAACCATTTTCGCCTACGACCCTCTCTCGCCTGGATCCTCCGCCTACCGCAGCCTCGCCAAGGAAGTGATCGCCCGCTTCCAGCTGAAGTCGGCCTCCTGAGCTGAGTTCGATTATGTCGCTGGCCAAGTACCGCCATGCCTTCGTGCTGGGGCTGCAGGGCAATCTCGTTTACCGCTGGAATTTTGCGGTCCGCGCCTCGCTTTCCCTGCTGCACCTCGCCTACGTCTTCATCCTGTGGGGTGCCGCGTTCACCGGTCAGGAGACACTCGCCGGCTTCAACCTCAGTCAGACGCTCACGTACTTTATCACGATCCTCGTCCTACAGTTTTTCATCAGTGCGATGAATGAGGATTACGAGGTGTCCGAGGAGATCCGGAATGGGTTGATCAATCAGTTTTTGCTCAAGCCCATCCACTACTTCTCCTATCGCTTCAGCATCTTTGTCGCCGCGCGACTAGTCTCCGGTTCGCTCGCCCTGATCCCCCTGCTCCTCGCGCTCCCCCTTCTTTGGCCGCATCTGGAGTACCCGACCGACACGTGGACCTATGTCGCCGCGGTGCCCGCCCTGATCCTATCCGCTTTCCTGCAGTTCACCTTGGCTTACTGCTTTGGGCTACTGACCTTTTGGTTCCTCGAGATTCAGTCGTTCATCATCCTTTCGCTGGCGGTCGAGACGATGCTGGGCGGTCAAGTGTTTCCCTTGGACCTGTTGCCCGCGCCGCTGTACGAGCTGTCGTCGTACCTCCCTTACTACTATCAGATGTATTTCCCGGCGGCCCTGCTGACGGGTCGCATCGCCACTCCCGAAGCCGCCATTCAAGGACTCGGGATCCAGCTGTTCTGGGTGCTGGCCCTGTATGGCGTCGCGCAATTCCTTTGGCTGCGCGGCCTGCGACGCCACACGGCGGTCGGGGGCTAAGTCGAGCATCTGGTCATGCGTGCCGCACAATATGTCCGAATCTGGCTGGCCGGCGCCCGCTATTCCATCGTGCGAACCATGATGTTTCGCGGCGACTTCATCATGTGGTCGCTGGTGGAGTTCTTTTGGATGGGAGTGAATCTTGGCCTGATTGGTGTCATCTACCAACACACCGAATCGATCGCAGGCTGGGGGCCGTGGGACATGGCCATGCTGGTTGGAACGTCCCTGCTAGTGCAGCGACTGCTGATGGGGTTCTTCTGGACCAACCTGTTTGAGATGGGGCGCAACGTGCGGACCGGCACCTTCGACTTCTTCCTCGCCCAACCCGGACCGGTGCTGTTCATGGTGTCGACTCGTAAGATCGACCTCGACGGATTCCTCAATGCTCCGATCGCCCTCGGCGTCGTGATCTACGCGGCCGATCAACTTGGATTGACTCCGACACCGCTGCAGTGGGTGACCTACGCCGGCATGATTCTGTGCGGGCTCGCGATTCATTACGCGACTCTTCTGTTCTTCATCTCTTTGGTGTTCTGGATCCAGAGCGCCAAAGGCGTCGAGGGAGGCTACTTTGCTCTGAATGAGTTCTCTCGCCTCCCCCGAGAGGCGCTGCGCGGGATCGCCTCCATCGTGTTCGTCTACGCCCTACCCTTGGTGGTCGTGACGAACGTGCCTGCGCAAACGCTGCGCCACGGCCTCGAGCCGCGCCATGGGCTCTGGCTCGCGGGCGCTGCGGCGCTGTGGCTCGCACTGGCGGTCCTTATGTTCCACCGCGGTCTCCGCCGCTACACCAGCGCCAGTTCATGAGCCCGAGTGCTGCCATCGATGCCTTGCAGGAGCGCCTAGGCTACCGCTTCCGAGATCGCCGCCTGATCGAACAGGCACTGACGCACGTTTCCTGCGCCGCCGAAGGCACGGGCGGACTTGAGACGAACCAGCGGCTGGAGTTTCTTGGCGACGCGGTTCTGGAATTGGTGTTGAGCGAACAACTCTTCGCGGCCTTCCCCGAGGCTCGGGAAGGCGACCTCTCTCGTCGCCGTGCCGCCCTGACCAAGGGCACCTTGCTGGCGCAGCTCGCACGGGAATTGCGCGTGGCGGAAGCGCTCGGGATGTCACCCGCCGAGGAGGCGACGGGCGGCCGGAACAAAGATGCTGCGCTGGAGGACGCCCTCGAGGCCCTGATCGGCGCGGTCTACTGCGACTCCGACTGGCCAACCGCCCGTGCCGTGGTGCGGGGATGGTACGGCGAACTTGCTCCGCGTCTGACCGGGCTGGATACGCCACAGGAAAACCCCAAAGGACAACTGCAGGAGCAGGTGCACCCGTTTCACGGCACCCAGGCGCTGACCTACGATGTGATCGCCTCCACCGGCCCGGACCACGATCGCCGTTACGAAGTCGCGGTCAGGCTGCGGGGAGAGGAAATCGGACGCGGGTCCGGCCCCTCCAAAAAGGCCGCGGAAGAGGAAGCCGCGCGGGCGGTGCTGCAGAACCCCCGCCGCCGCAGTCTGCTCGGCGGCGCGAAGCCAGACGCCTCCCGCCCGAACAGCCGCTAGACCGCCGCTACGACGAGCGAGGCATTCGTGCCGCCGAAACCGAAACTGTTGGCGAGGGCGGCACGCACGGGTCGGTGCACCGCATGGTTTGCGGCGATCTGCAACCCCAGCGCCGCCACGGCGGGATCCAGATTCTCCAGATTGATCGTCGGCGGAATCACCCCGTCGCGAATCGCCAGGACCGCGGCAAAGAGTCCCATCGCACCGGCGCCACCCAGCAGGTGGCCCACCATCGACTTGACCCCACTGACGTGCAGCCCCGACAGGTTCGCGGCAAACACGGCGGCAATCGCGGCCGCCTCCTCCCCATCTCCACCGGGAGTCGACGTCGCGTGCGCCGAGACGAAGTCGATGGACTGCGGATCAAGACCGGCGGTCTCCAACGCGCGGCGCATGGAGCGCTGCGAACCCTCGCCACCCTCGGCGAGTGACGAAAGGTGGTAGGCATCGGCGGATGCCGCATACCCGCGGACCTCACCGTAAATCTTCGCGCCACGGCGCCGTGCACTTTCCAATTCCTCGAGCACGAAGACGACCGAGCCCTCGGAAAGGACGAACCCGTCGCGATCCTGATCGTACGGACGTGACGCTCGCTCCGGAGCATCGTTGCGCGTGGAGAGCGCGCGCATCTGCGCGAAGGCGCCGATGGCGAGGGGCGTCACCGTCGACTCTGCTCCACCCGCGATCATTACGTCAGCATCCCCTCGAGCGATCGCCGCGGCCGCCTCTCCGACCGCATGCCCACTTGTCGCGCACGCTGAAGCGATGGACATGTTCGGCCCCCGCAGATTGAGCAAGAGGGACGCCTGCCCCGAAAGCAGATTCGGAGCGATCTGGATAATGAAGAAGGGCGAAATCTTCCGGAATCCTCCGGACTTGAAGGTCTCCTGCATCGCCTCGATCTCCGGCAACCCGCCGATGCCTACGCCGAGGTTTACGCCCATCCGCTCAGCCGGGATCTCGCTCCGCGCGGCATCGAGGCCGGAATCCGCATAGGCTTCCACGGCCGCACACACGCCGAGATGGGTAAAACGGCCGAACTTCTTGAGATCTTTCGGCGTGAAGGCCGCCGTGACCGGTTCCCCGGTCGCGCCGCGGGGATGAAGTGGCGCCGGCAGCGCGCGGCATGGATCGAGCCCCCGCACTTCCCCGGCGATCCGTGCGCTGCACAGGCTCGCGTCAAACCGCGTGATGGGACCGATGCCCGAACGCCCCGCGACCATGCCGGCCCATGTTTCCGGAGCAGTTAACCCCAACGGCGTGACGGCACCGATGCCGGTAATGACCACCCGCCGACGAGGCTGGGATGACGGAGGAGGGGCGAAGGGAGAGGCGCTCATCGAAGGGGCACTTCAAGCAGTTTTTTCCGACTCCGCAAGCGGCGAGCGGCAGGCCGGCTTTGACTTCTGGACCTCCACCGGATTGCATCCACCTCCGCACCCATGGAGTCCCCTTTCGCCTCTCTGCATCCCTATTGGCGCATGGAGTACGTCGCCGGGCCGAGGGAACCGCAGACTCCCCGCCCTTTCTCTGACCTGCCGCGTCTCGGGGACGATCGGTCCGCACTCATTGTGCACCGCTCCCGGCTTTCGTACCTGATGCTGAATCGCTTCCCGTACAATCCGGGGCACCTCCTCGCGATCCCTTTTCGCGATGTCGACGATCTCGAGGCGCTTTCTCCGGAAGAGGGTGCGGACCTTCTGGCCGAAATCACGTTCGGCAAGCGCCTGCTCCGCGTTGTCATGAAGCCCGATGCGTTCAACATCGGCTTCAACCTCGGCCGTCCCTCCGGCGGCAGCATTGATCACTTGCACGCCCACATCGTCCCACGCTGGACCGGCGACACTAACTTTATGCCCGTGCTTGGGGACACGCGGATCCTCCCTGAGGCGCTCGACGCCACTTGGAGCAAGCTCTCCGAAGCAGCCCGCACCCTTTCGGCCAGCCCGGTCTGAACGGCCGAAGCAAGTGCCTTCCTCTCGCGTCCGCCATGGCCACTAGCACGCTCCGCTATCCCACTCCTCGCCACCTGAATCAACTCTACGGAGGGCGCGAAGAAAATCTCTCCGTTGTGGAGCGCCTCCTCCATGCCTCCCTCGTCGCGCGGGACGACTGGCTGCGCATCGAGGGCGACGAAGCGGACGTCAAGCGAGTGGAGATGCTCTTCGGCTTCCTCAATGACCTTCGCACCCAGGGCGTCGCCATCCGCTCAAACGACTTCGTGCGCATCGTTGAGACACTTGCTCGCGGGGAGGTCGATTCGCTCCGCCGACTCTTCGGCGAGCCGCTGGTGATCACCACCCAGCGCAAGACTATCGTACCGAAGACCCTCGGCCAGAAACTCTATCTGCAGTCGATGATGCGCAATCCCGTCGTCTTCGGGATCGGTCCGGCCGGCACCGGAAAAACGTATCTGGCCGTAGCGCACGCGATCAGCCTCCTGCTGAAGAATCAGATCCAGCGCATCGTGCTGACCCGACCCGCGGTGGAGGCAGGCGAGACCCTCGGCTTCCTGCCCGGAGACCTACGCGAGAAGATCCTGCCCTACCTACGTCCACTGTACGACGCGATGCAGGACATGCTCGATGCCAAGGACATTACCGTGCTGACGGAGAAAGGGGTTATCGAAATTGCCCCGTTGGCGTACATGCGCGGCCGCACCCTGAACAACGCTTTCGTCATCCTCGACGAAGCCCAGAACACGACTCCGGAACAGATGATGATGTTCCTGACCCGACTGGGCGAGGACTCACGGATGGTGGTTACCGGCGACCTGACACAGATCGATCTTCCGAGGAGCAAGCAAAGCGGTCTCGTCGAGGTCGGCCGGATCCTGCGGGGGATCGAGGGCATCGACCTGCACACGTTTAGCGGTGCCGATGTGGTCCGTCACCCGCTGGTCTTAAAAATCATCGAGGCCTACGACCGTTACAAAAACCCGATTGGTCAAAGCGACGAAAACGTGGGATAGTCACGAGTTGTGTGGATTAGTTGCAACTCAGCTTCAATGAGCTCCTCTCCTCGGGGGTGTCGGTGCCATGCCGCTCCTTGATCGATTGAAGCTACTCCGCGGCGGCGCGGCCGGGCCTCGCAAGCGGCTCCGAGCCGCCAGCATCTCGGCCCGCTGGGACCAATGGGAATCCAGCCGCCTGATTGCAGGGCTCATCTTTGTGGCCACGGTCGCGGCAATCGTGCTCGTGAGCTCGGTGGGCGTGTCGAGTAGTGACATTTTTCTCCTGCCCAATCAGCGAGCAGCCGTGCGCATCACGGCTTCGGTGCCGTTCACGTACGAGAGCGCCGAGCGAACCCGCCTGCAGAACGAGCAGGTGCGTGATCGGACTCCGCCCGTGTACCGGCTCGACCAGGAAACGCTCCATCGTTTCGAAGCGGCCATTCGGGATCTCGTGGATGCGCTTGAACGCTTCGAGAAGGATCACCCGCCGGGCACCCTCAGGGTTGCGGCCCTCGCGCCGATCGTGAACGACTTCAACGCGCGTGGGCCTTATCGCGCGGGACTCGAGCATGTCGCCCTTTTCCTCGACCTAGGCGACGCCAAGGCTCGCTACCAGTTGATGGAGAGTTCGCTCGTGGTGCTGCGCGAGATTTACGCGGAGGGCGTGCACGATGGGTCCATCGTGGGTGCCGAGACCGAGGGGCGCATGACCGTCTTTCGCGTACTCAAGCCAGATGGTGAGGTCGCACAGCGTTCGGTCCAGTCGCTCGAGGAGGCTCACACCTTCCTGCGAATCAATCTCGGCGCGGAGGGGCTGGGCCGGGAGGCGCTACTCGCGCTTTACCGCATCTTCCAGAATGGTCTGTCTCCGAACCTCGTGTATGACCGGGCGGCGACCGAGCGGCTGCAGCAAGAGGCACTCAAGGCTTTGCGACCGATCGCGGTCACGGTCGAGCGCGGCCAGACACTCGTCGAGCCAGGGTCGAGCGTCACCACTGAGCAATACGAGGCGCTGCAGGCCCATCGGAAGGCGCTCCTCGCCGACGTGAACATCGGCCTAAACGACGGCCTGCAGTTATCCGGTCGCATCCTGCTCGTCCTGGCGATGGTGCTGGCGAGCGTGATCTACCTTCGGCTCGAGGATTCCGATACGCTGGCCAGTAACTCTCGGCTCGGGCTGCTCGCCCTCACTGTTCTGACGAACCTGCTGCTGGTTCGCGCCACCCACGCAGCCGGCTCCCTCCCCTTCTTCGCCGAAAATCCAGAAGCCGGAGCGCTGCTGCCGTACCTGGCTCCAACGGCTCTCGCCCCTCTCATCGTCGCGATTTTAGTCAGTTCCGGTGCCGCAATCTTCACCGCCTTGCTGATCTCGATCTTCACTGCGGTCATCTACGGCAACCGCCTCGATCTTCTGGTCCTTTCCTTCGTCGGTTCCATGGTCGCAGTCCTTGCGGCCCGCTCCAGCCGTAAGCGTGGCCGAGTCGTCCGCGCCGCGCTTCTCGGTGGTGCGACGGTCGCCGGCTTCGCGCTGCTGCTCGGCATCGTCGACCGGCTGCCGGTGGCCACCGTGCTGGGTGAAATGGTCGCCGGCGCGGTCACCGGGCTTCTCTCCGGCATTTTGGTCGTGGGTCTGCTGCCCGTCCTAGAGGCGTTGTTTCGGCGGACCACCGACATCACGCTGTTGGAGCTGACCGACTTTAATCATCCGCTGCTGCGGCGCATGCAACTCGAGGCGCCCGGCTCCTACCACCACTCGCTGGTCGTGGCGCAGCTGTCCGAAAATGCGGCAAACGCCATCGGCGCCAACCCCCTGCTGGCCCGCGTCTGCGCCCTGTTCCACGACATCGGCAAGACCATCAAGCCGGATTACTTCGTCGAGAACCAGCGCGACGGAGTGAATCCGCACGACGATGCCAATCCGTCACTCTCGGCCCTGATCATCAAGGCGCACGTGAAGGACGGCGTCGATCTCGCCCTTAAACACAAGCTGCCCCGCGCGGTAGTGGACGTCATTCAGCAACATCACGGCACAACATTGATCCGCTTCTTCTTCCATCGCGCGATGCAGGAGGTTTCCCGGCCTCTGCCCTCGCGCCTCGCCCCGCGCGAAAGCAGCGACGGCTCGCGGGTGTGTGAGACCACGTACCGTTATGATGGCCCGCGGCCGCAGTTCAAGGAGAGCGCCATCATCCACCTCGCCGACGTGTGCGAGGCCGCGTCGCGCTCCATCCGACGCGTCACGCCACAGCATCTCAGCGAGATGATCGAGCAGGTCGTCCGCGCGAGCGTCGCCGATGGCCAGCTCGACGAGGCCCCCCTCACCTTTGATGAACTGACACGCATCAAGAGCAGCTTCAATTTCACCCTGCTGAACATGCTGCACAGCCGCGTTGCCTATCCCACTGCGAGCGCCGGCGAGGTTCCGACGCGGGCCTCGTCGTGAGCACGGCGGCAATCCGGTCAGTGCTGATTGCCCGAAGGCACCCGGGCGTCCGTGTGCCGAACGTCGCCGTGCGGCGGATGGTGGCGATTCTCGATGAGGGGTTCCGCGTACTCGCGGCCGACGTCCCTCACTTGCTGCCGAAGGCCCGTTCCCGCGCCCGGGCGCAGCTCGCCACCAAGGCAGGCTCCTGCCCCAGCGTCCTCCCGGCCGGCGAACTTTCTCTGGTCTTCCTGACCGACTCCGCCCTCGCCGAGCTCCATGGCAGTTTCCTCGGGGACCCGAGCCTGACGGACGTCATCACGTTCGAAGCCGATACCCTCGCTGGAACGGCCGGAGAAGTGTGCGTGTCGGTCGACACCGCACTGCGCTACGCTCGCGAGTCGGGGCGTGATTTCGCGGAAGAGCTCACCCTCTATCTTGTTCACGGGCTTCTCCACCTCGCCGGCTACGACGACCTCGCTCCGGCGCGGAAGCGCCGCATGCGACTTGCAGAGAGCCGCGCGTTGCAGCTGCTCCAGCAACGAGAGGCCATTCCGTCATTTCAGGCGACGCCGCGCCGGCGGCGTTGAGTTTTCGCGGAACCATCGCTTCCTCTGAGGCGTGGCCTCTCGCTCTTCCTCCGTCGGTCCGAATTCCGCGCTCAAGCCGCGCGCTCGTCCGGAGTGCATCCGCTTGCGCGGCGTGCGGCAGAATAACCTGAAGGGCTTCGATCTCGATATCCCGCTCGGGAAGTTCGTGGTGGTCACCGGTCTGAGTGGCGCGGGTAAGTCGTCCCTCGTTTTCGACACGCTCCACGCCGAGGGCCAGCGACGCTATGTCGAAACGTTCAGCGCCTACACCCGCCAGTTTCTCGACCTGCTGAGCAAACCTCAGGTCGACTCGATTGAGAACATCCGGCCCTCCATCGCGATCGAGCAGACCAACACGGTCAAGACCTCGCGTTCCACCGTCGGCACAATGACCGAGCTGACCGACTTCTTCAAAGTCTGGTTCGCACAGGTGGCCCGCCTCTACGATCCCGCGACCGGATTGCTGATCAACGACGATCATCCCGCTGCAATCTGGCAACGCATCTCGGCAGCCCACCCCGGCGAAACGCTTCTTGTCACGTTCCGCGTGCGCCGTCCCGAGAAGTTGGCCTGGCGCGAAGTGCTGGCGTCGCTCCTGGGCCAGACGTATCAGCGGGTCATCGTGCCCGTCGACCCGAGCCGCGAACCGATCGTCGCTCGAATCGAGGATCTGCTGCGAGAGGCTGATCCGCTCGCCGGTACGAGCGAGGTGGAGGTCGTCCAAGACCGCCTGCGGATCACCGAGGGAGAGAGGGCACGCTTTGTCGAAGCGGCGGAAACCGCGCTCCATTTTGGTAACGGTGAACTGCGCGTGCTCGTACCCGAGGGCCTACGCGAGGTCGGCCGGTTCTGCCGTGGACTATGCTCGCCCGTCACCGGGCAGCGCTTCCGCGCGGCCTCCCCCGCGCTGTTTTCCTTCAATTCACCCCTCGGGGCCTGTCCGCAATGCCGTGGTTTCGGCCGCGTGATTGAGGTGGACTACCGCCTCGCTATTCCGGACGGCTCTAAGTCAATCAGCGAGGGTGCCATCCGATGCTGGGAAGGCGAGGTCTACGGAGAGTCAAAGAAGGACCTAATCCGCTTCGCCCGCAGCCGCGGCATCCCGGTGGACACGCCCTTCGCGGATCTGTCGCCGGACCATCGCGCGCTGGTGGTCGACGGGGAGCCCGACTACGGCGAGCCCGGCCGCGAGTGGCCGAAGGCGTGGTACGGTGTGAAGGGTTTCTTTCGTTGGCTTGAGAAGAGTACGTACAAGATGCACGTCCGCGTCTTTCTCTCTCGCTACCGGGCCTACAACCCCTGCCCCGCGTGCTCTGGCGCGCGCCTCCAGCCGGAATCGCTTTGCTGGCAGTGGCGCGGGCACACCCTGCCTCAGCTCTATCAATTACCGGTCGACTCACTGCTTCCGTTGCTGACCGAGGACGCGGCCAACGTCACCGAGCGCTCCGCCGCGTGCGCCCACGAGGCGATCGTGACGCGTCTCCGCTACCTCCAGCAGGTTGGACTTGGATACCTCTCCCTCGATCGTCCGTCAAAGACACTGTCCGGAGGCGAGGTGCAGCGAGTCAATCTCACCTCCTGCCTCGGTACTTCTTTGGTCGACACGCTCTTTGTCCTCGATGAACCCAGCGTCGGACTCCACGCCCGCGACGTCGATCGGCTCATCGCGATTGTGCGACGCCTGACGGACGTCGGAAACACCGTCGTGGTGGTGGAACACGACGAGTCCATGATCCGCGCCGCCGACCACATGATCGAGATCGGGCCCGAACCTGGCTCGCGCGGGGGGCAGGTGGTGTTCTCCGGAAACTTGAGTCAACTTGCCGCCGATCGAGCGAGCCTCACCGGAGACTACTTGTTCGGACGGCGCGATCTTCGGCCCCCCGCTCGGCGGCGCACCGTCTCGGCCGAGACGCCCAAGCTCTATCTGCGCGGCGTGACCAAGCATAATTTGCGGGCCCTCAACGTTGCGCTACCGCTGGGACGTCTGGTGTGCCTGAGCGGCGTCTCCGGTTCGGGTAAATCCACGCTTCTCGACCACGCGCTGTTCCAAGGGCTGCAGGCTCTACGACATCAGTTCACGGATGACGCCGCCGAGATCGCCAGCATCGAAGGACCGACCGATTTCGCCGATGTGGTGTTCGTCGACCAGTCGCCACTGTCGCGCACGCCACGCTCGAATCCGGCTCTGTACACGGAGGCGTGGGAGACGATCCGCGAACTCTACGCCGCCACTCCAGAGGCGAGGGAACGCGGCCTCAGTGCTTCGAGCTTCTCGTTCAACGCCGGCGATGGTCGGTGCGAACACTGCCTTGGTCTCGGCTACGAGCGGGTGGAGATGCAGTTTCTCTCCGACGTGTTTGTCCCCTGCCCCACCTGCGAGGGGCGTCGCTTCCGTCCGGAGGTCCTCGCCATCTCTTGGCGAGAACGGTCGGTCGCAGATCTCTTGGCCTCCAGTATCTCCGAAGCCCTGCCGCTGTTCGACGATCACCCCAAGGTGCAGGTCCGGCTCAAAGCCTTGGAGGCAGTCGGGCTCGGGTACCTTACACTAGGACAGCCCCTCAACACGCTCAGCGGCGGTGAGGCCCAACGACTCAAGCTGATCAAGTATCTCGGACCGATCGACGAATCGAACGGAAAGCCGGCCTTGCTCCTGCTCGATGAGCCGACCACCGGCCTCCATCGTCATGATGTCGCTCGCTTGCTCACGGTGATGCAGCAGATCGTCGACCGCGGGCACAGCATGATCGTGATCGAACACAATCTCGATGTCCTGAAGAGCGCGGACTGGATCATCGAGCTCGGTCCGGAGGCTGGCCTAGGCGGCGGCCAGGTGGTTGCGGAAGGAACGCCCGAGATCGTCGCAGCCCAGGCAACCGCGACGTCGCCGTTCCTGCGCAGCGCTCTCGGAATTGCTGCCCCGTCGTTGTCCGAGGCTCCGAGGCAGCCGCCGCCTGGGGGCGACACTTGGCGCTCAGGCGTTTTGCGGATCGTCGGCGCTCGTGAGCACAATCTGCGCGATCTCTCGCTCGAGATCCCGCAGCGGCAACTGGTCGTGGTCACCGGCGTCTCGGGTTCAGGAAAGTCGACCCTCGCGTTCGATATCGTGTTCGCTGAGGGACAGCGCCGGTTCATGGAATCGATGTCGCCCTACGCGCGTCAGTTCGTTGAGCAATTGCCGCGGCCGGAGGTCGACCGCATCGAGGGCATCCCGCCGACGGTCGCGATCGAGCAGCGCGTCACCCGAGGCTCACGCAAATCCACCGTGGCGACGATCACCGAGGTTGCCCAGTACCTCCGTCTTCTCTACGCGCGGGTTGGAATCCAGCACCATCCCGACACGGGCCGCGCAGTCGAGCCGCTGAGCCTCGCGCAGTTACGCCGACTGCTCACGCGCGTGCTCCGGTCGGCGCCAGCCCGTCGCGCCGCGCATCTTTATCTCTGCGCTCCACTCGTGCGCGGGCGGAAGGGCCACCATCAGCCAATCGCAACCTGGATCGCGAACCACGGCTACGAACTCATGCGCATCGACGGTCAGCTCCGGCCCGTGGCGACCTTCGAGAAGCTGGATCGATATCGTGAACATGACATCGAGGTCGTGGTGGCCGACCTGCGGCAACGGGGTCGCCGCGAGCGCGGCCGCGATCCGCTGGCAGAGGCGCTGCGACTGGGTCGGGGCGCGTGCTTCCTGCTCACTCCGCGCGGAGAGGTCCTCTCGTGGTTCTCCACCACGCGCACCGACAGCGAGACCGGGGAGAGCTTTCCGGAGCTCGACCCAAAGCACTTCTCCCACAACTCGCCACGCGGCTGGTGCCCCTCATGCCGGGGCCATGGGCGGATCTTCCCGTGGATGCTTGAGGTCGAGGACGGCGGAGGCGACGATGCGGAGGAGGCTCTTCGTCGACTGCGAGAGTTTGGACTCGAACAGGCCGACGATGTCAGCGGCGAAGGCAGTCCCTGCCCCGACTGCAACGGCGCTCGGCTGAATCGCACCAGCCGTGCCGTTCGCCTCCCCATGCGCTCGGGTTTGCCGCTCTCGCTGCCCGAGTTGCTCGCCGAGACTCCCGCCGGGCTGCTCCGTAGCCTGAGCCGCATCAAGCTGGATGCGCGCGGCCGCCTGATCCTGAAGGACATTGTCCCTCCGATCCGTGAGCGGCTCCGGTTTCTGGACGAAGTGGGCTTGGGTTACCTGTCACTCGACCGCCCGACCGACACGCTCTCCGGTGGTGAAGCGCAACGAATCCGACTGGCGGCACAACTCGGCACGAATCTCGCCGGAGTACTCTACGTGCTCGACGAACCGAGTATCGGGCTCCATGCCCGCGACAACCAACGTCTCATCGCCACCCTCGAGCGCCTGCGCGACAAGGGAAACTCCGTCCTCGTGGTCGAGCATGACGACGAACTCATGTCTCGCGCGGATCACTTGATCGACCTCGGTCCCGGTGCCGGGATTCACGGAGGACGCATCCTCGCGGAAGGTCCGCCAGCCGAGGTCTGCGCGACAAGCGCATCGGTGACGGGACGGCTTCTCCGACGGGGCATCGTCCATCCCTCCCGCGGAGCGTATCGGCTTCCACCGTCCCCACGCGATCGGCGGCAATGGCTGACCCTCACGGGCGCCCGCGCCCGAAACCTCCGCGGTTTCGATGTCTCCCTTCCACTCGGGCGCCTGGTGGTGGTCATTGGCCCCAGCGGCGCGGGCAAGTCGACCCTGGTCCATGAACTCATCGGGCGCGGGGTCGAGCAGGCACGGACGGAAGGAGTCGATCGCCTCAAGGGAGCGCGACGCATCAAGTCAGCATCCGCAGACACGGCGGCCCTCTTTGCGGAACTGCGTGGTGCGGCCTCGTTCCGGTCGGTGGTCGAGGTGGATCAGTCTCCAATTGGCAAGACACCCCGCTCCACTCCGGCGACCTACCTGGGAATCTTTGACGTCATTCGTGCGTTCTTCGCCACGCTCCCGGATTCGAAAGTCCGCGGCTACACCGCCAGCCGGTTCTCTTTCAACACCGCGGGGGGACGCTGTCCCACCTGCGAGGGTGCCGGGAGGATCCGGCTCGAGATGGCGTTCATGCCGGAGACCTACCTGCCATGCGACGACTGTCGCGGATTACGCTACGGTGCGGAGGTCGCGGACATCCGCTGGAAGGGAAAGAATATCGGCGAGGTCCTGCAGCTTAGTTTCGAGGAGGCGGTCGAATTCTTCGACTTTCACGCGAATCTTGCGGCGGTGTGCCGACTGATGGTCGACTGTGGCCTGGGTTACCTTTCGCTCGGACAGAGCTCGCCCACGCTCTCCGGAGGCGAGGCGCAACGACTTAAGCTCGTCTCCGAGTTAGCGGCCGGATTGCCCGGCGCGCGCGACCGCGCGCGCGGCACCGCCGTACGCAACCTTTACCTTCTTGAAGAGCCGACCATCGGCCTGCATCTGAGTGACTGCGAGCGCCTCATCGGAGTTCTGCATGCGCTCGTTGAACAGGGGCACACCGTGATCGTGATCGAGCATCATCTGGATGTGATCGCTGAGGCAGACTGGGTCGTAGAGCTCGGGCCAGACGGAGGACCCGACGGGGGACGGCTGCTTTTCAGCGGTCCACTTGCCGACCTAGTCCGTCGCCGTTCCAGCCCGACTGCGCCGTACCTCAGTCGACACCTCCGCCGTCCCAGATCAGTCGAGTAACGTCCGCGACTACAGACCGATCGCACGCAGAAAGCCGTTCCACGCCGCGCTCCAGCGTCGACCGCTGGAGTCAGTCTCCCCGCGCCCCGCCTGTTCACACAGGAGGGTGCCGTTCCCGGAGAAAAGATCATCCAGCAGCGGATGGTGGCCGCGATAGTATGCCCAGAAGGTTTCGGCGCGGACTACGCGATGCTCCAGACCGGAACTAAACCCGATCGCGGCGCCACGGTTGATGCGACGGCGCGCCGGCGGACGATCACTCCCGCCGAGTGTCTCCACCCGTACCCCACGCGTCCCAGTGATGACCAGCCGGCAGGGGCCCTGCAGTTCAAAGACCCGGAAGTGCAGCATCGCCCACGAAAGCCAATGCGAGAGGAGCCAGCGTGCACGGAGCCTGAGCCGCTGCTCGCCAGGCGTGATAACCGCCACCAGCGCCCGGGGCCGCAGGACCAGCGAACTCCCGGCAGCCACCTCAAGCACACAAAGCTCCTGCTGCGCCGCACGCGAATCAGCCAGCGTGACTCGGGCCTCGGTGCCGGCGCGCTGATTGCGCAAGGCGGTCAACTCCACGAGCCCCGAGGCTAGGCTGGTCAAGGGATGCCTCCAATCCAGGAGCAAGCGCGTGCGCCGCTTCAGCCCCTCATCACTCGCCTGCAAGAAACGCTGACGCACCTCGAGGCACTCTCCTGGCCAGAGCGAAAGATCGACCGACACTCCCTTCGTCTCCGGGCGCAATCCCGCCGCCTCCGTGCTGCCCACGCGCACACCCGGCGCACGAGCCAAAAGCGGAGCCATGAGGAAATACGCCCAGAGCTTCCAGAGACTCGGTCCGAACAGATAAGCAGCGACCGCAATCATCAGACCGATCTGCGCGCGCTCCCACCCGCGGACCACGTACCGCACCCACTCCGGTTGGGCGATCTCTAGCGCCCGCAACTCCCGACGGAGTTCCGTCTCGCTCGCAAGGACGCCCGAGAGGCGTTCGCCTGCCTCGGCGCGACCGAGGTCGAGTTCCCGCAGCCGAGCCGCCGCCTGGTCCTGCAGTCGCCGCAGTGACTCGGCACGCTCACGATTGCGTCGCGCCTGTTCCACATCACCAAACCAACGCTGCCACCACGTATCCAAGTCCCCCAGGGTCCGAACCAGTCGAGCGGCTCGCTCTACTCGCTGCGATTCCTCAGCGATCTGCGTCGCAAGCCGTTCGATCTGAGCCTCCGCGGCGGCGCGCAGGGCCTCCTGACGACTCAATTCAGCGACGATCTGCTGTTGCCGGACCGTGCGGTCGCGCTCACGCAACTGCTGCTCTCGGATGAAGATCCAAAGCGCGCTCGCCACCACGCCGAGTACAACGATGGCCACAACGGTCACCGCCTTCTCCGCGAGCCAGGCGATGATCTTGGCGAGCAGCGATTGCATGACGCGGGATTTAAGCAGGCTACTGTCGCGCAGCAACGCGCTTTCTAAAGTCACTGGACCGCCTGAGCCCGGGACCCGATGCGATTTGCCAAGGTCCGAGGGAAGGATAGGCTTGTCCTGCCCCACCGCCCCTATGTCCAAAGTCATCGTTTCACCCCTGTACGACTCGGACGTCTTTCGTATGGCCTGTCGGCAATTCGATCTGGCTGCCGATGCGATTAACCTGCCGGAAGCGATCCGCGATCGCACGAAGTGGCCCAAACGCTGCTTGGCGGTCTCGCTGCCCATTCGCCGGGATGATGGATCGGTCTCGGTTTTTGAGGGGTACCGCGTGCAGCACAGCCTCTCAACTGGGCCGTCTAAGGGAGGAATCCGCTTCCACCCAGGCGTGACCATTGGAGAAGTGGCGGCACTCGCCATGTGGATGAGTTGGAAATGCTCGCTCGTGGGTCTTCCCTATGGTGGTGCCAAGGGCGGTGTGATCGTGGATCCGGCGCAACTGTCCACGGCCGAAATCGAGCGATTGTCACGCCGCTACATGCAGGAACTGATCCCGTTCATCGGCCCGCAGGTGGACGTACCGGCGCCCGATATGGGTACGAACGAGACCATCATGGGCTGGATGGTCGATACGTACGCGAGTCACGTCGGCCACCTCGAACCCGCCATCGTCACCGGCAAGCCAATCGCTCTCGGCGGCTCTCAAGGGCGCCGGGAGGCCACGGGCGCGGGCGTAGCCTACCTGCTCAAGCGTTACCTCGAGGATTTGGGCATCCCCGTCGGGCAGGCCACCGTCGCCATTCAAGGCTTTGGGAACGTCGGCGCAGAAACCGCGGTCGCGCTCGATCAGTACGGCGCAAAGATCGTGGCGATTTCCGACCACACGGCGGCATTCTTTAACACCGATGGAATCAACGTACGCCGGGCGCTCGAGTATGTGCGGTACAACAAAGTGCTGCGTGAATTCGACGGAGGGACGGCGATCTCCAACGAGGAATTACTGACCCTCAAGTGTACTGCGGTGGTGCCCGCTGCCATCGAGCGCGTGATCACGCCCGATATCGCCAAGCGTCTCCAGTGCCGCATTCTTACCGAGGCCGCGAACGGTCCGACCACGAATGAGGCCGACCGCATCTTGGATCAACGCGGGGACATTGAGCTCATCCCGGACATCCTCTGCAACTCGGGCGGGGTGATCGTCTCGTACTTCGAGTGGCTCCAGAACCTGCAGCACTTCTACTGGTCGCGCGACGAGGTGCTCACGAAGCTCTTTGCCATGCTGGACAAGGCCAAGGAGTCCGTGGAGTACCAGCGGCGGAAATTCAAGTTTAGCCGCCGCCTGGCGGCCCTGACCCTCGGGATCGGGCGGGTAGCGGAGGCAAAGCAGAGCCGCGGACTTTTCCCCTAGTTCCGCACAAGCCTCGGCTTGCCCGGGACGCCTCGTCGCGCACACTCGCGCGATGCTTCCTCTCCACCCTTCGTCGTCCCTGTCTCGTCGCGGTTTCCTGGCTCGAACCTCGACCGGCCTCGCCGCAGCGGCGGCCGCCCACCTGCTGCCCCGCTCGCTGAACGCCGCGACCGAGCCACGCCGAATGGGTATCGTCTTGGTAGGGCTCGGGAATTATTCCACCCGCGAATTGCTTCCGGCCATCAAGGAGTCCCAACACCTCAAACTCGTCGGTGTGGTGACCGGCTCGGCGGACAAGGGCCGGGCGTGGGCTCGAGAGCACGGTTTCCCGGAACGCAATGTCTGGAATTACTCTGAGATGGCCCGTATGGCCGAGGCTCCGGAGGCAGAACTCGTCTACGTGGTCACCCCGAACTCACTCCACGCCGAGCATTCAATCGCCGCGCTCCGCGCCGGAAAGCACGTGATCTGCGAGAAACCGATGGCGATCTCCGTCGCGGAGTGCGATCAGATGATGGCGGCGGCCACGGCGGCCAATCGCTCGCTGACGATGGGCTATCGGCTGCACTTCGATCCCTATCATCAGGAACTCATTCGCCGCGCTCAGGCCGGCACGGACGGCCCGTACCTCGCGATGTCCGGCGGCTTCGGTTTCACGATGGGTCGCAAGGTCTGGCGGGCTGAGCGCGCGCTCGCCGGCGGAGGTCCCCTCATGGATGTCGGCATCTACGCGTTGCACGAGGCTTGCCTTGCCGCCCAAGCCGATCCGGTGGCCCTAACGGCGAGGGAACGGCCGAAGAAGCGCCCGGACCTCTTTGTCGACGTGGAAGAAGCGCTAGATTGGACGATGGAGTTCGCGAACGGAGCCCGCGCCGACCTTTTCACGAGCTATGCGGACAACATGAATCGCTTCCGCGCGGAGGGACCCCGCGGCTGGATGGAGCTCGAGCCCGCCTACAGCTATCGCGGCCTAAAGGCGCGCACTCATGAGGGCCCCCTGTCCTACCCCGTCGTCCGCCAACAGACCCTCCACCTCGACGCACTCGCGCTCGCGCTACGGCAAGGAACACCCGTCCCAACTCCGGCAGAGCTGGGGCGCCGCGACATGGTGATTATCGAGGGCATCTATGAATCCGCTCGCACGGGTCGCCGCGTGACGCTGCGGTACTAAATCCTCCCCTTCGCAGGATCAGTCCGTTTCCCTCGTCCCCCGCCTCCATGTCAGCGGAAGTCGAAAAGCTCACGCCGATGATGCAGCAGTACTTCGACACGAAGCGCTCGCTGCCGAAGGACACGCTGCTGCTCTTCCGACTTGGGGACTTTTTTGAACTCTTCTTCGACGATGCGGTGGTCGCCTCCCGCCTGCTCGGACTGACGCTGACCAAGCGCATCGACCACCCGATGGCGGGCCTTCCGGCGCAGGCGCTCGATACCTACGTCGCCAAGCTGCTCGCCCACGGTCGTAAGGTAGCCATCTGCGATCAGGCCGAGCCCGCCAAGGCCGGTAAGCTGGTACGACGCGCGGTCTCCCGCATTCTCACTCCGGGCACGACGCTTTCGGCAGACCAGATCGACGCGCAACGCAACCACTACCTTGCCGCGCTGCACGTCGATCGCAGCGGCCTGCACGCGGCATGGCTCGATCTATCCACCGGAGAGTTTCGTCTCGCATCAGAGCCCGATATCGCGCGACTCCTTCCCGTCCTCACCGCACTGGCTCCGACCGAGTTGCTGGTGCCCGAAGGCGCACTCGCCTCCTGGGCAGCTGCACCTCATGACGACGCCGGGCGCCATGCGCTGCACGGCTTCTGCAGCGCACGACTCTGCACCGAGCTACCCGCCTTCCAGTTCGATGCGGCGGCGGGCGCGCGTGTGGTCGCCTCGGCTCTCCAAGTTCTTAACCTCGACGGCTTCGGATTGGCCGAGGGCCATGCCGGCCTCGGACCCGCAGGCGCCCTCGTGCAGTACGCGACCGAAAACCTGCGGGCGGAACCCGGAAACCTTCGTTCCCTTCGCCTGTATCAGAGCGCGGGCAGCCTGCTGCTCGATCCCGCAACGCTGCGCAATCTCGAGGTATTCACATCGATTCGGGGAACACGAGAAGGCTCGCTACTCCAAGCGGTCAATCGGACCGGCAGCGCCGCCGGAGCACGCCTTCTGGAGCGGTGGCTGGCCGCTCCGCCGCTGGACCTCAGCGAACTACGCCGTCGGCACCATCTGGTGGGTGAACTGCTGGCTTCCCCCCGTTCACTCGCGGAGCTCCGCACCCGGCTCGGACAAATCCGCGACATTCCCCGGATCCTCGGTCGCCTCCAAAACCGCCTGCGTAACCCACGCGAACTCGGCGGTGTGCGCGATACGCTGCTCCAGCTTCCGGAGTTGCGCGCCACACTCCTCACGTTCGGACCAGCCGTCGCGGGATTCGCCGACCGCATCGCGGAGTTGGCCGACCTCAGAGAACGTCTCCACCTCGCACTCGCCGATGAGCTCCCCGCCGACCTGCTGGACGGAAACTTCATTCGCGCTGGTCACGATGCCGAACTCGAGCGCCTCCGCTCCCTGACTTCAGGAAACCGCACCTGGCTCTCGGATCTGGAGGCCAGCGAACAGCAGCGCACCGGGATTCGTAGCCTCAAGGTGCGCTACAATTCAGTCTTCGGTTATTTCATCGAGATCACCAAGTCGAACCTCCACCTCGTGCCGGCGGACTACATCCGCAAACAAACCACGGCCAACGGTGAACGCTTCGTCACGGAGGCCCTCAAGCAAAAGGAAAAGGAGATCTTCCACGCCGAGGAGAATGCACTCGCGCGCGAGAAGGAGCTCTTTGGCGGACTGGTCGAGGCGATTCTCGATGAGTCGATTGCGCTCAGCCACACTGCCGACGCGCTCGCTGAGATTGATGTTCTCGCCGGTTGGGCGGACCTCGCCCGCGATTTCCGTTATGTCCAGCCGGAGATCGACGAAGGCGACGCTCTCGAAATCGAGGAGGGACGTCATCCCGTCGTTGAGCAGATGCTCCGTGCCAGCGAGGGAGGCAGTGCCTTCGTGCCGAATGACACCCACCTTTCCGCGAGCGAGGCCCAAATCGCTCTGCTGACCGGGCCGAATATGGCAGGCAAGTCGACCTACATTCGCCAAGTCGCGCTGATCACCCTGCTGGCTCAGGTGGGCTGCTGGGTGCCGGCCCGCCGCTGTCGGATCGGGTTGGTCGATCGCATCTTCTCGCGGGTGGGAGCAAACGACGACCTGGCCCGAGGCAATTCGACCTTCATGGTCGAGATGAACGAGACGGCGAACATCTTAAACCATGCCACCGACCGTTCGCTCATCGTCCTCGATGAAATCGGTCGCGGGACCTCGACTTACGACGGACTCTCCATCGCCTGGTCCGTGGTCGAATACCTTCATCGTGGAGAGACGCAGGGGCCGCGCACCTTGTTCGCCACGCACTATCAGGAACTGACTCAACTGGACAAGCACCTGCCGCGCCTCCGCAACTTCTCCGTCGCGGTCAAGGAATGGAACGACGACATCGTGTTCGTTCGTCGCGTTGTCCCTGGGGCGGCCGATCGCAGCTATGGCATCCAGGTCGCCCGTCTTGCCGGCCTCCCCCTCGCGGTCATCGACCGCGCCAAGACGATCCTCGCCAAGTTGGAGTCAGACGAACCGAGCGTTACCTTGCCCGCGCAGGGCCCCATTGCGCGCCCTCGGAAAAAAATCGCGGTAAGCGACGCCGACGACGATCAACTCAGCCTGTTGTAGCTGAATCGAAAGAGCAAAAGTCTGGGTGGACGTGCCCTCAGGCCCCGTCGACGGCACGGAGGTCGACGTCGACCATGAGATCCTCGGCGATTTCTTCAAGTGCCCGACGCAGCGCCGCATGGTCGGCTCGCGGCGGGAGCGCGACGAGCGCCGTCGCGCGAAAAAGCCGATCTCCCGACATTGGAGCACTCTCGGTACCGGAGACGAAATCTTCGACGTTGGCGCCGTGGGCCGCGAGGACGGCGGTCACCTGCCGCACAATTCCAGGACGATCCTGGCCAACCAACTCAAGCCGCGCCCGCACCACACCAAGCTCGCCCGGGAGACCGACCACAGTGGGTTCGCCCGCCGCCACCGTAACACTCAGTCCACGAGCCGCGCCGGCACGTAAGGCGTCGCGCAACCCGACTTCCCTCTCCCTCGGCACCTCGATTCGCACGATCCCCGCGAACTGGCCGCCCAGCCGCGCCATGCGGCTCTCCAGCCAATTGCCCCCATGGGCCGCGACGACCGCCGCGATAGATTCGACCAGGCCAGGACGATCCGTGCCAATGACCGTGAGAATAAGCGTCGTCGACATGGAGGAAGAAAAGTCCGCGCGAGGAAAGGTCAGGACACCGCTGTTCCCACTCGGGAGGCCCGGCGGAGGTTCCAAAGCTGTTGGGCTTGGACGATCGTATCGGCCAAAACCTCCGGCGTCAGTGCCTGCTTCGGATCATCCCCGATGCCCTCGGTCGGCTTGACGTGCGCTTCAATGCACAGGCCGTCCGCGCCGTAGGCGATCGCAGCGAGGGCGCACGCCGGCACGTAACTGGCCCGCCCCACCGAGTGAGAGGGGTCAACCACCACCGGGGCCCAAGTCTTCTCCTTGAGCAGCGGAGTAATGCTTTCGTCGGGATGATTGCGGTAGCCGTCCAGCGTCGGGGCCGTGCCGCGCGGGCAGAGCAGGATGTTCGGATTTCCAAACGAGGCGATGTACTCGGCAGCCGAAAGGAACTCGTTGATCGGCCCCATGTGCAGGCTGCGCTTGAGTAGCACCACCGTCTCGCGCTCGGCCACCGCGCGACCGATCGCGCGCAGCAGCGAGTAATTCAGCGCATTACGGGCGCCGACTTGGAGCATGTGCACGCCGGCGTCGAGCGCGAGACGCAGCTGCTGCTCGTCCATCACCTCAGCGTCGACCGGAAGACCCGTGCGGCGATGCGCCTCCATGAGGATATCGAGCGACTTCGTATCCCCCTGAAAGGCGTAGGGGTTGGTGCGAGGCTTCCACACGCCACCGCGCAGGACGTGCGCGCCCGCCTCCTTGACCGCCGCTGCCGTCTCATAGAGCAATGAAGGATTCTTCGGATCGATCGTGCACTGTCCGGCAATGATGAAGAGCTCATCGCCCAATGTCACTCCGCCCAAACGGATGCGGTGCGTCGCCAGATCCGAACGCCGATCCATCAGGCGAAACGGTGACTGAATCTTATCAATCCGGTCGATATAGGTAAGCCCCTCCAGCCGCGTAATCATCAAGTCATCACGCTCATCACCCACGATCGCGTAGATGGTGCGCATCGCACCCACGATCGGCTGGATGCGGCAACCGAAGGCACTCACGATCTGAGTGACTTCGTTCAGCTCATCGGGACTAAGACGGTTGTTCTTGGGCAGGATCATCGGACGTGGAAAAAGCCTATGCCACAGGTGAAAAAAGGACAGACAGAAGTCGGCGGCGGCCCGACAGGGCTTGCGGCGGGGCGTTTTTTGCGTCGATTTGCCGCTGGCGTCTGACAGCCTTCCTCCTCCGATGTTCGAGTCGCTCACCGACAAACTCTCTCACGCGCTCCGCAACCTCCGTGGCCTTGGTAAACTCACCGAGGAAAACATGGCGGAGGCTCTCAAGGAAGTGCGCGCCGCGCTCCTCGGAGCCGACGTACACTTCAAGGTGGTCCGCGAGTTCACGGAGCGCGTCCAGACCCAGTGCGTGGGCCAGGATGTCCTCAAGGGGGTCACGCCCGGTCAGCAGATCGTCAAGATCATCCACGACGAGCTCGCCAAGCTGCTGGGCGAAGGCAGCACAGCGCTCTCGGAAGCGCGGCCTCTTCGCCTGATGATGGTAGGCCTCCACGGCTCGGGTAAGACGACCTCGACGGTCAAGCTGGCGCGACTCCTGAAGCGCCGTGGGTACCGTCCGCTGGTCGCTGCGTGCGACGTCTATCGTCCGGCAGCGATCGACCAACTGGAGATTCTGGCACGCCAGGAAGACATCGCGTTTTTCGCTGACCGCAGCCTCCGAGACGTCCCGCTCTTGGGCGAACGGGCGCTCGCCGCCGCCCAAGCGGGCGGGAATGACTGCGTTCTCTTTGACACGGCCGGACGCCTGCAGATCGACCAGGAACTGATCGAGGAAGTTCGCTTGCTCAAGGCGAAGGTGCGTCCCGACGAAGTCCTGCTGGTCGCCGACGGGGCTTTGGGCCAGGAGGCGGTCAACGTGGCCCGCGCATTTCATGAGGCACTCCAGCTGACCGGCTTGATCCTCACGAAGATGGACGGCGATGCCCGCGGTGGTGCCGCCCTCTCGATCAAGTCGATCACGGGAGTCCCGATCAAGTTCATCGGCACCGGTGAAAAGCCGGCGGATTTTGAGGTTTTCCATCCCGACCGCCTCGCCTCGCGGATCCTCGGCATGGGCGACGTCGTATCGCTCGTCGAGAAGGCGCAGGAAAACATCGATCAAGCCGAGGCCGAGCGGATGGCGGAGAAGCTCCGCAAGGCGGACTTCAATCTCGAGGACTTCCTCGCTCAGATGCAGCAGATTAAGAAGATGGGCTCAATGGAGAGCATCTTGGGGATGATGCCCGGCATGAGCGGGGTGAAGCTGGAGGGCGACGCCGAAAAGTCCCTCGCGCGAACCGAGGCGATCATCTACTCGATGACCAAGCAGGAGCGTCGGCGCCCCGATATCCTGAACGGTAACCGGCGACTGCGCATCGCGAATGGCGCAGGCGTAAAGGTGGTCGAGGTCAATCAACTGCTGAAGCAATTTCAGCAGATGCAGAAGATGATGAAAATGTTCAAGGGCGGCGGCGCGAAGAAGATGATGCGCCAGATGGAAGCCATGAAGGGCCGCGGCGGACTGCCCGGGCTCTAGACAAGGACGCCCGGCGCGAACGCCGGGCGCAACGATTCAACTGCAGGGCCGGCGGGCGCCGGCGGTTCACACGCGACCGGCGTAGGTCGGCACGGTGAAACCCTTCCTTCCCGTGCGCTTGATCAGCAGATTCGCGTTCGCCTTCGCTGCGATCTCCGGGGTCGGGCCCGCGATTCGCTCGCCGGCCGCATCGATCGTCAAGAGAGGCCCCAGCACCACCGGGGTTGTGCCCACATCGACCGAGTTCGCCTTGAGGTGATCCAGCGTGCGACCAAAGGCCTCCTTGGTCAGCGCGTCATTGGCGATCGCCTCCGCCACCGCCGGGGAAGAGCGTTCCTGACCGAGCAGGTAGGACACGTTCCCGAGATGGCAGAGATTGGTGGAGACGTGACTATTCAGGATGTGTCCGCGGGCAACCGACTGGTCGCGCGCACGCACCGCATCGATGAAGTTGGCCCGGTGACCCGCCAGGCCACCCTCCGTATATGAGGCGAGCTTCTTTCCGGCCGCGTCGTAAATGGCCGCGTTCCCCGCCTCGGAAATGTGCACGTAGCCGCCCTCACAGTGCGCGATCACGCCGACGCGCGCGCCGCGATAGTTGTCCATGGCGTTCATGCCCGTGCGCATCGGAAGCCCGCGTACCTCAAAAATCAGTGGCGCCGCCGCGTAATCGAACACGCTGATCTGCGTGTTCGGCGTCTCGGCGTCGTCCGCCTCGCCAAAACGGCCGCCCATGCAGAACACGGACCGCGGTAGACCGTCTTCGCCCAGAAACCACCGCGCTACATCCACCTGGTGGATACCTTGGTTTGAGATATCGCCGCCGCCGTAGTTCCAGAACCAGTGCCAATCATAATGCACCGGACCACGGGCACCATTGCGGTGCGGCGGAACGAGATCGGCCGGACCAGTCCAGAGATCGTAGTTGATGCTCGCCGGAACCGCTTGTGGCCCTTGGGTGCGACCAATGCTCTCACGACGTTTGTAGCACAGACCGCGGACATGCGTGATCTTGCCGATCTGCCCTGAGCGGATGAACTCCATCGCCTGGCGGATATCCAGCGATGAACGGTTCTGGGTGCCAGCCTGGACGATCTGTTTCCGGTAGTACCGGGCCGCCTCAACAGCCTGACGACCCTCCCAGATGTTGTGCGAGAGCGGCTTCTCCACGTAGACGTCCTTACCGGCCTCCAAAGCCCAGATCGTCATCAGGGAATGCCAATGATTCGGCGTGGCGATGACCACCGCGTCGACGCCCGAGTCCTCCAGCAACGCTCGGTAGTCGAGGTACGTCGCGACGGTGATGCCCTCTTTGGCCGCATCCGCCGCCCGCTGCTGCAGAATTTCGGCATCGGCGTCACAAATGGCCACGAGTCGCGCGCCCGGCATCTTGTAGTAGGTCCTCATGTGCCCGGCGCCTTGCGCGCGGACGCCCACCACCGCGACTCGGATATCCGAATTGGATCCGGACGTGCGGCTCGCGGAGGCGGCGGACTGCGCCCGCAGTCCCGCCGGAACGGCGATGAGAGAGGCGGCACCTCCCAAGAGCGAGGCACGGAGAAACTGCTTGCGGGTCAAGGGGGAACTCATGGCGAAGGGGTTTTCCGTAGCTAATACCTCCCCGTTAGACGTGTCATTCCCGAAGTGGTTCATTCGTTGTGAACGATAACCACAGCCCCCGACCCGGAAGCGCACAGGCAGCGGGATTACTCCTCGATTTGGATGTCCTTATTGCGGTGACGCGGACATCCGGCGCGCAGCCAGCCGGTGATGAAGCGGTCGAGATCGCCGTCGAGCACCCCTTGCGTGTCGCTGGTGCTCACGCCGGTGCGCAAGTCCTTCACCATCTGGTACGGTTGGAGAACATAGCTGCGAATCTGGCTCCCCCACCCGATCTCGCCCTTCTCGCCGTAAAAGCGCTCCATCTCGCTGCGCTGCTCGTCGAGGCGCTTCTCATAAAGACGCGCCTTCAGGATGCTCATCGCCGAAGCCTTATTCTTGAGCTGGGAACGCTCGTTTTGACACACCACGACCAACCCCGTGGGTAAGTGGGTGATGCGGACCGCGGAATCGGTGGTGTTAACGCCTTGGCCGCCCTTGCCGGAGGAGCGATAGACGTCGATACGGAGCTCGTCCTCGGGCACATCCACCTTGATGTCGTCAGAGATCTCCGCGACCACATCGACTGCGCAGAAGGAAGTATGCCGCCGCTGGTTGGCATCGAAGGGACTAATGCGGACGAGCCGGTGCACTCCGCGCTCGGCCTTGACATACCCGTAAGCATTTTCGCCCCGGATGAGCAGGGTCGCCCGCGAGATTCCGGCTTGGTCGCCGGCCTGCACGTCCTGTACCTCGACCGTGAACCCGCGCCGATCAGCCCATCGGGTGTACATGCGGAAGAGGATATCTGCCCAATCGTTCGACTCGGTGCCGCCGGCGCCCGATTGGATGGAAAGAATCGCGTTGTTGCGATCGAACTGCCCGGTGAGGAACGACGCGATCTCCAGTTGGTCGAGCTCCGTCACCATGGTGGAGACCTGCTGATCCAACTCGCGCGCATAGGCGTCCTTCTCGGCCTCGGACGCCGCGTCGAGCAACTCCAGCATGACGTCGATATCCGCCAGCTTGCGCTGGAAGTCGACGACGGGGAGCACCGCACGCTTCAAGCCATTGAGCTTGGCGATGTGCTTCTGCGCGCGGTCGTTGCTATCCCAGAATCCCGGCGCGGCCATCTGGCCTTCCATCGCCTCGATTTCCCGCTGCTTTTGTTCGCAGTCAAAGAAACCTCCATAGGTGACCGGCACGCTTCTTGATATTCTCGATGTGGGAAAAGGTCTCGGGAGCGAGCATGGGAAGCCCTCCATCAGCGCAACGGGGCACGCAGGGCGCAAGGGCAAATGCGGCGGCCCGCCACCGCCGACGCACCCGTCGGCAGACGGCGAGCGTCGCCGACGGCATGTGCTGGGCACTCCGGGCGAGCACGCCGGCCTCGGCGCAGCGCGCTAGGCCCCCATCAACTGCGACGCGGACAGCTCGTTCAGGAGCGGTTCGCCTCGCTCATAGCGGCCAAGATTCAGCGCAAAGATGTCCCAGAGCCGGCTACGGAAGTTCGGGCTCAGGCTGGAACCGGAGATGTGTGGCGTGAAGAGGACATTCGGCAATCCCCAGAGGGGATGCTCCGGCGGCATGGGATAGTGGTAATGCGTATCGAGCGCGGCGCCGGCGATCCATCCCTCGCGCAGGGCCCGCACGAGCGGCTCCTCGCGAATGATCGCGCCCCGCGCCGGATTCAGGATGAAGGCGTGCGGCGAGAGGCAACGCAACGCCTCCTCTCCGATCAGTCCCTCCGTCGCGGAAGTCAGAGGCATCGCGACAACCAAAAAATCCAGCCCGGCGAGGAACGCTTTCTCCTCCCCGGATCGGAAGACGCGGTGCGGGAGGGTGCCATCGGGATCCCCGGTGCCGGGCACTTGGTAGACGAGGCCGGTCGGCCGCACGCCCTCGCGCGTGAGCACATGCACGCGGAGTCCGAGTTGACGCGCCAGACGAGCCGTCTCGCGGCCAATGCCGCCATAGCCCCATAGCCCGACGGTGAGGCCACGAATCTCACGCTGGAAGGTCGCGCCGCGATCCCACACACGCGCGTCCTGGTTCCGAATCAGCTGCCGGAGATTCCGCGCGAGATTGATCATCATCGCGATATTCCACTCCGCAATCGGAACGTCGAAGCAACCCCGGCTGTTGGTCGCCCGAATACCGCGCGTCGGCAGGTGGTGACGAAAGAGCTGCGAGTAGCCAGTCGATGCGATCTGAATCCAGCGCAGCGCGGGCATGTCCTGCAGGTTGGTGGGCGGAAACGTGCAGAAGAGAACCTCAGCGTCGCGGATGCGCTCCACCGGCAACGTGCGTTCCATCTCCGCCGGCGGAATCAGGGCATCGAACTCATTGCCCCCGCCCTCCTGCAGGCGTGCGAGCACTTCCGACTCAATCGGGACATCGATCAAGATTTTCATCGTCGGCCCTCAGTCGCGCAGGATCTTGCCGGGAACGCTATTGAACTCGCCGCTGCCGGGCTTGAACGGGTAGCGACGCCGCGTCTCCTCCGACAACACGACGCCGAGGCCAGGGCGATCCGGAGGCAGCACGTAACCATCCTGAATCACCAAACCACCATCGATCAGTTCGGAGTGAAGCCCCGCGTAGTCGGGAGCGATCTCCAGGATGCAGGTATTCGGAGCCGCAAAACCGGCGTGCACGTTCTGCATCAGCGATGCGCCCGCTCCCCACGCGTGCGTGGCGATCTTGCGGCCGCGTTCCTCGAGCAAACGCGCCACGGCCATGAACTCGCCGAGACCTCCAGTGAACGAGGCGTCGGGTTGCCCGATGTCGAAGCTATCCTGCTTCGTGAAGACTTTCCACTCGTAGGTCGCCGTAAGGCACTCACCGCCGGCAATCGGCACGGTCGTCGCCTTGCACAGTTCCGCATATCCCCAGGGATCGGTGTAGTGCAGCGGCTCCTCGAGGAAGAAGAGGTCAAAGGGTTCCAAGGCGCGCGCCACGGCGGTCGCCACCTCAAGATCCCAGGTGCGATGTGGGCTATTGCCCATGTGTCCGTCGAACATGATCCACGCGTCCTTGCCCGCGTGCGCGCGCATGAATGCAGCCTTGTCGGCCTCAAAGTCGGCCGCCTCCCTCGCGTCTAACGGAGAGTAGAAGCCCTGGTCCGGCGAGAAGCTTCCCGAGCCGACCTTGATTCCGCGGAAGCCGAGCGAAAAATAGTGGTCCATCTTCCGGGCCAAACGCTCCTTGGGGTAATTGCTCGGACCACCCGTCGCGTAGCACGGCAGGCGGGAGAACTTCGCGCCGCCGAGCAGCGCGTGCACGGGCTTGTCTTCCAACTTGCCCTTGAGGTCGTACAACGCCGCCTCAATTCCGTTGAGCACGATCGTGCCCAGCCCGACGCGACACCAGAAATTCCCGCACTGGTACATGCGACGCCAGAGTTCCGGGATGTCATCCACGTTCTGCCCAACCAAGATCGGCTTGAAGAAATCGACGATGGCGGGAACAGCCTCGGGACAAAAGTAGCCCGCATAGGTCTCTCCCAGTCCGGTATGCGGACCATCGGTGAGAATCTCGATGAACGCAGCGCTGCGCAGCTTGCGCGCCTCGCGGAGGAATGGATCGTTGGTGCACGGTCCGGTGAGGAGGATCGTGCGGACATCGGTGATGGTCATAGAGGAGAGGACGTTGGAGAGGGATCGCGCCACAGCGTGCGCAGGTCTCGCTGCACGGCGCAGGCGTCGGCCCAGGTGTCGCCGAAGCAACTCAGGCCGTACGACGGAGCGGCGTGCCCAAGCTCCGGCACCGCAAGCACGGGCTCGCGACCCGGCAGGCTGCGCAGGTGCGCGAGCAGCGCCTTGGCGTAGACCAGCCACTCGCGGTATTCCGGGGTGCGTCGGCCGCGCGAATCGAGCACAGGAATCTGACAGTGGTGACCGTTGAACGGACGGAGGTGAAACTGTGACGCCGCGTCCAGGAGCTCGCGAGGCTCGCGCAAACGCTCCCAGAACGTTCCCGGCGCCAGGTGGCGAACGACCGCGAAGTGCGAATGATCCAGACAGAGCGGCAGAACAGCGCCGGTGCGGGCGCGGAAGCCCCGCTCCAAGGCGAGCGTGGCCTCAGGGGTCTCCGTGAACGTGTCGCGGTGTGTCTCGATGGCGAACGGTAGTCCGACGTCCCTCGACACCGCCGAGAGCTGCTCGGCGAGACCCACCATGTCCGCCAACGGCGAGTCATAATCACCAAGTTGAACGTCGATCGCGACCGCGCCTAGGTCCTTCGCGGCGCGAAACGGCGCCATGATGTCCATGCCAGGACTTAGGCTGGTGACCGCGAGGTAACGGAGGTTGCCGCGACGGGCTAACTCGGGCCTCGGCGGCGAGAATACGCCGTCGAACCCGGCCGCGCGGATCGCCTGAAACTTGCGCTCCCAGCTCCACTCCCGCTTTGCGGTCGGATACTGACGCAGCGACCAGAGCGTGGCGAACAGCCACAGGGAACGCGGCGTGGGCGACGGGGCGCTCGCCGCGACCGCGGAGTGGCGTGGGGAAGTGCGGCGGCGCGGAGGCACGGGGAAGCAATGAGGGGAACCCGAAAATGGAACGGCCGGAGACTCGCGTCTCCGGCCGTTGCTTACATCAAGCGCAAACGATCAGGGCGGTGGATCATTGCTGAGCCAGTGAGCCCTGAGGACACGTTAGAACTTGTAAACCGCGCTGAACTGGAACGTCCGCGGCGCGGCCGCGTCGACATAGATCGGCGTCTGCGCGCCCAGCGCGAACGTCTTGTCGAGAAGGTTCTCGATGTTCAACCGCACCGTCCAGTGCTTGTTGATCTTGTAGGCCGCGAAGGCGGTCATGTTCCAGACGGACTCCAGCGTGATCGGAGCCGGGGTCACGCCCGTCGGGAAGGTGTAGCCGCCAAGGCTGGTGAAGATATTGCCACCCGTCTTGGAGCCGCCACCGCCGAAGCTGAAGTTCTTCAGGCTGCCCTGGCTGAACTCATAGCGCGTGAAGAACGAGTACATGCTGTCGTACGTGTTGTTCACGGTCGCACCGTTCTGATCCTTGACGGAACCATCGAAGGCCGTGACGAGGATCTGCCACTCCGGAATCGGCGAGTAAGCGATCGTCGCGTCCCAGCCCTTCTGGATCTGGAGGCCGCTCGCAATGAAGAACGGCTGGCTGGTGATCGGGCTCAGACCGCCCTGCAGCACGGCAACGTTGGTGAGCTCCATCTCGAAGTTCGCCAGCGTGGCCGAGAGACGACCGTCGAACAGCGACGTCTTGATGCCGTACTCCTTGCCCGAACCGACCTGCGCCGGCAGCAGAACGCCGTTGATGTCACGGGTGTTGCTGTTGCCCTGCGGGGCGAACGTCGTCGAGTCGAGCGCGTACAAGGCGACCTCCTTCGTGACATTCACCACCACGCCGATACGGCGGAGGTTCTCATCAAAGTTCACGATGCGGGTACCGCCAGCAGTCGTGCGGGCCGTCACGGCCGGAACGTCATTGATCTGGAGCCCAGCAGCGCTCACGCCGCCGACGACGATGAGACGATCCTTCACCAGATCGGCCTGGTGCTGGTAGTAATAGGTCGAGCGACGATTGTTCGTCCAGCTGCCAACCGCGGAGGGGGAGCCGTAGGAGTCATACGTCGGGACGACGACCCGATCCATCTGTGGGTTACCAATCGGGAAGCCCTGGACACCAAACGCGGCGCTGTTCGTGAACGCGGCGCGATTCACTTCGTCGGTCAGGGTGAAACCAGCAGCGCTCTGATTGGCGATGGGGCCGATGTTGTAGTTACCCAGCACGTCACCATTGACCACCCAGTTCTCCTGACGCTGATAATTGCGACGGGCGAACAGATTGAAGAGCCCGGTCTGCAGATTCAGATTGTTCGGCAGCACGTTCGTGCCGTGGCGAACGTAGCGCAGGTGCGAAGCCGAGAACTTCGCTTCCCAACCGTCGCCGAAGCGATGGAGCAGCGCGAGACGTTGACGCTCCTGCTTGTGGTTCTCCATCACGCCCTTGGGATAGTAGGCCTCGTCGCGACCTGCGCCGACGTAGAGCTTGCCGTCCGGCATGACAAAGTTCTGGCCACCCGCGATGCTGGTGACGTCGACGTAGTCGATCGCCGCACGCACCGTGGTGTTCTTCAGATCAATCTGAATCGTGGGGTGAACCGCGAAGCGCTGATCCTCGACATTCTTGAAGTAGGCATCGCCGTCCTGGTAGGCAGCCGCGAGGCGGTAGGAAACCTTAGCGTCACCCAAATTGCCGACCGGACCGGTCGAATCGAACTCCGTACGATGTTGGCCCCAATCCTTGATGGAGAAGCTGACCTTGTTCATCGAATACGGCAGGGGCTTCTTGGTCGACTTAAGGACCACGCCCGCCACGCCCGCGTTCGCGTAGAGCACGCCCGCTGGGCCGCGAATGACCTCGTAGGAGTCGATGTTGACGTTGTCGCTGTACGGCACGTTCTCGATCGCGTCGTCCATGTAAGGATTCAGCGTGCGCGCACCGCGCAGACGGATGGACTCACCGCGGTAGAACTGCGATGCACCGGCGAACTGCAGCACATCGGAGGTCCTCGTGGCGCCGATGTCGTCGATCAAGTCGCGCGTCACGACCGTGACGGACTGCGGGATCTTGATCAGCTCTTGGTTCGTCTTGAAGCCCGTGGCGGCATTCGTCGCCACGTAGCCCTTGCCCTGGGTGGTTGAAACTTCGAACTTCGAAAGCGCGACGACCTCCTCCTTGGGAGCGGAGGCGGTTGCGGGGGTGTTCTGCGCGTTCGCCGATACAGAAACCGCGGCTAGCACGGTGACGACTTGACAGGCGCGGCGCACAAGAGCGCTGCGGCGGGGGATTTGGTTCATAGGTTTGCTGCGCCATGACGGGTATCAGAGGACGCGTGTATACCGATTCACTCTCGTCGCCGGAGAGTCAAATCGAAACCGCTCGGGTAACGACCGCTTTGCCGATCGTTTCTAAAATGGTCCGGAGGCTTGTCGAAAAGCGGTCTCCGTCCTGCATGAAACCGGAAAATGCGCTTGTATACAAAAGAACGTGTAGCACCCTTTGGGCTGTTCGTTCGTCTTGAACATTGATGTCACTTTTCTACTCCTGAGCTCATGATCTCCGTCCTTGTCGTCGGCTGCGGCAGCATCGGTGAACGCCACCTCCGTTGCTTCCAAAAAACGGGTCGCGCGCACGTGACCGCCTGCGATACCAGCGAGCCCCTGCTCGCCACTCTGGCGCAGACCTACGGAGTCCGAACCGCCACGAACTGGTCGGAGGAACTGGCTTCCGGACGCCATCAGGTGGTTGTGATTTGCACCCCGGCTCATCTCCACGTGCCGATGGCACGCCAGGCTTTGGAAGCAGGATGCCACGCCCTGATCGAAAAGCCGCTTTCGCAGTCGTTGAGCGGCGTAGCTGAGTTGCGCCAGACACGCGACGCAAAGGGGCTGCGCGTCGCGGTCGCCTACGTCCTCCACTCCTACGATCTCTACTCGGAGGTTCGTGATTTCATCCGGGGCGGCGGCATCGGTGCGGTCAAGCAGGTGGTCCACAGCAGCGGCCAGAACTTTCCGACCTGCCGCCCCGCTCACACCGTCCCGTACTACAAGACCTACTACAAGGACCGGGCTACCGGCGGCGGGGCGATTCAGGATGGCCTGACCCACGTCGCCAACTGGATCGAGAGCGTGATCGGTCCGACCGACTCGCTCTTCTGCGACTGCGCCCACCAAGTTCTCGCCCACGTCACGGTTGAAGACACCGTGAACCTTTGCGCGCGCCACGGCGACGTCTTGGTGAACTACACGATGAACCAGTTTCAGGCTCCCAACGAGTCGTTCACGCAGTTCAACGCCGAGGCGGGCAGCGTTCGCATGGAAGTCCACCTGCGTCGCTGGGGAGTGCAGCGCCTCGGGGAGACCTCTTGGACGTGGAAGGAGATGCCCCCGGCGGAGCGGGACACCTTTTTCATCGTCCAAGCCAATCGCTTCCTCGATCTCGTTGAGGGTCGCCCCGCTCCCCTCTGTTCACTCGAAGCCGCCGAGCAGACGCTCCGCTTTAACCTCGCCGCCCTCGCTTCGGCGGATCGCGGTGTTCGCGTCCACTGCGCCGACGTCACTTAGTCAACTCCCATGGTCTCACTCCCCGACTCCACCTCCCCAGTGCCCGTAGCGGTCACTTTGCCGATCGACGCGAACCGACGCTTGCTCAATCGCTACCGTTTCCTCGAGCACGAGATCATGCAGGTCCTCGCGGGCTGGATGCCCGCGGTCGGACACTTCGAAACCAAGTGTGAGGTCGGGCGCTCGATCTGGGAATGCGCGCTGCACGTGAATGCGCTCTACCTGAGGCTGCGCGAGATCCAATCCCCCGCGTTCCAGCGCCCCGACGATGCGGCGTTCGTCCGCCTAGGCACCGAACTGCGCCACGCGCCCGACGAACACGCACTGGTGCGCGCCATCTACCGTGTGGTGTTTCCTGAGCTGATCGAGGCCCTCGCGGAACACGAGAAGGCCACGTTTCCGAACAGCGACCAGCCTAGTGTCTACGCGATCAAGCACGCCTTACTCGATCTGCGTTCCCAGCAGGAACGCATGCTGCCACTGCTCGCCACCCTGGAGGCTGACGGGGCGGTGTCTCCCGCCGCCGCGGCCTGGGAGCGCTACATCGAGGCGCTCCTCGACGCGTCCGGTGGCATCTCTGGCAACGCTCCGCGCGGCTCCGCGCCCACTCCGCCGCCCGAGCGCCGGGAGTTCATCCCGCCCCGAGAGGCTGCCCGCGATGCCCGATTCACAAATCGGGGCGCCGACTTTGCCGCGATGCCACCGGAGGAGGATTATCGCGCCCACACGATCGAGGAATTCGAGCGCTATTCCACGGAGATGCTGGCCGCGGAAACGGTGGCCGTAGTCCTGTACGGACTGCGCGACATGCCATGGGAGTTTCAGTTCGACAGCGCACGCCATCTCTACGACGAGGTGCGGCACTGCCTCATGGGGTATGAGTGGATGCGCCGAAACGGGCTCGATCCCTTCCAGAGTCCACAGTACCTCCAGGTGTTCCGCTGGCGCTGCCAGTTCCCGCCGGTGATGCAGTATTGCATGCTTACAATGGGCAACGAGGTCCATGCGTTCCCCTACCGCCACCGCCGCGTCGACGCCCACGAGAAGTCGGGTGACCGCTTGAGCGAGCAGTTTGTACGCTACGACATCGCCGACGAAACGCAGCACGTGCGCTTCGGCCATCGTTGGCTCCCGGAGATGCTGCGACACATCGGCGAAAAACGCTCCGTGGACGCTTACACGGCCGATGCTCTCAAGGTCTGGGAGAGCGAGTACCGCTCCGGCAAACTACCCGTCAACGTCGAGTAAACCGTCTCCTTCATGCCCCTCGTCCGAAATCCCCAAGAAATCCGTCTCGCCATGCTCGGCTCGACGGTTGGCAACGGTCACCCCTACTCGTGGAGCGCCTTGTTTAACGGGTACGACCGCGAACTGATGACGAAGGAGTGTCCGTTCCCGGGCATTCCCGCGTACTTGAACAAAGAGCCGGCCGCCACCATCGCGATTCCGGGGGCGCGCGTCACGCACATCCATTGCGCCGGCAACGGTGGTTTTAGCGCCGAGCATGTCGCTCGCTGCTCACTCATTCCTCACGTCGTCGAGAAGCCCACCGACGTCATTGGGCACGTCGACGCGGTGATCATCGCCACCGACATCGGGCACGAGCACGTTGAACGCGCCAGGCCTTTCGTGGAGGCCGGACTTCCGGTCTTCATCGACAAGCCGCTCACCGACAACGAGCCCGACCTGAAGACGTTCGTGCACTGGGTCGAGCAGGGGCTTCCGATCATGTCTTCCAGCAGCATGCGGTACACGAAGGAGTTCATGCCGTACCGCCACTCGACCCGCGATCTGGGCGACCTCCGCTTCGTCAGCATCACCACCGCCAAGAGCTGGGAAACCTACGGGATCCACGCATTGGAGGCCGTGTACCCCATCCTCGGGCCCGGGTTTCTCACCGTGCGGAACACGGGCACCGCCGCCCGCAACGTTGTCCACCTCACCCACCGCCGCGAGGTCGATGTGGTCGTCGTCGCGTCCGCTGACATGTACGGCAGCTTCGGCGTGCTGCAGCTCTGCGGCACGGCGGGTCGCGTGCAGACCGCATCGAGCGATTCCTACTACGCGTTCCGCGCCCAGCTCGAGGCCTTCATCGGTTATCTCCGCACGGGCGTGCATCCCTATCCTTTCAGCGAGACAGTCGAGCTGATGAAGCTCGTCATCGCGGGCATCCGCAGCCGAGAGTCTGGTGGTCGCGAGGTCGCGCTCTCGGAGATCGGCCCGCGCTGACGCTTACCTTCCACCTTCCCCTTCCTTTCTTCATGCAACTACGTCCCAGCCGCATTCTCCGACTCCTCCGCGAGGGCCAAATCCCCTCGCTGCTCAAGATCAACCTTTCCGACCCGCGGGTCGTGGAGATCGCCGGACTTTGCGGTGTCGACGGCGTGTGGCTCTGTACCGAGCACGTGCCCAACGACTGGATCGGCCTGGAAAACCAGATCCGCGCCGCGCGGATCCACAACATCGATGCGCTGGTGCGCGTCGCCAAGGGTAGCTACAGCGACTACATTAAGCCGTTCGAAATGGACGCGGCCGGCATCATCGTGCCGCACGTCGCGGACGCCGACGAGGCGCGCCAGATCGTTGACTGGGTGCGCTTCCACCCGGTTGGGCGCCGCGCGCTCGACGGGGGCAACATTGATGGTCAGTTCTGCCTCGTACCCGCGCCAGAGTACCTTGCTCACTCCAATCGCGAGAAGATCGTCATTCTCCAGATCGAATCTCCGGAAGCGCTCGAGCATGTGGAAAAAATCTGCGCCGTGCCGGGGTTCGATGGCATCCTTTTCGGGCCAGGCGACTTCAGCCACCGCATCGGTCACGTTGGACAGCTGGACCATCCGGCGGTCGTCGCCGCGCGACGCCGCGTCGCCGCGGCCTGCAAGGCCTCGGGTAAGTTCTGCATGGCCGCCGGCCTGTACGCGCCGTTCACCGAGATGGTCGACGAGGGATTCCGGGTCTTCAGCGTCGGCGCCGACGTGATCGCGGTCTCCGGCTACACGAAGCAGCGTCTCGACGTTCTACGCGGACACATCGATGCCTTGCCCACCGCCGTGAAACCCTCCGTTCGCTCTCCCTATGTCTGACCACGCACCACTCCCCCTCACCCTTCAAGGTAAGGTCATTGTTCAGTTCGGCGGAACGGGACTGCTCGGACCGGCGTTGATCGACGCCTTGGTGGCCGCAGGCGCCACGGTGGTCATCGCTTCGCGCAACCGCGCTTCCCTCAAAGATATTGTGGCCGGCCATGCCGCGGCGGGGCACACGGTGCATCCCGAGGAGGTCGACCAACATTCCGAACCGTCTCTTCACGCGCTGCGCGACCGCATCCTTGCCCAACACGGCAGGATTGACGGCGTGGTTTACAACTCCGCGTCCCGTCCGATGAAGTCCTTCGCCGACGACCTGGCCGCTTGGAAGCAGTCGATGGATGACAACGCGACCGGCTTCATCGCCACGATCCGCGCATTCGGCGATGCCATGGCCAAGCAGGGCTCCGGCAGCATCGTGAACATTTCTTCAATGTACGGGGTCGTCGGGATGAACCCGTGGCTTTACGAGGGCACCTCGATGGGCGCGCCGCCGGATTACTTCTTCCACAAGGGCGGGATGATCAACGTCACCCGCTACCTCGCGGCCTACTACGGAAAGTCCAACGTTCGCGTGAACGTGGTCTCGCCCGGGGGCATCTACAACCCGGCAAAGCCGCAGGCGCCAGCCTTCCTGGAGAAGTACGAGAAGATGACCATGCTCGGGCGGATGGCGGAGGCCCGCGAACTCGGCGGTCCGGTCGTCTTCCTGCTCAGTGACGCCGGCCGGTATGTGACCGGAACGAACCTGCTGGTCGACGGCGGCTACACCGCGAGGTAAGACCATGAACTCTTGGCACTCTCTCGCGGGTCGAACGATCCTCGTCACCGGCGGCGCCGGTTATCTCGGCTCAGCGATCACCGAGGAACTTGACCGCTCCGCCGGCAAGGTACTCTGCCTTGATCTTCCGGGCAAGGCGGCGGCCTTCGTGCGCGATCGTGGTCTGCGCAATACTCTGCCCTACGACGTCGACTTGACTGATACCGCGAAGCTCCCCGCGGCGCTCGATGCACTCATTGCCGAGCACGGGGTGCCCGACGGCGTGGTCCATCTCGCCTTCGCGTCCTCCGCGGGAAAGACGGTCGAGGAGCTACTCCCGGCTGACCTCGACGCGACCTTCTGCCGCGCCCTGACGCCGACGTTCCTGCTCACCCGGCACCTCGCGGAAAAGATGCGCTCACGCGGCTCGGGCAGCATCGTCCTGTTCGGAAGCATGTACGGCATGGTGTCTCCGGATCCGCGCATCTACCACCTGCCGATGAAGCCCAACCCAATCGATTATGGGGCCAGTAAGGCGGCGGTCATCCAGATGACCAAGTACTTCGCCGTGCACTATGGTGCCTCGGGAATACGCGTGAATTGCGTGACCCCCGGCCCCTTCCCCAACCCCAACGTCCAACGGTCTCACCCCGAGCTGATTGCGGACCTCTCAGCCAAGACCGCGCTGCGCCGCATCGGCACAAACCCCGAGATCGTCGGTCCGACGCTCTTCCTCCTCGCCGACGGCGCCTCCTATGTCACGGGCCAGAGCCTCGTGGTCGATGGAGGTTGGACCGTGTGGTGACGTAAGCGTCGCCCCAAGCCCCGTTGTCCCGGACGCGAACGCCCACCTCGCGCCGGGGCGCAGAATCAGCCGCAGCCATGAGGTGGGCGCGGGCGCTTTCGGTGGGGACATCGCCAGACGATGTTTTCCGCTCGGCCTCGGGCGCGCCCAGCGAGGAGAAGCGTGATCCACACTTGCAGGACGGCGCAGAGCGAGGAAATGTAGAGCTCGTGACCAGGCGCCCTGCGGACATTCCGTTCGGTGGTGTCTCGGTCGAAACAAACTCAACCGAAATCCCGTAACCCTCATGAAGCTCCGCCTCGCCCTCGCCTGCACTGCACTCTTCTTTGCCTCGCTCCCCGCCATCGCCCACGCGGAAACCGCTCCGCGGACCGTGATCCATGTCGTCACCGTGAAGTGGAAGGAAGGGACGACGCCCGAACAAATCCAGGCCGCGCTCGATGGTGTGAAGGCGCTCCCGCAGAGCTTCAAGGGCATCACCCGCGTCTGGACCCGCTCGATCAAGGTACAAGGCGGTGCCGCCAATGCCTTCGTGATGGAGTTCGCGAGCGAGCAAGCCCTCAAGGAGTACGCTGGCAGCGACGCCCAGAAGGCTTGGTACAAGACCTACATTCCGATCCGCGAGCGCAGCACGACGTTCGACATCACGAACTGAGCACCTTGAAGAGCAACTCGCGCAGCCGACCGCGCGCCCACGTTGCGCTTCCCTCGAGGGCCTCGCTCGCCTTCTTGCCACCTTGGGCCCGCGCGTGACTCATCGAGCCGACAGTACCGCGAAGGCCTACGCATTCGTCAGGAATAAGATCCTGGACGGATCCTTTGCGCCTGGAACCAATCTCAGCGCGAACGCTCTCGCCCAACAGATCGGGGTCAGTCGGACCCCGGTCCAAGACGCACTCCAGCGTCTGCAGCTGGATGGTCTTGTCGTGATTCGCGCAAAGATTGGGGCGACGGTGAAGTTCATGAACCTGCAGGACTTCCAGGAGATGTGCTGGATGAGGAAAATCCTCGAAAGCAACGCTGCCGGACTCGCTGCCACCGAGCATACGGTCGATGACTTGGTCGAGATCACGCGTGCCCACACCGACATGGCGGAGCTCGCTGCCTCCGTGAGCCGATCGAAGCTCCACGAGCGCAATCTTCCGATCGCCGGGGAATTGACGCGGGCCGACATCCGCTTCCACGTGGCCGTGATGAACGCCGCCCATAACTCACTCCTAAAGGCGGAGATTGTGAGACTGCGAGTCATCAACCGGGTCGTCGGCGGCATCACTCCGCGTTACATCGAAGACGCGCCAACGTATGCCGCGGAGATGCGCAAAACCCTACTGGAGCATCAACGGATCCGCGACGCCATTGCGGCGCGAGATGCGGGGGAAGCAACTCGAGCGATGGCTGCGCACATCCAAGACATTCTCGACCACAGCATCAAACGAATGCGAGACGACCAACATTCGCGGGCTTTGCCGCTGGCACTGGCCTGATTCTGGGACCTCGCTCGCACCTGGCTGACCTCGATGATGGCGCGTCTAATCCTTCCCTCAGGGTTCATCAGCGACGAGGTGACAGGCGCTCCGTTCAACACGAAACACACGCGGCCGCGGTGGCTCGCACGGGCGACGCTCCTTGTGGTCGCTTGCCTCAATATTCTCCCTGCCGCTTTGGCTGTTGAGACGGCGCTGCAGACCCTCCCCGACGGGCGGCGTGCCCTCCTCCTGGGGCACCGAGCGGAAGCGCCCCAACCGCTGCTTTTCATTTTTCAGGGTAGCATCGACTCCGCAATGTCGGAGCCATTGTACACCGAGGTGGGCCGACTCCTCGCCGCAGAGGGCGTGCTGAGCGTGGTGTTGGACGCTCCCGCCCATGGCGAAGACGCCGCCCCGGGCGAGCCTCCGGAACTCAGCGCCTGGGCTCACCGCGTCGGGGAGGGCAAACCCTTCTTGGAGCCGTTTCTTCAGCGAGCCACCCAAGCGTTAGATCACTTCGTCGCCTTAGGTTGGGCGGACCCGTCGCGAGTCGCCGCATGCGGCACGTCACGTGGCGGTTTTCTCGCCTTCCATTTCGCAGCCCACGACTCCCGCATCCGCTGTGTGGCGGGCATCGCTCCGGTGACCGACCTCGCCGCCTTGCGCGAGTTCTCGTCCCTCAGTCCTCCGCCTGACACGTCAGGATTGGGTCTCGCCTCCCTCGCTCCGCGCCTCGCCGGTCGGCCCCTTTGGCTCTGTATCGGAAATAGTGATGCAAGGGTGGGCACAGACCGCGCCATCGCATTTGCGCAAGCGGTCGTGGCGGCCAACCGGGCGCTGCCTCAGCCCCCCTCTCCCATTCCCGTCGACCTGCTGGTCCAGTCTACGCCCGGCCACCGCAGTTTCGCGACTGATCATCACCGCCTCGCCCAGTGGCTGCGTCCCCACTTGGGATTGGCCACGAAAGCGGAGTGACCGGACGCCGACTTAGCGTCCGGTCGGCAAGGCGCCCTCCGAAAAACGCACCCCGCTGCCGGGACTGGGCACCGACACATTCGTTGTCCCGGTGCCCTTGAGTCCGCGCCTCCCCGGCCAACCTAGCGGAAGCGCAGGGCGAACAAGTCGGCATCCTTCATCACAAAGCGCAGCCGCACCGTCCGGCCCTGCAGCCGCGAGACATCGTCCGTCGTGGCCCACCGAACCGTACGTTCGATCGAGTCACCGACCAGCACCGGGCACTCTTCTAGGGTGAAGCCCGGGATCGGCTCGCCCGTCTCCGTCTGCACTTCGACGCGGATGCCTCCCACCGCTGAGGTGGAGCAATTCAAGATCAACTGCCGGCCCGTAAAGCGAAAGGGCTTGGTCAGCATCTCACCCTCCTCGTAGTCCGCGTGCACGGCCGCAAAACCGTCGAGCCGCAGCGTGTAGCGACCGAGGTGCGCGGTGGGCTGGCAGTAATCCTGTCCGACGTACACCGACATCTCCGCCGGTCCGGTTTGGATGAAGCCCGTCGCTGGCACGCCGTTGCGCGAGACCCAGTTTCCTTTGTTCAATCCGGGCCGCACGAACGCCTGCATGAAGGTGCGGTCGTACCGGGTGCCGCCGCGACTGGTCATGAGGACCGTGTCCGAAACTTGATTGGGAATGTTGTGATCAGCTCCCTTGATCGCGAGGAAACCCTTCCCGACCTGCTGCTGCTCCAACTCCTCGTCCGTGAGGAAGCGGCGCCCCTGCACGAGTCGCATCGGCGTCGCGATGTAGAGGTGCGGCGCACGGAAGTACGGACGGGTACCGTTGGTGTAAAGTTGCTCCAGCGGCGTCGGCCCAAAGGTCATGCGCTCCGCCGGGGTCCACGTGATCAGATCCTTGGAGGTGGTGCGCGAGATCGAGCGGAATCCGCCGAGGTTGAAGCTCTTCGAGGAATAGTCTGTCCAACTCGTGAAGGTCCGGAAGTAGAGGACGTAGCACTGTTCCAACTCGGACCAGAAGGCGACGTTGAGCGAATCGAATGCACCGTCACGGAAGACCGGCTGCTCGCGCCACTTCCGCCATCGCAATCCGTCCTCCGATACCAGCACGTAGAGCCCCTGCGGCCACTGGCCACCGACGGCCTTGTAGCGCTCGTTCGCCGGCACGCCAGGGCGTGTGTCAATGAACGGGCTGATGCTCTGCGTCCACGGATCCTCGCGGGGCGCCGGGGCAAGGAGAATGTTGTTGTCCTTCGAGCCCGCGAACTCGACGAGTCCGAGCTTGGGCTTCACCCATGTGACACCGTCCGCGCTCTCCGCGTAGCAGAAATAGGAGGTCGCACCTTCGTTCTTCTGCGGCGAGGAGAGCGAGGGGCCTCCACGGTAGTAGAGTCGATACTTGCCGCCATCCTCGATGATGGTCGCGTAGCCCGAGGCGTCGCGGTCCCAAGGATCGTTATACGGCAGGGCGAAGCCCGCCTTCTGCGGCACCTGCAGGCGCAACGAAACGCCGTCGAGCCGATCAATCAGGTGGTGATCCACCATCAACTCGAGGCGAGAACCGATGTCGATGGGAGCCGCCCGAGCGAGCAGCGGCAACAGAGTGAGCAAAGACAGGAATGCCAGGGTACGAGGTTTCATCAGAGTGTTGGCGGGTGTAGCTTTGAGTGATGCTCCCTTATTCGAGCCAGAAGGAATAGAGGTCGGCGTCGCGGAGGTGGAAGCGGACGCGCACGCGTTTGCCGGCGAGTTCCGAGAGGTCTCGGCCGCGCCAACGGATCTCGGCGCGGGTATGATCACCCGCAACCGGTTCGAGCGAGCCGCGATCCCAACCGGACAGCACGGTGCGACCATCCGGCTCCGTGATTTCGACCGCGAAGGATCCTTTCACCGTCGCGTTCACGTAGAGCCGGGATCCGTCAAGCACCAGCGGCCGGGTGTCGAGGAACCCTTCCTCGGCCTCGCCGCGCAGCGAGACAAAGCCGTCGACGCGCAGCTTTGCAAGGAAGATGGCCCCGCGATACTCATCGATCGGCCGGGCCTTGTTCGGCCGGTGCCGCACATCGATGCCGGAGTAGTAAAACCACAGTTCCTCGCCGCGACGCACGGGATGCGACGACGCCATGATCTGCCCGGTATCCAGCACGTCTTGGCCCATCGGCGAAATCGGGATGAAGTGCTGCCGGTCCCCCACCCGCACCCAGGAGCGGAGGTCCCGGCTCACCGCTAGCTTCGGCGAATTGATTCCATCCTGATTGCCTCGCGGCGGCGGAATCCGGCCGCTCGCCTCAAAGTAGTTCGGCAGGCCGATGTACACGCCTTCGTAGCGGAAGACCGCCATGTTGTAGATCTCCGCGTTGTACTCACGCGGGACGTTGATCGTCGGACGCCAGTAGCGGGCGTCGCCGGCGATCCGCTGGAGGTACTCGGCCGCTAATTCCTGATCGCGCCAGTCGGCGTGGTACATGAGAACCGGGGCCGTCCAGCGCTCGAAGTCGGAACTCAAACTGAGGTACACCGAACGCCCGAAGGGCCCCCCGTGCTTGACGGTGAAGATCCACTGCCGCGTCACCGGGTCCCAGTTGAGATGCGACTCGTCCTGGCTGGGAATCGGCTCCACCGGAAGGCGGCGGAAGGTAAACCCGTCCGCTGAGACGAGAGGCTGTCGTCCGTTGGGTCCGATCATCCCCTTGAAGCGGCGATCCGCCGGGGCGTTCGGGTCGAGGACCACGTGCTGCACGAACGCCTCCGGGGATCCCTCCACCGTGACGAGGTTGTTCGCCCGATTGCCCCCGGCCTCGACCAAGCCAAGCGAGGGCTTCTCCCAGACTACGCCGTCCTTCGACCGCGCGTACCCGGATCCCCCCGCGCCATTGCCGTCGTCACCAAAGCGGATGTACCAGATCTTCCAGATCTGCTCCTTCTCATCCCAGACCGGCGCATCCCGGGTCTGGATCGCCACGCCATCCGTCGGAATGTCCGGACGGATCACCGGATTACCCGCGTACTTCACCGGTGAATGGGTCACGCGCCGCAGCCCTGCGATGTCCGCGAGCAGGAAATCATCGAGGAACAACTGCCTTTCGCCCGGTTTCAGGACCAGCGGACGGGCGGACAGTGCCTGTTCGGCGAGATTCGGCTGGGCGGTCAGCGAGGACGACCCAACGGCGAGAGCAAGCACCGCGGCCGCCACGCCCCTCCACCAGACTGAGACGGAGGGCGCTGACCGGACGAACAAGGAATGGAGTCTGGGGTTCATGGAAGCAATCGAGCACAGAACCGCCCGCTAGCGCGCAGCGACGGCAGCGCGCGGCGCGACATCGCGTACCACCAACGCATAGAGCTTCGGGGCGTACTCGGCATTGTTTTCAAGATGGATACGGAAGCGGACGGTGCGTCCGGCGAGGCTTGCCAGCGAGGCGCCCGCCCACTCCACTGGGCAATCGAGTCCGGCAGCACCGCGGACCGAGCCCTTCGCGGTGCCGGAAAACCCCGGGAGCAGGGCGAAGCGCTCGTCTGCGACCTCCACGCTGAGCCCACCGGTGCTCTCGGCATTCAACACCAGTTCCGATGGCCGGTCCGGGAGCGTGATGGCCGCCGACCAGACTGATCCTCGGGAACTTGTCGCTCCCCCGTGGGAGGGAGCGGTCTGCACCGCAAGATAACCCCAGCGGTCGCGGGGAAGCGTCGCCAGCGCCACCTCGCCGAGGTAGCCCTCCCCGTAGTCCGCATTGAGCCACCGGCCAAAGTAGATCCGCGTCTCATCGCCGACGTTCAGGATGCCGTTACCGGACTGGCAAAGGATCGTGGGAAAGGACTTGCCCGGCACCGGCGAAGCCGGCGCGTCGTGACGCGAGAGGAAGGGCCGACCGATCACGGGCTCGCGGAAGTGCATCCCGTCGTTGCTGATGACCAGACCAAGGTCGCACGAAATCTTGCCGTAGCCAAACCAGCCCCAGCGCTTCTGCGAACTTTCGTCGCCCGGCTGATTGTGCCACAGACCGTAGAGACCGACACTCACCGTGCCAAAGCTCGCGGCACCGACGCCCAGATGCACCTGGTCGTAGGGCTTGGTCTGGCCACGCAGCGCCGGGTCGATGGGCTCTGGCAGACGGAACGCCCAGCCCACGCCGCCGGGCCAAGAGACGAAATCAGGGGAAACCACGCCCGCACCTTGCCGGCCGCCGGGTTGGTCGCCCTCACTTCGACTGAGGACCTGACCGTGCACGAAGTACTGGTCGTTGAAGCGGAAAAGGCTGGCGGTCTCGAGAAAGTGTCCGATGGCGAAGTCCGGCGCAGGGGTCCAGCGCGAGCCGTCCGCACTTGTGGCGGTGCGGAAGACCCACGTCTTCCCGTTGTGAACATTGTACGCCATCTTGTAGCGCCGCAAAGGATCGGGATCCGCGTCATCCCGGATCACGTGGACGCCGGAAATCGAGTCTCCAGGCAGATCGATCGCGTTGTTGCTCCGCCTGCCCTTGTACTCCTTCTGGTTCAGGATCGGCTTGTGCCAAACGATGCCGTCATCGCTCTCCGCGTAGCAAACCGGCCCGATCGAGGCCTTGCTGAGGTCCGCCCGGTCCGCGTCGCTCTGGTCCTTCAGGCCGACCGAGTAGTACCACATCCGAAACTTGCCCGCGTCGTGGAGGACCGTGCCGTAGAAGTGCGCCGCAACCTGGTCGGGGGCGAAGGCGTCGTCACGGCTCGGCGAAAGCACCGGTTGCTCCCGCACGCGGGGACGCGACAGGTGCTCGACGACGTTCTCGCGCAGCGGCAGAAGCTGGTCGTCGATCGCCAGGAAGAGCGCCTGACCCGACGCCACCACCCCAGTGGATGGGAGGCGGTAGCGGCCGGGAGCACTGGAAGCGGCTGCACCGACGAGAGCAGGCAGCAAGCCGGCAAGCACAGCGCACCAAGCCAGCGCGCGGAGCGACGAACGAGCAAGGGGGTTGGGGCGCACGGAGAAAGCGTGGTCCGGTTAGCGAACTCCGGCCGGCAGGAGCTCCGGGGTATTCTTGCGCGTCCACGCGAGCAATCGCTTCACGTGCGCTTCGGTGCCACTGCGGTACGGCGACTGGCAGCGCAGACCCACCACGCCACCGCCGGCGACGCGCTGCACGCGGTCGACGGCGGAATCCCAGAGCCCGTCCTCCTTCACCATGGGCAAGAGTCCTTCGTGCAGGAAGCGGTGGAACGCATCCGCGAGAGGCTTGGCCTCGTCGAGGCGCCCCTCCGCGCAAAGGCGGTAGAGCTCGACGACCTTTGGCGCATTGAAGCCGGTGATGGAGCAATAGCCTCCCCGGCCTCCGGCGGGAATCTTGGTGAAGAAGTCCTCGCCGCCGAAGATGGCCAGATCCGGCACTTCCTTGAGGATCGCTTGGATGTCCGCCGGGGTCGCCCCGGTGTCCTTCGTTCCGATGAACGTCGGAACCTCGCCGGCGATCTCGCCGAGCATCGCGGGGGACAGCTTCCGCTTCGACCGCATCGTCAGGTACAGCACGATCGGCGTCTTGCCCGCCTCGTCGGCGACCTCGCGGACGTACCGTTTTACCTCGTCGTCTTTGAGCTCGAGCCAGAACGGCAGCGCGAGCTGCAACGCGTCTGCTCCTGCGCGGATCGCCGTCCGGATGCGCATCCGCGTCGTGCGCGTGCTCAACGCCGAGGCACCGATCTGAATCGGGAGTCCAAGGGCATGAGCCTCGGCGCACGCGATCTCGGTGACCTGCTCGAACGTCGCATCATCCTGCGCGTAGAACTCGCCGGTGGTGCCACCGGTGTAGACACCGCTGACGCCGGTGCCACCGTAGCCACGAATCTCGCGGGCGAAACGGCGCGCATCAAGGCGGTCGCGGTCGGTCCAGGGGAGGATCAGGGCGCACCAGACGCCGCTGAGGGTTTTACGAGTCAAACGGGTGCGTTTTGCTTTCATGATGGGAAGTAAGGTGGGTGAAGTGAAAGGAGGGGATGAATCAGACGAATCGGCCGGATGCCGGAAGATCCTGGAGCCCGAACAAGCGCACCGCATTATCGCGGAGGATCAGCTGCTTGGCGGAGTCCGGGATCTCCGCGCAGTCGATGCGCTCGCGCTGCAGTGCGACATGGTACAGGGGGGTGTCGCTACCGAAGAGGAGTCGCTCCGCCCCGACCTCCTGGACGGCCCACTCGACCAGACGCGGCAGGATGCTGCGCGCACTCGAGGTGTCGATCCACAGATTGCCCAGGTGTGCCGCCTGCACGGCCCGCACCTGGAGGTCCACTGCGCCGCCCGCCCCGTTCCCGTTGCCGAGGTGCGCGAGCATGACCCGCGCTCCGGGAAAGCGATTGGCGAAGGGTACGAAGTCAGCGGGCAGGCTGTTCGGGCAGCCGCTGTGCGCCTTCACCGGCACACCGGTCTCCTCGAAGAAAGCGAACAGCGCGTCGCCATGGTCAGAAATACGGTAGGAGTGCTCCTCCGGGTGGATCTTAACACCGACACACCACGGGGCCTTGAGCATCCGCCGCGCCTGATCGTAGGTCTCAGGTTGGAGCGGATTGACAATCACGTACTGGAGGAGCCCGGGCGTGGCCGGCACGTCACGGAAGGCGGCTTCGTTCGCGGCCGCGACCGGCTGTCCCAGACCGCGCGGCAGGAGGCCGGCGAGCGGCGAGACGATCGTCCACGCGACGCCGCAGGCACGGGCCCGGTCCACGACCTCTGCCGGCGTACCGCTGGAGAAACGGCGCAGCAGGGCGTTTGCGTGGACGTAGTCGCCGTAGTGGGCGTGAACATCGATGGCGGCGATGGGCGTCTTCATGGCGATGATCAGCAGGACTGGATCACTTGAACTGGATCGAGAAAAGGTCGGCGTCGCGCATCACGAAGCGGAACCGGACCGGCTTGCCGGCGAGGCGCGAGAAGGGCGAACGATCGGTCCGGCCCTGCGGGTGCTTCCACGGCACGACCTGTGCGATCTTGTCGCCGTAGAGCACCGGCGAATCCTCAAGCAGGAAGCCCGGCAGCGGATGACCGGCCTCGTCGAGGATCTCGATCCGGATGCTGCCCATCGCAGAGGTCGAGTAGTTCAGGACCAGCGTCTTGCCCGTGAAGACGATCGGCTTGGTCACGAGTTCGCCGCCGGGATACCCAGCGCGCACCGACACGAAGCCATCCGGGCGCACCGTGTAGCGCTCGAGGCGGTTGCTCGGAAACGTGTACTCGCGCTCGACGTAGAAGGAAAGCTCCTCCGGACCAGTGGCGAAGAGACCCGACGCCGGCGTATTCGCGCGGTGACCCCAGTTGCGCTCCTGCAGCCCCGGGCGGATCAGCGCCTCTTCGAAGCGGCGCCAGCGCACGCCGTCGCGACTCGACATGAACACGACGTCCGACGAACCCGGACTGGTAGATTCCATCTCCGCGAAGTAAGTCTTCCAGGGCATGAACCGCCGCGGCAGTGCGAAGTACAGGTGCGGGGCGCGCTCGTAGGCCGTCGTCGCATTGGTGTAGAGATTCGCGGCGGGGGCGTCGCCGAAGTCCGCCCAGATTCCCGGCGTCCACGTGACAAAATCCTTCGACGTCGCGTACTTGATCGAGCGCACGCCATGTCGGAAGTCCCGATAGATGGCGGTGTACTGGCCGCGGAGCGCGTCCCAGAAGGCGACATTCAGCGAATCGAAGGCACCGTCTGTGATGATCGGCTTCTCCTGCAGCCGGCGCCAGCGCTTGCCGTCGGCGGACACAAACGCGACGAGCACCGGCTTCTTCTGGTGAAAATCGTCGTCATAGCTACTGCTTGCCACGGCCTTGTACCGCTGATCAGCGGGGGCCTTGGGGTTGTCATCACGGAACGCCATGAAGTTGTGCGAACCCCGTTCCACCCAGATGATGTTATTTTCCTTCGATCCGTTGAATTCATGCAGCCCGAGATTGGGGCGCTCCCAAGTGATGCCGTCTTTGCTCTCCGCATAGCAGGCGAACTGCGGGTGACCGGGTACCGTGACTTCCTCGGGTCGCACCGTCTCCTTGATGGAATAGGTGGGATCGCTGCTCCCGCGATAGTACATGCGGTACACGTCGCCATCCTTGAACACGGACGTGTAGCCACTCGTGCCGCCCTCCCACGGCCGGTCGAAGACCATGACCGTCCCGGCCGCACGGGGTTCGTGCAGCCGGAACTGCACGCCGTCCATTCGTTCGATGAGGAACTCGTCGACCAACGGTTCCAGCCGCGAGGCAACCTCGACCGGAGCCGCTGGTGCGGCATGGAGCGTCGGACCGGCGAGCCACGGCGCGATCGCGGCAACCATAAAAACCGTCACGGGCAACGCGGCACGTACGTGGGGATGTGAGAACAGGGATGGAGTGGATTTCATGGGGTAACCGGGTTGGAAAGCGACGGCAGCACGGCCAGCTCGACCATGATGACACGGAGTTCCTCCGTGCCGTCGTTCTGGAGTATCAGTTCGTTCCAGCCATCGACGAGGTCGCCGACGGCGAGTTCATAGTTCCGGGCCGTATGTTCCTCGACATGCTCCGAGTACGGGCCCGCAGGAAAGAGCAACGCGCGCGTCTCCTGTGCGTCGAAGCGCGGCCAGCCGCCGTTCAGCGCGACGCCACACGTCACCGGACCCGCTCCCCGCGCAGTCACCACCTGCACTTGCAGGCGCAAGCCCTGATCGAGCGGCTCGGCGCACAACGGCAGACGCAAGGCTTGTCGCAGTCCCGGGCCGATGGAGACCGGCAGTTGCTCCGGCACGTCCCAAATGCGCTTGGCCTGCTTAGTCGCGGAGTTGAACGCGTAATGCTTGGCCTTGCCCCGCAGCTGACTCAGATCCGTCAACTCGCGCAGCGCCGCATACTCGGCGCGCTGGCCCGGCACGCGCACTTGGTCGGTGACGAAGAAGTTGAAGGTCGCAACACCCTCGGCGCCCAAGGCCAGCTTGCCGGCGGCATTCCCCCGGAGGAACGGCACGCTCGCCGAGAGGTAGCGCGTGCCGCGGACCCGCGGTGACGCGGCCGCCTTTTCGGAGCGGTAGGCATTGTCCCCGGCGAGCTGCAGCTCCTGACCGAGGGGCCGGGCCTTCAGGCTCGGCGCATGCGCCTCTAGCCAGTTCGGTGCATCCTCGATGCCGCCGTAGATCACCACGTCGGGACCAAGTTCGCGCCGCAGCGCGTCGAGCGGCATTTCCCAGGAGGTCTGCCAGTAGTTGCTGAACGTGATGAAATCCACGAACCCCTGCCGGACCATTTCCCGGACATCGAGACCGACGCTCCGCAGGTACCCGAGATTCGCGGGCACGCGCAGCCCGAGTGGATAGTCCGGCCGGCGGGCGCGCGCCATGGCCTGAAGTTCCCCCGTCCAATCGGTCAGAGCCGTTGTCGCCGCCGGCGTGGCGGGCGCCTCGACGCACACCGGATGGCGGAGCCAGTCCAACTCGATGCCCTCGTAGTCGTACCGCTCGATCCCCTCGCGGATCATGTCCCGCATGTAGGCACGGACCGAGGCTTGGCCGAAGTTCAGGCCGATCCACGACGGATGCGTCGCGCCCGGAGGCCCGGGAACGCGGCCGGACAGCCGGTTCGCCGGGTCGCGAAAGACCGGAGCGTTGACCGGGCTTTCGGGCCGCAGCGAGAAGTGCGTGGCGTTCATGCGGTAGCTCAGCCACGGGCTGATCCCCGCGCCGCGGCAGGCGCGTGCGGCCTCTGCGACCCAGTCAACGCCCGCCTCGTGGAGGTCGAGGTAGAGGTCGAGCATCGCCACGAGATTCTGGGTGAACAGCTCGATCTGTGGCGACGTCAGATCGGCTGCGCCGGCGGCGATCGCACGCGCGAACGCGGCGTCCCCGCGCCGGTACCCCTGGAGGATGTGCGGGAGCGTCGGCGAGGGATACCACGCCACCTGCGTGTTGGGATTGATCAGCAGGGCGTCGACGCCGCTCTCCGCGAGCAGGCGGACATAGCGATGGATCGCCCCCGCGCGATAAGGGCCGCCCTCCGGTTGCCAGAGCTCCGGGTTGTAGAAGAAGAAGTTGCAGTCGCCGTTGAAGAGATTCCTCCGCCGCGCTGCGGCCGCACGACTGGGTGGGCGAGCGGGAGCGCTCGCCGCCGCAGAGCCGGTGGCCGCGAGCGGCGCGGCCGCGGCGGCCACCGCCAGAGCGGTGCCGCGGCGCAAGAAGCTCCGCCGACTCAGGTCCGAAGCCACGGGAGTCGGTGACGTCTCCATCGGTGCGCCTCCAGATCAGACCCGGACCTTAACCACGATCTTGCCCACCTCGGCGGGCGCGTCCCAGGCGCAGGCGGGAATGTGCCCATCCTCCGGGAAGAACACCGTGAACTGGCCCTGGGAGACGTGGAGCGCCACCCCGTGCGGACTCCGCGCGTAGAGCGCCGCATCCTGCTTCGGGTCGAACGGCATCGTAACGACTGGCAGCAGCGGCAGCGGCGCCCAGTACATCACTTCCCTGCCCTGCAAGACGTACTGGATGTCGATGTACTTCCGATGGGACTCGAAGACGCGCTCCTCGACCGGCTTGGTCGTGTAGCGCTGCACGAGCGCAAACACGTCATCACCATCGATCTCGTGGCGGCCCAACGCCGCGGTCGGGCTCACCGTCTCGAGAAAGGCGAAGCCTTTGGCAAGACGCGGAGAAAGGGCGGCGTAGGTACGCCATTGAGCGAGCGTGTCGAGGATCATGGGAGGAGAAAGGGAGTGTGGCGAGACGACCGCGCTCGCGCCTCAGCGAGCGCCCGGAAGGTCGATGGCGAGCACCTGCGGACTGCGGGCAGAGGGGCGGAGTTCGCCGCCCACCACGATGGCTCGCCCCTCCCACACCACCGCCGGCGCGCCCACCATCGGCGCAGGTCCGGCATCGGTCGGCGAATCCCGGTCGGCGAAAGGAGTCATCGGCAGGACCGGCCCGAGCGACCACACATCCCGGGCGAGATCGTAGATCAGAGTCTGCGGAGGAAAGCCCGGGTGCTCGCGGGGCGCACCCGAGAAGACGGTCGGATAGCCGCCCACGAGGAGGAATTGCTCTCCATTGGAACTAAAGCAGGGCGACGACGCGCCCACGCGCCCCTCGGGGAGGACGGCGGCACTGCGCCACACTCGATCCACCGTTGAAAAGACGCTCAGCGAGCGCGACGGTAGATAGTTGCCCGCGGCGTCGAATCCCATGCCGCTGATCACATAGAGCCGCTCCCGCCGGCCTCCGACCGCCGCCACGAACAGCCCGCCGGACGGCAAGTCGGGCTCGCGCCGCCAGCCGTCGCGGATCGCCGCCGCGGGATCACCGGGCAGCGACCATACCTCGGCGCTCGCCGAGCGATCCTCCGGACGAAAGAGCCCACCGACCACGAACAACCGTCCGCCCGCCATCCCGGCCGATGCGTAAACGATGCCGCGCGGCAACGGAGGCAAGGAGGTCCACTGCAGGCCTGCCTCCACGACACGTCCCACGATTACGTCGGCTAACACGCCCTCGGGACCGATTCCACCGCAGAGGTAAACCCGATCGCCGTCCGCCACCGCCGCAAAGTGTCCCGCGGCCCGCGGCAGGCGAGATTCGCTCCGTTGCCAAGCGCCCTCGGGCTGCGTCAGCACGTAGATCCGATCGGAGAGGCGTCGCTTTCCTTCGCGCCAGAAAGGTTTGTCCCACTGGGATCCCCCGCCAGCCCAAAGCTTCCCGTCGAGGACGGCCGCGAACATGCCGGCGAAGCCGGTCTCGTCTGGGAGCGGGGCGAGCGCTGCCACTCCGCCGGGGACACCCGCCGGCGTAACTGCGGAAGAGTCAGGAGACAGCATGGCAAAGACGAGCGCGCTTGCGCGTAGGATCAAGCGACGACAGGCCCGAAGCGGAGTCATTTCCACTCCCCCTCCACGCCATGTGACCGGCCGTACCAGTAGGCCAGCGGATAGAACGCAAGTGAGTCGCCCTGCAGGACGTTGAGCATCCAGCGGAGTTCGGCCGGCGTCGCATTTTCGGGGTCGACCATCCAGCGAAAGTGGTCGCGATCCAAGCCGGCGAAGCACGCGCCCTGGCGTTGCTTTGCCTCGTCGGCCAACCCGGGCAGGCGCCGGGCCACGATGGCGCTGCTCAGCGCCTGACGCTCCCGCGTGCCCTGCCAGCAGATCGGAAAGACCGTGTGATGGAAGGCGTAGTTCGTGCGCCAGAGGGCGCGCGGCGTCGTCGACGGCGGCGCCTTGCGCCAGGAGCCGGACAAGGCATCCACCTCGATGAAATAGTAGCTAAGCAGGTCATCGCGCTGACCCAGTTGGGAATACCGCCACCACTGCTCGATCCCGCGCCGGTAGCGATCCGCTCCGGCCGGCTCCAAGTCGAGCAAGAGGTCAGCCCCGACCACCAGCTGAACGTGGAACGAACGATCTTCGGTGCTGATGTAGGAACTGCGTCCGAGCCCCCAATAGGTCTCGCGAGGCGTGGGCATCGCGCCGTACAGCGAATCCAGCCTCCGGAACTCCGCCAGCGCATCGGCATCGCCGGTGATCGCGTAGGCGAGCCGGTGAATCACCGCCCACGAGAACATGTGCCGCTGGGCCCGGGGATACGACTGCTCGAAGTCCCACGTCTCGCCAAAGAAATTGATGCGGTAGCCCCGCCGCCAGCGCTCCGATACCTCGCGCAGCATCTGCGCGATACGCGGCCGCAACTCGGCCGGCGCGTACTTGAAATAGCGATACAGTCCGACGACCGGCCAGAAGTGCTGCTCGGTGCTCGTATGATCCGTCACCTGGCCATAGTACGGCTTGCAGAAGAAACCGGCCTCGCGCCGTTGTCCCGCCACTGGTTGCTCCACGATGCCCGCCTTCTGCCGCACGCCCGCGGCACCGGTGGGCCGGTTCTCGGTGAGCGCATAGTTCGCGTTGATGGCCTCGAACGCCCGGCGAGCCAGATCCAGCGCCGCCGCCTCTCCCGTCGCCTCGTAGCGGTAGCACTGCGAGGACAGGAACAGCCCCGCCACCATCACGCTGTTCTCGTAGCTCAGCCACGCGTACGCCTCGGGACCGGGAATCGTCGAATCCTGCGGCGTGAAGTCGCCCGCTACGAAGGGACGCTCCTCCCGCCAGTTCGAATGCGAGTACATCATGCCCGCCGCGTCGTAGTAACGGCGATCCACGAAGGTCTCGATTGCACGGATTCGTCCCTCGAGAGTCGGGATCTCCTCTAATCCGCGCAGCGTGGGCTCCTGGGGCGCGCCGCTGAGGCAAGAGCCGACCGCACAGACAAGAAACGGCAAGACCGCGCGCACACCGCGCCCGGAAGCCGATTCGAGCACGGATCGGGTGAGGCGAACACATCGCCCGCCCCACCCCAATGCGCACGCTCCCGTCGCGAGCAAACTGAGAAACGTCTCGCGACGGGAGGACATGTCATAAGCCCACACTCTGGCGGGCGGATTCAATCAGTGATTTACCAGGCGTACTTGACCGAGAGACGCGCCACCCGCAGGTCCGCAGTCTGGACCAAGCCGGTCGCGGCGATTGCGACAATGTAGCGTTCGTCGGTCACGTTGTCGATGTTGAGCTGGGTCTCCCAGTGCTTGTTCCACCGATACGTCGCAAACAGATTCATCAAGCGCGGAAAGTCGATGAGGTAATTGCCGTTCCGCTTCGCCGTCTGGTCCATGATGCTGCCGCCGATGGAGAAACCCTTCAGCGCTCCGCCCGTCCAACTGTACTTGCCCAGGAAGCTGTACTTGCGCGGCACGAAGTCGACGGCCTGCACCGTGGGATCAGCAGCGATCGCCGACTCGCCGTCGAAATAGGTGGCGATGAGATCGAAGTTACCCTCTCCCGCTCCGAGACGCATGCCCAAGTCATACTCCCAACCCTTGCCCTTGTCCTGCTTGGACTGGATGATGCCCTGCACGCCGTTGCCAAGATCTCCGAACGTGCGGACATTGGTCAGTTCCATGTCGAAGTTGGCCACCGTCGCGAAGAGGCTGACCTTGTTCGACACCTCATAGGTGTACTTCAGACCGTACTCCGAAAGCTTGCCGCGCTGGTTGTCGAGCGGAGGTCCGAGTTGATCGTTTGCCGCAAACTTATCCGTGAAGCCGGTCTGCAGAAAGACGTTCTGGGCATCCGTATAGTAGGCGGAGAGATTCGGGAGGACCTTGACCACCACGCCGTACTTGTGCGTGCGGAACGAGGTGTCCGGTCGGTTCGTCACCACCTTGGTCACATAGTTCTCGTTCGTGCCACCCGGCGAGAACCAGCGCAGGCCGCCCACCAAGATCAAGCGCTCCTGGAGGAAGGATAGATTCTCTTGGAAGTAATACGAGAACGTGGTCGATTGTGAACCGGTGTCCTGCAGATTAGCCAACCCCGCGCCCGGACGCGGCACGGAAAAGTAGGCATCGTCATTTGGGAAGCTGGAACTGCGCGTGTCCAGCGCAGGCATCGTGTTGACCGACTGGCCGGAACGATTGAAGTTGTATGCGCCGTCCACACCGACGGTCGTATCCAGCGCGAAGAAATCTGTCGCGAAACGGTGCAGGTAGTCGATCTGCGCGTTGTGGGTATAGTTGTCGATCGCCAGCGGGATATCTTGGCGGTCGAGCGTGTAGTTGTCCGCCTTCATCGTGATTCCCCGCACAATGCGGCGGCGGTCGACGAGGTTACTGCCAAAGTAGTACGCGCGAATGTTCCCGTTCTCGGTGAGCTTCGCGAGCAGCGTCACATCGATGAACGAGTCCTGATTCTTCCAGAAGGCATCACGCTTGCGCCCGGGCGAGAAGCTCTTGCCGGAGTACTGATTCAGCTTGGCGTTGGCCAAGGTCTTGAGCGTCGGCGCCGTGCCTGACACGTCGAGGAAGTCCTCCCAATAGAAGTAGCCGTCGTCCTTGAAGTAGTAGCCGTTGACGAAGAGGCTGATGTTATTGCCGAAATACATGGCGAGACCGCCGCCGATGAACTTCTGGTCTTCTTGGTCCTCAATCTCCTTGTCGCGGTCTCCCACCTGTCCGCCCACGGTGAAGCGGTAGTTCATGCGGAAGTCCTCTGACTTCACGGCAGGTCCGGTGACGTTCGCGGCCAGACGGAGGGAATTATTCGAGCCGAGGGTGGTCTGAATGCTGCCTCCCGGCGTGGCGCTGGCGCGGAGCGAAACGAAATTCACACCGCCGCCGAGGAACGAGTTGTTGCCGAGAATCAACGCGCCAGGGCCCTTCACAACCTCGATACGCTCGACGTCGAACATCGGGTTGCGCTTGAACGACGTCTTGGTCACGCCGTTGCGCAGGGACTGCGCTGTGCGGAAACCGCGGATGTTGACGTCGTCATTGATCGTCTGGTTGCGCGTCACACCACTCACGCCCACCGCCAAGACTTGGCTCACCTCAACGGCGTTCAAGTCCTTGATCTGCTGCGCGGTGATGACCGTCACACTTGTCGGCATGCTGGCGAGATCCTTCGCCGTGCGGCTGCCGACGACCGTCTGGCGCGCCTGATAGCTGTCGGTGACCTCTTCCTTCACGACGAACGGAGAGAGTTCGACGGTGGGCTCAGCGGCCTTGTCGTTCTTCGGGGTAGGCACGGCCTGAGCGAGCGCCAGCGAAGCGCCTGCGGTGGCCAGAAGACTGGCGCACGCGAATGAAACGAGACCTCGGGTGAGGCTTCGGGTGTCGGTTGGGTTCATTGGTTGACGTCGAAGGGAGTGGCTCAACGACGTGTATACTCAGAGATTCAAGCTGCCTTGACATGTCAAGAGCAACTCCGCGGGGTGATCCCTGTCTCCCGCGCGCTTCGATCAAAGGCCTCGGAGCCATGGTTGTTTCCACGACCTCCGGCAAGCGGTTGGCGCCGCCCGGTCGTCGTGCGTTGGTGCGTACCCTCACGACGCTCCGTATACACTGGCCCAAGGGCGCCTGTTTTGCCACTTTCACATCTGCACCCGCACAATGAGCACCTCGCTTTCCTCCTCCGCCTTGTCGCACGGTAATGAGATTGCGGTCGCACGCCTGCCCACGCGCCCCACAGATCTCCCGCCCCTGTACCGGGCCGACGTGCGATCGGGGGTCTGGCTGCCACTGCGGCAGGCCTGGCGCGGAGAGCTGACCGAAGCAAACTTCCGCCCTGGCTGGTTTCGTCTGGCCTGGTGCCAGGAAGCACTCGTCGTCGACTCCGTGTTCGTCTCGCCGCGCGCCCACAACGCCGCCCGCGGCTTGAATGAACGCACGTGGGAACTCGGCGAGGTGACCGAGACGTTCATCGAACCGCAAGGAGCGCTTCACTACCTCGAGGTCCACGTTACACCTGAGAACCAGCGCCTTCAGCTCCGCTTTCCCCACGGAGCGATTGAGCAGTTACGGGCTGGAACAGTCGCTCTGGACACTTACCTGATTGCGGACTCGGCCTGGGCCCGGAGCTCGGCTTGGATTCGCGGAGACCATTGGGCGGCGCGCTTAATCCTGCCCGCATCGTGCTTGGGCCCGGGATTCCTGGCGGAGGGCCAGAGCTTCCGGGGCAACTTCTGTCGCTACGACTGCGCAGATGCGGGCGAGCCCATCCTGTCGGCCACAGCGCCGCTTACCGAGCCCTCCTACCATCGGCGGCAGGAGTGGCAGACGTTTCGCCTCAGCGCCCAAGAGGCCGTCTGCGAGCGAACCTAAAGGGCGAAGTCCTCGTTGCGGCACACACCTTGGGCGAGCTAGCCAAAACAGGGCCTGATCGCCTTCGCATCGCACGCTACCGGCCGCTCAGTCCGCGCGGGTGAACAAGGGCGCGTCTAGGTGAGGAAATCCAGCGTCGGGTTCGCCCCTTTCTGCTTGCGGGCACTAGTCTGCCGCGCATACTCGACCACCCTCTCTTAAATAGAGGGGCTTCGGCACCTTCGTTCTTTCCCACGCTGATTTTGCGATGGTCCTTCCGCGTGACGTTCCTTTTACGTTCATCCGGATGGCACCGCTTCACGATCGCGCAGGTGTCCGTTGGTCAGCAACAATGCCAGAGTAGCTCAGTGGTAGAGCAGAGGACTCATAAGCCTTTGGTCGGCGGTTCAATCCCGCCCTCTGGCACCACTTTCCGCCGCGTCGGCCGTCACCGGGACGGTGCGTCGCTAGGCTAGACTTCGCTCGGTAGTAACCAGCGGAAGTCAATGATCTCAAATCGGCGTTTCTGAGGACCTGTCCCCACAGGGCCAGGTGGCGAGGCGCCCGGCGCAGCCTCCGGTACCCGCTGCAGCGTCGCCTCACACCACGCCCGCGCGAGGACGCGCTGAGTCAGGACCTCCTGCACCTCCGCATATGCCCGAACCAGAAACGTATCGGATCGGGCCACGAGACGGGGACCGAGCCGGACAAGCAGGTCCGCCTGGTCCAGCCAGCCGGGCCTGCCTCTTCGATCGGGCGCCAGGCCTTGATTCAACTCGGTCTGGTGGATTGCGTCCTCGACAAGGCCCGAGTTCGCGAACTCGGCCACCGAGCAAAACGGCAGGTCCCGCGCCCGGATTCGCGCTACAATCGCGTGCGCGAGCGCGGCGGCACGGGAGCGCACTTCGATGGCACGGACATCCTCCACTCCATCACGGCGCGGAATGCGGAGCCCCTCAAGTCCGGCGAGCCCGCGAGTGTCCAACGCCGCGTGCAGCACCGTCGACCAGGCGGCAACCGAGGTCGAATTGATGTTGAAGGCGCCGCGAATCCAGAAGTCGGCCGCGCCTCCTGAAGAGTCCATGCTCCGCCCGTGCGGCGGCATGCGAAGCTCCAGAAAGGGATGCGCCGGAATCGCGCTCCCGGGAAGCGCCGCCACGCGCTCGGTCTGCGCGGGGGCGAAGAACACCTCGTCAAACAGGCGATTGAGTTGCGCTCCCTGCGGACTACCCAGCGATCCTCCAGAGACCACCAGCACTCCTCGCAGCCCGGTGAGTGAGGGCCTCGACGTCGCTGGAGGATCCCACAACACGCCGCCGGCCCAATCGGGCAGGTTCTCCCGCACGAATTCGTCTGCAACGCTCGCATTGCGGATCGGATCAGCGTTCCACCGCGCCGCCGATGACGGTCGTGCGCCGATAAGCCGAGGCACACGCGGGTCCTGATCCGGCGGGCCGAGTGCCACCGCTCCGACTGCAGCACGCCACGCTGGGCCCTCGGCCACGCCTTCCGGCGGAATCGATTCCTCGACCGCGTCGAACCCATGCGCGGCCCGCAATTCTCCGAGCCACTCACCGCGAACTCGCACTACAGCCGTCAACGGGCCGTCCCGCGACGCGTCTTCCAGCTGCACCCGAAACCCGTCCACGGTCCCGCTCCCCAGCGGAGGGCTCGGCCACCACGCCACGCCGGGAGCTCCGAGGTCAGCGAGCTGGCCGCCTCCGCGCAGTAATCGCACTTCGCCCGGAGCCCACGTCACGGCAGCCAGATTCACCGCCCGCGTCGCCGCCGCAGGGAGGGCTCCCGAGTAGATTTCGTGGCCGGAGGCGGTGATCCGCAACCGCGGAGCACCGCGCCAGACCACCTCCAGTTCGGCGGGCTCCACCCGACGCGGTATCGACGCCGTGTTCCAGAGCGCAATGCGCGTTTCGTACCGAAGGCCAAACCCACCGCCACCCTCGTGCAAACCCGATGTCACCCCACCCAACCACAACGACGCCTCCACCACCATGGGCCCCAGGGAGACCGCGGCAGGTGCGACCCTTCCGGTGGCGATCACTCGCGTGGGCTGCAGTAGCAGCGTGCCGCCTTCAGGGACCTGCAGACCCAGCGCACCGACGAGCGCCGGATCGTCAATGGCTCCCATGTCAGCCCAGTCGCTTCGCAATCCCGACCGCTCCCGCGCCGTGGAGGCCGGCACCGCTCGGGCAAGCGCGGTCACGTCGTGGAAGTGGTTGCGGAGACGGCTCGCTGTGATCGCAGGGTCCAGTAAACGGACCTGCGAGCGCAGGAAAACCCGGTTCGCCCTCGCATGCAGTGCGGGGGCACTTCCATCAAGCCCCGGAAAGAGCCGTTCTAATCCCGAGCCTTGAGGCCCGCGCGCCCACTCCCAGCGCCACGCTGCCGCACCCAGAGAACCGTCGGTACCCGCTGATTCAACTCCCTCGCGCGGTACAGCGAGCTCCGGAGCGGTGCGAAGGCTCGCCTTCACGCCTTCATCGAACACGACGTACGTCGTACGCACCCTCGCCCGCCGCGCCAAGACCCCGCCATCGACTCCGGCCGATAAGCTGGGCACGGGCCGCAGGCGCGCGACGACGCGTTCGCGCGCGGTCGCTACGGAGCCGAGACCGACGACCACCACGTCGTCTGCTCCGACATTCCCGATCGGCGAGGGCAACGCCGCCAAACCCTGTGATCCTGAGAGGTCCTGCGACGATCCGTCCATGAGCCAACCGAGAAAACGAGCCTCAGCGTCGGCACTGTCCCACACTCCGGCCACACCTCGCCGACCATCTTCAATCGCTCCCGTGCGCCCCATCGTTGCCGTGACGCGCCGGTCGTCGGCAGCGAGCCCCTGAACGTGGTCGAGCGCGCGCTCCACGGCGGCGCGCGCGGCTGCTCGCGCGCGATTGAGAGCATCCAGCTCAGGTCGACCCACCGCCTGACGCTCCACCAGAAATCCAAGCGCACCCACGAGAAGGGCGAGGACCATGACTGCTCCCAACACCAGCAGGAGAGCGAAGCCTCCGCGCCTGCCAATCGAGCGGTCACATTCAGGCAAGCGCGTGCTCATGGTACCGCTGCCGGGAGCCGGAAAGCCCGTACAAAAACCTGCGACTCGCGTTCAACAAGGAGCCACCACCGGCGTTCGTGGTCCGCCGCAGGGCTCGCTTCCAGGGTCCGAAGACCACGCACCCCCGCCGGAGTCAGAATACGCAGCACGACATCCACGCGCACCGGCATCCCGTAGACCAGCGGGAGGGAGGCTGCGGCGACTTGCGCGCGATCGTCGAGCGGTACGGCCAGCGGACGTCCCTCCTGGCCGTCGTGGCGTGTCGCCGCGAATCCACCGAAGCCGGGCACCGGAAAGACGATTCTTTCCCGACCCTCGGAGTCCGTGCTCCACACCCGGACACCAAAGTCCACCACGTCGGTGGCCAACACTTGCTCAAATCGCCGCGGAGACCGTACGTTGCCCACGTTGTCGATCCGCGCTGCATCGGGCCGCGCGTAATGCGACGCGAAGAGATCATAGCCGGCCGCGAAACTCGAATCGGTGTCATTCCAATCCGGTCCTGCGGGCCGCGCGGTTCCTCGATAAAGCAGGTAAGTCATCGGAGCCCGGGTGCCACTGGGGGTCGTGGCGCTCGCGACCAGTCTCCGGCGCACGATCTGGTACGAGATCGCGCGCGGTGCAGACAGATTGCTCAGGCGGTCTCCGGTATCCGGGATCTGCGAAAAGAAGCGGAGCCAAAGGCCAGCTTGGCCAAAGCGTAACTCCGACGCCACGCTACCAGCAAAGTTCAGCGACCCTTCGGTCGGCTTCGCTCGCACCGACCACTCCGCGTCGCTCACCGCGGCGTCTCCCTTTCCAGTCTGCGGCTCCACCTGTCGCGTCGCAGCCAACCACACGCCGCCGTCGAGGCGGAGTACCATCGTCTGCAGATCGCTTTCGATCTGGCGAAATACGAGGTCCGCCGCGGTCTCCACGGCGATCCGCCCAGACACCGCCGAGAATCGGTACAGGGCTTCACCGATCAGCGCGAAAACACCCGTCGCGAGAAGTCCCGTAATGGTCAACGCGAGCAGTACCTCGACAAGAGAAGCCGCTCGCACGGTCGCCTGCTTCATCGGTAATCCACCCAAACCGGGGTGCTCCATTGTTGGCGACGGGACCGCTCGACCGGTGCTCCGCGCCCTTCCCGCATCGGCCACGAGACCACGATCCACGCGGGGGCATCGCGTGGAGTGTCCCACCCCTCGCGAGGGCCTGCCGCCACCAGCGCGATCTCGTAGACGATCTGCGGAGCGGCGACGGATGGTGGCGCGGCCGACGCTTCCGCCCAGGCGCCCCAGCCCTTCGCGTCGGCCCACCACAGCCGCGCATCATCGGGCGCCAGGGACAACCAGCCCTCAGGTCGCACGCAGCGGTCGACCGGGGCCTGACCGCCCGGCCATGCCGCCCGGAGATTCTCGGCGGCCCGCACCGCGACTCGCCGCTGCAATGCCACACCAGCACTGTCCGCTAAGGGATTCATTCCTCCGAGCAACGCGACCGCGGAAAGTCCGAGCAGCGCCGCGATGAGGGTTTCCACAAGGGTAAATCCGCCACGCCTGTCTCGCCCTTGGTACATGTCAGAAGCACTCGACTCCCGGCAGCACGGTCACCGTGCCATACACACTCACCCGCAAACCGCGCAGTCCCTCGTCGCGACTCCCTGCTGCCCAGCCATCCGGACCAACCTGATCGATCACGAGCAGGCCGGGGATCGCGGTGCCGGCTGGACGGAATTCGATGTAGTTCCAATCGGCCGCCTCCGCAGACAAAACTCCCTGCACGGCAAAGCGCGCTCCACCGGAGAAGATCGAGGTGACCACAGAGTCTCCAGCGCCCACGCTCGGTCCACCGACGATCCGCACGAATACCTCCGGCGGCAACGACCGGACTCCGCCGACCGCATCCCATCCGCCAGTGGCGTTCGCGGCGGTTAGCCAAAATGTCTGGAACTCGTGCCCCGAGCCCGCCGGAAAGATAAGGCGCACATTCACGCCGCGCGACAAAGCCAACGCTCGCGCCTCCGCAAGCACCTCGCTCAGCACCGACACGCCGACATCCGCCAGCACCCCCTTGGAGCCACCGCGTCCAATCACGGCGATGCCAGACGATAGCGTGGCCACCAGCGCGAGGACCAAAATCAACTCAAGGAGGGAAAAGCCCCGTTCCGGTGATCGGATCGGCCGTAGTCCGCTGCCTCCCCAGAGATCGCTATCGTCCGCTCCAGATAGCGTCACGTTGACCTCCCGCACCGACCGATATGAAGACGATGCGCGCTCGCACTCCGCCCGGCGCGGGCGAGTGCTCTCCGCTCAGCGAGATCGCCTCTCCGAAACCAACGCGGGAATTCCCCGGCCGCAACGCAGGAAGCTCCCACTCACGGTCACGAATCCAGCCATCACCATCACGATCATACAGCACCCCAATGTCGCTGTTTCCAAAAGCGTCGACGACCACCGCACGTTGGTCGGGCGAATCAAGACGAAGCCAGTCGCCGGAGACGAATGTGACGAAGCGCCGACGGTGCACGTTCCCATTCAGCCGGTCGTCGTTCAACTCTCGGCCCAGTGAATCCAGACCACTCAATGCGGCCGCGAATCGCTCCGAATCCAGCAGGCCTCCCTCGGCGATCTCCGGAACCTCGCCATACTCGGCGCGGTACAACTCAAGAGCAGCGGTCCACTGAGCAAACAGGCTCTCCGTGCGGACCGCTCGAGCAAAGTCGAGCGCGGCACGGCTGGCAGGGAGAGCGATTCCACCCAAGATCGCCAGCACCCCTAGGACCGCCAGCACCTCCAGCAGAGAAAACCCCGCGCGACGGACCACCGCACGCCGACGCACACCCTCACCAACGGAGTGGCACTCGGGAAAAGCGAACGGGCCGAACATGCGCCATGCTAGCGCACACCCGGCCCGCTCGTCAAAGCCCTGATCAGGTCAGTCTTCCTGTGCTTGCAGAGCGGATACGACTGAGAAGTCCTCGAGCGTCGTGGTGTCGCCCTTGATCTCACCACCTGCGGCGATCTCCTTGAGAATCCGGCGCATGATCTTTCCCGAGCGGGTCTTGGGCAAACCCGCGGCGAAACGAACGTCATCCGGCCGGGCTAGTGCGCCGATCTCGCGAGCGACATGCGCCCGGAGTTCCTCGCGCAGTTCCTTCGTCGGTTCGACGCCGGACTTGGTAATCACGAAGACGACCAGTGCCTGTCCCTTGAGCTCGTCAGGGCGCCCGACCACGGCGGCCTCCGCGACCGCGGGGTGCGAAACCATCGCGCTTTCGACCTCAGCCGTGCCGATGCGGTGGCCTGACACATTAAGAACGTCGTCGATGCGCCCGACCACCCACAGGTAGCCATCCTTGTCGATGCGCGCGCCGTCGCCGGCAAAGTAGTAGCCCGGCAGTTCGCTCCAGTACTGCCGCTTGAAGCGGTCGTCATCGCCCCACAACGTCCGCAGCATGGACGGCCACGGGTTCTTGAGGAACAGCTTGCCACCCGAGTCGCGCGGGACCTCGCGCCCCTGCTCATCGAGAACCTTCGGCACCACGCCGAAGAAAGGCAGCGTGCAGGAACCCGGCTTGGTCGGCGTGACGCCCGGCAGGGGTGACACCATGATCGCGCCGGTTTCAGTCTGCCACCACGTGTCGACGATCGGGCAACGCTTCTTACCGATCAGCGTGTGGTACCACATCCATGCCTCCGGATTGATCGGCTCGCCGACGGAGCCGAGCAGGCGGAGCGACTTCAGACTGTGTTTCTTCACATGCTCGTCGCCCCAGCGCATGAACGCGCGGATGGCGGTGGGAGCCGTGTAGAAAATCGTCGCTCCGTGCCGATCGATCATCTCCCAAAAACGATCCGGCCCGGGCTGATTCGGCGCGCCCTCGTACATGAGGATGGTCGCACCATTCGCCAGCGGCCCGTAAACCACGTAGCTGTGCCCCGTGATCCAGCCGATATCGGCGGTACAAAAGTAGATATCGGTCTCCTTGAGATCGAAAACGTACTTGGTGGTGATCGCGGTTCCGAGCAGGTAGCCGCCCGACGTGTGAAGCACGCCCTTCGGTTTTCCGGTCGAACCGGAGGTATAAAGGATGAACAGCGGATTCTCGCTATCGAAGCCCTTCGCTCGGTGCTCGACCGGCGCAGCGTCGACGAGTTCGTGCCACCAGCGATCGCGGCCCTCCGTCATCGTGACGGCATTGCCGGTGCGCTTCAGCACCACGACATGTTGCACGCTGGGCGTGAAACCCACCGCGCGGTCGACGTTGGTCTTGAGCTCGACGACCTTCCCGCGCCGCCAGCCACCGTCGGCCGTGAGGATGACCTTGGCCTGGCAATCGTTTACGCGATCCTTGATCGCCTCGCTTGAAAAGCCGCCGAAGATGACCGTGTGGATCGCCCCCAACCGGGCGCAAGCGAGCATGCCAATGGCGGCTTCCGGCACCATCGGCATGTAGATCGCGACGCGGTCGCCCTTGCCGACGCCGAGGCCGGTCAGGACGTTCGCAAAGCGACACACCTCGCGATGGAGTTGCTTGTACGTCAGCGTACGGATGTCGCCCGGCTCACCTTCGAAGATGATGGCGGCCTTGTTTTCGCGTGCGGTGCCCAGATGGCGATCCACGCAGTTTTCCGCGACGTTGAGTTGACCGCCGACGAACCATTTCGCGTGCGGCAGTTTCCACGAAAGCGCCTTCTTGAACGGGCGGCGCCACGTGAGCAACTCCTTGGCCTGGCGGCCCCAAAACTTCTCTGGAGCATTGACAGACTCCGCGTAGAGTCTCTTATAGGCGGCGAGACTCCCAAGGTTCGCTTGGCGTTGAAACTCGGCCGAAGGCCTGAAAACCCGACTTTCTCGGGAGACTGAGGTAATCGTTTGGTCCGACACGTTAGTGGCTGTTAGGGGGTATGAGAGGGGAAGTGCGCAAGTGCGCCTCGCTCATATCTCGCGACAGGTTTTGCGCGTCAAGCATGAGCCGCGGGCTCTGCATACGCGCGCATACACCTTTCGATCGCATTTCCATGGATAATCAGACTGCCTCCCCCTCGGCCCCGACCCCCTCTGCGGCGCCGTCCCCCGCTTCGACTCCGGCGAGCGCCGGCAACGAACGTCCGGCTCCGCCGCCGGAAAATCTCGTCAAGGTGGAGGGCATCCTCGACATCGATTTCGCGAAGGGCGGCAACGGGCAACTCCTCGATCTCTCACGCTACGGCAAGCGACGCCCCTCGGACACGTTCGTGCCGAAGGAACTGATCCGCCGCTTCAAGCTGAAGCCGGGGCAGATCATCAGCGGAACCGCCTACCCCGCAGAGGGAAAGTTCCCGAATCCGAAGATGAAGTTCATCGAAGCGGTCGACGGGCTCTCGCTGGAGGATCGCCGCGCGAAGATCGACTTCATCAATCTCACGACCATTTCGCCCAATCAGCAGCTAAAGCTCGAGTTGAAGGACGGCCGTCTCACCACGCGTGCAGTCGACCTCTTCTGCCCGATCGGCAAGGGCACGCGCGGACTGATCGTCGCTCCGCCGCGGACCGGCAAGACCACCCTCCTGCGGGACATTGCCCTGGGCGTGATCGAGAATCACCCGGAGTGCCACGTGATGGTGCTGCTGGTCGACGAGCGTCCCGAGGAGGTCACGGACTTCCGGCGCAGCGTACCCGCCGAGATCTGGGCGTCGTCGAACGACGAACAGGTCGAGAGTCACGTCCGTATCGCGGATCTGGCCATCGAACGCGCCCGCCGCCTCGTCGAGAGCGGCCGCGATGTTGTGTTGCTCCTCGATTCACTGACCCGACTCGCCCGCGCGCACAACACGCAGCGCAACTCAGGACGGACGGGGTCCGGCGGCCTCGATGTCCGCGCACTCGAAAAGCCGCGCCAGCTCTTTGCTTCGGCCCGGCGGACCGAGGAAGCAGGATCGCTGACGATCATTGCGTCCATCCTCGTGGAGACGGGGAGCCGCATGGACGACGTGATCTTCCAGGAGTTCAAGGGCACGGGTAACAGCGATCTCGTGCTCGACCGCAAGTGCGCGGAAATGCGCCTGTGGCCGGCGATCAACATCCAGCAGTCCGGCACGCGCAAGGAGGAGCTCCTCCTCGACGCGAAGAAGCTGGATGCCATCCACTTCTTCCGCCGCGCCTTGGTCCAGCAAAAGATCGAGGAAGCGACCGAGACCATGATCGCCCGTCTCTCGAAGACGCGGACCAACGACGAGTTCCTGAAGCTCATCGCGCGCTGACGACTGGAATTACCTCTTGCCCCGCCTGCAAAACTTCGGGACAAAGACCGTTTCGCCTTACTCGACTCGACCGCTCCTTCCACTCCCCTGCCAAACACCAAGCATGCATAGTTTCTCTGAGCAATGCCTCGACATGGCCCGCTCGATTCTGGGCCAGAATCTCGATGCCATTCAACCCGACGGCTCACTCCTCCCCGTTCAAGGCGAGCAGAGCCGACTCGATGAGCCGGGCCACGCCGCTTACGCGCTCGGCGAATACTATCGGGCCACCGGAGAAACCACCCTCAAGGGCTACGACCTCGTCGACCTCGCCGCGCGCTGCGTGACCGCCCAGATGTTCACCGAGCCCGCCGCCGAAAACGGCTTGGCCTACGGCTCACTCGGGTTGCTCTGCTTCGGCCCCTCCAAGGAGCGCAACCCTGTCTGGGAACGTCTCGTCGAGGAGACGCAGGTCCGCATCGACAAGCAGTTGCTCCACCGGAGCGACTTCGATAACCACTGGCAGGCGTTCAACATCGCCAAGGCCGTCGCCCGTTTCAGCTTCGGTCTATCCAAGAAAGACGAGACGTCCCGCCTGATCGAGCGGCTCGTCGATCGCATCAACCAGACCAGCTCCACCGGCTTCTTCGACGACTCCACCGGCGGCCTTGGTGGAAACTTCAATCTCTACGGGGTGATGACGTTCGTCTTCATCCGCTCCGCCCTCCAGCTGCATGCCAACAGCGGGGTGCGCGATCGCAAGCTGCCCACGCTGCGCACGTACGCGGAGAAGTACATCCGCATGATGCCCGATCTCGTCCGCGCAGACGGTCTGGGCTGGGCCTTCGGCCGCGCCGCCGGTGCCTACGGTCAGATGCACTGCATTTCGATCATCCTGCAGGGCCTCCGCGATGGCTGGATTCCCGATGACCAGAAGGCGAAGTACCACGACATTCTCCGCCGGCTCTTTTTCTTCTTCTACCAGACCTACCTCGACCAAGAACACGGCTTCGTGGATCTGCGCGACGAGGAGCGGACGGCCTACGCGAACCACACCACGCGCATGGCGAACTTCGACGCCGCGCGCTACCTCTGCCAGTGGTCCCGCCTCGCCAAGGCCGTCCAACTGCCCCCGATTCCGCCGAAGCTCGAGGCTCCGAAGACTGCCGGCCGCTTCGTCATCTTCGACAAGTCCAACCGCAAGGAACAGGGCGTGTTTCTCTACCGCGACGCCTCCAGCGGGCTCCACTTCCAGATTCCGCTGGTCTCTTGCGGCAGCGAGCCCGTCGCGGATGGTCTCCCGTTCCCGCATTGCCCCGGCATCTTCGACTGGCCGAACAATGTCTATGCACCGATCATGCTCCCCGAGCTCACGTTCGGCGAGCACGTCACCCTCCCCGCCTTCTACGGCAAGAACTGCGTCACGGGTCTGGGCCTGCGCAACAGCTTCTACTTCCGCTACGAACAGCCCGAGTTGATCGATACCAAGGAGGAAATGGTCAAGGGGCTAGGTAGCGTGAAGGTACAGTGGAACTTCGCCGGCAACAAAATCGGCTGCGAGTTCGCCTACACCGTCAAGCAGCAGGTCACGCTCGACAAGTTCCGCTACGTGCTCGCCATCGCCGCTCCGCACTCTCGCTACCATGTCTCGGGTGCCTTGACGCTCGGGCCGCAAGGGCAGCGTTGCGGCGTGAGCAAGAACGACTTCCAGGCCGCCTGGCGCGAGACCGAGGTCGTGACCGCCGATCCCACCTACCGCACGAATTACGGCAAGATCCACTATCTCCAGTACCTCGTCCGTGACCACCCGCTGGTCATGCGCCCGGGACAGGTGTACCGGTTCCATGTCGAATTCGAGCCGGACATCGCGCACACGGACCAGTAACTACGCCGGACCTTCCGCCCGCCTCCCCGCGGGCTCCGCTCGACGTGCTGTCTCGACGCATCATTCCCTGCCTTGACGTGACCGCCGGTCGCGTCGTCAAGGGCGTGCGTTTCCAGGAACTGCGCGACGCCGGTGATCCGGTGGAGTGCGCCAAGGCGTACGACGCCCAGGGCGCAGACGAGTTGGTCTTTCTCGACATCACCGCCTCCAGCGACGGGCGGAAGATCATGCACGATGTCGTTGCCGCCACCGCAGAGCAGTGCTTCATGCCGCTCACCGTCGGCGGAGGACTCCGGTCCGTGGAGGATATCGAGGCCATGCTGCGCGCCGGCGCGGACAAGGTTTCGCTCAATACCTCGGCGATCAAAGACCCCGAGTTGATTCGCCGGGCCGCCGAACGCTTCGGGTCCCAGTGTATCGTCGTGGCAATCGATGCGAAACGCCGCTCCGGCGGAGGCTGGGACGTCTATACCCACGGGGGTCGCAATCCGGCCGGTCTTGACGCGGTCGCCTGGGCCGAACACGCCGTGGCCCTCGGCGCCGGTGAAATCCTCCTCACCAGCATGGATGCCGACGGCACCCAGGCCGGGTACGATTGCGAACTGACCCGCGCGGTGAGCGACCGCGTCACCGTGCCAGTCATCGCGAGCGGCGGCGCCGGCACCCTCGATCACTTCGCCGACGCGTTCACCAGCGGGCACGCCAGCGCCGCGCTCGCCGCAAGTCTCTTTCACTTCGGCGCCCTGACGGTTCCAGCAGTCAAACAGCACCTTGCCGCACGCGGCATCCCGGTGCGGCTCTGATCGGCCGCCGCCCCGGGGTTTAAACCGGGGTTGAAAGCACCTCCCCGCTGCCTACTGTCTTCCCGTGGACCCTGTCGATCCTGCCTCCCTTTCTTTCGAAGCCGCTTTGGAGCGGCTTGAGTCCATCGTCGAATCGATGGAGTCGGGCGACGTGCCCCTCGCCGATCTCCTGACGCGCTTTGAGGAGGGTTCTCGCCTGCTGAAGGCTTGCGAGGAGCGTCTCCGCGACGCCGAGCTGCGCATCGACCTGCTGAAACGTCAGAAGGATGGCTCGACCGCGCTCGGCGAGTTCTCCAGCGACCGCTCCTCTTCGTAGCTCCCGCGTCCTGTTCCATGAGCGACTCTCCCTCGCCTTCCGCCCCCGCATCGCCGCAGTCCCCGACTCCGCGCCTGCTGGAGGGTATCCGCGGCCCCGCCGATGTTCAGGCTCTCCCCGCCGACCAGTTGGCGCAGCTCGCCGCCGAGATCCGCGAGGAGATCATCCAGGTGACCGCCCGCAACGGCGGCCACGTCGGTCCAAACCTTGGCGTCGTGGAGCTCACACTCGCGCTGCACCGCACGTTTGATTCGGCGACCGACCGTTTCGTCTTCGACGTCGCGCACCAGGGCTACGTGCACAAATTACTCACGGGGCGCGGCGGCGAGTTTTTTCGCAAACTGCGCCAGACCGGCGGCACAAGTGGCTTCCTACTCCGCAGCGAAAGCCCGCACGACGCCTTTGGCGCCGGTCACGCCGGCACCGCCCTCAGTGCCGCTCTGGGGATGGCCACCGCACGCGACCTGCGCGGCACCTCCGAACACGTGGTCGCGGTCTGCGGCGACGCCGCATTCACCTGCGGGGTGACGCTTGAGGCACTCAATAACGTCGTGAGTTCCACCCGTCGCCTCATCGTCGTTCTCAACGACAACGAGTGGTCCATCGCCAAGAACGTCGGCGCCATCGCCAAGTACCTCAACCGCCTTTCGACCAACCCGACCTACAACCGGATCCACAACGACCTCGAGAAGTTCTTCACGTCGCTCCCCGGCGGCAACGACATGCACCGGGTCTACTTAAAGTGGAAACGCGAGACGAAGGACTTTTTCGTCGAGTCTTCCCTCTTTGAGAAGTTCGGTCTCCGCTACCTCGGTCCGATCGATGGACACAATCTTGAGGAGCTAACCAAGAATCTGGCCTTCGCTCGCGAGTGCGATGGCCCGGTGTTGCTCCACGTCCTCACTCAGAAGGGGCGCGGCCTCGAAGCCGCCATGGCCCACCCGGAGAAGTTTCACGGGCTCGGCGCCTTCGATCCGAACACCGGTGAGAGCGTGAAGCCCGCCGCCGGCACGCCCCAGAACTATCAAGACATCTTCGGAAAGGCGTTGGCTCGTTTCGCCAAGGATGACGCGTCCATCGTCGGTATCACCGGCGCCATGCCGAGCGGTACCGGGCTCACCTACCTGGCCACGGAGTGTCCACGCCAGTTTTTCGACGTCGGCATCGCCGAGGAGCACGCCGTGCTTTTTGCCGCTGGACTCGCCACCCAAGGAATCCGGCCGGTCGTCGCGATCTACTCAACCTTTCTGCAGCGAGCGTACGATCAGATCATTCACGACGTCGCCCTTCAGAATCTTCCTGTCGTCTTCTGTATGGACCGGGCGGGGCTGTCCCCCAACGACGGACCCACCCACCACGGCCTGTTTGACCTTTCCTACCTTCGTTGCGTGCCCAACGCCACGATCATGCAGCCCAAGGATGAGGACGAACTCGTGGACCTGCTGCACACCGGCCTCGAACTCAAGGCACCCGCCTTCATTCGCTATCCGCGCGGTGCCGGCCGCGGCGTCCCGATCAAGAGCCAGCCCGTCTTCATCCCACCCGGCCAAGCCGAAGTGCTCCGGGAGGGATCGAATCTCATGGTGTGGGCCCTGGGGCCGATGGTTGCCGATGCGCTGGCGCTCGCCGATCGCCTCGCCCGCGAGGAGGGCTTGAGCGTTGGCGTCGTCAACGCCCGGTTCGTCAAGCCACTGGATCGCACGCTCCTGCTCAGCCACGGGGCCTGCATCCCGCTGATCGTGACCATGGAGGATCATGTGCTGTCCGGTGGATTCGGCAGCGCCGTCCTTGAGGCCCTGCAGGACGCGGACTGTGGCGTTGCGGTCGAGCGCATCGGCTGGCCCGACCAGTTCGTGGACCACGGTAGCTCGGTCTCGGTGCTGCGCGCCGCGTACGGTCTCTCTGCCGAAGCGATCTACCAGCGTGTTCTCAGTCGCTGGCGCAACGTCAGCACCGCCGCCGTCGACTCGTCCACCTGACTGCGCTCACGCGGCGGGCAGTGCAGCCGCGTGGAGCAGCAGGAAGCGATCGCGCCCCGTCAGATCCCGCAGGGACTCGATCTCCGACCACCCGGCACCTCGGGCAAAGGCGGTCAGGGCGGCGTGTTGCGTTGGCCCCGTCTCGAGCGCCAGGACTCCACCCGGCCCGAGACGCGCAGGGGCATCGTGGATCAGCGCTCGCAGATCAGCCAACCCTTCATCGTCACTGACCAAGGCCATGCGGGGGTCGTGCTCTCTAACCTCCGGAGCCGCCTCGGCGACCTCGCTGGCTGCGAGGTAAGGCGGATTGCTAACCAAGAGATCGAAGCGGGCCTCGGGGGGAAGCGCGCCGAACCACGATCCTTCCAGAAATGTCACGCGGTCCGCCAAGCCGAGCGCGACCGCATTCTCCCGCGCCAGCGCGAGCGCGTCGGCGCTGAGGTCTGACGCAGTCACCTGCCAAGCCGGCCGCGCCGCAGCAAGAGCCAAGGCAATGGCACCCGTGCCAGTGCCAAGGTCCAAGACGCGCAACGGCGCAGCCTCCGGGAGCCGCGAAAGCAGAATCTCGGTCAGATACTCGGTCTCGGGTCGAGGCACCAAGGCCCGGCGATCGCTGCGGAGGCGCAGCCCTGCGAACTCGACTTCGCCCACGATGTGCTGCAGCGGCTCGCGCAGCCCGCGCCGACGGACGAGCGGGCGGATGCGTTCAAGCTCGGCCTCACCGAGAGGCTTCTCGAACTGCAGATAAAGCTGCATGCGCTTGAGCCCAAGCGCCTGCCCGACGAGATGCTCAGCATTGAGCCGGGCACTCTCGACGCCGCGGGCCTCAAGGAAATCCGCCGTGCGCTTGATGATTTCGAGCAGCGTGAGCATACGGGGGGTTCCCAGCTTCAGTCGTCGTCGCGCTCCGTCGCGCCGCGCCGGAGGACAAACTCCTGTCCAGTCAACGCCGCGAGCTTCTCCTCGAAGTCCACGTTCTGCAGCGCGGCGATGATGCTGCCGAAGTCGCCTTCCATGACCTGGGGAAGATTGTGCTGGGTCAGTCCGATACGATGATCCGTCACCCGATTCTGCGGGAAATTGTAGGTCCTGATCCGCTCGCTCCGGTCGCCCGTGCCGATCTGACTCCGGCGCTGTGCCGCATACTTCGCCTTCTCTTCGTCCTCCCTGAGTTTGAGCAGGCGCGACCGCAGCACGGCCAGCGCGCTGGCCTTGTTCTTCTGCTGGGATCGCCCATCGGCGCAGAAGACGATCATGCCTGTCGGCTTGTGAATCACGCGAACGGCGGAATCGGTCGTGTTCACCCCCTGCCCACCGGGTCCGCTGGCGCGCTGGACTGTGATCTCAAGGTCCTGGGGATCGATGTGGAGGTCCACCTCCTCTGCCTCCGGTAGCACCGCCACGGTCACCGTTGAGGTATGGATTCGCCCACTCGCCTCCGTCGCGGGCACCCGCTGCACGCGGTGCACGCCGCTCTCGAACTTGATCTGACGGTAGACGTCGGTGCCGGTGATCAGCACGCTGACTTCGCGAAATCCGCCGCGCTCGGAGAGACTGGAGCTCATCGGCTCCACCTTCCAGCCGCAGCGATCGGCGAACTTGAAATAGGCCCGCGCCAACTCCGCGGCGAAGAGCGCGGCTTCCTCGCCGCCCGTCCCCGCACGGATTTCCAGCACGGTGTTGCGGGAATCCGTCGGCTCGGGCGGGATCATGGCCCGCAGCACGGAGGTGTGGAGCTCCGCCAAGCGCCGACGCAAATCGGGGAGCTCGGCTGCGGCAAGATCGCGCAAGTCAGCATCCGCACCCACATCGGCGGTCATCGACTCCGCCTCCACGATCTCCCGCGCGGTCTTCTCATAGGCCCGGTGCTCGGCGATCAACTGGCCCAGCTTCTGATGCTCCCGGCTTACCTCGGTGGCACGACGCGCATTCGCATAAAACGAAGGCGCCGCCATCTGCGCATCGAGTTCATCAAGGCGCCGCTGAAAAGGAAGGATAGGAGGAAGGGATTCCATGCGGAGGCCGGAAGGTCCCGGCGATTTGCGAATTGCGTGCGGCGGGGTCCGCGGTTTCTGTTCGCAGACCGACCACGCCGCCGGCCGTGCAGGCCCTAGCGGTGCTGATCAACGATGGCCACCACGCTCTTCACTCAGAACATCATCGCGTGCATCTGGGATTTCGACAAGACGTTAATCCCGGAATACATGCAGTCGCCCCTCTTCCGCCGCTTCGGCGTGGATGAGGCCACGTTCTGGAGCGAGACCAACAGCCTGGTCGAGCACTACCGGCGTCGGGGCTACCATCTCTCCAGCGAGATCGCCTACCTCAATCACCTGCTGACCTACGTGCTCGCAGGCAAGATGCCCAAGCTTAACAACAAGGTGCTGCGCGCCGCCGGGGCGGAAATTGGCCTGTATCCGGGCTTGCCGGAATTCTTCGATGCCGCACGTGGCTTCGCCACCGAGCGCGAGGCCTACGTTAAGCACGAGATCCAAGTCGAACACTACGTCGTGAGTACGGGTCTCGCAGAAATGATCCGCGGAAGCCGGATTGCTCCCCACGTGGACGGGATCTGGGGCTGCGAGTTCATCGAGAGTCCGCTGCAGCCCGGGTTTCTTCGGCAGAAGGAGTTGCTGATCGAGGCCGAGGCCGTGATCGCCCAGATCGGCATGGTCATCGACAATACCACCAAGACGCGCGCGATCTTCGAGATCAACAAGGGCACGAATAAGAATCCCGCCATCGATGTGAACGGAAACATCGCGCCGGAGGACCGGCGGATTCCGTTCCAAAACATGATCTACATCGCCGACGGCCCGAGCGACATTCCCAGTTTCTCGGTCGTCAAGAAGGGCGGCGGCAAGGCCTACGGCGTGTACAATCCGGCACGGTCAGATGAGTTCGCCCAGAACGACCGACTGCGCCAGGCCGGGCGGATCGACCACTACGGTCCGGCCGATTACGCGATCGGCAGCAGCACATCCCAGTGGCTCAAGCTGCATATTCAGGCGATGTGCGATCGCATCGTCAGCGACCGCGAGTCCGCCGTAGCCACGCGGGTCGCGCGACCGCCACGGCATCTCAACGCATCTCCAGAAGAGGAAGCCGCCCGCAAGGCCAAGCAACCGTCCGCGCAACAGCTGATGCTCGGCGATCCTCCCGGCCGCTAGGCGACCGCCCGAGATTACCTACTCGCGCCGGGGCTCGGGGGCGGCGCCTTCAATCCGCAAATCCACCACCTCGATCGGCTCTCCCCACTGCTGCAGGCTGGGGCCCGGGGGCAGCCGCTTGATTCGCGCCACGACGCGGACTCCGTCACGCCACGCCGGCAGGGCCGGACCCACCACGCGGAGCCGCTCGCCGCCATCGCTGACGATTCCCCAGAAACCGCCTTCCAGATCGAAGAAACGAAGGACTCCCCGAACGGACTCGCCTCCAGCAACCGCGCGAGAGAGGCCCGCTTCTTTACTCTCTGGAGGATTCGCGGGCACCCCCGGCGGGGCGCAGGCTGCGGCCCACGCCATCACTATGACGGCGACCATACCTCGCATCGAAGCCGGAGAGGCCATGAACATGAGCGCAGTCTACCCGCGGACCGATGCACCACAAGTCGGTAGACACCGAAGTCACGGTGTTGCTTTGTCACCGACCGCAGCTTTTCTCGACGCGTGACCACCGCCCCGCTCTCTCGGCATGATCGGATTCTGACCGGGCTCTGCTATGCGGCGATGATGACCCTCGCCATCGGCATCAACCTACTCCCCGTCTATCTGACCACGCTGAGTGAGACGTACGGGGGCGAAGCCGGCCTGACGAAGGAACAACTGGGACGTCTCGGAGCGATCGGATTCGGTGGCCTCGTCGCCGGGATCCTGCTCACCGGACCGTTCGCCGACCGCTTCGGCACCAAGCCATTTGCGTTGCTCGGAAATCTCGGCACGGCAGTGGGCCTCCTGGCGGCGGGCCTCGCTCCGTCCTACGAATGGCTGATGGTGGCGATCGTGATTCTCGGACTTGGCGCCGGGATGCTGGACATGGTGCTGAGTCCGGTGGTCGCGGCGCTGCATCCCCATGACCGCGGCGGCGCGATGAACTGGCTCCATTCATTTTATTGCGTGGGAGCGGTGATCACGATTCTGCTCGGGACGCTTGCCTTGCAGTTCGGCCTGGGATGGCGCGCGTCGTGCCTGATCCTGAGTCCCTTCCCTCTTCTGCTCCTCGTTGCGCTGCTCCCGCTCCGTTTTCCGACGCTGAGCTCGGACGCACCTCGCGCGCGACTCCGCAGTCTCGCACGAAATCGCTGGTTCCAGATCGCACTGATCGCGATCTTCCTTGGCGGCGCCACCGAGTTGGGCATGGCCCAGTGGCTGCCTGCCTATGCCGAGGTATCCCTCGGCTACCCCGCTTGGATCGGCGGCACGGCGCTACTGCTTTTCTCCATCGCGATGGCCCTTGGTCGCATGGTCGTCGGCGCGGTCGGGTCACGCTGGGACCCGTATTCCGTGATGCTTTGGGGCTGCGCGTCCTCCGTCGTACTGTTCCTTGGCGCCTCATTTCTCCCGCACCCCGCGCTCGCGCTGACCTGCGGTATCGCCGTCGGCTTCACCGGAAGTTGCCTGTGGCCCACGATGCTGGCAGTCAGCGCGGATCGCCACCCCGAAGGAGGAGCAACGATGTTCGGCGCGCTCGCCGCTCTCGGCAACGCGGGCGGAATGTTCATGCCCTGGCTGGTCGGCTGGATTGCCGACCAGTCGTCGCTTTCCCTCGGACTGGCGATCTCGGCGGTGGCTCCCGCCGCCATGATCCTGACGCTGCGCTTCCTCCGCCCCTCGTCCGTCTCACCGGTCGCGCACTAGGCAATCACTCGCCACCCCGTGCCGACCCCAGCAAGCGGGAGCTCCACGCCTACGCCGAGCGGCGCGGCGAGAACACTCGCGACGCTGATCTGTCCACGATCGATGGTGAGGGTCGGCCAGCCGGCTCGTGCCCGATGAAACAGGTCGGGATGCGCCGTCAGCATCGCCTCCTGCACCGCTTCCGGCCACGGCGAGAGGCCGGCGAAGTAGTGATGCCCATTCCGCTCCACGCTGGTGATTCCGAGAATCGCTTGGACCGCCAAGTCCTGCGGAAGCGCGACGGGACCGATGTTGGAAAGATCCTCACCCGAATGAACGAGGACCCGGCCACTCGCGGCGCGACGCTGCGCAATCAAGCCCGCGTGGGCGACTCCCTTGAATACACCTTTGCAATTCTTGTGGCTCGTACCGGCATATCCGAGCTCAAGCGCACGCCGTACATCCTCGGGCTCCGCATCAGATTCATCGATGATGATGACCGGACGATCCGTCCATCCGCGCAGATCGGCCGTCGCGGGATCGAGCGCCACCTTGCGCGCGAGGGGTTGTTCGACGAAGAGGAGCCGGTCGAGTCCCCGCCGCAGCACCGGATCCCCTGTCACGCGATTCCAGAACTCACGGAACGAAGCCGTGGACGAGAAGCTCTCGTTTCCATCGATTGAGAATGCGTGATCCTGCGGTGCGCGCGCCTCGAGCACGCGAAGGATCGCACGCAGACGCTCCAAAGCCACGTCAGGCTGGCCACCATCGATCTTCAGCTTGAAGTGACGCAGACCGTAAGCCGCGATGTTCGCTTCCAGGCTCTGCGGCAGTCCATCATCCAGCCGCGTTTCTGGTGTGACGTCCGCGTCCGCCAGCGGGTCCAGCATGCCTACGGTATGGCGGCACCAGATCGAGCGCGGAGGCACGGCCGGAAGAAACCGATCCGCGGAGAGGTTACCCAACTCCGGATGGACCGCACTCAGCCGCACGCCGAGGGCCTCACCGCGGAGTAACGCTCCCAAATTGCTGCGCCAGGAGCGCGCGAGGGCCTCCAACAGCGCCCGTTCCACGAGGGAGGTACCAAACTGGGCAAGCAGCGGCGGGTGGCCTGCTTCAGCACCCCAGGCCGCTTGGCGAGCCTTCAGCTCCAGCCAGAAATCAAACGCAGTGTTCGCCCGCACGTCACATGCCGCCCGCGCGGCGTGCGTCACGACCGCGAGCAGGTCCTCGATCTCCCCCTCGATCGCCCGCGCCGGATCTTTCGTGAACCACTTTGGCGGCAAATGATCGGCCGCGATGCCCCGAAAGCGACCCGCCGGAGTCTCCACCTCCAAGCGGAGAAACACGTGCGGCACGGCCACCATCGTGACGATGCCGTAGCGGAACGGCAGACGGGCACGGAGGTCGTGCCGGAGGAGTTCAACGGAAAGGACGCGGAGGGACATTTACGGCACAAGTGTGACGCGCCGGACAACGGCGCGGCAAGACCGCAACTCCGCGATCTCACACCCGCCCGGCTGCCCCTGGCTCAGTACGACGCGGTCACTTCGAGGCTCCACGTACGCGGAGCTGCAGGAGTGCCATGACCCGCCCCCGGCGACATCGCACTGTAGTAGCGCTCATCCGTCATATTGCGCCCCGCTACCCGCACGTTCCAGCGGCTCCAACCATAGCCCAACTCAGCCCCCAGCAGCGCGACCGCGTCCTGCGCGAAGGCCATTTCCTCACCTTCGGTGTAAAAGATCCGACCGGTCCGCGACAGCGCTGCCCCAAGTTTCCATCCGAGCGCACGACCCCATTCCACGCGCAGGCTGCCATCTGTCTCCGGCACGTAAGGGGCCCGACGGCCAGCGAAGTTCTCGCCGGTATAGGGGTCCCGAAACTCACGTAAGGTCACCTTCGTCAAACCTAGATCAAGCAGGACAGCCAAATCTTCTCGCGGCCGCCACGCCCACTCAAGCTCGGCTCCGAGCGAACGAGCCTTGGGAGCGTTGACGACGAGATAGTCGTCCGCCACCGCATTCGTCGCAAACGAGCGCTCGATCTGGTACCCCGTGATCCCGTACCCGAAGAGACGGACAGTGAGCGCCACGCGACGGTCGCTCGACGAGCGGGTCAATCCAGTCTCGAGGACTCGGGTCCGCTCGGGTCCAAACTCGGCCAGGGCGCGATTTCCGGTGAACGCCGAGTAGCCACCTGGCTTGAATCCTGCCCCCACACTGGCGAAGAGCGCGGTCTGCGGGTCCCAATCGTAGCGCACCCCCAGCTTGGGCAGGAAGACGCGAGAGGATTGATCACGGACATAGCGCTGCTGACTCGGCTTGGACTCGACGCGCGAAATGCCGCGGCGCGACTCCTCGGCGCGCGCTCCCATCGTGACGGTCCATGCATTCCCCCAACGAACCGTGCGTTCGCCGAAGGCCGCCACGTGCCGAGCGTCGATTGCGTAGGCCGAACTTTCTAAAACGAACGTTCCGAATGCCCGCGTGAAGTCGCCCTGCGTCTCACCGTCCGATGCGAAGACTCCCAAATGCCAACGCGCACCGGTGTCCGCATCCGCGTCGGACTCAAGCCGGATTTCCTCAGACCACAGGCGCTGGCGGAGGCTAGAGCCGTTGAACAGCTCCGCCGGACCGAACGCCAACACGCTGGCGTAGGGTCCCAGTTTCCAGTCCGAGGCGCTGGTTGTGGTGGAGAGACGACCGAGAGCCGTCTCGAAGCGTCCAGTCAGCGCGGCGTTCACAGCATCCACCGAAAGATAGCCGTCATTCCGGCGCTTCACCGAGTCGAAGCCTGCGCCCAACGGAACCAGTGGCTGCGCCCCATCGCGCGCGCGCAGCACGGTTGAGAGCAGAATCCACTCAGAAGTCGCACTCGGCCGAAACCGGAGGCGCGCCAAAGCGTTGCGGGCATCGCGATGATCGACGTCTTCGCGACGCGTCTCGTTCCAAAGATAACCGTCTCTCTCCTGCCAGCCGGCCGCCACGTACGCATCGGCCCCACCGGGTGCCGCCGCGGCAGTCTGCAACGTCACCGACGCGCCCCTCGCAGCGAAACCGCCCACCGATGCGGCGAACGTCGCCTGCGGAGTCCGGCCCGGGCGCGGGGTATGCAGAGTCACGACCCCCGCTGAGCCCGCTCGGCCGTACACCGTGTTCTGACTTGGCCCGCGATGGACCTCCGCCGTCGCAAATCCCCCGAGATGAACCGGGACCGTGAAGCCCGCGCCCAGCGGAAGGTCGTCCAGATAAAAACTCACGGCTGGCTCGCCGAAAATCGGGGTATTCGTCAGCCCTCGCAACGCAAAGGTATCGTTGAACGAATGGGCCTCATTCGTCGCGACGTGGAGATTGGCCGCCCGCTCGCTGAGTACGGCGAGACTGCGCTCCGCCATTGGACTGCCCGCAAGGTCCAGCCGCGACACCGTCGCCGGTGACTCAGTCAGCAGCGTCGCGGTAATTACAACCGGCGCAACCGGCACCGCTGGTTCCGCCGAAGCCGCCGGGCGGATCTGCGCGCTCGCAAGTGAAGTTCCAGCGCCGAACACGCCGAGAGAAAGGATGATTCGAGATACCATCATAGACAAAAAGAGAGAATACCCGCCGCAACGTGGACCGGCAGTCCGCCACCGCACGAAACCCGCACTAGGCGACCGGTGAGGCGGCCGCCGCAACAGCGCCGGGGCGATCTCCGGAGGACCGCAACGAAAAGAGGAACTTGTCGATCTTGTTCGCAGTGATGACGCCGTAATTGATCGTCCCGAGCCAGCCGGACATGATGATCCCCACGCTGCCAGCGTGGAACAGGCCGAGAAGCTGCTCGGGAAGGTCCATCGAGACCTTCAGGCCTTCGAACTTGGTTCCGAACGACGTACCACCGAGATGTGTCGTGTACCGCTCGATCGTGCGCGGCGTCGCCGCCTCCGTCCAATCCACGCGCTCACGAATCCCCGGGATAAAGCGCTCCAGGGCGACCAGCGATTCCTCGATCAAACGTTGCTTGTGTCGCTCGTAGTCTTCTTCGCTGAGCTTCACCCAATCCGGATACTTGCCGTTGAGCGACGCGACGACGGTGTAACGCTCGGAGCCCGGCCGCGTATCCGGATAGTAGACGGAAAACGTGCGGCTGGTGGTGTGGAAATCCGTGAGCTCATCGCTGCTGAACGTCGGCGCCGACGAGGTAAACACCAAGTCGCCGATGTGCGGAATGGTTTCACCCTTGCGGATGCCGAGGTACACTTGGCATGACGACGAATTGATCCGTACGGCCTTGGCCGCAGCGACATAGTCCGGCGCAAAATGCTCCTCGCCGGTGAGGCGCAGGATCGTATTCTTGATGCTCGCATTCGAGAGTACCGCACGAGCGCGGATCACCCGACCACCCTTGGCGACAATGCCCGCCACGACGCGACGCCCGTCTCGTTCCTCGACGAGGATCCGCTCCACCAACACCCGCTTGCGACACTCGACACCATTGCGCCGCAGTTCCGCCACCATCTTCTCGATCAGCAGGTCCGAACCTCCGCGAAACGTGAATACCCCCGAACCCATGAAATTGGAAAAAACAATGCCATACGTGATCGCGGGATCATCCAGCGTTGATCCGTTCGCATAAGCAATCGGCTCCATCAGCAGCCGATGCACGTCCCCGCGCCCCGGGAAAAACCGTTCGAACAACTCCCGCGTCGTCTCCGGGTTGTTGTCGTAGTAGTTCATCGACCGAAGGTAATCGTAGAACCGCTCCACCGTCTCCCGCGGCACGTGGAACTGTTCCACCAGCACGCGGGTGTAGTCATCCCGCGTGAAGGTCGTCCAGACATCCATTTGCGGGTTCACAAAACGCACGTCCTTCAGTTGCACAATCGCGTCCGCGATCTCCTTCGTCCAATACTTGCGACAGGACTTGATCATGCCGCTTGGAAATCCGTGGAGGGAGATATCAAAGATATGCCCGCCCTTGCGCGTAAACCACGTCGCGAGGCCGCCGAACTGATAATGATGCTCAAGCAGGAGCACCCGATGGCCCGCTTTCGCGAGCACATTCGCCCCGGTGAGTCCACCGAGGCCGCTGCCGATGACAATGACGTCGTAGTCGTCGGCCACGCCCTTGAGCCAATCATAAGCCATGGAGCGCTGAACAGAGGACGCACCGCTCGAAAGCGCAACAGGGAATTGCCATAACCCCATGGACGGACGCGCCGCCGGCGGAGACGGTCGTGCCCTAACTGCAATCCTATTGACGCTCGTCGGTCGCCCGCAGCTCAATATCCCATGATCTCCCCCCTTCGCCGCGCTCTGGCGCTGGCAGGCGCGTTCTGGTTCAGCGTGGTGGCGCTACACGGTTCGATTCCGTTCCCGCACGACCAAAGCGACCTTCAGCCGGAACCCGGCGTCCGCTTCGGCAAGCTGCCCAACGGGCTTCGCTATGCGGTCATGGCGAATGCCGAGCCAAAGGGCCGCGCGTCGCTGCGGCTGCTGGTGAACGCCGGTTCCCTTCTGGAGGAAGAGGATCAACGCGGAATCGCGCACTTCCTCGAGCACATGGCGTTCAACGGAAGTCGGCACTACCCACCGGGCACCCTGATTGAGTTCTTCCAGCGGATCGGCATGGGTTTCGGCCCCGACACCAATGCGAGCACGTCGTTCGATCGCACGCTCTACCTGCTCGAACTGTCGAACACGCAGTCCGCCACGCTCGACGAGGGACTCAAGGTCTTCGCGGACTACGCCGGCGGACTGCTCCTGCAGCCCGCCGAGCTCGATCGCGAGCGGGGTATCATCCTGTCCGAGAAGCGGGCGCGAGACACCGTCAACTTCCGCACGTTTGTTGCTGACCTCGCCTTTACGCTGCCAGAGGCCCGCTTCGCACAGCGGCTGCCAATCGGCGAGACCGAGGTTATCTCCAACGCTCCGCGCGAGCGCTTTCAGGATTTCTACGACACGTGGTATCGGCCGGAGAGGATCAGCGTCATCGCCGTGGGCGACTTTTCCGCCGAGGACATGGTGCGGCGCATTGAGGCAGCAATGATCGGCCTCACGGCCCGGGCACCCGCCCGCGCCGAACCCGATCTGGGCCGGGTCTCGCCGAATGAGGGAGTCCGCATTCACTACTACCCAGAACCCGAGGCATCCATCACCACGGTGGCAATTCGCGCCGTGATGCCCCTCACGGCGCGTCCCGATACTGCAGCAGAACGTCTCAGCACGTTGCCCCGCACGGTCGCGCATGCGATCCTCAATCGGCGCCTCGCCACGCTCGCCAGGATGGAAAAGGCGACGTTCGTCAGCGCGCAGGTTCGCACGGCCGATCAATACGATTTCTTCCGGGAATCGGAGTTGATCATGTCCGCCAAGCCCGAGCTTTGGAGCGAGGCACTCGCCACCGGCGAGCAGGAACTCCGCCGCGCCCTCACCCACGGTTTCCAGCCAGGCGAGCTCGCAGAGGTGCGCGCCGCTTTCATCAATAGCCTCGAGCAGGCGGTCCGCACCGCCGCTACCCGCCGGTCGCCCGCGCTGGCCGACGACCTAGCCAACGACCTGCTTCGTAATCGAGTCAGTACCGACCCCCAAGGCGATCTTGCCCTTTTCCGTCCCGCTCTCGAGCGGCTCACGCCCGCCGACTGCCTCGCCGCGATCCGTGAGGCTTGGGCTCCCTCAGGGCGACTGCTCTCCGTCAGCGGAAACGTGATCATCGCGGAGAGCAACGACACCATCCTTCGAACCTACGAAGCTTCGCGCGCCAAGCCCGTCACCGCGCCGGCAGCAGAAACCGCCGTAGCCTGGGCTTACACCGATTTTGGTCCGCCGGGACAGGTGACCGATCGCACCGAGGTGCCGGATCTCGGGATCACCCAGATCCGTTTCAGCAACGGCGTCCGCCTCAACGTCAAGCGCACCGATTTCGAAGCCAGTCGCGTGCTGTTCTCCACCCGCATCGCCGGAGGGGCGATGACCGAACCGAAAGGGCAACGCGGTCTTGCCACGCTGACCTCCGCGACGTTCGACGCGGGCGGACTCGGGCGCCACAGCACCACCGATCTCCAACGCATTCTCGCAGGACGCACGGTGTCGGTTTCATTTCGCACGGCGCCGGATGCGTTCGAGTTTACCGGTAGCGCTTCGCCCAAAGATCTTCGCCTCGCGCTCGAATGGCTGACCGCCAAGATCACCGACCCGGGCTACCGACCGGAATCACTGCGGCTCGCCCAGAAGGGATTGGAGCAAATGTATGCTGGGTTCGCACACACGCCAAATGGCCCCATCTCCACCGAGGTCGCCAGCCTCATCGCGAGCGGAGACCCACGCTTCGGCACGCCCCCGAGGGAAGTGATGTTCGCGCGCACGCTCGACGAGGTCCGTGCTTGGTTGACTCCGGCCCTCCTCACAGGAGCCCTCGAGATCGGAGTGGTGGGTGACTTCGAACCCGACGCCGTGATCGAGGCAGTCGCCGCCACGCTGGGCGCGCTACCCGCGCGCGGCGAGCGAACCGACGATTCCGCACTGCGCCTGGTCGCCTTCCCGAGTGTTCCGTTCACGCGATCCTATGCGATCGACTCAAAGCTACAGAAGGGACTCGCTCTCTTTTACTGGCCAACCACCGACGGGCGCGATGCACACACCAGCCGCCGCCTCAGTCTCCTCGCCAGCGTGGTCACTGATCGCATGCGCCTGCGCCTACGCGAGGAAATGGGCGGCACTTACAGTCCGAGCGCCCGCAGCGTCGCCAGCGATACGTTCCCCGGCTACGGTTACTTGACAAGCGGCATCGACATCGACCCCGCGGCCGCCGATAAGATCGCCGAGGCCGTCACCGCTCTCAGTGCCGAGCTGCATCTGCAGGGCGTGACCGAGGACGAACTGACTCGCGCGAAGCGGCCAGCGTTGACGTCGATCCGCGAGAGCGCGCGCAGCAACGCCTACTGGCTCAACAGCGTGCTCGCCCGCGCTCAGGAGCGGCCCGAGGTGCTGGCGTGGGCCCGAAACCGTGAGGCGGATATGGCCGGCATCACCAAGGCTGAGATGGACCAACTCGCTCGCACGTACCTAGACCCTTCGCGGCTGTCCCGCGCCGTCATCGTCCCTGCAACCACGTCAGGCCAAAGTCACGCCAAGCCGGTGGCCAACACGCCCTGACGCCACCGACTTCGACTCACGCTCTCTCCCTCCGGTGCACGCTCTTCGCGAGGCCATTCTCCAGCACGTTTCGTCCCCGGGGTACCGTCCCACGGACGAGTCTGGCCTTGCCCGCGCTCTCGGCGTCTCACGAAACCGCCGCCGCACACTCACCCACACGATCCGACTCCTGCTCAGCACCGGTGCACTGCGGCGGGTGCAGGGTGACCGTCTCGCACTCGCTGACTCCGCGAGCCACGCTTCGGACGAGGGTCTGATCGTCGGCCGCATCTCCTTCCGCGCCGGTGGCCACGCCTTGGTCACCCCCCAGCGCGCGATCAACGCCCCCGGTCCCGCACCACAGGCGTTCTTCATCCCAGCAGAGGATACTGACGTCGCATTGCACGGCGACATGGTGGCGATCCGCCCCGCTGCGGCCGGACGTCCCCGCGGCCGGGAACGCGATCGCCCCGGGCTTGAACCACGCGCCCGTGTCGTGCGCGTGGTCGAGCGAGCCCGCACCACCCTCGTTGGCCACCTCAAGACCATCCGGCACGCGTTCTACGTCACCCCGGACGACCCACGTCTAGTCCACGATATCTCCGTGCCTGACCCCGCTAGCGATGCGGAGTCGACCGGAGCCAAGCCGGGCGATAAGGTCGTCGTGCGTCTGGCGGAGTGGCGCGAGCGTTCGCGCATTCCGGAGGGACGCGTGATCGAGCGCCTCGGCGAAATGTTCGCGCCGCGTGCCGAACTGGCGGGCGTCTATCGCAAGTTCAGTCTCGCGGAGACCTTCCCGGATAGCGTGCTTGCGGAGGCTGCGGCACTGCCGACCAGCGTGCCGCCGGAGGCGACCGCCGATCGCGAGGACTTCCGGGAGATCCCGGTCCTGACGATTGATCCGGACGACGCCAAGGATTTCGACGATGCGCTGAGCTTCGAGGAGCTTCCCGGTGGCGCGCTGCGCATCGGCGTGCACATCGCCGATGTCTCAAGCTACGTCCGACCAGGTACGGCGCTCGACGCGGAGGCACAGCGGCGCGGCAACTCGACCTATCTCGTCGGAACCGTGGTTCCGATGCTTCCCGAGAAGCTTTCCAACGGGCTGTGCTCGCTCGTCGAGGGCCAAGACCGCCTCTGCCGGGCGGTCGTGCTGACCTTCGATCGGAAAGGACGAGTCACGGAGACGCGCTTCGCCGCCACCGTCATCCGTAGCCGCAAGCGCCTCACCTATCGCCAGGCGTACGGACTGCTCTTCACGGATGATCTCGCCGCCATCCGGTCGCTTCCACTTCCCGCGAAGCACGCCACCGGATCGACCGGACGCGCACTCTCCTCACTCGATGATGCGGAGTTGGGCCAGCTGCAGCAAATCGTGCGTCGCCTGTGGCACCTCGCCGAGGGTCTCCGCCGAGCCAGAATGGATGCAGGGTCGTTGGATCTCGACATGCCGGAAGCCAAGATTTTCGTCGACGCCGAAGGTTTCGCCGAGCGCATCGAGCGGATCGAACACGACGAAAGCCACCAGCTGATTGAGGAGTTCATGCTGGCCGCCAACGAAGCGGTCGCCCGAGCCACTCGCGAGCAGCGCCGGGCGTCCCTCTACCGCGTTCACGACGAACCCGATCCCGAGAAGCTCGCTGAGCTGCGCTATCTGCTGGCCACGCTGGGCGTCCAGGCCGGTGACCTCACGCGGCGCCCGGAAGTCGTGCGACTGCTCGAGCAAATGCGGACCCACGCCCAGGGACACGCGCTGCGCACGCAGCTCCTGCGTAGCCTGAAGCGCGCCGCCTACCGCGCGTCGCCCGACGGGCACTACGGGCTCAACAAGAGCGACTATACGCACTTCACTTCGCCAATTCGGCGGTATTCTGATCTCGTGGTTCACCGCGTACTCGCCACACTCGCGCGCGAAAACACCGCTGCGGCGGGCGGGGGCTACTCTCGGTCCGAACTAGAGAGTCTAGGCGAGCACCTCAGTCTCACGGAGGCCAATTCCCAAGAGGCCGAGCGGGAGTCGCAGAAGATCAAACTACTCGAGTTCTTCGAGCGCGAGCTGCACAAGCGCGTGCGCAGCCGTTTTCCCGCCCTCATCACGGACGTCCGGCCCCAAGGACTGTTCGTCGAGCTGACCGAGTCCATGGCCTACGGACTCATCAGCGCGAGCTCGCTCAGCGATGATACGTACCTCCCCTCCTCCGACGGCCGCGCTCTTGTCGGGCGACGCACGCGACGACGCCTGGGCATCGGATCGGTGGTCGAGGTCCGAGTCGCCGCCGTGGATCGGTTCAAGCGATTGATCGACTTCCGCCTCGCCTGACCTGGTGCTAATCTGCGCGAGCGAATCTCAACTTCCCCCATGGTCTCACACTACGATTTCGCTCCCCGCTTCACCGAGGCTTACCACTGTGCCGAGGAGGCCTACCGTCGCGATCCGGCCAGCACCCTTTCGGCGATCGCCACGCAGAGCGGCGCATGGCTGGCCGCCAACGGGCTCACGAATCAGGCACTTTACGACTACGTCGACGATGACGCACGCTACGGCGAGCCCGGAATCCACCGGGCGCTGATGATCGAGTCAGTACGACGCGACTACTTTCTCAACGTACAGGAAGCGCGAACCAGCGCCACGTTTTTGGACGTTGACGCGATGCCTCCGAAAGACGCCGAAGTCGATGGCATCGCTTGGCTGCCGCGTCTCATCGTGAAGGCTCGTGCGAAACTCCGGGGCGAACTCCCCCCGTCGCTGATGTACGGGTGTGGTGGAGACCGGGCATTCCTGCAGGACCACGATCTCGATCCGGCCGAGTTTCTCTCGGCAGTCTGGCGGCATGACGCCCAACCCACCGCCATCGCGGCATGGATCCACTCCCGGACAAAGCGCCGCGGCAGTTGACGCTCCACCCGCCACCCTTACGCTCTGCTTAACCCCTTCTCCCTCGATGAAGTTCACCCTGCTCATCAACGGTCAGTCGCGGACGGTCGACGCGCCGGCAGATACCCCGCTCCTTTGGATTCTTCGCGACCATCTCGACTTGGTCGGCACGAAATACGGCTGCGGCATGGGCGTTTGCGGCGCCTGCACGGTCCACATCAACGGTGTACCCATGCGCTCCTGCCAGATGCCGGTTTCGACAGCTGTCGGCGTGAAGGTTACGACCATCGAGGGGCTTTCCGCAGACGGCACGCACCCACTCCAGCGCGCATGGGTCGAGCAGGATGTTGCGCAGTGCGGCTACTGCCAGTCCGGACAAATCATGACGGCCGCCGCGCTGTTGGCGGCAAATCCGAAACCCTCCGACGGTGACATCGACAACGCGATGGCCGGTAACCTGTGCCGCTGTGCGACCTACCTGCGGATCCGCTCAGGGATTCATCGTGCGGCCGAGCTGGCGACCGCGAAGGGAGGCGTGTCATGAGTGCGACCGATCTCTCCTCACTGGGCCGGCGCGAATTCCTGCGGTTCTCGATGCTGGGCGGTGGCGGTCTGGTGCTCGCCACGCAAATCGATTTCTTCGGAGACGCCCAGGCGGCAGTCTCCGTGGCAGCTCCCCACACCGAAGGCGCCGCGCTGAATGCATTTGTGCGCATCGCACCCGACGGCACGGTCTCGATCGCCGCCCATACGCCGGAGTGCGGACAGGGCGTGCGTACGTCGCTGCCGATGCTTGTCGCGGAGGAACTGGAGGTTGATTGGGAGGCCATTCGGGTCGACGTTGTTCCACTCGACCCAGCCTACGGGGCGCAGTTCGCCGGCGGGAGCACCGCGATGCCGCGTTGCTACACGCCGCTGCGGCAGATGGGCGCAACCGCGCGACTCATGCTTGTGGGAGCCGCCGCAGCGCGCTGGGGCGTTCCGCCGTCCGACTGTCGCGCGTCCAGTGGGCGCGTGCTGCATGCCGCCTCGGGTCGGTCCTTAGCCTACGGCGAGGTTGCCTCCGAGGCCGCGCTCCGCCCAGTACCGGCTGCGAAGGATGTCCCCCTCAAGCCCGCCTCCGAGTTCAAGATCATCGGCCGTCGCATCTCGGGCGTCGACAACGCGGCGATCGTGACCGGCAAACCGCTCTTCGGAATCGACCAGAAACTGCCCGGCATGGTTTATGCCGCGTATGAAAAGTGCCCAGTGTTTGGCGGGCGGGTACTGAGCGCGAATCTCGCGGAGGTCAAAGCGCTGCCAGGTGTCCGCGACGCCTTTGTCATTGAGGGCACCTCAAATCTCTTGGGGCTGATGCCGGGAGTCGCCATCATCGCCGACTCCACCTGGTCCGCTTTCAGCGCGCGACGAAAGCTTCGGGTGAAATGGGACGAGGGTCGCCATGCCAACGACAGCTGGGCCGGCTTCCTCGAGCAGAGTACCGCCGCTGGCGCGGCCAAGCCCGGGCAGACGCTGCGCCGAGATGGCGAGGTCGCAACGGCGCTCGCCGCCACACCGGCCGCCCGCCGCGTGGAAGCGGTCTATTCGTATCCGTTTATATCCCACGCCAATCTTGAGCCCCAGAACTGCACCGCGTGGTTCCACGACGGGCTAATGGAGGTCTGGGCCCCCAGCCAACGTCCCTCCGGCGGGCATGACCTGATCCACGAGACGCTTGGGCTGCCGAAGGACCGAATCCGCGTCCACATCACCCGCATGGGCGGCGGTTTCGGTCGACGTCTGAGCTCGGATTTCATGGTGGAGGCCGCGGCCATCGCTCAGCGCGTAAATGCCCCGGTGAAGCTGACGTGGACGCGTGAGGACGACCTGCAGCACGACCATTACCGGCCGGGGGGCATGCACTTCCTCAAGGGGGCCGTCGACGAGAAGGGCGCACTCGCCGCTTGGCACAACCACTTTGTCACCTTCGGCAATCAGGGGCGCCCGGGCAGCGGCGGTTCTCTGAGCCCGGACGAGTTTCCCGCCCGCTTCGTCCCAAATTACCTCGCGGAAATGACCGTCCTCAACTGCGGCATTCCGATGGGTCCGTGGCGCGCGCCGGGCAGCTGCGTCTTCTCCTTCGTCTTCCAGAGCTTCATGGATGAGCTGGCGCACGCCGGCGGCCGGGACCCGCTGCAGTTCCGCCTCGACCTCCTCGGTGACCGGGGAATGGTCACGACCCCCGGCGAGCGGCCGAATGGCTACGATACGGCCCGCATGCGCGGCGTAGTGACTCTGGCGGCCGAAAAGGCCGGCTGGGGAACGCCCCTACCCAAGGGCCGCGGCCGCGGCATCGCTTTTCACTTCAGCCATCGAGGCTACTTCGCCAACGTGGCCGAGGTCACGGTCTCGCCCGACGGAGTACTCAAGGTCGATCGCGTCGTGATCGCCGGCGACGTAGGCTCGCAGATCGTCAACCCCAGCGGCGCAGACAATCAAGTCGAGGGATCCGTCCTCGATGGACTGAGTGCGGCGTATCAAGAGCTCGACATCGAGCGCGGCCGCATCGTGCAGTCCAACTTCCACGAGTACTCGCTCCTGCGCATCACCGACGCGCCGAGGGTCGAGGTGCACTATCGACTCACCGACAATCCGCCCACCGGTCTCGGCGAGCCGGCGCTTCCCCCGGTCGCCCCGGCGATTGCCAACGCCGTGTTCGCCGCCACGGGGAAGCGTATCCGCAGCCTGCCTTTTTCGCGCACAGACTTGCGGTGGTCGTAAGCGCCGCGACGCTACTCAAGCTTGAACTCCCCCTCGTCGGCGACTGGCCTGGAATCACGCGCCATGGCCAGTTCGCCGGGAGAGAGAAAGGCGGCGTAGCGGATGAGCCACTCGTCGATTTTCTCAAGGTACGTCGCCGCGTCGTAGGGCGCGAGCACCGGATCGTACCTCTCCACAGGCCGGGCCCGCTGCCAGTCACTGCTCCGTCCGCGCTCCTTCGGTACCAAGTAATAGGACACCTTGTCCCCAAGCCCCGGCCTGCGCTCCATCTGGAGGGCCGCCTCCGCGCTTGCCCGACGGGGTTTGCCTCCTGCCGCCACGAAGCGTTCGTAGGACTCGGTAGTCTGGCTGAGGCTCTCCGTCCGCGCGAGTTCCACCACCGGCAGTTCGCGCCGGGTAATCCGACCCCGCAGATCCGCGAGCGTTGCTAAGGGAGACTCCTCACGCAGCCCGAGGAGATGGGCGATCAACTGCTCTGTCAGTGTCCGCAGAAATGGCTCCGTCCCTCGCGATCGCAGCGCGCTACCGCGTAAAATGACGCGGCCGTCATCGCGCAGGGCGTAGTTCTTCGCTTTGTAGCAGAACATCGCAGGATACCGACCATCGAACTCCAACTCAATGCCGGCCGGCAACAGGGGCGCAATGCACTCGAGCAACGCCTCGGGCCGATCGAAGTAGGTCTCGGAGGAGAGGTAGATGCCATCGGTATCCGCTTCTAGCAGTATGCAGCCGGCTGCGGCGAAACCCTCGATGAGGAGATGGAGCAGGTCCCTTCCTTGCCGGGTAACCTCTGCCGCCAATCCACCGTCAGCGAACCGGGCTCCGGAAAACCCGAGATATCCATAGAATGAGTTGATCAGAATCTTGAAGCTCGCCTGCCGCGCACCGGCTTCACGCCGCGCTTCCTCGGTGTCCGCCGTGCGCGCCAGTTGCTTGTAGCGAAGGCGGTAATCGCGCAACGAGCGGAGCGTGCCGAGGAAGACACCCAATTCATCCGTCACCGGGTTACGGCCCATTTGCAGCAAGAGGCTGGGATACAGCGAGGCGACGTCAAAGTGGAGCACGTGACGAAACACGCCTTCGCGGAAGCTTCGGGTGTAGCCCCCTTCAAACGAAGGGATCTCCGGCGGACGCGGACAGGCGTGCCGCGCGTGGTAGTACTCCTCGAGAAAGAGAAGGTCGATGCGCGACGTGGTTCCCCGCAGCGTCGCGTCCTGCAACAGCACAGGAAAAGTCCGCGTCTGCTCGAAGTATGTCGGCAGGAGCAGGTCAGCCAGTCCCTGCGTTTCCCTCAGGTCGTCGGAGAGGTAACGCAGGAAGCGTCCTCGATCCTCTCCGAAAACTCGCGAGAGCTGGGCGCCGTCGATGTAGGTCCGCGCTCCGGAGGCCGCCGCATCCGCCGGAGTGATGCCCAACGCAACCGACACGTCCTTGAGACCGTACGAGGTGAGCTCCCGAGCCGTGAGATCGTACGCCTGCACCAGAAAGTACGTATCGATGACGGCCCGGCCCGGCACATCACAGCGGGGGAAATCGAGCCAGCGTTCACCCACCTTGAAACGACTGCTCCGCCACGACGCTTTGGTCCCGAATCGACCCCAGTCGCAGGGCACGCGCAGTCGGCGGGCTCGCTGCCGGAGGTACTCGAGGTCGAAGCGAAAGATGTTGTGACCTTCGAGCGTGTCGGGGTCCTCCTCGGACAGCACGGCGGTGAAGGCAAGCAGGAGTTCCCGCTCCGACTCATCGGTCGGCTCCGCGAGTTCAAGGAGTCGGTCGCGGTCACCGAACCTGAGACCAATGGCGAGAATGCGGTCCGCGGGGCGCGCCGGGTCGCTGAACGTGCCATCGGTGCTCGCGGTCTCGATGTCGAGCTGGCAGCGCCGGAGCCGGCTGAACGGCAATGCGGCAAACAAACGCTGCCGCTGCTGGAGCAGGTATTGGGTCTCCCACGGTTGCACCCGGTCGGTCTCGACACCGCGTTCACGCACGCTTCGCGCCCAGACATCCAGAGCACTCGGATCCGGTGCTTCCGCGAGCCCAGCGTAGAAGCCCGAACCCGCCAGCGCGACCCAGGATCCACCCGAAGGCCCCTCCCCTTGAGGAAGGCCGCCCGTCCACAGAAACGGACGCAGACGATCCTTCCTGACACAACGGCCTCCTCCTTCGCCTTCGACCTGCAGGAAAACGTCCCCGTCGGGCGCGACCCAGAGACCGCAGATCGAATCGGCCACGACGGGAAAACAGGCGAGCAGCGGCCGGGGCCGCCCTTCGCCGCGTTAGAACGGACGGATGTAGACCATCACCACCGAGACGGCGCTAAGGACGAGGGCGACCCAGAGGAGCGCGCCCGCCTTCTCACGGCGTCGGTAGCCAAGACCCGCGAGGGCCGACAAGCCAAGCCACGCCACGATTTTGACGACCGCCCAACCGCCCGCGAAGGCGTAGATGCCCTGCCACATGCGAATCCCGGTGACGAGAATCAGCAGACTGGAAATACCCGTCCAGATCATCACCGACTTGCGCGACGCCGCCGGAGCCGCGAAGGCATAAAATGTGAAGCCGATCAGCACCAAGGCCGACAGGACGTGCAAGATATGCAGGGCATTATACTCGTGGGGATTCATGAGGGCAAAAGCTTGGCCTTCGTTGTCGTGATGGGCGAGTCAGAACGCAGCCGAGGACCGCGTTAGCAGACGCAGACGGCTGTCGAAGTCAACTGATGCCCCGAGGACCATTTCCGGCTTGGTCCCCAGGGGCGGATCGTGAGACCGTCCCGAGGTCCGTGCCTTCCCTCTCCTCATCCTCCCAGCCGCCGTTGCGTCGCCTTTCCGTGATCGTACCGGTCTACAACGAGATCGCCACGGCCCGTATCGCGCTCGACGCACTTCTGGCGAAGGAGATGCCGGGCTGGGAACTGGAGGTCATCATCGTGGAGAGCAATTCGACCGATGGCTCCCGCGCCGTGGTCCAGACTTATGCCAGCCATCCGCGCGTGACGCTCATCCTGCAGGACCGCCCGCGGGGCAAGGGTTTCGCCGTCCGGGAGGGATTGGCCCGCGCTTCCGGCGAGGTCCTGTTGATTCAGGACGCGGACCTGGAGTACAGCCTCGATGACTATGAGCGGCTCATCGCGCCGATCGCCGAGGGTAAGCACCGCTTCGTCCTTGGTTCGCGCCACGCAGCCGGCAGTGGCTTCGCCCTGCGGCAGTTCGCGGATCAGCCCGTGCATGCTTTCGTCCTGAACTGCGCGCACTGGACCTTCGCCACGCTCATCAACGTGTCCTGCGGCGTCTGGCTGCGTGACCCATTCACGATGTACAAAGTGTTCCACCGCGACTGCATCGTCGGACTGCAGTTCGAGAGTAACCGCTTTGATTTCGATTGGGAGATCCTAATCAAGCTCATCCGTCGCGGTTATCGACCGGTGGAGATTCCCGTGCGCTACCGGTCACGGTCGTTCAAGGAGGGGAAGAAAATCTCGGTGATCCGTGATCCGCTGACCTGGCTGTGGGCGCTGGCCAAGTTCCGCTTTCAGCGGCTCTGAGTACGCGACTTCCCGCATGCTGCGCCTGATCCTGCCGCCGAATCTGGCCGCTGCCGCCGGTCGAAACGCGATCGCCGTGCAGGTGCGGGTAGACCTCGATCGTCCTCCCGGCGCGGAATGGCTCCCCGCGCTTGCTGCGTTACAGCGACTCGGCGCCCCTCCGCAGCGTTCGCTTGTGCTTCAACTCACCCGCGAACAACTACGGGAACTGGTCACGCTCCTGCGCGGCATGCCTGCGTTCGCCTGGGCCAACGAGCCCGACCGTCCCCTTCTCTGGGTCGGCGACATCCTCCGGGGCGTGAGCGAACATCTCCTGGATGCCTCCGCCACTGCCACCCCACACCGCTCGCTCGCCGCACCGACGCCCGCGCTGCGCAGAACTGGACTGGGCGCCACGCCGGCCGCATCTACCCGCCGCACTCCCTCCGCCGAGCGATCTCTCACCGCTGCCGCGAGTGCGATGGTGGTCGATGGATCGGAACAGTTTCTCGCGATAACGCTCCCCTCGCGGGAACATGCCTCCTACGCGACCGTTCACGCCCTGCTCCGTACGCACGGCTTCGCGCTCGAACCATCGAACCGGCGCTGGTGGCTGCGCGATCGGCACAAGGTACTCAACTTTCTCGCCGAACACGGCCAGCAACTACGCGACGACTTTCGCGCCGAGTTCACCGAGAACTTCACCCGCAATACTGGCCGACTCATCCACGCCGGAGTTCTCACCGAGGCCCGCGCCACGGCAGACGGTTTTGAAGTCACGCTGGGCCTGGACGTTCCCGCCGCCGCCGCGGCCGCTGTCCAGGCGGCACTCGCCTCTCATCGCCACTATGTCGATTCCGGTTCGAGTGTCCTCATCCTTGAACCTCAGGTCGTCGCGCGCGTCCGCGCCGCCCAGCAAGCCCTCGCGGGCGAGCGCGGCGCCGGCGGTACGGTGGCGCGCCGAACCCATCGGATCCTCGCCGCGCGGTTGCCGGAGGTAGAATCAGTGCTCGGCGAGATCGCGCCCCACTTCGCACCCCCCGAGGCCTGGCGCGAACGCAGCGCCGCTCTGCGCGATCTCTCCATCCTAGCACCGGTCCGCGTGCCCGAACCGCTGGGCGGCACGCTCCGACCTTATCAACGGTTGGGCGTCGCGTGGCTTCACCACCTGCACCGCCACGGCCTCGGCGGGATCCTCGCCGACGAGATGGGTCTCGGCAAGACGCTGCAGGCACTCGGTCTTGCCTGCGCGACGCTCGCAGACGGCGGCGGAACCGTGCTTGTCGTCTGCCCCGCCTCCCTGCTCGAAAACTGGCGACGCGAGGCCGCTCGGTTCGCGCCCCACCTGCGCGTCCGGGTGCATCATGGCCAAGGACGCCACGACACGCCCGACGGATTCCATGGGGTCGACCTGATCATCACGTCCTACGGCACCTTGGTTCGGGACCAGGCGCGATTCACGGCGATCGAGTTCACCTGCGTGATCGGCGACGAGGCGCAACACCTTAAGAGCCGGCGCTCCCAGAACGCCCAAGCCATGCGCTCGCTTCGGGCACGCGGCCGATTCCTCCTCACCGGCACCCCCGTAGAGAATTCACTCGAAGATCTACGTTCACTCTTCGAGGTCCTGATGCCCGGCCTGCTCAGTCGCCCCCCGACGGGAGCGAGGGGGGAGGAAAAGCAGTGGTATGACGACCGCCTGCGGGCCCAGGTCGCGCCATACATCCTGCGTCGCACCAAAGCGGCGGTCGCACCCGAGTTGCCCGCCCGCATCGAACAGGTGCTGTGGTGCGAACTCACCGGTGCGCAAGCCGAGGCCTATCGCCGGATCCAGGAGGAGGGCGAACGTTCGCTCATGGATCTGCAAGCGGGCGGAGCCGGCGAGGCGACGCTACGCCTCGCGGCGCTGACTCAGCTGCTGCGTCTGCGACAAGCCTGCTGCGACCTTCGCCTGCTTCCCGAACCGAACCTCGGCGCGGCACCCAACGCGGCCGACTCCGCGAAACTCGAAGCGTTTCGCGAGCTGCTGGCCGAGGCACTGGATGACGGCCATCGCATCCTCGTGTTCTCCCAGTTCACCTCACTCCTCGCGCTCCTGCGCGCCGACTTGGAGGCACAGGAGATTCCCTACTGTTCGCTCGATGGCAGCATGTCGCCTTCGGAGCGCCAGGCGGCGGTAGACCGATTCCAGAACGATCCAGCAAAGGTCCCCGTTTTTCTCCTTTCCCTCAAGGCAGGCGGCACGGGACTGAACCTGACGGGGGCCGACACGGTCGTGCACTTCGACCCGTGGTGGAATCCGGCAGCGGAGGCCCAGGCGACGGACCGAGCGCACCGCATCGGGCAAACGCGCGTGGTCACGAGCTACAAGCTGATTTGCACGGGAACCGTCGAAGAGAAGGTTCTCGGTCTTCAGGAGCGCAAGCGCGCGCTCCTCGCGGATGTCTTCGAGGCCAGCGATGCGGCGGCCTCGCGGCTTTCCCTCGACGATCTGCGCGATCTTCTACGGTAGAGGAAACTCGGAAAACGGACGCCGCAGGCGAGGTGTCGACCGATGCCCCCGTCACCCTTTGGTCCGCACTCCCTGCACACCAAAAAGCTGCTGTAGGACCGTTTCCAGGTCTTCCCCGGGCACCGACTCTCCGCGACGTCGGACCACCAGCGAGCGGGAACGGGCGGCGGCGATCGCTCGCTCATCGAGATCGAACAGCCTGACCTCACCGGGCTTCCAGCCCTGCACGTCGGTGGTCTCAAGCGCCCGCCAGCGAAAAGGAAGACCCGTGGCGCTGATCCAGATGTCCCACCCGCCCACGAAGGATCCGTCCCGCCGCTCGACGAGGCTCGGGTAACGCTCCGTAAAGTCCGGGATGCGGACCGAGGCGATACGCACCCGCAGCACCGGCTTGATCTCCGCAAAGTACTCCCCAAGGGAGTCCACTTCCTCGTCGCGGAGGGCGTTGAACAGATCCAAGGGATCAATGCCCATCAGGTTGAGGCCATTCCAGAGGCCGTGCTGATTGCGGGATCCGAATCCTCGACTTCCATACCACGCCGCAAAGTGCTGCGTCATCATCAACCCGATCTCCAAGTGCAGGTGCGCGCGTTCTCTCGGGATGGTGTACCCCCCGGCCGAACGTCCCATGACGCCGATCACTTGGCCGCGCTTGACCGAACCGCCCACCCGTAGCCCAGGATCGATTGACGCGAGGTGGGCATAAAGTGAGTACACCGCCGGTTTCGCCCCCGGATGCTCCAACACCACATACCGTCCGTAGCCGCTCGATCCAGCGCTCTTCGCGAGGTGCCTCACCACGCCATCCATCACGGCAAAAATCGGGTCCGTCGCCTCGCCCTTGGCATCCCGACGGATGGGCTTGAGATCAAGCCCCTCATGGAACTGCCTCCCCCCACTCCGAGTCCCACCAAACAGACCGGACGCGATCTCGCCGGAGGCAGTCGGCTGGACATAGGTTTCCAGCGCGCGCTCCTGAGCCCAGGCGGGATTCGGGGTCGGCCACGTCAGGGGCAAATCGCCTGCCCGAGCGACCGTAACCCAGGCCAAGCAAGCGAGCAGCAAACGTCTCATCCGCGCACGTCCTCCAGCGCACCACCGCCCACCACCGCCGCCCGCGGGCGGGATGGCGCCACGTCCCCCGTCTCGGCCAACCCGAGGAATTCGCTACCCACCGCGTCCGCGAGCAATCGCCCACGATCCGTCAGGCACACCTGCTCGTTGTACCGCCGCAATAGGCCCTCCCTCTCCAAGCGCTCCAGCCGCTGCGCCACGTCGCGCCAAAGACGATCGCCCGCGTCCTCGGCGCGCAGCGTAGATCCGAATCGCGCTCGCAAGCGGGCCAACGATACCCCCGCATTCATCCGCAGGCCAAAGATCAGAGAGTCCTCCAGCAGACGCGCGGCCGTCAGCGACTCTCGCTCCTCCTCAGCCCGCCGCCCCGCTTTGACATCATCCGACCACCGCGCGAGGTCCGCCGGGTTTCGCCCACGCCACCCATCCTGCTGCGATGCCGCCGCCGGGCCTAGGCCCACCCACTCACCCATTCTCCACGTATTCAAATTATGAACACACACGTGACCAGGCCGGGCAAAGTTCGAGACTTCGTACTGGGCGTAACCCGCGGCCGCCAGATGAGACCAGGTACGCTCGTAAAGCTTCGCCTCGCGTTCCGGATCAAGCTTCACCTTGCCTTGCGCGAGCCGCACCCACAGCGCGGTATCCTCCTCGAAGGTCAGGCAATACGTTGAGACATGGTCCGGAGCGAGGCCGATGACTTCGTCGAGGTCGGACAACCAGTCTTCCTCCGTCTGGCCCGGAAGGGCGAACATCAGGTCGAGATTCACGCTGGCGAAGCCCGCCACCCGAGCTCGCTCGTAGGCCAGCAGGGCCTGTTCGCGCGTGTGCAACCGACCGAGCGCATCGAGCAGCGAGGGCCGTAGGCTTTGCACGCCAATCGACACCCGCGTAACCCCGAGATCGCGCAGGACACGAAGGCGGGCCGGGGTCACCGAAGCCGGGGCGAGTTCCACCGTCCACTCCACCCGGGGCGAAAGGGGCAATCGGCGGACCGCCGTCCCCAATCGCTCAAGTTGGCCGGGAGAGAGGAGGCCGGGAGTGCCCCCACCCCAGAACACCGTCCCCACCGGACGGCCAGACCAGTCGACCAGGCCGGTCTCACACTCGACCGCCTCAAGGTACCGGGCGATCTTCTCGGCATCGGGTTGCACCTGATAGAACGCGCAAAAGTCGCAGGTACTGGAACAGAAGGGAACGTGCACGTAGAGCCCCGCAAGCGTCTCCGGCTCGCTCGCGCAGCGACCCAACTCATGCGTTGCCAATGCAGGTTCTTTGTGTTCGTTTCCCAATCGGTTTTCCTTTTCCCACGCCAATGCACAACAGCCGCATCTCCCACGCGAGACGATTCTTCCTCCTGCTCGGCGCCGCCGTCGGGCTGCTCTTCTTGACCGGCTGCGATGAGGTCAAGATCAACGATCTGACCCCGTCATCGCTGGCCGAGAATCCGTCCCAGATCTACACGGTCTCGGTGCGGGTCACGCCAAAGACCTCCGCCATCGTGCCCGGCAGTCTGGTCACGCGTCTGATCATCGATGGAAAGAACTTCGAGATGGAGCCAAGCTCCTTGGGTCAGGACATCTACGAATACGATTTCCCGCTGCCCCCGGGCCGCTCGCAGATCGCCTACTACTTCCTCGTCACCTACCAGATCGAAAACAACGGCGTGTTGGCTTCCCGGGAGGCCTACACCGGCGTTCGCTCGCTCGGCGTGGTGGGCCGCTATGTCCTGTCGCTGGAGGTTAATCGCGCGCCCGTCGGCGCCAAAGTGAGCGTACTGGGTCGTGGCTTCACGCCGAACGACATCGTCTACTTTGACGATAACGCGGCCCGCACGGTCTACGAATCCCCGAACTCCCTCGGGTTCTTCGTGCCGCCCGTCGCCCCCAACAAGACCTACCGGGTGTCACTCGGTGGCGCCGCCGGTTCCCCCGTGGGCACCTTCCGCGTAGACGGCGGGTCCGTCAGCGTCTCACCCGCTTCGCTGACCTTGCGTCCGCGTGAGACTCAATCGCTCACCTTCACGATCCCGACTGTAGCCCCGGCCGGCGGCCTGCTCCTCGACGTCACCACCGACGTCCCCGAGAGCGTTGTCATGCCGGAGGTGCTGGTCCCGGCTGGCCAAACCACCGTCACCGTCAATGTCCAAGGCGGGCGACCCGGCACCGGCAGTCTGTTCCTCAAGGGCTACGGTTCCGGTGAGGTCACGGTCCCTGTGACCGTCAAGTAACCGCCGTGCTGGCGCGAGATCATCGCGTCAGCAGGAGCCGCACTGGTCGGTGGTCACTGGCCACCGACACCTCCTCCCCGTCCAAGATCTCGGCTGGAATCAGCGTCGGCTGACGCCACAGCGTCTCAGAGACGAGAATGTAATCGACGCGCGTGTAGGAGTCCTCCCGGTCGAAGCGATAGGTCCATCGCTCGCCCCGAGAATCCGTCGCATCCACCGCGAAAAAGAGCTGTCGCTCGCCCTGCTGGCGGAAGCGCGCGAGCACCGGACTGCTCTTGGCGTCGTTAAAGTCACCCACCACGACCACGCGCGCGGCGGCGAGATCCTTGGTCCGTTCAAGAATGCGACGCCGGATCGCCTCCGCCTCCCCGAGTCGCCGGCGCGCCGCTTCGGGATCGTCGGGGTCCTGGGTCAACCGACTCTTAAGATGCACGCCGAACACGGTGATCGTGCCGCCCGGCTCGTCCCATCGAAGTTCAAGCAGCCCACGGCGTACGGGTTCCGTCCTTCCTGAGAGGGTACTGACCAGATCGGGGTGAGCCCGAACGTCCGCGGGACGCCTTCGAGAGAGCCACGCGAGGCACCGATCGGGATCGGCCGCCAGGACGACGCCGCCGTAGGCGTACTCGATGCCGTCCGAGGTCAGATCGCGCCGCAACTCGGCCAAAAATCCCTCGCCTCCCAGTTCCTGGAGAACGAGTACGTCGGCGTTGAGGCGCGCGATGACGGATCGCAACGCAGTTTTCTCACGTTCGGGCTTCGGGTAGGCGCGACGAAAGACACCGTCCACCCGGCGATCGGCCAAGGTGTAATTGCCAACATTGTAGGTTGCGATGATCCACTCAGGTCGGGCGAGCAGCGCCGGCACTTCTTCGCGCGCGGTGGCGAGGGAACATAAACCCGCGAGCGCCACCGCTCCGACCCAGATCCATCGAACTCCGGGAGCTAAGCCGACTTGAGCAGCGCCCGCTCGCGCTCGACCAAGGTGGGGTGCGAATAGTGGAACCCGCTGTACCATGGGTGCGGAGTCAGGTTGGACAAATTCTTCTCGGCCAGCTTCCGCAGCGCGGACACCAACGCGTCCGGACCGCGTGTCGCCTCACGGGCGAACGCATCTGCCTCGTACTCCTGAGCACGGAAAAGTCCGTTGGAAAGTGGGGAGAACCAGAAGGCCACCGGTCCACTGAGGAGTGAGAAAAGAAGAAACGCGGGAGCGATTTCTCCGGATGGGAAACCGAACGCCGGGTTAAACCAGTCACTGCGGGCCAGCATGGCCACGACCCACAAGGCCCCGAACTGCGTGAGTGCGGAAATCGCGAGCCGCTTGGGGATGTGCCCGCGGCGATAGTGACCAACCTCATGCGCCAGCACCGCCTCCAACTCTGCCGGTGTAAGCTGGGCGATCAACGTGTCGTAGAGCACGATGCGCCGGAAGCGCCCGAAGCCAGTGAAGAAGGCATTGGAGTGCGCGGAGCGTTTCGATCCATCAATTACCTCGATCGTCGAGGCCTTGAATCCCGTGCGCTCCGAAAGCGCGAGTAGTCGGTCCCGCAGTTCGCCTTCCGGTAAGGGGGTGAGCCGATTGAACAGCGGAAGAATCAGTTTGGGATAGCCCACCAGCATGAGGAGCTGGAATGCGAACAGCGCCACGAACGCCCAAATCCACCAACTCTCCCCCACCCACCGGACCAGCGACAGCACGAGCCAGAGAATCGGGAAGCCGATCACAACCGTCAGCGCCAGCCCCTTGAGCTTGTCGGTCATCCAAAGTCCGGGCGTGCTCTTGTTGAAGCCGAAGCGCTGCTCCACGCGGAACTGCGACCACCATTCGAAAGGCACTCCCGGCACCGCCAGCAAGAGCCCGGCCACGAGAATGAACAAAGCGTCATCCCACTTCGGGGCGCCCGGCGCAAGGACCGCCACGTGCGCGAAGAGTAAGGGCAGGAAGCCTCCGAAGAGGACGAGAGCCAAGACGCCCGCCTCGAAGAGGCTCTCCAGCACGTCGAGACGCTGATGAGCCAAGGTGTACTCGCTCGACCGCCGGAAAGTCGGCGCATCCATGATCGCAAGCGCGGCCGCAGGCGGCGAGCCCGCCGCCCGCCGGATCTCGCGCCGGTTGAGCCACTCCAGCCAAAGGTCCCCGGCAAGATGCAGCAAAATCAGCACCCCTACCAACAACATCACCATCGTTGCACTCATGCCTCCTAGCCAATCCCATTCCACCACGGCGTAAAGCTCGCAGCCCACATTACCCCGCCCCAATCAGTCCTTCTGGTCAGTCGCGCAGGCCCGAGCGCCGCGCCGCCCGGGTTCCAGGTACCGTCGCCCCCGCGGGGTGGCGCCGCATGGGCTGCCCTCCACCAACCACCGCGCGACCGCCGGGCTGGACACCCCCGGGCGGAGCGGGTACGCCAGCATGCCATATGGGTCCCTCAGCGGAACTGATTACGTGGCCAGCGTCACGAGCACTCAGCGGGGTGCACTCCCTCGGCCGGGAGGCGGTACCTAAGGCGACGCAGCAGCGGACGGGACCGAAGCGCGGAGCAACGCGCCGTACACCAACGCTGCTCGGATTCGCCGTAACGGCACGGTGAGCCTCGGCACGTGGAGCGACTGTGACTGATGGCGTGAACACCCACTCTAAGGAACGAGCGGTGGACTTCGGTCTGCGCAGCGGGCTCGCGTGGTGGCTGACGGCCGCCGCCGTGCTTTTACTGGGCTTCGGGCTGCGCGTCGCGTTCTACTGGGAAGGATATGGTCACCCCGATGAGGCCATCACCGTTGAGGTCGTCGGACAGATGCGGAGCTCAGGGGACTGGGATACAAATTGGGCCAAGGCCCCGAATCTCCCGGCCGAGTTTCGCTATAATCAGTACAATTTTTCTTCGCACCTGTATGCCACTTACTTCTTCTACCGTTGCGTCAAGCTGATCCCCGGGACGGAGCAATTCCGCGGGCGCGAAGGCGGTTTCTGGGTCTACCGACTCTTCTCGGTCCTGATGGCGACGGCGGCGCTGGGACTAACGATCGGGCTGGCTCGGCGAGCAGGCGGGGGCGGCGTGGCCCTGCTGGCGGGCGGAGCCACGGCGGTCGCGGTGCAACTCGTGCAGGACGCGCACTACTCGCGTCCCGATGCGTTCGTCACCGCCCTCACGGTAGCCACGGTGGCGCTCTGCTGGCCCACCGAGCGACTGCGGTCCGCGGCGGTCGCCTGCGGGGCGTTCCTGCTTGGGGTGCTCGTGGCTTGCAAGGTCTCGATGCTTCTACTCGCTTGGCTACCTCTGGTCCCGTTGCTCGCCGCAGCGGAGAATGTCCGGCGCCGCCTCGTTGGCGGGGGGCTGGCGTTTCTTGCCCTAGTCGTCGGCTTCGCGTGCGGAGTACCAGGAGCGGTCACCCAGCCGGAGGTGTTTCTCCATGGTGTTTCGCAGCTCATGGGACAATACTCTGGGGTGCACCCGCCGCACAGTCACCTCGACGGCGGGATGGTCGCGGATTTCATGGCGGCCTATTACATTGGTACGATCGGCTGGGCGGGACTGCTGGGCGGACTGCTGGGCGTCGTACTGCTGGCAAAGCAACGCCGGTGGGCGGTGCTGCTCCTCCTCGCGGGGCCCGTGGTCTTGTTCGTTGGATATTTCGCGACCCGCGGGGTGTTCTTCGAACGCAACGTGAGTCACGTCGTGCCGCTCTTCCTCATCCTCGCCGCCATGGGGATGATGGAGGCAGCTGGGTGGGCGTCACGTCGGGTGCGAAGCGGACAAGTGGCATGGGCAGGACTCGGCCTGCTCCTCCTGACGCTGCCGGCGCTCCGGCATACGTGGCCGCTGGTCATGGTGGAGTATTCCGGAGTCGGCGCGACGCGCCACGCCGCATTTGAGGCGGACCTCCGGAGTCGCCATCCCGGGGCCGAGTGGCGGGAGGTGGGACTGCTCGACGCGGATCCCCTAGTGGGGATGGCGACCGACCTCGCGGCCGGCGGCCGGTCGTTGCTGGTGCGAGTAACGGACTTCGGCGATGAGTGGACGGCGTCGAACCTGCGTTTGTTCGACACTCGGTTTGAGTCAAAGCTTGTAGCGGACTCGCCGAGCATATTTCAGGGACTGCCGGTCTGCACGCTCCATACCTACAACAGCGCCCGCAACCGCTACTTTCTTGTCACGGGGTTACGCGGTCGTTGACGGACCTTCGAGAAGGAAGTGACGCGCGGAGCGCGCTGGCCCGTGCAACCGAGAATTCGAGGCTTTGCCGGGTGCGTTACCATCGACGCGTCAGGGCTCGCAGTCCGCTGCCCGCGCTGTGGGCTCGGTGGCCGATTGCAGACGCCCCCGTTTCACCCTTGGCCTCTCCGTTATCAGCGACCCGTCAGTGTCGCCAGATTCCCGCCGCGCGCTCCCTTCGATAGGCGGCGACCGTTTCCGACAGCCCTTGCTCCAGCGGAATCCGAGCCCGCCAGCCGAGCCGCGTCAGGAGCGAGACGTCGAGGAGCTTGCGCGGTGCTCCGTCCGGACGCGCGGTATCCCAGACAATGCGGCCGCGATAGCCGACCGCCTCCGCCACGCGCTCCGTCAGTTCCCGGATCGTCAGGTCTACCCCACTGCCCACGTTCACCCAGTCCGGCGGCTCCGCCAAGCGCAGGAGAAAGATCCCGGCGTCCGCAAGATCGTCGACATGGAGAAACTCCCGCCGCGGTGCTCCCGTGCCCCACGCGCCTACTTCCGGGGCACCCGTTCGAGCCGCCTCATCGAAGCGCCGGATGAGGCCGGGGAGCACGTGCGAATCCTCCGCGTGGTAGTTATCGCCGGGACCATAAAGGTTCGTCGGCATCACCGAATGATAGAGGAGCCCGTGCTGCCGCCGACAGGCTTGGGCGAGCTTCAGGCCCGCGATCTTTGCGATCGCGTAGGCCTCATTGGTAGGCTCAAGCGGTCCGGTGAGCAACGAGTCCTCCGCCATCGGCTGCGGCGCCAGCCGCGGGTAAATGCACGAACTGCCGAGAAAGAGCAGCCGAGATACTCCCGCGCGCCGCGCGCCCTCGATCAGGTTCAGGGCAATCGCGAGGTTCTCCCGCAGAAACTCTTCCGGCCGGGTCGCGTTTGCCTGAATCCCACCCACCCGCGCCGCCGCCACAATCATGGTCTGGGGCCGGACGTCCGCGAGAAAACGATCCACCGCTGCTCGGTCCGTCAAATCCAAGCCATCGCGCCGGGAGCGGACCACGACGTCGGCGTCGGGCTCACGCGCGAGGCGGCGAACAAACGCCGCTCCGACCATTCCGGTGTGCCCAGCCACGAACACGCGCCCCATCGGAGCGCGGGAAAGCGCGGTCGTCGCCGGATGCCCCAGTCCCTCCATGGGTCAGGGCGGCGGCAGGCGCGCGATCTGCGCCTCGCGCTTCGCCAATTCCAGATCGGCCTCGACCATTAACCGGACCAGTTCCTTGAAACGGACCCGAGGCTCCCAGCCCAGTCGCTGCCGCGCCTTGGTCGCATCACCGATCAGCAGATCGACCTCCGCCGGCCGCTCATACCGTTTGTCGTGCTGAACGTACCGCTCCCAGTCCAAGCCGAGCAGCGCGAATGCCTCCACGCAGAACTCCCGCACGCTGTGGGTCTCATTCGTCGCCACGACGTAGTCGTCGGGCGCGTCCTGCTGGAGCATCAGCCACATCACCTCGACGTACTCCTTGGCGTAACCCCAGTCGCGCTGCGCATCGAGGTTGCCGAGGTAAAGCGCGTCCTGCAGACCCACTTTGATGCGCGTCGCTGCGCGAGTGATCTTACGAGTAACAAAGGTCTCTCCGCGGCGTGGGCTCTCGTGATTAAAGAGGATTCCGTTACTCGCGTGCAGTCCGTAGCTTTCCCGGTAGTTCACGGTCAACCAATGCGCGTACACTTTCGCGCAACCGTACGGCGACCGCGGCCAGAAGGGCGTCCGCTCAGTCTGCGGCACCTCCTGGACCTTGCCGAACATCTCCGAAGACGACGCCTGATAAAAGCGCACTTTCTTCATCAGCCCAGCCTCGCGGATCGCCTCCAGGATGCGCTGCACGCCGAGGCCATCGACGTCACCGGTGTACTCCGGAATATCAAACGACACGCGGACATGCGACTGCGCGCCGAGGTTATAGACCTCGTCCGGCTGCAACTCATAAAGGAGCTTCACCATCTGCACGGAGTCGGCGAGGTCTCCATAGTGCAGGAAAAGTCGCACGCCGTTCACATGCGGATCGCGGTACAGGTGATCGATCCGCGCGGTGTTGAAGGTCGAGGCGCGACGGATCACCCCGTGCACTTCGTAGCCTTTCTCAAGCAGCAGCTCCGCCAGGTACGATCCGTCCTGACCCGTGATGCCGGTGATCAAGGCCTTCTTCATGGGTTGCTGTCGTCAAGAATGGCCGGCTTCCATCGTGCCGGCAAGCCCACAGACCTCCACGCTTGCACCCAAAGGGCGTTGCGGCGGCGCCGGAGGTTGTCACGCTGCTCGCCATGGAGGTCACGCTGCTCGCCGCCCAATCGATCGATGGATTCATCACCCGTCACTTCGAGCCCGGCACCGCGTTCACGTCACCCGAGGATCAGCGGCACTTCAAAGCCGCCCTACGCACGTGCGATGCATCGATCATGGGCGGCGAAACGTACCGGGTCTCGCGCGACACGATTCGGGCGCACGTCGCGTCTCCGCGGCGGCGCGTCGTGTTGACGCGCACCCCGGAGCGCTTTGCCGACGATGTCGTCCCGGAGCGGCTTGAATTCACGACGGAGGATCCCGAGCGACTCGTGGTCCGTCTCCGCGAGCTTGGCCATCGGCGCTGCGCCCTGCTGGGCGGCGCCCAGATTCACCGCTTGTTCCTTGAGCGCGGACTCGTCGACTTAATCGAAGTCACGCTCGAGCCGCGGGTGTTCGGCACGGGCACGCCCCTCGTCGGCGGTCCCGTCGATCTGCGGCTACGCCTGCTGGGTTGCGCGCCGCTCGAGTCGAGCGACACGCTCCTCGCCCGCTACCAAGTTCTGCGGTCCTAGTCGGAGTCGGCCGCTTCGTGCGCGGCCGTCGCGAGGGCGGGCTGGAGCGCCTGCCCCTTCACCCGGACGCCGCGCAGCTTATCCATGATGAACTCAGCGTGCTCCGTCGCCACGTCCACCAGCGTGTGCCGCTGGCGAATGTCGATGCTGCCGACAACTCGCGCCGGGAGCCGCGAGACCCCCGCGATTTTGCCAACGACATCGCCGGGCTGAATCAGATTCTTGCGACCGACGTTGAGGAATAGGGTCGTGAAGCCCTCCTCCCGTCCGGTCCGAGCGCGGGAAGTCGGAGGCGGCCGATCCCACTCGGCACGCTCTCGACGCTCGGCAGGTTCGGCGCGTGCCGGACGGGTCTCCGCGGCGGCTGGCTCTGGCTTCGAGAACTCGGTGCCCTTCTTTACCGCGGCCGGGCGCTCGGGTGCGGGGGCCGGGCGCGGTGCCTTCTCGGACGGCTCTCCCGCAGGCGCCGGCTCGCCACCTTGGAGAATCGCGATGAGTGCGGAGCAGATATCGGTGCTCGTGAACCCCTCCTCCATCCAGCGCTCCACCAGCGCATCGTTGCGCCGGAAAGTGCCCTGCGAGAGCAGGCCGCGCACTTTCTCGAACAGTAGACTCGCGCGCGCCTCCTCGACTTGGTCGAGCGAAGGGATCGGCGCCCGGCGGATCTTAAGTCCGGCAAAGCGCATCATGCCCTGCAGCTTCCAGAGCTCGCGCCCGGAGACGAACGTGAACGCCTTGCCGGCGTTACCCGCCCGCCCGGTACGCCCGATGCGGTGCGTGTAGTCCTCGGCGTCATTGGGCAAATCGAAGTTGAACACCACCTCCAGCTCATCCACGTCCAGACCGCGGGCCGCGACGTCGGTGGCCACCAGGAACTCGAAGGCGCGGCGTCGAAACTTGTCCATGACGCGGTCGCGCTGCGCCTGACTGAGGTCGCCGTGCAGGCGATCGCTGGCGTAGCCGCGCGCATGGAGGTGCTCGTCGAGCTCATCGACCATCACTTTCGTGCTGCAAAAGATGATGCCGTAGCGGAAGTCGTACAGGTCGATGACGCGGGTCAGCACGTCGATCTTGGAGCGACGGTCGACCTCGAAGTAAACTTGGTCGACCGCGGGTGCGTTGCGGGCATGCGCTTCGATCTTAATCCAGGCCGGATCCGTAGCGAATCGAGTGATGAGTCCGCGGATCGCCGGCGGCATGGTTGCGGAGAAGAACAGGCGCTGGCGGCCGGTCGGGACACGCGAGAGAATCATCTCGATGTCGTCGCGGAAACCCATGTCGAGCATGCGGTCGGCCTCGTCGAGCACCACCATCTTCACCTTGTCGAGATGCAGGGTTCCGCGCTCCATGTGATCGAGGATGCGACCCGGTGTCCCAATGACGATCTGCACGCCGGCAGCGAGCGCTCGGAACTGCCGCTCGTAGGACTGTCCACCATAGATCGGCACCGCATGAAGCCCGCGGGAGAAGGCGGCGAGGCGCCCGACTTCCTCGGCGACTTGTACGGCTAGCTCGCGGGTGGGACAGAGGACGAGCACCTGCACCTCTTTGCGCTGAACGTCGACGCAGGAGATCGCGGGCAGCCCGAAGGCCGCAGTTTTCCCGGATCCAGTCGCGGACTGACCGACAAGATCGCGGCCCGTCAGGGCGACGGGAATGACCGCCGTCTGGATGGGCGACGCCTCCTCGAAACCGAGTTTGTCGACTGCGCGCAGGAGCTCGGGAGTCAGCCCGAGCTCGGAGAAAGGACGCTTTTCCATGGATAGACCATGCGCGGCAATCGACGCGGGACGAGCGCAATCTTTATGCGCGAGGTTCTCGCTCGGTTCGCTTTGTCTCGCTTTTCCGGCGGATTGCGACGCACTGCGGAGATGCCGTTTTCGCAGCTTGGCTTGCATTCTAGTCTGGTTCGTGGCGTCCAAGCCATGGGCTACGCCGATCCCACGCCCATCCAACTCCGTGCGATTCCAATCGTGCTCTCCGGTCGCGATCTGATCGCCTCGGCCCAGACCGGCACCGGCAAGACTGCGGCCTTCGCCCTGCCCGTGCTGAATCGCCTCGGGCCGCACAAGGTCGGCTCACCGCGGGTCCTCGTCCTCGAACCCACGCGCGAGCTCGCCGCCCAAGTGGAGACGTCATTCCGCGACTTGGGGCGCTTTACCGATCTCCGCGCGACCGTGCTGCACGGAGGCGTGGGCTACGGGCGCCAGCGCAGCGACCTGCGCGCGGGTGCCGATATCGTCGTGGCGACGGTCGGCCGCCTGCTCGACTTTCTCAAGGAACGCACCCTCCGTCTCGACGATATCGAGGTGCTCATTCTCGATGAGGTCGACCGCATGCTCGACATGGGTTTCATCAACGACGTCAAGCGGATCGTCGAGATGTGCCCGAAGCAGCGCCAGACCCTCTTTTTCTCCGCCACCGTTCCTCCGGAGATCGAGGCCGTCGCGCGCTTCGCGCTTCGGGATCCTGCCCGCGTGGAAATTGGAGCAGCACGCTCGGTCAATGAGTCGGTTAAGCACGCCCTCTACCCCGTGCGCCAAGAGCAGAAGTTTGATCTGCTGGTCGCGTTGCTCGAGCGCACCGACTTCCAAAGTGTGATCATCTTCTCCCGCACGAAGCACGGCGCGGACCGCATCGCCCGCAAGCTCAAGGCGGCCAACCACTCCGTGGCGGTGCTCCACGCCAACCGCTCCCAGAATCAACGCATCGAGGCGTTGGCCGGGTTCAAGGCCGGACGCTACGAGATCATGGTCGCGACCGACATCGCCGCCCGCGGAATTGACGTCGCGGGTGTCTCGCACGTGATCAACTACGACGTGCCGGAGAATCCCGAGGACTACGTGCACCGCATCGGTCGCACGGGTCGCGCGATGGCCGTGGGCGATGCCTTCACGCTCGCCGAGCCCGAGAACGCCAGCGATGTCCGCGACATCGAGCGATTCATCGGTCAGCGCATCCCGCAGCTCTCCCTCGATGGATTCCCGTACCTGGGATCGAGCGCACCGACGATCGATACCCAGCGACCGGGCCCCAAGGCTCCTCGTCAGCAGCGCGGCGGCCACCACGGACAAAACCGTGGTCATCGGCCAACCAGCGGTGGCGGCGGTGGCGGTGGCGGTCGGCCCGGCTTCCGCGGCGGTTTCCGCGGTCGCCGCTAACGCACCTGCAGGGTGTCACCCTCGAACGCGAGTCCGAGGGAGGGAACGACCACGGCCTTGCGATCGCCCTCGCGGCGCACGGTACCGGCGATCCATGCCTCGTGACCAGCTTCCTCGGCCGCTGCCACCACCGCCGGCGCGGCGGCCGCGGGGACATAGGCGGCGAATCCCACGCCCATATTGAAGGTCGCATAGGCCTCGCGCAGCGAAACCGGTCCGGACTCCATGATAAACCGGAACAGGGCCGGGATTCCACGCGGTGTGTGAATCTCGTAGACCCACGGATCCTCGGGACGCATGAGCTTGCGCCATCCGTGACCCGTGACGTGAGCGAGATAATGGAGCGGCAGACCGCGCTCGAGGCAGAGCCGAACGAAACGGACGTAGATCACCGACGGCGCCAGCAACGCCTCACCGTAGGTCCGCCCGTCCCCGTGTCCAATCGGCGTATGATATCCGCGCGGCAGTCGCTCGGCGATCAAGCGACACAGCGAAAGACCGTTGGTCTGCACACCCGATGACGCGAGAAACACGATCGCATCTCCCTCCTTCACCTCGCTCGCAATGCGTCGCGACTTGGGCGCAATACGTCCCACCGCAGAACCGGCGAGCACGATGGTCTCGGGATTCACGACCCCCTTCAGCGTCGGCGTCTCACCGCCGCCCCAGACGGCTCCGGACTGGCGGCAGCCCTCGGCGAACCCATCGACCAGCAGCTGCATCCGCTCCGCATCGGCGAACCAGCCGGAGTCGCCCACGGCAGCGTGCATCGCCACGGAGACCGGCAACGCTCCGCACGTGATCAGATCGTTGACGATGGTCGCGACGGTATCGATCGCGATCTCGCGGTAGCAGCACCGGCCGCCCTCGCGCCGAAACGCGTCGGCCACGAGGTTTTTCGTGCCCAACCCCTCCTCGACGTGCGCGAGGAAATGATCCTCGCCCTCGAGCAAATAGGCGCTCTCGCCCCGGGTCGAGGCCGGCTCGCGGTAGCCGTGCGCGGTGAGCTCGCCGGCGGTCGTTCGGGCGGCGCGCTGGCACGCCCGCTTGAACGCGTCGAGCTGGTCGTAGCGAACGCCGGAGGACTCGTAGTTGAGGCTCATCAGTAGGACCGTCCCTCGTTCCGCTCGTAGTAGTTCACGTAGGCTTGATTGACCACGCGGTAGCCGCCCGGCGTCGGATAGTTGCCGGTGAAGTACCAGTCGCCCGAACTGCCCGGTACCGCCGCATGTAGATTCTCAATGGTCTGGAAGAGGATCCGGATCTCGCCCTTCCACTCTGTGTCCTTGGGACGCACCAACTCGGTGATCCGCGCCGCGATCTCGTCGTCGGAAAACGGGGCGTAAATGCGCCGCACGTGGTTCTCCAGTGCCGCGCCCGCTGGGCGCTCAACCTCGGCTCGGCACGCTCGGTAGGTTTCCTCCAACACCTCGTTCATTCCCCGCTCCTTCAGGAGCGATACCGCCGCCTCAAAGGCGATGAACTTCCCGAGTTCCGACATGTCGATGCCGTAGCAGTCAGGATAGCGAATCTGCGGGGCTGTCGACACGATGACGATCCGCCGGGGCTGGAGCCGGGTGAGGATGCGCAGGATCGACCGGCGCAGCGTGGTGCCCCGGACAATGGAATCATCGACGCAGACGAGATTGTCATTCGGCTGCACCGAGCCGTACGTGATGTCGTAGACGTGGCTCGCGAGCTGATTGCGGAAGTTCTCTTGGCCGATGAAGGTGCGAATCTTGACGTCTTTGCTCACGACCTTTTCGCCGCGCGGCCAATTGCGCAGAATCAGCTCGTCGAGCAGCACATCGGTCAGCGTCCCAGACCGACTGGCCTCCAGAATTGCATCTTTCACTTCGCTGCGGCGCCGCTCGCGGAGCGCCGACATGAGGCCGTAGTAAGCGGTCTCGGCAGTGTTAGGGATAAAGCTAAAAACGGTCCGATCCCAGTCATGCTCCACCGCCTGCAAGACCTGCGTCGACAACCGGGCACCGAGCGCCTTGCGTTCCTGGTAGATGTCGACGTCGTTTCCGCGCGAGAAATAGATCCGCTCAAAGGAGCAACTCGCCCTCGGCAACGCCTCGGTGAATCGGGTCGAGCGCACTTCGCCGCGACGCTTGATCCAGATCACATGACCCGGCTCGACCTCGCGCACTTGGTCGACGCTGAGGTCGAATGACGTCATCAGCGGGGCGCGCTCGGACGCAAACGCGACCACCTCATCGTTCTGAAAGTAGAAGCAGGGCCGAATCCCGGCAGGGTCCCGCGCCACGAACGAGTCTCCGTTGCCTACCATTCCCACCAGCGCGTATCCGCCATCCCACTTCTTGGAGGCGCGAGTGATTACCCGCCCCAAATCAAGTTGCTCGCTGATTTCGCGAGAAATCTCCGCTCCGCCGAGCCCTCGGGCGCGCAGCGTGCGGTAAAGCTCCTCGTGTTCCTCGTCGAGGAAGTAACCAATCTTCTCCAGGAGGGCCTGCGTATCGGTCGCGAAGATCGGATGCTGACCCATGGCAGTCAGCGAAGCGTTGAGCTCCGCTGTGTTCGTCATATTGAAGTTTCCCGCGAGGGCCAGATTGCGAGTGGGCCAAGGAGAGCGCCGGAAGAACGGATGGCAGGAGCTGAGGTTATACCCGCCGCTGGTTCCGTAGCGAAGGTGCCCCATCAGCACCTCGCCACCGAAGTCAAAGTGACGCTTCACCGTCTCCGGAAACTCCGGATGAATCACACCCGTCGCAAGGTTCTCCTGATACTGCTGCAGCAGTGCCTTGAAGATCTTGTCGAGCGGGTTGGCCTTCACCTGCCGTTCCCGGAAGAGATAGGGCTCACCCGCCGGAACATCCAGCTTCACGCACGCCACCCCGGCACCATCCTGACCGCGATTGTGCTGCTTCTCCATCAGGAGAAAAAGCTTCGAGAAACCCCAGAGCGGGGTGCCGTACTTCTCCTGATAGTAGGACAGCGGCTTGAGCAGCCGAACCAGCGCGATACCGCACTCGTGGCGGAGCGAGTCACTCATGGTGTGAAAATCCAAACGCGGGACCGGCCGCGCAGGAACCCCGTCCGCCGCAGCGGGAGGCCCGGAAAGCGGCGTGGGAGGAGTTGCGGCACAGGCCGGAGACGGAGGTTTTCAAAGCCGTTGAAAGCGAATGATGACGGGCCGATCCGGAATCCGGTCAAGGGGTTTTTCCAGACTCCCGCACCTTCCCCCGCGATCCGCGGCCCCGGGGATGGAAGCGCGCATGCTCGTCCAAGAGACGATTCGCGGCCACCGCAGTGTAGATCTCGGTCGTGCCGAGATTGGCGTGACCGAGCATTTCCTGAATTGACCGGAGGTCGGCGCCTCCGGAAAGCAGGTGCGTCGCGAAGGAATGCCGCAGCATGTGGGGCTTCACCGGTCGCCTGATGCCGGCCCTTTGCGCATACTGCCGCACCAGCAGCCAGAGCGTCACACGCGAGAGCGCCGCGCCACGCTCGCTCAGGAACAGCACATCCCCCGTCCTGCCGCTCCGCACCAGCCGCGGGCGTCCCGCCTCGAGGTAACGGACCAGCGCCGCCACGGCGCGACGACCCAACGGGACGAGTCGTTCCTTCGAGCCTTTGCCAAAGACGCGCAGGAATCCCTGTTCCAGATCGACGTTGGCCACCGTGAGAGACGCGAGCTCGGACACCCGCAGGCCGCTCGAGTAGAAGACCTCCAGGAGGGCCCGATCACGCAGCGCGCGCTCACCGCCGCCCGTCGGTGCCGCGAGCAACCGTTCCACCTCCTCAATGCTGAGCGTACCCGGCAGACGGCGCGCGTGCCGCGCGCCCACGAGCAGGGCGGAGGGATCCTCGTCGCGCTTCCGCTCCCGCACGAGGTGCCGAAAAAAGGTACGTAGCGCCGCCAACTTGCGCGCCACGCTGGCCGAGGCTTGCCCCGCGTCGCTCAGCGCATGCACCCAGCTCGCCAGGTCATCTCCGCTCACGTCGGCCCAGCCCGCGCGCGCACGGGTGGCCGAAAGCCAACGCGCGCACTGATCGAGATCCCGCTGGTACGCTGCACACGTATGGCGCGAAAGCCCACGCTCCAGTTCGAGGAACGCGACGAACTCATTTACGTCACCGGAGAAGTTCTCCGGTGCCCGGCTGGAGTCATCCCGCTTCATCGACCGGAGGACGCAACGGTTGCCCTCATCTCGGTCGCTCGGAGCGCTCAGTAGCGGCGCCGCTGCTGCGGACGACGCAGGCCTGGAGCCGCATTCGTGTCCTTCATGCGGTAGGTAATGCGTGCCTTATCCAAATCGTACGGACTCATCTCCATCTTCACATTGTCGCCTGCGGCGATCTTGATGAAGTTCTTCCTCAGCTTGCCGGAGATGTGCGCCAGCACCACATGTCCATTAGCCAACTGCACCTTGAACATGGTGCCCGGGAGAACCGCGATGATTTTGCCCTCTACCTCGATCGATTTGTCGTCAGACATGGGCTCAGGCGCGGAAACCAGAAAGTTTGGAAAATGACATGCGGGAACGAACCCTTGAATCGTTCATACCGGCCGCTTTAGTCAAGGCTTTCTTCCCTCCATCTTCCCTCCGCCACCGTTCATGCCCCTTGGTCACGAGACGCCCCCGCCCTGCCCGTTTGAGAAGCGATTCCCTTCCCAATTGGTCCGCGACGATGCGTTTTACATGAGCCTGGCCTTCAATCAGGCGATCGATGCATGGCGCAGCGATGAGGTCCCGATCGGGTGTGTCATCGAACGGGGCGGAGAAATCATCGCCGCCGCCCACAATGCGGTGGAATCCTCCCGCGACCCGACCGCTCACGCCGAGGTCCTGGCCATCACCCAGGCCGCTGCAGCCCTAGGCGATTGGCGACTGGAGGGAGCCACGGTGTACGTGACGAAGGAACCGTGCCCCATGTGCTCCGGCGCCCTCCTGATGTCCCGGGTTCGCCGAGTCTGCTACGCCGTCCGCGACCCCAAGATGGGGTGTCTTGGCGGGGCCACGAACTTGAACGAGCTTCCCCGGATTAATCATCATGTGGAGTTGAGCCCGGGCGGTGAACTGGAATCAGACTGCCGGGAACTCCTCCAGACGTTCTTCCGCATGAAGCGATCCAGCGGGCTACTCGCCGATCCTCCGGAACCCGGGGTCGCCAGTTGACGCCGCCTCCGGACATACCCATCCTACCTCGGTCTCACACTTTTCCCACCCACATTACCATGGCCTACGAACTACCGTCCCTGCCCTACGCCTACGACGCCCTCGCGCCGCACATTGATGCGCGAACGATGGAGATCCATCACACGAAGCATCACCAGGCGTACATCACCAACGCGAACAACGCCCTCAAGGATCACGCCGCGCTCGCCGCCCTGCCGGTCGATTCCCTGATCGCGGACTTGTCCCAAGTTCCCGAGGCGATTCGAGGCGTCATCCGCAACAATGCGGGCGGTCACAGCAACCATGCCTTCTTCTGGACCATCCTTGGTCCGGGCAAGGGGGGCGCGCCCAAGGGCCGCCTCGCTGACGCCATCAACGCGTCGTTCGGCAGCTTCGATGCCTTCAAGGCTGAATTCGGCAAGGCGGCCACGACGCGCTTCGGCTCCGGCTGGGCCTGGCTCATCGTCGGTGCCGACAAGAAACTCGCGATCGGGTCCACTGCGAACCAAGACAGCCCTCTGATGGGTAAGGCCGTCGCCGGCATCGAAGGTAAGCCCGTCCTCGGCCTCGACGTCTGGGAACACGCCTATTACCTGAATTACCAGAACCGCCGGCCAGACTACATCGCCGCCTTCTGGAATCTGGTCGACTGGGACGCCGCCGAGAAGAACTACACGGCCGCCCTTTAAGCGCAGAGTTTAAACGAAACACCCCCAAGCCCCGCTCACCGCGGGGCTTTTTTTTGCCTCACGCCGCCCGCAGCGTCACCAATTCACAGGCCGTGCAACGGCGCGTCGCAGGGTCATAGTCGACCCTCACGCCGCTCAGCCGGACATCGCCGGTCGCCACATCAAATCGCCGCGGCATGCCGTCGAGAAACCGGCCGATCACCGGCGACACTTCTCTGCCCAAAACACTCGCATAGGGACCGGTCATACCCACGTCGCAACAGAACGCCGTCCCCCCCAGCAAGACCGCAGCATCCGCCGTCGGTACATGCGTGTGCGTACCGAGGACCGCTAGAGCTCGTCCGTCGAGGTGCCACCCTAGAGCCTGCTTTTCGCTCGTCGCCTCGGCATGGATTTCCACGAAGAGCGCATCTGCCAAGCCCTTCCCGACCGTGCGTTGGTGCAGGGCATCCGCCGTCAGAAACGGGCAGTCCACCTTGGGTCCCATGAACTGGCGACCCAGCACGGTGCCGATCGCGAGGCGGAAGCCACCCGACTCCAAAATCAGGTGATCTCGGCCGGGGCAGGCCGCCGGAAGGTTGGCCGGACGACAGACCCGATCCAGGCCTTTGATCTCCTCTTCGAAACCGCGCTGGTCCCAGACGTGGTCGCCCAGCGTGATCGCGTCTACACCGGCACCGAGCAACGTGCGGGCAATCGTGCCGGTAAGGCCGGCCCCGGCTGCGGCATTCTCCGCATTGGCGACGATGAAATCGAGCCGCCACTCCCGCCGAAGGTCCCCCACTCGGGCCTGAACGATATCCCGTCCCGGACGCCCCACGATGTCACCGATGAACAACATGCGCATGCCTCGGAGACAGCACGAGGCCGCGGCGGGAGACGAGCGCTTTTCCATGCGGGAGACGCGCCGCTTTCCGCTCTTGCGTCCCTGCCTTTGCTCACGTTTTCTCTTCGGGCCTTTGTCCACCGGTACACGCGATGAAAAACACCTCCTCCCCTTCCCCGTTTCCCCAGCCTGAGCTCGGCCGAGAAATGAACGGCGCCGACTGCGTGGTGGAGTGCCTCGTGCGCGAGGGCGTGGATTCCATTTTCGCCTACCCAGGCGGCGCGTCCCAGGAACTCCATCAGGCCCTTGCCCGCTCGGGACAAGTCCGGGTCATCCTTCCCCGCCACGAGCAGGGCGGCTCATTCGCCGCGGAAGGCTACGCCCGCGCAAGCGGTCGCGTGGGCGTGTGCATGGCCACCAGCGGCCCGGGCGCCACGAATCTGGTCTCGGCGATCGCCGATGCCTACATGGACTCGACTCCGCTCGTCGCCATCACCGGGCAGGTTTACTCAAAGTACATTGGCAAGAGCGCGTTTCAGGAGACGGATTTCTTCGGGATGACCCTCCCGATCGTGAAGCACTCCTACTTGGTGCTGAGTGCCCATGACCTTCCCCGCGTGTTCAAGGAGGCATTCCACCTCGCCCGCTCCGGCCGCCCGGGTCCAGTGGTGATCGACATCCCGAAGGACGTGCAGCAGGCACGCTTTCGCCCGGTCTACCCGGGTTCGATCGAGTTCAAGAATCCGTACATCAACGAGGTTCACCATGCCTCGGACGATCAGCTCAAGCAGGTCTTGAAGCTGATTGCAGAGGCCAAGCGACCGGTGCTCTACACGGGTGGCGGCCTGATCAGCGCCGAGGCCCACCGGGAACTCCGCGCGTTTGCCGAGAAGGTCAACGTGCCAGTCGCCACCACCCTCATGGGGGTCGGCGCATTCCCGGAGACCCACCCGCTGTCGATGCAGTGGTTTGGCATGCACGGCGCCGCCTACGGCAACTGGGCCGTCGACCAGTCCGACCTCCTTCTCTGCTTCGGTGCCCGCTTCGATGACCGTATCACCGGCGACGTGAACAAATTCGCGACCAACTCGAAGATCGTCCACCTCGACATCGACGCGTCCGAACACAACAAGAACAAGCGCGTCCATCTGCCAATCGTCAGCGACGTGAAGTACGCCCTCGGGCGCCTCGTCGAGCTCGCCCAAGCCACGAAATTCACCCCGCCAGACAACCAGGCCTGGCACGATCAGATCGCAACATGGAAGCGAGACCATCCGTTCGATAGCTCAGCCGGTTTCGGCAAGAGCAACCATATCCTCCCACAGGAAGCTGTCGCCACCCTCTATGAACTGACCAAGGGCGACGCGATCATCACGACCGGCGTCGGCCAGCATCAGATGTGGGCCGCGCAGTTCTACCGTTTTGACGAGCCCCGCCGCTACATCAGTTCGCTGGGCCTGGGCGCCATGGGCTACGGCTATCCCGCCGCGATGGGTGCGAAGGTGGCCTGCCCGGACAAACAAGTCATCGACATCGACGGCGATGGATCGTTCGTGATGAACATCCAGGAACTGGCCACGGCCAAGATCGAGAAGATCGCGGCAAAGGCGATGATCCTGAACAACCAGCACCTCGGCATGGTGGTGCAATGGGAAGACCGCTTCTACGGCAGCGTACGCGGCAACACGATCCTCGGCGACCAGTCGAATGTCGGCAGTCCGGACAATCCCAGCGGCCTCTACCCGGACTTCGTGAAGATCGCTGAGGGCTTTGGGGTAAAGGGCCGGCGCGTGATCCGGAAAAGCGAATTGCGCGAGGCCATTCAGGAAATGCTCGATCACGATGGTCCGTACGTCCTCGATATCATCGTCCCCTACACGGAACACGTGCTCCCGATGATCCCGGCCGGCAAGACCGTGAAGGAAATGATCCTGAGTTAAGCTTCGCCCCTTGGGGTGAGCCGATCGTCGCCGTTCCGCGAGGGTGTCCGGACCGGCGACCTTAGAAAACAACGAACGCCGTCCCGCGTAAGCAGGACGGCGTTCGTGTTTTGAACAGAAACGGACTGTTAGGTGGTCGGGACCGTCTGGATCGTACGTAGGATCCGTCCGGCAACCAAGTAAGGATCGGCCGCGGAATTCGGGCGACGATCCTCGAGGTAGCCCTTGTAGCCACTGTTGACGAAGCTGTGCGGGATACGAATCGAGGCGCCGCGATCCGCGACGCCGTAGCTGAACTTGTCGATCGACTGCGTCTCGTGGAGACCCGTGAGGCGGAGGTGGTTCTCCGGACCATAGACGGCGATGTGCTCGTCGCGATACTTGTCGAACGCCGCCATCAGCTTCTCGAAGTAGGCCTTACCGCCGACCTCGCGCATGTGCTTGGTCGAGAAGTTGGAGTGCATACCCGAGCCGTTCCAGTCGAGCGGAGAGTTGAAGGCGCCGAGGATGGGCTTACAGCGCCATTCGACGTCGATCTCATACTCTTCGCACAGACGGGAAAGGATGTAACGGGCCACCCACATCTGGTCCGCTGCGCTCTTCGAACCCTTGCCGAAGATCTGGAACTCCCACTGGCCCTTCGCCACCTCGGCGTTGATGCCCTCGAGGTTGATGCCGGCATCAAGGCAGATGTCGATGTGGCGCTCGACGATCGTGCGCGCCACCGAACCAACGTTGGCGTAGCCCACGCCCGTGTAGTACGGACCCTGCGGAGCAGGATAACCGCCCTTCGGGAAGCCGAGGGGCGAGCCATCCTTGTAGAAGAAGTACTCCTGCTCGAAACCGAACCACGTGTCCGGATCATCCGGAATCGTCGCCCGCGAGTTCGAGGGATGCGCCACGCCGGTGTGCAGGAAGGTCTCGCACATCACCAGCACGCCGTTCTTCCGGGTCGAGTCCGGGAACACGGCCACGGGCTTGAGCACGATGTCCGAGCTCTTGCCTTCCGCTTGGCGGGTAGAGCTTCCATCGAAGCCCCAATTGGGCAGCTCCTCGAGCTTCGGGAAGCTGGCGAATTCCTTGATCTGCGTCTTGCTGCGCAGTCCAGCCAGCGGCTGGTAGCCGTCGAGCCAGATGTATTCGAGTTTGTATTTTGCCATGAGGGTAAGGTTGTTAAGCGGATGGGGACGGTGGACCGGCGGCTGGGACCCCAGCAACCGAAAACAGGGCTGCAAAAGCACCTTACGTGCCAGCGCATTCCAGAAATCCTGTTCATGCGAGAATTTTCAGCCCGAGCCGTCACTCTGTTCAATTTCTACCAACGGGCACCCTTGCCCTCGCGGCCAAAAAGCGCAAAAATGATCAACCTGAGTGATTCAACCGGTCAAAGACACGCAGCGTGCCCTAGTGCGAATCGGCTACGATGGCCGGGTGCACAAGACGTTCCGCGGGCCTCTGGCCCAGGAACGTTTCACGAATGAGGTCCGGGTGCTCCGGCATCTGGAGTCCCGCGGCTGCGATTTCGTCCCCCGCCTGCTGGAGTCGGATCCCGACTCGCTCAAGATCGTCACCACCAACTGCGGCCGCATCGTTGAACACCTTGATCCGGACCGCATGCTGGCTCTCTATGCGTCGCTGCTGCCCTACGGGGTCCGGCATGAGGATCCTTTCCTGCGCAATGTGACCTACCGGACGTCCGATGGCCGGTTTTGTCTGATCGATTTCGAGTTCGCCACGATTCTCGACGACTCGGGACAACCCGCTCTGCCGTCGCCGACGCGTCCCGCGGATGCGTGATTCCTCCCCTTCTTTTCCAACCGTGTCTTTGGTCGACTCTCCCTCCTCCTCCGACAATCCAGCGCCTGCCGCTTCTGCGGTCCGCCCGAGCCACCTTCGCTGGTCCGGACTCACCGATCGCGGACGGGTCCGGAGCAATAATGAAGATGCCTTTCTGGCCCTGACGTTCGATGGGCGCGAGGTGCGCTACCTCGGTAAGACGGGTGAGAGCCCGATCGACGGCCTCGAATTCATTTTCGCCGTCAGCGACGGAATGGGCGGCGCTAATTCGGGCGAGATCGCCAGCCGCATGGCCATCGACCGGATCACCCACCTGCTTCCTCAGCACCCGGTCGGAAGGACCGAGGACGAGAACGCAAGCCGCGCCGCGATCCTCACCCGCCTCTTCGCCGCCATCCACAAGGACCTCCTCGTCCTCGGCTCCAGCTACGAGGAGTGCGCGGGCATGGGAGCCACCCTTTCCCTGTGCTGGGTGACGGCTCGCGCCGTCCACTACGCCCACGTTGGCGACTCGCGACTCTATGCCGTGCCACTCTCCGCACCCCTGCGGCAGCTGACCGACGACCACAACCATGTCGGCTGGCTCCGCCGCAAGGGTCAGATCAACGAACGTGAGGCCCGCAGCCACCCCCTCCGCCACTCCCTACACCGAGCCATGGGTGCCGGTTTGCGCGAGGCGGAGCCCGACGTCGGCTGCTGCCCGGTCGCGACGGGTGACCGTTTTCTGCTTTGTACGGACGGAGTGATCGACGGGCTCTGGGACCGGCATCTCGATGAACTGGTGCGCGACGACGCAACGTTGCCGGAGGGTCAGTCCCTCGCGCAGCGGATCGTGCGGGAGGCCGTCGAGAAGTCCGGCCGCGACAACGCGACCGCGCTGGTCTTCGAGTTCCGCGGCGCCCCTCCCGCTAGCACCCCCACTCCACCATGACGCACGTGTTCGTGTACGGCACGCTGAAGCGGGGGCAGCGTGCGGCGGAGCGACTTGTCGGCCAACATTTCCTGGGGCCAGCGCAGACCGGACCTGGCCTTGTGCTCTACGAACTCGACGGTTACCCGGGCCTGGTGCGCGAGCCCGGCGTAGCGAACGGCGTGAGCGGTGAGGTGTGGCTGGTCGATGCGGCGAGCCTGCGCGATCTCGACGCTTACGAGGGGGTCGCGGAGGGCCTCTATCGAAGGGAGTCGATCATCCTGGCCACCCCCGGGCTTCCAGAGACCGCCGAAGCCTACGTCTATAACCGCAGCCTAGCGGGACGCAGGCGAATCGGCTCGATCTGGCCCGCGGCCTGTTAGGACGCCGTCTTCGCAGCGGCAACGGGGACTCGCGCTACCCGCACGAACCGGGCCCGAAAGAGCTCTTCCATGGCCTCCTGAAGCACCGTCGGCACGCGCCCACTCAGCTCTCCCAGCGGTGGCGTCGGAAGTGCTTCATCCTCGTCCCGCGGCCGAATAGGTACCGAGCGTGCGGCCACTCCGGACGACTCGGACGACTCATCCCCGGCGATGACCTCCAACGGTGGGCCCTCCTCATCGCAGGGAGCGCCTCCATCGGCGCCGGCCGCCTCGACCCCGCGTGCTGCCGGATCGGCGCCAGAACCCTCGCTCTCCAAAGCAGCCGGGGCGGTCGCTCCGGCGCCGTAGACACGACGCGGGCCACCCGTTTCCAGCGGTGGCCGATTAGCCCCCTGGCTGCGCGCCTCGGCCAGGGAGGCCTGGGACGCGGCGATGACGGACCGGAACTGCGCGGCGAGCCGCTGATTCAGCTCACCGACCGCCGTCAGGCTTTTTTTTTTGAGCTATCAGCCTCGCCGGAGGTCGACTCCGCAAGCGCGGCGATCTCACGGATCAGGCTGTCGATCGCGCGCGCTCGGCTTGCTTCGACCGCCTTGAGCAACGTGACCTCGAAGTTGATTCGCTCGGCAAGTCCCAGACGCACGCTGCTCTCGCCTTCGCGCAGAGCGTCGAGCATGCGGGTGATCTGCTCGGTGGTCAGGCTCGCGCCGCCGAGCTGCAGACTCTTTCCGCCGTGGCCGATTGCGTCGAGCAAGGCCATGCGGACCCGGCCCTGCAGATCCGCGAGCAACCGGACGAGATCGCGCCCCGAAGCGTCGCACTCATCGACGATCCGCACGAGCGCGGCGTGATCGCCGGTCGCCAGAGCCGCCGCAAGTGCGGCGACCGTCGCCTCGGAAACGAGCCCGTACACGTCGAGCACGTCTGCCTCGGCGATCGACTGCCCGCAGAACGAGATCATCTGGTCGAAGATCGACTGCGCGTCGCGCATGCCACCATCGGCCATGCGAGCGATGCACGCGAGTGCACCGTCCGTCACCTGAATCTTCTCGTCGGCTGCGATCTTCCGCAGACGCTCGACGATGAGGGGCGCGGGGATCGGCTTGAGGTCAAAGCGCTGGCAGCGTGACAGAATCGTCGGCAGCACCTTCTGGACGTCGGTCGTCGCGAAGACGAACTTCACGTGCGCAGGCGGTTCCTCCAGCGTCTTGAGCAGCGCGTTGAACGCCTGGTTCGAGAGCATATGAACCTCGTCGATGATGTAGATCTTGTACTTTCCCTGGGCGGGGGCGTACCGCACGTCATCCCTAAGGTCGCGGATCTGATCGACGGAATTATTCGACGCACCGTCGATCTCGATGACGTCCATCGACGTGCCATCGGCGATGGCGCGGACAGCTGGGTCAGCGGGATCGAAGTCTGCCTTCGGACCGTCGGTGCAGTTCAGCGCCTTGGCGAAGATCCGAGCGGTCGACGTCTTGCCCGTGCCCCGGGGCCCCACGAACAGGTACGCATGAGCAATCCGCCCCCGCGCGATGGCATTGCGCAGCGTGCGCACGACATGGTCCTGGCCGACGACATCGTCGAACGTCTGCGGACGCCACTTGCGGGCGATCACCTGATAGCCAGAGGACACCTCCTCAGTCCATGGACGCGGCGCGCCTGCGCAACCGAAAACTCATCTGAGACGATCCCCGCCTAGCGCAGGGCCACGGCCGGGAGGCGCCAGATGTCCTCGGCGTACTCGCGAATCGTCCGATCGCTGGAGAACTTGCCCATCCGCGCCGTGTTGAGGATCGCCATGCGGGCCCAGCGCCGCCGGTCGCGGTACGCCTCGTCGACGCGGGCATGGGCCTCACAATAGGACCGGAAATCCGAGAGCACGAGGTACGGATCGCCTCCGTTCAGCAGGCTATGGTGCAACAGGCCGAACGCATGAGTCTCATCCGGCGAGAAGAAGCTGGAGCCAATCCAATCGACCACGGCCCGCAGTTCCTCGTCCTGCTCGTACTTCGACCACGGGTTATAGCCCTGAGCCTTGATCGCCACCACCTCATCGACCGTGTGCCCGAAGATGAAAATGTTTTCCGGGCCGACCTCTTCGCGAATCTCGACATTGGCACCGTCGAGCGTGCCGATCGTCAACGCGCCATTGAGCGACAACTTCATGTTGCCGGTACCCGACGCCTCCTTACCGGCCGTCGAGATCTGCTCGGAGAGGTCGGCCGCCGGGATGATCTTTTCCGCCAGCGAGACGCGGTAGTTCGGGAGAAACGCCACCTTGAGGCGGCCGCCGATCCGGGTATCGGCATTGATGCGAGCGCCGACAAGATTGATCGCCCGGATGATGTTCTTCGCGAGGTCGTAGCCCGGAGCGGCCTTCGCCGCAAAGACGAACACCCGCGGCACGATGTCGAGCCCAGGATCCTGGAGCAGCCGCCGATAGAGGGCGAGGATGTGAAGCAGGTTCAGATGCTGCCGCTTGTACTCGTGGAGCCGCTTGATCTGCACATCGAAGAGCGCGTCGGGCGAGACCTCGAGACCGCACTGCTCGCGGATCACCGCAGCGAGGGCGACTTTGTTCTCCCGCTTGATCGCCATGAACTCCTGCTGAAACACCGGGTCATCCGCGAAGCTCTCCAACGCCCGCAAGCGACCGAGATCTCGCACCCACGCGGACGAACCCAGACGGTGGGAAATCAGCGCCGCGAGGCGCGGATTACAGTCGAGCAGCCAGCGCCGTGGCGTGATGCCATTCGTCTTGTTACGAAACTTCCCCGGATAAAGAGCGTCGAAGTCCGGAAAGAGGAATCGCTTCAGCAAATCGGTGTGCAACGCGGCGACACCGTTCACGGCGTGTGATCCCACAACGGCCAGGTTAGCCATCCGGATCGCCTTCGCACCACCCTCCTCGATCAGAGAGCAGGCCCGCTTCTTGGCATCATCCCCGGGCCAGCGCTGCTCCACTGCGGCCATCAGGCGATGGTTAATCTCAAAAATGATCTGGAGGTGGCGGGGCAAGACCCGCCCGAAGAGCGGTACACCCCAGGCCTCCAACGCCTCCGGCAAGAGCGTGTGGTTCGTGTAGCCGAACGTTGCCACCGAGATTTCCCACGCCCGGTCCCAGGGAAGGTCGTTCTCGTCAATCAGGATGCGCATCAACTCCGGCACCGCGACCGCCGGATGGGTGTCGTTCAACTGCAGCGTCACCTTCTCCGCAAAGTTCGACCACGAGTTGCTCGCCACCCGCAGGTGCCGGCGGATGATGTCTCGCAGCGAACACGCCACGAAGAAGTACTGCTGCACGAGACGCAGTTCCTTGCCGTTCTCCGTGCGATCGTTCGGGTACAGCACCTTCGAAACCGTCTCACCCACCGCCTTCTCCCGCACGGCATCGACGTAGCCACCAGAGTTGAACACCGCGAGGTCGAACTCCTCCGTGGATCGCGAGGCCCAGAGGCGAAGGAAGTTGACGGTCTTGGTGCCGTAGCCAGCGATCGGGATGTCGTAGGGAACGCCGAGGATCGCACGACTCCGAACCCACCGGGGTCGGTAGTGACCACGGTCATCGAACACATTCTCGACCTCACCGTACACGCGGACCTCGATCGCGTACTCGGGACGGATCACTTCCCAGGGCGTGCCGAAAATCATCCATGCATCGGGATGTTCAACTTGGTGCCCGTTGACGAATTCCTGCCGGAAAAGCCCGAACTCGTAATGGATGCCGTAGCCGATCGCCGGCAGATCGAGAGTCGCAAGCGAGTCCAAGAAGCAGGCCGCGAGGCGCCCGAGACCGCCGTTGCCGAGACCCATGTCGACCTCCTGCTCCAGCAGTTCGTCAAAATCGACGCCCAACTCCTGCAGAGCCTGCCGGGCCGGCTCGAGTAGGCCCGTGTTGGAAAGATTATTCTCCATGAGTCGCCCCATGAGATATTCGAGCGACAGGTAATACAGGCGACGGACGTTGCTCTGATTGTGCAACCGCTGCGTGGCGATCAGCCGCGCCAGAACGGCCTCGCGCACCGCCATGGCCGTGGCCAGCCACCAGTCCCGCGGCTGCGCCGTACTTGTGTCGCGCGCCAAGGTATACGTCAGATGACGGAGGATCGCTTGCTTGAACTTAGCCGATCCACCCTCGCCGGCGGTCGCAGGAGCGACCTCGACCGGAGCAGTGGCCGGGGAATCCGAGTGGCGGCGTTTCGTGGTCTTGGTTGCGGCGGACATGCGGTGAAGAGGAACCCGTAAACCAGAAACCGTGCCAGTCCCCATCCCGCTTGGCAATCTCGGGACCATCCGGCTCCTATTTGTGAAATCGACGTGCCAGTTCGCCGTGATTCAGCTCGATGTAGGTCGGGCGACCAAGCGGGCTGGTCAGCGGCGCACGCGTACCAAATAGCTGACTGACAAGGGCCGCGGCCTCCGCAGGACCACCGAGCGCCGGCAGGCGCACCCCTTTGGCCGAGGCCAGCCGAGCAAGCTCGTCCCGCGCCAATCCCACATCAGTCTCCTGCAACCGATCCTCCCGCAACGCGCCAAGGACGTCGCGGAAGAAGCCCTCCGCATCTCCAGGTTCCAGCCAAGCCGGAGTCGCTTCCAAGCGGAAAAAGTTACGGCCGAACTCCGTCACCTCAAACCCGTGGCGGTTAAGGAAGTCGAGTCGACCCAGCAGCAGTGCCGACGACACCGGATCGAGCTCGATCGGGATCGGCAGGAGAAGCCTCTGCGACGGCACGTCACCCGCCCGAAACTCGGCTTGAATACGCTCAAACCAAATCCGCTCATGAGCTGCGCGACGGTCCAGCAACACCAATCCCGCCGCCGTTTCGAAAAGGACGGTATTTCCATGCGCAATGCCGACAAAGCGCCACGCGGGAACGGCGGCGCGTGCGACATCGCGCAACGCCGGCGCCGACCCAGAGAGCGCTACGGGGGCCGTCGCCGTAGACGACGGAGGCGGCGCGAGGTTCGGACCGACCGGACGAAACACGGGCAACGGCGACTCCGCGCGCGGACCTAGACCGACCGGACGTGCCACCACCTGCGAAGAAACCGCCGGGGAGGCCGCTCCAACGGCCGGCGAACCGGCAGTCACGCTCGTTCCCGCCGCCGCGCTCGGCGGCGCCGCAGAGCCGACTCCGGAGGCCGGTTCGGCCGTCAATTCGCGCATTCGCTCCAGCACGCTGCGGATCACAAAGCCTCGCACCGCGGACTCGTTGCGGAAGCGCACCTCGCGCTTCGCGGGGTGGACGTTGACATCCACCGCCGCTGGATCGAGCTCCAGAAAGATGAACGCCAAGGGATAACGCCCCTTGGGCAGGGACTCCTGGTAGCTCTCGATGAGAGCAAAGTTGAGCGTGCGGCTATCCACCGGCCGCTGGTTCACGAAGGTGATCATCTCGTGCCGCGTCGAGCGCCCCACGCCGGGGCGCCCAATCAGTCCGTGCAGGCGGAGGCCCTCCTCGCCCCGAGCCGCAAGAGGCACCACCGAATCCGCGATTTGCCGGCCAAAGATCTCGGCGATTCGCTCCTCGAGACGCGCACACTCCGGGGAGCGAAAAATGGTCCGGCCATCCTCGATCAAGCTGAACGCCACATCGGGGCGAGCCAGAGCATACAGCCGGACTCCCTGCACCAGATGAGCGGCCTCCGTGGCATCACTCTTCAGAAATTTCCGGCGGGCGGGGACCGAGTTAAACAGTTGCGCCACCTCAATCCGCGTACCCACTGGGCAGCCACAGTCGCGCACGTGGACGATCCGGCCGCCGTTGACCAAGATCTCCGTCCCCACCTCATCCTCACGCCGCCGCGTCTGGAGTGTGAACCGGGAGATACTCGCGATGGACGGCAGCGCCTCACCGCGAAAGCCATAGGAACGCAGACGGTCTAAATCATCCGCTTCACGAATCTTGCTCGTGGCGTGGCGCTCAAGCGAGAGAAGCGCGTCGTCGCGGGCCATACCGTGACCATTGTCCTCGACCCGCATGAGGGCGCGGCCGCCGACACGAAACTCGACTTCGACACGCGTCGCTCCCGCGTCGAGCGCGTTCTCCACCAGCTCCTTCACGACTGCGGCCGGGCGCTCGATGACCTCGCCAGCGGCGATCTGGTTCGCAACGCGATCAGAGAGGATGCGGATCTGGCCCATCGGCAGCGCCAGCGTCACCCAATCCATCGGGCGCGCCAAGCGCTTTCCACGCCCTGCCTCACGTCCGGCGATCGTCGACCGTGTCGTCTCCCGGAGACGGCGCGGGAGGCGCCGCGGAAGTGGACGACTCGCCACGGCGTACGTCCACCAGATTCACCAAATACGTCATCGCCCGCATGGGACGAAGCACGGCGTTTCCGATCATCAAGGGCTCGACGGACACGGAACGATCCTCGGGGATTCGCGCCGCCAGCCACGAGAGAAAGCAAGCACTCACGAGGCCGGAGACAAAGAACCAGCCGAACACGGCCACGTCCAGCCCGGCTCCCGTCGTCGATTGAGTCCTCAGGAACCAACCCCAGACAATCGGCGCGAGCCCGCCGCAGAGCGACGTGACTGCACCATGAATCGAGACCATGAGCGGACGCTCCGCCTCCGAAACGATCTTCGGGAGGTAGTTGAGGCTCGCAATTCCCCAGCAGGACGTGGCCACCCCCACGAGGAAATAGCTACCGAAGACGCCCCCCACCCACGCGCCGTCGAGGCGAAGATAGAACCACCAAAAAGCCGCAACGATCGCGTAGATCGCGAGGCCCAGCAGCATGAAAGGCCGCGCTCCCGTCGCGTCGATGCGCCGCGCCAGCACCCACGCAGCGAGGATCACACCGAGGTAACGCACCACCTCAAAAAGCATGATCGCGCTCAAGGAAAGCCCCGGACCGACCTTCAGATAGTACGCGCCGAAAGGGGCGATCGGCGTGGTGACCACGGAGAACCAGAGCGCAAGCAGCAGGTATCTGCGGAAGGGACTCGGCGTGAGGAGGTGGCGCGGGGTCGCTCGCGCTACCTCCGCGAGGCTGATCGGACGAGGACGCGGCGCATCCGGCAGCTGGCGCAGCGCCCGGTAGCTCAACAGAGATCCCGCCACGGCAATGCCATACTGGACCAGCAGAGCTGAATATACCGGCAGCAGCGCAAACAGCCCCGCACAGACCAGCAACGTCAACACGCCCGCGATACCGGCGAGGTACTGGTCGCTCGCGAAGTATCGTCCACGCACCGACGCGGGCACGATCGCATAAAGCCACGGTGTAATCGCCGAGACCCCGATCGCTCGGAAAAAGCAAAAGAGGAAAACGCTCCAGACCAAGGCCTGCACCATCCACGTCCGCGGGCCCCACATTCCCGCGATGACGGCCAAGACCATGGGAACCACGAGGAAGACGCTGCGCATGCGCCAGCCTCCGAGCATCACTCGCTTGAAGCCGTAATGCGGCAGCAGCGCGGTCGAGAGCACCTGCACCGGCGTAAGAACAAACACCCAAGCGTAAGCGAGGCCCACCTGCGCAGGTGAGGCACCGAGTTGCTCGGCGAAGAGCACCATCGGGGTGCCAATGCCGATCTGCCACGTCAGGGCGTTAAAGAACGCGAACGACAGGCCCGGACGCACCGTCCGTAGGGCCGGGTCGTCCTGCGCACTCGAAAACCAGCGCACGATTAGCCCTTCGCGGAGCGCAGGATCCGGCGCCAGCGCGCGAGCTGCCGACGGACCTGAATCGGGCCGGGCATACCCGTGCCCCGACGCATCTGCATCGCGCGACGCAGATCGAACACGCCGCGCCAGTCTTCACCAAACTTCGGGTGAATCTGCTGCACGGCTGCGGTCTCGAGCGCGTTCAGGGCAACCCCCGAGCGTTCCGCCAACTTCACCACCGCACCCACGGCATGGTGCGCTTCGCGGAAAGGAACGCCTCGGATTACGAGGTAATCCGCGAGGTCGGTCGCAAGGAGCCCCGGATCCGCCACAACCAACGCGCAGCGTTCCCGACGGACCGTCATGCCCGCGAGGGTGCCCGCGAGGACGTCCAAGCAGATCGCGGTCTGATCGTAACTGTCGAATACCGGCGGCTTATCCTCCTGCAGATCGCGATTGTAGGTCAGCGGGAGTCCCTTCGCGAGCGTGAGCAACGTGTGCAGATTGCCCTGCAGTCGCGCAGACTTCCCGCGCAGAAGCTCACACGAATCCGGATTCTTCTTCTGCGGCATCAACGACGAACCCGTGCAGAAGGCATCCGGAAGATCAACGAAACCAAACTCCATGCTGGACCACAGGATCAGGTCCTCCGCCATGCGCGAAAAGTGCACTCCGGCCGTCGCACAGGCCGCCGCGAAACCGATGAACAGATCGCGATCCGCCACCGTGTCCATCGAGTTCTGGGTCACTTGCGGGCGGCCCCGGGAATCGACAAAGCCGAGCGCACGCGCGGTGTACTCGCGATCGATCGGCAGCGTCGTGCCAGCGATCGCGCCCGAGCCCAACGGACACCAGTTGGCCTGCTCGCGTACGTCAGCCAAACGCGCGGCATCCCGATCCAACATCTCCATCCAAGCGAACAGGTGATGAGACAAGACGACGGGCTGAGCGCGCTGGAGATGCGTATAGCCGGGAATCAGGACATCGCCGTCTCGCTCCGCCACCGCGAGCAGCGCGCGTTGCGCGCCTCGAACGCGCGCCTCAAGGTCGGTCGTGACATGCTTAAACCAGAGCCGCATGTCCGTCGCCACCTGGTCATTGCGGCTTCGAGCCGTGTGCAGGCGAGCCGCTGCCGGCACCCGGGCCGTCAGTGCCTGCTCGATATTCATGTGCACGTCCTCCAGCTGCGTGCGCCAGACGAAGGTACCCGCCTCGATCTCTTTAAGGATCTCATCGAGACCCTTGTGGATAGCATCCCGCTCCTTGCGCGTAATCAGCCCCACATGGGCTAGCATCGCCGAATGGGCCTTGCTGCCTGCGATGTCGAAACGCGCGAGCCGCGCATCGAAAGACACGCTCTCGCTAAACCGGAGCATGAGTTCTGCGGGGCCGGCAGAGAACCGACCACCCCAAGTCGCCTGAGCTTGCTTCGCCATGAGGAAAGCAGCCACGAAACCCGAGCCCGCCAGACGGCGCAACGCGAAACCAGACGCGCTTGAGTCCAACCACCGCGCGCCTTTCGCCCCTTGCCGCCCACGAGCCGCGCGCCGAGGCAGGGGCTCCGCCGTCCTGAGGCGTCGCGAGAGCGACAAAACGCCCACGTCGTTGGGCGCGTCCGTGATACAACCCCAACCTCTAGGTCGATCGAGCGGGTTGCGACCGCAACCAAGTCACCTCTCAGAGTCGGCCCCGCTGGCGCGATGCGGGAGGTACAACCTGCGCAGCGTCCCGCCACGGATTCCCATTGGCGCCCTGCCCTCGGCACGCCAGATTTAGGCGATGGCTGGCCCGCGCATTCTCCGTTTTTTGCTTCTGGTGACCATGGCGGCATCTCTACCTGCTCGCGACGCCGCCGCAACGAGGGTCGACCGCGTCGTCGTCGAACCGACCCGAACGTCAATTTACGTCGGCACTGTCTCGCTCACCATGCCTGCGTTCGTTCGCCAAGGCACCGCATTTGAGTCGACCTACGACTGCAAGGTATTCCCCTACTTCTTCTCCAACGAACACGGCACCCTGCGCATCGAAGTCTCGGACTCGGAACTGGAGACGCTACAGCGCGGTCAGCCGATCGACTTTCGTGGGGGGGCGAAGAACCACCGTGACGACGATCGCACCGTGGAGGGACGAGCGACCCCGGACTCGGCCACGGAGGGGCGCTTGAAGGTGCGGGTGCGCGTATCGCGACGAATCGAACTCATCTTCAACACCCGTTACCGCCTTGTCCTGAGCGCCCCTTCTCCGGGAGCCTTGGAGCGGCGGTGAGGGCACGCGTGGCGCGCCCGGCGGGATTCGAACCCACGACCGCCCGCTTAGAAGGCGGGTGCTCTATCCAGCTGAGCTACAGGCGCGAACGAGAGGACCCGGCCGTCGGAGTTACGACGGATCCCAGCGAGCGGAAGCTGACGCAATTGGCTAGCGGCGGCAAGCGGCGAATCCGTTCGGCGGTCCGCACCGCCAACATTTCACTTGAAAGGTTGGGGCGAGAGCGCACTCTTCCCAATCCGCGCTCGGCGCACGCCCCGATCGTCTATCGGTTAGGACAGGAGATTCTCATTCTTCAAAGCGGGGTTCGATTCCCCGTCGGGGCACCACTCTCACCGGAAAGGGTCGCTTTATTGAGGTGGCTCGGGACAAGAGGCTCGCAACGGAACGCCGCCTCCGCATGTAGGGGAATACCCCCTCGCGACGTCGATGCCTCAACCCGCCGCCTCTTCTGGTTCTGCGTCCCGCTTATCTCCCCCCGCGCCCCGCGCCGTGCGCAGCCGCGTGCCGTCCGGGCGCATGCTCAGGATCTTCGAGCGCCTGAAACAGGACGACTACCCCAACTGTGCGAGTCTCGCCCGGGAGTTAGAAACGTCGTCGCGGACCATCCAGCGCGACGTCGACTACATGCGCGACCAGCTCGGGCTGCCGATCGAGTACGACGCATCACAGCACGGCTTCCATTTCACTCAGGAGGTCCACTCCTTCCCCACCATCGCCGTAAGCCAGGGTGAACTGCTCGCTCTGCTCGTGGCCCAACGCGCGATCGAACAATATCGGGGCACACCCTACCATGGCCAGTTGGAGTCCGCCTTCGCAAAGTTGCTCGCGCCGCTGGACGAGATGACCGGCTACGCGCCCACTCGCGATCTCATCTCATTCAAGCTCATCGCCCCGGCCCTACATGAACTCACCGTCTTCGATCTCCTGACCCGGGCGATCACTGAACAGAACGAGATCGCCTTCGACTACCGCAAACTCGGTGCTCCCTCACCTGCTGTGCGCCGCGTGCAGCCGCTACACCTGACCCATCGAGAGGGACGCTGGTATCTGATCGCGCAGGATCTCGAGCGCACCGCCATGCGGACCTTCGCGCTCGGCCGCATCGCCGATGTCACACCGACAGGAAAGACCTTCGAACGCCCCCGAGATTTCTCGGTGGACCGCTACTTCGCCGCCGCGCTCAGCGTGATGAACGGGCGCGAGACTCACCACGTCCGACTGCGCTTCTCCCGCCTCGCCGCCGACGATGTACGCGACCGGTTCTTTCATGAGTCGCAGGCCTTCCATCCCCAATCGGATGGTAGCCTCGATCTGACGCTCACGCTCGCGGACCTCCTCGAGGTGCAGCGGATCGTGCTACAATGGGGTGGCCACGTGATCGCGCTGGAACCCGCGGAATTGCGCGAGCGCATCCGGGTCCTCGGCGAGACGCTCGCGAAAAGCCACGAGTCACCGATCGCCGAGGGCCCAAGCCACTGACGAAGCTTAGATGTGGATCGCCTCGCCCGTGGTGGCGGCGGCGGCTTCCATGCTCGCCTCGCTGAGTGTCGGGTGCGCGTGGATCGTCTGATGGATTTCCTCCACCGTCGCCTCGAGTTCCATCGCCAGACCATACTCGGCGATCAGCTCGGTCGCCTCGCTGCCGATGATGTGGGCACCGTAAATCTCGCCGGTCCGCGCATCGCTGATCACCTTCACGAAGCCCTCGCTCTCGGCCGACGCGACGGCCTTGCCGGACGCAGTGAACGGGAACTTGCCCACCTTGAAATCGAGCTTCTTTTCCTTTGCCGCCCGTTCCGTCAGGCCGGTGCTCGCGACCTGCGGCTGACAGTAGGTGCAGCCAGGGAAATTGCGCACGCGCTTGGGATGACCATGACCAAACATGCCGTTGACGGCATTCACCGCCTCGAAGGTGGCAATGTGCGCGAGCCAAGGCGGCCCGATGATATCGCCAGCCGCATAGATACCCTTCACCGACGTCTGGTAATCGTCGCCGACCTTCACGTAATTGCGGTCGAGCTCAAGTTTGACGGCGGGGCCGAGTAGTCCGTCGAGATTGGCGACCACGCCAATAGCGGACAGCAACACATCGGCCTCCACCTCCTGTCGCTGATCACCCGTCACCAAGTCGACCTTCACGGATGCCGCGCCCACGCGGAAGTGTTCGCACTTCGTGCCGGTGAGGACACGGATACCCTGCTTTTCTAAGGAGCGCTGGAGAGTCTTGGAGACCTCCTCGTCTTCCACCGGAAGAACCGCCGGCAGCATCTCGACCAGCGTGACCTTCGTGCCGAAGGCGTTGTAGAAGTAAGCAAATTCCACTCCGATCGCTCCGGCGCCGACGATGACCACGGACTTCGGCAGCTGAGTGCCGGCGAGGGCCTCGCGCGAGGTGATTACGCGCTGGCCGTCATAGGCGAGATCGGGGATCCGGCGCATCTTGCAGCCCGTCGCGATCAGAACATTCTTTGCCTTGAGAAACTTTCCCCGGTGCTCGCCCTCGGTGATGCTGACCATCCCGGGCGCGGAGACCTGAGCCTTACCCACGAGGTAGTCGACCTTGTTCTTCCGGAACAGGAACTCGATTCCCTTCGCCATCTGTGCTGCCACGCCGCGGGACCGCTCCATCACTTTGGCAAAGTCGAAGGAGACTTCCTTGGCGCTCAGGCCGTAGACCTCCGCCTTGCGCATCTTCTGATAGAGCTCCGCACTCTTGAGGAGCGCCTTGGTGGGGATGCAGCCCCAGTTGAGACAGGTTCCCCCTGCTCGCTCCATCTCGATGCAGGCAACTTTCTTGCCCAGCTGCCCGGCGCGGATGGCCCCAGCATAGCCTGCAGGACCGCCGCCAATCACGATGAGGTCGTACTCGAGAGAATCAGCCATGCCCGAACTTTCGGCGCCGCCGCAAAGCCGGGCAAGTGGAAAACGGGTCAGACGTCGATCACGTCCCGGGCCGGTGGAGAGCCCCGGCGCGAGCCCGGGCGCGGCGGCCGCGGGCGAATCATCGAGGAAAGAATCAGATTCGTCAGGCTGACGATCACTGAACCACCCAGCGCGGACCAGAAGCTGCTGACCTCAAAACCATCGACCAAGCGTCCGACAAACAGAAACAACAACGCATTGATCACGAGCACACCCAGCCCCATGGTCAACACGATGAAGGGCAGCGTGAACAACACCAACAAGGGCCGAAGGACCGCATTGAACAGGCTCAGGACAAGCACGACGACGAGCAAGGTGGTCGGAGAGTCATAGCGGATGCCCGGGACCAAATGCGACGCGAGCGTCACACCCAGCGCTAGGATGGACCAACGAACCAGGAGCTGCACCCATGGATGACTCATCAGGCAACAATCCTGTGGCGGCGCGGCCGAATGGTCGAATGAAAATCCTCGTGGTGCAGGATCATCTGCGCAGCGGCGGCACCGAGCGCCAATCCTGCTTGCTGGCCAACGCCTTCAAGGCCGCCGGACATGATGTCACCCTGCTCACGTTCCGCCCCGGCGGTGCGCTCGCGCACGCGCCCGCGCCTGATGTCGGGCGAATCGGTCTCCAGAAAGTCGATTTTGGCTGGGATTGGTTCGCCCCGGGATTGATCCGCCACAGCCGGGCGGTCGCGCCCGATGTAGTGCTCTGCCTCGGGCGCATGGCGAATTGCTGGGCCGGCTGGATCGCGCAGCGACTGCCGGCGGCCCGGGTGGTCGCCACGGTGCGCACCGGAAAACCACTGCCGTGGACTTACCGTTGGTCTCTTCGGACCGTGAACCACGTGGTGGCCAATAGTGCCGAGACAGGGCGACATCTGGTTGAGTCGGGCGCCGTCGCGCGTGAACGCCTGAGCGTCATCCCCAATGCCTTGGTGTTTCCTCCGCTTGGGCAGCCCGACCCGGAGGAACGGCAAAATGTTCGCGACCTCCACGGAGCCAACCCAGCGACGCTGGTGTTCCTGTGGGTGGGAATGTTCCGCCCGGAGAAGAATCACCGCGCTCTGATCGAGCACCTGGCCCAGCTTCCGTCCACGATTCCGTGGCAGCTCTGGCTCGCGGGTGACGGCCCCACCCGAAGGGAAATCGAGCGTCTTGCCCGATCGCTGGGCATCCTCGAGCGCGTCCGCTTTCTCGGGTTCGTCGCTGATCCCACCCCGCTGTACCTCGCCGCCGACGCCGCGCTCATGACCTCGCGACGCGAGTCGCTCTCCAATTTCCTCATCGAGGCCCACGCGCACGGGTTGCCCTCGCTCGCTTGTGCCGCCACCGGTGTTCCCGAGTGCGGCGGGGTCACCGTCCCCATGGACGATGAGGCGTCGTTCCGTATCGAACTCCGCCGTCTGATCGACAACCCAGACTGGCGCCACCAGGAGGGTAAACGGCTCGCCGCGTTCGCCCGCGAGGAGTTCTCGACCGAAAGACGGACCAGCGCCTACCTTTCCCTGTTTTATCGTCTGATCTCCCCACCCGCATGACCCAGAAGCAGCGAGTCGACCTCATCGAACAGTACATCCGGGCTCATCGCTACGCCGACCTGCACTCGCTCGCCCGCCGATTCGGCACATCGCTCTCCACGGTTCGCCGTGCACTCGACGAACTGGAGGGACGCGGAATCCTGCGGCGCCATCACGGTGGCGCGTCGCTGATCGAGACCGACGAACTCAATCGCGAGTACGACTTCATCGCCCGCGACCAGCGCATGGCCGACGAGAAATTCGCCATCGCCAGCCTGATCGCGGAGCGTGTCGAACCCGGCATGACCGTGATCCTAGACGGCGGCACCTCGACCTACGCCGTGGCGCGGCTCTTGACCAGCCGGCGACTGCAGGTCGTGACCAACTCGCTGCCGATCGCAGCCCTTTTCGGTGAAGTGGGTTCGGTCGAGACCATCGTGACGGGCGGTTCCGTCTACAGCCGCATTGGAGTGCTGGTCGGTCCGCTCTGCGAGCAATCGCTCGCGAACATTCACGCAGATCTGGCGATCCTCGGCAGCGCGGGAATCACCGCCGCCGGGTTGTGGAATCACAACGCACTCATCGTGTCTGCGCAAAGGCGCATGATCGCTGCCGCCGAGCGCTCGCTCTTTGCTTTGGACCACACCAAGTTCGGCCGCAAGGCACTCGCCCTCACGTGTCCCTTCGATTCACGGATGACCATCGTGACGGACACATTGCCCGCCGCCGAGGTGGTCAGTGCAATCGAGACGGCCGGAGCGAGACTCACCCTCGCTCAGCCGCCGGGCGGACCGCACCGCGAGCCAGCGAAGGCCTCGGCGCCCGCGCGAAAACCGATTGCGCCGCGCCGTAATCGCGCGTGAACTCCCGATCTCTCATGTCTGGTTCCTCGTCCACGTTCGCCTCCCTCCGCAATTCCTTTCTCACGGGGCTCGCCCTGCTCGCCCCGCTGGCGGTCACGTACATTGTGTTCGCATGGCTGGTGGACGCGGTGGGCGGCACCTTCCGCCCGCTGTTTTTCTTTGGCCTGCCGGAGCCCCTGCGCGATCACCCCAGCCTGCTGATCGCATGGAACGTACTCTCCACGCTGCTGGTGCTGATCTTGGTGACGCTACTCGGCTACGTCTCCCGCTACGTCCTAGGACGCTTTTTCGGCCAGATCGCCGAGCGTTTCGTCCTGCGCATCCCCGGCGTCAGCATTGTCTACACGACCGTGAAGCAGGTTGTGGCTACCTTCAGCGCCCAGAACCGCAACGTGTTCTCCAAGGTCGTGATGATCCAGTTTCCCCGCCACGGGCTCTGGTCGATCGGCTTCCTCACCAACCGCAGCGTTGGCGAGCCTGCGGACCGACTGGGTCGCGAACTCTGGACCGTGTTTGTTCCCACGACACCTAATCCGACCAGCGGGTTTCTCGTGATGGTTCCACGCGAGGAGGTCACCGAACTGGAGATGAGTGTGGGCGACGGCATGAAAATGGTCATCTCCGGCGGCGCCGTGACACCTGTTGCCACGGCACCGGAGGCTGCGGCCACCGTACCGCCTGCCGCAGCCACGCCCGCGGGGCAACCCTAGTTCAGGCCCGTCGTCGTGCCGCATCCGACGCTCTCCACCGATGCTTGGATCCTCGGACGCCGTCCGGCGACGGACCGATTTCAGCCCCTGACCGTATTTTCTGCGGATCGCGGGCGACTTTCCCTGTTCCATCGCCTAAGCCGAAAGGCTGACATTCCGAATCTGGATCTCTTCGATGAGGTCGCCCTCACCGCCGAATCGTCGAATCAGGGGCAAAGCTGGTTCATCCGCGACGTCAGATTGTTGCGCCGATTTCCGGAAATCGGGCGCGACTACGACCGCCTGCTCCACGCCTCCACCTTCGCTACCTTGGTGGCGCGAAATGAGGTGGTCGCCGAATCCCGCGCTGCTGTCTACCGACTGCTCGGCGACGCCTTTGCCGCCTTCGCTTCCGATGCCCCTCCCGCAGTGGTGCGCCTGAAGGCGACCTACCGTCTCGCAAGGGACGAAGGTTATCCCGTCGCCCAGCACTGGTTCCCCACGTTGCCAAGCGAGCTACGGCAAGCCGCCGATCGCTTACTCCACCGTCCGCTGGCTGAGCTGGACCCCTCTGACACCCTGCGCACCGAGCGTCTGCTGTCACGGCTCCACGAGTATCTCCAGGGACACACCGACCTCATCGTCGACTAGCGCGAGCCGGCATGGACTTTGATCTCGATTCACGCTGCGCCCGCCTGTCAGTCGGTGAACTGGCCGATTTTGCCGCGGAGCGGATCGGCCGCGCGGCGCAACACTCCGGGCCGTGGCGCGCGAAAGTCGGGACGCAGTGGCACGAGGAACTGAGAGCGCGAGAACGGGCGACGGAGAGCGGCGCGCTGTTCGAAGTTCCGATCCGCGCCGCCGTCATTCACCGCGGCTGGAGGATCGAACTCACCGGGCGGATCGATCAACTGGTCCCCGCCCAACCACCCCGGCCCGTTCTCTTGCGCGAGGTGAAAACCATCACCAGCGCGCTGCCCGCCAGCGCCGAGGCGCTTCGCGAGACCTACGGATCCTACATCGTGCAGCTTGCCACCTACGCCGCGCTGCGGCGCATGGAAGCGAGCGAGACGCCCCTCTCGGCCGAGTTGGTATTCGTTGAGATCGCAACGGGTATTCTCCAAACGCTGCCGCTCGATCGCACCGATGAACTCCTGTTTTCGCAGCGGCTTGAGCAGCTCACCGCCTTCCTCGACGAGCAACACCGCTCGCGCGAGCGCCTCCGTGGCCTGCACGTGCGCGCGCCGTTCAGCGAACTGCGACCCGGGCAAGCGGACGCCAGCCAGGCTCTCGCCGACGCACTTCAGCGCGCCCGCGTGATCGCCTTCGAAGCCCCGACGGGCTTCGGCAAGACCGGCATTCTCCTTGAGGCCGCGCTGCGCCGCCTCCAGCAAGGCCACCAGCGCCGTCTGATCTACCTCACGAGCAAAGGCACCGGGCAACTGCAGGTCACACAAACCCTCGCCCGAATGACGGGCCACCGCGCCGGCGAACCAGCCTCCCCTAGTCCCGCGGTCTGGCAGGTTCGGAGCAAGAGCGAGCACTGCATCAACTCCCAGTTCGCGTGCAGCCCCGAACACTGCGACTACCTTCACGACCTCAAGGCGCGGTGGAAGACCGGGGGACTCTCGCGCTTTTACCTGCTGGATCAGCATCCACGCGACCTCGAATCGCTTCGCCGCGCCGGACGCGATGCGACGGTCTGCCCTTATGAGATCACGCGCACGGCACTCGCGTACAACGAGGTCTGGGTCGGTGACTACAACTACGTTTTCGGGACGGGCACGCGCGTCCTCTTTGACGAGCAGCCCGGCTTCGACCCCGCCCAAACCCTCCTCGTGATCGACGAGGCGCATAACCTGCCCAGCCGGGCCGCCGAAGCGCGTTCCCACGTCGTGTCGTTGGAACAGGCTCAGCGCGCGCTATCTGAGCTGGAACACGCCGAGGCTCCACGCGGACTGGTTCGCGCTTGGACCGCGTGGACGCAGTTGCTCGCGACGCTACCGGTGACCGACGCCGCCGACGCCGCGCTCGAGGACGATGTGGCGGATACGGTCCGCCGAGTGACTGACCAATTGGCGGCTGCGCCGTTGCCCGATCTGCCCCTAGACGTGACCGAGATTCTCTGGACCATGGCTGAGCTCGATGCGTGGCTGCACGACCCGGAGATCACCCGCCTGATCTGGAGCCCCCGTCCGGGTGAACTTCGCCTCACCTGCCTGGATGCCGCAGGCGCGATCAGCTCGATCCTCAGCCGCTACGGCGCCGTGATTCTCGCTAGCGCGACGGTTGGAGAGGTCAGCGACTTCGCCACCGCACTCGGCTTGTCCCAACCAGCGACATTGGACGAGGGATCATCCCTGCTGAAAGTGACCGCACCGGCTCCGTGGCGCTCGGGTTCGTTTCGCGTCGGCTATGACCTCCGTGTCGATACCCGGTTCCGGAAACGCGCGGAGACGGCCACGGAGACGGCGATGACCGTAGCCCGGCTTCGCGCGGCATCCCCAGCTGCGGTTGTGGTCTTTTTCCCGAGTTATCGTTACGCGGAGACAGTGACTCGTGAGCTTGAGCGCGTGCGCCCTGCATTGCGCGTGGCGCTCCAGCCTCGATCTGGCACACTCGCGGACCTTCAGTCGTGGATCGACGAGTCGCTACTCTTGGCCGACGCGCTCTTCCTCGTCCTCGGCTCGAGCTTTTCGGAGGGCATCGATTTTCTGGGTGGCCGCGTGACTCATGCGATGGTCGTAGGCCCCGCGCTGCCGGAGGTGAACGCCGTCCAACGCGCCCGTCTCGCCGCTCTGTCCAACGTACCGGCCGAATCTGCGTTTCGCCGCGTCTACCAAGTTCCGGGCATGCAGAAGGTCAATCAGGCCCTCGGTCGCTTGGTCCGTGCGCCCGGACAGCGTGCCGTGGTCCTCCTGCACTGCGAGCGGTTTGCGGACCGCACCTTCCAGGAACTCCTTGCCCCCGAATACCGCGGCGGTACCGCTCTCTGCACCGATGCTGAGCTGGACGCATGGCTCGCGTCTCCTCCACCCTCGCCCGCCTGACCGTGCCACGGGGCGCGCCCGTGCCGCCCTCTTCGCGAATGCCTCCCGTCATCAACGTTTCCGCCTACCGCTTCGTGCCCCTCGATGGACTCGAGACATGGCGAGACACCCTCCGCTCCCTCGCGGAAGGGTCGGACCTCCGCGGCACGATCCTGCTTGGCGTGGAGGGCATCAATCTCTTCGTGGCGGGTACGCGTGAAGGTATCGATACCTTCGTCGCCCAACTCCGAGCGCTGCCGCCCTTCGTCAATCTGGAGACCAAGGAGAGCCCGGGAACCCTGCGCCCCTTTCGCCGCCTGCAGGTCAAAATCAAGCGCGAGATCATCGCGTTCGGTGCCGCCGGCACCGATCCGGCGGTGCACCCGGCCCCGCGCATTTCGCCCGAGCAACTGCGCGCCTGGCTCGATGAAGGCGAAGACGTGGTCCTGCTCGACACCCGCAACGACTACGAGGTGCAGATCGGCTCGTTCCGGGGGGCCCAGCACCTTGGCCTGAGTCACTTTCGCGACTTTCCCAAGGCCGCCGCCAAGATACCCGACGCATGGCGCATGGCCAAAGTCGTAACGTTTTGCACCGGCGGGATCCGCTGCGAGAAGGCCGCTCCGTTTCTGCAGCAGGCTGGTTTCAGCAACGTCTACCAACTCGACGGCGGCATCCTCCGCTACTTTGAACGATGCGGCGGTGCTCATTACGAAGGCGAGTGCTTCGTCTTCGATGAGCGTGTCGGCGTCCAGCCCGACCTCACACCCAGCGGCGCAATCCTCTGCGATCGATGCCAGCGCCCCGTAACCTTACTGGAGCAAAAGGCGCCTGACTTCACGCCCGGTACCGGGTGCCGGAGTTGCCGCTCGGCGAAGGCCGAAGGGTTCTAGCGCAGCCAGCGCGAGACCTCCGCAAATACTTGGTAGCCTCCCAAGGCGGTCATTGCGGTCGCCGCCAGCAGCAGACAAACAAAAGAGAAGCGGCTCGCTCTGAGTTCGCGATACGGTGAGGTCAGGTGAAAGTAAACAGCCGCGACGGCGAGAAACGGCAGCATGAGTCCCTGCGCGATCGCTCCGAAGAAGACGAGCTGCACGGGATTTCCAAAGCTCAGAAACACGGTGGTGAAGATAGCCGGAAGTACCACGCAGCTCACCTTTACCCAGCGCACGCGTTCCTCGTTGTTCTTCGGACGGAATGGGGTGAAGAGCCCAGCCGCATCCACCACCAAACGAGCATTCGAAGCCGTCGCTCCGAAGATCGTCGAATACAGGACCGCAATCGCACCCACCACGAACATCCAAAGGCTCCATTCTCCAAAGGTCTCACGGTACATGATCGAGAGGACCTCGATCATGCGCTGGTTCTCGACCAACAAGCCCTTGGCATGCAGCACCGCCGCACCCAAGAGGTAGAACGCCACGGTCGTCGTCGTGTAGAGCGCGAAGCACACCCAGGCGTCGATCCGCATCACCCGCAGCCAACCCTGCGCACGGCGGCGCCACTCCTCGGTGCCGTCATCCGGACCAACCTTCGCACCATAGCCCTTCTCCAAGCACCAATACGGATAGTAGATGAGCTCCGTAGCTCCGACGCCAATGATCCCAAAAGCGCCGAACGCCGTCGCAACGTCGGCCGGTAGCCCAAACGTGAAGCCACTGGCCAACTGTGCGCCGGTGACGGCGTAAGGGGTGGTCTGCAGCACCGCGACGGCGACCAAGGTTCCGACCGTGAAGATGCCCACCATCACCATCGAGGCCGTCTCCACCAATCGGTACCGCCCCACCACCAGCAACAAGGCGCAACTCGCGCCGATGCCCACCGCCAACGTCGAGACCGGAATGTCAATTCCACCCAGCCGAAGCGCCGTCGCCGTTCCTCCAACCATGCCTGCCACCTGGGGCATCACGCAGACAAACATCGCCAGCCAGAGCCAGAGCAACCACGACACCACCAGCCTCGGACCCGGCAGTGAGTTCATTGCGTGCAATAGGGTCTGCCCGCGCGTGATCGCGTAGCGTCCAAACTCGATCTGCACAAAAACCTTCACGAGGCAGCCCAGAATAATGAACCAGAGCAACCGGAAGCCCACCTCCGCCCCCAGCTTCGGCGTCACGATGAGTTCACCGGAGCCGACGATGATCGACGAGACAATCAAACCCGGTCCCAGTTGCCGCAGCAGCGGACGGAGGCGGGTCGGCGCCCATTCAGGCGCAGAGACAGACTGAGACACGGAGTCCGAAGGGGTATTCATGCGGGGCAACCGGACTGGCGCAGGGCGCACGCCGAACCGGCGCCACGACACTCGCCCGAGACGCTCGCGGGCTCAAGACTGAACCCGGTTACGCTCCCACAGTTGGATGAGCAGTCCACCCCGCGGCCCCATCAGCCAAGCCGCCACAAAGAGCGCAGCGCCCGCCACCACGATCGCGGGCGCCAGCGAGCAATCCAACCACACCGCGAGGCCCACGCCGAGCCACACGCTCGCGCCCGCATGCACCACGGCAATGCCATGCATCCGTGGGAGCCGTTCCGTGATCAGGGTCGCTGTCGCTCCCGGCAGGATGAGCATCGCGACCACCAGCACCGCGCCCACCGCCTCGAACGCACTCACCACCACCAGCGAAAGCAGAAGCATGAGTCCCAGCCGTACCCCGCGCACATGGACGCCGGCGGAGCGGGCGATTCCGGGATCAAAGGAGCTAACCAGGAGAGCGCGGTATCCCACGACAATGACCGCGATGACCAACGCGAGCACCGATGCCATGCGGATGACCGCCGGCGGAGCCAAGGTCAAAGAGCCCACGGCCACCGACGGTTCCAAAGCGACGAATAACAACTCCCCATTGAGCACGCAGTCCGGATCCAGATCGATCTGACCGGCAAAGGCGACGGCTAGGACCACTCCAATTGCGAAGAGTGTCGAAAAAACGATGCCGATCGCAGCGTCCTGCTTCAGCGGCGTCCGCGACTGCAGCAAATCAATAATCAACGTAGCCACAAGTCCGGCGACCAATGCGCCTGCGAACATTGGGCCCGTGCCGCGCCCTCCCGACACCAGAAACGCAATCACCAAACCCGGCAGCACGCTGTGACTCACGGCGTCGCCCATCAGCGCCATCCGTCGCAGCAGCAGATAGTTCCCGAGAAGACCGCAAGCCGCCGCGACACAAAACCCCATGACACCGACCCAGCCGAAGGTATCCCGATGCTCGGTCCATGGCGCGACCAGAGCTGCGTGCGCATCGAATGCCGGTAGCACCCATTCCGGAGTCATCGCAGACCTCCTCCCTCGAGCGGCGCCGGACGTTCGAGCTCGCTGCTGCTTGGGATGATCCGGCCATGCGGGTCCCAGCGCGCGTGATTCAGCCGCCGCTCGAGCTCCCGCACCACCGCCTCCCCGAGCACGTGCTCGATATTTTCCGCGTGATCATGCACGTGGTCGGGCGCGAAGTTCGCCGACTGCGTTAAATAAAGCTCCCAGAGTCGGTGATTCCGGACGATCTCTCCGGCCCGTCGCCGTCCCTCCGGCGTGAAGTAGAGCACCTCTCGCTCCAAACGCGCCAAGCCATGAGATCGCAGTTCCACGCCGAGCCGGCGCACCTCCTCCACCGTCTCCCGCCGCCTCGCCGCAAGTTCCTCCAGCGTGACTCCTGCGCGCGCAAAGCCGTCGACTTCCGCAACATGATACATCGACTTTAGCGTGTTCTCGCGACGTGTCCGTCCCACTCCCACTCGCCGCCGCCAGAGGCGAATACACCAGCCCTCCCGCGGACCGAACAGCACCGCCACTCCGAACCACACACTCGCGGCGATCACGATGAGCGGGCCCGTCGGTAAAGCGGGTCCCAGAAAGGATAGAAATGCCCCCGCCAAGCCCGCCGCGCCTCCGAGCAAGGCCGAGTAAAGCAGCAACCGAGGCAGGCTCCGCGTGAGCAAATAGGCCGTGGCGGCCGGCGTGACCAACAGCGCGGAAACCAGCACGACACCGACCGCCTGCAACGCGATGACCACCGCTGCGGCGAGGAGAAACATGAAAGCATGGTGCACCACCGCCGCCGGCAGGCCCTGCGACCGCGCAAACGCGGCATCAAACGCCACCGCCACCAGTTCCTTGTAGAGGGCGAGAACGAAGAGAATCACCACCGCCGCCACTACTGCCATCACGCGGATATCCTCCGGACCAATCGTCGCAGCTTGGCCGAACAGGAAGTGCGAGAGCCCCGCCGACTGCGCGGAGGGCAGCCGCTGGATCAGCGACAGCAGGCATAGGCCCACCGCAAAAAAGGAGGCCAGCACCAAACCCAACGCCGCATCCTCCTTCAATCGCGTCGTGCGCGTGAGGGCGGAAACGAAGGCGGTTCCAATCAGGCCGGCAATCGTCGCACCGACAAAGATGGCCACCGGATCTCGCGACATGTTCCACAGAAAACCCACTGCCACGCCCGGCAGCACCGCATGCGACAGCGCGTCGCCCACCAACGCCATGCGCCGCACCACCATAAAGCCGCCCAGAAGGCCGCACGTCGTGCCCAACAGCAACGTCCCCCACACCACGTACCGCACCGCCGGATCCTCAAGACGCAGGAACCGCCACGCCTGCGCCATCTCCCCTCCAAGGGCTCCCGCCGTTCCCTGCGCCTGCACCCACGGAACCAGGAGGGCTGCCGCAGCGAGTACCGCCAGCCCGCGACCGATCACCAGGGCCCCGAAGCGGCGTCCGGAAAAACCGCCGCAAACAGTCCGATTCACCGCGAGCCCCCCTGCGCGCCCAAAGCCTGCGCCACTTCACTGAGCAAGGTCAGGCGCCCACCATAGGTGCGCTGCAACAAGTCGGCCGTGAACACCTCGGCCGTGGGACCAAACGCGACGACGTTGAGGTTGAGCAGGAGCAAGCGGTCGAAGTACTGACGCGCCGTGGGAAGATCGTGGTGCACGACGAAGAGCGTGCATCCACGGTCGCGCAGCGTTCGTAGCACCACCACAATGGACGCCTCCGTCGCGGCATCCACGCCCGCAAAGGGCTCGTCCATGAAATACACCTCGGCCTCTTGCGCCAACGCGCGCGCCAGGAAGACGCGCTGCTGCTGACCGCCCGAAAGATTGCTGATCTGTCGGTCCGCATACGGTAGCAGCTGAACCTGCTCCAAGCAGGCCCGCGCGACCTCACGGTCCGCCCGCGAGGGACGGCGAAAGAGTCCAATGCGGCCGTACCGGCCCATGAGCACGACGTCCATCACGCTCACCGGAAAATCCCAATCCACCGTCTCTCGCTGGGGCACATAACCGACCCGCGAACACACCTCGGCAAAGGGACGTCCCCAGAAACGAACCCAACCACCCTGCACCGGTGTCAACCCCATGCAGGCCTTGATGAGCGTCGATTTACCCGCGCCGTTGGGACCGATGATCCCCACCAACTGTCCAGGCCCCACGGCGAGGTCCACGCCCCACAGCACCGGCTTGCGGCGATACGCCACCGTCAGGTCGTGGATCTCCAGGACCGGAGGAATCGCGGGAGTCGAAAGCGACGAAGGCAAAGAAGTCACGGGAAGATCGGAGACGAGATGCGCTTCATCGCAGCGCCGAGACCAGCGTACGAACATTATGCCGCACCATCCCCTCGTAGGTGCTAGGATCAGTGCCGTCGGCGGCAAGTCCCGGCGCACCCAGCGAGTCGGAATACAACTCCCCCCCCACTCGCACCCCGGCATCCGCCGCAACACGCTGGATGGCTTTAGGTGAGACTGACGACTCGACAAAGATGGCCGGGATCCGACGCCGAGCCAGCAACTGCGTTAGCTCTGTCATCGCCGACAACGCGGCTTCCCCAACCGTCGAGATGCCCTGCAGTCCAATGACCTCAAAGTCATACGCACGGCCAAAATAGCCGAAGGCATCGTGGCTGGTTACCAGCACCCGTCGCTCCTTCGGAATCACCGCAAGCTCGCGCCGCACCCATTCATCCAGAGCGACCAAGCGCGCCCGCAACGCCTCCCCTCGGGCTTGATAAGTCTCGGTACCCGCAGGATCGGCGCGGACGAGCGCTGCCACCACCGTGCTGATGCATTCCCGCCATAGTCCCACCTCAAACCACACGTGAGGATCATAGGCGCCTTCCCCTTCGCCGACGCGGCGCAACCGCGTCACCGGCAAGTCCGAGGTGATCGCCACCACCTGGGCGCGGCGCGACCGCAGGCGCTGGAGGACGTTCTCCATGCGCCCCTCCAGATGGAGACCATGAAAGGCCACCACGTCCGCGTCCTGCAGCGCGCGCAGATCCGACGGAGTCGGCTGGTAAGAATGCGGATCCACCCCCGGCCCCATGAGCGACTTCACGCTCACTCGAGTGCCTCCAATCTCGCGCACCAAATCAGCGACCAACGAAGTCGTCGCCACCACTCGCACCACCGCGTCGGCCCGGAGCGAAGAGCCCCCCGCCACGACCATCAGCAGAACACCCAGCAGGACCGACGGGACTGAACCCAGCGAAGTCATAACCCCACTAAAAATCGAGTCGGAATTTGTCGCAACCAAAAAGATTAGCCTAACCTAATTTGTGACGGGGCCACGCTACTCCGACCTTGCCGCCGTTCCGCGGCATGCGAGACTCCCGCGCCATGTCGCAGTCCTTCGCTCGTGCGGTCTTCGCGCTGACCGCGGTGTTCTTCGCCGCGTTCTTCGTGTGGCCGATCTTTCAGATCGTCAAAGGCGGTTTCATGGACGCGGACGGACGACTGACGTTAGTCTATGTCACGACGCTGCTGGCGGACCCGGTCTATCAAGAGGGTCTGCTGAACTCGTTTCTTCTGACGTCCGCGACGACCAGCCTGGCTCTCCTGATCGCGGTGCCGTTGGCTCTCGTCGCAGACCGTTACGCGTTCCCGGGCAAGACGCTACTCACCTCGGTGATTCTGGTCCCCATGCTCTTGCCGCCGTTCGTGGGCGCGATCGGCATCAAGCAGATTTTTGGCCAGTACGGCGCATTCAACTCCCTGCTGATTGCGCTGGGAGTTCGCCCCGAGGGGTGGACCTTCGACTGGTTCGCGCTGCATCAGTTCTGGGGCATCGCGATCGTCAACGCGCTCTCCCTCTATCCGATCATCTACCTCAATGCCGTCGCTGCCCTGGCGAACATCGACCCCGCCATGGAGGAGGCGGCATCGAACCTCGGCTGCACCGGATTCCGCCGCTTCCGGCGCATCACGCTGCCGCTCATGCGATCCGGATTGTTCGCCGGTGGCACCATCGTTTTCATCTGGGCCTTCACGGAACTGGGCACGCCCTTGGTCTTCGACTATCCCCGGGTAACCAGTGTCCAAATCTTCTACGGATTGAAGGACATTGGCGCTAATCCCTTCCCCTATGCGTTGGTGGCGATCATGCTCGTCGCAACGACGTCACTCTACGCGATCGGCAAAGGACTATTCGGACGGCAGAGCTACGCCATGATGGCCAAGGCCACCGCCGGGGGCGGTCCGCGTCGGCTTCCCCTGGGACGCGGGCTCCTCTGCACCGCCGCGTTCGGCGGGGTGTTCTTCCTCGCGGTACTCCCTCACCTCGGCGTGCTGCTCGTCGCGTTTTCCAACGATTGGCACGCGACGATTGTTCCGGACTCGCTGACGCTGGACAACTTCAAGCTCGCCCTCGGGCACGATCTCACCGTCTCAGCGATCGCCAACAGCCTCCGGTTCGCCAGCATCTCGACGGTGGTGGACCTGATCCTCGGCGTGGCCATCGCCTATGTGGTCGTGCGCTCGCGCGTACCGGGGCGGCAGGTGCTGGACTTTCTCGCGATGCTGCCCCTCGCCGTGCCCGGGCTCGTCCTGGCGTTCGGCTACCTCGCGATGTCTCAGGACGGAAAGTTTTTCGAGTTTCTTAACCCCACGCGCGATCCAACCATCCTGCTCATCATCGCTTACTCGGTGCGGCGGCTTCCGTACGTCGTCCGCTCGGCGGCGGCCGGATTCCAGCAAACCAGCGAGACGTTGGAAGAAGCCGCGCAGAATCTCGGCAGCCCTCCGCTGAAGGCCATGATCCGAGTGACGCTTCCGCTGATCACCGCGAACCTGATTGCCGGCGGCCTGCTCGCGTTCTCGTTTGCGATGCTGGAGGTCAGCGACTCGTTGATCCTTGCGCAGAAACAGGCGTATTACCCGATCACGAAAGCCATCCTCGAACTGTTCCAGTTGCTCGGTGACGGCAAATTCATCGCGAGCGCGCTCGGCGTGTGGGCCATGCTCTTCCTCGGCGTGACGATTGTCGGCCTGAGCCTCCTGCTCGGCAAGCGGCTGGGAGCAATCTTCCGCGTTTAAAGGAACCCGCTTCCGATGCTGCGGCTGCTGCTGGTCTCGGTGCTCTGGGCACTGTCGTTCGGGCTGATCAAGCAGGAGTTGGCCGGTCTGGATCCGGTCGCAATCGCCACGCTCCGACTCGGACTCGCCGCCATTCTTTTCGTCCCATGGCTGCGGTGGCCACCCGGCGGCGCACGGCTCGCCACCGTCTTCATGGGAATCGGCGCGGTGCAGTTTGGCCTCATGTACGCCGCCTACCTGGGTGCGTTCCGTCACCTCGCGGCCTACGAAGTGGCCCTATTCACGGTTCTGACCCCGCTCTACCTCGCGGTCTTCGAGGCCGCGGCGGATCGACGCTGGAGTGGGCGGCACGTCTTTGCGGCCACGCTGGCCGTGACCGGAGCCGCGATCGCGATCTGGAGCGACCGCCCGATCGCCGCCAAGCTCTCGGGACTCCTGCTCATTCAGCTATCCAACCTGTGCTTCGCCGCCGGTCAGGTCGCCTATCGTCGGGCGCGCCCACGTCTCACCGGCGCCACGGCGGATCGCTCCGCCTTCGCGTGGTTGATGCTCGGCGGCCTAATCGCCACGGCGCTCCTCTCGCTGGCGACCACGGACTGGTCGGCGTTCCAGCCGACTCTACGCCAAGTGGGAGTCATCGGCTACCTCGGCGCGGTCGCGACCGCCCTCGGATTCTTTCTCTGGGCCCAAGGCTCCCTTCAGGTCAATGCAGGCGTCCTCGCCGCCTTCAACAATGCAAAGGTCCCGCTAGGAGTAGCCTGCTCGCTGATCGTCTTTGGCGAGCAAGCGCACCTCGGACAACTCGTCTTGGGCTTCGCGCTCCTCGCCGCGGCCGTGGCGCTCGCTGCGACACGAACGCCCCCTTCAGGTAAGGCCCAGTCTTAGGCCAAACCGAGACGCTGCAGCACCTCGAGAGGCGGCCCTTCAAATGTCGGAATGGGCACGTTCCCCACGTAACCGACATCGCGAGCGCCCTCCGGCGTGGTGAAAAATCCACCCGCGGTGAGGTCGCGGAAGCGGCGGAAGAAATGTGACGGCTCGTGCAGCGGCGAATCAGCCGGAGCCACACGACAGATGTCATCGCAGAGAGCGGTCTGTTGCGCCTCCGCGAGGTCCGCGAAGTCACGCTGGAAACGACGCTGACTCTCCTCATTGATCCATTCGAGGCCGCCCAGAATCCGGGGCCGATCGGCTGCCTGAGCCGGGTACGGCGAACTGATCCACTCGTCGATAAAGTCCTGCACCTTGAGATCGCCGGCGCTGGGAACGGACCCTTCGGCCGGAATGATCACGTTGCACAGTGCGGTCGCGGTGCGCCGCTGGTGATCGTTGAACGAAAGCGGCCACAGCTCTCCCGGCTGGTAGGAGCGCACCAGATCAGGGTCCGTGCCGTATCCGCGTGCGGCTGGACTGGTGACACCCTGCGCTAGGGCTGCCCGGTCGGTCACCATCAGGGCGGCAGTGCCCGTCATCATCCACTTGAGTGCGGCGCGACGATCGAGGCGCCCGGAGTCAGAGCCATTCATATCACAGATTCCCCTTTCGCATTTCTTCGAGAATGTAGTCAGCCGCTCGCCAAGCGAGGGCCATGATGGTGAGCGTCGGATTCTTGTCGGCGTTTGAGCAGAACGGCGCGCCGTCAGTCAGGAAGAGGTTAGGCACGTCCCAAGTCTGGCACCACTGATTGGTCACCGACTTACGGCGGTCGGTGCCCATGATTGCACCGCCGACTTCGTGAATGATGCTACCCGCGGCCTCGATCGCCTTCGCACCGTCAGTCGCAGGCTTGCGCCCAATGCGACCTCCCATCGCGGAGATCAAGTCCGCGAACGTGCGCTCCATGTGTACCACCTGCTTCAACTCATGATCGGACCACTTCCAGTGGAAGCGCAGGACTGGAACGCCCCACTTATCCTTCACCGTCGGATCCAGGTCACAGAACGAGTCCTCGTTGGGAATCATCTCTCCGCGTCCCGCGAAGCCGACCGATGAGCCGTAGTACCGACGGGCGTCTTCCTTGAAGCGCTTTCCATAGGTGCCACCGGTGAGCCACTCCAAGCCGCTGAACATCGTGGCCGCCGGAAGATGGCGCCCCGTCTGGAACTCGATGTGGTAGCCGCGCGCGAAATCGAGCTTGCCCGCATGCTGCTCCTGGTAGAGCCACCACGGGATGTAGACATGCCCGCCACCGGCGCCGTCCTCATTATGCAACGGCAACCCCTCCAGCGCCGGGATTTGGCCGCCGAGGCGGCCACCGACCGTATCCATGATGTACTTACCTACTTTGCCGCTCGAGTTGGCGACGCCGTTGGGGTACCGCGCCGAGCGCGAATTGAGCAGAACGCGCACCGACTCGCAGGCGCTCGCCGAAAGCACCACGATCCGCGCCTTGGCCTTCAACTCGCGACCCTTGCGCCGATCGATGAACGCCACGCCGGTGGCCTTGCCTGCGTCGTCCATCAGCACCTCGCGGACCATCGCGTCCGAAAGGATGTCGAGGTTGCCGGTGGCCATCGCCGGCGGGAGGTGCACGGTGGTGGACTGGTAATTGGCCTTGGTGGAGCAACCGCGGACGCAATTGGTCGCCCAGAAACACGCCGCGCGCTCATCCATCGCTTTCGCGAGAATACGCTGGGCGCGCGGATTACGAGGGTGGAGCCGGGCGGGAATCGTCTTTGAATCCTGCCGCACGCTGAGCACGGCGCGGTGGATTGGAATCACCGGTAACCCGAGCTTCTTGGCATGCTTCTGAGTGTAGAGTTCTCCCGCCCGGGCCTTGGGGGGCGGCAGGAGCACCCCGGGTGACGAGTTCGGCGTGTTCTCCAGGCCTTCGTTGGAGCCGTAGACCCCGATCAGCATCTCCACCCGGTCGTAGTACTCCGCCAAATCCTCGTAGCTCAGCGGCCAGTCAAAGCCGAGGCCATCGCGGCTGTAGGGCTTAAAGTCGTACGGTCCGTTGCGCAGGGAAATGCGGCCCCAATGGTTGGTGCGTCCGCCCAGCATACGGGCGCGCCACCACTCAAAACGCCGCGACGGATCCGAGGAAGCCATCGTGTAGGGCTCGCCCTCGATCTTCCATCCCCCGTCCACCGTGGCATCATAAAACCCGAAAGGCTTATCCGGCGTGCTCACGCCGCGCAGCGGAGCCCGCGAGTGATCCTGAAACATCGGCGTCTCGCTCAGGGGGTCGTAGTAGCGTCCCGCCTCCAACATGAGGACCTTTACGCCCTCCATGGCCAACGTGTAGGCAGTTTGCCCGCCAGCTGCGCCAGAACCGACAACAATTACATCATACTGAGACTGAAGCTGTTCCGGGGTAATGTAGGCCATATACGCGACGGTTAGGGTAAAACGAAGGGCTCGGGGGCCGAAAAGGGACCGAAACAGAGCTCTGGGCCCAAGTCCAGCGCAGCTTCGCACTGCGCCGCCCCAATGCTACAAATCGCTCACGCTAGGGGATTTTTCTCAGGTCTGCTCCGGTTGCGCCGATCCCGAGAGTTGCTCTCCCGTTATGCCCAAAGCCAATCCCACCGCTCCGAGCGCCGAGGCGACCGCGGCGCGCCGCACCCCCTCGGGCCCCTCCGGCATCCTTGTGATCGACGACGAGGCTCTGATCTGCGGCTTGGTCCATGACGCGCTCGCTCCTCGGGGTTACACCGTGTGGCAGGCGCCCTCGGCCAAGCGCGCGCTGGAGCTCTTGAACGCCCAAGGGCCGAAAATCGGGCTTATCCTGCTCGATGTCGTCATGCCCGGGACCGATGGTCTCACGTTTCTTGGCACGCTGCGCCGTCTTCCCCTCAACGCAGAGATTGTGCTGATGAGTGGCCGACTCGACGCCGACACCCGGTGGGTCGCGAGCGAGAGCGGATGCCGCTACCTGTGCAAGCCCTTCGAACGGGATGAACTGTTCCGCCTCGTCCATGAGGTGGTCGGCTCGCCCCCGTCGCCAGCGATCGGATAAACCGCTCCCCCATGGACGAGAACTACCTGCTCACCCTCGCTGAGCTTTCTTTGGAGAAAGATCTCGTCCGTGGCGTTTCCATCCGAGGCGTCTTCGCGTTGCGCCGGAGCGGTTCGACGGACCACATCCTGATCGACGACGTCCAGTACGCGGTCCTCGAGGCCTTTACGACCCGCCAGACCGTCCCGCAAATGCTCACCCAGGCGATCTTGGCGGGCAACCAAGTCTCGCTCTCGGAGTTCTACGAACTGATCCTCAAGGCCTGCCGAGTGGGTATTCTGACGTCGGCGGAACCCAGCGGCGATCCACGTTCCGCCGCCGCAGGACCCGATCGAGATTTCCCGTTCCTTTCGGCGGCTGCGATCGGTTTCGGTCTGGTCGGACTCACCCTCTTCACCGTCGCGGCCCTTGCTCGGCCTCCGGTACATCTGCCCGGGTGGGAAGAGCTCCTGATCGGCTGGGTCGCTCTCTCCTGCGCGCTGAGCGCGGGCGCTCTCTGGGCGACCGTGGTGCTCAAGGCCACCGGCGCACGACCCGGAGATGCCGTCATCTACTGGAAAACCATCCTTCCGCGGATGCGCGTGGATCTTCGCGATGTCCATCTTCGCCCACCGTCCGAGCAGTTCGCCGTTGCCATCGCGCACCTGACGCCCGCCGCATCGCTGGCGGCCTTCGCGCTCGCCGCCGGGGCAAGTTGGTCCGTGGTGCCAGTCTGCGGAATGCTGGTCGGCCTCGCCCCGCACAGCTGCGTCGTCGATGCGATCCGCCTGCTCTTCGGGGAAACGCCCCGGTTGGACACGGAACGTGCCTTCATCTTCTCCGCCAACCGCCTCCCGCACCGTCGTCTGCGAGCGGTCCTGAGCTTCGACAACCGACCGTACGTGCTCCAGTTCCTCCTCGGCGTGGCCTGGATTCTCCTCATCTTCCAGCTCGGTTATCCGCTCATCGGATTGAACCTTGTGGATGTGGTGGCGCAGCCCCACTTCCTGCTCCATATCCTGATCGGGAGCGCGGGCACGTTCGCGGGCGCATCACTCCTCGCGTTCCTCAGCCTCGCGCTTTTTGCCGCCTGGCGACGCGGCCGACGCGCCGTGGTCCGCCTCGCGCGACGCCTTGGTCGCTGGCGGGCCATGATGGGTGCAGTCCTCAGCGAAAAGGAAATCCAACGCGTCATCGGCGACAGCGCGCTCTTCCGGGCCCTCGCGCCAGCGGATCGTCTCGGCCTTTCGAACAAGATGGGGATCGCCTGTTACCATGCGTGGGAGGTCGTCTACGATCCCAGCGATCGCCAAGCTCCGATCTCGCTGATCGCGCGCGGCAGCGCCCGAACCTTTCACAAGGGTTCCGACGGCCGTCGCTACCCCGTCCAACCCCTCATCGAGGGCGACCTCATCGGTGCACAGACACTCCTTGAACCGAACCTGCCCGCTCTTCCCGTCGAGAGTCGGACGCCGTTGATTACGCTGACCCTCGATCGCCGCCAGTTCGAGGAGGACATTCTGCAACGCTTGGGCCTGCAACGCGTCGAGCGACTCACCCACGTGTGCTCGTTTCTGCGCTCCACCCCACTCTGCCGGGGCTGGAACCTTTCGGCAATCATTCGCCTGTGCGAACTGGTCGACATCCGCAGGCTGGAGGCCGACTCACGCGTCGCCTCCTTCGGCATGGAGCCCATTTTCACGATTGTGTGGAGCGGCGAGTGCGAGTTTATCCGGCAGGGGGCCTCGGACGGGCTTTTCAAGGCAGGTCAACACTACGGCGAGGCGGAATTGCTCACCGCCCGACCTCTGTCCGTCGACATCATCACGCGCAAGCCGACCCGCCTTCTCGTGGTTTCACGAAGCGATTTCCTGCGTTTCGTGACCCACAACCATGGGGTCGCGCTCGCCATCGAGCGCATTGCTTCGCAACGGCTCAGGCAGCCCGTGTTCCCTGTCGCCTAAGCCGACGCGTCGGGTCCGGAGTTGCGTTGGCGTTCAAATCCCGTTCGGTAAGGCCCTCATGCCTGATCCGACCGCAGTCCACTCCATGTTCGCGCGCATCGCGCGGCGCTACGATCTGGCTAACCGGCTGCTCAGCGGCGGCGTCGATCTCTGGTGGCGTCGGCGTCTGGTCAGGGCCGTCGCCCACACTGAGCCGCGCGCCGTCCTCGACCTCGCGACAGGGAGCGGAGATGTCGCGTTCGCACTCAGCCGGAAACTACCTGCCTCCACCGCGATCATCGGCATGGATTTCTGCCAGCCCATGCTCGACGAAGCCGAGATCAAGAAGGCGACCTCCGCCGGCACCTACGCCAACGTCGCGTTCCGCCAGGGCGACGGCCTCGCCCTGCCTCTCGAAAAGGCGCAGTTCGACGCCCTCACCATCGCCTTCGGCCTGCGCAACATGGCGGATCGTCCGCGCGCCCTCGACGAAATGCGGCGCGTGCTACAACCGGGCGGCCATGTGTTCATCCTCGAGTTCTCCCAGCCTTACCGCTGGTTCCGACCGATCTACGCGCTGTACCTGCGCCACATTCTTCCGCGCGTTGCTGCTTGGGTCACCGGAGATCGCAGCGCTTATGACTACCTGGGAGTCTCGGTTGAAGGGTTCCCATCCAGCAACGCCCTCTCGGACGAACTGCGTCGCGCGGGCTTCCGGCAGGTGACCGCCCAGCGGCTCACGTTCGGGATTGTCGCGCTGCACCACGCGACCGTTTGAGCCGCCCGGGCGTCGCTGGTCGGCGCCTCACGCAAACGACTTCCCGCAGCCACAGGTGCTCTGGGCGTTGGGGTTCTTAATCTCGAAACCCTTACCCTGTAGGCCGTCGTCGAAATCGACGCTCGAACCGCTGAGGTACGCCAAGCTGGTCGGGTCCATCAGGAACGAGACGCCTTCGCTCTCCAGTCGCTGGTCGTCGGGCTTCGGCAGGTCAAACGACATGCCGTATTGGAAGCCTGAACACCCGCCCGACTCAACAAACACGCGCAACAGACGCCCGTCAGAGGCTCCCAACTCACTCTGGAGCAAACGAACTTGGGCAGCGGCCCGGGGCGTCAATGAAATCATCTCTAACCGCTACGCCCACCACGCCAGCTGTCAATCCGGCGGACCAGTGAAGCAATTTCCGTGCTAGCCTGGATTTCTCCTCTTGCCACCCCTCCGCCCGACGATTCTGCTTTCATGATATGTTCCGCGCCCGCCGTAGCCTATCGCCCGCTCTCGGGCTGCTGCTCCCTGCCGCGAGCGTCGGCGGCTGATTTGCCATGGCTGGACCGGGATTCAGTCAGGACTTGCGCCAGCGGCAGACCCAGTCGCTCGTCCTTGCCCCCCAACTCCGACAGTCGCTGAAGATCCTCCAGGTCGCCGCCCTCGACCTGCGATCTGTCATTCAGGAGGAACTGCAGGCCAACCCGATGCTCGAGGAGTTGCCGATGGACGGGCCGAGCCTCGATGGCGAACCCGCTGAGCCCTCCGCCGATGACGGACTCGAACCAGAAGAGCGGGAGCCAACCGCACCCGGGGACGTGGACGATAACCCGCGCGAGCCGATGGACTTCTCAAAGGAGTTTGAGATTCTCACCAAGCTGGATGAGGACTGGCGGACGCATCTCAACCAAGCGGGTGGCCAGCCCTACACCGGAGAGGACGCCGAGCGCCGCCAGCATTTCCTCGACTCGCTTGTCGCGGAGACGTCGCTTCAGGAGCATTTGATGCGGCAGGCGAAAATGTCGGACCTCTCCGGTTCCGTAATGGCAGCCATGGAGCATTTGGTCGGTAGCCTCGATGACCGCGGCTTCCTCACCCAATCCATCTCAGACATCGCGCTCCACGCCCTTCTCCCGCTCGACCAGGTCCAGGCAGCACTCCGCATCCTGAAGGGATTCGAACCGGCCGGGATTGCCGCGGGTGACCTGACGGAATGCCTGCTCCTGCAGCTTCAGGCGAAAGGCCGCGCCGACTCACTGGCCGCGCGGATCATCCGAGACCATTTCAACCTGCTCACGCGGCGACGCATCCCCGACATCGCCCGTAAGCTCGGCGTCCACATGGATGATGTGCAGGAGGCCATCGAGGAGGTCGGAACCCTCGACCCAGCCCCTGGACGACGCTTCGCCGAGGACACCAATCGCGTCGTGGCGCCCGACGTGACCGTCGAGGAGGACCGCGGCGAATGGAAGATCTCGCTGAACAGCGATTACATTCCCCGGCTGCGCATTTCGAGCACCTACAAGGAGATGATCGCCAAGGGCACGCTCTCGCGTTCCGAGCGCGACTATATCCGCGAGCGAATGCGCTCGGGAAAGTTCCTGATCAACTCGATCGAGCAGCGGCAGCAGACAATCGAGCGGATCACACGTGAGATTATCCGCGTGCAAGAGGAGTTTTTCCGCGAGGGTGTCGCAAAGCTGCGACCGCTCACTATGACCCAGATTGCTGACGCGGTCGGGGTGCACGAAACCACCGTGAGCCGGGCGATCGCCAACAAGTTTATCCAGACGCCGCACGGGGTGTTTGAGATGAAGTTCTTCTTCACCCCCGGCTATCAATCCCAGGGAGGCGAGTCTGTTTCAAACACCAGCGTGAAGGAGATGATCGGCGAGCTCATCACGCTCGAAGACCGCAGCCGGCCGCTGAGCGATCAGGAATTGGTCGCGAAGCTGCAGGAAAAGGGGATCAAGATCGCCCGCCGAACCGTGGCCAAGTACCGGGAGGAACTGGGCCTGCTGCCCAGTAACCTTCGCCGCGACTACACCTAGTCAGCTCGACGTCACCCGGACGACTCCCCGACGGGCAGTTCATCCAGCGACAGACCAGGATGAATGCCTAGGGCCGTGAGTGGCGAGGACTCCACGCGCGGATCACACCACGCCGCGAACGCCATCATGCCGGCATTGTCTCCCGTGTGTTCCGGCTGCGCCGCGAGCAAGGGAACACCATGGCGGCGCGCCAGATCCGCGAAGGCAGCCCGTAACCGGCGGTTGTTTGCCACGCCGCCCGACAGACCTAGGCTCCGGAATTCACCGGCCGCCAGGGCGGCGTCGGTCTTGCGGAGGAGCGTGCTGATCACCGCCTCCTGGTAACTTGCACACAGGTCGCTCCGCCGCGAAACGATCTCCTCCGGGGTCATGCGCTCAAGGCGATAGCGCAGACTCGTCTTCAAGCCTGAGAAACTGAACTCGAGCTCCGTCTTCGCGCCCAACCCGCGGGGGAAATCATACGCCGCGACGTTTCCCGCCACCGCTTCGCGCTCAACCAGCGGTCCGCCAGGATAGCCCAGACCCAAAAGCTTTGCGCCTTTGTCGAGCGCCTCGCCCGCCGCGTCGTCCCGCGTGCTCGAGATCTCCGCGATCCGCCGGTCCTCGCCGATCCGCAGGAGGAGTGTATTGCCACCAGAAACAATCAGGCCGAGGTGCGGCGCCAAGGAGGACCAGCGCTGCGTAAAGACCGCCGGATCGGCCGCGTGCACCGGAATGAACGGAGAATAGGCATGGCCGCGCAGGTGATTCACGCCCAGGAGCGGGCGCCGCAACGCGAGCGCCAGCGCCTTCGCCGCGGCGACGCCGATGGCTAGGCAACCCGCCAAGCCAGGCCCACAGGTCACCGCCACCTGACGCACCGCTCGAAATTCGTCCGATGCGCGCCCCGCCTCGCGAAGCAGCGGACCCACCCACCGCAGGTGCTCACGCGTAGCTAAATCAGGCACGACGCCGCCATAACCGGCATGCAGGGCCACCTGACTCCGCACCCATTCGCCGCAAAGGCCGCGGGACGGATCGAAGAGCGCAACGGCCGTCTCATCGCAGGAACTTTCCAAGGCGAGGATCACCGACCACCTCCCGTTCCAGGCGCGGCCGGATGCTTGCGATCCCACGCCAACAGGCCCTGCATCACCTCAAGGGCGGTCGCGAACTGCCGATCTTCAATCGGCGCGAAGCCGAACCGCTCACGAAACTCCGCCGGATCATTGACGTCGCTGCGGCTCCGCTGCAGCCGCAGACGCGCATCGTCCTCCGGCGTCATCACACTCTCCACTTGGGGGTCGATTCCCTTTTGGTGGATCGTGACCCCACTGGGCGTGTAATAGCGGGCGGTGGTCAGCCGCAGGCCCTCCCCGTTTTTGAGAGGGAAAATCGACTGGACCGAGCCTTTGCCGAAGGATCGCTCCCCGACCAAGACCGCGCGACCCGTATCCTTGAGCGCTCCGGCCACGATCTCCGCCGCACTCGCCGTGCCCGCATTGATCAACACCACCACAGGCTCATCAATCGGGAGCCGTCGCGAGCGAGAGCGAAACTCCTCGCGATCCTGCGGCGAACGACCCTGCGTGTAGACAATCAGTTCACCGGCCGGGAAAAACGGCTCCGCCACCTCCACGGCCGCATCGAGCACCCCGCCCGGATTGTTTCGGAGGTCGAGGATCAGCCCGCGCAAACCCTCTGCTTGCAGACGCCCCAAGGCATCACGGAATTCCTCCCCAGTCCGCTCCGAAAACTGCGCCAACTGCAGGTAGCCGATGCCGCCCGGCAACACCCGCGCCTCGCGAACGCTCTCGATACGAATCACCTCCCGCTCGAGGCGGAATTCAACGTCGCGCTGGGTCGACGGACGGAAGAGTCGCACCGTGACCTGCGTGCCCGGCTTTCCCCGCAGGCGACTGATCACGTCGCTCATCGATGCCCGGCCCAACTCCTGGCCATCCACCGCGACGATCGTATCGCCTCGCTGGATTCCTGCCCGATCCCCAGGCGTACCCGCAATCGGGGCGATCACGACCACCTTCTCCTTGCGAACCTCCACCTGCACGCCGATCCCGCCAAACTCGGCGTTCATGTCCTCTTCAAGCTCCCGATACTGCTTCGCCTCCAGAAAGTCGGAATGCGGATCCAGCGAGGAGAGGAGCCCGTGCAGCGCCGACTTGGTTAGCTCGCTGTACGCCGCCTTCTCTGCATCGACGTAGTTTTCCCCGACGATCTCCAGGACCTGCCGCACATAACCCGACGAGCGATCCAGCTCACGGTTCGGCCAAAGACCCCACCCCGCCGCCGTGTGGATGACGGTAAACGCCACGACCGACCCACAGAGGGCCCCGACCGCAATGGTGAACGCACGACGCAACATCGCCGCTAGCGTGCGGATGCGTCGCGGATTGTAAATGGGGACCGTGCTACTTACGCTCCGCACCTTCGTCCTTCTCCCTCGATGTCCGAGCGCACCCCTCCTTCACCTGCCTTCCGCGAGGCCTTTCTCGCCGCCGCGGGGCAGGACTCGGTCATGCGTTTCGATCGCTTCGTGGATCTCGCCCTCTACGACCCCCGCTGCGGGTACTACACGGCCCGCCGGCGCCGGGTAGGACGAGAACCGGGCACGGACTTCTTCACGAGTACCTCGTCTGGGCCCCTGTTTGGCGAGTTGATCGCCAGCGCCTGCGCCTCGCTCGCACCAGGGGAGCCCTCCCAGATGACATTCGTTGAACTCGGAGCGGAGCCGGATGCTGCTATCCTCACGGATGCCCCCCACCCCTTCCGCGCGACCGAGGTTCGGCAGCTCGGAGCGTCGCTGGACCTCGCCGGGCACCTTGTGGTTTTCTCAAATGAATTGCTCGACGCTCAGCCGTTCCGGCGATTTGTCGTGCGTGAAGGACGCTGGAGGGAAATTGGCGTCGCGCTGGCCAAGAGCGGTCAGTTGGAGGAGGTCGATTGGCCCAGCGACAGCGAACCATGGCTTCCCCGTCCCGGTGAGGACGGCACGCGGTTCGACGCCCCCCGAGCGGCCGCGGAATTGGTCGCAACGATCGGACAAGGGGACTGGCAGGGGCTGTTCGTCGCCGTGGACTATGGAAAGTCTTTTTCTCAGCTCGCGGGAGAATGCCCGGCGGGAACGGCTCGCGCCTACTGGCGGCACACCCAGCATAACGACCTTCTCGATCGACCGGGAGAGCAGGACCTCACGGTTCACGTTTGCTGGGATTGGATTTCGCAGTCCCTCGGAGCAGCCGGTTTCTCTGCACCGCAGCTGGAGTCCCAGGAGGCCTTTCTGATGCACCACGCGGGCGCGACGATTGAGCGACTGCTCAAGGAGGACGGCGGGAGGCGCGGACCGCGGAGCCGTTCCCTGCTCCAGTTGCTTCATCCCGCGAACATGGGGCAGTCATTTCAAGTGATCTGGGCCTTGCGCCGCTAAGATTGCCCTTGCGCCGCTCGGGGTGCGCCTCCTACGATGACCCCTTAACCCATTCCACCATGGCCCGCATCTGTGCAATCACTGGCAAGCGTCCCGTCAAAGGCTCCCGCATTAACCGCAAGGGGCAGAGCAAGAAGAGCGGAGGCATCGGCACGCACGTCACCAGCATCACGCCGCGCAAGTTCCGTCCGAACCTGCAGCGCATCCGTATCCGCACGGCCAATGGGGGCACGAAGCGTGTCCTCGTTTCGGTGAAGGCGATCAAGGCCGGTCTCGTCGAGAAGGTCTGAGCACCTTCACGCAAGTCCTCTTCAACAAGCCCGCGATTGCGCGGGCTTTTTTGTGCCCGGAGGAAACGGAGCCCGTGATTCCCTAGATCGCCCGAAAAACAATCGCGGCGTTCTGGCCACCGAAACCAAGGTTGTTGCTCAGCACGATCCGAGTCTTCAGGGCCCGCGCCTGATTGGGCACGTAGTCGAGGTCACACTCCGGGTCCGGCTCGTGGAGATTGATCGTCGGAGCGATCATCCCCGACTCGATCGTCTTGATGGAGATAATGCTCTCGATTCCGCCCGCCGCTCCCAGCAGATGCCCGGTCATTGACTTGGTCGAGCTCACGGCGAGTCGGCGCGCATGGTCGCCGAACACGCGCTTGATCGCCAGCGTCTCGAACTTGTCGTTGTACGGCGTGCTCGTGCCGTGCGCGTTGACGTAGTCGACCTCGGCTGGAGCCACTCCAGCACCGGCGAGCGCGCGACGCATCGCCATGGAAAGACCCTTTCCTTCTGGATCGGGTTGCGTGATGTGGAACGCGTCGGCGGTGGCGGCGTAGCCAGCGAGCTCGCAGTAAACGCGCGCACCGCGGGCACGGGCGTGAGAGAGGGACTCCAGCACCAACACTCCGGCACCCTCCCCCATGATGAAGCCATCGCGTCCCAACGCGAAGGGCCGGCAGGCGGTCGCCGGATCATCGTTTCGGGTGCTCATCGCCTTCATCGAGCAGAAACTCGCATAGGCAAAGGGCGTGATCGCGGCCTCCGCGCCGCCGGCGACCATCACATCCGCATCGCCGCGGCGGATCATCTGAAACGCCTCGCCCAGCGCATGCGTGGCGGTCGCACAGGCCGAAACCACGCCGAAATTCGGTCCGCGGGCCCCCAGCTCGATCGCCACCAACCCTGAACACATGTTGCCGATGAGTGCCGGAATTGTGAATGGGGACACCTTGCGTGGCCCGCCTTCGAGGAGCCGCTTGTGCTGCGTCTCAAACGTCGCCATTCCTCCGATACCGGATCCAACGATGACGCCGATTCGATCGGGATCGACGCGATCCGAAGACAAGCCGGAATCGGCGTAGGCCTGCTTGGCCGCGACAAAGCCAAAGTGGGTGTAACGATCGTTCCTCCGGACCTCCTTGGGGTCCATGTACTCTTCGGGATTCCAATTCCTGACCTCGGCTCCGATCTGACTCGCATACGCCGAGGCATCGAACTGGGTGATCCGATCGATCCCGTTGCGCCCGGCAAGCAACGCCGCCCAGAACGTGTCGACCGACTGGCCGAGCCCGTGGACCACACCCAAGCCGGTGACGACAACACGTTGGGAATCAGGAAGCGAAGACATGGGAAAAGAAAGGGCTCCCTTGGGAGGATGATGCAAACGCCGCCTCAGGAAAGAAAAAGGCGCCCAGCCGCGAAGCGACAGGACGCCTTGGGAAACCGGATGGGCGGCTTACTTGGCCGCCGCCTTGGACTTGATGTATTCGATCACCTGGCCGACATTCTGCAGCTTCTCTGCGTCGGACTCGGGGATTTCGCCCTTGATCTCATCCTTGAACTCTTCTTCGAACGCCATGATCAGCTCGACCGTGTCGAGCGAATCGGCACCGAGATCGTCGAGGAACGAGGCCTGAGGAGTGATCTGCTCCTCGTTCACATTCAGCTGATTGACGATGATCTCTTTGACGCGCTGTTCGATGGTTTTTTGGTCGGCCATAGGGAGAAACGTGCCTCCGGAGGCTTCACATCGCCATTCCGCCGTCAACGGTAAAAACTTGCCCGGTTATGTAACCGGCCTCCTCTGAACACAGGAACGCCGCCATCGCGGCTACATCGGACGCCTCTCCGAAACGCTGCATGGGGATAACTGATTGCGCCGCCTTCTGGACGTCTTCGGACAGGACCGATGTCATGTCCGTGCGGATAAACCCGGGGGCCACTACGTTCGCCGTGACGTTGCGGCGGGCGAATTCCTTGGCCACGGACTTCGTGAACGCGATCATCCCCCCCTTCGCCGCCGCATAGTTGGCCTGGCCCGCATTACCCACCAGACCGACCACGGAGGCAATATTGACAATCCGCCCGTAGCGGGCGCGGCACATCGGCCAACCGATTGCCTTGGTCCAGTGAAAGCAACTGGTCAAATTCGTCTGGATCACGGCGTTCCAGTCATCCTCCGACATCCGGGCGAGCAGTCCGTCTCGCGTGATGCCGGCGTTATTGATCAAGAGATCGATCTTTCCCTCCTCCGCCAGCAACTGCTCGGCCGCCTTGGCCACCGCCGCGCCGTCGGCAACATCCACCGCCAGAGCGCGCGCCGCGCCATCGGCGGCCACGATCGCCTCCGCGACCGCCCCGCACGAGGACTCCGACTTGGAGACGCAGATGACTTTGACGCCGTGACGCGCCAACGTTTCCGCAATGGCTTTTCCGATACCGCGACCGGCGCCCGTGACGACGGCCTTGCGTTGATTGAAGGTCATGTAGGTAAGAGAGGTAAAGACTGACAGAGAAGGCCGCCTTAGAGCAAACCCGTTCAGTAGACGTCGCGCTGGTAGCGTTTCTCCTTCTTCATCTGCTTCACATAGTCGGCCGCCTGTTCCGGTGACATCGCGCCGTGCGATGCGATGATCTCATGCAGGGCAAGATCGACATCCTTGGCCATCCGCTTGGCGTCACCGCACACAAAGAACGACGCGCCGCCGCGAATCCAGCTCCAGAGCTCGGCCGCCTGCTCACGCATCCGGTCCTGCACATAGACTTTGGCCGCCTGATCCCGCGACCACGCCAAATCCAATCGCTGCAGCTTTCCGCGCGCCTGCCAGTCCGCCCACTCCTCCTCGTAGAGAAAGTCGGTCGCACGGCGCTGATCGCCGAAGAAAAGCCAATTGCGCCCGGTGGCGCCGCTCGCGGCACGATCCTGAATAAACGCCCGGAACGGCGCAATTCCGGTTCCGGGCCCCACCATAATGCAATCGCGCGAACCGTCCTCCGGCGGACCAAAATGCGAATGAGACACAAACACCGGCGTCGGCGTTTCACCGGTGATCACGCGATCCGCGAGGAACGTCGAGCACACTCCATGCCGCTCCCTCCCATTCGTCCGGTAACGCACGATCGCAACCGTCAGGTGGATCTCCTCGGGGAAAAGCTTGGGAGATGAAGCGATCGAGTAGAGTCGCGGCATCAACTTCCGCAGGTGATCAACCAACTCCTGCGGGCTGAGCCGGGCGCTGGGAAACTCGCCCAAAAGGTCGGCATACTCGTGATCCCCAAGAAACGCCTCCAGCGCCTCTTTGGCCTCGGGCACAAGCAGCGCCGCGAGACGGGCCTTTTCCGCGCCGTCGGTCGCCCGGCCAGCCAGCGTTTCCACGATCTTCCGCGTCGGGCCCGCCAAGGCGAGTCGACGGGTCAGCGCCTCCCGCAGCGGCAGCGGGGCCGCGGCCTTGGGCAGCATCACCGGTTCGTCACCGGTCGCTCCGAGGTGCGCAAGGATCTCCGCGACGTCCTGCGTGCGATTGGTGGCGAAAATTCCCAATGAATCCCCCGCCTTATAGCTCAATCCGCTGCCCTCCAGACGGACCACAAAGTGGCGAGTCTCCTTGCCGGACCCAGCCCGACTCAGCAAACGATTCTCCGACACGCGGGCCGGGAACGGATGATCCTTGTCGAAAGCGGAGGGAGCGGCGGAACCGGACATAGCCTGACGAGTCAGCGATGGTCCAGAAACCCGTGCAAGGCCGATTTTTGCCGAGCAAGCGCGTTCCTCCAGCGCGCAACGCCGGGGACGGCAACGTTGACAATCGACGTGCGACAGCCGTCGTTTCCCGCATGCCGACGCCTCCGCCGGAACGTATCCTCGTCGCCCTGTCGGGCGGCGTGGACAGCGCCGTCGCCGCCCTTCTGCTCAAGCAGCAGGGTTTCGACGTCGCTGCGGCGTACATGAAAAACTGGATCAACGAGGACGGGATCATCGGCGACTGTCCATGGGAGCAGGATATTGCGGACGCCCGCGCAGTCGCGGAGCGACTCGGAATCGAGTTTCAGGTCGTGAATCTGATGCGCGACTATCGCTCCCACGTGGTGGACTATCTGCTGAAGGAATATGCGCAGGGCCTCACGCCCAACCCGGACGTGATGTGCAACCGGGAGATCAAGTTCGGCGTGTTCCGCCGCTGGGCCCGCGAACACGGATTCTCCGCGGTCGCCACCGGACACTACGCGCAACGTCGTTTTTCCGCAGAGCACGGCTGGGAACTGTGGGAGGGGGCCGACCGCAACAAGGACCAGTCGTATTTCCTCGCGTTCATCAATCACGAGCAGCTCGGGGATGCCCGCTTTCCCATCGGGCACTTGGAGAAGCCGGCGCTTCGCGAACTCGCGCGCCAAGCCGGCCTGCCCAACGCTGAGAAAAAGGACAGCCAAGGCATCTGCTTTATCGGCCAGGTAAAGATGCAGGACTTTCTCCGGGCGTATGTTGCGGATAGGCCTGGCCCAATCCTCCGCATGGACGACGGCAGGCACCTCGGCACACACGCCGGGCTGCACTACTACACCCTCGGCCAGCGTCGCGGCATTCGCATCCCGTCGAACACCGACCACAAAGCCTATGTGGTCGTGGGCAAACGGGCAGAAGATAACGCGCTGCTCGTTGCCTTCGATGAGCCTCGCGCGCCCGGGCTCTTCACCGACCGCGTCCGCGTGAGGAATGTCCAGTGGCTCACCCCGCCGCCGAGCTCGCCTCTGGCGCTTGAGGGTCGCGTCCGCTACCGCGACCCTCGCGTCGCGCTCCACTTCGCTCCGGAGGCGGAAGACGGCGGTCTGGTGAGTTTCGCCGTGCCTCAGCGCGGCCTAGCCCAAGGCCAGATTCTTGCATTTTATCAGGGCGAACGCCTCATCGGCGGCGGCATTTACGCCTAGCCGCCGCGCGCCTGGCAATTTCCGCTGGCGAGAAGGGGTGCTTCGACACACGTTGCGGAAAACCATGACTGCCCGGACCTTCATCACGGTAGCGGCGTGCCTCACGCTCCTCACCGCCACCCACCTACGCTCCGCAACCGATCTCGCCGGAGAAACAAGACTGCTCCGCTTCCCGGCGACTAATGGGAAGGACGTCGTATTCTCGTACGCCGGCCAACTCTACACGGTGCCGGTCTCGGGCGGCGTGGCCCGTCGACTCACCGACGGACCAGGGTATGCGGTCTTCCCCCGTTTCTCGCCCGACGGCAAGACCCTCGCCTTCACGGCCCAGTACGACGGTAACACGGAGGTCTACAGCATGCCGGCGTCGGGTGGCACTCCGAAACGGCTCACGTTCTCCGCCACGCTTTCCCGCGACGATCTCGCCGACCGGATGGGACCCAACAACGTGGTCATGGGCTGGAAGAACACCTCGCCCGAAGTCGTCTTCCGCTCCCGCGCACGCTCCTTCAACCCGTTCATCGGCGAATTGCTCACCGTCAAGCTTGACGCCGAGCTGCCGACCCAGCTGCCCGTGCCCCGTGGCGGCTTCGTCTCCTTTTCTCCCGACGATTCACGCATCGCCTACAACCGCATCTTCCGAGAGTTCCGTACGTGGAAGAACTACCGGGGCGGCATGGCTGACGACGTCTGGATCTACGACCTCAAGTCGGGCGCGCTGGAGAACATCACGCAGAACGACGCCCAGGACATCTTCCCCATGTGGGCGTCGAATAATCGCGTCTACTTCGTCTCGGAGCGCACCGGACGCGGGAACCTCTTTGCCTACGATCTCGCCACCAAGGCGACTCGACAGATCACGCAGTTCACGGAATTCGACGTGAAGTTTCCCTCGCTTGGACCAGATGCGATCGTGTTCGAGCAGGCCGGGCAAATCTGGCGACTCGACCTCAAAACGGAACAAGCAGCTCCCATCATCATCCGAGTCCAAGAAGACTTCGTGACACGCCGGCCCGGTCTGCAGCCCGTCTCGCGCTGGCTCCAAGGAGTCGACCTCTCTCCGGATGGACAACGCGCGACCGTGGTCGCTCGCGGCGACGTCTTCACCGTGCCTGCAAAGAACGGGCCCACCCGGAACCTGACTCAGACCCCCGGCACCCACGAGCGCAGTGCCACCTGGTCTCCGGATGGACGCTGGATCGCCTACCTGTCGGATGCCTCCGGTGAGTTCGAGCTCTACGTTCAAGCCCAAGACGGGAAGACACCAGCCACCCCACTCACGAGCGATGCGGACACGTACTACTTTCTCCCGCGCTGGTCGCCGGACTCCAAGCAATTGGCTTGGGTCGACCGGATGTCTCGCCTGCGCGTGGTGGACATCGAGTCCAAGAAGGTAACGCCCGTTGCGACGAATCCCGCCGGACGGATCTGGGACTTTGCTTGGTCACCTGACTCCCGCTGGATCACGTGGACGCGCAACCATCCCCAAACGCCTTCACAAGTCATGCTCACGCGGATCGCCGATGGCGAGACGCTTGAGGTGACCGACGGATGGTACGACGCGAATAGCCCGAGATTCTCCGACGACGGAAAGTGGCTCACGTTCGCGTCCGCGCGAGATTTCAATCCGATCTATTCCGACACGGAGTGGAACCACGCCTACCAGAACATGGAGCGGGTCTACTTGGTCGCCTTGGCCAAGTCGACACCGTCCCCGTTTGCCCCAACCAGCGACGAGGTGTCCGTGTCGACGAGTGCCACCGCCGCGAAGGCGGCCAAGCCCTCCCCAGAAGGCAACGACAAGTCGGAGCCCAAGTCCGACGGTGCCGCCAAACCGGCATCTCCGGCACCCACGGTCATCGACGCTGAGGGCCTCTCCGAGCGCATCGTGGCCCTGCCGATCACCCCGTCGGGCTACGGTCCTGCGCGCATGATTGGCGATCGCATTTTCTATCGCCGCCGTCCGGGTGGCCCAGTCACCGGCGGCGGCGGCGGCGAGGGCTTCGGCGCCGGAACCGCCTCCCGGTCGGTCGTCGCGTTCTATCACTTGAAGGACCGCAAGGAGACCGAGGTCATCAATGCGGAGTCATTCCAAATCAGTGCCAACGGGAAACGCATGCTGGTGATGGTGGGTCGAGACTGGTCGATCGTCGACACGCCCGCGGGTCGCCTGGAGGTGAAGCCGGAAAATCGTCTCGACCTCTCTGCGGCGGAGGCCGTGGTCGATCGCACCGCCGAGTGGACACAGATGTTCAATGAAAGCTGGCGGCAGATGCGCGACTTCTTCTACGCCCCCAATCTCCACGGAGTCGACTGGCCCGCCCAGCAGCGGAAGTATGCGGCGCTCTTGCCGCACGTCGCGACGCGCAATGATCTCACCTACCTTATCGGCGAACTCATCGGCGAGCTTCATGCCGGCCACGCCTACGTTTCAGGCGGAGACCGGAGCGAGGCACCGCGGCGGCAAACCGGCCTCCTCGGCGCCCAGGTTTCCCGCGATCCGGTTTCCCGCGCGTACCGCATCGATCGGATCCTTAAGGGGCAGAACTGGCAGACGCGGACGCGTTCGCCACTCACCGAACTTGGCGTGAACGTCCGCGAGGGGGAGTTCATCCTAGCCGTCAACGGCAAGCCAGTCGCGCAGATGGAGAACCTCTTCTCCGCCCTCGTCGGCACCGTGGGGCGACAGGTCTCGCTGCGCATTAACAGCCAGCCGATGGATGAGGGCGCGCGCGACGTCACCATCGTGCCCATCGCGGATGAGGGCCCACTTTACTACGAAGCGTGGGTCGAAAAGAATATCGCCCACGTCGCCGCCCGTACCGATGGCAAGGTGGGCTACCTGCACATTCCGGATATGGGTCCCGAGGGACTCAACGCGTTCGTCCGCCGTTTCTATCCTCAACTCGACAAGTCCGCCTTGGTAATCGACGTCCGCGGAAACGGCGGCGGCAACGTTTCGCCGATGATCATCGAGCGCCTGCGGCGCCAGGTCGCGATGATCGACCTCGCGCGCAACGGCGTTCCCATCCCCAATCCGGGCGGCCAGATCGTCGGTCCAAAAGTCACGCTACTCAATGAGTATTCAGCTTCGGACGGAGACCTCTTTCCCTACCGCTTCCGCGACGCGGGTCTCGGCAAGCTGGTCGGCAAGCGGTCGTGGGGCGGCGTCATCGGTATCACGGGAAGCCTGCCCTTCATGGACGGTGGCGAACTAAATCGCCCCGAGTTCGCCAAGTACGCCAAGGACGGTAGCTCGTGGATCATCGAGGGACACGGCGTGGAACCCGACATCGTCGTCGACAACGATCCCGCCCGCGAACTCCGCGGCGAGGACCAGCAACTCGACAAGGCGATTGACGTGATTCTCGAAGAGCTACGTAACCGCCCGACCTCGCTGCCGCCCCCTCCCCCGTGGCCGGTCAGGTGACCGCTCGTCCGCGGGCACCCTGGCCCAGCCACGTCGCTAACTCCGCGAGCAAACGCTCGTTTTGCTCGCGGGTACCGACAGTGATTCGGATGTAGAAAGGCAGGCCGTACGACGCCACCGGACGCACGATCACTCCACGGCCTTGCAGCGCGGCGAAGGCCCCGGCGCCGTCGCCGACCTGCGCGAGGAGGAAGTTTGCCGCGCTCGGCACGGTCGGCACGCCAAGGCGGGCCAACCCCTCTTCCAACTGCCGCAGGCCCGCACGATTGTCGCGGCGACACCGGTCGATAAAGGCAGTGTCGTCCAAGGCGGCCAACGCGGCGGCCTGGCCAATCGCGTTCACGTTAAACGGCTGGCGTACCCGACCGAGCAGACGGATCAGCTCCGGCGAGCCATAGCCGTACCCAACGCGCAACGCGGCCAGACCATGAATCTTTGAAAAGGTCCGCAGGCACAGGATCTTTCGCCCCTCGGCGATCAGCGGTCGGAGATCGGGCGCCGAGTCCACGTACTCCGCGTACGCTTCGTCGAACACCAGCACGACGTGATCCGGCAGGCCGCGCGCGAAGCGGATGAGCTCGTCGGCCGCGTTAGCCGTCCCGGTCGGGTTGTTCGGACTCGCCACAAACACGAGCTTCGTACGTTCCGTCACCGCGGCGGCCATGGCATCCAAATCATGGGCAAAGTCCCGCAGCGGGACCTCCACCACGCGGGCTCCGAACAGCAGGGTGACGAGCTTGTACACCACGAAGGCGGGGGCGCCCATCACGACCTCATTACCCGGGCGGAGAAAAACGTGACCGACGAGTTCGAGGATCTCGTTCGAACCATTGCCGACCACAAACTGCTCCGGAGCGAGCGTCCACTCCCGCGCCAGGCGCTGCCGCAGGGCATAACAGCCGCCATCGGGGTAGAGCTGTCCTTGCTCCAGGGCGGCATGCGCCGCCGCGAGGGCCCGCGGCGACGGACCGAACGGGTTCTCGTTGGACGCCAGCTTGATGATCCCGCGCGGATCGAGTCCGAGCTCACGGGCCACGTCATCAATCGGCTTGCCCGGTTCGTACACCGGCTGACTTAAGACCGCGGGATTGGCGAGGGACGACAACTCCATGCCTCGAGCGAACACGAATCACCCGGCCAGCAAAAGCCCGAAATCGTACGCCGATCAGCGGTTGGGCACGCGGCGCCAAAACCCGACCGGGCGATCGCCCTCCCGGAAGACTTCACACCACACATAGTGCCCCCGGAGGGCGCGATCGAGCAGTAACCACCGCTCGGCAGAATCCGGTGGACGAAAGAAGAGCACGTAGTCGATCCCTTCGGCAGCCATCCACGCACCCGCCGCCGCATCGCGCCCGTCGAATGCCGCCTCCAGAAGCCGACGCCGGTGCGGCACATCCTCCGGAAACCCGCGCCACAGCGACGCGTAGCCATCCCAGCCCAGCCACATCCGGTGCCCAGCATGCAACGACAGGCTGATCAGTGCCGGCTCGCCATCGGCACGCGGATCCTGCACGACCACCCCACGAGGCTCCTGCCGCAGACGATCCAGCAGGATCCGATTCTCGCGGCGCGAGGTGAGGAACGCGTGACCCTCAAGGCGCCCAGACGACGTCGATCCCGCGGCGCGCCAGCTGACCCAAAGGTCCTTCGCGTAGGTGCAGGGAAGGACGCACGCGATGATGGCCAAGGCACGGGGGCCCCATCGCATCGAGCCCGACAGTAACCGCGGCGCAAGAAGCAGGAGCAACGTGGTCGCCAGCCACGGCCAAGCCTTCAGGACCGTGTTGAAACGATTGTCGGAGCCGGCGTAGGAGTCGTCCACGTACACGCACTCCAGCAGAAAGAGGACGGCCGCCCCGCACACGCTCAACCAGCGGGCAGTACGATCTCCAGAAGTCAACCCGGCCAGAAGCAGCAAGAGAGTCGGACCCAGCAGAATGATAAAGAAGAGCGCCGGCGTTCGTTCCGCCGCCGGCACCCAAGAAAAGCGCAGCGAATGCCGCGCGGCTTCGACGGTGAATTCGGACAGGAAGCCCCACGCCGCGAGCCACACCGCGGCCGCACCCGCCAAAACCGCTGGCAGCAACGATTTCCATGCCCCGCGCTCCCAGATGATCCACGCGCACACGGCGAGCCCATGGAGCGGCAGTGCCCATGGATTCGCCAACACGGTCCACGTAATCGATGCGCCCACCAGACCCGCATATCGAGCGCGCCCAGACTGCCGCCACGCTGCTGCCGCCGTAATCGCAAGTCCAAGCAGCGCGTAGCTGCCCAGCGGCGCGTGGAAGTCTCCGAGAAGGATCGAGTACGCCAAGGGCTCGAAAGGCAGACTCAAGCGTGGAAACGAGGCGGCGTAGGACTCCAGAAACGTTCCGATCGGAGCCACGGTCATCGGGACCGTACCAAAGAGAAAGACGCGCTCCCAAGGCCGCTGGCCCTCGATCAACCACGGAGCCATCAGCGTGAGGCCGCTGCCGCCAATGAGCAGCGTCGCCCAAATCACGATCCGTACCCGCCGGCTCGCGCCGCTGGCCGCGAGCGCGGTCGCGAAGCCCGCACCAATACAGCCCACCATCACGCAAAAGCCCAGATTCGACGCCAGGCCCGGAGACAGACCGAGCATCCGGCCCAACAGCGCAGCACCGTAATGCTGGAAAGCGTAGTAGCTGCTGTTACGATACGGCGCGAACCACGCATCGAGGCCAGGGACGCCCTCGCCCGCAGAGTGCCCCACCACCTGAGCAAGGTCAGGGATCTTCTCAATCCAGTCCGTCAGATCAGGATTCCGATACCGCCACGCGAGAGCGTAAAGGAAGGCGACGACGAAGGGCCAAGCCGTCCTTAACATGTCGCGCGGCCCGAACTCCGCGCGCCACGCGGACAACCAAGTCGGTTCCGCAGATGGCCAGGGCGAACGCCAACTCAGCCAGATCAGCGCTGCCGACAACACAAGCGCGAGGGTCGCCAGGCCCCGGAGCGACCCCAGCCCGACCACTGTTTCTACGGCGAAAAACAGCGTCACCGCACCCCAAGGCGCCGCAACCATCGCAACGCCGCGCCGGGGCAGGACGAAACCAAACGCCAGCACCACCCCCCACAGCAGCGTGAAAATCGCCGCAACCTGGAACGCAAGAAGAAGCAGCAACATCAGCGAGGCCGCTTCGCCCTCTACTGCCCGACCGGAGCGGCAGCGCCGTGATCAAGACGGCGCCAGAAGCCCGCACGCGGACCTCCCTCCCACTCGTGCCGGAACAGCTCAACCCATGCGTACCGATCCGCGATCGCACCATTGATTTTCTTCCACAATTCGTCCGTGTCCGCGGGCTGATACCAGAGCACATAGTCGATGTCTTGCGCCACCAGCCAGCGCCCGGGTTCGGCCATCTGACCATCAAAAAACTCGAAAAGCCGCTGCTGCCGTTGGGGCAGATCATCACGGTATCCGCGCCAGAGTTGCTCGTGCCCCAGCCAGCCCAGCCACATCCGATGCCCCGCGAAAAGCGGCAGGCAGGCCGAGTTGGTGAATCCCTCCTTCTGGGGCCGCTCGATGACAAGCCCACGCGGCTCCACCTCAAGGCGCGAAAGCACCAAACGCGGGAACAATTCTTTAGTAAGAAAGTAGTGCCCCTCGATGCGCCCGACCGCTTCCTTCGGTCCGCGCCACCAGTTCAGCCCGAGGTCAAAGAGGAAGCTGCAGGGGTAAAGGCAAACAACAAAACCCACAATCCGAAGCCATCGGCGCGAGGCTCGCTCCAGCACGATCGGCCCCAGCGTCAGGAGCGTGGCGGCCGCAATCCAAGGCCACCACTTTAGCGACGTATTGAAGCGGTTATACATGCCGCTGTAGATGTCGTCGATGTAGAGAAACTCCGACGCGGCGACCATGACCAACGCCAGCACGCCGAACCAGCGGCCGAGGCGGTCACCCGAGAGCAATCCACCGACCGCCAGAGTCAACGTCGGCAGGAGAAACAACACCAGAAGCAACGGTGGCGTGTGCTCCTCCCAGCCCACCACACGGATCGAAGTGCCGTAACCAGCCGCCGCGGTTGTGAATTCCGAGAGATAGACCCACGCCGACAGCCAGATCGCCGCTGCTCCGACCGCGAGCCATGCGACCAACGCTCGAGCATGACGGTAATTCCAGATCACCCACGCACCAAGTCCCAGCGCCTGGAGCGGCAAGCTCCACGTGTTCGCCAGAAGTGTCCAGGTGAGCGTCGCACCCGCTAACACCACGTAACGTCTCCGCCGCTCCCGGAGCCAAAGTAGTCCGCAGAGCACGCCGATCCCGAGCAACGGGTAACTCGCCAAAGGCGCATGATAGTCGCCCAAATAGATGGAGTACGCAAACGGCTCTCCCGGCAGTTCCATGCGCGGATGAGACTCCTGATACGTTTTGAGCAGAGGACCGAGCGGAGCCCGGTCGTAGGGAGCACTCCCAATAAAGCGCATACTGCTCCACGGATTGGGGTTTTGATCCACGAGGTGCACCAACCCCGAGAGACCCGTGCCACCAACCACGAAAGCGGCCATGACCGTCCAGCGCACGCGCTTCGACCGGCACGCGGTCCACACACCTCCCGCAAACGTCACCGCGCCGAGCGCGATGAGTACACAGAAAGCGAGATTATAGGTCGCACCCGGACGGATCGCCAGAAGACGGCCCATCAACGCCGCCGCGTAATGCTGGAAGCTGTAGTAGTGATTCGATGGAAACGGATCCAACCACGCGTCCACCACCGGAATCGTTCCTCCCGAGAAATAGCTGCAGATATAGGAAAAGTCGGCCAACTTTTCAGACGAACCGTCAACGTTCGGGTACGTAAACCGCCACAGCATCGCGTAGCCGAGCACGAGTAGAAACACCGCGGCAGGCGCAACCATGTGGCGGGGCGATAACTCACTCCGCCACCGCACCACCGACCCGCGCGCTTCGTCGCTCAGCCACGCCGGCATCCAACGCACCGCGCTGAACACAATGACCGCTACCGAGAAACACGTACCCAGGATCCCGAGGCCTCTCACGTCACCGAGGCCCCAGTGCGTCTCGATCGCGAAAAAGACCGTGACCACCAGCCAGGGGCCCGCCGCCACCGCGAGCCAACGCGGACGCCACACGGTGCCCGCGATCAGGGATACTCCCCACAGATTGAGGACGATCAGCAGGAGCGTGAACAGGAGCCCGAGATGCTGCATAGCCCGGACCCATCGACACAAACGCCTATTCCCACAGCGGAAAACAACCCGTAATTCACTGCCGCGCAAACGCTCGCGCCGACAAAACCCCCTAGTGCCCAGCGCGGACTCTTACACTCCCTTTACAGACCATTGCAGCGTCCCCATTTCAGCGCACTAAAGCCTCAACCGAAGAGAGAAGTGTACCGCTATGCGCGCACGACTCCCGTTCTCCCGTCCGTCAGTATCCCACCCGAGTCCCGCATCCGCGTTCACCTTGGTTGAGGTCATGGTCGGCACCGTGCTGTTCCTGATCGCAGCACTCGGGATCTTTAGTGGGCTCATCTATGCCTACCGCCTCGCCGCCGAGACCCGGTACCGGGATAACGCCCGCTACATCTTGAAGTCCCTCGGCGACGAATTCCTCGTGCAAAAGTCCGAAGACGACACTGGGGAAATCAAGACGATGTTCGAACCGACGGAGAACGCGACGGGGCTGGGGCTGCTCTGGCAGGGCTCCGAAGGCGAAGAGTCGGGCCTGATCGTCACGCTCGGAGCGAGTACTGGCGCCCCCATCTCCAACGCTCTCGTCACCCGAGAAGTCACCTACCTTGAATTGGACGGCACCCCCAGCTCGTCTCCGCCGAGCTCCACTGGGGGGATACTCGTACGAGGCAATTTTCGCATCGCCTATTCGTACGCAAATCGCAACTACAGTCAGCAGCTGAGCGTTGTCCGCCGTATTCCGTAATGACTCCTCTTCCCTCGCCGTTGCGCCGCGTTCGTTCCCGTATCCTCTGGGTCGTCAAGGCTTTCACTCTTGTGGAGGTCCTGATCACCGTCGGAGTCGCTGGACTGCTGCTCGCTGCCGTGGCGATGTTTCTGGTGAGCGGAAATGTGGCGACGAAGAAGGTCACCAACATCAACCAGGTCAATACGAAGGGACGTTTCGCCTTCGATCATATCAGTCGCGAGATGTCGCTCGCACTCGACCTGAAGGCCGAAAACTTCCAGGTCCCCAATTCCGATAACAACGCGTTCTCCCGTCTCGTCTACCGCGTCAACCTCGGCCTTCCAGGAACCACCGCCTTTACCCTATCCTCGTCCGACGAAATCGTCGTCGACCTGCCGATCGACACAAAACCCGCGGTCGGCGACTACCTCATTCTCGCCAGCCCGCGTCTGAATGGCGACGTGGGGGGACGCATCATCGGGGTGGTAGACTCGCGCGACAGCGTCGCGCACGGCGAGGTAACCCTCACCTTGGAAGACACGATCGAGGCACTCTCTGGAAGGACCGATTCCGTCGAGGCTCTTCAGGTTGCGATCATCCAACGGCAGCGCGCCTACGCGGTCGAGGAACTCGAAGGGGAAGATTCCTTCGTCTGGTACGACACCTATCCCTCCGGCGACGCAAAGGCCCTCGCTCGAGCCGTGATGGCAGGCCAGTTCCCGTTCACTCAGCAGGAGACCGGAGCAGTCGGCAGCGGCCAGTTTTTTGCCAACTTCCGCCTCGTCCTCGACACCGCGGCGGATGACTCCGTCAACGTGCAGAGCGGAAAGACCACATTCCACGCCCGCAACGAGATCGCCGGGCTCCTGGTCAACAAGTCGGGCGTATCCTACAGCCTAAACGCCGCTCCGACGCCCACCCCCTCTCCATCACCGACACCGCTGCCAACGCCCACGCCGACCCCGACGCCGTCACCCACCCCGTCTCCCTCCCCGACGCCGTCACCCACCCCGTCGCCTACCCCCACGCCGTCGCCGACACCCTCGCCCACGCCGCGCCCCACCTCCGTTCCTCCGACTCCGACGCCGTCGCCGACGCCGCGGCCCACGCCGACACCGACACCGTCCCCGACACCTTCGCCGACGCCCCGGCCAACTCCCACACCGTCACCCACGCCGACGCCATCGCCGACCCCGCGGCCCACGCCGACACCGTCGCCCACGCCCACGCCTTCCCCGACGCCGACTCCGTCACCCACGCCGTCACCCACCCCACGGCCCACGCCGACGCCCACCCCTTCTCCTACGCCGTCGCCCACCCCGCGGCCAACTCCAACTCCTTCTCCCACTCCGACCCCTTCTCCGACGCCGACACCGTCGCCTACTCCTAGCCCGACGCCGACGCCCACCCCTTCTCCCACACCGTCGCCCACCCCGCGCCCGACTCCGACTCCTTCTCCCACTCCGACACCGTCACCGACGCCAACACCGTCACCTACTCCTCGCCCGACGCCGACGCCCACCCCCTCTCCCACGCCGTCGCCCACCCCGCGCCCGACTCCAACTCCTTCTCCCACTCCGACACCGTCACCCACGCCGTCACCTACGCCTCGGCCGACGCCGACGCCTACCCCTTCACCGACGCCTTCACCCACGCCGTCGCCAACGCCGACCCCGTCCCCGACGCCGCGGCCAACGCCAACGCCCACCCCCTCACCGACGCCAACACCCACCCCGCGCCCGACGCCCACGCCGACCCCGACCCCGCGTCCGACACCCACACCGACTCCTGTCCCCACTCCAACGCCCACGCCGACTCCTACCCCCACGGGTGGTGGCGGCGGCGGAGGCACAGGAACACCGACTCCGACAGGAGGCGGTGGCGGCACGGGCACGCCCACTCCTACGGGTGGTGGTGGCGGAGGAGGCGGCGGCGGCACGGGCACGCCCACCCCCACTCCCACTCCAACTTCTCGCCCGACCGTAACGCCAACGCCGACGGTTCGCCCCACGCCCACACCAACTCCCACACCGACCGGCGGCGGCGGTGGTGGTGGCGGTGGCGGCACGGGAACCCCCACGCCTACCCCGACGGGCGGCGGCGGTGGCGGAACCGGAACCCCGACACCCACGCCAGGCGTCACCCCCACGCCAGGACCGACGTCAACTCCCACCCCTACTCCGGCGCCCACCGCTAGGCCGACGCCCACGCCGACGCCCACGCCGGCCCCGACCGCGAGACCGTCACCCACTCCCACGCCGTCGCCGACTCCCACTCCGCGCCCGACTCCTACGGCGTTGCCCACACCGACGCCGACGCCGACGCCTCGCCCCACGCCAACGCCATCACCGACGCCTACCCCCTCGCCCACGCCGCTGCCGACGCCGACCCCTTCGCCAACCCCCACACCTTCGCCGACGCCTCGCCCCACACCAACGCCGTCACCCACGCCCACGCCTTCTCCCACCCCGCGTCCTACGCCGACGCCTTCTCCTACGCCGACGCCTTCTCCCACGCCAACGCCGTCACCCACGCCTTCACCGACACCGACCCCTTCTCCGACGCCGCGTCCCACGCCGACGCCTTCGCCAACCCCCACCCCTTCACCGACGCCGACGCCTTCACCCACGCCGTCGCCAACGCCGACCCCTTCTCCGACGCCGCGTCCCACGCCAACCCCTTCGCCGACGCCCACGCCGTCGCCGACCCCTTCTCCGTCGCCGACACCGTCACCTACTCCTCGACCGACGCCCACGCCAACCCCCTCTCCCACGCCGTCGCCCACCCCACGCCCGACTCCGACTCCTTCGCCAACGCCGACTCCGTCACCCACGCCGTCGCCCACGCCGACCCCTTCGCCGACGCCCACGCCTTCACCCACACCGTCGCCAACCCCAACACCCTCACCGACGCCTTCACCTACCCCAACGCCTTCGCCCACTCCGACGCCTTCACCGACGCCTTCGCCTACGCCGACGCCTTCACCGACTCCCTCACCCACGCCGACGCCTTCGCCCAGACCCACGCCAACACCCAGCCCGCGGCCGACGCCCACGCCGACTCCGGTCAACGACAACTAGTCCGTGATCCATCACCCCTCCCATCTTTCGATGCGCCGAAGCTCCAAACGCGCTAGCGTCCTCATCGCGGTCGTTCTCGCGGTCGTCGTGCTTTCGCTCGTCTTGGAAGGGGTGATTCGCTTCAGCGCGAACACCCATCGAAACTCGGTGCGACAAACGCGCGTGGAAAAGGCGAAGCTCGTCGCGGAAAGCGAGATGGAGTACCTCTTTTTCCAGTGGGTCACCGAGATCAACCGAGGCACGGCCTCCGATGATGTCGAGGCCGAGCTCATCGATAACGGTTTCTGCGTCGCAAGTAACGACATCAACCAGACTCCCTTCTCGAGCGCCTTCCAAGACGAGGGATGGACGGTTTCCCGGACCCTCTCCTACTATGAAATCCCTGGAACCGCCGACGGCAGCGCGACGGGCCAGAAACCCGGCACGTCCAAGGTGGGCCGCAATTACTACTTCACCGCGCGGGTCCGGGCCACCATCGAGGACCCCATTTTCGGCACGCTCGAATACCGCGCCGGGCGACGTTTTGTTCGCTCCGAGACCTCGGTGCTCCAATTCAGCGTATTCTACCAAGATGACATGGAAATCGCGTCCGGAGCGAACATGACCATCAACGGGCCAATGTCCACCAACGGTAGCGCCTACATCGGCGCACAAGCTGGCGTCGACATCACGATCACGGACGAGATCAGCGTGCTCAATGATTTCAATGGTTCATCCAACCCGCTGGACGGCACCACGCGACGCAAGCCCGGTGCGTCCGGTTCGTCTGTGCTCCACGATCCCATCTTCGATCCTAATCCAAACGACTCTGTCACGCCCGACCAAGAGGAAGCCCGTGCGGCACAGGTGAAGAAATTGACCGGTCCGGAAAATTTTGTGGGGGGCGTAAATGTCAACAAGGCCCTCACCGACTACCCCGAGGCCTACGAAAACTTTTCGGGCAACGCTGATCCCAATGAGGTTTACCGATCCGTCATCGCACCGCCACCCACCGACACGAGTGGAGCCGCCATCACCGAAGATCCCATGGTCGCATCTCGCCGCATGTATAACCGCGCCGGAATTGTGGTCACGATCTCGGAGGATTCGGAGGGTGACCCCGTGATCAACGTCGGCACACCCTCCAATCCGAGCGCCTACAACGCGGCCATCTCAAGCCACCTCGATGCCATCCTTCCGCCCGAAGAACGTCGAAAAGACGTTTTCGACAAACGCGAGCAACGGAACATCAAGATGACCTCGCTCGACGTCGGAGCGCTGAGCGCGGCACTCGGCGCCAATGCGACCCTGTCGTCTGCTTACAACGGCGTACTCTATATCCACGACGCGACGGCCGGTGCCCGCGGTGCCGGCGATGGCTCTGGAATACGTCTGAAGAATGGGTCCACCACGCCCGCGATCAACGACGACGATGGCCAGCCCAAGGGGTTTGCCGTGGTCACCAACAACGCGCTCTATGTCCAGGGCGACTATAACACCACCACGATCAGCGACGGTGCCAGCACGCGTTCCAACCCTGCCGTCCTGATGGGCGACGCTCTGACCATCCTCTCCGACGGATGGAACGACGACAACTCCGCGGGCGGTATCGACCAGCGCCGCGCGACTCCGGCCGGGGGCAGCAGCGAAATGGTCCTCAACGCCGGCATCCTCACGGGCAACACCCCCTCGACCAGTAGTCCGCCCACGAATAGCGGCGGCGTTCAGAATCTCGTCCGCCTGATGGAGGATTGGTCCGGCTACCGCGTCACCATCCGCGGATCCATGGGACAACTCTTTAGTTCAAAGTACATGAACTCGGTGTTTAAGAGCCCGTCGTCACCGCTGCCAGACGGCGATCTCGTGTACTGGATTCCGGACGAGCGTCGCTTGGACTTCGACCGGGACTTGGCCCGCCGTCCACCGGTCTGGACACCGACCACCACGGAGTACAACCGCGGTGATTTCTTCACTTGGTAGCCGCCTCTTTGCGGCTACTCGCGCTCGCTGAGAATAACCCGAACGTCTCCTCGGGTCCGAGCCAGTTCGACCCGGCTCAGGTTATACTGGTAAATCGCTTCGTTGAGATTGTCGCTCGCGAGCGCGAGTCGGTTCTGCGCATCGACGATTTCCCGATTGTCCGCCACGCCTTGCTCAAAGCGGCGTTGCGCCAGCTGCAACTCCTCCAACGAAAGCGCTAAGCTCTTCTCGGCGACCCCCACCTGAGCGTGCCGCGAACGGGCATCTTGATGGGCCAACCTCACCTCGCTCGCAATTTGCAACTCGAGCTGGCGAACTCTAAACTCCTGAGATCGCAATTGGGAGCGAGTCTGCCGTTCACCGCTGCGAATGCGCTGTCCATCAAAAACGGGGACCGACAGGGCAACTCCCGCGGACCACGCAGCCTCATCACGGCGGGCAAAGACCTCGGAGTTTGCCAGGCCGTAGTCGCCTGTGAGCGACAGAGCACCAAACCGCTCCCAGCGCACGGCCCGCAACGCCTCGGTGGTCTGATCTAACTGGCGGCGCGCCCGTAGGTAATCCGCCCGCCGCTCGAAGAGGGTGCGCTCGGCTCCACCCTGAAACGGCGCCTCTTCACTCCGTCGCACGGTGAAATCAGCGAGTTCGAGAGGGAGAGCCGCATCCAAGTCCAAGAGGCGCTTCAGCCGGAGCTCACTTTCATACACCACCGTGGCCTGCTGAAGCCTCGCTTGCTCCGCGACGGCCAACTGCGACTCCGCCCTCGTGATATCAATCTGCGTTGCCACCCCCGCGGCGACTTGATTCCGAGCGAGCGCGAGGAGTTCTCGGCCGCGTCGCACGTTGGCGTCCAGCACGTCGATGCGTTTTACGTTCCGGAGGTGGGTAAAGAAGGTCTGGGCTGCCGTTGCCAAAATCGTCTGGATCGTCTGCTGCACATCCCACTGCGCCACCTCGACTCCAACCTGCGCGGCCCGATACTGAGCGATCTGCTGCGGACTGAGCAACGCCAACGACGCCGTCAGCCGCGCATCGGAGCGGTTGGTCGGTGTGCCCGCGGTCTTGCTCGTTCGGGTAATGACCGGGCTCTCGGAACGCCGTTGCTGCACCGACGCCCCAACCGAGGGAAGCAGGTCGGCCCGCTGCACATTGGCGACTTCCACCGCCTGCTGAAATCCTTCGCGGCTGAGGAGCACGTTGACATTCACGCGTTCCACCGCGGCCAAAGCGTCCTCGAGGGCGAGGCGCACCGGCGCCTCGGCTCGAACGCAGGCCAGCGAAGCGACGCTGAAAAACAGGAGCCACAACCAACGCATTGCCCGAGGTTCCCTTTCTCCGGCCGCGGGCGCAAGCCTCGGGAGTTGTTCTTTTCCTTTCGAGCACCATAGTCTGACTCTCCAGACCTTCCTGAACGCCGTCCTCATGCGCATCGGCCTCGCCCAGTTAAACACCACCGTCGGTGATCTCAGCGGCAACCGCCGCCAGATTCTCGCCGCGTACGAGTCCCTCGTACGCGACGGAGCCGACCTCGTCGTCTTTCCAGAGCTGGTCGTGTGCGGCTACCCGCCCCGCGACCTTCTTTTCAAGCGCAGTTTCGTGCCAGACGTGGAGGACTCCCTCGCGCAGATCGCCGCGGCGATCGGCAAGGTTCCTGCCCTGGTCGGCACCGTGGAGCAGAATCCGTCATCCGAAGGCCGACGCTGCTTCAACTCCGCCGCTTGGTGCGTCGGCGGCAAAGTCCTCGGCTTCGCCCGCAAGTGCCTTCTCCCGACCTACGACGTCTTCGACGAGGACCGCTACTTCGAGCCAGCTTCGGTCCCGACGATCTTCACCTTCAACGGCCGCCGAATCGGCGTCACGATCTGCGAGGATATCTGGACAGATTCCCGCTTCACCACCCGCCAACTCTACCGCGTCGACCCTCTCCGCCACCTCTCCGGACAGAACCTCGACTTGATGGTCAATCTGTCGGCGAGCCCGTGGCACCACGACAAAGGCGGCGTCCGCCAGACCTTGGTCACCGATGCGAGCCGTGTCCTCGGGTGTCCGGTCGTCTACGTCAATGCGATCGGCGGCAACGACGAACTGGTCTTCGACGGTCGCAGCCTCGTCGCACGCCCGGATGGAAAAGTGATCGCGGGGCTGGCCGCGTTCCGCGAGGACTCCCGGGTCGTCGATCTATCCGACGCCGGACCCCACCTCGACGGCACGTTTCAGCAGGCCGAGCTCAGCGACATCCACGACGCCTTGGTGCTCGGTCTCCGCGACTACGCACACAAGAGTGGCTTTCGTCGCGTGTTGGTCGCCCTCTCCGGTGGCATCGACTCGGCCATCGTGGCCGAACTCGCCGTCGCCGCCCTTGGCCGGGAGAACGTGATCGGAGTCTCCCTCCCTTCTTCCATCTCGTCCCAGCACTCCCGGGACGATGCCCGCATCCTCGCCGAAAACCTCGGGATCCGTTTCGAGACCATCGGGATCGCCGAGGCCGTGGCGGCCTGTGAATCCGCTCTTGCACCGACCTTCGCCGGACGCGCCCGGGATGTCGCGGAGGAAAACATCCAAGCTCGCATCCGCGGGGTCCTGATGATGGCGCTCTCCAACAAGTTCGGCTCGCTCCTGCTGACCACAGGGAACAAGAGCGAGGTGGCGGTGGGCTACTGCACCCTCTACGGGGACATGTGCGGCGGCCTCGCGGTCATCAGCGATGTGTTCAAGACGCAGGTCTACGCCCTAGCGCGCTGGATCAACCGCGACCGCGAGATCATCCCGCTGAACACGATCGAGAAACCGCCGAGCGCCGAACTCCGACCCGGCCAAACCGATCAAGATAGCCTGCCGCCCTACGACGTGCTCGACGCAATCCTCAAGGGCTACGTCGAGGAGGGCCTATCCCGCCGCGACTTGATCGCCCGGGGATTTGACGCAGCGACGGTTCAGGACGTGGTTCGTAAGGTGGATCTCAACGAGTACAAGCGGAAGCAGGCCGCACCCGGCCTCAAGATCACGCCTCTCGCTTTCGGCGTCGGACGCCGCATTCCCATTGTCCAGAAGTACGTTTCCTGAGCTTTTTTCGCCCGCCATGACGTCTGCCGATCTCTTCGCCCGCGCCCGCCAACTCATCCCCGGGGGAGTCAACTCCCCGGTCCGCGCCTTTCGCTCCGTCGGCGGAGCCCCGTTCTTCGTCAAGTCTGCCCAAGGGGCAACCCTCACGACGGCGGATGATCGAGAGCTAATCGACTTCGTCTGTACCTGGGGCCCCGCGATCCACGGCCACAATCATCCCCTGATCCGGCAGGCCATCGCTGCCGCGCTGGAGCGCGGGACCTCGTTCGGCACCCCCAATCCCCTGGAGGTAGACATGGCGGAGATGATCACCCGCTTCGTTCCCTCGATCCAGAAGGTGCGGCTGTGCAATAGCGGAACCGAAGCAACGATGTCGGCGATCCGGCTCGCGCGGGGCTTCACGCGCCGGGACAAGATCATCAAGTTTTCCGGCTGCTACCATGGGCACTCGGACTCCCTCCTGATCAAGGCGGGATCGGGCGCTCTCACGCACGGCAATCCCGATAGCGCCGGCGTACCGGCCTCGTTCGCCCGCGAGACCATCGTGCTTCCCTATAACGACGCCGCCGCAGTCGAGGCGGCCTTCGCCGCACACCCCGGCGAGATTGCCGCGGTCATCGTCGAACCCTACCCGGCCAATGTCGGACTCATTCTTCCGCTCCCCGGATACCTCGCCGCGTTGCGGGCCGCCTGCACGCGCGCGGGCGCATTGCTGATCTTCGACGAAGTCATGACGGGGTTCCGTCTCGCCAAGGGCGGGGTTCAGGAGATTGAGGGCATCACTCCAGACCTCACCACGCTCGGAAAAATCATCGGCGGTGGCCTCCCGGTCGGCGCGTTCGGAGGACGCGCCGACGTGATGGATCACCTCGCTCCCCTCGGTCCGGTCTATCAGGCCGGCACGCTGAGCGGTAATCCGCTCGCCATGGCGGCCGGAATCGCAGCACTCCGTCTGCTCGAGACTGAGAATCCCTACGAACGACTGGCCGCCTTGGGTCGGCAGGTGCGCGACACGCTGCTGGACGCGACACGCGCGAAGGGCCTGCCTGCTCAGGTGCCACAGACCGGCTCGATGTTCTGCCTGTATTTCTCGGCTAAACCCGTGCACTCCTACGCCGACGCCCTGCAGTCGGATGCCGCACTTTTTGGACGTTTCTTCCACGCCTGCCTCGCGCGCGGTGTCTACCTGCCACCGAGCGCTTACGAGGCCTGCTTCCTCAGTACCGCTCATGAGGGCTCGATGATCGATCGCGCCTGCGAGCGCATGCACGACGCCCTTCTGTCGCTCTGAGCCGAGTCCATGCTCCTGCTGCTTCATCTACCGACTTCCCTCCGGAGCGGGCTCCGCGTGCTCTGGGGCTCATGCGCGCTTCTGCTCGCCTGCGCCACTCCGGTCGCTGCCGCACCTCCCAGCGGGGGCGCCGCACTCCCGTTGGCCGAACTGGCCGTCGGCGATCGAGGCGAGGTCTGGACGGTCTTTCAGGGAACCACGCCTGAACCTTTTAGCGTGGAAGTTGCCGGCGTGATCCGGAATGCGCTCGGCCCCGGCAAGTCGCTTATCCTCTGCCGACTCACCGACCCGCGGGTCCAGGCAATGGGCGCAGTGGCCGGTATGAGCGGAAGCCCCCTTTACATCCGCGGACGTTTGGCCGGAGCGCTCAGCTACCAAGTGCAGAGATTTGAGACGGTACGCTACGCTGGTTTCACGCCGGTCGCCGATCTTGAGGAGGTCGCACTTCGCCTCTCCGAGTCACCCCTCATACCGATTCCGCTCCGGGAGGCCCATCTCAACCAAGCCCCGGGCCGCTCAGCCGCTCTCAACGAGGCCATCCTTGAACCCCTCAGGCCGGTTTTCACTTTATCCGGTCTCGCGCCTTCGGTCGCCGAGCATTTCGCGCCGCAGTTGCGCGCACTCGGGCTGACCACCACCGCACTGGGCGGATCCGAGGGGGGCACGGGTGCGAACCGATCCACTCCCGCCGATTCCTTGAACCCCGGCGATGCAGTGGCGGTGGCACTCGCGGTCGGTGACATCACGATCGCTGGTACCGGGACCGTTTCACGGGTGGACGGTCGCCGCATCACCGCCTTCGGACATCCGATGCTCGGAATCGGTGATGTCGCGCTTCCCCTCTGCGCTTCGGAGATCGTCGCGATTCTGCCATCGAACCTTAACTCGATGAAGGTCTCGAACACCGGTCCGATCATCGGGACCCTGCTCCAAGATCGGCTCTCGGCGGTCGCCGGGGAATTGGGACCAGGTCCCGACCTGATCCCGGTCGAGGTCGAGACCCCCCAACGCTCGCTACGCTTCGCCGTCGCTCGTCATCCACAACTCGCGCCGCTCGCCACGGCAATGGGCGTGACCCAAGCGGTCCAAGGCACGAACGATGCCGGCTTCGCCGAGGGATTCAGAGTCGTTACCCGAGTCGATTTTCCGGGTCACAAGCCACTCGAGATGGCGATGCTCTACCCAGGACCACAAGGATTCGCCGCCGGCCTCGAGGAGTTCCTCCAGAAGCTCAACGCGTGCCTCCAGAATCCGTTCGAACGGACTTTCCCGCGTTCGGTGCACATCCGAATCGAGCGACTGCGCCAACGGCCGTGGGCTTACCTTGATCAGGTCCAGCCCTCCTCCACTCGCCCCCGGCCCAGTGATACCGTCACCGTGCTCCTGAGCGGCCGCGACCATCAGGGCAGCGCCCTGGAGGAATCCGTTTCGCTTTCCGTTCCTTCGGCTTGGATGGGTCGTACGCTGGAACTCGTCGTCCTGAACGGGCGCGAACTCGATCGCGTCACCGGGCAAGCCGCGTCCCTCTCCGCCAATGACGTCCGGAGCTTTGCGAGCTACTTGGATGGACTGCGTTCGTTCCGACGACCCGACGGCCTGTATGTCGCGATTCTGGAGCGCGCATCGGCGCTTCTCGACCAGAACGACCGACTCGTCGGCGCGCCGGGATCGATCGAACGCATCACCCAGGCAAATCTCGACACGCGATACGGTCGCCAAGACGTAGCCACGCCGCTGTGGGAACAGCACGTGATGCCCGATCGCCTCATCAGCATTCAAGTCCGGCGTCCGTTCTCTGTGTCCGAGTAGCCCCTGTCTCCAGGCCGCCCCCCCATCTGCGTCGTCCCTTCTTCCATGTTCTCTCTGCGCCCGCTCGTCCTCGCTGCCTTCACCGGACTCCTCGCCACCTTCGTTACGTCCGCCTCCGCCGATCCGCTTTCGAAGACGGCCGAGGTCGACTTCTACCGCGACACGCCGAGCCGAAGCCTGAAGGGTCTTGCCACGCGGTCCGACGGACGAATCGTGGCCGGGCCCGTGGTCTCCGATCTCGCGGGAGCGCCCGTGAAGGAGATCCTGTGGTCGCTCGCGCCCTCGGGATCCGACCGTTGGCTCGTCGGATCGGGTCCAGAGGGAAAGATCCACGTCCTCTCGGTGGATGTCGCGACGCGGCGCTTTGCTCTCGAGTCGAAGGCAGACCTGGAGGACGCACACGTGTTCGCCGTTCTCGCTCTCGGAGGCGATCGTCTGCTCGCCGGCACGGGAGGACAAGGGGGTCTGACCCTCATCGAGGGCGAGCGCGTCCTGGCCCGGCTGCTCCTCCCCGTCGATAGCGTCCTCGACCTGCTGGCGCTCGATGACTCGACGGTGTTGGCCGCCACTGGCAATCCAGGTCGAATCTACCGAGTTGACTTGGCAATGCTGTCCGGCGCCGGTCTTGCCACTGAGAAACTGTCGGAGCCTGCTGCGCTCGCTGCCAAGGGCGTGACGCTCTGGGGCGAGGTTCGCGATCGCAACGTGCGTCGGCTTTCCCGTCGGGCGGACGGATCCGTCTTGGCAGGATCCGCTCCCCGGGGAAATATCTACGCCTTCGCGGCCGGCGGTGGCAATCCGACCCTTCTCGTCGAAAATCGCGACGCGGAGGTCACCGATTTGCTGTCCCTCCCGTCCGGCGACACGTACGCGACCGTGGTCTTTTCGCCCGGCAGTGCGTCCGGCCGCATCACTCGGCCTTCCCCTGCACCGTCTGCGGAGAAGGAGTCCTCGACCCCTCCCGCCGCGGGGGAGCCGCCCACCGCGGAGCGCTTCGCCGGTCGAAGCGCTCTCGTTTGGTTGCCCGCCAACGGCGGCTTCCCGGAGACCCTCGCGACACGCGCCGGGGTGGCATTCTACCGCCTGCAGAAGCGCGGCCCCATGCTCATCGTGGCAGCCGGCGAGCAGGGCGAATTGGTCGGCTACGATCTTGTCGAACGCCGTTCACTGACCTTCGCCGGCACCGCGTCCACACAGCTCAACGCTCTCTTACCACTCGATGCGGATCGACTCCTCGCGCTGCGCAACAATGCGCCTGGCTTCACTCTCGTCGACTTCGGCGCCCAGGAGCGGCGCGAATTGGAGACGCGGCGCATCGACCTCGGCACCGCTTCAACGCTCGGCGCCTTAAGGTTTGATCGCTTGCGCGGCCTCGCCGAGCGCGACCTCGGGGTGAGCGTTCGGACGAGCTTCGGAAATGACGAGCTGGAGGGATGGTCCGCATGGGAGCCGGCCACCGAACGGGACAGATCATGGCGCACGTCGTCTCCCCTGCGCGGCCGCTACATGCGGGTGCGCATCTCCGCCCCGGCCTCACTTCCATCGGATTTCGCGGTGGATCGCGGTTCGCTCTACCACTTGCCACAGAACCGCCGGCCCGTGCTGAGCGACTTCCGCTTCTTCTCTCCCAACCTCGCCCTTGTCCCCGGTGCCCAGCCACCGCCGCAGGTGACGACGACCCTCGGTCAGATACTCAACCAGCCCAAGGATAACCCGGAGGAGAAGCGCCGCGCCCCGCTCCTGAATTCTCCGATCGTTCCCGCACCGGGAATGCAGCTCGTGTATTGGTCCATCAGCGACAGTGAGTCCGATGCCGTCATCGCGACTTTCTCGCTCCGCCGGGACGGAGACACCGCGTGGACCGACGTGGCCGTCGACACCGCCCTGCCCTACGCCCAGTTTGACACGTCCGCCCTGCCCGATGGCCTGTACTTCACGCGACTCGTGGTTCGAGAAACCTCTCCGCGTCCGGCTTCCGAGCGCCTCAGCGTCACGTTCGAGACCGATGATCTCCGCGTTGACCGGTCCCCCCCTGCGGTGATCGAAGGGACGGCGACTGTCGTCGGCGACGCCCTCGTCGTGACCATTCACGGACGCGATGCCCTTTCCCTCCTCGAAGGCGCGGAGTTCAGATTCAATAACGGACTCGAGCGCACGATCGAACAACCGGTCGACGGCATCCTCGACGGCCAGGAGGAGCGCTTCGTGCTGGAAATTCCCCGCGCGGAGGTTGCCGGCGCCAGCTCTGTCGAGATCTCGCTCTACGACGCGGCTCTGAATCGCACCTCGATTCGACTCGCGTGGTGAAGGGTTACGCTCGCGGGTGAGCGCGGTTGTAGACCTCCCGCAGCCGGGCTCCACTCACGTGCGTGTAGATCTGCGTGGTCGCGAGACGCGAGTGGCCGAGCAGTTCTTGAACGACGCGAAGGTCCGCGCCCGCGTTCAGAAGGTGCGTCGCATAGCTGTGCCGCAGCGTATGCGGTGAGGCATCGGCAGGTAGACCGGCAGCGGCGAGATAGCGCTTCAGGAGTGCCTGCACCTCGCGACTGGTCAGCGAAACGCCGTCGGGACGCACGAGTACCCGATCGCTGGCCGGCGCGCCTGCGCGCGAACCGTCCCGCCAGGCCCGGAGTAAGACCATCGCCCCCTCTCCCAGCGGACAGACACGCTCCTTGCGGCCTTTGCCGACAATCCGCGCCACACCTGAATCGAGGTCGATCTGCTCGAAACCGAGTGCAACCAACTCACTGACCCGGAGGCCACCGCCATAGAGCAACTCGAGTAGCAGCCAGTCGCGCTGGGCGGTGAACGCATCGATCGCTCCGCTGTCCAGCAGGCGGCGCGGAGCTTCGAGCAACCGACGCATCTGTTCCTCGGAAAGGAAACGCGGTAAACGGCGCTCCAATCGAGGAAGAGGGAGAGCGACAAACGGATTAGAGCTCAACCGTCCCTGCCGTTGCCAATAGCGGTAGAGCGCACGCAGACCCGATACCCGCGCATGCACCGTGCGCCGGTCGAGCCGCCGCTGCGACTCGATGACAAAGTCCCGCGCGTCACGCGGCGTAAGGTCCTCCAAAGACGCGGCATCCTTGCCCGACTGACCGAGCCATGTCGTGAGATCGACCAACGATTGGCGGTAGTTGCGGACCGTGTAGAGGGAGTAGCGCCTCTCCTTCTGAAGAAAATCCGCGAACGGCATCCACCACGATGCCGCGACGGCAGGCGTCAGATCAGCGGATTTGCTGCGCGCGCACACGGGTATCGACCTCCTGCATCACCCGCTCCGAACGTCGCCGCAGCGCCCCCTCGGGATCCAAGCCGCGCTCGCGCGCGGCAGCCGCCAGCTCAAACAGCCGTTCACCCAACGCCGCGTCGTCCAAACCGCTGGCCAGTGCCGTAATCCGGCTCCGCTCAGCCACGCCGGCCACCGGCAGGTCGGCCTTCGTGACCTGCTTCCAAACCGCCTCGGCAAACATGAGTGCCGGCAGGCGCGGAGGGAGCGTCTTGAAAGCGGATGCCGACTCCGGAGCCCCCGCTTGGGCCTTCTCCCTCGCCTTGATTTTCTCCCATGTCTCGATCACCTCGCCCGAGGTGCCCAACTTGGCTGCATCTCCAAACACGTGCGGATGGCGACGGACGAGCTTTTCGTTCACCTCGCGGGCGACCTCTTCGAGCGTGAAATGTCCCGCCTCCGCGGCCAACTGTGCGTGGAAGACGACCTGGATTAGGACATCGCCAAGCTCCTCCCGCATGTGCGGGAAATCCATCCGGTCGATCGTCTCGATCAATTCGCTCACCTCGTCGATGAGGCAACGCACCAACGACGCGTGCGTCTGCTCCTGATCCCACGGACAACCTCCCGGGGCCCGCAGCCGGGCGATGGTCTCACGCAGGTCATCCATGGCGCTCATCCCCCCTGCGTAGCCGAAGAGCCCCCGGGGACGCACGCACAATCCGTCCGGCCGGAGGCGACGAATTCCGCTCTCGTTTTCAACCGTCCGCTGTGTTTTCTACCCGTGAACATGGCCGACAAACTTACCGAAATCATGGCGTGGAAGCGGCAGGAGATCGCCGCCTCGGTCCGCCCCGTCGACCTCGGCGAGTTACGCTCGCTCCGCCAGCGCCTGCCACGCCCGCCCTCTTTCGCTGCCGCCCTGCGACCGGCCAACGGTCAGCTCGGGGTCATCGCGGAGATCAAGCGCCGCTCCCCGTCTGCGGGGGCCATCGCGGCCGACGTCTCGGCCGTGAGTCAGGCGCGGCGCTATCAGGCCGCCCACGCCAGTGCCCTCTCGGTGCTGACCGACCAAAAGTACTTCGGTGGATCACTCGATGATCTCCGCGCAGTCACGAACCACTTTAGCTCAACGCCACCGGCCCTACCCTGCCTACGGAAGGATTTCATGGTCCATCCGATCCAGGTACTTGAGGCTGCGGAAGCCGGAGCCAGCGCCATCCTGATCATCGTGCGCGCCCTCGACGACACCGAGATCGCCCAGCTCTTTGCGGCCGCCAACGCCGCTGGACTCGATACCCTCTTCGAAATTCACCGTGAGGACGAACTCCGCCGCGCCTTGGATCACGGCGCTCAGATCATCGGCGTCAACAACCGCGACCTCGCGATTTTCCGCACCGATCTCGGGTTGACGGAATCGCTCATCCCAAGGTTCCCTGCCCACGTGATCGCCGTGAGCGAGAGCGGCATCTCGACACCGGCCGACGTCCATCGTGTCCGCCAAGCCGGGGCGCACGCGATCCTCTGCGGCGAGGCACTCATGCGGGCCCCCGATCCGGCGGCACTGATCGCTTCGTTTCGCGCCTGCTGATGCCACTCTCGCCGTCCGAGACGCGGGCACTGCTCGCCCAAATCAACCACTTTCCGAAGCGCGCTCTCGGACAGAACTTTCTCGTCGACGGAAACATCGTCCGCAAGTCACTCGAGCTCGCCGAGGTGCGGCCGGGCGATGCGGTGGTCGAGATCGGACCGGGGCTGGGTACGCTCACCCGGGCGCTGCTCGAGGCCGGGGCCAAGGTGTGGGCCGTCGAGCGCGACGCGCGCCTTGCGCAGCACCTCCGGGATACCCTGGTGAAGGAGTTTCCCGAAACCTTTCATCTGCTCGAAGGTGACGCGCTGGACTTTCCGCTGGCGGGATACACGCCGACGGACCCGTTGGATGCCGCCCGACTGAAGATCGTGGCGAATCTACCGTACGCCATCTCGACGCCCTGGATGGACGCGGTCATCTCCAACGCCCTCCCCGAGCGCTTGGTCCTGATGCTGCAGAAAGAGGCGGCGGACCGTTACGCGGCACCCCCGGGATCGAAGACGTTCGGCGCGATCTCGATCTTTCTCCAATCCGCCTACGAGGTGGCACCCGGGCATCCCGTCGCGGCGACCTGTTTCCATCCCCGCCCCGAAGTCGACAGCTGCCTGATGAATCTTCACCGGCGCGCGACGCCATTCATCTTTCCACGCCGCACCCGAGACCTGATCCGCGAACTCTTTCAACACCGTCGCAAGCAGATCGGCGCACTGCTCCGCGGCCGCCTCTCCGACGACGGGCAGGGCTGGCTACGGGCGGCCGCGATCGATCCCCGCACGCGGGCCGAGCAGATTCCCGTCGGCAGCTGGCAGAAGCTCCCCGAAGCGACGGCTTGAAAAAGCGCCCGCTCTGCGCAGGCTTCCTCTCTCCCCATGCGCCTGCGCCCCGTTGTTCTCCTGTTCGCTGTCACCGCTCTCGCGACCTCTTCTCTCTGCGCCCAGACCGCGCTCGTCGGCCGAGTCGACGGCAACCGCTACGTGTCGCCCACCGGAGCTTACCGGATCACGATCCCCGTGCTCCCTGAACTCGGTGGACGGATTGTGGACACCCCGGAAGTGGTGACGTTCGAGGACGACTTCAACGTTCACGCTAGCCTCGCCTGTTTCGAGATGGACGCGACCCAACGCTGGGAGCAGGAGACGCGCGGGCGGCGCGACTATCTCATTTGGTTCTTCACCAACTTCGTGCAACGCGACTTCCAGCAACGCTTCCCCGAAGCGCGGGTGGAGAGTGCGAAGTTCATTCCAGGAATGGAAGAAGGCACGCTGCTCGCGTACAACCTGCTGCCGAACGGCACCATGTTCGCCAACCGGCCCAGCTTCAGCGACACGGGCGAGGTATTCGTCGCGAAGCGCGGCAACCTCCTCTTTGTGCGGGCTGGCCACGTTTACGTCCTGAGCATGGAGCTCGCCGAGCGTGCGTTGGAACGGCGGACTTACGCCAAGACGACGGAGGAGGAAGACGAGCTACTCCGCCGCCGCCTACTTGAACTTTACGGCCGGATCTCCTTCACGGCACCATCTTCCCCGGTCGCGGCGCCCGCGACCGCGCCGACCACTCCGTGAACTGGCTTGGGGCACGCTCCGCAGTAGCGCTGGGCGCGGCGCTCCTCTTCTCAGCCATGCACCCCGGCAACGCGAAAGAGTCCGCTCCCTTCGGGCTCGCGATCCACGGCGGGGCCGGGGTCATCGTCCGTGCTGAGATGACCCCCGAAGCCGAGACCGCCTACCGCGGGGCACTCCAAGCCGCTCTGGATGCCGGTTTCGATATCCTCAACCAAGGCGGCACGGCGACCGACGCCGTCGTCGCCGCGATCAAACGTCTGGAGGACGACCCGCTATTCAACGCCGGCAAAGGTGCTGTCCTGACCCACGAGGGCATCTGCGAGCTGGACGCCTCCATCATGGACGGCCGGGAACGACGCGCCGGCGCAGTGGCCGGCGTTCGCTACACCCGGAATCCCATTGAACTTGCGCGCGCGGTCATGGATCAGTCTCCGCACGTGATGCTCGTCGGCGAAGGCGCGGAGCGGTTCGCCGACTCCCTCGGATTTGAACGCGTGCCCAACGACTATTTCCAGACCGAACGGCGCCGGCTCCAATTGGAGCGCGCTCGCCAGCGGGACGAAGCCGCCGCGCGCCAGGCCCAGCGCGCGGATCCGCGCCAGTCGAGCGCTGACGAGTTTTCGATCCCCGACCTCGCCTTCGACGCGGAGCGGAAGTGGGGCACCGTCGGCGCCGTAGCCTTGGACCGATCGGGCAACCTCGCAGCCGGGACCTCCACGGGCGGAATGACGAACAAGCGTTTCGGGCGTGTGGGGGACTCCCCCATTATCGGAGCGGGCAATTACGCGGATAACCGGACCTGCGCGGTCAGCGCCACCGGCCACGGAGAGTACTTCATTCGTGCCAACGTCGCACATACCATTGCCCTGAGGATGGCACTGGCCGGGGAACCCGTACACACCGCGGCACAGGCCGCGATCGCGGACGTCGCCGCGCTCGGGGGCACCGGGGGCGTGATCGCTCTGTCGAAGGACGGAGCGGTCGCCATGCCGTTCAACACCCCCGGGATGTACCGTGGACTACGCTTTTCAGACGGACGTTCGCGGGTCGACATTTTTGGACCGTCACCCTAGCGACCGATCCGCGGGTCGATTCGGGCCTTTACAGGCGACCCCGTAGAGCTAGGCTTCCGTCACCATGTCTTCCGCGTCGCTTCTCGCCGTTTTCGGTCTCGGTGGGCCCGAGCTGCTCCTGATCCTCGCAGTCGTGCTGCTGCTTTTCGGAGCCAAGAAGCTTCCGGAGCTCGCTAAGGGCCTCGGCCGATCGGTCAAGGAGTTCAAGAAAGCGTCCCACGAGATCGACGAAGAAGAACAGGCGGCCAAGGCGGCTCCCGCCCCGGTGGCCAACGCCGAGGCCAAGAAGCCGGAGGCACCGAGCTCCACCTCCACCCACTGATCGCGCCGAGCGAGCCCGGCACAGCAAATTAGCTGCGCCTTCTCGAGTCCGCGATTGAGTCAGACTCGTCGGATTGATCGCTTGACGATCCTCCGCGGGGACTCGTAATTTCACCCTTTACCCAGAACGCCGCTCCCTCGTCGAGGCGGGCCCAGCACTTCCCTTTACCACCATGGCTAATCCGAAACGCAAGCAGTCGAAACGCCGCAGCGCCAACCGTCGTGCTGCCAATGCCTTCAAGGCTCCTGAGCTCGCCCGTGATCCGAGCGATGGCTCCGCCTGCCGTCCGCACCGTGTAAACCCCAAGTCCGGCACCTATCGGGGTCGTCAAGTTCTGAGCGTCGAGGTCTAAGACCCGACGCAGTGCCACTCCCCCCGATGGATTCACCGGCTGGAGTTCCAGCACGGATCGCGGTCGACGCGATGGGGGGTGATCTTGGGCCGTCCGAAGTGGTCCAAGCCCTCGCGCTCGCCTTCGCAGAGTTCCCCGAGCTCTGCCCGATCACCCTTGTCGGCGACGAGCGGATCCTTCGTCCTCTCTTGGCCGCTCAGGGGTTGGACAGTCATCCGAAGCTCACCCTTCAGCACGCCGCAGAAACGGTGCTGCCCACCGACGAGGTGATGACGGTCGTCAAGCGCAAGCGAGACGCCTCGATGCTCCGGGCGATCGAATTGGTTCGTGACGGCTCGGCGGCGGCCGTGGTGAGCACCGGCAACACGAAGATTCTCGTCGCTGCGGGCACCCTCAAGCTGCGCACCCTTCAGGGGGTCGAACGCCCTGCCCTCGCGCCGGTCATCCCGCGCGACCAAGGGCACTTCATCCTTATCGACGCCGGGGCGAACCCGGACTGCCGTGCGGAGCACCTGGTCCACAACGCGATCCTCGGAAAGCATTACTGCCAGCTGGAACTAGGGGTGGAGAATCCCCGGATCGGATTGCTGACGATCGGCACCGAGGAAGGCAAAGGCAACGGCCTGATCAACGCCACGCACGACGCACTCAAGCGATTGGGCGGGCTCGTGAACTACGTTGGGCCGATCGAGGGCTTCCAGATCTTTTCCAACCACGTGGATGTCGTGGTGTGCGATGGCTTCACCGGAAACATCTGCCTCAAGAGCTGGGAATCGCTTTCAAAGTTTTTCCGCAACGAACTGCGCTCCCAGCTCTCCGCCAGCCCGGTGCGCAAGCTCGGGGCTTGGATTTCCCGCGGCGCTTTTCTCGGTCTTCGTCGCCGCATCCAGCCGGAGCGCTACGGCGGCGCTCCCCTGCTCGGTCTTCGCGGTACCGTGATCAAGGCTCACGGCTCGGCCAATCGGTTTTCGCTCAAGAATGCGATTCACGACGCCAGCGAATTCGTGCGCGTCGATCTCAACCATCGCATTGAGGCCGATATCGCCCGCGCTCAGGCAGTCCTCGCGTCGGCTGATCCCCAACCGTAGTTTCACGACCGACCGTTCGAGCCCCCACGACCGAATGGCCCTCTCGCCCATCGCCATCCTTGGCACTGGCGCCTATGCGCCCCACCGTGTTCTCACCAACGAGGAACTCGCGCAGCGCGTGGAGACTTCGCACGACTGGATCGTCAGCCGAACCGGCATTCGGGAGCGCCGGGTGGCCGAACCCGGACAAACCACCGCCGATCTAGCCACCGCAGCCGCCCGCGAGGCGCTCGCGAACGCTCAGCTTGCCCCGGAGCAGGTCGATTTGCTCATCCTCGCCACGGTGACGCCGGACCTCGCCATGCCGGCCACGGCATGCCTCGTCCAGCAGAAGCTCGGCATCCCCTCTGGCGCGGCATGCTTCGATCTGAACGCCGCCTGCACGGGCTTCCTCTACGCCATGGACGTGGCTTGGGCGATGCTCTCCTCGGGCCGTTATCGCAATGCTTTGGTGATCGGTGCTGAGCGTCTCTCGTCCGTCCTGGACTGGGAGGACCGGACCACCTGCGTGCTTTTCGGCGACGGAGCGGGTGCCGTGGTGCTCGGCGCATCAAGACGTCCCGGCTCGGCCATTCTCGCCTCCCGGCTGCACACGGTGGCCGGTACCGCCGAGTTACTGCACATCCCCGGAGCGACCTTTTCCCTTGATCCGACGGATCCCCGTCGGGTGATCCGGATGAAGGGCAAGGAAGTCTTCAAACTCGCCGTTCGCGCCATGGAGGACGTCGCCCGGGAATTGCTGGAACAACAGGGCGTTTCAGGCGATCAGATCGACTGTATCATTCCCCATCAGGCCAACCAGCGCATCATCGATTCGATCGCCCAGTACCTGCAGCTCCCCTTGGACCGTTTCTTCATCAATCTCGACCGCTACGGCAACACCTCCGCAGCCTCCATTCCCATCGCCCTGCACGAAGCTCGGATGCAGGGACGGGTCCAACCCGGCCAGCTTGTTCTCATGGTCGCGTTCGGGGCGGGCTTGACGTACGGGGGAGCGCTGGTTCGCTGGTAAGTCCTTCCGCCATGCTCCCTTCGTCCGCACGCGCCTTCCGCGCATTCTGTCTTTTTCTCTTGGGCGCGCTTCTCGCCGGCGGTTCTCTCCGCGCGGAGCTCGTCTGGTCGCCCGGCACGGGCTGGCGCATCGAGGGAGGCGTACTCTCAGGCCTGATCGGCGATGACGCCCGCAAGGCCACCGAACTCATGAACAAGGCGCGCCTCTCCGAGGAGCGCCGAGACCTCGGCAGCGCCGCCAAGGCCTACGAGAATGTGGGCAAGCGCTACAATAACTCCGTCTTTGCGCCGGAGGCATACTACCGCGCCGCCCGTATGCGGCTCGAGCGGCAGCAGTATTTCAAGGCCTACGAGAACTTCCAGCAGGTCCTCACGCGCTACCCAAGCTACGGTCGCTTCACCGAAATCGTCGGGGAGCAATATCGCATTGCCAGTGCCCTCCTTGACGGAGCCCGGAACCGCATCTGGGGCATCATCCCTGGATTTCCGAACCGCGAGAAGGCCATCGAGTTCTTCGAAATCCTCATCGCGACCGCGCCCTACAGCGACTACGCGCCGCTCGCCCTGATGAACGTCGCCCGGGCACACCAACGGCTTGGCAATGATGAAGAGGCGATCGATGCGCTGGATCGCATGATCAACATCTATCCTCAGAGCCTGCTCGCGCCAGATGCGTACATCAAGCTGGCGCAGACGCACGCCTCGCTCGTGGAGGGACCCAATTACGACCAAGGCTCCACCAAGGAAGCGATCACCTACTTCGAGGACTTCATGATCCTCTTCCCGAGCGACTCAAACGTAGGTTCGGCCGAGAAAGGTCTGGGGCAGATGAAGGAGACGCTCGCCGAGAGCAAGATGCGCATCGCTGACTTCTACTTCTACAAGCGCTCAAACTACCAAGCCGCGCGCGTCTTCTACAACGAGGCGATCACGGTGTACCCGGACTCCACCACGGCAGCCAAGGCGCGGGAGCAGTTGGTGAAGGTAGAGGCGGCCGCCGCGGCCGCCGGGGCCGCTGGTCAGCCGGCGAAGAAGCGCTTCCTGTTCTTCTGAGTTTCCATCTGCGGCGATCGTTTTCTCCATGCCGCGACGCCACACTCTGCGATTCATCGCTGGGTTGCTCACCTGCCTCATCGCTTTCAGCGCGGCCGGATGTACCCATTACCGACGCGGAACGGACGCCGCCCTCGCATTCTCCACTCTTTACGTCGCGCCCGTCCGCGACGATGCCGCGCTGCCCCAGGCCGCCACCGTAGCGACGTCTCAAATTCGCGAGAAGTTCCTACGCGACGGCCGCATCCGGATCGTCGATTCACCCGAGGAGGCCGAGGCCATTCTCTACGTCACGCTCGTCCGCTACGATCGCGGCATCGCCACGGTACGCCCCAACGACACGGGACTGGCCCGTAAGCTGGAGCTCGCGTTAGCAGCCGAGGCGACCCTCGTGAATCCACGCACGCGGGCCGAATGGTTTAGTCGGCGTCCGCTCAGCGCGCGTCGGCAGGCCTTCACCGACGAGCCAGGGCAAGCCGAGACGTTCGGCAATCAGGGTCAAGCGGAGCGGCAAACCTGGTTGCTGCTCGCCGGAGCCCTTGCCGACGCGGCCGTAGGGGCGACGCTCGACGTCTGGTAGGGAGTCCCGAAAAAACTGGCCTCATCCGGTGTTTCCGGATGAATCGTCGAACGTGAGACCGCACCCGCCGCTCCTCGCACCGTCCCTGTTGGCGGGAAATCACGCCCATCTGGCGGCAAGCGCGGATGCCGCCGCTCGCGCCGAGGCCCGCTGGCTTCACATCGACATCATGGATGGGCACTTCGTGCCCAATCTGACCTTTGGGCCACAGACGGTCGCGGCGTTGCGCACCGGCTCCGACCTGTTCTTCGATACCCATTTGATGTTGGCCGAGCCGCACCGGTACATCGAACCCTTCGCCAAGGCCGGCGCCAATCTCATCAGCATCCATATCGAGCCCGCCTACGATCACCGGGCCACGCTCGCGCGGATTCGTCAGCTTGGCTGCCAATGCGGAATTGTTCTCAATCCCGGCACACCAGCCCAGGCGATCGAGCCGTTCCTGTCCGAGGTCGATTTGGTTCTCGTGATGACCGTGCAACCCGGATTCGGCGGTCAGGCGTTCCGCGCCGACATGCTGGAGAAGCTGCGGGAGATCCATCGCTGGCGAGTCAATCGCGGGCTGCTTTTCCGTCTCGAAGTCGATGGTGGCATCGATCTTCAGACCGGGCACCAGTGCCATGAGGCCGGGGCCGATACCTTCGTTGCCGGGACTTCGTTCTTTAACTACTCCGACCAGCGGGGATTCAACGCTCAGGTGCAAGCATGGGCAACCCAGGCTTGAACGTCTTGGTCGCACTCGAAGCGATCAGCTACCTCGTGACAGCCGTCGGCCTGCCCTTCGCGCTGTGGGTCTTCATGCAGGAGCAGCGCAAGGAGCGGGAGAAGGATGACGAAGAAATCTACCTGAAACTCGCGGACGACTATGAGTCGTTCCTGAAGCTGACGCTGAAGCACGCGGACCTCCGGCTGCTGGCCCCACCCGAACAGCAGCCCGCTTACACGGACGAACAACGCGAGCGACGCCACGTGTTATTTGAGATCCTGATCGCGCAGTTCGAGCGCGCCTACATCCTCGTCTACGATCAAAAAATGTCCCGCCAAGCCGCGCGCCTTTGGCAAACATGGGACGACTACATCCGCTCGTGGTGTCGGCGAAGCGACTTCCGTACTGCGCTGGATAAGCTGCTTGAGGGAGAGGACCCCGACTTCCAGCGCTACATCCAGACCGTCGCTCGCGAGGAGGCGGCCCGGCCCGCGGCCGTCAACGATCCGACGAACAAAGCCTGAACTCGGGACCCAAGGTTACGGGGACTCACCGCGCGCGACTCGCTCGGCCTGTTCGTAGCGTTGGCGAAACGCTCGCCCCAGTCGACTACCCAGCTCAACCTCATCGACCTTGTTGCGGGACATCAGTGCCCGACGGATCGTGCTCCCCGCCTCGTCGTAAGCCACAGCGTCCAAATTCTGCAGCAGCGCCAAGGCTGCCGCTCGACGTTCCGGAGTCGCCTCGAGAATTGCTCCCCACGCCCGAATGAGTTCGGTGTGCGGATCCAGACACATCACCCGGATGATGAAGGCCATCTCGCGAAAGAGGCCACCCGTCCACGCGGCGCGATAAATGAGCGGATCGTTGGACTCAAAAGGCCGATCCTCAGGATCACTGCGCCAGGCTTTCCAGTCCGACTGAGCGTAGAAATCGCGCCTCACCGGCAGGCGGCGCAGGGCGAAGCGATCGGGGCCGCCTTCCACACCGACGCGGAAGTTCCACAGTTTCTGACCCTCCATCGAGAGCACATAGTCGATGAACGCCTCCGCGACGGGCCGATTCGGTGCCCCACGAAAGAGTGCGATCGGATCCACCGAGCTCACCGTTCCGCCCGCGGGTGACACGTACCCCACCCGATCGCTGCGGTCGCGACGCTTCACCGCTTCCTCCTGCTGGCGTCCGTAGAAATCAATGCAAAGCCCGACGGCGCAGTTGCCGGACGCGACATCGATTGGCGGTTTTTGTGAGGTGTCGGTGAAGTACCGAGCATTCGCGCCGGCCAACTGGATGAGGCGCAGCCCAGCCTGCCATCCCTCGACGACTGCCTTTCGCTCGCGCTCCGCAGCGGACAGCCCGGCCTGTTCCCTCTCCAGTTCACGGAGCCTCCGCTGCATTTGTTGCTGAATGATGTTCTCGAACGCCTTCGCGATGGATCCGCTCTTCGTCGGATCGGCCAATGCGACCTCTCCGCGCAAGCGGGGATCCGTCAAATCTTCCCACCGCGTGGGTTCCCCCGGAAACCCGAGGCGCCGCAGCGACTCCCGGTTGAACACCATGCCATACGCGCTCAGCACGGTGCCGATCCAACGCCCATCACGATCCCAGTATTCCTCCCCAGCGAAACGCTGCGGGATCACGGCGTCGGAAAACCACTCCGGATGCCGCTTCAGGACTCCGGAATCAACAATGCGCCCGGCTTGGGCCTGACGAATGAAATCGAAGGTGCCTCCGCCGAAGAAAAGGTCGATGCCGCAGCCAATATCCGACTCCATGAACAGCTTTCTCGCTTCATGGACTTCAGGCGGGGCATCCGCACCGAGACGGTGATTCGCAAATCCGCTCTGGATGGCCAGACTCCACGGACGCTTCAGCTTGCGGGACCAGTGATTCTGGAAGGCTGTGGCATATTCGCCTTCGAGAAAACGGGCGATCTCGCTGGTGCCTCCGATGACCCGCCAGTCGATGAAAACATTCTTGCCCGTCTGCTCACGGTACCACGTGCGGAATCCCCGGGCGTACTCGTGCCGGATGGCTTCATTGTGCGGGGTGATGATCACCAGCGTCTCATCCACGCGGCCCCTCTCCTCCTTGGGCGGGCGCAGCACGAACGGAAGCGCTACCGTCGCTACGAGGACCGCCACGATCAAAGCCCGTTTCCACATGGCTGGATGACCGTTCAGGCGGTCAGGATCACCACATCCTCGGGAGCAACCGAGGCGTAGAGGTCGGTCGACGCATGGCCGAGATGGCGCGGGTTCAGCTCGTAGACCTTCAGGAGCGTTTCTCCGACACGGAAGTCGTACTGCGCGATCTCACCGAGGTACGTCGAGCCACCGATCCGTCCACGGACCCCGTTCCGCTCGGGCAGGCGATCACTCAACGTCCAACACTCGGGTCGAATCGACACCGTGACGCTCGCACCGACCGACGGCGGAGAGGTCGGGTCGCCCAGCAGCCCTTCGAATACGCCCACCGGCGTCTCGACCACGACGGACTCGCCCTTGAGGGAACGTACCGTCCCCGGCACAAAATCGGTATCACCAATGAAATTCGCGACCGTCTTACGCCGCGGCCGACGATAGACCTCGCGAGGGGAGCCGACCTGTAGGATATGGCCACTCTCGAGAATGGCCATGCGATCCGAGATCGACAGCGCCTCTTTCTGGTCGTGCGTCACATACACCGTTGTGAGCTTGAACTCCTTGCAGACGCGACGGATCTCGGAGCGCATCTCCAGCCGGAGCTTCGCATCCAGGTTGGAAAGAGGCTCATCCAGGAGCAAGCAGCGCGGGCGGACCACCAAGGCACGCGCGAGCGCCACCCGCTGCTGCTGCCCGCCCGACAGCTGGTTCGGCTTGCGTTCGGCGTAAGCGGACATCCGCACCGACTCCAGGGCTTCCCCGACACGGCGACGAATCTCCGCGGTCGGGACTTTCCGCTCCTCTAAACCAAAAGCCACGTTCGCCGCGACCGACAGGTGGGGCCAGAGCGCATAGCTCTGGAACATCATTCCGGTGTTCCGTTTGTGCGGAGGCAGCTTCGTCACCTCTTCGTCACCGAAGAAGATACGACCTTCATCCGGGATATAAAATCCAGCGATGCTGCGCAGCAGCGTGGTCTTGCCGCAGCCGCTCGGTCCAAGGAGGAAGAAGAGCTCCCCCGCCTCCACCTTCAGGTCGAGCCCATGCAGGGCAACCGCGGAGCCAAAGCGCTTGGTGAGGTTCTCAATGCGAATCGCAATCATGCAGTCGGTCCGTGGGTGGTGCGAGGCAAGGTTCGCTCCCGAAGCGAGTCAAAGGAAATAACCGCAGCCGCGCCTTGACCATACTTGCCGGCGCCCCCGCTCCGCGTTTGACTCCCGGCCATGTCCGCCCGCCCCCTGCCGTCGCCCGAGCATGCCGATCTCGAGACCGTCTTGGTCAGCGCCACGGCGATTCGCCGACGCCTCAAGCGACTCGGAGCCGAGATTAGCCGCGTCTACGGACCGGAGGAAATCACCGTTATCTCCGTGATCAACGGAGCCATCCTCTTCACCGCGGACCTGCTCCGCGAGATCCCCAACCCCGTCCGGCTCGATTGCATCCGTGTTTCCAGCTACCGCAATGCGACCCGCTCCCACGGGCGCCCCAAACTGCTGCACAACCTGACGCTGGACCTGACCAACCGCCATGTGCTGTTGATCGACGACATCCTCGACACGGGTAAAACGCTTTCGGTGGTGGTTGACCTCATCCGCAAGCAGGACCCCGCAAGCGTGAAGGTCTGCGTGCTGCTGGACAAGCGGGGGCGCCGGGAGGTGCCGTTCGAGGCAGACTTTGTCGGCTTCTCGATCCCGGATAAGTTTGTCGTCGGCTACGGCTTGGATTTCGCGGAGCGCTACCGCAACCTGCCGTGCATCGGAGTGCTCAAGCCACAGCACCAGAATCCGCCCGAGTGGGCGTAGCGGGCTTTCGCCCTTCGTTTTCCGACATCCTAGCGACGGCGTCCGCGCCCCCGCCCCGCCGCCGGTTTCCGGGGAGCGAGCGCGGCCTTGCGCACGTCACCACTGCGGAGCGCATCGATCTGATCGCGGAGGAGCGCGGCCCGCTCGAATTCAAGCCGTCCCGCGGCCTCGGTCATGTCGGCTTCTAGTTCCGCGATGACCGCAGCAACATCCTCCGAACCAGCCTCCGCCGCCACTGCGTCTGGAAGCGGTTCCACCGCGCCCGGAGCCTGCTGAAGACTGGCCTGCGCCGCCCGCTTTACCGACCGCGGAGTGATGCCATGCTCGAGATTGTACTCCATCTGCCGCGCTCGCCGACGCCCGGTCACCTCGATCGTGCGGCGAATCGACTGCGTCATCACATCCGCATAAAAGATGACCCGGCCAGACTCGTGACGGGCCGCGCGGCCGGCGGTCTGGATCAGCGAGGTTTCGCTGCGGAGAAACCCCTCCTTGTCGGCGTCGAGAATCGCCACCAGCGCGACCTCCGGCAGGTCCAGCCCTTCACGCAGGAGATTGATGCCCACCAGCACATCGAAGTGCCCGAGGCGCAGGTTGCGCAGGATCTCCACGCGCTCGATCGCATCGATGTCACTGTGCAGGTACTCCACCCGCAAACCGGCCTCGCGCATGAAGCTGGTGAGATCCTCCGATAGTCGCTTGGTCAAGGTCGTCACCAGCACGCGCTCACCGGCGGCCACCGCCTTCCGCACTTCACCGATGAGGTCCTCCACCTGACCCTTCGTCGGTCGCACGCTGATTTCAGGATCGAGCAAGCCGGTCGGCCGAATCACTTGCTCCGCCACCACCGTCGACCAACCCAGCTCAAGCGGCGCCGGGGTTGCCGATACAAAGACCGTTTGACCGGTGATCTGTCGGAACTCGTCAAAGCTCTGCGGACGGTTCTCCAGAGCCGACGGCAACCGGAAACCGAAATCGACCAAGACCTGTTTCCTTGCCCGGTCACCGTTGTACATCCCCCCGACCTGCGGAAGTGTCACGTGGCTCTCGTCGATCATCAGCAGGAAATCTTTCGGAAAGAAGTCGATCAGGCAGAACGGGCGCGACCCCGGGCTACGCCCCGCGAGGTGCATCGAGTAATTCTCGATGCCGTTGCAGAACCCCATCTCCTGCAGCATCTCCAAATCGTAGTTGGTGCGCATACGCACCCGCTGCGCCTCGAGATACTTGCCCTGGGATTCAAACTCGGCGACTCGCCCATCGAGCTCGCTGCGGATGGCCTTCACCGCTCCCTCCAGCTTGCCTTTGCTGGTTACGTACTGATTGGCCGGATACAAATCAAATTGCTCAAGCCGACGAGTCACGGCTCCGGTCAGAGGATCAAACTCCGCAATCGCCTCGACTTCGTCCCCCCAGAGCTCCACCCGCAGTCCCTGCTCGCTGTAGGCCGGCATGATGTCGATCACGTCGCCCCGCACCCGGAAGCGACCGCGCTTGAGCTCATAATCGTTGCGCTCGTAGAGATTGTCGACCAAGCGCTCGAGCAGAGCCCCGCGTCCCAGGGGCTCGCCGCGGCGCAGGCAGATACGCAGTTGCTGAAACTCCTCGGGAGAGCCAAGCCCGTAAATGCACGAAACACTCGCGATGACGATCACGTCCCGCCGCGAAACCAGCGAACTTGTCGCCGCGATGCGCAAGCGCTCGATCTCCTCGTTGATGGAAGAATCCTTCTCGATGTAAGTGTCCGAGGATGCCACGTACGCCTCGGGCTGGTAATAATCGTAGTACGAAACGAAATACTCGACGGCATTCTCCGGGAAAAAGTGCTTAAACTCCGAGTAGAGCTGGGCGGCGAGGGTCTTGTTGTGCGAGATGATCAACGTCGGGCGATCGCACTGCGCGATGATGTTCGCCATCGTGAAGGTCTTCCCTGAACCCGTCACCCCGAGCAGCGTCTGATCCCGGTTACCCGCCCGGATGGACGCGACAAGCCGGGCGATCGCCTGGGGCTGATCTCCGGTCGGAGCATAGTCGGAGTGGAGCTGGAACGGCATGACGGAGCAGCGGCAAACGTTTCCCGCCAAGGCCGCTAGCGCAACCCGTCCCATGAGTCCGGACGTTACCGCCACGAGGTTGCGCTTTGCTTCACCCACTGAACCGATCGCCGCGGAGGCACAGTCGGCCTGCTTTCTGCTTTTCTCCCCCGCGACGCTCGTGCTGACTTCCGGGTCTTCGTGTCCTGTATCGTCCTTCCTACTTTTTCACCATGAGCAAGACCACCATCACCGCCATCTCCGCTCGCGAGATCATTGATTCCCGAGGCAACCCGACCGTCGAGGTCGATGTCCGCCTCGCCTCCGGCGCGCTCGGCCGCGCCGCCGTACCGTCGGGCGCTTCGACCGGCGAACACGAAGCGCACGAGCTCCGCGACAGCTCGGCCCCCGTCAAGTCCCTGCCCAAGGGCACGGACGGCAAGCGTCGCTACCTCGGCAAGGGCGTCCTCGCCGCGGTCGGTAACGTCAAGAGCGTGATCGCTCCGGTACTGGTCGGACACGACGCGGTGGATCAAGCCGGCATCGATCGGGCCATGATCGAGCTCGATGGTACGAGCACGAAGTCGAAGCTCGGGGCAAATGCGATCCTCGGCGTTTCGCTGGCCACGGCCCACGCCGCGGCGGCGGCCCTCGGTCAGCCGCTCTACAAGTACCTCGGCGGCCCGAACGCCAAGGTGCTGCCGGTCCCGATGATGAACATCATGAACGGCGGCGCCCACTCAGATGCCCCGATCGACTTCCAGGAATTCATGATCATGCCCGTCGGCGCCCCTTCGTTCCGCGAGGGTCTGCGCATGGGCTGCGAGGTGTTCCACGCCCTGAAGAAGGTGCTCAAGGAGCAGGGTCTTTCCACCGCGGTCGGTGACGAAGGCGGCTTCGCCCCGAAGCTCGCCTCCGCCGAGGCCGCTCTCGATGCGATCGCGGCTGCGGTCAAGAACGCCGGTTACAAGCTCGGCAAGGACATCGCGCTCGCACTGGACGTCGCCTCATCCGAGTTCTACGTCGCCGACAAGAAACACTACGTCTTCAAGAAGTCCTCTGGCCGCATTCTCTCCGGCGACGAGATCGTCGAATTCTACCGCCAGCTCACCTCCAAGTACCCGATCATCTCGATTGAGGACGGCTGCGCAGAGAACGATTGGGCCACGTGGAAGAAGCTGACCGACGCCATCGGTGACCGTGTCCAGCTCGTGGGCGACGATCTCTTTGTCACGAACACCGCCTTCCTCAAGAAGGGCATCGATACCGGCACGGCCAACTCGATTCTCGTGAAGGTCAACCAGATCGGATCGCTGACCGAGACGTTCGACGCGGTGGAGATGGCCAAGGAGGCCAACTACACGGCGGTGATCTCGCACCGTTCAGGCGAGACCGAGGACGTCACCATCGCCGACATTGCCGTCGCGACCAATGCCGGCCAGATCAAGACTGGTTCGCTCTGCCGCACCGACCGCGTGGCGAAGTACAACCAGTTGCTCCGCATCGAGGAGGAACTGGGCGCCAGCGCGATCTACGGCGGCAAGCTGTAAGCGCCACCGCGCAAGCCTGACTCCGGGTGCTCAGTCCACCCGGAGCAGGTATCCGCGGAGATATTCACTCTCCGCCATGGTGATAAGCACCGGATGATCCGGTGGCTGGTGGCAGTGTTCCACCACGGTGACGCGTCGCCGCGCATCGGCGGCCGCCTCGGCGAGCACGCCGCGAAGTTCTGCATCTTGCATGTGGTGCGAGCACGTGTAGGTCGCGAGCAAGCCACCGGGGGCCAACCGTTGCATGGCCCGGAGATTGATCTCCTTGTAGCCACGCAGCGCGCCCTCCAACGCGGACTTCGACTTGGCGAACGGAGGGGGGTCGAGAACGATCACGTCCCACGCCGGTTCTTGCTGCCGGGCCGCATCGTTGAACCAGTCGAAGACGTTCGCCACCGCGAACCGTGCAGCGCCGGCTCCCATGCGCTCGGCGTTCCGGCGCGCCGCCGCGACCGCATCCTCGGCACTGTCGAGGCCCAAGACTTCGGCGGCCCCGGCACGAGCCGCATGCAAGCCGAAGCCTCCTTGATTGCAGAAGGCATCCAAAACTCGCCGTCCCGCACAATGGCGCGCGACCAGGGCGTGCTGCCGACGCTGGTCCAAGTAGAACCCGGTCTTCTGGCCATGCTGCAGATCGAGCCAGACATCCACGCCGTCGATCGTGAGCCACCGCGGCTCCCATGCTCGCCCCGAACGCGTGAACACCTCGCTCGGCAGACCCTCGAGACGGCGCAGCGTACCGTCGTTTCGATAAATGATCTCAGCGGGCGCCACCACCGCCTGCAACGCGGCTTCCAAGGCGGTACGTCGCCGCTCCATGGCCAGCGTCTGAATCTGCACCACCAGCGTATCTCCAAACTGGTCAACCACCACACCGGGTAGATCGTCCGCCTCAGACCACACCAAGCGGCGCACCATGCCCCATTCCGAGCCCAGCGCATCGCGACGCGCCTTCGCCCGGGTCAGGGCACTCCTGAAATACACCTCATCCAAAGCGACGCGATCCCGGGAAATCCGGCGCCAGACAATCTGCGAGCGGGAATTGTAGATCCCGCTACCCAGAAAACGACCCGCGCGATCCCGGCACTCCACCACCTCCCCGTCGAACGACGCAGGCGCCAGCGCCTCGACCTCGTTAGCGAACACCCATGGGTGCCCTTGGAGCACCCGCGCGCGGGCGTTCGGCTTCAGCTTCAGCGTTCCGACGTGGTTTGACATTAGGCCACCTCAACGGCGCCCAGCGTCGGATCAAAGCAAAAACACCGAACGGTTAGTCCGCCTGCGTCCGGCCGTAGGCGACGGTCCCTGTATCCCGGCGGGCCGGGCTCGGCTCCCGGCGCGACACGTACGCCGCGAGGCTCTTGCAGGCAACGGTGAACACGACGGCGCCAAGCACGAACAAAATGACGGAGTACATGACGGAGAACTCGGCACACCACGGGCCTCAACTGAGCCAACGAAAGATAAACGAACTGTGAATTGCGCCGGCGTTCCTACGCTTTTGCGCTTCCCCCCGCCCTCCTCCACCCCTTCGATGGACGTTTCCCGCATGTCTGCCGCCGCTGAAATCGCCCGCCGTCGCACCTTCGCGATCATCTCCCATCCCGACGCGGGCAAGACCACGCTGACCGAGAAGTTCCTGCTTTACGGAAACGCCATCCACCTCGCGGGTACCGTCACGGCACGAAAGAATCAGCGCTCCACGGCGTCCGACTGGATGGAGCTCGAAAAGCAACGCGGGATTTCCATCAGCTCTACCGTACTGCAATTCGATTACCGCGGATTTGCAGTCAATCTGCTGGATACGCCAGGTCACAAAGATTTCTCGGAGGATACCTACCGGGTGCTCACGGCGGTCGATGCCGCATTGATGGTCATTGACGCCGGTAAGGGCGTGCAGGCCCAGACGCGCAAGCTCTTCGAGGTCTGCCGTCGCCGCGGGGTTCCGATCTTCACGTTCATGAACAAGTGCGACCGGCCGACGCTGAACCCCATCGCGCTGGTAGATGAGCTTGAAAGCGTTCTGGGAATTCAGGCGACGCCGCTGATCTGGCCGCTTGGCAATGGTCCTTCGTTCCGCGGCGTCTTCGATCGGCGTTCGCGACAAGTGCATCTGTTCGAGCGCGTGCCGGGAGGCTCGTATCAGGCTCCGGTAAACGTCACCTCCCTTGAGGATACCGCAGTCCGTTCCCGCCTGGACGACTACACCTACGCCGAGGTGACGGAGCAGCTGGAGATGCTCGACGGTGCCGGGCACCCCTTTGATCTGGCGGCGGTCCGCGCAGGCAAGCAGACCCCGGTCTACTTCGGCAGCGCCGTGAACAATTTCGGCATCCAGTTGCTGCTCGACGGATTCCTTGAGCATTCGGTACCGCCGGCGCCGCGCCGCGTGTCCGTTCCGGGCGCGGCCCTGGCGGCCTCCGCGGCCCCCAAGGCCGAGGCGACGCCCCCGTCGCCGACGGACGTGGTGCCGGTGACGCATCCCAAGTTTTCCGGCTTCGTCTTCAAAATCCAGGCGAACATGGATCCAAAGCATCGTGACCGGATCGCCTTCCTGCGCGTCTGCTCGGGAAAGTTCACCCGCGACATGATGGTGGTGCACTCACGCACCGGACGCACCGTCCGCCTGTCCTCTTCGCACAAGCTGTTCGGCCAGGAGCGCGAAACGGTCGATGAGGCTTACCCGGGCGACGTGATCGGACTCGTCGGTCACGACTCCTTCGGCATCGGCGACACGCTGACGGAGGACAAGAGCATCATTTTCGACGAAATTCCCCGCTTTCCTCCGGAAGTCTTCACCTACATCTCGAACCCAAACCCGTCCGATGCGAAGAAGTTTCGCGCCGGGCTCGATCAGCTGCTGCAGGAGGGTGTGGTACAGTCGTTCGCCGCGCGACACGCGCCGCCCGGTTCGACGCTGCTCGCCGCGGTCGGTCCGCTCCAGTTTGAAGTGGTCCAGTATCGGCTACAGTCAGAGTACGGAGCAGAGTCACGCTTGGAGGCCGCGCCCTGGACCATCCTTCGCTGGGTCGAACCGCATCCCAGCCTAAAAAATCCCGGATCACTGATTGTGGCCAGCGGTGTGAGCTTCGGATCCGACCGTTTTGACCAACCGGTGGTGCTCTTCCCGAACGACTGGACGATGGGCTACTTTCAGGAGAAAAATCCCGAACTTCGCCTGCGCGAACTGCCGCTCGAGCAGATTTCCGGCTCTTCCTGATTCGGCCTTTCCCGACCATGCATCGCTCCTTCGCAACACTTCGAGCGTGGCTCGCGCTTGTCATCCTCTCATTGGGGCTGACCGCCCACGCGGCACAGCCGGAGTATCGCGGCGCTCTCGTCATGGATGCCGCGAACGGTCAGGTGATCTTTGAGGAACAAGCCGACCGAGCAAATCCCCCGGCGAGCGTCACGAAGCTGATGACCTTCCTCGTGGTCCACGATTGCCTCCGTGCCGGGTCCCTCACGCTGAACACGCCGATCACCATCACCCGGGAAGACGCCGGCATGGGTGGGACGCAGGTCTGGCTCGAAGCCGGCGAGACCTTCACGGTCGAGGAACTCCTCCACGCGCTTCTCATCCAGTCCGCCAACGATGCGGCACACGCCCTCGCGCGCGCCGCGCACGGCTCGGTTGCAGCATTTGTCAGCGAAATGAATCGCCGCGCCCAAAGCCTTGGCATGGAGCGGACGACCTTTCGCACTCCGCACGGGCTTCCACCCCGCAGCCGAAAGGCATCGGATACTGATGCAACGACCGCGCGAGACTTGGCCCTGCTCAGCCGCGAGCTCCTCCTCCACACGGACGTCCTCACGTACTCGTCCGTGCGGGAAAGAACTTTCCGACCCGGCCAGCCACCACCGCGCGAAGTCATCATGCGCAATCACAACCACCTCCTCGCAAAGGTTCGCGGGGTGGATGGGCTCAAGACGGGCTATACGGCAGCGGCCGGCTTCTGCCTTGCGGCCACCGCAGAGCGCGACGGTCGGCGCCTCATCGTTGTCGTCGTTGGCAGCCCGGACGCAAAAAGCCGGGACATCAAGGTTGCGGAGCTCTTCGAGCGCTTCTTCGCGCAAGGTGCGAACCTCGCGGTTTTTCAGCGTGCGGACGAAAGTCCTTTCCTCCAGCCTCCCTCTGGTGCCGCCGGCAGCGCATCCCCTGCAGCCAGCCAAACCGTGCCCAGCCCGGCGGAATCGCTGCCCACCGTACGCTTTCCTCGTCCGCGCCCCTGATTTCCCGTCATGTCCGCTGCCCTGGCCACTGTCGAACGCTACCTGACCGAGCTGCAGGATCGCATCTGCGGGGCGCTCGCCGCAGACGACGGTGAGGCCAGCTTCGTTGAAGATGCCTGGACGCGTACGGAGGGGGGCGGAGGACGCACTCGCGTGCTGTCCAACGGCGCCCTCTTCGAGAAGGCCGGCGTGGCCTTCTCACGCGTCCACGGGTCGCGACTGCCGCCATCGGCCACCCAGCACCGTCCCGAATTGGCCGGGCGCCCCTGGACTGCCGTCGGAGTCTCACTCGTACTCCATCCCCGTAATCCCTATGTGCCGACCAGCCACGCGAACGTGCGCTTCTTCACCACCGGCGAGGCGGAAGACGGCTCCTCACCCGTATGGTGGTTCGGCGGCGGATTCGACCTCACTCCCTACTACGGCTTCGAAGAGGACGCGATCCACTGGCACCAGACCGCCCGCGCGGCGGTTGAGCCCTTCGGAAGCGAACTGTACCCTCGCTTCAAGCGGCAATGCGACGACTACTTCCTCCTCAAGCACCGGCAGGAGGCTCGGGGCATCGGCGGACTTTTTTTCGACGACTTCAACACCTTGGGCTTCGACGCAAGTTTCGGGTTATTGCGGGCCGTCGGGGATGCCTTCCTGCCCGCGTACCGACCCATCATCGCGCGTCGGCGTGACACGCCTTACGGCGAGCGGGAGCGCAACTTTCAACTGTATCGGCGTGGTCGCTACGTTGAATTCAACCTCGTCTGGGATCGCGGCACCCACTTCGGCCTCCAGAGTGGCGGGCGCACGGAATCGATCCTAATGAGCCTGCCGCCGCTCGTGCGCTGGGATTACGGATGGACGCCCCCCGCCGATTCTCCCGAGGCGCGATTGACCGAGTACTTCCTCCAACCGCGCGACTGGGCCGCCATGCCCCTTTCCCCTTCCGCATGAATTCCCGCGAACGCTTCTTGAGTGCCTGCGCCTGCCAACCTCTGGAGCGGCCACCGCTGTGGGTGATGCGGCAGGCAGGGCGCTACTTGCCCGAGTACCGCGAGCTCAAGGCCAAGTCCTCTTTCCTGGAGATGGTGCGCACCCCGGCGTTGGCTGCCGAGGTCACGCTGCAACCGCTCCGCCGCTTTCCCGGCATCGATGCCGCAATCCTGTTCTCCGACATCCTCGTGATCCCGGAGGCGCTCGGCCAACCGTACGCATTTCGTGACACCGGCGGCATCGCCATGCAATTCGCGCTTTCCAGCCGCGCGCAGGTCGAGCAACTCGCTCCCGCCCACGCCGTCCCAGAGCGTCTCCACTACGTGGCTGATGCCCTTCGACTCCTGAAGCAGGAACTCGGTGGGCAACGCGCGCTTCTTGGATTCGGAGGTTCACCCTGGACCCTCGCCACCTACATGGTCGAAGGCGGCAGCTCGGATGAATTCGAGCGCATCAAGCTCCTCTTCTACACGGATCGACCGCTCTTCGAAGCCCTGCTCGAGCGCCTGACCGAAAGTCTCATCGCTTATTTCAAGATGCAGATCGCAGCCGGTGCCGACGCGATCCAGATCTTCGACTCTTGGGGCGGCATCATCGCCGGAGCCGACTACGAAGCAGCGTCGCTACGCTGGATTCGCCAGATCATCGCCGCCCTCCCGCGAGAGTTCCCCGTCATTCTGTACGCCAAAGGTACCGGCTCCCATCTGATCGACCAGACCTTCACGGGCGCTCGCGTGCTGAGCGTCGACTGGACGGTCGATCTGCGTGCCGCCCGCGCCGCTGTCCCGAAGACCATTGCTCTCCAGGGCAACCTCGATCCGGTCCTCATGCAGACGACCCCGGAAATCGTCCGCCGTGAGTCCTCGCGGCTCTTGGAGACGATGCGCGGCGAGACCGGGCACATCTTCAATCTGGGTCACGGTATCACTCCACAGGCCCGCATCGCCTGCATGGAGGCATTGGTCGACACGGTAACCGGTTGGCGTTGAGTGGAATTCGCCCACCGGAGGGCAAAAAATGACCAGACGATGATCCACCGCTGGACTATCTTGGACGCGTGACCTCTGACTCCACCTCACCCGTCCGGATTGCCGTCATTGGAGGCGGCGTAACTGGACTGACTGCGGCCTACCGACTCACGCGAGCCGGCATTCCGGTGCGCGTGTTCGAGGCCGCCTCCACCATCGGCGGGCCGGTCCAGACGGAGCAGACAACGGACGGCTGGCTGATCGAGTCGGGACCAAATTCCCTGCTGCTGAATGATGCCGGGGTGACCGGGCTCTTCGACGAACTCGGGCTCTCCCCGCGTCTGCAAGTCGCAGGAGGATCGGCGAAGAAGCGGTTTCTTGTCCGCGGTGGCCGGGTCCTCGCCCTCCCCACGTCGCCCGTCTCTTTCGTAGCGACTCCCCTCTTCTCTGCGGCGGCCAAAGCGCGGATCGTGCGCGAAGTCCTGCGCGGCCGGGGCAACGCCCGCACGGCCGACGTGAGCGTCGCGACGCTCGTGGCGGAGCACCTTGGGCAGGAATGGGTGGACACTGCGCTCCAGCCTTTCGTGAGCGGGATTTACGCCGGCGACCCCACTCGTTTGTCGGCGCGGCACGCCTTTCCTCAACTCTGGGAAGCTGAGCGACGGTCCGGATCGCTGATCCGAGGCATGCTGGCTTTGGCCAAAGCGCGTCGGCAGCGGGGCGAACCGCGCGCCCGGATGGTCTCGCTTCCGGAGGGACTTCACGGGATCCCGGCCGCGTTGGCGGCCGCACTCCCCGCGCCCACGATCGCGGTCGGGACGCGCGTGGATGCGGTGATGCGGACGAGAGGTGGCGGGTGGGACGTGTGCTGGGCCCGCGGAGCGGAGACTGGTAGCGAAACCTTCAGCGCCGTGCTCCTCGCACTCCCAGCGGCCGCCTTGGCGCGTCTCGCGATCGGCGAACCGGAGCAACGCCCTCTGGCCGCCCTCCAGCAGATCGAGTACCCGCCCGTCACATCGGTCTTCCTCGGCTACCGGCGCGATCAGGTGCGCCACCCCCTCGATGGCTTTGGCGTCCTCGTCCCCGAAGTGGAAAAGCGCCGCATCCTTGGCGTTCTGTTCTCTTCCTCCCTCTTTCCAGGCCGCGCCCCCGAAGGATACGTAGGCCTCACCGTCATGCTCGGTGGAACGCTCCATCCAGAGCGCGGACTTTTCTCCGCGGCGGAGGCCATCGCGGTGGCTCGCGAGGAAGTCGGCCTTCTCCTTGGCGTCACCGGGGAACCCAGTATCGTCCGGCACCGCAGCTGGCCGCGAGCGATCCCCCAGTACAACCTGGGCTACGAGGCCTTCATGCAGTCGGTGGAGGCCGTCGAGAACGCCCAGCCAGGACTATTGATCGGCGGCCACGTCCGGGACGGGATCGCCCTTTCGGCCTGCCTGAGTGCCGGCCTCGCGCTCGCGAAACGAGCCTTAGCGCAGCCAAATCGGGCCTGATCTCAGGGGGGGACCGACTTTCGGTCCGCCCTGCCTTGACTACCCCCGGGGTCGACATACCCTCGGCGACCCTTCTTTGGCATGGCGAAAGACCTTAAGGACACCCTGCAACTCCCGCGGACCGAATTTCCCATGCGGGCGAATCTCGTCCAGCGGGAACCCGCCCGCCTCGCGTGGTGGGAGAAATCCGACCTGTACGGCGCCATTCAGCGCAACCGAGCCGAACAACCGGCCTTCGTCCTCCACGACGGGCCCCCGTTCACGAATGGAGACGTGCATATCGGCACGGCCCTGAACAAGACGCTCAAGGATATCACGCTCCGTTACAAGAACTTGCGTGGTTTCCGCACTCCCTTCGTTCCAGGATGGGACTGTCATGGACTGCCGATCGAACAGAAGGTGGCGCGCGAACTGCAGGCCAAGGGAGAAACGGTGTCCACCTCCGGACTGCGGGCTCGGTGCGATGCGTTTTCCGAGGGCTGGATTGAGCGGCAGAAGACCCAGTTTAAGCGACTCGGCGTCCTTGCCGACTGGGCCCATGAGTACAAGACGAAGGCCCCGGAGTTCGAGGCCGATATCGTCCGTACCTTTGCGGCGTTTGTCGAACGCGGCCTCGTCTATCGCAGCAAGAAGCCCGTCTACTGGTCGATCCCCTTCGAGACGGCTCTGGCCGAGGCGGAGATCGAGTACCGGGACCATGTTTCCCCGGCGATCTGGGTGAGGTTTCCGGTTGCCGCAGACGTCGCTCAGGCGCGCGGCCTCCCCGCCGACAAGCCGCTGTCTGTAGTCATTTGGACCACGACCCCGTGGACACTGCCCGCGAATCTCGCGATCGCGGTTCACCCCGAAGTGGCGTACGTGGTCGCGGATTTGGGTGCCGAGCGGATCGTGGTGGCCGAGGCGCTGCTCGCTTCCGTGCTGGCAGCGGCGAAAAGTGAGGCTCCGGCCCACGTGGTCGCGACCGTCAACGGTCGAGACCTTGAACATCTCGCGGCCCGCCACCCGTTCATCGATCGCCCCTCGCCCATCGTGCTGGCGGACTACGTCACCACGGACAGCGGTACCGGAGCCGTCCACACCGCCCCTGGACACGGCTCGGAGGATCATCTCACGGGCCTGCGCTACGGACTCCCGGCGTATTGTCCGGTGGGCGACGACGGCCGGTACGTCAATGATGGCCAAGTACCGGCCGACTTCGTCGGACTATCGACGCTGGAGACCGTGGAGGATCTCGCGGCGAAGCGAACCTCCCCCGCCAACATTGCCGTGCTCAAGCGACTGGCGGAGACCCAGACCCTCTTCGCGCGGCAACGCTACGTCCACAGCTACCCGCATTGCTGGCGCTCCAAGACGCCTATCATCTTCCGCGCAGTCGACCAATGGTTCGTGAGCTTGGACGGCAGAGATGGAACGGCTTCCTCGCCCTCGCCGCGTGCGGTGGCTCTCCACGCGCTTCCGGAAGTGCGCTGGATTCCCAGTTGGGGCGAGAATCGGATTCGCGGTGCCGTCGAGGCCCGTCCGGACTGGTGCATTAGCCGTCAGCGTTCTTGGGGAGTGCCGATCGTCGCCTTCTACGACACTCAGCGCACGCCCTACCTCGACGCTGGCGTAGTCCGCGCCGTCGCAGCGAAGATCGCCGAGCGCGGCAGCAATTTCTGGTACGATGCGCCGGCCTCAGAAATCCTCAGCGGGGTGCCACTCCCTGCCGGCTGGCCGCCTGCGAGCGAGCTCACCGCTGGACGCGACACGCTCGACGTTTGGATCGACTCCGGGTCCTCGCACGCCGCCGTTCTGCGTCGGAGTCAGGGCAACACCCAGTGGCCCGCGGACCTGTACCTTGAGGGCAGCGACCAGCACCGCGGCTGGTTCCAGTCCTCGCTCTGGACCTCGGTGATCGCCTACGGCGCCGCGCCCTACAAGGCGGTTCTCACGCACGGCTTCATTGTCGGTGAGGACGGGAAGAAAATTTCCAAGTCCGGCCAATACGAGAAGCCCCCGACCTCAGACAACTTCATCGCCCAATACGGCGCGGATGTCATCCGGCTGTGGATCGCTTCCCAGAACTTCACCGAGGACATTACGCTCTCCGAGAAGATCCTGAACAATGCTGCCGAGGCCTACCGGCTCTTCCGCAACACGTTTCGCTACCAGCTCTCGAACCTGTGCGACTTCGACGCGTCCCGGGATGCGATTCCGTTCGCCCACCTCGATGCCTTGGATCGCTGGGCGCTCCACCAACTGTTCACGCTGGAACGGGAGTGCGTGCAAGCCTACGAGGCGTATGAGTTCCACCGCGTCTACCAACTGTGCAACCAGTTCTGCGCGGTCACGCTTTCGGCCGTTTATCACGACATTCTCAAGGATCGCCTCTACACGCTCGGCACCGCCCATCCGCTGCGCCGCTCGTCGCAGACCGCGATCCACCATCTGTTCCACACGCTGGTGCGAATCCTCGCCCCCATCCTCAGCCTGACCGCTGACGAAGCGTGGTGCCATGCGCACTTCAATCAGGATTTGCCGTCGGCCGAAGGCCTCGTGGGCAAAGACCCGCGCCTCGCTTCGATCCATCTGCAAGACTGGCCCTCGCTTCCCGCCGAGTGGAATCAGCCCAGCCTTGATGCGGATATGGTTCGCCTTTTCGACATCCGCCGCCGCGTCAACGAATCCATCGAACCCTTGCGTGCCGCCGGCAAGCTCGGCAAGTCGCTCGATGCCGCCATCCAGCTCACCACGCGGGACGCGGACTCGCTCACCTTGCTGACGGCCCACCGCGACCTGCTGCCCGAGCTCTTCATCGTGTCGCAGGTCGAGGTCACCTCCGCGACCAGCGCGGAAGGTGGCGTCGCGGTCGGAGTTCGCCACGCCCAAGAACTCGGTCATCACCGCTGCCCCCGCTGCTGGCGCTGGGTCCCTCAGCTGTGCTCCACCCCGCACGGCGAGATCTGCCCGCGCTGTTCGGAAGCCCTCTAAAAATACCCCCCAAAAAAAAATACCCCGCCATGGCAAAGAAGAAACCCTCCCGGACCGCGAAGGCTCCCGCCTCCAAGAAATCCTCTCCGTCTCACGTGCACAAGAAACCCTCTCCCGAGAAGGCGCGTCAAGCGCCGTCCAAGCCCACCGTCAAGAAGGCAGCACCCAAACCGGTGCCAGCAAAGGCACCGCCGCCCACAAAGGCCGTCGCTCCGGCCAAAGCCGCGCCGGCCCAAGCTGTGGCTACACACGCAAAGCCAGCCAGCAAACCGCCCGTCGCACCCAACAAGGCGACCGCACCCAGTAAAGCGGCCGCACCGGCCAAGGCGGTCGAGCCGACTCAAGGAGCCGACAAGGGCAAGGCCCGCGATGCGCTGCGGAACAAGATTCTGGGCAGCCGCAAGCCGGCCAAGCCGATCGCCTTCTCCTTGGAGGAGGTGCGCGAACTCGCGAAAGTCGCCGCCAAGGGCAGCGAGAATGCGACAAAAAGTAAGGTCACCGCCATCAAGGCCAAACCCGGCAAGGTGACGGAAATCCGGCCCGCGGCAAAGCCGGCGACCCCGAATCACGTGAAGGCCGCGTCGCTTGCCGACATCCTCGGCTTCAACCCTCGCAAGACCAGCGCCCCCAACGCTGAGTCCGACGCCGACATTCCCGAAAAGTACCGACGCTACTATCGCCTGCTCATCGAGCTGCGCAATCATGTGACCGGCCAGTTGGACCAGCACACCGAGGACACGTTGAAGCGCTCGTCCAAGGAGGACGCCGGCGACCTGTCGAGCTACGGCCAGCACATGGCGGACGCCGGGACCGACACCTTCGACCGCGACTTCGCGCTCAGCCTCGTTTCGAGTGAGCAGGAGGCTCTCTCCGAGATCGAAGCGGCAATCCAGCGCATCAAGGCCGGTACCTATGGCATCTGCGAAATCACGCAGAAGCCGATCGCCAAGGAGCGTCTCCTCGCCGTTCCCTTCACCCGTTACTCGGCGGAGGCGCAGAAGGAGATCGAACGCAACCGCTACCGGACCCGGACCGGAGCCGGGCTCTTCGGCGAACTCGGTGAAGAGGGCGCATCGATGGCTAGCGACGACGGCGGCGACGATTGAGCGCCCCCGTGTCCAGTCGTACCACGCCGCCCTCCCCGACTCGGGGTTGGGCGGAGCGCATCCTCGCCTACCGGCGTTTCTGGGCCTTGGCCCTCGTTGTGTTCGCGCTGGACCAAGGATCCAAGGCTTGGGTCTTTGCCACACTCCCGTTCGGAACCTACGGTCCGCCCGGCGCGATCACCGTCATCGACGGATTCTTCTACCTCGCCCACGTCGGCAACACGGGAGCCGCTTGGAGTCTCTTCACCGGCCGCAGTACGCTGTTGGCCGGCCTCGCTCTAGTGACCCTCGTCGGCATCTACGCCTGGCGATCCTCTCTGGGCTTGCGCTTCCGAACCGTGCAAACGGGGTTCGGCCTGCTCTGCGGCGGCATCGTCGGTAACTTCGTAGATCGACTGCTCCACGGCCACGTCGTCGACTTCATCGATCTGCACTTCGGTAGCTACGTCTATCCGACCTTCAACATCGCCGACGCCGGAATCTGCACGGGCGTCGGCCTCTACATGATCTGGACGCTCCGCCAGCCACCACCGGAGGCCTGATTTTCTCGCGGGCCGAAAATGCATTTGCCCTTCCGCCCCGCACCTTTACCTCCTTCTTGGCAACCATGAGCCCGGTTGCCCACGACTCTCCCCTCAGTTCGCCCTCGGATCGCGAGTTCTACCTGGGGGCCGATGATTTCTTCCGCGCCAATCGGCCGACGTCCCTGACGTTCGATGACGTCTCATTGGCTACCCTCTTCTCGGACATTCTGCCCAAGGATGCGGACCCCTCGACCGCCCTCTCCGAGTCCCTGAGGCTGCCGATCCCCATCATCTCGTCCGACATGGACACGGTGACGGAAGCCAAAATGGCGATCACCATGGCCCTCAACGGAGGGCTCGGCGTCATCCACTACAACATGACGGCCCGCGAGCAGATCAAGGAGGTCGCGCGGGTGAAACGCCACATCCACGGGCTCATCCAAGATCCGATCACTGTCACGCCCGATCAACTGGTCGGCGACGTCCTGGCGATGATCGAGCAGCGGCGCTATGAGTTTCGCACCTTCCCGGTCGTCGATGGCGAGGGCAAGCTCATGGGCCTGCTCTCCGGCAGCAGCGTCCGCGATCGCTACCGCACCAAAAAGGTCGCTGAGGCCATGGTCCCGCGGCGGGAAATCCTCACGCTCCATGAGCGCAATCTGAAGCCCGACCCCATCAGCGCCGCGGACGCTTTTTTCATGGAGCACGTCGGCATCCACAAGATGCTCGTGGTGGATGACGGTGATCGCCTCCGCGGACTCGTGACCTTCTCAGACGTCGAGCGCATCACCGCCGAGGCCAAGTCTCGGCGCAAGCCCGCGCGCGACGGTGAATTCCGTCTCGTGGTCGGCGCCGCGATCGCCCCGGTTCGTCTGGCCGATGGTTCGCTCGATCGCGACCGCATCCTGACGCATGTCAGCCAGCTTGTCGAAGAGTCCGTCGATGCCGTTGCCGTTTCCACCGCTCATGGTCACACCGCCGGGGTCGGCGACATGGTGCGACTGGTCCGCCAGCACTTTCCAGCCCTCACCATCATCGCGGGTAACGTGACCAGTGGTGACGGCGTGCGATACCTCGCCGACTGCGGCGCGAGCGCGATCAAGGTCGGTCAGGGTCCGGGCTCCATCTGTACGACCCGCATCGTCGCGGGCGTCGGCATCCCGCAGCTCACCGCCCTTTACGTCGCCAGCCGCGAAGCGGCGGCGCGCGGGGTGCGAGTGATCGCCGATGGCGGCATCACCAAGAGCGGCGACATCGTGAAGGCCCTGACGCTCGCGGATGCGGTGATCCTCGGCGGTCTGCTTGCAGGGTGCCGTGAGGCGCCGGGCGAGATCATGGAAATCAACGGTAAGCTCTATAAGCAGTACCGGGGCATGGGCTCGCTCTCGGCCATGAAAGCCGGCAGCGCGGCGCGGTATGGTCACGACAAAACGGACTCGACGCGAAAGCTCACCGCCGAAGGTATCGAGGCGCTCAAAGAAGTCTCCGGCTCGGCCAACGACGTACTCGCCTCGCTGATCGGAGGCCTGCAGAGTGGAATGGGATACTTGGGCGCACGGACGCTGCCGGACCTCCGGAAGCGAGCCCGGTATGTTCGGGTGAGCCCGGCTGGCCAGCGCGAGGCCGCACCCCACGACGTGGTGGAGATCAAGACGCAGTCGAAGGGCTGATCGGTACTCTCCGCTCGGGCCGCTTTTTCGTTTGCCCTTGGGCGGCGAGAACGGCTTGAAAGTGAGGGCAACAGGGGGTTCGCCTCGGTTGCCTCACCGGAACCATGTCGCTCCCCTCCTTTTCCAGCCAACTGATTGCCGATGTCGGCATCTCCCTCGGAGACGAGGGTAAAGGTCGGCTGATTCCCGAGATCGTCGAGGAATTGGCCCATTCGCCCCATCCCGTCAGCGTGGTGCTGAAGGTGAACGGCGGGGCGAATTCGGGGCACACGGCAGCCGGCATCAAACTCAATCTCTTGCCCTCAGGCGTCGTCGAGCGCGAGATCCCGTATCTCGCCATCGGCAGCGGCGTGGTCGCTGATCCCCGGAAGATCCACTGGGAAGCCCGGCCCCTCGAAACGCGTGGGTTTCAGGTCTACTCGCGACTGCTCGTCGATGAACGGACCCTCGTGTCGGACCTGACCCATCGGCTCCTCGATCTGGCGTGGGAGGACTACCGGGTGAACGTCCTCGCCGAGGAGCCGCGCGGCTCCACGGGCCGCGGCATCACCCCGGCCTATCAGGACGAAGTGGGCCAGTGGCAGATCACCTACGCGGACTTCCTCGGTTCACGCACGGAATTCGCGCGCAAGCTCGCCCAGCGCGCGGACCGGGCGCTGCGCACGATTCAGCACGTCTGCCGCGTTTCCCCGGAGCGGTTCGCTGACTTCTTCAGCCGTCTGACTGCGGCCGAACAGCGTGCCAACGCCGAAGCCATCGAAGGCGGCATCTACGCACGGGAAGAGTTCGATTTCTCCCGCTTCGCGGGATCCGATCCCTTCAGCCTGAACCTCGACACGCTGGTCTCGGTGTACTGGGAGGCGGGACAGGCGCTGGCCCGCAACATCGGCGAGGTGCGAGAGCTCATTCTGAACGAGACCGCAGCGGGACGTTCCGTGATCGGCGAATTCGGCCAGGCCTACTGGCTCGACAAGCGGCACGGTTTCTCGCCCAACGTCACCGCCTCGCACACCTACACGCCGGAGTTTTTCGAGAGCGCCGGAATCCCGGTCCAGGCAATCCACACCTTCGGCGTCGCCAAGGCCTACGACACCAAGGTCGGCACGCACACGTTCCTCACCGAAATGGATCCGCAGCACCCGTTGGCGGATATCCTGAAGAAACTGGAGTTCGGCACCAGCACCGGACGTCAGCGTATGGTGGGCTGGTTCGATGCTGTCGAAAAGGGCGATGCCCTACGCTACGGCGGCTTCCAGGATCTGATGATCAACAAGGCGGACGCGCTGACGCACCATGGCGCGTGGAATGGCGATCTGCTGATCGCCGTCGCCTACGAGGATGCCTCTGGTCGTCGCTACCACCACGTCCCCCGTAACGAGGCGATCCGCCGGACCCTGCGCCCGGTGTACACCCGCCATCCCGGCTGGTCCACGGACATCTCCCAGGTGCGCAGCTTCGCGCACCTGCCGGGGAACGCCCAGCGCTACGTCGCGGCCATGATGCGATCGATCCTCGACGTGGCGTACGGCCCCAACGCTCGTCCCAACGACGCGCGGCTACCCAACTTGCGCTACCTCGGAGTCGGCCCCAATCCTTCGCAGATCATCAAGGACGTTCCCGCGACGGCCGAGCTCATCGCGCTGCGCTGAACGATCAGGAGCAGCGCGACTCAGAAGTCTTGCAGGCGCCCTTCGCCCGGACCCTGAGCCGGGTGAATTCGGGCCATGATCTCACCGAGGAGGTAGATGGAGCCGGTGACGACCACGGTCTCGTCGCCCCTTCCGGCGCGACACGTCTCGGGGTCGGGAAACAGTGACTCCAAGTCGCGTCGAAAGACCCGCCCCGCATAGCTGGCCGGGATCAGCGACTCCAACTCGGTGAAGCTGCAGGCCCGCGCCTGCTGCGGTACGACCAGGTGAATCTCGGACGCGAAGTCGGAGACCGTCCGCAGCAACGCGCTCGCCCGAGCGACCCCAAGAGCTCCCGTGATCACGATCGGTCGGACCCCTTCCTCATCCACCAGACGCCGCAGGTTGGCCTGGAGCACCTCCGCTCCCTCGGGATTGTGCGAGGCATCCAGAATCAATCGTCGACCGCCCAACATCACCCGCTGCCAGCGTCCGGGCCACTGCACGCGACTGAGGCCCCGCTGAATCACGTCCTCGGTGACTCCCCACGAGGCGGGAAGTTCTCGCGCCAGCAAGGTCGCCGTCGCCGCGTTCCAGCGTTGGTAATCGCCTTCCAGATTCGTGCGGGGATACCCAGCCAGATCCTCACCGAAGACGGCGCGTACGGAACGAAGACTACTTCCCCGCTCCTGCGCCACGGCGCGCACGACCGACTCCGCCTCGGGCGGAAGGCGTCCCATCACCACCGGTCGGCCTGGCTTCACGATTCCCGCCTTCTCGGCGGCAATCAGAGCCGGGGTGTTTCCCAGCATCTCACAGTGATCAAGACCGATCGAGGTGATCGCCGTGACCTCGGGCTGCACAACGTTGGTCGCGTCCAATCGTCCACCCAGCCCCACTTCGATCACGGCCACCTCGCACCCCTTGCGGGCGAACTGCAGGAAGGCCATCGCGGTCATGAACTCGAAGAAAGTAGGATGCAGATCCGGACCGCGTCGGCCGAGCGCCTCCGCCACGGGCCGCAACTCGCGCGTGTAGTCTACGATTTCCTGCTCATGGAGACACTCGCCGTCCACCTGAACGCGCTCGCCCAGCCTGATGAGATGCGGCGAGGTATAGAGTCCGGTCCGCTTACCCGAAGCCCGCAAAATGGCAGCCATCATGGCGGCCGTGGAGCCTTTGCCGTTGGTTCCAGCGATGTGGATGACGGGATAACGCCGTTCAGGATACCCCAGCGCCTCGACCAACAACCGCATCCGGTCGATGCCAAAGCTTACACCCTTGGCCTTCAGCGAGTACAGGTACTCCTGAACGCCCCGATAGTCCGCCAGCTCGATCTCGGCCATCGCTGCCTCCCTCCTTTGGCTTTCCTGAACCGTGACGGATAACTCAGCTCGTGGTGCGCTGCGCCTTCCGCTTCAGGTAAAGCGCAGCCAACACGCCGGCGAGGTGCGCACGCATCTCCAGACGGCTCACGATCTGGTCGATCAAGCCATGCTTCAGGAGGAACTCCGCACTCTGGAAGCCCGCCGGAAGCGTTTGCTTGGTCGTCTCCTTGATCACCCGCGCACCCGCGAAGCCAATCAGGGCCCCCGGCTCCGCGATGTTGAGATCCCCGAGGGTCGCGAAACTGGCGGTCACTCCACCCATCGTCGGATGGGTCAGCACCGAAATGAAGGGCAGCCCCGCCTGCGCAAGCCGCCCCAGGGCGGCGCTGGTCTTCGCCATCTGCATCAGCGAGAAAATGCCTTCCTGCATGCGCGCTCCACCCGAAGCACTGAAGATGATGCACGGGATCTTCTCACGAATCGCCGCTTCGACGGCCCGCGTGATCTTCTCACCGACCGCCGAACCCATGGCGCCACCGCAAAAGCGAAAATCCATCACCGCCGCAGAGACCCGGATGCCTTCAATCGCCCCAATGCCACACACCACCGCTTCCTTAAGGCCACTCTCCTTCTCGTACTTCTTGATGCGATCGGGGTAGGCTTGGGAATCAACGAACTTCAGGGGATCCGCCGAACGCACGCTGGCGTCCGCTTCAACGAAGGTGTCCGCATCAAAGAGCGCCTCAATCCGCTGACGCGCACCGATCGGGAAGTGATAGCCACTCTTTGGCACCACCATCTGATTCGCCTCCAGTTCCTTGTTAAACACGATCTCTCCCGAGAGCGGACACTTGGTCCACAACCCCTTCGGGATATCCTTCTTCTTCACCACCACCGTGGAGTACTTCGGCTTGCTGAAAAGCGACATACGAGGAATAAAACGATCCAGAGCGGACGGGGCCTTAACCGTGGCCGAAAGTCACGACATCAAGGTTCACCGCCCCCGCTTCGCGGAGGACGCCGGCACAACTGTTGAGCGTGGAACCTGTGGTGAAGACGTCATCGACGAGCACGTAACGTGTCCCCGAGACGATGGTCGCCCCAGAAGCCAGTGCAAAGGCATTTTTGAGGTTTGCCTGCCGCTGCTTCCGGTCGAAGGCCGTTTGCGTCACCGTGTCGACTATTCTTCGCAACAACGGCCGCACACACGTCGTGCCTCCCGCACTGCGCGCCAGCATGAGTGCGATCAGGTGGCTTTGGTTGTACCCTCGCTCCCGTTGTTTCCGGGGATGGAGCGGCACGGGCACTAAGACCGCATCCTTAACATGATCAATAATTTGAGGTGACTCACGCGCGAGCTTGGCCATGTCTTCCAGGACGTGGCGGCCGCCATGGTACTTGAGCTCAAGCACCAGCGCGCGCGCCGAGCCACGAAGCAACACGGCGGCGGCTCCGGATCCGAAGCGAGGTGCAAGTCGGTCGCAATGCACGCAGGTCCGGGCTCCTTCGACGACACCCCAGAAGGGGTGTCCGCACACGCCGCACGCCGGGGGGCGGATCCTCGCCACGGCAGCACCGCATGGGGAGCAGAGATGCCGAAACCCGTCGTCGTCCGTCAAGGGGCCGCGACAGGCCACACACACACGGGGGAAGACGATGTCCGCGACGCCGGCCCAGCCCGCCCGCACCGTGGCAAAACCGCTCTCTACCCCACGAGCGCGGAGCGATCCCGCCAGGCTCCGCACCACGCGGAGCCCCACGTCAGCCGCGCGGCTTGGCACGCCTCACCACCTTCCGCGGCCTTGCGCTCGCCCGGGGGTAATCCACCCGGACCAAGAACAACCCCTGCGGCGGGGCCGTCTCCACCGCCGGCGTGCGACGCCCCTCGCGGAGAAAGCGACGGAGGTCATCCGGGGTCAGCTTACCAAAGCCGACCGAGACCAGCGCCCCGACCAAACTCCGCACCATCTTGTAAAGAAAGCCGTCGGCCTCAGCGACGAGGGTGACCCGCCGGCCGCGACGCCTCATCTCAAGCCGCCGGAGCGTACGCTCGGTGTCTTCCCTCTCCTCCCCGTTGAACGCAGAAAAGGCCGCGAAGTCGTGCCGCCCCATCAACACCTTCGCCGCCTTTCGCATGGCGACGAAGTCAGGGGCAGACGGACGATCCAAGGACCAAACGTAGGGCCGAAGGAACGGGTCGGGATGCCCAAGATAGAGCTGGTACTCGTAACGCTTCCCGGTGGCGGAGAAACGCGCGTGGAAATCCTTCGGGACCGGCCGGATCGACTTGATCAGGATGGTTGTTGGAAGGCCCACCCTCAAGGCCGCCAGCAGCCGCTCCGCCCCGTGCCGCCAAGGGAGGTCAAAGTGGAAAACCTGCCCCCGAGCATGGACGCCCGCATCGGTACGACCGCTCGCATGAACGCGAACCAATCCCTTCGCGAGCACGCTGAGGCGCGCCTCAATCACATCTTGCAGGCTGGTGCCACTGGGCTGGCTCTGCCAACCCGCAAAGGAGGTGCCATCATAGGCACACACCGCCTTCCAGCGTTGAACGGGGACGGCGGACTCGGGTGCGTCGGGAGCTACGGCTTGCACTACCCCGGAGCTAGCGATTCGCCGGGCTTCGGTCGAGAGTGTTCCCCGCCCGAATCGGGCCCCCTCACGGTTCGGGATCGACCGATTCGGGAAAGCGCTGGTTCAGGAAATCCTGCAAGATCAGCGTGGCGGCGCGTGAGTCGATGATCCCGCTGGCCCGCAGGTCGCGAAGCTTCTGCTTGGGAATAGTCGACTCTGCCTCCGCCGACGTCAGTCGTTCATCGACCAGATGCACCGGCAGGCCGAAGGTCTGGCGAAGCTGCTCCGCAAAGCGTTCGGCTTCCTTGGCCTTGGGGCCGACCGAATCGTCCATATTGAGCGGCCAGCCGACGACCAATTCCGTGATTCGACGTTGCCGGATCAGCGCCCCGATCGCGTCCACGGCTTTCACTTCATCCATTTCCCGCAAGGCCGGCAACGGCGTAGCCACGCCCAGCTCATCGCCAAAGCTCAGCCCAATCCGTTTCGCACCGTGATCGATTCCCAGGCAGCGCATGGCTTAGCGTAATCAGGGCGCGCCGCGCCTAGAGCCAGCGGGCGCGGGAGGGTTTCCGCTCCAGCGCTTGCACCACGCTCCGCACCTGCTCGGCCCGCGCGCGCGGCATCACCAATGTGGCATCGTCCGTCTGTACCACCACGCAATCATTGACCCCCAAGAGCGCGACCACGCGCCCGGGCGAAGCAATCACGAGGTTGCCGCGGCCATCGACCACGACACCTTCGCCGGAAACGCGATTATCCGCAGCGTCCGCCACCATGTGACGGCTGAGGGCGGCCCACGAGCCGACGTCGTCCCAATCAAACGACGCCGGCAAGACCACGCCGTTTGAAACCTTTTCCAGCAGGGCATGATCAATCGAGATCCGCTCGACCCCGGCGTATGCTGCCCGCATCGCTCCCTTCAACTGCCGCGGAGTCCCCGTCGCCAGCGCGGTGCGCACGGGTGCGAACGCGTCCCAGAGGGCAGGAGCATGCGCTTGGAAGGCGGTGGCGAGCGACTGCACCCCCCAGACAAACATGCCGGCGTTCCAAAGATAACTTCCGTCCGCCAGATATCGCCGCGCCGCGGCGAGGGGCGGTTTCTCCACGAAGCGCTCGATCCGAGCAAAGGACCGTCCACCCGCCCGGATCGATCGTCCACCACACCGGATGTAGCCAAAGCCCGTCGCCGGGGCAGTCGGCCGAATTCCCAGGGTGACCAAGACCTTTCTCGTCGCTGCCGCCGCGAAGGCTGCCTTCAGGTCGCGTCGGTACGCCCGCACCGCTCGCACCACGTGATCCGCTGGCAGCACGGCAAAGGTCGCCTGCGGATCGCGTGCGGCAATCAACGCCGCTGCCAAAGCGACGGCCGGACCCGTATTCCGGGCCGCCGGCTCGACCACGATGTTTTCCTTCGGCAGCCCCGGGCACGCTGCCCGCAGCGCCCGCGCTTGCTCCGCACTCGTAATGATCACGGTGTTGGCCAACTTTACGACCGGTGCCACGCGGCGCAGCGTCTGCTCCAGCAACGATCCTGATCCGACCACCTCAAGCAGGTGTTTCGGACGCGCCCGACGGCTGAGCGGCCAAAAACGCTCGCCCCGCCCCCCGGCGATGATGACGACAAACTGCTGCGGCATGCCGCCAGTATCGAAGGGGTCAGCCAACGCGCGCAATTTCCATTTGCACCGAGTGCTCAACCTGACCGTCTTGGTCAGTCAGTCCGCCACCATGGCCCTGCTCTCCCCCGACGAACTCAGCCGCTACAGTCGGCACCTCCTGCTGCCCGAAGTCGGACAGGAAGGCCAACAACGCCTCCGGGAGGCGAAGGTTCTCGTCGTGGGCGCCGGGGGCTTGGGAAGTCCAGTCTCCCTGTATCTTGCCGCCGCCGGGGTGGGCACTCTGGGGATCGCCGACTTTGATCGGGTCGCCCCGCACAATCTCCAGCGACAACTGCTGCACGACGACACCCAGATCGGCCAAGCGAAGGTTTCCTCTGCCCTCGCCCGGCTCCACCACGTCAATCCTTACATCCAGCTCCGCGGCCATCCCGAGGGGATCACCGCGGCCAACGCCCTGGAGATCTTTATCGACTATGACGTGATCGTCGACGCGACCGATTCGTTCGGTGCCCGCTACCTCAACAACGATGCGGCGGTGCGGACCCGGCGCCCCCTCGTCCACGGGAGCGTGTTCATGTTCGAGGGATCGGTCTCCGTGTTCGCGCCGCACCTCGGTGGTCCCTGCTACCGCTGCCTCTTCCCTCGACCGCCCGCGCCGGGGGCCGTGCCAGGGTGCGGCGAGGCAGGCGTTCTAGGCGCCACCTGCGGGGTGATCGGCAGCCTGCAGGCGCTTGAGACACTCAAGCTGATCATCGGGTTCGGCGATCCTCTCCTCGGGCAGTACCTGACCTTCGATGCGCGGACCGCCCGCACACGCTGCGTGCGTCTGCCCCGAGATCCCGCGTGTCCCGAGTGTCGACGCGTTTCGTCCGAACCACTCGATGCCGCTGAGTACGGGCAGGCGTGCGCCGTGACCCCGCCTCGCGCCCAGATCCCACTTACCTCCGCCATGTCATTGCCCACCGATCCGTCTCCTCCCCTGGAAATTCCGGTCCAAGAAGCCGCTCGCCTCCTCCGCGAGCACGCCTCTCAGGTTTGCCTGATCGATGTTCGCGAGCCGCACGAGGCCGCGATTTGCCGCATTCCAGAGGCGCGGCTCATTCCGATGCAGCAAATCCCGGCCCAGCTCGACACCCTGCCAACCCATCAACTCCTTCTAATCCACTGCCATCACGGGGGTCGTAGCCTGCGCGTGACCGAATACCTGCGGGCCCGCGGCCTACCCCGTGTCTGCAACGTGGCCGGCGGGATTCACGACTGGGCCGAGTGTATCGATCCCAGCCTCGCCCGCTACTGACACCACGTCAGGGGGCCGGCGAAAGCCGCGCCAGCGTCGCCCTCGATGGAGCGCGACGCTCGACGCGCTCCTTAGCTACTCGACTTCGACCGGGCCTTCACAAGCCCGAGGCTCTTTTTGATGTTTTGCACCGACGGGAGCGAAATCTTCAGCTCCTTGGCGATCGCCGCACCGGTCTTATTGCTCTCTACGAGCTTGCGAACCGCGGCACGCGTCTCGTCGGTGATTTTCGCACGACGACGGCGCCCCGGACGACCCGGCGGGCGGCCGGGCCCCCGACCCTTCCCGGAGCCGCGATGCGCCTCGCGCAACGCCCCGACGAAGGCCTCAAGCGTGGAGAACCCGAAGTCAGAGGGCAGGCGCCGCAGCGCGGCCGTACGCTCCGAGCTCAACGCCTTCTCGCGCTCAACCAGCTCTGCTTTGCGCTTTTCCAAGTCTTTCAATTTATCACTAAAGCCCATAGTGATTATTAACAAAGACCGGCACCAACGGGGGAGCAAGGGACTTTCTGGGGCGCTCGAGTGTATAAACAGTTACTTATACAGCACCCTGCGTAAGCTTTCCTTTCCGACAACGGCAACCCGCTCCCGGTAGAAGCATCGCGTCCTGCCGAGGCGTCAGAGCGCATCACGCGCCGCAGGCGGCGCGATGCCCCGCCGCCCACCCGACGACACCGCCTCCCTAGATGGTCATGGCGTGATATCCGCCGTCGACCACGATTTCGGCGCCGGTGACAAAGCCACCGGCGTTCGCACTGGCGAGCAGTAGGGTCGCTCCAATCAGTTCGCGCGCCTCGCCGAAGCGTTTCATCGGAGTATGTCCCATAATGCTGGCGACGCGATCCGGAGAGAGAATCTTACGGTTCTGCTCGGCCGGAAAGAAACCGGGGACCAGTGTATTCACCCGCACCCCCTTCGGTGCCCACTCGCGGGCGAGGTTCTTGGAGAGGTTATGCACCGCCGCTTTGGTCGCGGAGTAGGTGAACACGCGGGACAGCGGCACCAGCCCGGACATCGAGCCAAGATTGATGATCGAGCCACCCTGTCCGTGTTCGACCAAGTGCCGCCCGAAAATCTGACAGCCCAGAAACACGCTGCGAACATTCACTGCGATGATCCGGTCAAATTCATCGTCCGCGATCTCCAGGAATGGCGTCGCGGAATTTGTCCCAGCTCCGTTCACGACAATATCAATCCTGCCCGACCGCTTCAGCACCTCCGCCAGAAGACTTTGAAGATCGGACCGGCTGCTCGCTTCTGCCGCCACGAAGTAGCCTCGGCCACCGGCCTTCGCGATCGCCTCGAGACGAGCCTGCGCCTTCTCCGGATTACGTCCCACCAGCACGACCTCCGCACCGGCAGCAGCAAGGCCACCCGCCATCGCGCCGCACAGTTCCCCGGTACCGCCAATGACGACCGCAACTTTGCCGTCCAAACCGAACAGAGAGTGAAGATAGGAAGCCGAACTCATCCGGCTGTGGTGTCCCTCGAAACGCGAATGAGCAACACTAGGCTTGCTTAAAGTTAAGCCTGCCTTTGCGTAGGTTCCTCCATGGGCAAGATCGCGATCGAGGACGGCTTCGCCGACATCATCAACAAGTCGCAGCGCGGGCTGCATATCTCCGACTCCGAGCTCGCCGAACGGGCTGGCGTCTCGGTCGAGGACCTCGCCGCAGTCAAGTCCGGCAAGGTGAACATCGCCGTGATCCGTCGCGTCGCGCGCCATCTTCGTCTCGCGCCCAATCCGCTGGAGGACCTCGCCCGCAACGCGTGGTACCCCAAGACGCCAAACTTCCCGCGCGGCTTCGCGATGTTCAACACCGACTGTGGCGACATGCGGGTGAACAACTACCTCGTCTGGGACCCGAAGACTCGCGTTGCCGCCGTGTTCGACACGGGCGCATCCTGCGAGGAGTTGCTCCATTTCATTCGCGCCGAGAAGCTCAAGGTTCACTACCTCTTCATCACCCACGCGCACGATGATCACATTGCCGCCCTCGATCCGCTGGTCGAGGCCACCGGCGCAGAGGTGTGGACCCACCCGCTGGAGCCTCTCCCCCGCCCCGGGTTTCGGCAGTTTGCCGAGGGAGCTTATTTCCACATCGGCGAGATCGCCATCAAAACGATCCGGACGAGCGGCCACTCTCCGGGGATGACCACGTTCTACATCACGGGCTTGAGCTGGCCTCTCGCGATCGTCGGCGACAGTCTTTTCGCTGGGTCCATGGGCGGAAGCGCAACGGCGTTTGGTCAGCAATACCAGAACACCTCGAGCAAGATCCTCACCCTGCCGAAGGATACCGTGCTCGCGCCTGGTCATGGTCCGCTGACCACGGTCAGTCAGGAAAAACGCCACAATCCTTTCTTCGCTCCGCGCAACGAGCGGGCGAGTCTCGAAGACGTCATTCAATCCAAACTATCCTCCAATGCCTGAGAAAATTGCCTTCGTCGGAGTTGGCCGCATGGGTGCCAACATGGCTCGCCGCCTGCATGAGTGCGGTTTCCCTGTCACCGCAGTCTATGACGTCCACGCGCCAAGCGCCCACGCGCTCGCCCAGGAACTGGGCTGCCTCGCGCCGAAGTCCCTCGCCGACGTCACCGCAGCCGCCGATGTCATCATCACGGTCGTGACCGACGACGCGGCTCAGCTCGCCGTCTTTGCGGAGACCGGCGACTCGCTGCTCGTGGGTGCGAAAGGGCGGACCTTCATCAACTGCGCCACGCTCTCCCCGAAGACCCAGGTCGAAACCGCCCGGCGCGCTCGCGCCGCCGGCGCCGACGCCCTAGAGGGTTGCATGGCCTCGTCCATTCCTCAGGCCCGCGCCGGCACATTGTATTTGATGTGTGGCGGCGAGCGCGCGGTGTACGATCGCGTCCTTCCGATCCTGGAGAAACTCTCACACACGCCGCGTTATATCGGCGCCGCCGGCCAGGCCGCTCAGGTCAAGGCCTTGGTCAACATGGTCATGAACATCAACACCGCGGGTCTCGCTGAAGGCCTCGGTCTCGGGCAAGCTCTCGGACTCGATCTCGACATGCTCCGCGAGGTCTTCGCGCAGACCGGCGCCAACTCTCAGGTGCTCAAGACCGACGGCGAAGATATGCAGAACCGCGCGCACGACTGCTACTTCTCCGGTGCCCATGCCGCGAAGGATTCCGGCATCGCTTGGGCCATGGGCGTCGAGGCCGGGCTCGCTCTCCCTCTGTCCGCCGCCACCAAGCTCCAGTTCGAGCGGATGGTCGCACTCGGTATCGGACAACTCGACAAGAGCGGGGTGGCCGAGCTGACCTTCAAGGGTCGGCGAGCCTAGCCGCCTTTTCCGATCATCCCCGCAGCGCCCGTGAAAAGCTCACGGGCAGCGGGGCGCGCGCGGTGAATCGGTGCCGCCGACCTTTCCACACGTACTCAAAGGTCGTTTCTGCGGAGTGCAGGAACATCCGGCGGTCTCCCGATATCCGCGCAAACTCGCGGTTCAGGCGAAAGTTGCCGTAGGTAGCGTCCCCGACAATCGGGAGATGTCGGCTTGCGCATTGAACGCGCAGCTGGTGACTCCGCCCCGTCCGGGGCTCCAACTCAATGAGGGCCAGCGGAGGATCGCCGGGGGTGATCTTCAAAACCCGAACTCGCGACTCGGCCGGTATGTTTCCCGCCGTCTCGGTTCGCACCACGCCGCCTTCCTTGCGCACGGCCAAGCGATCACGCCAGACCTGCACCGCGGGAGTCGGCGATCCAAAGACCAGGGCCGCGTAATGTTTCGCCACTCGCTGATGGCGGAAGTGATCCCGCAACGCAGCCGCGAGCTCGGCGGAGCTGCACAAGAGAATGACACCGGAGGTTCCGGAATCGAGCCGGTTGAGCAAGTAGGCGCGCGTCGGTTCACCGTCAGGCGTCGACCGCCACTCGAAGCACTCTCCATCGAGACGATAGGCTGCCGTCAGCAATGAACGAGACTCCTCACCTGACCGATTGGGATGCGAAAGCACGCCCTCCGGCTTCGCCAAGGCGAAGAGTCCATTTGGATCCGCGGTGAGAAACTCCACTCCCGGTCCCAGCGGCAACGCTCGCGCAACGTTCGCTCCAGCCCGCATCACGGATTGTAGTAAAACGTGAAAGTCATCTCCTGTTCGCGACCCAGCACCGCCACCATGTCGTCGCTCCACTTGCCGTACGGAGCCCGGGCCGTGATCGCACTCACGCAGGCGCGCTTGGCCTGCAGCGGCGCCTCCCCATCACCGGGAGCAATGTCAGTGATGTCGCCCTGATCGTTGATGATAAAGGTCACGCGCACGATGGTGCCCGGAGGCGGGTACACCGAGCTCTGCACGATCAGGCGTTCCCACTGAATCTGCACCGTTTCGATTAGCTTCTGTAGATACGCGCCGTACTCGCTCCACTTCGCGTTGTACGCCACCGGGCCGATGTTCTGCGTGCCGAGCTGATTGTCGCGGAGAAACGCCGGCCGGGCATTGCGCTGCGCGACGCGTTCGCGGTCCTGCGGTCGCCGCGGATCGATGCGGACGACCTGACCGTTGAACGCCACCACTTCACGGACCTCCGGGCTACCGTCGACCTCTTCAGGACCCCGCTTCGTTCCGGGCGGCGGAATCTTGGCAATCGTACTCCCGATAGAATCGGCATCCTCCCCCTCCACTTTCTCGAAACCAGGAATCGGAGCTTGGGCCACTTTCTGATCCGGCGCAGTCACCGCCTCTTGCGGCGTCGGCGCTGGCTCGGGCTGCGCGAGACGCGAGGGAGGCTCCGGAGGCTGGAGTCGGCCCGAGACGATCGCGGTGCTCTGCCGCTGTTTGTCACCGTCAAGGGCGGGCGTGTCGCTCTTCCCGTCAGGAGTCGGCTTCTCCTGCGCAACCTGCTGGTTCTGCGCGCCAAAATTCTCCGTCTGGTCCGGAGGGTTGTCCGGCGCATCCGGATTCACTTCCACGAAATTGAATGGCTTCGCCGGCGGCTGGGCTTGCGTGAGCGGGACTTCCGGCTCCTCCGGAGCCAGTTCGATATTGAAGGTCTTGTCCGCCGGCTTCACCGCCACCGCATCCGCCGTCCGCCGCAGGAGATAGGGCAGCGCCAGCAGGAGCAAGAGATGAACCAGCAGAGTCGCTACGACACCAATCTGGACGGAGCGGGTGTCCTCATCGCGCGACCATCGCGGCCACACCCAACGACGCCCAAGGCGTCGCGGTTGTTTTGCGGTCGGGGGAGAGGCCATGCGGAGGAAAAGACTAGGTCAGCAGACCCGCTTTCGTCAGCAAGTGTTTCGTCAGAGTCAGCGGAAGCCCCATAATCGTCGCCACTTCGCCGGTGTGGCCCGCGATGATCAGGTCGCCATGATCCTGAATCCCGTAGGCTCCTGCCTTGTCAAGTACTTGAACAAGAGAGAGATAATGATCAATCTGCGCCTCCTCGAGCTTCCGAAAGGTCACGTCGCAGGTTTCGCTCGCGTCCCACGCGACGCCGCGATCGTGGTTTCGCAGGGCTAAGCCAGTGAAGACGGAATGGGTCCGACCGGAAAGGCGTCTCAGCATGGCGCGGGCTTCCGCAAGGTCGGCCGGCTTATTGAGGGCGTGTCCGTCGATGCACACCGTGGTATCGGCGCCGAGCACCCAGGCATCCGGATGCAGGGCGGCCACCCAGTCGGCCTTCCGCGCGGCGTTGCGGGCAACCATGATGCGGGGATCGAGAAGCGGGTCTTCATCCTCCACCACGCGGGCTTCGAGGACGAGGAAGGGGCACCCCAGGCGTTCAAGCAAGGCACGGCGCCGCGGCGAAGCCGAGGCGAGGATTAAACGCTCGGACATCACTCAGTCCTCCGCCCCAGGCACGCTGAGCGAGCGTCCGTTGTCGCTCGCGCTGAGCGAGAGGAGATACGGCGCGGCCCGTTTGGCCCAAACCTCTGCGGTGGGATGGTCCGCCGCTCCGCCCGACCAGACCGTTCGAAGCATGTCGGTGTCGATCACGCCTGGATTCAGCGGCACCGCCGCCATCCCAGCCGGCAACTCGGCGGCGAGAGCCTTGGTGAGGCCTTCAATGCCCCACTTCGACATGCAATACGGAGCGACATCGGGAGACACGCTCCGGCCCCAACCAGAGGACAGATTCACGATGACCCCGGATCCGCGCTGCACCATTGCGGGCACAAAATGACGGATCACATTCGCCACACCGCGCAGGTTAACATCAACCAGGCGGGTAAACGCCGCGTCACCCTGCGTCCAGAGCGGCCCCGGCGAGTTGATCACGGCTGCGTTGTTGATGAGGAGGTCAGGCGCGGCGTGGCCCGCCAGCACGCTGGTCGCCCAGATGCCGACCTTCACGTCCTGCGCAACATCGACCAGCGCGAAGTCATTCGGAGCCCCGTACTCCAAGCGAAGATCAAAGATCGCCTCACCGTTGGTCCCGCAACCGAAAACAGTGTGACCTCCCGCGATAAACTCGCGCGCGAGCGCCCGCCCCAAGCCGCGCGTGACTCCTGTAATTACAATGTTCATACAAATTGATCGCGAGATCTCACTCTGTCGTGTCAGCCAAGACCTTCCCCCGGGGGTGAAGCCCGCCCACCAGACGGGTGTCCGTTCGGCGACGCGGATCTAAGCAGCAGGATGCGCGATTGATGGGCTGCGAGAGCATGGGAGAAAGGCGGGCATAAACCTCAGCGAGATGACGCGACTCCGACATGTTCCCCTCACGCAGGACGCTGCCGCAAGCCCGGAAAACCGACTCCCGTCATCGAGCGATCGGCTCACACACCTCGGCCGACTCATGGCGAGGATTGTTGATCAAGGGCGACACCGGCCAGAGGAGTACATCGTCCGCCTCGATGGGTTCGCACAGCAGGCGATAATCCGCCTCGACCAAGGCGCCCGGGCCCAGCCAACGGGCCGCCCGAGGTCCCTCCAGAATCACGGGCATCCGATCGTGTACTGGGGCCACTGCTGCGTTCGGTCGCGTCGTCAGGAGGGCAAAGGTCGCAGGGCGCAGACCGACAACGGCGTCCGTGTGAATCCCCGCGAGAAAAAAGGGTCGCTCATCCGTGAGGCCGATGCAGTAGGGCGTTTTGCTCGTCGCATCCGTCCGCTGCCACTCATAGAAACCGTCCGCCGGGACAAGGCAGCGACGAGAACGGACCGCTTCGCGGAACATGGGCTTGCCTAAAGCCTCCTCGCTGCGGGCGTTGATGGGAGCGAGCCGCGGTTTCTCGCTCCGGTCCCACGGGGGCACGAAGCCCCAGCGCATGCCCTGCCCTTCCACGTGATCACCGGGCGAATGGAGAACCGTGACCTGCTGCGAGGGTGCAACGTTCCAGCGTTGCTCAAGGCAGATAGCTCCAAGTCGCTCGCCGAAGACCGCGCGCAAGGCCTCCAAAACGCGATCGGGATCCTTGAGTCGATAACGTCCACACATTGCGGGAACCAGCGTGCAAGCACCTCCGGTTCAAGCAAGGGGAGAAGGCTAGCGCAAAAGGAGGCTCGCACCCGACCCCGCCATCGGCCTGATTTGAGGGATGAACGAGCCCAGCCCCGCTCCCGCTCCGGAGACGCTGTTCTCCCCCACCCAGCGGAAGGTCGTCGCCGCCGCCCTGACGTGCCTTGCCTTCGCCGTCGTCGGCCTCGTCCTTCTGGGAGCTGTTGTCGTCCTCGGTTCCCTTTTGGCACGATTTTCCGGCGTGCTGTGGCCGCTCGCCGTGGCGGGCATCCTCGCACTCATGCTCCGGCCCGTCGTGGAAGCTTTGGAGCGCCGGTTGTACGTTCGCCGCCTCGGAGCGGTCGCGCTCGTCTGCGGTTTCCTTGCCATTGGTGTCGCGGCAGTGGGCTTCACGCTTGTCCCACCCGCCTTAGCGCAAGTGCTCGATCTCGTGTCCTACCTCCCGATTCTCTGGGAAAGGGCCGGCGTCTTCCTCCGTACGCACACGCCCGAGTGGGCCCAGTTACTCGAGCGTTATTGGGAGAATCCAACGCTCCGGGCACTCATCGAGCGAGTCGGCCAGCAGCTGCAGTCGTTCGTCCGCGATGCCGTCCCGAGCCTGGCCGCGGCAGGATCGGGGATCGCCACGGGGTTGGGTTTCATCACCCAGATGGCGGTGATTCCCATCTACTTTTTCTTCTTCTTGCTTTCCCGGGCCCATCCCGCCGACCGGATTCCCGAGCAATTGCCGTTCCTGAGTCCTTCGTTGCGAGCCGATCTCGCCTTCCTCGCACGAGAGTTTGTCTCGATCATCATCTCGTTTTTCCGCGGTCAGCTGTTGATCGGTCTGATCATGGGTCTTCTTTACGCCGCCGGATTTATGGCCGTGGGACTGAAGTTCGGTGCCGTCATCGGCCTCCTACTCGGCATGCTTAACGTCGTCCCGTACCTCGGCTCGATTCTCGGCCTGGCCATCACGCTCCCGGTCGCACTGCTCCAGCCGGAGGGCGGCTGGCAATTGGCCGCGCTCACGCTCGGCGTGCAGATCGTGGTGCAGAATATTGAGGGATGGTTTCTGACCCCCAAGATCATGTCGAACCGCACCGGTCTGCACCCGGTGACCATCATCGTCGCCATCTTCTTCTGGGGCACCGCGCTGGGCGGGCTCCTCGGGATGGTACTCGCGATCCCTTTGACCGCCTTTTTCGTGTCGGCGTGGCGCTTCGCGCGCCACCGCTACCTCGGCGGTAACGGAGCGGCCGGGCCGGCTTCGCACTAGGCTCGCACGGCCCGTGGCAGCGGTCGGCCTACGCGGCCGCCAGTCCGCTCCGCACGAGCAGCGCCGAGAGATCGGGATCGCGCCCCATGAAGGCGCGGTACAGGTCCCCGGGGTCAGCTGAATCACCCTTGCTCAGGATGTGAGTCACGAAGTCGGCCCCGGTCTGTGGATTGAAGATACCCTCACGCTGGAAGCGAGTGAAGGCGTCCGCATCGAGCACCGCGGCCCACTGGTACGAGTAGTATCCGGCCGCATATCCGACCGGATCGCTGAACAGATGGTTGAAGCGCTTCACGATCGTGCGTGTCGGCGGTTGGGTCGGGATGATGCAATCGGCAATCTCGGCGCGAACCGTGGTTTCGAGGTCTCCCTCAAGAAACTCTGCCGATCGCGTGTGTAAGACCAAATCCATCCTCGCAAACTGGAGCTGGCGCATCACCGCACAGGCGCCGCGGAAGCGGCGCGCCGCGATGAGTTTCTCGAAAAGGGACTGAGGAATGGGTTCACCCGTTTCGTGGTGCCGCGCGAACAGATCCAAGCCTTCGCGCTCCCACGTCCAATTCTCCATGATCTGCGAGGGCAGTTCCACGAAGTCCCACGCCACGTTGGTTCCCGCAAGGGAGCGCACCGGGACTTCCGAGAGGAGATGGTGCAGGAGATGTCCAAACTCGTGGAAGACCGTGTTCACCTCGCGATGGGTGAGCAGCGCAGGCCGGCCCTCGACGGGAGGGGTCATGTTCCCGCAGATATAGCCGAGGTGGGGTCCCCGCGGGCCGCCGGGGCGGGGAGCTCCGGTGATGAGGCTGCCCATCCACGCGCCTCCCCGCTTCGACTCGCGAGGATGCCAGTCGGCATAAAACGCCCCGAGGTGCCTCCCGCTGCCGTCAAATATGTCGTACGCGCGCACCTCTTCATGCCACGTTTCGAAGCTGCCCGCCGGTTTTTCGACGACGCGCAGGTCCAGCACCCGCCGGGCGATCTCGAACATGCCGGCAATCACGCGGTCCATTGGGAAATAGGGCCGCAACGCTTCCTCGTTGAAGGCGTAACGCGCTTTCCGGAGGCGCTCGGCCCAGAAGGCCACCTCCCACGCCTTTAGCGGGCCGACTGGCTGACCGGTCTGCTCCGCCTTGAACGTCTCCAACTCGCGGCATTCGCGCACGAAGCCCGGAGCCGCGCGACGCCTCAGGTCTTCGATGAATTCAAGCGCCCGCGCGCCCGTTTTGGCCATGCGCCGCTCCAAGACAAGGTCGGCGAAGTGATCCTTGCCAAGCAGAGAGGCTTTCTCCCGACGCAGGGCGAGGATGCGCTTCACCAACGGCTCATTGTCACGATCTCCCTCCGCTCCGATCGCCGCCGAAGCTAACCACATCTCGCGACGGAGGCCTTCGTCTTCGGCGTAGGTCATCACGGGTTCAAGCGACGGGGCCTGCAAGGTGAACCGCCATGCCGGGCGGTCCGCCGTCCCGAGGCCCTTGCGCTGCGCACTCGCGAGCGCCGTCGCGACGGCGTGTGCGGGTAGCCCGGAAAGCCGCGTCGGGTCCTCCACGACCAGCTGCCACGCATTAGTCGCATCGAGGACGTTCTCCGAATATCGCTGCGTCAGCTGCGCCAGTTCCTCCTCGATCGCTTCCAAACGCGCCCGCGCCTCCGCGGGCAAGTCGGCACCCGCTAGGCGGAAGGACGCCAGTTTGTCCGCAACCGCACGAGCCTCGATCCCTTGCAGTGCCCGAGCAGCCGGAGACGCGGCGAACGTTTTCAGCCGCAACCAGAGGTCCGGATTCAACTCGATCTTGGCGTGGAAGACGGTGACTTTCGGAAGCAGCGCATTGTAGGCCGCGCGCACCGCAGGGGAGTCCGCCACCGACTGCAGGTGCGAGAGCTTGTCCCAAGCAAAATCCAGTTCTTCCGTCGACTTCTCCAGCTCACCAAAGGTCGTCGCAAAGCTGAGCGTAGCCAGGTCAGCACCTGCGATCGCGTCGATCGCCGCCTGCGCCCGGACCAGCGCCGCCTCAAGATCGGGGACCGCATGCTCAGCGGTGTGCTCAGACCAACGGATCGCAAAGGACGGATCAGTGAAGGGATGCAACGCCATACGCGTCATCCTGCGCCGGAGCGTGAATGGCGCAAGCGGCGAAGCTACAAGCCGCGCCGCACAAACGCCACGTCTGGGTCGTCATCGGGTACGCGTACGTCGCCCGAACTCACCTCTCCCGCGAGCGAGCGCATCGTCACCGAGGCCAGCACGGGCAAGTAGCGCCGCAAATCATCGCTGCGGTCCTCGCTGGTCACCTCCACACTCCAAAGATCCTTGGGGGTCCCATCCTTGTCGCGTGCCCGCGACTCCCGTGCGCGGATGCGCAGGAACTTCTCATAGACCGGGGTCGCGTCGACCAGTTGATGGTATCCAATCACCTCGCGGCGCGACGGTGTCTTGACGGGGACCGTTTCGGTCGAGGTCCGGCCCTGCGGATCGGTGACCGTGACCGTCTCCTGCCGCACGCCTCCGGCCAACTCGGCGTAAATGGGTACCCGGTCCGGGCCGTCGCGGCCACGCACGGGCTCAATGCCGAACTCCACTTCGATCACGACATCCGCGCGGTCCGCAGAGGGAGCCTCGTAGAAACCCCGCCCAGAAAGCGCTGTACGCACGTACGTCGCTGCCTCCGTCTCGCGCAGTCTGACCACCCCATCGGGCGACACGCCCTTCAACTGAATTCGATAGGAAAGGCCAGGCGAGGGACGCCCCGAGCTGAACGCCTCCACCTTGACCGGGTAGGACGTCGCGCAGCCCGACACCACCCAGAGCAGACACACCAAGAGCACCCCACGCGGATACCGGCGAAAGCTCGTGGTGCTGCGCACGGAAGACAGGACGCCGCCTACGGCGCGCCGGGAGCCTTGTTCGGTCCAGCTGCGGGGGCAGAAGCGCCGCCGGGCGACGCTGGCGCGGCCGGAGCCAGCGCGGCGGCCGCCGCATCATCGCTCTTCAGCCGGGCCAACTCCTCCTCCATCCGCGCAATCTCCGCTTCAGTCAAAAGCAGCTTCTCGTTGGCCTCGTCCAGCGCGCGCTTCTTGGTTAAGGCGGCCGTTCGCTCCTCCTTGAGCTTCTGAAGACGCTCGTTGGCCTGCTGGACCTTTTTCTGAGCGTCGGCCAATTCCATCTCGGAAATGCGGAACCCCTGGGTAACGGCCAGTTCCTCGTCGATCTCCGCCTTCCGCTTCGCCTCCTCGGCGCGTTTGCGCGCCAACTCCTGCTGGTAGGCCCGCTCCTGCGCTAGGCGATCCTGCTCTTTGCGCTCCTTGGAGTCCTTGACCATCCCCACGACCCCTCCGATCAGCGCCCCCGCCGCCGCACCGGCGAGTACACCCGTGCTGGTGTTGCCGCCGGTCGCACCGGCACCCAAACCACCGACCACGGCGCCCGCCATGGCACCCGTGCCGGCACCCGTGGCAGTCTTGGACGGGGCGGGCGAGTTGCAGGCGGTGAGGCCCACGAGGACCGCCGACGCGGTCACGCTCGCGGTAAAAAGGCGGAGGGAACGACGGGACGCAGTCATGCGAGGAAGGGGATCGGTTGAGATGCTAAACCGGCATTGCGCTCAGGCAACTCCCTACTATCTTAACCAAAGCTTGGGCTTTTTCAATCGCGCACCGGAAGTGCTTTCCGGCCTGCTTTCCCGGCGGTTCTCAAGGCCCGCTGCTTCCCCCTCCCCGCCCTCCGCATGATCTCCCGCAACAAGGGGATTCTTTCCCTGGAGTTCCTTGTCCCGAACCTCGGCCTGATCCTCGCGATCGTGGTCGTCGAGATGTTTTACAGCGCCGTCGTCCGGCCCCGCGCCGACGAACTCCTGCTCAAGAACAAGGTCATGCGCGCCCAAGCTGGTGCCAATGCTTCAGCCCAACTCGACGAACGATCGATTTACATCATTATCCGCGACCCCGAACAACAGTGGGAAATCATCCTGTTTCTCTGGGGCATGACCGTTCTGAGCTACAAGCTAACGCAAATCGGTCGGGAGCGTCGGCTGTTCAAGCGCGACTTCCTCGCCCTCCAAGAAGGCGAGCGCATCATTCCGGAGGACGCTTTTGACCGCTACAAAGAGCTCAAGGTCCAAATCGAGCGCGACCCGAAGCTACGCGAATGTCTTCTCCCGGAGTGCCTGCTGGCGGCGCTGCACCGCTTCCATGCTTCGCACTCCATCCAAGATGCCTCGAACGCGGTTAAGGAGCGCACCGAGCTCGCCGCCGACCAACTCGACTCCGCCCTTTCACTCGTCCGGTACATCGCTTGGGCGATTCCCGCGATCGGCTTTATCGGTACCGTCCGCGGCATCGGCTACGCCCTCGCCTACGCGCAGGAGGCGATCCAAGGCGACATCTCCGCCGTCACCAGCTGGCTCGGCCTCGCCTTCAATTCCACCTTGGTCGCCCTGCTCCTCAGCTTGGTGCTCATGTTCATCCTCCACATGATGCAGTCGCGTCAGGAGGCGTTCGTGATCGAGACGCAATCCTACTGCCGGGACCGCCTGATTGATGTCATGAAAGTGCCGTCGCAGGAGAGCTCCGCGCCGAAGTCGGTCGCGTAAGGATCCATCCAGCTTATTCCGCCTCCGACCCATGACGCAGGGACTCGAACTCTGTGATGCCAATCTGCAGGTCGCCGTTTCAAACGGGTCGCAACCGACGCTGCTGCAGGTAACCGCCGAAGACGGTGCCCCCGGTTGGCCGGGCTATGTACTGCGGGAAAACAACGCCTTCATCTGCGGTCAGGCGGCGGAAGACGTCTGGCTGATCCGGCCGCGGAACGTCATCCACTCCTTCTGGAGCAAACTGAGCCTTGAGCCGACTGCGCTGGCTGGGGAGTCGCGACCGCTCTCGTATTCAGAGATTGCCTACACTTTTCTGCGCCGCTTTTCCGAACGGCTGCGCACCAGTTCCCCGTCTCCGGTAAGAATGGCCCTCGCGGCCCCCGGTGCCTACCTGAGAGACTCGACGGTCGCCGAGGAGAAGATCGGCCTGCTCCTCGGAATGGCCGCGGACCTCAAGCTACCGCTCTGCGGCATCCTTGATCTCGCGACCGCCTCGCTGTGCGATCCCCGCGCGCCTCGTTTCAACCCGGCGCGCCCCGTTCTCCACCTCGATCTCCACCTGCACGCCGCCGAGCTGTCGCTTCTTGTTTCCGGCGAGCGACTCGAACGGCGTGGGTTCCTGCACCTGCCGGGTTCGGGATTAGTCACCCTCCTGAAGCATCTCAGCGGGACCATGGCTAACCGCTTCCTGCGTCAGACGTCCTTTGATGTGATGGCAGACGGACGCACGGAGCAGCTGTTCTACAACCAGACCAAGAGCCTGTTCTACGGGAATGAGGCGGACTTCGTTTACCAGATCAACACCGCCAAGCGGGGATATGAGCTACCGGTGAAGCGCGATAGTCTCGGCGCGGATGCGCAGGCCTTCACCGAGGCGCTCCTCAAATCGATCCTCGCCTTCGCTGAGGAGAATCATCTCCGCCCGGGGCTCTGCGCCATCGCACTTTCGGAGCGCGCGAGCCGTGTTCCCCTGCTGGAGGGACGCCTGCGGGCTGCGGGCTTCGTGAGAATCCTTCATTTGCCGGCAGGAGCCGCCGCCGCCGGCGCTGCCCAACTGGCCGGAGCCCTTTTCACCACCCGCGCCGATCTAGCCGACGTACCCGTCGTCACCGCCGTGCCAGCGGAGTTTGCGGCGCGGCGAGTCTCCGCGCCGTGGGACGTCCACGTGCAGAAGGCCAGAGTCACTCCACTGCCGCACCCGCCCCCAACGCATCTGGTCCTCGAAGGCGTTGGGCTATCTCTGGCCGGACGCGAGCGGGTCACCATCGGCACCCAAGGCCAAGGTGCCACCCTACCACTCCCCGAATCCTTCAATCCCGCAACGAGTTGCTGCATCGTCTTGGAACGCGCGGCGGGCCACTGGCAACTTGAAGACCCCGCCCCAGCGGAGGCCGCCGGTGAGCGACGCGCCCGCATCGACGTGGCAACCGGCGACCGGCTGGTCTTCCGCACGGGAAATCACACGGTCGACGTGTTGCTGGCCCACTGCCCAGCCGCAAACTGACCCGACCCCATGGCCTTGGCCAAGAAACGTCGTGATACCGAGGTCTTCAGCCTCTCGTTCCTCGACTGCATCTGCTGCGGCTTCGGCGCCATCATCCTGATCTTTATCCTGTCCGTCGCCCAGAAACGCTCCGTCGACCGCATCAATGTGGATGATCTCGACGAGCGGGTTCGACGCATGGAGACCCAGGTCGCCACCACGCGCAACGAGGCGGAGCGCGTCCAGCGTTTACTCGCCGCAGCCCAGGCGGAGCTACCGGCACTCCAGCAAAAAACCACCGAGACCCAGCTGCAGCTCACCGACCGCCAGCGCCAGTTGCTCGCGATGCTGGAGCAGACCGGTAAACTCCGAGAGGCGTTGGCCTCGCTGCTCGACCAGAAGAAGGCCCTGCCCACCGCCGATCAGTCGCCGATTCCCATTCCGGACGTTGACCGAAGGCAGTACCTCACCGGAGTGAAGCTGGAGGGTGAATGCGTCCTGTTCATCGTCCGCACCTCCGGCTCCATGCTCGGCGAGACGGTCGAAGAGGCTTCCGCGCTTCTGGAGGAAAGCGACACCCGCAAGCGCGAAGCGCCAAAGTGGCAGCGCACGCTCCGCTCGTTGGAGTGGATGATCGCCTCGCTCGACGAAAAGACCCGGTTCCAAGTGCTGCTCTTCAGCGATGACGCCGCGCTGATCCTGCCGGACCGGGGCGACGAGTGGTTTTCCACCGGCGACCGGCAGACCCTGAAGCAGGTCGTCGCCCGCCTGCGGGAAATCGTACCGCAAGGCAGCGCGAACCTCGAACGCGCATTCTTTCGCGTCCGTACGCTGTCGCGGTTGCCGGACTCGATCGTGTTGCTGACCGATGGTCTACCCACGGCAAGCGATTCGTTCCTGAGCGACGGCGCCACTAACGACGAGCAGCGCATCCGTTTCTTCCGCGAGGCGGTGCGTGGATTGCCGGAGCGGATCCCAGTCAGCACCATTCTCATGCCGATGAGCGGAGATCCGGCCGCTGCGGCGCTCTTCTGGGAACTGGCGAACCGCACTCGCGGGGCGCTGGTTAGCCCGGCAAAAACCTGGCCCGAAGCATGATCCGCCGCCGTAAGATCGAGGTCTTCAGCCTCTCGTTTTTGGACTGCATCTGCTGCGGCTTTGGCGCGATGATCCTGATCTTCGTGCTCTCCATCGGCGCCCAGGGGCGCAACCAGCGTGCCACCGTCGAGGCGCTCCAGCGCATGCTCGCCGCCCACTTGGCCAGCCTCGCCCAACTCACCCAGAGCAAACAGGAGCTGGAGCGCAACTACACGGAGGCACTCGTCTTCGCAGCCGACACCAAGCTCAAGAATTCCGACCTGCAATCCTTGCTCGATGACCTCGACCGGCAGCTATCACGTGAAAAGGCGGGTCAGGAGGCGCTGTTGGTCGACGTCGATGAGTTGCGCCGCGAGATCGCCGCGCGGCAGAAGCGCCCCGAGATGGTCCTGCCTAATGTTGACCCCGCCCCCGTCGGTGTCCCCGTCGGGAGTAATCACATCGCGTTCGTCATTGATACCTCGGGCTCGATGCGCGACTTCAACTCGGGCCAACTCTGGCCAATCGTGATTCGCAAGGTTGAGGAGGTACTTGAAGTGTATCCGCAGGTGGATGGGATTCAGATCCTCGATGCCGACGGGCGCTTTGTGCTCGGCGAACGTGGGGGAGCCCAGTGGCTTCCCGACAGCCCCGAAACGCGCGAGGGCATCAAGCGGGCTCTTCGCCGCTACGATGTCTTCAGTGAGAGTAACCCGGTCCCGGGAATCTTCCGCGCGCTCCGCCTGCTCCACGATCCCAACGATCCGAACATGCGCATGGGTCTTTACATTTTTGGAGACGAATTCACCGGGCTCGCTGACGCCGTGCTTCGTCGCGTCGATGAACTGAATCCCGCTAACGAAAAGGGTGAGCGCCGCGTGGTCATCAACGCCGTCGCGTTCCCGACCACGATCCGCTTCGACGTTTCTCTCGGCAACACCGGTCTGAAGCTCGCGAACCTCATGCGCGAACTCTGCTACCAGCACGGCGGCGCGTTCGTCGCGCTCCAGGACCTCTGAGCGGCGAGCGCGATGGCGCAGCGCCGCAGGCTCGCAGCGCACCTCAGAGTCCGAGAATGCGCCGAAACACGCCAAGGATCGCCGACAACGGATCGCCCCCGCCCGATTGACCGCTGGAGGGAGCTCCCGGCGACCCAGGCATACCGGCTCCCCCACCGCTGCCCTGACCAGAAGATGGACTACCCGACTGCCCCGCTTGGCTGCCCTGTCCCGCACTGGGGGCGCTGTTCCCTTGCGCCCCGGAGGCTCCGGCAGAACTGCCGCCGCCGGGCTGGCCACCCGCGCCCAGCTCGGCGACCTGCTGTCCACCGCCTAGCTCCCCCTGCCCCTGTCCTTGCCCACGGCCCGCTGAACCCTCGGCCCCGTCGCCTTGCCGGCCCGAGCGCGCTCCACGCAGCCCGGAGACGGATTGGCCACCAGACTGCCCGTCGCTGCCGTCGCCGGCCACGGTGCCGTTGGCCCCGGCGTCGCCGCCGGTCGCGTCCGTCTTGGTTCCATCACCCGCTGCGCCCTGACCGTCTCTCCGGGCACCGTCCGGGCCGCCACGCTCGTTGCCAGAACCTTCACCAGACTCCGCGCTCCCGCCGTCGCCGGCACCGCGCGCACCGTACTTGCCCGACAACGTGAAGCGGACGAAATCCACCTTGCTCGTGGCCAACGATGCCCGGTTCTTCACCGCCGCATCGCGCACGGCCTCGAGCTCCCAAGCCTGCCGCTGCGCCTTCTCACGATCCACCAACGGACCAAACAGAAGAGTCAGGTTCTCGTGCTGGTAGCGAACATACCACCCCTCATCGCTGAGACCGAGTCCCGTGACATCGATTCCGCCATACTTGGTCTGAAAATCGTTCGCCCCCAACTGCCAGAGCTCGGCGATGGCCTCGACCGGGTACACCACCGTCTTGGCTGAACCCCACGTCGGGAGGCATACCGCCAGCGCGAAGAGGCACAGCGAGCGGAAGCGTTGTGGAAAAGAACTCATAAGGCACCTCAATGCTCAAAGTCCGGACGGCATGACCTTACCCTTTTCGACACCTTGATTCCCGCGGCCACCGGACTGCTTTCCGCCGCCCGGTGTCTTGGGATCGTAGCTTTGCGGCGTCTCCTTGCCCTTCGCCTGCGGTTCAAGACCGACCACGCTCGCAGCCGAGGCAGCGGGCAGCGTCTTGATCTGAAGCGACGCGTCGCCGATCTTCACGTCGCCGGGCTTGGACACATTGCCCTGAGACTGGCTGGCGGCCGCGCCGCCGGAAGGATCGCTGAGGCTGGCCGCTTGGGTGCCGTCCGCCACGGCATCGGCGGCACCTTGGGCCTGAATTGGCTGAGTTCCGCCACCGCCTGCCATCGCCGCCTGAGCGGCGGTCGCCACGCCTGCGGGACCGCTGGCCGACGCACTCCCGGCCGCTGCGGCGGATGCTTGCCCGCCCGTCGGCAGCGGTTCACCCGTCGCTCCGACTCGGTCGCTCTTCGCGTCCTCTTGCCCGGGCAATTCGAAGCTCCCGATCATGCCGTATTCGGGACGCTTTTCCGCGGCTTCCTTACTGCCATCCAACAGCGCGGGATCGGGCAGCGGACCCTTGGCCGCACCGCGAGCCGGACGGGCCGACTCACGCTCCTGCTGCGCGAAGGATGACGGCACCGCGCTCAACCCAAGCACCGCCAGACACAAGGCACCGTGCACCGTCCTAGCCCGCAGGAAATCAACAATCGGGGTGTTCATGCTTTGTCGGCCTTGAGAGTACAAATCACCGAGACCACCGGCGCCGGAGCACCGTTGTTTCGGACCTGGAGAGAGAGCAGCACGTCCTGATATCCCTTGCGCCGACCGATGACCTCATAATTGCCCGGCAGGATCTTGACCTTGGTCTCCTCGGCTTGCCCGAGCAGCCGGAAGTTAGTGATCGAAATCCACGTCTTCCCATCACCCTTGAACGTGATCTCTACCGGTTGATTCTGCTGGTACAGCAGATCGCGCAACTGAGCGAGACGCTCGGTGACCGGCAGGTACTCCGGCTTGAGCGACATCGCCTTGTTGAAATCGCGGATGGCCGACTGAAACTCCGCTCGAGCGGCCTTCTGCTCCGCGACCTCGATGAGCTTGTAGTACTCGAGGAGGGTTCGAATGACCCGGCCGGAGCGAGCGTAGCCCTCCTTAGCCTCGACGTGATCGGGCTTGAGTTGGAGCGCCTCATAGTAGGCACCGCGCGCCTCCTTCCACTGATACTGGTTTTCGTAGGCGAAGGCCTTGGCGACGGCGGAGTCGACGGCATCCTGATGAGCCTTGGCCCGAGCGGCGGCGAGCTGCTCCTTGACCTCATCCGCCTTGGGCGAAACCGCGAGCGCCTTCTCGAACTCCGAGATCGCGACGGTCCAATCGCGCTTGGCATACGCAGCCTTCGCGGTCGCGAGGGCCGCGCTGAAGCGCGTCTCACGCTCCAGTCGCAGCGCGCGCGCCTTGCCCTGCTGGGCGGTGGCGTTGAAGGAATCCAGAGCGAACGCCTTCTCGTACGCGCTGGCCGCTTCGGCGTAGCGCGTCGCCGCCTCCAGTCGGGTAGCCTCCTGCAGCAACGCATGCACTTGGCCCGCGTTCTCCGCGCGCTTGAGACCCTTTAGAGCGAGTTCGTTCCCGGGGGACTTCTCCAGCGTCGCGCGGAACGCCCCCTCCGCCTCACCGCGCTGTCCGTCCACCAACGCCCGCTGTCCACGCGTGAGATTGCTTTCGACAAACGCGCCCAGGGCGTCCTCCGCGCGCTTGAGCTCCGCAAATCCACGATCGAACGCGCGCTTGGCGGCGAGGAAGCTTCCTTCGAGCATGAACTGCCGTCCGCTCCCGGCCGCGGCGAACGCGGCCTCCAACGCATCCGGAGCAAGACTGCGCGCCCGCTCCAAATCCTGGATCCGGGCAAGGATGGTGTCGTACGCCGTTTGAGCTTCGCCCCGGGCTTTGACCGACTGTGCAAACTCGTCGATCTCGCGGTTCAGGAACTCGAACTGCGTCAGCGCGGCCGCAAAACTTCGCGACGTCAGGAGCGCCTCACCCGCGAGAAACGACTTCTCAAGAAGAATCAGCTTTTCGAGTTGCCGCGGGTGATCGGTCGGGAGCTTGCGGATCTCCGCCAACGCCTTGCCCGCGGTCTCGCGTGCGAGTTCCGCCTTCGACTGACTCACGAACGCCGCGCCGGGGTTCGCTGCACTCGCCCCTTCCGGTCCCGGCACGTGAGGCGCCCGGGCCACGAAGACCTCGGGCCCGAAAACGAGTTTGATGCCGCGAATCACCAAACCCGCAGCGAACAACAGCCCAAAGAAACCACCCACCGTCCACGCCAAGATCCGCCACCACGACAGACGGCGACGCACGGGCGCACTGCCCGCATCCGGATTCCAGTGAATCACCCGATGCTTACGACTCGTGGGGGGGAGCGGCTCGTCAGCCATGGTGGGGAAAAAGTGAGGTGAAACTCCGAGTACCGCTTCGGACGCTTAAAGTCGACTCGTCCGAAACGTCACCCGGTGGCTTGCCGTGGGCGCGCGGCACCCACCGCTAGCACCCAAACTGTAGCCGGATCTCGCTGGTCCGCAAGGGGCGAGTGCACGCCTTGCGATTCGACGACGGCACGACAAACGTGAAGGCACCTCAGCGGCGTTTCCTTGTCCAGACTACCTCTACCCTAGACCCAGCTATGACCGCGCGAACCTTCCTCTGCCTCCCCATCCTGCTGACGTCGTTGACGATGGTTGGCTGTTACCAGGTCCCCGTGACCGGGCGCCGGGCCCTCGATCTCACCTCCGACGTGGAACTCGCCAAGGTGTCCACCCGGGCCTTCGACGAAATCAAGTCCCGCCATCGCCGCTCCACGGACCGGACCCGAGTAGATCAGGTGCAACGGGTCGGCGAGCGGATCGCCCGGGTGGTGTTCTGGGACATGCCCAACGCCGACTGGGAATTCGTGTTGTTCGACGACGCACGGCAGATCAACGCCTTCGCCATGGCCGGCGGCAAAGTCGGGGTGTTTTCCGGTCTCTTCCGCATCGCGGACACGGACGATGAACTCGCTTCCGTCATTGCCCACGAAATCGCCCACGTCACGGCGCGGCATGTGCACGAACGGCTTTCGCAGGAGATGCTGGCGCAGGCCGGCGGCGTCATCGGAGGCGTTGGGTTGATGGGGGCCGGAGCAGGCTCACTCACCACCTCGACCCTGCTCGGGCTGTACGACAGCACGGCCACCCTGCAGATGCTCGCCTATGACCGGGACAAAGAGAAGGAAGCGGACTACATCGGGCTCATGTACGCCGCGCGGGCGGGATTCGACCCGGAAGCTGCGATCTCCGTTCTGGAAAAACTCGAGGCCGAAACAGGCTCGCAACCCCGCCCACCTGCGTTCGCTTCCACGCATCCCCCCACTCCGGATCGCATCGTCCAACTCCGCGACGCCATGCCGAAGGCACTGGAAGTCTACCGCGCCGCTGCCAACCGCCCCACGCCAGCCGTCGTGCGCTGAACCAGAGTCTCTGCCGGCTACGCTCGCACCGCCCTTCAACGGTCCGGCTCTCGGTCATCGGGACCCCAGTCCGTGGCGGTTGCCGAATCGCCGCTGACGCAAGCTTGCGCCGCACCGCTACGGGACGCACGCTCACCTTTTTCCCGTGAGCAAGCCCCTCGTTCCTCCCGATCTCGACGAAATGCTCGTCTCCAGCGCGATGCTGAGCGACCCCTTCCCGGCCTACACTCGGCTGCGGCAGGAAGCTCCGATCGCTTGGAGCCACCGCTGGAACGCGTGGATCGTCTCGCGTTACACCGATGTCGATGTCTCGCTCCGCGACAAAGAGAACCTCTCCAACGAAAATCGTCAGGCGTTGCTCTTCGATGACATGGCCCCGGAGCAGCGTGAGGCACTCGCCAAGCTGCGCCACTACTACGCCCAGAAAGACGTGATCGGCTCCGATCCCCCCGATCACACGCGGATGCGCGGACTGGTCCAGAAAGCGTTCACGCCCCGAACGGTGGCCTCCCTCCAGCCCCGGGTAGAGACGCTGGCCCGGGAAATGGTCGAAGCGGCGGTAGCCCAAGGGGAGTTCGATTTCGTGGCAGACGTCGCTCATCCTCTGCCGGTGGTCTTGATCGCCGAGTTGCTGGGAGCTCCGCCGGAGGACAGACACCTCTTCAAGCGCTGGTCATCGGACATCCTTGGATTCCAGGGCTCCGGCCGCACGGCGTTCGCCAGCGCGCTCACCTCGCAGCAGAGCTTGACCGAGCTCTTCACGTACATGACGACGCTCATCGAGGATCGTCGCAAGAACCCGCGCGAAGACCTGATCAGCGTTCTCGCCGCGGCCGAGGAAAACGGCGCGCGCCTCAGTCGCGACGAACTGCTCGCGACGTGCAACACGTTGCTGACGGCTGGGCACGAGACCACGACCAATCTCATCGGAAACCTTCTGCGTGAGCTCCTGGCGGATCCTTCCCACTGGGAGGCGATTCGTGCACAGCCGCGCTTGATTCCGAACGCAATCGACGAGTCGCTTCGACTCGACGCGCCCAAGCAGCGCAACTTCCGCCGCATCAAGCGGGCGCACTCTTTTGGCGGTGTCGATCTCCCCGCGGATCAGATGATCTTCCAGTTGATCGGCTCGGCCAACCGCGATCCCGAGGTATTCACCCACCCGGATCGGTTCGAACTGGAGCGCCGGAACGCGCGCGATCATTTGAGCTTCGGTGCGGGCATGCATTTCTGCCTCGGCGCCGGTCTGGCTCGCTCGGAGGCATCCGTCGTGCTCACGCGCCTGATCGAAGCGGCACCGAACCTGCGCCTTTCCGGGCACCCGCACACGTGGCAGGAGCGGGCCCAGTTCCGCGGCCCGGGCGCCCTGTGGGTGCGGGTAAAGTAGGCCCCGTAGGTCCGCCCCCCTCACGTGGTGCGGCGCGCGCAGCATCGCGCGCTCGCCGCATCAACGGATTTCGTAGACCTCAACCAAGGCGACGCCCTCAGCGCCGTTCGCTCCCTTGGCCTGCGCCGAATAGGCTCCTGGGGAAAGAAGCACGACCATAGCCGCGTCTTTCGATCCGGGCGCGAGCGCGAACGCGCCCACGCGCTGCCCGGCCTGCGTGACCAGAGGATTGCCCGCCCAATCACCGTTACCATCGATGCGGGTCTGGTCCCGATAGAGATCGAGCTGCGGATCCGTCAGTACACCACCGACACCGAACGCGGTGAGACCCGGGCCGACCGCGCGGATCAGGACCCGTCGCGGCCCGTCCGCAACAACGAATCCAGCGATGAGCACCTCCGCTCCGGAGCCAGCCACGGCGCGGACCGACATGTTGATCAGACGCAACCCCGCGCCCGTCCCTGCCGCCACCGTTGCGTCATACACTTCAGCCAACGCCACGCCCGAGGCGCCCGCGGTGCCAGAAATACGCGCCGTGAACTGACCGGAGCCCAGCGTCGCCACCAATGCCGCATCGCGACTGGACTGGTCAGCAAGCGCAAATGCTCCAACCCGTGCCCCGGTGGCCGACACCGTCGTAGAGCCATCCCAGTTGTCATTCACCGCGAGGGTCACTCCGCCACCGTCGGCCAGCACCAAGGCGGGGTCCGACAGTACTCCGGCGACGCCGAATTGGGTCAGTCCTGGACCAATGCCGCGTACGAGCAACTGTTTGGGCGGGGCGCCGGCGGGACCAGCCACGACGAAACCGGTGATCAGTGATCTCTCGCCGCTCGCAGCAACCGTGCGAACCGACAAATTGATCAAACGCCCGGTGCCGTGGTCATCCCCGAGTCCCGCGGGTTCGTCCAAGCCGCTCACCGCGCGCCCGGTCCGACGCACATTGTGGCGATGCTGCGGCCACGGAGCATCGCTGCCAGAGGCCGCGCGCAGACCCACGTCGAAGGCGTAGACTCGCCCATCATTGCTGCCGATGTAAAGACGGCCACCGGCCAGCAGCGGCGAGGAACGAAACCAGTTTGAGGCCGCGTAGGTGCGTCGCAACGAGCCATCGGCATTGACGTGGTGCACGCGGCGATCATACGCCCCAATGAAGATCGAGCCATCTTCCGCCACCGCCGGCGACGAGGCGCGCACTTCCTCGCCGATGAAATACGTCCACCGCGTCTGACCCGTCGCCATGTCGAGGGCGTACAGGCGCTTGTCATAGCTGGCAAAGTAGGCCGTACCGTTAGCCAGCGCCAGCGACGACGTGACGAATCCGCCCGCCGAGACCCGCCAACGCTGCGCGCCCTGCGGCGTCACCGAGTAGACCGTTCCACTCAATGATGCGATGTAGAGATTCCCCGCTGCATCCAGCGAGGGGGAGGTATAGATCTGGTTGTCCGCAACAAACCGCCACCGGCGCGCCCCCGCGGGCGTGACCGCATGCAGGGCAGAGTCGCCGCCCGCGACATAGATCGTACCGTCGGTGCCGATCGACGCCGGCGCATAGCTCGCCTCCGTCCCCATATCGTAGCGCCACAGCACCGTCCCGGTCTCCGGAGCGAGCGCCACTAACTGCGCCTGCGCATTGCCGGTCGCGGATCCCCGATCAGCGCGAACGTAGATGGTGCCATCACTGCCGATCGCCGGCGCGTTCGCGATCGGGCCACCGATCGCCACCGCCCACTTAAGGAAGGGCGAGTCACCACGGTCCTCCAACGCATAGAGCGAGCCGTTGGACGCGCCGAAATAGACGTTTCCGTTCGGATCCACCGCCGCGACGCCCGTGTCGATGATCGCCGTCGGCGACAGCGTATACTTCCATCGTACCAGCCCCGTCCCGGTATCAATCGCGTAGAAACTGCTGTCGTTCGATCCGATGTAGAGGGTGCGGTTGGCTCCGATTGCGGCCGAACTGGTGACGCTATTTTCCGTGCGCGCCATCCAGGCGGCGTCGGAGATCGTGAACGTGAATTCACCGTTCAGTTCGATGGATCCCACCGAGGCGGAGTCCACTGCGATCGAGTAGGTCCGTCCGGCGACCGCGTCAAAGCTCGCAATTGCACTCTTGGTCTCGGCGTCGGGTAACGGGCTCACATCCGACGCGACGGCGGTTAGGCCCCCGAGAGCGTCGCCCGTGTACACCGCGACCACGGGACTCAGTTGGGCGCTGCCGGCCGTCGCATGGTAACGCGCCGATGACGGAGCGGTCCAGCGGTACCACAGCGAGCGCCGCGCGGGCAGTCCGGCGTGCGCTGGCTCACCCGACTGCGCAGAGGCCTTGGAGTTGGTCGCCGTAACGATGGGATTTTGCTGCGTCAGGACCGAGGCGTTGGCGAAGTTGTCGTTGGCGGGAATCGACCCCAGATTCAACAAGACTAGGCCCGCCGCGTTACCCTTGCCACCGACCACGATCTGATAGGCCGTGCCCGCCTGGGCGGAGAAGGTCACCGAACTCGTCACCTCGCCACTCGTTCGATCGTCGTTCGCCTCGACGAGTGACAGCTCCGACAGTGACGTGCCGCGATACACCGCGAGCACCGTGTCGAAGCCGCTCCCTTGCGTATCGATGTTCACGATGCCGCTCGTGCTTGCCGTCCACGTCCACCACAATGTTGCCCCTCCCCCGCCCGCGTGTGCGGGCTCGGACGACTCCACACTGGCGCCCTGCGAAGCGGATCGGACTTGGATGAGCTCGCCCTGCAGACGCGCGCGCTCGCTGAAGTGATCGTTGAACGGCCGAGTCTCGGTGCTCGCGAGCGCTCGCTGTAAATTCAGGCGACCACCGGTGGCGACCTTGCCCACGTATTTCGGGATGGGGTCGACGGAGCGAAAAATTCGGTTGATCGTCTGACGGTAGGTCTCTCCGGGAAAACGGGCCCGAAGCAGGGCCGCCGCACCCGCGACATGGGGTGCCGCCATGGAGGTGCCTGAACGCTGGATGTACGCGGAGTCCGACGTCGATGCGAGCGATAGGATCTCCGAGCCGGGAGCGAAGAGATCCACCGCACCTGAACCCACATTCGAGCTGGTCGCGACATCCTCCAAACGGGTGGAGTTGCCCACGGCAATGATGTTGTCGACCGGATAGGTGGCCGGAAACGTGCGGGCGACGTCGAGGTTGAGGCCGTCGTTACCGGAGGCCGCGACAAAGATGATGCCCGCATCGCGCGCCCGCTGAATCGCGGCGACCTCGGTCTGAGAGGGGCTTTCGCCCGTGCTCAGCGCGCCGTAACTGGCGTTGATCACCTGAGCCCCCTGGGCAATCGCGTAGTCAATGCACTCCGCGGCATCCGAAACCGAGCCACGTCCGTCCGTCCCCAGAAACTTGAGCGCCATAATCCGCACTTTCCAAGCCACGCCGGCGACGCCCACTCCGTTGTTACCCACCGCGCCGATGGTTCCCGCGACGTGGGTGCCGTGGCCGTTGTCATCAGCCGGGTTGCCGGCCGCCACGGAGGAACGGCTCACCACGGCGTTGATGCCGTTTACATCATCGATGTACCCGTTCCCGTCGTCATCTCGGCCGTTGCCCGCGATCTCGCCGCGGTTCAACCAGAGATTGTCCACGATATCCTCGTGCGTGACGCGAAGACCAGAGTCGATGACCGCGACGGTAATCGAGGAGGCGTCCGTCGTGGTGTCCCATGCCTCCGGCGCGTCGATATCAGCGTCGGGCGTACCGCCAGACTGGCCGGAGTTGTTCAGCGACCACTGCTCCGCGTAGCGGGAGTCGTTCGGCACCGCCTGGACACCGCGGATGTAATCGGGCTCGACGAATTCATAGAGTCCGCTCTCGCGCAACCGAGCGATGGCCTCCGGGACAGACGCCCCGGACTCCACCTCGAGCACCTGCTGGCGCGTCAAGCGACGAAAGCTCCGGCGTCCCTTCACCCCTGCGCGCGCCTCTGCGCGCGCGAATGCCGCCTCCTGATCGACTCCCACGACGCTCGCCAAGGCCCGCCGCTTCACGAGCACTCGGCCTTGACGGTAGCCTCGCTCAATCTCCTGCGCCGAGAACGAGGGCTGCTGGGACGACGGGACGACCGCTGCACCCAGTCGCCACTCCGCAACGTACCACGTCAGGAAAATCGCAAGGGACCAAGTCAGGCGTCGAAAGCAGGGCATGAGCGGAAACGAGGCTGAATCCGAGTAACGACACCGCACCTCGTGTTGCGATCCCTAATTTCCGCGCTTGGCAGTGTGTGCTGGCGCGTTCGAGCTCATGCAAAATGCATCGCGCCGCCGTCGGCTCTGCACCAGTGTTTTCCCATGGCCCACGCTCTCCCGGTCTCGCCCCGCACCCGCGCTCGACTCGACTCTACCGCTCGCACCGCTTCCCGCCGGGCTTATGCCCCCTACTCCGGCTTCGCGGTGGGAGCCGCGGTCCTCGCGGGCTCCGGAAAAGTGTACGCCGGAGCCAATGTCGAAAACGCGTCCTATGGCCTGTGCAACTGCGCCGAGCGCACCGCCATCTTTCACGCCATCGCACAGGGCGAATCGCAGATCGTCGCGGTGGCAGTCTACACGCCCACCGCCACTCCCACCCTTCCCTGCGGCGCCTGCCGCCAGGTCATCCGAGAGTTTGGTCCCCGCGCGACAATTCGTTCCACCTGCAAGGGCTCGGGCCACGTGGAAACGTCTCTGGAAGCCCTCCTGCCCGCCGCCTTCGGTCCGGAAGACTTGGGGAAACCCGCCGTCCGCCGCCGGGTCACTCGCCGCTGAAGAAGCCCCGCACTTCGCCCAGCACCTGGGCCACGGGCACCTCGCGCTCGGAACGCTCGCCCAAATCGCGAACCTTCACGACGCCTTTCGCGAGTTCATCCGTCCCATAAATCAACGCCAGCCGCGCACCGCTCTCCGCCGCGGCTTTGAACTGCTTCCCAAACGCCGTCTCTCGCATCGGATACTCCACGCGGTAGCCCGCGGAACGCAGCGCGTGGATGTCACCAAAGGCCGCACGGCGCTCCGCCGGTCCGCCAATGACCACATAAATGTCAGGAGCCTGCACCAGCGTCGGCATCAGCCCCCTCTGTTCCAACAGGAGCGCAAAGGTCATGTCCCCGATCGCGAATCCGACCGCAGGCATCTCCGCGTACCCGAGCTTCCCGACCAAGTCGTCGTAGCGTCCGCCTCCAGCGAGAGCCCGCAACTCACCCTTGCGGTCAAACGCCTCGAACACGAAGCCCGTGTAGTAGGCGAGACCTCGCACCACGCCCAGGTCAACCTCCACAAATCGGGAGAGCCCCATGGCTTCGAGGTTACCCAACAGGCGACGCCAGTCCTCCAAACGCGCCGCGATGCGCGCCGAGGCCAGAGACGCCACCGCCGCCTCCAAGGCCGGCAGCGATCGAATCGCTAGAAACGCCAAAATCCGGGCCCGACGCTCCTCATCCAGAGGTCCAAACTGCGCCGCATCCTCCTTGAACGCGTCGTCGCCAAGTTTCTCGTACCGATCGACGGCCGTCAGCAGGCTCCGGCTCCGCGCGTCGTCAAAACCGAGCGCCTCCAAAAAGTAGAACCACAGATTACGATCGCTCAATCGGATGAAGAAATCCTCCGCCGTGAGCCCAAAACCGCAAAGGCACTGCGTGAGGAGCGCGATCAGCTCCGTTTCCGCCTCAATGCCAGGCTCGCCAAAGATGTCGGCATTGAACTGGAAGAAGCACCGCCCGCGCCCCTTCTGCATACGCTCGTAGCGGTAAAACTCGGCGATGCTGAACCACTTAATCGGGCGCTTGAGCGAGTTGGCCTTCTCACCCACCAAACGACACACGGTCGGGGTCATCTCGGGGCGCAGCGCGACCTCCCTTCCACCCTTGTCCGTAAAACTGAACAGCTGGGCCTCGATCTCATTGCCTGACTTTGTCTTGTACAGATCCAACGGTTCGAGCACCGGGGCATCATACTCCGCAAAACCGAACGCGGTGGCCGTCTGGCGCCAGAGCCGGAAAAGGTGATTCCGACGCGCCATCGCGTCGGGATAGAACTCGCGGAATCCAGGAAGCGTCTGAAACGAGGCCATGCGCCTGACGAAATGACAGGCGGAGCGGGCCGGGAGCGACACAAAAACCAGCGCCCCAGGTCGCGCCTAGACCAAAAAAAACACCCGGCGATGGCCGGGTGAATGACAGAGGGACGCAGAGGCGATCCGTCTCAGGGCAGCGCCTGGACGTCGAGCTTCTTGAGGAGCTGCTTGAGGATCTTGCCGGACTTGAACTTCACGACAGCGCGCTCTGGGATGACGACCTCAGTCTCGGGCTTGTTCGGGTTACGGCCGATCCGGGCCTTGCGACGCTGCACCTCGAGGACTCCGAAATTACGCAACTCGACGTTCCGACCCTCCGCGAGGGCGCGCATCACAATGTCCAATGTCATCTGCACCGTGTGGACGATCTCCTTCTGCGGAAAACCCGTCTTCTCATAAATCTCGAGAACGATTTCCCGCTTGGTCAGGTTAGTCAGATTGTTGGTCATGGGAGGTATCCGTGAGAGTTGTCCGGTTGGAAGCCCAGACATGGCTATTGATTTGTCGTTCTGCTGATTCGTCAACCCGTAACGGCCATTTCCGCCAGAAATGAAGCCGAAACGCCCGGCAAAGTGTATCAGTACAATAATCTTATGAGATACCAATTGCGGAGCGAGGTTCCACCTAAAGTGGATCCACGAGCCACTTCCGGACTGAAGCAACTAGGGTCTAACGCCCACGGTCACATGCGGGGTCGAAAAAACCGCACCCTACGATGACGCGGTAGACTACCCTGCCGAAGGCAGCTTTGTCGCCGCGACAAAGCCGGCACCCGCGACAGCACGCGTCACCGAGTTCGTAGGCGCAGCGCCGTTACCCGTTGCCTCGACGCCCGGCGACCCGAACCCACATCCAAATCACCCCCGACGCCACCACCGTGCCAAGGAAGGCTGCGCTCGCGGTCACAAATGACTCGCTCGCCGCGACCGCGTAGACCGCGGACACCACCAGATTCGGCAGGAAGGTGAGGCCGACGATCCGACGCAACGGCACGCCGGCCGCCGCGGCAACAATCACCGAGGTCTCCGCCAAGACCGGTACACTCCGTAAACAGGCCAAGGTCCAGCCAAGGCGGGTCTGTAGGGCCATCCGCAGGCGCGCCAGTTCAGCGTCGGGCATGAACCGAGGCGCGATGCGCCCCACCGCAAAACGCCCGAACCAGCCGGCAAAGATCACTCCCGCGGTCATGCCGAGGGTCCCGCCCACGAAACCCGCGACAAAGCCTGCCTTGGCGGCAAGAGACATGATCACCAGGGTCGCCGGTACCGGAGCGACCGAGTCCGCCGCGAGCAAGATGATTGCAGCCAGAGTAAGTCCCGCACCGCGCTGCCCGTGTGACGCCAGAAAGGGGTCGGCGAGCGATTCCCCAAACAGCATGAAGGGCACCGAAACGAGCGCGACCACGAACAGGATAAGGAGAGTCAGGCGGACCAGCCCAACCGAAGAGCGCGGAGGTGGATTGACGGGAGAGTTCATGTCACCTCAACCCGCAGGCCTTCCGGTGAGACGGGCCGTGAACTTGATCGCGTAGAAGTAGGCACGCTCCCTGACGGTCCATGGATCACCCACCGCTGCATCCAAACCGAGGTCGCCGAGATTGACGATTACCCCGCCGTCTTCTGGGTGCATCGCAATGTACGTGAGGATTTTCACGAGCTTATCCTGCGGGTACATGTCCGAGAGATAACGGAGCACCATCGGCGGCAGATGTCGCTCCACCGGCAACTGCACCGAATCGGGAACGGCGGCGACATAGAGCAGGTTGCGCACACGCTGAACGTCGTCCCCCTCGAACGCCGGCCGCCAGGTGTAGAGATTGCGTCGCACGGTCTCTAACTCCTGCGCCGTGTATTCGTCAGGTTCTTCATTATCCCCGGCGAACGGAGCGACAACGCCACGATCTGGCGGGACCTGATAATTAAGCGCGGCGGTATCCGCGGCGGTGATCTTGGTCCAGACCGGCTCAGGTAGCACAGGCACCGACTGTGGCAGAGCGGTGAGCACCTCGCTCACCACGCCCGTGGGCGGCACCAACGCCCGCCCGGAGCGCTCAGCCCACCCGCCGACCGCCAGCCAACCCAAAACCACCGGGACGAGCCAGAGGGCGCGGCGGCGCCAATCCACGCGTTGCTGCGTGTCCCAGCGGAAGAGGCCGGCCGCCGCCAATCCGCCCGCCGTGCCCATGCCGAGTAGCGCAAGGATCGGAAATCCAATCTCGGCAAACCCTTCGCCGGTCACCGCCCCTTGAATCGCCTCCACCGCATAGCGGCCCGGAAAGAAGGCTGAGACATGCTGCGCCCACTCCGGCAAGCTCGCGAGCTTCACCGCGACTCCGCCGATGATCAGCATCGGAAGGAAGATGCACTGCCCGAGGGCCTGCACCGCCGGGACGTTGTTCGCCAACTGCGCAATCAGGAGTCCGAGCCCAATGAAGGCAAAGCAGACCGCCGCAAAGGCCACCACCACCGCCCAGGGGTGCTCCGGGGCCGTCATGCCGACCAGAAGTGCCACCCCCCACTGCAGCGCCCCAGCCGAGACCAACAGGACTCCGCGGGCCACGACCACCGCCGCGAGCACCGCCCACATCGGAAGGGGTGAGAGACGGTAGCGACGCCAGACTCCCCGCTCCCGTTCACCGACCAAGGTGGTCGGGAGACCAAAGCACGCTCCACCCAACACGCTCACCGTGAGGAGCTCACCCATATGCCGCAGCAGCGGGACGGTCTCGTGGCGGTAAAGCACCCAGAATGCGACGAGGAAGATCAGCGGGAAGAGGTACCCGTAAAAGAGCGCCATCCGATTCCGGAAGTGGAGCCGCAACGCAATCTCGACCTGTACCCACCACGCATTCATGGGCGTTCCTCCGTCGGCACCGCTTCACCGGCCGTAAGGCGGAGAAAAGCCTCTTCAAGGGAGACGCGCCGGACCTGCAGCGAAACGAGTCCCGCTCCCCCAGCCTGCATCCGCTGCGTCAAGGCGATCACGGCCTCCGACGGATGGCGCGTGTAGGCGGTGAGCCGGGAACCGCTCACTTCTCCTTCCTCCAGATCCGGCACCTCCTGTAGCCATGCACCAGGGATGGACGCGGTCGACTCCAACTCGACCCGGTGCCGTTCCTCCACACGAGCCAGCAGCGCCTGCGGCACCCCTTCGGCGAGAATGCGTCCGCCGGCGAGAATCGCGATCCGGTCGCACAACGCCTCCGCCTCCTCCAAATAATGCGTCGAGAGCACCACGGCACAGCCATCCGCGCGCGCACGCCGGATCTCCGTGTGCAGGCTTGCCCGCACCACGGGATCCAATCCCGCCGTCGGTTCATCCAAAACCAACACATCCGGACGACCCACGAACGCCAACGCGAGCGCCAGCCGCTGACGCTCGCCGCCAGAGAGCCCCTCGAAGCGCGCGTTCACCATCGCCGCCAACCCGAATCGCTCCAGCAATTCAGCCGCCGGCACGGGATTCGGGTAAAGGGCCGCAAAGAGGCGCACCGCCTCCCGTACCGTGATCCGCTCCGGCAGGAGCGTCGCCTGCAAGACCGCCCCGATCTTGCGCCGCGATTCACCCGGATGGCGTCGCAGATCAACACCCGCGAGCTCAAGGGTGCCCGCATCGGGCTGCCGCAGGCCGAGCAAACATTCCAGAGTCGTGGTCTTGCCCGCGCCGTTGGCACCGAGAAGACCGAAGACCTCTCCCCGCGAGACCGCGAAGCTGACTCCGCGCACCGCCTCCCTCTCACCGTAGCTTTTCCGCAGATCACGAACCGTCACCGCGGGTTTCATAGATCGGTGCGCCGTCGTCTAGGGCTTTTCCAGATCGGGCGCGGCATAAACCAGCAGGCCGGCCCGTGAGCGCAGCGGCTTCAGGGTCGGCTCATCCACCGCGGTCCCCGTCAGGTTCAAGGTCTGTAAACCGACCACCTTGGCGAGCAAGACCACACCGTTGGGGGTGACCGCAGTTTGCGTGAGATCGAGTCGGCGAAGGTTCGGCCAGAGGGCAATCTCGGCCAGGGCCCGATCCGTCACCGCTGTCCGGGCCAGCTCCGCATCAACCACCAGCTCCCGCAGGTCACCCAGTGCCGCAATGGCGTCGTCGGTGCAGCGGGTCGGCGAGCTCGCCGTGCGCAGAATCACTCCGTCCGTGCCCACTTGCGACACCGGGACCAAGCGAAGGCCCCACGCGCGCTCCCAGGCCCGAATGGCTTCAACGTGCGGGTGATAATCCGGCGCCGCGAGTGCAACGGCAGCGGGCTTCACCACCGCGGAGACGGTGATGCCCGCCAACTCGGAGAGCGGCGCATCAGGCGAAGCGCCAGCATTGATCCACTGCTCGATCCACTTGGTCTCTTCCGCAGTAAGAGGCTTCTTGCCGTCTGTGGGCATGAACTCTTCGTCGTCGTGCGGCAGGGTGATCCGGCGGTAGAGCTCGCTGCGCGCCGCATCTCCTGGCTCGATCGAAGGGCCGCTGTCGCCTCCGACCAAGAGGTACTCGTATCCATCCATCCGCAGCCCTCCCTTGGTCTTGTTCGGATTGTGACACGAGACACAGGTCCGATCAAAGGCCGGCATGATGCGTTCATCGAAGAACGAGACCGGACGGGCGACGGGCGCGCCAGGCTCGCCCGCCCCGACGGGCGCAGCCTCGTCGGCAGTAGGTGGGCGAGCCGACTTCTTTGCGCGCTCCGGCAGGCCCAGCCAGCGACGCAGCGGCGCAGGCATATGCTCCTCCAGGTAACGCTCGCCATGCGTCAGCTGACCTCCCTGATGCGAGGTCCACACGAGAAGTCCCAGCGCCGCCACCAGCACGACGGGATAAAGAATGCCGACGCTTCCAGGGCCGCGGCGCACGAGTTGCCGACGCAAGAGGGCCGCAAGCAGAACCGCCATCGAGAGCAGGGAGCCGCCCCACATGTGGTCGTTCACCAGCTCGCCGGAATAACCGCCCGCCCGCGCAAGGAGCCAACCCAGCACCGTGGCCGTCACCGAGCCGGCCACGGTCAGCCAAAGGATGAAGCCCACCGAGGCGCGTAGATGGCGACCGCGACGGAAGAAGCCTCCGATCTCCATGAGCGGCACCACCGCCAGCAAGGCGATCGGGAAGTGAAGGAACAGCGGGTGCAGCCGACCAAAAAACACCGCCAGCGAGGAGCGCTCCTGCCCATCCGCTGGCCACAGCAGGGGCATCGCGGATAAACCTGCAACCACGAGCAAACAGAGCAACGCAGTGAACAGTCGCCGCGGGCGCCCATACTTGTTCTCCGCACCAGGAGGGAGAGAAGAGGGTGTGTCAGGCATGGAAGAAAAAAGGATAAGGAGTCAGTCGATCACGCAACGTCAGAGCACAACCTTCGGCCGGGTCAGGCGATGAGGTCATGGATGACCTTGGCCGGCAGCACCCCGGTCAGCTTCTGGTCCAAGCCTTGGAACTTGAAGGTCAGCCGATTGTGGTCGAAGCCGAACTGGTGCAGCATCGTCGCATGCAGATCGCGGATGTGGATCGGGTCCTTGACGATGTTGTACGAGAAGTCGTCGGTCTCTCCGTACGAAAGCCCGCGCTTCATGCCGCCGCCGGCCATCCACATGCTGAAGCAACGCGGGTGGTGATCACGTCCGAAGTTATCGGGCTTGAGACCGCCCTGCGAGTAAACCGTGCGACCAAACTCACCTCCCCAGATCACGAGTGTGTCATCCAGCAGGCCTCGCCGCTTGAGGTCCTCGATCAGAGCGTACGTCGGCTGATCTGAATCGACGGCCAAGTCACGAATTCGCGCCGGCAAGTCGCCGTGCGTATCCCAGCTCCGCAGGAAGATCTGCGTAAAGCGGACGCCGCGCTCGGCAAGACGACGCGCCATGAGACAGTTGTAGGCAAAGGTACCAGGCTCCTTGGCGCGTTCGCCGTAGAGATCCCACGTCGACTTGGGCTCCCGCGAGAGATCCGTGAGATCCGGGACCGACGCCTGCATGCGAAACGCCATCTCGTACTGGGAAACACGCGCGTTGATCTCCGGATCACCGACGCTCTCGTAAAGGTCGCGGTTCATCGCGTTCACGCCATCGATCATCGCGCGACGAACGTTACGCGAGATCCCCTCCGGATCTTTCAGGAAGAGCACCGGGTCACTTCCCGAGCGCAGCGCCACGGCGGCGTGCTCCGGGGAAAGGAAGCCGGAGGACCAGAGTCGATTGGATAACGCCTGAACGTTGGCCTTCACGGGCATCTTCGAGGTCAAGACCACAAAGGTGGGAAGCTCCTCGTTCATCGCTCCCAATCCATACGACAGCCATGCGCCGATGGACGGCTTGCCCGCAAACATGCTGCCCGTGGTGATCTGCAGGATCGCCGGCTCGTGGTTGATCGCCTCAGTGTAGAGCGATTTTACCACGGTCAGTTCATCCGCCACGCGTGCCGTATAGGGAAAGAGGTTCGAAACCCAGTGCCCGGCCTTGCCGTGCTGCGTGAAACCGAACGGGCTCGGCGCGACCGGAAGCCGCGACTGACTCGAGGTCATGCCGGTCAACACCTGACCGCCACGCACCGACTCCGGTAGATCCCGATCATACATGTCCTTCAGACCCGGTTTGTAATCCCACGTCTCGAGTTGCGAGGGGGCGCCGGCCATGAACAGGTAGATCGCACGCTTCGCCCGCGGGGCAAAGTGGGGCGCGAACGACATCGGCGCATGCGGTTGCGCAAAAGCCGTGGAGGGACTGCGGCCGAGGATGCTCGCGAGTCCCGCCCACGCCAGTGCCTTGCCGGTGCGGCCCAGAAAATGCCGCCTCGTCTCCAGCTCGAGCCACTCGCGCTTGAGCGAATGGGGCACCGGAAGGTCCCACACCGTGGGACCTTCTCCGGCGTGGTCCGAGCAGAGGTGCGCGTGGGGATCGTGCTGAGTCGGGTCGGAGGACATGGCGAGAGGGGGGATAGACGCTTCTACTTGTTCAGGAACTCATCGAGGTTAAGGAACTGGCTGGCCACCATGGTCCAAGCCGCGAGCTCAGCGGTGTCGACGCCAGGAGCGACGCTGGAATCACCCACGCCAAGCAGCAGAATTGCCGCGTTCGCATCGGCACGGTAATGGGAAATGAACTCCTCCAGCGGCGCCTGAAAGTGCCCTTTCTCCCGAGCCGAAAGCGGGCGGCCCAACGTGAATCCCGCCAAAGCTTGGAGGCGGCCCTCCGTGCCGGCTTGACCAGAAAGGAGCACGCGCTCGGCCAACTTGCGCGATGCCTCGATCCATTGGCGATCATTCATGGTCACGAAGGCCTGAAGGGGTGTATTGCTGCGCGGCCGCCGCACACACGCGAGTTCGCGCGAGGGGCTGTCAAAGGTCTCAAAGGCCGGCGGCGGGGACGACCGTTTCCAAAACGTGTAGACACTGCGGCGATACAACTGATCACCATGACCAACGATGTAGGTACGCGTGTTGGACTCCGGCATGGCCACTTCCTCCCACAGGCCGACCGGCTGATAAGGCTTCACCGGCGGACCGCCGATTCGCGACGAAAGCAGCCCGGCCGCCGCCAACGCACTATCCCGCAGTACCTCGCCGTCCATACGATAGCGGGGACCGCGGGCGAGGAGGCGATTCGCCGGATCCTTCTGCAGGTCGTCCGGACGGACGCGAGCCGACTGCCGATACGTGGCCGAGAGGACCATCGTGCGATACATGCGTTTCACGTCCCACCCACTCTCCCGGAACTCCACTGCCAACCAGTCGAGCAATTCGGGATGGGTCGGACGCGCCCCCATGACGCCGAAGTCTCCAGGGGTGTCGACGAGGCCCGTGCCAAACAGCTCCTGCCACATCCGGTTGACCGACACTCGCGCAAAGAGCGGTTGCTCGGGAGTCACCAGCCACTCGGCTAGTCCGCGACGGTTGCGTGGCTTGCCCTCCGGCAATGGCGGAAGGAAATGCGGGGTCTGCGGCTCGACCCTCTCCGCACGGGCAAAGTAGTCACCACGGGTAAGCACGTCTGCGAACGCGGGAGTCGCCTTCTCCCGCGCGATGAGCGTGGGCTCACCCGTCTTGGTCAGCTCCTGCAGGCGAGCCTCCGCGGCCGCCAACCTAGCGTGCAGGTCACGACCCTCTCCGTCCTGTTCTCCGAGGAAGAACCGTTCGGCGGCGATGAAGGCTTCCAGCGTCGACCACTTCGCGGGATCGGGTTGCCGGGCCACGATCTCAGCGGCCAGATCTTCAAACGGCCACCGCGCCACTTCCGCAGTGGAGAGCGTGCGGCGGTAAATCCGCACGTCCTGGTAGGTCGTTTCGCGCAGCGGGGCCGAATCATCACGCCGACCCAAATGCGTCTCGGCGGTCGTGCGAATGCTCTGCCCCGGCTCGAGTGTGTCCGCCACGACTGTGGTCTCGACGCGGCGTCCGTTGACATACAAGGCGAGGCCGGACGCCCGTCCGGAACCGTCGTAGGTGAATGCAACATGGTGCCACTCGTAGCGCGCGAGTTTCTCGGTCGTCGCGATGGTAAGCACGTGTTTCGTGTCGTGCGCGAGGTTTACCTCCAGGCGCGCATCGCGCTGGTAGAGGTCCCAGCCGCGGCCCTCGAGTTTCTTGGCATCGCCCCGGCGAGCAATCAGTGATCCGTCCCCGGTGTGGCCGCCGCCGGTCTTCTGGCGAAGAATGATCCAACCGCCGACGGAAAGTCCGTCCGCGGTGTCGATGTCCGCCACGCCGCCCAAGGGCAACCGGGTTGCCATGTCCATGCGCATGCCACCCCACGCCCAGTTGGTCTCACCCCAGACGAGCGGGTTCACTTCCGCGCGGAACTCGGCGACGGCCGCTCCGGGAGCGGAGTTGCGCACCACGTCACCGCGACCCTCATCGAAACGTAGCCGCAGCTCCAGGCCCGTCGCATCGATCGGCTTGGGGCGCTGTCCCGTGCTCAGCCATTCCGCCATCAGGCGACGCGAGGCAGCCCGACGCGACTCCAACTTCTCAAGTAACTCCGCCCGGTCCGCAATGGCCGCCTCCACCTCGGCGCGCCGCCCGGGGGGCGGCAGGCGCAGCACCGGGAGCGGGTCAGGGATGTTGTAATCCCACGGTTTCTCCGCGGTGTTACCCAAAAATGCGGCCAGCGCATAAAAGTCCCGCGCAGTCAGGGGGTCGAATTTGTGATCGTGACAGGCCGCGCAACCGGTCGTCAGTCCGAGGAAGGTCACCCCGAAAAACTCCACGCGGTCGCGTGTCTGGTTGATGTAGATTTCCTCGGGAATGGTCCCGCCTTCGTTCGTCGTCAGGTTGCAGCGCATCATGCCCGTCGCCACCATCTCCTCAATCGAACGCGCCGGCAGAAGGTCACCGGCAAGCTGCTCGATCACGAAACGATCGAAGGGCTTGTTGCGGTTGAACGCATCGACCACGTAATCCCGATAGGGCCAGATCGCTCTGTAGTTATCAAAATGGATACCGTGAGTGTCGGCGTAGCGGACGTAATCGAGCCAGTATCGCGCGCGGTGCTCACCGAAGCGCGGGCTCGCAAGAAACCGATCCACCGCACGCTCGAAGGCACCCGGAGCGCGATCGTTGAGGAATTGCTCCACCTCCTCGGGGGTCGGGGGTAGACCCGTCAGATCAAAGGCAACCCGGCGTAGCAACGTCGGCAGTTCGGCTTCAGGTGAAGGTACCAACCCCGCCGCCGGCAGCGCCGCGCGCACAAAGGCATCGATCGGGGTCGCCGCCCCCGCAGCTGCCCCACCCTGCGGAACCGCGGGACGCGTGGGCGCGATGAACGCCCAGTGCTCCTGATATTCCGCCCCCTCCGCCACCCAGCGCCGCAATGCCGCCACGTCTTGGGGCTTCAGGGTCTTGTGCGCCTCGGGCGGCGGCATGCGGTCCCGGTCGTTCGTCGACTCAATTCGCTGCACCAGAGGGCTGCGATCAGGGTCGCCCGCCACAATCGCGGGCCCGGATTTATCCAGCGGTCGAAAGGCATACTCCGCGCGATCCAGCCGCAGACCCGCTTTGCGCGAGCCGGGATCGGGCCCATGGCAATGATAGCAGTTTTCCGCCAGAATCGGCTGAATGTGCTCGTTGAAAGCCAGCTTGGTCGGCGCACCCACTGCCACGGCCACCGCCGTGGCAGCACCCGAGGGAGACTGCGCGCTCGCCGGCGTCGACGCAGCAGGATCTCCCTCCCGGCGGCCACAGCCAGCCAAGAGGAGTGCGAGCCCTACCCACACGAACAACGCCAGTCTCAATGAAATTTCAGAAAAAGCTTGGAAGTTCCACGAGACGGCACGGGATGTGGAGGAGCTCAGCATGGGGTAAAAAGGGCCTATTCAGCTGCCATAGAAGCCCTCCCGGGCCCGAAGTAAAGCCCGGCGACACAGTTATCGCCGGAGTGAATTTTCAGTTTTTGAGGCGCCGAAACATCGCATCCCGGGGCGAGCCGCCAGAGAGGATGTAGGCAACCAGGTCCTGCAATTCACCACCATTGAGCGAATTGATCAGTCCAGCGGGCATCAGCGAGACGGGGTTGGTGCGGCGTGCCTTGATGGACTGGCGAATCACTCGGGTCGTGTCATCGGGCGCGAAGGGGTTCGTCAGCACGAGGAGCGCGTCGCCGTCTTCGCCGACGACCCGGCCGGCGAGGGCGGAGCCGTCCGACAGTTCGAAAATCTCGCTACCGTACTGGTCGCTGATCACGTGCGAGGGTTCGACGATCGCCTGCAGGAGGTCGTGCACGGAATACCGATTCCCCGCCCCCGTGAGGTCGGGCCCCACCCCACTGCCCACGTCACCGAAACGATGACAAGCGGCGCACGCCAGTGCCTGGAACATGGCTTTTCCGCGTTCAAAATCGCGCCCGATCAGGGGAATGTAGACGGCGTCAAGCGCCTGCTCGAGGGTGTAGTCGCGACCAGGACCCTGGGGGAGCAAGCCTGCCGCGCTCATCGTCGCAGGTGGAGGCTTGGATGCCGCGTCGAGCTCCGCCCGTAACGCCGGGTCCGCCACGCGCGCGAGCGCATCGCGGCGGATCGCCTGGACAAATCCAGGCAAGCTGAGGCCACCGCGCCATTCGCTGCTGCGGGCAAACCAGGTGAAAAACTCGCGGTGCAGCTCGGGGGTCCAGCCCGAACGCGCCATTCGGAGGGCTGCCGCGTACGCGATCTGTTGACGGTCCGGTCGACTTTGGGCATGCGCCACGAACGCCTTCGCGTAACGGTCGTTGCGCGCAATCAGAGCCTCCGTGTGGGTCGCATCCTCTGGAGGCTCCGCCACAGAAAGAAGGGGCACCAGCAACCGCGGAGCCGCCGCGGCGTCCAAGTACACGAGCAGTGCAGCTATCTCGCGGTTAGCCAGCGGGTCATCGGTGGGAAAAAGAGCCACCCAGCGCGCAGCCAAGCGATCGCGCAACGCCGCATCGGGGTCTCCGAGACGCACGAAAGCGAGTTGCCACGCCCGCAGCAGGGTGCGCCGTTCCTCGCCTCGGCGAGCCGCGAGGTCATGCCGCTCCAGCGCGGCCCACAACCGCTCGCGCACGTCACCCGAACCCCGGCGCGCGAGCGCGAGCAAGGCTTCCGCTCCCGCCCTTGGATCCGTCTCCACCAGCGCGCGCTCGCGCCAGAGTTCGGTCGGTTGATGCTCAAGCGCCACACGCGCCACATACCGCAGCGTGCGATCTCCCTCGACCAAAGCCGCCCAAATCGGATCTAAACCACGGCCCGCCGCCAGCGGCTCCTGCAGGGCTTCCAACTGTCGGCGCCGTTCAACGACGGGGCTAAGTTCGACAACGGGAGCCGGAACCGTGGATTCATTCCCGACGTACGTGACGCGATAGAGTGCCGACTGCGTGCGGCGTCCACCCGTCGCAAGGTAAAGCGCGCCGTCCCGCGGATTCACCACGAGGTCCGTCAGCGGCAGCGGTTTGGCCGCGAGAAACTCCTCCGTCTTGGCCACCACGGTCGATCCGTTGCCGCTCAGGTGCACGGCGTACAGGGTGCCGTACGTCCAGTCCGCCAAGAACAAGGCCCGCTGGTACCGAGCCGGAAAACGGGCCCCCGTTCCAAAGACCATTCCCGTCGGCGAGCCCGGACCGATGTCAATCACTGTACCCAACGTGTCAGCGTAGTATTCCGGGTGTCGTCCCGCCCCACTGCGCCACCCAAAGTCCGCCCCCCGCACCACGTGGTTCAACCGCGTGGGGACATACCACGGCGTACCGAGATCCCACTCCATGTCTGAGTCATAAGTGAACAGCTCGCCCCGATCATCAAACGCCGCATCAAAGGTGTTGCGAAATCCCATCGCCACCAACTCCGGCTTGGCGCCTTCCAGATCAACACGGACAATGTATCCGCCCGGAGCATACCGTTCTTTCGCGTGCCCGCGCGGATCCCACATCCGCGGGAGCAGGTGATCTTCGGCCCACGCCACCGGACCTCCGGCGCGCAGATCGGGCGGCAGTTCCGTAAAGTTGCCGTTCACCACGTAGAGCGAGCGTCCATCCGGTCCGGCTAGCACCGAGTGCGGGCCATGCTCCTTTCCCCCATCCAAGGGCAGAATCAGTTCCGGAGCGCCGAAACGCCCCTGACCATCAAGGTCGCGCAGGCGGTAGAGACCCGTCGGCTCCGACTCATTGATCACCACGTACAGACTGCCGTGCGCGTAGAGCACGCCGTGAGCCCCTTTCAATCCTGTCGCGAGCGGCTCAACTGCGGCGGGCTCCGCACTCCCGAGCGCCGGCGGGCGGATGCGGAACAGGCCGCCGTATTGATCCCCCGCGATCAATCTTCCCTGCGGGTCGACAGTCAGAGCGACCCACGATCCCTGCCGGTCCCGCGGTACGGTGTACAACAACTCAAGACGGAAACCCGATGCGATCTGCACCCCGTTTCCCGCGACGGGAGCCTCGAGGGGTGGCAACTCGGGAGCGCGCCGGGGCTTCCGCGTCGGCTCCGCCGCGATCGCCGCGACGGCGCAACCAGCGAGCAAGACCACCGCTACCCCGCGAAGCACTGGTCGTCGAATCACGGTAAGGGAGTCAGGCCGAAATTGCGGAACTGGATCGTCATCGCCGGCCCCTTGTGTAGCTGCAGGGCCAGCACGCCTTCGCTCGCGGCCGCACCCGGGTCGAGATCGGTGATCTCTGCCGTGATCACACCGTTCACGCGATGCACGAGGCGATTCCCGACCGCGGTGATCACGAGGTCGTTCCAGTCCTCAAGACGGAACGCCGCTGCCACCGCATCCGCGGGAGCCGTCGCCCCGAGTACTTCCGGCGCGAACTTACCTCCCGCTGGAGCCGGCGAAAGTCGGACCCGCTCGCCCGGCTTGGCAAGGATTCCCCTCCCGCGCTCTTCGTACAGCATGCCCACGTAGCGCCCACCCGCGTCCATATCCGCCTGATAGCCGCCGACGATGCCCTTCGCGGCGTCGAGCACGCGGCTGCGGTACTGCACGCCTGAATTCGCCGTGCGCTTCTCGTTCAGGTCACGGAAGCGGAACTGAAGTCGCAGCTCAAAGTTACGGACCACCCCACCCTTCCAGACCAGAAACGCGTTCTGCTCAATCGGCGCAGCGTCCGTCGTCCGACCCGTGATCGCGCCGTCCTCCACCGTCCAGAGTTTCGGGTCACCGTGCCAGCCGCTAAGGCTACGCCCGTCGAAGAGGCGCTGCGCCCCGGCGGGAACAACGCTGCCCAGGCGGTAGTCGTCCGGACGAAGTCCGACGCGGAAGGCGTTGAATCCGTAGTTGAGTGGGTGATACGGATCGACTGGCTCCACGTCCGCCGCGGGCGGTACGGTTTGTCCCGTAAGCCAGAGGACCGAGTTGACGACCAATCGGCGCAGGTCAGCGCTCCGCAAATCCGTCGCTGCCCCCATGGTCGTGCAGACGATTCGGTTCTCCACCCCGGTCGGGTGCCGGTAGACCCGGGTCCAAGCGATCGGCATCATCGGATCGTTCACCGGCTGGGACTGCTTGTCCGAAGCCCGTGGCTTCGAGCGGTCCGCCCCAGGCGACTGGGGCGAGAGATCCCGCACCACCTGCCCACGCAGCAGCACGGTCGCATCGGCGGGCGGGTAAACTTCGTAGACATCGCTGTCACCGAAAACATCGACCACGCCGCGGAGGACCGGATGCGCCGCCGCCGCCGGCTCGATCACGCCCCGCGTGGCCTCGCGCTTGTGCTCACCCCAGTGGGAGATCCAGGTCTCGCCGAGGACGCTTTTGCCAAAGCCGCCCGGGTAGCGTCCGCTCTTCTGGTTCCACGTCAGCTCGCTCCAACGGCTCGACGCAGGAAAATTGAAGGCGTGCGTGGAGGTGCGGAGCGCGACGATCGGCACACCACGCGCGAACGCCTTCATGAAACGTTCCATTTCGGCATCCGGCCACGCGCGGAAGCGCAGCGCCATCACCAGAACGTCGGCGGAGTCGAGGGCCTCGGCACCCGCCAGCGACCGCACGTTATTGGGATTGATCACGCCGTCCGCATCGAGTGGGAACAACACGGTGCACTTGAAGCCGTGTCGCTGGCTGAGGATCTTCGCCAGCATCGGCAGAGCCTCCTCGCTACGGTACTCCTCATCACCCGCCAGCAGCACGACGTGGGCTCGGGGCGTCACGCCCGCGGGCGGCGTGAGGACCAAAGAAGAGGGTGAGGCCAGCAGCGACAAGGAGGACGCGGCGAGCAGGACGAGGGGAAGGACCGATCGGAGTGACATGGGAATGCGGAGGCAAAAGCTCATTGGACAAATGCCCGCCGCCGAAGAACCGGCGGGCGGGCATTCAGGAAAGAACGCGGGCCCGGATCGCTCCGGGCCCATGGTTAACTCAGGACTTCGGGGACTTGACCTTGACCCAACGGCCGGAGTTGGCCGAGGACAGCACCGCGTCCGTCACGAGATCGGTCGCGAGGCCATCGCGGAAGGTCGGCGCGGCCGGCTTCCCGTCCTCGACGCCGCGGAGGAAGTCGGCGACCTGATGGACAAACGAATGCTCGTAGCCGATCTGCAGGCCCGGCACCCACCAGTTCTTCATGTACGGCTGGTCGCCGTCGCTGACGTGGATGGAGCGCCAGCCGCGCACGATGCCTGGATCGCGATAGTCGAAAAACTGCAGGCGGTGCAGATCGTGCAAATCCCAGAAGATGGACCCGTGCTCGCCGTTGATTTCGAAGGTGTAGAGCGCCTTGTGGCCGCGGGCGTAGCGGGTGGCCTCGAAGGTCGCGAGCGATCCGTTGCTGAAGCGCGCGAGGAACGCGCTGGCGTCGTCGATCAGCACCTTCGACACTTTGCCGGTGGCGGCGTGCTTGCGCTGTTTCACGAACGTTTCGGTCATAGCCGATACCGTGTCGATGGAGCCGTTGAGCCACAGCGCGGTGTCGATGCAGTGCGCGAGCAGGTCGCCCGTCACGCCGCTGCCCGCGATGGAGGCGTCGAGACGCCACGTGCCCGGGCCGCCCTGCGGCACCTCGGCGGAGATCGTCCAATCTTGGAGAAACTTCGCGCGATAGTGGAAAATCTTCCCCAGACGCCCCTCGTCGATCAGATGCTTGGCGAGGGTCACCGCCGGGATGCGACGGTAATTGTACCACACCATGTTCGGCACCTTGGCCTTCTCGATGGCTTTGACCATCTGCGCGCCCTCGGCAGGATTCATCGCGAGAGGCTTTTCGCAGAGGATCATCTTGCCGGCCTTGGCGGCGGCGATCGCGATCTCGGCGTGGACGTTGTTCGGCGCCGCGATGTCGATCAGGTCGATATCGGGCCGCGCGATCAGCTTGCGCCAATCGGTCTCCACCGACTCATAGCCCCAGGTCTCCGCGAATGCCTTGGTCTTGGCGGCGTCGCGACCGCAAGCGGCCTTGAGGACGGGCTGGAGTTCGCCCGGGAAAAAATTGCGCACCTTGCGGAACGCATTCGAGTGGGCCCGGCCCATGAAGCCGTAGCCGATCATGCCAACATTGAGGGTCTTCATAGAGAGAACGCGCGGAGCGCTTGGATGATTACTCCTTCTGGTACCAGCCGTGGTTTTCGCGCACCTGGATCATCGCGGCGAGAATGTCGTTCCACGTCTGCTGCTTCAACATGACCTCGTTCGGGAACATGCAGCCATCCCAGCAGATGTGCTTAATCTTCTTCGTGACCTTGCCCTGGCCGTCGCGCAGCCAGTACCCGGAGTCGCGCGCAATGTTGAGCTTGCCGCGCGGATCCGTCGCCACGCAGTGGCGGCCGGTCTTCTCATGCTCGCCCGAGCCGTGCACGGTGCCATCGTTCTGGGCAACGTGGAAGTCGATCGTCCACGGGCGCAGGGCGGCCGTGAGCTTCTTCATCGCGGCGTGGAATGCCTCAGGCTCCCAGTGGTACTGCTTCGGCACGATGCGATGCTGCTCCGCATTCTCTCCGAGCGTGTAGAGCAAGGTGTGGGACATGTCGGCCTGGAACCCGACGACCTTCGGCATGGCAACCTCCTCAAGCAGGTTCACCATGTGCTTCCAAGAGTGCATGCCACCCCAGCAGATCTCGCCCTCGGCGGCGAGGCGCTCGCCTTCGCCTTTGGCAATCTTACCCGCCTCGCGGAATGTCTGCGCGATGAGCTTGGTGTTGGCCTTGGGATTGACATCCCAGTCCTTCACGGAGGCCGCGCTGTCGATGCGGACGATTCCGTAGGGGCGAACGCCGAGCTCGCGGAGCCGCGCGGCAATGCGGATTGCCTTGCGGACGAGCGTCACCCAGTTCGCGCGTTTCGTCGCGTCGCCCATCGCCGAGGCGTCAAACCACACCGGCGCCACGACGGAGCCGACCGTGAAGCCGCGCCGACGAATCTTATCGGCCAGCGCTTTGATCCCGTCGTCCGAGATGTCGATGTCCGTGTGGGGATTGTAAAGGAACAGATCGACCCCGTCGAACTTCACGCCGTCGACCTCCGCCTTTGCGGTGAGGTCGAGCATGGTGTCGAGCGCAATGAACGGTTCTGCGCCCGGCGAGCCCTTGCCGACGAGACCGGGCCACATGGCGTTGTGCAGTTTAGGGAAGTTATTCTGAGGCATGGGTAATCGGGGTTGAAAAGTAAGGCCGGACCGCAGCGGGTCGTTTAGAAGGTATTGCGGCGGTACGCGCCCATCGCCGGCGCATCGGGATTCACCTCGGGGCCGAAGTACCGCAGCATGACGAGCGGCTCTACGGTGCTGGTGTTCTCGAACGTGACGCCCGCCTTCGCGGCCGCCTCGGTGCAGAACACCTCATCCTCGGTCATTTCGTGGAAGCGGATCAGCTTCGGGCAGTCCAGCGCGAGGCGGTTCATCCGCCCCTTGCCCTGTACCGTGATCAAGCCGTAGGCGCCATTGTCCTTGATCGTGCACTTCGCGCCGGGCTCGATCGTGAGCTCCTTGGCGGTGAAGAGCTGAGCGCCCTTGACGCGGCCGTAAACAATCCAGCGGTCCACGTAGCCCTCGCTGCGGGTATCCGCGACGGGCACAGGCTCGAGGTAGTGATTGTCCTTGAAATTGGGGTCTAGGTTTTCCTCCCAGTCGAGCTGATCGACGATGAAGTCGAGATCCTGGTGCCGCTCCTTGGGAACGTCCTTCACCAGCAGGGACCACGGCACTTCCCGGCCCTCGACGAGGGACTGGTACATACCGAACACGTCGGAGCCCCACTGCGGCTCGTAGGTGCAGAGCGAGCCCGGGGCGTGGAGCACGCAGGGCGGGATGAGCCAGCCTGTGCCGGGCTTCAGCCGGTACGCACGGGAAAGATCGAGGATGCCGTTGTCGCCGCGGTTCCAATTCTCCAGCGCCTTACGCACCTGAGCGCGGGTCGTGCCGGGCTCCAAGCCCATGAAGGTATACGGGAAGTTGTTGCCGACATTATTGTGCTGCGGCGGGAAGTAGTAAGACTCCGGCTTGCCCTCCTGCCCGACCAGCGCGGCCTGCGCCTGCGACTGGTGCATGTGGTGCGGAATCGGACCCATGTTGTCGAAGAATTTCGAATACACCGGCCACTTGCGATACTTGTTCCAAATTGAGTCGCCAATCAGGCCCGCGCCACACTCGGCCACCGCATCCTGAAGGGTGAAGCGGCTGTCGCCGGCCACGACGTAGCTCAGGCCCTCGTCCGGCGTCCGGTTCTCGTTCGCCGCCGGGGTCGTCGAGGCGAACCAGCGCTCGTCGATACCGCCGCGGTTCAGGCCGAAGGCGTAGAGATCATCCGGGTGCAGCTTGAGCCGCTTGCCCGGCTGAAGGAAGGAACGCGGCACCCAGCAGGGCGCGAGGCGAAGCAGGCCACCGCTGTCGGCCAGAGCGGCCTCGACGAGCGAGCGGACGTTGGAACGAACGGTCTTCAGGGACGTGACGGAACGCATGGGAAAGTCAGGTGAGAGCCGCACCGCGCAGGGTGGTCTTGGAGCGCGGGAACATGAGGGTAACGAGGAAAGGCGCCAGAGGCATGGGGTACGCCAGAGAAACGACCCGACAAGCCTACTCGATGAGAGCGCGCTTGGCTAGAATCGTGACGGCATTTTTTGGGAGAAAAACGGCAGTCCGTCAACCGACGTGCCGCTCGCGATAACTGCGGGGGGTCTCCCCGCGCAGCCGCCGGAACTCCCGATTGAAGTGACTCTGATCCGCAAAGCCAAAGTCCGTCGCAATTTCCGCCAAGCTTTTGCGAGTTCGGACCAAGGCCTGGCAGGACATGCGGACGCGCAACTGCCGCACGAACTGCTGCGGCGTGCAACGATAGCTGGCGAGGAACTGCCGCTCGAAGGCGCGAAGCGACAGACCGCAGACCTGCGCCAGTCGCAGGTTTGAAAGCGGCCGTCCCACTTCCTCGGAAATGAGCCGCAGCGCCTGGCTGAGGGGCTGTCCGGGGGTGGCCTTGGCAGCGTCTCCCGTCGGGCGCGTGATGCCGGCAGTACCGACCACGGTGCCGTCCGCGGAATGCAGCGGGATCTTGGTGGTCGAACACCAGCGGGAGGTGTGATCGTAGCGGCCAATGAGTTCGACCCGTCCCACGATCGACTCGCCGGCAAGCACGCGCTCGTCATCGACCCGGTAGAGCTCGGCCAGATGGGGCGCACACAGATCGTAGTCCGTGCGACCCACCACCTCCTCACGTCGCTCCAGCCCGAAGTTCAGCAAAAAGGAACGGTTCACCCACTGGTAGTGCCCGTCGACATCCTTGATCCACAGCGGAACATCCTCCAGGGCATCGCAGAGAATCAGTACTTCCGAGGCAGCCACACCGATGCGGCGCAGGGACTCGTGAAGCATGCGGGAGGACGGCACGGCGGAAACCAAGACTGTACTCCACCCCACGCGGTGCCGGCAAGCGTTTCGCGGACGCCGGGCTCGCCGCTTGCCAGCCTCACTGAAAACCCCAGCCTCGCGTCTGCATGCGTCGCGACCTGACTCACCGGATCCGCCTTCTCTTCCACCTCGGCCTGCTCGGCGCACTCGGCGTCGGAACCGCATGCCTGGCGAGCGCTGCTGAGCCGACGGCCCGCGGGCGCCTCAGCCTGAAGCCAGCCGACCGCAGCCCTACGCCCGTGGTGGCCGAGGCCTCTGACGATGCGCGCTCGGCCATGCAGCGATTCCGGCTCCCCGCGGCCTTCTCGATTTCACTCTACGCGGCGGAGCCTCTGCTCGCCAACCCGGTCGCCTTCACGTTCGACCGCGATGGCACAGCTTACGTCGCGGAGACTTACCGCTATCGCTCCAGCGTGCTCGATATCCGCGACTACATGTCGATGCTGGAGGAGGACCTCGCCTGTCGCTCCACGGAGGATCGCCGCGCTCTCATCCTGCGGGTCTTCGGAACCGAGGGTCACGCCGAACTCGCAAAGGAATCGGAAATCGTCCGACGGATCGTCGACCGGGACGGCGATGGCGTCGCCGACGGATCCAGCATCTTCGCCGATGGGTTCAACGATGCACTCGACGGCATCGCCTCGGGCGTTCTCGCCCGCGATGGCCGGGTCTGGTTCACGAATATGCCGCACCTGTGGCTCCTCGACCCGGCCGACACCGCCGGGCGCTCGCGTGGCCGCACCTCGCTGAGCGAGGGCTACGGCGTGCGCTTCGGTTTCACCGGACACGACTCACACGGGCTCATCCTCGGGCCCGACGGCAAGGTCTACTTCTCCTTCGGCGACCGCGGCGCGCGCGTGCGCACTAAGGAAGGATCCGTGATCGACGTTCCCGACTCCGGTGCGGTGCTTCGCTGCAATCTCGACGGCACCGAGCTCGAACTGGTCCACACCGGACTGCGCAACCCGCAGGAACTAGCGTTCGACGACTACGGCAATCTCTTCACTGGGGACAACGACTGCGACCAAGGCGACATCGAGCGCTGGGTCCACGTCGTTGAGGGCGCCGACAGCGGCTGGCGCGTGGGATACCAACATGCGCCGCTCGGCAAGGCCGGCCCGTGGAACTTGGAGCACCTCTGGCTGCCACGCTTCGATGGCCAGCCGGCGTACATCCTGCCGCCCGTCGCCAACACCCCGGACGGTCCGTCAGGACTCGTCCACTACCCAGGCACGGGACTGCCCGACTCCTACCGCGGCTCGTTCTTCATGTGCCATTTCCGCGGCTCCTTCACCAACAGCGCGATCTACCGTTACCAACTCGCCCCCGAGGGCGCTTCATTCCGACTCACGCTTCAGGAAAACTTTCTCTCCGGCACGCTGCCGACCGACGTCGACTTCGGCCCCGATGGGCGGCTCTACTTCTCGGATTGGAGCCAGGGCTGGCCCAAGTCGAGCCGCGGCCGACTCTACGCCCTCACACACGCGCAAGCCGTCGGAGACACGCTCGTTGCCGAGACACGCCAACTATTCGCGGCCGGTTTCGAGCGTCGCGCCACAGCGGAACTCATCGCACTGCTCGGACACGCCAATCAGCGCGTGCGCCTCGAAGCGCAGTTTGCGCTGGCCGCACGGGGTGGCGACGTCGCGGGCGCATTGGAGGAGGCAGCCGTCCAGGGCAGCACCACTCTCGCACGCATCCACGCGCTCTGGGCCATTGGTCAGGTCGCTCGCCAGCAGGCTACGTTGGCACGCGGACTCGTGCGCTTTCTTGACGACCCCGATGCTGAGGTCCGCGCGCAAGCTGCAAAGCTCGTGGGCGACCTCCGGGTGAGCGAAGCCGGGGATGCCCTGCTGGCGAGACTCCGGGATAGCTCGGCCCGGGTGACTTTCTTCGCGGCGCAGAGCCTGGGGAAGCTCGGCCGCGCGGATGCGACCGAGGCTCTACTCGACTGCGCCCGGACGAACGGCGATCGTGATCTTACGCTGCGGCACGCGTTGGTCATGGGCCTCGTCGGGGGACGCAATCTCGACGCCCTCCACGCCGCCGTGCGAGACCCGTCGACCAGTGTGCGTCTCGCGACGCTGCTCGCACTCCGGCGCCTCGGTGATCCGGCGATCGCGAGGTTCCTCGATGACACCGACCCATTTCTGATCGCCGAGGCGGCGCGGGCGATCAACGACGCGCCGATCGACGCGGCGCAGGGTGCCTTGGCGGCGTTGATCACGCGCTCGGACTTTGGGGAGGATCGTCTCCTCGCACTCCGAGTGCTCAACGCCAACGCCCGCGCGGGAACGTCCGCGCACGCGGTCGCACTTGCGGAGGTCGCCGCCAACGCACGCCTGCCGGAGGCGCTTCGTGCCGAGGCGCTGCAGCACCTCGGCACATGGGCCGAGCCCGCCGCCCTGGATCGCATCGTCGGCGTGTTCCGGCCGCTCGCGACCCGCGACGGCGCGCCGGCCGCCGCGGCGCTCGCGACCCGGATCGACGGGCTCCTCGCGGATTCGTCAGAGGCGGTCGTACTTGCAACCTTCAAGGCCGTGCGGTCCCTCGGCATCACGTCCGCCAGCGAAACAATGATCGCCACGGCGCTGCGCCCAGCGGCCTCCGCCATCATCCGGATTGCCGCGCTCGAGGCGGTCGTCGCCGCCGGCCACCCACGACGCGCCGAGGTCATCCGTGCCGCCGGCCTCGCCGACTCACCTGACGTGAGAGCCGCCGCCCAAACTCACTTTGGTCACCTTCCTCCGGAGGAAGCCTTCCCGCTCCTCGTCCACGCCCTCCGGCAAGGTAAGACCGTCGAACGTCAGAGCGCGATCGCCGCGCTGGGGGCACTCGGCACCACTGAGGCGGACGCGCTGCTGAGCGAGGGCCTGCGCTCGATGGACACCAACCCGGTCTACGCCCCGCTGCAGGCCGAGTTGCTCAACGCCGCGGAAACGCGGCGCAGCCCAGCATTGCAATCGCTGCTCGAAGCGCGCGAGGCCCGGCTGGCCATGGCGCCCGCGGCCCAGCGCTACGGATTCGCCCTGCAGGGAGGTAACCTCGTCCGCGGCCGCAAACTCTTCAACGAACACCCCGTCCTTGCCTGCGTGCGCTGCCACATGGTCGGCGGGGAAGGCGGCGCTGCGGGGCCCGCCATGGATGGCATCGGGCGTACCCATACGCGGGAGTATCTCCTCGAAGCGATCGTGGCCCCGAATGCCACCATCGCCCCCGGATACGACGCCGTCTTCCTCACCCGTCGCGACGGATCCACCGTCATGGGCAGCGTCGCGGCCGAGGACGACACGTCACTCACCCTACGTCCCGCATCCGGCGAAGCCCCGGTCCGCGTGCTGCGCAGTGACATTGTCAAGCGGGAGACAGCCCCTTCAAGCATGCCGGAGATTTTCGGCACGGTACTTACCCGCACCGAACTACGCGATCTCGTGGAATTTCTCGCTTCGCTGACCACCCTGCCCTCGCGAGCGGAGAGCGGGGGCCATTGAAGCAACACGGGAAGCCGGAGCGTGCGAGCGGCGTTCAGCGGACCTCCAGATATCGCCACCAAACGGACCGCGCCCAAGCTCCCGGATTCGTTCCATTCCGATCCCGGCGGCGGCGAGGCTCGGTCGTTTTTTGATCTAGCTCGATTCAGGGCTTTGAACGCAATCGACGGAAGTCGGTCGTGCATACCGCATGCCCGTACAGCCACCGTCCATCAGTTCCCGCCGCACGGACACTACCGCGTGAGCGCGTAGCCGATACGATACTGATCTGCCTCGCGGCGATTGTAGTCGATCAGCGTCTCACCCCAGCCGTTGAAATACTGAATGTGCAGGTATCCCGCCGCGCTGCGGCGGGCGGTCGGGACCATGCGGAGCGGCACGGTGAATTCGAACTGACCGCTCCCGTAGCCCGAACTCCTTCCCTTGCGGAGGGTCGCGGCGAACTGCAGTCCTTGATCGCGGCCGACCCGGATGCGCCACTCCACGTTCCCACGGTAGCGGTCGATGTCCGGATTTTCCTCTTTCTCGACGTAGCTGATGAACCGCGGCGTGATCCACACCCGCCAGCGGTCGCCGATCGGCACGATCGCTGCGGGGGCAAAGTACGCGGTATTTAAGCTCCGCGAAGCGAGCGTCTTCTGCCCGTTGGACTCATGCTGCAGGCCCGCTTGGATCCCGAGGCGAGTCATCCAATCCGGCTTGAGGTGAAAATCGTCGCGAAAGAAAAACAGCGTCGGCCGGTAGCTCGAGTCGTGAAAAGGCTTCGATTCGCCGTTCAGGTCCCAGACGCTGGTCTGGGTGTATCCAAAGTAAAGCGACTGCCACCAACGCGGGTCCGTCCCCGAAGGGGCAATGAGACGGTACTTAAAGCTAAACTGCAGCCGGGCGTTCCAGCCGCCGACCGGGCCGAGCAGGAAGTACGTTGGCTCGTAGGTCGAAACATGGCGCCGCACTGTCTCGCGTTCGGACTCGAGGTCGAGGCTGTCGCCTCGCAGCGAAGTCCCCTTCACGACCTCCGGCGTGGGGCCGCCACCGGCGGCCGCGGCAGCGGCCCCAGCGGCCGAGGGCGTGACCACGAACATCACCGGATTGGTCGAAAGGTCAGTAAACCGGAGCGAGACGGTTCCCGACGCCGTCGCAGGCACCGTCACGGCGAAGCGAAGCGTGCTGAAACTCTGCGGTGCAATCGCCAATTGGGCCCCCAAGGCTACCCCCAACGGCCGCACCTCGATCCGTTGCAACCCACCGCCGCTCGCGAACTCCGCGCGCAGCACCCGCGGGATCACAACATCAAACGGTCCTCCCGAGGGATTGTTCACATAGACGGTCAACTCCAGAACCTCGCCCGCCTCGACGGCCCGGGTCGGCGGCACCAACAGCAGATCTGGATTGGCCGCGACTGTGCGTAAGAGGGCAAGCATCAGGCCCAGGCCACACGCGATCCGACGAAAAGACCCCAGCTTCAACATAGTGGCGCGAGCGTGTCTCAGGATCGATGCCTTGACCAGAGCGAAGCGCACCACGCACCAGCAAGACCTCACGTGATGTCACTCGTAAACCACTACATCCAAAATCCTCGGCTACCACGCCCTCGCGGGGACGCTGCGCGCGGCGGCGCTGTTCCCATAACCCTCAGCCTACGCGAATCCCCCTCTCCACCATGGAGGCGAAGCCCACGGAGGCCGAGCCAGCGCCATGCCTCCAGTCGTTACCGCGCAGTCACTTTTGCGAACGACCCCGATCGTCACAGCCCTCTCCGCGCTCAGGCGGAGGGATGACTCTGGTGCGGGCGCCGGGAATCGAACCCGGGTTCCATGCTTGGGAAGCACATGTGATAACCACTATACTACGCCCGCAGACCCCAGACATCCGGAGAAGAAAGGAATCCGGCCTTCCAGCGCAATCACGAATACGACCGGCGACCGTCGAGCGCGCTTCGTAGCGTCACCGAATCCGCGTACAACACCCCTCCGCCACTGGGCAGACCGAAACCGATCCGGCTCACCTTCACCTCACCACCGGGCGGGAGATGAGAGGTCAAGTAATGGCAGGTGGCCTCGCCCTCCACATCGTTGGAGAGCGCCAGAATGATTTCTCGCACCTCACCGCGACTCACCCGGTCGAGAAGCGAAGCGAGATTGAGCTGTTCCGGCCCTACGCCGCTGATCGGGGAAAGTTTGCCGTGGAGGACGTGGTAAACACCGCGGTGTGCCCCGCTGCGCTCGAGCGCGACGAGGTCCGGCACGTGTTCCACCACGCACACAAGACCTTGGTCGCGACGCTCGTCGGCACAGATCGGGCAGAGATCCGCCTCCGCGAGTTGTCCGCAGCGCGTGCAACGACGCACGGCGACCGCGGCCGTCCGCAGAGCCTCTACCAGCGCCGGCAGCTGCTCCGGCTTCTCCACCAAGAGGTGCAAGGCGATCCGCTCGGCGGATCGAAAGCCCACACCGGGCAGCTTCTTGAGCTGGGCCTGAAGCGACTCGAAAGCCGAGGCCATCGGTCAACGCCTCGCCGGGGATTCAGAAACGCGCACGACCACCGTCGGGCTCACATGAAGCCCGGCATCTGGAAGGCGCTGGTGACCTTCTGCATTTCCGTGTCGTTGTGCTCCTTCGCCTGCTTGGCGGCATCCTGCACCGCCGAGAGGATCGTCTCGGACACGAGCTTCGGGTCTTCCTTCAGGAACTCCGGGTCGAGTACGAGCCCGGTGAAACGACCCGCGCCGTTGATCTTGATCCGCACCGCGCCGCCGCCGGCGGCGATGTCGAATTCCTTCGCTTCGAGTTGCTGCTGAAGCGACTCGATCGAACGCTGCATTTTCTGGGCTTGCTTGAGGAGTTTGCCGACGCCGGCCATGGGATCAGGATAGGGTTAAGAGTGAGCCTGAGGGACAGACAACTGGGCAGAGGCTTCAAGCTCCAAGTAGCGACGCGTACCCTTCGCGAAACGACGGGTAAAGGGGACGCCAGCCCAGCTCGCGCTGGATGCGATCGCTCACAATCACGCGATCCGGCACCTGCCGCCGCCGCAAACCTGCACCCTCCCCCGGAAAACCCGGAGGTTCGCGTCCCAGTCGCGCGGCCACCCAGGCAGCGACCGTCGCCTTCGCCTCGGGACACCCGTCCGCCACGGTGTAGACCTGATCGGCGGCCCGTTCGGGACAGCGCCATGCCGCCACCAGCGCACCGATGATATCATCCCGATGTACCAGGTTCAGGTGGTGCTCGCCACGCCCGGCCAACTCGGTCGCACCCGCGCGCAACTGGTCCAGTAACAGGTGCCGATCCGGCCCGTAAATCCCCGCCAGGCGCAGGACCGTCCAGGGACCCGGCCAGGCGCGCACCACGCGCTCCGACTCAAGGATCAGGCGACCATTCTCCTCCACGGGCTCCGTGTCGCTCGCTTCATCCACCCGAGCTCCCCCGCCCTGCGCGTACACGGATGTGCTGCTCGTGTAGATCAGGTGAGCACGGACCGGGACCGACGCGGCGCAGGCCCACGCGATCAGCGAGCGGGCACCTTCGACATAACTACGGCGATATCCCTCCACACCACCACCCCCAGAGCTCACCGCATTCAAGACAAAGTCGGCATCGCGCGGCATCTGCGCATGCCAGTCGTGACTCGCAAAATCCGCCACCACCACGTCAACTCCCGCCGCCGCGAGCGCTTCGGCCGTCGCGGGATTCCGCGTGAGCGCGGCGACCTCCAGCCCGGCCGCCCGGGCCACCCGAGCTACCGTGCCGCCGACGTAGCCGGCACCGAAGACCAGCAGCCGCCGGCCGGCCCACGGGGCAAACCACGCGACAAGATCGGAGTCGCGGTTTGGACCGGAGAAAGGAGAACGTGTCATCGCGCAGCGAGTAACGGTCGAGGTCGCTCGATCAGATCACGACCCCCGGGCCACCGCCCAGTGTATCGTCATTGATCGCGTGCAGCCGGGCGGCGAGTTCCTCGGCGGCCGCGCGACGATCCGCGAGTTGCTCGGCCGGAACCAGGACCCCCGACACCCGCACGCGGGAAAACGGACGAGGCAGGATGAAGCGATCCCAACTCGGGATGACCCACGCGGACTCGAACACCCCGCCGAGAAGGAGAATCGGGACGCCCGCGCGACGCGCCACAACGAGGCCGCCTGCCTTGAAGTCGTAGCGCGGGCCGCGCGGACCATCCGGCGTGATCCCGATGTCGGCGCCGCGCCGGAGCACGTCGACCAGCAACAGCGCCGCTTCCCGACCCTGCTGACTGCTTGAGCCGCGGATCGTGCGGAGCCCCGCGAGCGCGAAGAACGCGGCCAGCCATGCCCCATCGCGGCTCGCGCTGACCAAGGCGTACACCGGCCGACCTTGCCGGAAACGCCGGAAGATCTCGGCGCCAAGGAAGAGCCGATTGTGCCACAACACCATCGCGATCGGTTCATCCGTCTTCGTCAGACCCGCCAGCGAGGCGTCGGTCGTCTCAAACCGCAGCGTCCGTCCCCACAACCGCATCACACGACCAAGCGCAGCCAGCACCAGACGCTGCCACCCGCGGACCGTGTAAGCGGCATCGGAGGAGACTGCGGGAGTGGCGGACGGGCCATCGACCATTTGCAGAGTGTTCCGGAAAGCACCCGTCCGCGCCAAGCGAAGAATTGACGCCTGCGCGACTGTGCTTCACCGACCGAAGGAATGCGTCGCCTCGCCCCCTGCCCGCACCTCCCCCCGGCCCGCGAAGGACTCTCTTGGCGCCACCTCCATGCGCAGCGGGACGACTCCCGCGGCGAACCCTTCTACCTCGCCTGCCTGGAATATGGTCAGGCGCTGTGGCAGCAGGCCCTACCCGCACGAGCGATCCTCTGCCTCGACCGCGCCATGGGCGCGGACCTGACGGGGTCAGAGACTGCGCTACAACGCTGGCCAATGCCCTACGAGGCGCTGGTCTGGATGCTCGGGAACGTGCCGTCCGACCTGTTCATCGGCAACCCGCGGGTGCACTTCCAGCACTACGCTGACCGGATGAATGAGCCCCGCCGGGACCAGCGTCGCTGGCGAGCCTGGGCCTGCTGGGCAATCACGCGGGCCGTGCGGCCCGAATGGCCGGCGGATCCCCGACACAACGTCCGGGAGCCCACAGACGCGGAGATCGAGCGCGCCCTGCGCGAACATGGACTCCCTGGAGAGGCCGACACCTGGACCGCCGTCCTGCGACACGCTCGCGCCTCGTCCGTCCAACAAAGTCCCGGGAAAGTTGGCATTCGCTAAGCCGTTGCGACAAGCTCCCAAGGGGACGCCTTGACGCCCCGGGTGGTTTCCCGCTTTGTCGTACCTCTTTTTCGGCATCTCCGCGCAACCTGCGCGAATGCTTCCTGTCTCTCGTTGCTTCCCCGGATCCTTTCTTTCGCGACCGCTCCCTTTTTCGCACGATGACGTCCACCCGCCTCACCCTCTGCCTGGTCCTTCTCGGCCTCTTCGCCCCTCTGCGCGCGCAGAGCGGTATGCAGATCCCCTACGAATTCCGACCGGTGCGCAACAATGCGTTCTCGGTGGGTGTGCGCTTCATTGGCAGCGCGAGCATTCGCTTTGGCAACTTGGGCAGCGTCCCTTCCAACCTCAACATCCCGGCGCTGTCGCTTGCCCCTCAGGCGATCAACTACGCGAACGGCTCGGTCGGGCTTGACGCGCTTCGCGATGCCGAAAAGGACGCGAATGGCAATCAGACCTCCCCACAAGGTGGCCGGTACACGGTCCGGGGCGGCGTGCTGGACGCGAATGGTAACCCCGTGCTCGACGGCAACGGCAATGCGGTGACTCAGGTCATCGGTGACTATTTGGCGTATCGTCCCGGCTACACGCGCGTGTGGTCCTACGTCAACGCGAGCCAAGCGACCTCCAATCCCGGCTCGATCGCGATGAACGCCTACAGTTCCGAGGCGAGCGGCGCTGCAGCGGAGGCGGATGCCGGCGCGAGCCCCGGCTTTGAATTCACCTACGTCCGCAAGCTCGGCACGTTCGGCGGAAAGATCGAGCTCGGCCTGTTGTTCGGCATGGGCATGACCGACATCAACGGCAAGACCTCTGGGGAGGTCAAAGCGACCCTGAAGACGCTGACCGACCTTTACACGCTCGGCGGACAGGCGGCCCCGTCCGCGCCGTTCGTCGGACCCTCCTACGCAAACTTCACCGCGAACAATGGAACGATCTTCGGATCGTCGCTCGAGACCACCGTGCCGCTCGGAGCCCAGCCCACGAGCCGCACCAACACGTCGACCCCGAACGGTGCTTCGGTGACCGGCACATGGCAGATCAAGGGTGCCTATTTCCTCTTCCGCGCCGGCCCGGTGCTCCGCGTTCCCGTGAGCAGCCGCATCGCGATCAATGCGAGTGCCGGCTTTGCAGGCGCCTACATCGGCACACAATACCGCATCGACGAATCACTCAACGTCCCCGGCGTCCTGCCGATCCGCATCGAAGGCGAGGAGGACTACTCTAAATTCATGGCCGGAGCCTACGCCGAGATTAACGCCGAGTGGTTGGTGACGGAACGGACGGGGTTCTTTGCGGGAGTGACCGCTGAGTCGCTGGACAAGTACGAGCAGACCCTCGCCGGACGTACCGCCGCTGTTTCCATCGGCTCCAACGTCGGCTTCCGCATGGGTGTAACGACGCGCTTCTAGCCCGCGACGGGCCGGGAGCGCAACTCGGCCAGCACCGTCTCGATCGGCCGAAGCTGCGCCGCGGGCCAGAGCCCGTTGATCCGATCGATCACCTGCTGGATCACGCCGTCTGGACACGACGCTCCGCCGGTGATCAATACCCGTTTCGGCCCGGCATCCGCGGGCCAGAGGGCGCGCACCTCCCGCCGACTCTCCCTCGGACCAGCCCCGCTCGCCGCCGGAAAAACGGTGTGCTCAACCGCCTCCCGCGAAAGAATGTTGGCCTCGCTCTGGATGAAGAATGTTCGGCCGGGCAGACGCTGCTCGCACAGGCGATAGAGCTGATAGGTGTTCGATGAGTTGGTGCCCCCGATCACGAATGCGGCGTCCAACGGAAGCTCCAGCGCCCGGGCGAGAGCATCCTGGTTCACCTGGGTGGCATAACACAGCGTGTCATTCCGCGCTCCGCCTCCGATGCGGGGTGGAGTTCCGGCAACATCCGGTCCGTAGCGGTGCGCAAAGCTCTCGCGGAGGAAGTGGATGATACCTCGCGTCTCGTTCATGAGCAGCGTCGTCTGATTCACGACCGCCACGCGCTGCAAATCACGCTCAACTTGGAATCCAGCCGTGTGTCGGTCCCGGAACACGTCCTCAAACCGCGCCTGCGCCTCCGCCGGAGGCAGATCCAACAACTCCACCAGCGCCTGTGTCTCCGCGAGGTTACGGACAATCACCGCGGGCGCGTGGCGACGGGTGTTAGAGAATGTTGCCTTGGTCTCCTCGTGCTCGGACTTGCCGTGAATGATGACGGTGTAGCCCTCGCGCCCGTAGGTGCGAGCCGCCTTCCAGACTTTCTCGACGAGCATGCACGTCGCATCGTGCTCCCACACCGCCACACCGCGACGCACGAGGCGGGCCTTGTCGGCGTCAGTAGCCCCAAACGCCGGGATGATCACGATATCATCGGACGTCAGCAGATCCCAAAGCTGCCGAGCGCCCGGATCCGCGGTCACCGGAACCCCGGACTCCGTCAGAGGCACGCCCTTGTCCGTCTGCAGATAACGCAGCCCACGTCGAGCCAGGTCCTCGTTGACGAAGGGATTATGGATCAGCTCCGAGAGCATGAAGACCCGCCGACCGGGATTCTCAGCGATCGTCTCGTAAGCGCGCTCGATCGCATTCCGAACGCCCAGACAGAAGCCAAAATGGCTCGGGATCACGTAGCGAACCGGGCCAAAGTCGAGTCCGACCGGCGCGCCGACCGACCGCTCATTCTGCCGGGAGAGCTCCTTGATCGCCGCGCAGAGCGTCGACTGGTAGAGCCGCCGCGAGCGATCGTCCCGCAGGTAGATCGCCTGATTGCGCTCCCGCTCCGGACGGAACTTATAGATGAAGTCGCTCTCGCTTAGATGAAGGTACGGCACGCGCGCGAGCTCGCTCTCGCACGCCGCCAAGATGGCCTGAAGCGAAGGCGCCAGCGCGTCGGGCTGCGCGAGGAGATCCGCGATCGATACTCGGACCACCTCCGCGTCGCGCGACTCGCCGGTGGCGCGGCAAAAAAACACCCGGTAGGCACGACCGCCGGCTTCGAGAGCAAGGATCTCGGTCAGTGCCGAATGCTCAGGCAGCGCAGACTCGAGGCGCTGCACGGCCATCGCCTCGTCCGTGCCGGTGAAGGGCAGCCCGTGTTTGCTGCCCAGCTTGCGGACGGCTGGCCGATTATGGCCATCGAACGCGAGGATCGCACACAGTCGGGGAAGATCAGGCATGGGATGCTCGTGTCACGCCGCCCCCCTAGCCACCGGAAGGGAGACTCCGGGGCCGTCCGGTTGCTGGCGCCGCCGATCAACTGGCGGCGATGACCTCCTGCAGTCTTGCCGCGTCCTTACCGCCGCCCATCGCGAACTCCGGCTTGCCGCCGCCCTTGCCGCCCAGCTGGGCACACAGGGCCGCCACAATCTTTCCGGCCTGATGACCTGCCTTGATCGCAGCGGGGCTGCAGAACGCAACGACCGTCACCTTGCCGTCGAACACGGCGCCGAGACGCACCACGCCCTCGCCGACGCGCGCGAGGACCTGCGAGCCGAGCGAACGCAACGCGTCCGGGCTGTCGGCCGTCACGACCGCCGCCACCCAGCGCAATCCGTCGCGCTCCGCCGCGCCCGCAATCAACTCGTCCGCGAGGCCCGCCGCCGCCTTCTGTTCGAAGGCCTTGAGTTTGCGCTCCATCTCCGCCTTCGCGCCGAGAAGCGCATCGAGCTTCACGACCACATCCTGCGGACCGGCATTGAGCTTCGCCGACACCGCGCGGAGCTGCTGGTCGTGATGCGTGAGAAGGTCAAACGCCGCCTGGCCGCACACCGCCTCAATGCGTCGCGTCCCGGCCGCGATCGCCATCTCTGCCACGATTTTGATAAAGCCGATCTCGCCCGCCGACGCGACATGGGTGCCGCCGCAGAGCTCGCGACTGTATCCGCCGATGTCGACGACGCGGACTACCTTGCCGTACTTCTCGCCGAAGAAGGCCAGCGTGCCCTCCGGCTTGCGATCGAAGTCGGTCTCGTACGTCTCCACGCCCGCATTATCGATCACCTTCTCATTCACGAGACGCTCGACCTCGCGGATCTGCTCGGGGGTCATGGCCTCAAAATGCGAGAAGTCGAACCGCATCCGCTCAGGCGTCTTGGACGTACCCGCCTGACGCACATGCGCGCCGAGGACCTTCCGCAATGCCCAATGAATCAAGTGGGCCGCCGTGTGGTGCCGCGAGATGGCCCGCCGCCGGACCACGTCCACGGCGAGCTCGGCCGAGGCGCCGACCACCGCCGCTGATAGCGCGGCCTGCAGCGAAGCATCCGTACGGTGCAGATGTCGGCCGGACTTATCCTTCACGGTGTCGACAACGTGCACCAGGTGCCCGCCGAGGAGAACGTTTCCGCAGTCCCCGGCCTGTCCACCCATCTCCGCGTAGAACGGAGTCTGATCGAACACGAGGAAGGCATCTTCGCCAGACCGCACGACCTCTAAGAGCGTTCCCTTGGCGGCGGTGGCCGAGTAGCCGAGGAAACGGGTCGGTTCGACCTGAACGCTCTCGCCCTCGGTGGCGGCGACAACGATCTCCTTGCGCTGCGAGGCCCGGCCGCGCTCGCGCTGCTTTTCCATGAGGGCCTCAAACTCCGCGGAATCCACGGTGAGACCGCGTTCGGTCGCCAGAAGCTGGGTCATGTCCAGCGGGAACCCATACGTGTCGTACAGTTCGAAGGCCGTCGCGCCCGAGACCTGCGAGCCGCCGGTCCGTGCGACCGACGCCGCGAAGAGAGCGAGACCGCGCTCCAGCGTCCGTCCAAAGCTTTCCTCCTCCGAGCGGATCACGCGGCGGATGATATTCTGCTGCGCCACCAATTCCGGGAAGACCGGCCCGAGGCTTTCGACCACGGGCTCGACCAGTTGCTCGAAGAAGCCGGTCTTCAGGCCAAGCTTCGCTCCATAAAGAATCCCGCGGCGGAGAATGCGGCGGATGACGTAGTTGCGGCCCTCATTGCCGGGAAGGATCCCGTCGGCAATCGCGCAGCTGATCGTGCGCGCGTGGTCCGCCAGCACGCGGAACGCCACGTCGGTCATTTCCTGCGCGCTCAAGCCGTCGCGCGATTTCGGCACCGTCCGAGTATAGGTCTTGCCGGACAGCGCCGCCACCCGCGCGAAGAGCGGAGCAAACACATCGGCCTCGTAGTTCGACGGCTCGGCACCGAACTCCTTGAAGCCCTTGGTGGTGGCATAAATGCCAGCCACGCGCTCAAAGCCCATGCCGGTGTCGACGTGCTTCGCGGCCAGCGGCGAGAACGTGCCGTCAGCGTTGGCGTTAAACTGAATGAAGACGTGATTCCAGATCTCGATGCAGCGCGAACTCGAGGCATTGACGAGACGGCGGCCCTCGGCCTCGTCGTCGCTCGGCAGCAGGTTGAAATGGATTTCGGAGCACGGTCCACACGGCCCCGTATCACCCATCATCCAGAAGTTATCCTTCCGATTGCCGTGCACGATATGCACGGCGGGATCCAGTCCCGCCGCGCGGAAGAGGTCGGTCCAGATCGCGGCCGCTTCGTGGTCGAACTCCGAGGGATCTCCCGGCTTGGGCGCATAGACCGTCGCAAAGAGACGCTTTGCCGGAATTCCCCAGACCTGAGTCAGCAGTTCCCAACCCCACGTGAGCGACTCGCGCTTGAAGTAGTCGCCGAAGGACCAGTTACCCAGCATCTCAAAGAGCGTGTGGTGGTAGGTGTCGAATCCGACATCCTCGAGGTCGTTGTGCTTACCGCCGGCGCGGATACACTTCTGCGTATCGGCGGCGCGGGTGTCGCGCGCCGGGCGGGCTCCGGCCCACTTGGAGACGTCGGCCACGCGATCGCCGAGGAAGATGGGGACGAATTGGTTCATCCCGGCGTTCGTAAACAGCAGGCCCGGTGAATCGGGCAACAGCGACGAGGACGGGACAATCGTGTGTCCCTGGCGGGCGAAAGCGTCGAGGAACGACTGGCGGATCTGCGCGGACGTCATGGTCGGTCGTGGAATTCAGTTCAGAGGTTGCGCATGATGGCATCCGCCATCTCGCGGGTGCCGACGCGTGGGCGTCCGAAGGCGATGTCGCCGGTGCGCACCCCGTCGACGGTGACCGTCTTGCGGACGGCCGCCTCGATGCGGCTGGCCAAGGCGTCGAGACCGAAGCTGTAGCGAAGCATCAACGCCGCGGACAGGATCTGGGCGCACGGATTAGCCACGCCCTGGCCAGCGATGTCGGGCGCGGTGCCGCCGGCGGGCTCGTAGAGCCCGAAGGGTCGACCGTGGGAATTGGAGCCGACGCCGAGGGAGGCGCTGCTCATCATGCCGAGCGAGCCGCAGATCACGGCCATTTCGTCGGAGAGGATATCGCCGAACATATTTTCGGTGAACAGCACATCGAACTGGTTAGGGTCCCGCGCGAGCTGCATCGCCGCGTTGTCGACGTACATGTGAGTGAGAGCGAGATCGGGATGCTTGCGCGCGAAGTACTCGGTCACCGTACGGCGCCAGAGAACGGAAGTCTCAAGCACGTTGGCCTTGTCGACCGAGCACACTCGACGCCCGCGCGAGCGGGCGGTGACGGCGGCGACCTCCGCGATGCGCTCGATCTCCGAGGTCTTGTAGACCATGGTGTCGATCGCCTGCTGTTCGCCGTTCTCGAGCGTCGTCGTGGTCTTGGGTTGGCCGAAGTAGATGCCGCCGGTCAACTCGCGGATGCAGACAATATCGATGCCATTAGGGATGCGCTCGGCCTTGAGCGGAGAAGCGTCCACGAGATCCTTGTACAGCAAGCCGGGCCGAATGTTGGCGAACAGGCTGAACGCCTTGCGCAGCGGCAAGAGCGCGGCGCGCTCGGGCTGGTCGTTCGGGGGCAGCTTCTCCCACTTGGGGCCGCCAACCGAGCCGAACAGGATGGCGTCGCTGCGACGGCAGAGCTCAAGAGTACTATCTGGTAGCGCCTTGCCATGGCGGTCGATGCCGGCCCCACCCACGTCCGCAATGGCATAGGAGAGAGTGAGTCCCTCCTTGGCAGCGATATAGTCGAGAACGCGGAGCGCCTCGGTCATGACCTCGGGCCCGATGTAGTCTCCGGGAAGAACGGCAAAGGTAAGCGTCGGCATGGAAACCGGGAAGGATGGTCCTTTCCCCCATCGGGTGGCAAGAGGCGAGTGCACGGCTCCCACCGCGCCCTCCCCTGCCCCGGTCAGGCGCTGACGGCGGGGCGCCAGTCGATCAGTTCCAACTGGAGCAGCCGGCGGTCGTTGAAATGGTTCCAGGCGAGTTCCACCGCGAAATCCAAGGGTACGCCGACCGGAGGCAGGCGACGGGCCATCTTCCACGCCACGCCGTAAAGCCGACGCCCGCGACCGTCCTCCACGACGAATCGAAAATGCTGCTCCTTGAACACCTCCGGCCGCTGCCGAAGCACGACGCCGCGCACCCCAAACACCGGCTCGGGGTTGCCCTGACCGAAGGGATGCAGCGCCTCAAGTTCCTCCATCAGGGGATCCCGAATCTGCTCGGGCGGAATCCAAGCGGCCAGCGTGAGCGAGGACTCCCCGCGCGAACCACCCAGCTGCGCCTCAACGGCCGCCTCGAAGCGAGCGCGGAACGACTCCACCTGACTTTTGGCCACCGACACTCCGACGGCCATCGGGTGACCGCCCCAGCTGTTCAAGCCGTCGGCGCACGACGCGAGCACCTCAACGAGATTCACCCCGTCGACGCTGCGGCCCGAACCCTTGGCGAACTCCCCCTCGTTGCCGAGCACCACGCAGGGCCGGTGGTACTTACGACTGACCCGTCCAGCGACGATCCCGACTACCCCGGGATGCCACGAGTCGCCGTAAAGCACGATGGCCGGACGATCGGCGTACTGGGATTCGACGATTCGCTCGGCCTCATCGGTGATCAGCCGCTCAATCTCCTGCCGCTCCCGGTTAAAGGCGTCGAGCTGCCGCGCGGTTTCCACGCAGAACGCCCGATCCTCGCTGAGGAGCAGCTCCACGGAAAGGGACGCATCCGCGAGCCGGCCGGACGCGTTGATCCGGGGACCGAGGCGGAACGAGATGTCCACGGGCTGGAGTCCGTTTTCCGGCCGCACGCCGGCCACTTCCATCAGGGCGCGCAGGCCCGGACGCCGCGTCTCCTCGAGTGTGCGCAGGCCGAAACGCGCGAGGATTCGGTTTTCCCCGTGCAACGGTACGAGGTCCGCCACGGTTCCCATCGCCACCAAGTCTAGGTAGTCGCGAAGCTTGATCGCTCCCGCCACCGGGTCGTTCTCCGAGCGGAGAAGTTTCAGCAGCCCATGCGCGAGCTTGAAGACGAGCCCGACAGTGCACAGATGCCGCCACGGCTCATCGTCCGGCCGATCGTAAACGTGCGGGTTCACCAAGAGCCCACCTGGGAGCGGCCCCGACTTCGAACGGTGGTGATCCACCACCAGAACATCGACCCCGCGAGACTCGAGGTAGGCAACCTCGTCTTGGGAATTGGTCCCACAATCCAGCGCAACGAACAGCTTCGGAACACCCTGTTCAAGGGCGCGGTCGATCGCGCTGCGCGAGAGGCCGTAGCCATCCTCCATACGCCGCGGCACGACAAAGCGGGGACTCAGACCGAAGCGCCGCAGCACGCTTACCAGCAACGCGGTGCTGCTGACCCCGTCGACATCGTAGTCTCCGAGAACGACGACTTCCTCACGCCCCACAATCGCCTGCCGCAGCCGACGCGCCGCCGCGTCGAGTTGGTCGAGGCGGAACGGGTCCGCCAGCTCCGCCAACGTTGGGCGGAGGAACCGTGCCGCGGCAGCGGGGTCGCCGAGGCCCGCGCGCAGGAGCAGTTCGGCAATCACCGGACTGACTTCAGCCTCGCGGCTGAGCTCGGCGACGGCTTCGGGTCGCAGCGGCGTGTAGATCCAGCGCATGACGTTCCTCGGGAGAAACCTCGCGGCGCGGTGCGACCCGTGTCGTCAGGCGCCGGCGAAGGTCGAGCGGTCAGGGGCCGCTCGACCCGGCACCCCAGACTATTCCGAGGCCTTGCTCGAACCCGTCCACTCGTACGTCGGCTTCACATCCTCGTGCTTCTCGACGTGCTTACGGTCGCCCTTGTGCCACCAGTAGAAGATCGGGCTGGCGATGAAGAGGGACGAGAAGGTTCCGGTGATGACACCGATCAGGAGGGTAAAGGCGATATCGTTCACCTCGCCGGTGGTCACGATGAGGAGCGTGATCGCAGTGAGCAGTGTGGTGCCACCGGTGATGATCGTACGCGACAGCGTGAGGTTGAGCGCGCGGTTGATGACGTTCGCGAGGCTCAAATTGGGATTGAGCTTCAACTCCTCACGGATGCGGTCGAACACGACGATGGTGTCGTTGATCGAATATCCCGCGACGAGGAGAATGGCCGCCACCATCGACGCGTTGAACTCGCGATCGAAGAGCACGAAAATGCCGATGGTCATCAGCAAATCGTGCACGGTGCTGACCACCGCGCCCATGCCGTAACCGATCTCGAAGCGGAACGCCACGTAGGCCAGAATCAGAACCAAGGCCCAGAAGACGGACTTGAGTGCGTTCCACTGGATTTCCTCACCGACGGAGGCGCCGATTCGGTTCTCACCCACGACTTGGAACTTGGCCTGCGGAAGCGCTTTCTGCAGGGCCTCAACCAGCGGCTTGCCGCGGTCGAAGTCCGCCGTGACCTTCAGCACCTGCAGGTCGCTTCCCACTTGGGAGAGATAGCTGAAGCCTGCTTCCGGATACCCGGCTTTCTCTGCCGCGGCGCGCAGCGAGGCAGCCTCCACGCGTTGAGCGTAGCTAAGCGTCACCGAGTCACCGCCCGTGAAGTCGATGCCATAGATCTCGCGCCCCTTGGCGAAGACCACGACGACGCCGACGACGACGATGATCCACGAGACGATGAAGGCCGGACGCGCGTATTTCAGGAAATCGTAGCTGGTATTCTGCAGCACCGAGAACATCGGCATGCGCTTGATGACACCGGGGAGGATCAATGCCTCCATGAGCAGCTTCGATACGACCACGGCGGCGAACATCGTCGTGAAGATACCGATCGCGAGGGTCATGCCGAAGCCCTTCACCGGACCCGTTCCCAGCGCGATCATGATCGCGGCGACGATGAGCGTGGTCAGGTTGGAGTCGATGATCGCGCTCCAGGCCTTTTCAAAACCAGCCTCCAAAGCCGTGGGCAAGGACTTCCCTACCCGGAGCTCCTCGCGCATGCGCTCGAAAATCAGGATGTTCGAATCCACCGACATCGCCAACGTCAGCACGATACCCGCGATACCCGGCAGCGACAGCGTCGCGCCGAACTCCGAGAGCACGCCGAGCGTGACGAGCACATTGACCGCCATGCCGACCGCCGCGATCAGGCCACCGATGGTGTAGAAGAACACCACGAAACCAATCGTGAGCAGCGCGCTGATGATGAACGCGACCTTGCCGCTGGCCACCGCATCCTCGGCGAGGGTCGGTCCGACCTCGAACTGCTCCTTCACCTGCAGGGGAAGGTCGAGCGGGTTGTTCAGCACATTCGCTAGGTCAAAGGCCTCGCGCTGGGTGAAGCTGCCCGAAATCTCCGCGGAATCGCTGTTGATTTCCTCGCGGACGGTGGGAGCTGAGTAAAGTTTGCCATCGAGCACGATCGCCAACTGGCCCGTTCGGCCGGTGCGCTGGTTGGACTCCGCGATCGTCCGCGTCACCTCAGCAAACCGCGTCTTACCCTCGCTCGTGAAGCGCATGATGATCTTGAAGCGACCGTACTCATCCATCGTAGGGTACGAGTCCTGTACGCCATCGCCCGTCATCTCCGGGATACGCTTGACGAACACCTCCTGCGTAAAGATCTCGCCGTTCCGCAGTTCGCTCTCGAGCGTCATGAGCTCGTAGCCCGGCGGCACGTCGGAGGTTTGAGCGGGTTCGAGGAACGGGTGAACCAGCCGGAAGTCGAGCCGGGCCGGCTTCTTGACGCTGTTCACGACCTCGGGGTTATCCTGCGTACTGACCCCGGGGAGCTGGATCTCGATCCGATTCGCGCCGACCGGGCGAATCACCGGCTCCGCCACGCCGAAGGCATTGATACGATTGCCGATGATGTCGATCGCCTTGGAGAGCTTCTCTTGGCGCTCCTCCGTGGAGGCTGCGGCCACGCTGGAGTCATCGACTTCCAACGTGAAAGCGACACCCCCCTTGAGATCGAGGCCGAGCTGGAGCTTGCCCTTCGAGAGGCGGAGCAACTCATCGAGCAAAAGTGCATTGCGCTTCTCGAGGTTCCGCACGTCTCCGAGATTCATCTCGGGGAAGAACTGGGAGAGATCGATCTTTCGCTCGCGCGCGATCTGCTTCAGCGCAACGAAGACGCTGGGCGCGCTGCCGGACTGGGTGCGCTCGCTGGCATCCTTGATGAGCGCTGCGAACTCCGCCGACTTAGCCGTCGCGGCAGACCGGGCGTACTCAGGGAAAGGCCGGTCATTCAACGGGATAAGCGTCGCGACGGCCCATAGCACGATGGCTAGGCTGAGCACGAGCTTCCAGAGGTTACGTTTGATCATTGGGGGTTTGGTTTAAAGGGAGTTGCACCGACGGCCCAGGGCGCATGGGTGCGGGACGTCGTACTGACACGGTGCGGCGGGAACTCGAGCCCGGCGCCGTGGGCGCGCCGGAAGCTTAGGACTTGTCCTCGGACGCCTTCTTCACGAGAGCGTGCACGAAGCCCTTGCCGATCTCAATCTTGGCGGAGTCCGCAATCCGAACGATGAACCGGTCTTCCTTCACCGAGGTGATCGTTCCGTAGATGCCGCCCGCCGTGACGATCTCATCGCCCGCGACCAACGCCTTCAGCATCTTTTCGTGCTCCTTCTGCTTCTTGCGCTGCGGCGCAATCATCAGGAAGTACATCGCCGCAAACATGAAAACGAGAAAGAGGATCTGGAACATTCCCCCTCCCGCAGGCGGAGCGGACTGGGCCAAGAAAACGGGGAGGATAAGGTTCGCGGAGGTCATGTACGGTTTGCGATTGAAGGTTTCTGAAAAAGAAACACCCATCTAACCCGCGCACTCTCGCCAAAAGCAAGCCATAACCCGACGCCCTTCCCCGCATTGAAAAGTAAGACCGCCTCCTCCTGGACCGCTGCCCAATCCGAAGAACTGTATGGTTTCAAGCGCTGGGGCGCGGAACACTTCGGCGTTGATTCCGAGGGCTTTGTCAACGTGCAGCCCTGCTCTGATGGGCGGGCCATCCGAATCATGGATGTCATTGAAGAGGCTGTCGGCATGGGCCTCCGCGCTCCAGTCGTCGTCCGCTTCCAAGATCTCCTCCGTCACCGGGTCGTCCAGCTCAACGAGCTCTTTCGCAAGGCGATCAAGGACGAGGGCTACCGCGGGGAGTACCGGGGCGTCTTCCCGATCAAGGTCAACCAACTGCGCGAGGTGGTCGACGAGATCATGGCGGCCGGAAAGGACTATCACTACGGTCTCGAGGCCGGCTCGAAGCCCGAGCTGATGATCGTCCTAGCGCTGCACGACAACAACAACCGCCTCATCGTCTGCAACGGCTACAAGGACGACGACTACATCCGCCTCGCCCTTCTCGGCCGGAAGCTCGGCAAGAAGGTGATCCTCGTTGTCGAACAGCTCTCCGAGATTGACGACATCATCCGCATCTCCGCCGAAACCGGCGTCAAGCCGATGATCGGCCTGCGCGTGAAGCTGCAGACCCGTGGCGAAGGCAAGTGGGCGATGTCCTCCGGAGACAATGCGAAGTTCGGCCTAAACACTGCGGAAATCCTGTTCGCCACCGAGAAGCTCAAGGCCGCCAAGCTCAGCCAGTCCCTACGCCTGCTCCACTTCCACATCGGTTCACAGGTCCCGAACATCATCACGATCAAGAACGCGGTGACCGAAGCTTCCCGCTTCTACTGCCAACTGGTCGAGATGGGCTTCCCCATGGGCTACCTCGACGTCGGTGGCGGCTTGGGCATCGACTACGATGGCTCCCGGACCAACTTCGAGAGCTCGATGAACTACTCCGTCGAGGAGTACGCGCGCGACGTGGTGCACAACATCAAGGAGGTCTGCGAAGCCTCCAAGGTGCCGGTCCCAGACATCGTCAGCGAATCCGGCCGAGCCGTCGTGGCCCCGCACTCCCTGCTGGTCTTCGAGGTATTCGAGCGGATCAACAAGCGAGAGTCTCTCGGCCAGCAGCACCAGCCGAAGGAGAAGCATAAGGTCGTGCAGGACCTCGAGGCTCTCCTGCGCAATCGCCAGAAACTCGGGCGTCTCGAACGCTACCACGACGCCGTCCAGCGCAAGGAGGAGGCGATCTCCCTGTTTAACCTCGGCTACCTCGATCTCGGCAACCGTGCCGCCGCCGAGCAGCTTTTCTGGCGCATCTGTGAGCAACTCGCTAAAGAGGCGCGTGACTCCGGCTACCAACCGGAGGAGCTCCGCGATCTCCACACGTTGCTCGCCGATCAGTACGTGTGCAATTTCTCGGTCTTCCAGTCGCTACTCGACCATTGGGCTCTCGGCCAACTCTTCCCCATTGCCCCGCTGCACCGGCTCAACGAAAAGCCGACGGTCAACGCCGTCCTCGTCGACATCACCTGCGATTCCGACGGTGAGATCAGCACGTTCATCGACCTTCAGGACACCAAGGACTACCTGAATCTCCACCCGCTCAACGGGAAGCCCTACTATATCGGTGTATTTCTCACCGGCGCCTATCAGGACATCATGGGCGACCTGCACAACCTGTTCGGCCGCGTCAACGAGGTGCATGTTTTCCTCGAGCCTGACGAACCCAATGGATTCTACATCGAGGAGGCCCTGAGCGGCAGCCGCATCGCCGATGTCATCGAAGGGGTGCAATACCAGCAAGAAGAGCTCTGCCGTCGCATGAAGGCCCAGATCGACGCCGCCACCCGCAAGGATATGGTCAAGCCGCGCGAGGGCGTCCGATTGCTCGAGCTCTACGAGAGCCAAATGCTCAACAAGACGTACCTGAACATCGAGCCGAAGAGCGGCTCCCGACGCCGTCCGGCGCGCTAGCGGATCGGGCGGGCGTCAACGCGCCGGCTCATTCGATCGCTTTGTCTCAGGGAAGCAGATACGCTGCACCGCGGCAGCGAAGTCCGGTGCGCCGCGGATGATCTCGATCTCCAGGCGCAGGTGGTACAGCGGCGCCGGCGGCTGGAGGTCCGCGGCGAGCCGCACCGCATCTTTCTCTGTCGTGACGATGCACTCCACGCCCTTCGCGCGCGCCTCATCGAAAACCGATTCCAGGTCCTCTGGTCCGAAGCGATAATGGTCAAGGAAGCGGCGCGAGAAACACACCTCCGCGCCCAGGTCGCGGAGAAAGTTCTCGAAGCTCTCCGGTGCCGCGATGCCGCAGAAGGCTCCGACCCGTCGCCCCCGGAGGAAGGAGAGAGGCTGACGCAGCTCGGAGGAACCCACCGGCACGCCGAAGCGGTGCAGGTACTGGGGCCGGTGCGCACATTCAATCACGTCCGCCGCGGGATTGTAGCGTGCGAAGAGGGCCTCGATCTCCGGATCGCGACGGCCGTCGGACTTGGTCAGGAAAATGTAGTTCGCCCGCCGCAGGTGCTTGATCGGCTCGCGCAGGATCCCGCGAGGCAAAAGGTGACCGTTGCCGAAAGGGTTGGTCTTATCCACCAGCAGGAGGTTCAGACTCCCCTTCAGCGGCAGGTACTGGAAACCGTCATCCAGAACCAACGTGTCGCAGCCGAAACGCTTGATCGCATACGCCCCAGCCTTCACGCGGTCTTTGTCGACCAGCACCACCACGCCAGGCAGGTTGCGGGCAAGCATGAACGGCTCGTCGCCCGCCTCCTCGCTGTCCAGCAGAACCGTCTCGCCGTCGCTCACGACCCGCGGCGGCGGCGCGGCCGCATGGGTCAACCCATTCCACGCCCGACGCCATAGCGGCGGCGCCTTGCTCTTATAGCCGCGGGACAGGATGGCCACGCGTCTCCCGCGATCGCGGAGAGCCCGGGCAAACTTCTCGACAACAGGAGTCTTACCCGTGCCACCGACGGTGAGGTTACCCACCACCACCACCAAGCACCCCAGCGGCTGGTCATGTAGGATCCGGTGCCGGTAAAGCCACAGGCGGGTCTGGGTCAGCGCGCTGAACACCGCCGAAAGGGCCTGCAACACCGCCGCATAGACCGTCGCCCCCGCGTCCTCGCGGCGACCGAAGATCACATCGATCGTGTAGGCCTCGAAGGCGGTGAATTTGCGTTTGAGCCACGACGACATGCGGCAAGCTACCGGCAAACGGGTTTCACGCGGGGGGCGCAACCGGAATCATCCCCTGCCCTCCGACGATTTTTCGCCTTCCGGCTTCCTTTGCCGCTCTCACACCCTAAGCTCCCTCCCTCGCGTTCATGAGCTACAAACTGTTCATCCCTGGCCCGATCGCCGTCTCGGAGAAGACCCTTCGCGCCATGACTCGGCCAATGATCGGCCACCGCAGCAGCGACTTCGTCGCCCTCTACCAGGCCATCCAGCCCAAGCTGCAATCCCTGTTCTTCACCAAGGACCCAGTCTACCTGTCCACGAGCTCCGCCTGGGGCGTGATGGAGGGAGCTGTGCGCAACCTCTGCCGTCGCAAGGTGCTCAACTGCATGAACGGCGCTTTCTCCGACAAGTGGAACGACGTCGCCCTCCGCTGCGGCCGCGCCGCCGGGGCGCTGCGCTTCGACTGGGGCAAACCTATCGATCCCGAGGCCCTCCGCCGCGAACTCGCCACCGGGGCCTACGACTGCGTCACCCTGATCCACAACGAAACCTCCACCGGCACGATGAGCGATCTCACCGCCATCGCCGCCGTACTTCGCGAGTTTCCGGAGGTCATCTCGATCGTCGACACCGTGAGCTCCTTCAGCGTCGTCCCAATCGAGAAAGACGCGCTCGGCATCGACGTCATCATCACCGGCTCTCAGAAGGCTCTCGCGATGCCCCCCGGTCTCGCCCTCGTGACCGTCTCAGCGCGTGCCCTCGCCCGCGCGGCCACCTCGCCGGACCGCGGTTACTACTTCGACTTCGTGGAATTCCAGAAGAACCACGAGCAGGGTATGACCCCGAGCACGCCGGTCATCCCGCTCATCTACGCCCTCCAGTCGAAACTCGAGGACATCGAGACCGAGGGGATCGAGGCGCGCTATGCCCGCCACCTGCGCCTCAACGAACGCATGCGCGCCTGGGGCGCCGGTCACGGATTCTCTCTGTTCCCCGAGACCCGTTATGGTTCCCGGTCTCTGAATTGCTTCGCGAACAGCGCCGGCTACGACCTCGCCGCGCTGAACAAGACTCTCAAGTCCAAGCATGGCCTCGTGATCGACGGCGGCTACGGCAAGCTCAAGGGCAAGACGTTTCGGATCTCAAACATGGGCGACGAAACCGACGAGACCATGTCGGTCCTCATCCAAGCCCTCGACAGCGCGCTGGCGTCCACGCCACGCGGTGTCGCGCCCGCCTAAACGCGCGCGTTTCACCGAACCCCTCGGGACTACTTTCGTCCGCTCCGCTCCCGCTGTGCGCAGCGGGCCGCAGCGGTCTTTTGCCCTCCGCCGGGCGGTCACAAAAAAAACTAAACCTTGAAATCCGGCGCGGTGGAGCCTAACGCCTCGCGCTGAATGAAGTCGCTCGTCATTGCCGAAAAGCCTTCCGTCGCCGCCGACCTGGCGCGTGCGCTCGGCAAGATTCCCAAGAAGGGCGACGTCTACGAAGACGAGTCGTACGTCATCAGTTCGGCCGTCGGTCACCTCGTCGAACTCGAGATGCCCGAGGACATCGACAAGAAGAAGTACGGGTTCTGGCGCCTGGAGGCGCTGCCCATCATCCCGGAGAAGTTCGGGCTCAAGCCGATCAGCGACACGAAGGATCGTTTCGACCTGCTCAAGAAGCTTCTGGCCCGTAAGGACGTCGATCAGGTCATCAACGCCTGCGACGCCGGACGCGAGGGCGAGCTGATCTTCACGTACATCTACCAGCTCGCCCGCTGCAAGCTGCCGGTAAAGCGCGCCTGGATGCAGACGATGACCACCGAGGGCATCGCCACGGCCTTCCGCAATCTGCGCGACGGTAACCAGCTCGCTGGGCTCGCCGACGCCGCCCGGTGCCGCTCCGAGAGCGACTGGCTGATCGGGATCAACGGCACGCGCGCGATCACCAAGCGGATGTTCGGCTCCCGCGCCGGCAACGTCGCCTCCGTGGGCCGCGTCCAGACCCCCACCCTCGCCATCGTCTTCAACCGCGAGCTCGAAATCCGTAACTTCAAGCCCCGCGCATTCTGGCGCATCACCGCCGACTTCACCGTCGCCAAGGGTTCTTACGAGGGCGTCTATCAACGCCCGAACTTCCGCAAGGCGGAGAACGACGATCATGATCGCGTCGATCGAGTCTGGGACGAGGCCACCGCTAAGGCCGTCGTCGCCGCTTGCCAAGGTCATCCGCCCGCCTCCGTCTCCGAGGAGAAGAAGGCTTCGAATCAAGCCAGCCCACGCCTCTACGATCTCACCACGCTGCAACGCGAGGCCAACAACCGCTTCGGCCTATCCGCCCGTCGGACCCTCCAGATCGCTCAGGCCCTCTACGAACGCCACAAGGTCATCACCTACCCGCGTACCGATTCCCGCGCGCTGCCGGAAGATTACCTGCCCACCTGCCGCGAGACGCTCTCCAGCCTCGGCGGCGACCTCGGCAAACATGCCCAGACCGTACTGGGCGAGGGCTGGCTGCGCCCCAACAAGCGCATCTTCAACAACGCCCAAATCTCGGACCACTTCGCGATCATCCCCACCACCACCGAACCTTCCAATCTCGATGAGATGGAGGCCAAGGTCTACGATATGATCGCGCGGCGCTTCGTCGCCACGTTCTTCCCCTCCGCCGAGTTCGATGTCACGACCCGCATCAGCACGGTCGCCCCAGGCCATGCGTTCAAGACCGAGGGCAAGGTGCTGACGTCACCCGGTTGGCTCGCCGTCTATGGCAAGACGACGGTCGAGGACGACTCGCCCGACTCCAAGGCCCTGCCGGCACTCAGCGCCGCCGACAACGCCCGCGCCCAGACCGGTGAGGCTCGACTCCACGCCGAGTCCACCAAGCCACCTCCCCGCTACACGGAAGCTACGCTGCTGTCCGCGATGGAGGGCGCCGGGAAGCTGATCGACGACGAGGAATTCGCCGACGCCATGAAGGAACGCGGTCTGGGCACACCTGCCACCCGCGCCGATACCATCGACGGTCTCATCAATCAGAAGTACATCGAGCGCAACCAGCGCGAACTGGTGCCCACGTCCAAGGCCGAATCCCTGCTGGAATTCCTCGCCGCCGTCGGCGCCGATGCCCTCACCAAGCCCGACATGACCGGCCAGTGGGAATACAAGCTTCGGCAGATGGAGCATAATCAGTTTCCCCGCGATCGCTTCATGGCCGAAATCGTCGAGGTCACCAAGGGCATCGTCGATCGGACCCGGAGTTTCGAGGAGGATGCCTCCACCGGGCGCATGACCGACATTGTTTGCCCGACGGATGGCAAAACGATGCTGGAGACGTTGCGCGGCTTCCGGTCCCAAGATGGAACCCTCGTCGTCTACAAGGTGATGAGCGGCCGCAAAATCGCCGAGGACGAGGTCCGCGAACTCGTCACCCGCGGCGAAATCGGTCCGCTCGATGGCTTCGTCTCGGCCAAGACCGGCAATCGTTTTCCATCGAAGATTCGGCTCGTCGACGACGAGAAGAATCCCGGTCGGCGCAAGGCCGAGTTGGACTTTGGAACGAAGGTCGATGTCAACACCCTGACACCTTTCTGGACCGATCCGCAGTCCCACGCTGAGCTCTGCGAGGCGCCGACCAACTACGTGCTGCGCGAACGCGAGGGGGATCAGTGGCGCGAGGCTTTCAAGGTCGGCCGCCTGATGTGCCAGAAGCCGATCACCCGCGAGCAGGCAATCCAGCTCGTCGAGAAACAGAAGACTGATCTGATCCAGGGTTTCATTTCCAAGAAGGGACGTCCCTTCGACGCCTACCTTCTTCGCCAAGGTCCAAAGATCGCTTGGGAGTTCCCGCCGCGGAAGCCGAGAGAGGGCGCAAAAAACGCCGACGGATCCCCTCGCGCCCCGCGCAAGGCCAAGGCTCCCCTCGATCTCTCCAAGGCCCGGCGCCTCGGCGAAAGCAAGGTCCACGGCGGCGACCTCTACGAGACCCCAGATGCCTTTGTGGTCACGAAGCCCGGCGCCGAGGACAAGCCTCGCGTCGTCTTCGAGATGAAGCGCTCCATCTGTGGCCGCGAAATTCCCGCCGACGAGGTCGAGCGCCTCGTCGAAACCGGACGCACCGGTCTGATCGACGGGCTGATGTCGAAACGCGGAACGACCTTCAGCGCCTACTTCGTTCTGTCCGCCGACAAGAAGAAGACCGAGTTTGAGTTCCCGCCGCGCTGACCGCCGTCCAGCGCCACGCGGTCCAGTCGAGCGCCTCCCGAGTGCCGAGACGAATCTGGAGTCGCCATCTGAGACCCGCCTCGTGCGTCCCTGCCGACTCTTCCATCTGAACAAGTCGGCCCAACGCGACTCTCCGATCCCCTTCGACCAATCGGTCGATCCGGTCCTGCTCAGACACCAAGAGGATCGGGCCAGCCGGCCCCATCCGAGCAGGGGTGACGCTGCGTCTGTCAGTCCGTCACGAAGCCGTGAAAGGGCACGAATTCCGCTACTAAACCCTTGTCGCTCGACTCCGAACTCCCATAAGCTGAACTGATTTTCACCTCCCTAGCCTATGATCGTTACGACCGCACAGCTGTTCAAGCACGCCTATGGCAAGTATGCCGTGGGAGCCTATAACATCAATAATGCCGAACAGGCGATGGGCCTGTTCCGCGGCGCGATCATGTCCAAGGCGCCGTTCATCATCCAGATTTCCAAGGGCGCCCGGTCTTACACGGATAAGCGCATGCTCGAGGCGATCATTCGCTCGGCCGGAGAGATCTTTCCCGAGGCGATCTTCGCGGTACATCTGGATCACGGTGACGAGGCCACCTGCTACGACTGCATCAAGTCCGGCTTCTTCAGCTCGGTGATGATCGACGCGTCCCACGATCCGTTCGAGAAGAACATCGAGATCACCAAGCGCGTGGTCGACGCCGCTCACGCCCGGGGCATCTCCGTCGAAGCCGAGCTAGGCATGCTCGGTGGCGTGGAAGAAGATATCCAGGTCGAGGACGGCCACGCCACGCTGACCAATCCGGCCGAGGCCGAGGAATTCGTGAAGCGCACCGGCTGCGATTCCCTCGCCTGCGCGATCGGCACGTCGCACGGCGCCTTCAAGTTCAAGGGCAAGCAGTCGCTGCACTTCGATGTTCTCCAGAAGATCCAGCTCCGCCTGCCCCGCTTCCCGCTCGTCATGCACGGCTCGTCCTCGGTCCCGCAGGAAGAGGTCGCCCGCATCAACGCCGCTGGTGGCTCAATCAAGGACTCCGCCGGCGTCGATGTGAACGAGTACCTCCCCGCGGCCAAGCTTGGCGTGACCAAGATCAATATCGATACCGATGGTCGCCTGGTGTGGACCCGCGTTCACCGCGAGTTTTTCCGCGACAAGCCGTCGGACTTCGACTTCCGCCCGCCGGGTAAGATCTTCATGGAGGAGTACGCGAAGTTCATCGCGAGCCGTAATCAACTCCTCGGATCTGCCGGACAGCTCGACAGCCTCCGCGAATCCCTCAAGGCCTAAGCCTCACTCCAACGTCGGTCCGTCCTCCGGATCGCACGTTCACCGCGCCGCGCGTTCCGTCACCGGGACCCGCGGCGCGTCTGTTTTCGCATCTCACCGCTCCCGAGCCTCGCGACTCACTCGTGCAGCCGCGACCGGTCTCGGCGGAGCACACCTGGCTCTCGGCTGGTCCGAGATCGCCTTCACTCCCACGCGCCGTCCCACCAGCCGGAGCTCAAGGCAACCAAGGAAACTTACGGACGGCCGGGGCCCGCTTCTCGCGCTGCGCCCGGTGAAACTCTTTCGCCTCGTCGGTCATGTAATAGAGCATCGTGGCGTTACCCGCAAGTTCCTGAATGCCCGTCTGGCCATCGAGCTCCGCGTTGAACGCGCTCTTGAGCGCGCGAATCGCCAGCGGACTGTGACCCAGGATCTCCCGCGCCCAACGCACGCCCTCCGCCTCAAGCTCGCTCACGGGCACCACGGTGTTCACCAATCCCATTTCCAGCGCCTGCGCCGCTGTGTATTGACGACACAGGTACCAAATCTCCCGCGCCTTCTTCTGCCCCACCACGCGGGCGAGGTAGCTCGAGCCAAAGCCCGCGTCGAAGCTGCCCATCCGGGGGCCCACTTGACCAAAGATCGCGTTGTCTGCAGCGATCGAGAGATCGCACACGACGTGCAACACATGCCCGCCACCGATGGCGTAGCCCGCGACCAGCGCGATCACGACCTTCGGCACGGAGCGGATGAGTTTCTGCAAATCAAGGACATTGAGCCGCGGCACCCCATCGCCGCCCACGTAGCCCGCGTGGCCGCGCACGCTCTGATCGCCGCCCGCACAGAAGGCGTATTTGCCATCGGTGTGCGGCCCTGCGCCGGTGAGGAGGATCACCCCGACCGAGGGGTCCTCGCGAGCGTCCAGCATGGCATCGTACATCTGGCTGACGGTCTCCGGCGTGAACGCATTCCGCCGATGGGGCCGGTTGATCGTAATCTTCGCGATGCCGTCCACCTTGTGGTACAGGATGTCCGAGTACGCTTTGGCGACTTTCCAATCGGGCTGGCTCATCCGACGACCCTGTCAGGTTCCGGCGCGGGGTCAATCCGGGCGCGTTGCAAGCAATCGTTGCGCCCTCAACGAAAACAGCTTGGACGGGCGGCCGAAGCGCGAATGCTAGGGGGCTATGCAGTCGTCCTCCAGGACTTCGGCCGTCAAAGCGTCGCTCGTGCTCGGAGCACTCGGCGTGGTGTTCGGCGACATTGGAACGAGCCCGCTTTACGCTTTCCGCGAGTCGATCGAGCACCTCGCCCCGGCCGATCGGGCGCACGGAATCCTCGGGGTTCTCTCGCTGATCTTCTGGTCACTGATGATCGTGGTGAGCCTGAAGTATGCGACGGTCGTGATGCGGGCCGATAACCGGGGCGAAGGCGGGATCTTCGCGCTGCTGGCCCTGAGCGGTCTGGAACCCTCCGATGGTGCCCGACGACGGATCACGCCCGGCGTCATGGTCGTGCTCATTGGAGCGGCGATGCTCTGCGGCGAAGGAGTCATCACCCCGGCGATTTCCGTGCTCAGCGCGGCGGAGGGCATGAAGCTAATCGTGCCCGAGTCATCGAGCTACGTCGTTCCCGTGAGCCTCGCGATCTTGGTCACGCTCTACGCAGTCCAACGCAAGGGCACGGCGCTCATCGGGCGCTGGTTCGGCCCGGTCATGGCAGTGTGGTTCGTGGTGCTGGGCGGGCTCGGCATTTACCACCTCGTCGCCACGCCAGCCGTGCTCCAAGCGCTGAATCCGGTCCACGGCTGGACCCTGCTTCGCTCCCACCCCGAAAGCGCAGCGGCGATCCTCGGCTCCGTCGTGCTCGCCATCACCGGTGTTGAGGCCCTCTACGCCGATATGGGCCACTTCGGCCGCCAGTCGATCATCCGCGCTTGGTACCTCTTGGTTCTCCCGGGCCTGACGCTGAATTACTTCGGTCAGGGAGCCTATCTCCTGTCCCACCCAACGGACAACGGAAACCCGTTCCTCTCGCTGGCACCCGAGGGTCCCGCGCGTACCGCACTGCTGATCCTGTCCTTCTTCGCGGCCGTGATCGCCAGCCAGGCCCTGATCTCCGGAACCTTTTCGCTGGTGCGGCAAGCGATCCAACTCGGTTTCTTTCCGCGCCTCAAGGTACTTCACACCAGCGCCGAGCAAAGTGGTCAGATCTACGTGCCGCTCGTGAACACGCTGCTCGCCATCGGTTCCATCGCGACGGTGCTGCTGTTTCAATCGTCCTCCGAGCTCGCCGGCGCCTACGGCATCGCGGTAACCGGAGCTATGACGGCCACCACGTTCACGTTATTCTTCGCCGCCCGTCGTCGGTGGCAGTGGTCCCTGCCCGCCGCAGTCGGAGTCTGCGTGCTTTTCGGCATCGTCGACCTCACCTTCCTCCTGACCAACCTTCCAAAGATCGTCCACGGCGGATGGCTGCCCCTCGCCATCGCCGCCGTGTTGTTTGCGATCATGCACACCTGGAAGAGCGGGCGCAGCGAGATCCAAGATCGCGTCTACGGAAGCGCGGTCACCGAGCTCGAGCTGTCGAGCATCGCCCGCAGCAAGAACATCGTCCGCGTCCCCGGCAGCGCCGTCTTCATGGTCGGTACGCCCAAGGGCACGCCGCTGGCGCTGCTCCACCACTTGAAGGCCAATAAGTGCCTGCAACAAACCGTCGTGCTGCTCACCATCACGACACAGGACGTGCCCGAGGTCGCCGATGACGAGCGCATGACCCTCGACTCCATGGGGGAGGGTGTCTGGCGGGCCATCGGTCGCTACGGCTACATGGAGTCACCCAATGTCAGCCGTCTCATCGAGCGCATCAAGGCGCAGGGGGTGCCCATCAAGCCGATGGGCACGACCTACTACTTCAATCGCGAGATGATCATCACCGGGGGCAACGCGCGGATGCTGGAGTGGCAGAAAAATCTTTACGCCTTCCTGAGCCGCAATGCGACACCCGTGAAGGACTACTACCAGATCCTGCCGACGCAGATCATCGAGATCGGTCTGCCGGTCCAGCTCTAGTCAGCGCACCGCGGCTCCTACCTCTGCCGCCACCCGTGCGAAGAGTGCCTTGCGCTGCCGGGCGTCCCGTTTCCGGTCCGTCCGCAGCTCCCACACGCGCACGCCGCGCGCGGGGAGCTCCCCCACCGCCCGCTCAAATTCAGGCCACGAGCCGAACACGCGGTGCTCCACCCCGTGCGCACGCACGAGCGCACCCATGTCCACGGTCTGTGGCGTGGCGAACAGTTCCTCGAACGGCGGTTCGTGCGCGGCGATCGGCAGGTGCTCAAAGATACCGCCACCGTTGTTGTTGATCAGGATCACCGTCAGCGAGCCCCGCAACGCTTTCGCCGTGAGGAGTCCGTTACTGTCGTGCAGAAAAGCGAGGTCACCCGTCAACAACACCGCCGGCGGCCCACCCTCCGCCGCCCCCAGCGCCGTCGAGAGGGTGCCATCAATACCGTTCGCACCACGACTGCATTGCACGCGCAGTCCAGACTCCGAGGCCGGAACGAAGTACTCCAGATCGCGCACCGGCATGCTCGAGGCCACGCACCAGGTCGCGCCCATCGGCAGCGTCCGCGCGAGGAGCCAAGCCGCCTTGCCTTCAAAAAGCCTCTCTTCCCCAGCCAGCTCCGCGTCCAAACGCGACCGCGCGTCTGCCTCAAGTCGCATCCAGCGCGTTCGATAATCGCGATCCGCCGCAAGCACACCGTCAACCGTCAGTCGCTCCACGGATCCCGCACGCTGTTCCGTCCGTAAATGCAACGCATCGCGGTTCGCTGCACCCTCCGCGAGGAGCAGGCACCGCGCCCCACTCCGCTCCAGCCAGGCCCGCAGCACTTTGCTGGTGGGCCAACCACCCAGACACAGGACCTGCTCCGGCACCAAGGCCCGCGCGGCGGATTCATCCCGCAGCACCGTGTCGTAGGTGGTGACCACCGGCGCGCCGCGGGGGGCATGAAATCGTATCGGGGAAAGCGCGTCCGCAAGCACCGGCCAACCGGTGCGCGCCGACACGTCCAGCACCGCCTGAACGTAGGCGGCAGGATCGGCGGGATCCGCCTGCCCCGCCACGATCACGCCGCGCGGGGTGGTGGCACGCACGATCACTCGGGTCTCCGCCCGCTCCGGCTCCGTTCGTTCACCGACGTGCACAAAAAACGCGTCGTCCAAGCCCTCGACCGCAATGGCCTCCCCCGCCTCTCCCGGCGGCGCGAGTGGGTCCCGGAAGGGGAGATTCAGGTGCACCGGACCCGCCGGAGCACCGAGTGACGCCCGCCATGCCTGGACCACGGTCTGACGCAGATAACGCAGCAACGACAACGACGCTTCGGGTACCGCGACCTCATGCTGCCAGCGCACGTAGTCACCGAAGATCTTCTGCTGATCGATGGTCTGGCCCGAGTGACAGGCACGCATCTCCGGCGGCCGATCAGCCGTCAGGAGCAGCAGCGGCACTTCCGCTTCATGCGCTTCGATCACGGCCGGGAAGTAATTCGCGACCGCCGAGCCGCTGGTGCACACCAGAGCCACGGGGCGCCGGGAACGGCGCGCCAAACCAAGGGCGAAAAAGGCCGCCGACCGCTCATCCACCATCACCGTCCGGGAAATCCTCGGGTGACGAGCGAAGGCCAGTGTCAAGGGAGTCGATCGGGAACCCGGGGACAGAACCACGTGTGCGAGGCCAAGGCGCGACAGGGTCTCGACGAGCACGCTGCTCCACAGCGTGTTCGTCGTGCGACGGTCAAACGCGGATCCGGAATCGGCCATGGGGGAAAGGTAGCAAGGTTCCCGCCCGAGGAAACGTCAATTCGTGCTCGTTCCGGTTGCCACGAGCGCGTCGACCAGCGCCGCAAACTTCAACTCGGTTTCGGCAAACTCCTGCTCGGGTGTCGATCCGGCCACGATCCCCGCTCCGGCATACACCCGAGCGTGGCACCCCTCGATCAACGCGCTGCGGATGCCGACGAAGAACTCCCCTCCGCCGCGCCCATTCATCCACCCCAGCGCGCCAGCGTACAGACCACGCGGAAAACCCTCGAGACCCCGGATGGCCGCGATCGCCGTTTCGCGCGGCGTCCCTCCCACCGCCGGCGTGGGGTGCAACACCGCCAGCGCATCCAGCAGGCGCACGCCCTGCGGCAGCGGGACGCTGACCGCCGTCGCGAGGTGCTGCACGTTCGCCAGCCGCCGCAGGGTCGGGCGCACGGTCAGGTCCACCGTCATGCCAAGTTGAGCCAGCCGCCGCGCGATCGACTCCAGAACGAGACGGTGTTCGCGCAGATCTTTCTCGCTGCGCAGCAGCGCGTGCGCGAGTGCCGCGTCCTCGCTCGCACCCGTCCCGCGGCGGGCCGAACCAGCCAGCGCCTCCGTCTCCAGGGCGCCGCGGCTCACGCGCACCAGGCGTTCCGGGCTTGCCCCGATAAAGCTGCGTCCATGCCCATCCCCCACTGAAAAGGCATAGCAGGCTGGAAATCGCTGGCGGAGTCCGTTCAGCACCCGCAGGGGATGCAGCGGCACCGCCATCTGCAGGTCCTGCGCCCGGGCGAGCACGATTTTCTGAAACTCGCCCGCAGAAATCCGTCGCAACGCCTCCGCCACCGCCGCGCGATAGTCGCCCGCCTCCCGTGACTCCGCCCCGCGCGGTGCGATCTTGGGAGCACTCTCGGTGCGCGGCTCCGCACCGGCGGGCGCGGCATACTCGAAGCCAGAAAACTTGCGGTGGGCGCGCCACACGCGCTCCGCCAACGGGGCGATCTCCGCATCAGGCTCCAGCCACACGTTCGCCACCGCGGTCGTCCACTCGCCCGCCCGCGCGACCTGCCAGCGAGGCACGAAGGCCCGCGCTGCCGGAAAAGGCTCGCCGGGCTCGACCGCATGCTGAAAAGCGAAACTGGCGAAGACGTGTGGCCCACCGAAGGGCGCATCCACCGCCCCCACCGCCAGCGTGTGCGCAAAAAGCTCATCGGCCCAGGCCTGGATCTCCCCAAACCGTTCGGGTCCGGCGGCCTCCCGCACCAGCAACGCCTCCGCGCCAGCGATGGCGGAATCCAGCGCCGGGTTCTCCGCGTAGAAATGGAGTTCTCCCGGGGCGTAGATCGATTCCAATACCGCGAGCGGATCGAGCGCATCGACCGCCACGGCGATGCTCACCAGCTTGCCGTGCCGATCCCGCCGCGCGACCTCGCGGCACTGTTCCAAGAACGCCGCCAGCCGCTCCGGCGACGCATTGTCCGCTGGATTGACCGGAAGGATCTTCACCCGTTGGGGCGAGGAAAGAGAATCGCCGTCGCAGCAACCTTGCGGCCCGCGAGACTCGTTCCCCAGTTGAGTTCATCCCGCCACGTCGCCGTCGGCGTATAGCCGAGCACACCGCGAATCTTATCCGCCGTGGTCGGCATCACCGCTGCGAGCACAGTCGACGCCAGACGCAAGGCCTCCGCGATCGTGGCGAGCGCGGTGCGCAACCGCGCCTGATCCGCCGCCTCCGTCGACTTGCCGAGTTTCCAAGGCGCCAGCTTGTCGATGTACGCATTCGTCGCCGTCACGAACGCGAAGGTCCGCTCCAGCGCGACGTGAAACTGGAACGACTCATGCAGGGCAATCACGTCGTCGCGCGTCTGCTCCCAAAGCGCCCGCAGTTCCTGCTCGGGCGCCTCCGCCAGACCCGCCTCCGGGACGACCGCCGCGGCAAAGCGATTGGTCATGTTCAGCGTGCGGTTGACCAGATTGCCGAGGTTATTCGCGAGCTCGGTGTTGTAGCGCGTGAGGAACTGCGCCTGCGAGAAATCGCTGTCCTGGCCCACGCTCATCTCCCGCATCAGGAAGTAGCGCAGGGCATCCACTCCGTAGGTGTCGCAGTACGCCGCCGCATCGATGAAGTTGCCCGTGCTCTTCGACATCTTCGCGCCGTTGATCGACCACCACCCGTGCGCGAGGATCGACTTCGGCAGGGCGATTCCGGACGCCTTCAGCATGATCGGCCAGTACACCGCGTGCGGAGGCACCAGGATGTCCTTGCCAATCACATGGAAGTCCGCCGGCCAGATCCCCGGCTTGTCCGCCACCGCCGAGTAGTAGTTCAGCAGTGCATCAAACCAGACGTACGTCACGAACTCGGAATCGAAAGGCAGCGGGATACCCCACTCAAGGCGTTCGCGCGGACGGGAAATGCACAGATCGTTCAGCGGCTCCTTGAGAAACTCCAGCACTTGCTTCGCCCGGTAACGCGGAAAGATAAAGTCCTCGTGCGACCGGATGTGCTCCGCCAGCCACGCCTGATGCCGCTGGAGGCGGAAGAAGTAGTTCGACTCGGTGATCTGCGTCACTTCGCCGAAGATCTCCGGCCACGATCCGTCCGGATTGCGGTCCTTCTCCTGCAGGAATTGCTCCTGACGCGTCGAGTAGAAGCCCGTATAGTCGGCCTTGTAGATATCGCCTTGGTCGAAGAGCCGCTGGAGAATCTCCTGCACCACCCGCTTGTGCCGGTCCTCCGTGGTGCGGATAAAGTCGTCGTTCGAGATTTCCAGCTTGGCGCACAGCGCGCGGAACTCGCCGCTGATCGCGTCGACAAATTCCTGCGGCTGAATGTTGTTACGCCGGGCGCTCTGCTGCACCTTCTGCCCATGCTCGTCGGTCCCGGTGAGGAACCAGACCGGCGTGCCCATGAGGCGGCGGAAGCGCGCGATGACGTCGGTCAACACCTTCTCATAGGCGTGCCCCAGATGCGGTGACCCGTTGGTGTAGTCGATCGCGGTGGTGACGTAGAAGGTTTTCATAGCCTGAACCCCTGATTAAAGCTGGGCGGGGGTCTTTTGTCGAAGGTTTTGCGGCTGCGGGGTCCTTTAGGCACCCGGGTGGCGTGCCGATGGAAGCTACATCCCTGCAGCGACCCCTGCCTTAAACCGTGTCCCGGTCCTCTCCCACCTCCCGCCCGCCCTCCCACCCCGCCTCCGGAAACGGCCGCGTCGAGCCGGTTTCGGAAAGTCCGCACCCCGAGCGTTCGAGCGAAGGCCCGACGGCGGCCGTCGCCGCTGCGCCGGACTTGGTCGTCGTGGTTCCGGTCTTCAACGAGGAGTCGGTGATCGTGCCGGTTCTTCAGGAGTGGCGCGATGAAGTCGCCCGGGTGGTGCCCCGTTTCCACTTGCTCGTGATCAACGATGGTTCGACGGACGGTACCCGTAAGGCGCTGTCGGCGCTCGACTGGCCGGAGTTGACCGTAATCAGCCACGCCAACCGGGGCCACGGCCAGAGTTGCCTCGTCGGCTACATGGAGGCCGCACGCATCGGCGCGCCTTTTGTCTTTCAGATCGACTCCGACGGGCAGTGTGACCCCGCCGCGTTTCGGTCCATCTGGGAACGGCGCCACGAGGCTCCCGCGGTCTACGGACGCCGGATCACACGCGACGACGGCCTCAGCCGCCAGTTGATCACCCGCGTTCTGCGGTGGTCGCTCAAGCTGTTCCGGCACACGCGGCTGAACGACACCAACGTACCCTATCGGCTGTACCACACTGCCATCGCCGCCGCGGCCGCCCGCGAGGTCCCTGCCACCTTCGACCTCGCGAACATCGGCCTCGCGCTGAAACTGGAGCCGAAGGGATTTATCGAGGTGCCGATCCACTTCCGCGATCGGGTCGGCGGTCATGCCTCCGTTCGCTACTGGGGTTTCGCCCGCAAGGCGCGCCGCCTCTTCCAAGACTTGCGCTCCCTCTAGCCATGCGTCCGGCCTACGATTTTGTCATCGTCGGAGCCGGTTTCTCCGGCCTCGTCATCGCCGAGCGCCTCAGCGCCGCGGGGCACCGCTGCCTGGTCGTCGAGAAGCGCAACCATATCGGCGGCAACTGCCACGACCGCACGGACCGCAACGGCCTGCTGTACCATGTCTACGGTCCGCACTACTTCCGGACCAACTCCACGGTGGTCCGCGAGTACCTCAGCCGCTTCACCGCTTGGCGCGAGGTCAAATACCGGGTGCAAGTCTACACCGCAGGCCGCTATTGGAGCTTCCCGGTGAACCTCGCGACCTACCGCCAACTCTGCGGGCGGGCCGATGCCTCCGAGGCCGATTTCAAAGCCTACCTCGAGCGCGTCGTCATTCCCAACGAGCACCCAGCCAATTCGCGCGACGCAATGCTCGCCTGCGTCGGGCCCGAGCTGTACGAACTTTTTTTCCAGGGCTACACGCAGAAGCAGTGGGGACGCCCCGCCGAGGCGCTCGACGCCTCGGTCTGCCGCCGGATTCCGTGGCGCTCCGAAGTCGACGAGCGCTACTTTCACGACGAATTTCAAGCGCTTCCCCGAGACGGCTACCATCGGTTGTTCGAGAATCTCCTCGCCGCCTCGGGTGCAGACCTGCGCCTCGAGACCGACTACCGCGAGATCCTGCCCCACGTGCGATGCCAGCACCTCGTCTATACCGGCCCGATCGACGAATACTTTGGCCACTGCCACGGTCCCTTGCCGTACCGCAGCGTGCGGCTGCAACTCGAAGAATACTCCTCCGCTGATCGCCCCGACGGCCTACTCCAGCCGGCCCTGCAGGTGAACTACCCCGGCAGCGAGCCCTTCACCCGCACGGTCGAGCTCAAGCATATCACCGGTCAGGTCAGCCCGTTCTCCAACTTGGTTCGCGAGTTTTCCGAGGAGCACGTGAATGGCGTGAACGATCCGTACTACCCGATTCCCGGGCCCGAGAGCCAGGCCTTGATCGAACGCTACCGCACGCTCGCCGAGCGCGAAGCGGGTGTCACGTTCATCGGACGGCTCGCGCAGTATCGCTACTTGAACATGGATCAGGTGGTCGGCGCGGCGCTCCACACGGCCGAGAAGCTGCGATTGCAGCCGGGGCCCGCCTTCTGCGGCAGGGTGCCGTCCGCCGCCGCTCGCGCCGTCGCCTGAAGACGGAAGCGTTCCCCTCCTTAAGAGGTTAACCGGATCTGCCGCAGCGCTTCGTAGCAGGCAATGCCCGCCGCCGTGCTGAGATTCAGCGAGCGAAGTTCCGGATTCGCTTGGGGAATCGTCGTGCGCCCCGCCTCACCGATCTCCGCGTGCAGCCACTCCGGAGCACCGGAACTTTCGTTGCCGAAAACCAGACCGTCGCCGTCAGCAAACGCCACATCCCAGTAACTGCGCTGCGTGTGCGTCGTAAAGAGCCACAGGCGGCGCGGGGCCAGCGGGCTGGCGCGGAAGGCCGCCCAGTCCGCATGTTCGTGGACGTCGAGGGAGTACCAGTAATCCATGCCGGCCCGCCGCAGGTTGCGGTCGTTGATCACGAAGCCGAGCGGATGAATGAGGTGCAGCCGAGAGCGCGTCAGCGCACACATGCGGCCGATATTTCCGGTGTTTTGCGGGATTTCGGGTTGAAAGAGGACGATGTGCAGCATGGAGGTGCGTCGACCAGCACTGGGGCCGGCTACAGGTTGCAACGATGCGCGCACTCCCACCGGTTTGGCAACCGCGCGCAAGGAAAGTGCGGGGCCGGAAATTCCGCCGTTGCCCCGCGGAATCGGCCGCGTTGCCATAGACCGTCCGTTCTCCCTCATGACCGCGCTCCCCCAGCCCGTTGCCGAAGCCCCGCTCCTGCGTATGCGCGGGATCGAAAAGCGCTTCGGAGCCACCGTGGCGCTGCGCGGCGTTGAGCTGGATGTTCTACCCGGGTCCGTGCACGCGCTGATCGGCGAGAACGGCGCCGGCAAGAGCACGCTCATGAAGACGTTGTCGGGCGCCTGTTCCCCCGACGCCGGGACCATGGAATTGGGTGGAGAGCCGTTCTTCCCGTCCAATCCGCTCCATGCCCGCGCGCTCGGCGTGTGCATGATCTACCAGGAACTCGCCCTCGCCCCCGACTTGAGCGTGATGGAGAATATCCTCCTCGGGATCGAGCCGACCCGCGGGCCATTCATCCGCTGGGCCCAGGTGCGCACGATCGCACAGCACGCGTTACGCGAGGTCGGCCTGCCCGATCTCGCTCCGGAAATGCGCACCGGCGACCTCCCTGTCGCACAGCAGCAGCTCGTCGAGATCGCCCGGGCCGTCGCCGGAGGCTGCCGTATTCTCGTGCTGGATGAGCCCACCAGCTCGCTCACGCGTCGCGATGTCGAACAGCTGTTCATGCTGGTGCGCCGCCTGCGCGACCGCGGGATCGCCGTCATCTACATCAGCCATGCTCTCGAGGAGGTGTCCGCACTCTGCGATCGTTTCACCGTCCTGCGTGACGGCGAAACCGTGGGTCACGGGCGGGTCGGCGAGGTGTCCGTCGATCGCATCATTGCCCTGATGGTGGGTCGGGATGTGGGCGACCTCTACCCGCGTTCCTTGCGCTCTCCGGGCGAGGTGATCCTTGAATTGAACCACCTCGCAGGAGTGCCACTCCCGCACTCCGCCTCGCTTACGCTCCGCCGGGGCGAGGTCGTGGGCATCGCAGGGCTGATCGGCGCGGGACGCACCGAGATGGTGCGAACCCTCTTCGGGCTGAGCCCCGTCCGCGAAGGGACGGTGCGAGTCGGCACCCACCGCGGTCCCGCCACACCGCGCCAACGCTGGAGTCAGGGCCTCGGGTTGGTCAGCGAAGACCGGAAGCAGGAGGGACTGGCCCAGTCACTTTCCATCGCGGACAATCTCACGCTCACGCGCCTCGGCGGGCTCGGGCCTTGGGGCCTCGTCCGACCTTCGCGGCAACGCGCAGCTTGCCGGCCGTGGATCGAATCTTTCCCGATCAAATGCCGCGACGCCGCCCAGCCAGTGCAGGATCTCTCCGGTGGTAATCAGCAGAAGGTCGCAATCGCGCGCCTGCTGCACCACGACGCCGAGGTCCTTCTGCTCGACGAACCCACCCGCGGGATCGACGTAGGATCAAAGGCTCAGATCTATCGCCTGATCGACGCACTCGCCCGCGGGGACGAGGCCGCCGGACGGGCCCCCAAGGCGATCTTGGTAATCAGCAGCTACCTCCCCGAGCTCCTCGGCATCTGCGACCGCATCGCGGTCATGGCCCGCGGGGTGCTCGGTCCGGCCCGTCCGGTCCAGGACTGGAACGAACATTCTCTCATGCTCGAGGCCACGTGTCAGAACGACGCGACCATCGCCGGCTCGCTGCGCCCCGAGGAATCCCCGTCCTCTTCACTTCCTCCTTCGCCGTGAAATTTCGCGTTCTCGCCACCGGTGGCACCATCGACAAGATCTACTTCGATGCCGCCAGTACCTACGAAGTCGGCGAACCTCAGGTCGCGCCGCTTCTCCGCGAGGCGAACGTGACGCTGGACTACGTGGTCGAGTCGGTCCTGCAAAAGGACAGTCTCGCCATGACGCCCGAGGACCGCGCGCTGGTCCGAGCCCGGGTCATCGCCGCACCCGAGACACACCTTCTCATCACTCACGGCACCGACACGATGACCGACACGGCGAAGGAACTCGTGAACGTGGAGGGCAAGGTGATCGTGCTGACTGGGGCCATGCTGCCCGCGCGCTTCCGGTCCAGTGATGCACTCTTCAATCTGGGTTGCGCCATCGGCGCGCTGCAGGTGCTAACGCCGGGGGTGTACATTGCCATGAACGGACGCATCGCACCCGCGGCAGCCGTGAAAAAGAACCGCGCGTTGAGTCGCTTCGAACCGAAGGAGGGTTAGCGCTCGAGGAGGCGGCGGCTGGCGCGCGCCCCGGAGCAGGCGATGGCTTCGAGCCAAAGCACACCCAGACCGACCGGCACGTTCCGACGCTCGGGCCGGACACGCAGATGAAGTGAGTGGTCCGTCGGCGAGGCTTCGAGCCACCCCCAACCGTTGGGAACGTCACCGGCGTCGATGATGCCCGGCGCCGTCACGAGATACAGGTGATCAGCCACGCTATACCGATGCAGTCGTGCGAACTTCACCCGGTGAATCAAGCGCCGCTGCAGGCTCTGCACTTCCCTCTCCAGACGCTCAAGAGTCGCGTGGCGAAGTCCCCGCAGGTCCACGTCGTCCCACTCTGGAAACAGACCTACGCCTCGCCGCAAGTCGGGCCGATGTCCGCCAATCGTCTCCCGCAGGGTCCGCAACCGATCGGCCAAGGCCAGCGCCGTCCGACGCACCTCCGGCTCATCCGCTTCATCCCGCAGGAAGTCTGCCCGCGATTGCTTGCACTCAAAGATCGCGACCGTCCCTGCGCCCGTCGAAAGGCCCCGCGTCGCGGCCACCACGTCCGCGCGGTAGGGACTGCGCGGGACGCGCACCTCGCAGGCCGCGATCACAAGGTCGCGCTCCCGTGCCCAGGACAATGCCTGCAGCTTCAGCGCCCGATGGCCGCGGGACTCGCCGCACGGGGAGCCAGTGTCCCGGCGGCACGTTGACTCGAGCACTCCCGGATCAGCCACCTTGCTCACCACAGTCGGCCCGTGGCCCCCAGTTGATGACACTGGGGGACCGCCGCCCCCATGCAGATTTGCGCCACGGGACTCCCCGGTCGATCGCTGCCTTCACGGCGGGAATCGTGGAGGCCCGGCGTGTGAGATGGAGTCCGGGCACCCGCGGTCTCCGTGAAACCATGGCGGGATCCGTGATTCAGCGCGATCCCCGCCGCAAGAGGCCGACCAGCACCCCTTGCGCCTCAAGTTGCTCCGCCGGGATCAGGTCTGGGTACGCTGGGTTCTCAGCACGAAGAATCGCCCGCCCATCGACCCGCTCAAACCGCTTCAGCGTCGTCGCCCCGTCAATCAGGGCCGCCACGATCTCCCCCGGGCGAGGTTCACGGCTCTCGAACAATCCAATGTCACCCGGACAAATGTGCGCTCCGATCATCGAGTCGCCCTTGATCTCAAGCGCCCAGACCCGAGACCGGGCGGCATGCGTGATCCCAAACACCGACGGATCCACGCCCACGCAGCCCAGCGAGTCCTGAGCCTCTGCCGACGGCAAGCCCGCCGGAATACTGCCGAAGATCGCGACGTCGATCAGTGCCTGCACCTCGCGCGCGCGGCGCCCCCATGAGCCGTCAGCGAGCTGCTCAATCGCCCCCTTGGCCGCCAACGCCCTGAGGTGCCGAACAACGGAGGTCTGCGAACCAAAACCAAAACGCCGCTGAATCAGCCGCGTCGAAGGCGGCACGACATGGACCCGCTGGTACTCGCTGATGAAGCCGAGGATCTCCTCCTCGCGTAGGGAAAGCGCTCTGTTCATTTGAACCATGGTTCACTTGAACACACCCTCTAATCCCCCGCAAGTCTGATTCCTTTTTAACTGATTTAGAGATCCTTACAAAGCTTTAGCAGGTCTAACTCTTCGCGCAGGATGGGGTCTGGGCCTGCTCCGGGTGACGCTCCCGCCGGTGACTCGTGCCTCCGGGCGAAGGGATCGCCGCTCGAACTCCGGCCCGCTCAGGAACGCGGTTGTCCCGTACTGGGAGAGGTCGACGACTCGGCGGCGGACTCCGAAGCGTGTGGCACTGCGCCATGGTGGGGATCACGCGCGTAGTGCTCGCGCAGGAGATCTCGACCGAAGTCACGTTCCGCGTCCCGCCACACCGCATGCACGTGGTTCGCGTTGTTCTGGGTGTTATCGTACTCGATCAAGAACGTTGGCCCCTGCACGCGGTAGTAGTGGCCCACCCCAGGTTCGAGGCCTCCGGCCCACGCAAAGTGAACGACACCCCATCCGGCCGCAGTGATGCGATCGAGGTCCGTCTGGGCGACGTCGGGCCGGTGACGGAAGACGTAGGCACGGACGATCTGCTTGAGTACGCGCTGCTGCGCTTCGGTCATCGCCGAAGCGGGCAGGCCCTCCGGCGCCGCCAGCGTGATTTGGCGCTGGTTAGTGGTGAGGATATCCGCCGGAGCCTTGATCGGAAGGATCGCACGCGTGCGTTGTTCGGACGTGAGTGCACGGACCAGTTCACGGCCGAGATCCTCCAACTCGCCGAGCGCGCGGAGACCCTTGCGTGGACCAGACCGGACTTCGGCGGGGTTGGCTCCGAAGAACGAGGGCGTCGTCGCGATCGCCTGACCCGCCACCAGCGTGAAGTTGACCGAGAGATGGTGCCCCTCCACCCGCCACCCCCACTCCCCATGCTCCGAGGGCTCACCGAAAAGGGTCACGGTGTAGAGCCCGGCATCGCGGTGGGAACGTCCCTCGATCTCGAAGAGCACCTGCTCAAGACTCATGATGGCCTCGGCCTGCTCCCAGCCGCGCTCGCTCAGGCCGGCCCGGAGCAACGCGATGGCTCGCTCCCGCTGCAGCGGACTCAGGTCCTTGAAGCGAAGCCCGTTCCTCTCCCGTGGAACGTAGTGCCAATTCTCGCGTTCGGCGTCCGCCAGTCGGTACACCACGCGCTTCCTCTCCGCGGCATCGAGCGACCCGAGGAAGGCGAGCGCGGCCTCCGTGAGGTCCTTGGCCGCCGAATGCGCGCCGAGGATTGAACCCGTCATCACCATCAGGCCCAGATGCAGGAGAAGCCGTAGGGACCGAACCATGTCAGCACGCTAAGACCATCCGAACCTGCGGTACAATCCCGGACGAGTTTGGCCCAACTTTTCCGAACTCCGAGTTGAGTTTCCGGTAATGCGGCGATTCACTCCGCGCGCGCATGGACGGGATCAGCTTTATCCAAGATCTCGCGGTGGTGCTTCTCGCCGCGGCGGTGGCCGGTTCGATCTGTCGGCGGATCGGCCTCTCGGTGATCGTGGGCTACCTCATCGCCGGCATGATCGTGGGACCGTACACGCCGCCGTTCTCGCTCGTGCTGGATGTCGCGCGGATCGAGACGCTCTCTCAGATCGGCTTGATCTTTCTGATGTTCGCGATCGGCCTCGGCCTCAGTCTTTCCCGACTGCGCTTGATGGGGGCGACCACCTTCATCGCCACCGGCCTGGGCGCGTTTTTTGTCCTCAACCTCACGCAACTACTCGGGTTCTCCCTCGGGTGGACGGCGCAACAGAGCCTCTTCACCGCGGCCATGCTCATGGTCTCGAGCTCGGCGGTGATTTCGAAGGTGGTGCACGAGCTCAAGCTTGAGCACGAGCGGCCGGGCCAACTGGCGCTCACCATCACGGTGCTGGAGGACGTCGTGGCCGTGGTGCTGCTTGCGATTCTCGGATCGATCTCAGCGGGTTCAGGGCAGCCAGCGGGAGGACTGGTGGGCCTACTGGGCAGCCTCAGTGCCTTTGTCGTCCTGCTGGTCATGGCTGGACTTTTCCTCGTACCGCGGCTGCTGCGCCGTCTGGAGGCACGCGCCGATCCGGAACTGCAGACCATCGCAGTCGCAGGCGTCCTGCTGCTGATGGCCTTGCTGGCGGTTCGCGCGGGATACTCCCTCGCCCTTGGCGCGTTCCTCTTGGGTGCCATCGTCGCAGAGATGCCGCAAAGCCGGACCATCGGCCGGGCCTTCACCGGGCTGCGCGACATCTTCAGCAGCGTCTTCTTTGTCTCCATCGGGATGATGATCGACGTGCGCATGCTCGCGGATGTTTGGGCCTGGATCCTGGGCCTAGGGATCTTCACCTTGCTCTCGCGTACGCTGGCCACGGCCTCCGCGCTGACCCTCGTCGGGACTCCGCATCGCGAGGCCCTGCGCGCGGGGCTTGCGCTCACCCCGCTGGGCGAATTCACGTTCGTGATTGCGCAACTGGGCGTGGCATCGGCCGTGATGCCCAAGGCTTTCTATCCGGTCGCCGTCGGGGTGTCGCTCCTGACGGTGATCCTCTCGCCGATGCTGAACCGGCATGCGAACGGCCTGCTTGCGTGGGTCGAGCGAGTCGAACCGCACTGGTTGACCCGTCTGCTCAACACCTACCGGGACTGGCTGCACCAACTAAGCTCGGTCCGCGGAGGTCAGTGGTGGCAACTCAGTAAGCGACGACTCATTCAGATCGGACTGGAGGCTCTCTTCGTCACGGGGCTGCTGATTTTCTCCGAACGACTCCTCGCAGAGGTCCAGGCGGCTGGATGGTTACGGGACTTCGCCCCGGGCCAGGTGGTGCTCGTGTTCTGGATCGGGATGGGGCTCGTGGTAGTGGTGCCCCTCATCGCGATCTGGCGGAACGTTGCAGCGGTCGGGATGATTTTTTCCGAGGAGGCATCCCGACACACGCGGTTGCCGGGTCAGGTCATCGACGCAGCCATTAAAGTGATCAGCGCGCTCGCGATGGCCTCGTGGCTAGCCCGCATTCTCCCCACCGACAGTCTGCCCCGCTGGGCGTGGCTGATCATCGCGGTGATCCTCGCCGTCGCCGTCGCGGTGTTCTCCCGTCGCATGATCTACTGGCACAGCCGATGGGAGGAATCGCTCAGCGATGTCTTCCGCCCGCAGACGTCGGTGGAGGCGGGCGGCGCCGGCGAGGCTGCAACGCGGGCCAAGCCGTCGTGGCTAGCCACCCCCAGCGATTGGAACATCAACGTGCAGGAGTGCGTGCTGCCGGAGGGCGCGGCTTGCGGCGGACGCTCCATCGCGGACCTCCGGATCCGATCCCGCTTCGGTTGCTCGATCATGGAGATCCATCGGCATGGATCGACCCTGATCGCGCCGGAGCCCAACCAAGTTCTCTACGGCGGCGACCGCCTGCTGCTCCTCGGCACACGCGAGCAAATCGAGCGCGCCCGGGAAGCCTTGACCGCGCTTACGCCTCCGACGACCACGCCCGCCTTCGACGAGGCGCGCCTTGAGACGCTGCCTGTCCCGGCCGGGAGCCACGTGGGAAAGACCCTAGCCGAGCTCCGCATCCATCGCCACGCCGGCGTGCTCATCGCCGGACACGGCCGCCTCGGACGGCGGCGCATTAATCCGCCTGCCGACCAGACGCTGGAGGTGGGCGACGAACTGCTCGTGCTCGGCGGCCCCCGGCAGATCCGTGAATTCAAGCACTGGCTTCAGGCCAGACCAGATGCGGGCACGCCGGGCGCCCCGGAGCCGTCTGCTCCGGCGTCGCCCTAGCCTAGAGCCGGGCCGCGGCCGCCTCGTCAACGAGCCAAGTGACGCGATCGGAAACCGTCGCGAGAATCTTGGCGGGCACCTGACTCCATTCCTCGTTGCCACGAAGCACGCGTCGCAGGGCCTCGGCTTTGCCTGACCCGAGAACCATCACCACAATCGAACCGCAGGTCCGCAGGCCGGTCGGAGTGATCGTGAGCCGCCAGCCCTTGGCTCCGGCGTCCACGGCAGCGAAAGGCAGGCCGCCATCATCGACGAGAAGCGGCGTGCCCGGGAAGAACGACGCCGTGTGCCCATCGTCGCCCAGACCGAGCATGCAAACGTCATAAGCGGCACCCGGACCCGCGAGAATCATCCACGTGCGTCGGTACGCCTCCGCGGCCGCGGAGGGCTCGTAGGCCACGACCCACGGATGCCGGTGCTCGCGCGGCACGCCGAGCGGCGTGAGCAAAAGACGCTCGGCGTTGCCGAAGTTGCTCTGAGCGTCATTGAGCGGCACCATGCGCTCGTCGCTCACGGTGAAATGCGTCTCCGCGACAAGCGCGGGCGGTAGCACGCCCGGCTGGGCGGCCCAGCGACACCAATCCTGCGGCGTCTGGCCGCCGCTGAGAGCCCACGTGAAATGCCGGGAGGCCCGGCGCTGCCGTTGGGCCTCCGCCAGGGCGACAACCTGGGCAAAGAGCGCCTCGCGGGGCGCAATCACCAAGCGACCGTACTCCGTTGCAGTGTCCATGGAAATCGTTCGGTGCGCAGTGCGCACGCGAATCAGAAGAACATCGCCTCCGCGAGAGCCACGTCTGGCGGCAGCAGGCTGACCATGGTCGGCAAGGCAATGGTCCCTCCCCCCAGCGTGGCCGAGAAGCTCCCCTGCCCCGAGTGCAAATCACCCTGCCAACGGAAGCGCTGTGTCTCGCGGTAGCAGAACTCGAGAGCTAGGCCGCGTCCCTCTCCACGCTCCACGAGCCGCACGGTGCCACGCACGCGCTCGCTCGTTGCACCGCAGGCCACCAAACGCTCCGCCGCCCACCGCCGCAACGCCTCCCCCTCCGCCTGAAGGGCCGGATGCGCCTCGACAAAAAAGGAGTCCAACCCTTCGACGAGCGTCGCCGGCGACGTCCCAGCGAGAAACTGCCCAATCGACTGCCGGATTGGCAGCAAGCGCGCCATCGCCAGATCGCGCACGGCATCCGGACGCGGCCAAGGGTGCGTGAGCGCATCTTGCGGCACCAATGCCGAATCGAGGATGAAGCGGCGGGAACTGCGCAAGAGGTACTGATAGTCGGCCAGCTTCGAGCTAAAGGTAAACCGATGCGCCCAGTAATAGAGCGGCAGGTCCGCCGAGAGGCAGATCGACACCGCATTCTCAAGATACGCCCGCGCCGCGCGGGGATAGCTCAACGCCACAAACTCCACGCAACGCGTGTCGCCTTTGGACCGGCCAAGGAAGCACTCGCCGTAGATCTTCGCCCGCAATCCTTTCGCGCCCGCATCGTCGCGCAGGGGACACAGGATCACCACGCGACACGGGTAACGCCGGGCAAAGTGCAGCGCCGTCTCAAACTGCGCACACCCGTCCTCCGGCGTCGTTCCGAACCCGAGATGGAGAACCAGGTTGAGCTGCGTCGCGCGGACATCCTCCGCCGCTCCCACGGCCTCACTCGACTCGCGCGCCCACAACTGGGCAAGGCCGCGCGTGATGGCATCGGGTGCAACTTCTACCCCAGGGAGGGCGTCAAAAACAGCAGACATGGCGGAGCCGATGGATTCGGTTTCCGGCTCAGGGTTTCCGCCAATGGTGATGCGGGCGGAGCATGAGCGCATCCCCCAAGGCCGGCCCCCACGACCCCGCGGCGTAGGCATCCATCCCGTCGCGTCCCGCCGCCGCCCAAGCGTCCAACACCGGGGTGTAGAGTTTCCACGAGGTTTCCGCCTCGTCCCCGCGAATAAACAGGGTGCCATCGCCAATCATCGCATCCAGCACGAGGCGTTCGTAGGCCTCCGGGGTGTTCGAACCGTAGGTCGCACTATAACGGAAATTCATCTTCACCGGTTGGGTCCGCGTTTCCAGACCGGGGACTTTCCCGTTGAGCACGAGGTTCAGTCCTTCGTCCGGCTGGATCTGGAAGGCGAGCGTGTTCGGGGCGAGGTTGAAGCGGTCGCCCTCGGCAAAGAGCGTCCCCGGGGGGCGCTTGAACTGGATCGCGATCTCGGTCACTCGGCGCGCCATGCGCTTGCCGGAACGCAGGTAGAAGGGCACGCCCTGCCAGCGCCAATTGTTAATCGAGAGGCGAATCGCCGCGTAGGTTTCGGTGGCCGAGGCCGGCGCGATCCCTTCCTCTTCAAGGTAGCCACGGGCCGGGCGACCGCCGAGCAGGCCGGAGGCATACTGCGCGCGCGCGACATCACCGTCGCGCCCAAGCCGCAGGGGCTGGATCGCCTTCAGCACCTTCACTTTCTCATCGCGCACCGCTTCTGCATCCAGCGAACCCGGCGGCTCCATCGCGGTCAGCGCTAGGAGCTGCATGGTGTGATTCTGGATCATGTCCCGCAGCGCACCGCTCTGCTCGTAATACCCGCCGCGCGAACCGACTCCTACCTCCTCCGCGACGGTGATCTGCACGCTGTCGATGAAATTGCGGTTCCACAGGGGCTCGAAGATGGCGTTGGCAAACCGCTGCACCAGGAGGTCCTGCACGGTCTCCTTCCCCAAGTAATGATCGATTCGATACACTTGGTGCTCCTCGAAAACCGAGCGAATGACGCGATTCAGCTCCATCGCCGACGTCAGGTCGCGGCCGAACGGCTTTTCGATCACGACTTTGGCGTGGTGGGACTTGCCCAAATGACGGGCGGCAAGGCCACTCGCCCCGAGATTTCGCAACACGGAGTCAAAGACGGAGGGTGGCGTCGAAATGTAGAACAGCGGCTGCACTTCGCGCCCCAGCCGGCGCTCAATGTCATCCAGCTGCTTCGCTAACCGATCGAAAGCGGATCGATCGTCGTAGGCTCCCGCAACGTAGGTCGTACGGGAGACCACCCGACCCCAGATTTCAGGGTTCATCTCCCGCCGGGAGAACTCCTTCACCGCCTGCCCCGCTAGGGTGCGAAATTCGTCGTCCGGGATCGGCTTGCGGCCATACCCGATCAGGTGGAAATCGGCCGGGAGCAGGTTATCGACCGCTAGATTGTAGACCGCAGGAATCAGCTTCCGCATGGTCAGGTCACCCGAAGCCCCAAAAATCACCACCGCGGTCGGCGGAGCGCCCCGGTGCTTGCTCAAACCCTGCAGGAAGGGATGTCGCGGAAGGTTTTCGGCCATGGAGAACCGAAGTTTTTCGATCGGCACCGGATCCGAGGCAAGCGTTTGTTTCCCCGCACCTAGGACTGTCGACTGCCCGGGAAGATCGGAACGTTCTCGTAATGACGCACTCCACCTCCGGCGCCAGCCCTGCGACGCGACTCTCCCGGGTCGTCCACCTCGACCACGTCGAAACGATAAGTCAGGGGCCGGCGCGCGGGCGGTAAGGCAAGGAGGTAAGCCTCCCCGGCCCGAGCCAGGGCCCGGCGTTTCCGGTGGTCCACCGCGGCATAACCCCCAACCAGCGCGCCCAACGCCCGCGTCTTGACCTCAACAAAAACCAGTACTTCCCGGTCGCGCGCCACCACATCGAGCTCAACACGACGATCCCGGGGGGCTCGCCAGTTGCGCGCGAGGATGAGGAAGCCCCGCTCCCGCTCCAACCATGCCGCCGCCTCGGCTTCGCCCCACGCCCCCGCCGCGACGCGTCGCTCCAGCCCAACGAGACGACGCAGCCGCGCCAGCATCGGCGGTCCCGCTAGGCCCCGGATGCCGTCTTCGCTCCCCGCACCGCTTCCGCAATGTTCTGCGGCGCCGCCTCCGTGTCACCGACGAGGTGGTTGAAGCGCATCGAAACGGTCTTCGACACGCCGCGTTCCTCCATCGTGACGCCGTAGATCGCCTGCGCCGCCGAGACCGTGCGCTTGTTGTGCGTAATGATGATAAACTGCGACTCATGCACGAAGCGCTTCAAGAGCTCCGTGAAGCGCCCGATGTTCGACTCATCCAGCGGAGCGTCGAGCTCGTCGAGTAGACAGAACGGCGAGGGCTTCACCATGTAGAGCGCGAACAATAGTGCCACGGCCGTCAACGTGCGCTCTCCACCGGAAAGTAGCATGATGGACTTGAGCTTCTTGCCCGGAGGCTGGGCCGCGATCTCGATGCCGCTCTCGAGGATGTCCTCTGCCTGCACGAGCTCCAAGTTCGCCACACCACCGCCAAAGAGCGTCTGAAACGTGTAAGCGAAGTTCTTCTTGATCTGCTCGAAGGTCACCGCGAACTGCTGCTGCGACGTCTGATTGATCTCATCGATCATCTTAAGCAGAGCGGTCTTCGCCTGCACCAGATCGTCGTTCTGCGACTTCAGGAAGTCGTAGCGTTGCTTGAGTTCGGCATACTCCTCGATCGCGACAAGGTTAACCGCCCCCATGGAGGCAACGCGCTGCCGGAGGGCCTCGATCTCCGTCTTGATCGCAGCCCAATCCGCCTTCGCAACCCACTCCGCCAGCACCTCCTCGGTCGCTTCCGGTCGGACCGCCTTCTTGCGGCGCCGCTTGGGAGCCGGCGCCGAAACCGTGGCCGCGGCATCCGCGTCAGCCGCCATTGGCTCCGCGGTCGCCGTCGCTGACGTTTCCCCGGCAGCGTCGGTAGCAGCCAACGCGGCCGCCGTACCATCCTGTGCGGGTGCCGGCGCAGCGCCGCCCGCCTCGTCATCCTCTTCGTCAAGGTCAAGCGGCTTGATGTCGGCGGGCTCGTCATCCGCCTTCCACAGGATCGCCCGCCAATCATAGGTCCCGACGCGAATCTGGAACTCGCGCTGGATGTCCTCCTCAATGAAGGTCGCCCGCTGTCGACTCTCGGCCAGCTTGATCTCGCAGCGATTCAACTCGGCCTGCGCCCGGTCTGCTTCGTTGCGGATATCGAACTGGCCCGACTCCACGCCGGAGATCGATTGCTCAAGCGCCACGAGTTCGTGTCGGATCTGCTCCACCTGCGTCTGCGACACCACCAGGGTCTCACCGAGGCGGGACGCCTCGTCTCGTTCCCGGTCCGCCGCCGCTTCTAATTCGGCGACCTGCTCGCCCCAGACTTCGATCTCCTGCTGACGCTGGATGAGCAACTCAGACAACTGGCTGCGTCGGCGCTCCATGTCGGCAAGACCACGATCGAGCACCTCGACGCGCTGCCGCCGCTCCGCCAGTTCCAGACGGGCTTGGGCCAGGGACTCGCGCTTCACGTCGCGATCCGTGCGCAATTCCCCGAGTCGGATTTCTAAGTCGTGAATCCGGCGACGCAACGCCTCGGCCGCCTCGGTCGCCTCCGCCAAGCCGCGCTGGGCGCGTTCAAAACGCACGTCAGCCTCGTGCCGCGCTTGATCAAGGGCAGCGACTTCCGACTCCATTCGAGCAAGTCGTTGGCCCACCTCCTCGACCGCCTTGACCGCTCCGCGGTGCTCCTGCTGCGCCGCCGCCAGACTCTGCGTGGCAAGCAAGACATCCTGACGGCACTGCTCAAGCCGTGACTCCAGCTCCGTCAACCGCACCTGCAGCCCGTCAATCACCCCGCGTTGCGCGTCGTGCTGCTGCTGGTCGTCGGCGACCGCTCGCGCCGTTTCCCGCAGGTCGATCTCGCGCTGCATGATGCCGGCCGCCGCCTTCTTCTGATGCCCCCCGTAGACGAGGCCACGGCGGTCCACCAACTGGCCGGTTCGCGTCGCCACCGCCAAGAAAGGAAAGGTCGGCGTGGCCTGCCAGAAACGCAGGAAAGCGCCGAGGTCGTCGGCGACATAGCACGACTCCAGTAAGGCGACGGCCGGATGTCCCGCGACCGACGACGTCAGGGCGTGGTCCGCTCGGATCAAGCCGGCCGGCAGCTCGGCGGGCGTCGGCCAAGCCGGAGCCCCCGCCGCCACGCGGAGCACCGCCGCGCCAATCTGGTCCTGCTCAAGTTGCCGCAGCAGTCGCTCGGCCGTGTCCAGGTCAACGACGCCGATGGCTTCAGCGGCTGAGCCCAGCAGCGCCTCAAGCGCCTTGGCAAAATCCGGATGCACATCGAGCCCCTGCATGACCGGACTCACTTTTGCTCCCGCCAGCGCGCCTTCGAGGCGCCCCTGCAGGATGGCCTTGGCTCCCTCGCCGAAGCCCTCGAAACGTTCCTGCAACTGCTGGAGAAGCTTCAGTCGCGCACTGCGCTGGGCGAGCCCACGGTCGATCTCCTGCAAACGCCGCTGGGCGTCGCGAAACTCGCGGGTGACCACCGTGATCTCCTCCTGCACCGCGGAGACCTCAGCGTGCGCACGCGACTTTTCGCCCATCGCTTCCTCGACCCGCGCCTCGACCTCAGACGCAGCCGCCTGGGCCGCCGACTGCTGGGCGCGAACGGACTCGATTTCCTGCACGACGGCCTCGTGCCGCTGCGCACTCGTCTTCTGGTCAACCTCGTAGCTCGTCGTGTCGCTGCGCAGCCGCGCGACCGTGCTCTCGTGCTGCAGCGTCTGGAACTTAGACTGCTGCAAGTCCTGCTCGTGTTTCGAGAGCTCGCCCTCGACGATCGCAAGGTCCCGGTTGCGCTGCTGGAACACATCGTCCGAGCTACCCAGCAACGTCAGCTGCTGCTGCTTGTCGCTCGCTCCGCTGTCGACTTGGGAAGCCAGCTCACGGAGCTGCATCTCCAGCTCGCTGAGGTTTTCCCGCGACGACTGCAGCCGCTCCAGCAGGCCGGATCGCTTAATGTGCGCGAGATTCGCCTGATTCTCCGCCTGCTCTTTACGCGAACGCACGGCATACACCGCTTCCTGAGCTTCCTGGACGCGCTGGTTGAGGCGCGAACGTTCCGTGCGCTTCTCTTCCAAGGCACTCTGACGCTGCTGCAACTCCACGCGCCGCGTTTCCGCGGCTGCCCGCAACGACACCACCTGCGTGTCCAATCCCTCCAAGGCCGCCGTCAAGTCGGCGTGCTGGTGTCCCGCCTGAGCGAGCGCCAGGTGGCGCAAGCGGTGCTGGAGCCGCTTGTACCGCAGTGCCTTCGCCGCCTGTCGCCGCAGCGAGCCGATCTGCCGATCCACCTCGCCGATCACATCCGCCACGCGGGCGAGGTTTTGATCCGTCAGCGCCAGCTTCTGGAGTGCCTCGCGCCGCTGCGACTTGTACTTGGTGATACCCGCCGCCTCCTCGAATACCGCCCGCCGCTCCTCCGGCTTGGAGGAAAGGATCTGATCAATCTGGCCCTGCGCCATGATCGAATAAGACGTCCGGCCAATGCCGGTATCCATGAAAAGCTTCTGGATGTCCTTCAGACGACAGGCCTGTCCGTTGAAGAAATACTCACCCTGCCCATCGCGGTGCACGCGACGCATGATCTCGATCTCGTGAAACTCGCTGCCAAGCTGCTTCTCGCAGTCCGTCAAGAGCAACGATACCTCACAAAGCTGCGCCGGTTTACGGGTGTCCGCGCCTTCGAAAATAACGTCCTGCATGCGACCGCCGCGCAGGGCCTTCGCGCTCTGCTCACCCAGCACCCAGCGGATCGCGTCGGCGATGTTGGACTTGCCGCAGCCGTTGGGGCCGACGACCGCCGTCACGCCCGGCTCGAAACGAAGGGTAGTCGGGTCAGCAAATGACTTGAAGCCGTGGAGCTTGAGCGCCTTGAGATGCATGCGGAAGCGGCTGATTGAGACGCCCCTAAAACCGCGCGCAAAGAAAAAACGCTGCGCAGCCCCGAACGGGCCCCCTCTCCCCGCCGTCCGGGCGCGGCCAGCGGAGAGCGGAGGAGCTGGGAAACCGGCTACTTATGATCCCAAGGAAGGCGGATCCGCAGTCGGGGGTGCTCCCAGACCTTGAAGGGAGTAAACATCTTCCCGGGATTCAGGATGCCGTTCGGGTCAAGCGCCCGCTTGACCGCCTGCATCGCCCGAATCTCGGCCGGGCCATGCTGGATCGCGAGAAACGGCGACTTCGCCAAGCCGATGCCATGCTCGCCCGAGATCGCCCCGCCGAGGGCCACCACTCCGCGCATCAACTCAACCACCGTTTTCTCCGCGCGAAGGTACTCCGAGCGATCCGCCGCATGGTACATGATATTCACATGCAGATTGCCGTCCGCCAGATGACCGAAGGTCGGGATCGGTAGCCGGGAGCGTCGCCTGAGACGCTCGAGAAAGCGGGCAAAGCGCTCGTAGGAGGCGAGCGGCACGACGATGTCTTCGTTGAGCTTGGAGTCTCCCAGTTCAAACATCGCCCCGGAGCAGGTCCGTCGCACCGCCCAAAGGGCTTCGGCCTCCGACCGGTCGGCCGCCTCCCGCCAACCGCTGGCCGCCGTCTTGGCCCACGCCAGCACCTCGCGACGGGCGTCCGCGACTTCGCCGTCCGACCCTGCGAGCTCCAGCAGGATCACCGGGCACCCCGCCGCCCCGGGAAAGACCGGACGCCCGCTCACGCGCTCCGCACAGGCCACGCTGAAGCGATCCAGGAACTCGCAGATCGCCGGCTGCACGCGCGCCGCAAAGAGCTGCCGCGCCGCCCGCAGCGCCGCCGCTTCATCGGTGAACGAGGTCAAAAGGGTCCACCGGGCCGCTGGACGGGGAATCAGCCGCACGGTGGCCTCCGTCACGACCCCCAGCATACCTTCGCTCCCGATCCACAGATCGCGCAGGTTAAAACCCGCCGCATACTTCCTCGTCGGGGTGCCCCAGCGGACGAACTCACCCGTGGGCAGGAATCCTTCTAAGGCGAGGACGAAATCCCGCGTCACACCATAGCGACCGCCGTGCATTCCACCGGCGTTGCAGGCGATGTTGCCGCCAATCGTGCAGTACTTCTTCGAGGCAGGGTCCGGCGGATAAAACCACCCCACCGCGTCCGCCGCCCGATGCAGATCGTCGACCACCACCCCAGCCTGCACCCGGGCCATGCCGGCTTCCGCATCCACCCGAATGCGCCGCCAGCCCGAGAGATCCAACACCCACCCACCCCGCAACGGCGATCCAGAGCCGGTCAGAGAGGTCCCGGCCCCCCGCACGGTCACCGGCACCCGCCGGCGATTCGCCAGGCCCAGCACCGCCGCAATGTCATCCCGCGACCGGGGCCGGATCACCGCGTCCGGCAGGAAAGAGAGTTTACTGCCGTCAAAGGACGCTCGGAATCGCGCCTCGTCGCTCAACGCGACACGCGATCCGAGTTTTCGACGCAACAGGCGGGTGGCCTGGGAGTGATCCGACATGACCGTCACCTTTGAAGCCCCGCTCCCACCCCGCAACCGGGAATTCCTGCCCCCTGCTGGTGAACGTTAGGCATCTTCGGGCTTTTCAGGCTGGAAGCGGGCGGGTCTGCTCCCATTTCCCGTCATGACCCGCGTCCTTCTCACCACCACCTCCTTCCAAGATACGCCCGGCGTGCACCACGACCTGCTCGCCGCCGCCGGCTTCGAGGTGGTCCGCGAGCGGGGTCCCCTTCCCGAGTCCCGCATGCTCGAATTGGCCGGTCAGTTTGACGCCTACCTGTGCGGTGACGACGCGCTGACCCGCGCCGTGCTGCAGAAGTCCCTGCCACGGCTCAAGGTGGTGTCGAAATACGGCATCGGTCTCGACAAGATCGACGTGGCGGCCGCCACCGACCTGCGCATCCCGGTACTGTTCACGCCAGGCGTGAACCACACCACCGTCGCTGAGCACACCTTCGCCCTGCTACTCGCCGCGGTGCGCAACCTCGTGGTCGAGGCCAATCATGTCGCCGCTGGGCGCTGGACGCGTATCACCGGGAACGAGGTGTGCGGCAAGACGCTCGCCATTGTTGGCTTCGGCCGCATCGGCCGGGAAGTCGCCATCCGTGCCCGCGCCTTCGGGCTTCGCGTAATCGGCTACGGCAACTATTGGGACGAGGACTTCGCCCGCTGGCACGACATCACGCGGGTGGAGTCATTCGATGAATTGCTGGCCCAGGCCGATTTCATTTCCCTGCACACGAAACTCACCGCCCAGACGAGGCACCTCATCCATGCCGGCAACATCGGCCGACTGCGACGCGGTGCGGTCATCGTGAACTGCGCTCGCGGCGAAATCCTTGAGTTGGGCGCCCTCGTCGCTGCGCTGAAGTCTGGCCATCTCAAAGCCTACGCCGCCGATGTGCTCGATCAGGAACCGCCACCCGCCGATCACCCGCTGCTCGGACTTCCGAATGTGATCCTGACGCCGCACATCGGCTCTCGCACCCATGAGAGCGTGCAACGGCAGGCGTCCTGCGCCGTGGAGAATCTTACCCGCTTCCTTTCCGGCCGCCCGCCGGTTGCCCAAGCGAACCTCCTGCCCTAACGTTCGCGACTCTCCTCCCTCATGGAAACGTTTCACACCGTCCCCGAATCCCGCCACAACGCCCTCATCGCTGCTGCGTATCGTCACCGCGGATACCTACAAGATGAGGCTGACGAGGGAGCGCGATTCTGCGCAGAGGCGTCGCGCCACGGCATCCGGACGCACAACGGCCTGAAGGCGCTACACCTCGACGAGGTGCTTGGCTCCGGCTCGAAGGGCTGCGTGCCGGGGGCGCAGATCGAGGAGCGCCCGTGCCGCTTTCCGGCCGTGCGCATCTGGAACGCCAACCGGAAGCTGGGCCAATCGACCGCCTTCCGCGCCATGGAGGAAGCGATTCGGCTCGCCGACCAGTACGGAGTTGGCACGGTCTCCGTCGACAATGCGTTCCACTACCTTTGGGGCGGCGGGTACGTGATGGACGCGGCGCGCCGCGGCTACATCGCCTACACCAACTGTACCGCCGCGCTCGCTGAGGTCGTTCCCTTCGGCGGCCGCTATCCCACACTCGGCACAAACCCGCATTCTTGGGGCTTCCCCACCACGCCCTCGGTCGGTTTCCCCATTGTCATCGACTGGGCCACCTCCGTCATCGCGATGGGGCGCGTGCAGCAACTCAAGCGCGAGGGCAAACCGCTGCCGCCTCAGGCCGCCGTGGATAAGGATGGCAATCCTACCACCGACCCCGCCGCCGCCGTTTCCCTCCTGCCGTTCGGCGCTCACAAGGGCTACGGGCTGTCACTCATGAACGAGCTCGTCAGCGGTTTCATCGGGGGATCCCTGCCGACGGTGCGCAACCGCTGGGTGGAGGACGGCGACAAGCACACCTGCACCTTCTTCTTCCAAGTCATACATCCGGATGCGCTCTCGGCCGGAGCCTTCGCGCGCGGCCGTTCCCAAGCGGAGAACGTCAAGGCGGTAATCGCCGACGTGCTCGGCCATGGGAACGAACGCTGCATGCTACCGGGCCAACTCGAGGCGGATTTCGCCCGCCGAAGCGTCCGTGCCGGCGGCCTTCTCTTCACGCCCGCGGAGATCCAGGCCTTCAACGAGGTCGCCCGCGAGTGCGGACAACCCGGCTGGTCGCTCGACGAGTTTCCGATCGCTCCGTAACATTTTTCCTTCCTTCTTCGCCGGCCAAGGTGTCGCCCGGAATGCTCCCGGTGCCGGCCCCGCCCGATCCACCCGTTTTTTTCTCTCTTCCGCCATGAGTCTTACCCTCAAGCCCGCCTCCAGCTGCCACTACGATCAGATCTCGCTCGGCGAGGTCATGCTTCGCCTCGACCCCGGCGAGACGCGCGTCCGCACGGCGCGTCACTTCACCGCCTGGGAGGGCGGCGGTGAGTACAACACCTCGCGGGGTCTGCGCAAATGCTTCAACCTCCGCACGGCAGTGTGCACGGCCTTCGTCGACAACGAAGTGGGGCACTTGATCGAGGACTTCATCATGCAGGGCGGCGTCGCGACCGACTTCATCCGGTGGCGCGAGGACGACGGCATCGGCCGGACGGTCCGCAATGGCCTTAACTTCACCGAGCGCGGGTTCGGAATCCGCGGTGCCGTCGGCGTGCCCGACCGCGGCAACACGGCAGCGAGCCAACTGAAGCCGGGCGACTTCGACTGGGACCATCTCTTCGGCAAGCTCGGTGTCCGCTGGTTCCACACCGGGGGCATCTTCGCCGCCCTCTCCGAATCCACTGCCGCACTTGCCATCGAGGCGGTGAAGGCCGCGCAGCGCCACGGCACGGTCGTATCGTACGACCTCAACTATCGGCCCTCCCTGTGGAAGACGATCGGCGGACTCAAGAAGGCCCAAGAGGTCAACCGCGAGATCGCCCGCTACGTCGATGTGATGATCGGCAACGAGGAGGATTTCACGGCGTCTCTCGGCTTCGAGGTGAAAGGAGCCGATCACTCGCTCAGCCACATCGAGACCGAGGCCTTCAAGGCGATGATCGAAACCGCCGTGAAGGAGTTCCCGAACTTCAAGGTCGCAGCCACCACCCTGCGCCGCGTGATGACCGCGACGCGCAATGACTGGAGTGCGATCCTGTGGCATGACGGCCGCTTCCACGAGAGCCGTAAGTACCCCGACCTCGAGATCCTCGATCGCGTCGGCGGCGGCGATAGCTTCGCGAGCGGCCTTCAGTTTGGCTTCCTGTCCAAGAACGACCCGCAGGCCGCCGTCGAGTACGGGGCGGCTCACGGAGCCTTTGCTTCCACCACCCCAGGTGACACGTCGATGGCCACGCAGAAGGAAGTGGAGAAGCTCATGAAGGGCGGCGGAGCCCGTGTCGTCCGCTGAGAGGGGAAACGGCCGGGCCGCCGCCTGAAAGCGCGGTGACTTCCGCGGCCGCGGATTGCACTTTGGCTCAAGTCGCGTAGGATCGCAGGCTTGCGTCCCGGCCCCGTACCCCTCTCCCCGATGGATCGTTCGCTCTTCCGCCGCCATTCCTACCTTCCATGGATTCTTGAACTGCTCTGCCGCGCCATTGTGGCGTGCCTCTACCGGGTGCGCACGCGGGGCTGGGAGCACGTGCCGGCGACCGGCGGCGTACTCGTCGTCTCCAACCACCTTTCCTACGTCGATCCCATCCTGATTCAACTCGCCTGCCGGCGGCGGTTGCGGTTTGTCGGGTCGGAGGAAGTGAGGCGGAGTGGAGGCTTCTTCGATTGGGCGTTTCGGGTGTCCGGAGCGATCCCGATCGCGCCGCATCAGGCGCTGGAAAGCACGCGCCGCATCACCGCCGCTCTGGAGTCCGGGGAGGCAGTCTGCGTCTTTGTCGAGGGACAGATCTCGCGAACGGGTCAACTGCTCGCCGTCCGCCGGGGCTTCGAACTGATGGCACGTCGCGCCGGGGTGCCGGTGGTGGCGGCGTACCACGACGGAATCTGGGGATCGATCTTTTCGGTTTCGGGCAATCGACTCTTCTTTAAGCGTCCGCGACTGACGTTGACCGATGTGTTCGTCGCTTGGGCTCCTCCGATTGCACCGGAGCAGGCATCGCCGGAGAAGCTCCGGACCACGCTACTCGATCTAGGCTGCGAGGCTTTCGAAGAGCGGCCCGTGCTGCGTCGTCACCTCGCTTCCGAGTGCGTGCGTTCGCTCGCCCGCCGCCCCGGCCACCTTGCGATCGTAGACCGCACGGCTGATCGGCGCGAGATCAAGGCGGCGCAATTGCTCGCCGCCGCTGCCGCTCTGTCACGCCATCTGCAGCGCACGATCCCCGAGAAACGCGTCGGCATTGTGCTTCCACCCGGAGGGGGATCGACCATCGCCAACCTCGCCGTGCTGTGCGCCGGCAAGGTCCCCGTAAACCTCAATTTCACGGCCGGGAAGGCCTCCGTCGAGGCGTCCCTGCGCATCGCCGGCATCCGCACCGTCATCTCCGCCAAAGCCATGCGCGAGAAGGTGCCCATGTTCCCGTGGCCGGAACGGACGGTCGACCTCCGGGAGGAAATCGCCCTCGCGGGCGGCAAGCGCGCCATGCTGCCATGGCTGCTCGCCGCGTGGGTCCTACCCAACCAAGCACTCCCCCGCCTGCTCGGCCTTCCCCGCACCGGCGATCGCGAGGAGGCCGGGCTCCTCTTCACGAGCGGAAGCTCGGGCGAGCCCAAGGGGGTCGTACTCACGCACCGCAACATCCTCGCCAACTGCGCCCAGCTTTCGTCCCTCTCAGTCCTCCCCGATACCGCCACGCTTCTGGCGTGCTTGCCGATCTTTCACAGCTTCGGTTTCACGATCACCCTCTGGTACCCTCTCATCTGGGGTTGCCGGGTCGTGACCGTGCCCAGTCCGCTGGAACCGCGCCGCATCGTCGATGCCATTCGCGACGAGCAAGCCACCGTGCTCGTCGGCGCCCCAACTTTCCTGCGCCCGATCTTCAAGAAGGCCGAACCCGGGGAACTTCGCACGATCGACCTCGTGGTCTCGGGTGCGGAACGTCTCCCGAGGGACCTGTATGATGCCGCCCTCGAGAAGCATCACATTGAAATCCTCCAGGGTTACGGTCTGACCGAAACGTCTCCGGTGAGTAGCGTGAACCAGCCGCATCCGCCCTTGCTCACGCGAACGTCCGAGCCGCAGCTCGGAAAGCGTCTCGGCTCCGTTGGTCGCCTCCTGCCCGGCATGACCGCCCGCATCGTCGATCCAGACTCCTTCGCCGAACGGCCCTTCAGCGAACAGGGCATGATCCTCCTGCGCGGTGCCAACGTTTTCGGTGGCTACCTCGATGATCCAGAGAAGACGCGGAGTTCGTTCCGCGATGGCTGGTTCGTGACCGGAGATCTCGGTCGCTTCGACGACGATGGTTTTCTCGGAATCGAGGGCCGGCTCTCCCGGTTCTCCAAGATCGGTGGGGAAATGGTTCCCCATGGCACGGTGGAGCAGGCGATCGCTGATGCGTTTAAGCTCGATCAGAACGAGGGGCCACAGGTGGTCGTCACCGGTGTCTCGGACGCGCAGAAGGGCGAAGCTCTAATCCTGATTACTTCCTCCGACCTCACCGTCGAAACGTTGCGCGAGCAACTACTGGCGTCCGGACTGCCGGCGCTGTGGATTCCGCGCGTCGTTGTCCGCGTCGAAAAGGTCCCCGTCCTCGGCTCCGGCAAGCTCGACCTCAAGGCCTGCCAACAACTCGCTCGGTCCAACGGCCCAGCGTAGCGGTCGGATCAATCGAGAGTCCAGGATCTCAGGTCCCGGGCCAGCGCCGCGAATCCGGGGAAGTCATGTTCAAGCCGCCGCGTGTCGCGGCGGAAGCGCTCCACTTCGCTGACCGCGCGCCGGAGCGAGTACTCCAAGCTGGGACGATCCGTGCCATAGACGCGCTCCTTGAGTTGAGAGCGGGTGTAGGGCAGCGAACCTCGCATCTGGCCGTTCGTCCACGCCTCCTCGGTCACCCGGGCCTCACGCCCACACAGGTACCATGCCTCCACGGCGGGCACCGCGACGCCGACTCCGCGCAGGACGCGCTCCCGTCCGCGGGCCGACGGCAACCGCTTCACCGTCTGGCGAAACGTAGCCCGCAGGCGGCACATCCGGCACTGGGGATGAAAGTAGTCCGGTGCGTCGTGCGCCTCCGTATGCACCACCGAGTCATCGCTATCGACCACCACCACCAAGCCCTGCGCATCCGTGTTGAAGTGCAGATGGCGTATCACCGCTGGCAGAACCTGCAAAACCGAGGGCCATCCGCGGGCCCGCAGGTTCGCCCGCACCCGCACGAACGGCCGCTCCAGCACCGACTCGATCAGGATGCCGAAGGCCGCCTCATCGGCCGGGGACTCGCTCAGGATCGCGAGTTTCGCCACGCGCGGGGAAGTGTCCGAGGCCATGCCGTCACTCGGGAGCAGAACCACCGCGAGAAGCCTCAGAGGTCGACTCGGATTCTTCCGGCACCCCTCCGATGACCCCCGAGTACCACAAGTCGCCCAGGGACACGCCCGTCATCATCTCAGCGAGATCGGGACAATCGCAGAGCCGACGGAACGTCGACGCTCGACCGTGCTTTTCCGCTACGACGACTTCCTCCGGGTGATCGCGGAAGAGATCCAACAGGTAGGGCGAGTGCGTGGTCGCCACAATCTGCGATTGCTGACCGGAAGAGACCCCATTGCCGGGGTGGCTCAATCGATACAACGCATCCCGAGCCTCCCGCAACAAACGGGGGTGCAGGCCGCGGTCGAGATCCTCAATGCACAGGACCGACGGCGGCTCGGGATCGGTAGAAAGACAAAAGATCGCCAGCGCGCAGAGGCTTCCATGCGACAGCTCCTCGTGCGTGATCAGTTCGCCCTCCTCAACAAGACGCAGGCGGACGAACGGCCGACCGTCCGCCGTCACTTCCGCCGACACCTGATCATACTCCGGCAACGCCCGCAGCACGTCGCGCCGCCACTGCTCGTAGGCGGCTGGATGACTCACGCGGCGATGCTGCATCACCGCCGCAAGGTTCCCGCCATCGGGCGCGAGTTCCGCATCATCGGCGCCGGAATCTCCGCGTACCATCGCGGCATGCTCGAACTCATACCTCCGCACCCGCTGGAGTCGGGACCGAAGGACTTCCCAATCGGTGGGTCCGGTCCCATCCGCCCGCCGCGACCATTGCAGCGCGTCGCAGCGGTCGCGCGTCGCACAGCGCATCACCACCTCCCAAGCCGCAAACGGAGGGGTGAACTCGAAACGCACCTCCGCCCGGTCCCCTCCGTCTCCACCGTCGACCGGCATCTCACTCGCCGGCAATCGCGCCAGCGCACCCAGCCGCATGATCCCTTCAATGAGGCTAGATTTCCCCGATCCGTTCGGACCAATCAGCAGGTTGAACCGCTCAAGCCGCACCGACGCGCTGCGCAGCGCCTTGAAGTTGTGGAAGGCGATCGAGGCGATCACGACCTCATCTTGGCCGCCGCTCCTCCGGGTGCAACCTTCCGCTGAGGGCGCCGTACCCCATCCCCCACCCGTTTTCCGGCTCGCCCTTCCCGGATGGCCTGACAACGCTTTCCGACCTTTCCGCGGCGCTTTCCCGATGTGCGACGACTGTTTCCTTTCTCCATGGCTACCAAACGTTCCCAACCACGTATCCTCACGACCACGGTCGGATCGTACTCGATCCCAGACTGGCTCGCCGCCCTCCCGAGCGAACAGGCGGTCATCGACGCCACCCGCGTCGTCTTCGACATCCAGCGGCAAGCGGGGATCGATCTCCCGACCGACGGCGAGCTCTACCGCTTCGACGTCAATCACCCGGACACGAATGGGATGATCGAATACTTCATCCGCCCGATGGCCGGCGTCTCCGGGACGGTCGGTCGGTCGGTCACGGATGAATTTTCCCGCCATCACCCCATGGGCTTCCGGCGCAAGCCGGCCGGCGTCGTCGTGGGACCTTTGGGCGAGGGTTCGCTCAACCTCCTCGCCGACTGCCAGCGCGCGGCCGCGGTGGCGCAGGGACCGTTCAAGTTCACCGTGACGAGCCCGTACATGCTCGCCCGCACGCTCCTCGACCACCACTACCGCGACTTCGAGAAGCTCACGCTCGCGCTCGGTGAGGTGCTCGCCGCGCAGATGCCGGGCCTACCCGCCAGCTGTATCCAAGTCGACGAGGCCAACATCCCCGGTAACCCGGCCGATGCACCTCTCGCGGCCAAGGCCATGAACCTGGTGCTCGACGCGATCGACCGCGGCACCGAGCGCGCCGTGCACTTCTGCTTCGGCAACTACGGCGGTCAGACCATCCAAAAGGGTAACTGGAAGAAGCTGCTCGCATTCCTCAACGCCCTCCACACCGATCACCTCGTGCTCGAGCTCGCCCATCGGCCGAAGGAGGATCTCGATGCGCTCAAGGGCATCGACAAGAAGATCGCCCTCGGCATCGGCGTCATCGACATCAAGGTCAACCACATCGAGACGCCCGACGAAGTCGCGGCTCGCATCGAGGCCGTCGAACGCAAGGTCGGCCCGGATCGCGTGCGCTGGGTGCATCCGGACTGCGGTTTCTGGATGCTCAAGCGCTCCATCGCTGACCGAAAGATCGAGGCCCTCGTCCGCGGACGCGATCTCTACCTAGGTCGCTGAGGCGACCACCGGCCATCGTCGCACCCTACCCGCGCGCCATGGCCTCACCGCGCCCCGCCCCCGTCGCCGTACTCGACTGGGGGCGAACCCGCTACCGCGATGCCCTCGCCGCGCAGGAGGCACTCCTTGCGGCACGGATCGCCGGGAGCGCACCGGATACCCTCGTACTCACGGAGCACGAGCCGGTCTACACCGTTGGCCTGCGCGCAGGCGCCATCCGCAATCTGCTGCTCGATGAAGCGGAACTCTCCCGCCGCGGGATCGACCTTGTGGAAACCAGCCGTGGCGGCGACATCACATTCCACGGTCCCGGGCAGTTGATCGCGTACCCGATCGTTTCCCTCGAGCCGAGGCGGGATCTCCACGCCTACCTGCGCTTTCTCGAGGACGTCCTGATCGCAACCACCGCCACGTTCGGCCTGTCAGCCGACCGCCGTCCCGGCAAGACCGGCCTCTGGATTGGCTCGCGCAAGGTCGCCGCCATCGGCATCGCCGTCCGACGCTGGGTGACCTACCACGGCGTTTCCCTTAACGTGGATCCCGACCTCGGCGCCTTCGGCGGGATCATCCCCTGCGGCATCCCCGCCGCGGAGGGTTCCGTGACCTCACTCGCCCGCGAACAGCCCCACTCGCCCTCCCTTGTCGATGCCCGAGCCGCACTCGTCCACGCGTTCCAATCCGCGTGGCCCGCCTTCTTAGCCGGCGGGTCTCAGGACAAGTAAAGCCATCTGGGATAACCATTTCCAATCAATCCGTAAGCCCGAAAATCCACGGATCTGGGCCCGGGGGCGTGTTTTTCGTGGCGGAAATGCGCGGGTCGGCCCACGTTCTAGGTCACGCGATGGACACTTCACGCAAACCGTCCTGGCTCCGCGCCAAGCTGCCCAGCGGTCCCGGCTACACCGCCGTCCGCAAGTTGGTCGATGAGCACCGGCTCCACACCGTCTGCCAGAGCGCGCAGTGCCCGAATCTGGGCGAATGCTGGTCCCGGGGTACCGCCACCCTGATGATCCTCGGCAACATCTGCACCCGGTCGTGCAACTTCTGCGCCGTGCAGACGGGGCGCCCGACCGAGCTGGATCTGGGCGAGCCTGCCCGCGTCGCCGAGGCTGTCGCCACCATGGGCCTGCGGCACTGTGTGCTCACCAGCGTCGCCCGCGATGAACTCACCGATGGCGGAGCCTCCGTTTGGGCCGCCACGATCCGCGCGGTGCGCCACCGCAATCCTCAAACGGCCATCGAGGTGCTTGTGCCTGATTTCAAGGGGCGACTCGATCACGTCGACATCGTGCTCGACGCGCGGCCCGACATCTTCAACCACAACCTCGAAACCGTCGAACGCCTCCAGCGCCCGGTGCGCGTACAGGCCCGATACGACCGGTCCCGCCTCGTCCTGCGGCACGCCAAGGACCGCGGCTTCACCACAAAGACGGGCATCATGCTCGGACTCGGCGAGGAGGCCCCCGAGGTCGAAGCCACCTTGCGCGATATCGCCGCCGATCGCACCGACATCCTGACCATCGGCCAGTACCTTCAGCCCACGCCCCAGCACTGGAAGGTCCACCGCTGGGTTCACCCGGACGAATTCGCTCACTGGAAGGCCTTCGGGCTCTCGCTGGGCATTGGCGTGGTCGAGAGTGGCGCCATGGTACGCTCCAGTTACCACGCCGACGAACAATCAGAACGCTTCACGGGCGCGGAACACCTCAATACGGCCAACGCCCTCGCCGACGCGTAGCCCGCGAGCCGTCCGACCGCGCCGTCACCTCACGCCCCGCTCCGCATGAAAACGCGAAAGGAAATTGTCCGTAACTGGCTTCCGCGCTACACCGGAGTGCCGCTGGATGGCTTCGGCGACTACATCCTCCTGACGAACTTCCATCGCTATGTGAAGCTGTTCGCACAGTGGCACCGGGTCCCCGTGCGCGGCCGCGACAAGCCGATGCCCAGCGCCACCGCAGGTCGCATTTCCATTATCAACTTCGGCATGGGAAGTGCCACTGCGGCCACGGTGATGGATCTCCTCAGCGCGATCGATCCGAAGGCCGTGCTGTTCCTCGGAAAGTGCGGCGGCATCAAGCACCGCGCGGAAATCGGCGACCTCATCCTCCCAATCGCCGCCATCCGCGGTGACGGCACGAGCAATGATTACTTCCCCCCGGAGGTACCCGCCCTGCCAGCATTCGCCCTACAGAAGGCCATCTCCACCACGATCCGCGACCACGCGCGGGATTACTGGACCGGCACCGTCTACACAACCAACCGCCGCGTCTGGGAACACGACGATAAGTTCAAGCGGTACCTGCGCAAGATCCGGGCCATGGCCGTCGACATGGAGACGGCAACGGTGTTCATGACGGGCTTCTTCAACGAGACCCCCACCGGCGCCCTTCTCCTCGTCAGTGACCAACCCATGACTCCCGAAGGCGTGAAAACGTCCGAGAGCGATGCCGAGGTCGATGAACGTTACGTGAACGACCACCTCAAGATCGGGATCGATTCCCTCAAGCAGCTCATTAACCGCGGGCTCACGGTCAAACACCTGAAGTTCTAGGCCCGCCCAGCGCGATCACGGCACCACGTTCAGCCAGAAGGGCACGAATACGTCGCGTCCTTCCAGACCGACCTGCGCCCACACGACGTAGGGGCCGGGTGCGGGGATGGTGACCTTAAAACGCATCGTCGGCCGGCGTCGATCCGGTGGCTGGGCCAACCCTGCATCCATGGGGTGCAGGTGCGCAAAGCCTCCGCGCCCGGAATCGAATGCCACGAGGTGCGCGTAGGCATCCATCACGGGCTGGAGGTCGACATCGCCACCGTCCACCCGCTCCAGCGAGAAAACTAAATCCGCCGGCGCGTCCACCCGCAGCGCTCCCCCGTCCACCCGGAGATGGTAGCGAACCCCCGCGAGCTCGACCGTCTCTTGCGTCGGACGCACCGGGTCCACGGCATGCACGGGCCCCTCCACCTTGAAGTCCGTCCCAGCATAGAGCCCGCGCCCCGTCGCCACCGGTACAAAGTCGGCAAACACGCGATAATCCCCGCCAAAGCGCGGGGTGAAGTCGAAGACCCAGTCGCCCGGCCGCGCCCCGGGTTCGGGATGCAGGTGCTGGTAATCATCCAGCGACGGATCCACCACCAAAAGATGGAGCCGACGCGTGTGCTCAACCCGGAGATCGGGCGGCGCAAGCGGTTTCCCGCTGGAGGTCGCCAGCCGGACCGTCACCCGAGCCGACTGCCCCGCGCGCGCCGGGGCGTCGGAGGTCAGCGTCATCGAGACCGGGGAACGCACCGCGATGACCGGGATGAACTGCGGATTCGCCGGGTCGCAAAACTCGATCGCATTGCCCTCTGCCACCCGGAAGTCCATGTGGTTCAAATTCGTTCCAATCGGGAGCATCCGGAACCCCACGTAGAGAGCCACCGCCGCAGCGGTGATCACGGCCACCTGAATCCATTGGGGTCGGGAGAGCGAAGCACTCATGAGCACCGTACGGTGTGCACCGGAAAATCGCGGCGTCAAATGGGAGAACCACCAATCGCGCGAACCGGACGAGACGCAAACGGACGGCGGCTCTTTACGGAAGCCGTCCGCCGCCATCGGAATAATTTGTCAACGCATTTGCCGAGCCTAGCCTCCTCGCTTCCTTGCCAGAGTATTCCACACCCATGCCGACGTCTGCGCCCTCCTCCGGTCCGGCCTATCAGCCTGCTCTCGCCTGGTTCACCGCCATCGCGGGAGCCTGGGTCTTCGTGCTCGTGATGCTGGGGGCCTTTACCACCAGCATCGGCGCGGGGATGGTCTTCCCCGACTGGCCGCTTTCGAATGGTTCGATCAATCCGGCCGGTTGGCTGACGGATCTAGCCATGTTCGCGGAGCATTCGCACCGCTTGAGTGCGGGCGTGATGAGCCTGCTCACCGTGGCGATCGCGGTGTTCATGCATCGACGGGAGTCGCGCCCTTGGTTGCGCCGACTCGCGGTCTTCGCGGTGGCCTTGGTCTTCGCGCAGGCGCTCGTGGGCGGTCTCCGCGTGCTGCTCGATCATCTGCACATTGAGACCGTAAACACCAGCGTCGGCCGCATCTTCGCCATGGCGCATGCGTGTCTTGCCCAGATCTACATCTGCACCCTTCTCGCCCTTGTTCTTCCCGTCACCCGCCCTTGGATCGAGCGCCCCGTGACCGGCACCGTCAGCCCCCCCATCCCGTGGCGCGGTCTGGCCGTGGGCTGCTTCGCGTTGTTGATTCTCCAGCTCGCGATCGCTGCGGTGATGCGGCATAGCTTCGCCGGCTTGGCGATTCCCACGTTTCCGTGGAGCACTCCCTCAGGCGATGTTCTCCCGGCGGACTGGAATTTCCGGGTCGGCATCCACTTCGCGCACCGCGCGATGGCGGTCGTCCTCTCCGTTGCGATCATCTGGCTCGCGATCCGCATTCACCGGGATCCCGCTGCGGGACGCGCCGCGCGGCAGGTTTCCCTCGGGCTCTGCGTCCTCTTGGTGATCCAGATCATCCTCGGCGCCGCTTCAGTGCTGACCTATCGGCATGCCTACGCGACGACCGCGCACGTCCTTGTGGGCGCGCTGATGCTGGCGTCGTGCTTCGGCCTCGCGTGGTGGTCTTATCGCGATGCCATCGACGTGCCGGCCTCCGGCACCTCGCCCGCCTCCACCCGTTCATGAACTCCGTCTCCACGGATCCAAGGGAGCCAACGAATGCCGGGCCGGCGGCGCGCTTCGCGGACTATCTGCAGCTTACAAAACCGCGCCTCAGCCTCTTGTCCGTGCTCACGGCCATCGTGGGCTACCTCGTGGCGAGAAGTCCATGGGACGGTTCCCGCTTTGGTTTTGCGCTCTTCGGCACTTCGCTCTGCGCCGCGGGCGTGGCCACGCTTAATCAATGGATGGAGACCGATACCGACGCGCGCATGCGACGGACTGAGGACCGCCCGTTGCCGGCGGGCCGCGTCGCCAGCGGCTCCGCCTTCGTGCTGGGATGGGGGCTCTGCGCCCTCGGGCTCGGGGTCCTCTTCCGCCAAGTCAACGGGCTGTCCTCGTTCTTCGCTTTGGCCACTATCGTGTCGTACCTCGCGATCTACACGCCGGCGAAACGTTTCTCGCCGTTCAGCACTGAGATCGGTGCCGTCGCCGGCGCGTTCCCGCCTCTGATCGGCTGGGCGGCCGCCGCTCATTCCGTCACGGAATTGGGCTGGGTCCTTTTCGCGATCCTCCTGTTCTGGCAGATCCCGCACTTCATGGCCATCGCGTGGACCCATCGCCACGACTACGCTGAGGTCAACTTCCCGATGCTGGCCGTGCGTGACGTTTCCGGCACGCGCGTCGCGGCATGGTCCCTGATCAATACCCTCTTGGTCGTCGGCTGCGCCCTCTGGCCCGGCCTGCGAGGCTTTGCTTCGCTGAGCTACCTGATCTTCACCGCGCTACTCGGGCTTTGGTTCTTCGGCTGCGCCCTCGGGTTCATGCGCTCAAAATCGCGTGACGCCGCCGCCAAGCGGCTCTTTTACGCATCCATCATCTGGCTGCCCCTGCAACTCGGGGCGTTGGTGATAGATCGATTCCTGTTCGTCTCTCCCTCACTCTCCCCATGACCCTCCATGACATCCCGGCGCTGAATGCGTCGTTGAACGCCCTTGCCACTGCGTTGATGACGGCCGGTTTCGTGTTCATCCGTCGTGGCAACCGCGATGCCCATCGTCGCTGCATGCTCGGGGCCGGCGCCGTCTCGGCCCTGTTCCTGGTCGGCTACGTCGGCCACAAGATCCTCGTCCGCGGCGTTCACACGCCTTTCGGCGGCGAAGGCCCCATTCGCACCGTGTACTACGCGATGCTGATCTCGCACATCATCCTGGCCATCTCGATCGCGTACCTCGTGCCTCGCACGTTCTTCCTCGCGATCAAAGGGGACTACGAGCGCCACCGTGCGTGGGCTCGCTGGACTTTCCCCATCTGGTACTACGTGAGCGTGACCGGTGTGCTGGTGTACCTCTTCCTCTACCAGTGGTGGCCTGCCGCGCGCGTCAGCTGACGCCGCCGGGACGCGAAAAAGGCCGGATCCACTGGGACCCGGCCTGAAAGGCTTACGGACTGCGCGGCGAACGACCCGCGCCGAACCTCACTCGCGTCGTTTACTTGACGACGAGGACGCCACGCATGCCGGCCATGGTGTGCGCCGGGAAGCTGCAGACGTAGGGATAGTCACCCGGCTCGGACGGGGCCGTGAAGGAGATTTCCTCCGTCTGCTTCGGCCCGAGGATCTTGGAGTGGACGATCACCTGCTTGGCCAGCGACGCCGGAATGTACTCGGTCGCCCGGGCCTGCATCGCCGCCGTGCTGAACGCCATGACATCCGTGCCCTTCGCCAGCAGCACCCAGTTATGGCCCATGGCCTCCTTGGGGAGGGTACCCACGTTCTTAAAGACGATCTTGAGCGCCTCGCCGGGCTTGGCCTCGATGCGCGTGACGTTGAACTTCATCGCGTCGTTCGCCTCGATCGTGATGACGCGCGCGGCGGCCGGGGCAGCGGCCGGGGCAGACGCGGCCGCGGGCGCGGCGGTCGGGGCCGCAGCCGTCGGCTTGGCAGCCGCAGCGGCAGGGGCGCTTTCTTGCTTCGAGCAGCCCAGGGTCAGGCCGAGCGCAGCGGTCGCAACGAGAAGGGTCGGATGGAATTTCATAGGCACTTTCACCATAGCGCGGACTCGCCGGGAGGCAACCCGCGCGTGCATTCCAACCGGACACCAAAAATAGAGCCGCCCCGGTCGACTGTCGACCGGGGCGGCTGGTTGCTACCGTCGCAAGGACGGGATGGTGGTTCGTTTCCGGGCGGTTTACTGGAGGAGTCGCAGTGCCGTCTGGGCCGAGCCATTGGCCTGAGCCAGCATCGCCGTGCCGGCTTGGACCAGTGTGTTCCAACGAGCGAGCTGCGTCGACTCCTCGGCAACGTCCACGTCAACGATGCGGCTCGAAGCGGCCTCGAGGTTCGCCTTGTTGATGGTGATCAGTTCGGAAGCAAAGCCGAGACGGCTCTGCTCCGCACCGTTCTCCGCGCGGAACGTCGCCACGTTCTGGAGGGCGTCCGTAATGTCCGACAGATCGATGTCGCCGAGGTCCGTGACCGCACCGGCCGTGATCGCACCGACGCCGTTGGTGGCGTCGGCGAGATCGCGTCCGCTGACCGAGACCGTGGTCGCTCCATCTTCCGACACCGAGACCGACAGCGCCGTGCCGCCGAACAGATCGATGCCGTTGAACTTCTCGGTGGCCAACGCCGTCAGCTGAGCCTGCAGGCCCGTGAACTCTTCGTCGTAGTTCGCGAGGTCGGTCGCGTTCTTCGTCGGATCCGAGTAGAGGGTCTTCAGTTCGCTGATGCGATCCAGGACCTTGCCCGCGATCTTCAACGCGCCGTCCTCTGTCTGGAGCAGGGACACCGCATTGCCGATCCCGGACGCCACGGCGCCCGAGCGCTTGGCCGCCGCGCTCAGTTTCATGGAAACCGCGAGGCCGCCAGCGTCGTCCGCCGGGGTGATGATCTTGGAGCCGCTGGAGAGCCGATTGAGGCTCCGCTGCAGCATGCTGTTCGAAGCAGCGAGATTGTTCGAGGCAATCGTCGCGGCGTAGTTGGTATTGATGACAACTGACATGGTGGTATCTTTCCTTGATCAATGCGACGTCCGCCGTCGCCACGGGTCCGGGAAGTACGGCGCGGACCGCGCCGATTAGGGCGATAACCCCAAAGGGATGCCTGGGTGAACACCTCAGGCGAAAGAGTAAGAGGAGCCGCCAATGCGACACCCCGCGTGAGGAGCCGCTTACTGAAGGAGCCGGAGGACGGCCTGGCTGCTCTGATTGGCCTGAGCGAGCATCGCAGTACCCGCTTGAACCAACGTGTTCCAACGCGCGAGCTGAGTGGACTCGGCCGCGACGTCGACATCGACGATGCGGCTCGATGCCGCCTCAAGGTTCGCCTTGTTGATCGCGAGCAGTTCGCCCGCAAAGCCGAGGCGACTCTGCTCGGCGCCGTTCTCGGCGCGGAACGTCGCGACGTTCTGAATCGTCGCGGTCAGATCCGCCAGAGTGAGGTCATCGAGATCCGTCACCGTTCCGGCGATGACTGCGCCCACGCCGGCCGGCGCGGCCGACAGGTCACGCGCGGCCAAGGTGACCGAGCTTGCGCCGTCCTCGGTCACTGGAACCGTCCGCGCCGTGCTGCCGAACAGACTCTCACCGTTAAAAGTCTCGTTACCGAGTGCCGTAAGCTGGGCCTGCAGCGAGGTGAACTCGGCGTCGTAGTTCGCGCGATCCGAAGCGTTCTTGGTCGGATCACCGTAAAGGGTCTTCAGCTCGCCGATCCGGCTCAGCACCTTGCCGGCGACCTGGAGCACGCCGTCTTGAGTCTGGAGGAGGGAGATCGCGTTCGAGACATTGGTGGCTGCCGCGCCTGAGCGCCGCGCCGCCGCGCTGAGCTTCATTGAGACCGCCAAGCCGCCGGCATCATCCGCCGGGCTGACGATTCGAGATCCGCTGGAAAGCCGATTGAGGCTCTTCTGCAGCATCGAATTGGATGCCGCCAGATTGTTTGCCGCCAGGGTGGCAGCCGCGTTCGAGTTAATGACAACTGACATGGTATCTTCCTTGATCTAATTACCCCGTCCGTAGGGCGACGTAGCCGGGGTGGGATCCGACTCGCTCCGTCTGCTCGCATGGCGCGCAGATGGGAGGTCTTACGGGCCACCCAGTACGAAACTTTAGAGCATCTGTGATTTTTTTTGCTGGCGCGGCATCCTCAAGGCGCGGACCGCGCGCGCCGATGCTCTCCTCAAGCCCCGCGTCGTTCCTCCCTTCTGCTCTACCATGCCCAGCCTCCAACTCTCCGGACTCGCGTCCGGACTAGACTGGAAAAGTCTCGTCGACAGCCTCATGCAGCTCGAGCGGGTGCCCGTAAACCGCCTCGAGGCCGAGCGCACGACGCAGAGCAGGCGACTCAGTGCACTCGAGGGAGTGCGCTCGCGTCTCCAAGATCTGCAGTCCTCGATTACGACCCTGCGGACTCCCGCGCTCGCGTCGGGCCGCTCGGTCACGCTGGCCAGCGGAAACTCCTCTTGGAGTGCCACCGCCTCGGCCGGAGCCAGCACCGGCACCCGGACGATCGAGGTGACGTCACTGGCCACCGCCGCACGTCGTGAAAGCACGCGTGCTCTCGGCTCACCGCTCTCCACCAGCAGCGATCTTTCCGGCGTCACCGTCGCCACGCTGCCCACCGCCACCGCCGTCACGGAGGGATTCTTTACGATCAATGGCCAGGCGATCCCGGTCGCCGGCGCCGACTCCCTCCAACAGGTCATCGACCGCATCGGAGCTGCCACCGGTGGCGCGGTTCAAGCGGGCTACGATCCCACGACGGATCGAGTCACCCTGAGCAGCACGTCCACGCTCGCGCTGGGCGCGGCCAATGACACATCGAATCTGCTCACGGCGCTTCAGCTCTCCCACTCCAGCACGCTCACCGCATCGAGCACGACCGCACTGGGCCGCGTGGCTCTGCAGGCGCCTCTCGCGAGCGCTCGGCTCGCCGAGGCCGTGACAGCCGTGGACGGCGCGGGTGCAGGAAGTTTCCAAATCAACGGCGTCACCGTCACCTACAACCTGAACACCGATTCGCTCGCCACGATCCTCGGCCGAATCAATGCCACGACGGCCGGGGTCACCGCAGACTACGATGCGACCACCGATCGCGTGCGGCTGCGCAACAACGTGACCGGCGACCTCGGGGTCCACGTGAGTGAATCAAGCGGGGGGCTGATGGGTGCGCTGGGTCTGGTCTCGGACTCCAGTCTTACCCGCGGCACTCCCGCCCGGTTTACCGTGGACGGCGGTGCAGAGCGGACGAGTCCCTCGAACACCCTCGATGCGAACAGCCACGGTCACGCCGGGCTCACGCTCACGGTCCGCAGCACCGGACGCGAGACCCTCACTGTCGGGTCTGATCCGGCACCGCTACGCAGTGCGATCGACAGCTTCATCGAGCGCTATAATGGCGCGCAGACTTTTCTGGAGGAGCAGACCAAGGTGACGGTCTCGGACGGCAAGGTGACCAGCGCTGTCTTGAGCGGAAACCGGGAGGTCCAAGTCTGGGCTCAGTCACTGCGTTCGGCCGCCTTCGCCGCGACCGATGCACCCGCCGGGCGCCTTCGTCGTCTGGAGGACCTCGGCATTGATTTCGCGGCGGGAAAGTCCGTGCTGACCATCAAGGACCCCGCGCGTCTTGACGCGGCATTGCGCGACCGTCCCGCCGAGGTCGATGCCCTCCTGCGCAACGCGACGACGGGTTTCGCGACACGCTTGGACACGGTGCTGAAGGCGACGCTGGGCAATGGCGGCAGCTCTGGGGCTCTCGCTGCTCAGACGGGCCAGATCAATCGCTCGACGGCCGGAATCGCGGATCAGATTTCGTCACTCGAGCGACGACTCGCTCAGCGACGGAGCCAGCTTGAGGCGAGCTTCATCGCGATGGAGACTGCTCAATCCCGCCTCCAGCAAATGCAGTCCCAGCTGACTCGAGCCTTTGGCCTTGGCAGCACCCCCAACAAATGAATCTGCCTTCCCGCCGGCTGGCTCTGGCCATCACGCTCCTGTCGATCATCGGTCTTGCAGGCTGCAAGTCGATCCCGCGGCCCGACGGGTCTGTCGTCGGCCCCTTCCACAGCCCGAAGAATATCCGCGCCACGCCGGCGTTGCCGCACTCGGTTGCCCGGGTCGTCGTCCTCCCTGTCGCCGGTCCTGCGGACGTCTCCCACGAAGCGCTCAACGCGGTGGGCGCGGCGTTCCACGCCGAATTCACGCGGGCCGCACGCGCGGAGCTTCTTGTGCTCGACGGCGATCGCCTCCAACGCCTCGCCGGCGAACGTCGGATGCGAGCGACGGAGCCGCTGCCGGATCGCTTCCTCAGCCGTCTGCGCGAACACACCGCGGCGGACGCGGTGCTGTTCCTCGAGGTCACCTCTTACCGCGCGTACCCTCCCCTCGCCCTCGGCATTCGCGGACGCCTCGTGACCACGGACACGCAGGAGACGCTTTGGGCGTGCGATGAGCTCTTCGATGCGAACCTCGCGGCGGTGCGCAACTCGGCCCGCCGCCATGCCGCTTCGCCAGCACCACAGCCCGGATCACCCGGGGATCTTACCTATACCGTCCTCCAGAATCCGGATCGATTCGCGGCCTACGTCGCGGCATCCCTGCTCCGCACGCTCCCCGCACGCTGATGCCCCACGGATGCGGTAATTACTCAAGAAATCAGTTTTCCATCCGATCACTTTCTCATCTCGTCACGGCGTTCCCTGACTCGTTCTCCCGAGGGCTGACCGTACCAACCACGGACTAGCACCATGATCCAACCCTCGTTTCCTTACCAAGGGTCCCCGCGCGTCGCGGGAACCTCGATGCCTTCGGCGCCAACCAGCGATCGTTCGTCGATCGCTTCGCTTCCCGGTTCAGACCATCTTTCCTTTTCCGGCGCGGAATCCCTGCGTGCGGCCCTCGCTGCCACTCCAGAGATCCGACCGGAGGTCGTCGCTGAAGGGCGCCATCTCGCCGTCGACCCCAATTACCCCCCGCTGCAAATCATCGAGGAGTTGGCTAAGGTCCTTCTCCAGTCTGCCGACCCCAGCGAACAGGTCTAACTTCCGGAGCCATGTCCTTCCCACACGGCGGTGCCCGCACGTACTACGCCCAGTCGATTCTGACGGCCAGCCCCGGTCAACTGGTCTTGATGCTTTACGACGGCGCGCTGCGCTTTCTCGGCCAGGCTCAGGCCGCTTTCGCATCCGACGAGTCTTCACCACGTCGCATCGAACAAATCAATACGTCAATTCTTCGCGCTCAGAACATTCTCATCGAGCTTCAGTCCAACCTCGATCACCAAGCCGGTGGCCAGTACGCCGCAGATCTTGCGCGACTCTACGATTACTACCTCCGTCGCTTGCTTGAGGCCAACCTGCAGAAGCGGCCAGAGCCCGTTCATGAGGTCGAGCGACTGCTTCGACAACTGCGCGACGGTTGGTCGGAGATGCTTCGCAAAGACGAAGCCAATCCGAGCAGCGGCACGCGAGGCGTCGCCTAACCCCGCATGGATCCCGCCGCCGTGAGTGCCGTTCCGTTCGCTCGGCTGCTCGGTGATCTCGAAGCGTTGGCACGCGAGCAAGAAATGCTCATCGCCAGCGAGGCGTGGGAGGCTCTCGACGTGTGCACGGCGCGCGCCAGCTCCCTGACCCAGGGACTCTCCGAACTCTGCTCTCGCTCGGACTTCCCCGGCCCGTCCCCATCCCTCCAGCAGCGCGCGCGCGCTCTGGTCGAACACCAAGAACGCTGCCTCATTCGATTGGCCGCCGCAGCGCAGCAACAGCGTGCTGAGCTTGCCGGACTTGAACAGCTACGAGCGACTGCCCATGCGGTTCTTCCGCGTTACCGCAACGGCGGCGATTCGGGCTTCGCAGGCGCGCGCCTAACCGGCGCAGCCTAGCCATCGGCGAACGCTTTCCCAAGCGACGACACTCGCCGGGAAACAAACGCTCCCGGGCACGCCTAGACCGCGACCGCTTCTTGACGAAGCGAAGTGCGCTCCGTCACCGCCGCAACCGGCGCAGCATGCTCCGCGGTCGCATGTGGGACCGGTCCCGCTGTCCAAGCCAGCGCCAGCGCCTCCGCCGCCGCCGTCCAATCGTGACCTTCGGTTCCCGGGAAAAAATTACGCGTCTCCCGCGCACCCGACTGCGGCCACGTCAAAGTCGCCTTGATGCATCCTTGGGAAGACGCCCCGCTTGGCACATGAAGCGTGATGGAGCCACCCTCACGAAAGAGCAGGCGCCCCAAGCCCTGCTCGTAATTGACCGAGCGGATTGCTGAGTGAGCACCTCCCGCAGGAGTCGTCGCCTCAAGCCGCCGCTGAATGAGCGAAAGAAACGAAAGCAAACGCAACGACATGACGAGACTACCTCGTCACGTTTGCGCCTCAGCTTGAACATCTTTTGCTGGATTTTTGCATCGCAGGGTCGATTACACCTCCGCACCACACCCCGGATGTCCGACGCACCTTCACGCCCCCTCGCCTCGGCTTCGGACTTGAACCTTCCGCGTCTTCCCGCGTCGTTGCTCGATCAATTGGCCGGGGAGCCTCCACCCGGCGTGTTGCTGGTGAAGCGTGGATTTCCAGCTGCGGTGGTGTACGCCAACCTTAGCATCCACCGCCTACTCGCCGTTGCGCCGGGGACGCTCACGTCCCTGGACTTCTCCGCCTTCTGCGATCGTTTTCTGGATCAGGAGGACGGCAAGCGGGTACGCGAGACAGTGGATGTCGGCCTCCACCGCCGCGCTACTGTTCATCTCGCGGCCACATCGACTGCGTCTCCGGCGGTTTCTTTGGAAGTGGTCCCACTCCCTGATGACCGCGGCCTGTTGTCCCACTGCGCGTTGATCATGGGCCACCCGCCCACCTCCGACCAGCATTCACTCGCGGATCGGGCTGCGACACCGTGCGGCGGGACGACGACGCCGAGCGATTCGCTCCCGAGCGCGCTCGCGGCGCTCTACCAACGGCTTCCCTTTGGGCTCGCACTGCTCGATCCCGCGGGCCGGCTGCGCGTGACGAACCACGCGTTCGCCGCCTGTCTGGGCCTTTCTCCAGAGACACTCCACGCCCAACCGACACTTGAGGAGATTTCTCCCACTCTGGCTCGCGCTTCTCGCGTTTCGACCGGGGCTGCGGCGCTCTCCGTTTCGCTCCCCTCAAGCTCCGGAAAATCCGAGGTTTTTGAGCTGTCGCTAGGTCCCGTCCCTGTCGGGCCCGAGCCATGGCAACTGCTGACGCTACACGATGCCCGTGCTCGCGACGCCGCCAACGCCCGCCGCGAGGAAACGCGGCGCTTAGACAGTCTGGGGACGTTTGCCAGCGGTATCGCCCACGATTTCAATAACCTGCTCACCATTATTCTCGGTTACGGCGGCCTGATTCAGGACCAGGCAGATCCCTCGGGAAGCGTCGGGCGCGCCACCTCGGCGATTCTTGAGGCCGGGAAGCGCGGCGCAGATATCGTGCGCCAACTCCAGCTGTTCGCACACCAACACCCTCCGGACTGCCATCCCTGCGACATTCACGCTCTCCTCGAGGAGGCCGTCGGACACGCCTTTCCCAGTTTGCCGGATGGCATCACTCTCGCCCGCGACTTCACGCCGCGCGCTTTCGTTGTCGAGCTGGACTCTTCCCAGATCCTCCTCGGCCTCAGGCACCTTCTCCAAAACGGACGCGATGCGATGGAATCAGGTGGCACCCTCACTCTAAGGACCCGCTTGATTGACGAGAAGGCATCTCCCGGAACGCACCAGCCAGCAACGCTGGTGGTGTCGATTTCCGACGAAGGACCGGAGATGGATGGGGCCAAGCGCGCCACGCTATTCGATCCGTTCTCCGCGCCTCAAGCGCGCGCGGGCACCCGAGGGCTCGGTCTCGCCGTGGTCTATGGAGTGATGCGCGCCCATCAGGGCCGCATCGAGGTCGCTCGCGAACCCGTGCGCGGGAACCGTATCGAGCTTCACTTTCCCTGCCGGCCGGCAGCTACAAGGCAGATTTCTCTCGAGCCTGATACCCCCCCCGCAGCGCTAGCTCCAGGTACCGTCTTGGTCGTCGAGGACGAGATTGATATCGGCCGTCTCTGGGAGGGTCTGTTCGCCAGTCATGGCATACCCTACGTTTGGGCACGGTCTGGCGATGAGGCACTGGCTCTGTTCCATCGCCACCGCGACGAGATCCGACTCCTGTTCACCGACGTCGGTTTGCCCGGCATGAACGGCTGGATGCTCGCCCAGTCCCTGCGGGAGTTGGACCCACACATCCCCGTTTTAATCACCAGCGGAGCTTTCCAACCGAATGACCGGGCGGCGTCAGGACTAGCCGAACCTCTCATGTGCCTCAGTAAGCCGTTCTTTCCCTCAGCGGTCATCGAACAAGTCCGACGCCTCACCGCGAACCAATCTTTTACAACTACGGCGCATCACGGATAACGCCGGGGTTTTTACTTCCCTGCCAGCGCAACAGCCGCTTACCTCTCACGCCGTCACCACGCTTTGACTACATAGCCCCTCTGCCATGTCCCTCGAGCGTATCCTCGTGATAGATGACGAGCCGATCATCCAAAAGGTGCTCGAGGAGATTTTTCGGCGCAAAAAGTATACGGTTTCGATCGCCGGTAGCATTTCGCAAGCCGAGGGCATCCTCGCGAGAGAGAGCTTTGACCTCGTGATGCTGGATGTACGACTCCCCGATGGCGATGGCCAGCAGCTACTTGAGCGCTTAACTACCCTTCCGGACCGTCCCTTGGTTGTCATGATGACGGGCCACGGGACAATCGAGAGCGCGGTCGCCTGCATGCGCGGTGGCGCATTCGACTACCTGATCAAGCCCTTTGCCCCGTCTCAAATCGAGATCGTGCTGAAGAAGGCCGACTCGTTCCGTCAGCTCATCAAGGTCAATCGCTACTTCAGCGAACAAGACGGCGGCGAAGGCGATCTCCTCGGCCGGACGCCGTCGATGCAGCGGCTCCGGCAGTTGATCGAGCGGGTCGCTCCGACCGACGCGACGGTTCTGATCACCGGCGAGAACGGCACCGGCAAGGAGATGGTCGCGCGCGAACTCTGGCGCAACTCCCCCCGCCGGAGCGAACCATACATCAAGATCAACTGCGCGGCTCTTTCCGAGCAACTCATTGAGAGTGAGCTTTTTGGACACGAAAAAGGCTCGTTTACGGGGGCCACCGACCGCCGTGAGGGTCGTTTCGAGTTGGCCAACCGCGGCACGCTTCTGTTGGACGAGGTGTCCGAGATCCCGCCGAACCTACAGGCCAAGCTGCTCCGCGTGCTCCAGGAACGTGAGTTCGAGCGCGTCGGCGGCACGAAGACGATCAAGGTGAACGTTCGAATCCTCGCGACGTCCAATCGCGATCTTCTTCAATTCGTCGAGCGCGGCTCCTTTCGTTCCGACCTGTATTACCGGCTGAATGTGTTTCCCGTACACGTGACGCCGTTGCGCGAGCGACCGGAGGATATCCTGCTGCTGGCGGAGGCGTTTTTGCGACGATTCTCCCGCAAGCATGGCCTCAAGATCCCCGGATTCTCCGACGGGGCGGTCGCGGCCCTCAATGCCTACCCATGGCCGGGGAACGTGCGCGAGTTGCAGAACACGCTCGAACGCGCCGTAATCCTCTCCGAGGCCGGCCGCCCGGTCAGCGCCGCAGCCCTCGGGCTCCCCTCGTTGGTGCGCTCCTTCGCCGCCGTGGGGGCACCTATCCCTCCGGTCTCTTCAACCGCACCGTCGTCTCCACCCGCGGCATCCGCGAACAACCCGTTTTCGAACCTCGAGTCGACCACGACGCCTCATTTCATCCCGCTCCCCACCGAGCCGGTCAGCCCGTCGCGGAACGCGAGCGCCTCCGAGCCAATCACCCCGGCAGCCAACCAGCCCGAGGCCGTGATCCCGCTGGATGAAATGGAGAAGCGCGCGATCCTCGCGGCGCTGAAGTCAACCGGCGGAAACCGCACGCGCGCGGCCGAACTACTCAACATCTCGATCCGCACGCTCCGTAACAAGCTGCAGGAATACCGCGCCAGCGGAGACTTCAACGACGCGATCGCCTAAGCGAACCGGCCCGCACCGCCGCGCTCTCCGTCATTCCACGTTCGCGATCTGCTCGCGCACCCGCTCGAGCTCATTCTTGAGCTCGATCACGGCCCGCGAAATGGAGAGGTCGTTCGCCTTGCTTCCGATCGTGTGCACTTCGCGCCCGATCTCCTGCAGGATAAACTCCGCCTTACGCCCAATCTCCCCGTCCGAACGCAGCAAGGTCTCCAATTGCTCAAGATGGCTGCCGAGTCGGGTCAACTCCTCGGTCACATCACAACGATCGGCGAACAGCGCGACCTCTTTCAGCACGCGTTCATCCGCCACGTCCAGCGAGAGTCCAGCCTGACGCAGCCGCTGGAGGAGCTGTTCGCGATACTGCGGGGCCACTGCCGGCGCGCGGTCCACCACCCACGCAAGGTTGCGACGAAGAGCCCCGAGCCGCGAAAGGAAGTCCACCAAGAGGGCCGCGCCCTCGGTCTGGCGCATCGCCGCAAAGGCCTTCAAGGCGTCATCCAGCGCCCCCATCACCACCGGACCCGCGACGTCCACCGCAGGCAGACCGGCCGGCCGTCGGGAAGAGCTGAGCACAGACCACAAGAGCTCTGGCGTGGGCGTAAACGCCACTCCCCGCTGCCGTGCCCAGGTTTCCAATCGTCTCACCTGACGCTCAGCGACGTCCTCATCCCACGTCTCCGCAGCATCGCCTGCGGGACGCTCGTACTCGACCGCCACATGCACCTTTCCCCGCGAAGCGACGCGGCGGACGGCCTCGCCTACTCCGGGCTCCAGAGGCTCCCACTCATCCGGCAAGGCGAGCGTCACTTCCAAGCCCTTGCGATTCACCGAGCTCACCTGAACCGTCACCTGCAAGCCACCCACGGTGGCGACGGCCCGTCCATATCCGGTCATGCTGCGCATCAGCGTCGAGCTCCCTGGCTAGAGCTTCACGTTCAGAAGACGCGCCACTTGGTTGACATCCTTATCCCCGCGCCCGGAAAGATTGATCACCACGATCTGATCCGGCTTAAGCTCCCGCGCCCGCTTGAGGCCGTGCACCAAGGCATGCGTTGACTCCAGCGCAGGCAGAATGCCCTCAAATCTCGAGACCAGTTGGAAGGTCTCCAACACCTCGTCGTCGCAGGCGTACGCGTACTCAATGCGGCCCTGCTCGCGGTAGTACGCGTGCTCCGGTCCGATCGCAGCGTAGTCGAGCCCAGCACTCACCGAGTGAGTGAGTTCGATCTGTCCATCTGGATTCTGCAGGATGTACGTCTTGCTTCCCTGTAACACACCCAAGCGTCCGCCCTCGAATCGGGCGGCATGCTCGCCGCGGCGAATGCCGTGACCACCCGCCTCAATGCCGATCAGGCGGACTTGCGTATCCGACAGAAAATCGAAGAAGAAACCGATCGCGTTCGAACCCCCGCCCACGCAGGCGATCATCTCGTCCGGCAGCCGACCTTCCCGTTCCAAGATCTGGCGCCGGGTCTCCGCGCCGATCACCCGGTGAAAATCACGTACCATCATCGGATACGGATGTGCGCCCAGCGCCGAACCCAGAATGTAGTGCGTGCCGCGCACGTTTGTCACCCAGTCGCGCATCGCTTCATTGACCGCATCCTTCAGGGTCTTCTGCCCCGCCTCTACTCCGCGCACCTCGGCTCCCATCAATCGCATGCGGAAGACGTTCAAAGCCTGCCGCTCCATGTCGACCGCGCCCATGTAGACCACGCACTCGAGACCAAACTTGGCGCAGACGGCCGCCGTCGCCACGCCATGCTGGCCCGCTCCGGTCTCGGCGATGATCCGACGCTTGCCCATCCGCCGCGCCAGCAACGCCTGCCCCAAGGCATTGTTGATCTTGTGCGCACCGGTGTGCAGCAGGTCCTCGCGCTTGAGGTAGATCTTGGCTCCCCCGCAGTGCCGGGTAAGGCGTTCCGCGAAGTAGAGCTCCGTGGGACGTCCTGCGAACTCCTTCAGGTGATGGGTAAGCTCGTCGCGAAACGCCGGATCCTGCCGCGCGGCCGCGTACGCCGCACCGACGTCCGACAACGCGGTCATCAGGGTCTCGGGCACAAACACGCCCCCGTAACGGCCAAAATGGCCTGCCGGGGTCGGAAGCGACTGCGGGTCAACGAGAGCGGCGACAGACATGCTGACTCAAAGAAAGCCACCCTCGGGCCCGCTGGCAAACGGCATTTGCACTCCTCCCGGTCCGGAGCGCCTCTGCCTTCCCGCCACAGATTACCCTTGGTCGATGCGCTGCCGCACCATCGCAACCACGTCCGCGAAGCGCGCACGGTTGGACTCGTCCGCCGCCACAAGATTTTCATGCGCCGCGAGGACCAGACGCGCACTCTCGATCTCCGAGCGAGTCTTCTCCGCCAGCGGGCTCGCGGCGCCCGCCATCGCCTCCGGCGGCGTGCCGTCGTCGATGGTAACGAGCCGGTGTAAGCCGAGGTTACGGACCAACTCGAGGTTGCGAGGGTTCAAGCGCGCCAGCACGAGCGATCCCGCCGGCGATCGGCGCCGCAGCTGGATGGCCAGACCAGCCAGTACGCCCAGAAAAGTGCTGTCCATGCTGGTACAGCCAGCGAAGTCCATGACGAACCGCACCCGACCTTGGCCAACCCGCTCCTTGCAAAACTGCTCGAGAGATCCGCTGTTCTGGAACGACGCGCGCCCTTCGATGCGCACCGCAACCGGGTCGCTCTCCGGATCCACGAGGAAGATCGGTCGAGGAACGTCCGCCATGAAAAAGGGGCTTCGTTACGCGGCGCCATTCGGGATCACGATCCCGAACGGCGCCGTCGCACTCGGCACGTCAGGCCTTCGCGATGATCTGACGCAGCACGTAAGGCAGAATGCCGCCGTGCTGGTAGTAATCGATCTCGATCGGCGTATCGATTCGGCAGCGCACGACGACCTCCTCAACTGCACCGCTGCGGCGGGTAATGCGAAGGGTCACGTCCTGCTGTGGCTTCAGCGCGCCGGTCAGACCGAGCACGTCGTACGTCTCCGTACCATCGAGCTTCAGCGTCTGCGCGGTCGTGCCTTCCTTGAACTGCAGCGGCAAGACGCCCATGCCGACCAGATTCGAGCGGTGGATGCGTTCGAAGCTCTGCGCCACCACGACCTTCACGCCGAGGAGGTTCGTCCCCTTGGCCGCCCAATCGCGCGACGAGCCCGTACCGTATTCCTGCCCCGCCAGCACGATCAGCGGAGTGCGCTGTTCGGCGTAACGCACCGCCGCATCGTAAATCGAGAGCTTCTCGCCCGAGGGCTGGAACAGCGTATTGCCGCCCTCCTCGCCACCGAGCATGAGGTTCTTGATCCGCACGTTCGCAAAGGTGCCACGCGTCATGATGCGGTCATTGCCGCGTCGCGATCCGTAGCTGTTGAAATCCTCAAAGGTCACACCGTTCTCGAGCAGGAATCGGCCTGCCGGAGACGACTTCTTGATCGCACCCGCCGGAGAGATGTGGTCCGTCGTGACTGAGTCACCGAAAATCCCGAGCGCCCGCGCGCCGCGGATTTCCTCGATCCGGCCCGCGCTCATCGAGAACTGCGCGAAGAACGGCGGTTCCTGGATGTACGTCGACGACGTATCAAAGGCGTAGACGTCACCCTTGGACGAGGGGATCTCGTTCCACTTCGGATTCTGGGCCGCAAAGTCCGTGTAGAGCCGGCGAAACACTTCCGGCTTGAGCGCCGCCTGCAGCTGATCGCGCACTTCCTGAAGGGAAGGCCAGATGTCGCGAAGGAAGACCGGCTTTCCGTCCCGACCCGTTCCGAGTGCCTCCTGGGTGAGGTCGATGTCCACGCGACCAGCGAGCGCGAAGGCGACGACCAGAGGCGGCGACATGAGGAAGTTGCTCTTGATGTTCTGGTGGACGCGGGCCTCGAAGTTTCGGTTGCCCGAGAGGACCGATGCCGCCACGAGATCGCTCTTCACCACCGCCTCCTCGATGGCCGGAGCCAACGGTCCCGAGTTGCCGATGCAGGTGGTGCATCCGTAACCGACGGTCTGGAAGCCCAACTGGTCGAGGTAGGGCTGCAGCCCCGTCTTCTCCAAGTAGTCCGTGACCACGCGGGAGCCAGGCGCGAGCGAGGACTTCACCAGCGGGTTTACGCTGAGTCCCTTCTCCACCGCCTTCTTCGCGAGGAGACCGGCGGCCAGCATCACGGAGGGATTTGACGTATTGGTGCAGCTGGTGATCGCCGCGATCAGCACGCTTCCATGACCGAGGGTGCCATTCGCCGTACCCGCGACGGGCGTGCGCAGCGAGAACTCCTCCGCCTTCTTCCCAAAACCATTTTCGGTAACGGGCTTGGAGAACGCGCCCACGAACTCCTGCTTGAGCTTCGGGAGCTCGATCCGATCCTGCGGACGCTTCGGACCGGCGACGCTCGGCACCACGGTGGCGAGATCGAGGGACAGCTCGGTGGAGTAATCGATGTCGCCACGCTGCGGAATACCCCAGAGACCCTGAGCTTTGTAGTACGCTTCGTACAGGGCCACAGCCGACTCATCGCGACCCGTCGCACGCAAGTAATTCGAGCACTCGGCGTCGATCGGGAAGAAACCCATCGTCGCACCATACTCGGGCGCCATATTGGCGATCGTGGCACGATCGACCACCGGTAATGCCGCAGCACCCGGACCGAAAAATTCGACGAACTTTCCGACCACCTTCGCCTTGCGCAGCATCTGAGTGAGCGTCAGCGCCAAATCCGTCGCAGTCACACCCTCGCGGAGTGCGCCCGTGAGATGCACGCCCACGACGTCCGGAGTAAGGAAATAAACCGGCTGCCCCAGCATGCCAGCTTCGGCCTCAATGCCTCCCACGCCCCAGCCCACGATACCGATACCGTTGATCATCGTGGTGTGGGAGTCCGTGCCGACCAGCGTGTCCGGGTAGATCACGCCCTGCCGGTCCGCGAGCACGCCCTTGGCGAGGTACTCTAGGTTGACTTGGTGAACGATGCCGATCCCCGGGGGCACGACCTTGAAGGTGTCGAACGCCTGCATGCCCCACTTGAGGAATTGGTAACGCTCGCGGTTGCGGGAGAACTCCAGTTCCAAGTTCTTCCGGAGCGCATCCGCAGTGCCGGAAAAATCGACCTGCACCGAATGGTCTACGACCAGATCGACCGGCACGAGCGGCTCGATGATCTTCGGATTCTTCCCCAGGCGCGCCACCGCCGCGCGCATCGCGGCGAGGTCCACGAGGAGCGGCACTCCGGTGAAGTCCTGCAGGACAATGCGGGCGACCACGAAAGGAATCTCCTCCGTGCGAGGCGAGGTCGCTCCCCAGCCAGCGAGGTCGCGGATCGCCTGCTCCGAGACGCGACGTCCATCGCAATTCCGCAGCAGTGACTCCAGCACCAGCCGGATCGAGACCGGCAGGCGGGGCACCCGCGAGAAGCCTGCCTGCGCCAGCGCGGGCAGCGAATAGAAAGAATGGGACGCGCCGTTAGCCGAAAAACGGCCGAGCGTATTGAAAGGATTCGGGAGGGACATTGACGGAAACGAGGAAGTGGGTCGCACGCAGTCCGGCGACACCCCCGGGCCTCAAAGGCCCGCAGCCAGCATCGCCGCCAATCGCGCTCGCTCAGCTGGCGAGCGCTGCCTTCACGGCGGCGAAATTCGGGAGATCCTTCGGTGTCGGGGTCTGCTCGGCGTACTTTACCACGCCATCCTTGCCGATCACGAAGGCCGCGCGGGCCGATGAATCACCGATGCCGGCAAGGCCCTTGAAGAGAACGCCATAAGCCTGGGTGACCTCCTTGTTGAGGTCACTGACGAGCGTCACTTTGATGCTGTTCGCCTTGGCCCAGGCCTCCTGCGCAAACGGACTGTCGACGCTGATCGCGATCACCGTGGCCCCGAGCTTCTCATACTCGCCGAGCCCCGACGTCACATCGCACATCTCGGCCGTGCACACGCCCGTGAAGGCGAGAGGGAAGAACAGCAACACGACCGGGCGCTGGGCGAACTGCTCGCTCAGCTTGATGTCTTTCAAACCCTCCGGGGTCTTGGTCTTGAGCGTGAAATCAGGGGCCTTGGAGCCAACAGCGATCGGCATGGTGAAGCGGGGACGAAGGTTAGGGATTCCTGGACGCCGGCGTGAGCCGGACGAGAAGGAACACGGTGGATGACCCCCGACAAACCGGCAACCCTGATTTCCCGGCAGAAGAACGCTTTCTGACCTGCTCACGAAGGCCATAAGAAACACTCTTGCGGGACCGGACGGAGCGGGTGTTACTCCCCCGTCCGTCCCTCTGCCATGACCCTCCTCGAAGACCTCCAGTGGCGCGGCCTCATCGCCGACTGCACCGATCTCCCCGCGCTGACCGAGCGCCTTGGCCAGGGACCGATCACGCTGTACTGCGGCTTCGATCCCACCGGCGACTCGCTCCACGTCGGGCATCTGGTCCCTCAGTTGCTCCTGCGGCGCTTTCAGTTGGCCGGCCACCACCCCATTTCCCTCGCCGGAGGCGCCACGGGTATGATCGGAGATCCGGGCGGTAAGTCGGCCGAACGCAACCTCCTCACCCGCGAACAGCTCAGCCATAATGTGGCCCGGATCAAACTCCAGCTGGAGCGCCTGCTCGACTTCAAGGCGCCACAGAATCCGGCCCGCCTCGTCGACAACGCGGAGTGGACCGCGCCGGTCAGCTTCCTCGATTTCCTCCGCGATGTCGGCAAGCACTTCTCGCTCAGCTCCATGCTGGCCAAGGACAGCGTCCGGTCCCGCCTCGAAAGCGAATCCGGCATCAGCTACACCGAGTTCAGCTACCAGCTGCTTCAGGCCAACGACTTCACACACCTCCGCTCGCACCTGAACTGCGAACTGCAGATCGGCGGCACCGAGCAATGGGGCAACATCACCGCCGGTACCGATCTTATCCGCAAGAAACTCGGCGTGGCAGCGTGGGGCCTCACGTTCCCCCTCATCACCAAGTCGGATGGAACAAAGTTCGGCAAGACCGAGGGTGGTGCCGTCTGGCTCGATCAACAGAAGACCAGTCCGTACAAGTTCTACCAGTTCTTCGTGAACACCGAAGACAGCATGGTCATCGGCTACTTGAAGAAGTTCACCCTGCTGACTCGCAGCGAGATTGAGGCACTGGAAGCCCGCCACGCTGCGAATCCCGGCGCCCGCGAAGCCCACCGCGCCCTCGCCCGCGAGGTCACCACCCTAATCCACGGAGAGGCCGTCTGCGCCGATGTCATCCGCGCCAGCGAGGTCATGTTCGGCGGAGGTTTGGAAGGCTTGTCCGAATCTCTGTTCCGAGACGTGGCCGATGAACTTCCGTCCAAGCCCATCGAAACCCCGCGCATCCAAGCCGGCTTGTCGCTCGCCGATGCGCTCGTCCACGCCGGCCTTTGCCCATCGAAGGGGCAAGCTCGCAAGGACATCGAGGGCGGAGGCATCTACGTGAACAATCAGCGCATCGCCGAGGTTGGGCGCACGCTGACCCCGGGCGACATTCTCTTTGGCCGCCATATCCTTCTCCGCAAGGGCAAGCGCACCTACGCGCTACTAACACTCACCTAGGCCTCGGTAAGCGAGGGCCGTTGCACCCTCCGGGGTCCGCGCAAGCCCGGCGGCGAGGCGACCAACAAAAAGGGCCGCACCCGAAGGCGCGGCCCCAAAGGGTCCCAAGACCGGTGCGGCCCGAGGAATCACTCCTCTTTCCGACCAGAAAGAAGCATGAGGATGTGCAAGAGCGAGCCGAGTGAGGCGACGAACGCTGCCACGTAGGTCAGCGCCGCGGCGTTGAGCGTCTCGCTCACTCCCGGCATCTCGTCGCGGTCGATCACCCCGAGCGAGACGAGCTGCTGCCGCGCGCGGCGGCTGGCGTCGAATTCGACCGGCAGCGTGACCAACTGGAACAAGCAGATCACCGCCAGCGCGATCGCGCCGAGCATGAGCAGCTTGCCACCAATCGCCGTGCTGATGAGCAAGATGCCGGCGATCATCACAAAGTTTGAAACACCCGCCGCGATCTGCGTCGCCGGCACCAGCGTCTGGCGGAGCGTCATCATCGAGTAGCCTACCTTGTGCTGGATCGCGTGTCCGGCTTCATGGGCCGCCACACCCAGCGCCGCCAAGCTGGTCCCGTGATAGTTCATCTCCGACAGAGCCAGACGACGGTTCACGGGATCGTAGTGGTCGGTGAGCTGACCCGGGACTTGGACGATCTCGACGCCCGTGACGCCCGCCGAGCGCATCACGGCCTCGGCTGCTTCCGCACCGGTGATGCGGCCGCGAGAAGGGATCTGAACGTTCTTATTGTAGGCGCTCGAGACACGCATCTGCGCGTAGAGGCCAAAGAGCATCGGAACAATAACGAGGGCGATCCAGATGAGCATGGTGGTGAAGAAAAGACAGCGTTTTGAGCGTGGACGCAATCCGTGATGCGAAGCACCCGCACTGCGAACCAACGGCGAAAGCCTACTCACACACCGGGGAACGCAAGGGGAACTGGCCCGGTTTGGAAAACCAGGATTCGTTTACACCTCGCTCCCCCAGCGCACACAGCGCCAAGCCCTTGCGACGTGCTGCCTCGCGAGATTAAGCCTCGCCGCTGTCGGCGAGGCGCTGACGAATCTGCTGGACGGCCGACCCCGGAATCAACCGAGGGCGGGCACGTCGACCCAGCGACGCTCCGCCCACGACTTCAGGCCGAGCTCCGCGAGCTGAACGCCCTTCGCTCCCTCCCGGAGGTTCCACGGGAACGGCGTGTCCTTTACCACGTGCCGCAGGAAGGCCTCCCACTGCACCTTGAACGCGTTGTCGTAACTGTCGTTCGAAGGCACCCGCGTCCAACCATCGAAATACTTGATCGGGCTATCAATGTCCGGATTCCATACGCAACGCGGCGTCGAGGAGAGATGCTGGGCCGTGCAGTCGCGCAAGCCCGCCACCGCCGAGCCGTGCGTACCGTCGACTTGGAGAGTCAGAAGGTCGTCGCGGCGCACGCGGACGGCCCACGAGGAATTGAAGTGGCAGATCGTCCCGTTGGTGAGCTCGAAGGTCGCATAGGCCGCGTCGTCGGCCGTGCACTTGTAGGGCTTGCCGGCCTCATCCCAGCGCTGCGGGATGTGCGTCGCACCCAAGCAAGAGAGCGACTTGATGTCGCCGAACAGATTCTGGATCACGTACTGCCAGTGACAGAGCATGTCGACAATGATGCCGCCATCTTCCTCCTTGCGATAGTTCCACGACGGCCGCTGCAGCTTCTCGTGCTCGCCGGTGAACACCCAATAGCCGAACTCACCGCGGACCGACAGGATCTTCCCAAAGAAACCGGTATCAATCAGGTACTTGAGCTTCACCAGCCCGGGCAGCCACAGTTTGTCCTGCACCACGCCGTTCTTGAGGCCCGCCGCCGTAACTTCGCGGTACAGCGCAAGCGCCTCTTCCGACGTCGTTGCGCTCGGCTTCTCACAGTAGATGTGCTTGCCCGCTGCGATCGCCTTGCGGACGCCAATCGGACGCTGGCCGGTCAGGGTCGCGTCGAAATAGATCTGGTTCGCCGGATCCGCCAACGCCTGATCGAGCTGCGTCGAGTAACGTTTCACCCCGGCGCGCGCCGCCAACGCCGCAAGCTTGGTCTCGCTGCGACCGATCAGGATCGGGTCGGGCATGATCACCTCGCTGTCGGAGAGCTTCACGCCGCCCTGATCGATGATCGCCTTGATCGAGCGCAGGAGGTGCTGGTTGGTGCCCATGCGTCCCGTGACGCCGTTCATGATGATGCCGATCTTGTGTGTGGTCATAGTGAAGAGAGGAAAAACCGAAGGGATAAGGAAGGTGTGCCCGGCGCAAAGACGGGATCCCTGATCGGCCACAGCATAGGCCAAACCAGGACTTGCCGCTAGAACGAATCCGTCTGATTTTAGCACAAATCCGCCATGCTTGCCTGGAGCCCTATCCTAATTCAGCAGATCGAAATCCACGCCCTCGGATTCGTGCTCCGCAAACTACAGCTGAATCGCCACCGGGAAGCTGAGGTCGCCCTGCACCGCCATCCGTACAGCCAACTCATCCTTTATCTCGCCGGCGAGGGTCGCCAGCGGATCGGCACCCGCTCCCTCGAGGCCAGGGCTGGCGACCTCTTCCTGATTCCCGCCGGTACGGCCCACGGTTTCTCCGTCGTCGGCACAAGTCGCCCACTCTGTCTCGTGCTCGACTACGCGACACCTCACCGGCCACCTCGCTTCGCTCACCGCCGTTTACCGCAGGACGCACTGAACGACCTGCACGCCTTGCTTGCGCGGGTGCCCACGAAGGGCCGCCCTACCCTCTCTGACTACCCCGCGATCATCGCCGTGGTCGCACGCCTGCTCGAACCCCGGAAGCCCGGATCCGAGGGTGCGCGCGCCCCAAGCCACGGCGGCGCTTCAACGCCTCCGCTCTTTGAGCAAGTACGGACGCAACTCCGCACGGCCCGCTCGCTCACCGAGATCGCCCGCGCCTCCGGCTACGCCCGCGACGCCCTCACCCGCCGGCTGAAGCGCGAGCACGGGCTCAGCCTGCGCGCGATGCGCGACCAACTCCGCCTGGAGGCTGCGCAGCACGCGCTGCGGGAGGTCGCCGAGGTCAGCCTCGCCGCAGCCCGAGCCGGCTTCGATGACCCGAACTACTTTGCGCGCTGGTTCCGCCGACAGACGGGTCAGACTCCGAGCGCCTGGCGCCGCGCGACCCTGCGGTCGCGCCGCGCCTGAACCGCTCACTCAAGCGCCCGGCTTGAGGGTGCACTGCGGCGCCGCGCCCGCCGGCAACGGCGGGGTGGGACCCACCCCTGCCGGAGGCAACGAGCCCTCCAGCTCCTGCCGCCAGTGCGCAACATCGCCACCAGGGCAGTAGATATACATCATGTGAAGCGGCTCATCGCCGGTATTCGTGAGCTGGTGAAACACCGTGGGAGGAAGGAACACCGCCTGTCCGGCGGAGATCTCGCGGCGCTCCTCGCCGACGCAGATTTCCCCACGACCTTCGAGGACCATGTAGACCTCTTCCTGCTCTTGGTTGTGCCACGGAACCTGGCCGCCATTCGGCTCAAGGACCACGTAACCCATGGCAAATCCCTTGGCGGGAATCGGCTGCCCGGCCTGCCCCACCATTCCGCGCGTCCAGCGACGCGCAGGGAAAGTCCGGCCCGGAATCTTGGCGATGTCAGCGATGATCATACCCCCGGTCCCTACACAGGAGGACCGGCTACGCGCGACCAAAATCGTGCGAGCCGGTCCGATCCTTCGCCCACCTAGGGTATCAAGACGCCGAAGAGGGCGTCGCTCCCGACGTCCCTTCCGTAGCCGAAGCCGGAGCCTCAGCGACGGAATCCGCAGCCCCAGCGACAGGCTCCGAGGCAACCGCCGAGGCGGACTCGGTCGCCACCGCCGGAGCGGCAGCGGGAGCCGACTCCACCGCCGGCACCTCCGGGAAATTCTCGGGATCGTGCTCGGAGCTTTCGATCTCCTTCTTGCGCGCATCCACCATCGCCGGCGGAGCGAACAGTCGGCCATCAAGGAACTCCGTCACGTACCCTTCCGTCACCAGCCAGCGCAAGTCACCCTGCATGCGGGCGACGCGGCTCTGCTGTTCGGGGGTGAGTGCCGGCATGGATGACGCCTCCGTCGAGGACGCCGCATCCTTGGCCGCACTCGCCGCTGGAATCGCGATGTTCAGCACCTTCGCCGGCAGCTCGGACGCACGCACCATCGGATGCGCTTCAATGTAGGTGATCAGCGAGCCAATGCTCTCCGAGAAGGTCTGCCCGGGGATCCGGAACTTGCGCTTCACCGCGCATACGTAGCTCACACCCTTCGATCCCTTCTTGAAGATCGTGAAGTTTTCCCGACGAAGGCGTCCGCGCAGGGCATTCGCCGTATCCAGCGGGAAACGACGCTGACGCTCCCACGCTCCCTCCACCGCACGGCGAACTTCGCCAGCCGGCAGCGTCGCGAGGATCGCTCCGTGAAACCGCACGCTGTCCATCGGGCGCACGAGCTTCTCCCGCGCATGGGTCAACAGGTACAGTCTCGCCTCATCAAAAGAGTCAAACGCCAGCGCCGCAGGCGCCGCCGGAGCCTCTGCTGCGGCCTCACCCTCTGCCGGCGCCGCCGAAGGAGCGGCAACGACTGCGGAGCCCTGCTTCCACGTATACCGTGTCGCCTTCCGCATCTTCGCCTGCCACTGCGCCACTGCTTCGGGATCGCGCACGGACTCCACACGACCACGGAACGCCTCGAAGGACAGTCCCTTGATTCGCGCCGCGTGGTGCTGCTGCAGGATCTGGTTGTAACGGTGGTAGTTCGGCGGTCCGAGCAACTCGCCGGTGATCGAACACTTGTTGATCACTTGGAAATTCCCCTTCGGCGGGTCGATCTCCACGTCGGCGACGTCGAAGAAAAGACCGAGGTGCTTTTCGAGCACGTGCGCGATCGCCGCCTCATCGGATTCAAAGGGCAAACCATCCGGCACCGACACCGAGATCGGTGCCGGCTTCGTGGCCGCCGCCGCGTCGGACTCCGGCGCCTTCCGGGCCAGTACCACCACAAAACGCTCCGGTTTGCCGATCACCGTCTTCGCGATGTCGAATAACTCGAACGTGCGGCAAGACGAGCGGATCGTCTTCGCCAGCGCCGTAAAGCTCGCGTCCTCTGGATAGAACGTCACAGCAAAGTACGGGCTAATGTAGGGCCCACGATCCTCGGGGCGCACAAAGTCTTCCCGCGGGCCGCCAAAACGCGGCCCACCTGGGCGACGCTCACGCTCGCCCGCACCCATGCCGGCACCCGCTCCGACTCCCGGACCACGGTCGCCGCCACGCGGGCCGCCGAAACCCTCGCGGCGCGGACCGCCCCGGTTTTCACCGGAGCCGAACGGACGCGGCTCACGCGAGCCACGAGAATCCGGACGATCCCCCCCGCCCATCTCGCCCGAGAACCCCTGTGGACGACGGAAGCCCCGCCGATCCCGCCCGGGGCCACCTTCGCGGCGCGGCGCATCCTCACGCGCCCCCGAACGAGCGTTCGGATCCGCTTTTTCCTGGGACCATTGCGTGCCGAAGCTGAAGCCCTGAAGCTGGCTCAGATCAATCGGGTTAAATCCCTTGTTGGCGGGATTTTCGGGTGTGGGCGTTTCGTCCATGACGGAGTCAGGCGGGCTGAGCCCACCGGATTTGCTTGGTGGGGCGAGTGTCCACGCGCCCCCTAGGGTGGCAAGCGCTTTTGCGGAAGCAGCCCCTCCGTCCCATCCCCAACACCTCTAATTCCAGCCGGTCCATAGGTAAAATCCTAATAATATGACACTTAAGGAAGTGATCGTATTCCAAACCAAACTAGGGTTGCGGGAATCCTTTTACGTGTTCATTTGTACACTATGCCCAGTACTCTTTCGCCGCGCCAGCGCCAGATTCTCGACTTCATCCTCGCGCATCGCGAACGGCAGGGGGTCTCGCCTTCGATCCGGGAAATCCAGGCGCATTGCAAACTCGCCAGTCCCTACGGCGTGCAACGCCACTTGCAGGTACTCACCGCCAAGGGCCTGCTGCGACGACTGCCCGGCCACGCCCGTGGGTTGCTACCGCCGGGACCTTCCACGCGCCGCCCGACGTTGTCGGACGTGCCGTTGTACGGCGTCATTCCCGCCGGCCTTCCCGCGGCCAACGAACGCGAGCCCGATCGTTTCCTCGCCCTGGATGTTTCCTCCCTCGGTCTACGCCACGGCACTCCGGTCTATGCCTTGCGCGTCCGCGGAGACTCCATGACCGGCGCGGCCATTCTCGACGGCGATATCGTCTTCCTCACTCCACGCGAACCCCGCCCCCGCGATATCGTCGCCGCCTTGATCGATGGGGAATCCACCCTCAAGCGCTTCATCCGCCACGAGGGACGCGCCTGCCTGCGCGCCGAGAACCCCCGCTATCCCGACCTGCTGCCCGCCGTCGATCTCACGATCCAGGGCGTCATGGTCGGATTACTGCGCGCCACCGTCTGATCCTCACCCTGCCGGCTGCTTCGCCTCTGTCGCCCACGGCGTCCGCCAGCTGATTCCGCTCCGCCGGGGCATTTCTCCAACGGGCGACGCACCCCTGCGCATCGCCATTCGCTCCTTCCTTTTTGGCCGCACCTCCGCGCGTTCGCCCGCGCACTCCGCCATGCATTCCGCTGCTTCCGTCGCTTCACCTTCTTCTGCATCTACCCTCACCGCATTGCGGGAACTCATTGCCCGGCGGAACGCTTCTCCTTCTTCCGTCGGAAACGCAGAATCTTCCCTGCCCACCGGGCTTCCTAGCATCGATCAGGTGCTCGGGGGCCTGCCCCACGCTGCCTTGACGGAGATTGTCTGCGATTCGCCTAGCTGCGGCGGCCACTTGCTGCTGTCCGGGCTGCTGGCCACGACGCGCCAGGCACGGCTCCGCGTCGCCTTGGTCGATGCGGCCAATGCATTTGATCCCGCTTCCTACGCGTCCACTTCGTTGGAACACCTGATCTGGGTGAGGCCACGCACTCCCGAAGAGGCTCTGGCCGCCACCGATCTGCTCGCTCGCGATGCCAATCTTACCTGGGTGGTGCTCGATCTGCGGGGCGTGCCGTTGATCCGGGTGAGCCGGCTTCCTTCTCTTCCGTGGTACCGTCTGCAGCGAGCCGTCGAGTCCTCCGGCGTGGCGGGCCTGATTCTTTCTCCCCTCCCCCTCATCCCGTGCTCCCGCGTGCGACTGCGGCTGCGCCACTCGCATGCCTTCGCCACGCTGCACGAGGGGCAGTCGACCTTAGCCACCCAACTACAGGCCGAGGTGGATCGCAATCGATCCGCCTTCGTCCATGTCGCCGGAGCCTGAGTCCTCTCCTTGCTCATGGAGACACCGGCTTCAACGAAGGCGCCCGCCTTCTCAGTCCTACTCGCGGCCGACTTTCCGCTTCAAGCCCTGCGGCGCAGTCGCCACGGACGCGAACGTGATGCACCGCTTGGCCTTTTGTCCGGCTCGCACCGCCGCGCCGTGATCCTGGCCGCCTGTGCGCAGGCCCGCGCCGACGGCGTTACCCTTGGTTCATCTCCGTCCCAAGCTCTCGCCCGGTGCCCGCGGTTACAGCTCCTGCCCGCCGATCCGTCCGCCGAGGCAGAGGCCGCCGCCGCCTTGCTGGCAGTCGGCTTTTCACTCTCCCCCGTCATCGAGGAAACCGATCCGGGAGTCTGCACCCTCGACCTCTCCGGCCACGCCACCCACCAGCGGGAACCACGCCTGCGGGCCGCCGTCGCGCAGTTGCGCGAGCTCGACCTACAGGTCTCGGCCGGTCTTGCCGCCACCCCGCTGCTCGCGCTCTACGCCGCCCGGGAATGCGCCGCCGGGGAGATCCGAACCGTCGAACATCCCCGCACCTTCCTCGCCGGGCTGCCGCTCTCCGCCGCCGCGCCGCCGGAGACGCTGCAGTCCATCCTCGCCCGCTGGGGCGTTCGCACTCTCGGAGACCTGACCGACCTGCCGCGCGCGGAGATCGCCCGCCGGCTCGGCGCCGAGGGCCTCGCCCTCTGGGAACGGGCCGCCGGGAAAACCATCCGACCACTCACGCCCGCGCGCCCAACCGCACACTTCATCGCTCGCCATGCGTTCGATCACGAGGTGGGCACACTCGAGCCCGTACACTTTATCCTGCGCCGCCTGCTGGACCGACTCTGCCTCGATTTAGCCAACGCCAGCTTTGCCGCTAGTCGAATGGAGCTGCAGCTTCACCTTGAGGACCCACCCGATTCGGTATCGACTATTCCTCTACCTGAGCCCTGCAGCGACCCGGCCACCCTTTTCCGCGTCCTCGCCACGCGACTCGAGTCACTACACACGGCATCACCCGTCGTAGGCCTGACTCTCCGCCTCGCGCCCACCCGCCCCTTGCTGCGGCAGCCCGGCCTGCTCGACGCCACGCTGCGCGATCCGCATAGCTTCGCCGAGACGCTCTCCCGCACCATCGCCTTGGTCGGCCCCGACCGCACCGGCACACCCACAGTCGAAGACAGCCGCCGACCTGACGCGTTTCGTCTTTCCCTTCCGCCGACGTCTCTGTCCCCACCGCCATCGTCCCATCCCACGGCTCCGCCGCTGGTCCTCGGGCCTCCGCTGCGACGCTTTCGTCCTCCCCGCCCCGCCTGGGTGGAACTTTCCGAACATCGCCCTTCCTTCGTGCGCAGCAACGACGTGGCCGGGGAGGTCACCGCCTGCGTCGGTCCCTGGCTCGCCAGCGGTGAATGGTGGCGCGCCGACCTCGCCTGGCAGCGTGAGGAATGGGACGTGCGCCTCGACTCCGGTGGGCTCTACCGACTGCTGCACCTGCCGGAAGGCTGGCAGCTTGAAGGCGAATATGACTGATCCCGCGGACTACGCCGAACTGCACGCCCGGAGCGCGTTCAGCTTTCTCCGCGGCGGCAGCCTGCCGGAGCATCTCGCCGCGGAGGCCGCCGCACTCGGCTTGCCCGCACTCGCGCTGTGCGACCGCGACGGCGTATACGGCGCGCCGCGCCTGTACCATGCCAGTCGCGACCACGGCATCCGCGCCCTCGTCGGCTGCGAACTCACCCTCGCCGATGGCTCGGCCCTCCCGCTGCTCGTGGCCGACCGCACCGGGTACCGCAATCTCTGCCGCCTCCTCACCACCGCCCGGCTGACAGAGCGCCCAACCGACCTGCCCTTCCCCGACGCACACCAGCGCAAACGTCCTTGCTACGCCAGCTGGGACGAACTGGCTGCTCACGCTGGCGGACTCATTGCCCTGACCGGAGATACCGACGGTCCCGTGCTGCGCGCCTGGTCCACCGGCGGCCCCGAAGCAGCCGCCGAGGCATTGCTGCCGTTGATCCGGATTTTTGGTCCAAAGCATCTTTTCGTCGAGGTCCAGCGTCACCGCGTCCGCGGGGAGTCCCAGACTGAGGCGATGCTCGACACGCTGGCCCGCCGCTTCGGACTCGCGCAGCTCGCTACCGGCGGCGTCGCCTACGCCCGACCGGAGGACCGTGAGATCGCCGATGTATTCACCTGTCTGAGACATCATACGACCCTTGACGGCGCCGGCCGCCTGCTCGCGCCAAACAGCGCCCGACACCTGCGCGGACCCGTTGCGATGCAGCGTCTCTTCGCTGACCGGCCCGCGCTGCTCGCCCAGGCTGGCGCGGTCGCCGCCGAGCTCACGTTTACCCTCCGTGATCTCGGCTATCAGTTTCCGACTTTCCCCACGCCACTCGGCGAATCCGCGGATTCCTGGCTGAGACACCAGACTTTTTCCGCTGCACCGGCGCGCTTCTCCACCCTCACGGCACGTCACCGTGCGCAACTGGACCGCGAACTCACGATCATCGCCAAGCTCGGGTTCGCCGGGTATTTCTTGTGCGTATGGGATATCTGCCGCTGGGCCCGAGAGCGGGGCATTCTCGTACAGGGCCGCGGCAGCGCCGCCAACAGCGCAGTCTGCTTCGCCCTCGGTATCACCGCCGTCGATCCCATCGCCCGCGGTCTACTCTTCGAGCGCTTCCTCAGCGAGGGGCGCGTCGGCGCTGATGGCCATCCGTCGTGGCCTGACATCGACCTCGATCTCCCCAGCGGCGAACTGCGCGAGGCCGTGCTGCAGGAGGTCTACCGGCGCCAGGGCCCGCGCGGCGCCGCGATGACCGCTAACGTCATCACCTACCGCGGCCGAAATACCGCGCGCGAGCTAGGCAAGGTGCTCGGCCTGCCGGAGGATCTGCTCGACCGTTTCTCACGGCTGTTCGCCTCCGGAGATTTCCCGCACACCGTCGCGCTCGAACGGCAGCTCGCCCTCGCCGGCTTGCCTGCGTCGCATCCCCGCTTTGCCGCGCTCACCCGCCTCTACTCGCGGCTGCGCGGACTGCCTCGACACCTCGGTCAGCATTCTGGCGGCATGGTCCTCGGCGCCGGATCGCTTGATACAATCGTGCCCCTAGAACCCGCCACGATGCCGGGGCGCGTCGTGGTACAATGGGACAAGGACGACTGCGAGGAGCTCGGAATCGTAAAGGTCGACTTCCTCGGTCTGGGAATGATGGCAGTATTGCAGGAATGTCTCCATCGTTGCGGTAAGCACGGAGGGCCAACGGAACTTTCGGCGATCCCGCAGGACGATCCCGCCACCTACGAGGCGATGTGCCGTGCGGACACGCTGGGCACGTTTCAGATCGAGAGTCGCGCCCAGATGGCAACGCTACCGCGCCTGCGGCCACGCGCGTTCTACGATGTCGCGATGCAGGTGGCAGTCGTCCGCCCCGGCCCAGTGGTCGGTCAACTCGTCCATCCCCTGCTCCGCCGCCGCGCTGGCGAGGAGCCCGAGACGTGCATCGACGAGAGCCTCAACGAGGTCCTCCGTCCCATCCTCGGCCGCACGCATGGCGTGGTGCTTTTCCAAGAGCAGATGCTCGCTGTGGCGATGACGCTGGCGGGGTTTTCCGGCTCGGAGGCGGAGGAACTACGCCGGTCCCTTGGCTTCAAACGTTCCGGAGAACGACTGCAACGCGTGCTCGCACACCTGCGGAGCTCACTCATCGCGCGCGGCATGGTCGCGGACGTAGCGGACAAGGTCGTTGCCACTGCGAGTTCATTCGCACTCTACGGCTTCCCGGAATCACACGCGCTCAGCTTCGCGCTGCTCGCTTACGCGAGCACGTGGCTGAAGGTCCATCGCCCCGCGGAGTTCTGCGCGAGCCTGCTGAACCACCAGCCGATGGGGTTCTACTCCCCAGCGACGATCGTGCAAGACGCCCGGCGTCACGGCGTACGCGTCCTGCCGGTTTGCGTGCAAGCCTCAGCGGAATCCTGCGAGGTCGAGGACGACGGAGCCGGTGAGAAAAAGGGCTCGGAGGGCGCCGCCCGCGCCGTGCGCCTCGGTCTGGGCAGTGTTCGAGGTCTGCGACGCAGCACGATCTCTGCCTTGCTCGCAGCGCGCGCCACTAAACCCTTCTGCTCGCTCGCCGATTTTCTCGCCCGCACGCCCGCTAATCCCGCCGAGCGACGTCTCCTCGCCGGCGTCGGCGCGCTCAACGCCCTCGTTCCCCACCGCCGCGCCGCCCTGTGGCAGGTGGAGTCGGCGTGGACCCTCGCGGAGCCGCTACTGCTGTACGAAGATCCCGCCGTCGTCATGGACGACGCGGATCAGCACCGCCGCGCCGAGCTTTCCACAGACACCCTCTTCACGCTCACACCTGAAACCTCCCGCTTCACGGTGACCACGACCGACTGCCCGCTCCCGCCCATGTCCGTCACCGAGCGCCAGAGTAACGACCTCGCGATCCTCGGCCTGACCAACGGGCCCCATCTCTTGGCTCGACTGCGGCCCCAACTGACCGACGCCTGGTGCGCCGCCGATCTCGCCCTCGGAGCCGACGGCACCCGCCTGACCATCGCCGGCTGCGTTATCTGCCGCCAACGCCCCGGCACTGCAAAGGGCACGGTCTTCGTCAGCCTCGAGGACGAGACCGGCATCGCCAACGCCATTGTCCGCCCCGCCCTCTTCGAGCGCTTCCGGCAGGTCATCAGCGAGGAACCCGCACTGCGAATCACCGGGCGCCTCCAGCACCGCGCCGGAGTGATCCACGTCCTCGCAGAGGAATTCGCCCCCCTGCCCCTCGGCGAGCTGCTCGCCCCCGCCTCTCACGATTTCCACTGACCTCCGCACGGCTTGTGCCCGCCAGAGTTCCGGCATCTTCCTCCGCTGTACCCGCCACAGAGACGACTCGGCCACCGGGCGCGCCGTGCCTTGCCAGTCCCGCTGATCGCCCCCTTTCCCAACGCGGTGACGCCACACGCCCACTCCGCTAACCCAACCACTCTCTGTCGGACCAACCCGCCCCTCGTTCTCGACCCTGCGACTGCTTCAATGTGGCCTCCCGCGCAGACCCTCCCGCGGGAAACTCCGCCGTTGCCTTGCCCGGTCGCCACCTGCTTGAGTTAGCCCCCCATGTCCGTGGACCCGAGCACCTCCGCCCCTCCGAGCGACTTCATTCGCGACATCGTCGCGGCCGACCTCGCGGCCGGACGGCACACGTCCATCGTCACGCGCTTCCCCCCGGAGCCGAACGGCTACCTCCACATCGGCCACGCTAAGTCGATTTGCCTGAACTTCGGTATCGCGCGCGAGCAGAACGGCCGCTGCAACCTCCGTTTCGACGACACCAATCCGGTCAAGGAGGACGTCGAGTACGTCGACTCCATCACCGCTGACGTCCGTTGGCTGATCGCTGGCTGGGCCGACCACTGCCTCGGCGTGAAACCGCGCGGCGCTAAGCCGGCAGCGCTGACCGCAGCCGACGGTCGCACGGACCGGCTGATCGCTCCAGCCCCGGCCGGGACCAAGGACGCGGACTGCGAAGCCTTCTTCGCCAGCGACTACTTTGACGCCCTGTACGAGTACGCCCTGACGCTGATCCGCAACGGCGATGCCTACGTGTGCGATCTTTCGCCTAAGGAGACCGACGAGTACCGCGGTGCCCCGGACCGCCCGGGCCGGGAGTCGCCCTACCGTAACCGTTCGATTGCGGAGAACCTCGACCTCTTCCAGCGCATGCGCGCCGGCGAGTTTCCGGATGGCGCGCGCTCGCTCCGCGCCCGCATCGATATGGCGTCGTCCAACGTGTGGCTGCGCGACCCGCTGCTCTACCGGATTCGCCATGTGACCCACCACCACGCTGGCGCAGGATGGTGCATTTATCCCCTCTACGACTACGCACATTGCCTGAGTGACTACCTCGAGGGGATCACGCACAGCATCTGCACCCTCGAATTCGTCGATCACCGACCGCTCTACGACTGGATCCTCGCCAAGCTGAACCTGCCCCGCGCGCTGCCGCACCAGTACGAGTTCGCGAAGCTCGTACCAAGCTACACGCTGATTTCGAAACGACGCCTCCTCAAGCTCGTCGAGGAAGGCGTCGTATCCGGCTGGGACGACCCTCGTCTTGCCACCCTTTCCGGCCTACGCCGCCGCGGCGTGCCGGCCCCGGCCCTGCGCCGATTCGTGACCAGTGTCGGCGTCACCAAGTACGACAGCGTGACCGACATCGCGCTCTTCGAGCACACGGTCCGCGACGAACTCAACGCCGTCGCCGAACGCCGACTCGCCGTACTCCGCCCGATCCGCGTCGTCCTGACGAACCTCGCTCCGGGTGAGACCGTCGAATGCCGTGCCACGAACAATCCGCAGGCCGAGACCCCGACGACCCGTCCGATCCCTCTGACCCGCGAGGTGTACATCGAGAGCGACGACTTTGCCGAAGTGCCCCCACCGAAGTATTTCCGGCTGAAGCCGGGCGGCGAGGTGCGACTCAAGTATGCCTGCATCATCCGGCTCGACGAGATCATCAAGGATGCCGAGGGCCGCCTCGTTGAACTGCGCTGCACGGCAGATCTCACGACCCGCGCCGGCCAGCCGAACGCGGACCGCAAAGTGAAGGGCACGATTCACTGGGTCAGCGCCAGTCACTGCGTCGACGCCGAAGTCCGCCTTTACGATCGCCTCTTTACGGTCCCGGAACCTGCAGCGGAGGAAGACTTCCTAAAGGTCCTGAATCCCCGCTCCCTCGAAACCGTATCGGCCAAGCTGGAGCCTCTCCTCGCCTCGGCCAAGCCCGGTGACTGCGTGCAATTCGAGCGCCTCGGCTACTTCACGCCGGACGCGCGCGATAGCCGCCCGGATCGCCTCGTGTTCAGCCGCACCATCACACTCAAAGACACGTGGGGCTCCGCCGGAGCGTGAGCTTAGCCGCACAAAACGATTCTTTCGGCCGCGTAAAAAAAGGACGCTTGACTCACCCCCGGGCAAACCTAGCGTCCGCGGTCTTTCCCACTTCGGGGTGGTAGCTCAGCTGGTTAGAGCGTCTGCCTGTCACGCAGAAGGTCGCGGGTTCGAGTCCCGTCCATCCCGCCAGTTTTTAAAACCCGTTAGCCTCTTGAGGATAACGGGTTTTGTGTTTTACACCAAACTTTGAGGACAGGCGCGTTTTGAGTATCCCCAGCAAATCGTGGGGATGTTTTCAGTGCTGGGCGGCATGAATGGCGGCCCATTCGACATCGGCGCCCCCACCTTTGGCACTCCACCGATCGACGTCCCGGACTCTTCCAGCGGCAACCTCCCGACTCACGACCAATTTCCCACCTATTACCGGGAAGTGGACTTCCGTTTTCGTCGAGCCAGACGCTGCCGGCCTACGACACGGCCACCCACTTACCGTCAGCCGGCCTCCCGCACTTCGACGACTTCAGCGTAAACGTGACGGGGCTGAATCCTGGCCTATCAGTTCACTTCGACCTCTATGATGAGACGGTGAAACGCGGCCAGGCCCAGGTTGATGATTTCGCTCCGTTCTCACACGACACCCAGAGCGGTGGTTCCGTCTGCAAGGTTCCGGAGCACGGATCGAACCTGCTGTTTCTCGGGGGCGGCGGTGTTAGCGTCCCAAGCGGTGGCAAAGAGTATCTGTCAGTCCCTCGAGGGCTCTCGTATCCCGATGACTCATGACCGCGCAGACCGAGCCACCAGGATACAACTTCTTGAGGCGCGGCGATTGGAGGACTTTATATGGATTGTCGTCGCCGGCCGGGAGGCCAAGCACATCGGCCTCCAAAGGTCATGGCGCTGTTCATTTTAGTTTGATCGGATCGGTGTAGATCCGCGGCGAAAGCCTAACGGCTTGACCGCAAAATGGGCAACCCATTGGTTCGTCCATCGTGGGTATCGCGACCCAACCGCTCCAAGGGCCCGTTGCGACCAACACTACAACTTATTTCCGCCGAACGCAGCTAGTCGCTTTACGGCCTCCACCGCCAACCGGCCTTTTTCCGCAAGGGGTTACAAGGTGTTGCCTCCGCCGCTCCCGTTGACTCCCCTCGCCCAGCTCTGTAAATCTCAAGCTTACTTCGCAGGGGTCGAGCGTCCTTTCAAATGTTCATCCATGATTAAATCATCACTTCTTTTTGCCGGCGGGGCGCTGGCTCTCACAGCGACGGATGCGAGCGCCGGCCAGCTCGTGATCGACATTGAAATCCCGCGGCTGAGTGTCGCTGAATATCATAAACCGTATGTCGCGGGCTGGCTGGAAAAGGAAAACAGCGATGGCAGCTATGCCGGCAACCTTTTCGTCTGGTACGATGTCAAAAAGAGAGACGGCGCCGGTCAGAGTTGGCTTAAGGATCTGCGCCAGTGGTGGCGTAAGAGCGGCCGCGAACTGACCCTGCCGATCAATGGCGTGACCTCGGCGACGCGCGCGCCGGGCCGCCACACCGTCTTTATCGATACTGCCAATGTGAGCGGCTTGAAGGCCGGATCATATGTCCTGATGGTCGAAGCCGCGCGCGAAACCGGCGGACGTGAAGTTGTCAAGGTGCCCTTCACCTATTCGCCCGGCAATGGCGGCACAGTGTCGGGCAAGGGCCAAAGCGAGTTGGGCACGGTCACCCTGACCTACAAACCGTGAATCCCGAGGGAGTCAGCAGCCGCAAGGTTCTGATTCCGGAGCTGGGCGCCATGCCCAAGGCGCACCAGACGGCACGAAAGTATGTTCTGGAAGGCGAGGCCTTCGCCACCACCTGGAAAGTGATCCTTCTGGCCGCTCCTGACCTGAGCGAACGCACTTTTGCTCAGATTTCCAAGCGCCTTCAAACCAAGCTGGACCAGGTCGACCGCGAAATGTCGCCGTATCGAGCGGACAGCGACCTGACCCGGTTCAACACCGCCGAGCCGGGCAGCTTCATCGAACTTCCGCCGATGCTCACCGCGGTCATGGGCCATGCCCTTGATACCGCACGCCTGAGCGACGGCGCTTTCGATCCGTGTTTGTTAGACGCCGTCGAAGCCTGGGGTTTCGGGGCAAAAGCCGTACCGGAAGGGCTGGCGGATGTTTCCGGTCTGACTGGCGGTGGCTGGCGTCGCCTGACCTGGCAGGTCGACGGCATGGTAAAGCCAGACGGTGTGCGTATCGACCTGTGCGCCATCGCCAAGGGCTTCGCCGCCGACGAATTGCTTCGACTGGTTAAGGCCGAACCCGGCTGCGTCGCCGCCCTTGTCGAGGTCGGCGGTGAACTGGCCGGATGGGGTGTCCAGCCAGATGGTTTGCCGTGGTGGGTCGAGATCGAAGGCGCCGACGCCGTCATCGCCCTGCATGAAATGGCGGTGGCGACGTCCGGCGACAGCAAGCGTTTTTTCATCCACGATGGCCGGGTCATGTCGCACACCATCGATGCCGCAACCTGCGCCCCGACGGCGTCGAATGTTTCCGGTGCGACGGTGCTGGATCCCGCCTGCTGGCGCGCTGACGCGTTGGCCACGGCGCTCATGGTGATGGGGGAAGCAAGGGCACTCGAATTTGCCACGCGGCACAATATTCCTTGCCTGCTGCGCGTCCGCGAAGGCGATTCTATCCGCGAAGCGCTTAGCCCCGCTCTGGAGGCTTGGTTGTGACAGAGTTGACTGCACAAGATCCGGAGCGGTAAACGACGAGGCGGATGAGCGGGGGTTCGCAACCAGAGGCACGATCAAAAAGTCGAAGCATACTTGAGCGACTGAAAAGCGCGGTGCGGATACCAAAGGATCGGCACGGGATCTCGCGCCATCCGGGACGCCGAGCACATCGGCTCCCTCAAAAGTCAAGGCCGCGTGGTCGCGCTTGGTATTCTCCGGAAAGAGCACTCCGCTCACGGAGCTCGCCAGCAGCGTCGACGTGAAGGGGTTCGTCGCTGCAAACCCGAACGCCATCTGCTACCTCGAGAAGTCTGCTGTCGACGGGAGCGTCAAGGTGGTTCTGACGGTGGATTGAGTCGAGGCCACCCAAGACGTCGGGCCGGCTGCGGGCGGCACGCTGCATCGTCGCGGAGACACAGCAATGGATTTCGAGACGCGAATCGGGATGCTGCCGGCCGTGCTGCTGGCCCGGCGCAGCCTGCCCCAGTCGGCGTCCGGCAAGGCGTGCCATTACCTGCTCGGAGTCGGATGCGCTCGTCGCCCATTGCAACCATGGTGAGACCCGCCTCGACACGAACCTGCTCAAGAACGCGATCCGGCCCTCGGCGATTGGAAAGAAGAACTTCCTGTTCATCGGCCATCCCGACGCCGGCGACCGCTCCGCCATCATCTACGCCATCGTCGTCTCGTCCCAGCGCCGCGGCGTCGACCCGCTCGCTCACCTCCGCGACATCCTCTCGCGGCTGCCCAACCTGACCAACCGCGACGACCTCACCCGCTCCTGCGGGGTCCTGGCGTCCCGCTACTGCGTCCTGAAACGTCACTGCCTGTGACCATCCGCGTCACTATCAGTGACGCCCAGTGTCCGTTCAACGACACTCAGTGTGGCACTCCGTCGGACACATGCACTCAATTCGACAGCCCACGTTCTCGCTAAATCAATGGGCGAAAACTTCGTGCACTTTGACCGCGCAAGCACCGCCCCCCATGAGACACTGAAATTCCAGGAGCTACTCACGGGCCCAAGACACCCCGCCAATTCCCGTCAGAATCAGGGCAATCGCCGTCCATTCTAGTCCATCTGAGTCCACCCATTTAATTCGTAGGTCCCCCTGCTCCAGCACTTTCAGCGAATTCGAGTCCCGTCCATCCCGCCAGTTTCAAAAACCCGTTAGTCCCTAAAGGATAACGGGGTTTATCTTAGCAGGCCCCTTTATGGACTTCCCGCTGAGCGGGCAGAACCACGCCACCGAGCCCACTCTTTCGGGCGGATCGCGCCCCGAGCGCGCCCGAGAGACATGGCCGGAGTGCGGTGCCCAAACGAGCCACGCCGCGGTACTCCGAGGCCGCTCATCTCGCGGGAGGACGTCTGCACGCCGGCACGTTCACAACGCCCGACTCCGCGCGACGGATCGGCATCGTGCGCTTGCCTCGTCGGACGGGGCCTTGGACCCTCCTGCGTCCCGATGATGATCACACGCTGGATCCTGCTTTTAACCTGCCTCTGCGCCCTCTTCCGCGGCCTGAACGCCGCGGCCCCGCAAGTGATCGTCTCCGATCCCATCCTGGTGGCCGAGGGCCCCGCCGAGGAGCGGCGCTGGGGCCGCTACCAATTTCCGACGCTCGATCGTACCCTCGACGGACGCATCGCGCTTTCCTTTCACGTCAACGAGGATAGCGCACGCGCCTACGGCAACCGACCCAGCGAACCCGATCGTGGGATCTCGGCGGACGGCGGCAGAACGTGGACGCTGGTGCCCGCCACCGAACGCATCGCCGGCCTGCTCCTCCCGAACGGCGACCGCATCATCGCCGGCCGCCACGATGTCACACCGCCAGCCATTCCCGTGCGCGAGCTGAGCCTCCCCGCTCCAGTCGGCACGATCATCGGAACCTACGGCAACCTGCCGTACACCTTTTATCGACACGATGAGTTACCGGAGTCGCTGCAGGGCGTTCCGCTGGTCCGACTGCCACGCGGAGGCACGCGTTGGCTGCCGGAGCGTGCCACCCTCCACGACCCCGGTTTCCAACGCTACACGATCCAAGAGGTCTTTCCCGTCGTGTGGTGGGGCGACCTCACGCTCGCGCGCGATGGCTCGATTCTCGCTGTCGTCTACCCCCGCTCCCGCGACGGGGACGTAGCGTGCCATCGCTCCACCGACTCGGGACGATCCTGGCAGCTCCAGGGCCGGATCGCTTACGAACCCGATGCGCAAGCCGATCCTCAGGCCGCCGCTCGCACTCAGGGTTTTACCGAGCCCGGCACCGTCCAGCTCGCCGACGGCTCGATCCTCGTGATGTTGCGCACCACCGATGGCCTCGGCGCGGGCCCGCTCTATGCGAGCCGCTCCTCGGACCTCGGCCAGACCTGGACCAAGCCCACCGTCGTGAACGCCTTCGGGGTCATGCCCCGACTCTTGCGCCTGAACAACGGCGTCGTCGTTCTCAGCTACGGCCGCCCCGGCGTGGATGTTCGCTTCAGCTTCGATGGCACTGGGAACCAGTGGTCAGACCCACTCAGCTTGGTTCCGCGGACGTCCGACAACATCCAGGCCGACACCTGCGGGTACACGAGCCTGCTGCCCCTCTCCGACGATTCGTTCCTTATCGCATACAGTTGGTTCAAACGCCCCGGTGCGGATGGGCAGCCTCGCAAGGCACTGCTGGTTCGATTAATAAGTATTAAACCAACTGCTTGACGCGCTGCCTCGAGTTCCGCGGACGCCATCGCGATTCCGCCTCATGAATCTCTCTTGCAGGGACTTCGAAGCGGCGGCTAATGTCTTGGGATGAGCGTCTTGCAACATCCGGCGGTTCCTCCGAGAGCGACGAGCCTCTCAGGTTGATCCTCGGACGTATCCGCCGAGCGACTATCGCCTCGGCCGCTCCAGTCGCGGCTCGAAGCCTTCATCCACCACGACAACTGTCGACTTTCCCAGCATGCCGAAGCGAACCAGTGCCCTCGCCATCGCCAGCCTCGTAACGGGTATCCTCGGCTGGAGCTTTCTCCCGTTGGTGGGCAGCATCGTTGCAGTCGTCACCGGACATCTGGCGCGGGCGGAGATTCGGCGAAATCCGGACTCCCTCGACGGAGACGGCCTCGCGATGGTCGGACTGTGCTTGGGCTGGATTTCCATCCTCCTGGGCATCTTGGCCGTGATGGCCCTTTTGCTGTTCTTCGGGGGCATCGCCGCTCTGCTTGCCGGCGCGACGATGCAAAGCTGAGCGACGCACTCGCTGCTGACGCGCAGACACCATGCGTCCGCACAGGCGTTGAGCCGCGCCTCAGCCGAGGAAGCGCGACTCCCTCTGCCAGGACAGCATCGCAAACCCGGACGGTGATTTACTCGGTCCGCCGCCCAATGAGCGCGGTCCGACGCACTGTTAGAAGTCAAACGTCGCGCTGAGGAGGAACTGGCGGGGATCGATGATCCGGAAGTTCCAAGGCGTACCATCGGGATTGTAGCCGACAACCTGCAGCCGCCCGCTCTCCGTGACATTACGGACGTTGAGCTGGAGCCGTGCGCTCACGCGATTGTCGAGAAACTTGAGCGTGTAGCTCGCCATTAGGTCAACGTAGGTCCGCGACGAATCCACGATGGGGCGGTTACCGTCGAGTTCGCGGATGGCCCCGTCCGCCTCCGGCGCCTTGCCCAAGAATCCGACCACGGCTTCATCCTCCCAGCGCAGCGAGCCGCCGGCGGACAGATTGTTGAGCCAGCGTTGGTCGGTCTTGAGACCGGCAAAGCGATAGTTGGTGGTGAGGTTCATCCGCCATTCGCGCGTCTGCGGACGCGGTTTGCCACTGTTCGTGACCGCAAGCTTGTAAGGCGCATCGACGGCGCTGGCGTAGAAGTTCTTGGGAATGTTGTTTCCGGTGGCGCCGGGAGCGCCCACGTCCCACCACAGCTGACCAGCGTTCGGCAGCGGTTGCCCGGTGGCGGGGACAATACCCGTCGGCACACGGAGGGTGGTCCAAGTCGTCCAACGCTTGTCGATATAGCGCTGGATATTCGGGGAGAGACTGGTGTCCATCGCTTGCTGCTGGGTGACGTTGGCCCGCACGGTCCAGTAGCGCGTGGGGTTGTAGTAGACTTCCACCTCCGTACCCTTTGACTTCACATTGTTGATGTCGGCAAGCGAGCGATTCTTGATCGCGTCCACCTCAGCCTGCGGGTAGTTGATGAGGCGGTAGACTTCGGTGAGGACCTGCGCCTGCGTCCAGGAAGGATTCAAGGCGGTTACCCACGTGTAGGCATTGTCTTCAAGGTCGAAGGAGTCACCGCCGGCGACACCAAATCCTGCGGCGTCTCCGGACGTATCAAAGTCGAGCCGCAGGGGTCGACTGGCCAGAACCGCCGTCGATCCGCTGCGCGAGGCATTTGAGAACATCTCGTACTTATTGAAGCGGACGGTGAGTTTGCCATCGAGGAGGTCGAAGGAGAACCCGTAGTCCTGCCCTTCGCCTGTCGGGTCCGGCAACAGCTGGCCGAACGCATTGTACGCCGCTGGCGCGGGCTGAAAGCTGTCGGATTCGTTGTAATGCAGCCGCAGATTGCTCAGCGCCTCGGCGAAGCGATTGCCCCGCGCGGCCCGATTCTCAAGGCCCGCAATGCCCTTCAGAGGCCGCACGACGACACCCTTGGTGGAGGTCGGACCGGAGCTCTCGATCCAGTTTTCCGAGAAGCGATCCAGGAACGATTCGTCGAAATAGCCGTTCGCCAACACCGGGACCGTGAGATTCTGCACCGAGCGGCTCTTGTCGCGCCGCCAGCCGAGCGCGGGAACAATCCGGTTATCGAGCAGGAAGCCCTGCCAAACAAGGCCGCGAGAGCGGAGCTGCGACTTCTGTTTGCCGAGCGCAAAGTACAGCTCGCCGATGTCCACAGAATCATTCACCCACTGCTGCGTCACGCCGTTGTACCAGCGGAAGGTCTGAGCACCGTACAGCGACGACGGGCGAGCGCCGGCGTAATCGATCACAGACCCAGCTGCATTGAGCGCGTCGCCCATGTAGTAACGGGTGTAGAAACGATTTTCCGGGCCGCGGGCGGGAAGATTGGTCAGATTCGCCGCCGTATGCCACGTCTCGTTAGAGATGATCTGATCTCGGTAGCGAAGGCCGTTCGCATTTTGCGCGAAGGTATTTTCCCGGAATTCGCCGTAGGCCGCGAAATTGTGCCGGCCCAGCCACTTTGAGAGACCTTCATCCTGCGTGAAATCGAGCTGGTAGGCCAGCGTGGCACGAGCGTTGTCGTTCTTTTCCGGTCGACTGAAGGTCTGCATCTCCGTGCCACCGACGTAGGGACGCAGGAAGTTGGGATTCGGCGTTCCATCGAGGAACTTTTCATTGATGTCGACCTGGATCACCGGGGGAGCGCCGTCGGACGCACCGATGAAGGAGCGCGAGCGGTTGTCGATGTCTTCCCGCATGATTCCAGCCTGCAGCGCGAGTTGGTGCTTCTGGCCCCGCAAGATCCACTGCTCGAGCTGGACCTGGAGGATGTCGGCCTTCTTCTCCAGATAGTTCGGGGCTGCGAAATTGATTTCCTCCCAATCGTAAATCGACGGGTCGGTCACGCCGGGCTGCTGGAAAAGGGGAACCAGCGGAACGCCATAGAAGCCGCCTCCCCGCTGGATCGCCGTGCCGATCTGCTGGTACCGCAGGTTCGCGTTCGCGCCGCTCGGAAAAGCCGTCGTCGACGTGCGGGCCACCTCGTAGCGCGTGATCGAGCCATCCGGGTTGACGTACAGACTCGGGCGATTCCAGAAGCCCGTCCCGCCGTTCAGGATGCCGCGGGGCAGACCCGTCGCTTCCTGCGCCGCTGTCATCGACGTGTAGGTGGTCCCCGCGAGCGGACGCCAGCCACCGGTATTGTTATTGAAGGTCGGGTCCCAGACCGGGCTTCCATTCGCCCGCCACTCGGTGATGGTATCGCGGGGAGTCGTGGAATTCGCGCGTGACGCCGAGTTGCGGTAGACCTCATACGAAGCGCGCAGGGTCGTGTTGCGGAACGGACGCACGGCCAACGCCGCCGTCATGCGGCGGGTGTCGTCAAATGAGGGCTTCCTCGCGAATTCCGTTTCGTCATTCACCGCCGCGACCCGCAAGGCGACCCGCCGGTCAAAGAAGTGGCGGTTGAGGTCGATGGAGGCTCTGACGCTGCCGCGATCGTCCACCCGAAATGCCGTCTGCGTGATATCGCGCGACAGGTTTGCCGTGCCACGGATGAGATTGATCGTTCCCGAAACTTCTCCGACGCCGAAGAGGTTCGAGTTGGGACCGCGGGCGATCTCGATCGAGTCCACGTTGTACGTGTCCACCGGAATCGCCCGGGAACTCGCGAAGCCGTTGTTCGCGAGGTTCGCCTGACCCAACCCACGGACGCGATTCGCGACCTCCGGGGTCTGGGCCACCGTGTCCACCGTGAAGCCACGATCGATCACAAAATCCGTGTACTGGTAGATGCCCTCGGTGTTGCCCTCGAGGGTGAAGATGTCGTTGAGGTCAACGGCCGCGGTGTCGAGGATCTGCTGCTTTGTCACGACCGAGATCGAGGCCGCCAAGTCCTCGATCTTCGTATTCAGGCGAGTGCCCGACATCGTGTTCGAGGCCTGATAACCATTGTTGTCAGCCGTAACCGTGAAGGGCGAAAGCTCGACCGCTTCGTCCGGCGGAGTGCGCTTGGCCGCGTCCACAGGGATCCGCTCCTCCTTGGCCGGAGCGGCGGAGGACGAAGCGGACGCCACCGTTTGGGCACTGAGGCCGGCCGGAAGGGCGACCAAAAGCGCCAAAAGTGCGGCGACAGGAGACGGCACGAACGATAGGGAAACGCGAACGCTACTCATGGTCTTGTCTTGGAGGGGTTCTGGTCAGACTGGACTGCCGCAGGGGAGCGGCTGGGACGAAGAGGTTGAGAGCGATAACAACGCTCACTCCCAACCCAACGCGCTGAAGACACCACGCCCCGCGCCGAGAAACAAACCGACCGCGATTCAGACAGTCCGATCCATCGCCACGCACGCCTCCCCAGCGAGGTGCCGACACGGACGATAAGCGGCCACGACTTCACTCCCTCACCCTCGCTCCCGAGACCGCCATCCGCTGTTCCTCCGAGATCGACTCCGCGTTGCTCAAAGAAATGTTCTCGGGAGAGACCGCCCGCGACGGGCGACGCCCCTACCGGGGGCTGGCGAAACGGCTCTGGGACGTGGTGGGCCAGGCTTCGACCTACGCGGGGCCGCGGTTGACTCCGAGGCCCCGCGCCGCAGCACGACCTTCACCGCGATCGCCGCGGCTACAACCACACCACGACCATGCCTTGAAGATCCGTAACCATGTACGTATCAATCTTTTCAGACTCCACTGCCGACGACGCCCCGGCCGGGTAGCTCGTTGTGCGGATCGTGTCAGGAAAGCACAATGAGCGTCCCGTGGTGAGATCGAACTCCCAGCTATGCCAAGGGCAGCGGATGACCTCACCAGGCCGTTGCGTCTCCCATGTGTAGGGTTTCGTCGCGGTCACGAAGTCGACCACTTGTCCTTCACACAGCGGCGCCCCCCGGTGCGGGCAGCGGTTACGCAGCGCGAAGTACCGCCCGTCCACATTGAAAACGCCGATCGATTTACCTTCGATCGTCACGATCCTCCGCTGCCCAGCGGGAAGTTCGGCCACTGGGCAGACGGGATACGGTTTCCGCGCCGCGCCAGTCATCGCGACAACTTCGGATAGGTCTCAAGCGCGGTCTCAAACATCACACGGTCTCGGATGCCCGCTGGAAGGCGCCGCGCGATCGCGTCCGGTGGATCAAAGTCCCAGTGCGGGAAGTCGCTTGAGAACATCAAGGTCTCGTCGGCATTCATCCCATCCAGCACGCTCGCAAGCGCCGCCGCTGGCTCTGGATCTTCGAAGGGCTGGGTCGCAAATCGGACGTGCTTTCGAATATACTCGCTCGGTGGGCGCTTCACCCAGGGTGTCTGTGCCCGCAGCGACTTCCACGTGGCATCCGCGCGCCACCTGAATGCCGGCACCCAGCCGAAACCGGACTCTAGAAGCGCCACCTTCAACTGGGGAAATTTCTCGAAGGTACCTTCGAAAAGAAGACTGGAGAGATGGGCTTGATAGAACTGCGGACGCAGCAAGTACGTCTCGGCGTAGTATGAAGGATGTCCGCCGGCGGTCGGCGCCGGATTCATCCCAATGCCTTCGTTGCTAAAATGCAGAGCGAAAGCCAAGCCGTGATCCGAGCAGGCCGCATACACCGGGTCATAATACCTTTGCCCGTACAGGCGCGGCGAGCCACAGACGGCATAGACCGCAACCACGGCAGGATGCCCGCCCAGACGATGAATCTCCTTCACGGCGAGTGCCGGATCTTGAATCGGGATCGTGAGGGCCAGACGGAACCGCGAGTCCCGGCCCACCCATTCTGCCAGGGTCCAGTCATTCAACGCCCGACATAACGACGCGGCAAAATCGATGTCCGCCAAGGCCATCACCGCCGGCGTGTACTCCCCCTGCAGGATCGCCGCGTCAATGCCACAGCCGTCCAACAGTTTCTCCTGGAACAGATCGAGACGCGTACGGGGATCCACATTATTCCCCGCACCGAAACAATCCGCCCGAGCTCCGCGAAAGCCGCCATTCGCTTGGTAGAGGTTGCTGTTGCGCGGCATCCCATACTCATCAAGTCGCTGCCAATCATACCGCGAGAGGTAAGGGCGGAGATCCGAGATGTCCCGGAGCTGATGGTGAACATCTGTGTCCACCGCTCGCCAGCGAACCGTCGTGGCAACCGGCGGAGAGGACTCGGGGATGCGACTCATTGAGACCTCCCTAGACCCGCCGAGCACGCCGGGTCAACAAACCAACCGCGCTCGCCCCACCCTTTCGGCCGACGATAGCGGACGCCCCACCACGTCGACCCGAGCGAGGTGGCGCCCAATTCGACCGATCGCGCTGGAAAGGCTGAACGAGGAGGCACCGAGCCGGAGTAGACGGGAGTCGTCGCCCCCGAAGATAGCCGCCGCGCAATGCCACCCGTTCCCGACCCAGCACGCCTTCCGCCCTTACACCGTGGAGATTCATTCACTCGCGTCACCGCTCAGAGCACAGGTTCCCACCCCTTGCGGTAGGCTCGCTTCCAGAGCTTTTCACCGGCCGGGTGGTTGATCATCCGGCCGGTGGCCGGATCGCATTCGACGGTGACGTTTGTACGATAGGCGATGTTGCCCAGGTGGCAGAGCATCGCGCTGATCTGTCCCTCCTCAATCGGACTGTTCAGCGTCGCATTGCCGCGGATGGCATCGAGGAAGTTACCCACGTGGGGCGGGTCGCCGGCGTTCGGACCCTTGCCTTCACTCACCTTCACGCCCTTCGGATCGTACACGGTCCAACCGGTCGTGGTCCCGCCCGTGATCGCAAACGTGCCGTTGTCACCGTAGAACACACATTCGGCCGTCGGCTTCTCCGCCGTCCGTGGCGTGCAACTGCTCTGAACCCACTCCATGCCACAATGCCCATAGTCAAAGACGGCCGTGCCAGTGTCGGGCGTCTCCTGAGGATCACGGTGCCAGTACCGACCGCCGTTGTAACTGATGCGGCGCGGGTAGTTCACGCGCAGTCCCCAACGGAGGATATCAAGCGTGTGGACGCCGTTGTTGCCGAGCTCGCCGTTACCCCAGTGCCAGAGCCAGTGCCAGTTGTAGTGGACGAATTTCGCGATGTCGCGCCCGGGCTCGTCGGCCACCGGCCCCTGCCAGAGATCGAGGTCTAGATCGGGCGAGGCCGGCCGGGACGGCGCGGCGATCGACGCTCGGGAGGCATAGTAGAACGAACGCGCGAAACGGACCTCGCCCACCGCGCCAGCGTGCAACGCCGCGATCGCCTCACGCATCCACGTGCGCCGCTGATTACCCATCTGCACCACTTTGCCGTACTTCCGGGTCGCCGCGACGATCAGCTCCGCCTCGTAGGGATTGCTACTGCCGGGCTTCTCGACGTAGACGTGCTTACCCGCCTGCATCGCGAGCACGGCCGCGGGCGTATGCCAAAAGTTCGTCGCGGCGATGAACAACGCGTCAAGCGTCGGATCCTCGAGACAGGTCCGGAAATCGACCACGCCCCGACACGGAGCCTTCTGCGACTCGCTCACCAGCTTCATCCCTGCAGCGAGCCGCACGGGATCGACCTCCGCGAGGTACGCGATCTCGACGTCGGGCAGCACAAGCAGCGCCCGGATGTGCGCCATGCCACGACCAAGTGCCATCACGGCGACGCGGAGTTTGCGGCCGGCCGCGTTCGCGGCCCGGAGACTGACCGGGCTGAGGGCACCGGAAATCCCCGTACCGAGGCCGAGGAGAGCCGCGCGGTGGAGCACCTGACGACGGGTGAGGAGCGGTGCGGCGGACGAGTGAAGCGGATTCATAGAAGAGCAAAAGCAGCGGCGGGTGAGGAGGAGGCGACGAAGGATTGATCCAGCAATCACGGGATCGCTTGCGCGCGGCCTGACTCGGCCGCCCGGTATGCGGCGAAGAGCGTCCTGAGCACACGCTCGGACTCGGCCGTGGTGATCGGAGGCGGACCGAGGCCGAGCGAGGCGCGCACGCCGTCGGCGACGAATGGCGAATAGCCGCCGTCAGGCTGGTCGTTCACAAAGCTCCGCACGACCGGGTCAGGCTCGGCCGTCGTGTAGTAACGGACCGGCGTCTCTCCTCCGTGCAGGTTGATCTCCAGCCATCCCTGCGATCCCCAGACCTTGAAATGCGAGTGGTAGCCTTTGTCGAGGTAGTACCCTGACGTCAGCGTGCCGAGCGAACCATTGCCAAAGCGGAGGCTGAGGGTCGCGGAGTCCTCCACATCGAACGGCTTCCCGCCCACGTTTGCGACGAAACCAGCCACGTGGGTGATGTCCGAACCAGTGACGAACATGGCCAAGTCAACCCAGTGAATGCCAAGCCAGATAAGATGTCCGCCACCGGCTCGCGACTTTTGGGCGTACCAATTCTCCCCGTACCCCGGCCGCCCGAGCCGGGTCTGGTCGGCAATCAGGTGAACCTCCACACCGTAGACGCGGCCCAGATTACCCTTGGCAATCCACTCGCGCGCAAAACGAATCTCCGGACGCGAGCGATTGGCGAGCGCCAGCATGAGATGAAGCCCCTTCGCCTCCGCCTTACGCGCCAAAGCGTGGAAACGCTCGGCGCTCAGGACCGCTGGCTTCTCGGCCAAGACGTGGCATCCCGCATCAAGGGCCCGCTCGATCGCCGCAGGGGCTAGGCCCGGCTCAAGCGACACCAGCGCAAGCTCCGGCCGGTGCTCCGCGAAAAGCGCCTCAGCCGATTCGTAAGCAGCGATGAAGCGAGCCCCCAGCGCCGTCCTCGCCGCGGCCGCCTGCCGACCCGACGGATCAGCCACCACGACCCCAGAAACATCGCGAGACCCCGCCAGCGAAGCCAGATAAGCCGAGATATGGGCTCCCTCGGCGTTGGTGATCAACGCCACGGTCGCCGTCCGCTGCTGCGCCTCGGCGGCAGCGGCGCTCTCCTTTGACGCACCGCGCGCGCTGACGATGAGCACCACGACCGCGAGGAGAACGTGAGGCAGGGTGGTGCTTGTCTTCATGGGTCCTGAAATTCCGATTCAGCTTCCCGAGGCGTGATCTCCTCAGCGGGGCTGGAGCGGGAACCCCACGACCTGACAGCTCGGAAACAAGCCGCTTCCCACCCCACACGTCCACCGCTCAGGGCTGGAACTGGAAAGAATAAACCTGGGCATCGTTGAGCGCGAACCGTAGCCGGACGGGCCGGCCGGCAAGGGCCGCAAGCGAGCCTCCCTTCCAACGCACAGTCCGATCGACCGTGTCACCGAAAAGCGGAGCGCACTCCTCCAGCGAAAAACCGGGAAGCGGACGGCCCTGTTCGTCCTGGATCTCGACCCGCACGCTACCAAGCGCGGACGTCGCAAAGTTGAGCGATAGCATCGAGCCCGCGAAGCGGACGGGCTTGGTCAGCAGCTCACCCCCCGCCATCGGGGCGCGCAGCGCCACGAAGCCGTCTAACCGCAACGTGTAACGCCGCACCGTGCTGCCGGCCCGACCACTCCAGTAGCTCTCGCTCACGTAGAACGAGAGCTCGTCCGGGGCTCCCTCGATGGAAGACTTGGTGACCACAGGCTCCCACCCAATCAGGGTTTGGCCGTAGGTCCACGCTCCAGCCCGCTCTGGCCCGGGCCGCAGGAAGACCTCATTCCAGCGCTTGAAAGTGACGCCGTCCCGGCTGGCCATAAACAACGAGTCCGTCAGGGCCGTGCCCAGTCGCTGCACGATCCCGGCCCGCCACTCACGATGCGCCAACTCCGGTAGCGCACGCATTTCCTCCGACCAGCCGCGGTCAATGTAACGCATCGGGAACCCGATGAAAAGGTGCGGCGCACGCGGGTAGGGTTTGATTTGGTTGACGTAGAGCTGCTCCTCCGGCGAGTCGACGTACCGCAGATTCTCTTCGTTTTGCCAGTGGATGAAATCCTTCGACGTCGCCGTTCGAATCGCGCGCGAGCCGGTCGGAGTCGCCCCGCCCTTGCTGCCATCGTCGTTGCGCTGGAAGTAGCGCCAGTATGCCCGGTACTCGCCGCGTACCGTATCCCAGAAAGCGAGGTTCTGGGAATCGAAGGCTCCGTTGGTGATCACCGGACGGTCCGGCACCAACGGTGTGAAACGAATGCCGTCGGCAGACTTGAAGGCGAGCAGTCCACGGGGCCGCTCCACGCTTTCCTTCCCCCAATGCGCGTCGGACCGGAAAAACGCCTTGTAGCGAGCATCGGCTGGAGCCGACGGGTTGAGGTCCTTGAAGACCGCCGGGTGCCCCGCGTCGACGTGCAACGCGCCGATCTGACCACTCGCCATCACGATGTTGTTGGCCTTGGACCCCTGGAAGTCAAAAAGTCCAATCACCGGCTTCCGCCAGTGGATCCCGTCATCGCTCTCCGCATAGCAGCACAGCAGCGGATTGTCGTCGGTGTTTGGAGTACCCGGCCCAACGGTGCGCTGCCAGGCCTTGTAGTACATCCGGTAGAGAGGTCCGTCCTGAAACACGCTGTGATAACCGCTCCCGGCACCTTCCCAAGGCTCGTCATGTTTCAGCACCACTTCCCGAGGGACAGGTTCGTTCAGGCGAAACTCCGCGCTTCCGGATAATCGATCAACGATCGTATCTTCGACAAACAACTCGCGACGACTGCCGATCTCAATGGGGACGGCAAAGGCGGTTGCGATGGCAGCGCTTCCGATTGCGCTAAGAAGGAAGGACTTTGATTTCATAAAAAAGAAGTACGAAAGGCATCCTCACGTGCCCGGTGCTCGACCCCGCACATTGCCGGTCCGCTGCGCCCACTCGGTCCAAGCGATCGCGAGCGCCTTGACCCGCTCTGGATGCACTGCGGCAAGATCGCGCGTCTCGGATCGATCCGTTGCCAGGTCGTAAAGCTCCCATCGCCTCTGGCTCGCCCCCCAAACGAGTTTCCAGCGACCGTCGCGCACCGCACGGTTACCATAGAGCTCAAAAAAGAGGGGGGCGGCCCGCGTTTGCGAGACACCCTTAAACGACGGCACTAGGCTCTCTCCCTCGATCGAGGGCGCGGGGAAATCGCCGATCTGCTTGGGATACTCACCTGCGGTTAGTTCGATCAAGGTTGGCATGAGATCGATCACATGGCCAGGGGCATGCGAGATCGTTCCGGGAGGGACCATGCCCGGCCAGCGCACAATCATGGGAGTACAGATTCCGCCCTCGTAGGTCCACGTTTTGAAACGGCGAAAGGGAGCATTTACCGCCCATCCCCACCCCGGACCGAGAAACTCATAGCCCTCTTCGTTTCCGACAGAAATGCCCCGGTTATCCGCTTCATACTGCGCCCATTCCTCCGCCAGAGGCACGCTCGCGCAGCCGCCGTTGTCAGACAAAAAAATCACTACGGTTCGTTCGGCTTGTCCGGTGTCATCTAAAGCGGCCAACACACGCCCGATGCCTTGATCCATCCGATCCACCATGGCCGCGTAGACCTCCATACGCTCCTCTTCCCGACGCCGCGCTACTACCTCCAGCTTCTCCCAGGATGTCACCGTGTAATCGTACCGGTACTCGCTCGACTGAGTTTCGCGATCGGAAAGAGGCGTAACAGACGGGTCGATCAAGCCCAGTGACGCCAACCGCTCATAACGACGACGACGCAGCACTTCGTAGCCCTCGGCGTACCGGCCGCGATAGCGCTCGATGTCCTCCGGTGGCGCGTGCAAAGGAAAATGCGGCGCGGTGTAGTTGAGATTGATGAAAAAAGGCCGTTCCGATTCGGCCGCGCGCCTGATGACTCCAATTGCGTGCTCAGAAAAGGCGTCCGTCGTGTAGTAGCCATCCGGGAATGTCGTGACGAGACGTTCGTTATGCATGAACGGTCTTCGCTTTCCGCCGTAAAACGCCGGATCCGGACGGGACGGATCAAAATAGTTACAGCCCCCACTGAGGACCCCGTAGAATTCCGCGAACCCACGATCGATCGGCCGCTGCGGCGCCTCCGCACCTAAGTGCCACTTGCCCGTTAATGCCGTCGTGAATCCCGCTGCTCGAGCGACGTCGCCCAACGTCACCATATTCCGTTTGAGCAATTCGCTCTCGCCTCCCAAATTCGGATCCTGACGCGGATACAGCCCCGTCATCAGCGAGACCCGCGTGGTGACACAGACTCCGTTGTTGTAGAATTGGGTGTAGCGTCGCCCTTCGCGGGCCAGCCGATCGAGATGAGGGGTTCGGATCTCACTTCCGTATGCGCCCAGATCCGAAAAGCCGAGGTCATCGGCCACAATCAGAAGGATGTTCGGCCTTGCCGCCGCCATCAGTCCCCCACTCGCCTGAAGCGCGAGGCCAACGGCGGCGGAAGCGAGCCACACGCGCGCGAGCAGTATCCGAACAATCCATGGGCGACCTGCCGCGATCGACCTATTTTGGCAGGTCAAACTCTGCCGACTAACCACAGCTGAAACTAACTGGGACGGAGAGATCACAACGGATTAACCAGCCCCCGATGGCGCTTGCGGTTCGCGCCGTGGGCCACAACCCCCGCGCCGGGCGAGAGTGTGGCTGCCACGAGCGATGAGATCACCATTTATAGGTCAGTGTCAGCTTCGCACGGAACCCATCATCGCGCTGCACAAGACCGGTTGCCGCCACCTGGATGATGTAGGTCTCGTCGGTGATGTTGCTCAGATTAAGCTGCGCGTCCCACGCCTTTGTGATCGGGTAGCCAATGAAGGCATCGGAGGTCAGCGGACGGTCAACCAAGTGAGCACCGTTGCGCTTCGAATCCTCGTCCTCAAACCCACCACCCAATCTCAGTCCGCGCAGCGTTCCGCTGCTCCATGTGTAGCGTCCAAAAATGCTGTACTTCCACGGCGCAAAGGCATTGGCCTGCCGTACGTACGCCCTGCCTTGGTCCGCCGCGATCGCGGAGTCGCCATTGAACACGGTGAAGATCAAATCCGCCGCTCCTGTCGCGGTCTTGATTCGCATACCCAAATCAGCCTCCCAGCCGTCGCTCGAGTCCTTCGCCGACTGAATCAGGCCCTGATTTCCGGAGGGAAGTGTGCCGAAGGTACGAATATTCGTCTGCTCCATCTTAAATACCGCCGCCGAGCCGTAGGCGGTGATCCGCTCGGAGACCTTGTAGTCGAACTTGAGGCCCAGTTCCTTGAGCTTGCCCTCAGAGTCACGGTAGGCTTCGCCGAGACCATCGCCTTGGATGACTAGGTCGGTACGCCCCGGGGAAGCGGGAAACAAGTTCTGAGCGTCCGTGTAATACGCCGAGACCGTCGGCAACAGCTTGACGACTAGGCCATAACGGTGAACGCGGTGCTTCTTGACGAAATCCTCCGTCAGCACGTTGGTTACCCGATTCAGGCTGCTCCGGTAGGGTTTGAACCAACGCAGACCACCGACAAGGATCACCCTGTCCTGCAGGAAGGAAACATTCTCCTGAACATAGTAGGAAAGGTTCCGACTATTTGACTTGGTACGGGTCGCCGGCGTTCCGGCCGAAGCAGGCCGCGGTTTTTCGAAGACGTCATAGTCCGTCGCATACTGGGCAAAGAACGCATCGTCGTTCGGAAAGAGTCCGGTCCGGGAATCCACGTCCGGCAGGATCAAAATCGACTGATTTTCGAAGCCATTGATGGTGGAACCATCTGCACCGAGCATTGTGTCCAATTTACCCCACTTGGTCACAAGATTGTGCTGATAGTCCATCTGGAAGCTATGCGAGACATTCCCGTTGTCGTTACGAATATCTTGGCGAGCGATCGTGTAGTTATCCGGGCGCACCGTAATACCACGGTTGTTCCGACGGCTGTCGTGCAGGCGGGTGAAGTTGTAGACGAAGCGTAGGTTACTGCTTTCGGTCAGCGTCTGGAGATAAGTGGCACTGATGTCCGTGTACTTCAGGGGCCAAAACGCGTCCTTCTTACGGCCCGGCGCGTAATCCAACGTCGAATAGCGGTTAAGCTTGGCATCGATCAGGCCCGTGCGCGGATCCGCCGGGACCGAAATGTCGAGAAAGTCCCACAGGTAGATGTAAGTCCGATTATCGTCGAACGAACCCTCGATGGTGAGACTCGTGTTGTTTCCGAAGTACATCGCCAAGGCAGCCGCGTAGTACCGCTGATCCTCCCACTCCGGATCCTTGCCAATGACCGTGTCAGAGTTGGCCACGCCGAGGGTGGCGCGGTAATTGACGCGAAACGACTCCCCCTTTTTGTAGAGCGGCCCGGAGGCGTTGACCTGACCACGAAGCCGACCGGCGCTGTTGACCGAGGTCTTCAACTCCCCCATCGGGTTATCGGTCGGCCGCCGAGTAAAGTAGTTGATCGTGCCACCGATACCGCTGTTCGAGCCGCTAAGCATCGCAGCCGGTCCTTTAAGGACCTCCACGCGATCGACGTCGAAGAACGGGTAATGCTTATTGCCGGCGCGAGTGATGTTGCCGTTGCGCAGCGTTCCTCCCAAGCCACGAAAGCCGCGAATATTGACGTCATTATTGAATGACTGGCTCCGAGTTACGCCACTCACCCCGTATTTGAGGACATCATGCACGTCGACAGCAGCGGCATCCTCGAGCTGAGCTAGACCAATGACCGCAACCGCGACCGGCAACTCCAAGAGATTCTTTGCCGTACGGCTGCCGATCATCGTCTGCTGCGTACGATAACCTTCGTCACCCTCGTTCGAAACCACGAAGGGTGAGAGGACGATCGCTTCTTCCTTCTCCTTCTCCTGAGCGGAGTTCGTGGTTTGCGCCGGCACCTGCTGGGCAAGCGCGGTGCTGGCTCCAATGAGTCCAAGGATCAGGGCGATCCTCAGGGTAGGGTGTTTACGTTTCGCGTAGTGGGTGGTCATGGTTTGCGGATGGAAAGCCGTCGCGATGCGGAGAAAGGAAACCGGCGCGGGCGTCGGCCAAAAGCGGACCGACACCGCGAGCTTCATTTCTCAGCAACAAGGATGTGGTGGGGGGCGCCACGGGGTAACTTCACCCATGCTAGCGAGCCAGCGCATCAGGCAATGTCACGCAACAGGTAACATGAACTGACCACGCAGGAGACCCGGGGCCGTTTTGGCAGCGCCACGCCCGACCATCGTCTGAATTCTCTCCGCACCGGCCCGTCAGCCCAAGACGACGACCAGACCGCCGCGCCCCACAATACCGGAGGAGTCCGCCTGATCCTGTTCCGCGGGGACAGCGACGTCAGCGGTGGAGGTTCGTCCGGATTCGATTCGGAAAGCGCACCGACCGCTCCTCAGGTCAAGGGCCCAACGGACCACCGACGGCGGACAATCTCGCGCTCGCGGACTGCACGTCCGGGACCTTCGCGATCACGAGATCGCTGATCCGACCCGCACACAACAGGGCGCCCCGGTGCGGGCAGCGTTTGCGGACGGTAAAGCAGCGACCGCCGACGTGCTTCCGCGCGCGAGGATCGACAGCCGGGAGCAACTGCATATCCTCTTCGCGGCTACCGAGCCCAAACCGAGGGCCAGTGCCCCACCCCACACTCGCACCCGTGAACCTCCAGATCTCCCTGACACTCTTCACGAGCCTCTCGTTTTTTGCCTACGGGGTGAGCTGTCTGGTTTCGCAACGGATGAGGGCGGAGTTCGAGCGGTACCGGCTGGCGCGTTACCGCGTTCTCACCGGCGGGTTGGAGATCGCCGGCGCCCTCGGGGTGCTGATCGGACTAAAGATACCCATGATCGGCCTGATGGCTACGGCCGGGCTGACCATTCTCATGGCCGGAGCCGTGGCGGTGCGGATTCGGCTCCGGGATACCGTCCGCCAATCCCTTCCAGCGGCCATCTACCTAGCGTTGACGCTCTACGTGCTCCTCGGGTTCGCACGGCTGGTCTGACCGTCTTTCGGAAACATTCCGTTTTGTGCATCGAAGACTTGCGGTGACCGATAGGGTATTTACCCTACCTCTAGGCCCTGTGGAGAAGAGTTTTCCCTTCAGCCTGTACCCCATGCGCATCTTCGCCCTGGCCGCCCAGATCGCGGTCGCACTGACGATCTTCAACGTCTGGATGATCCGTTTTTCCCAGCCTAGCCCGTGGCGCGGAGGCGACGCGCAAACCATGAAGGAGGAATTTGCGGTCTACGGGCTGTCACCGGTCATCCTCTACACGGTTGGCGTAGCCAAACTCTTGCTCGCATCTCTGCTCCTCGCCGGTGTGTTGCTTCCGAACCTGACCGCGCCGGCGGCATTCGGACTGGGAGCCTTCATGCTCGGTGCGGTTGCCTTCCATTTTAAGGCCGGCGACCCGATCACGAAATCTCTGCCCGCCGGCACCCTGCTCGTCCTCTGTATCTTGGTGGGTGTGCTCTCGTAGCCACTCGACCGTGCGACGTCGTTTTCTGTAGCGAGTTATCCCAGTCGATCCTTGGCGGGATAGCTCGGGGCGCAGGGATCAAGCAGCCCGGGCTATCCGCGGCAGACGGCCGCGCGCGACGCCGCCTTGAACATTAAGTCCATCGGGCGGCCTCGCTGGCAAGCGTCCTGCTATGAATCGAGGGCAATTCATCCTTCGTGCCTCGTCGCGTCAGGCCCTGCGTTCGTCCGCGGGTTCGATTCGTCCGCAGCGCGTCCCTCTCACCCCCGAATCCTCTTCCGCCCCGTGTCCGTCATCAGTTCTTCCTACGAGACCGACTCCACCTTCTTCGACGAGATGTTCTCGGAAGGCACTTCTGACGGCGTGCGACCGCACTACCGGCGACTGGCAGATCGGCTCGGGGGCCTGGCCGTGCCCGACTTCGACCAGCGCCGGACTGCGGTCGACTCCGCCTTCCTACGTCGAGGCGTCACCTTCACGGTTTACAATGACGCGCAGGGCACGGAGCGCATCTTTCCGTTCGACCTCATTCCACGCATCATTCCGAGCTCCGAGTGGCGGCGCATCGAGGCCGGGCTCACCCAACGTCTCCACGCTCTCAATTGCTTCCTCGACGACATCTATCACGCGCAGAAGGTCCTGAAGGATGGGATCATCCCCGCGGCGCTCGTCCTCGGGGCCAAGCACTTCCGCCGCGAGTTCATGAATTTCAAGGTGCCGCGCGGCATCTACGTCCACGTCTGTGGCACCGATCTCATCCGCGACGCGCAGGGGAACTACCTCGTACTCGAAGATAATCTGCGGTGTCCCTCCGGGGCCAGTTACATGATCGAGAACCGCGCTGCGATGCGCCGCGCCTTCCCACAGTTGTTCGAGAGCTACGGGGTCCGTCCAGTCGAGGGCTACGCCGAACAGTTGCTTCGCGCGCTTCTTCACCTCGCCCCGGAGCACAAGGAGAACCCTTGCGTCGTCCTGCTCACCCCCGGCGTCCACAACAGCGCGTACTTCGAACACTGCTTCCTCGCCCGCCAGATGGGCATTCCGATCGTCGAGGGACGCGACCTCGTCGTTCGCGAGCGAAGGGTCTATATGCGCACCACGACCGGGCTGCAACCGGTCGATGTCATCTACCGGCGAATCGACGATGACTTCCTCGATCCCACGGTCTTCCGGCCGGATTCGATGCTCGGCGTGCCCGGCTTGGTGAACGCCTACCGCGCGGGGACCGTCGCCCTCGCCAACTCGATCGGCACCGGCGTCGCCGACGACAAAGTGATCTACGCCTACGTTCCCAAGCTGATTCGGTACTACCTCGGCGAGGAGCCCATCCTGCCGAACGTGAATACCTACCTCGCCTCCGAGGTGTCCGACCGCCGCTTCATCCTCGACAATATTGATCGTCTCGTGGTCAAGGCTGCCAACGAGGCGGGAGGCTACGGGATGCTCATCGGTCCCGCCGCCTCCAAAGAGGAATGCGCTCGCTTCCGCGCCCAGGTCGCCGCCAATCCGCGTAATTACATCGCCCAAGACCCAATCATGCTCTCGCGCTCACCGACGTGGTGCGGCGGGCGACTGGAGGGACGCCACATCGACCTTCGTCCCTACATCCTCTACGGCGAGAAGATCACCGTCACACCCGGCGGACTCACCCGCGTCGCGCTGCGCCGTGGCTCCCTCGTGGTCAATTCTTCGCAGGGCGGAGGCTCAAAGGATACGTGGGTCCTGAAGGGCGACGAATGATCACTCGCCAGCCCATGCCCCATCCTTCCTCCCTGCCGAGTCGCGCCCAGCCCACCCTCATGCTCTCGCGAGTGGCCCACTCGCTGTACTGGATGAGCCGTTACATCGAACGCGCGGAAAACACCGCGCGGCTCCTCGACGTCAACCTTCAGTTTCTGGCTGACTTCCAGGACCTCTCCCCCGCCCCGCTCAACTCATGGGAATCGCTGATCCTCAGTTCCGGCGCGCAGGAGGAGTTCAAGGTTCTGCATGCGGTCGCCGACAGCCACAGCGTCACCGACTTCCTCGCCTTCGAGCTGCGCAACCCGGGCTCCATTCTGTCCTGCGTCTACGCCGCCCGCGAGAACGCGCGCATGATTCGCGACCAGATCTCGCTGGAGATGTGGGAAGTGATCAACGAGCTCCACCTGATCTTAAAATCAACGTCGACCGCCGACGTCTGGCGGAGCGGTCCCCAAGAGTTCTTCAACCGGATCATCCGTGCGTCCCATCTCTTTCAGGGACTGACCGACGCCACGTTTCCGCGCAACGAGGGCTGGGAGTTCATCCGTTTCGGCAAGATGCTTGAGCGAGCGGACAAGACCACCCGCATCCTTGACGTGAAGTACCACGTCCTGCTGCCCAGTGCCACGGACGTGGGTGGGGCCATCGACACCGCGCAGTGGCAGGCCGTCCTGCGTTCGGCCTCCGCGCTCGATGCCTACCGCCACCACCACGTTCGGGAAGTCCTGCCATGGAAGGTCGCGGAGTTCCTTATCTTCTCCGACACGTTTCCGCGCTCGCTGCACTTCTGCACCGCGCAGGTAGATGACCTACTTCGCCGGATCCTCGCTGAGACCGGTGCCCGACCTCGCTCAAACGCTGCCCGCGCCTCGCGGCGGTTACTCGGTGAACTGGAATCCCTCTCGATCAACGACGTCCTCAAGCGAGGCCTGCATGAATTTCTAGTCGACTGTCAGGCCACTCTTGCCGCAATCAGCGATGAGGTCGCCGAAACTACCATGTTCTACCCCGCCGAGTCTTCCCTCGAGGACCAGCAGCAGCAACAACAGCAACAGCGCGAGAGCTCCGCGGCCTGCGCCAGCTTCTTTCCCCCGGCTGCTCCACGTGGGCCGCGGCCGGCCATTCAGCCGCAAGGCCGCCTGCTCCCTGATTCCCGCCGCGGAACAACCTCTCTCACTCGGATGAACGTCGCATCGCCTTTCCCAATGCTGGGCCATACGCCACCCAACGGCGGCTCCGTCTCCGTGCGTTCCTAGTCGAGTCCGCTCCGTCAGCGAAGGCCCCGATGCATCTGCGCGTCGTCCACCGGACTCTGTTCACCTACGCCGGCGAGGCCACGGAGAGCTTCAACGAACTCCGCCTTCGGCCGGCCGACACCGAGAGCCAACGGTGCCTCGCGTTCGATCTGCGAATCACGCCCGCGACGGAGGCACGCGACTACCGCGACTTCCACGGTAACACCGTCCACTACTTCGAGGTACCGGACCCACACGCGCAGCTATGCGTCACGACAATCTCCCGCGTCGAGACCGTGCCGCTCAACGAGCGCGCCGTCGTCCCGGAGGTCAGCGTCACTGAACTTTCCGCGTCACCCGAGCACGAGATGCTCGCCGAGTTTCACACCAGCTCACCCTACGTTCCACTCGAGGTCGAAATCTGGCGCGAAGCACAGGACGTCGTGAGCGACGGAAGCAGCGATGTTTGGAGTCACGTACGTCGTCTCGGTGAACACGTCCATCGCACCTTCGCCTACCGGCCCAACTCAACGGGAGTCCACACTCTAGCGACGGACGCCCTGCGCCAACGTTGCGGGGTCTGCCAGGACTTCGCCCATGTGCACCTCGGTCTCTGCCGGAGCCTCGGCATTCCGGCACGCTATGTCAGTGGCTACTTTTTCAATCCCAGCCGCCGCCCACGGGAAAACGAGGCGTCGCACGCTTGGATCGAAGCGTGGCTGCCCGGAGTCGGCTGGCTCGCCTACGATCCCACGCATGCACGGCCGGCAGACGATCGCTACGTGCGGGTCGCCGTCGGTCGCGACTACACCGATATCCGACCGGTGAGCGGCACGTACCGCGGCGCCCCGACCCGCTCCCTCCGTGTCGATGTCTGCGTGCGGCAAGTCCGCCCGTCTCACCTCTACCCGAGCGGAGTCAGATCGACCGGCCCGTCCGCGGCTGGCTCCGTCCCGTCCGCCTCCATCACTGCCGAAACCAGCCCCGCCTAGGCGAGGATTGCTCCGGGAGGGAGCGCGGACTTCCGGTCGGCGCCGCGCAAGCCCGTACTTGCTTCCGCACTCACGCCAGCAACGCTTTTCCCGACCCGTGACGCTGCGCTCCCGCACGTGGCGGGCCATTCCCCGATGCGTGATCGTCTCTCCCTTCGTTCCCTCACGTCCTCGTTTGCGCTTCGCACCGTCATCCCCGCGACCGTTTCCTTCGCCAACAGCCCCGAGCGCCGTCTTGCGAGGAAACCCTGCCTTGCGATGTACGCCACGTTGGCCGCGCTCGGGGTTTCCCTCCTTCAGGGGGGCACTCCGACGCAGTCGACCGAAGTCGCACTCGCCGTTCCCCCGTTGCAGCGGAGCCTCTCTACCACGATTCCCGGTCAGGCCGATTTCGTCCGCGCACCTGATACGACGCTGTACTTTTCACCGCATCTACTGCCGGCGCTCACCGACACCAGCGACGCCGCCGCCCAGTTAAGCGGGATCCTCGACGAACTCAGCCATCGGCTGCAGAGCGTCGCGTCCGACGAGCGCCAGCTGATCCGGCTCACCCTCACGCTGGTCGACGAATCCGACCACGCTCGCGCGGCCGAAGTACTGGCCCAGCGATTCCGGGACCATGCCCCGGCCGTCACCTGGCAAAGCTCGCCGCTTCCCCATGCCAGCGCCCGGGTCGCCGTGGAGGCAATCGCGGCCAGCCGACAACGCCCGGACGTCACGACCACCACTGCCGACGGCGGCGCGCTGCTGCCCGCGGGGTCGCGAATCTTCCTGTCCGGGCAGGCCGAACGCGGGGCGGATGTGGCCAGCAGCGTCGCCCTCACCATGGCCTCGCTCCTGCGCTCTGCCGCGGAACTCGGCTCCGCTCCTTCAGGCGTGGCGCAGATTCGCGTTTTCCTTCAGCCTTTTTCCGGACGACAAGACGCACTCGACCAAATCGTCCCCCTGTTCCCGGCGGGCAAATGCCCGCCAATCATCGTGACCGAGTGGACGCTTCCCCTGCCGGTCGAGATCGAGATGATCGTCGCCCGCGACCGCAGTGCCACGAAGCTGGAGTCGCCATTGACGTTCCCGGTTCTGGCGGGCAAGCCCCGCTCGCCCCGCTTCAGTCACGCAGCGATCGTCGAGGCAGGGGTTCCGCTGCTTTTCCTCGGTGACATCGACGCCGGGCCGAACGTTCCCCCTACCGAGGAGTGGCCAGCGATCTTTGCCCGGCTCGGCCCCCTGCTCGGGCGCGCAGGGAGCAGTTTCCGGCTCCTCGTGAAGGCGACCTACCTGCTCGAGGAAGGTTCCCCGCGCAACAGCCTCAACGACACGAGAGCGGTCTACTACGACCCCCTCCGACCACCCGCCGCCTCGGCCGTGGGGGTACGCAGCGTCGGCATCCCAGGCCGCGCCAGCGCGTTAGAAATGATCGCCGTACCACGCGATGCCGTGTCCGTAGCACCTTGAAACGAGCAATCCGAGGAAGACTCACCTCCACCACGCATGAATGAACAATCATCCGAGGGAGTGTGGCCCCTGCGGGATCCCGGAGCCAGACGTTGACCGATTTTACCTCGGTCGGATAGGTACGGGGCGGCACTCTTCAAAAGCAATTTCTCCATGGCCTCCGTCATCGCCCCTTCGGCCCAGCGCCTCGCCCTCCTTGGCGGGACCCGCGTCGGTGAAGTCACCTACTCGGCTTTCCCCCACTTTTCTGAGAAGGCCATCGCCCGCGTGGGCGATGTACTCCGGGCCGGTAAAGCGGTCGGCCTCGGGCGATTCCACTCACCGGAAATCGCCGAGGCGGAGGACGTCGTCTCGCGCTATCACGGGGGACGCAAGGTCCTTGCCTGCAGTTCGGGTCATGCCGCCCTCCAGGGCGCCCTCGCCGGGCTGGAAATCTGCGGCGGCGATGAAGTCATCACCACCCCCTACACCTGGGGTGCCTCGACCTCGTGCATCCTGCACCAGAACGCCATTCCGATTTTCGTGGATGTCGATCCGGACACCGGCCTGATCGATCCAGACGCCGTGGAGGCGGCGATCACACCCCGAACCAAGGCCATTCTCGCGGTCCACATTTTCGGCCAGCCGGCAAACCTGCCCCGCCTCCGCACGATCGCGGACCGCCGGGGCTTGAAACTGATCGAGGATGGCAGCCAGGCACACGGCGCCGAGGTCGCCGGCCTGCGGGTGGGCAACGTCGGCGACGCCGCCGGTTTCTCCTGCATGGGTGGCAAGGTGCTGCCGACGACCGAGGCCGGCTACTTGGTGACGCCGGACGAGCGGGTCTTCTGGAAAGCTGCGATGATCGGCCAGCACATGGGGCGCTCTCCAGAGAAGGATTTCCCCGACGATCTGCGCCCGTGGGTCGACTCGCTCGTCTACACGTACCGCATCACGCCATTGAATGCCGTGCTCCTGACGGAACAGTTCGGCCGCATCGACGGCTGGCTAGCTGAGCGCCGCCGCCATGCCGACCGCTTCCGCGCCGGACTCGCGAAGTCGGCATTCCTACGCATGCCACGCTATGCAGCCGACGTGAAACCCGTGTACCACCTGATGACCATGAATTTTGACGCCAAGGCGGCAGGGGTCTCGCGCGACACCTTCGCCGCCGCGCTCAAGGCAGAGGGCATGCTGGCCTTCGGCTACGTTCCGTCCCCGATCCCGGACTGGGCGCGCCTGCACTGGCAGAATTACCAAGGGCCACGCGTGTCATGGCTGTCGGCGCTGGAAGCGGCGGGAGTCGACTACCGCAACCTTCCCCTGCCCCACTGCCGCCACCGCATCGCGAACTCGATCGAGACCCGCTTCGATTTCGTCGATGCCCAGGAGGTCCAAGTCGACCGCATGCTGGAAATCATCGCTAAGGTCGAGGCCTCGATCGATGACCTGCGTGAACACGAGCGTCTCCGGGGGCCGTCCAGTCCGGCTCGGCGTTGATGAAAGTCGGCTTCGGACGCAGCGACATCACCCCGCGCCTCGGGGTACAGTTGGCGGGCTATGGACCGTACCGGAACCGCGCCGCTGCGGAAATCGTGGCGCCGCTGCACTCACGAGCGGTCCTTCTGCGTGACCGCGCACGGACCGCCCTGATTGTCAGCGTGGAACTCTGCGGCCTGCCGCGCGAGCTCGACGCAAAAATCCGGACCGAGGCCGCACGCGCTGCCGGGGTGGACGCTAAGGACGTCTTTCTTTCGGTCACTCACACCCACAGCGCACCGGCTGTGGGCGGCATGCTCGCTTGGGGTGAGGCTGACCAAATGTACGTCGAGACGCTACCAATCCGGGTGGCGGCCGCTGCGACCCAGGCGCGCGCGGCGCTCGCAGACGCGGAATGGCGCGTCGCCACCGGACCGTGCGAAGGGATCGCGGTGAATCGCGAGACCGATGCCGGTTTTGCGATGAACGCGGACCTCAACGAGCGTCTGGACCCAGCGTGGCGACCGGCCCACCCCGAGCAGACCGATCCAACGGTCCGCGTGCTCGCGGCGTATTCCGGCAAGCGGCTCGTCGGTCTGCTGCACCACTTTGCCTGCCATCCCGTCGTGTATGGCGAGAAGACTGCCGCGATCCACGGAGACTACGCCGGGATGGCCAGTCTCCATCTTGAGGCAGCGCATCCCGGAACCGTGGCGCTCTTCCTTCCCGGCGCTCTCGGTGACCTCAATCCGAAACTGAACCACCGCAACCCCGCCGAGTCCCTCCGCGCCCTGCGGGCGATCGCGCGCCTCTACGCCAGCGCTATCCGCCGCTCGCTCCGCGCCGCGCAGCCCCTCGCGTCCGACGCACTCCGGACCCGGCGGACCACGGTAACGTTCACACGTCAGCCCTGGACGCGCGCGCAGGTCGTGCGTCGCGTGGCTCAATTGGAGCAGGTATTCCGACGCGCGGGCATCACCGACTTTCCGCACACCGGCGGCCAGCCGCCCCTGCTGACACACGGCATGGAACTGACGCGCCTCAATGGCCTGCGCACCTTGCTCGCCCACTGGCGGAGCAACCGCGCCCCGAACCCACCCGTCTGCCTGCACGGCGTGCGCATCGGACCCGTCGCACTTCTCGGCTTCGGGCTCGAGTTGTACCACAGTCTGCAGCACGACATTGTCACCGCATCCCCTCACCCTCAGACTTGGCTCGTCAGCTTGGTCGGAGGGATGGGCTACGCGCCCGACGCCGCCGCTCAGGCGCGCGCCGGTTACGCGGCGGATTTCGTTCCCCTCATGTGCGGCGAAATCCCCTACCGCAACATTCACCGCGAACTTCCCGCGGCCCTGATCAGACTCGCCCGCGCACTCACCTGACTCCGTTGCGCGACCGCAAGATTGCTTTTGGGGAATTATACGCTCGGAGTTGAGGACTCCCCGAACCCCGATGCTTCTCCTCCGCCTCCCTTTCCTCGTCGCCATCCTGCTGCTCGGAGCCACGAGCGCCACACACGCACTGGACCGATCCGGCGAAGCCATCTCCCTCCAGAACACGGCCTACGAGAAAGACGGTCGCTGGTATTGTCCCCTCTGCCACGAGGAGGTGGGAAAGACCGACCGCAGTCAGCTCGATCTTCGACTCCAGCTTTCTGAGTGGCACGATGTGACCATCGATCCGGAGTATTTCGAGCACCGGATCCGTCACATCTCGGACGCCGAACTCGTGGCTTCACTCCGCATCCCGGAGATCCAACCGGCACTGGACAAGGCGGTGGCGGCTGGCGATGGGCCGAGGGTCTCACGCCTCCTTCACGACTACTTCGTCCGACGGCCGGACAACGGCCGGCTTTCCCTCTACGATGCGGCGACCAAGCAGCCCTTCATCACCCGCGATCAATTTCGGAGCGAGGTACTCGCCGACCCCGTCCGCTCAGCCGCGATCGCCGCGGCGTCCGACGCAGTCTACACGCCAGAACGCGGATTTCGGCTGTTCGGACACACCTGGGGCGAGCGCATCGACTTCACCCACACGTATCCGACGATGAGCAAGTGGGGAGTGCACTACCTTGGCGTGCTTGATGCCCTGACCCAGGCGCAGGTGGTCCAGCCGACGCCGGCTCGCACCCAGGCGTTTGAAAGTCTGTTCAACCAATGGTACGAGCAGATCGACGACGTGAAGCCGGAGCAGGTCATCCACGTCACGGTCAGCTACGACTTCATCTGGTACGAACTGGGCCTTTCGAATCGTACCGAGCGACTCATCAATGCACACCGCGTCTTCGGTCCGGACCTTTCACCGGAAACCACCAAGCGCTATCTGAAAAATCTCCTCGGATCCGCCCGCTGGATGGACCAGTGCCTGATGCGGACCCCCTTCCATCCCTACAACTGGCAAACCCACACGGCGCACACACTGTCGTATGTCGCACTCACCTACCCCGAGTTCAGCGAATCCGAGACCTGGCTGAACCACGGACGCGGACGAATGGTCGAGCATATCCGCAAGGACATCCTGGACGATGGAGGCTATGTCGAGCGCACGACCAGCTACGCGGCTTACATGTTCGGCGTGTTCCACCGCTACATGGTGATGTTCGAACACTTTCGCGGCGACCGCAGCCTTCTCGATGAATTCCTTCCACGGTTGGAAAAGTTCATCGAGTTCTTCGTTCTCACCACCACGCCGATCGGCACCAACGCTCCCTTCAACGACGCAGGCCGCGGACGCGACCTGCTGCCGCTCTTTGCGGAGATGGCTGGATTCTTTCAGCGCGGCGACTTCATCGGAGGCTTTCCGAACGCGTATCCACCGGGGGAGCTCGCAAAGCTACCCGTCAAGCCCGCCACGCCCTCTGTGCGGTCCGTCGACTTCCCCCACTCGCGTTTTGCCGTGATGCGCGAGGCGTGGGACCCACAGGCCTCATGGATGATGATCAACTACGGCGATCACCAAAACCACAGCCACTTCGACCAGCTCTCATTCGAGCTCTACGCGAATGGCCAGGCCCTGGCCGTCGACGCCGGGCTCGGCGCGCTCGGCTATCTGGAGCCCACGCAACTCACGTGGTACAAGCACCCCACCGCCCACAACATGATCACGATCAACGGGGCCGTGCCCGTGAAGCGGAATCTACCGGGCTACGACAAGGTCTGGGCGCTCCTGCCGCACCTTGAAGTCTTTGCCGCCACGCACGACGGCTACCAACGCCATCAAGGCACCCGCCTTCGCCGCCATGTGCTATGGGCCAAGAGCCGCTACTGGCTGCTGGTTGACGAAGCCGAGACGACCGCATCCGAACGGGAGATGGAATTCAATCTGCACACGCCGCTCGCGATGCGTCCGACGCAGGATGGATTCATCTCCAACGGCAACACCGGCTTCGTGATCCGGCAGAACGAGGAGGATCGTCCCTGGACCCGACGGGAACGCCAGCGCGGCCTCGCCCAGCTCTCCGGCCTGCCGGGCGAACCCAATCACCGCGAGATCGACTGGCTGATCTTCCGACGCCCCCTCACCGGAAAAGCGGCCTCGGACCGGATGGCGACGCTCATCGCGCCCTACCGTCCGGAAACGGAGCCGGCCGCCATGAGCTGTTTTGTCGAGCGAGTGGAACTCCCCGATCCCGCAACTGTGGGCTACCGTGTCCGACTCGGAGACCGCGAAGACTTGGTCTTGCTGTCGGACGGGAAACCGCGCGACTTCGGCAAGAGCGTCTCAGGCGATTTCCGTTACGCTCTGCTCAGTTTCAGAGCCGGTCAGCTGGTTTCCGCCAGCCTGATCGAGACGACCACGTTCCGGCTGCAGGACGGCACGGCTGCGACGTTCGAAGCCCGGCGGAATCACGAGATCACCCGCTGATCGGAGGGCGCTTCGCCACCGCGGCGATCAACGCACTTCCGAGCCACGTCACGTCTGCCGCCACGCGCAGAGCCCCTTACGAAACGCTGGCGACCGGCCAACCAAGCCGGAACCGCTCAATGGCGGCGCCGGAACGACTGGTCCTGAGAGATCGTCGCGGCAAGGTACGCGTCCGTCTCGTCGGGGGGCGTACGTCCAGGCAGGAACGCCGTCAGGTCAATCGAAGGTGCACCGTTCGCCACGTACTCAGCGAGGAAACGACCCGATGCCGGGCTGTAGCTGAAACCACCCGAGTGAAAGCAAAGTCCGACGAAGAGGCCGGAACAACCAGGCACAGGGCCGAGGAGTGGCTCCCCATCCAGCGAAAACGACAACAAACCGACGTGCGCACTCTCCCATCGAATCTTCGCGAGTGGGGGAAAGAAATCCCGGAAGCGTTCGACGGCCCCCTCACGCAAGCCCTCCTGATCGGTAAGTTCCTCGAGCCGGAAGCCCAGGTCGCGAACCCGGAACTCTGGACGGGCCGGCGTCTCCACGCCGAGCAGGATGCGTCCACCGTGCGCCGGACGCAGGTAGCCGCCGAAGGGATCGGCGTTCACCGGCGGCAAGGGCGGCGGATCGGCGAGCGGTTCGGAGACGTAGCGCTGATGAACGAACGTCTTGGCCGGAAGCGTGATCCCAACCGAGGCGAGGAACGGCAGCGTCCACGCATACGTCGCCGCTACCACGGCATCCGCGGCGACGACGCCAGCGGCGGTGCGTACGCCGACGACCCGATCGCCGCGCAACTCAATTCCGGAAACCGTCTCACGCTCGCGGAGCTCCACCCCGAGCGAGATGAGTCGCTGGCGAAGTCCGGTTAGGTATTCCGCCGGCTCACTGTATCCCCCTAGTGGATCGTGAAGGCCCAAGAATCCCTCCGGCACCCGTAACGCCGGCCAACGTCGTTGGATCTCCTCGGGACCGAGCACCTGATAGGGCGCGAGGAGGCGATCGTAGAGCGGAAGCAGCCGTTGCCGCGCCGGCCATAGCCTCTCGTCGAAGAGATTCAAGCAGCCGTGTTCGTTGTGAAAAACGTACCCGGGCAGATCACGGGAAAGCTCCCGAAACAGGCGCGTGGCGACCTGACGCGCACGGATACCCGTCTCCGACCACAACAGGCCAGTGGTGATACCCGCGGCCCGACGGCTCGATCCGGAGCCGATCCCGTCTTTATCGAAGACGATCACCCGCCCGTAGCCCATCCGGGCCAGCTGATACGCGGTGCTCAGTCCAGTCACGCCGGCACCCACAATCACGGCGGTTCGCTGCGTAGCGCTCATGAAAAACGGTCTGGACGCAACGTCGCCTCAGGTAAAGCGAATCCACTCGCGACCGAAGCCGCCGGAGCCGGCGCGCCTTCCCGCTGCGCGCTCCCTGAGCCTGCACCGCGGAGCCGGCCCATGCATCGGCCCTCTACTGCCGGACCTGCATCACGACCTTACTCAGGCCGAGCTTGCGGCAGGTGTCCCATACCTCGGTGACCTTCTTAAACTGGGTCACCTCATCAGCCCGCACCAGAACGGGGGTGTCCTTATTGGCCTTCTTCACCTCCTCGAGCAGCGGGAGGAGTTGCTCGACCGTCACCGGCCGGCCGTTGAAGGTGAGCGCCCCTTCCTTATCGACGCCGATGGTGACCTTGCCGGAGAACTCGTTCTTACCCGCCGTCTCGACCTTCGGTACACTGATGTTGAGGGTCGATGCCGAGCGGAACTGCATCGTCACAAACGCAAAGAAAATCAACATCACCAGCACGTCGATCAACGCCAGGAGATTCATCTCCGGCCGCCTGCGGCGCCGCTGGTAGAGTCCACTCATAGCGAGAGAAGAAGGTCGAGGGTGGAGGAACCGCGGGCGTTACGCTGCGGTTAGCCTTGGGTCGCAACCGGCGCCGTGCGGGCAATGATGCGCTCGAGCAACACGTCGAGCTGGGCCGCAAACGACTCCACGCGGCGCTGCAGATAGCCGCCACCGACCAGCGCCGGAATCGCGATCGTCAGGCCGAGAAGGGTCGCTGACAGCGCCAGCGCCACGCCCGAGGTAAACTGCACCGGGTCCGGCAGGCCGGTTTCACCGGAGATCGCGGAAAATACTCGGAGCAACGACCAGACCGTACCCGTCAATCCGATCAGCGGCGCCGCCGCGTAGATAATGTCGAGGTACGGAAGGCCACGCTCCATGCGATTGAGCTCGAGACGCGCAAACGCTTTCACCGCGCCCGCATCACCAGGATGCCGCTCGGCAAACGCGATGATGCGCGCCAGGACCGAGTGCTGGCCACCGGTGATCGGCTTGCCGCCCACCACGGCGTCAACGAGATCCTGCGGCATGATCGCCGCCTTGCGCAGGGCATACGAACGCTCGCCCAAGATGAACACCATCACCACCGAGCACAGGCCGAGTGGATAGATGAGGAAATCGGCTCCCTTGAAGATATCGATGAGGGCGAAGAACATACCGGTGATGCTGTGGAGACGTTCGGGCGGAGAAAAAGTTCAGAAAATCTAGCCAAACAGCGAAAATCGCTCCCGTAACGCTCGAACCAGCAGGGAGCGATGCGATACGATAAGGGAGCCTAGGCGGCCAGATACGGGAGTCGGGCCGCGGCGGCCTGGATGGCGGCACGGCCTTCGAGCAACTCACCGATGGCATCCCAGCGACCGTTGACCAGCGCGTCGCGATCGGTCTCGCGGAGGGTGGCCTTGACCACCTGCCCGCCGAAGCGGATCTCCCGGGCGTCGAGGTCGAGGGTGACCTCCAACTGTGGATTCGCGTTCACGGCGTCGGCGATCCGCGCGATGTCCTCGCGTTTCGCCACCAGACAAGGAATGCCGAGCGTGGTACAGTTGCCGAAGAAAATCTCCGCAAAGCCCTCGGCCACGACAGCTCGGAAGCCGTACTTCTGAATTGCCTGGGGGGCATGCTCGCGGGACGAGCCGCAGCCAAAGTTCAGCCCGGAAAGAAGAACCGTGGCTCCCTTGAATCGCGCCTCATTCAGCGGGTGTGCCTTGTCGGAGCCATCGGCGTTTTTCCGGACGTCGTAAAAAAGAAACTCCCCAAGGCCATCAAAGGTCACGCACTTCATGAAGCGCGCGGGGATGATTCGGTCGGTATCAATATCATTACCGGGCACGTAAACCGCGCGACCGGAGACGGAAGTAATCTTGGCGAGAGCCATGGCGAAAGGGGATCGAAGAAAAAAGAGGGACGGAGGAGAGTGACAACGCGGCGCAGATGGGGATGCGGCCGCTCAGCGGTCAGCGACGGCGAAAACCTCGCGGGCATCCGCCACCGTGCCGGTAACGGCCGCCGCTGCGACCATGAGTGGACTCATGAGAATCGTGCGGCCCGTCGGCGAACCTTGGCGGCCCTTGAAATTGCGGTTCGACGAACTCGCACAGAGCTGATCGCCCACCAGCTTGTCCGGGTTCATCGCCAGGCACATCGAACACCCTGCCTCACGCCACTCAAAACCGGCGTCGCGGAAGACACGGTCGATGCCGAGTTCGGCACAGAGAACGCCGACGCCCTGAGATCCGGGGACCGCGATTGCCTTTACGCCCGCAGCGACCTTCCGGCCCTTGAGGAATCGCGCGACTTCTTGGAAGTCGCTCAGGCGGCCGTTGGTGCAGGAACCTACGAACGCAACGTCGATCCGGGTGCCCTTGATCGGCGCGCCGGGCTGCAGTTTCATGTAGGCGAGCGCCTCCTCAACGGAAGTGCGCTCATCGCCCGAGACCGTCTTGGGATCCGGAACGCGCTCGTTGATCGAAATACCCTGACCGGGATTAATGCCCCACGTGACCGTCGGCGCGATGTCCGCGGCGTCGATCGTGACAACATCATCGTACGAACATCCCGGATCACTCGCAAAGCTCCGCCAACGGGACACCGCGGCATCCCACTCGGCACCCTTCGGCGAATACGGCCGTCCTTTGAGGTACGCATAGGTCGTCTCGTCCGGGTTGACGTAGCCCGCGCGCGCTCCGCCCTCGATGGACATGTTGCACACGGTCATGCGCTCTTCCATGGTAAACCGGTCAAAGACTTCGCCGCCGTACTCGTAGGCGTAACCCGTGCCGCCATTCACCCCGAGGATGCGGATGATGTGAAGGATGACGTCCTTGGCGTAGACGCCCGGCCGCAGACGGCCGTTGACGTTGATCCGGCGAACCTTGAGCCGGCCGAGAGCCATCGTCTGGGTCGCGAGGACATCGCGGATCTGGGTCGTGCCGATCCCAAAGGCGATCGCGCCAAACGCACCGTGCGTCGAGGTATGGGAATCGCCACAGGCAATCGTCGTGCCGGGCTGGGTGATGCCCTGCTCCGGACCAACGATGTGCACAATCCCCTGCTTACCGGTCGAGCGGTCGAAGAAGGTGATCCCAAACTCGGCACAGTTGCGGCGTAGCTCCTTGATCATCGCATCCGCCAACGGGTCGGCGAACGGCTCGGCAAACTGGTCCGTCGGAACAATGTGGTCGACCGTGGCAAAGGTCCGGTGCGGCATCGCAACCTTGAGCGCAAGGTCACGGAGCATTCCGAAGGCCTGCGGGCTGGTGACCTCGTGAATGAGGTGCGTTCCGATCAGGAGCTGGGTCTGGCCGTTGGCCAGGGTCCGGACCGCATGGGCGTCCCAGACTTTCTGGAAAAGCGATTTCGACATGGTGGGAAGGGGGAGAATGCCCGGAGCAGGCTCCGGGGCGAAGGAAATTGTAGCAGAAGGTTGTGGTAACAGGAAATACTTGTTTGGCTTTCTGTGATGCCCTCGGAGTATCAGTTCCCTTTTACCCTCCGGCATCTCGCCTACTTTCGCGAGGTGGCGCGCCAGCTGCACTTTCGCAGAGCCGCCGAAACGCTCGCGGTGGCCCAGCCCGCCCTCAGCCGAGCAATCGCGCAACTTGAGCAGGCTCTCGGTGTGCGGCTGTTCGCCCGGACCCGACGCGAAGTGGCCCTGACTCCAGCCGGCGCAGCGCTGCTCCGACAGCTCGATCCAGTGCTGCGCTCCCTCGCGTCACTCTCCGATGAGGCCCGTGCCGCCGCGGCCGGCGAACGGGGACTCGTGCGTATCGGGTTCACCGGACTCGCCATGGCGACGGTGCTTCCCGCGATCCTGCGCGAATTCCATCGGCGCCACCCCGGCATCCGGCTGGAACTCAACGAATCGCCGACCTCCGCCCAGCTCTCCGACCTCGCCGCCGGCGATCTCGGCTGCGGTTTTTTCCATCCCGACGCCACCACGCCAGGTCTCGCCACTCACCTACTCCTCCGCGAGCGGAACGGTGTCCTGCTGCCCGCCGAGCACGCCCTCGCCCGGCGCCGCGAGCTTCGTCTGCGGGACCTCGCCGCGACTCCGTTTGTTCTATTCCCGCGAGTCCATAATCCCGGCTTCTACGATCGCACGCTGGCCGCATTCGCTCAGGCTGGCGTCACGCCGAGGATCGCCGAGGAAGTCTGGCCACGCGCCAACGCCGTGGGCCTCGTGCGCGCGGGTCTCGGGGTCACGTTCATGTGTCCATCCGAGGCCCGCACGTTGCCCGATGAGGTGACGTTCCGCCCCCTCTCCGGCCCGGCCCCGGAAAGCCGTCTCGTGGTCGGCTGGAAACAAAGCGAGTCGCTCGATCCCGCGCTCGCGGCCTTCGTCGCACTCGCGACAGAGACACCGCGCCGCAACGGGCTCAGTGCTCGGTCCCTCCCGCCAGCCGCCGCTCGTCCAAGGTGAGTGCCACCGCGATCAGCACTCTCACCGCTTCCACCTGCACCTCCAGCGGCAGGCTGGGCTCACCCGGTTTTGCCACCACCTGCTCCGGGAGCCACGGGACGTGCACGAAGCCGGCCCGCACATCCGGACGCTCGGCGAGGTGATGGCGGACGCCGTAGAACACATGATTACAGACAAAGGTCCCCGCCGTCTGCGATACCGAAGCCGCAACACCACGCTCCCGCAGGGCTGCCACCATCGCCTTGATCGGTAGCGTGCTGAAGTAGGCCGCCGGGCCATTCGCCACGATCGGCTGATCGATCGGCTGCGCTCCCGCGTTGTCTGGGATGCGCGCATCGTCGACGTTGATCGCCACGCGCTCGACCGAGATTCCCGTCCGCCCTCCTGCCTGACCAAGGGCCATCACGAGGACCGGCGAAGTCTGTTCGATCGCGCGGATCGCCACCGCGATGGCCTGTCCAAACACACAGGGCAGCACTCGGCCTTCGATCCTCGCCCCAGCCACGTCGACGCCCGCCAAGGCCTCGACGATCCTTGCGGACGGGTTGATCTGGTCACCGGCAAAGGGCTCAAAGCCAGTCAGCAGCACACGGGGATGATCCTTCATCGCATCATCACCTTGCCAAGGGTGCGCCGGTCGCGCGATCCCTTTCGCCGCGGCGTCACGGGGCCGCCAAGCGGACTCCAGCATCTAGCAAGGCCCGCCGCACTGCCCGGAGCAGAGCCGCTGCTGCCACGCCGTCGCCGTGCACACAAAGGGTCGCCACGCGCGCCGGAGCCGCCCCCGACACCGCACCACGTCTCACGCCTTCCCGGACAAGCCGCAGCGACTGATTCACCGCAGCATCCACGGTGTCCAGCAACGCACCGGGCTGGCCCCGCGGCATGAGCCAGCCATCCGGTTCATACCCGCGGTCCGCAAAGCCTTCCGCCACGAACGACAGCCCGCACGCCTTCGCCGCCGCCTCTTGGGCTCCCCCCGCCAAACCGAACAGGCGCAGCGAGGGATCGACCGCCGCGACCGCTTCAGCGATCGCCCGCGCCGCCTCCGGGTCCCGCGCAGCGCGGTTGTAAAGCGCGCCATGCGGCTTGACGTGCCGGAGCGGCGTCAGGGCGCGCACCGCCTCGATTTGCCACCGCACACTCGTGGCAATGTCGCCAGGGGAAAGCGGTAGGTCCAGGCGTCCAAAGTTCGCCCGATCCTCGTAACCGGGATGCGCACCGATCGCCACACCCGCGGTGCGCGCCCGCTCCACCGCCTCTTCAAGCAACCTGCCACCACCGGCGTGGCCACCGGCCGCCAGATTCACAGACGTGCACCATGCCATGAGCTCGGCATCGGCCGCGCCTCCTTCGCCCAGATCGCAGTTCAGGTCGACGGTCATTCAGATCCTCCGGTCGCAAGGGCGACACCGTGTCGCAACTGCACCAATGCCGCTTCCTGCCGCCGCAAGGCCGCATGCGCCTCGGCGAGCGTCACCCGCACAAAGCGAACGCGATCACCGGGGCGCGCCTGCGCCACGATCCCACGGTCTGCCGTAATCACTTGAGCAATCTTCGGGTAGCCTCCGAGCGTAGGCCGATCGGCGAGCAGGACGATCGGCTGCCCGTCAGGTGGCACCTGTACCGAGCCGAACGCAACCCCCTCGGAGGTGAGCTCCCGAGGCGAGGGCAACCGTACCGCCGAGCCTTCAAGTCGTACCCCCATCCGGTCGGAACGCGCACTCACTCGAAACTCCGTCGCAAAAAAAGCCTCGCTACGCTCCACCCCAAACCACTCCCGTTGAGGCCCATCGAGGGCGCGCACGCTCCTGAGCCCGCCCACCGACACATTCACCGGGAGAAGGCCGGGCGCCGCGCTCCACGCGCGACCCACCCGCCCCCGCGGCGGGTCGACGCTCACTCTGCCGCAGTGCAAGCAGTCGCCCGCCTGAAGCGGCCGCCCCGCCAGCCCGGGCCAACCGGAGCGAGGAAGCATCGCCGCGCTGCCAAGCACGCGCGGTACCGACAGACCACCGGAAAAGGCAACGTAGACCCTCGCTCCACCCGACAAAGTCGAGAGATCGAGGAGCTGCCCCGCCTCCACGGCGACCCGGCGCAAAGAAGGCCAGCCCGCCACGGCCGCGCCGCCCAGCGCGAGCACGGTGTCCTCCGTCGCGCGCAGTACCGGCCCGCGCAGCGTGCACTCCAGACCCGGAGCCGACTCGGCATTACCCAGTAACGTGTTCAGCACCCGCAAGGCGAAGGGATCCGCGGCACCGCCCGGAGGAACTCCCTGCGCCGCCCATCCCGGACGACCCAGATCCTGCACCGACGTGAACGTCCCCGCCTTGAGTACTTCGATCATGGCGCCCTCTCCGTTTCCCGTACGAAACGCACTTGGTCCCCCACGGCCAGCAACGCTGGGGGCGTACGCTCCAGCGCAAAGAGCACCGTCTCCGTCCGCCCAATCAGATGCCAACCACCGGGAGTCGCCTGCGGGTAGATCCCTGCCTGTCCAGCAGCGATCGCGACACTGCCTGCCGGCACGCGCGGCCGAGGTGTCGCCCGCCGCGGCAGATGCAGCTCCGACGGCAACCCCAGCAAGTAGGGAAATCCCGGCGAGAAGCCGATCGCTCCCACCACATAGGAGGCACCCGCATGCAGCGCGATCACCTCCTCTTCGGATCGCCCCAAAGCCGCCGCCACTGCCGGCAGATCCGGCCCGTCATCGCCACCGTAGCGGACCCGAAGCACCACCTCGCGCGGTCCGACCGTCTCAGACGGGACCGCTTCGGTCGCCCGCGCCAAGCAACGAGCGATCCAGTCCTCGATCCGAGCCCGCCCTTCGTCGCCAGAAAGATGCTGGGGATCGAAGTAGACCGTGAGAGTTACAAACGCCGGAACGCATTCCAGCACTCCGGCCAGAGGGGCCGCCTGCATCTGTGCGCATAGGGCCTGAATCCGGCGGACGACGGCCACCTCGGCCGACGCCGCCAGTTCCACCACGAGGGCAGAATCTCCGAGGAGCCGACAACGCATGCCACCAGACTGGTCCGCTTCCCAGCTGGGGCACAAGCCCAGTAGTCGCCTTTAAGCACCCACGGGGTGCATCTGTAAACGTCCGGTTAGAGTTGAGTTTTGCCGGGGCTGCGTTGCCTTGGAACGATCATGAAGCGACTCCTTCCCGCCTCGACTGCGTTGCTCCTATGCCTTGCCGGCTCCGGGTGCAGCGATCCGAAGATTGAGACCTACCGCGTTAAGAAGGACCCGGCCGCCACCCCAACGGCCGCGGCGGCAGCCACGTCGCCGGCCGCCGCGGCACCCGCGGCTGCCCCGGCTGCACCTGCCGCTGCCGCCGCCCCAGCCGCCCCAGCGGCACCCGCCGCGGCACCTTCCGCCTCCGCGACAACGGTGGTTGCCGCCGACCGCGCCGCGATGGCCAATACCGCAGTCGCTACCGCCACAGGCCAGGGGCTGCAATGGACCGCGCCATCGCACTGGACCGCCAAGGCGGGCAGCGCGATGCGCAAAGGCACCTACGCGATCAAGGGATCCGGCGGGGAAGCGGAGCTCGCGATCACCGCGTTCCCGGGCGATGTCGGCGGCGACTTGGCCAACGTGAATCGGTGGCGCGGTCAGGTCGGCCTCGGGCCGATCGGCTCCGCCGAACTCGCCTCCTCAATCAATCGTTTCCGCGCCCATTCCCTCGATGTCGCCGTCATCGACATCCTCGGCTCCAATGGTCAACGCATTCTCGGGGGCATCGTGCCCTTCGCCGGTTCAACTTGGTTCTTCAAGCTGACCGGTCCCGATGCCGTCGTGGCCGCAGAGAAGGCGGTGTTCGTAGAGTACATGAAGACCGTTCGCGCTCCCTGATCATGTCTGACCTTCGCCGTTCATTTCTCGACTTCTTCGTCTCGCTGAAGCTGACGATCGCGCTGCTCGCGCTTTCGATCATCCTCGTCTTCTGGGCCACGCTGGCGCAGGTGCGCCTCGGCGTCTGGGGCGTACAGGAGGAATTCTTCCGCACCTTCTTTGTACTCGGTCGTCTCCCGGGCACGGACATCCCAGTGCCCATCTTCCCCGGTGGCTACTTTTTAGGCGGGCTCCTACTCATCAACCTTCTCGCGGCTCACACGCAACGGTTCCGCTTCACCTGGCGCAAGTCAGGTATCTTCCTGACGCATGCCGGCCTCATTCTCCTGCTGATCGGCGAGCTCCTCGCCGGACTGCTCCAGCAGGACTTCCAGATGCGGCTCGATGAAGGGCAAACCAAGGACTACTCGGAGAGCTTCCGCTCCAACGAGCTGGTCGTCATCGACGCTTCAAATCCGGAGTGGGACGAGGTCGTGGCGATCCCTGAGGCACTGCTGGCCCGGCAGAAGGAGCTGCAGCACCCTCGCCTGCCCTTCCGCGTGGTTCCAAAGGCGTACTACCCGAATGCAAACCTGACCATGAAGGATCCGGCGAAGCCCGCCGGAGCCTCCGCCGCCCCGGCACTCGCCTCCCGAGACATCGGCGAGCGCGTGGACGTCACCCCGCTGCCGATCACCTACCGCGATAACGAACGCAACCTACCGAGCGCGTTTGTCGAGCTCATCGGCCCGGAGGGCTCCCTTGGCACGTGGCTGGTGTCGACAATGATGATTCAGCCCCAGTCGTTCGACTATGCGGGCAAGACGTGGCGACTGCAGATGCGGTTCGCGCGTGAACACAAGCCGTTCGCGCTGACTCTGTTGGACTTCAGCCACGACCGGTACCCTGGCACGGAGATCCCGAAGAACTTTTCCAGCCGGGTCCGCATCCAGGCGGAGGACGGCAGCGAAGATCGCGAGGTCTTGATCTACATGAACAACCCGCTGCGGTACCAAGGACTCACCTTCTACCAAGCGGGCTTCGACAACAACGACCGTACGACCGTTTTCCAGGTCGTCCGCAACCCCAGCTGGGTGCTGCCCTACGTGGCGTGCACCTTGATGACCCTGGGGCTGCTCATTCAATTCAGCATTCATCTCGTCGCCTTCGTGCGGCGGCGCAGCACGGGCGGTGCCGCGAACGCGTCGGCAAAGGCCGCCTGAGCCACGTTCCTATCCTGGAGATCCGAGCATGAAACGACTTCTTCCCCTCCTCGCCCTTGCCCTCGCGGTGGCCTACGTCGCCACTCCCTTCTTCCGCGGCAAGCCCCGGTCCGAGTTCGACATCGAGGGCTTCGGCAACCTTCCCGTGCTGGTTAATGGCCGCCTGAAGCCAATGGATACCGTGGCGCGCACGTCGCTCCTCATGTTCCAAGGCCGCCAGAACATCAGCACGCCGTCGGGCGAACGCCTGCATCCCACCGAGTGGCTTCTCGATGTTCTGTTCCGCGCGGACCTCGCCGACCGTTACCAGCACTTCGAGGTGGTCCACCCAGACGTGCTCGCCCTGTTCCAAATCAAGGAAGAGGACGGTGCCGGAAAGAAACGCTTCTCCTACGCGCAACTCTCGCCGCGCCTCGCTGAACTCGACCGCCAAGCGCAGCTCGCTGGTCAAATCGAGGCCCAGCTCCGCAACCCTTTCCAGAAAGCGGTCGTCGATCTGCGCGAGCATCTCGTTCTCTACAATCGCCTGAAACAGTCCTTGATTCCGCCCGACAGCAAAGACGTGCTGGCCGATTACCAAGCCTGGGTGCAGGGCATCGACGCCGGCGTAGCGGCGGTGCGGGCCCGCGAGCAAAAGCAGCCCTTCGACGAAGCGGCGGCCAACGCGATCCTGACCACCGGCCAGAAGTTCGAATTCATGGCGAATATGGGCTACTTGCTCACGGTCACACCACCTGCTTCCACCGCTGACGAGAACGCCTGGAAGCCGGTCGGTGCCGTTCTCCTCGAGACCATCCAGACCCGGCAACTCCATCCCACCGCAATGGCGTTCGCGGGACTCGCGGTCTCGTGGCGCATGGGTCAACCCGAGCAGTTCAACACCATCGTAAAACTGTATCGCGCGACCCTTGAGCCGCGCTACACGGAACGTCTGGTGAAGTCGGACTTCGAAACGCGCTTCAATACCGCGGCTCCGTTCTACCACGCGACCGTGCTGTACGTGATCGTCTTCCTCCTCGCGGTCTTCTCCTGGCTGTTCTTCCCGCAGACCCTGGGCCGCAGCGCGCTCTACCTCATGGCGCTGGCGTGGCTACTGACCACGGCCGGCATCGCGACCCGGATGTGGCTCGAGGGGCGCCCACCCGTCACCAACCTCTACTCGTCGGCCCTCTTCGTGGGCTGGGGCACGGTGGGGCTCTGCGTCATCCTCGAGGTACTCTACCGCAACGCGCTCGGCAGCGCGGCCGGCGGGGTCGTCGGTTTCTGCACGCTCATCATCGCCCACTACCTTTCGCTTAGCGGCGACACGCTGGAGATGATGCGCGCGGTGCTGGACTCGAACTTCTGGCTCGCGACCCATGTCGTCATTGTGACGATCGGTTATTCCGCGACCTACCTCGCGGGGTTCCTCGGACTCATTTACGTGTTCCGCGGCCTATTCACCCGATCGCTGGATGCTCGCACCGCGGACACGATGAACCGGATGGTCTATGGCATCATCTGCTTTGCGACGCTCTTCAGCTTCGCCGGCACCGTGCTCGGCGGCATCTGGGCGGATCAGTCGTGGGGCCGATTCTGGGGCTGGGATCCGAAAGAGAACGGCGCCCTGATCATCGTGCTCTGGAACGCGCTCATTTTGCACGCTCGGTGGGGAGGTTTGGTACGCACGCGGGGACTGATGGCGCTGGCAATCTTTGGCAACATCGTGACGAGCTGGAGCTGGTTCGGCACCAACATGCTCGGGATTGGTCTGCATAGCTATGGCTTCATGGACGCCGCGTTCTATGCCCTGCTCGGATTCGCCCTCACGCAGCTCGCCGCAATTGGCTTGGCGAACCTTCCCGACCGCTTCTGGCGCTCGCGCCCCTTACTCGCGGGAGGACGCTGAATCCCTCGGACGGTCGGTCGGCTGATGCCGTCCGGCCGGCTCGCTCCTCCGCTCCCCCGCGCGACGGCGGTCCGAGGCGTCAGGCTAGCTCGCCGACTTAAGTAGCTCCTCCGCGTGGGCCAAGGCCGACTTCGCAGTACGGTCGCCGAGCATGCGAGCGAGCTCGCCGACCCGGGCCTTGCGATCAAGGTGCAAGGGCTCGATCGTGACCACGGCGCGGTCCTTCGATTGGTCCTTCACCACCACAAGGTGACTGTTTCCCTGCGCGGCTACCTGCGGGAGATGCGTGACGCAGAGCACCTGGTGGGTCCGTGCGATCAGCGCCATCTTCTCGCCCACGACGCGGCCGATCTCGCCGCCGACGTTGGCATCGACCTCATCGAAGACCAGCACCGGAACATCGTCGAGATCGGCCAGCACCGTCTTTAGTGCGAGCATCACTCGGGCAAGTTCACCGCTGGAGGCGATGCGGTTCAACGGCAACGGTGCCTCACCGACATTCGGCGAAAAGAGGAACTCCACCCGGCAGTCCCCTTCGGGCCCGAGTTCTTCGAGCGGAGCGAGGCGGATGCGGAAATCAGCCTTGCGGAAGCCAAGCTGGGCGATGCCCTTCGCCGCGATCGTCGCCAGCTCACGCGCCGCGCGCTCACGGGTGACCCGGAGCGCCGCCGCCTCGCGCACGGCCACCCGATGCACGTCCTTGGCCTCGGATTCCAGCCGGGCAAGGGTGCCCTCGACATCTCCCTGCGACTCAAGCCGGATTCGCAGTTCCTCGCGCGCTGCCGCGACCGAGGCGACGTCGGGCCCGTGCCGCCGCCGGGCCTCGAGCCAACTATTCATCCGCGCCGTCAGCAATTCCGCCTGCTCGGCATCAAACGTAAGGGATTGCCCGAGACTCTCGAACTCCGCCCCCAAGTCCGCGAGTTCGAACGAGGCGCTCGCCAGACGGTCCGCCAGGGCAGCGCTGGCGGGGTCGATCGCCTCCAGCGCCCGCGCTTCCCGCACCAAGACCGCCACCCGAGCGGTGACACCCTCTTCACCCGTCAGCGCCGCCGAAAGCGAAGCCGCGAGACCCGTGAGCTCCTGCGCACGATTCATGCGCTGGAAGTCACGCTCGAGGGCCTCGATCGATTCGGGGGTCAGGTCGAGGAGATCGAGGCGTGCGAGCTCGTTTTGCAGGAACGTGAGTTGATCCGGGGAAAGCCGCCCCTGTGCCCGGACACGCTCGGCATCCCCGAGCAGCCCGCGCCAGCGCTGGTAATGCCCCTGATAGCGCTGCCGAGCGTCAGCCGTGCGACCGAAGAGATCGAGGAGTTCCAGCTGGCACCCCTCGCGCAACAGCCGCCGCGGCTCGCTTGGACCATGAAAATCGATCCAAACCTCACCGAGGCGATGCAACGCCGCAAGCGTAGCGAGACTGCCGTTGACTGTGATCTTGGGGGCCTTCTCCCGGGGCACGGTACGGCGCAGCAGCAGGACGCCGTCCTCCGTGGGGGGCAGCTCCAGCTCCGCAAGGACCGCGTCGATCCGGTTCGGGTCGGAAAACAGCAGCGACGCCTCAACCTCGCACGCGGCAGCGCCCTGGCGAATAATCGTCTTCTCCGCACGTTCTCCGGCCAGCAGGCTCAGCGCGCCAAGCAGGATGCTCTTTCCCGCGCCCGTCTCACCCGTGACCACCGTAAAGCCAGCCTCGAACTCCAGCGAGACCTCCTCGAGGAGGGCGAGGTTACGGATCCGCAGCGACTGGAGCATGCCCCTACCCCACAAGATTCCCGGGAGATTTCAAGCGCCCCCTTAGGCCAAGAAGCGACCCAGCTGTTACGCCACATCGGGCCGGGCCTCGGCTCAGCCACGGGGCGATACCGCACCTCACGTGTTCCTGCGAAGCCCGCAACGAGAACCCACCTTTACCCCCACACGCGCCTTAGGTGAAACGCCCGGGGGCGAAACCAACGTCCAGCCCTTCACGGTTCCGAGGTTGGCCCATCAGGAATCGGACTGCTGCACCCAGGCGACGGCATTCACGGCCGTCGCACCTCCGCCGACGTTTGTCAGACGGACGACCGAATCGCCCTCCCCGGTGACCTCAACGGCCCCCACCGACACCCACTTGTGTCCCTCTTGGCGATGGTCGATTCGTTTCAGTTCGGTCGCCCTCCCCGGAGCGGCAAGCTCGACCTCCACCTGAGGGGCACGCTCCGCCGCTGCCCCGTACCACTTAACGAACACAGTGTAGCGGCCCGGCGCGAGCTGCGCCACGAACGCAATCGAAGCCCCCGACTCCCGCGCGACGGCCTGCTTCAAATCCGCGAACGCAAGGAAATCGTTGATCTTCGCGGGCTCCGTCGCCCAGCCCCGATTCTCCACAATGTGTGAGGTGTCGGCGAAGGAAACGAGCACAGCCGGCGACTCTAAGGCCTCCAGGCGACGCCGCACGTCGACGAGCGACGGTAAACGACGCAAGCGCGGCAAAGATGCGTGGCCCTCTCCGAAACGTTCGCCTTCCCGAGAGACGTCGATACCCAAGTCCGCCACACAATCCACGACGAGCGATCCCGTCTCCGCCCCACGCTGCTGGAGCTGAACCAACGCGTAGGCGTGATCGTCTGCGCGCGCCACCCCACGCGCGTCCCGCGAAATATGAACTCCACCCCCTGTGCCTCGGTCCACGTACCGATTCTCAAAGGACGACCAGTATCTACTTGGGTCCTCTGCCACCATCAGAGGAGAGGCACCGGTCGCAGACGTAAAATAGCGCACCCAGGGGCCCTCACTGTTCACTACAAGATTATGCCGCATCACGATGTTCCTCACGGACCGTGTCATCCAACGCCCAAAAACGACCGATCCGGTGGGGTCGTCTCCCACTAAATTGTCGACGATGCGGATGTCGTCTCCACCGAGGAGCCGAATTCCACCATCGCGCGTATCGCTCACCACATTTCCGCGGATCGCCAACTGGCTCGTGAACCAATCGCAGTAAATGCCGAATGCGAGGCTCACTTTGGTCGCGCCTTCCTGGTATCCCACTCGGTAAATGTGGTTGCCGGTGATTTCGGTCGGAGCACTTTGAGGATTCATTGAAGCAAGGTGGATCGCTCCGCCGTCGTTCGTCTGCTGCAGAACGTCGTGAATGTGATTCGCCTCGATGATGTTTCCGCCTTGGTTCCGGAATCCAAAGATGCCGTTTCGCGGCATGTCGTGAATGCGATTGAAGCCAATGTAGTTACCCTGGTTGCGGGAGAGCGAGAGAGGACGGCTGTCGAGATGCACCCCCGAGCAATAAGCACGGATGACTCCGCCATGATGAATGTGATTTTCGAGAATGACATTCCCGGATGGCGCGACCGCCTGAACAAGCGGGTCGGGATCAAACACGTCCTGATCCGAGGCGTACGAAAATCGCGCTGCGGTCAGCAACACGCCGCCGGCTCCGGAGCGCACCATTTCGTTGCCCTGAATCACGTTGTTCCGACAATCCAAGTGTAGCCACACGGCGTAGCCGCCGACCGAATCGAAGTAGCACTCCGACACTTGGAGGTCACGCGCGTTAACCAGATGAAGCGCGGCATCCTGACTCGTCCGCACCGCGACGTGGTCCACCGTGAAATCGGACCCAAAGAAGGCCAAGCGACGAAAGCTGAGGTCGTGCACCGGCTGGCCCACACGCCCCCGCACCTCAATCAAGCGATCAACGACCGCGAGTTCAAATCGCCGCGACTCCGGCGAACGACGCGAGAAATAGAATAACTTGCCAACGGTACGATCGAGGTACCACTCCCCCTCCGCGTCCAACTCGCGCCGCACTCCTTCCACATAGAATCGATTTCCGGGCCAGATCCTTCCCTGAGCTTCTCGTCCTGCGACCTGAATCCAATCTCCCGCTTCCCCGACCGCGGCAATCCGGACGATTTGATTGTACCACCCGTGCTCGGCAATGATGTTTACGGTCGCTTGGGGATCACGGGCCCACTCCGTCGACACCTTGCCAGGCGGCACCTCGATCCAGGCCTTCTCACGGCCGCCCGTTGCCCGGAGATAGCCTTCATTCGGAAAACGGGCCCACGTCGCTCGGACACCATCGACAAATAACGAGCGCGTGCCCAGTACCGCCTCGGAGCCGACATCGATCTCCCAAAGATGCTCACCCGCGCTGCGCCACTGTCCTGAAAGAGGCTGTGTACCCGAAAGGATCGCCCTTTCACCAGGGTAGGACTCGTACACCCGCGGCGAACCGGGGTCTCCCGAATCTTCGGGCGTAAGGATCAACGGCTCCCGCAGTCGATAGGTCCCGCCACGTAGTCGCACCAACGCCCCGCCGGACGGATTAATTTCCCGCAGTCGGTCACGCGCACGCACCACGGATGCCAACGGACCATCAGACCCCTGCGCATTGGGCTCGGCGAGCAAGCCGGACCAGGCGTCGTTTCCCCCGGGAGCAACATACAGGACCAGAGCGGGCACTGCGTCCGCTGCCGCCGCCCCTCTTGCCGCAAGCGGTCCGATGACGGCAGCCACCAACGCGTAGACAACAAAGCCACCAAGAGGCGCGGCGCGTCCGCACTTTACTCTTATCCCTTGGATGAGGGGCGCGATGATCCGAAGACCTGCACGGAATCGAGGCATCACTGCGTCGGTGCGATCAACTCTTTGAACACTCCTCATACGTTGAGTTCTGATTCTAAGCGCCGTGCTGCGGCTGATCCGCAAACCGCTGCTGTGCACGTCTCACGGCCTGCTCGCTGACCGAGTAGCGCCATAGACACGCTGCCGCGAGGCCCGCGAGAACGACTGTGCCGCCAGAGAAACAAATCCGCATGAGGAGAAAAGTCTGCTCGGACTGCCCGGCTTGGAGCTCGGTGCGCCAACCGACGGCGTGAAGCACGACGTTCGCGAGGAGAATCGAGCCGGTGAGAGCGGCCTTGAGGGCCCAGGCGAGCACGGCGTTGAACATTCCCTCACGACGCACTCCCGAATCTTCGGCATCGAGATCACAGATATCCGCCGTCATGGAGGGAACCAAAACCATGACCGCGACCAAGCCCGGTCCCATGAGCGCCGAAGGCAAGACGATCCACCAACCCGCGCCGGGGACGTAGCAAAACCATTTGGCCACGCCACCGATCACAATCGTGCCGCTGCAGAGCAAGAATGTCATCCGCTTTCCGATGCGGCGCGAAAGACGGACAATCGCCGGGACGGCAAAGATTCCGCAGCACTGGAACGCCATTCCATACCAGCCTTTCATGGAGGCTCCCGTTCCCAAGTCTCCACCGTTCACATAGAAGACATTGAGGTAAAATCCGGTCGTATCAATGACCAGAAAACTCATGTAGATGAAAACCTGAGCTAGGACGAGACGACGAAAATCAGGCTGCCCCAAGGTCACCGACCAAGTCGCTCTGAGCGAAGTTCGGTCCGGGCGAACCACCCGAGCCGCCGAGGTTCGCTCCGGCACCTTCCATACGGTGATCACGCCGAGAAGGGCGATCACGAGACCGATCACGGGAGCACACCAGCGCCCACCCGCGACCAAGTCGCCACCTCCCGCTTCACGAACCCACTTCAACAGCCATTGATTCACCACCCCCGAGGCCTTGTGGAGGATCGACTTGGTTCCCATCAACGCCGTCCGCTCATGGTAGCTTGAAACCAACTCCAGGCCAAGAGCCCCGTACGGAACGATCAGAATGCTGTATGCGACCGACATGAGCACGCAGCCGCCGAGCAGCCAAAGAAAGTAGAACTGCGTCGACTGTCCGGCGGGAAAGAACCAGATCATCGCCGCCACCGCGCCAGAGCAAATGGCCCCGACGAGGATGAACGGTCGGCGACGTCCCCAGCGGCAGACCAGGCGATCGCTCCACCGACCGATGAACGGATCCAGTATAAAGTCGACCATTCGGGGCAGCGAAAGCGCTAGGCCCACCAGCAGCAGCGGTACGCCAAGCGTGATATTGAACACCGCATTGGCCAATTGGTTGATCGAGTTGATCGCGAGATTCTCGCCAAAAGCAGAGGCACCGTAGGCCACGCGCGTCCGAATCGGGAGCCGCGCCGCTCCATCTTCCGCGCTAGGTTTAGCGGCGGCCTGCGTCATGCTCCGACGCTCGGCTGACCGAAATCCGATATCCCCCGGGCAAACTGCCGAATCCGCCGTCGCGGAAAAGGAGCGAACGGAAACGACCGAAGGTCCGAGCCCGTAAGAGCTGCCCGCGTGGTCTCACGAGCACCGAGGATCGCCGCGAGGTCCGCCCGCATTGAGGCAACCCGCTCAGGTTCGGCCAAAGCCAAGCAAACATCCTCTCTTGGATTCGCGGCGAGGTTAAACAGCAGCTCCCGGCCGCCATTCGCGAGCCACAGGTACTTCCACTCACCTGCGCGGAGCATCGCTTTAAACTTGGAAGTGCCCGGGGAACCAAAGAAACCGCAGACCTTAGCTCGCGACGGTTTAGAGCCATCGATGACACCGAGCAGGTCGTGCCCGTCTCTCAACTGCGGTACACCGGCCGCAGAAGTGGCGAGGCCGAATAGGTCGGTGAGGGTCGAAAGTCCCTCCAGTCGGCGTGATCCAGGCCACCGCGCGGGCCAACTGACCAAAAAGGGAATCCGACATGACGCCTCGAAGAAACTCTCTTTCTGCCACGCTCGATGATCCCCCAGCATATCACCGTGATCAGAGAAGAAGCAAATGAGCGTATTGTTAGAATCTGGGCGCGCCTCAACCGCATCGAGAATCCGGCCGATGCAAGCATCCACGAACGTGATCGAGCCGTAGTAGCGTGCGCGGAGTTGCCGAGCTTGTGCGGGACTGATGTCCTCCGCCCACACGGCGTGGTTCATCCACGCGAGATAGTCGTCAGCGGCATCGATCACCGGATCGCCCGCAATCGGTGATGGCATCTCATCCGGATTATACATCCGGTTGTAGGGCACGGGTGGCGCAAACGGCGGATGCGGCTGTACGAACGAAACGAAGCCGAAGTACGGTCGGGAGTCGCTTCGTCCAATTTCCTCGACGGCACGACCCGCGAGCCATGACTCACCGCAGAGCTCGGCGGGCTGGGCGCGGCACTGCGAGCCATAGTACATGTCCGATCGCTCTCCGTGCACCTGCTCAAGGTGATTAAATGCCGGCGCCCGCGAGCGAAGCCACCGCACATAGTCGTCGGCCAGAAACTCCGCCTCGGTCGGCCACAGTTCCTCCGATCGCTCATGAACTTCAAAGCCCAACGGCTCCAAACGCGGCTCCGTGTGAAACTTCCCGAGACCAAACGTGCGGTAGCCCGAGCGGGCCAGGACTTCGGGCAAATACTCTCCGCAGGCCTCGCGCACCTTCGGCACCTCCTGCCAATTGCTAAACCAGCCAGTCCGCGAGGGTTCGTAGCCAGTCATCAAACCGTAACGCGCCGGCACGCAGACGGGACAGGTCGAGTAGGCTTGGTCCACTGCCACACCGCGCGCGACCAATCGGTCCAGATTGGGAGTCTGCACCCGAGTCTGACCCAGCGCCGCAATCGTATCGAAGCGCTGCTGGTCCGTCATCACGAACAGGATGTTGGGACGGCGGACCGACGACGCACTTAACTCGGACAATCGGGGCATGGGGCTAATCAAGTTCAGCTACGAGTGTGGCAGCAGGGGCAGACCGGTCGAGGATCGATCGTGGTTCACGCTGAACGTCGCACCGCGTAGACAGGCCAACGCGGCGTGTCAGAGGAACGAACAACGCGGGCAATTGGGAATCACCTCGCCTCACCACGCGGTCTCCAGCGTGAACGTCAGAGTCGACGGTTGCACGATGTAGCCGCGGCGGTCCAGATAGTTGGCGTCAGCGGCGTTATACCAGTTAGCCTGCAGCTTCACGTCCCGGCCAGCCAGCTTGGTTCGATATCCGACGAAAAGATCAAGACGGGTCGGATCTCCGTTTTCCCGGATCAAGCGCTGAATATAGCCCGCGAACTGATAGATGGGACCCTCGCGCCACGTGACGCCGCCGCCGAAACTCAGCCCGCGCAGCCGACTTGCTGATTTAACACGATAGCTCGTCCACAGACGGACATCATTCCGTGCGACGCCCTCTTTGACGAGGCCGACGGCATCAGAGATGCCGTCGCCGTTGTAATCGGGAGTCACGCTGATCTCCTGCTTGCTGATGTAGGCACGCGTGTTCGCATACGCGAGCAACAGGGACCACTCCGGCGTCGGTGAGTAAGTGAGATCCAACTCAACGCCTCGCGAGACCTCCTCCCCGCTTGGGAGATTGTTGTTCTGCGTGAAAAGACCACCGCCAAGGAACTGGACGATGTTGGAGCGCTGGATGTCAAAAAAAGCCAACGAGCCCGAGACATTGCTCGACGCCGGGTTGAAACGTAGTCCCACCTCCTTACCAACGCCCTCCTCAGGAGCGAGAAAACCCAGCGCTGGATTCAGGGTGCTGGCCGGACCGTTCGCCTTGGCAGACTTGGAATACAATCCATAAAGTCCGACACTCCGACCCAGGTCGTAGACAAGGCCGACTTGTGGAACAACGGCGTCTTTACCCTGCGTCACAATGTCAATGTAGGACGCCCCAAGGAGCACATTGAGGCGATCGCCAGGTAGTGTGATGTAGTCAGAAACGTAGGCACTGCGCACCTTGACCGGATTGGGGTTTGTTGCGGCCGTCGTCCCTGACAGAGTCAACACGTTCGGATCCGTCGGGCGAAACACCGTACGCGGCATTCCCTTGAATCGCACCGTGCGGCCCCCGGAGCGGTCCGCAATGACCTGCGGGGTGATATCAGCCCGAACGGAGTTGTCGTAGTACGCATACTCGTAGTTCACATCTTCGTTGTCGCGGAAGCCGAGGGTGAGCTTGTGGCTGGTCGCGCCAAACACTCCGTCGTACAACAGTTTTGCCGAAACGCCGCGGTGGTCGATGTTGGACGGCTCGACGACCATCTGGGTGTTCCCTGCGAGGTACTCGCCCTGCGCGTTGGGCGCTAGACGGCCGTTGCCGAGATTGAAGTAATGTTCGCGATCAATCTGCGAACGCACAAACGCGACTTGCAGCGTGAGCGATTCACTGAGGTGCTGCGTCACGCGGAGATCAAGTCCCTCAGACCGGAGATCCCAGTCATCGTGGGGGGTCACCCACGTGAAATCGCGGGCCACGGGAACAAGCCCGATCGCAAAGATACTCGCATCATACGGGGGACTCCCGCGGTCCCACGGGATCTGGATTCGATTTACCCGGCCGTTCTCCTTCGTGTGGTGCAGATCGAGGTCGATGAGAGTGTTGCGTCCCACCTCGATCCGAAAATTTGGCGCAAAAATGGTCCGGTCACGAAATTCGTACGGCCGGGGAAACCCTTCGCGGCCCTGCGCGACCACGAAACGCCCGGACATCCGCACGTCGCCCCGGGTGAGGAACGGTTGGTTCACATCAAGAACTCCACGAGCGGAACCGTATTCGTCCCAGAGAAGCGACAGCGAAGCCGACCGCTTCATCGAGGCTTTTTTGGTCACGGAGTTCACCACACCGGCGGGGTCCGCGACGCCGTAGACGATCGACGCCGGGCCCTTCAACACTTCAACCCGCTCGATTACCGCCACATCGGTCGGCACACTGAAAATCTCCCCGTTGCGGAGATTCGCGCCGGTCACAAATCCACGCAGGATATATGACTCCGTCTTCGACGTTCGCCCCTCGTTCGCCACCCCACTCACGTAGCGCAGCGCGTCTTCGACTTTGACGACACCGAGATCATCCAACAGCGCCGGAGTAATCGTGTTGACCGTGATGGGGAGCTTGGCGAGGTCGACCGCGAAACCGAGGCCCGATGCACTGGACCTGGCCGCATAACCTTCGTCGGCGCCAGCGCTGACGCTGAAGGGATCGAGTCGGACCACGTCGGCCGACGTTTCGGTGGAACGAGGCGTGGTCTGGGCGGAGAGCAATGCGGCGCCGAGCGCCGCGCACACCAGCAGCCCGGGCAGACCCCGAGCAAAGCGGAAGGGAGCGGTCATATTCGTGGAATGTGGGGGGTAACGCGATGACCGACTACCCTCCGACCGGAGAGCGCGCCGGGCACCCGATGACCTTACCGCATCGCGCCATCGTAGAAAATGGACCGTGGCGGATAGGGTTGTCCAAATGCGTTCGCGCGCGGGGACGGGAGCGCAGTCCAAAGGATTCTCATGGACAAAGGGTTCACGCTTAAACTCTCTGGTCATCATGGCGAAGGCCAAGGCGCAGCACGGCAGTTCGAGTTCGGTCGATCCGTTTGCGGAACCCAACGGAGGTCCAGCGGTCTGCCGTGCGGGCGAGTTTCAGTTTGCCCCGAGGCAATCCCACTCGAACGGCTGCGTGCAAAGTCGCGCGCTGTTTTGGTGCAAGAGCGGGCGCGGCTCCTTTCGGGTGAACGGCGAGAAGTTTTCCCTCGAGCCGCACGACCTCTACATTCTGCCTTGGAACCGGCACGTCGTCTACCAAGCGGGGGAACGGGAGCCTATGTTCACTGTTCATGTCCACCTCGTGCCATGGCTCCGTTTCCATTCCCCGTGGGTTCCCAACGTGCCGCATGAGAAGAGTGAGGCCCTGCACGATTCGCCCGACCGGCGCGACGTCCGATGGCCTGGGTTTGACGGCGTCGTCCGATTCCACGTCGAGGCGGAGTCAGCGTTGGGCCGGCTGATGAATTATGCCACCGAATGGTTTCGTGAGTCTCCCCGCACGGAATCGGAGGGCCGCGCGCTCGGCATGTTGGTCGTGCGTGAATTGGAGCGATTCTCGCAGAGCGGCAGCCGTTCGAATGAGCGCCGCCCCCAGGAACTGCAACGATTACTGGTCTATATTGATCGCTGCCTTGCCGAGGGTCCAACAGTGGATCGACTCGCGGCGATCATCAGCCGCAGCCGGTCTCATGTCCTGAAGCTCTTTCGCCGACATCTCGACTCTTCGGCCAAAGCCTACCTTGTGCAACGGCAGATGCGCGAGGCGCGTGAGTTGCTGCACAGCACCACGCTCTCAATCGCGGAGGTAGGAATCCGATGTGGCGTCGCCGATCCCTATCGCTTCTCCAAGCTCTTCCGACGCACCGTCGGTATGCCACCTCGGGCTTTCCGGGGACTCGGAGGTCCCCTGCCCTCAAGCAAGGTACCGTCTCGTCACAAACGCGTTCCCGCAAGACCCAGCGCGTAAGTCACCGCGCAAAAACCGGACCGCATTGGTGACGGCATCTACGTCGATTCACTCTTTCGGCCGCTGAAGCCGGTGCGCGTCAAGCTGCCAGCGCAGCGAGGTCCACGCTCGCGCCTCGCTCACGTCGTCACCGGCGCCTTGGAGCATGTGCCACACGCGAACGACGACGAACGCACCGGCGATCAGAACTGCCCGCGCAGGCCAAAAACCCAATTGGCCCCATAGTTCTCTGCCACGAACAGATTACCAGATTGCTCGAAGATTTCGGTTCGCTTGTTGAAGATATTCCGCGCCTGCACGAAAAAGGTAAGGCGCGCACTGAGGCGCGCACTGAGGTTGGCATCATGGCGGACGACCTGAGGGCGATACCGCGTCAGATTGCTCCACGGAGCTTGATCTTCCCAACGAGTCCGGAGACCAACTGAGAATCCACGGAAATTGTAGTCGAATCCGCCCGTCACCACGTGAGGCGTCAGGCCCACCCGGCGCTCGCTCGCGTACGTCCGCGTATAAGAGGCGAAAACCGTGGCGCGTCCCATTTGCGGCGGGAGAAGCGTGAGCATGGAGCGATACTCGAGTTCCATACTGCGGAATCGCTGAGTACCCGGCCCCTGAGTGTTCGTAATCACGGTATACGCGAACAATTCGGGATCAGTGAGTCCGTACTCTTCCGCGGTGAACTCGGTGAGCGTCTTGAGGTTCTCGATGCGGGTGTCCGTAAAGGTCGCCCGCATGCTCCCGTTACCAGGAAGATAGTACGCAATGCTCCCAGCGACTCGTGTACCGGTCTCGGGCTTGAGCTCCGGATTCGAAGCGCGAATGATCTGGTTTACTTCGTCGATGGCGAACAGGCCAGTAAGGTCGAGAACGTTCGGCCGCTTGATTGATTGTCCGTATCCCACGTCGGCAATCAGTCGATCCGAGAATCGGTACTTTGCCGTAAAGCTGGGAAAGTAGTTGTCGTACTTCCCGGTCCGCGTGGCCAAGGGCTTCGTTCGATACTGATAATCGAGTCCGGGAATCGTCGTAGCGCGACCGGTGCTCGCATTGACCGCGTAGCCGGCCTTGATCACCTGAGATGCCGGTAGCGGATCGAACTCGATTGCCTCTGTGTTCGTCTGCTCCCAGCGAAGCCCCCCTTGGAACTGCCACGCCCCCACGCGCGTGTTCGCCATCACATAGGCCGACGGGATCAGCTCCGTGAAGCGCTTTCGCTGGGCGAAGGCCGCGTTATAGTAGTTGTCCGCCGTAAAAGAACGCACGAAGTACTCGGGATTGGACGCAAAGAGTTTACCCAGTACGTCGCGGTTCGCGTACGCCGGGCCACCCCCGCCACTCACTGAACGGAAGGCTGCGCCGAGCCCATCGGGCGAGAAAACAAACGGCGAAGTGTAAGCGCCAAAGCTACCCGTCGCGCCCCCGCCGGGGCCCGTGTAACTGTAGTTCTCAAGCGATCCCTTATTGTCGGCGTTCGTAATGCGCTCCTGCACCTTGGTGCCGACTTTGACAAAAGTCGCCCAACGGAACGGCGCCACCCACTTCGCGTTGAGAGTTGCATTGGTGACTTCGCTGTAGACGTAGCGGACGTCATCACTGATGCGCGGATTCTTATAATTGTTCAGGTCCGCCCAATCCGCACCGCCGGTCTGGACCAACTGCCAATCACTGGACCCTTGGTCTGACCGATTCGCGGCGACCGTGAGACCGGTCAGCGAATTGAGCACCGCGTTACCCGCCATTCCCGTACGCAGCGCACCGTACGTGTTCTTGGAGACGGACACGGCGTACGCTCCGTCGATCGTGAAGCTGCGCCACCGGTATTCGAATTTCGGCACGATGGTGTAGCCGATGGTCTGCTTGTTGATGTTGCCGCCACCATTGGTTAGCGACGCGCCCCCTGGCGCGCTCAGGATTGTACGCACATTCGCGCCCGCTAATTGACCAGCCCCGGCGCTCAAGGTGGAAAGCCGATTGTACGCGAACATTTCGTACCCGTTGTAGCTCAAGTTGAGCGAAAGAATCAGGCTTTGCGTCGCCTTGAAATCCACCGTCATGGTCGCGGTATTTCGTTCCGTCCACTTCGGCCCATCCTTGAAAATCACGGAGGTTACAATGGGCTGGCCACCACTCGTCGCAGTACCGTAAGCGTTCTGAACACGCTGCTGCTCGTTGTAGAGATTCGACTCACTTAGTCCGAGAAGGATTCCAAGGCGGCCATCGAGATAACTCTCGGAAAAGTTAAAACTCATGGTCGGACGAACCTTGCGCCCAAAGCCGTCGTTCGGTCCGGCTGTCTTCTTTAGGGAGAATTCGTCCGAGTTCAGCCCACCACTGACCACCCACGCAACGCGTCGCCCCTTGGTGTCGAACGCGCGCTTCATCTTCATGTTGATGGTTCCGGAAATAGCATCACCATCGAGATCGGGCGGGGTGACACGCGAGATCTCAATCGATTCGATGCTATTTATCGAAATCTGCTCGAAGCTGAAACTCCGGGTGGCGCTCCCCGATGACCCATTGGTGGTGCTGCCATACACGCCAAAGCCGTCGGCGCTCGCTGACTTCATCCCATCTACCGAAACGCCGGCATACTCTGGGTTCATCCCGCCGAGACGAGGTCCCCGTGTGTCAGCCTCAACCGTCTCAAGCTCGATTCCCGGAAGGTACTTCAGGAACTCGCCCACATTCCCTTCGGTCACGTCGCCGAAGAGATCGGACGAGACAGAGGTACCCAGACTCATGTTGTTGCGCTGATTCATGATCTGCTTCGCCTGTCCCTCTGCATCGGACGTAACAACCAGCGCGCTCATCTGCAAAGCACCCGATCCGGTCGCGACGGTCGGAGCGGCTAACTCAATATCCTGCACCACGACGCGGCCCGGTTCCACCGTCACCGCCTGCGATCGCGAGGGGTATCCCGCAAACGAGGCGATCAGTACCACGGGGCCGGCCTTGACCGCCGGAAGAGTGTAGTAGCCACCATCCTCCGAGTTGGTCAGCAGCGTCGTGCCCTCAATCCGAATCTCGGCATTGCGCACGTACTCTTTGGTCGCCGGGTTGAACACGCGACCGGTAATCGAACCGGAAGCCTCTTCCACTGTCGCTGGGGCCGCGAACGACGCACCGCAGAGGGCGAGGCAAACGAAAACGGCGAATCGCCGTACTGAGACGAGGAAACAGGACATAGGAGTCATGCTCTGAGTAGGGGTTTGAGATAATGAAGGTCTGACTCGGAGATCTGAGGAGCAGGGACCATGTGAAGCCGCGCCGACTCGCCGCCGCACGCCGTCCACGGTGAAGATGGCTCCAGCCACTGCGGCGGGTATGGGCCCCCAACAGCGACTGGCTTCGTGGGGAGTAAATCGGGGCGTCTGCATGGAGGCTCGCGGCGGGGGTGGCGCAAAGGTGGACCTTCGCACGTCTCGACGGTTGGTGGGGATTGCAGAGCTTATCGTTTCCGGGCCGGACCAGAAATGGCGGCAGCCGTAACCATTTGTCCTTTTGCGTAAACTCTGGCCACGAGAGCCTTACGCTTGGGCAACATCGCAGTTGAGCTTGATCCTTCGGCGGCTCGGCGCTTAACAGCGCTACATGATCCGCCGAGCTTTTGTCATGTCGGTCCACCCGGGAGAAGAGGACGAGTACGCTCGGCGGCATCAGCCGATTTGGCAGGAATTGGAGGATGCGCTGAGAGCGCATGGTGTACACACTTACTCGATCTTCCTGTGCGCTTCTTCACGGCAGCTCTTCGCGTATCTAGAGCTCGAATGCGAGGAGCGCTGGCGCGCCATCGCAACGACCGAGGTCTGTCAGCGTTGGTGGCGGCACATGAGCCCGCTCATGCCCAGCGGCCCGGACCACCGGCCTGTCTCTGAGCCACTGCGGGAGGTATTTCATCTGGAGTAGTCGTTGGGCGCGGAACGCCGCCGCACCGGGCTCACGGCGCCCGCGGATCTGACGCTCCCGCTTTATCGTTCTTTCGACTGACTGCGGCCAGACCGGTCGGCTCCCATCATTGCTCTCCTGCCCCCACTTTCCGATCGCCAGCGCTCAATCCCCGCCTGCTTCCGCGCATGTTACCCTCCACGCCCTCCCCCGCTCTCGTTCCCGCTTCTTTCTCGGCCACGATCGCGGTCCGAAACGCTCATCAGCCGACGCCCACGCACCGCTCGCCGCGTCGTTTGAACTGGCGCTGGGCGTTGCAGTGGATGCTGATTGGGGCGTCGGCCGCCTTGCCCGTGCACAGTGCACCGGTTCGGCTATACGACGAGGCACCGGTGAGTCTCACCCGGATCGCACCCAGCGTCTGGCTCGTCGACTTTGGTCGGGTCGCGTTTGGAAACTTACGCCTCGCTCCACCCGATGGGGTCCGAGGCGACCTGACTGTCCATTTCGGGGAGTCCAGCCGCGACGGCCGCGTCAACCGTACGCCTCCCGGCTCTGTACGGTACGCTGCCGTGAAGGTTACCGTCACCACGACCGCTCCGCTCGTCGTTGCGCCGAAGCCGGACGCACGCAATACGCGTCAGGTCAAGGCAGGTGAGAAACCTGATCAGTATGGCCACGTCACACCCTCTGCCGTGCTGACGCCAGCATCATGGGGCGTGGTGTTACCGTTTCGCTGGGTCGAGATCGAAGGCTGGAGCGGCGATCTCTCCGCCGCGATGATTCGCCGCCAGTCCGCTTTTTCGGCGACGTGGAATGACGAGGCGGCATTCTTTCGGTCGTCCAATCCCCTTTACGATCGGATCTGGGAACTCTGCCGCTATTCAATTAAGGCGACCACGTTTGCCGGCGTCTACGTCGACGGTGATCGGGAGCGGATTCCTTACGAGGCGGATGCGTATCTCAACCAGCTCTCTCACTACGCCACGGACAACGATCGCGAATTCGCGCGCGATACCTTTGACCATCTCATGGCCAACCCGACATGGCCAACGGAATGGGCGACCCACATGGTGTTCATGGCTTACGCTGACTGGATGCAGTGGGGCGAATCGGAGTGGCTCCGCCATCGTTACGACGCCCTCAAGTCGAAGCTGCTGCTTGAGCGCGCCCGCGCCGATGGGTTGATCACCAGTACGCCGGCTCACATTCGCAAAGGTGATCTGGTCGACTGGCCCACTAACGAGCGCGACGGATTCAAATTTACGTCGGTCAACACAGTTGCGAACGCCTTCTACCTCCGCGGACTCACGCTCATGGCCGAACTCGCAAGCGCCTTGGGCCACGAGGCCGACGCGCTCGAATTCACACAGCGTGAACGCATCGCCCGCGCCGCCTTCCAGGCAACCCTCTTTCATGCCGCTCGAGGTGTCTACCGCGACGGAGAGGGCACTGAGCACGCGGCCCTTCACTCCAGTCTTTTTCCACTCGCGTTCGGTCTCGTTCCGGAATCGGAGCGTGCGAGGGTGACGGCATTTGTCGTCTCGCGGGGAATGGCGTGCTCCATCTATGCCGCACAATACCTGCTTGAGGCTCTCTTCGAGAACGGCGCCGCGGACGCCGCTCATGCGCTCATCACCGCTCCCGGTGACCGCAGTTGGCGACACATGGTCGAGAGCGGAACCACGATCACCTGGGAGGCGTGGGATCAGCGCTACAAGCCGAATCAGGACTGGAACCACGCTTGGGGCGCGGCGCCCGCAAACCTTTTTCCGCGCTTCATCCTCGGCGCCCAACCCCTCGTACCGGGCTGGGCTCACGTCCGCATTTGCCCACATCCCGGTCCACTCACCGAGGCGCATGGCAAAGTCCCGACGCCCCATGGTCCGCTCCGCGTTCACTGGACTAAGAGGGATTCGTTTCGACTCTCGATCACACTACCAGCCGGGATGACAGCGGAGGTCGCCCTTCCGGTCGGATCGAACTCGCAAGGGGTCTGGCGCGCCGAGCAAAGGGTCCCGGCCCGCCGCGACCCAGACCGCTGGGTCGTCGTCGACGTACCGCCAGGAAGCCACACGTTTGAGGTGAAGTGAGGCGCGCCGCACCATGAGACACTCCCGATTCACCTCTCTTGTCTTCTCGCTGTTCGCTGTTTTCGGAGGGGCACTGAATGCCGGTCAACCTCCTCTCAATATCCTCGTGCTCTATGCGGACGACTGGCGCTTCGATACGCTGGGCTGCGCCGGTAACACGGTGGTCCAGACTCCGCATCTTGATCAACTCGCGTCGGAGGGTTTGAGATTTCTCAACAACTACGTCACCACTTCGATCTGCGGGGTTAGCCGCGCCTCGCTCCTGACCGGGCAATGGATGTCCCGACACGGCAACCCTGCCTTTGCCATGTTCAAGACTCCGTGGGCGGAGACCTACCCAGGAGTGCTGCGTGCGCACGGGTATCGCGTCGGACACATCGGAAAGTGGCACAACGGAAAGTTTCCCGGGCAACACTTTGACTTCGGACGTTCCTACCAGACGACTCACTGGCAGCAGCAGCCGGATGGATCAAAGATCCATGTTACCCAGAAGAACGAACAGGATGCGCTGGAGTTTCTCCGGACGCAGCCTCCCGGCCAGGCCTTCTGCCTGACCGTCGCATTCTTCGCGCCGCATGCTGAAGACGCGAACCCCCGCCAGTACCTTCCGCAACCGAGCAGCATGGCACTCTACCAAGACGTCCTCGTTCCAGTTCCGGCCACGGCGTCCGCGGACGGGCTGCGCAGGCTTCCGCCGTTCATTCGTGACGAGAAAAACGAGGGCCGAGTTCGCTACCATCTCCGCTTCGACACTCCGGCAAAGTATCAGGAGATGATGAAGAACTATTACCGACTTTGCACGGAGGTGGATGCCGCGGTGGGCCGAATTCTGGCAGAACTCCGCGAGAAGGGCATGCTCGATCAAACCCTCATCGTCTTCACGAGCGACAACGGCTACTTCCACGGCGAGCGCGGGCTCGCCGACAAGTGGTACCCCTACGAAGAAAGCATCCGTACCCCCCTCATCATCCGCGATCCGCGCCTGCCCGCGAGCCAACGGGGGCGGGCGATCGAGGCGATGACCCTCAACGTCGACCTTGCTCCGACATTCATCGCCGCAGCCCTGCACTCTGCCCCAACCGGGATGCAGGGCCAGGACCTGTCCCCACTCTATCTGTCCGCCACCCCAGCCCATTGGCGCACCGCATTCTTCTACGAACATGCGACCATCGGAAAGGTCTCTTCGATTCCCTCCTCACAGGCGCTCGTTCAGCGGGACACGAAGTATATCTACTGGCCGGACTTCGGATACGAGGAATGGTTCGACCTGAACACGGATCCGTCAGAATCCCACAACCTCGTCGACCATCCCGGTCGGGCGGCTGAACTCGTCCAATTACGGTCCCGCTTCAACGCATTGAAGCAACAGTCACGCTAGCACGCGTTTCAACGCGCCAACGACCATCGGCACGCCATAAAGACCCAAGGCCAAGCCGGCGCCGGCACTGATCCGGGAGGGTGCTCTCGACCGTCCACGCGATCGGAGCAGGAAGGACACCTCGTGCCGGAGGCTTAGCTGTAAGCCGGCTTCATCGGAACGATCTTTCCCACTCTAAACCTCTTTCAGAGAGGCACTTGCTCAGATGGTGGACCTTACTGGACTCGAACCAGTGACCTTTTCCATGTCAAGGAAACGCTCTAACCAACTGAGCTAAAGGTCCGCAAAAACTGAGCTGGGAAGTAAGCAGGAACAGGGGCGGGGCGCGCAAGAAAAAAGCTCAGCCAAGCGCAACGCGGAGGGCCATGGCCGCTCGCTCCCGATCCCGCCCGATCTGCGCGCGCAGTTGGCCGACATCCGCGAATCGTTGCTCCGCGCGCAGGAAGTACAGCCACTCTGCGTTCAACGTGTCTCCAGAACCAAACGGACAGGAGCCCAAGACGTGCACTTCAAGGCGCGGCGCGGTCGCTTGCTCCACGGTCGGACGGAGTCCGTAATTCGCCACCCCAGGAAGTCCTAGTTCCGCCGCCACCGCATCGGCCCGGCGCACCCGCACCGCGTACACTCCCAAGCGCGGCCGCAACTCCGGATCCCAGGGCAGATTCAAAGTAGGAAAGCCGATGGTCCGCCCCAGCTGCTTACCCGGCGTGACCACGCCCTCGCTCCGGTACGGCGCTCCCAGCAGCTCGTTCGCACGCTCGATCTCACCTGCTTCCAACAGTCCGCGAATTCGCGTGCTGCTTACGCGTTCCGAGCCGGAGACGACGCTGGCGGCCACCGCTACTTCGACTCCGAGTCGGCGGCCCTGCTCGACCAGAAACGCGGCATCCCCGCGACGATTCCGTCCGAAACGCCAATTCTCGCCGACCGCCACCGCTCCGAGTCCTGGGAGCAGGCGCTGCAACCGCGGAAGAAAATCCTCCGCCTCCAGCGCTGCGAACTCGGTCGTAAACGGCTCGACGATCACCTGATCAACGCCCAGTTCCAGCAGAGCTCGCGCACGCGAGGGCAGCGGGAGCATCAAACGGACCGGATCCGCCGGGCGGAAAAGTCGACTGGGATGAGGATCGAACGTGAGCGCCAGCGCACGCCCACCGCGCCGGTGCGCCCACTCCACTGCTGCGCCAACGACCGCGCGATGGCCACGATGGACGCCGTCAAACACCCCGATTGCCACAGCCCGCGGGCCCGGAGGCAGCCGCTCGGCAGACGCCAGTCCGTACAGCACGCGCTCCACGTTCACAGGGCAAAACCGGGCGGAACCGCGTCCCGCACTGCGATCAAGCGCTCCGCGATCTCCGCTCGGGACATCGCCTCAAACTGCTCGATGGTCACCGCCTGCTCCACCCGGAAGGTGTGGGTCGCCGTGCGCCGCAGGGCGGACAGGTGTCCCCCACAGCCCAACTTGTTGCCCAGATCATGCGCGAGCGTGCGCACGTAGGTGCCCTTGCTGCAGCGCAAGCGGAAGTCCAGCTCCGGCGGAGCAAAACGGGTGAGCTCCCAACTCATCACCCGGATAAAGCGAGGCTCCCGCTCGACCTCCTCGCCTTTTCGGGCCGACTTGTAGAGCGGCACGCCGTCGATCTTGATCGCGGAGAACATCGGCGGCGTCTGATACTGGTCCCCCAAAAAGGTCGCGATCGCCGCATTCACCTGCACTTCCGTCAGCGGGGGTACCGGACGAGTCTCCACCACCTCTCCCTCCGCATCTTGGGAATTGGTCGAAACGCCAAGACGGATCGTGCCCGTGTACTCCTTGTCGAGACTGATGAGGAACTGCGACGCGCTCGTCGCCTTGCCCACCAGCATGATCAGGAGTCCCGTCGCCATCGGATCCAACGTACCGGCGTGTCCAATGCGCTTCATCGCCAGCTTGCGCCGGACTCGCGCGACGACGTCGTGCGAGGTATGGTCGCTCGGCTTGTCGATCAGCAGGATGCCTTCCAGTTCTTTGGCGGGAGCAAGCATGGTCAGAGAGAACGACGGGCAACGTCACGCATGGCCAAGCGCTCCGCGAGTGCACTCTCGAGACGTGCCCGGAATCCGGCGGCCGACTCTCCCCGCAGGCTCAGTCCCGCGGCGCAGGCATGGCCGCCGCCACCGAACTGTCCGGCAACCTGATCGAGCCGCAGCGCCGGATCCTTTGCCCGCAGACTCGCCTTCACGCCGTCGGGCCGCTCCTCGATGAGGACACCCACGTCCACCCCCTCGATGCCACGGGCGTAGTCCACCAGACCTTCCGTATCCTCCGCGCTTGTGCCCGTCTCCTGGAAAACGCCCAGCGGCAGCGTGCCGATGCAAACGCGACCGTCGCAGCGGCGCTCGAAGCTCCCGAGGAAGCGCCGCAGGAGTTCCACACGTCCGGGGCTTTCCTGCTCGAAGAGCTCCTGCCCAATGTCCGCCGGACGGGCGCCGCGCGCCACCAGCTCGGCGGCCAGCAGAAAGGTTTCGCGGGTCGTCGACTGGAAACGGAACTGACCGGTATCGGTCACGATACCGACGTAAAGAGCCTGCGCCGTGAGCGCGTCGATCGGGAGTCCCGCATCGAGAAAGAGTCGCGCCAAGATCTCGCACGTCGCCGAAGCGCGCGTTTCGATCAAATTGTACTGGGCAAAACCCTCGTTGGAGAGGTGGTGATCGATGTTGCCGACTGGGTTGGCCAGACGCGCCCGGAGCTTTTCGCCGGCCCGGAGATGATCGGCGCAGTCGACGAAGATCGCCGCCGGATCGCCGACCAAGCCGACCGCCGGCGTGAACGTCAGGTCCCCCACGAGAAACGCGAGACGGCGGGGTACGGGATCGGCGTTCGCGCAAACCACAGGATGTCCGATCGCCCGCAACACGCGGGCCAACGCGACCTGCGAGCCGATGCAATCACCGTCGGGACGCGCGTGGCCCACGACCGCGACGGGACGGTTACCGAGGTCAGCGAGCAGGCGCTGGAACCGCTCGGAGAGCGAAGGAGAGGCAGCGGCGGGGGCGTCCATGAGCGTGACCCGGATCCGTGGGCCGGCGTCTCAGGCGGACGAACCGCCCTCGGCCGTTGGACGCGCGCGGCGCCGCTCGTCCTCCTCAATCGCGTCGAGGAGTTGTTGAATGCGTGCGCCCCTTTCGCCGGACTCGTCCAGCACGTACACCCAGCGCGGATTCCACTTCAAGATAACCCGGCGACCCAACTCGCGGCGGATCTCCTCGGCGTGGCGGCGGAGCCAACGCAGACGGTCGACCGCGAACTCCGGAGTCCCGATGACCCCGACATGGATGCGCCCGGTGCGCAGGTCGTCGTCGACATCCACGGCCGTGACGGTGATCGCCACGGCGTCCTCCCGGTAATGCCGGTGCAGGTAGTCGCTGAGCTCGCGTTGAACGAGTTCGTTGATGCGGAGGCTGCGGTTCGACACGGGAAAAAGGGCGTTGGTGGAGGGCGACGGAAGGAGGACGATCCACCCCACCGCGCCAGGCCAGAGCCCGGAGCGGCGGTGGTAGTGGAGCCGCGGCGCGGATTAGAGGGAGGCGCGGACCTTCTGGACCTCGAAGACTTCGATGACGTCGCCGATCTCGTAGCCGTTGAAATCGCCCAGCTTGATACCGCACTCCAGGCCAGCGCGGACCTCGTTGGCGTCGTCCTTGAAGCGCTTGAGCGTGTCGACCTTGCCCTCGAACACGATCTCCTTCTTGCGACGGAGACGCGCACGCGAATTGCGAGTGATCTTGCCCTCGGTGACGAGACAGCCGGCCACGAAACCCTTGGCGAGCGGAAACGTCGCGCGCACCTCGGCGGCTCCGGTCCGGATTTCCTTGATATCAGGATCGAGTAAGTCGGCCATCATCTCGCGCACCTTATCCGCGAGCTCGTAGATGATCCCGTAGGTCTCGACGCGCACCCCATGGTGTTTGGCGACCGGGGTGACGCCGTTCTCGAGCTTCGTGTTGAAGCCGATGACAACGGCGCCTGCGGCGCTGGCCATGAGTACGTCATTCTTCGTCACCAAGCCGACGTCTGTCGAAACGATCTCGAGCGACACCTTGTTGCTCTTGATTGCCTCGAGCACATTACGGACGGCCTCGGAAGAGCCGAACACGTCAGTCTTAATGATGACCTTGAGCGTCTTGGCCTGCGTGGCGGCGATGTCGGCAAAGAGCTGCTCGACGGAGACGTTCTTCGGCTGCGCGGCGATGGTTGAAGCCTGCTTGCGCTGCTGTTGCTCGACTTCCTCGGCGAGCTTTTCCGCCTCCCGGGGATTCTTGACCGCGCGGAAGGCCGCGCCGCTCTCGGGAGCGCCCGACCAACCGATGATCCGCACCGGCGTGGAGGGAGGAGCCTCCTTCAGCGTATTTCCCTGATCGTCGAACATCGCGCGGACCTTGGCCCAATGGGCGCCGCAGACCAGCGCATCGCCGACGCGCAACGTGCCGCGCTGCACGATCACAGTCGCGAGCGGACCGCGCCCGACGTCGATCTGCGATTCGATGATGATCCCAGATGCCTCACCCTTCGGGTTAGCCTTCAGCTCAAGCACGTCAGCCTGCAGCAGAATGTAATCCAGCAGCTCCGGGATCCCGGTGCCCTTGATCGCGGACACGGGGACAGTAATCGTCTCCCCGCCCCAGTCCTCGGGCGCGATCCCGCGCTCCTGCAGCTGAGACTTTACGCGGTCGAGGTTGGCGCCCTTCACATCCATCTTATTGACGGCGACCATGAGCGCGACCTTGGCGTTCTGCGCATGCTTGAGCGCCTCGTCGGTCTGCGGCATGAAGCCGTCATCGGCGGCGACCACCAGGATCGCGATGTCGGTGACGTTGGCACCGCGGGCGCGCATCTTGGAAAACGCGGCGTGACCCGGCGTATCCAGAAAAGTGACGCGACGGCCGGAGTGTTCGATCTGATAAGCGCCGATGTGCTGCGTGATGCCACCGGCCTCGCCGGCGGCCACGTTGGCCTTGCGGATCGCATCGAGCAGGGAAGTCTTGCCGTGGTCGACGTGACCGAGGATGCACACCACGGGAGGGCGCGGCACGAGATTGGCGGTGTCGTCGACGGTCGGCTTCTGCTGCTTCGCCTTTTCTTTCTCCTTTGCCGCGTGCTGGGAGGCAACGTCGCCGCGGTGCTTCACCTCGAGCACGAAGCCATGCTTCTCGGCGACCCGGATGGCGACCTGCTCATCTAGACTCTGCGTCATCGACGCAAAGATCCCCATCTCCATCAACTCGGAGATGAGCTTAAAAGGCTTGAGGCCGAGGGCCGTGGCGAAGTCGCGCACCAGCACCGGGGGCTTCATGTGGATGATCTTGATATCTCCCTGCTGGGAGAACGTCGCCACCGGCACGGCGGGAGCGGAGGGCGAGGCCAGCGGGACTGGGCCGGAACCGGGCGGACGCGCCGTGGCGAGCGGAAGCGGAGGAGTCGCGACCGGACGGACTGGCGTGGGCGCGGACGGGGGAGCGAGCGGCGGCGGCGCGCTCACCGCAGGCGGCGTCGAGACGACTGGCGGACGGGTCGGCGTCGGGGGCGCGCTGAGTGCGACCGGGGCGGGCGCGGGAACCGGGGCCGGGCGGGCCGGGAGGACTCCCGGCGACGTGAACGAGGGCGTCGGACGCGGCGTGGCCGCGGGCGGCGTGACCGCGCGCGGTGCTGGTGCCGTCGGCGTGAGACGCGGCGGCAGCGACGGAGGAGCGACCACCGGCGGTCGGGCCGACGCCGAAGTCACCGTCGGAGGAGGCGGCGGCGGAGCCAGCGGAGCCCGCAGTGTGGACGGAGCCACGGACGGCGGGGGCGGCGGAGTCGAGACCGGCGCCGCAACCGCGGCGGGCGGCGTGGGCGCTGGCGCCGGCGCGGCCGCGGCAGCAGCCGCGGCGACCTTGGCTTCCTCGCGCTCGCGGACGACGTCATCCTTCGACTTAACAAAAACACCGACGGGCAACTTGACGCCCGGAGCCTCGCCCGCGACCGGCGCGGCTGGAGCGGGCACGACGACGGCAGCCGGAGCCTCAGCGGCCGCCTTCGCGGCAAACTCCTTGGCGACCTCTTCCTCGTAGATCTTGCTGACGGTGCTCGAAACCGAACGCGTATCCGCTGAGACGTAGCCCCGCTCCTTCAGCAAGGCGAGCATCTCCTTGCCTTCCATGTTGTATCGCTTGGCTAGTTCGTGGATGCGGATGCTCATCGTTCAGTGCTGGGCCGGGATCGAAATCGGAGGTGGTTGCGGACGGGACTCTGGAAAAGGACGGGGAAGCGCGGAGGATTAGGCTCCGTTGACCCGGGCGATGATCTGTTCGGCCTCGTCGGCGGCGAACCCCGCCTGCACGAGATCGTCGGCCGAGACGCCTTCGAACGCGGCGGGGGAATTGACGCCGATCGCGAACAGACGTCCGGCGACTTCGGGGGCAAAGCCAAAGGCGGACACCAGCGCGGAGATGCCGGCGGCGCGCGGGTCGGCGGCTTGCGTCCGGAACTCCTCGACCTCCAAGCGCCAGCCGAGCAGGCGTGATGTGAGACGCACGTTCTTACCACCCTTGCCAATCGCCACGGCGAGATCGTCCGCCACCACCTTCACGAGGATGCGGCGGTTCTTCTCGTCGAACACCAACTCGCGCGGGACGGCCGGCTTGAGCGCCTCGATCACCATCTGCTTCGGGTCGGCAAAGTAATTGATGATATCGATCTTCTCGCCGTTGAGCTCGCGGACAATCGTCTTCACGCGCGCGCCGCGCGCACCGACGCACGCCCCCACCGGATCGACTTTCGGATCCTTGGAGGTGACCGTCATCTTGGTGCGGTAGCCAGGCTCGCGGGCGAACGTCTCGATCTTCACTGTGCCGTCGGCGATCTCGGTGACCTCGACCTCGAAAAGCCGGCGGACAAAGCGCGGCGAGGCACGGCTGAGAATCAGCTCCGGACCGCGCGGCGTGTTCTCGATTTCCAGCAGCATGCAGCGAATGCGATCGCCGGGCTGGTACTCCTCGCCAGGAACCTGCTCTTTGCCCGGGAGAACGGCCTCGGCCTTCCCGAGATCGATGAAGATATCGTTCCGCTCCTTTCGGCGCACCGTACCGGTCACGATGTTGCCCACCATGTCCTTGAAGTCGTCGTAAATGCGGTCCTTTTCGAACTGGCGAAGACGCTGCATCACCGCCTGTCGCGCCGTCTGCGCTGCGATGCGTCCCAACGTCGCGGGATCAATCTCGCGCTCCAGAAATTCTCCCAGAACGGCGCCGGGCTTGATTGCCTGCGCCTTCTCAACGTGGATCTCCGTGCGAGGATTGCTGACCGAATCAACCACCTTCAACAGCGACCACGCCTTCAGCTGGCCGTTCTTGGGATTGATCTCAATCTTGAGCTCCTGACCGGAGTTTACTCCCTTAAGCGCCGCCGCCTTGATGGCGTTGACGATCGCCGCGATCATATCCGCGCGACCGATCCCCTTTTCCTTCTCCATGTACTCAAGGACGGATAGAATTTCGCTGCTCATAGGTGAGGGATTGAAGATGAAAGTGGAAAAAAAAAGCGGGCCAGAGGCCCACTTCAACTGGACGTGAAGGGTTTTTAGGACCTTCCACTAAGCTCGCTGCGCAAACGCTTGTCAAGCCCCACGCCTCCCTCATCCAGGCTTATTGCAAGGCTCTCTCCGAATCGGTTCCGAGCAACCAGAGCCCTTGTGCCACTCCTTGGCAAAGAGGGCCGACAGTCACACCACACTCTGGCCTCAGTCTCACATGCCGCACCGCGGACGCAAGCTCCCCCGGGAACCAGTGGAACCAAAGTCCAGCCATCTCATGACCACACGCAGCGAGTAGCGGGAGCCACGCGTCACAGACCAATGAATCAAAACGCCCTCCCCTGACCACGCCTCCAGCCACGGCGAGGCGTAGGGATTCCCGCAGGCGCGGCAGGTCCATGCTTCGACGCGCGTTGGCTACATCGCCATCGACACCTGGGTCCGTCGGCCAAGGAACGTTCCGAAGTACCTCCGGCCACTCTGGAATCCGGGCGACCCACTCAGCATACTGCTGCAAACGGCGCTGCGGATGATTAGCAGGGCGGACTCCCTGCACGGTCCAACGCGGCTGCTGCGCCGCCCACGCGAGCCCGGAAACCTCGTGCCCCTGCTGCCATGCCGAAAGCGGCCAGGCACCCGCGACCTGCAACATCGCGGCGCGATTGGGACCAGCCCCCAGCGCCTGCAGCGCCGCGTGATGACACGCCTCCGTCCACCCGAGACGCTCCAGTCGGAGTCGCGCCCAACGCACCTTCTCATTCCAACGCGCGACACCAGCCGCGACGATCCGCGCCCGGCGCTCGGCGGGCGCATATCGCTGCAGGACATCAAGAATCCGCGTCTCGGGTCGACCGGCCAACCGCTCGACCACCTCATCCGCCGCATAGTCCTCTAAGCCCCGCCGAAGCAACGGCAGAAGGACGAGGATTGGAATCCGCCGTTCCTCCCTTCCCTTCGTCCATGCCTCCACCGTTGGAAACAGGACTGCGTGCAGGACCACTCCGTCGTAGGCGGGATCGATGCCGTGACCGTGTGCATGCCAGTCTCGCTCCCACAGATGCACCTCGACATCGCCCACTCGCCGACCGCCGTCGATCTCAAGAACAGCCGAGCCAAAATCGGGTCCTCCGAGGTGATTCCATCGCCCCGGCTCAAGCACGCGCACCCTCCGCCCATCCTCCAGCCGTGCATCGCGGTCCTCTACTTCGCGCCGCAGCCACAGCTTCTGCAGCACTCTCTCTGGGAAAACAAACGATCCATACTCCCCTGAAATCTCTGCCACCGCCTCCACTTTCGGAAATCCTTCCGTCGCGACCGCCTCAAGGACGGCCCCCTCTGAAGGACTCTCAAGGTCACCTTCAACCTTAGCCCGCGCAGCAATGTCGACCATGCCCAACCCGATGCGTGCGGCGGGAAAAGGTACATCCTGAGATCGCCCCAATCTAGGGGTCGTGGAATCCATGGGCCGGATTCCTTCCGCTCCGCACTTGCGACGCGGCCGCTCTCGATTGTATTACTCCCTCTACATCATGAATCCCGGAAAATTGATCGGCTTTGGCATCATCATCGTCGTGGCGGTCCTCGCGCTCGCTCAGGCGACGTACGTGGTGGATCCCGGCTTTCGCGGCGTCCTCGTCACGCTCGGCAAGGTGAGCGAGGAAGCCAAGCCGGAGGGATTCGGAACAAAGAGTCCCTTTATCTCGCACCTCGTGCGAGTGCCAGTCCGGCAGCTCTCGCAGGCCTTGCCGGCGGAGTGCTACTCGTCCGACCTGCAGCAGGTGAACGTGATGCTGCGCGTCCTTTACCGCATTCCCGAGAACCAGGTCGTCAACATTTACAAGAACTACGCCGGCGACCCCTTCGACAGCCTCGTGGCTCCGCGCCTGCAGGAGGCCCTGAAGGAAGTGACGGCCCTCCAGAGCGCCGAGCAGATCGTGCGGCGGCGCGAGGAGGTCAAGAACCGTACTCTCGCCGGAGCGAGGGAGAAGGTCGCCGGGCTCCTCGTGATCGAGGACTTGGTCATCGAAAACATCACGCTCTCCAAGGAGCTTGAGGCCGCCATCGAGGCCAAGATGGTGCAGGAACAGGAAGCCGCCAAGTCGCGCTTCACGCAGCAGAAGACGCAGATCGAGGCGGAGACCGCCATCATCCGGGCCAAGGGCGAAGCCGAGGCGATCCGCATCCGCGGCGAGGCGCTGCGCGACACCCCGGGCCTGATCCAACTCCAGATCGTCGAGAAATGGGACGGCAAGGCGCCTCTGGTCATCGGCGGCACGGGCGGCGAATCCAGCGGCACGAACTTCATCCTGCCGTTGAATAATCTGCCGATTCCCTCGACGACGGCGCCGGCCGCGCGGCGCCCCTGAGGCCATGCGTCGAACCAACGAGTTTCGCGTCAACCCCCCACCCTCGCGGTGGGGCCGCACCGCCGCTTGGATCGGCGCGGTGGGCGCTCTCGTGCTAATCGCCGTCCTGTTCCCGCGCGCCCTCGCGTTCGCGGAACTCGCCGCCCGCGAGCTCCGTGTTTTCTGGTGGCTAATCTTGCTGCTCGCCCTCGGAGTCTGGTTGGCGTTCTTCGCCAGCAAGCGGCGCTCGTAGTCGATCAGCCACTACCGCAAACCCCCGCCCGGCGCTTGTCGGCGCCAAGCGGGGTTCTTCGCCAGCATGCGAAGACCGTAGTCGATCGACCGATCCGTCGATCCCGCACCCCGTGCTCGTCCCCATCAGCGGGTTCGTTGCCGGCCGGCAGCGTCGGCAGTTAATCAGACACTCTCACCATCCCGCGCCCGGCCTCGTCTGCGCCGGCGGGAAAACCGCCGGCGGCCGAGGAGACCGATCCGCGATCAGCGCAGCGAGAAGGACGCACTCACGGTCGCGGTGATGGTCTTCTCCAGCGCCGTCGTGTCGTTGTTCCCTTCCCAACTCGTTGCTGTGCTATGCAGCGGGTTGATCTGGATCACACCCATCCGCGCCTCGCGTAGGCCGCGGATCGCCCGACCACCGTTCTCCGCGATCTGGTTCGCCCGCGCTCGCGCATCCTTGGTCGCCTCCGCCATCATCTCCACTTTCGCCTCACCCGCCTTGGTGTAGATGAACTCCATCGAATCCGAAACAAAGGTGACGCCCTGCTCGAGCAACTCCGCACTCTCGGTCGCCAGCCCGGGCACGCGGTCGACGTCCGGGGAACGCACTTCCACGACCTGATTCAGCCGGTAGCCGACGCGTCGATTGGTGGACTCAGCGCCATCGCGCAGCGTCACCCGCTCGGTGACCTCGCGGATCTGCACCGGACCGACGGCGATCTCCCGCAGGCCGCGCTCCGTCAGGAAGCGTTGCACTTTGGCAAAGTCCTCGCGGAGCCGCTGGTGGGCGGCGAGGAGCGTCGGCGCTTCGACTTGGTAGGACGAGCGCCAGATCACGAGATCGGAGCGCACGCTGCGTCGGGCGGATCCGGTGACCGAGATGAGTTGCGACTCCGAGATGCGGGTCCAGGCACCGGCGAGGACCAGGGAGGCAAAAGCAATCCCGGCGGCGAGAAAAACGCCGGCGAGGACGCCGAAAAGATGTGGGCGGGAAGAATCCATAGGTGGCGCTCCATGCATCCGCTCGCGTCGCCGGGAGTCCAGCGGAATGCGGCAATTGTGAATAAGCTCCCGCCCCCCGACGTCGGCTCGGCCCAAGGACGCCCCCGGCCACCGCCCCGCGCGTTTTGACGTTGCGGCGGGGCGCGCGCTTTGCACCCTCACCCACGACCTAGTCAGGGTCGCCGCACCCGGCCGCTCCGGTGATGCAACGACCCCACCGGAGAGGTGGCAGAGTGGTCTATCGCGACGGTCTTGAAAACCGTTGGGCCGAAAGGTCCCGGGGGTTCGAATCCCTCCCTCTCCGCCAGACTCTTCGCCGCCAACAGCGGGCAGGCCGGAACGCGTGTAGCCTCACGTACGTGGAGCAGACGCTGCGCCGATCAGCGCCTAGGATTCATGAGGCTTAGACCCATGAGGCCCACTACCACCTCCGGCGAGAGGGTCTCCAGCGTGACCGACTCGAGGGCGACGTCACGACGCAGCTTCCACGACAGCACCATCGCGCGACACTCCTGCCCAAGCTGCACCTGCGGCGGCGGCTCGTCCGGTAGCGCAAACGCATCCACCGTGGAATCGTAGTCCAACCCGCCCCACGAACTCAGGTTCCAGTAGTTCAGCGGCGGGACGAGATCCAAGCGCTCCTCCACCCCATCCGCGTAGCGGAAACGCAGCACGGCGTTGGCGATGCGAAAATGCATCGGGAATGTCGACCCAGCGACCAGCAGCCACGCCACTTCGGCTGACTGGCCAACGGGCACGGTGATCGTACGAGGCCAGTTATCCCACCGAGACGTAAACGCGATGTTGCGGGCATCGTCCCACACCTGAAAGCGCGCTCCCTGCGGGGTGACCAGAACGCCGCTGGCATCCTTCAGCTGTGCGAGATTCTGCAGGCCAATCACCGGCGGCTTGTCGCCCCAGTGAGTGAATGTCCATGCCGACCAGCCATCCGTACCCAAACGAAGAGATACGGTCTCCGGTCGGGGTGAAAGGTACGCTTGCTGAAAGATCGTCCGAACATCACCGTTGAGGTGCCTCCTCACGTCGACGGTCGCCCATTGCGCCGCCGGCGGCACCTGACGCGGGGTCTGCACCGCCGCCCGCGCCGCGGCGTCCGGATCATCGATGCGACACTTGTAGACTAAGCGCTGCGGCAGTTCTCCGACCTGCACGTCGGCGAGCACCACGACATGTCCCGGGCGCGCTCCCCAGCGCGCCGCGATCCGATCACCCTCAACCTGCGGTTCCGCCAGCGCTCCCTGTGGATCATTCACTGAGGTCAGTTTCCCCGGCGCGACGGTCCACTCGAAAGGTCGGTTAACTTCACCGACCACCGCGACCGGATTCGTGACCGGAACGCGCCGCTCGACGTAAATGACGACCTCGGCCGAACGCCGCGAGGAGGCTCGGAGCCGCAACCACGTGCAACCAAGACCGGGCTCGACCGTCCACGGTGCATCCGCTCCATCGATCGTCACGCGGGCCACCCGCTCGGCCCGCACGGGCAGGCGAAACTCCAGCGCCGCCTCACGCGTGAGGGAAACGGTGTAGCGGTCGCGATCCTCGTCTCGAACGAAGCGGAACGAGAAATCCGCGGTTCTCAGCGCTGCTGAGGGCCACGCGGTGGGCAACGCGGGACGGAACAACACCGTTCCGTTGGGGTAATCCGGCTCGTAACCAAACAGTCCGTTCACCACCGCTCGCGGGAACATGTTCACGCTGTCGCCGAAGTCTACTCCCGCCCCAATGTGACTGAAGCCGCCCGGAACACCGCCCGCATACGCCGATTCCAGAAGCGCGCCCCGGATGAGATCCCACGCTTCGTCGGCAAGTCCGGTCTGGGCGTATGCCAATGCGAGGGCCCAAACGTCGCCATTGAAGATGTCGCGCACCGACCACTTACTCGGCACCCAGTTGGAGAGTTGGCAGAGGGATCCGCCGTAGGGAAGGCGGATGCGCTCCAGTCCCCACTCGGTGAAATGCAGCGCCTGCGCGGCTTCAACGGGCGTGACCATCCCCGCCTCAATCGGCAGGTACTGGCTGAGCGTCCACGCATCGGGATGCACGCGATGCGGAGGTTCCTGCTCAAGGTAGAGCCCGAAGTGCCCCCGCTCCCGGAGCCAGAGCTTGTCGCGCAGCGCGCGCTGGATGTGATCAGCCGATTGCTGGTGTCGCGCAGCCGCAGCCATGTCTCCGGCCCGACGGGCAAGATCGCGCGCGGCAAGATGAGCGGTGAAAACGTACGCGGACTGCTCGACGCTACCGCCGCCGTTGTACCACACGGAGTCGGTCGGGAGCGTATTGATGTAGCTTTCGTACAATCCATCACCATCCGGATCGAAACACTCCCTCGCCCACTCTAGGTGCCGCTCCAGGGCCGGCCTCAGGCCGCGCTCCAGGTCAGTATCCGCGGTGGCCCGCCAGCTCTGGATCGTCTGATCGAAGAACTGGGTCTGCGTGTCGTACATGTCATACGGCGTCGCGATCTTGCCGCGGCCGAAGAAGCGCGATTTCGACGACTGCTGCGTTCCGAGGCGGACCGGATCCGGATCCGGCTTCTCTTTGTCGGGCGCGTGAGTGACTTGGCGCGCGAAGTAGACCGCGGCGTTCGCCGCCACACGGTCATGCCAGCCCAACGCCGTGGACCCGGAAATGACGCGCCAGCCGAGGAACGGAATGTTGAACGACAGCGTGCCGTGATGGAACACGGACGTCTGCTGGTGATAGAGTGCGTCGATGGGATGTCCGACGGCAGCGAGCGCGGCATCGAGAAACGGATCCGGCGTCTCCGCCGCGAGGCGCTCGCTCGCCGCTTGATGGGCCCATGATTCGGTGAATACGGACGATGCGTCTCGCTCGGCCCACACCTCGCCCCCCTTCACGCTGGAAAACAACCAGTGGATCGTGGCGGCTCCGGGCTGCAGTTCGATGACGCCACCCGCCGCCGGGAGCGCCTCGGCGGCGGTCGCGGCCAACCGTTGCGGGGACTCGGCCCCCGACGCATCCACCACGCGCAGGTCTCCGGATCGATCCGCCCCACCCACGAGTTCGTGAGAAGCTGTGGCGCTGGTCCGCAGGCGCACTCGATTACCCTCGATGCGAACCTCATTGCCGGCGGACCACTCCGGCATCAGCCCGTAGCTCAGCGCCGGTTTGCGCGGATCGCCCTTTCGCAGGATGTGCGGATTACCGCGCATCACGGGATCCCAGTCACCGCGGGTCGCCGAGCCCGGGCCACCCAGCATCCAGACCAACCGATCGCCCGCTCTCAAACCGTCCGCGCGCAGTCGCAGCGCAAATCCCTCGCGGTCCGACAGCGGAACCGCCTCCAGACGCAGCTGAACCCCGGGAAGCGAAGGATCGGACATCCGCCATGTCATGCGACCGCCACGATACCGCGCCTCTACCTCGGCGTACTCGTGCCACCACGGACCGCGATCCTCGCGCACAATGCCAGCGGCGAAGGTACCGCGGCCCAGCAGACGGACCAAGGGACGATCTCCGGTGAGCACGACGGCTCGGCCCTGCGAGATGCCGTATAGGGGCCGGTTGTTGAACGCCGTGCGGTTGAAGCCGACAATATCGCCGTCCGCGGCCGTATAGCGCAACCCACCCGAGGTCAGGTACTCCGGCGTGAAAATCTGTCCTGGCTCCCGCCATGCCGGCTCCGGCGCGGGCGGTGCGGCGTGGAGCACCGCGACAAAGGCGGCGGACGCCGCGACAAACGGTCGAAGGCAACGCTGGAGCAAAGCCAGTCCGCGCCCCTCCATGAGCGACTCAGGCGATGCGCGGGAGGCCATCCGGACGTGGTGCGAAAAAGGGATCATCGGAGAGGCGTTCAAGGGAGGTCATTCAGGGAGAGCAGGACAAGCATTTCGACAAGGTGGAGGAAGAGGCAACCCCCGGGTCTCGCTTTCGCGGGGCGAGCGCGGCGGAGGGGCTGAACCCGACAGCTCCGGCCGACTCGCCCGCGCAACGCCGCCTGGATCTGCTGGCTTTGTCGCGGCCAAGAAAGATACCGCTCCCGACATCCGCCCACTTTTCGCATTGAGGACGGGACCCCAATTTTGTGATTATTTTTCCGCTACTTACCTCAGCTCCGAAAACGAGCGGTGAACCATGCCTCCGTGCGGCCCAGCACTCATTCCCATGAAGCTTCCGACCCTCCTCATCGCTCTCGCCCTGCTCGCCGTCGCTCCGCTGGCGGCCCAGAGGATCTACATCGCACCGACGAACGCCGGCGGAGGAGCCCTCCCGGCGGGGGCGAATTTTGGCGGCGAGAGCACCGACTCCCGCTACCCGGGCTGGGCTGAGCTGGAGAACGCGGCCTTCTCGTTCGAGAGCGTTGGGGCCGGTGCCGCGGCGCGCGGCGGCAGGGTGACCGCCGGGCCCTTCGTGATCATCAAGCGCCTAGACGGGTCCAGCCAGTTCTTCCTCACCAACTGCCTGGCGGGCCGGACCATCCCGCTGCTGACGGTTGAATACGTGAAGCCCGTCGGCGGAACGGGTTTCACCTACCAGATCATCACCCTGAAGGATGTACGGGTGGCGGCGTTCAAGCAGAATGCGCCCGGCGGGGACAAACTCCCCATGGAGGAGATGACCCTCCTCTACAGTTCGATCGAGCTGACCTACCTCCGTCCCGACGCCGCCGGACGTCCCATTCGCGGTAGGACCTACGGCTGGAACTTCGGGAGCAACACCGCAATTCCGTCTCCCTGATTCGCCGCGGGCCGACGGCGAACGGAGGCCCGCGCGATCCCGGGCCGATCCGTGGTCCGCTGCCCTCGTCTCGACCCCGCGCCGCGGACGAACGGCGTCACGTCCACAGCTGCAGCCGCCGTCCTTCCCAGTACGAAGCCACGATGTTTTCTGGCATTTCGCTGCTGAGGAAACGGGTGAAGTAGTTCACCTCCGCCGGAACCTGACGGCCGTCGGGATCGGAAATCCAGAGCAGATGCCGCGGCCGAAGTCGCTGCAGCGTGGTCGCCGCGAAGGCCGCCGCCTCGTCGCGCAGATCCGGGCAGTGCCGGGCGACGACGAGGGCGGTCCACTGGAACCGGGCGAGACAGTCCCCGTATACCCACTTCGACGCGAAGGAGAGCATGGGATGTCCGCCAAACCACTCCTCGCGCGGCAGTCGTCGGGTCATCTCCACGGGTCGCCAGCTGCGATCCCGCGAGGACACCAGGAACCAATAGAGGTAATTCCAATGCACGGGGTCGAACCCGACCACATGATCGGTCCACCAAAGTGCGAGCACGCGGCGGAGCTCCTCCCGCGGAAACAAGTCGGGCACGCACTCGTGGATGATCGAAGCGGCGATGGCGGTGAACTGGCAGTGCTGGATCTGCTCCCAGTGCGCGAACTCCCCCTGGTCGACACGGGCACCCGCGATCACGTCCCAGCGCTTGGCCTGATACGAGCCTTGCCGGAACTGGTCGATGATCGCATCCAGACGCGCTCGGGTCTGCCAGACGCCGGAGCGGACGACGAACTGGTACGCCTCACGGTACTTCGCCTCGCCCGTGACGCGGTAGGCGGCCGCCACCAGTGCAGCCATGATCGCATTGTAGTCGGAGCCATCCAGCCGGTTATTCCACTTGCCTCCGCTCCGATTGAAAATCGTGTAGTCGACGCGAATCTGGTAATCCGCGATTGCCTTCAACATGCCGCGGATTTCGGCCTGCTCCGCGGCGCTTGCCACCGGCAGAAACGACCACAGTCCCCACAGCAGGTGCAAGTACTGGTCCCCCGTGGTGTGGGCCGAGTATTCGAAGTGGAACGGCTTCCCCATGAAGCCCGGGACCCCAGCGTCGACTCCGAATTGGAAGATCCGGCGCAGCGACCCGTAGGCCGAGCGCGCCGCGGCCAGCGCCCCCTCCTCGCCGCTGGCCTGATAGCGAATGCTCTGCGCCGCGAGGTGCGAACCTGAGGAGGTGATCGAATTCTCGTTGTTGAAGAAGTCCGTGATCGACTTGAAGTGATGCCCAAAATTGAAACTGAACTGATCCATACCCGCCATGTCGGCCTCGGTCACTGGGCGAAGACCGTCACCCGACACGTACGGCATACACACCATGATCCCGCTTGGATGCCGACGGCTTAGGGCCGCGAGTTGCTCGACTCGGCGAGCCTTCTCCTCGGGCGATTGATGCTGAAAGGCCGGTAAGAATGCATCGAGCGGGCTGGCGACCTCGTTGTCTACTTCACCTCCGCGCAGCGGGCGCAGAGGCGAGAGTACGCCAGCACTCGTCGCCGCCATGGTTTTCAGAAAAGTGCGACGGCTGGGGTAGGAATGAGGAACAGTCATGGGGAAGCCGTAGCGAAGGGAATGGGGTGTGAACACCAACGGGGCCGCGTCGAAATCAGCGAAGCGTCCCGCATGCCACTTCGCCAGCGTGGCGACAGGAAACGGCCGGGGCAAGGACACTGCGAGCTGGCGCGGCAGCGGTGGCCGCCGCTGCGCTCCGCGTGCCCACGCAGCGGCGGCTTGCCCCCAACTGGACTTTGCTTCCTCGTCGAGACTCCTCTCACGCGCTCGTGACCGACTCCCCCTCCCACCCCTCGGAGCCCGTTGCCCAGGCGCCGTTCCACCTGATGACCAAGCCGGTGGGCTCCCTCTGCAACCTCAACTGCAGCTACTGCTTCTATCTCGAGAAGGCGCACCTCTATCCAGACACCGCAAACTTCCGCATGCGGCCTGAGGTGCTCGAGACCTACATTCGCAGCTATATCGCTGCCCAGCCGGGTCCGACGGTCAGCTTCGCTTGGCAGGGCGGCGAGCCCACCCTGCTGGGCGTAGAATTCTTCCGTCAGGCTGTCGCCTTGCAGCAACGCTACGCCAACGGCAAGACGATCCAGAATGCGTTCCAGACGAACGGTCTCCTACTCGACGACGCGTGGGGAGCATTTCTCGCAGAGAACCGCTTCCTGGTCGGTGTCAGCATCGACGGCCCCCGGGCGTTGCACGACGCGTACCGGGTAGACCGCGGCAACGCGCCCACGTTCGACCGCGTGATGGCCGGGGTCGCGGTGCTCAAGAAGCATGCAGTCGAGTTCAACACGCTCACGACGGTTCATCGGGCCAACGTGGGGCAACCGCTGGAGGTGTACCGTTTTCTACGCGAGGCGGGGTCGGGCTATCTGCAGTTCATTCCGATTGTCGAGCGAGCCGCCCCAGAGACGGAGAAGCGGGGCCTCTGGCTCGCCGAGCCTCCAGAAGCCGATGCCGCGAGCGCCCTCGACCGTCAGGTGACGCCTTGGAGCGTGCGACCTGCCGAGTACGGCAACTTCCTCTGCCGGATCTTCGACGAGTGGGTGCAACGGGATGTCGGACGAGTCTTCGTGCAGCACTTCGACGCAGCGCTGGCCAACTGGACAGGCAATCCGGCTGGGATCTGCGTCTTTTCGCCGACCTGCGGTCGGGCCCTCGCGGTGGAACATAACGGCGACGTCTACAGCTGCGACCACTACGTCTACCCTCGCTACCGCCTCGGGAACCTCATGAACGAATCCTTGGCCGGAATGGTGGAGTCACCCGCCCAACGCGCCTTCGGGGAGGCCAAGGTCGCCACCCTTCCCGCCTACTGCCGTTCCTGCTCGGTCCGCTTCGCGTGCCACGGCGAGTGTCCGAAGCACCGCTTTATCACGACCCCGGACGGCGAACCGGGGCTCAATTACCTCTGCGCCGCCTACAAACGCTTCTTCCAGCACATCGATTCACCGATGCGCACCATGGCGGCGCTGCTTGCCAGCAACCGCGCCCCTGCGGAGATCATGAGAATTCCGCGTCGAGACTGGCTGCGAAGCGCTCTGCCCAAAACCTGAGTGCATCCGGCCCAGACCACGGGGTGGCGGATGCACCTGGATCCGACTTCGCCGCGGACACTCCGCCCGGCGCAGGCGACGCTTTGGAGCCCATCAGCCGACCCCGCTCATGGTGACGTCACCGTGCGGTGCGGCACACGCCGGAGCCGGGTCACGTCGTAACCCTGACCCTTCAAGTCCTCGACCAGCGCCGTGTAGTCCGACTCGGCGATCGTCGGCGTCCGCGCCATGATCCAGACGTAGTCGCGCTTGTTCCGACCGATCACGGTGCGACTGTAATCGGGCGACAGGTGCGTGATGAGGAATTCCGCCTTGAACGGCCAAACGAACTGCATCCGCCACTCGGATCGGTGCACGGGGTCGATCACGAACCCACGCGGGCGATACTCCTTCCGCGGACCATCAAAGCCGCCCTTGTTGAAGGTGAAGATCGTCTGAATCGTGCCATCAGGCTGCAGGCGATACTCCTCGATCGCATTGTACGCCTCGGTCTCGATGAACGTCGGAATGCACGCGATCACATACCACGGCCCCATGAAACGGGGCAGATCAAGGTTCTCCACCGTTTTCAGCGGGGGTAACGGCGTCGCACATCCCGTGAGGAACAACGCCAGCAGGGGAATCAGCGGTTTCATACCAGCAACCTACGCGGATCCGTCGCGTCGGCAACTCGCACGGTGGTTTCCAGCCACGTGTCCGAACTTTCCGGCGATCACCGACGTAGCAACCGCGGGCGCGACCCCGAATCCGAAATTCACCGGATCCGGCGCCGCGCTCAGGTCGGCGCTGGAGCGCGCCGGACACCAGTAACCGCAGGAAAGTGACGTGACCGACGCGTCCAAAGGCAGGTACGCGCTGACCGTCGGTCTAGCCAGACTTCAACTGATCGCCACCCCGGCGTGGTCCCAGACCGCAACCTCAGTGACGTGCCCCGAGAATCTCCGCGAGGACTCGACCCGGCGGCAAGGCCTCCGATGAATCTTTCAGGATCCAACGTTCGGCCTCGAAGACCTCCCCCGGCGTCCAATCGCGCTGCATAGCGCCGGGCACTCTCGCCGCGATCCAGCGGGACGGGGGCTGCGCGGGCGATGTCGCGTGACCGACTTACCAAACGAGGGGAACGATGGCAGAGGGACCGACAGAATGCGGCATGACAGAGGAACGAAAAGTCAGCGGGGAACGACGGGGAGAATCAACGCGGACGGATGAGCCGCGTCATGATGGATTACGTTCGTGGCGATGACCGCGGACGCCGACTTCTCGGAACTCCCGCCATGATTCAAGTTGCGACTAAAGCGCGGGAAGCTGCTGCTGGTTATCTCAAGGCGCAAACGGTGCCCGGGCTTGAACACATTCGAGGTGGACCACAGATCGAGATTCACTCGGTAGATCTGCCCCGGATTCATCAGCTCCGGCTTCTCGAACGAATTCCGGTAGCGCAAGCGCAGGATGCCCTCGATCAGATTGATCGCCCGCCCATCTGGCGCGACGTCTACGAGCTTCCCAACCAGATCCGTATCGACTGCGGAGGAACTGACGTACACATCGAGACTCACCGGTCCCGTGACCTCCATCTCCTTGGTAAAGGGATCTGTCGTATAGACCAGCACGTCGGAGCGCCCCTCGACGACCCGCTGGTCGTAGGGACCGGGAGGGGCAGAGGGAATCCCGATGGTCGCGCCCCCGTGGGTTGGTACGGGGTTGGCGGGATCGTAGACAAAGCGATCTGGCGACTCGGCTCCGGGCGCCTCGCGACTTAGGCGACCGTCCCCGGAGAGGCTGTTGGCGCGCCCTCCCGAGCGGAGATAGAGGCGGGTACTCACCGCGCGGGCGAGCGGCCACTCGTCCTCGTCGCGGTAGACATTGTCGCCCATGACGAAGATCTTCACCGGCTTCTCGTTCGCCATCCCATTGTCGAGTCCCTTCAGGTGCCAGTCGAACCAGCGCATCGCAATGTCCCACGTGGAGATCGGGGCCTTGGGACCGAAGTTCACCTCGCCGATCGTCTCGCCCCAGCCGGCGTGCCCGCCGGGAATGATAAGAAGACGCTGGCCATTGCGTGCGGCCTCGGATCCGCCACGCGCCTTGATTCCCGTGTAGTTCCGGATGCTGCCATCTTGGAACAGATCGTACCAGGCCGCCACATGGTAACCGGGGACGGTGATCTTGTGGTGGTTCTCGTCGATTGCCCACTGCTTCCAGTAGTCGTCATAGGTCGGATGCTCGATCCAGTCTCGATAGTAGGTCGCGAGATCCCTCGCGCCACCGACATCGAGGAACGGGTACTTGATCAGAGGAGCGTGCGTGTCCCAGTACGACATCAGCGCGGAGCCGCTGATCTTGCGGGTGTTCTCGTTAAGCGAGAGCGCACCGGCCCAGGCTTGGGCGAGGGACTGCACGAACGCGCCCCCCTGATAGGCCCAGTGCATGTAATAGTTCGATCCGGTGACCTCCGGAAATATCGCGACGAGGTGCGGCGGAGTTGCGATCGCAGCGAGCATTTGGGTGGCACCGGGATAAGAGCCTCCGAACAGACCGACGCGACCGTTCGAGTAGGGTAGCTTCGCCGCCCACTCCACGGCGTCGTAGCCATCGTTAATCTCGTACTTGAAAGGATACCACTCACCGCCCGAGGCCTCCCGACCTCGGACATCCTGAATAATGAACACGTAGCCTCGTTCTGCTCCCTTCAGTCCCTCCCTTAGGTTGGAATACTTGTTGTAGGGCGTGCGCAGCAGAATCACCGGGAACTGCCCGGAGCTCTTGGGCCGGAAGACGTCCGCTCGAAGCGTTTCGCCGTCGCGCGTCTTCATCGCGACATTGCCCTCGAACTCGACTCCGAAAGGCGCATCAGCGGCGGTCGCCGGCCAAGCCAGCGCGGCGGCAATCAGGGTCACGAGAGCGGAGCAAAGGGAGCGGGGAGACAGACGCGGGGGCATGCGAAAAGAAAGAGAAGATTTCGCCGGGACGACAATATAGGAAGTCCGCGCGCTCCGGCGGGAGGCGCGGCCTTTGCTCTCCAAGAGAAGCTCCTTAGAGCTCAAGGGAGTGCGTCAGGAATCTCAGCATACCCGTCTGAATGCGAGCGAGAGCGAGTAAACCGTCCGGCTGGTAGTACGCCGGGACAAGGCGGGGACCAGTCGCTCGGTTCCTACCTCACTCCGCACGCAGGAGCCGGGCGCGGGATTGACACCTCGCCCGCGATGCTGTCCGGCTTCCGCTGCCGCCGCCATGACCCGCTGCCTTCTGTCCTACTGCTCGCTCCTATCCATTGCCCTCGGCCTATTCCCGAGCCATCTGCAGGGCCAGACCGAAAGGTGGTGGCGTGGCAACCTCCACACCCACTCGCTGTGGAGTGACGGCGATGACTATCCGGAGATGATCGCCGACTGGTACAAGAGCCAGGGCTACCACTTTCTCGCCTTCTCCGATCATGACATTCTGCAGGAGGGCCAACGCTGGCTGCCGCTCCAAGGCGGCGTCTCTTTCGCAGGTAGCGTCACGCTCCGCGGTGGCGGTGAGGTACTCAACCAGTACCTCCAGCGCTTCGGGCCGCAGTGGGTCGAGCAGCGCCGCATTAATGGCCAGCACGAGGTCCGATTAAAGCCTCTCTCCGAATTCCGCACGCTCTTCGAAGAGCCTGGGCGGTTCCTGCTCCTCCCTGGAATCGAGGTGAGCCATCGCGAGGTCGTCGCACCCGACGGCACCAAGACGCCAGCCACGGTTCACCTGAACGTGATCAACATCCGCGACGTCGATCCGAGGCCGAGCGGGCAGACGGTTCTGGAACTACTGCAGCGGACCGTTGATGCCGCGCTCGCCCAGCGGGAACGCACCGGACAGGCCATGTTTCCCCACGTCAACCATCCCAACTTCCGCTGGGGCCTCACCCCGGATGATCTCATGCGCGTGCGCGGTCTGCGTTTCTTCGAGGTCTACAACGGCCACCCCCAAGTAAACAACGAGGGTGACGCCGACCACCCGTCGACCGAGCGACTCTGGGATCTGGCTTTGACTCATCGCCTCACCGACTTGGGCCTCGGGATCCTCTATGGGATCGCGACCGACGATTCCCATCACTACCACGAGCAGGGCATCGGTCGAAGCAACTCCGGACGCGGCTGGGTCATGGTCCGCTCCTCTCACCTGACGCCGGAGTTCCTGGTCCGCGCCATGGAAGCCGGGGACTTTTACGGCAGCTCAGGTGTCACGCTCACCGATGTCCGTCGGCCCGCCGGGCGGCTCGAGATCGAGATCGCCGGAGAGCCCGGAGTCTTGTACGAAACCCGTTTCATCGGCACCCGCCTACGCACTCCAGGCCAAGTCGAAGCCGCTGAGCTCGGCGTGGAACTGGCTCGATCGGCTGAGCTCCGCAGCAGCTACGCCCTACGGCCGGATGATCTCTACGTCAGAGCAGTAATCACCGCCTCACGCCACCACCCCAACGGAAGCATCGCCAACGAATGGGAGCGAGCGTGGACCCAACCCGTCGTCAACGAGCAGCACGCCGCCCTCCGGACCAAGGCCGAAGCGCCCCTGCCCTAAGCGGAACGCCCCCGGCGATACTGATCGAGCGTGACGGCGGCGACGATGATCCCGCCCGTGACGATCTCCTGCACCCAGTTCGACATTTCCAACTTGGTGCAGCCATTGTTGACGACCGTCATAATCAACGCGCCGATCATCGTTCCGAGGACTGTTCCCCGCCCTCCGGAAAGGCTCGCACCGCCGATTACGACGGCCGCGATGATGTTTAGCTCGAGCCCCACCGCCGTGGTGGGGTCTCCGCCGGTCAGGTAAGAGAACTGGAGCACTCCGGCCAAACCAGCGAACCCCGCTCCGACGGCGTAGATCCAGACCTTGGTACGATCGACCGCGACTCCACACAGCCGCGCGGTGGACTCGTTCGAGCCGATCGCAAAAATGTGCCTTCCAAACCGCGTGTAGCGAAGCACCCCAGCCACGACCACGGCCATCACGAGCATGATCCACACCCCGCCGGGGAGGAAACGAGAACTGAGCAGCATGAGGTCGTTCAGCCACGTCGGTTCAGGATAAATGGGCTGCTCACCCGCCAATCCCTTGGCCGCCCCCCGCAGGATGCCCATCATCCCGAGCGTCACGATGAACGGCATCAGGCGAAGTCGTGTCACCAGTAGCCCCGAGGCGACGCCGGTCATAACACCGAGGCCAATCGCACCGGCTGCGGCAACCATCGGCGGCGCGCCGGCCTGCAAGAGCAACGCGAGCACAACCGCCGACAGAGCGATGATGGAACCGAACGATAAATCGACCCCGCCCGAGATCACAATCAGCGTCATACCGATCGCGCCGATACCGATCACCGCGGTCTGCTGCAGCATGATCGCGGAGTTATCCCACGTGACGAAGCGATCGAAGCGCAGGATCGCGAACAGCGCGTAGACCGCGACGAGGGCCAAGAAAGGGGCCAACGCGCCGAGCACGCGCCGCGCGGAGCCAGAGGAAGAGTCGGTGGACACGATCGAAAGAGCGGAGCCGCTTCTTAAACCCGCAGAGGTCGAGTCACCTCTCCGGGCACCGCAGCTGCGAGACGCGGACTTACGGCGTCGCGAGAATCGCCTTGGTTTCCGGCGTGTCGATGGTTTCGAGCGTGACCAGGGCGCACCCCGTGTCGATGCGGGGCTCAACCTTCCCGCCACGCAAATGGGCCACCGCGGCCTTCACGCCCAGGTAGCCCATGCGGGACGGATTCTGAGCCACCAGACCATGGATCTCACCGCGACGCAGTGCCTGAAGCAAAGCGGGCGAAGTATCAAAGCCAACGAACGTCTTCTTGCCCGCCAGACCCGTTTGCCGCAACGCCAGCAGCATGCCCTGCGTGGTGGACTCATTCGGGCAGAAGATGCCGTCCGCCTCCCGCAGACGGTCGATGAGATTCAACGCCGTATCCTGCGCAAGGCTCACCGTCGCACCGCCGTAGCGATTCTTCACGGTCACTTCGATCCCCGGGTGCCGGGCAATCGCCGCAAGGAAGCCGGACTCGCGCTCGTCCGTACTGGCCGAGCCTTCCAAACAACGCAGCAGGACAACCTTGCCTTTGCCACCCAGCCGCCGGGCGAGTTCCTCGCCGCCGATCTCGCCGCCGCGGAAGTTGTCCGTGGCCACGAGGCTCACAAAATCACGGCCGACCTCGCCGCGCAGCGCCGAGTCGATGATGACCACGGGAATGCCCGCCGCCGTCGCACTACGAACGGGCCCGGCAAGGGCGGTCGCGTCGAGCGGAGCAAGCACCAACGCGGAGACCTTGGATCCCACGAACTGCTGGACCAAACTGATCTGCTGGGCGCGGTCATCCTCCTTCATCGGTCCCTTCCAAATGATGGTGACGTCCTCCTCCACCCCAGCCTTACGCGCACCGGCTTCCACGCTCTTCCAGAAGGCATGGGTGGATCCTTTGGGAACGACCGCGATCTGGAGCTTCTCGGCGGCAAGGGCCGTCACGGCCGAGCCGGCTAAAGCGACTGCGGAAATCAGGGCGGGAAGGAGCGGACGGATGAAGCGGCGCATGGGGGTAAGCGAGGATACGAGGAAAGAAGGTGGACGAACGGGAATCAATCCTGCAGCTCGACGACGACCTGAATCTCGGTCGTGGCATTGCGGGGCAGGCCGCAGACCGCAACCGCGGCCCGGGCATGCCTTCCGGCGTCACCGAACAGTGCGACGAACAAATCGCTCGCACCATTGATCACCGCTGGGCTGTCGGCAAAACCGCTGATGGCATTGACGTAGCCACTGACGAAGACGATGCGGCGGATCTTCTCAAGGGAACCGACGGCAGCCTTCACGTTCGTCAACGTGGCAAGAGCGCAGATCCGGGCCGACTCATAACCGGATTGCGTCGTCTGCTCCCGTCCCACCTGACCGGTGTGCGTCAACTCGCCGTTGTAGGCACTGATGGTGCCGGCGCAGTACAACAGATTACCGGTCCGAACGGTGGGCACATAGTTCCCGGCCGCGGCCGGCGGGTTAGGCAGCGCCAGTCCCATTTCCTTAAGCTTGTCCTCAATCGTCATGATGGCGCGAGCTTCGGAGCCGTCCGAAAAGGACGCAAAGCGATTCGGCGCGGAACCCGGTTGCGCCACGCCCGCTCTCCGGCGAGTCTGGCGTCGATGAACCTCGCCGCTTGGCAGGACCTCGCCCACCGCGATCCCTTCGAGGCCGCCTCCACCCTGCTCCAACGCCTGAGCGCCCTTCCGCCCGCGCAGCGGCGCGCGATCGTTTCATGGCAACTCGACGCCGCCGCACTCGCGGCGGCCTTCGCCCGCCAGACCGCGCGGCCCGGCCCGCTCTCCGGCGTTCCCTACTTTGCCAAGGATCTGTTTCCCGTGCGCGGGGTTCCCCTGCATGCCGGCAGCGGATTCCTCGCGGAGATCCGGCCGGTTCCGACTCAGGATTCGGCCCTGATCACCGATCTCGCGGGATGCGGAGCGGTGCTGACCGGGACCGCTCACTTACATGAGTTCGCCTATGGCCTGACCGGCGATAATCCGCATTGGGGCAACGTCGACATCCCCGGGAAGCCTGGCCGCACTCCGGGCGGCTCAAGCAGCGGCTCGGCGGCCTTGGTGGCAGCGGGAGTGGTTCCCCTGGCACTCGGCACTGACACCGGAGGCTCGGTCCGCGTGCCGGCCGCCTACTGCGGCCTCTTCGGCTTCCGGACCACGCCCGGGGCACGCTGGATCTCGGACGCCTTCCCGCTGGCCCCCGGCTTCGATACCGCCGGCTGGTTCACCCGGAGCGCAGAGGACATGCTTCAGGTAAAGACCGCCCTGCTCGGAGCAGCCCCGACTGAGCGCCTGCCCCGAGGCGTCTACCTTGGTTTTGAGGGCTGGGCCGAGGCAGACCCCGGCATCGCCGCGGCGGTCGATGCCGCCGCGAGGCGCTTCGCTCCCGCTGCCGACGCCGCCACCCGCGAACAACTCATCCGCGGCTTCGTTGGATCCACCGACACCTACGCCACCCTCCAAAGCATCGAAGCCTACGGCGTCCATGCCGACTGGCTCGACCGCTACCGAGATCGCTACGGCAGCGAAGTCTGGCAGCGGCTCGACCGCGGACGCCGCTGGACCGATGCCGAACGCGACCAGGCACTCGTCAAGCAGACGACGCTCCGTCTCCTGTGGACCTCGTTTTTTCTCACCTACGATTATCTCGTCTTACCCGCCACGCCCTTCGCGGCGCCCCTGCCTGAGCAGCGGACGGTCGCAAATCGTCAACGCATTCTCACCCTGACCACGCCCGCCAGCGTGGGTGGACTGCCCGTCCTCACCGTTCCCGTGCCGCTCCCAGACGGGCTATCGACGGGACTCCAGATCATCGTCAACCACCCCGGCAGCCCGGTGATTGACTGGGCCCTCCGACAGGCTGGCGCGGAACCACGATGACCACCTCGGTGCCGCTCGAGGCGGATTAGGGCATTGCCGGCGGCCGGGTTTCCCGCGAAGCTTGGACCCTGCTTCGCATGCCGTCTTCGCCTACTCCGGCTTCCCCCTCTCCGTCTCCCGTTCCCCGCCCACTGTGGGGCAACGAGGAGTTCACGGCATTGGTCGAGCGGCTCCAACACAAAGGGGGCGCAGCACTCGGTCCCCTGAGTCCAGGGGACCATCCCCTTTACGGCCACACCCTGTTCATCGCCTCCTGCGATTTGGATACGCGCTACGGACCCTTCCGGGCCCACGTCTTTCAGGACCTGATTGACCGGCACTACGTGCTCGCTCTCGCCCACGGGGATATCGCAACGGCCCGGACCCTCTACACCCGACTCCACTCCTCCTGCGTTTCCAGCGAGACCCTGCGAGGCTGTGATTGCGACTGCGTTGAACAGCTAGACGGCGCGTTCCGCGTCATCGCCGAGAAGGGGCATGGCATCATCTTCTATCTGATGCAGGAAGGTCGCGGCGTCGGTTATGTCGGCAAGGCCCGCGACCGGATGCTCGTCCAGGCCTCGCTTGACCAGATCTCGACGTTCGCCGCGTACACGGCGCTCGGGCTTCGGAAAGATCACCGTAACTACGACAACATCGCGCAGATCTGCCACCTCCTGGGCATCCAGGCATCGTGGATCGTGCTCACGAACAACCCGGACAAGGTGGAAGCCCTCCGCGAGCAGGGGCTGACCGTGGCCGGCACCGAGCCACTGGAGTGCGAACCGTCGCCCTACAACCTTGCCTACCTCACGTCGAAGGCGGCGGGAGGGCACCGTTTGCGCCGGCCAGCGGCGACCCAAGTCAGACGCGCCTCGCCGCCGGAGCCGGTCACGCCATTCAAGCCGCACGCCCTCCCGGAGGCCCAGCGTTTCATCGCGACGGCGAGCTATTTCCTGCCGGTTCGGCCGGTGGACCATGAGGTGGTGGTCGCCGCGGGAGACCTTGAAGCCTCGCAACGGGACGGATCGCTTGAGCGCGCGATGTCCGGGCCGAGACCGCTCGTGCTCGGCCACCGCGCCATTCGCGGCCATCGCCACCTTGTGCGGGTGGATCCCGAGGCATTAGCCCGCCGCTCGCGCGGGGTCGCCAACGAGACGCTGCTCGCAGCGTTGACCACGCCCTACTGGTTTCGCGTGCATGTCTATTACGACATCGTTTCGAGTCAGGAGTTCGTGGTGCTCACGTACGGACAGACCCACGCGGGCGACCACCCCATCGTGCATCTTCACTCCGAGACCCTCTTCGAGCGATTTCCACTCCGGACGGAAGACCGATGCGATCCCTTCAGCGCAGCCGTGAAGGAGATTGTGGCGTATGGATCCGGAGCGATCCACCTCGTGCACCATACCGGATCCGGCGGGGGCTTTGGCATTCACGCATCGGAGACGATGCTTCAGCAATCCGGACAGGCCACGTCAGCAGCGGCAGCACGGGAGTCGCTCGGCGTCGGACGGGGTCCGGAAGAAACCGCGACCGCGCTTCGGTTGCTTCGCCATCACATCCCAAGCGGCCACGTGCAGATGCTGGTTCCAGCGGGCGAAAGCCCTGAACGGCGCCGCACTGTGGAAGCGGTGCTCGCGGCGCAAGGATTCACGGTGCACGCCTGGGTGCCACTCGGAGCGGCGCCCTGAAGCGCGTCCGCCGTCACCCGGGCGAACCTTTAGGCAGCGTCCTGACGCGGCTCGCTCTTCGGATGGCGACGCAGTCGGGGACGGCGTGTGCCGGCCACCGCAGCGGCGTCGATGATCACCTCGGCGATGTCGTCGCGCTGCGGCAGGTCGAACATCACCTCGAGCATCAGGTTCTCCATGATCGCCCGCAACGCCCGCGCGCCCGTCTTGAGAGTGATGGCCTTCCGGGCAATCGCCCGCACCGCATCGGGCGTAAACCGCAGCCGCACTCCATCCATCGCGAACAGCTTGGAGTACTGTTTGACGAAGGCGTTCTTGGTCCGCTGCAGGATGTGGACGAGATCATCCTCAGAGAGATGATCCAACACGGACACAATGGGGAGCCGGCCGATGAACTCGGGGATCATCCCGAAACGAATCAAGTCCTCGGGCTCCAGTTCGCGCATCAAGTCCTCGGGCCGCAGGACCGAATCCCGGCGCCGGGCCGCCGACGAGAATCCGAGCCCTCCCTGCCCGAGGCGCCGCTGTACCAACCCGTCGAGCCCCACGAAGGCGCCGCCGCAAATGAACAGGATGTTCTGCGTGTTGATCTGGACGTACTCCTGATTGGGATGCTTGCGGCCGCCTTGCGGCGGGACGTTGCACACCGTGCCCTCGAGAATCTTAAGCAGGGCCTGCTGCACGCCTTCTCCCGACACATCACGCGTGATCGAAACGTTCTCGGTCTTCCGGCCGATCTTATCGATCTCGTCGATGTAGATGATTCCGCACTCCGCGCGTTTCACATCATAGTTGGCGGACTGCAGCAAACGGAGCACGACATTCTCCACGTCCTCGCCCACATAGCCCGCCTCGGTCAGCGTGGTGGCATCGGAAATCGCAAAGGGCACGTCGAGGATTCGGGCCAGCGAACGGGCGAGCAGCGTCTTGCCTGAGCCGGTCGGACCGACCAGAAGAATGTTACTCTTCTCGACCTCCACGCCGTCAAACTCGGGAGACAGCGCCGGCGAGTCTTTCACGGTCTGGCCGGAATCGAACATCAGCCGCTTGTAATGATTGTAGACAGCGACTGAGAGAACCTTCTTGGCGTGCTCCTGACCAATCACGTGCTCATCGAGCGTCCGCTTGATTTCCGAAGGCTTAACCAACCGAAAATCAGGCTTGGTCTCGCCCGCGGGCTGACGCACCTCGCGGTCGATGATCGTCTTGCAGACGTTTACACACGAGTCGCAGATGTAGACGCCAGGCCCGGCAATGATCTTCTTCACCTCCGACTGCGACTTGCCGCAGAAGGAGCAGAGCGTCATGCGGGAAGACTTGGCCATGGCAAAAAGAGTGAGAAGATCGGCGGTGACGTGTCGAGGGCGAACACCCTCTCTCATCGGCACGCCAGAGGGTGGACTGAGGCGAGGAGTCGTTCAGCGACCGACACCCCATCTAGGGTAATTCACCCCGGCGTCCTAGGTGAGACGCGCCGGGGACGAATCACTCGCGACGCGACCTCAAGCGGCGGGGGCGACGGTCAGCTTGGCGGCGTCACGCGTCGAAGCGACCACGTGATCGACCAAACCATACGCCTTGGCCTCTTCGGCCGTCATGTAATAGTCCCGGTCAGAATCCTTTTCCACCTGCTCCGGAGTCTTGCCGGTGTGCCGCGCGAGTGTCTCGTTCAGGGTGCGCTTCCAACGCAGGATCTCGCGGGCCGCAATCGCGATGTCGGCGGCCTGACCGCCCGCGCCACCGCTGGGCTGGTGAATCATCACCCGGCTGTTCGGGAGGGCAAACCGCTTCCCCTTGGTGCCGGCAGCGAGGATCACGGTACTCATGCTCGCGGCCATGCCCACGCAGTAGGTGACGATGTCACACTGCAGGAAGTTCATCGTGTCGTAGATCGCCATTCCACCCGTCACAATCCCGCCCGGCGAATTGATGTAGAGATGGATATCCTTCTTTGCGTCCTCCATCTGGAGGAAGAGCAGTTGCGCAATGACGCTGTTGGCCACGCCATCGTCGATCGGCGTGCCGATAAAGATGATCCGGTCCTTCAGGAGCCGACTATAGATATCCATCGACCGCTCGCCGCGGCCGGTGTTTTCAATGACGTAAGGGATGTAGTACGAACTCACGAGGAGGACTTCGGGGTCTCAGATGCCTTGGTGGTAACCTTAGCTTTGGAGACCAAGAATTCAACCGTCTTGTCCAGAATGATGTTCTGCTGCATCGCGCGCAGTTGCTCGCGGTCCTTCGACAACTGCTTCACCAGCTTGTCAGCCGACACGCCAGAGCGCATCGACTCACGGTAGATGAAGCTATTCATGTCGTTCTCGGTAAGCTTGATACCCTCTTGGTCCGCAATGCGCCCGAGGATCAGCTGCATCTTGACGCGGGCGGCGGCGGCCTTGCGGGCATTCTCGAAAAGCTCCTTCTTGTCCTTCTCAAACTGCTCCTGCGGCACGCCGCGGCGCATGTTTTCCTCGATGAACTGACGAAGCACGTCCTGGGTCTCGAGGTCGATCAGCGACGCCGGGAGTTCAAACTCCAGCTTGGAGACTACGGCCTCGGTGACCTGACGACGCTGGAGAGACCTATTCTGGTGCTCTTTCTGCATCCGCAAGGAGTTGCGCACGTTGGTCTTCAGCGCATCAAGGGAGTCGGCTTGGTGCGACTTCAGGAACTCGTCGTTGATCTCGGGAAGGACGCGCTCGCGGATCTCGAGAATCTCGACCGCGTACTGGGCCTTGGCACCTGCCAAGGCCGGGAGCGGCGCAAATTCCGCCGGGAATGCGATCTCCACCGTGCGCTTCTCGCCGGCCTTGAGGCCACTGAGTTCGCGACCGAGGCCCGGAATCAACCCTTCCTGGCTGCCATCCACTTCTTCCCACGTCTGAGGCGCCTTGCCGTAAATGGGACGGTCCGGGGAAAGATCCGCGATGGGCTTGCCATCGACCGTGCCCTCGTAAGACAGCTTCACAAAATCTCCCTTGGCCGAGGCCCGCTCCGCGACTCGGAAATCCGCGCGCTCCGCACGCATCGCCTCGATCGTACGATCCACCTCTTCATCGGTGGCCTCGACCGGAGCAACCTCGGTTTCCAGAGCGTCGTAAGCCGGCAGATCGAACTGCGGACGCACATCGACCGTGAAACGGATCTCCGCAGGCTTGCCCGCGGCGAGCTCGCCCGGCACTGCGTCAACGAGCTGCATCACGTCCAACTTGGACTGGGTCAGGCCGGCTTGGTAGGCCTTCGAAACCACCTTCTGCTTGAACTCATCGGCGATATCCTTGCCGAAGCGCTTCAGCACCATGTCCGTCGGAGCCTTGCCGGGGCGAAACCCGGGGAGCCGGGCCATGCGGGCAAACTCCGCCACGGTGGCGGCGTGCTGGGCGCTTACCTCGCCCGCCTCGAGCGTCACGACGAGGCTCTTGCGGGTCACGGACTGGTCTTGGACTGCGATGTTCACGGCGAAGAAGAGAGGAAAGGAAGGGTCAGTAGTAAACCGGCAACGATGCGCCTCCGACGAGGGCCGGTCAATGACGGATTCTGCACGCTTGCCTCGGTCCAGCCCCCGGGCATTGGTCGCAGGGACGCATGCCTTCCCTGCGCTCGGTCCTCAACCTCCACGGCCCCGCCCTCGTCCTCGACGCCGCTTCGAGTCGCGTGCAGGTAGGCTGGCTGAAGGGTCCCGACGACGCGGGGGTCTGGCAACACCACGATGGCGAGGCCGGCGACACCCTCTTTCGCGGTCTCGAATCCCTTGGTTGCGACGTCCTGGAAGCGGGATGCTTCCTGTTCTGCGCGGGTCCGGGATCGTTGCTTGGCATCCGCACCACCGCAGTACTGCTTCGAACCTGGACCACGTTGAAACCTCGGCCCTGCTTCTCCTACCAGAGCCTTGAACTCGTGGCCCGCGGTCCCCACGCTCCCGGAATGGCGGTGATCGCGGACGCGCGGCGTGACATGTGGCACGTGGTCGCCCGCGATGCCGGCGGGGCTCCCCTGCCCGTACAGCGCATCCCGGCCCAAGACCTTCCCACATCGCGGTGCATGCCGGAGCACTTCCGCCATTGGGCTCCCCTGCCCTCAGGCACGGCTCGCGTCCCGTATCACGTCGGCGAGTTACTGCGTGCGACCGCGAACGTGCCACTGCTCCACGAGAGCCCGGAACCCGATGCTTTCCTCCACGAGGATCCGCAGTACGTCACCTGGACCCCGCGGGTGCATCAGGCACCGTCTTCGTCGGCTGCTTCCGCCGACGCAGACTAGCGTCCGATCGCGTAGACGCGGAACCCGAGTTCGCGAAGGCGATCCGCCGGGAGGATATTGCGACCGTCAAAGACAAAGGCCGGCTTGGTCATGGCCTGATAGATGCGCGCAAAGTCGAGCGTGCGGAACTCATCCCACTCCGTGACCACCGCGACGGCATGCGAGCCCTCGGCGGCGGCGTACGCGGAGTCAGCGATGGACAAGCGGCGCACATCCGCTCCTGCTGCCTGCAGGTCGCGACGGATTTCTGCCTCCGAAACTTTCGGATCATAGACCACCACCTGCGCCTGCTCGGCGAGCAACTCTCGGACCACGGCGATCGCCGCCGACTCACGGGTGTCGTTCGTGTCCTTTTTGAAGGCGAAGCCAAGGACCGCGATGCGCTTATCCGCGACGCTGTTGAAGAGCGTCTTCACGATCCGCGCGGAGAAGCGCTGCTTCTGCCACTCGTTCATCCGCACCACGTGATCCCAGTAGGCCCCGACCTCCGGGAGACCGAAGGTCTCGCACAGGTACACGAGGTTCAGGATGTCCTTGCGAAAACACGAGCCACCGAAACCAACGCTGGCCTTCAGGAACTTCGGACCGATGCGGGAATCGCGCCCGATCGCGTTCGCGACCTCGTCCACATCCGCTCCGGTCGCCTCGCACAGCGCCGAAATCGCATTGATCGACGAAATGCGCTGCGCGAGGAACGCGTTGGCCACCAACTTTGAAAGCTCCGAGGACCAGAGATTGGTCGTGATAATGCGCTCCCGCGGTACCCAACGCGCATAGACATCCACGAGGGTGCGGACCGCCGCTTCGCCCGCGGGCGTCCGTTCACCACCGATCAGCACGCGATCGGGATTGAGCAAATCCGCGATCGCGGTGCCCTCCGCGAGAAACTCCGGATTCGACAGCACCGCATGAACCAAACCGCGCGTCGTGGCGTTCGCTGCCAGGATGTCCTTGATCGTCTCCGCCGTTCGCACCGGGATCGTCGACTTCTCGACGATGATCTTAGGCGACTCAGCCACCTCGGCGATCGTCCGCGCCACGGACTCCACAAACCGCAGGTCAGCCGCCCGGCCGGCGCCCACGCCGTAGGTCTTCGTCGGCGTATTGACCGCGACAAAGATTAGGTCCGACTCCTTGATGGCAGCCCGGACATCGACCGAGAAGAAGAGGTTCCGGCCGCGACACTCGCGCACGATGCCCTCCAACCCCGGCTCGTAGATCGGCAATGCATCGGAGTTCCAGGACGCGATGCGCTCGGCGTTCATGTCGACCACCGTGACCCGGATGTCCGGAGCCTTGTGGGCAATCATGGCCATAGTGGGGCCTCCAACGTAGCCGGCGCCGATGCAGCAAATCTTCATGGGAAACAGCGCCACGCTGCCTTACGTGGAGCGCTAATCCAAGGGCAAAACGCCCGGCAGTCTCGCCGGGCGTGCAACGATCACGTCAAACCGCGGGGAGCCGCCTCCCAACCGTCCGCGGTTGCGCCCATCAGGCCGGATGGGGAGCCGGAGTCGGCGTGCCAAGAGTGTCCGGTGCCGACGACTGATCCGCCGCCTTCTTGCCGCTGCGCTCATCGGGCTTGGGCGCGGCGGCCGGGGCTTCGCGCACGATCGGGGAACGAATTTCGCCGAACTCCACAATCTCCTTCACATGGATACCATCGATCGTCTCGTGCGCAATCAGCGCATCCGCGATCTTGTCGAGCGCGACACGATGCTCGACAATGATCTGTCGGGCCCGCGCGTAAGACTCGTCAACCAGCACCTTCACCTCGGCATCGATCCGGCGTGACGTCTCCTCGGAGACCGTATGCGAACGAGTGATCTCGCGGCCAAGGAAAACCGTGTCCTGATTGTCACCGTAAGCGATCGGGCCAAGCGGACTCATGCCCCAATTGCACACCATGTGGCGCGCCAGCTTGGTCGCCTGCTCAATGTCTCCGGAAGCGCCGCTGGTGACATCATTCAACGCCACATCTTCCGCAATCCGGCCACCAAACAGCGCCGCCAAGCGATTCAGCATCTTCCGCTTCGCGTAATTGTAGGTGTCCTTGGTCGGGATGTACATCGTGCTCCCCAAAGAGCGACCACGCGGGATGATCGTCACCTTGTGCACCGGCATCGTATCGTCTCCGATCACGACGCTGACGAGGGCGTGACCGGCCTCGTGATAGGCGACGACCTTCTTGTCCTCGTCATCCATCACCCGACGGCGTTCGCGGCCGAAGAGAACCTTACTGCGGGCGTCGTCGACGTCCTGCATCTCGACCTTCTTCTTGTTGCGGCGAGCGGCCAGCAGAGCGGACTCGTTGAGCAGGTTGGCGAGCTCGGCACCAGAAAGGCCTGGCGTACCCCGCGCCACCACCGCGAGATCGACGTCCTCAGCGAGGGTGATCTTCCGGGCATGCACGCGAAGGATCTGCTCGCGCCCGATCAAATCCGGCAGATCGACGTAGATCTGGCGGTCGAAGCGACCCGGACGCAAGAGGGCCTGATCCAGCACGTCGGGACGATTAGTCGCGGCGATGATGATGACGCCCTCGGTCGTGTCGAATCCGTCCATCTCCACGAGCATCGAGTTCAGCGTTTGTTCGCGCTCGTCGTTGCCGCCACCGAGGCCGGCGCCGCGCTGACGGCCGACCGCATCGATCTCATCGATGAAGATGAGGCAAGGCGCGTTCTTGCGCCCCTGCTCGAACATGTCGCGGACGCGGCTGGCGCCCACGCCGACGAACATCTCAACAAAGTCGGAACCGGAGATGCTGAAGAAAGGCACGTCGGCCTCACCCGCCACCGCCTTGGCCAGGAGCGTTTTGCCTGTACCCGGGGGGCCGACCAAAAGAATTCCCTTCGGAATCTTACCGCCCATGCGGGTGAACTTCTTGGGGTCCTTGAGAAACTCGACGACCTCAGCGACCTCCTCCTTCGCTTCATCGCAGCCAGCGACCTCCGCAAAGGTAATCCGATCGCGATCGCGCGTGAGCAACTTAGCGCGGCTCTTACCAAAGTTCATCGCACCGCGACCCGCATTGCGCAACTGGCGGATAAACAAGAAGTAGAGCAGGCCGATGATCAGGAGAAACGGGATGATCTGCGAAGCAATCTGCGCCAGCAGGGTCGTCGCCGGTTGCTCGGTGAATTTCTGCGACTTCTGCAGTTTCTCAAGATTGGTGTCGGTCAAGCGTCCGGATGCCCGGAAAAAGGCCGTCTTGCCGGAGTCCGACGTGAGGACCGCCTCGGTCGTCTCGCCCGACACCACCACCCAATCGCGTCCCCCAGAGGTATCGGGGCGAATCAGCCCCTCGCGGATCTGACCGGCTTCCGCCAGTTCGACCACCCTCTGCAAGTTTAGCTGGGCGGGCGCCTTCACCTTGCCAGGGTTGAGGAAGAAAAGGGCGAGAACCGCCGCGACGATGGCGAGCCAGATCAGCAGCACCTTCGGCTGGAAGCGCTCCGGCGGCAGATTCTTGAGGGGACGGCGACGGTTCTTGGGATCGTTCTCGGACATTGATTGAGCGGATGGACTCCGCCGAAACGGTGGAGGTTCCACTCAGACAAGTCAATTGGCCCGGGTCGCTTTTCGCAGCTTTGCGGCTTTTTCGCCCGCAGACTCAAACCGAAGCCATCCACGTTCGACCTTCGCGAAGCCCGCTGGGCCGAGGCTCAATCGAGTCGCAGCACCGGATCGGGCCGCCCCCAAGACGGCCTCAAAAGTCTGACGGGAGATTTCACCCCACCGCGATCCGAGGCTCAAACGCCAGCGATGCAACACCCTGCGCGCGACTGCCGGCGGCAGGGCAGCAAGGTCGGCGAGCCGCACGCCGCGCTCGGGTGAAACGACGATGCCGCCCGCCCAGGTTTCCAATGCCTCGGCGTCCTCCTCCAATTGATCCCGCGAGCGGGAAACCCCCGCCAACACATCCCGCCCGGGCTCGGCGGCAAGCCAGCGGGGAACCACATCGTGCCTTAGGCGGTTGCGCAGATGGTCACCGGACGCATTGGTGGCATCCTCCCGCCAAGGAATGCTCGCCCGCTTTAGGGCGTCGCAGATCGCGGACTTGGACAGGGTGAGCAACGGCCTCACATGAGTCCGTCGGCGGGCCAAGCAGTGGATGGGCCGAGGCGCGACAAGCCCTTCCAGCCCACTGCCCCGCGCCAGCCGCATGAGGATGCTCTCGGCGACGTCGTTCTGGTGGTGTCCAAGCCAGAGAATCCGCCGCCGCGACGCCATCAACGCCTGATCAAAAAAAGCAAACCGTGCCGCCCGCGCTTCGGTCTCGCTGGGCTGAACCCGCTCCCTGCGCTTCCAGCGCGCGGTCCGGAGGGGGAGGTCGAGCCCAGCACAGACCTGCCGGCAAAACCGCTCGTCCGCCTCGGACGCGCTGCCACGCAACCGGTGATTGAAATGGAGCGCCTGCAGCCCGCGGCGACGCGTCGGCCAGTGCGCCCAGACCAGAAGCAGCAGCGCCAGTGAATCCGCCCCACCCGAGAAGGCGACCGTCCATGGCCCCCTCGCGTCCTTGGCCCAGCGATGGACCGACGCATGCAGCCGGTCGCGCGGAAGGATCGCCGCCAGTCTCTGTGCCGCCGCCGGCCAGTCGATCCGGGCAGCTGCGGTGACCCTTCGGCGCGTCATCGGGCAGCCCCGGCAGGGGCTCAGGCCGGAAAACGGAGATGGTCGCGGCCGAAGAAACGCACGAGCGCCGTCGGAATCCGCACCGAGCCATCGGGCTGGAGATTGTTCTCGAGGATCGCCGCGAGCACTCGGGGCACCGCCAAGCCCGAACCGTTGAGCGTGTGCACCAACTCGGGCTTGCCCGTCTCGCGGGACCGATACCGGATCTGCGCCCGACGCGCCTGAAACGCCTCGAAGTTCGAACAACTCGATACCTCCAACCAGCGCTTCTGGCCCGCCGCCCACACTTCCAAATCGTATTTCTTGGCCTGCGCAAACCCCAGATCACCACCGCACATCAGAAGGACGCGGTAGGGGAGCTCGAGCTTGCGGAGCAAACGCTCCGCATCGTCGCGCAACAGATCGAGTTCCACGTAGCTCTGCGACGGATGCACCCATTTGAGCAGCTCAACCTTGTCGAACTGGTGCAAGCGGTTCAGCCCGCGCACGTCCTTGCCGTAGCTTCCTGCCTCGCGACGGAAGCACGGGGTGTACGCACAGCGATGGACCGGAAGCGACTCCTCGGCGAGGATCTCGTCGCGGAAGAAGTTCGTCAGCGGTACCTCGGCCGTCGGCACCGCATAGAGGTGGTCAACTGCCGTCTCGTACATCTGGCCTTCCTTGTCGGGCAATTGGCCCGTGGCGGTCGCGCTGGCCGCATTCACCAGAATGGGCGGAGACACCTCCAAGTAGCCCGCGGCCGCCGCTTCCTCGAGGAAGAAGTTCAGCAGCGCGCGCACGAGACGGGCCCCGTCGCCCACGTAAAAGGGGAAGCCCGCTCCGGTCACCTTGGCACCGCGCCCGAAGTCGAAGAGGTGATCAAAGCCCGGGATCTCCCAATGGGCCTTGGCCACGGGCGAGAGCGCGTCGATGTTCCCGTGAGAGGAGAAAACGGCGTTCTGTTCCGGGGTCCGCCCCTCAGGCACGCTGCTGTGTGGGAGGTTCGGAAGCGATAGCATCGCCTGTCGCCACGCCGTCTCGATCTCCGCCAACTCGGCTTCACGCTGCTTCACCTCGGCTGAGACCGCCTTCATCTCGCCCACCTTGGCGATGAACTCCGGCGAGCCCTTCTTGAGTGCAACCATCTCGTTGTTCGCCGCCTTCTGCCGGGAACGCAGGGTCTCCACGTCGTGGAGCCGGGAGCGCCACGCCGCATCCACGCTCAGCACGGCGTCGATATCGACCTCAAGGTGCTTCTTTTGAATCGCGGCCCGGACAAGGTCGGGCGACTCGCGGAGGAGTTTAGGATCAAGCATGGCTAGTTAGGCGAAACCACGAAAGGAACGGGATGAACACTCTTTTTTCTCGGCTCCCGGTCCCGCTCATCGGCGGGCCGGGGTATCCCAGCGCTGGAAACGCTGAAAGACCTCTTTGGCGGACAGCATCGACAGGGCACCCACTGGAGCTTGGATGACGTGATTATTCGGGGCGTTGAGCGGATAAGGTCCGAAGCGGCGTGGATCCGTGGGGCCGAAGATTCCAAGGGTGCGCACGCCCAAGGCCGCCGCTAGGTGCATCGGGCCGCTGTCGTTGGAAATCACCCACCCTGCCCGCGCGATCAGCGCCGGAAGCGAGAGTAAGCTCGTGTTCCCAGTGAGGTTGAGGAACTGGTCGCGGGGAAACGCATCCTTGTCCGGCACGTAGTTATTGCCCGCCCAGACCACGTAGCGGGACCGGTCCTCGCGCAGGAGCATATCGGTGAATTCCTTGAATCCACCCCAGCGTTTCTCAGGACGCCGGGAGTCGGGAAAGATCACGATCGGCGCGGCACTGCGCCGGCCATCCAGAAAGCTCAGGTTGAAGCGCTCGGCGTCGCGAAAACGCAGTGCGCCCGCAAGTTCCGGCTTGGCACCGAGGACCGGGGCGAACTGGAGCAGAATATCCAACGCATGGGCTCCTTCGCCAGCCGGCGGGAGGGGTACCCGCTCCGAGTAAAACATCCCGGCGCATTCACGGGCATCCGTCCGGCCGACCTTGCGGTCCGCAATCGTGCGCCAGGTCATCAGACCGGTGCGCAGGAGGCCCTGAAAATCAAAGACGAGATCGAACGACGTCTTCCTGACCTCGGCCATCAGCGCCAAATACCCGCGCGCCCCCGCCATGCGCTGAAAGACGTAGACATGGTCCACCGCCTCACAGGCGCGCACGATGGGCGCAAAGATGTCCCGCACGATCCAGGAAATCCGCAGATGAGGAACCTGCGCCTTAAGCGACGCGGCCACCTGCAGTCCATGAATGATATCTCCAAGGGACGAGGGCTTGATGATGAGCAGCTGGGTCATTGCCGAGGCCCGGACGACACCGCTACGAAACGGCATTGCCCGCGCGAGGGCATCGTTTCATGGACTTTAGGCACGGAACGCAAACGCTAACCGCAAGCCCGCCCGCACGTTGTCCCTGCTCCTCCTCATCAAAAGCCTCGGCTGGATCCTCGCCCACGCGCCGGAGAGTCTGCTGCGCGGGCTCTCCGCCACGCTCGGCACGCTGTTGCACGCCGGCTTCCCTCGCCGGCGCCGACTCCTCCGTTCCAACCTTTCCCACGCGTTCCCGGAGCTGAGCGTCGCCGCCCGCGAGCGCATCGCCCGCGAGAGCTGCCGGCGATTGGTCGAGACCGGCATGCTGTCGCTCGCCTCTCCTTACCTCTCATCCACCCGCCTGCGCCAGATTCTGCGCGCCGGGCCAGGTCTGGAGGACATGCTGCGCGATCGCCGCGATCACCCCCGCCCCACCCTTCTCGTATCCGCCCACCTCGCCTATTGGGAGGCCCAGACTTGGATGGCGGTACTCACGGATCTGCCGCTGGGGGATTTCGGCGTCATTTACCGCCCCCTCGATCACCCCGGGCTCGATGACTTCGTCCGGCGCACGCGCGAGCGGTTCGGTATGCGCCTGCTCTCACGGAAGGCGGGGTTCGCCGAGGCCGCCCGCATCCTCCGGCACCATGGCTGCGTGGGCATCCTCTTCGATCAGAACGCCGGAATGCAGGGCGCCTTGACCACCCTCTTCGGCCGGGTCTGCTCCACCACCGAACTTCCCGGCATCCTCGCCGAGAAGTTCGGAGCCGAGGTCCGCGTGATCACCGCGCACCGACTGGACTTCTGGCGGGTCGAACTCCGCATCGCTCCCGTCTTGCACGACGGCTCGGCCGCCGGGGTCGTTTTTGCCCTCAATCGGTGGCTCGAGGACACGCTCCACCGCGACGTCGGGCTGCGCGACTCGTGGCTCTGGTCCCACGACCGCTGGCGTCATCAGGACCGGCCTTCCGCCCGCTTCCGGCTCGAGTCACGGCGCGACCTGCTCGCGCTGGAGCAGCAGGCGCGTGGGTGGGCGACGTTACCGCGCCGGACGCGGCTCTTCGTGCGGCTGCCGAACTGGCTCGGGGACGTCGTGATGGCGCTCCCGCTGCTGCAGGCCTTGCGAGTCGGCCGTCCCGACATGGAATTAACGCTGATCGGCAAGGGTCCGTTCCGCGACGTGTGCGAGCTGGGCGGACTGGCCTTCGAACATTACATCCCCCTTCCCGCGCGCGGGGCGGGTTACTGGCGGCACTTCCGCGCCCTGGCGCAGCGCTGTCCCGATACGTACCTCCTGCTCACGCAGTCGATCCGCGGGGACGTGGAAGCATGGCTGACCGCATGTCCACAGCGTTTCGGCTTAGTCCGACCCGGGCATCCGCGGCCACTCCTCACACACGCGTACCGGCGGCCGTCTGAGACGGACCCGCGGACTCAGCATCAGCTCGACGAATGGGTTGAGCTCTTCCGACACTTCGGCCTTGAGACGCCGATCGATCGCCGCCCGTCAACTTCGCCAACAAGGGAAGGCGCGCCGCGCGTGGGCCTGATCTGCGGGTCCGAGAATCATCCCGCCAAGCGCTGGCCTGCCGCTCACTGGAGTGCGCTGATCCGACGTTTTCCTGACGTGTCATTTGTGCTCTTCGGCACGCCCGCCGACCGGGCCATCACGGATGCAGTGACGGAGGCCTGCCCGGGAGCCCGGGTCGAAAACCTTGCGGGTCGCACGACCCTGCGGGACTTCGGCGAGCGCCTGCGGACCTGCACGGTCCTCGTGAGCAACGACACCGGTGGCATGCATCTCGCGAACGCGCTGGGTGTACCGGTGATCGCGCTCTTCGGGCCAACGAATCCCGTGCGCACGGCTCCCGTCTTCTCGTCGGTGGTCGACATCCTTCAGCCGCCCGGATGCCCGCCGACCGGCGGCGGCGCACTCAACGACCTTTCCCCCGAGACGGTCGCGGCCGCGGTGCAAAGGCATCTGCGCCAGTCCAGCCCCGGCGTTTAGGGTTGCCGTCCCGGACGGCCTTCCCACGTTGAACTGACACTTTCGCACCTCCCGTGTCGCTTCTCACGGTCAACGATCTCCGCACCTATTTCCACACCCGCAACGGCGTCTACCGTGCGGTGGATGGCGTCAGCTTCGCCCTCGATCGCGGCGAGACCTTAGGCATCGTGGGAGAGTCGGGATCCGGCAAGTCGGTCACATGCTATTCGATCATGGGCTTGATTCCGCAGCCTCCGGGTCGGATCGAGAGCGGATCGGCGATCTTCGATGGGACTGACCTCCTGCGCTGTCGCCCGGAGGAAGCGCGTGCGATCCGAGGGAAACGGATTTCCATGATCTTCCAGGATCCGATGACCTCGCTGAATCCGTACCTACGGATCTCCGAGCAACTCATCGAGCCGCTCCTCATTCACGGCCTCGCCAGCCGCAAGGACGCCTTGCGCCGCGCGCTGGAGATGCTGGAGGCCGTCGGCATCAACGACGCCGCCAAGCGGATCCACTACTATCCCCATGAATTCTCCGGCGGCATGCGGCAGCGCGTGATGATCGCGATGGCCCTGATCACCCGACCGGAGCTACTGATCGCCGATGAGCCCACCACCGCACTCGATGTGACGGTGCAGGCCCAGATCCTCGAACTGATTCGCCGCCTGCAGCAAGAGTACGGCATGGCCGTCATTTTCATCACGCACGACCTCGGCGTGGTGTCGGGCCTCTGCGATCGGGTGCAGGTAATGTACGGCGGACGCATTGTGGAGACTGCTTCCACCCGCACGCTCTTCCGCACCCCGCTTCACCCTTACACCCGGGCACTCCAGCAATCGATCCCGTCGTTGCAACCCAAGGGAGTCGAACTCTTCACCATCCCGGGCATGCCGCCGGACCTTTCAAAACCGATCTCCGGCTGCGCCTTCGCCGCCCGCTGCGCCGCCGCGACGGCGCGCTGCACCGGAGCGGATCCCGTCCTCACCGAGATGTCACCCGGACACGCTCAAGCCTGCCTGCGCGTGGCCGCCGGCGAGCTATAGTCCCCCTCGCAAGGAAGTTGTTTCCCTCCGCCCCCATGAGCGAGCCGATCCTCGAACTGCGCGACGTCCGCACTCACTTTCCCATCCGGCAGGGATTTTTCTTCAAACGCCAGGTCGGCACCGTCAAAGCCGTGGATGGGGTGACCCTCTCGCTCGCGCGCGGCGAGGTGCTGGGGCTCGTCGGTGAATCGGGGTGCGGAAAGTCCACGCTCGCGCGGACGATCCTGCAGCTGCTGCCGACGACCAGTGGTTCGGTACTGCTCTCCGGACGCACCCTGGCCGATTGCGAAGCCGGCGAACTGATGCGCCTGCGCCGCGATTTACAGATGGTGTTCCAGGATCCGTATGCGTCGCTCAACCCGCGCATGACGGTGTTTGCGACGCTCTCGGAACCCCTGCTGACCCACGGCGTGTGCGACCGCAGCGAAGCCACGCGCCAAGTCGCCGAGTTGATGGAGCGAGTCGGACTGGCTCCGCGGTTCATGCAGAAATACCCGCATGAGTTCTCGGGTGGCCAGCGGCAGCGTATCGCCATCGCCCGCGCGCTGGCGCTGCGACCCCAAATCATCATCGCCGACGAACCGGTCTCCGCGCTCGATGTCTCCATCCAAGCGCAAATCCTGAACCTGCTCGCGAAGCTCGTGCGGGAAATGGGCCTGTCCCTCGTCTTCATCGCACACGATTTATCGGTGGTGAAGCACATCTCTGACCGGGTCGCCGTGATGTACCTCGGCCGGATCGTCGAGATCGGCGAGGCCCGCCGCGTGATTGATGATCCGCAGCATCCCTACACGCGCGCGCTGGTGAGCGCGATTCCGCGTCCCGATCCGGAGGTGGAACGGAACCGGCAACGAATCGTTCTTCCCGGCGATCCGCCGTCGCCGATCAACCCGCCCTCGGGATGCACCTTCCATCCCCGTTGCCCGCATGCGGTCGACGCCTGCAAGGCCGCTTTCCCCGAATTGCGTCCGGCCGCCGGTCGCGAGGTCGCCTGCAGCCGGATCGGCGCATTCTAGCCCACGGTGTCAGGTCAGCGAGCCCGCGCCTTCGTCGTGGGTCCAGCGCAACGCCTCCGCCACGGCGATTTCGCCCCGCCGAGCGGCCTTCCGCACCTGCGCGCACAGCGTGCCCCCGCCTTCGCCAGCAATCGCCGACCGTAACTCGGCGACGGCATCGGGGCACAAGAGTGCGGTGCGAATCCGCGCGCTGATTTCGACCACCTCGAAAATCCCCAGCCGGCCCACCATACCACGGCCGGAACAATGAGTACACCCGGCGCCCCGACCGCTGGGTCGCAGCCGCGATACCGCCATTTCCGCTCCAGCCTCATCTCGCTCGGCCTCCTGAAACTCCCGCGGCCAGCGCTCAACCACCCGACACGAGGGACACAGGCGCGGAATAAGACGCTGAGCCACGACTCCAGCCAGGGCGTCCGCGAGAAGAAAGGGCTCAACCCCCAAATCCAGCAGCCGAATGACCGCTCCCTCAACCGAAGCCGCATGCAGCGTGGCGACAACGCCGTGTCCCGTGAGGGCCGCTTGGACCGCAACGGCGGCCGTGGCCGCATCTCGCACCTCTCCCACGAAAATCACGTCCGGATCCTGACGCAGCACCGCGCGAAGAGCCCCCGCAAATGTAAGCCCGTGGTCGGGATCCACCGCGATCTGGACCAAGCCATCCCGCCGAAACTCGACCGGGTCCTCAACCGTCATGATCTTGCTGGTCGAGGCATCCAAGCAACCGAGGGTCGCATACGCGGTGGTTGTCTTTCCTGCACCGGTGGGTCCGGCAATGACCACCAGGCCGCGCTGTTGCGCGAGCCAAGTGCGCAAGCGCGCCTCCGCCACCGCGCTCAGACCGAGATCCCCGAGGGGCGGCGGCGCAACGCTGCGCTGCAGCACGCGGAGCGCCACCACTTCGCCGTACAGAGAAGGCAGCGTGGCGACCCGAAAGTCGGCGGCCCGATCGCCGTGTCGCCAGCTCAAGCGACCGTCCAGCGGGAGCCGACGCTCGTTGGGATCCAATCGTGCGAGCACCTTGATCCGGGCACCGATTTCCGTTGGCGAGATCCCGGGCGGGACACGCTGCTCCTCCCAACCCTGCGCGCTCCGCAGCCGTACCCAAAGTCCCCCGGCATCCGGTTCGAGGTGCACGTCCGCCACGCCGTCCGCGACCGCCCGTTCGAGCAGGCGATCAAGCCACGCCGCAGCGGGAGAGCGCGTGGCCAGTGCCCCCTCCATCGTGAAACCACTACAGCGTGCGCAGGGTGTGCCCCAACTGCTGCAGCTTCTCGCGCATCACGATCGGATCCTGGGCCTTTTCCATCGCTTCATCCGGCGAGACTAACTCGCGGTTCACGAGGCTCATCAGATGCGTGTCCATCGTGATCATGCCTAGGTTTGCACCGGTCTGGATGTCCGAGGTGATTCGGAACGTCTTGTTATCGCGGATCAGCGAGGCAATCGACGTCGTGTTGACCATGATCTCATACCCCGCGATGCGCCCTCCACCCTTCTTCTTGCAGAGCACCTGGGAAATAACGGCGACCAGCGACGAGGCGAGCTGGGTCCGAACCATGTCCTTCATGTTCGCGGGGAAGGCATCGACGATCCGGTCCACCGTGCGCGCCGCGCTGTTCGTGTGCAAGGTACCAAACACCAAGTGCCCCGTCTCCGCCGCGCTGATCGCCGCCTCGATCGTTTCAAGATCGCGCATTTCACCGACGAGAATGACGTCAGGATCCTGCCGGAGCGCGCGCCGGATTGCCTCCGAGAAGGAAGGAACATCCACGCCGATCTCGCGCTGCGTGACGACACACTGCTTGTGCGAGTGGTAATACTCAATCGGGTCTTCGATCGTGATGATGTGGCCGTCGCGGTTCTCGTTGATGTAATTGACCATGGAGGCCAGCGTCGTCGACTTGCCCGAGCCCGTGGGGCCAGTGACGAGGATCAGACCGCGCGGGCGGTACAGCAGTTCGCGAACGCGATCGGGCAACCCGATTTCGCGGAGTCCGAACATGCGATTCGGGATCTGCCGCAAAACCAGGCCGTAGCTGCCTTTCGACTTGAGGATCGAGACCCGGAAACGGGCCCGATCGAGGTACGCAAAGCCGAAGTCGGCACCGCCGTTCAGCTTCAGATTTTGCACATGCAAATCCGGGCTGATCGAGAGAACCAGCTTCTCCGTATCCTCCGGGGTAAGGCTGGGTCCCTCGATCGGAACCATCGATCCGCTGATCCGGAGCGTGGGCGGCTGCCCCACTTGGCAGTGGAGATCGGACGCGTTCTGGTCGACGACCAACTCGAGGAGGTCGTTCATTTCGTAGTTCATAGGTGTCAGTAAAAAGTTGGGCCGAGCACGCGGGAGAGTTCGTCTAAGGTCGTCAGCCCGGCCTGCGTCCGCGCGCGGCCATCCTCCGCCAGCGAGCGCATCCCGGCCGCGCGGGCTGCGGTCCGCAACGCATCCGCACCGGCATCGCGACGGATCACCGCCCGCAGCGCATCATCCACCACCAACAACTCAACCACCGCCACCCGCCCGGAGAATCCCGTCCCGCGACAGACGGCGCACCGCTCCTCCGCGATCCCAGCTCGCGGCAGGCCCGCACACGAGCGGCACACCCGGCGGACGAGTCGCTGCGCCACCACGCCCCGCAACGCGGACGCAAGAAGCGATGGGGTCAGGCCGAGGTCCCGCAACCGCACGATCGCGCCCACGGCATCGGCCGTGTGCAGCGTGGAAAACACCAAGTGCCCCGTCAGCGAGGCATTCAGGCAGCTGCGGGCCGTCTCACGATCACGCACTTCCCCAACCGCAATCACCTCCGGAGACTGACGCAGCACCGCCCGCAGCGCCTCAGGAAAACCCAAGCCAAGCTCGGCGCGGATGCCCACTTGGACGACCCGCGGCAACTCCCGCTCCACGGGATCCTCGATCGTAATGACTTTCCGGCCCGCGCGCGCCAGCTGGCTGAGCGAAGCGTGCAGGGTCGACGACTTTCCGCTCCCGGTCGGTCCGGTGACGAGGACCAGCCCGTCATGCGACTGAATCAAGCGCTCCCACCGCTCCCGAGCGTCACCGGAAAAGACGTTCGCCAAAGGATCTGCGGCACCCTCCGCACCTGAGCCATCGTCCAAGATCCGGATCACCACGCTCTCCCCTCGAATCGTCGGCACCGAAGACACCCGAAAAGCGCGCGTGCCCTTCCGGGATGTCCAGCGGAAGCGGCCATCCTGCGGCAGACGACGCTCCACGATCGACATCCCCGCGAGCAGTTTGGTGCGCGCCATCACGGCGGCCGCATGATCGGAGTGAACCTCCCCCGCCTCCCTCAACACCCCGTCGATCCGATGCCGTACCCGGATGCGCGTCTCGCTCGGTTCCAAATGGATGTCCGATGCACGCGAACCGATGGCCTCTTCGAATAGGGTATCCACCACAGTTGCTATCGACACAGGCGCCGGGAGGTTAACGGGTGACTGGCGGGCGATTGGGGCCCTGATCGACCGGATCGGGGCGTCCTCGCGGACCTCCGCAGCGCCGTCTTCCGCGCGATCGATCTCCTCGCGTGCCCACGCTTCACTCCCCGCCCGTGCCACTCCCACGCCCGAGGCCCCGTCCGCGCCGACGTCAATCGTTCGCCAGGCTTCCATGATCCACTCGTCCGGTGCCAGGACGGGGACCACCGCGGCGCCGAGAACGTCTCCGATCCGGGTCAGAACGGCCTCGTTGAGCGGGTTCTCAATGGCGATCTCAAGCGCATCCCCGACCCGCCGAAGAGGAAAGACCCGCGATGCGACGAGGGCCCGGTGCTCCGCCTGCGAGAGGACCGCAACGAGGGGGGCGTGCTCCGGCGGCAACAGTTCCCCGGGCTTCACCCTCCTCAGGCCGAAATGCACCGCTAAGGCTTCCGTCGCCCACCAGCAATCCAGCTTTCCTTCCCCCACCCAGCGGCGCAGGGCGTCGCCCTCTGCCCCAGAGCCTTCGGAAGACGCTCTTGCCGCGTCAACGCGCAACGGCCCCTCGCCTCCGACGGGCTGCCACCCTCGCGACAGCAGAGCGGTCAAGATCCAGTCGTCGGCCTCGGGCATACTCGCCCCCGATTTCCCGCCCAAGCCGCCCCCCGAGAAACACCCGCTAGCGCGCCAAACTCATGAGGAACTCCGCGTTCGACTTCGTCTTCCGCAGACGCTGGATGAGCATCTCCATGGATTCGATCGGGCCAATACCCTGCATGGTGCGCCGCAGCCCGTAAACACGCTGCAGTTCATCCGGATGATAGATCAGCTCCTCCTTGCGCGTGCCCGAGCGGAGCATGTTGATAGCCGGGAAGATGCGCTTATCCGAGAGACCGCGATCCAAGTGGAGCTCCATATTGCCGGTGCCCTTGAACTCCTCGAAGATGATCTCGTCCATCCGGCTGCCGGTATCGATCAGGGCGCTCGCAAGGATGGTCAGGCTGCCCCCACCCTCGATGTTGCGAGCGGCTCCGAAGAAACGCTTGGGACGCTGGAGCGCGGTTGCCTCCATGCCGCCGGACATGATCTTACCCGAGTTCGACGCCAGCGCGTTGTAGGCGCGGGCCAGGCGGGTGATCGAGTCGAGCAGGATGACCACATGCTCGCCCCGTTCCACGAGGCGCCGGGCCTTCTCTCCGACCATTTCCGCGCAGTGGATATGGCTTTCCGGGGACTCGTCGAAGGTCGAGGAGACCACCTCGCCCTTGGTGTGGCGGCGGAAATCGGTCACTTCCTCCGGACGCTCGTCGATCAGCAGAAGGATGAGTTTCACCTCCGGGAAGTTCGCTGAGACGGAGTTCGCGATGTTCTGGAGGAGCACCGTCTTGCCGGTGCGGGGAGGAGCAACGATCAGTCCGCGCTGTCCGAATCCGACCGGCGTGAGCAAATCGACGGTCCGCATCGAGATGTCCTTCTGGACCTCTGGAGCTTCCAACAGGATGCGGTTGAGCGGGTAATAGGGCACCAACTCCTCGAACGGCGTGACGTGATTGGCCTGCTCCGGGGCCCCGCCCATGACGGAGTCAATGCGCACCACGGAGGGGCAGCGCTCGTCGCCCACCGGAGGCTGCAACAACACCTGCACTTCATGCCCGCGCTTCAGACCATAGCGCCGAATGAGCGACTCCGGCAGGTACGCATCCTCCGGATACAAACGATAGCTGCAGTGATCGTGGACGATGAATCCATGTCCACGGTCGGTCAGGTCGAGCCAACCCCGGTCGCGGAGCGGGTGACCGGCGGACGCCGCGCGCTTGAGTACCTCGGCGATGATTTGCCGCTTGGGCAGTTGGCCCTCGATGGTGCAACCCATTCGACGCGCATAAGCCGCCAGTTCCGCGACGGGCAGCGCGGAGATTTGGTCGAGCTGGATAGGTTCACCCGCGCCGGCAGCGAGAGAAACGGCCAACGAATCGAGCGCAGCTACATCCGCGAAGCGGGCCGGATCCGGCAGGTCGCCGATCTTCGGCGCCAACGACGGCGGGGGCGGCTGCGGCGGATGCTGGGGACCGCGTCCACCACCACCACCACCGCCTCCTCCACCACCCTCGGGACCGCCTGGGTGCCAAGGCTTCCCCTGGCGGTTCCGCTTTTCCTTTTTGAGCTGTTTCCAGTAGTCGCGACCACGGAACTCCCGCGGGGCAAAACCGGGCCGACCGCCGCCCTGCTCTCCGCCACCGCTCGGCTCGGGCGGAGGAGTGGGCTCACCCGTACCTCCTGCGGGGACGAACACCGGAGCATCCTCGGCGCGATCCGCAACGGGTGCCGGAGCGGGAGCCGGAGCTTCCTCCACAGCCGGAGCCGCCCGTTCAACTACGGGCTCGGGACGGCGCTCGACCGGCTCTTCACGCTGGACCGGAGCCTCGGGGGGTTCCTGACGCGCAAAGATGGGCAACTCCAGCACCTCGGGCGGGCGCACCGCCTCGTCCGCGGGCGCGGAGGCCTTGGCGGAGCGACTACGCCCCCGCGGCGCGGCACTCCGCGCCTTCGGTCGGGCCGCTGCCTTCTTGGCGCGACCCGCTGCTCCAGAACTACTCTTGGAAGACTTTTCCATGGGAAAGGGAGAAAATGAAACGGAATCAAGCACCGGAACGGCGCCGCAGGGACCCTTCAGCCTCGAGTCGCCCCACCAGCAGATCGACCTGCCGGGCCAGAAACTCCGGCGCACCTTCGTTGCCGATGACATAGTCGGACAACTCAGCTTTGCGCGCCAGAGGCAACTGCTTGGATATGCGAGCCTCGGCCTGCTCTCGCGTGATTCCACGCGCTTCGAGACGGGCGTACTGCTGGGCCGGAGTAGTGGTCACACAGACGATGAAATCAAACCAATTCTCCAGAGCCTTCTCGAAGAGCAACGGGACCTCGAAGACCCACTTCGATCCGGGTTCAGCGGCGAGCCGCTCTCGCCACACGGCATAAAGCAAGGGGTGCACCAGATTCTCCAGCCATTGGCGCTCCACCTCATCGGCAAACACCCGCGCCGCCAACCGACCACGGTGCAAACGGCCTTCATCCTCCAGGACGCCCTCGCCAAAACGGCCTCGAACCGCCGCGACCACCTCCGGTCGGCAGAGAAGATCCACCCGCACGATGTCATCCGAGTCCAGCCGGCGATAACCGCGCTGCTCCAAGAGTTTTGCTACGGACGACTTTCCGCAGCCCATGCACCCTGTGATTCCAACGACGCGTTGCACAATGAGGTAGCGACCGATTAATGCAAATCGGAAACTTTATTTTATTGCAAGATATTAATTGTTTGCAACGTTGGGGTCGCTCGGTTCCTACGGGCAGGCACCATGTTGGCGATCCTCACCTCGGCGGCGTTGCAGGGTATTAATGCGGAAGCCGTTCACGTCGAAGTCAACACCGGGGAAGCAGGGACTCCGGGGTTGCTGATGGTCGGGTTGCCGGATGCGAGCGTGAAGGAGGCCAAGGACCGCGTCTGGTCGGCGATCCAGAATAGCGGTTTCAAGACGCCGTGGTCGCGTACCACCGTGAACTTGGCTCCGGGGGAACTGCGGAAGGAGGGCTCCGGCTTCGATCTCCCGGTCGCGCTGGGGCTCCTCGTCGCCTCGGGCCAACTGGAGAGTCCGTTGCTCGAGGAGGCGCTCATCGCCGGCGAGTTGAGCCTGTCGGGCGCGACGCGCCCGGTGCGGGGCGCACTCGCCATGGCCCGGCTCGCTCGTCAGTTAGGCAAGCGCCGGGTGCTCCTGCCACCGTCATCCGCCTTGGAGGCTGCTTTAGTCGAGAATCTCGAAGCAGTCGCGGTTTCATCGCTCGACCACGCATTTCGCCTGCTACGTGGCGAAATCCCTCCCCACGTGATCACGCCCGCCGAAGCACTCGCCGCCTTGGCACGCCACCCCGCGACCGAGGTCGCCGACTTCTCAGAGGTGAAGGGCCAGCGAGTGGTGCGCCGGGCGGCCGAGGTCGCTGTGGCCGGAAACCATAACCTGCTGCTGATCGGTCCTCCCGGATCAGGAAAGTCCATGATCGCCAAGCGGCTACCGGGGATCATGCCCGTGCCGAACCGCGACGAGGCTCTCGAGATCCTCGGGATCCAGTCGGTCGCCGGCGTGCCGGGCGGTCTAGGTGGGTTCGGTCGCCGTCCCGTTCGTTCGCCGCATCACACCGTATCCGATGTCGCACTCCTCGGAGGTGGCGCCATCCCGTCCCCAGGCGAAGTCTCGCTCGCACATCACGGTGTGCTTTTCCTCGATGAGTTGCCGGAATTCAAACGCTCCGCCCTCGAGGTGCTGCGCCAGCCCCTCGAGGACGCGGTCGTTACGATCTCCCGAAGTTCGGGAAAGCTCACGTTACCGTGCTCGTTTCTGCTGGTCGCCGCGATGAACCCCTGCCCCTGCGGACACCTCGGCGACCGCACCCGCGAGTGCCGCTGTAGTCCGACCCAGATCCAACGCTACCGCAGCCGAATCAGCGGTCCCCTCCTCGATCGGATCGATCTCCACGTGGAAGCGCCCGCGCTCTCCGTCACCGAGCTGCGCGCCGCCGCCGATGGCGAATCGTCGGCCGCCTTACGCGCTCGCACCGAGGCCGCCCGAGCCCGGCAGCACGCGCGCTTCCGCGGCTCACCCTGCACCAGCAACGCCCGGATGTCGCCCACGCAGATCCGGACCCACTGCCGACTCCCCGACCCTCTGGCGCATCTGCTGGAGTCGGCCATGAATCAGCTGCAGCTCTCAGCCCGCGCCCACGATCGGATTCTCAAGGTCGCACGCACAATCGCCGACCTCGATGGCGCCGAGACGATCGCCGAGCCGCACCTGCTGGAAGCGATCCACTACCGCAACCTCGACCGCCGTCTCATTGGCTAACCCCGCCGAACGCCCTAGGGCTTTCCGACCGCGTCGTTCGGCGCCGGCTTGCGATTGTTGAACAGCAGGTAGCGCGAGGTCTCATACATCGCCTCGATCCATACCGCGTTCTCCTCCGCGGCCACCGGGTCCGCCGCCTCGGCTTGAGGGCGCTGGGGGTCCGCCCAATCGTGCCGAGCCTGCCCACCCGAGAGGCGACGCGTCGCATACCACGGTCCGCGCCGCACTCCGACGGTCTGGTTATGGTGGTCGATGATGAAGGCAACATTGCTCCTGCCGCCGTCGATCGCCTCCTGACGGAGGAGGTCGCGCCCCAAGCTGCTATTGCGATAGGGAATGCCAGCGATCCCGGCGATCGTCGGCAAGACGTCGACCATCGAGGCAACCGATGAGATTCGCCGCGGTTCCAGCATCCCCGGAGCATAGAAAAGCAAGGGGGTGTGGAAGGCCGTGAGTCCCTGCTCGGTCCAGGCCCGCGGAAAGCGAGTGCCCGCATCTCCACCGATGCCATGATCGCCGATGAAGACGAACAGGGTGTCCGCAAAGTAGCGCTCCCCGCGAGCCGCCTCGATGAACGCGCGAAACGCGAAGTCCGTGTAGCGAAATGCGTTCAACTCGTCGTTCGATTCAAAGCCCGCCGCCGCCAACTCCGCTGCGGTGGCCTGCATCAGAGTGAACGCACCCAGGTCCTCCTTGGGGATCGTGTAGGGGCGGTGGTTGCCGGCGGTCTGGATGACGGCAAAGAACGGCTTTTCCTCCCGCGCGAGGAAGGCATTGGCTTCGAGGAAGAGTGACTTGTCGCTGATCCCCCACACATCCACGCGGGGCGATCGGAACGCGTCCTCTTCGAAGATCTGCAGGCCGCGAATGTTGTTGGCCAGGAGACCGCGCACATTCGCCCAACTCGTACTGCCGCCGAGGAAGTACCGTTTTTCCGAAGCCACGAAGTCATTGAGGATCACGTGCTGATCCACGAGCGCCGGATTGCGGGTCGCCGTCTTCGTCGCCTCAACGTCCGGAATGCCGGTAAGCAAGGCCCACACTCCTCGCGCGGTCCCAAAGTGCGGCGTATAGCAGTTGTCGAAAAGCACGCCTTCGCGGGAGAGCTCCGCGAAGAAGGGTGTCGTATCGATCGGGTTGCCCCAAAGGGAGCTCTTATACGCGCTGAAGGATTCACAAATCACCAACACGACGTTACGCGGCACCCGCCGTACGGGGACCGACGACGAAGCTGACCCGGTGGCCGGGGGCACGCGGCGCACCCAGTCAATGCCTTGGTCCGTGACTCCTGCCGCGCCCAAGTACGCCGCCATGCGTGGAGCATGAGCGCGCACCCGCGCTTCGTCGTATCCGGAGCCGCGAAAATCGAGCGAACTTACAAAGGATTCGACCGGGCTGAGGGCCAAATGCGCATGCAGGTGGTCGCGCAGGTCGAAGGCATCACTCCACCGCAAGGGATACTGGCTGAACCGGCCGTACATCGCGACCACACAGCAGGCACCCGCGCCAAGCCCCCATACCCACCGGGACCGACGCGTCGCGGACTCCACCGCACGACCCGCGACGCGGTGCTGCCACACCAGGATCCAGACCAGGCCCGCCGATCCGAGCAACCAACCCAAACTCACGCGAACGATCGGGTAACTCTGCCAAGCCATCTCCGCCGAAATCCCCGCATCGGTCAGGAATCCGAGCACGCTGGCATTGAGTCGTTGCTGCAGGTAGCGGAGGTGAAACGCATCGATGATCTGCAGCAGTGCGATCCCCGTCACCACGACCGCCGCCACGGCTAACCAGCCACGGGCCACGGTACGACTCGAGAACGGTTGCAGCCCGCGAATGCTACCGATCACCAGCGCGGGCAGGAAAAAGGTCGCGACCAACCGCAGGTCGTAGCGCAGACCGAGCACAAGAATGCGTGCAATCGCCTCCGCGGAGTCATCGGGGCGCACGAACGTGCCCAGCGCGAGGATCCGGAATGCGGTCGTCGTCGCGAGGATAACGAGCGCCACGGCGGCGAGCCACCGCAGCAGCCGGGGCGGCGAGAAGCGCGATGGCGGAGAAAGCAGCGGGGCGGCAGCGGGAGTCATGACGGAACGGAGACCAAGCTAGCGGATTCCAACACGGGAGCCGGAGCCGACGCCACCCCCTGATCGATGGCGTCAAGTCGCTCTCGCCGGTCTTGCTCAGGGATCAACGCGACCTCCCACCCCGCCTTCAGGCAGCGGATCAGCTCATCTGTCGTGAGACGCGCCTCACGGAAGAGTCCTTCGTATTCATCGGTCAGCGTGTTGCCGAAGACCAGCGGGTCATCCGTGCTCACGGTGCACCGCACGCCGGCGCGGATCAACGCGGGGAGCGGGTGTTCGCGCCAACCCGGGACTACCCGGAGGCGGAGGTTGCTGATGGGGCAAACGTCGAAGGTCACTCCGCGATCCCGCGCCAAAGCCACGACTGCGGGGTCCTCAATGGCCCGAATGCCGTGCGCCACACGGGTCACGCCGAGCACCTCGATCGCCTCGCGCACACGGGCCGCACCGTCGAACTCTCCCGCATGTGCCTTGGTCATCTTGCCCGCCGACCGCAGGCGCTGCCAGACCGTTGCGGTCCATGGCTGCGTCGGCACCGCCTCGTCTCCGTGCAGGTCGACCCCCGCAAGCGTGTCCCAGTTTTCCAGGTCGTCGATGACCGGGCGGAGGCTGCCGGCGTAATCGGTGCGCAGCATTCCGGCGAACACCCGCACTTCCATACCCGGCGGCGCAGCCGAGCGAATGGCATCGATGATCACGGGGCCCGGCACGCCGAGCGCGCCACACATCGGCAAGTGAAAGCTTGTTTCCAGATAGCGCACGGACTCGGCAAAGCGACGGGCGAAGAGGGCCTTCGCCGCCTCATGGTAGCGGTCCACGTTGGTGAACCATGCCAGCGCATGCCGGAGCAGGACTCGATCGAAGTCAGCGAAGGAGGCAAAGCGGTGCTCCGGCCGCTGGAACGGCGGATTCTCCGGAAACTCGTCGGGACGCCACGCGTGGAGCAGCGCGTAGGGCACGGCTCCCTCGATGTGCAGGTGCGTCTCGGTCTTCGGAAATCGCCGCAGCCACTCCCGGAATGAACTATCCGGAGCAACCGGCGGCGAATCCGAGGCGTGCATGCCGACGCAGGGGCCGACGCGGTCGCGTCTAGCGACCGAGGAGGTAGTCGGGGTTGAGCTTGTGCAGCGATTTCGGCACGAAGAGCCCGTCCTTGCGGATGAGCTTTCCGTCGAACCAAATCTCGCCCCCACCGTAATCGGGCCGCTGGATACAGACCATGTCCCAGTGAACCTGCGACTTGTTGCCGTTGCCCACGCCGTCGTACGCCTGACCCGGGGTAAAGTGGAAGGAACCGGCGATCTTCTCGTCGAAAAGAATATCCCGCATCGGCTGGAGGATGTGCGGGTTGAAGCCGATGGCGAACTCCCCGATGAACCGTGCGCCCTCATCGCTATCGAGAATCTCGTTCAAGCGCTTCGTATTCGACGAGGTGGCCTCGACGATGCGGCCTTTCTTGAAGACGAGGCGGATGTTGTCGAATGACGTACCGAGATAGACCGTGGGCGCATTGTACTGAATCACGCCTTCGACGGAGTCCTTCACCGGGCAGGAAAAGACTTCGCCGTCCGGAATATTGCGCTGCCCGCCGCACTCGCGGGACCCGATCCCACGGATCGAGAAACGCAGATCGGTTCCGGGGCCCTTAATCCAGACCTGGTCGGTCTTGTCCATGAGCGCCTTGAGCGCCTTCATCCCCGGCGCCATGCGCGCGTAGTCGAGCGTGCAAACGCGGAAATAGAAATCCTCGAATGCCTCGGTGCTCATCCCCGCCTGCTGTGCCATGGCCGACGTCGGCCAACGGAGGACGACCCACTTGGTCTCATTCACGCGATGGTCGAGCACCGGCTTCATTGCCTTGGACACCACGCGGACCTTGTCAGCGGGCACGTCGGAGGATTCGAAAATATTCTCCGAGCCGCGCAGCGCGATGTAGGCGTCCATCGACTCCATGCGCATCAGTTCGACGTTGGCGTGCGGCGCGTACTGGGCCTCGGTGGCCTCCAGCATCAGTTCGCGCGTGATGCGAGCGCGGTGCAGTTGCACGTAAGGCAGGGCCCCGCGGGCGCGGGCGGCGCGGACGAGGGCGATCACCATCGCGTCCGGTACGTCAAACGCATCAATCAGGACCCGCTCGCCTTTGGCGAGCGAAGTGGAGAAACCGGTCAGGCCCGCGGCGAGCGTTTCGAAGCGCGAATCCAGAAGCATGATGCCTCGGAGCTAACCCCACCCTGCGGCCGGGCGGCAAGGGCAATTGCGGACCGCAAAAAAAGGCCGCCTCCCGGAGGAGGCGGCCAAAGGGGACACCGGTTCGTTCGCCGGGGCGGACCGCCCTGGTGAGGAACAGATGCGTCGGATTAGATCTGAACCGGTTTGTACCCGCCCTTCGCCTTGAAGTAGAGGACGAGCAACAGGTAGATCACCGCCATGATGGCTGGGATGAAGGAGTCAGCAACCAGCGTGCGACGATCGCCGCGCATGTCGGCTTCGTGAACCTTCTTCTGTTGTTCAGTCGCCGTGCCGGCGGCCAGCGCGGCCTTCGCCTCGCCGAGCTTCTTGCCGTCCAAGCCATAAGCATCCGAGAAGACGAGGAACTTACTCGGCGTGGCGGCCTTGTACTCAGCGTAGAGCGCGGCGTCGGCCTTCTTCAGCTCTTCACCGGCGAAGCGGTCCTTGGCGTAGCCCAGGCCCGGAGAGCCGAGCAGACCCGCGGACATCATGCCGATGCCGCCCATGATCGAGATGGCGACAGCGCCCGTCCGCGGGAAGCGGTCCGAGGCGACGGCCAGCATGGTCGGCCAGAAGAACGTCTTGCCGATGCCGTAGATCGTGAGGGCGACGAGGGCGCCCGCGAACGTCGAGATACCGGCGGTGAGGTTGAGGCCCACGCACGCCAGAATCGCGCAGAGCAGGAGCAGACCCACCGGGGAGAGACCCAGCTTGCGCTCGATGAAGTCAGCGCAGAATCGCAGCGCGAACATGGTCATCGACGTGAAGACGAAGAGGATCTTGCCCTGTTCGGAACTGAGGATGTTGCCGGTGATGTTCTGAATCCAGCCATCGGTGCCGAGTTCGACCGCGCCCAGCAGGGCGTGGGTCACGAACAGCACGAAGAGCAGGCCCGAGCCGAGCGCCCAGCCGCTGAGGCCCGAGAAGATGAGGAAGGTGCCGCCGCCGAGGGCGATGGCGACCCAGCTCCAGGAAGCGCTGGTGAAGAACGCCGCGCCGGTCAGACCGCCGAGCATCGGCCCGAGCGCGTCCTTGGAGAAGAGCCAGATGAAAAGGCCGATGACCGCGGCGCCGGCCATACCGACGTCCTTGAGCATTTCGCCGAGCTTGAGGCCCTTGGCCGAGGCCTCGGACTTCGGCATGTGCTGGCCGAGGAACATGAGCCCGTAGATCACGGTCGGGATGAGGTACAGCGAGAGCTGCCACTTCCACGAAACCTGGAAACGGTCATCCAGAACCCAGCCGCAAATACCGCCCAAGACCATGCCGGCGGGCCAGCTCGCGTGAAGAATGTTCAGATAGTGAGTGCGCTTGGCCGGGAAGAGCGTGGCGACAAGCGGATTGGAAACCGCCTCAAGCGTGCCGTTGGCGTACGCGAAGATGAACATACCCCAGTAGAGGGTATTGTAGGCACTCGCACCCGACGCGGTGAACGTCACCACCGCGGACAAGACGTGCAGCGCGAAGGCGAGCAAGACGAGGCGACCGTAGCCTACCTTGTCGCAGATGACGCCTCCGATGATAATGCCGAAGCAGAAGCCCGAGAAACCCGCGCCACCGATCGCGCCAAGCTGCGCGCCGGTGAAGCCGAATTCCGAACCCCAGTTATCGAAGATTCCACCGCGGATGGCAAAGCCAACGCCCGCGGCTAGGATCGCCATGAAACCGGCCCACAGGAGCCGGTTGGCATTAGGGGCAATGGCCCCGCTTGAGTTGTCGTTAGAGCTCATTACGTAGGACTAAGTGCTGCTTTCGCTATCGTGTGGGTAGTCCCGCGGCGGGCCGAGTTCGACCTAGACACGCTTCCAAGAGAAACGAACAAGGGACGGGGGGCGCGGACCGCGTTGGGGTGAGGGTGTAACCGAGACGCTCGGGAGGTTGAGCGGCGGGAGCTTCCTCATCAAGGCACATTTTCACAGCGGTTTAATGAATATTCTCTGCCGAAATCCGGCCAAAAAAAGGCCGCCAACCCGGAGGTTGGCGGCGAGAGAGTCGAATCTGACTGCGGCGACCGCGATCAGGGCTGACCGAAGACCTCAACCTCCACGTAGTGATTAAGTTCGTCGGTCGTATTCCCGGCCGAACTGAGCCGGACGTACCGTCCCTTAGTTCCCCGGGCGTCGATCAAGCGTCCCTCGTTGGTCTCAATGTAGGCGGGATCCTTCCCTGCCCCGAGACCCGCCGAGTTATCGATGTCGTTGTTGAAGACGGTCGTGACGCCAGACTTAAACTCCGGGTCATCGGAGATCTGGACCACGACGTCATGATAAACCCGCGCCTGAGCGTGGAAGTGCCAGACCAAGACCGCATGCACCTTGGCAGAAGAGCCGAGATCGATCTGCACCCACTGGACGCCGGGGCCAAATTCCACGAACGAGCCGTCGGCCCCGCTCTTTTCGCCATCGGTGACGAAGCTGAGGTCGCCGATGACGGGGAGTGAGTCCGAGGCCGTGACGGTCTTATCCTTGGAGAGCAACGTGGTGCCGGCCGGCACCATCAAGGCCGGGCGGGGGCCCTGGCGCGGCTTTTCCAGATTAGGCAGCGAGATCGGCCGCGGCGTGCCGACGAACAGCGGCTTTGGCAGTTCGAGCGCGAGCGGAACCCGATCCTGCGCAGTCAAAGGCAGGGCGGCGGCAGCGGCGACGACGAAGAGGGAGGCGGAGCGAAGGATCATGATAGAAGCAGCAAACGATGAAGGAGCGGTGGGCCAAAGACAGCGTTAAACCACGAAGTCCGAAGGCTGGAAGTCGAGGGCTTTGCGAGCGGCCACGGCTTCATTGACTCGAAGCACAGTGACAGCGGAAGCGAAGGCCTGTTCCCCCGGACAGCTGAGGGCGGTGCCGTCGCGGATCGCGCCGAAGAAGTTCTCGAGGTGCGGTTGGTGGATCGCCTTGTCGAGCGTGACGGGAATGTCCCACGCCGAAAGAGCGGCGGTCTCCCGCACATCAACCACCGAAGCGCGGGGCGCGGCGGTCGCGAACTTGGGCTTCACTTCCTTCTCCCAAGGCTTGGAGGGCGCAGTAGCGCCTTCTTCACCGTAGCCCGGCTTCTTAATGAGACCCGAGGCCACGTGAACTTCCCAGTCCGGCGCCTGCGCCTCGCGGTAGAGTTTCGTGTACTTCGGATTCTCGGACATCTTCAGCGCGGCCTCGGTGCCCATGAAGTACTCATGGTAGCCACCTCCCGCGCTGGTGGTGGTCAGTACCTGATAGGACGCCCGCACCATGCCCTCGCTCGTCGGGAACTCGTAGATGGCCATGACGTTGTCATACCACTCGTGCGTCTTGTAGAAATCCACCCCACCGCCGGCCATGACAGAGCTCGGATTAACGCCCAACATCCAGTTGAAGATGTCGATCTGGTGGGCCCCCAAGTCCGAAATCGGGCCGCCGGCGTACTTCTTGAACCAGCGCCAGTTACGGAACTCGTGCATGTTCGCGTAGCCGTACGCGTTCAGCTTGGCCTCTGGAATCTTGAAGCGTTCCGGCCAGCCGAGATCTGCGCTGACCGAACGATTCCATTGGCCGCTCATATTATTGATGCGGCCCAACAAGCGTTTCTCACGGAGCAGCCGATCGCGAACGTAGATGTAGCGCGGATTGCTCCGGCGCTGGTGCCCGACTTGGAGAAGCTTGCCCGCCTCGCGGGCAGCGCGGACCATCGAGCGAGCTCCCTCGATCGTGTTGGACATCAGCTTCTCGCAGTAGACGTGTTTGCCGGCCTTGAACGCCGCATTCGTCTGTTCGGCGTGCAGCCAGTCCGGGGTGGCGACGATGACTGCATCGACCTCGGGCACTGCGGATAGCATCTCGCGATAGTCCTCGAAGGCGCGGACGTCGTGCCCGAACTTCTTCAGCAGGCGCTCGCCGTACGTGCGATTGTAGTCCCAGATGTCGCAGACCGCGCGGAAACGGATATCCGGAATCTTCAGGGCCGCATTGAGCAGCACGCGGCCCTGTTCGCCGCAGCCAATCAACGCGACGTTCAGTGTCCGCGAGCCGCCGGCTCCAGCGGGAGCCGAGGCGCGCGCAAGGTAGGGCGTCGCGATGAGCGCGGCACCGAGCTTCACGCCCGACGACAGGAATTCGCGGCGGGTGGCAGAAGCAGGGGAAAAGAGGGAGGGATTCATCGCCGGGAAAACGCGCGTGGCTTAGGAGCGACCCGACCAGAGGGCGAAGCGATTGTGGCGCACCAGCAGCAGCGCACCCGCGGTCAACCCGACGTAGATCGCGAGCCACGCCACCCCTTCGTTCTCCTGCACCGCCATTAGGCCAAACGACAGGCCGACCCAGGTTAGCCCGAGCAGCGTCAGCGCGCAGCGCGTCCGGACCCCCAGCAGCAGGGCCAGACCGAGGGCGATCAGGACGTAGCCGAGGAAGAAAGCGAAGGTCTTCGTCGCCCAAAGCGGCATGAAAGACGCCGAGGTGATACCGTTGGCCATGCGGGCCATGTTGCGGTAATAGATTTCGAACGAGTAATTGCCGCCCGATTCGAATTTCTCAAGGCCCGCGAGCAGGGCGCGGAGCCCGAGGAAAAGACGCAGCAAAAGGAACGCTGCGGTGTGCTCACGACTGGAGACGGACGAGGGGGTGTCGTTGGACATGGTTTGGGAAAAAAGCGAAAGCAGGACGCGACCTCCAGAACGAACTCGCTGGGGCAGATCTGGCAAGTCTGCAAACGCCTCATTCGGCCCCGCGAAGCCCACCTTAGGCAAGCGCAGAATGCGCCGAGACATCCCTTGCCGCCAACGTGCCACCACTGTTCCGCGCGCCGTTTCAGCGATCGAGGTCCTCCGGTTTACGTCCGCTCTCGTAGCCGTTGACCGACTGCTCCGACGCGCGGTTCGCTCTCCCTACCCAACCCCTTCCGATCCATGCCCATTTTCTCCTGCTTCACGGTCTTTGCCGTCGCGACCGCGCTACCCTGGACCCCACCCTCGCCGGTCGAGCGCGCCGAATCCGCTCCATTCCTCGCCGAGCAGGAAGCCCGCTTCAATCCCGCGGAGGCCATGATCCGCCGGCCATTTTCCACCCCCGGCTACCACACCGAGCTGACGGGTGGATTCGTGCACCCGACTCGCGGCTCCCTGCTTTACGCCCTGATGCTTCTCGACACCGGTGAGCCGGATCATCTCGCACGAGCGTTATCGATTCTGGACCGCGTCGTGGCGCTGCAGGACACCGATCCCAGCAGTCGGACGTTCGGCATCTGGTCTTGGTACCTCGAAGAGCCTCTTGCCCGCATGGCAAAGCCGGACTTTAATTGGGCGGATTTCAACGGCGTGACGTTGCTTCAGGTCGCCCGCGATCATCGCTCCCGAATCCCGACGGATCTCATGCGGAGAATCGAACAGGCGATCCTGAACGCCTGTGCCGCGATCCAGAAGCGCGACGTCAAACCGGGCTACACCAACATCGCCCTGATGGGTAGCTACGTCACGCTCTACGCCGGAGAGCTCCTCGATCATGAGGGCTATCGCGCTTACGGCATGTCACGCCTGCGCCGCGTCGCTGCCGAGGTCGCGAACAACGGCGGCTTCGAGGAGTACAACAGCCCGACCTACACCATCGTGGCGCTGGAGGAATTAGCCCGGATGCAGGCCCACGTCCCTTCGCCCGAGGCGCAAACCCTCATTGCTCCCCTTCTCCGTCAGGCATGGGAGGACATCGCCACGCACTTCCACGCGCCGACCCGCCAGTGGGCCGGACCGTACAGCCGCGTCTACTCCTCACTGCTCCGACCAGCCGCGCTGGGGACGATCCAACGCAGCTTGAGCGGTGTTGACTTCGGCATCGCGATCAACCCGCTCGACTCCCGACGACTTCCTCTCCGCTGTCCGGATGATTTGCAGCCCCACTTTCTCGAACTACCGACCCCAAGAACCGTAACCCAACAGTTCGTGCGGCGCAGCGAAACCATCGGCACCACCTACCTTCATCCGGAGTATGCGCTGGGGTCCATCAACCGGGGCGACCTCTGGAATCAACGTCGTGCCCTCCTGCTGCACTGGGGAACGCCGGAAAGGCCGGGCTACCTGCAGCTGCGTCTGCTGAAAGACGGCTACGACTTCGCCTCGGGCTACCTCGAGTCAGCACAGATCGCCGGACGCGTGCTCGGCGCTGTCACGCTCGTGACGGATGGCGGCGATACCCACATCTCACTGAATCGCGTACGCGACGGGACCATTACCACGTCTGATCTTCGGCTGCGCTTCGAGTTGGGCGGGCCGGCGGCGCAGACCGCAATCGTCGCCCTCCACCCAAACGGACACCAAGCGCGCCTCACCCTCGGAAAGGTCCAAGCGACACTGGTGCTGGCTTACGCCCGTTTCGCCCATGCAAGCCCGAAACTGGAAGTGGGCGAAGGTCCCGATCTCCGCTGGATCGACCTAGTCCTTCACGCGGGCTCGCAGCAGACGATCGATCTTCGATCCCTTGAGGAAGCGGTCGTCGGTTTTGCCCTTGCGATTGGCGAGGAGACGGCCCCCAAGGGCGTCCGCGCGGCAGGGCTGCTCCAGCTCACAGACTCCGACTTGTCCGTGTCCGTCCCGATCAGACCACAGCCACGGCGCTTCGACGAGAGCGTGCATACCCCCCTCCAGACCGTGACCAGCGCACGCTGACTGCTCTGCCCCCCGCACCCGACGTAAGACTCACTTCCCCGAACCAAAGCCCTGGGGGAACAAGCAATGGGGTGACCGCAACTGAACTCGCGATCACCCCATCCTCAAAGCTCAGAACGAGAAGGTGTTCGTGACGATGATCTGACGCGGGTCCTGGTACCGATAGGTCACCGGTTCACCGGTCGACGGATGCGCGTTGTTCACGATGAACTCGTCTTCGTCTGTAAGGTTATTGACGTTGAGCTGAATGGTCCAACCCAGCTTCCGCAGTTTAATCCGCGGACGGTACGTGACCTGCAGATCGAAGATCGCCTGATCGGTGGCCTCCGTCAGCCGCGTGCTCTTCACCGTGCGCCCGTTGGCCTTCCGCAAGTAGGCATTCGTGTCTGAAGGGAGGTCGAAATCGGAGACAGCACCCGCAATGCGGTTCTTGCGCAAACGCATGCCGGCGCCGACCGACAGGCCCTTCATCTCTCCGCTCTGGAAGTCGTAACGGGTGCGGAGGTTCATGTTGTACTTGTTGTCACCAATGAACCGCCGTCCTTCGAAAACGAAGGGATTATTGAAGAGGTTGTTCTCCAGATCGACGAGTTGCTCGCCAACGGTGTCGGTATTGAGCGTGAAGTCGTTGAGCGAGCGAATGTCCGCGGGGACCCGGAAGTCCTGGGCGGTCCGATAGTCCGGCCCGGGAGTAGCGGTGCTTTGCGTGAGACTCAGTCCGACGTTCTGAGCCGCCGTCCAGCTAAGTGCACCGCGGTCTGGGCTACTCCAGTAGTCGATGTAGGCTCGCGCTTCGGAGGCCACATTGCTCCAGACCGACTCGGTCTGTGAGACGTTAAGGGAGACCGACCATCCCGGCACGATCGTGCCGACCACCTCAAGTTCGTAGCCCTCCGTCTTCGAGTCGTACAAATACCCCTGGACTGCGGACGTGTAGTTGAACATATCCGACGCCGTGGCTTGCTGAGCCGGCGTGAGCAGCGTCGAGTCGCGGAGAGCTTGCCAGATATTGCGCACCGAGCCAGAGAAACCGAAGCCTGAGAAGCCAGTGTCCTTGACCGCCGTGGTCTCGAAGCGGGTGGCGGTCAGATAAAGACGATCACGGACCAGACTCAGCTTGAGCCCATAGTCGTCGGTGACACCCGAGCGAAGCGGGGCCGTGAGTCCCAAGAGATCGGTAGACGAAGGGTCCGATCCCACGATGCGGATCGTGCTCGGCGGATTGATGCTATTCGCGTGATTGTAGAAGCCGGACAACCACGGCGTGACGTGGAGCACGCCGCCATAAGTATAGGTCTTACCCTCGAACTGGGAACTCGGAGAGGACGGCGGGGCGACCGGGATCCAGACACCGACGTTCGGCGCGACGGCCCGGGGGTCGCGAATGGCGTTCGATTGGAACCGCTTTACGTCGTCGCGACGATAACCGCCCGTCAGAACAAGGCGATTTCTCAGGGTGTAGAACTGACCGGCAAGCATGGCCGTGGTGTTATCCTGCTCGAACCAGTTGATGTTACCCTGGGATCGATTGATCATGTGCGAGTACACTGTGCGGAGAGCACCGGTTGCCGGATCCTTCACCCGGATACCACCCGCAACGCTCATGGGGCCCGGAATGCGGAAATCCGGATTATTCAGATCGGCCAGATTTGAGATGTAGGATCGGTGGTTGAGCGTGTTGCGGGCGTCTTCCGGCAGCGAAAAATAAGCGCCGCCACTCGAGACCTCGGGTCCGTTCAGGAGGTACTCTTGGAGGATCTCGGTCTTGGTTTCGGTTTTGCGCATTTCACCGAGGCCCGCGAGCCGCAGCTCTCCGAGCCGACCCACCTCTTTTTCGTACGAAAGAGTGATGCGACCATAGTCGATCGTGTCGAAACCCGGTCGCTCCGCCTTCGTGGTCTCGAAGTAGTACTGATTGCCCGCCGGCTTCAGAGTGCCGTCCGGATAAAAGATGTTCGGATCACCCTGAATCCCGTAAAAGTTCCACGACTGGATGTCGCGCACGAAGTAGGTTTGCTTCTGGTGCGAGACGGCAACCTCGGCATTGAGGCCCTGCGCGATTTCCTGCTGGGCGATCACGGCGCCACGACGATTCTTCCAGTCGCCGCCCATCCAGTTGGCTTGGAGGTCAGCGCGGGGATTCGAACGCCCGCGCGCAAAGTCGTTCCGGATCGGCCCCGGCGTAGGCTCCGAACGCGTGAACCGACGGTAGTCCTGTGCGAACGGAAACTGTGGCGACAAGACAATATACGGACCGTCGCGAAGCTCCACGACGCCATTCAACGCCGTGGCGCCAGTGTCGCGGAACGGATCTCCCGGCGCACCTAGGGTGCCCGGCGCCGCGGTGGCGCTGAAGTTGGAAAACGTGGGGCGGCCGGCTGCATCCCAGGCTCCCGTTAGATCCACGCCGAAAAACGGACGGGGCACGTAACGATCCTGCTCCAGGCCTTCAAACTCGGCACGCACATTGGTCCGGCGGGAAGGCCGCCACGTGGAAGTGATAAACAGACGGTCTTGATCGTTGTGACCGGCCGCGCGCCACGACTTCTCCCGCCCATGGAGATAGACCGTACGAAGCGCCAGCTTACCCGGGAGGAGCACCATGTTGACGTCTCCCGTCGCACGCACCCCACCCCACGAATCCATGCGCAACGACACGCTCTGCGCGCGCCGATCGGTACGCGCCTGCTTCGTGGCAACATTGATCACGCCCGCGGGCGAGCCAATGCCATAGAGAATTGAGTTGGGACCACGGTTGATCTCGATGCGCTCCGTGTTGAACGCATCGGCCTCGCCGAGATACGGCACGAAATTCAAGGTTCGCCCAGCCCCGGGAAGACCGCGGACGCGGAACTCGCGAATCGAGTTGTTGTAGCCGTCGGCGACCGGGCCCGCCGCCCGCCCGTCATCCGTCTCAACGCGGGTGTTGATCGCGTACTCACTCGCCTCAACGAGATTGGTGATGGCCAAGTCAGCGAGAAACTCGGCTGTCATCGGGCTGATCGCCGCCGCCACATCGCGTAACTGCGTGCGCAGGCGCGATCCGGCGAGCGTGTTCTGGCCCACATAGCCAGAATCAGATTCGGCGGTGATTTCGAACGGCGAAAGCTTCACGGCCTCCTCCTCTTTGGGTACCGGCGCCACTGACGAGGGGGCGACAGTTTGAGCACTGACAGACAACGCGCAGCTCAAGAGCGCGGCAAGGGAACGGACACACAAGGAATTCATGGACGGGGTCAGGTTCGCGGAGACAAACGGGGTAGAAACGCGCCCGCGGTAGACTCACCGCGAACACACTCTTCCTCAAACGACCCCGACCGGGCCGCAACGCACCGCTAAGTTGACGTAAACTGAGGCCGCGCCGCGGCCCCCGTCTCCGCGCTCGCTAAGCGTAACGTCAAACCCTCATTCCATTCGCCAACAACGAGTTCTACACGCGGGAATCGCGGCGGCTCGAAATCGCGAACGAGAACTCGGCCGATGAGATTCTCAATGGCCGCGGCACCAATACGCTCCGGGTCCTGTCGCATTCCGGAATAGCGCGCCGGGTCCGGATTTTTGTCGAGCAAGGCGATGCCTACGTCTTGTGGCACCCGTAGGTTCCGTCGACGCAGATAAGACTCCATCGCTTCAAGAAAAGCGTGCGACTGATGCAGAACGATCACGTCGGGGCGGTGGGCCATGAACCAGGCGTCAAAGGCGACCTCATCCCAGTGGTCGGTGCGGAGAATGGGAATCAACGCACCCGAGCACGAGCGTTCGAGCACGCCAAGGTAGGATGAACTATACGCAAACTCGGTCCGCCGATCCCCGTGAACGAGAATGGAGAGACCCGGCCGACGGTAGCCCCGTCGCAGGAGCTCGCTAAACAGGCGACGTGCATCGGCCGCAAAGTGACTGGCCACCCGGTGCAAGGCGCTGGGCACACTCGCCCCCTGAGTTGTCACCGCTAAGCCCGCCAGCTCAGGCGGACAGATTTCCTCGGGGTCCAGGCTGCCGAGGCAGAACAGTCCTCGGATGCCACGCGCATCGACAATGCTCCGAAAGCGGGCCGGGCTCATGCGGGGGTCCTTGAACCACAGATATTCGAGTCGATACCCATGCCGCTCGGCTGTCCTCTTGCCTCCCTCGAGCAATAAGCGAAGGTAGCCAAAGTCGGGACGCCGCCATGGTTCCCGCTCGGGGTATAACGAAAAAGCACCCAGCGTGGCCTGATAGCGCTTTGCGTCGGCGCGGCGCACTGCGCCCATGAGTTCGACGATCTTCGCATTGGGCACGTAGCCGCGTTCGCGAGCCAACCTTCGAATGCGGTCTCCCAACTCGGGTGAAACCCGCGGCACATTGCGCAACGCCAAAGAAACGGTCGTCGCCGACACCCCGAGTTCCCGAGCGATGGCCCGCAAGCTCATGGGCGCAAAGAACCGTCGGAATCATCCGGCGGCAAGCGCGATCCTTTCCGCCCGCCCCGCCTTCCCGAGGCGCTCACCGCGACTGGGATGCTCCAGTAAACCGAGGCAAGGCGCCGTCGACTTGAAGCCTGGCGGTCGTTCGGGCTCAACTCAGCCCCCGCGGGTGGAGCCCCAGCTCGCGGGGGATCGGACAGACCCTCAGCGCGAGCGGGGGCCATCGGCAGAAGCGTCGGCCCCTCATCCGCCCTGGCTACGGGTAAACCCCGGTTGGCCATCGAAGGTGTAGAGCAGCTCCGTCTTCGCCCAGTCGAAGCCTTCGGCCGAGATGGAGTGCAGGAGTCTCGTCACAGGATCGTGCGAGATGCCTCCGGTATCGGCGAGCAACTCTGGGATGCGGAAGCGACAGCGAAAAACATCGACGCACGAGGTTTCCGCCAGCCCGTCTGGCCACACCCGCATCCCACGATTGGAAATCATCTCCAGATCGAGCGGACCGCTCCGCAGCGGTTGCAACCGGCGCGCCAACTCGTTGGGCGAGATGCCGGGTTCATCGATGAAGACATCGACTCCCACGAGTACCTTGGCGGGGGCGGGCCGCTGCTTAAGCGTGCACACTGAAGGCACAGTACTCCGCACCGGAAACACGGGTGGTAAGTGCTGGGGCTGCTGCCCCAAGCGTTGCACTACCGCGAGTGCGAATTCACGGGTTCCCACTTTCGTTCGGGTGACCCCTTCACGGTAGATGTCGTAGGTGTGCACACCCTCCTCGAGGGTCCGCAGCCACGCATTGTGCACACGCGCCGCCACCTCCGCCTGACCTAGGTGCTCCAGCATCATGATCGCGCCGCGGAGCAAGCCGGAGGGGTTCGCCACATTCTGACCCGCGCGGCGCGGCGCCGAGCCGTGGATCGCTTCAAACATCGCGCACCGTTCGCCGATGTTCGACGAGCCAGCGAGGCCCACCGAGCCGGCGATCTGGGCCGCGACATCCGAGAGGATATCGCCGTAAAGGTTCGGCATCACCACCACATCAAACGCCTCCGGGGTATCCGCCAGCTTGGCCGCCCCGATGTCGACGATCCAGTGCTCCTTCTCCAACTCGGGATACTCCGCCCCGATTTCGTCGAACACGCGATGAAAGAGCCCATCCGTGAACTTCATGATGTTGTCCTTCGTAAAGCAGGTGACCCGCTTTCGCCCGTTCGCGCGCGCGTACTCGAAGGCATAACGCACGATCCGCTCGCAGCCCGGCCTCGTGATGAGCTTAAGACACTGATACACGTCAGCCGACTGCCGGTGCTCAATCCCAGCGTAAAGATCCTCCTCATTTTCCCGCACGATCACCAGATTCATGAGCGGGTGGCGCGTGGCAACGAACGGCGCATACGCAACGGATGGACGGACGTTCGCGTACAGCCCCAGAGCCTTGCGGACCGTGACGTTTAGGCTCTTCACGCCCCCCCCCTGCGGGGTGGTGATCGGGGCCTTGAGGAAGACCCCCGTCCGCCGCAGCGAGTCCCAAGCCGAGGCCTCGATCCCCGCCGAGTGCCCGCGCGCGTAGACCTTCTCGCCGATCTCGATCGTTTCGAGGTCAAGACGGGCGCCGGCTTCCTGTAGAATCTGCAGCGTCGCAGCCATGATCTCCGGGCCGATTCCGTCTCCGTGCGCCACTGTGACATGGGTGCGAACCGGCGCGGCGCCGACGGCCGATGCGGAGGAACTCAGCGGGGAGTGAGGGAGTGAGGAAGCGAGTGAGGACATAGGGTTGATGTCGCAGGATACCTCTCCCCTACTCATCTTAATACTAGATTGTTTTTAACGCATCGCTCAGTATTACTTAACTGTAATGTCGACCTTTGAGACCACCGCCTGCCAGATCAACTTTCATCATCTGCGGGCGTTCTGGCACGCTGCGCGCGAGGGCAGCATCGCAAGCGCAGCCGGGGTGCTCCGCGTTTCCCCCTCGGCGCTGAGCATGCAGATTTCCGCCCTGCAGCGAGCCACGGGGCATGCGATGTTCGAACGGACTGGACGCAACCTTCGCCTCACGGCGACCGGACGCGAAGCTCTCGCGTACGCGGATCGCATCTTCACGGCCGGACGCGAACTGGAGGATTGGTTGGGACGCGGCTCCCGCCGCACGCGCCGACCGCTGCGGGTCGGCGCGCTGAGCAGTCTGTCAAAGAATCTCCAGTTCGACTTCATCTGGCCGCTCCTGCGCGACTCCTCTGATGCCGTCACCGTACGCGAAGGTTCGCAGGACGACTTGCTGGCTGACCTTCAGGGCCACGGCTTGGATGTCATGCTGAGCAGTTTACCAGCTGGGGCCGCGGACGCGGCCCGCCTGGAACAGGTCGTGCTCGGAGAGATGCCCGCATTCCTGGTCGGACGCCCTCCGTTTCGGATTCCCCGGCAGCCGTTCCCCCGATGGCTTGAGGGGCTTCCCCTCTTCCTCCCTTCCCGGCGCAGCACCCTGCGCGTCGAGTTCGACACGCTCGTCGCGCGCGCGCGGGTGCGACCGCAGGTGCGGGCGGAGGTAGACGACATGGCCCTGCTCCGCCTCCTTGCGCTGTCCGGGGCGGGACTGGCTCTCGTCCCACGCATCGTGGTGGAGCGTGAACTCGCGGCCGGCGACGCCCTGCGCGTGGAACCCGTCCCCGGTCTCGCCGAGCGCTTCTTCGCGATCACCGTCGCGCGGCAGAGCCGGGACGAACGCGTGGAGGAACTGATCCAAAAGCTTAAGCTCCAGCTCGACCGCGAATCTTCGACGCGCCTTCGAGCGGCGCGAACGCGGCGGAGCGTGCGTTGACCCCACGCCGAGGCGGCGCCTCACTCCACGCACGCCCAGACGTGAGGTGTCACGAGCGGGCCAGTACGGCACGGCTGCTTTTGAGGCCAGGAACTCGATTCCACGGCCCACCGCCAACTCGGCTCCGACCGCAGCCAAGATCCGCAGTGCAGCCCAGTTTCCGACCGCCCTGCTCCAATCCCGGGCAACGCCTGGAATTGGCAAGAAACCGTGGACGCCACGGCGTCGATTAAAATGGTGCTCAGGAAGGGACTCGAACCCTTACGCCTTACGGCACACGCCCCTCAAACGTGTGTGTCTACCAATTCCACCACCTGAGCGACTCGAAAACCGAGGAAGGGCGACTAAGCGAAATCGGCTCGCGCGTGTAAAGCCTCATTTTCAGGGCCTCCAAGATCCGCTTTGACGTCTCCCTCCCCGCCGGGCGTCATCTCGTGCCGTGGCCCAGACGCTTGCGGACATCACCCACGCGCTGCTCCGCTCCTACGAGCGGGATGGCGGCATCAATCATTTCGACGGCACCAATCTGCCGTCCGAGGAGTCGGTCAACCGGCTGTGCTCCGACTTCATGCGTCTGCTGTTTCCCGGGTTCTTCGACCAGGATCCACTCCGCAAGGATGCCGTCCCTGCGGCCACCGCCGAACGGATTAGTGACGTTCACCGGCGTCTCGTCACCGAACTCGAAAAGTGCCTTCGGTTTTCTCGCCATGCCGACCCCGCCAGCGCCGCTGGGACGCTGGCGATGGCACTGCTCGGTGAACTTCCGGACATCCGACGCGCCGTCCACACGGACGTCGTCGCGGCCTACGAGGGCGATCCGGCCGCTCGCAGCATTGAGGAGATCATTCTCTCCTACCCGTGCGTACTCGTGATCTCCCTGCAGCGCATCGCCCACGCACTCTACCGGCGCGAGGTCCCCCTGCTGCCGCGGATGATGACCGAGTACGCCCACGAACGCACGGGTGCCGATATCCATCCCGGCGCGCAAATCGGTTCCCATTTCTTCATCGATCACTGCACCGGCGTCGTCATCGGCGAGACCGCCCGCATCGGCAACCATGTGAAGATCTATCAGGGGGTCACCTTGGGCGCCAAGTCGTTCGTCACCGACGATCAGGGCCGCCCGGTCAAGGGGGTGAAGCGCCATCCCCAACTGGAGGACCATGTGGTTGTGTACCCCGGGGCCACCATCCTCGGGGGAGACACCGTGATCGGCCGCAATTCCGTTGTCGGCTCCAATGTTTGGCTGATGGAGTCCATGCCGCCCAACACGATCGCCTACTATCAGGGCGACCAAGCGTCGATTATCCGCCCGCGCAAGAGTCGCGACGCCGCCGGTGAGGTCGCGCTCGATTGGGTGATCTGACCCATTCCGGTCAACCCGGGCCAAAGATGGGGCGCCCCTCCGAGATCGTCGGCGGTGTCCCACCCGTTGGGCAACGCTTGGAACTTACCCGGAACCTGATCGCACCAGGGCTCTGGCGCCGCGATCTCGGCTCTGAGCAGACACGCCTAGGCCACTTCGAGCCGTGACTCCGACTCTCGTCGCTAAGGGCGTCAGCGTCGATCGCGCTCCGCGAGCGCTCGGGCCAACTCTCCCGCCAAGCGGGGTCCGCGGAAGACCAGACCCGAATAGACCTGCACCAAGGTGGCGCCGGCATCGAGCTTCTCCGCCGCGCTGGCGGGGTCGCTGACTCCGCCGACCGCGATGATGGGGAGGCGTCCGCGCGACTGCAGCGCGAGGTAACGCACGATCTCGGTCGAGCGCCGCCGCAACGGCGCACCACTGAGCCCGCCGGCTTCGTTGACCTGCGCGAAGCGACCCGGCCGAGCGAGGGTCGTGTTGGTGGCGATCAAGCCATCGAGGCCAAACTCCCCCACCGTCGCAAGGACGGCGTCGATCTGAGCCCACGACAAGTCCGGGGCAATCTTGAGCAGAATCGGCACGCGCCGCCCGCCCGGGCGCTCCGCCGCCGCACGGTTTGCGCCCGTGACCGCGGCCAGCAACTCGCGCAGCCGATCTTCGTCCTGCAGCTTGCGGAGATCCGGCGTGTTGGGACTGGATACGTTGAGTACGAGGTAGTCCGCGAACGGCGCGAGGCGCTCAAAGCTCGCGAGGTAATCGGCCGGGGCCTGCTCGATCGCCGTGACCTTCGACTTCCCGAGGTTGATGCCCAGCGGGATGGAGCGCCGACCGCGCTGGGGCTGACCACCCAAGGTGCGGGCTACCGCCTCGGCACCCGCATTGTTGAAGCCCATCCGGTTGATCACCGCCTCCTCGGCCGGAAACCGAAACATCCGCGGCGCCGGGTTCCCGGGCTGGGCCAGCGCCGTCACGGTGCCGATTTCCACGTGGCCGAAACCCAGCGCCGCTGCACCCGGCCAAGCCCGGGCATTCTTGTCGAAACCCGCGGCCAGGCCCACCCGATTGGGAAATTCCAGTCCAAAGACCCGGACCGGGGCGTAAAGATCGCGATCCAGCCGCGACACCCGCTCCGCCAGCGCCCGCACCGGCCCCAGCCGACCCAGCAGCGCCAGAGCCTCTACCCCCCACTCATGGGCACGCTCCGACTCAAGTTTAAACAGCAACGGTCGAAGCAGCTTTTCGTAGAAAAAATCCATGCGAAAGTGGAGGCTAGGAACCCACCGGACCAAAAACAAGCACCCCGGAATCCATCCGGCCCACAAAAAAAGCACTTTCCCGGTTTGACTCACAGCAAGCCCCGCGCTTTTGCTCCGGAAATTCCCCTCACTGCGGGACCACACTCATGGCAAAATCCTCTGGCATTCTCGACTGGTGCAACGTCCGACTCGGCGACGACCATAATTGGTGGGTCGATGAGGTCAGCGACCCCGTGCGCTGGGACGTCGACGGCCTGAGCATCATCGACCCTCGCCAGGTCGCCCACCTGATTGAATCCGTCGAGCCGCTCCGCGATTACGGCTTCGACCAGGACATCATGGAGGCCGCCTTCATTCCCTTCCGCATCGATAAGGACCTCGGTAGCGGCAAGGTGCGGCTCAAGCGGGTCAAGGATTCGATCTTCGAGTCCGAAGAAAAGCTCTTCGCCCTGCCCGACATCGTCGACGAAGAAAATGGCCCGTTCGCCGATCTACTCGATCACCTTACGCGCTGCAGGGTGAAGATGCTTAACGACGTGTTCGACTTCGAGCAGAAGCTCAGCGTCGACGAGGTCGAAGACGAGATCCGCGAGGACCAGAACGCGGAATTCATGGAGGGCAAGGCCATCCACTCCTTCGAAGAACTGTGCGCAATCCTCGACTACGCCCCCGCCGGCTGGGAAGGCGAGGACGAGGGCGAGGAAAAGCCGAGCGTCGAAGAAGGCGACGGCGAGGACTTGCCAGAAATCGACGAGGAAGACGAAAAGGCCCTCGAAGGGGACTCCTCGCTCAAGTGGGACGAGGACGAGGAGAAGGAAGAGGATGGAGACGGGGAAAAGAAGACCTCGTCGGACGACGAAGACGACGAGGACGACAAGGACGACGAAGACAAGGACGACGACGAAGACGACGAGGACAAGGACGACCGTCCGGCTCGTGGCCGTCGCCGGCGCTGAGACGTTCGCCTCGTCCGATCCGTTGCGCGACTCGATCAAATCCGAGTCGCGCCGCCTGCCTCATCCGGCCCTCAGAGGGAGAGCTCGATCGCCATTTCCTTGGCGAAGTAGGTCAGGATCATGTCCGCTCCGGCGCGCTTAATCGCAAGCAGAGACTCGCGGCGCGTCCGAGCGAGATCCAGCCAACCGCGCTCGGCTGCCGCCTGGAGTTGGGCGTATTCGCCGGATACCTGATAAGCCGCGACCGGACGCTGCGTGGCGTTACGGATCTCGCGAATGATGTCGAGATAGGGTCCCGCAGGCTTGACCATCAGCACGTCCGCGCCCTCTGCCTCGTCCAACGCGGCCTCGATCAGTGCCTCGCGACGGTTGGCCGGGCTGACTTGGTAGCCGCGCTTGTCGAGCGAGTGCGTCCCGGCCGCCTTGGCGCTGCCCACTGCGTCGCGGAAGGGGCCGTAGTACGCGGACGCAAACTTCGCGGAATAGGCCATGATCGCGGTATGCGTGCACCCGGCGGCATCCATGGCCCGGCGGATCGCCGCCACCCGCCCATCCATCATGTCGGAAGGAGCCACAAAGTCGACGCCCGCCTGGGCATGGAGGACCGCCATGCGGGCCAGGACGCCTACCGTCTCATCGTTCGCGACGGTTTCACCATCCGGCAGAAGAATGCCGTCGTGGCCATGCGTCGTATACGGATCGAGCGCGATGTCGGTCATCACACTGATCTGCGGGACGGCGGCCTTGACCGCGTGAACGGCGCGGATGATCAGCCCATTGGGATCTAGAGCCCGGGTTCCCCGCTCGTCCTTGAGACCGTCGGCCAGCTTCGGAAAGAGCGCCACCGCGGGGACGCCCAAGCCGGACAGCGTGCGGCATTCCGCGACCAAATCGGCGATGCTGAGCCGGGAGACCCCGGGCATCGACGGAATCGGCTCGGGAGCACCGTTGCCCTCCACCACGAACAGGGGCGCGATGAAATCCGCCGGAGTGAGGATCGTCTCCTCGACCAGGCTGCGCAGGGCGCCGGTCCGACGGAGACGCCGGGGACGGTGGGTGAGATCGAGCTTGAAGTCGGCGCTCATATTCGCGTTGTTGCCAGCCAATCACGCCATGGCCCAGGTCGCCACACGTTTTTTCACGGACTGCCGCCCGCTCAAGGCGCGGCGAACGCCGTGCGCCGGCGCCTGATTTCGCGGCCACCTACCGGCTGCGCGGTCCTCCACGGTTGCCGGCTGGTTCGCTGCACTGCCACCCCGGGCGGAGGCTGGAAATTGTCGTTTCCCAACCGCCCCCTCCCCTGCTAGGTCTCCCCTCCCGCCTCTTTCACTTTCCCACGAATGGCCCTTCGCCTCTACGATTCACTCCGGCGTGACGTGCGCCCGCTGACCGCCTCCCAGGCGGACGGGGTCTTCCGTTTCTACAACTGCGGACCGACCGTCTATGCCCCGGCGCACATCGGGAACTTCAGGACCTTCGTGGTCAACGACCTGATCCGTCGCCTAGCCGACCGGCAGTTTGGCCCCGGCCGAGTGAAGCACGTCCGTAACCTGACCGACGTCGACGACAAGACGATCCGCCGCGCCCGCGAGGAGCGCCGTCCGCTGGCGGACGTCACGCGGCAGTGGACGGAAAAGTTCCACCGCGACTGCGCCGCCCTGAACTGCCTTCCGCCCCACGTCGAGCCCACCGCGACCGGCCACATCCCCGAGCAGATCGACATGATCGCCGCGCTCGAACGCCGCGCGCACGCCTACCGGACGGAGGACGGCTCGGTGTATTTCAAGGTGTCGTCGTTTAACGACTACGGCTCGCTCTCCCGGTTAAAGGAGCGCGAGCTGAAACTCGGGTCCGCGCTCAAAGCGACCACCGCCGACTCAGACGAGAAAGAGGACGGCAGCGACTTCGCACTCTGGAAGGGCCACAAGCCCGATGACGGCGACGTGTTCTGGCCGAGCCCCTGGGGCCCCGGCCGCCCGGGCTGGCACATCGAGTGCAGCGCGATGAGCAAGAAGCATCTCGGCGACACCATCGACCTCCACACCGGTGGAGTCGACCTGCTCTTCCCGCATCACGAGAACGAGATCGCCCAGAGCCAGTGCTGCAACCAGCAGCCCTTCTCCCTCCACTGGTACCACAGTGAGCACCTGCTCGTGGACGGGAAGAAGATGAGCAAGAGTCTGGGCAACCTCTACACCCTGGACGACCTGACCGCGAAGGGGTTTTCCCCCGTGGCAGTACGCTACGCCCTGCTCTCTGGCCATCCGCGCAAGCAGCTCAATTTCACCCTCGAGTCCGTCCACGCGGCCGAGAAGGCACTCGGACACCTGCGCGCCTACGCCGCCAGCCTCCCCGCCACCGGCGGGGATCCGGCCACCCTTGCGCCGGTGATCGCCGCGCTGGAGGACGACCTCAACACCCCCGCTGCCCTCGGTGCCCTGTTCACCGTCGTCAACCGCGGCACCCATGGTGTCGATGCCGCCGGCTTCGCCGAGGTGATGGGACTTTTGGGCTTCGACCTGCGCACCACACCCACCGCTGCGCCAGAGGCGCCAGCGGCAGTCCGCGCGCTGGCCGACCAACGCTGGGCCGCCAAGGCGGCTCGCGACTTCGCCCGCGCCGACGCTCTGCGCGCGGAAATCGCCCAAGCCGGCTGGACCATGCTCGACCGCAAGGACGGCTTTTCCCTCGAACCGAACAAACGCTGACCCCAACCTCCCCTTTCCCATGCCGATGTCCCCCCTCGAGGAACTCCGCCACTCCGCCTCGCACATCCTCGCGACGGCCCTGCTCCGTGTTTTCCCGGACGCCAAGCTGGACATCGGACCACCCACCGACACCGGCTTCTACTACGACGTCGACCTCGATCACAAGCTGACCCAGGACGACCTCACCCGCATCGAGGCGGAGATGAAAAAAGTCGTCGATGAGAACCAGCCCTTCACCCGCCGCGAGGTCTCGCGCGAGGAGGCCATCGATATCATCCGCCAACGCGGCCAAGAGCGCTACAAGCTCGGCCGCCTCGCGGACATTCCGGAAGGCGAGAAAATCTCGTTCTACCAGAACGGCGAGTTCATGGACCTGTGCGCCGGCACCCATGTGCGCTACTCGTCCAAGGTGAAGGCGTTCAAGCTGCTCTCCATCGCCGGCGCCTACCACCGCGGCGATGAGCGCAACAAGCAGTTGCAGCGCATCTACGGCACCGCGTTCCCGAACCGCGAGGAGCTCGAGCAGCACCTCGAACGGCTCGAGCAGGCCAAGGCTCGCGACCACCGCAAGCTCGGCAAGGACCTGCGCCTCTTCGTGATCGACGAGGATGTCGGCCAGGGACTGATCCTCTGGACGCCCAACGGCTCCATCATCCGCCAGGAACTCCAGACGTTCATCGGCGAGGAACTGCGCAAGCAGGGCTACCATCAGGTCTTCACGCCGCACATCGGAAAGCTCGAGCTCTACAAGACGTCCGGCCACTTTCCCTACTACAAGGAATCGCAATTCACGCCCGTCGTGGAAAACGAGTCGCTCGCCGCGATCGTCCGTGAGGGCTGCTCCTGCGCCGACATGGTGGCGCGGCTCGACGGCGTCTCCGCCAAGCTGCGCGAAGACGTCAACCGCCGCGCTGGCCGCGAGATCATTCCGCAGGATCGGGTACTCGACGCAGATCGCCTACTCGACGGCTTCATGCTGAAGCCGATGAACTGCCCTCACCACATCAAGATCTTCGCGTCACAGCCGCACAGCTACCGCGACCTCCCGGTGCGGCTGGCGGAATTCGGCACGGTCTATCGCTGGGAACAGAGTGGCGAACTCAACGGCATGACCCGCGTCCGCGGCTTTACGCAGGATGATGCGCATCTCTTCTGCACCGAGAGCCAGGTGCCCGCCGAGGTCCTCGGCTGCCTATCTCTGGTCAAGGTCGTGCTCACCACCCTCGGCATGAGCGATTACCGCGTGCGCGTCGGTCTCCGCGACCCCGATTCCAACAAGTACACCGGCACCGCCGAGAACTGGGATAAGGCCGAAGCCGCGTGCCGCGAGGCCGCCAAGACCCTGGGCGTGCCGTTCACCGAGGAACCGGGCGAGGCTGCCTTCTACGGACCGAAAATCGACTTCGTGGTAAAGGACGTGATCGGCCGCGAGTGGCAACTCGGCACCGTGCAGGTCGACTACAACCTGCCCGTCCGCTTCGATCTCTCCTACATCGGGCCCGACAACCAACCGCACCGCCCAGTCATGATCCACCGCGCCCCATTCGGTTCAATGGAGCGCTTCTGCGGCGTGCTCATCGAGCATTTCGGCGGCGACTTCCCTGCCTGGCTCGCCCCCGAGCAGGCGCGCATCGTGCCGATCAGCGACAAGGTCATCGACTACGCGCGCGATCTGCTGGCGCAGTTCAAAGCCGCTGGCATCCGCGCGTCGGTCGACGAGCACAGTGACAAACTCGGCGCCAAGGTCCGCCGCGCCGAACTCGACAAGGTGCCCTACACACTCGTCATCGGCGCCAAGGAAGCCGAGGCCGCCTCGGTCAGCGTCCGCTCCCGCGCTCGCGGCGATGAGGGCGTAAAGCCGGCCGCCGCGTTTCTCGAGGGCTTGGTCACGGAAATCCGTACCCGCGCCCTCCCCGCCAAGCGGGCATGAAAAAAGGCGACTCACGTCGCCTTTCAAATCTGCTGATCCAAGCGCGCCGTGCTGGCGCACGCGCGCTAGGGAAACGCCTCGGGACGATTAGATCGCGGCGTCGCCGCGCTCGTCGGTACGGATGCGCACCGCCTCTTCCAACGCCACGACGAACACCTTGCCATCGCCGATCTTGCCCGTCTTCGCAGCCTTGACGATCGCCTCGACCGTCTTCGCGACCAGTTCGTCGGTCACGACGATCTCCAGCTTCACCTTCGGGAGAAAATCAACCGTGTACTCGCTGCCGCGATAAATCTCGGTGTGACCCTTCTGGCGGCCGAAGCCCTTCACCTCGGTCACCGTCATACCCTCAATGCCAATGGCCGAAAGACCCTCCTTCACTTCCTCCAGCTTGAACGGCTTGATGATGGCGATGATAAGTTTCATGCGATGACAGGGTTGAGGATTGGCCTGAAGCCTAGCTCCCCTCCGTCCACCGGAGCAAGCCTAGTCGCGACTCTGTCTAGGGAAGCCCGGCCGGTTTCCCCCCATCCCACGAGCCGCGGGCACGGACATACCCGTGCCCAGTCCGATCAAAGTCCTGAGAGGCCCGTATCACCGGGCCCATGAACTGACGCCGACCTTATTCCGGCATGACCGTCTGAATATGCAGCTCTTTGAGCTGCTTCGGCGTCACGGGAGTGGGGCTCTGAGCCATCAGGTCCTGCCCCTTCTGAGTCTTGGGGAAGGCGATGACATCGCGGATGCTCGTCGTGCCACAGAGGAGAGCCACCATGCGATCGAGGCCAAAGGCAATACCTCCATGAGGCGGGGCACCGTAGGTGAAGGCCTTGAGCATGTAGCCGAAACGGCTCTCAACGACGTCCGCCGGGATCTTGAGCACATCCTCAAACACCTTCTTTTGCAGCGCGGGCTGGTGGATGCGGATCGAGCCACCACCCAGCTCCATGCCGTTGAGGACAACGTCGTAGTGCTGCCCACGGACGGCCTTGGGGTCGGAATCCAGCAACGAGGCATCCTCCGGCACCGGAGCCGTGAACGGATGGTGTGTGGCTGCGTAGCGGTTCTCCGCCTCGTCGTAGCTCATCAGCGGAAAATCGACGACCCAGAGGAACTTCCAGTCGTCGTGCCGAATCGTCAGCTTACCGCGCTTCTGCAGCAGCGCAGCCGCCTCGAGACGGATGCGGCCGAGGATCGCGCAGGCCTTCTCCCAAGGCGCAGCAGCGAAGAAGATCATATCGCCTTCGGCGACACCCAGCTGCTCGGTGAGCGCCTGCTTTTCGGCGTCGGAGAAGAACTTCACGATCGGCGACTTCCACTCACCCTGCTCCACCTTGATGAAGGCGAGTCCCTTCGCACCAAGAGACTTCGCGACCTCTTCGAGGCTCTTCAGCTCACCTTGGGTCAGATCGGAGAGGCCCTTCGCATTCAGCGCCTTGATCACGCCACCGCCGGCGGCAGTGGCCTGGAAGACCTTGAAGGCGGAGTTGCGGAAAAGATCCGTGAAGTCGACTAGCTCCATCGCGAAGCGGACGTCAGGCTTGTCCACACCGTAGCGGTTCATCGCGTCGACGAACGCCATCCGCGGGAACGGCGCGGGCAGGTCCACGCCCAGCACTTCCTTCCACACGCGCTGCAGCATGCCTTCGAAGAGCGAGTAGACGTCCTCGCGGGTGATGAACGAGGCTTCCACGTCCACTTGCGTGAACTCCATCTGCCGGTCGGCCCGGAGATCTTCGTCACGGAAACACCGCGCGATTTGAAAGTAACGCTCCACGCCCGCCACCATCAGGATCTGCTTGAACTGCTGCGGCGACTGGGAAAGCGCGTAGAACTGACCTGGGTGGATGCGCGACGGAACGAGGTACTCACGGGCGCCCTCCGGCGTGCTCTTGAAGAGGGCCGGCGTCTCCACCTCGATGAACTCGCGGCTATCGAAATAATCGCGGATCGCCTTGGTCGCGCGGTGGCGCACCTGCAGGTTGCGCCGCATCTTCGGCCGGCGAAGGTCGAGATAGCGGTAGGTCAGGCGCAAATCCTCGTTCACCTTGTCACCACCAGCGTCGTCCAGCGGGAACGGAGGCGTCTCGGAGACATTGTGGATCGTCAGCTCCGTCGCCTCGATCTCGATGCCACCCGTCGGGAGCGATGGATTGACCGTGCCGGCCGGGCGAGCCGCGACTTTCCCGGTCACGCCGATCACGGACTCCGGCTTGAGGTGCGCCGCTTGCTGACCGAGCCCGGCGTTCACCTGCGGGTCGAACTTCACCTGGGTGATGCCCTGCCGGTCACGCAGGTCGACGAAGAGGATGCCGCCGTGGTCGCGGACAGAGTCCACCCAGCCAAGCAACGAAACGGTTGCTCCGAGTTCGGCAGGCGTGAGTTGGGCACAATGATGGGTGCGATTCATGGGCGTGGTCACCGTTGAGCTAAGCGGGAGCGCCGGGGGACCCGCAAACCAATTCTCCGAGGGAGAAGCTGGTCCGACGCCTCAGGCGTCCGCAGTCCGGCGGCAGGGCAACAGGGCGGCGTCCTGCATGCCGTGGATGATCTTCTTATCCGGAGGGCAGAAGGTGGCTAGCGCCCCCCCCAGTTGCACACTGCCGCTCTGCACGAAATAGTAGGGGCAAAGCCGGAGACGGCCGTGCTCGTCAGCGGCGGGGTAAGGCGCGGCGTCGGCGTAGAGACGGTGCGCGACCCGCTGGGGTTTCCGATACTCCTGCACGAGGTGGAGGTGGTGCGGCGCCGACGCCACCGCCGCCTCGATCGCCGCCTGCCATTCCTCCCGCGAACAATCGCTCCCCAGGGTCACGCCGCGGGCTCCCCATGCCGTCTCATGAAAGCCGGAAATCTTGACGATCAGCTCGCGCTCGCGTTGCGAGGCAGCCGAGAGCTGGCGCCAGTCCGTCAGGGCCCGACCGCCGACGCGCGGGCCGTCCAGAAACGCACCGGGCGGGAGCGGCGCAGGGTCCATGACCCAGGTCATGGGGATCAGACGGCGCAGGGTCTCGAGCGCCGCCCGCGATAGCGTCTCCGTCCAGAAATCCACCAGGCGTGAATGGTGAAAAAGGCCAAAGGCCATCTTCTCTTCTTGGAACGGACGCAGCGGTGGCGCAATCGCCACTTCGCCCGCGCGCCACGCCTCCAGCAGGTGCTCCGTCGCCGGGATGTTGCCGAGATCGAACAGCTCGAAAAAGCGGTAGACGACGTCGATCTTTTCGGGATTCCCCTCGAGGTCGAAGCAGAGCGTCGATCCGAGGGGAAAGAGTTCATCGGGTCGAAGGCAGAACACGCGCTGGCCCTGCAGCTGCAGCTGCTGCGCCAGCCAGTGCATTTCGGGCCGGTACGTCGCCGCCTCGTCGGAGACCACCAAGGCGATCAGCGGATTGCGCAGGTCGGGCTTCAGCGCCGCCAGACCAGCGTGAAACAGGCGGACCATCGCATCGCCGGATCCGATCACCGCAGCGTCACCGCCCAAGGAATACAGGCGATTCAGGAAAGCGGTGAGCCCGATTCCGCCAGGCACCGAGTCGAGCTCGGTCATGACGAACCCTTCCGCCGTGAGCAGGAGATCAGGGCGGAGAATTGTCGGAAGGCTTCCGCGATTGCGGGCGTCGCGGGCGTGCGCGAGGAGTGCCGGCGGCTTTCCGCGGTCGAGGTACTCGGCGACCCACGGAGCTAGGAGCGGCTTGTTGCGCAAAAGATTCCGGCCGGCCGCGGAGCGCAAATAAAGGGTCTCCAGTGCCTGATGGAACTCGAGGCATGCGGCGCCGATCCCCTCCAGTTCGCGGACCTGTGCCGGGCTCAGCGGCCAAGCTTCGGGGGCCAGTCGCCAAGACTTGGCCTCGAACAACGGCTGCCCGGCAAAGGCGGACTGCAGGGTGTCTCGGGCGAGGTCAGGCATGGCGACAGGGGAAGCTGCGTGCATGGCATTAACCGCGACCCCACGCGAGCACTTCCGCGCGCCGTCAGCGGCAACAACGGACGTCGCATCAGTGCCGAAACGCGCGCCGATCCTACGCGAGCTTCGACTGCAACAGACGGCTAACCACGGCGAAATCCAGCTGCCCGGCGTTCGGATGCTGCTTGAGCGCGCCCATGACCCGACCCATGTCCTTCTTAGTCGTCGCCCCGGTCGCTTGCAAAACGTCGTTCACCAGCGCCTCGGTCTGCGCGGCATCGAGCCCCTTCGGGAGGTAGGCCTCGAGGAGGGTGATTTCAGCCGAATTGGCCTCGACCAGATCGGTGCGGCCGGCTTTGGCGAACTCATCGCGGGCGTCGGAGAGATTCTTCACCGCCTTGCGCAAGGTCGTCATCACGAGGCCCTCTTCGATGGGCTTGCCTTGATCCATCGACGCACGCTGGATGGCGGCGTCGCAGGTGCGGAGGATCGTCGCCGTCTTGGTGTCCCGGGCCTTCATCGCCGCGATGATGTCGGCGCGGATGCGTTCGTAGGTGGAGGGCATGCGGCAAGTGTGACGCCTGCCCGCCGCCTGTCGAGCCGTCCTCCCCGGCTTGCCCCGTTTCCTCCGACGTACTCGTATCACTCCCCTTCCCTTTCCTGATCCTATGACCCCGCCCACCTCACCTACCCCGATCGGCTTCGGCATCGTTGGTCCCGGAATGATCGCTGACTTTCACGCGCGCGCGATCGCGGCCATCCCCGGCTGTGCGGTCAAGGGCGTCTGCGGCCGCTCGGCGGCCGCCACCAAGGCTTTTGCGGAGAAGCACGGCGTGGCGTTCACGACGGACCGGGTCGAGGACCTGGTCGCGCGCGACGACATCCAAGTGATCTGCGTCACCACCCCGAGCGGGGCTCACCTTGAGCCTGCGCTGACGGCGATGCGCGGCGGACGCCATGTGGTGGTCGAGAAGCCGATCGAGGTGACGCTGGAACGGATGGACGCCCTGCTCGCGGCCAGCCGCGCGGCGCGCGTGCATCTGCTGCCCATCTTTCAGGCGCGCTACGGGGAGGGTGCGCGTACGGTGAAGCGCGCCCTGGACGCGGGGCGGTTTGGGCGCCTCGTCCTCGCCAGCGCCTACGTCAAGTGGGTGCGCGCGGCCGCGTACTATCACCAGAGTTGGCACGGCACGCTGGCGCTCGACGGCGGCGGTGCACTGATCAATCAGGCGATCCACGCGATTGACTTGCTCCAATGGTTCGCCGGCGTACCGACGGATGTATTCGCATGGACGACGCGGCGCGTGCACACCGGCATCGAGGCGGAAGACACAGCGGCGGCCACGCTGCGGTTCGGCGATGGAGCGCTCGGAGTGATCGAGGCCTCCACCGCCGCCTATCCCGGTTGGTCGCGCCGCCTTGAGCTCTGCGGCGAGAACGGATCGATCGTGCTCGAGGATGACCGCATCACCCGCTGGGACTTCCGCGAGGCCGCGCCGGAGGACGAAACGATCCGTCAGGGCGCCAGCGCCACCCAGATGGGCTCCGGAGCCAGTTCTCCCAGCGGAATCAGCCACCTCGGGCACCAGAAACAGATCGAAAATCTCGTCGAAGCGATCCGCTCCGGCGCCTCCCTCGAGGTCGATGGTCCCGAGGCCCGCAAGGCGGTCGCGCTCGTGCTTGCCCTGTACGAGTCGGCGAAGACCGGCCGCCCGGCTCAGCCCTCGACCGGCCCGCGCCCGGCCTGAGGACCAGGAGCGTCCGCGCACCGCTGAGCGAGTGGCCGCAGGGCCGATGACAACCGGCCCGCGTGGATCGGCCGGGCGCGCCGCGTTGCCCGCTTCAGCCTAACCGCCCACCGCACCGCGGATCGGCTCCGGGTGCGTCTTGGCATTCGGCGAGAGATGCACGTCGGCCCAGCGACCCTGCGGCGCCGCCCAGCGCGCGGCATTCGCCAGCACCCGACGCACATTTTTGTCGTGATAGGTCGGATACGTTTCGTGGCCGGGGCGGAAGTAGAAAATCTTTCCGTTCCCGCGGCGCCACGTACAACCGCTTCGGAACACTTCCCCGCCCTCGAACCAGGACAGGAAAATCTGCTCTTCGGGGGTGGGAATGACGAAGGGTTCGCCATACATTTCCTCCTGCGGAAGCTCGAAGTACCGCCCGAGGCCGGCCGCGATGGGGTGGCCTGGGTTACAGACCCAGAGCCGTTCGCGCTCCCCCGCCTCCCGCCACTGCAGCGAGGCGGTCGTGCCCAGCAACCGGCGGAAGATCTTCGCGTAATGCCCGGAGTGCAGGACGATCAGGCCCATTCCCTCCAGAACCCGCTGCTGGATGCGATCGACGACCGCCTCGGCGACGTCGCCGTGCGCCATGTGGCCCCACCACGTCAGGACATCGGTCCGTGCCAAGCGCTCCGCCGTGAGCCCATGCTCCGGTTCCTGCAGCGTTGCGGTTTCCACGCTGGCCTCCGGCGCCCCTTCCCTGATCGCCTCGGCAATCGCCTCGTGCATCCCCCGGGGATAGACGGCGGCCACCTTGGAATGGCGCTGCTCATGGACGTTCTCACCCCAGACCACCACGCGAAGCGAAGACATGGGGGCGCAGTACATGCGGCCCGTGTCGGTTTACAAGCTCGACTCAATGCAACTTTATTGCTTTAATGTTGCGTAATGGATTCTCCCGTTCTTCCGAATCGCCTACGCGAAACGGCCCCCCAGGAGCGGCCGCAGGAGCGGCTTCTGGCCGCCGGGCCAGCCGCGCTGAGCGATGCGGAGTTAATCGCGCTATTGCTACGGAGCGGGACGCGGGGGCTGGATGTGATCACGTTGGCCAATCGGCTCTTGCAGGAGGCGGGGTCGCTGGGCGGCCTGCTGAGTTGGTCGCCCGTCCGCTTTCGACGGTGCAAGGGAATTGGCGCGGTGAAGGCCGTGCAACTGGCCGCAGTTATGGAAATCTCGCGGAGGGTGCTCAGTCAGGAAGCGATCTCCACCCCACTCCTTGATCATGCGGAAAGCGTGTTCGCCTACCTGAGTCCGCTCGCGGTCGGACTCGAGGTGGAAAAATTCTGGGTGCTCTGCCTGAACCGCAAAGGACGACTGCTGAAGCGGGTGGAGGCCACGTCCGGGACGGCCTCGAGCACGCTCGTGCACCCGCGGGAGGTGTTTCGCGAAGCGGTCCGGGAAGGTGCCTCAAGCATCATCTGCGCGCATAACCATCCGAGTGGAGACCCCAGCCCGAGTGCGCAGGACATCCGGGTGACCCGGAGCCTGCGAGAAGCGGCCGGCGCGCTGGATATTCCACTGCTCGACCATGTGATTCTCGGTCGGCGCGGCCTCGATCCTGCGGGTCTGGGGTATTACAGCTTCCGTTCCACGGGCCATCTCTGAGAGCCAGAGTCAAGGGAGCGGAGCGAGGCCCCGCCGGAGCGCTGGCTCAGTCTTGCGCGAGGACCACGAAGTCGACAGGGTATGCCTTTGGATGGATCCATCGACCGATCGCTTCTGGTTCTGGCTCGCCGGAGCCTGCTACTTCGCCGGGCTCGCGCTCGGCACGTCTGCGGTGCTGCGCCGTCGGGCACATTCACGCGGCATCATGAATGCAATCGTGGTCGTGGGCTACGTCCTGCACACGTACGCCCTGTACCTGCGCGGACTTGAGGTGCGTGGGTGTCCGCTCGGCAATCAGTTCGAGATCTTTCAATTCACCGCCTGGTCGGCCACGAGCTTATACCTCGTCGTAGGCACCACGTTCCGCATCAGCCTGCTCGGCTACTTCACGTCGATGCTGTCGGCCGCCCTGACCCTGCTCTCGCTTTCGATGCCGGCATGGGACGCCGAACATCGCATCAACGTCTTCGGTGGCAACGCTTGGATCGAGTTCCACGCCGCGCTCGCCCTTTTTAGCTACGGTGTATTCGGCCTGCTTTCGCTCACCTCCATCCTGTTTCTGCTGCGCCACTTTTCGCTCAAGAACAAGCAGCTTGATGGCACCTTCGCGTTCCTTCCCTCGATCGTGGATCTGGATCAGATCGGGCACCGCCTCTTGATCACCGGCGTGGTACTGCTCGCGACGTCGCTGCTCGTCGGTGCGTCCTGGTGGACGCGCAATCCGGGAGCCGTCAACCCAGTCAAGATCGCCGTCACAGCCTCGATCTGGATTGCTTACGCGGTCGCTCTGGCGCTGCGCCTGCGGGGCCGTCTCCAGGGCAAGCGGCTGGCCAAGGTGTGCATCGCTCTCTTTGCGGTCGCCCTGCTGTCGCTCTCGTTGATCACGCCGCGCCGCCCGGTTTCGGGTCCGGCCAGCGTCTCCTCGCACCAGCCGTGAGTTCGCCCGACGTTTCGCCGGCGCTGTTCGTCGTCGGCGCCAGCCACCAGACCACGCCAATCGACCTGCGCGAACGACTGGCCCTGACGCCGGAAAAGCTCGCGCAGTTGCACGATGCGGCCAGCCGTCTCGCGGGTCTGCGCGAGCTCGCCGTGGTCAACACCTGCAATCGCGTGGAATTCTACGGAGTGGCCACCGACGCCACAGCCGTCGCGGCGCTTGAGCAGGAGTTCTGCCGACTCTCCGGACTCGATCCGGCAACATTCGCGACCATTCGCCGACTCGCCGATGGATCAGACGCCATCCGGCACCTCGTCGCCGTGGCCAGCGGCCTTGAGTCACAGATGCTCGGCGAGAACGAGATCTTCGGTCAGGTGAAAAGCGCCTACGAGGGTGCGCAGCAGCGGCGCAGCGTTGGCCCGGTGCTCAACCGAGTCTTTCAGAAGGCGTTTCAAAGCGCGAAGCACGTGCGCACGCAGACCGCCATCACGGTCGGTCAGGTCAGCGTGGCCAATGTCGCGGTCGAACTCGCTGGCACCATCTTCGGTGACCTCAGCGCCACGCGCGTCCTCCTGCTCGGCGCCGGCGACATTGGCGAGAAGACGGCGCGCGCGTTTCAGAGCCGCGGCGCCGGATCCCTCACTGTCGCAAGCCGCACGCTCGCGCGCGCGCTTGAGCTGGCCACGGAGTTCGGGGCGGTGGCCCTCCCGTTCGAGCAAGTTGGCCAACGGCTGCACGAGTTTGACATTCTCGTCTGTTCCACCGCCGCACCGCATGCCGTGGTCACGCACGCCGCGGTGGCGGCCGCGCTTCGCCGCCGCCCAGCCCACCCGCTCTTCTTCATTGATCTGGCGCTGCCGCGCGATGTCGAGCCCGACGTCGCTACACTCGAAAACGCCTTCGTCTACAATCTCGATGACCTCGCGCGGATCGCGGAGCGTAACCGCGCCGCGCGCGAGGCCGAGGTGGCCCGCGCCTTGGCTCTCGTGGGTGAGCGAGCCGATTCGATCTGGCGCCAGGTGGCGCCACAGGCCAGCGGTCGGATTGAGCCGCGCTGATACCCGCGGTCGATCCGTCTAGCGACCCATCTGCCGAAGGACCCAGAGCGCGGCTCCGGCGTCCACAGGCGAACGCAAAATGTCCCGCAAGCGTTGCGCAGTACGTTGGGCATCGGCGATCCGAGCCGGATCCCGAGTGCAGCGTTTCAATTCCTCTCCAAGCGGTTCCGCGGCGGCCGCCCCCTGCAGGAACTCGGGATAGACCTCCTCATTCAGGAGCAGATTGGCGATTCCGAGATAGGGTACGCGAAGCAGGCAACGCCCCAGAAGATAAGTCAGGGGGTTCGCGCGATAGACAATGGCTCCAGGGATACCGGCCAAGGCACAGTGCAGCGACATGGTGCCGCTCGACGTCAGGACGGCCGAAGCCGCGATTTCAGCGCCAGTCGGGACAAGGCTCACCGAGGCCGGCGGATGCGCCGCCCGCAGCACGCTCTCGATCAACGGGCTGGGATAGAGCACTTGAGCACGCGAGAGACCCGAAGCCGCGAAGCCCGCCAGCAGGCGGGGAAAGATGCGCTCAACGGCCTGCCGTCGGCTCCCCGGCAGGAGCAGAACCGGCGCCGACGGATCATAACGCACCGGCGGTCGATAATCCGGGGCGAGGAACGGATGTCCGACGAACTCCACCTTCAGGGTCGTGTCCGCATAGCACGCCGGCTCAAACGGGAAGATCGTCGCCAGCGCGTCCAGATCACGTGCCATCGTGAAGCGCCGTCGGGCCTTCCACGCCCAGATCTGCGGCGAAATGTAGTATAAGAGCTTCACCGGACCGCCGCCTTTCGCACTGACCCCGCGTTCACGGAGCCGCGCCGCGAGACGGAGGTTGAAGCCGGGATAGTCCACCAGCAACACCGCCCGCGGTCGGTACCGCTCGACCCACTCCGCCGTCTCGTCGAGCAGGGTGCGGAAATAACGGTAGTGCTTCAGCACCTCGACGACACCCACCACCGAGGAAGCGGTGAGATCATGGAGCAACTGCGCGCCGGCGCCCTGCAGCGCCGGCCCGCCGAGCGCCGCGACGGTCAGCATCGGTTCACTGCGCCGCAGGTCGCGCACCAGCCGAGCGGCGTGCTCGTCACCCGAGTGCTCCCCCGCAATCACCAGCAGATCCGCCCCCCCGCGCTCCGGAGGCGAGAGGAGCGAGAGCGGCGCACGGCTGACCGAGGGCCGATGCGTCAGCCTCAGGTCCTGCAGTTCCTGGCGAATCTGGCTCACAAAGCGAAGGAGAACCGCGTCACGGGCGACGCGTACCGGTACGGATCTGCTCGGTGATCACAATGGCGAGCTCCAGCGCCGACTTGGCCAGCTCGCCCGAGACCTTCGGCTGACGCGCCCGTCTCACGCTCTCGACGAAATGCGCCAACTCCAAAGCCAAGGGCTCGCCCTTCTCGAGGGGCACCGGCTCGAGCGGCACCGCCGAGAGATCACCCGGCTTCACGGCGCCGGCGATGATCTTCTGCGCGTAGTCCAGCATGCCAGCCTTCTTCACGAGGTGGCCGGACTGGTTCATGAAGTCGAAAGAGAGATAACCGGAGGATTGGAAAATCCGGATCTCACGTACCTTCTTTAAGCTCATCCGACTGGCGCTCAGGTTGGCGACGCACCCGTTCGCGAACTGCAGCCGCGCGTTCGCAATGTCTTCGGAACGCGAGAGCACGCTCACCCCGACGCTGTCGATCTTCTCCACCGGAGACTTTACGAGCTCAAGAACGATGCCGATGTCGTGAATCATCAGGTCCAGCACCACGCCCACCTCCGTCCCCCGCGGCGTGAACGGAGCCAGCCGATCGGCGGTGATGAAGCGTGGATCGCTCACTTCCTGTTCGAGGAAGCTCATCACCGGGTTGAAGTGCTCGATGTGCCCGACCTGCACGAGTACGCCGGCCGCCCGGGCCGCCGCGAGCACGCGCTCAGCCTGCTCCAGCGTGGCCGTGATCGGCTTCTCGATCAGGAGATGACAGCCACCCGCGAGCAGCGGCAACGCCACCTCGGCATGGCGATCCGTCGGGACGACCACCGACACCGCATCGCACTCAGCCGCCATCTCCTCCAAGCTCCCGAAGCGCCGAGCTCCGAAGCGGGTCGCAATCTCTGCCGCCCGCGCGTCGTTGGCTTCAAAAAATCCCGCGAACTCCACGTCGGGGAGACTCTGGTAAATGCGGACGTGATGCTGGCCGAGGGAGCCAACGCCAGCCACACCGCAACGAAGAACGGGATTAGCCATGATGCAGGATTCCTTCCGATAGGGTCATTTGCCGGGATGTCCGCGCCGCGTGCGCCGGGTTATGAGTCACGAGAATAAGTGCCGTCTGCGTCTCCGCAACCAACTCCAGCAGCAGGGTGATCACCGACTCGCCCGTCCGCTCATCCAGGTTGCCGGTGGGTTCATCCGCGAGAAGCAAACTCGGTTGATTCATCAGGGCCCGCGCCACCGCGACTCGCTGCCGCTCGCCGCCCGACAGCTGCGAAGGCAGGTGAGCCGCGCGCTCGTCGAGGCCGACTCGCGCAAGGAGCCCCACCGCCCGCCGACGCGCCGCCGCGTCGACCCGCCCGCCAATTCGCCGCGGGAGGAGCACGTTGTCCTCCGCCGTGAGCTCAGGCACGAGGTGGAAGCTCTGGAAGATTAGGCCCAGGAAACGATTCCTCACTGCCGTGCAACGCCGGGCATCGATCCGTGCGCCGTTCCAGAACAGTTCTCCTTCATCCGGAGAATCGAGACCCGCCAGCAGGTGCAGGAGCGTCGACTTCCCGGCGCCCGACTCACCCCGGATGGAGACACTCTCGCCGGCGTGCAGCAACAGGTCGACTCCGCGAAGCACTGCGAGTCGGCGGTCGCCGCTCGCGTAGCTCTTGCTCAGGCCGCGCGCCTGCAGAACGGCGTTCGACCGCTCACTCACTGCGAAAAGCCTCCACGGGACGGAGCCGCGCCGCCCGCCAGGCCGGCACGAGTCCGGCCAAGAATGAAATCACCAGCGTGAGTATCACCACCGTGAGGACATCGCCAGGCACGGTATGTGCCGGCAGATTGCTAAACTGGTAGAAACGGCGCAGTTCGTCCTCCCGCTGGGTCAGCCGCGCGATCAGCATGACGGCATCGTTGCGCACCGCCAGCGCCGCAAAGCCCAATGCTAGGCCCACCCCGGTGCCGAAGACGCCGATCAGCAGACCCTGCGCACAGTAGCACGCCGCCACTCCCCGAGGAGAGGCCCCGAGCGCGCCGAGGAGCCCAATCTCCCGGGTCTTGCGAACCACCGAGATAAGCAGGGAGCTCATGACGGAGAAGGCCGCGACGATCACAATGAAGAGCAGCAGGAAAAAGATCATGCCCTTCTCGAGGTTCAGGACCCAAAGAAACTCCTCAAAACTATCCATCCACGAAAACGCCTGCATCCCCACCGGCAGCCCACTCGCGTTCAGGCGCCGCGCCAACTGATCCTCCCCCACCCCGGGTCGCGCGCGGACGTTGATCCCGTGCACCGCCGATCCGAGTCCGTACAGGTCCTGCACCAGCCGCAGCGTTCCGTAGACCATGCTGCTATCGAGTTGCTGATGACCGATCTCCACCAAGCCCACCACTCGCACTTCACGGGGAAGAAACACTTCGTCGCTGCGCAGGCGCTCGATGATCAGCGGGGAATATACCTCCAGGGTATCCCCGATCGTGACGCCGAGGGAACGCGCGAGTTCGGAACTCACGAGGACGGAGTCATCATCAAGATCGTCCAAGGTCCCGAGCCGGATGTACGTCGAAAGCTCCACCACCCCGGCAACGGTCGCGAGGTCAAGTCCCCGCATCGCCGGGTACGCCGGTCGTCCGTTTGCCATCACCATGACCACACCTGACGCGTACGGGGTCGCCGCCTGGACACCGGGCACGCGGGCCACCTCCCGGAGCAGTGAGGCGGAGTCGCCAATCAGGCCCCGCGCCTTGATCTGCACCTCGCCCTCGGTCTCGACGATCATGCGCCGGATCTCGTAGCCAAATCCGCCCATCACGCTGGTGACCACGATGAGCAGGGCCACGCCGAGCGCCACGCCCAGCACCGAGATGGCCGTGAAGAACGGGAAACGTCGGCCCGCCGGGAAGAGCTGCTTCAGGGCGAGATGGACGTACCAGGGCATGGGGACGGCGCTCAGGGCGCCGGAGTCGTCCGCAATTGCGGGAAGAGAATCACATCACGGATGCTCTCCGCGCCCGTGAGAAGAATGCAGAGCCGGTCAATGCCGATACCCATCCCGCCCGCCGGCGGCATGCCGTGCTCGAGCGCGAAGAGGAAGTCCTGATCGACATTCTGCTGCTCGCCGCCCGCTTGAGCTTCGAACATGCGGCGCTGCTCCAGCGGATCGTTCTGCTCGCTGTAGGCCGGGGCAATCTCCATGCCGCCGATCGTGAGCTCAAAGACGTCCAGGACCGTCGGGTCCTCGCGATTCAGCTTGGCCAGCGGGCATAGTTCCCTCGGGAGGTGCGTCACGAACGTCGGCTGAATCAGCCCCGGCTCGATGCGCTTGGAGAAGATCTCGTTCGTCACCTCGAAGTCCTCCCACGAGGGATCGACCTTGAGTCCCAGCGCCTCAGCACCGGCGATCTTCTCCGCCTTGCTGCGCTTAAACCAGTCGGCATCCCCGGTGGCCTCGCGGATGAGATCTCGGTACGGAACCTCCCTCCACTCGCCCGCAAACTCAATGTCCTGTCCGCTCGCCGCGTGGCGGATCCGGGTCGTCCCCAGAACGGTTTGACACAGCGAAAGCAGCAACTCACGCACCAGTCCCATCATCCCCCGGTAGTCCGAATAGGCCTGATAGACCTCGAGCATGGTGAACTCAGGATTATGCCGCCGCGAGATCCCCTCGTTGCGGAAGTTACGACCGATCTCAAAGACGCGATCGATGCCGCCGACCAGTAGGCGCTTGAGATAAAGCTCGAGTGAAATCCGCAGCACGAAGTCCATCCCAAGGGCATTGTGGTGCGTCGTGAAGGGCCGTGCCGCCGCCCCACCGGCGACCGATTGGAGCACCGGGGTCTCCACCTCGACGAACTGCCGGTCTTCCAAGAAACGCCGGACGTGCGACACGATGCGCGAGCGCAGGAGCAAGCGCGACCGCGACTCCGGATTCACGATCAGGTCCAGATAACGCTGACGGTACACTTGCTCCGGATCGCTCAGTCCATGCCACTTCTCGGGCAAAGGCCGCAGTGCCTTGGCGAGGAGCACGTAGCGATCCACGCGCACGGTAATCTCGCCGGTCTTGGTCTTAAAGAGCGTGCCCTCGGCTCCGAGGATATCCCCGAGGTCCAGCTTCTTGAACGCCGCGTAGGACTCGTCGCCAACGAGGTCCTTCTTGACGTACAGCTGCAGCGGCCCCTCCGCGCCGCCGCTCTGCTGGTCGAAGATCTTCACGAACTGGCTCTTGCCCATGTCGCGGATCACCACAAGACGACCGGCCACCGCGACCTTCACAGTGTAGTCCTGACCATCCACATAGGCCCGGCGCGCGGCATCGGAGAAGTGGGTCGTCTGAAATTCCGCGCGGAAGGGATCAATGCCGGCGGCACGCATTTCCGCCAACTTGGACAGCCGCACGGCGTGTTGGTCGTGAGAGATGTCAAGCGGTTGGTCGCTCATGATTTAATCCTCCACCATGTCCACCCGAGGCACCGCCGGCAAACCGATTCTCGGACCTCCTTGCAGCCCCCTCCCGCGATGCACATACTGCTGACATGGACACGCTGCTCCCCGGTATCCTCACGAGCGCGAGCCTCGGCGCCCTGATCGGACTGATTCGCCAGTGGAGCGAGCTATCGGAGGATCCAGCTGGACGCGACGACTTCGGCGGCGTCCGTACTTATACGCTTTGGGCGATGGTCGGATGCATCGCCGCACACGCCTCCGTCGCCTTCAGTCCGCTGCTCCTGCCGGTCGCGCTCGCCGCGCTGGCGACCCAACAGGTGATGGCGCGTCAGGCTGGTCAACCCGCAGGCAACACGCGCTTCGCCGCGTTCATCATCGCCGTACTCGTCGGCGCTCTCGTGGCGTGGGAGGAACGGCAAACCGCCGTCTTGGTGGCGGGCGTGGCCATGGTCATCCTCGCTTCAAAGAAACCGCTGCACGACTGGATGCGGCGGTTCACGGAGGCGGACATCCGCGCCACGCTGCAGTTCGTCGCGATCACCGGAGTCATTCTGCCGCTGGTACCTGACCGCACGTTCGGTCCTTGGGGAGGTTTCAACCCCTATGCGACGTGGATGATGGTCATCCTGATCTCGGGACTCGGCTTTGTCGGCTACGTCGCCATGCGACTGCTCGGCACTCGCGCCGGCATCTTGGTCACGAGCTTGTTGGGGGGCCTCGCTTCCAGCACGGCCACCACCCTCGCCTTCAGTCGGCGCAGTCGTGAGGTACCGGAGTGGTCCGGGCACTTCGCGTTCGCGGTCGTTGCGGCCTGCACGGTCATGGTGCCACGCGTAGTGTTGGCCATTGCAGTCGTGTCGCCCGCCCTCGCGTTGCGCGTCGCGCCAGCCTTCGCCCTCATGACCCTTCCCGCAATCCTGTATGGAGTGATCTGGTGGCGCCGCCGAGCGGGCGCTCCCGCCCCGGCGGAACTTCCTCTGCACAATCCCCTCGGGCTCGCCACCTCGATCAAGTTTGCCCTCCTCTATGCCATCATCGCCTTCCTGATCAAGGCGATCACCACACTGCAGTGGGAGGCGAGCCTGCTGCCCCTCAGCTTTGTCTCCGGCCTCACGGACATGGATGCGATCTCACTGTCCTTGGCGAACAGCCGAGAGGCGGGCTCGGTAGCCCTCGAAACCGCCGCCTTCGCCGTGACCCTCGCCGCCGTCGCCAACGCACTTATGAAAGGGGTGCTCGCGCTGACTCTCGGATCCGCCGCGATGCGTCGGCCGGTCGCGTTGGTGCTCGGGCTGACGGCTGCCGTCGGTGCCGCCGCGCTCTGGCTGCTTCACTAGACGGCGTGCTGCTCGACGTAGCGGCGCACGGCGTCGACCGACGCCGGCAGACGGTGGACGACGAGCGGACGCGTCTTCAGCGCCTCCAAGCTCGGATGCGTGGGTTCAAAACCGAGCGCCTCGCGCATGGTCTCCGGGAACTTCGCCGGGCTCGCCGTGGCCAGCACCACGCTGGGTCGATCCTCCGACAAATCCTTGAAGCCGCAGGCCGTGTGGGGATCTGCGACGTAGCCCCAGCGCCGGTGCACGTCTTGGATCAGCGTCACGATTTCCGCGTCCGTGCACCGCGAAGACGCAAACGCCGGCTGCAACGTGGACCCGAACGAGAAGCTGCCCGTCTCGCGAAACGTCCGCATCACCTCGCGCACCCGTGCAGGATCCTCACCGACCGAGTAGTAGAGGAAACGCTCGAAGTTGGATGCCACTTGGATGTCCATGGACGGCGCGAGGCTCGGGACCACGTCACCGACCCGGTATTCTCCCGTTGTGAACAGTCGGTGGAGAATATCGTTGCGGTTGGTAGCAACCCGGAACCGGGCGATCGGCACGCCCATCCGCTGCAGCATCCACCCCGCGAGGACATTTCCGAAGTTACCCGTGGGAACAACGAACTCCGCCGTTTCCCGGATTGCTGGCGGCAATCGCAGCCATGCGCTCAGGTAGTACACGCACTGCGCCAGCACGCGGGCGAGGTTGATCGAGTTGACCGCGGAAAGCCGGTGCCCGGTGCGGAACGCGGTGTCAGCGAACAGCGTCTTCACGATCGCCTGGGCGTCGTCGAACGTACCCGTGATCGCGAGGGCATGGACATTGGCCGCCCCGGTGCAGGCCATCTGGCGCTCCTGCAGCGGCGACGTCCGGCCCTCTGGATAGAGGATGAAGATGGCGGTTCCCGGCTTGCCGAGCAAACCGTGGATTGCCGCCGATCCGGTGTCGCCAGACGTGGCACCGAGAACGTTGATCTTCTCCTGCCGCAAGCGGCACTGGAGCTCGTAGATGTTCCCAAGCAGCTGCAGCGCGAAGTCCTTGAACGCGAGCGTCGGCCCGTGAAACAACTCCAACACCAAGCGGCGCTCGTCTAGCTGGACCAGCGGTGCGATCTCCGCGTGCGCAAACGTGGCGTAGCTCTTCGTCACGAGCCCGCGCAGCACGTCCTCGGGGATGTCCGTGGCGAAGCGAGAGAGGAAACGGACGCAGAGCTCCTGGTACGATAACGAGGCCCACGAATCGAGCTCGCTCCGGGAAAAGCGCGGCAACTCCGCGGGAAGAAACAGCCCGCCATCGGGTGCCAGCCCGGTGGCGACGGCGTCGCTAAAACCGAGGGCCGGCGACTCGCCCCGCGTGGAGAGAAAGCGCATGACGAAACCCGCGGGCGGAAGGACCGCCCGTGCGGTTACAGTTGATCGAGGTGGAAGGCCGCGTGCGCAACCCGCGCCGCTTCATCGGCCCGCTCCTGTTCGACGATCACCGAGATCTTGATCTCCGAGGTGCTGATCATCTCGATGTTGATGTTGGCCGCCGCCAGTGCCTGGAAGAGGGTCGCCGCGACGCCGCTGTGGGTCTTCATACCTACGCCCACCACGGAGAGCTTGGCGATCTGCTCATGGATCGCGACCTGTCCACCGCCCATGGCGGCCAGCACCGGCTCCAAGGCCCGTTGAGCCTTCACCTGATCGGTCTGCGGCACCGTGAACGTAAGGTTCGCCACCCCACCCCGGCCCACGTTCTGGACGATCATGTCGACCATGACGTTGGCATCGGCCAACGCGCGGAACACCCGAGCCGCCGAACCCGGCTTGTCGGGCAGGTTGCTCACGATTACCTTCGCCTGATCCTTGTCCACGGCCACGCCGCGGACGACGACCTTTTCCATGTATGCCACTTCTTCTTTCACGATAGTTCCCGGGTTTTGATTAAAGGATGATCGGACCTCGAAGATAACGCCGTACTTCTTCGCGAACTCCACGCTCCGCGATTGCATGACCTTGCTGCCACTCGAGGCGAGCTCGAGCATCTCGTCGTAGGAAATCTCATCCAGCTTGCGGGCGTCCTTCACCACGCGCGGATCCGCCGTGTAGACGCCATCAACGTCCGTATAGATCTCGCACTTGTCGGCCTTTACGGCCGCAGCGAGGGCGATCGCCGTAAGATCGGAGCCTCCGCGCCCCAGCGTCGTCACGCCACCGTCATCGTTAATGCCCTGGAAGCCGGCGACAATCACCACGCGCCCGGCATCGAGATCCTTTTCCACCGGAGCCGCGTTGATCATCTTGATCTTCGCCTTGGTGTGGACCGCATCGGTGAAGATTCCGGCCTGCGCACCGGTGTAGCTCACCGCGTCGACGCCGACGCCATGCAACGCCATCGCGGTCAGCGCGATGGTCTCCTGCTCGCCGATCGCCAGAAGCTGGTCCATCTCGCGCTCGGAGGGCTGGGCACAGAGGAGCTTGGCTTTCGCAATCAGCTCGTTGGTGACCCCGGCGCGTGCGGACACGACGATCACCAGCTGATTACCCTGATCCCGGAATGCCTTGATGCGCTCCGCGACCTTCTTGATGCGTTCGACGTCACCCACCGAGGTGCCGCCATACTTCTGGACGATTCGAGCCATGATGAGAAAGGGGGCGAGAGTTCTCTGACCTAGTCGGAGAAGTCAGCGATGCGGAGCAACAGCGGGCTTTCCAAAAGACTGCGCAGGCGCCCCAGCGCGGCCAGCGTCGCACCCATGGCGCGCTCGTCGCTCTCATGTGTCGTCAGGATGAGCGAGGCCGCATTGGGCCGCTCGGAAGTGGTCTGGATGACTGACTCGATGCTCACCCCGTGCCGCGCCATCACCGTCGCGATCTGGGCGAGCACACCCGGACGGTCCTTGACTGTAGTCCGCACATAGTAGCGGCTTCGCAGACGTTCCGGTGGCGCGAGCCGCACGGTGCGAGCGGCGCGTGCGGCCGACTCCACCGGCGTGACATCGCGACCGGTCGTGAGCAGCACGATCGCATCCGCGATGTCGCTGATCACCGCGCTGGCCGTCGCGTCCTGCCCCGCTCCGCGACCAATGTACGTGGTCGTACCGACGACGTCGCCAACGACCGCGATGCCGTTGAACACCCCGTTGACGTTGGCGAGCACCCGATCCTTGGGCACGAGCGTCGGATGTACGCGCACGGCGAGCTCGTCGCGTGCGAAGTCACGGGTGATGATCGCCAGCAGCTTGATGCCGTAGCCGAGCGTCGCCGCATGGCGCAGGTCTGCCTGGGTGATCTTCGTGATCCCCTCGACCGTCATCTGGTTTGGCTTCAGCCACACCCCGTGGGCCAGATGCGCTAGAATGGACGCCTTGTGGGCGGTGTCCCAACCCTCCACGTCCAAAGACTCATCGGCCTCCGCGAATCCGAGACGCTTCGCGTCAGCGAGGATCTCGGGGTAGCCCGCTCCCTCCGCGGCCATGCGGGTCAGAATGTAGTTACAGGTCCCGTTGAGGATCCCGTAGATGAGCCGGAAGCGATTCGCCACCAGCCCCTCGCGCAGGGCCTTGATGATGGGGATGCCACCGGCCACCGACGCCTCAAAGAAGAAACGGCCGCCACCCTTGCGTGCCGCCGCGAAGACGGCGGCGCCGCTCTCGCAGAGCAGGGCCTTATTTGCCGACACCACGATCTTGCCCCGCGACAACGCCTCCAGCGTCACCTTCTTGGCGATTCCCGTGCCGCCCATCAGTTCGCAAACAATATCGATGGACGGATCGCGGGCGATGCTCATCGGATCGTCCACCAAGCAGTGCGCCGGCACCTTAACCGAGCGCGCCCTAGAGCGATCCCGCACCGCGGCCTTGGCCAACTCGATGCGGACACCCAGCCGATCCTCAAGTGCCGTCCGATTGGCCGTCAGATGCTTCCAGACTCCTTGACCGACAGTGCCGAGACCACAGAGACCGATGCGGATGGTGCGAGTGGACATGGAAAAAATCGACGGGTCAGCTGCGGGGAGCGGAGCCACCGGACCGGCTGAAACGATTCTCGGTCCCCGCCAGCAGGCGGCGGATGTTCGAGCGATGCATGACGATGACGAAGGCGGCGACCGCGACGGCTAGCACCACCAAGGGCCGGCCCGCTCCAAGCCACCACGCCGCAATTGGCAGCGCGACTGCACCCAGTATCGACGCCAGCGATACATAACGCCCAATCAGAAAAGCCGTGATCCAAACCACGGAGGCCGCGAGCAATCCCCATGGCAGCAACACCGCAAAACCGCCTACGGTGGTGGCGACGCCCTTGCCACCCCGGAATCCCGTGAAACAGGAGAAACTGTGCCCCAGCAATCCACCAGCGAGGCCGACGATGCCGGCGATCGACGCGTCGACGCACTCGACCGAAACCCAGCCGAGCCGCGAAGCCAGCAGCGGCAATCCCGCCGCAGCCGCTCCCTTGGCTGCGTCCAAGAAAAACACCAGATTACCGGGTCCGCGACCGAGGACCCGCCGGACATTGGTTGCACCGGGGTTCCCGCTGCCCGCGCGGAAGATATCCACTCCCTTGGCCCGAGCGACAAGGTAGCCAAACGGAAGCGCCCCGAGTGCGTACCCGACAAGTGCGGAAACCAGCAGGGCGATGAGCATGGCAGGCGGGGTGGCGGGAGATTACAACTCGACGTACTTCGCGAGCGCGATGTTCGGATTGCCCTTGAGCTCACGACGCACGGCCTCACTCGGCTCGCTGTCGAGATTGATCACGATCAGCGCCGTCTGACCCGGTGCCTGGCGGCTCAGGGACATGTTCGCGATATTCACACCATCGCGCCCGAGCAGCGTGCCGATGTAGCCGATCATGCCCGGCTGGTCCTTGTTCTCGATGATGAGCAACTTCCCCGCCGCTTCGACCTCCACGTCGCGCTGGTTGATCGTGACCACGCGGGGCTTTGCCGCCTTGGTGAACAACGTCCCCGTCACGCTGCGCGTGGATCCGTCCGCCGCGATCGCCTCGACGCCCAGAAGCTCGGTGTAATCGCTATGCTCGGTGGACTTGAGGATGTCGCACTTGATCCCGAGGCGCTCCAGCATCACTGGGGCGTTGACGAAGTTGACGCCGTCGCCGCTGATCCGACGCAGGTAACCGCGCTGAACAGCGCGCGTGATCGAGTTTGTATCCAGATCGACGAGCTTACCCCAGTAAGTGATACGCAGGGCGGTGATCTGCGGACCAGCAATCTGCTGGACGAGGGTGCCCAGCTTGGCGCCCAAGTCGATGTACGGGCCCAGCACCTTGACCGCTGCGGCGTCGATGGACGGCATGTTGACGGCGTTGCGGATCACCCCGCCGCGGAGCACATCGGTGATTTGCTCGGCAATTTCGATGCCGACGGATTCCTGGGCCTCGGCGGTGGACGCACCCAGGTGCGGAGTCAGCACCACGTTCGGAAGCGTCCGCAGCTCGCTCTCCTTAGCCAGCGGTTCATCCTCAAACACGTCGAGGCCGGCGGCCGCGACCTTGCCCGACTTGATCGCCTCCACCAGCGCGCTCTCCTTGATGATTCCGCCGCGGGCGCAGTTGAAGATCCGCAGCCCCTTCTTCGCCTTCGCGAAGGCGGCCTCGTCGATCATGTAGTGCGTGTCATCCGTCAGCGGCATGTGGACGGTGATGTAATCCGACTGGGACAGCAGTTCGTCGAGCGTTGCAGGCTCCACCTGCATTGCCTTCGCCCGGCTTGGCGCGAGATAAGGATCGTAAGCCAGTACCCGCATCCCGAAGGCCTGCGCACGCTTCGCGACCTCGCTGCCGATGCGGCCGAGACCAACCACGCCGAGCGTCTTCTTGAAAAGTTCAATGCCGCTGAAGCTCTTGCGATCCCATTGGCCAGACTTCATCGAGGCCGCCGCCTGCGGGACGGGCCGCGCGCCGCAGAGCAGGTGCGTGAAGGTCAGCTCAGCCGTCGCGATCGTGTTGCCCGAGGGCGTGTTCATCACGATGACCCCCCGCTCCGTCGCCGCGTCGACATCCACGTTGTCGACTCCCACGCCGGCGCGGCCCACCACCCGCAGCAGCGGGGCAGCGGCAATCACGTCGGCGGAGATCTTCGTCTCCGAACGGACCGCGATCGCATGGACATCGCGCACCAGTTCGAGGACCTTCTCTGGAGAGGACCCGTAGGCCTCAATGACTTCGAAGCCCGACTGCGCACGCAGGTAGGCGACCCCTTTGGGTGAAATCTTATCGGCGACGAGAATTTTCATTCGGACAAAAGCCCCTGATCGAAACGCCCCGCAGGGGGGGCAAGCAAGCAAGGAAACAGCCGGATGAGCCACGACCGCACGCGCGGGGCGCATCAGCATATGCAATCACGGTGCAGCAGCCACGTCGCGCTCGCCAAGCTAGGCTAGGGCGTTCGATCGTAACGTGTGCCCGCCTCCCGACTCGCCCGCCAGATTCAGTTCATCGTTGAGGTCGACAAACTTAAGGACATCTACCGCCAGACTGTACTGATCCACAGCGGCCGGGCGGAGAATGATGCTGAGCATTCCTGGCACCTTTGCCTGCTGGTCATCGTTCTGGCCGAGCACGCAAACCTCCCCAACCTCGATCTCCTGCGAATCCTCAAAATGCTCATCATCCACGACCTGGTGGAGATCGATGCGGGCGATACATTCGCATACGACACGCAGCGCATGGCCGATCAATACGCTCGGGAAGCAGAGGCGGCGGAGCGCATTTTCGGCCTGTTGCCGGACGACCAGACCCGGGAGTTTCGCGCGCTGTGGGAGGAATTCGAGGCGAAGGAGACCGCCGAAGCGCGGTTCGCCACCGCGGTGGACCGGTTTCAGCCCGTGCTACTCAATCTCCTGACCCAAGGATCCGCCTGGCGCCGCCATGGCGTTACGCACGACCGCGTCGTCGCACGTAACCGCCACATCGCCGAGGGATCGTCAGCGCTCTGGGAATTTGCCGAGGCGATGCTGCGGGAAGCGGTGGAGGATGGACGCCTACCTCCGGGACCAACGAGCATCGCGGAGCCGGAACGCCCGTAACGTCCCCAACCGCAGCGCGGCCGCTTAGCTTAGATCGCGCAGACTGCCAAAGTCGGCCTCAAACAGGCGGCGGTAGGTGCGAACGATCATTCCGTCCGTCAGGCCGGCCAGCCAGTCGCAGATCCGCCGCGCCTTCTCGGCCTCGGTGCCTGCGGCGTGGATGAGCCGATCCACCCGGGGCGGAAGGATGCGGACCACCCGACCCTTGCACTCCACGTGATTCCGCCAAGCCGATTCCCAGAGATCGAAAAGCACCTTTCGGGCCTTGTGCTCCATCTGCTGGAGTTGCGGGCTCTCGAAGATGATGTCGTTGGCCAGTTGCTTGTAAAACGCTGCTTCCCGCTGCACCTCGGCACCCACCACCAGCTCGAATCGGTAGCGCTGGGTCGCTGCGCTCATGAAGTTCTGCCGCGGACGCAGTCGGCAGGCCGTGATGAAGGTTCCGATCTTCTGCGAGAACACCGCCTCCAGCCGATCCGCGCGCACGGCGAGGAAGAGTCGATCCAGCCACGCCAGACGCTCCGCATCCAGCGCCTGCGCTGAGGCCCAGCGCTCCATGCGGTCAAGCGTGAGAAACCCTGCCTTCACGCCATCCACCACGTCGTTCAGCGAATAGGCGGCGTCATCCGCCCAGTCCATGATCTGGCACTCGACGCTCTTGAACAGATTCAATCCCTCTCCTTCTCGCAAAGCCTCCGGGATCGCGGCGCCGTCAAAGACGAATCCACGCTGCGGCTCTTGGGAATCGTAGAGAAAGTGATTGCTCGGAGGCGACGTGTATTCACTGAGCAACTTCTTGTACTTTAGAACTCCATCCAGCAACGCACGCGTCGGCTGCATGCCGCGGGTGCCCTCCTCGTTTTGGTAAATGGTCTCGGTCAGGAGATGCAGAGTCTGGGCATTACCCTCAAAACCGCCCCACGGAAGCATGAGCTCTTGCAGCGTGCGCTCGCCGGAATGACCGAAGGGGGGATGGCCGAGATCATGCGCAAGGCAGATTGCCTCCACCAGCTCCGGGTCGATGAAGAAATCGGGCGCCAGCGGCTCTCCGCGGGAAAGCAGGAAGTGGCAGATCGACCGGCCGATCTGCGCCACCTCCATCGAATGCGTGAGCCGGGTCCGATAGAAGTCGTACTCTCCCGAGAGGAAAACCTGGGTCTTCGACTGCAGCTTCCGGAACGCGTGCGCGTGAATGATCCGGTCGCGGTCAATCTGGAACAGCGACCGGTAATCGGGGCGCCGCGGCGACTCCCACGTCGCCTGATCGAAGTCGGAATAAAAGCGATTGGTCAACATGCACCGCCCAAAGGGCGAGCCTGAGCGCACGCCGGAAGCGCCCTGAAGGCAACGCTGATCCAGCTCGGTCGACCGCCACGATTTTCCTCGGCAGCCGCGCCACGCTGTCGTTTGTTACCCTCCACCATGCACACTCCCGTCGATGTCCAGATCATCGGCCACGAGGTCGCAATCCGCTGGAGCGACGGCGCCGAGACGTTTTTTCCCGCGGACCGCCTCCGCGCCGCCTCGCCGAGCGCGGAGACACAGGGGGAACGCGATATCTTCGGTCGCCAGTACGGCGGGGACGGCCCCCGCCACTTCGAGGGCGTGTCCGTGCAGGCGTGGGACCGGGTTGGCAATTACGCGCTCCGTTTCGGGTTTAGCGACGGACATCAAACCGGTCTGTACACGTACGATTACCTCCGCGCCCTCGCGGCGCGCCTGCCCAACGCCTCCTGAGCGACCTCCGCTCACCTCGACTTCTTCCGCCATGCCGTTTCCCACCCGCACCACCACGCCCGAAATCGAGCTCGGGAGCACGTTCCAGCCGAAGTTCGGCGCCGACGGGTTGATCCCGTGCATCACCCAGGACGCCGCCACCGGCGAGGTCCTAATGTTTGCCTTCATGAACGCGGAATCACTCGAGCACACCCTCCGTACCCGCAAGGCCACGTACTGGAGCCGCTCGCGAAGCAAGCTCTGGATCAAGGGAGAGGAGTCCGGAAACGTGCAGCGCGTGCAGGACCTGCGCACCGACTGCGACCAAGATGTGATCCTGCTCTCCGTCACGCAGGAAGGACCCGCCAACGCCTCGTGCCACAACGGCTTCAAGAGCTGCTTTTACCGGAAGCTCCGGGACGTAGACGCCGCCGCCAACCAAGGCGACTTCAGTCTGGAAACGACTGCGAAACCGCTCTTCGACCCAGCTCTGGTCTACAAGCGGAAAACCTGATCCTCCGGCAGACAGGGCACGCTCAACCCGTCGAACCGGGAGCCAGCCCCCGCTCGCTCGCCGCCGCAAAATCGAGGACGCGGCGGAACTCGGCGGTCGCCGCCTGTTCCGAACCCGAGAGTTTCTCCAGCGCCTGAGAACGATTCAGCCCATCCCGGAAGAGCACGCGGTGGAGCTGCTTGACCCGCTCAATCTGCTCGGGCGCGAAACCGCGGCGCTCGAGTCCGACCTTGTTGATCGAGCGGATAACCGCCGGCTGGCCGTCCGCGATCATGAAGGGAACCACGTCCTGAACCACTTTGGCGAACGCGCTGATCATCGCGTACGCACCGATCCGGCAAAACTGGTGCACCCCTGCCGCGCCTCCGATGGTCACGTGGTCCTCAACTCGCACATGGCCCGCCAGGAGGATCCCGTTGCTCATCACGATATGATTGCCGAGCACGCAGTCGTGCGCGACGTGGCAGTTCGCGAGCAGCGTGTTGTCGTCGCCGAGGACGGTGAACTCCCCATCGCGCGTCGCCGCGTGGACCGTGACGTACTCGCGGAACACGTTGCGGGCCCCGATGCGAACACCCGGACGTCCCCCTTGGAACTTCAGATCCTGCGTCTTCGCTCCGAGGTTCGCGTAAGGAAACACCTCACACCCCTCCCCGAGGCTGGTCCACCCCTCAACCGAGGAATGGTGATGCAGCCGGGTGCGATCGCCCAGCACGACCTCGCCGCCGACGTACACGAATGGGCCGATTTCCACGTCGGTTCCCAGTTGGGCGCCCGACTCCACGACGGCGCTCGGATGAATCCGCGTGGCCATGCTCAACCGACCTCCGCCTCGTCAACAATCGCGAACATCAGGTCGGCGGACGATACCACCGCTCCGTCGACGGTACACACCACCTCGGCCGAGGCGAGTTTGGTGCCCCGTGTCTTCGTGAGCTTGGCCGTGACCACCAAGCGATCACCCGGCCGCACCGGCTTGCGGAACTTCACTTTGTCCGCGCTCATGAACAGCGACGTCTTTCCCTCCAGGGAGCCGCGCCGTAGCATCAAGAGACCGGCTGCTTGAGCCATCGATTCAAGCTGCAGCACCCCGGGCATCACCGGATTGCCGGGGAAGTGTCCCTGAAAGAAGGGTTCGTTGATGGTGACGTTCTTGATCGCCGTCAGTTCGTCCTCGCCGCGGAACTCGGTCACGCGATCGATCATGAGGAACGGATAGCGATGCGGGAGCATGTCCAGTACCCGGCGAATATCGAGGGAGGTCTCATGCGCCTGGACCATCGCCTTCGCTTCGGCGGTTGCGGACGCCTTCTTGCCCCCGCGCTTCGCCGCCTCGGTACGACGATCGAACAACGCCTTGGTCAGCTCCGCGTTGAGCTGGTGCCCCGGACACGTCGCGACGATATGCGCCTTGAGCGGCATGCCCAACAGCACGATGTCCCCGATGATATCGAGCATCTTGTGCCGGACGAACTCATCGCGGAACCGCAGCGGCTCCTTGGAGAGGATATTCCCGCCCTTGATCACCACCGCCGAGTCCAGACTCCCGCCGCGGATCTTACCAAGCTTCAGCAACTCCTCGATGTCCTCGTAGATCGTGAACGTACGCGAAGGCGCAATCTGCGAAATGTACGTCTCCGGATCGATCGTCAGAGACAAATGCTGGGTATGGTAACCGCGATCGTCGGTGGACGTGCAGGTGATCTTCAAGCCATCGTAAGGGAGCGCGATGATGGAGCGGTTCCCCTTCATCACCGACACGGGGGCATCCAGCTCATAGTAGACCCGCTCTTTGTCCTGCTCCACCGGACCCGCCTCTTGGATCAGAGTCACAAACGGGCGCGCCGAACCATCCATGATAGGCGGCTCCGACGCGTCCATCTCGATCACGGCGTTGTCGATGCCGCATCCATGCAGTGCACTGAGCACGTGCTCGACCAGGTGAACCTTCGCATGTCCCTCTTGGACAGTGGTGTTGCGCACTAAGTCGCCCACCGATTCGATGCGCGGATGGATCTCGGGCTGACCGTTGAGATCGAGACGCTTAAAGACGAGCCCGTGATTGGCGGGGGCGGGCTTGAACGTCAACTGGACGGGGTTTCCGGTGTGCAGGCCGGTTCCCTTGATCGAGACGGCGCGCGCCAAGGTGCGTTGCTTCATGGGTGAGGGCCCGACGAGTGTCCAAGCCCGGTTTCAAAAGGGCAAGCGCTTAGGCGTGTTGGTCGAATCCTTGACAGCCCGCCGTGGAGTTGGCTAATCCAACACCCTTTCCCTCAACGATCCACCGCCCGCGCCTATCCCTTACCGTCCATGCCTTCCGCCAACGACATCCGCAAAGGCCAAGTCATCAAGTTCAACGGCGAGCCGCACCTGGTGATGGAGACCCAGCACCGCACGCCAGGCAACCTCCGCGCCTTCGTGCAAATCAAGATGCGGAATCTTCGTTACGGTAAGGCGCTGGACCAGCGCTTTGCCTCGACGGAAAGCATCGAAGTCCTGCCGACCGATCGCAAGACCCTCGAATTCAGCTACGCCGATCGCGACTCGTTCGCCTTCATCGACCCGGAGACGTTTGACCAGATCGAGCTCACCGAGGCGACGCTGGGCGAAGTGAAAAACTACCTCACCCCGGGCGGTCGCGTAGATGTCCTCTTCGTCGACGAGAAGCCACTGTCCGTCGATCTCCCGTCCACCGTGTCGCTCAAGATCATTGAGAGCGCGGAAGGCGTGAAGGGAGACACGGCCAGCAACGTCCAGAAGCCGGCCAAGCTCGAAACCGGTCTCGTCATTCAGGTTCCGCTTTTCATCAAGGAAGGCGAACTGGTGCGCGTCAGCACCGTGGACGGCACCTACCTCGGACGAGCCTAAAGCGAAGCCTCCGTCGCCTCTTCCCGCGACGCCGAAACGACGAAGCCCGCGGCCTTGGCCGCGGGCTTCGTCGTTTCGGTAGGTGCCGCGCGAGGCGGTCCAAAGACCGCTCGCGCCGGCGGGCGACATCAAGCGACGCGCTCCACCACCAGCGGCGGCGGGGTCGGACGCTTGGGCGCGAGCCGGTAGGCGTCCTTGAAGTAATTCAGCGCCTGCTCGAGCTTGGACTCGTCGTTATAGTGGATCATCATCAGCGGCTCACCCTGCTTGACCTGGGTGCCCACCTTGCGGATTTCGGAGACGCCGACCGAATAATCGACCTTGTCGCCCGACGCAGCGCGACCGGCACCAAGGAGATGGACTCCATGGGCGATCATCGCGGCATTGATCGTGTGGACATAACCGCGCTTCGGAGCGGGCAACTTCCGGATATGCCGTGCCTGCGGGAATTTTTCCGGATGATCGATGTAAGACGTGTCGCCACCCTGAGCCTTGACGAGCTCCTTGAGCTTCTCGAGCGCGGAACCGTCGGTGAGGTGACGCTCAACAGTTTGCTTGGCGGACAACGTGGAGCCCGCGACGCCAGCGAGGCGCACGATCTCCATGCCGAGCTTGAGCACCAGTTCCTTAATGTCCTCGGGACCACCACCCTTGAGGATCTGGATGGCTTCCTTGACCTCCAGCGCCGTGCCCACGGTGTCACCGAGTGGCTGGTTCATGTCGGTAACCAGCGCCACGCAACGCCGCTTCATCGAGCGGCCGACGCGGGTCATCGAACGGGCCAACTGCTTCGCCTGCTCCAAATCCTTGATGAACGATCCATTGCCCCACTTGACGTCGATCACGAGCCCCTCGGAGCCCTCCGCGAGCTTCTTGGACAGCACGGAGCCCGTGATCAGCGGCAGACTGGGGATCGTCCCGGTTTCTTTGCGAAGATCGTAGAGCTTCGCATCCGCCGGCGCGAGGTCATCGGACTGGGCGATGATCGCTCCATTGATGCGCGCCAGCTGATTCACGAACTGCTCGTTGCTCAGGTGACTCTTGAACCCGGGAATCGAGGCTAGCTTGTCGAGCGTGCTGATGACATAATCATGCTCAGCACTGCACATCATTGGCACCACGACGCCTGCGGCCATCGCGAGGGGGACCAGAACAAGAGACGTCTTGTCGCCGATACCACCGGTCGCAAACTTATCGATCTTGGGCTTTGCGATCGCGGAGAGATCGATGACCTCGCCCGAGAGCATCATCTCCTCGGTCAGGTCTGCCGTCTCCTGGGCCGACATGCCCTGGAAGTAGATCGCCATGGCCAACGCCGCCAGCTGGTGCTGGGGCATTTCCCCATCGAGCGTGCTGTCAACGATATAGCGAATCTCGTCCTTGCTGAATTCGCCACCATCGCGCTTCTTTTCGATGAGAAACTCGAAAGTCGGCTTGATGAACCTACGGGGAGGAATGTTTCGCTTCGTCATTGTGCGGTAAAGGCTCCGGGTAGCAGTTCCACCGAAACGGAAAAGTCTACGAGCAAACCACGCTGGCATAGGATGTCGAGCCGGAAATGCTTCCCGTCTCGGACCTTCCCCACCCGCCCGTGGGCGGACTCGGCCGGACACAAATCACGCTTGCGACAGATTCGCGGGCCGCGTGTCGTCGGAGGATGCACGTCTCTTTCCAGCCTGCGGTCGATCTTTCTGCTGCGGTGGCAGCGGCTGCCCGCAAGCTCGGGTTCGCCGAGTCGGAGTTCTCTGCCGAAATCCGGACCGCCGATCCGCGGCACGGCGATTTTCAAGCGAATGGCATTCTTGCTTATGCCAAGGCCCGTAAGGCCAATCCCCGGGCGCTCGCGGAACAACTGGTGTCTGCTTTGCCCGAAGAGGTGCGGCAGATGTGCGAACCGAGCATCGCCGGTCCGGGATTCATTAACTTTCGCCTCCACCCGGGCACCCTGCTCGCATGGCTCCAGCATCACGGCACGATCCGGCAACTGGAGGACGGTGCGGCCGGTCTACATCGCGGACAGCGTTACGTGGTCGACTTCAGTTCTCCCAACACCGCGAAGCAACTGCACGTGGGACACGTCCGCGGAATGGTCATCGGCGAAGCGATCTGCCGCATGCTCGCGTTCTGCGGAGCGACGGTGATCCGCGACAATCACATCGGCGACTGGGGCACGCAGTTCGGAAAGTTGATCTGGGGTTACAAGAATCTCCGGGACGATACCGCGCTGGCCCGGGATCCGCTCGAGGAACTGGAACGCCTCTACAAGGCAGCCGATGCGGCGACGAAAGAGAAACCGGAGACCCTCGGCGCCGCGCGCGCGGAGTTGGTCAAGTTGCAGGCCGGCGACGCCGAGAACCTTGCGCTCTGGAACCGGATCAACGCCATCAGTTCCGGCGCCTTTGAAGAGATCTATCGCAAGCTCGATATCCGCTTCGATCACCAACTCGGGGAGAGTTTCTACAACGACAAGCTCACGCCGGTGTACGCAGAGCTCACGACGCTGGGACTCGCGACGGAATCCGAAGGTGCCCTCGTTGTCTTCCACCCGGAACACCCCCGCTTCAACACCCAGCCCTTCATCATCCGCAAGTCGGACGGCGCGGCCAACTACGCCTCGACGGACCTTGCGACGATGGCCTACCGCGTCGAACACTTCGGTGCGGAAGCAATCGTGATCCTGACGGACGCCCGGCAGACCGATCACTTCGAACAACTCTGGCTCACGACGCAGAAGTGGTTCAAGGCGACCGGGCGCCGTCTGCCGCGCTTCGAACATGTTTCCTTCGGCTCGATCCTCGGCGAGGATGGCAAGGCGATCAAGACTCGCTCCGGCGATCCGATCCGCCTGAAGGCGCTCCTCGCGGAAGCCGAGGAGCGTGCGTTCGCGCTGGTCTCAGAGAAGTCTCCGGAGCTCTCCGAAGCCGAGCGCCATGAGATCGCGGCGGCCGTGGGTATCGGCGCAGTCCGATATGCTGACCTCTCTCAGAACCGCAGCAGCGACTACGTGTTCGCCTGGGACAAGATCCTATCGCTCGAGGGCAACACCGCCCCCTACCTCCTCTACGCGGTCGCGCGCATCCATTCGATCTTCCGCCGACACGGAGTCGACCCCACCGATGCCGCGGCCGTGGCAGCCGCCACCCCGCCCGAGTCCGAAACGGAACTCGCCCTCGCCCGCAAGCTCGTCGCTCTGGCCAGCACCCTGGACCTCACCACATCCCAGCTACGCCCGCACTTCCTCTGCACCTACCTCTACGAACTCGCTGGCGCCTACAGCGCATTCTACGCTGCCGACAAAGTGCTCGTCGATGATCCGGCGATACGCGCGCGACGCCTCCTGCTGTGCGCGCGCACGCTCCTCGTGCTTGAATCAGGACTACGTTTGCTAGGCCTCAGGACACTCAGCCGAATGTAGCCACTCTTCGACCGAGATTCTCCAAAAAACCGCCTTGCTCGCGGAGTCGGCATCTTCCACAGTCTCCGAGACATGGCGACGCAGGAATTCTACATCCGGGCCTCTGACGAGACTGACGCGCGCGGTCCTTTCACGCTCGACCAGCTCAGCTCCCTCGTCGAAGCCGGCCAGGTCACCCCGGAGACCCTCTACTACGATACCCTTTCTGAGCAGTGGATCCCGATCGATGCCGATCCGGAAGTGAAGGCCGCACTTTTCCCTGAAAAGAAGCGCCTCCGTATCCGCGCACGCGATGCACGACGCAATACCTCCGCCGGGGACCGCACAGCCGCACCGATCACCGTCGACGACATGCTCGCCGCGGCAGACAACCGCACGGAGGGTGCGGGGGCCAAGACTAAGCTGAGGACTCAGGTCCGCGTCGCTCGCCTCGGCCTGTGGAGCGCCGTGCTCATGCTCTTGGCGAGTTCGGCTTCGCTGATGCTTTCGCCCCCGGCGATCATGCACATCGGGACCGGGGATCTCGCGCGCCTTTTCTCCCATCCCTTTGCCTTGCTTGGAGCCTTCGATCTCCTACTCGCCCTCTTTCTCTGCCTCCAGATGGTCTCGGTCTATCCGTTGGTGCGCGTGCGCGCTCTTCTCGGGCTTGGTTTCTTCGGGATTGTCTTCTGGTCTTACTCCGAGTCCGCGCCGATCGCGTGGATCGCTCTCGCCTCCATCGGACTTTACTTTTCGACCATCTTTATCACCGCCATCCGTCTCGTCGTCGCTATCCTGGTCGGATTCTCCGGAGCGGCAGCCTTCGCGCATTACATGCTCGGTTAACCACCGGGCCAGAGAACCATGGATCGGTTCAAGGCCACCCGAGAGCGTCTCGTCCACCTGTTCGAGACGGAGATTTGGCTCCCCCAGCACCTGCGCGACCGAAGCCTCCGGGGCCGTTGGTACGCCATCCTACGGGTGATTTCGATCACCGTCGGTGCGTTGCTGGAAAGCAGCGCGGCCAGTCGCGCGGCGGCATTGAGTTTCAGCTCGTTGGTCGGATTGGGACCACTGATTTCGCTCACCGTCCTCATCGCCGGCTTCACGCTCGATGAAAGAGGCCCGTCCCTTGCGGCACACACGGTCCACGACCTGATCCGCTACGTCGCTCCCCCGCTCGCCCAATACGAAAAACTCGGTGCCGAGGAGGCCGCTCGCACTGCCCCCGCAGGACAGGACGTTCAGGTGAACCCTGAACTGGTCCGTATCTTCGACGAGATGATCACCAGTTCGCGCAGCGGCGCCGTCGGCATCTTCGGAGCCCTCACCTTGATTGTCATCGTTCTCCAGTTATTCACCTCCGTCGAAACCACATTCAACGAGATCTGGGGCGTGCGGCGCGGACGCTCCTGGTTGATGCGTATTGTTTTCTATTGGACCATCCTGACGCTGGGCGCGCTCTTCTTCTTCGCCGCCGCGACCGGCCTGTCCGCCACCGCGATCTTGACCGCATTCGCCGAGAAACTGCCCTTCGGCCAACATGTCCGCGAGACGTTGATTTTCCTGCTCCCGCTTGGGTCGACAGCCCTGATGATCTTCACCCTGACGATCTTCTATCGCACCATTCCGAATACGCGCGTGCTGTGGCGGGCCGCCCTCATCGGCGCCGTGGTCGTCGGCCTGCTGATCCTACTCAATAACTTCCTCGCCTTCCTCTATTTCAAGCGGGTCCTGCTCACCCGCAGTCTGTACGGGTCCCTGGGTATCGGACTCGTACTCATGCTGGGGCTCTATGTTTTTTGGTTCTTCGTCCTGCTCGGCGGCACGGTCAGCTACGCGGTCCAAAACGTTCACTTCCGCAACAGCCAAGCAGCCTGGAACAGCTTGGCCGAGTCGGTCCGCGAACGGCTCACCCTGGTCGTGCTCCTCCTCATCGGCCGCCGCTTCGAGGGCTGCCAGCCCCCGTGCACCACGAGCCAACTTAGCGAAGCGCTGAAGGTGCCCGCCCAAATCGTCAACGAGTGCGTCAACCGCCTCGTACACATGGGACTGATCACGCCGGTTCCTGGCATCGGCCCGAACGACGTCGCCAACCTGCGTTACCAGCCCGCCCGTCCGCTTAGTCGCGTCACGCTACGGGACTTCAAGCGCTCCGACGACGCGCTCGGCGATTCTTCGTCGGCCGTCTGCCTCGCCAACCTCGATCCTGTGCTGGAGGCGTACGACAACCGACTCGCTCGATCACTCGACGATCCTTTCTTTTCCACGCCGCTGTCGGCGCTCTTCGAACAGATGCCTTTCCGCTCCGCCCCGCTAACCTCGGCGCCGACCGAGCAGGCGGAGCCCTGACGCCCGAGGCTTCAAGCGGGCTGCAATACGAGGTAAGCGCGGTTGACAGGCAGCACGGCTGACCTAGTCTCGCGGTTTACCTCCATGATTTCCTGGATTCAGAAAACGTTCCAGCTGCACTTCCGCGTCATCTTCATCGTGCTGCTGGTCATGACGATCATCGCATTCGTGTTCACCATCGGTGCCGCACCGGGCATCGGTGATCCGCACACGAAAGCGCTAGATCGTCCGTTCTACGGACTAAACCTGGGCAACCAGGAAGACCAGAAGACCCTCTTCCGTGACGCCGGCGTGAGCGTGTTTCTGCAAGCCGGATTCCCCGCGCTGGGCGGTGAGCAGCTCCAGTCCTACGCCCTGCAGCGCCACGCGGCTCTGTACCTCGCAGATCAGCTTCACGTGCCCGGTCCCTCCGGAGCCGACCTGATCGACTACGTAAAAACGCTCCGCGCCTTTGCCGGAGAGAACGGGGTCTTCGATCCCGCTCGCTACGCGCAGTTCCGCGACAACCTCAAGCTCGACGCCACGCTGACCGAGCGCGACGTCTCGCGCATTCTCTCTGACGACTACCGTTATACGCAGGTTCAGAAACTCCTCGCTGGCCCCGGCTACGTCCTGCCGGTCGACGTGAAGCAGCAACTCGCTCGCGCCGAGGCCAAGTGGACGATCGCGGTTGCCAGCGCCGACTACGGTCAGTTTTCCCCGACGGTCGACGCGAGCGAGGCCAACCTGACGAAGTTTTTTGAGGAAAACGCCTTTCGCTATGAGATCCCCCCTCAGGTGAGGGTTCGCGCGGTGCGTTTCCCAGCCGCCGGTTTTGTCTCTCAGGTCTTCATCGATGACGCCTCGGTACGCGCGCTTTACGATTCGAATCCCGCGCGCTTCCCGAAGCCCGCCGCCGATGGTAAAACCGCCGTGGCCCTGCCCGCGACCGGCGCGTCGGACGCGGATTTCGCCGCCGTGCGCCCGCAGGTTGAGGCCGCGTTAAAGCTCGAACGCGCCCGCAATCTCGCCGCCAAGGCCGCGAGCGACCTGACTCTCGCCCTTTACGAGGGCAAGGTGGCGCAATCGTCCGTCGACACTTTCCTCGCCGCTCGCAAGCTCCAGTCCACTCCAGTCCCGCCGTTTTCGCGCACCGCAGCACCGGCTGACCTGGGCGGATCGCCCGAGATCGCCGCGGAGGCATTCCGTCTGGGGACCGCTCGCTACTTCTCGGACGCACTTCCCACTCCTGAGGGTAGCGTGGTGCTGCTGTGGCAGGAGTCCATCCCCGCCCGTCAGCCCCTCTTCGCCGAGGTCCGCGCTCAAGTCGCCACCGACTTCGCCGAGAACGAAAAGCGGAAACGGTTCGTCGAGGCGGGTCGCGCTGCCCGGACCCAAATCGAATCGCTAATCCGGTCTGGCAAATCGCTCGAGCAGGCCGCAGCCAATCCGATTGCCGGCCTCGCCTTCAGCGTGCAGTCGATCCCCGCCTTCACCCTTCGCGAACCCCCAGCCACGCTGGAGCCCGCCGTCTTCGGGGCGCTGGAATCCCTAGAGAAGGGCGGAGTCTCCGAAATGGTGACCACCGGCGCGTCGGGTTTGATCGTTCACGTGGCCGACAAGGCCATGCCGGCGACCGACGAAACCAACCCGCGATTTGTTGAGACACGCAGCCAAATCGCCGCCTTCATCGGTTCACGCAACGCCGGAGACTACCTCAACGAACTCGTCGAAAAGGAGTTGGCGAAGTCGGCGCCCGTCGCCCCCTGATTTCCGAGTCCAGCGCGGTCGGCCCACCTGCCACCGTCCGTACTGGGCATTTAGACGTAGTGTGCGGACTCAGCGTTGAAACCTGAGGCCCGCTGGTGTCGTCTTACCTCCGTTCCTCTCTCGCCAAACTGGGCTCCGCCCTCTTGGCGGGTGTTCTGTGTAACTTCCCTTTCCCGACTGTGTGCTAGGTTTGCAGAGTCGTCCTCCTGTCGCATGATCTCCCGTCACCGATTTCTCATCGCCGTCGTCGCCGCTTGTGGCCTGCCCGCTTTGACGGTGGCGCAGACCGCCTCCGCGAGCGCTCCGCCCGCCGCCCAGGCATCGACTGCGACCGCCCTCTCCTTGGAAGAGTGCATCGCGCGTGCGCTCGACCGGAATTTTGACCTCCAGATCCAACGCGTGACAACGGGGCAGGCGCGCGAGGCCGTGACGATCGCGGATGCCGCGTTCGACCCCACGCTCGAACTCTCCGCGAGCACCAGCACCAGCCAGCAGCCGACAGTCGTGAGCTCGATCGATGGCGTGAGTTCGGCTGGCCTGCGCAACCAAAGTCGCGACATCCGGGCCGGCGTCTCGCAGAAGCTCTCCACCGGTGCCACCGTCAGCGCGAGCGCTTCGTTGGATCGCGGCGAGTCGAACTCCCGCAATCTCTTCCTTAATCCAGCCTACACGGGCGATTTCAATCTCGCCGTGCGCCAACCCCTCCTCCGTGGAGCCGGCTCGGAATACTCCCGCGCCTCTTTCCGTCGCGCCGAATTGGGCGTGGATCGGGCGAACCTCGATCTCAAGGGCAGCGTGCTGGTGGTGGTTCGGAACGTGGAGGCCGCCTACTACAACTTGGTGTTCGCGCGCCAGCAGCGGGGCGTCCGGCAATTGAGCCTCGAACTCGCCCAGCAACTCCTCGAAGAGAACCGCGCGCGGCGCCAAACCGGCGTCGCCACGGACCTCGACGTCCTGCAAGCAGAGGTCGGCGTCGCCAACGCCCGGCGCTCGCTGCTGCTTGCCGACCAGACCGTGCAAGACCGCGAGGACGCGCTCACCGCGTTGATCGGGCAATTCGAGTTCAACCAGACCATCGGCGAGGTGAGCTTCGAAAAGGCAGCCGTACCCGCCGTCTCCTTCGATTTCTCATACAAGCTCGCCCGAGAAAACCAGCCTTCCCTCGCTTCGAGCGCACTTGCCATCCGCCAGCTTGAGATCGACCGCGAAACCGCAAAGCGCAATCGCCTGCCCGACCTCGGTCTCGGAGCCGGTCTCGGACTGAACAGTCGCGAGGCTTCGTTTGGCAACGCCGCCACGCGCACCTTCGACGGTGACGGCTACGCCTGGCAGGTCGACCTTACCCTTCGTGTACCGTGGGCTCAGCGCGAGGACAACGCCCGCCTCCGTCTCGCCCAGTCCAACATCGTGCGTGAGCAAACCCGCCTCCAGCAGCTCGACCAAGATCTCGTGGTCGAGGTTCGCTCGGCCGTCCGCGCAGTCGAGACGAACCGCGAAAGCGTGGCCATCTCCGGCCTCGCCACCCAGCTCAGTGAACGCCAGTACGAACTCGAGCGCGCCCGCTTCAACGCCGGGCTCTCGACGAGCCGGCGCGTCCTCGAGGCACAGGACGATCTCGAGCTCGCCCGGGTCAACGAGCTCCAATCTCAGGTAAACCTGCGCATCGCACTCGCCGAACTGCAACGGCTCGAGGGCTCGTCTCTAACGCGGTTCCGAATCGTCCTCGACCAAGCTCCCTGAGCCCTTCGGCGCGTCGGGATCCGCGGCGGCGAACAGCGTCTCAAGCGCTGTTTCGGCCAACGGAATCAGGCGATGGGGCGGCAACTGGGTGCGAAACCAAGTCCGCTGCTTCTTGACCAACGCTCGGGTGTTGGCCGCGATCTCGCGGGTGAGGTCGGCCTCGGAACCTTCACCGCGCAGGACGGCCAAGCACTCCCGATATCCGATCGCACCGCACGCGCTCGGGTTAAGCTCAAGGCCACGCGCGCGCAGGGCCGACACCTCGGCGAGGAGCCCGGCTGCCACCATCTGACGGGTGCGCCGCTCGATCCGCCCCGATAGCTCCGCCATGTCGCAGTCGAGGCGGCTCAATCGGATCTCCCAATCCGCATAGGGAGTCGGCCGCGCCGCAAACGCCGCCGCCAACGCTTCCAAGGTGCGACCTGACACGAGGCAGCGTTCGAGCGCCCGCAGCACGCGTCGCGGGTTCGCCACATCGAGCGTGCCCAGTCCGGCCGGATTCAGCCGCGCTAGTCGCTCCACCAGCGCGCTCAGACCTCGGGTCGCCCACTCGGCCTCCAACTCGCTCCGGAGGGACTCCGGCACCTCGATCTCGTCGGTGACCGGCTCCACGAAGCTCCGGAGGTAGAAACCGCTCCCTCCGACGACCAGCACCCTGCGTCCTCGCGAGTGGATCTCCTCCACTGCCGCCCGCGCTCGGCGGGCATACTCCACCACGTTCATCCGCTCCGCTGGTTCAAGGATGTCGATCAGGTGATGCGGCACGCGGGCAAGCTCCTCCGCCGAGGGTTTCGCCGTACCGATGTCCATCCCCCGGTAGAATAACAGGGAGTCGCACGATACGATTTCAGCGCCGTGCTGTTCCGCCCAACGCAGCGCCCACTCGGTCTTACCCACCGCGGTGGGCCCGGTCAGGAGGTGCAGGATGCGTGACATGAGTCGCGAGTGAAGCACGCTGGCGGCGCATGGCAACCGCGGCGGCCGCTCCGTTCTCCGCTCGCCCCGTCCGCAATTTCCTGTTTCCTCGGACGGTCCGCATGAAGTGCCGGTTCATCTTCAATCCCCGCTCGGGTCACAACGCCCGCAATCCCTACCTCCTCGACGAGGCTCGCCGCTTCATCCGCACGCAGGGGCTCGATGCGTCGGTCGAGGTGACCGAGCGCTCCCGCCACGCCACGGAGTTGGCCCGCCGGGCGGTCGACGAGGGGTGTGCGATGGTGGTCGCCATCGGAGGCGATGGTACGATGAACGAGGTCGCAGCCGCGCTGGTGGACTCATCGGCGATCCTCGGCCTGATCCCCTGCGGCTCCGGTAACGGTCTCGGCCGCCACCTCGGCATTCAGCGCGGCGGAGCCGAGTCCTTCGCCACGCTGCTCAACGGCCGCGTCCGCCGCATCGATACCGGGACCGCCAACGGGATTCCCTTCTTCAACGTGATGGGAATAGGCTTCGACGCCGACCTGAGCGCCCGATTCAACCAGCTGCATCGGCGCGGCTTCAGGTCTTACGTCACGACGACCCTCCAGTCACTGCGGGCGTACCGCCCCAAGCGCTACCGCATCCGCTCCCGCGACCTCGCGATCGAGGAGTCCGCTTTCCTCATCGCCGTCGCCAATTCTGACCAGTACGGCAACAACTGCTTCATCGCCCCGCGCGCGCGAGTGGATGATGGCCGGCTGGACCTGACGTTGATCCGCCCGGTACGGGTCCGCGATGCGCTGCCGCTCGCGGTCCGCTTATTCGCGGGTTCCGTAGATCGAAGCGCCCGTGCGCTCTGCCACAGTGCCACGGACTTCACGATCGACTGTAGCGAAGCCGGTTATTTTCACACTGACGGAGAAGTTCACGAAACCGCCGGATCGCTTCGCGTGGAAGTGAAGCCCGCCAGTCTGGCCGTGCAGGTACCCGCCGCGGCCTGATCCGGCCGCGTTCAGGCCCGGGTCAAGCCCGCAGCCAAGTCGGACGCCACGGCGGCGAGACGTTGCACGATTGCGTCCGGGCGACCGAGGTTTTCCCGGATGCAGTTGACCAGCGCAGATCCGACCACGACGCCGTCGGCGTGGGCCGCCACCGCGCGAACATGCTCACGCCGCGAAATACCAAAGCCCACCACGATGGGCAGGTTCGTGGCACGACGGATTCGGGCCACGGCCTCCGGGATGTTGGAAGCGACCGCATCCCGGACTCCAGTCACGCCCTCGCGCGAAACATAGTAGATGAAACCCGTCGCGGCAGAACAGATCCGCGGCAGGCGCTCGTCAGGAGTGGTTGGCGCCACGATGAAGACCGTGCGCAAACCATGCCGAGCCGCGATGGCGGAAAGGTCAGCTGCCTCCTCCGGGGGGAGATCGAGGGTCAGCATCGCATCCACCCCAGCCGCCGTCGCGGCCTTCACGTACGCCTCGCTGCCATTCGAGAAGACAAGGTTGTAGTAGGTGTAGAAGACAATCGGCAGCGTGGGATGGTCCGCACGCAGTCGCCGCACCAGTTCAAACACCTTCTCGGCGGTCATCCCCGCTTCCAGCGCCCGCTGGGCCGCCAATTGATTCGTGAGACCATCCGCGAGCGGATCGGAGAAGGGTACGCCGATCTCAAGGATGTCCACACCGCTTGCCACCAACGTCCGGCAAGCCGCTAACGAGGTATCGAAATCCGGATCTCCCGCACAGAGGTAGGCAACAAGCGCCGCTCGGTTTTCCGAACGGGCACGGGCAAAGGCGGAATCAAGGCGGTCCATGGCGCAAAACGAGAACTCTGTACGAAAACCGACGCCGAACCACTCAAAAATAGGCCGAAGCCTGCCGCCGCACGGCCGTCGGCGAGCTCACGTCGCTGCCTACCGACCCGTCCGGGCGTGCGCGGCCGACACCGTCACGTACTTCATCGCCCACTCGCGCAACCCCGCCTGCTCGGCCGCACTCAGCGTGCGCACGACCTTGGCCGGTGTTCCAAGAACCATGGAACCGGGGGGCACGACCGTACGCTGAGTCACGACCGCACCAGCACCAACGATGCTGCCCCGTCCAATCCTCGCGCCGTCTAGGATCGTGGCACCCATTCCGATCAGGCACTCATCCTCAATCGTACAGGCGTGAACGATCGCCGAGTGCCCGATGGTGCACCAGTTGCCAATGATCGCGTCAAGGTCGTCGGCCAAGTGAACCACTGCGTTGTCCTGAATGTTGGTCCCCTCCCCCACGACAATGCGAGCGATGTCGCCGCGCAGGACCGCTCCGTAGAACACGCTGCTCCGCGGACCCAAGGTCACGTCCCCAACCAGCGTCGCATTGGCCGCCACCCAGTTGGCCCGGGACACATCGGGGACGCGGGAGAGGTGGCGATCGAGACGTTCCTGGAGGGTCATATCGGTGGCTGGGACGTACGCTGAATTCACACTCGCCGCAGCGCCTTGACGAAGCAAGCTTGCTGCCGACGTGGCCGTTGCCCGTCCCTGCCTTCATGGAATCGCTCACCCACCTCGGACGCGGCCTGCTTGGTCTCGTTGCCTTCATCGGAATTGCTGTTCTGTTCTCGACCAACCGCCGCCGCATCCCGTGGCGCGTGGTCGGTATTGGCCTCGCCCTCCAGCTCGTACTGGGCTGGGCGGTGCTCAAGGTGCCGCTGGTCCGCGCGGCCTTCGAGGCCGTCGGCACCTTCTTCGTGCGGCTGCTCAGTTTCACCAACGAAGGCAGCAGCCTCGTGTTCGGCTGGCTATTCTCGGTCCCGACCGGAGACGCCGGCGTGACCGTGCGCGCCGAGGCGGCGCGCGGTGCCGCCAGCACCTTCTCGACGGTGGCTCCGATCTTCATCGTGAGCATCCTGCCCACCATCGTCTTTTTCTCCGCGCTCACGACCCTGCTCTACCGACTCGGGCTGCTCCAACGGATCGTCTATGCCTTTGCCTGGGTGATGTCGCGGACCCTTCGCCTGTCGGGCGCGGAAACCCTCTCGGCCTCGGCGAACATCTTCGTTGGCCAGACCGAGGCCCCCCTGCTCATCCGACCATTCCTGCCCACGATGACGCGTTCCGAACTCCTCGCCATCATGGTCGGGGGCATGGCCACGATCGCCGGCGGTGTGATGGCCGTGTACGTCACCCTTCTCGGCGGTAACGATCCAGCTGAACAGGTGCGATGGGCGACCCATCTCCTCACCGCGTCCGTCCTCTCTGCACCGGCGGCGCTGATCATCGCGAAGATTTTGCTGCCCGAGGAAGAAAAGGTCGATTCCTCGCTTCACCTCAGCGCGGAGCGTCCTGGCACCAACCTGTTGGATGCGGTGTGCATCGGAACGACGGACGGCCTGAAACTCGCGGTCAACGTCGGCGCCATGCTGCTGGTCTTCACGGCGTTGATCGCGCTTGGCAACTGGGTCCTGTCGGCCGGCATCGGAGAATGGACCGGTGCCAACCGCTGGATCGCGGAAGCGAGCGGCGGACGCTACCCGGGGCTCTCGCTGCAGTTCCTGTTCGGCATGCTCGGTGCACCGCTTGCGTGGCTCATGGGCGTCGATTCCCAGCATGTCCTCGTGGCGGGCCAATTGATCGGCGAGAAAACGGTGTTGAATGAGTTTTACGCGTACTTCTCGATGAGTCGCCTGCAGTCCGAGGGTGTGCTCACCGATGATCGGACGCGCATCATCGTCACCTACGCGCTCTGCGGCTTCTCCAACATTGCCTCGATCGGCATCCAGATCGGTGGCATCGGCGCGCTCGCCCCCGAGCGTCGCGGAGAGCTCGCGCGTCTGGGGTGGCGAGCACTGCTCGGCGGCAGCTTGGCTTGTTTTCTGACCGCCTGCATCGCCGCAATGCTCTCTTAGCCGGAACGGCCGGACATGTCCCTGGTTCTCGCGATCGACCAAGGTACCACCTCTTCCCGGGCCATCGCGTTCGACACGCGCGCCCGGCCGGTGGCCTCGGCACAGGAGGAGTTCACCCAGCATTTTCCCCGGCCTGGTTGGGTGGAGCACGCACCGCAGGACCTTTGGGAGACCGTCGCCCGGGTCGCGACACGTACGGCGGGCCAGACCCGGAGCCATGGTCGCATCCGCGCCGTCGGAATCACGAACCAGCGGGAAACGACGCTGCTGTGGGACCGCCGCACCGGGGAACCGCTCGCGCCAGCGATTGTCTGGCAGGATCGCCGGACGGCGAACGCGTGTCAGGCACTGCGGCGCTCCGGCGTCGCCCGGAGTGTTCGTACGCGCAGCGGGCTCGAGCTCGATCCCTACTTCAGTGCCACGAAGCTGGCGTGGCTGCTCGACCACCTTCCAGGCGCACGTCGGCGCGCCGCGCGCGGTGAACTCGCCTTCGGCACCGTCGACACCTGGCTGCTCTGGAAACTCACCGGAGGGCGCGTCCACGCCACGGATGTTTCCAACGCCTCGCGCACATCGCTGGTGAATCTTCGCACGGGCGACTGGGACGACACGCTCCTCGCGCTGTTCCGAATTCCCCGGGAAGTCCTGCCGGCGATCCGGCCGAGTAGCGGACTCTTCGGCGAAATCTCTGCCGTGCCAGCGCTCCGTGGCCTACCAATCACAGGGATCGCCGGGGATCAGCAGGCCGCTCTCTTTGGCCAAGCGTGTTTCACGCCCGGCATGGCCAAGTCGACGTACGGAACGGGCTGCTTCCTGCTCCTGCACACCGGCACGCAGCCCGTGCGTTCGCGCCATCGACTCCTCAGCACGATCGCATGGCGGATCGGAAACGATGGACCTTTGGAATACGCCCTCGAGGGCAGCGTCTTCATTGGGGGCGCGGTGGTCCAATGGCTCCGTGATGGTCTCGGCGTGATTCGAAAGTCTCACGAGATCGAGGCTCTCGCGGCTCGCGTGCCGGACAGTGGAGGCGTGCGCTTCGTGCCGGCATTCACCGGACTTGGTGCGCCCTACTGGGATCCGGACGCGAGGGGAACCATCATGGGACTGGAGCGAGGCAGCACCGCGGCGCACGTGGCGCGGGCCGCCGTCGAGAGCATCGCTTTCCAGGTCGCCGATCTCCTCACGGCCATGCGCGCGGATACCGGGCTCCGTCTCCGAGAACTGCGCGTGGACGGCGGGGCCGCCCGGAACGATGCCCTGCTGCAGTTCCAGAGCGACCTGCTGCGGGTTCCGGTGATCCGTTCGCAGGTCGCGGAGACCACAGCCCTCGGCGCTGCATTTCTCGCCGGTCTGGCAGTCGGGGTCTGGAAGGATCGCGCCGCGCTCCGACGCCTCTGGGCCTCGGACGCTCAGTTTGCTCCGGAGATGCCCGCCGCGCAGGTTCGACGGGAACTCAGTGCCTGGGCGGACGCCGTCCGGCGAACCCGGACCCCGCGGCGAACTTCCGCAGGTACTTGAGTGCCACCTCGAAGTCGTGCGGCAACGGAGCCACCATGCGGTGGGCGACGCGCGATTCCGGGTGGGTCACCTCCAAGTCGGACGCATGCAACGCCAAGCGATCCAGCAGCGGACGTTCATCCGCGCGTCCCTTGTACCCACGCTTGAGGTCGGAAAGACGCAGTTGCACCTCAGGCACGCCGTAGAAACGGTCGCCCAGAATGGGCGCACCGGCGGCAGCCAGATGCACGCGGAGTTGGTGGGTCCGCCCCGTGAGCGGCCGGCACTCCATCCACGCATAGCGGCGACCGTCGGGCGCGGTGAACCGCTCCAGCGTGCGAAACTCCGTCAAGCAGGCTTTGCCGCCGCGCCGACGAAAGACCCGCATCCGACCCGGATTGGCCTCATCAGCACCCAACGCGAGATCGACCGTGAAAGCGTCGGGTAAGTTTCCCTCTTCCGTGCGGATCGGTGCGACCACCTTCATGGCCTGATCGACCGGTAGGACGACGACCAGCGCGTGGTAGACCTTGCGCACGTGCTTCGATTGAAACTGACCGCTGAGAAAATCCAGCGCCGGCTTCGACTTGGCACAGAGAAGAACGCCACTCGTATCGGCGTCGAGGCGGTGGACATTCGCCACCGTCCGGCCCATCGCCGCATGGACTTGGCCCATGAGATTCTCCCGCGCCTTGTCCCAACGATCGGGAGCAACCAGCAGCCCGCTCGGCTTGTCGAACGCGACCATCGTGGAGTCTTCGTACAGAATCGGCGGCAAAGGCACCCCTCAGCTGTAGCGGCCGTTCCCGTCAGGGCAAGGCCCGGAGCAGCCCCACGCCGGTGACGCCACGGTCACAACGGTGAACTCGCGGCGACGACGCCGGATTCACTTTGCACCCGGTCGTCAGCCCGAGGGAGACCGTTGGCATGTCCACCCTTCGCCTCCTTCCTTCGCTGAAACAATTGGCGGCGCTGGGACGGGCTCCGGTGAAACCCTTGCGTACGTGGTGGCGCACCACGGGACATCGTTTCCATCCACCCCGGGTCGTCGCCCACACGCCACACGTCGAACGAGCGCAGCGTGCGGTGCGCACCGAGCGTGGACTGGGGACCGATGCCGCCGCGACCATCCTTGTCGAAGAGCATCGAGGCGAGACGCCGACGATCATTCTGGGTGGATTCGTTCCCCACGGGCCAGAGCAAGTGTACCTGCTGCGCGGAAGCCTAGTCCAGCAAGGCTCTCTCTACTACTTCAACTATCCGCCGAACGACTTTTCAACGGAGCTGATCTTCGCCCAGCTCGACGACCTCATCGAGGAACTGGCCGAGACGAGAGGCCGGGCCCCGGTGATTCTCGCGGTTAGCTTCGGGGCCGGATTGGTTCTGGAATGGCTCAAGCGCGCGCGACGCCGCGGGGCCACGACGCCCATTCGGGGGTTGGTACTGGTCAGCCCGGTGACCTGCATCGAAGACCTCCTCCCGCCGGGAGCCGCCCGACCCACGACGCTGCTCGGTCGCGCCATCCAACCCTACCTTGAAATCGGCGGCGATGTCTCCGGGCCGCAGATCGAACGCTCGCGCGCCATCTTCACCAAGATGTTCGAAGCCGGTGCGCAGAACGGCGCCGCGCTGCGCGGCCTCCTGACCCCGCGTGAAGTTGCCACCCTGATCACGGCTGTCCGACGGACCATTCAGTCGATCACCGAGAGCGGCGCCCGCTCCCGTGTCCAGTGCCTGCGCGGCTTCGAGCCGCCAAATGCGTACTTCAGCCAGGCCCTCCTACCTCTCTGCTCGGCACCAACTCTGATCCTCTACGCGGAGAAAGAGAGTGCCGTACTCACACCGCAGGCCCCCAGTTCCTTTGTCTTCCAATCCGCACACCGCGCCTACTTTCCGCAGAGCAGCTGCCATATCGTGACCAACCCCGGTGGCGGCCCCGTGCAGCACGCCTCCCTCCTCTTTCACAGCGCCAACTTCCTGCCCTTCATCAATCGCTTCTACCGGCGGTTAAAAAAACGTGAGACCGATGACTCCGGCTGAATCTACCCAGAGCGAGGGCGTTGAATACCCAGTGCGTTGGTCCACCGGCCACCGCCCGCAGCGTTCCATGCCCGCACTCCCCCGTTCGATTCTCCATCTTGGTGCCGGACTCTCGGTTGCTTTGGCCAAGCGTCGCCTAAACGGGCCTGATCGCTCCCTGGTCGCCCAAGAGAAGGCGTATTACCACCTCGTCAGACGCCTCGCGAGCACCCAACAGGGGCGCGACCATGGGATCAAAGCACGCATGGGCTACGACCAGTTCCGCTCCTCGGTTCCGGTCCGGGTGTATGAGGACCTGCTCCCGCAAATTGAGAGCACCAAGCGTGGCGATACCAATGTCCTCTGGCCGGGCCGTACGTCCCTGTTCGCGCTGTCCTCGGGTACGTCTTCGGGTCGGACCAAGTACGTTCCCGTGACGGAGGAGATGCTGGCGCACTTTCGTCGTGCGGGGATCGAGTCACTCCTCCGCTACGGCGCTCGCGTCGGCCACGCGGGTATCTTTCAGGGCCGGCACCTGTTCCTCGGTGGGTCCACGGCGCTGGAACGCATCGCTTCCGGCTCGGAGCATCCCAGTTTCGCCGGCGATCTCAGCGGCATCACGGCGCTCAACCTTCCCTCGTGGGCCGAGACGCATCTCTACGAGCCGGGCGAAGCCATCGCCCAGATGACCGATTGGCCAGCCAAACTGGAGGCCATTGCCGAGCGTACACTCTCCAGCGACATCACGTTGATCGCCGGCATCCCAAGCTGGCTCATCATCCTTGCGCATACCGTCCTCGCCAAGGCCTCACGGGGCAAGATTCGTCCCGCGCACTTGCGCGCCGTCTGGCCAAACCTCGAGTGCATCGTGCACGGAGGCGTTCCATTGGGCCCTTTTGCTGAAGAGCTCAAGGCCTTAGCCGGTCCCGGCGTCACCTTCCACGAAGTGTTTCCAGCCTCCGAGGGTTTCATCGCCGCCCAGGACGCCGACTCCACCGCCGGACTCCGACTCATTGCCGATGCCGGCCTGTTCTTTGAATTCATTCCGATGCGGGAGTTTTCGGAGGATCGCCTGCCCGGCATGGGGATGCGGGCGCTACCGCTGGCCGAGGTGCGCACCGGCGTCGATTACGCAGTAGTCATCACCACCCCCGCCGGACTCTGCCGCTACGTCATCGGCGATGTCGTTCGTTTCACGTCCCTCGAGCCGTACCGGATCATCTATGTCGGCCGCACGCGCCTCCAACTCAGCGCGTTCGGCGAGCACGTGATCGAGAAGGAACTGACCGATGCACTGCTCACGGTCTGCCAGCGCCACGGCTGGACAATCGCAAACTTCCATGTCGCCCCGTGGTTCTCCGAGGCCGGCCCCGAGGAACGAGGTCGCCACGAGTGGTGGATCGAGCTCCGCACCCCGACAAAAACCACGCCCACGGGGCCGATCATCGCCACGGAGCTCGACGGGGAATTGCAGCGCCTCAATGCCGACTATGCAGGCAAGAGGCAGGGCGATGCCCTCGATCAACCCATCGTCCGCCTCGTGATGCCCGGGCTCTTCGAGCAGTGGATGAAGGCAGCCGGCAAGTGGGGCGGCCAAGGCAAGATGCCGCGCTGCCGCAGTGATCGGCACATCGCCGACGAACTGGCGACCATCGCCCGTTTTTGCGACGAAGCCTAAGCAGGCCTGAGCTCCCACAGCGCCAGCGAGCACCCTGGCTCCGCATCCACGCCGGCGACGCCCCGTGTTCGCGATCAGCGCGCTCGTTCCGCGAGCAACGCGCGCACGTTGGCCGCATACGCTTCGGGATCCTTCATCGCGCCCACCTTGCGATGGCGAATCCGGCCCTCCCGGTCGATCAACACCGTGGTCGGCAACATCTCGACGGCGTATGCCTCCGCCATGTCGGCATCCGCTAGTACGATCGGGTAGTTGATTCCAGCCTTCTGCGCGAAGTTCCTCACCGCCTCGGCCGGGAGGGTATCAAGGGACATCCCGATGATGACCAATCCCTCGCTGGCGTAGCGCGTCTGCCATGCTATGTATTCAGGAATCTCTTGCCGACACGGGGCACACCACGTCGCCCAAAAGTCGATCAACACCACCTTGCCCCGAAGGCCCGCCAGAGAGTGCCGGATGCCCGCGAGATCGTCGGCCTCCCACGCCGGCGCCTCCGGTCCAGCCAGCGGAGGGACGCGGGACTCCCGCGGCGCGCATCCAGAAGCGATCCAGCACGTAGCCACCAGGGCCAGCGCAACGATTACTCCTCGCCACGCCCTACGGCCAGGCGCTGCCCACCGGAGCCTCACGTCTCGCGCGCCTCCGGCAGGTCCATGCCCAGCGTCTCTACGAACTTCTTCATCGCCGGCGTCAAGACGCGGCCCTTCCGATAGAGAATGGCGAGGGGACGCGTGAACTCGCGCCCCTTGAAACGCAGCGTCGCCAACGTGCCCTGCTTGGCCTCCTGAAGCACCGTGGCCTGCGGCACGATCGCAATCCCATGATCGATCTCTACTGCCCGCTTCACGGTCTCGATGTTGTCAAATTCCATCACCGGCTCGATCTCGAGGCGATTGTCCCGGAAAATCTGATCCACCGCCTTGCGAGTCGGGATGTCCGGGTCGAACCCGATGAACCGCTGCGCCGCGAGGTCCTTCAACTCCACCTCCCCCCCCTGACGCGCCAACGCGTGATTGGGGTGCGTGATCAACACCAGTTTGTCATTCCGGAACGGGAGCGATTCGATCTGTCGGTGCTTCACCGGGAAGGCAACCAGACCGAAATCCACCGAATTGTGCAGGATATCCTCATACACGAGGTTCGAACGGCGGTACTCAACCCGCACATTCACGGAAGGAAAGTCGTTCAGGAACCGCTTGATGTAGGGCGGCAACTCGTGCAGGCCGATCGAGTAGATCGTCGAGATACGGATCATCCCGCTGATCACCTTCTTCATCTCCTGGAGCTCCGAGAGTAACTTCTCGTAGGTGTGCAGGATCTCCTTCGACGACTCGTACACCCGCTGCCCTTCCCGGGTCAGCTGGAACTGCTTCTGACTCCGGTCGATCAACAGCGTCTTAAAATGCCGCTCCATCGCGCGAGCCTGCTGACTGACCGCGGATTGGGTGATGCCGTTGATTTTGGCGGACTTTGAAAAACTCTTCGTTTCGACGAGGTCGGCGAAGATCTTGAAATTGTCGATCTGCATGGAAAACTTACGAGTATACTTTGGTATAAACATTTCTTATTCTACGCAACCTCATTCCCTCCGATCCGATGTCCCTGACCTACACCGCCTTTTGCGATCACGTGACTGACGTTCGTGCGCGGATCGCGGAAGCCTGTGCGCGCGCGGGCCGAAATCCGGCGGAGGTGCGCCTCCTTCCGGTGACCAAGACGCAGGCTCCGGAGGTGGTGCAGTTCGTGGTGCAGCACGGCAGCTTCGAGGCCGTCGGCGAGAACCGCGTGCAAGAGACGGCAGAAAAGCGTCCTCGCGTGGTCGGGGCACTGCGGTGGGAACTGATCGGGCACCTCCAGTCGAACAAGGCGCGGCAGGCAGTGGAGCTCTTCGATCGTGTCCAGAGCGTGGACCGCGCCAAGGTGCTCACGGCCCTGGATCGTGCGGCAGGCGAGCAGGGGCGTCGGCTGGCGATCCTGCTGCAAGTGAACGCGGGCAACGATCCCGCTAAGTTCGGCGTGGATCCGGACGCGGCACCCGCACTGCTGGAGCAGGCCCTGACACTTCCCCACCTCCGGGTGGAGGGCCTGATGACGATCGCCCCACTGAGCGACGACCCCGGCATTGCACGCCACACCTTCGCGAGACTGCGTGAAATCCGCGACGATCTGGTCAAGCGCTTCGGTCTACCCCTGGATGAGTTGTCCATGGGCATGAGCGGCGACCTCGATGCGGCGATCGCAGAGGGAAGCACCCTCGTGCGCGTCGGTAGCGCGCTCTTTGGTGCCCGCAGCTAGGCCGGGAGTCCGAGCCGCTTCAGCATTGCCGAGACCACGCAGGGCCTTTGATTTGGGATTGTGACGCCTGCGGCCCCTCTTTCGCATGACGCTGCCCTGATCCGGCTTTTGGACGACCCCTCGCCGGCCGTCCGGCGCGCACTGCTCGCTCATTTTTCCGCGCGCCCGCGGGAGGCGCTCCGGCTCCTGACGAGCCTCGCGCAAAATCCGAAGAGCCCGCTCGCCTCCATTGCCCAAGGCTACCTCGACGAACTCGAACTGAGCGATCCGGCTGAGGACTTTCGAGCCCTGATCCGCGCCCGCACTTACGAGTTGGAGACCGGGGCGCTGTTTCTCGCGCGGGTCGTCGAACCGGACCTGAAGCATGCTCAGATCAATGACGTGCTCGATCGCTGGGCCGAGCGCTGCACCGATCTGATCACGGAACCCAGCAGTGCGCGAGAGAAGTGCCGGATCATCAATCGCGTGCTGTTTCACGAGGAGCAACTGCGCGGAAACCAGGATGCGTACATGGATCCTGACAACAGCTTCCTGCACCGCGTGCTCGAGCGCCGGATGGGGATCCCCATTTCACTCAGCACACTCTACCTTCTCGTCGCGCAGCGCATTGGCCTCGACCTTGAACCCGTGGCGCTGCCCGGACACTTCGTGGTCGGCTGCTACCTCGACGATACGCCCTTTTTCATCGACGCCTTTGAAGGTGGAATGCTGCGTTCAGCGGAGGACATCATCGCCCGACTGCGCCGGGAACGCGTCGATCTCTCGTTGGCAGACCTCGTCCCCGCCACCACCGCCGAGGTCCTCTGCCGGATGTGCCGCAACCTGGTCGTGCACTTTGCCCATGCCGGTGACCGCGAGCGCTCGGTGCTCTTCGCCGGATTCGTCGCGGCGTTCGAACAGGCGGCGGAAGACGACCCCATCTGACCGCTCGACCGGGGTTTGACAGCCGAGGCCTCTCGCCCCGGACTTGGAATGATGGACTCTGTTCTGACCCTCCAGGACCTCGGTGGCCAGCGGCCCGCCGGGACCGCGCTCGCCGTGCTGGGGCATCCGATCAAGCACTCCATCAGCCCGGCCATGCACACGGCCGCCCTTGCCGAAATGGCCCGAAGCGCACCTCGCTTCGCGGAGTGGACCTATCGTCGGTTCGACGTACCCCCAGAAGAGCTTCCCACCGCCCTGACCACCTTTCATGCCCTGGGCTTCCGCGGCCTGAACCTGACGGTACCCCACAAGATCATTGCCTTCGACTGCGTGCACTCCATCGACCCCGCAGCGCGACCGATTGGGGCGGTGAATACGCTGCTTTGGACTCCGGACGGCTGGCACGGTTACAACACCGACGGGTACGGGCTCGCGACCGCCGTCGCCGAAGAGTTGGGCCGACCCCTCACCGGAGCCCGGATCCTGCTGCTCGGAGCCGGTGGGGCAGCGCGGGGGGCGGCGGTCGAATGCCTGCAACAGCGGTGTGCAGGGCTCTGGATCGCCAATCGATCCGCGGATAACCTCCAACAACTGCTCGACCTCATCGCGCCCCTTGCGGACGGCATTCCCGTCCACGGATTCAACCCGCAGCATCCGCCGGCAGACCTTCCCGGGGACTTGATGATCATCAACGCAACCAGTGCCGGACTCCGGCCCGACGACCCCCTGCCCTTTGACGTGACGCGGCTGCGGCATCCGGCTGGGGTGTATGACATGATCTATAATCCGCCCCAGACCCGACTTCTCTCGGCGGCGGCGGCGCACGGAATCCCTCACGCCAACGGCCTCTCCATGCTGGTGCACCAAGGCGCGCGCGCCTTGGCAATTTGGAGTGGTGTATCCATTCCGGTCGACGCCATGCGTGCCGCGGCGAGGCGGGCGCTTGGACTCTGACGTCGGGTGATCGACAAGCGAAGCACCTCCTGATTCCATCCCCTGCAGTCCCTCAGGCTTCTCATGGCTGATTCCTTTTCCGTGCTGTTCGCTGACTATCCCTGGCTGAAGCCCGCTCTGGCGGGAGTATTCGGCGCAATCATCGGCAGCTTCTTGAACGTCGTGATCCTTCGCGTGCCCGCCGATCGCTCGATCGTGAGTCCGGGGTCTCGCTGCGGATGTGGAGCCCCGATTGCTTGGTACGACAACGTGCCGATCCTGAGCTGGTTCATCTTACGCGGTCGCGCGCGCTGTTGCGGCCGGACGTATTCGATCCGCTATGCTGCGATTGAGGCACTCACGTCAGCGCTCTTTGTCGCCTCATGGATGCTGCTGCCACCGATTCAGGCCCTTGCCGGCTGCATCATGATCAGCGGACTCATCTGCGCCAGTTTCATCGACCTCGATCACCTGATCATTCCCGACAGCCTTACAATCGGCGGCGCGCTGCTCGGCGTCGCTCTCTCGGTGGCGCTGCCGGCCATCCATGGCTTCAGCAGCGAATTTTGGATCGCCGACGCCCTTCGTGCCCTCGTGGCTTCGCTCAAGGGCCTCTTGATCGGCTCCGCGGTGGTGCTCTGGATCGCGATCCTCGCTGAGGCGGTGTTACGCAAGGACGCGATGGGATTCGGAGATGTGAAGCTGGTCGGCGCGATTGGTGCGTTCTGCGGCTGGCAGGGCGCGATGTTCAGCATCTTTGGCGGTGCCGTCGTCGGGTCCTTATGGGTCGCCCTCGCGTGGCTCTGGCGGCGAGGTGGCGGTGCCCGGATGGTACCGGCGCAGACGGCCGAGGGCGAAGCGACCGAACTCGCGCTCGGCGTCCACGTTCCCTTCGGACCGATGCTCGCCGCGGGCGGGGTGATTTATCTGCTGTTCGCGCGGCCCTGGGTGACCGCCTACTTCGAGGGCATCGTCACTCTTTTCTGACCCCGCAAAGACACGCCCGCTGCGGCTGGTTCAGCGACGGCTTGGAACGACGAGGCCTCGAACTCTACCGGCGGGCCCGGCAGGCATCGCGGCGGCTCGCCTCGCCGCGTACGAAACACGCTGCGGGAACGCAGCGCCTCAATGCCCGGCCTCTCGACGCCCCGCTCGGTGAAACGAACCAGTCCGCAGCGAATCGCCAGACTCACCAATTGTCCCTTGTGCTGCAGCCGTAGCTTCTGGTGGATGCGCTTGCGGTAAGCGTGCACCGACTGCAACGACAGCCCCAGAACATCCGCTCCCGTCTGGTCATCGGAGCCGTCGCCCAGCACCGCGAAGACATAGAGTTCAGCGGGGCTCAGCACGCGCTGCACGTGACCATTGGGGCCTTCACCCCGCAGGATCTCCAAAAACGACTGGCTCCAGTACGCGCCCCCACAGCCAATGCGGCGGATTGCGTCGGCCAGACCCGGAGCACCATCGGACCGTGAGTCAACCGCACCATGCGCGCCGAGGCTGCGAATGGCGAAGATGACCTGAGGCTCACGGCGGTGCGTCAGCACCAGCAGACGGTCGCACTGCCTCCGCGCCCGCGCCTCCGCGAGCAAATCGAGCGCGTCGCCGTCAAGCAACGCCTCGGACGTGATCAGGAAATCCGCCGCTCGCGCGGCCAGCGCTCCCCGCAACGCCACGCGATCGCGGACCTGCTCCACCTCCGCGTGCGGCAGGAAACGCGCCAACAGGCGGAGCACGGAGTCCGCCACGAGGCAGTCATCGATGGCCACCAACACGCGGCGGAGGTGGGCCAGTGTGACCACATCACACGGCTGCAGATCGCGCGGCAGCGGGGCGAGCAACTCCGGCGTCGCCGACTCGGCTCCCGCCGCGACGGAGCGCGGCGACGAAGCGGACGACGGTGAGGAGGAAGGAGCGAGACGCGTTGAAACAGAGGTCCGGGAGGGCACGAGTGGTAAGGGATTCACGCACTCGCTAATGCATTGCATTTGCTCAGCAAGCCCCAACCGCCTCGTTTTCGTTTCTTCCCGGTCGACCCGGGAAACCGTGAAAGCGGCTCGTCCCGATGTCCCGAAAGCACCCTAGAACAGGCTGCGCGCCATCTCCTTCAAGCTCGCCCAGTGTGTGATCAGGAGGTGAGCAAGGATCCAGCCGATGAAGCCGGCGATCACATTGGCTAGTTGGACGGGGCCGAAGAATCGGCGGGAGGGGATTGGTTGGTGGTCTTTCATGAGGAAAGTATAGGGGGTGTGGGAACGACTGTGGGGTCGCCAGGCGACGACCCCACAGCGGCGGCGACGTGCTACTCCTCCAGCGCGTACGCGAGCGCCTCGAAGAAGGCGATGGTACCCGTGAGGATCAGGCAGTACGGAGCACGGCGAATCACAGAGCGCGCGTGCGCTCCGATGAACTGTCCGAGGTCCGTACGGAAGGGCTCACCGCCGCCCCGGCAGGCGGCGAGTTGATCGATGGAAAGTGAGTTCATGGAATGGTCTCCTTGAGTCACACGTTATTCCATCCATCGGCGACCGCCTCCTTGAACTCGCCCCAGTTATCGTAGATGTCTTTGGCGGCGTGCGTCACCGTTGCGGCGAATACGCCGAGCAAGATGCCGCCCAGCGTCAACGGTCCGCCACCTCCCAGCGTGGCGACCGACTCGGTTTCTGTCAGGGTCTTCATGGATCGTCTGTCCTTTCTTCGTTGCAGTGCAGGCGTCGCCCCGAGCATCACCTTCTGGTCAACGTGAACGGAAGGCTGCCGGGACATGGTCGCGGGACCAGCCCACCAATCGCCCTTTTTAGGGCCAAGGGTGCGGCTGAGTGCGACCACGCCCGGGAGTGAGGCGGACGCGCGCAAATGGACCCAGCGCGGAATTACCCCTAGTGGAGGGTGACCCCGCCCCGGCGGGGCCACTCGATGTCGTTGACCCGAAGCGGATTGGGATTTGCCCCGCCGATCGACGCCGCCCACGCTGCCGCGATCATGAGCGCACACGCATCGATCCCTGTTTCCTCCGGAGTCCACGGCGATAGTCAGGGAATGTTCGGTCATCCCAGGGGCCTCGGCACGCTCTTCCTCGCCGAGATGTGGGAACGCTTCAGCTACTACGGTATGCGCGCGCTGCTGATGCTGTTCATGGTGACGTCGGCCGCCGAGGGCGGCTTGGGCTACGACACGAAGGAGGCGGCCGCCGTCTACGGGACGTACACGATGAGCGTGTACCTGCTCTCGATTCTCGGTGGTTTTATCGCGGACAACTTTATCGGTTCGCGCCGCGCCGTTCTCGTGGGCGGCATTATCATCGCGTGCGGTCACTTCGCGATGGCGATGAACTCGCTCACGAGCTTCTACGCGGGCTTGGTGCTGATCGCCTTGGGCACAGGGCTGCTCAAGCCGAACATCTCGACGATGGTCGGCAGCCTGTATGCTCCGGACGACGAGCGTCGCGATGCGGGGTTCTCGATTTTCTACATGGGGATCAACCTCGGCGCATTCCTCGCCCCGCTGGTCACGGGCTACCTCGCCCAGAGCCCGTCGTGGAAGGCGCAGCTGGTGAATATGGGATTCAACCCGTTGCACAGCTGGCACTGGGGCTTCGCCGCCGCAGGCGTAGGCATGACCTTCGGATTGCTGGTCTACGTTCTCAAGGGGGCCCGCCTCGCGCACGTCGGCAACCCGCCGCCGAAGATCGAGGGGGTGCGTCGGCCGTGGGCTCGGCTGCTCGGCGTGGCCCTCGGCTCCGCCGCTCTGATCGCGGCGATGAAAGCGAGCGATGAGTACCCGGCCTTGGTCTATGGTTTGTTCGGGCTACAGATCGTCGCCGTGCTCTTCTTCGCATTCCGTCGCGATGCCGACAGTAAGCGGATCGCCGCCATCCTTGTGTTCTTCATCGCCGCAGAGATTTTCTGGGCTCTCTTCGAACAAACCGGATCCACCATCGCCCTCTTCGCCGACCAACTCACCCGCAACGAAGTACTCGGCGCATCGTTTCCCTCCGCGTGGTGGCAGTCGGTGAACTCCATCTGGGTCATCCTACTCGCCCCGGTCTTCGCGTTCCTTTGGATCCGCTTGGGACACCGGCAGCCTTCCAGTCCGATGAAGTTTGTCCTCGGCCTGCTCTGCGTTGGACTGTCCTTTCTTTGGATGGTACCGGCTGCCAAGCTGACCGCCGAGGGCAAGGTCGGCCCGGGGTGGCTGGTTGGATTGTTCTTCCTCCAGACCGTCGGTGAGATGCTGCTGAGCCCGGTCGGCCTGTCCACGATGACGAAGCTCGCTCCGGCGCGCTTAGTGGGCTTGGTGATGGGCATATGGTTCCTCGCCGCAGCGTTGGGCAACAAGCTCGCCGGTGTACTTGCGAGCGGCTTCTCGCCGGCCAACCCCGACGACCTCGCCCGCTTCTTCCTCCATCAGGCCCTTTGGGTCGGCGCCGCCACCCTCGCTCTGCTCGCGCTCGTCCCTTGGGTGCGCCGCTTGATGGGCGGGGTGCGCTGATTTCTTCCACCTTATCTGCGACCGCCATGCCCGTCCACGCCTGCTTCACAACGTACATTTACGACGAACCGCTCCTGCCCTCCGGGACGGGACGCTTCAACGCCGATCTCCACGAGGAGTGCCTCCGGCTGCGGGACTTCGACGCGGCGGGGCGGCGGTGGTCTACCCAGAACTACCCGGGCGGCTACACCAGCTACGCCTCGATGAATCGCCTGCACGGGTTCTCGAGCACGTTCGCGACCCTCGAACGCCGTCTGACGCGACATGTTCGCGCCTATGCCAAGTCCCTCGACATGGATCTCCGTGGCCGCTCCATCGCGATGACCGACTGCTGGGTGAACATCATGCCGCCCACCGCGGCGCACTCCATGCACCTGCATCCGCTTTCCTTCATCAGCGGGACGTACTACGTGGCCACCCCGGAGGGTTGCCCGGGCCTCAAGTTCGAGGATCCGCGCCTCTCCAGTCTGATGGCGGCGCCCCCCAAACTCGCGACGGCCCGATCCACCAACCGCACCCACATCACCTGCCCGGCACGCGCCGGCCATGTGCTGCTGTTTGAGAGCTGGCTGCGCCACGAGGTCGCCCAGAACCGCGCGGACGCCGAGCGCATCAGCATCAGCTTCAACTACGCCTGGTCATAATGTCGCCGCGCGCGGCGCGGCTAAACCCACGTGAGAATCGCCGCGAGCGATAACGCCGATAGCAACGTGCTGATTACGATCGTTCCAGCCGCGATAGCCTGATCCCCGCCGAGTTCTCGCACCATCGTGTACGAGATGCCGGCCGTTGGGCACGCCAACAGCACCAGCACCACCCGTGTGGCGCCGGGATCGAGCTGGGCAAGACGCGCGAGGCCAAGACCGATCAGCGGAGAGGCGATACTCTTGAAACACGCGGCGAGCATGGCCCACCGCACATTTCCTTGCAGCGGCGTGGTGACCAGCGCAGAGCCAATCGATAACAGCGCGAGCGGAACCGCCATCTTGGCGACCTGACCAAGCGCCAGCTCCAGCGGAAGCCACACCCGTAGCTCCAGCAGGTACCACGCGCCACCCAGGACGCTCGCGAGAATGATCGGGTTGCGGACGAGTTCACGCAGCATCAGGCGCACGCTTGACCGATCCACGGGCGCCCGGCTCGCCAACAGGAGAATCACCGACATCCCGTTGTAGACCACGAGGAGCGGCGCAAGCGCGAGGATGGCCGCCGTGCGCGGAACATCCGGGAGGGTGAGCAACAGGGGCAAGCCGACGAACGTAAGGTTGCCACGAAACGCCGCCTGAATCCACGTGCCCACCGACGGCCCCTCCACCCCGATCGAGCGGGCCAGCACCCAAGCAAGCGCAATCCCTACCCACGTGGCTCCCACCAACACCCCCAGCAAACCCGCCACCTCCGTTTCGCCATGGGCTGCCGTCGTCAGGCTGTGAAACACCAGCACCGGCAGCGCAACCCAATAGGTCAGCCGATTGGCTCCAGCCACAAAGCCGGGCCCAAAGAACCGACGCCACTCCAGGAACGCGCCCAGCGCGATCACGAGTAGAATCGGAGCAAGGACCGGGAGCAGCACCATTGCCCGCATGTTTGCGCCCCTGCCCTAGCCCGTCGATGCGGAATCCGCGCACCGCTTAGGCGCGCCAGTCACCTTCACGGTAGAACAAATGACCACCCAGCCGGCGGCGCCACAGCACGTACGGAAGCCACGCAAGCCCATACACCCGCTCGTCCTTCTGCCCCGGCACGAGCCAACCCCACCTGCCGCCCGACTCATCGCGCCAGAACCGGAGCTGCTGCTCCCACCAGTTGCGTCCACAATAGCCGAGGTGACGCCACTGCAGGCGCCGAATCTCGGCAAACACCTTCGCCCGCGCTCGCGTGGACTTGGTCTCCGGATGTTCCCGCGACTCCGCCAGCGGCGTCTCAAGGTGCAGGAAGCGCGCCCCCCCCAACGCGAGACGAAGCCAGAACTCATAATCAAAGGTGGTATCAAACTCCGGCGCGAACCAACCCCATCGCTCATGTACACGACGGCGCCAGAAGGTGGCCGGCTGACACAGGAAACAGTGGTCAACAAGGTGCGGGACCGACCAGGGTAACGTCGGATAAGGGCGCGTCCGCCGTCCGCCCGCGTCGATGAACCACGCCTGCCCGTAGATGACATCCACGTCGGGGTGGCGCGCGAAGGTGTCTGCCACCGCCGCCAACGCGCCCGGAGCCAACACATCATCGCTGTTGAGATAGCCACAGAACTCTCCTTCGAGAGTCTGAAGTCCCGCGTTAATCGCGCGCACCTGTCCCCCGTCCGGACCGCTGGTCCAGCGGACCCGTGGACCGTAGCTGCGCAGCACCGCAATCGACTCGTCTGTCGATCCTCCGTCCGCCACCGCGTAGTCACACTCCACTCCGGCCTGCGCAAGCACACTGTCCACGCAGGCGCGGAGATACGCACCTTGGTTGAAGGATGGAGTGACGAGCGCGAAGCGACTCATGGACGAACGTGAAACGATGCAGAAAACAGGCCCAGGCGGCGAGCGCACAAAACGAGCCGACGTCTCGCCGTACGGCACCTCCGACTCCGCACCCTCTGCCCTCCCTACGAAATGTCACGGATCCATCCGCGGCCAAAAGGCGGGTCGCACCGACGTGGGAGCGTCCGCGCCAACGCAAGGCGGATCGGTCGACGAGGTCAGCCTACGGGAGCTGCGCCGCCAATACCGACGCGGTCTGCTTGTGACGAAAGGCGCGCAACCGCTCAGCAAGCGCGGGGTCCGTGCCCGCCAAAATGGACGCCGCAAACAAGGCCGCGTTGATTGCCCCCGGCTTGCCGATCGCGAAGGTCGCCACTGGCACCCCGCCCGGCATCTGTACGATCGAATAAAGCGAGTCCACGCCCTTGAGCGTTGCACTCTCCACCGGCACGCCCAGCACCGGGAGCGTCGTGAGGGAGGCCGTCATACCCGGCAGATGGGCGGCCCCACCAGCACCCGCGATGATCACCCTCAGCCCCCGCGCCTCCGCGGTACGGGCATACTCAAACATCAGCTCCGGCGTGCGGTGCGCACTCACGACGCGGCGCTCGTGCGGAATGCCGAGCTCCTGAAGTTTCGCGGCGGCGTGCTCCAACGTCGCCCAGTCCGACGTGCTGCCCATGATGAGGCCGACGAGTGGCGTGGCGGGATCCATCCTTCGGACGCTGGCCACCCGGGCCCCGGTTGCCAACGTTGAAGTGAGTCGCACTCCAACCCCGCGCGCCGCTCAGACGAGCGACACGCCGCGGGGAACGCGCACGACCACCGTGCCGGCAATCTTGTCATGCCAGGCCTGACGCTCCGGATCCCAGATGACCCACAGGAAGCCCAGCCCCGCCGCGAAGAGCGACAGGAACGACGCCAGCGCCCGGACGATCGCGGTGGCCCAGTCCACCGGTCGATCATCGAGACGGACCACCTTGATCCCGAACACGATCCCACCGATCGTGGTGCCGCGGAACCGCCACATCACCGCGCCGTAACCGGCCAGAAGGACAAGCGAGAGCTTCGGTTCCGCGTACACGGCAGACGAGACCACCATTACGATCAAGCCGTCGATGGCCAAGGCCAGCATCCGCAGCCAGAATCCGGCGCGCGGAAGGGCGGACGGTACAGCCAGCGCCAACGCCACCGAGCTGCTGGCGGTCCCAGGAGACGTGACCGGCACGACCGGCGGTTCCACGGTGCCCGATCCATCCGGGCTCGGCACCGCCGACGGCGAAGGCGCGGCCGCAAAGGACGCGGCGGCCACCGACGGAGCAGGAGCCGCAACGCCGGACGGAGCGCCCGCGGAGGAGACCGCCGCAGCCGGTGTGCCGTTCGACGAACGCAGGGCACGAATCGCCGTGTAAGACGCCAAGCCCAGACTGAGCCCCGACGCGACATGCCACAAGAGCGCTCCAAAAAACGGGACCGTATAAAGCAGGGCCACAACAGCGCCACCGATCGCGACCGCGGCGATGGTCCGCGACGGCGTTCCGAGCGTCATCCCGGCGAGCGTTCGGCGTCCGACCCACGCCAGAAGCGCGGTCTTGCCCACCAGCAGGGCCAGCAGCATCGACCCCAGAAACACGGCGGGGCCGACGACCGTGATGGTCAGGAGAACCGTCAACACCGGGATGAGTAGACCCGCCAGCAACGTGGCGAGCAACGTGCCACCAGGACGCTGCTCCAAGGTCTCGACGCACAACGCAATCGGTCGGGGAAAGAGCAGCCCGATCAGGACGTACACGCTCAGCGCGACCAGCGCGATCATCCACGCCCAGACCAGGTCGGGGTGAAACGCCAGCGGACGACCAAGGAAGAAGGCATGACGTACCCACGCCCTCAGGCCTCCGAAGTCCGGCATCGTCTCGAAGAACGCAACCTCCGCCACGCTCCCCGACACCCGGGCGGCCTCGTCTCGCTCAATCGGACCGCCGATCGAGACCACGTTCCGCGCGTCCGCCTTGGGTCCGAGTTCGACCCCGCCGCCCAGCGCTACGACCTCCGCAGCCGGGGCATCGAGGGTGACTTTACCCAGGATCGCCACCACCGCTTCGCCGACCGGACCGTGCACGACAACGTCGCCGCCAATCACCACCACGGCTTCATCCACCTTCCCTTCCACCGTTGCAGAGCCTCCAATGACCACCACCGCAGTCCGGTGATCGTCGGCGCCAAGAGTGATATCGCGGTTGAAGGCCACGAGCTCCGGCGTCTGAGCCCGGCCCGTCTTCCGTCGCGGCGTCGACGCCGTCGAGGACGTCTCAGGCCGCGGCGCGGCGGCTTCCTCCGATGGCTCGGCTGGGACCGAGGGCACGGCGGGCGCCGTTGCGGCCGACTCGGCCGTCGGCGCTGCCGGGAGCGCCGGTGCGACCGGTACGGGGGATACCGGAGTCGCGAGCGCCGGTGATGCATCCGGCTCAAGGGCAGTCGGCTGCGCCGCCGCGGCCTTCGCCCGCGCATCCGGGCTGCCGATCTCCACCACCGTCACGGTGGTGGTCGAGGTCGAGGTCGGCGTTTCCGCCTGCAACGCGAGGGTGGACCAAGCCACCGACGCGGCCAGCAAGAGGGACAATCGTGTCTTCATGGTAAAGGGAGAGAACAAAGGATGAGAAAGGAACGAAGCGGCGGGAGATCAGGAACCGGATCAACGGGTGGATCCGTCGGTCTGCCACCAGTGCCAAGCGGCGGCTCCAGCCGCCAGCGTCGCCAGATAGAGAGCGCCAAGCGCCAGCAGGGCCAGTTGTCCCCCGACGCGAACCCAGTCGGGAAGGGCACCGATGAGCAGGTGTCCGAGGGTTTGCACCCCATCACCCAACGCCGTGATCCGGGATGCGACCCGGGTCAGCGCATCGACCACGGCCCCCCACACCTCACCGAAAGGCACCGGCAGGAGCAACCAGACGGAGGCGCCCGCGAAGCCAAGGGCGACCACAAGAAACGCGCCGCGCATGAGGGGAGACCACGACTCGAAGCCGCGAACCCCTCGCGATGCCCGCTGTGCGGCGACGGCCGACTGAACCCGGGCCTCCAAGGAAACGGGCGCGGAACGGAGCGGAAGCGATCGGGCCAAACGATGGATATCGGCCTCCAACCTAGCGTGACGATGATCGGGGTCGGCGCGGTTCATGGAAAGAGAGCGTCTTCTGGTTGAGAGTCTTGACTGAGAAGGCGGGCGAGCGCGGCGCGGCCGCGGAGGATGTCGGTCTTTACCTTCGCGAGCGATACGCCGAGTCGCCGCGCGATCTCATCGTAAGGAAGGTCCTCAAAGTGAAAAAGCACCAGCGGCACCCGCTGGTGATCCGGTAACTGTTCTAAGGCTTGGTCGACGCGGGCACGACGCTCCTCCGCCGCCAAGCCGAGCAGCGGGTCCTGCCATTCATCCGCAAAATCGACGGGCTGTTCGTCCGCCGCCCCGTCCCGCGAGCGCCCCAGTTCCGAGAAGAAACTCCAGCGCTTGCGGTAGCGTTGCACGTGATTGATCGAGAGATTCATCGCCACGGTCTTGAGCCATCCCCCCGCCGTCGCACTCCGCCCTAGGTCGTCAAATCGGGCGTAGGCCCTGACGAACACCTCCTGCGCGATGTCCTCCGCCTGCGCCGCGTTGCCGACCACGCGCACGGCCGTGGAATACACCATGTCCTGATACGATCTCATGAACGTAGTGAAGTCAGGAGCCATCAGCTCCGCCGGTTCTGGGCGCACGGGAGAATCATCGCGGTTCGTTGACATCACCCGCCGGACCCCGCGAAAGTTGCACGAATCGCACGCATTCTCCGGCTCGGTCGTCAGCGGCCGGATCGCTCTCCCGGACGGAAAGCCAGGCGCAGGCTGTTCGAAACCACAAAGAACGAGCTGAGGGACATCGCCACTCCAGCGTAAACGGGCGTCAGCATCCAACCGAACGCCGGATAAAGCAGTCCCGCCGCCAGCGGCACGCCCGCAAGGTTATAGGCGAAGGCCCAGAAGAGATTCTGGCGAATGATCCGAAGGGTCCGCCGGGCCAAGCGGAGGGCCTCCGCCACACTTCGCAGGTCACTGCTCACCACCATCACATCGGCCGCCTCAGCAGCCACTTCATTGCCACTGCGCAGCGCAAAACCAACATCCGCCTGCACCAGCGCCGGCGCATCGTTGACGCCGTCTCCGACCATCGCGACGACCTCCCCGGCACGCTGCCGTTCCTCGATCCGCGACAACTTGTCGGCCGGCAGTTGCTCCGCGTGAACCTCGGTGATGCCGACCTCCGCTGCCAGCGCTCGCGCAACCGCACCGCGGTCGCCCGTCAACAACGCCACCGCAACCCCAAGTTTGCGCAGTGCATCCACCGCTTCCTTCGCCTCTGCGCGGACTTCATCCGCCACACCGAGGACGCCGATCACCCGACCCTCCCGCGCCAGAACCAGTGGCGTGCATCCCTCGCTGACCACCGTCTCAACCGTCGCTTCCGCCGCTGTGACGTCGACGCCTTCGGACCGCAGCCACACCGTCGTTCCGACGAGCACGGTCTGGCCCCCCACCAGGGCGCGCAATCCGCAGCCGGGAACCGCGCGAAATTCCGTGACCGGCACCCACGCCAGACCACGCGCACGCGCACCGGCAAGGACCGCTCGGCTCAAGGGATGCTCTGACGCACTCTCCGCCGCCGCTGCGATCCGCAAGACGTCGGCCGGGTCTTCACCCGGCATGGCATCCACCCGACGCAAGACGGGCTGGCCTCGGGTCAGGGTTCCGGTCTTGTCGAAGACGACCACGTGGAGGGCCGCCGTGCGCTCCAGCGCCGCCCCGCCCTTGAACAGGATGCCACGTCGCGCTGCATGCCCAGTCGCCGCAATGATCGCCGTCGGCGTCGCCAGCCCCAACGCGCAGGGACAGGCAATGATCAGAACCGCCACCGCCGCCATGCCTCCAGTGATCCAACCGGTAGATCCACCCCAGAGGCCCCACGACAAGAAAGTCAGGATGGCTGCGCCTAGGATCGCCGGGACAAACCATGCGCTCACGCGATCCGCCAATCGCGCCACGGGGGCATCCTCCTCCTGCGCCTGTTCAACCAGCCGCACAATCTGCCGCAGCATTGTCTCCTCCCCCACCCGTTCGGCCCGGAAGCGGAAAGCGCCAAGGAGGTTCAGCGTGCCTCCGATCACCACATCCCCCGGCTGCTTGTCCACCGGCATCGACTCGCCCGTGATGATTGATTCATCCACCGCCGAGGTGCCCTCGGTCACGCTGCCGTCGACCGGCACGCGCTCACCCGGCCGCACGGCAAGAAGATCCCCCGCGAGCACCGCCGACCACGGAACGAGTTCCTCATGGTCGCCCGACACTCGGCGCGCCTGCGGCGGCGCCAAATCAAGCAGCGCGCGCACCGCCGCACCGGTGCGCTCGTAGTTCCGCCGTTCCACCACTTGGCCCGCCAGTACGATCGTCGTGATCACCGCCGCCGCCTCAAAATAATACGGCGCGTGCAGGCCTGCCCGCATGGCCGCGGGAATCATCTCCGGCCAGAGCAGCGCAAAGACACTGAAGCCGAAGGCGGCGCCCGTTCCCGTCACAGTCAGCGTGAACATGTTGGTGTCACGCTCGACAATCGAAATCGCCCACCGTCGGATAAACGGCGCCCCCGCCCACAAAAACACCGGGACGGTCAGCAGGCACTGCAGCCAACCGTTAAGTGCGTGCGGCACCCATGCGTCCGGCCGCAGGGTCTCCGGCAAGAGCCCACCCATCGCGAGATAGATCACGCCGAGCGTCAGCGGGAGCGCGACCCACAGCCGCCGGGGCAGGTTCTCCGAGCGGCGGATCCCCATGTACCGAGAGTCCTCTGCCAGAGGAGACGGCCCCGCCGGGGGCACGCTCGAAACCGGCGGTGAAGAGACGGGGCAGCAACCGGGATCGTGGTGAACCATGGGCAGGAGATACTCCTGCGGTAGGCTGAACCGCGGTACCCACGGCCGCAATCGGCAACCGTGTGCCCCGCGGTCTAGGCCTCGACACCTCGGTCGGGCCTGCTTGAATGCGCCCCGTTCTCCATGCCCGACGTCATCCTCATTTCCGGTAGTCCTTCCCCCAGCTCTCGCTCCGTCGCCATCCTACGCGCCACCGCCGAGGCGCTTGAGCAAAGCGGCCTTTCCACCGAGGTGGTGAGCGTCCGTGACTTCCCGGCGGAGGATCTCATCTTCGGCCGCTGGGACAGCCCCGCGTTTGCACCGGCCAAGCAGGCTCTCGCCGCCGCCGCGGGCGTAGTCGTGAGCACGCCGATCTACAAGGCTTCCTACACTGCCGCCTTAAAGGGCTTTCTCGACATCCTCCCGCAATCCGCCCTGCGCGGCAAGGTGGTCCTCCCGCTCGCCACCGGCGGCACCCTCGCCCATCTCCTCGCCATCGACTACGCTCTCAAACCAGTCCTATCCGTCCTCGGTGCGACCGAGATCCATCAGGGGGTCTACTCGACGGACGATCAGGTGAGGATCGCCCCCGAGGGCACGCTGGTCATGCACGATGAGCTCCGCGCCCGTCACGACGCCGCGGTCGCGCAGTTTGCGGCCGCCGTCGAGGCACGACGCACCGCTGGGCCGGCCTAATCAACGCCATTCGTGGCGCGGGTAACGGCGGGATAGCTCCGCTCGGACTTTCGGATACATCTCACTCCAAAAACGGGTCAGGTCATCCGTCACCTGAATGGGCCGGTGGTTGGGCGCGAGCACTTCGATCGTCACCGGCACCCGGCCATGGCCGAGGGTGAAACGGCCTTCGACGCCGTACAGTTCCTGGATGCGTGCACTGAGGATCGGCGGGCCTTCGGCAGCGTAGCGGATGCGCGAGCGCCGACCGTTGGCCATCGTGATCTTCTCCGGAAGGTAATCGTCGAGCACGGCCAGTTGCTCCGCGGTGAGCCAATCACGCAGGACCGGCATGACTTCCTTCTCCTTCACGGCGCGTGCGCCCAGCTCCCCGTAGCAAATCTGCTCGATCAGGGTCGCCCGATCGTTCTCGGTCAGCGGATTCACTTCCAACTCGGGAAACCACTCGGCCAGGCGGTTGACGCGAACGATCCACTGCTCGACCGATTCATCCCAAGCGTCGATCGTGATCCGGCCGGCCAACACCTCGCGGGTCAGCAACGCGGCCGCCTCGCTCAGCGGAGCCTCGTCCGAGGAGACGCGGGCCTCGAGCACCAGATCGCGAAACCGCCGCTCGCGGCGGGAGACGACCCGCTTCGCCTGCTCATCATAGACCACTCCGCGGGTCTCGCGGTAATCATCGGGAAATAGTTCCTTGAGCCACGCCTCCTCAACGGCGGTTGCAAGCGACAGCAGCACGTTCACTTCGCCACCGCGGCCTTCCACCTCGCTGATCTCAGCCGCCACCAGCAGCGGGCTGCGCTGGATCGCACTTTCGCGAGCCAACAGACCGCGGCGCTGATGGACGAGTTCGCACCGGAGCGTTCCGGCATCGAGCCGACGGGCGACTTGGTCTGAAAACCCCGCCAACACGCAGCGCCTTACAGCCGCACCCTCCACCCGACGTTCCGAGACATCCAGTCCCTCTTTCTCGGCGATCTCGAGAAACTGGCTGAAGAGCGGGCCCACTTGCCGCGCCCCCTGCGCATGAATCCCGAGGCGACGGCAGGCGTCGACCGCGTAGCGCGCCGAATCCGCATACCGCCACGCGCGCATGAGCAGGAAGAAGTCACTCTCGGTCTCCTCACCGAGCGCATCCTCGCGCGCGTCCTCCACTTCTCGGGACACCCCGCGCAGGAGGAAACTCCGGCCCTGGGTCAGTGCCGCCATCAGCGCCACCGACCGCACGCACCCACGAGCATCGGCCTCCAGTAGCATGCGCGCGTAGCGCGGGTGGACGGGGAAGCGGAGCATCTTGCGTCCGAGATCCGTGATCGCCCCGCCCGCGGCGTTCCCGGCGGCCGGGGAAACAGCGCCGAGATCTACGAGCAGCGCCTCCGCCCGCGCCAGCGCTTTGGGTTCAGGCGATTCCAACCACGGGAAGCCAGCCACATCCGTGATTCCGCTCGCCTTGAGCGTCAGGACGACCTCGGACAAGTCCAGCCGGCGCACTTCCGGAATCTCCTGCGGGGCGCGTTGGCCGTGTTCCCGCTCCGTCCAGAGGCGGACGCACACACCGGGCGCCGTCCGGCCCGCCCGCCCCGCGCGCTGGTCCGCACTCGCCGCCGAGATCTTCTCGACCAGCAGCGTGTTGATCCCGCGATGCGGATCGAAGCGTGCGATTCGCGCGAGGCCGCTGTCGATCACCGCCGTAACGCCGTCGATCGTCAGTGACGTCTCGGCGACGTTGGTGGACACAATGATCTTCCGGGTTTCACTGCGCGCCACCGCGCGGTCCTGCGCTTCCGTGGGCAGTTCCCCGTGCAGCGGCAGCACCACGCAGTCGCGCAAGCCGCGGACTCCCTGAATCGCCTGGACGGTGCGACCGATCTCGTAGGCACCGGGCATAAAGACCAGCAGGTCTCCGGCGGTCTGGGCCGCCACCCGCTCGCACTCGGACGCGGCTACGTCCCAGACCGCCTCACCGGACGTGTCCACGGAGCGCGCCAGGTACTCGATGCGCACCGGATGCGTCCGGCCCTGTGAGACCAACACCTCGCACGGCGCCAGATAGCTGCGCAGCGCGCCGGCATCGAGGGTCGCCGACATCACAATGATCCGCAGGTCCGGCCGTTCGGAACGCTGGATCTGCAGCGCCCGCGCCAGCGAGATGTCGCCGTAAAGATGCCGCTCGTGGAATTCGTCGAAGACGAGCGCACTCACGCCGCGGAGGAGCGGATCCGCGCTCATCTGCCGCAGCAGCACCCCCTCCGTGACAAAACGGATGCGCGTCGCCGCGCTCACCCGCGACTCCAACCGTATCTGATATCCCACTACTGACCCTAGTGCGACATCCATTTCCTCCGCCACCCGGCGGGCGAGCAGGCGTGTGGCGAGGCGCCGAGGCTGCAGTACGACCACCTCACCCCGCTCGCCCAGGGCCCCACCCGCCAGCAACATCTGCGGCAGCTGGGTCGACTTTCCAGAGCCGGTGGGTGCCTGCACGATCAACCGGCCCTCACGCCGGACGGCGTCAAGAATACGGGCCTCCAGCTCGTAGATCGGGAGCGTGCGGGCGTCCATGGAAGCGGTCACACAATCGGCCTCCCCATCCCGCTGGCAAGCCGTGGTTTGCCGCAGAAGAGAATGCGTCTCCATCCGGTGAATAACCGGTGAACAACGTTATTCACAGGTTATGCACAAGTTCATTGATGGTGAACAACTTCCATCGCTTTTTGCTTCTCTTTTTTCGACCCTCGGACAGGATGTGAATTGTTCCTTGATAGAACAGTCGAGACCACGGCGGCATGAAAAACCCGACGCAGGGCGGCTGGGATAATCCCGGGTGACCGGGGAACGGAGGGGGGCAGCTGGTGCCTTCTTCCCCTCGGGGTGCGCAAGCGCCCTAGCAGGCACATATCACCAGCTCCTCTGGACGGTGTCGTGACCGTGCCAGTTGCCACGAATCAGGAGCTGTGCGGCCAGGAGCGAAGTAGAAACCGCTTCCGCGCCGAGTCAGGTGTACGGACCGTTTCGATCCGTGCGCCGACGCAGTTACCCAGAGGGTTACGGCTGCTACTGCGCAGACCAGCACGCAAACGCGTTGTCCGGCGGGGCCACCCGCCAAAAGGCCTCACCCTACATGGGCGAGGCGCGCAAGGACGACGGGGATGCGGGGAGCGAGCGGGCCCGGCAAAGCCCGTCAAACCTCCTTCGTTTGGGGCGGCGTCGCCAACCGGCGTCACCCAACTGCAAGTCCGAACGCAGCCTGAGAGTTAAGAGGCTAGACCCGTAGCACGGGGCCAACGCCCGGCCAAAAGCCGGGGCCGTCCCCGCGAGCACGGTGCCGACGCGAAACAACCAAGTTGCAGGCGTGTCAGCACCTCGTCCAGCGAGCCACTCCCGGCAGGGAGTGTCCGATCTGGGCGCAGAGGCCTCACTCAAAATCCCGTCCCGCGAGGGACGAGACGGTCCCGCCATGAGACCGAGAGCCGTGCGCTGCCGCACGGAGTGGCGTCGGGAAGCACACCGCCCGCGAAAGCGAGAGCGCCCAAGGTGTGCGTCGGGGAAGAGCGCGTGGCGAACGCCCACTCCCAAGTTTGGCCCCGGGACCGCAAGGTCCCGGGGCCTTCTCTTTTCCAGGGTCCTCCTCCCTCGGCCCGTCCCCACGCTACCGCAAAAAAATCGCGGGTGCAGGGAGGCCGCCCGCGCGCATTCTTGGCAAATGAATTGCCGCGAACGCGAGGTCCATGCGCGCTCGCATGGCCTTCCTGCGGCCTCGCGCCCGCACACGCCCGCCTTCCGCCTTGCCAATCCCCTCCACGGCGCGCAGGTTCTTCGGTTTTTCCAGTCGCCGCTCGGCATCGCGCCATGAACCAGAACATCCGTAACATCGCCATTATCGCCCACGTTGACCACGGGAAGACCACCCTCGTGGACAAGCTGCTCAAGGAAGGCGGCGTCTACCGAGCCAACCAGCAGGTAGAGGAACGCGCCATGGATTCCATGGACCTCGAGAAGGAGAAGGGCATCACCATCAAGGCGAAGAACACGTCCGTACACTGGCGTGACAAGACGGTTAACATCGTCGACACCCCCGGCCACGCCGACTTCGGCGGCGAGGTGGAGCGCGCCTTGCGCATGGTCGACGGCGTGCTGCTCGTGGTCGACGCCTACGATGGTCCCCAGGCCCAGACTCGCTTTGTGCTCCGCAAGGCCCTCTCCCACGGCCTGAAGGTGGTGCTGGTCATCAACAAGATCGACCGCGACAACGCCGATCCGAAGAAGATGTACGACAAGGTGCTCGAGCTTCTGCTTGAGCTCAACGCGTCCGAGGAGCAGTTCGACGCTCCCGTGGTCTACGGCTCCGGCCGCGACGGCTACATGATGTACCACCTGACCGACGAGCGGAAGGACATGACGCCGCTGTTCGAAACCATCCTCGATCACGTCCCGCCCCCCTTCGCGAAGCCGTCCGAGCCGTTCCACATGCTCGTCTCCAACATCGACTGGAGCGACTACGTGGGCCGCATCGCGGTGGGCAAGATCCTGGGCGGCCAGATCAAGGTCGGCGACCCGGTCTTCGTCATGCGCCACGCCACCGGCCAGCGGGTCCGCGCCAAGATTTCCAAGGTTTTTGAATTCACCGGGCTCGGTACCCGCGAAACCGACAACGCGGTCGCCGGCAACATCGTCGGTCTCGCCGGCTTCGAGGATGTCGATATCGGCGACACCCTCACCATCGAGGAAAACGGCCACGCGCTGCCGTTCGCGCAGATCGATCCTCCGACGCTGGAGATGCAGTTCTGCGTCAATGACGGTCCGCTCGTGGGTAAGGAGGGCAAGCTCGTCACGTCGCGCCAGCTGCGCGAGCGCCTGTTCCGCGAGCTCAAGACGAACGTCTCCATCAACGTGGACGACAGCGACAAGGCGGGTGTCTTCAACGTGAAGGCGCGCGGCGCCATGCAGATCGCCGTGCTGGTCGAAACCATGCGCCGCGAGGGCTTCGAGTTGCTCGTTTCCCGTCCCACCGTAATCGAACGAGTCGAGAACGGTCAGCGGCTGGAGCCGTATGAGACGGTCTGGATCGAGGTACCCGACGAGTGTGTCGGATCCATCATGCAGAACCTCGCCAATCGTCGCGGCCAGATGACGAACATGGAGAAGCTGCCCCACTCCACCATGATCGAGGCCACAATCACGACCCGCGGTCTGATCGGCCTGGAGATCGATGTCGTCAACGCGACCAGCGGTCGCGGGGTGATGAGCCACTTGTTCAAGGAGTACGGTCCGTACGCCGGCGAGGTGCTGACGCGCCTGAGCGGCACGATCATCGCCACCGATCCGGGCGTGACCACCGCCTACGCGCTCGAGATGGTGCAGGAGCGCGGCAAGCTGTTCGTCGGCCCCGGCGAAGATGTTTACGAGGGCATGATCGTTGGCGAGAATCCGCGCAACGAGGACATCCAGGTAAACGCCGTCCGCGCGAAGCAGCTGACCAACTTCCGCTCTCAGGGCGAAGGTAAGGGCGTGCAGCTCACGCCGCCGACCAAGCTCTCTCTGGAACGCGCCATCGAGTACATCGCCGCCGACGAGTTCGTCGAGGTGACTCCCAAGAGCCTGCGTTTGCGTAAGCGTATCCTCGCCTCCACGGAACGCCGTAAGGCGGACCGCGCTGCGAAGTCGTAACTCATCCGGGTCCGCTCATCGTCGCCCGCTCCGCTTGGAGCGGGCGCCCTCCACCCGGTCGCCTGGCTCGGGACCTTCGCGCGAGGGATCCGCGCAAAGCAGGCTTTCAGCCGTTCGGCACGGGGTTACCGCCTCCGCCGGCCACGTGCTTGGCTCAGACCCGCGGTGATGGCAGACGCGCAGTCCCGGCGCCCTCAGCGCGCCGTCGCGGTGTGCCCATCCTCACGGGCCGCCTCACGCTCAATCTCCTGGGCTTTCTTCAAGCCATGCGCGCTGCCGTGGCCGGTGACCCAGATGACGGCTCGATCGAGCAAAATATAGACCACCGGCACCACGAAGAGCGAAATCACCGTCGCAAGGGTCAGGCCTCCCACGATCACCAGCCCCATCGGGTTGCGCGTCTCCGCACCCGCCCCCGTCGCGAACGCAATCGGTACCGCGCCAAGCACCGTAGCAATCGAGGTCATGAGAATCGGACGGAAGCGGAGCGTCGCGGCCTCATAAGCGGCGTCCACCGCGTTGCGCCCCGCCAGCTGGAGCTCGTTGGCAAATTCCACGATCAGGATGCCATTCTTTGCGACCAGCCCGATAAGCATGATCAGACCGAATCGCGCAAAGAGATTGTCCGTCATCGCGGGCCCCCAGAAGCGGGTCGAGTAGAGAACAATCAGCCCGCCAGAAATCGCGAGGAGGATGCCGCTGAAGATCGTGATCGGATGCACCCACGACTCGAATTGCGCCGCGAGGATCAGGAACGTGAAAACCAGGGCGAGGCCGAAAAGCAGGGTGGTGTCGCTGGTGCTCTCCACAAAGTCCCGCGTCTCACCATCCCACGTATAACGGTAGCCAGGCGGCAGGATGGTCTTCGCCTTTTCTTCCATGAAGGCGATGCCATCGCTCATCGTCTTTCCCGGGGCCAGTTGCCCGGAAACCGTCACCGAACGCATGCGGTTGAGATGCGGATAGCTCTCGGGGACCACCGCCTCGGTGTAGGTGACGAGATTCACGAGCTGCACCAACTGGCCATCGCGGGAGCGCACGTACAGTTTGCCCAGATCGGCCGGGGTGACGCGTTTCTCGTCCTCAACGCGGATCACCACGTCGTACTGCTGATTGCCGCGCTGGAACTGAGTGACACGCTTGCCACCCATGAGGGTTTCTAGGGTGTTGGCGATATCGCTCACCGGCACCTTGAGGTCCGCGGCCTTGGCCCGATCAATCCGCACCTCCAACTGCGGCTTGGTCGGCTGGGGATCCACGCGGGGCTGCACGAAGACACCGCCCTTGCGCATCTCCTCCGCAAACGCCGCGCCGGCCTTCTGCAACGTCGGAAAGTCCGCCCCTTGCAAGACCATCTGTAAACCAGGGAGATCGCGGCGATTGCCGAGGGGCCGGATCGGCGTGGGGAAGGCTTGGCCCCCCGTGATCGTCGCCGCAAATTTCCGCCGCACCTCCTCGATGATCTCCTGCGTCTTCCGTGAACGCTCCTCCCACGGTTTCAGCGTCGCGAAAATGAACGCGCGCCCCTCGCCGCCGCGGTGAAAGGTGCGGTCCACCTCCGGAATCCCGAGAATGATCTGCTCCATTTCCCGCGAATAGGTGACCGAGTAGAGCGGAGTGGAACCGACTGGGGGCACGAACTGCGCGGTGAAAATGCCGCGGTCCTCCAGCGGGACCAATTCGCGCTGCAATTTTGTATAGAGCCAGGGGCCAATCGCCGAAAAAAGCACCGCAAAGAGCACCACGGTAGTCTTCGCGCGCAGGGACCTGCGCAGCGAGGAGGCGTAGATGCCATTCAACCAGACAAATGCCGGCTCGGTTTTCCGGTACAGCCAGCCATGACGCAGCGCCCCACCCTCGTCCCGCTTGGCCGTCAGCATCCGCGAGCAGAGCATCGGGGTCAGCGTGAGCGCCACGAACGCCGAAACGAGGACCGCGATCGCGAGCGTGAAACCAAATTCGTAGAACAGGCGCCCGGTCTGCCCCGACTGGAAGGCCACCGGCACAAACACGGCCGCGAGAGTCAACGTGGTCGCGATCACCGCAAAAGCCACCTGCCGCGCTCCGTGGACTGCCGCGGAGATCGGCCGTTCACCGAGTTCGATCCGCCGGTAAATGTTCTCCAGCATCACGATCGCATCATCCACCACGAGGCCCACCGCGAGCACCAGCGCAAGCAAGGTCAGAATGTTGAGCGAGAACCCCAGCCAGCTCATCACGGCGAACGCCCCGACGAGCGAGACGGGGATCGCCAGCAGCGGAATCAGCGTCGCCCGCCAATCCCGCAGAAACACGAACAACACCAAGATCACCAGCACCGTCGCCTCAACCAGCGTCCGATACACCTCCTGCACGGAACGCTCCACAAACACACTCGTGTCGTAGGAAAGCGTGAGATTAACCCCCTCCGGGAGCTCGGCCCGGATCGAGGGGATCAGCGCCTTGATCTCCCGCGCGACGTCCAGGAGGTTGGCCTGCGACTGCCGCAGCACCTGCACACCGACTGCAGGCTGCCCCTTGAAGAACGATTCGTTGCGCGCGTCATTGATGCCGCCACCCAGTTCCACACGACCGATATCGCGGAACTTCACCTGGTATCCACCCTTCACTGCGAGCACGAGGTTTTCGAAGTCCGCCACCTCCGACATGTTTCCCTGCACGCGCACCGTAAACTCACGGGCCACGGATTCGATCCGCCCACCAGGAATCTCCACATTCTGCTGTCGCAGCGCCGACTCCACGTCCGCCACGGTCAGCGCATAGGCCGCCAGGCGGTCCGAGTCCACCCACAGCCGCATGGTGTAACGCGGTCCGCGAATCAGCACCGAGCCCACTCCCGGGACAGTCTGCAGGCGCTGCACCGCGAGGCGATCGGCGAAATCATACAACTCGAGGCGCGAGTACTTTTCCGACGTGAACGACATCGACAGGATCGGATTCGAGTCGGCCTCCACCTTGGAGACCTGAGACTCGCGCGCCTCCTGCGGGAGGTTACCGCGCGCCCGACTCACCCGGTCGCGCACGTCATTCGCCGCCTCGTCGAGATTGCGTCCCAGGTTGAACTCCAGGGTGACCCGAGACTGGCCCTCCGTGGAACTCGAGCGCAGCAGACGGATGCCATCAATCGCCGAGAGTTCCTTTTCCAGTGGCTCCGTGATCTTCGATTCCACCACCTCGGCCGACGCGCCGGGATACACCGTCTCCACAGAGATGATCGGAGCATCCGTCATCGGGTACTCCCGCACCGGCAATTTCTGGAAGGACAACCCTCCGACCAAGAGAATCAGAATCGAAGCGACGAGGCAGATGACCGGACGCTTGATCGAAAGATCGGACAGGATCATGGGCGAGGTGCGCAGGCGATCACTCGCCGACGCGGAATTCAGCCTTCAAGGGGCGCGGCTGCAGTTTGGCGCCGGGAAACAGGATCAGGCCGCCAACACCGGACGCCACGACCTCGCTCGACTCGTCCAGAGCACCGGCGATCGGCGTAACCTCCACTAAACCCTTCGAACGCAACCCGAGCGTGACCCGCACAAACTCGGCCGTACGCTCCGGGCCCGTTCCGCGGGCGACGATGACATTCGATCCGGCAGCATTGGTCAGAATCGCTCCCTCCGGTACCGTCAACACCCCAGAGCGAACCTCGAGGGTCACCTCGATGTTTGCGAACATGCCGGGCTTCAGGCTCGGCGGCGGATTCGTCAGCAGGCCCTTCACGGTGCTTGAACGCGTCGCCCGATCGATTACGGAACTCACGAAATACACCTCGCCTTGAACCACCGCATCCGTCCCGAGAGAACGCGACGCGACGGTGATGCGCGTACCAGGCTGGACCTTGAACAGGTACCGCTCCGGCATCTGAAACTCGATCTTCAGGCGCGAAAGATCATCGATCGTGGTGATCGGCGTCTGATTGTTGACGTAATCGCCCGGGGAAAGCGCGCGCGCCCCAACGACCCCGTCGAATGGTGCCTTCACTTCTGTCTTCTCCAAGCGCAGGCGCAGCACGGAAAGGTCGGCCTTGGACGACGCGTACTCGGTCCGCGCCCGATCGTAATCGGCCTGCGTCGTGGACTGGGTCTTGCGCAGGTTCTCAGCCCGCTCGAGGCTCAGGGTGGTGAGCTGGAAACGAGCTTCGGCCTGAGCCAGTTGCGCCAGAATTTCTGAATCATCGATCTTCACCAGGACGGCGCCCCGGCGGATCGCCTGTCCCTCCTCGAAATAGATCCCCCGCACCAGTCCGGCGATCTCCGCGCGCATGTCGGCGGACTCGTTGGGCGCGACCGAGCCCACCACCGAAAGCGACTCGACCAAGTCGCGGCGCACGACGGAAGTGACCTCCACGGGTTGGACGCGGCCCTGGGCTCCGCCCGGCCCCTTGGCCGCCGGAGCCGTCTCCGGCTTACGACAGCCGGGAAAGGACAGAATCAGCCCCAGCGTGGCGCAAACGAGATAGGGGGAACGGCGGAGGAAGAGAGGCAAGGAGATCACCACAACAACGATGTTTAAGCTAACGTCGCACCGTAGGCTGCGGCGTCCATCAAACCGGCCGCACCGGGGCTCGCGGGACGCACTCGAAGCATCCAGCCACGCGCGTAGGGGTCTTGGTTCACGGTCTCCGGTGCCGATTCGAGAGCACCGTTGACCTCGATCACCGTGCCTCCGACCGGCGCGTAAAGATCGGAGGCCGCCTTCACGCTCTCGACGACGCCGAACACGGCGCCGGCGGCCAGCGTCGCACCAGCCTTGGGCAGCTGCACATAGGTGATGTCACCGAGCGCCCCTTGGGCGTAGTCCGTGATGCCAACGAGCACGGTGCCGTCCGGCTCAGGCTTGGCCCATTCGTGTGACTTAGCGTAGTGTCGGTCTTGGGGGATGGAGCTCATGTGACAGTGGACAGAGGGGGTAGAGGTACCGCGCCGGCTCAGCTGGCCGATCGAGCCACCAGCGGCGGCCGTACGACCTGCAAGGGAATCTGGGAGCCGCGGATCATGACAGAAAGCGCCGACGTCACAAAGGCCGTCGACACCAGCGCAGAACCGATTGCTTCATTGAGGATCGGCGACAGCGTCCCGGACAGAACCCGCCCGACGACGGTGCCGTCTGCCGTGCAGACCGGGGTGTCCGACCGCACGATGCGCCGATCGCCCGTGCGAAAGTGCAGTACGCGCCGCGGCGAGCCGGCCGCCTTTTCGGCGGCCAAGGCCGTGCGCCCGACGAAGTCGGAGGCCTTGCCGAGTTTGACCGTCCAGCCCAGGCCCGCCGCCAAGGGTGAGATGTCGGCGGAGAGTTCGTGTCCGTAAAGCGGGTAGCCGGCCTCGAGGCGCAGCGAGTCGCGGGCGCCCAGCCCGCACAGTTCCAATCCGTGGGGCGTGCCAGCGGCGAGAAGCGCCTCGGCCAGCGCCGCGGAATCCGCCGGGGAATGGTACAGCTCAAAGCCGTCCTCGCCAGTATACCCAGTCCGGCTGGCCAGGCAAAGCACGCCTGCAATCGTGGCCTCGGCGAACTGGAACGGCCGGATCAACCCCAGCTTGGCTCCGGTGAGCGGCTGCAGCAGGCGCTCCGCCAGCGGTCCCTGCAACGCCAGGAGGGCCCACGCGTCGGACACGTCCACGATCTCGACCTCCGCAGCGACACTCGCCGCCCGGTCCCGGATCCATGCCACATCCTTCGCGAGGTTGCTGGCATTCACGCAGAGAAAATAGTCATCCGGACCCCGCTGGTAGGCCAGCAGATCATCGACGACCCCGCCCGACGGCTCGCACATCGGCGAGTAGATCACGCCACCGGGAGCCAACCGGCCCACGTCGTTGGTCAGGAGGAAATCGAGAAAGGCGCGGGCGCCCGGCCCCCGGACCTCGACCTCGCCCATGTGGGAGACATCGAACAAGCCCGCCGCGCGACGGACCGCTCGGTGCTCCTCTAGGATGCTGCGGTACTGCACCGGCATCTCCCAACCGGCAAAGTCCACCATTCGCCCTCCCCGGGCCACGTGGAAATCGTACAGCGGCGTGCGTCGCAAGGCGGACATGGCAACCCCATCTCGCCCGAGGGCCGCAGGGGGCGCAAGGCTGTTTCCATGCCCGAGATCCGCGTTTTTTGTCGCGTCACGATTCCGCGCCTGCGAAGCCATCGGGAGCCCCGGCCGGCGCCGCGCCGCCAACCATTTGCCTGGGCTGGCGCACGATGACCTCCTCCTACTGGATTCACGACCTCAGTCCCTTCCTGTTCCGCTTTTCGGATACATTGGGGATTCGCTATTACGGCCTCGCCTACGTGATCGGGTTCGTGGGCGCGTGGTGGCTGATGCTACGCGCCGCCCGCCATGGCCGCACCACCCTCCCCGCGGCGCTGGTCGGTGATTTCGTTGTCGCGCTGGTCCTCGGCGTACTGATCGGAGGGCGGATCGGCTACTTTCTGCTCTACCAGTTTGCCGCGGTGCGGGCGGATCCATCGATTCTCCTCCGGATCTGGGAAGGAGGTATGTCCTTCCACGGCGGACTGGTGGGCGTGCTGGTCGCGCTGGGTTTCTACGCGTGGCGTCACCGGCAGTCGTTCGTCCATCTCGGCGACCTCGTGGCCTCAGTGGCCCCGCTCGGCCTCTTCCTCGGGCGGATCGCCAACTTCATCAACGGCGAACTCTGGGGCAAGGAGACGAAGGTGCCCTGGGCGGTAATCTTCCCCCAGAGCGACGATTCCGGCCTTCCGGTGCATTTGATCGCGCCCCGCCATCCCTCACAGCTGTACGAGGCGTTTCTGGAAGGGTTCGTCCTCCTCCTGCTGCTGCAGTGGCGCTTCTGGCGGTCGGACCTGCTGACGCGTCAGCCGGGCCGCATCGCCGGAGAATACCTCTGCGGCTATGCCTTCGCGCGGGTGGTGTGTGAAATCTTCCGCGAACCCGATGCCTCGCTCGTTCTCGGCCTGAGCCGAGGCACCCTCTACTCGCTCGCGATGTTCGCGGGCGGCCTCTGGCTCATCTTCCGCCGCCCCGCCCGCGGGGCCTGAGCCCCGGGCGGGTGGCGCGGCGACGGACCGCCGCGGTGGCTCCGTTACGTGGCCACGCCGGTGTCGGCCGGTGCGCTGCGCTCGCGCTGCTTGAACTCCAGCTTGTCGCCGTTGCGGACGACCGAGACGGCGTCGCCGTCCTTAATGTCGCCACGCAGCACGGCCTCGGCGAGAGGATCCTCAAGGTAGTGCTCGACGGCGCGACGCAAGGGACGCGCACCGTACTTCTCGTCGTAGCCTTTCTCAATGAGCAGGGTCTTGGCCTCAGCGCTGAACTCGAGGGTGATCTTCCGCTCGGTGAGACGGGACGCGAACTTGGTCAGTTCGATCTCCACGATCTGGACAAGGTCCGCCTTGTCCAGCGGGCGGAAGAAGATGATGTCGGAGATGCGATTCAGGAACTCCGGCTTGAAGATCCGCTTCGCCTCCTCGAGCACCTTCTCGCGCATCCGCTCGTGATCCGAGAAGCTGCCGGAAGCGGCCGCGAAGCCCATCGTCGTCTGCCGCTGGAGGAGCGAGGCTCCCACATTCGACGTCATGATGATGATGGTATTGCGAAAATCCACCACGCGACCGAGCGAATCGGTCAGGCGGCCGTCCTCGAGAATCTGGAGGAGCAGCTGGAGGACATCCGGATGCGCCTTCTCAATCTCGTCGAAAAGGATGACCGAGTACGGACGACGGCGCACCGACTCCGAGAGTTGACCGCCCTCCTCGTAGCCGACGTAGCCCGGAGGGGAGCCGATCATCCGCGAGACGGCGAACTTCTCCATGTACTCGCTCATGTCGATCTGGATGAGCGCGTCCTGGTTGCCGAACATCTGGGCGGCGAGTTGCTTCGCCGTCTCCGTCTTGCCGACGCCCGTGGGGCCAACGAACATGAACGAGCCGATCGGGCGGCGCGGGTCCTTCAAGTCGGCACGCGAGCGGCGCAAGGCGCGCGCGATCGCGACGGCGGCGGCCTCTTGGCCGACCACGGCCTTGCGGATCTCGGCCTCAAGACCGAGGAGCTTCTCGCTCTCCTTCTTCTCCATGCGCGAAAGCGGAATCCCGGTCCAATCGGCCACGACCTGCATCATCAGGTCTTCATCAATCGCCACGCGCTTTTCCTCGCGGGCCTTCTTCCACTCTTCGGTGATTTGCTCCTGCCGCAGCCGTAGCTGCTTCTCCTGATCGCGGAACTTCGCGGCCTCCTCAAAATGCTGGGCGGCGATCGCCTGCTCTTTCTGCGCGCAGACCTGCTCGATCTGAGCCGTGAGATCTTCGACATCCGGCGGACGGCTGAGGGACGCGATGCGGGCGCGTGCGCCGGCTTCATCCATGACATCGATCGCCTTGTCCGGCAGGAAACGTCCGGTGATATAGCGGTCGGAAAGCTTCGTCGCGGCCTCCAGAGACTTGTCGGAGAACGTCGCCTTGTGATGCTCCTCGTACTTGCCGCGGATGCCCTTGAGGATCGTGATCGTGTCCTCGACGGACGGCGGCTCGACCTTGACGGACTGGAAGCGGCGATCGAGCGCGGAGTCCTTCTCGATGTACTTGCGGTACTCGTTCAGGGTGGTCGCGCCGATGCACTGCAACTCGCCGCGGGAGAGGGCGGGCTTGAAGATATTCGACGCGTCCATTGCCCCCTCGGCGGCGCCCGCGCCGACGATGGTGTGCATCTCGTCGATGAAGAGAATGACATTTTTGGCGCGGCGGATCTCGTCCATCACGGCCTTGATCCGTTCCTCGAACTGGCCGCGGTACTTCGTGCCGGCGACCATCAGCGCGAGATCGAGGGTGATCACGCGCTTGTCGGCGAGAATCTCCGGTACGATGCCGCTGGAAATCTCCTGAGCGAGGCCCTCGACGATGGCCGTCTTACCGACGCCGGCCTCGCCGATGAGCACCGGATTGTTCTTGGTGCGGCGGCAGAGGATCTGGACCACGCGTCGGATCTCGTTCTTGCGACCGACGACCGGGTCGAGCTCGCCCTTGCGAGCCAGCTCGGTGAGATCGCGGCCGAAGGCCTTCAGAGCGGGCGTCTTCACGTCCTTCTTGCCTTCCTCGGAACTGCCTCCGCGCGGCGAAGGAGCGGCCGCCTCTTCGCCGCCGCCCGCTCCACCGCTCTCGGTGCCACCGGAGAACTGGGGATCGAGCTCCCGGAGAATCTCGTTCCGCGTGCGCTCGATATCGACATCGAGAGACTTGAGCACGCGGGCGGCCACGCCCTCGCCCTCGCGCAGCAGTCCGAGCAGAATGTGCTCGGTGCCGACGTACGAGTGGCTGAGCGCCTTGGCCTCCTTGCCCGCCAGGGCGAGGACCTTCTTTACGCGCGGGGTGTACGGAATGCTGCCCTGGGTCTTCGTCTCGGTGCCGGTGCCGACCTGCTTCTCGACGGCGTTGCGCACGGTCTCGAGGTCGAGGCCCATCTTCTGGAGCACGGACACGGCCACGCCCTGTCCGAGCTTGATCAAGCCGAGCAGGATGTGCTCGGTGCCCACGTAATTGTGATGGAAGCGGTCGGCTTCCTTGCGGGCGAGCGCGAGCACCTGCTGGGCGCGCGGCGTGAAGTTGTTCATCGGTTCGGACATGGAAGGAAAGGAGCGGAGGGTTTCAGTCCGGCTTGGCACCGGACGGTGGAAGTGTGGCGGGCGCAGGAAAACGGGCGAACTCGTCGCGGAGCCGGGTGGCGCGCATCCCGTCGCGCTCCCCAGCCTCGAGATCATGTTGGACCGCGTGTTGGACGTGTCCGGGCTGCGCCTCGATGAAGAGGCGATCGATGACCGGACGACTATCTTCAGGAAACATCTGGAGGTCGATCCCCAGTCGCAGGAGGGAAAGCAGGTTCATCGCCTCAGCCGAACTGAGCACGTGGCTGTGCTGAAGGATGCCATACGCGCGGCCAATTTTGTCGAACAGCTTGCGCGGATCGGCTTCGAGCACCTTTTGCCGTGCATTCAATTCATGCTCGATGATCGACTGGAGCACGCTTTGAAGACGCTTGATAATCTCCTCCTCGGGCTCGCCGAGCGTAGTCTGATTGGAAATCTGGAAGATGCTGCCGGAGGCATCGGAACCCTCGCCGAAAAGTCCGCGGACGACCATCCCGAGCTGATTCACGGCGCGGACGATTTTCTCCATCTGACCCGAGATGACGAGGGCCGGCAAATGCATCATCGCCGACGCGCGCATGCCTGTACCGAGATTGGTTGGACACGCGGTGAGGTAGCCCCAACGCGGCGAGAAGGCGTAGTCGAGCTTCTCCTCCAACGCGGAGTCGAAGTCGTTGATCGCATTCCACGCCTTCTTCAGCTGAAACCCAGCGCGCAGCACCTGGATCCGGAGATGATCCTCCTCGTTGATCATCACGGAAATTGTTTGGTCACGGTTGATCACCAGACCGGAGCCGGATTTGGACCCACTCAACTCGCGGGAAATCAGGTGACGCTCGACCAAAATGAGCTTCTGGAGCTCGTTTAGATCGGACACGCCCACGTTGACGCTGCGCTTCATCGGGTTCAGCGCACCCACTGCCTCACGGCACGTGGCGAGAATCTCGGAGCGCTGGTCCGCGTCGGCCCATCCCGGAAACGAACGACCCGAAAGATTACGGGCCAGCCGAATCCGCGTCATCAGTACGACCGCACACTTGCTGCTCGAGGCTGAACTCGTGAGTTCCGACGGCGTCTCGATGAGGGAATGAATCGTCATGGCCGGAGCGACTCCCCCTCCGCCTTCGGGGCGAAGGCTTGTTTGACGTTGAGAATCTCATCGCGAAAGCGCGCCGCATCCTCGTAGCGCTCAGACTTGATCGCGTTATCGAGCTCACCCTCGAGCGCCGTCAGGCGGTCATGGAGGCTCTTGCGACTGACCGCACGCGCCGGGACCTTGCCGGTGTGCATCGTACCCTTATGCATCGTGCCGAGCATCGGCTCCACGACGGCGGCAAACGTCTCGTAGCAATGCGAGCAGCCGAAGCGCCCGTGCTTCTTGAACTCCGCCTGAGTGAAGCCGCATTGCTCGCACCGCGTCGCCGCCGTTGCCGCAGGCTCGTTCGTCAAGGACGCCTTCATGAGCAGATCCGCCAGCGAGAAACCGTTGGGGTCCGTCACACCCTTCGCTTGGGCGCAGGCCTCGCACAGGTCCACCTTGTGCACCTTGTTATTGACGATTTGCGTCAGGTGCACCGTGGCCGGTTTGCTGCAGAGGTCACATTTCAGAGGACTGCCCATGGGAGGAGAGTATCACAAGCGGACGAATTTTCGACCGCACGGAGACGAAATTGTGGGAGGGATGAAAGCATCCGGCATACGCCCTTGCAGGCATCGTGCCAGCGGCGGTGGTCAACGCAAGCGCAGGTAAACCCCGAGCCACGGCCCGCGGCAAGGGCGCGGCACTGCGCCGCCGTGGCACAGCACTGCGCCACGATGCCCTCTTCGCGCCAAGCCCATGGAGGGCTTTCGTCAGATCCGGGTTCCTTCGGTCAGCACCCGCCGACGGAAGCTTTCGAGGACCCGCCCGAAGATCGGACCCGGGGCCCCTGTGCCGATCGTCCGCCCGTCCAGCTTGACCACGGGAATCACCTCGGCACCCGTCCCAGTGAGGAAAACTTCGTCCGCGTTCCACACGTCGTAGCGGGTGAGTGAGTGTTCCTCGATCGGAACACCGAGTTCCTTGGCGATGGAGAAGATCTCGTCGCGCGTGATTCCCTTGAGGGCGCCCTGCTGGGCGGAGGGGGTCAGGATCTTGCCCTTGTGGACAATGAAGATGTTATCGCCGGTGCATTCCGCGACAAATCCCTGATCGTTGAGCATGATGGCCTCAAGGGCGCCGGCCTGGCGGGCCTCGATCTTGGCCATGATGTTGTTGAGATAGTTCAGCGACTTGATCGCCGGGCTGAGCGCGGCCGGATTCATGCGTCGCGTCGCGACCGTCACGATCTCCAAGCCCTCCGTGTAGTACTTCGCCGGGTAGAGCGCGATCTTGTCCGCAATGATGAAAATCGAAGGGAGCTTGCACAGCCAAGGAGACAGCCCAAGGTCCCCCACCCCTCGCGTCACCACGAGCCGGATGTAGCCATCACGCAGTCCATTCGCCCGACAGGTCTCACAGACTGCGTCGCTGATTTGCTGGCGAGTCCAAGGCAGCGTCAGCAAGATCGCCTTGGCGGAGTACTCCAGACGCTCCAAGTGCTCATCGAGCCGAAACACGTTGCCGCCGTAGAGGCGGATTCCCTCGAAGATACCGTCCCCGTAAAGCAGGCCGTGATCGAAGACCGAGATCTTCGCATCCGCTGAATCAACGAGCGCACCATCGAGGTAAATCTTCATCGCCTCACACCGTAGGAACCTGCGCGAAGGTTTGTCCAGCCCCACACACATTTCGGGCGGCTCTTTCCACTTTACCTGGGCTCTGCTTATTTATGCATTCGATATGCAATGCAAAACATTACTCTTAAAGGCCGCGTCGCGTTCACCCTGATCGAGCTGCTCACGGTGATCGCCATCATCGGGGTACTGGCTGCGATCCTCATTCCCACCGTCGGGCGGGTTCGAGAGGTGGCCCAAAGGGCCGCCGACGCAAGCAACCTGCGAGAAATCGGTAAAGCTGCCCTTCTCTACGCTGCCGAACATCAGGACCGCCTCCCCGATCCGCTCCTGACCGCCGTCGCCCCCGGCCCCAATCCTCCCTCCCGATACTTCTCTTATCTCACCCAACTGGCGACGGCGGGGGGACTTGACGAGGCGAGTCTCTACTTTTCCCGGCTCGATCCCTTGTACGATGGCGCATCTCTGAGTCGGGTGCTCGATCCGTCGGACACGAGTCGCGGCACGGTCAACGCCGACCTGCGCGCCCGCATCCCCAGCGTGAACCTCGTCGGAGGGCTGCGACTGTCCGACCCCGGCTCCACGCCACTCGCTTTCACGCGGGGATTGACCGCCAGCGGGGCATGGAACACGACAGCCACCGACAGCAATCAGGGCGCCTACGCCGACGGTGGAGGCCACGTTCTGTTCCTCGGTGGCCACGTCCAGTACTACCGCCGCATCGGAGACCAACTCACGACCTCGCGCGGTCAGCCCACGTCGGATCTGCGGCAAAGCATCCGGGCGGGCGGCAATCGTCGCATCTATGGATTCGACGCTGGCAACGGCCTCGCCAGCCCGGACGGCCTCGCGCCGTCCGGCCCTTAGCGAGAATCTGTCGCCAGAGAGGCATTCCCTTAACCGACAAGGTGTGCTAAGCTCTCGCCTTTTACCGCGCCCCGCACCTCGGTCCCGACGATGAGTCCTGCCTCCCTTCCCGCGAACAAGTCCCTGACGTACATCGTCGGCCACCGTAACCCGGACGCCGATGCCATCTGCTCGGCGATCGCTTACGCGGCATTCAAGGAGGCCCGCGGACAATCGGGCTTCGTGGCCGCACGCTGCGGAAACTCCAACGCCCGCATCGACGCGATCCTCGGCCGCTTCAATCAGCCCCTGCCGCTGTACCTCAGCGACGTCACGCCGCGAGTCCGCGATGTGATGGTGCAGGATGTCATCTCGGTCCAGGAATCAGCGACCTGCGCCGAAGCGCTGGAGCTGATCGAGTCGCGCGACATCCGCGTGCTCCCGGTTGTCTCGGGCGACCGTCGGCTCGTCGGCACGGTGTCCGTCTTCCAGCTCGGCGGGTTCTTTATCCCGCGCCTTCGCGAGGTCCGCGAGATGCGCAAGGTCTTCACGAGCCTTGCCCATATCGCGCGCGCCCTGCGCGCTCGCGTGGTGCACGTTGAGCGCCCGGATTCGACCGAGGAGCTATTCGTCCGGGTCGGCGCGATGGATGTGCGGTCCTTCTGGCGCATCTCACAGGAGGAAGGCATTCCGCCGGAACGTTCGATGATCATCGTCGGTGATCGCTGGGACATCCAGCAGCGGTCGCTACAGATCGGCGTCCGCGCCATCATCGTCACGGGTAACCTGCCGATCGACGAGGAACTCGTGAACCAGGCGAAGGCCCGCGGCGTCTCAATCATTGTCAGTCCCTACGACTCCGCTACCACCGCCTGGGTCATCCGCACGGCTTCAACGATCGAGCGCCTGATTGATCGAAAGTATGCCTCGGTCAGCGCCGATCTGCGCCTCTCCGAGCTCCGGCGCAAATCCGCCACCGCCAACGTGGCGGCCTTCATGGTGCTCAACGACGAGGGGCAACTACAGGGCATCCTGACTCGCACCGATATCCTCCGCCCGGTGAAGACCCGGCTCGTCTTGGTCGATCACAACGAGCTCTCGCAGGCCGTCCCCGGTGCGGCGGAGGTGAACATCTCCGAGATCATCGACCACCATCGCGTGGGCGCACTGAACACTCAGCAGCCGATCCTTTTCCTCAATGAGCCCGTTGGCTCGACCTGCACCATCGTCGCCGATCTCTTCCGCCGCGAGGGCCTAACGCCTTCACCGTCGATGGCCGGCGTCATGATGGGCGGGATCATTTCCGACACGCTGCTGCTGCAGTCTCCGACCTCCACCGAGAAGGATGCGGCGTTACTCGGCTGGCTCGCCAACATCGCCCAAGTGGACGCCCGGACGCTGGCCGACGCGATCTTTAGCTCGGGATCGGTCATCCTCGCACAACCGCCGGCTGCCGTCATTCGCGCCGACTTCAAGATCTACGACGAAGATGCGGTCCGCTTTTCCGTCTCGCAGGTGGAAGAACTGGGCTTCGGGAACTTCTGGAAGCACTCGCGGCAGATCACCGACGAACTCGGAAAGCTTCAGGTCGACGAGCGACTCCTCTTTGCCGCGCTCCTCGTCACGGACATCCACACGCAGAATTCGCTGCTGATCGTGAAGGGTGACCGCGACTTCATCGCTCGCATCACCTATCCACACGTCGAGAAGGACGAGATTTTTGATCTTCCGGGCGTGGTGAGCCGCAAGAAGCAGCTCATCCCGTATCTCACGGGTCTGCTGAAGGAGTTCGGCGACAGCGGCGAGGGCAACTCGGCCGCCAGTGGCTCCTCCTGACTAGCGCGCGGCCTCCGCGAGGTGCCGGACGAGGATATCGCCGGTCGCCTCGTTGGTGGCCAAGGGCACGTTATAGACGTCGCAAACCTTGAGAAGCGCCGCGATGTCCGGCTCGTGCGGATGCGCCGTCAGGGGATCGCGCAGGAAAACCACCGCCCGGACTTCTCCCGTCGCCACTCTGGCGCCGATCTGGAGGTCACCGCCCATCGGTCCGGAGAGCATCGCCTCAACCACCAAGCCAGTCTGCTGCTGGATCAGGGTCCCCGTGGTCCGGGTCGCGAGCAAACGCTGCGTGGCCAAGAACGCCGCATGGCGGCGAACGAACGCCACCATCTGCTCCTTGCGGGCATCGTGGGCGATGAGAGCAACCGAGGGGGACGCGGGCGCAGGGGTCATGGCGTAGGGGAGTGTGAGGCGAGGAAACGGTCAATCCGGCGCTGCACGCGCTCGCGGCCGAGGACGCGAAAGATGCCGTAGAAAGTTGGTCCGGCGCTCACCCCGGAGACAGCCAGCCGGCCCGGGTGAATGTAGTCGGCGGTCTGCATGCCTTGCTGCACCGCAAGCGCCTGCACCGCCGCCTCCAACGTGGCGTCGGTGGAAAAGTCGGCCTGCTCCAACGCCGCCCGCAACTCTCGCAGGCGAGCGCACGGATCACCCTTCGCCAGGACCTTGTCCCGGGCCTTGGGATCGATCGCAAAGTCCTCCCGGAAAAAGAAACCGATCGCCGCTGGCAGCTCTTCAAGGGAACGTACTTTGACCTGACACAGAGTGAGCACCTCGCGGAGGTAGTCTGCGTCCACCGGTGTGGTTCCGAAGAAGCCACCCCGCTCCAGAAATCCACGCGCGAGCGGCACATAGCGCGCCGCCGGCATGTCGTGGAGATAGGCCATGTTCATGTGCGCGAGCTTTCGCTCATCGAACCGCGCATTGCTCTGATTGATTCCCGGCAGATCGAACAGGCGGATGATCTCCTCCAACGGCATCTTCTCGGCGTCGTTCTTGGGCGACCACCCGAGCAGGCAGAGGAAGTTGACCAGTGCCTCCGGCTGGAATCCACGGCGCTGATACTCTTCGATGAGAGCACCTTGATCGCGCTTCGACATCTTGCCCGGGCCATTCTGCTTCAGGATCAGCGGGATGTGGGCGTACACGGGCAAGGGCGCCCCGAAGGCCCGAAAAAGCTCGGTGTGCTTGCTGGTGTTCGACAGGTGGTCCTCGCCTCGGATCACGTGCGTCACCCGCATCGCGAGGTCATCCACGACATTCACGAAATGAAACACGGGGTTGCCGTCGGACCGCACGATCACGAAATCCTTTTCTTCAGTGCGCTCAACGCGTCCGCGGATGGCATCATCAATCACCTGAGGCTCGCCCGAGATCCGGAAGAAGGTCGCACCGTCTTTCTCGTAGGTGCGTCCCGCTGAACGCAGGCGCTCGAGGTAATCCCGGTAAATCGGAGCCCGTTCGCTCTGTCGGTAGGGGCCGAAGCTACCTCCCACACCGGGCCCCTCATCCCAGTCCATGCCGAGCCACCGCAAGCTATCGTAGATTACCCGGAGGAACTCCTCGCTGTTTCGTTCCTTGTCCGTGTCCTCGATGCGCAGGATGAACACCCCGCCGGTGTGCCGGGCATACAGCCAGTTGAACAGGGCGGTACGCGCGCTGCCGATGTGGAAGAAACCGGTGGGACTGGGGGCGAAACGGACGCGAACCTGAGACATGATGAAGGGGAAAACGAACGCAGTAGACCGTCGGGAAAAAGGTTCAGCTAGGAGTAAGCCGCGGCAGCTGTCAAAGCCGCACCCATGGCCCGCGCCACGGCGCGGCGCGCTGGCCGCCTCAGAGGAGGCGCGGCGGCAGTACCATACCGTGACGTTCCGCGAAGGCCTGCAGATCCGCCGCGAGGGGGACCTCCCTCTGCCACGTCAGCCCCGCCGGACGTAGATCGATTTCCGCGCAGTGCAGGGCCTGCCGCTCCAGAAACAACACCGCGGCCAGACGAGGGGTCCAACCGTGTTCGATGAACTCAAGGAAAAGGCGCGGATCCGGACCGTAGATTTTGTCGCCCACCAGTGGGTAGCCGGCCCACTGCAGATGAGCGCGGATCTGATGTTTCCGGCCCGTCTCCGTGCGAATTCGCGCCAGCGTGAAACCGCCCGCCGCGGCCAAGGGAACGACCTGCGTCCGCGCCTCCTGTCCCTCGCCGGCCGGGACCACACTGCTTTTTACAAGCACGGGACTGGTCAGATCAGGACCCAGCGGCTGGTCAATCGAGAGCGGCTCGCGCAACTCGCCGACGAGCAGCGCCAGGTAGGTTTTTCCGTATTTTCGGTCCTGCGCCGCCATCTGCAAACGGCGGGCCGTGTCCGGATCCTTGGCATAAATCACCAGACCGCTCGTTTCTCGATCGAGACGGAACACCAAGTGAGCCGCACCCCCTCCAAGGTACTCCCGCACGGCTCCCGATAGGCTCGACCACGGACCGTCTTTGGACGGGTGGCAGACAAAATCGCCCGGCTTGTTGATCGCAAGGATGCGTTCGTCCTCCGCTACGATCCAGCCGCGCAACTCGGCCAAGGAGATGCGCCGCACGACGCCCTGCTGCAACCGGCGCTCCCACGGCCCGATCGGCCGATCGTACCCGCTGGGATTGTCCACCGCCATCATTGGCGAAACGCCCCCGCGCGCGCACCCCGAAGCACCGTCGGCAGATCGCTGGCTGGCAAAAGAGTCATCGGGTTGGCGCGCATTAAGCTTGGTGAACTCAGGGCAAATCGTGCCGTAGAAGATTGCAAAGTCGAGACACCCGCCGTATCGTTTATTTCGTGGTGATGACAACCCTCCCCACACCGGAATTCGTCCCGGTCCGCGGTTACGGATCGAGCCCGATGATTTCCCGCGCAGAGACCCCCAAGGGGGCGGCGCAAAGGGCGGAGGCATTTCCCTTTTCGGCAGTACGCCGAAACGAAAACCCAAAAACATGAAGAGTATCCCGCACACCCCTGAACTGATTGTTTCCGGTATTCATCTCGAGCTCACGCCTTCCTTGAAGACGTTTGTCCGAGAGAAAACGGAGCGTCTGTTCCGGCACGAAGAGCGGATCATCCGGATCCGCGTGGAGTTGGAGTGTGACCCGAAGCAGTCCGTCAGTAACCGCTTCACCGCCAAGGGCCACATCATGATCAACGGGCCGGACATGAACGCCTCCGTTGCGGCCGACGAATGCCACAAGGCCGTCGCCATGTTGGTCGACAAGCTCGATCGGATGCTCAGTCGCCGTGCCACGTACTTCAAGGTACGCCGACACCGCGATGCCGCGCGGGTGACCGATTCCGCCGTCACCTAAGTCCATCGACCCGACCGATCCAAGCCCGTCTGCTCGCACGCCCGCCTGCCCGCTCCGCGGTCGGCGGGCGTTTGCTTAACACGGGTGAGCCAAGTTCCCACTGTCGTCCGCCGCTGAGGGCCGGTCCGAAGTCGTGCGGTCGCGAGCGCACAGATTCCGCCGCGCACGCCGCGGAATATCAGCGGCGCCTCGGGGCCGCCGATGCCCCGGGCGCGATCCTCCGCTTCAGCGCCCTCCACCCTCCCGAGGCCGTTGCACGTCAGTCTCAGCACCGAGTTCGGGTGGCTCGCCGAGGAGCGCGAGGCACTGAATCGCCGCCAAGCCCCACTGCGCTGCCGCATTCGTCGAGAAACCCACCGCTTCGTCCACCGGCCGAGGCACCGCAGAGCCTTCGATCCGACGTAGCACCAGAGGGTCGCGCGAGCGCCAGCCGTTCTCGCCGCGTCGGAATTCCTGCCACGCCCGAATCGCCAACGCCGGATCCGCCAGGCTCTTTGCGGCAAAGGCCGTCAGGCGGGCGTGCCCCTGCTCCAGATTCCGGCCTCTCATGGCCCGACCGAGCCGCGCCGACTGTTCGGCGGCATCTGCGTTGTAGAGTCGACAATACTCCAACCACGCGCTGCGGAACTCCGGCACGTCGAGCAGCTGGACAAGCTCCGCACAGACTTCCACGAGGCCAAAAGCGGCGGAGAGATGACTCGCAGACGGTTCCTTGCTGGGCGAACGCCGAAACGCCCCAGAATCGAAGTGAATCGGTGCCCCAAGGCTGAAAAATCCCCAGGGCTGCGCCGCGATTCCCCGCATCCCGGCCAGCAGACGCTCGCGAGGCACCGCACTCCCGGTCCGCTCCCACTCCGTCAACCACGCCGCCGCCGCCGCCCCCCAATCAAGCCCGAAACTGGCATAAGCTTCCGCCGCCAAAGGATCGGCCGGCGTCACCAGCGACGCGGCCACTTTCCGGCTCGGCTGCACGGTGGCCAGCGTCCGAATCGCCTCGACCTGCTCGCGGAGCAGATCTCCCGTACGCTCATCACCGGTGAGGTAATAATAGTAACGACGGTTCGCGGCGGTGCTGATGCGCAGCTGCTTCGCACTGCAGCCCCAGTGCAGGACGTTGTGGCGCGAACCCAGCGGAGCAAAGGGTCCTAAATGATGCACGTCCACTTCCCCGGTATGCCGGGTCATCGCCTCGGCGAATCGAAACACCTCCGGACGACCGCTGCGCAGGAAATAAAGCCACAACCAAATATCCGTCGAGAGCTCAGAGTTATCCCAAGCAAAGCCTCCGATGTCGTACTTCCACTCGTGACGGTCCGCATCGTAGCTATGCATGACGTCTCCGTAGTTCCAGAAACCGTACCAGCGGCGCTGTTCCCGCTGGGTCAGGTAGAAGTCGAAATGGGAGGCGAGCTGGCGGTCCATCGCTTCGGCCACGGCGCCAGCCTTCTCCTGCGGTGACCAGAGGCCACCGAACACGCCGGCACGGTAAAGATCCGTCCGGTCGGCAAGCAGTCGATGCGGGAGGCGTACGGTCGCCGCCATGGCGGCGAGTTCTCCGCGGCTCGGCGTGCGAGCGAGCGCCCAGAGAGAGAGTTCGCTGGTCCGGGCCACGCCCACCGGGGAGTCAAAGCCAGGTTCATAGTCTTCATACGTGACCTCCAGACCCTCAAGTTGACGGGCGGGCGTATCCTGCCCCATGCCATCGTGGTACGGCCGCAAGTCCATCGGGGCAGCCTGGGGCGCCCATAGCCAAGCCGTGACCGTCGCCACGTCGCCCGCCGCACCCCGGACATCCAACTGCGCGGGGTGGCTCTGCCAAAAATCCCGGATGCCGAGCGCGATGCCACCCTCGGGAGAGCTCAGACTCACGAGTCCGCCCGCTCGATTTCCCCGCACACAGGAAATCCAAGTGTGCGAGCGACTCGTGCGCTTCACCACCTCAAAACCGTCCGAAGAGGATTGGAAAAGAGTCCAGTCTCCAAACGCCGGAATGTACTGAAGGCGGGACGCGACCCGACGATCCCAGGACGCCACGTCCGGAGTGCGCTCACCGGCAATCTGAGCCCGCCGCACCGCGGCGCCCGGATCGCGGCGCAGCCCCGTCACGCCGCGCACGGCTTCGGCGAATAGTCCGTCCTCTTCTCCCGAAAAGCGGACATGGCGATCGTGGAGAGGCCCGCGCTGCGGGACGTCGAACCTCACCCCCAATCCGGCGATCCGATCCCTTGCCGGATCGCCCTCGTAGATGAAGGTGTGAATCCAGCGGAGGTCGGTGCCACCCGCATGCAAGGACAGACGGACCACGAAAGGCAACCAGCGCCGTGCTCCAGCAGGATCCACATGCCGTCCCTCCAGGCGCACCACCGCCCGCACGGGCCCCGCCTGCTCCACCGACGCGGACGTGACCTCGCCCTCCCATTCGACCCGCCGGACGCCCGCCTCGGGGCCGGCCTCGTTCTCCTCCTCACGCACACAGACGAGCCGCCCATCGACCGCCACGTGAGTCGTTCCTCGACGCAGCCAAGCCAACATGATCTTCCCCCGCCGCTGCACGCGGCAGGAAAAGTCACCGGTCGCGAGGTCGATGACGTCATCGGTCATGACCACCGATACCGGCGCAGCTGGCGCGATCGGCGCGTCCCCCGCTTGGACGGTAAGGGAGCGAAACGAAGGAGCATCGGCGGACACGGCGTGCCCGCTCCACTTGACCGAACCATCCGGCCACGTCGCCAGCGTCCAGCTCTGCAAGGGAACCGCCGTCCCACCGTCGGCGCGGGCCCCGAAGGCGGCATCCGCCGCCACCGCACCCCGGGGCCATGCCATACCCCAACTGGAGCCGACCGGAGACGCCGGTGCCCCCTCCAGCCAGTGGGCGCGAGCCGAAGGGCTCTGACTGACCGCGGAGCCTCGGGAAGACTCGTTCGCTGACGCGACCAACGGCAAGGACACGGCGGCCGATCCCACAGCGGCGGCCTGAACAAAGGCCCGGCGCGTCAACGTTCCCGGCAGGGGTACCGTACTCATGAAAGGTGAAACACCTCGCGCAGCGGATCGCTCACTGGACTGCCATCGACGTGACTCGGCATCAGCTCCCGCATCGATGCCCACCAACGGCGGCACTCGGGGGTGGCCGCGATGTCCGCCCAACGCTCCTCGCTCTCGATTTCCGCGTAGGCGAACAGCTGGCGGGTGCCCTCATCGAGAAAGATGGAGTACGATCGGACCCCATGGCGACGCAGCACCGCCTCCAACTCCGGCCAGATCGGCCGATGACGACGCTCGTACTCGGCTTCTTGGCCTGGGTGGACCGACATGACGAAGGCTTTGCGAATCATGGTGCGGAGGGGGTAGCGGACCTTGGCGCAGGAAGCACAGCGGGGGAAGGTGACCCGCCGCCAGAACAAAACTCCAAGCAGCGAAGAGCTCCAGACGCCCTGAAATCTGACAGTTCCGGTTTTTCGTTGAAAAGGCCGCGGCGCCGACCCTTCTAAGCGGGACCCCATGGCTGGCCCAACGCTGCGCACCCTGGCCCGACAACTCGGACTCTCCCGCACCACAATCTCCGAAGCATTGGGGGGATCGCCTCGCGTAAAGGCCGAGACCGCGGCCCGCGTCCGCGCCGCCGCGGAGGCCGCCGGGTACATCCGGAATCCGCTCACCGGCGCGGTGATGTCCCAACTGCGCCGCTCGCGCAGCCAGCAGTTCCGCGGGGTGCTGGCGGCATTAGAGATCGTCGAAGAGAATCACACGGTCTTAGCCCGGCGCTACAGCAGCGCACTGATGTCGGGCATCTCCTCCCGCGCTGAGCAAATGGGGTTCCGAGTCGAACGCTTCGCCGTGGGACCGCAAGGCGTCCGCCTGAATCGCCTGGACACCATTCTCCACACGCGAGGCATCCAAGGTCTGATTCTTCTGCCGGCTCTGGAATCTCCCGATCTGAGCACCCTCAGCTGGGATCGATACACCGCAGTCTACACAGATTACTTCATTGAGACTCCCCCGCTGCACTGCGTCTGCTGCGACCACTATCGCTCGATGGTGACACTGATGGGCGAGCTGCACGCCCGGGGCTATCGTCGCCCGGGACTCTTCATGGATACCGTGCTCAGCGAGCGGCTGCAGTTCCGCTGGGAAGGCGCATTCCTCGCCCTGCAGGACCACGCGCCAGAGACGGATGCGGTACCCGTTCTGCGATCGCGTTCCATCGGCCCCAAGGAGTTTACCGCCTGGTTCCGAAAGCATCGGCCCGACGTCGTGATCGGTCACTTTCCGGAGGCCATCCACTGGATGCAGGCCGCCGGAGCGCAGCTCCCGGATTCGCACGGCTTTGTCTGCTTGAATGTGCTCCGGACCAATCACGAATGCGCCAGTCTCGATCTGCAACCGGCACAAATCGGTGCGCGCGCCACTGAACTCGTGGTCGGCCAACTGCTGCACCATGAAATGGGAGTGCCGACCAAGCCATCCCTGACCACGCTGACCGCTCAACTCCTCGAGGGACCCACCCTGCGTCCACGAACCAAGGAAGCCGCGGAGCCGCCGTCGTGGATTCTTCGCGCGAATACCGGCACGGTAGCATCGACCCAGCGTGCTCCATGATCCCGCGCGTTGAACGCGACGACCAACGGCCGGTGCAGCGTCTCCTCCCGTGGATCGACGCCCTGCTTCGCCCCCTCGCCCTTTCCATCGGCGCATGGATCAGCATTTCGCTCTTGGGCGCAGCCCCGCTGGAACGAATACACCACGACGACTTCTCGGGCGACCTACGACAATGGGTCGTTGAGCAGCAGCCCGGAGGAAGCGTCTTTCTGGAATCCGGTCGACTCATCATCGCCGACGCCGCCGGTTGCACCGTCTGGTTCCGGCCCCCTCTGGAGGTTCCGGTCATCATTCGCTATGACGTGAGCGTCCCGGCGACCGCGCGGGTGTCTGACCTGAACTGTTTCTGGATGGCTAGCCATCCCACCAACCCCCTGGACCTGTTCGCAGCCGAGCGCCCACGCTCCGGCCGCTTCGCGGATTACGACGGCCTGCGCACCTACTACGTCGGCTATGGCGGCAACCACAACTCGACTACGCGCTTCCGACGCTACGACGGCACCGGTGCGCGACCGCTGCGACCGGAGCACGATCGGAACACTCCCGACGTCCTGCTTCGCGCCGATCACCGCTACCACATCGAGCTCCGCGCCCTCGCCGGCGGTCGCGTCCAGTTCGTCCGCGACGGGGAAGTCATCTTCGACGTCACGGACACCCAGCCCCTCACGCGCGGCTGGTTCGGCTTCCGGACGGTCAACAGCCGCTTGGAGATTTCGCGCTTCGAAGTCCTGAGCCCGACCGACGCTCAGAAGTCGAACTGATCGATGTTCTCCCGATTGAACAGGAATGGCTTTCCAAGGAGGATGTTGTCGCCCTCCACGCGGAATTCACCCAGCGCGCCGGCCTTAAACATGGATGCGCCGGGCTTAAGTTCACCGCGCGCCAGCGCGACCGCCGCCTGGACCGTGAGGTAACCCAAATCCTCCGTTTTCCAGAGGATCACCGTATCCGTGACGCCCTCCTTTACATAGCGGCGGTTTTCATTGGGGAGGCCGAGACCGATGACGCGAACCGCACCGGCTTTCCCGGCCTGCTTGACCGCCTCAGCGGCGCCGGGGACGGCGGGCGAGCAAATCGCCATGATCAAACGGAGCTTCGGGTGCGCGCTCATCAGCGCGGTTGCCTCCGACTGTGCGCGGTCCTTCAGGTCGTCGCACGGACGCACCGCGACGAGCTTCATGCCGGGGTACCGCTCCTGACGACGGCGCTCGATCTCCCGCTGCCACTCCCGCTGGTTGCCGGCGGTCAGTGTCGCGCAGATGATCGCGAATTCCCCTTCCCCGCCGCACAAGCGGGCCGCCTCGTCCATGAGTGCCTCCCCGATCCCCTGCGGCGTCGCCTGATTGACGAAGAAACTGCGCGCATCCGGCATCGCATCAGCATCGAACGTCACGACTTGGATTCCCTGGCTGCGGGCCTTGCGGAGCGCCGTCGAGATACCCTCGCGATTTTCCGCCGCCACCGCGATGACGTCGACCCCGAGGGTGATCCAGTTCTCGACGATCTCGTTCTGCTTGGCCGCGTTGCTATCGACCGGACCGTCGAAGAGCAACTCCACCCCTAGGTCTCGCGCAGCCCGCTCGGAGCCCGCCTTGCAGGAAATGAAGTAAGCGTTGCCCTTGGACTTGGGCAGCAGGGCCACCATGAGTTTGGAATCGGCCGCGCCCCATCCCAGGGATGCGCCGAGAGTGACGAGAAGGAAGGAAGCAACGAAACGGAGGGGCATGGTTCGAAAGCGTCCGGGATCACCACGGCCCCGGCACCCGGCCACTTCAAGCCGCCCGGCTTCACCCGCGCAAGCGCTATCCCGCTGGCGACCGTCGCCACCGCTCGGCGAGCTTGCCCGCAGCCAGCGCGGCGAGCAGGAGCGCGCCGGTGAGCAGGCCCGCCAGCTCCTCGGCCGCGTTCATGCGCATCACCACCGGAAGCGTCGCCAGACCGTTTTTGAGGACCGCGATGGCCGCAACCCCCAGAAGCGTGCCCGTCACCGTACCACGGCCTCCGAAAATGCTCGTTCCGCCCAGCACCACGGCCGTGATCGCGAAGAGCTCGTAGCCCAAACCGGCATCCGCTTTCGCCTGACCCAACCGCGAGGTGTAGACGAGAGCAGCAAGCGCCGCGATCAACCCGGCCGCGACGTACGCCGCGGTCAACTGCCCGCGCACGCCAACGCCCGCATAGCGTGCGCCGTCCGGAGAAAACCCGATGACCCGAAAGGCCCGGCCGGAGAACGTCCGGTGAACCCAAATCCACACTCCTACCGCCACCATCAGGAAAATCCACGCCTGCACCGGAAGTCCAGCCCACCGCCCCTGCCCCAGCATGAGGAAACCGGCGGGGAAGTCGCTGTACGTGACCGAGCCACGCGTGAACGCCTCCGCCAAGCCACGAAAGAGCGAATACGTTCCGAGGGTCACGATCAGCGGCGGCAATCGCAGCTGACAGATCAACCCGGCATTCACCCCGCCGGCCGCAGCGCCGACCAACAGCGTCACCACAGCCGCCACCGGCAGCGGAAGGCCCAGCGCATGCGTGAGGCCCCCGAACACGACCGCGCACAGCCCGAGCAGCGATCCGACCGAGAGATCAATCCCCCCAGTGAGAATCACCGGGGTGAGCGCCAAAGCCAGCAAGCCGATCTCGCACGAGTGCCGGAGGATATCGAACTGTCGGTCCAGTGTGCCGAAACCGACCGTGACACCCCGGCGGTTGGTGGTCGTGCCAAAGTGATAGAAGAGCAACCACTCAACGATCAGCACGGCGAGCAGCAGCACTTCGTAGCGCAGGAGCCAGCGACGCCAGGTCGATGCCCGGGCGGAGGCGACGGTGGAGAGCTGAGCCGGCTCAGCGCCCATGATTCCTCCTTTGCCGCACTCCCTCCACCATCACGGCGGCGAGGATGATCAGGCCCTGAATCGCCTTTTCCCAATACGCATCGATGCGCAGGTGCACCATCGCGGGGGCAATACACGCGAGCAATAACAGGCCGGCCAGCACGCCCCAGAGACTGCCCCGGCCACCAGAGATCGCCACTCCACCCACGACCGCCGCCGCGATCGCCTTCAGTTCCAATCCGCTGCCGGTGAGCGGCTGGACCTGCGGAGATTGCACGACATTCATGACCGCAGCGATGCCCGTCAGCGCCCCCATCAGGACGAACGTCACCAGCGTCACCCACCGCGGTCGGATGCCGGCCAGTCGCGCCGCCTCCGCATCACTGCCCACCGCATAGACCCAACGCCCGACCGCCAAATGACGCAGGCCCCAGGCGAGCAGCGCGAGCAACGCCACGGCACCTGTGATCAGCAGCCACTGTCCCTGCGCCTGCGGCAGACCCAGCCATTGAATGCGCTCGGGCAGGTTCACGAACTCGCCCTGCCGGACAAGATTCAACCCCTGTCGCAACGCGACGAGCGTGGCCAGGGTCACTACGATCGAGGGCAGCCCCAGCCACGCCACGAGCAGGCCGTTGACTAATCCGAGCGATCCGCCTGCGAGCACCGCCACCGGCACGACGGCCGCCAGCGGCCAGCCCGCCGCGGCTAAGACGCCCGCGAATACGCTGCAGACCGAAAACTGCGACCCGACCGAAATGTCGATCTGGCGGACGAGGATGACCATGGCCACCCCACACGCCACGACCAGCGCTGGCGCCTCGCGGGCCAGGAGCGAGAGCAACGGCTGGAGTTGAAAGAAGGCCGGAGCTCGCCACGCAAGAAGGGCGAGCAGGAGCCCCAAGACCCCAAGGACCGAGAGTTCACGGATCCAGCGATTCATGCGGCTCCCTCCGATGGCGTTTGACCGAGCGCAGCACTCATCACGTCCATCGCGGTCGCACCCTGCGGCAATTCCGCGACCAGTTCACCGCCGCGCATGACGCCGATCCGATCACTCATGCCGAGCACCTCCGGGAGATCACTCGAAATCAACAGCACTGCCATGCCCTCCGCCGCGAAACGGCGCACCAAACGGTGAATCTCACTCTTCGCCCCCACGTCCACGCCCTGCGTCGGTTCATCCAACACCAACACCCGCGGACGCGTGGCCAGCCAGCGTGCCAGCGCCACTTTTTGCTGGTTTCCGCCGCTCAAATTTGCCGCCGCCGCATCGGTATCCGGAGTCTTGATCGAGAGGGCACGCACAAAGTGTTCCGCCTCGCTCCGCTCGCGGTCACCACGCAGCCATCCCAGCGGGAAGATCCGCCGCCACGCCGCTAGAGAAATGTTTTGCCCCACCGGCAACTCGAGCACCACGCCGTGGCGGCGGCGGTCCTCCGGCACGTAGGCAACGCCCTGCGCGATGGCCGCCTGAGGCGATCCGATGCTCACGCGGGATCCGTCGATCCACACTTCCCCCGCATCCGCCGGAGTGAGTCCGAAGATCGTCCGTGCTAACTCCGTTCGGCCCGCCCCGACCAGACCTGCGAGGCCATAGACCTCGCCCGCTCGCACCCGCAGACTGACCGGACGACCGCCGGCGGCGCGGCAGCACAGGCCTTTCAACTCCAGACGCACCGCCCCCGGCGCCGACTCAGAGGCCGGATAAAGCTGGTCCACCTCGCGTCCCACCATGAGGCGAATGAGCGCGGCTTCATCGACCTCCGCCCGCGCGTGGCAGGCGACCGTCTGACCATCGCGCAGCACGGTCACCCGGTCCGCCAGCGTGAGGATCTCCTCGAGCCGGTGGGAGATGTAAATCACTGCCACGCCCTCCCGCCGGAGCGCGGTGACAATCCCGAAGAGCCGCTCCTGCTCGCGCCGCGTCAGCGATGCGGTCGGTTCGTCCATGATGACCACGCGTGCGCCGGCTCCCATGGCCGAGGCAATTTCGACCAACTGCTGCTCGGGCATTGAGAGGGTTCTGACCTCCCGCTCCGGATCAATGTCGGCACCGATTCGCGATAGCAACGTGGCCGCCATGCGGCGCCGCTCGGACCACACCACGCGTCGCCACGCGGAGGTCGGCTCGAGGCGCAGCGCAAGATTCTCCGCGACGCTCAGTTCGGGAAACAGTGCCGGTTGCTGGTAGATGCAAGCGATTCCCCGCCGGCGGGCCAGGGCCGGATCGAGCCGCTCCAGCCTTTCCCCCGCGAGATGAATCGTCCCTGAATCCGGCGCGTGCGCGCCCGTCGCCACCTTGATGAGGGTCGACTTCCCCGCCCCGTTTTCCCCCAGCAAGGCGTGCACTTCTCCTGCGCGCACCTCCAAATCCACACCCCGCAACGCCCGAACCGCGCCAAACGACTTGGTGATCTGGCGGAAGACAAGAAGCGGACGTTCGGCCATTGGGGCGGAGTGGGCGGACACCGGACGGCATCGCGACGGATTCACCGAAGTCGATCAACGCAAAAAGTCCTGCGCCCACAGCACCCTCGCCAACGGTCCGCGCCCCCCGATGCAAAACCCGACCACCCTCGCGGGAACCAGCGCCGAAAATCCTCCTCGTCCGCGGCGGCCCCGGCCCCCCAAGGGCGAGCAGAATCCGGAGTCGCGGCCGCGGGACACCTGTTTCAAGTCAATGACGCGAAGCACCCCCGGTTACAACGCGACGCCAAAAAAGCCTTGCGCCGCACGGTGCATCCTTTGTTCTGACGCGTTCCGGTTGGTAGGATACTCAAGTGGCCAACGAGGAGAGACTGTAAATCTCTTGGGCTTTGCCCTTCCCTGGTTCGAATCCAGGTCCTACCACCACTTTCCGGCCCGGCAGGCGGAAAGATCGCCGGACGGACGGGGGTTGCGGCCAGGCGAGATTGGTATTGCATGGCCCGGAGATGCCAACGCTGCCCTCCGGCGCCTGGGAAGTGCTGTCCACCAGCATCACCCCCTACCTCTTCACCATCGGGGGATTCCTGTTGGCCGTGTTCGCGATCGCCCGCCTGCTCAGCGAGCGGCGGCAACCGAGCAACACCCTCGCGTGGCTGCTGATCATCGTTCTGCTTCCTTACGTCGGTGTACCGCTCTATCTGCTGATCGGACGTCGTAAGCTACAGCGCGTGGCGCGAAGGCGCTCCCACATCGCGGCATCCAGGCGGATCGTGCGCCAAACGCCGGTGCTTCCGCCGCCCTGCTCGACCGCGCAGACCATCAACCAAACGGGCGCAGGGGTGGTCACCGGCGGCAACGAGGTCGAGTTCATCTCCGACGGCGAACAGGCCTTCCGCACCTTCCTCGACCACATCCGCTCCGCCCGCCGGGAGATTCATATCACGACCTTCATCCTGAGCCGAGACGCCGTGGGTCGCCTGTTGGTCGAGGCGCTGGCCGAGAAGGCGCGCCAAGGGGTGAAGGTCCGCCTCCTGCTCGATGGCGTCGGCAGCCTCTTCGCCAGCTTCGGCTTCTGTCAGGCGCTCCGGGAGGCAGGCGGTGAGGTCGTGCGATTCCTCCCGGTGCTGCCCCTCACCTCCCGCGGCTACGCCAACCTCCGCAATCATCGAAAAATCGCCGTATTCGACCGCACCACCGCGATCGTCGGGGGGCACAACCTTGCCCAGTACTACATGGGACCGAAGCCATGGCGGAAGCGCTTCGCCGACTTCGGCGCAGTCCTCCGCGGCCCGGCGGTCAGCGAGCTCAACGATGTCTTCCTCACCGACTGGTGCTTCGCGTCACGCCAGTCCTACGCGGCGTTGCAGGACCGCTGGACCGAGCCGCCCCCACCGCCCGCGGGAGACAGCCTTCTGCAGGTCGTCCCCAGCGGCCCCGATCTCGACGGCGACCCGCTCTACGACGGCGTCCTGTCCATGATCCAGGAGGCCGAGGCGAGCATCTGGATCGTCACTCCTTATTTCGTCCCAGACGAAGTGCTGCAGCGGTCGCTGATCGTGAAAGCGCGGGCCGGTTGCGATGTCACCGTGGTCGTGCCGGCACGCTCCAATCATCCGATCACCGACTTCGCTCGGCGCCACTACCTGCGCGAATTGCAGAAGGCCGGCGCGCGCGTGATGCTATTCCAGCCGGGCATGCTGCACAGCAAGAGCGTGATCATCGACTACCGGATCGGGCTCGTTGGCAGCGCCAACTTCGATATGCGCAGCCTTTTTTTGAACTTCGAGATCAGCGTACTGGTCTATTCCCCCGGGGATGTGGCCAAGATGCGCAACTGGGCCCGCAGCGTGATCGAGCGCTGCCGTCCGGCCCCTCAGGACCGGCGGCGCGAGCGTCCACTCCGGACCATGGCCGAAGACCTCAGCCGTCTGCTCGCGCCGCTTCTGTAGCACGACAGGCCGGGCGCAGCCAAGGCCTCCGGACCCACGCCATGCCGCCTCACAGACCGCCCATTTCGAGCAATCCGGACTCCGGCCGCTCGGCCGCGGAGGTTCCGACAATCATGCCGGCCGCCAACGTCGCATGGCTGAACTCGTCGACAAGGATGAAGCTGCCCGTCGCCCGGTTCCGAGCATAGGTGTCGCAGAACAGCGGGACCGCAGTGCGCAGGTGCACGCGACCGATGTCGTTCATGCCGATGTCGCTGTCCCCGGGCACACGGTGCAGCGTATTGATGTCGACCTTGTAGCGGACGGTCTTCACCGCGCACTTGGCCTCGCGCGTGGTGTGCCGCACCAGGTAACGCCCACCCGGCTGCAGGCGTTTATCGGAGAACCAACACACCATCGCCTCGATATCCTGCGTCTGCTGCGGCGCATTGTTCGGGCGCGCAATCTGATCGCCGCGGGAGATGTCGATTTCGTCCTCCAGCGTCATGACAATCGACATCGGGGCGAACGCCTCGGTCAGCGGGCCTGAAGGTCCAGAGAGGCTCTTGATCCGGGAAGTGCGGCCGCTCGGGAGCGCGAGGACCTCATCGCCCGGCTTGAACACGCCGCCTGCGATCCGGCCCGCAAAGCCGCGGAAGTCGTGATGTTCGTCGCGATTCGGCCGGATCACCGTCTGCACCGGGAAGCGCGCATCGACGTGATTGAGATCGCTCCCGATGTAGACGGTTTCAAGCGTGTACAGGAGCGAGCCCCCACGGTACCACGGCATGTTAGCCGAGCCGTCGACCACGTTGTCGCCGTGCAGGGCGGAGATCGGGATGAAGCGAATGTCCGGGATCTCGAGGCGCGAGGCGAAGTCCTTGTACTGGCGGACAATCTCGTTGAAGCGGTCCTCGGACCAGTCGACGAGGTCCATCTTGTTGACCGCGACCACCAGATGCTGAATGCGCAGGAGCGCGGCGATGAACGAGTGGCGACAGGTTTGCTCCACCACGCCCTTGCGCGCATCGACGAGCACGATGGCGAGATTCGCCGTCGAGGCACCCGTCACCATATTGCGCGTGTACTGGATGTGGCCCGGGGTGTCGGCGATGATGAACTTGCGCCGCGGCGTCGCGAAGTAGCGATAGGCCACGTCGATCGTGATCCCCTGCTCCCGCTCAGCCCGGAGGCCATCGGTGAGCAGCGAGAGGTTGAGGTGGTCTTCGCCGCGCTGCTCGGTCGCGCGCTCGATCGCCTCCAGCTGGTCCTCGAAGATCGCCTTCGAATCGTAGAGGAGCCGACCGATCAGGGTCGACTTGCCGTCGTCGACGCTGCCGGCGGTCGTGAACCGCAGCAAATCCATCGCGAGGTATCTCGGGTCAGTGGACATGAAAACGTAGCGTCAACTCCGGTCGCGGCCGCGGCACTCAGAAGTACCCCGCCTTCTTGCGGTCTTCCATCGCGGTTTCCGAGCGGCGGTCATCGGCCCTCGCCCCACGCTCGGTCACGCGTGCCGACGCGACCTCCTGGATGATTTCCTCCAGCGTGGAGGCCGTGCTCTCAACCGCGCCCGTGCAGGTGGCGTCGCCCACCGTGCGGAAGCGCACCGTGAGTTCCTCGAAGGCCTCTCCTTCCAGCAGCGTGATGAAGGGCGTATCCGCCAGCAGCACGCCCTGACGACGCACCGCACGGCGGCGGTGCGAGAAGTAGATCGACGGAATCTCCAACTGCTCCTGCGCGATGTACTGCCACACGTCCATCTCGGTCCAATTGGAGAGCGGAAAGACGCGGAAATGCTCGCCCGGATGCTTGCGACCGTTGAAGAGATTCCAGAGCTCGGGGCGCTGGTTCTTGGGATCCCATTGACCGAACTCGTCCCGGTGCGAAAAGAAACGCTCCTTCGCCCGCGCCTTCTCCTCGTCACGCCGCGCGCCGCCAAGGCACGCATCGAAACGAAACTCCTCAATCGCATCGAGCAGCGTCACCGTCTGCAGCGCATTGCGGGACGGATTGGGGCCTTTCTCCTCCTGCGCGCGGCCGACGCGAATCGAGTCCTCCACGCGCCGCACGATCAGGCGGCAGCCGAGCGACTCCACCAGGTGGTCGCGGAAGGCGATCGTCTCGGGGAAATTGTGCCCCGTATCCACGTGGAGCAGCGGGAACGGCAGTCGCGCCGGCGCGAAGGCCTTCTGCGCAAGCCGCACCATGACGATCGAGTCCTTGCCGCCAGAAAACAGCAGGGCCGGCCGCTCGAACTGGGCCGCAACCTCGCGCATCACGAAGATGGCTTCGTGCTCCAGTTGCGCCAAGTGCGTGAGATGGTACGAACTCATGAAATGCTTCCCCGGGCGCCTCAGGCCCGCTTTGTCCCGTCACACCTGAGATGCGGCACGACCCACTCACGCAGCGTCCGCAGGGACTCGTCCGGCGTCTGCTCCTCCGTCCGCAGGGTCCACGCTCCCTCGTCCACCTCCGGCACCTCAAAGCCCGAGTCCCGTCCCGTGAACTGGGCCACGGCACCCGACGCCGCCTTGGCGTAGAGTCCCTTGGGATCGCGACGCGCACAGGTCTCAAACGATGCGTCGACCCACACGGGGAGGTAGTCGGCTGACCCCACGATCTCCCGCACCAGCGCCCGATGCCTCGCCAGCGGCGTGATGAACGAAGCCACCACCACCATCCCCGCTTCCACAAATAGCTTCGCCACCTCCGCCACCCGACGCAGGTTTTCGGCCCGATCATCGTCGCTGAACCCCAAGCCCCGGTTAAGTCCCGAGCGTAGATTATCCCCATCCAGCAGGTGGGTCGTAAAACCGTCCGCCAGCAGCGCCCGCTCCAAACCGTTCGCGAGGGTGCTCTTACCCGCCCCACTCAAACCAAAAAGCCAAATCACCCGCGCCTTCTGTTTCAGGCGACGCTCCTTCTCCGCCCGCGAAACCACGCGGTCGAAGATAGGATGAAGGTGAGTGCCGGGAGTGTCCACTTTAGTTGAGTGAGTTGATGAACTTAGATTTGATTAAATCCCAAGCAAGCCCAAATCCCTCCGCGAGGAGGTGATGGGGCGGTAAGTCACGCGTGATCAATAAATCCCATGGTTCGGGCGCCATTGGCCCATCGCACGATCGATGAGTGAGTAGGTCGGCGACGGGTTCCTCGGTCAAGGCTCACTCCCGCGCCGGTCTACCGGTATCCGCTGTCGGTTGCGACGCCCTGAGCGGGTCTTCCCTGTTTTGCCTCCGCACTCCGACGAAGCCGCTCCCGAATCCGCGCGCGCAGCCGTTCGGCCTGTTTCGGTAAGGGAGCCAGCTGCGCGGCTCGTGCCAAGGCCCGCTCCGCACCTTCCAGATCCCCCAGTTCCCACCCGCGCAGCCAGCCGATCTCGAGGGGAATCACGAACGCCATGGGGTGAAGGTTCTCGGCTTCGGCCAAAAAACGCAACGCCTCCTCCAGCGCCCGGCGTCGCTGCGCCAGGTCGCCTCCCGACCACTGCGGCACATCGAACGCCAGCATCCGCGCCCCCTCGACCCAGTAGCCAAGCTGCTCAGGGCGCAACGCGAGGGTCCACGCCAGAGCGCGCCGCAGTTCCTGCGCGTCCTGTCGTTCCCACGCCCGCCACGCCTCCACCCAGAACCATCCCGCCGCCACTCGACGGAGGCCCGATGGCAAACCCTGCGCCACTGCCTGCGGGGGCGACCACACCACCCGCTCCCGTCCGCGCCACGCGTCGCGCTGCTCCCCCGATCGCCCATCTCGCACGGACACCCAGGAGCCGAGCGCGCCCATCCCGAGGACCAACAACACCGCTGTCCCCACGACCGCACCGCGCCACCCGTCACTCACGAGAGCACACCCTCCAGCACCCCACGCTCGCCCAGCCCCCAAGGACGGCGCACTCGGCCACCCGCAGTCGCGGCCCATCGGCTCCGCCGTGGGCAATCCACTCAGCGGACACCTCTAGTGCCGCAAAATCCGGCGTCACCGCCGCGCAGGCGGTCCACCCCATCGCACTCCATCCTCCTGAATCCGCAAGAACGCTCATCAAGGGATGGAGGTGCCCGAGCAGCAGCACACCGGCCGCAGCGACCGTCGCGTTCGATGGGGTGCGCGAGAGCGCCGCGATGCTGAGGGCAAGGACCGCCATCGCGGTGAGCTTAAGCCACATCCAGCCCAATGCCATGACGCCCCGCACCCCGCGGTCGCGCGTAAGTGCACCGTCCTCCGAAGCCAGCACCACCGCCACCGCAAAAACGGCACACAGGCCCAACGCGAGGACGGCTGCGGCGAGACCGTGGACGACCAGCCAGCGCCGCAGGTCCACCGCCGTCGCCAGAACGCCCCGCCCCCAGCCGTTGATGACATCCGCGAACCATGCCTGGACGGTCACGATCAGAGCCAACACGCCTCCCGCCGCGCTCAACGCCGCCATGCCGAGGTCCAACGTCAACGTCCACCGATCCACTTCGGTCACCCAACCGCGGAGGCTGTGTGCGACGCTCACCACCCCACCCGCGCCCGCCAAGGCCGCGAGGTACAGGCGCTCCCGCATCGCCGCCCGAATCCGCAACCTCACGAGGCAAGCGATCTCACCGCAGCCGCGCGCCCCCCGCAAAACGGATCGCCCCGCCGCGAGACATCCCCGCGCCACGTTCATTCAGCGGTGTGTCGTTCGCTCGTCCACCGTCCGCCCGTCCGCGAGCCAGACCATGCGGTCACAAAGCCCCGCCAACTCCGGACTGCGGTGCGCCGTCAGCAGCACGGTACACCCGTCTTTCCGCAGCTCCGCGAGAAGCGCGACCATCCGCGCGGCGCCCTCATCATCGAGCGGCGAAAGGGGCTCGTCCAGAAGCAGCAGCTCGGGTGCACGCAACAACACGACCGCCAAACCCAATCGCTGCGCCTGCCCCCGAGAAAGTCCTGCCACCGGGTCTCCCCCGCGTCCTGCCAGTCCCACCCGTGCGAGAGCGTCCGTAGTGAAGCCCAGTCCCACCGCACGCCGGGCTTCGCCCAGCCGAGCGGCGATGGACAGCACCTCGCCCACCGTCAGAAACCCCGGAAGAGAACAGACGTCCGGAACATATCCGACTTTACGATACAGTGATGAAGCCGGCCGCGCGCAGCCCCAGAGACGACACACTCCCGCCGTCGGCCGCAGCAAACCCGCCGCGATGCGGAGGACCGTGCTCTTGCCTGATCCATTCGCCCCCAAGATGGCCACCACCTCGCCAGCCCCGACGCGCAGAGAAAAATCGTCCAGCGCCCGCCTCGCGGGACTCCACGGGGCGCGGCGATAACTCCGCCCCACCCCCGCAAACTCCATCACCGGATCCGTCCGCCCGCCGTGCACGTCCGCTCCTCCCCCCGAACCGCAACGCCTCGCGCCACCTAGGCGATCACGAACCCGCGATGCTCAGCCGCCCGCCGCTGCGTGGAGCGCTCCGTTTTCCGAATGTGGCCGTGCATACGCTCGCCCAAGGCGAGGACAAAGGCCTCCACCTCGCTAGGTTCGCCCTCGACGCTGACTTCAACCCGCCCGTCCGCGAGATTGCGCACCCAGCCCGCGACCTCGTACTCGCGAGCCACCTGCAAGGCCGCGAAACGAAATCCCACTCCCTGAACGTGGCCGGAAAAAAACACCGATTCGTGGTGAACGAGACTCATGGAAAGCGCGCATCCTTGCGTGGACGTAGGACTAAAATCAATCGCAATCGTATTACATCTAAATCCGGGCTCCTTCGCCCGGGTTTTCGCGTTGCGTTTCCAAACCATGGGCCTTCGCTCCCTCTCACGGTCCCCGACCGTTCTAACGAATGAGCAATCCCGAATCCGACGGTCCTTCTGACAACGAATGGGAGGACCGGGGAGAACTGGCTTGGAACGAGTTCGATTGGGAGAATTACCTGCGTGATCAGGATGAAATCCTGCAGCGGTACGTGAAGCTCTACGATAAGAGCGCCGGACGCCCCGATCGGATTGATCATGTGGCGCAGGGCATGGGCTGGGACGAGGGCGACTGGAGTTCCGAGGAGGAAGCGCCGGAAGCGCCGACCAATCCGGCAACCGACGGCGCCGACGCGGAAGACTCCGATCCGTACACGCTGCTGAAGAACCCGATCTTCATCGCGACGAAAGCCATCTATCTCACGCTGCAGCGCACGTGGGAAAAAGCCGCGATCGATCCAGCCAAGTTGCCGCAGCGCAGCGCGTTACTTGTCGCCTCGTCGCTGCACCGCGGCGAGCAACAAGCTACGCTCGCGATCCAAGCCCTCGACTTCGGGGATTACGCGATGGCGATCAGCCTGCTGAAACGCGCCCTCCGCGAACTCAATCTGACGCTCGCCCTGCTCGGGGATGTCGCGTTGGAAGAGGCCCGCGCCGTAACAGCTCTCCGCGAAGACATGATCCCGCGGCTCTTTGATCTGCGCGAAATCTGGCTGCGCGTGATGGCGGAGTGCCGCGACGAACTCGATCGTCCGGTCGACGACGAAGACTCCGCCAACTGACCGGCGTCCCCGCCGTCCAGTTAGGCTTGCGTGGGCGTCGCCCAAAGATGGAATGAGGCTTTCGCGTGGGCCTCCCTCCCGACTCCACCCCTCGCCCGTCCGCCACGGTCCAGCGAACCGTGCGCTCCCGCATCAGCGCGCCCTAAACTGATGCCTCCGCGCTCTGGCACGCTTACCCTTCCGGATCCGATCGATCCCGCCCAGGCGCAGCACGATCTCGATCTGCTCCGACGCACCGCCAAGGGAGATCGCGCCGCCTTTGCCGGATTATACGACCGCTTTTCACGTCCGCTCTTCTCCACCGCCCTGCGGATCCTTGGCGACTCCCGCGAAGCCGAGGACGTCGTTCACGACGTATTTCTGACGCTGTGGCAGCGGTCGATGGAGTTCTCCGAAGACCGAGGCAGCCCGTTCAGCTGGGCGGTCACGATGACGCGCAACCGCGCAATCGATCGCGTACGCCAGCGTCGCCGACGTGCAGAGATCCTCGCCGATACCCCACCCGCCGATCTGGGCTACGGCGAGACCGGCGCGAACACGCCGGCGGACTCGGCGGAAGCACTGCAGGCGCGCGAACGAGCCGGGGCGGTGCGGCAGGCGCTTTCCACGCTCCCCGACGACCAGCAGCAGGCGGTCGAATTGGCCTTCTTCAGCGGCCTGACCCAACAGGAAATCGCGACCAACCTCCACCAACCCCTCGGAACCGTAAAGGCCAGGATCCGCCGCGGCCTGCTCAAACTGCGCGATGCGCTCGTCGGCAAGAGCCAGCCATGAGTCCGGAGGAACTCGCTGAGCAACTGGCCTGCCTCGAGGCCCTCGATCTGCTTGAGCCCTCCGAAGGCGTGACGCTGGCCACCTTGACCCACCAGAAGATCGGCCTCTCCGCATTCCAGCGCGACATGCGCGAGGTCGTGGGCCAACTCGCGTGGCTCGCCCCAGCAGGAGATCCGCCAGATCGGCTCCGTGCGCGGATCCTTGCGGCACCGCTCCACCGCCGCCGCACCGCGCTTTAGACTCTTGCACTCCCTTCGCGAGACAAGGAAACTTGCTTCCCGTTTTCTATGGTCATCAAACCCAAGATCCGCGGCTTCGTTTGCATCACCGCTCACCCGCAGGGATGCGCCGCCCACGTCCAGGAGCAGATCAATCTAGTCAAGTCTCGCGGCCCCTTGAAGAACGGTCCGCGCAACGTGCTCGTGATCGGAGCCTCGACGGGCTACGGCCTGGCCTCCCGCATTGCCGCGGCCTTCGGCTCCGGGGCCAATACGCTCGGTATCTTCTTTGAGCGCCCGTCCGAGGAGGACCGCCCCGCCACGCCCGGATGGTACAACACGATCGCCTTCTCCGACGCCGCCCGAGCGGCGGGTCTCAAAGCACTGAACATCAACGGAGACGCCTTCTCGGACGACATCAAGCGGCAGGCCATCGACTTGATTCGCCGTGAACTGGGGCCGATCGATCTCATCGTCTATTCGCTCGCTTCACCCCGGCGCACCCACCCGCGTACCGGCGCCGTCCACAAGTCCGTGCTGAAGCCGGTCGGACAAAGCTACACCAACAAGACGGTGGACACCGACAAGGGTATCGTCAGCCAGATCACCATCGAGCCGGCCAACGAAGCGGAGATCGCCGACACCGCCGCCGTGATGGGCGGCGAAGACTGGGAAATGTGGATCGACGCGCTCCTCGCCGAGGGCTTGGTCGCCCCGGGCGCAACGTCGATGGCCTACAGCTACATCGGGCCCGAGGTTACGTGGGCGATCTACAAGAACGGCACCATCGGTCTCGCAAAGAACGATCTTGAGCGTGCCGCGCGCAAGATCGACGCCAGCCTCAAGGCGCACGGTTACGGCCGCGCGTTCATCTCGGTCAACAAGGCCCTCGTCACCCAAGCCAGCTCCGCCATCCCGGTGGTGCCGCTGTACATCTCGATCCTCTACAAGATCATGAAGGCGAATGGCACGCACGAAGGCTGCATCGAGCAGATCCAACGTCTCTTCGCCACCCAGCTCTATGGGGGCGCGGGGCTCCAATTTGACGACCAAGGCCGCGTACGCATCGACGACTGGGAGATGCGCCCCGAGATCCAAGCCGAGGTCGCCCGCATCTGGCCCCAGGTCACCACGGAAAACCTCGCTTCATTCACCGACATCGCCGGCTACCGCAGCGAATTCCTCAAACTGTTCGGTTTCGGGATCCCCGGCATCAACTACGAGGCAGAGGTGGAACCCCACCTCCCGCTCACCTGACCGCCGCGAAGCGATTCGTCCGACCCGGACACAAAAAAGCCCGCTTCCGCGGGCTTTTTTCATGGCGCGGTAAACCCGTGCCGAAACTGGCTTTGCTCAGGCGAAGAGCTCGCCCGGACGGAAGAAACGCGCGAGTTCGATGCGCGCATTTTCGTCGCTGTCCGAGGCATGCACGACGTTCGTCATCATGTCGGTGCCAAAGTCGCCGCGGATCGTGCCCTTCGGGGCCTTGCGCGAGTCGGTCGGCCCGAGCAGGTCGCGAACCCGAGCGACCGCATCCTGACCCCGCAGGGCCAGCACAATCACCGGACGGGAGCCCATGAACTGCTCGATCTCCGGGTAGAAGGGCTTGCTCGCCACGTGCGCATAGTGGTCGCGGAGGATCTCCGGCGTCAGCCGGATCATCTTCGCGCCAATGATTTCAAAGCCGGCCTTCTCAAAGCGGTCCACTACGCTTCCCGCGAGTTTCTTCGCCATGCAATCCGGCTTCAGGATGATCAAGGTATTGGTCATGATTCGTTCAGATAAGGTGAGAGACTAGGTCAGAATCGACGGGCCGGAGCCCTTCGCCGCAGGTCTACCCGCTACGACCTTCGCTTGAGCCTCGGACGATACGGAGCCCAAGGCTCCCTATCCTCACGGGCGCGAAGACCACGTGCAGTCCTGCAGGGTCGCAACCGTGGCGAGCCCCGACCAGCATGGCGAGCCTCAAAACGGCCCGGCGGACGGCGTCGCCATGCGTTCGCCGTTGCAATCGGAAGTCTCTTGGAGACGCTGTCTCTCCACTTTCGTACACTATGGGCCTGCTCGACTACCTCAAAACCCAGTTTCTCGAGATCATTCAATGGGAGGACGATTCGCGCGACACGCTGTCGTGGCGCTTTCCCGATCAGGACAAGGAGATCAAGCGGGGCGCGCAGCTCATCGTCCGCGAATCACAGACCGCCCAGTTCGTGTATCTCGGCCAGTACGGCGACACGTTCGGCCCCGGTAAGCACACGTTGGTCACCGACAACATTCCGATCCTCAGCACGCTGAAGGGTTGGAAGTACGGGCTGGAGAGCCCGTTCAAAGCAGACGTCTATTTCGTCAACACGCGGCTCTTCACCGGAAACAAATGGGGCACCGCCAATCCGGTCATGATGCGTGATCCGGATTTCGGGATCGTACGCCTCCGGGCCTACGGCACCTATGACTTTCGCATCGTTGACGTGAAGTCATTCCTCCGTGAGGTCGCCGGGACGGACCATCATTTCCGTCTCGACGAATTCGCCGACACGATGCGGTCGCGGCTGGTCAGCGTGTTCACCGACGCGCTCGCGACCGCTCATGTGCCCGCCCTCGATATCGCCACGCGCTACTCGGAGCTCGGGGACGCGCTGCTGCCGATCATCAATCCCGCGTTGCGCGAGAAGTACGGCTTGGAAATGAGCAGCTTCATCATCGAGAACATTTCTCTGCCCCCTGAGGTCGAGAAGGCCATCGATAAGCGCTCCAGCATGGCGGCGATCGGTAATCTCAATGATTACGTGAAGCTGCAGATGGCCGAGGGCCTCGCGAAGGGCTCCGGTGGTGGCACGGCCGGCGCCGCGGCGGAAATCGCGATGGGCTTCGGCCTAGCGCAGCAACTCATGAACCAGCCCGGCGGGATGCTCGGCGCCCAGACGACTCCGCCTGCGGCCGGCGCTCCCACCCCAGCCGCACCGCCGCCCGTCGCGCCCCCGGTGATCGCTCTCCTGAGCCCCGCCGAGGTCGCCCACGCACTCAATGTCAGCGAGGCCGATGTGCTCGCCGAACTCACCGCCGGCACCCTCAAGGGCCGCAAGATCGGCTCCGCTTGGCGCGTGTCCCGCGCGGCCCTCGAGGATTTCCTCAAGGGCTAGTCTTTACTCGTCCACCGAGCGGCCGCCCCCGCATCCCGGTCTTGGAAGCGACCGCTAAGTCCAAGTATGCCTGCCCCGCCTGCGGGGCCGAGGCCATCTGGAACCCCGCCAAGGGAGCCTTGGTCTGCGGTTTCTGCGGGACGACTTCGCCCGCCACCGTCGCACTGACCGGCTTCAGCCAGTCCGAGGAAACCATCGTCGAGCACGACCTCGTCACCGCCCTGCGCAGCATCCCCGACAGCGCACGCGGCTGGAACGCCCAGCGCACGCAGGTGAAGTGTCAGTCCTGCCAAGCCATTTCCGTCTTCGAGGAACGAAATATCGGGCAGCGCTGCGACTTCTGTGGCTCCTCCGCGCTCATTCCGTACACGGAAGTAAAGGAGTCCTTCCGCCCGGAAAGTCTCCTGCCGCTCAAGCTCAGCGAGTCGCAGGTCCGCGATAAAATCCGCGTCTGGTATGGCTCGCGCTGGTTCGCTCCCAATCGCCTGAAGCAGGCTGCGCTGACCGACACGGTGAAGGGGCTCTACGTGCCCTACTGGACCTTCGATTCCCAGGTCCACGCCACGTGGACCGCCATGTCAGGGGACTATTACTACGAGACCGAATGGTACACGGATTCCAAGGGCCAGCGCCGCACGCGCCAGGTCCGGCGGATCCGCTGGTATCCGTCCGCAGGATCGCTTGAGCACTTCTTCGACGACGAGCTCGTGCCGGCATCCCGTGGGGTGCATCCCGAACTTCTGCGCAAGGTGGAACCCTTTCCCACCGGCGAGTTGGTGCCCTACGATGCCGCATTCCTCTCGGGGTGGGTCGTGGAGCGATACCAAATCGACCTGCCCGCCGCCGCCCAAGCCGCTCGCGCCCGCATGGTGACAAAAACCGAGAAGCTCTGCGCCACGCGGGTTCCGGGCGATACCCATCGGGATCTCCGCGTGAACCCGACGTTCTCGGCACAAACGTTCAAGCACATCTTGGTCCCGCTCTGGCTGGTCACCTACGACTTCCACGGCAAAAGCTACCAGTGCGTGGTCAACGGTTTCACCGGTGCAGTCGCCGGCGAGTACCCGAAGAGCTGGATCAAGATCACACTCGCCGTCCTTGGCGGGCTCGCCGTCCTCGGGCTCGTCCTCTACTGGTTCAACCGGTAACCAAGCCCGTCGTTCCGGATCGCGTCACGGGCCCGCCCCCGTCGCGATGGGACGTCGTGGATCCGCGATCCACTCGCTCCAAGAACCGGCGAAAAGCCGCGAACCGCGCAGGCCCGCGTACTCCATCGCGAACAGATTCGCGCAGGCCGTGATCCCCGATCCGCACTGATGCACGATCGGTCGACCGCCCGCCGCGGCGACCAACGCCGCAAACTCCCGCCGGAGTTCCTCGGCCGGGCGGAACGTCAGGTCCGGACGGAGGTTCTCCTTGAAGAAACGATTGACTGCTCCGGGGATGTGGCCCGCCACGCGGTCGATCGGCTCCGTCTCGCCGCGATATCGCTCCGGTGCCCGCGCATCAAGGATGACGGCCTCACCTCTCGCGAGATTCACCTCCACGTCCGCCACGGTGCAAACGGTCTCCTCCTTGACCTCCGGAACAAGCACCGCAGGCCGCGCCTGGGGCACCCTTGTATCCAACGGACGCCCCTCCCGCTGCCAACGCGAAACGCCCCCGTCCAGCAAAGACACGACGTCGCACCCGATCCAACGCGCCATCCACCACAGCCGCGACGCGTACTGACCACCCGCATCATCGTACGCAACGACCCGCGACTCCGGCGTGACACCATGGCGACCGAGAAACGCCGCGAATGCCTCCGGCGACGGCAGGGGATGGCGGCCCGTGCGACCATTCTTCTCGCCCGACAGATCCGAGTCCACGCGCACGAAGTGAGCCCCCGGAAGGTGTCCCTCGCGGTACAGCCGCTCGCCCTTCGCGGGATCTGCCAAATCATGCCGGCAGTCAAAGACGACACACCGGGAGTCACCGAGCATTTCCTGCAATTCCGTGGGAGTGATCAGCATGAAGCCTCCACCCTGAGTGGAGCCCCGCGACTCGGCAACCTCGCGCTCGCCCTCTGCCACAGGCTTGACCCTCGGGCAACGGAACGGATTCGCTCACGCCAATGGACCTCGACGCCACCTACCTCCGCACCGCGCCCTCGGCCCAGAACGCGGTCGACCTGTTCCAAGGCGAATGGTCCTCCCAACTGCCGCCCGTGCCCTGGCCCGGCCGCGACTCTCCCACCGTCCCGGTCACCAGCGGCCCGACCCCCTTGTTCGCCGACCCGCGGATCGACTGGGCCGCCGATCGCCTGGCCGAATGGGGCCTTCCCGTAGCGGGACGCCGCATCCTTGAACTCGGGCCACTCGAGGGCGGACACACCGCCATGCTCTGTCAGAAAGGCGCGCGCGAAGTCGTGGCGATCGAGGCCAACAAGCGCAGCTACCTCAAGTGCCTCGTCGCGAAGGAACTCTACCATCTCGACCGCGCCCGCTTCCTCCTCGGCGAGTCGACCGAGTTCCTGCGTCGCACCGATGAAGTCTACGACATCGGAATCGCCAGCGGCATCCTTTACCACATGGCGAACCCGGTGGAACTCCTCGAGCTCCTCGCCCGTCGCTGCCGTGCGGTCTTCGTCTGGACCGTATTCTACGACCCCGCCTTCTACGCTAAGTACCCCGCCAAGCACGCCACCTTCAGCGCGCCCGAAACCGCCACCCACGCCGGGTACACCCACCGCGTACACCGCCATCACTACGGCGAGGCCCTCGACTGGAACGGCTTCTGCGGCGGCTCGCAGCCGTTCTGCCACTGGTTGGAGCAATCCGACATCCTCGGCGCACTCGCCCACTTCGGCCTCCGTCGCCAAGTCTCTGTCACCACGGAGAACGTGCACGCCACGGCCTTGCAACTGGTGGCGATGCGCGAAGACGCCGGCCGCTAAAGTCCGCGGGCCCCGGCGCGCGCGTTCTGTCCCGCCGAGTTTTCCCGCTTGTCCGGCCCCTTGGGCGCCGACACAAACAGGGCTCGTGCCCGTCGCGAAATCCCTCTCCGCCGCCGAGATCCACGCCGCCTTGGATCGCCTCGCCCATTCCATCGCGGAGCGGCACGGCCCACCGACCAAGCTCGTGCTCTTGGGCATCGCCAACGGCGGCATCACCGTCGCCCGCCGGCTCGCCGCCCGGCTCGGCTGCCGCAACGTCGGGATCCTCGATATCTCCTTCCACCGCGACGACATCGGCCGTAACCCAATCCCAAAGGAATTTGTCCCGACCGTCATCCCACTCGACATCAACGGAGCCACCGTGGTGATCGTCGATGACGTGCTTTTCTCTGGGCGCACGGTAAAGGCCGCACTCGACGAGCTCTTCGACCACGGGCGCCCGCAAGCCGTCGAACTCGCCGTTCTCATCGACCGCGGCGGCCGTCGGCTCCCCGTACAAGCCGACCACGTGGGCCTCCTTCTCACGACCGAGGAGACACAGACGGTCGTAGTGACGCTCGACACCGCGCACCCGGAGAAAGACTGCGTCCGCATTGAATCCGCCCGCCCCTCGCGGCGCTGACCCCCTGCCTCTCATGCCCTGGACCCGCCGACACCTGCTCACCATTGAGGAACTGAGCCTCGCCGAGATCGACCAGATCCACGCCACCGCCGCCGCCTTCAAGAAGATCCTCGGACGAAACGTGAAGAAGGTGCCGGCGCTGCGCGGCAAGACGATCGTCAACCTTTTCCTCGAACCGAGCACGCGCACCCGCATGGCCTTCGACATGGCCGCGAAACGGCTCAGCGCCGACGTCATTTCTCTGGACGGCGCCAGTTCCTCCACGACCAAAGGCGAAACGCTGCGGGACACCGCGCAGAATATCCAAGCACTCAATGCCGACCTGATCGTCCTGCGCCACGCCGCCTCCGGCTCCCCGCTGTACCTCTCGCGCATCCTCAATATTCCGGTGGTCAACGCCGGCGACGGCGCCCACGAACACCCGACCCAAGGCCTGCTCGACACGTTCACCATGCGCGAACGACTCGGCGACCTGCGCGGCCGTAAGGTCACCATCCTCGGCGACATCCTGTTCAGCCGCGTGGCCCGCTCGAACATCCACGCCCTGACGAAGATGGGCGCCGCCGTCACACTCTGCGGCCCATCAACGCTCGTGCCCGGATGGTTCACCGACCTCGGGGTGACCGTGTCACATGATCTGAAGTCCGCACTCGCTGACGCCGAGGTCGTGATGCTGCTCCGCATTCAGCACGAGCGACAGTCCGCCGGCCACTTTCCCTCCCTCGGCGAGTACACCAGCATGTTCGGGCTGAACAAGACCCGGGCCTCGTGGCTGCACCCGAAAGCGATCATCATGCATCCCGGTCCGATCAACCGGGGCGTGGAGATCGACAGCGACCTCGCGGACGGCGAGCGCAGCGTGATCCTCGAGCAAGTAACCAACGGCATCGCCGTCCGCATGGCCGTGCTTTACCTGTGCTTCGGCGGTCAGCCGGAGTCCGTCGCGGTCGTCGACTAAGCCTCCTCCCCCCTCTGCTCCATGCCTGCTCTCTGGATCCAAAAGGCCCGCATCATCGATCCCGCGAACCGTCGCGACGCCGTCGGCGATCTGTTCATCGAGGGTGGCCGCGTCGTTGCATCCCTCTCGACCGCCGCCCGCAAGCGGGCGCGCAAGATCGACGCCCGCGGCCTTGTCGCCTGCCCAGGCTTGGTCGATATCCACGTTCACTTCCGCGAACCCGGCCAGACCCACAAGGAAACCATCGCGACCGGCAGCCGTGCCGCCGCCGCCGGTGGCTTCACCACCGTGGTGTGCATGCCGAACACGTCGCCCCCGGCGGACAATGCCGGCACCATTCAGTTCATCAAGGACGCCGCCCAGCGCGACGCCGTCGTCAAGGTGCTCCCCACCGGCTGCATCACCGTTGGGATGAAGGGTCAGGCCCTCGCTCCCATCGGTTCGCTGCGCCGCGCCGGCGTCGTCGCGATCACCGACGACGGTGACTGCGTCCAGTCCAATGAACTCATGCGTCGCGCCCTCGAGTACGCGCGCATGTTTGACCTCCCGGTGATGGACCACTGCCAGGACGCGTCGATGACTCAGGGTGCGGTGATGAACGAGGGCGTCGTTTCGACGCGCCTCGGCCTGCGCGGCTGGCCCAACGCGGCCGAAGATCTCATCGTCTCCCGCAACGCGATCCTCTCCGAGTACTCCGGCGCCCATGTGCACATGCAGCACATCTCGTCGCGCTTCTCCGTCGAGATCCTGCGCCATGCGAAATCGCGCGGCGTGCGGGTGACCGCGGAAGCCACGCCCCATCACCTCGCGCTGACCGACGACCTGCTCTCGACGTACGATACCCACCTGAAGATGAACCCGCCGCTGCGCACGGAGGCGGATCGGCAAGCGCTGATCGCGGGGTTGCGGGACGGTACGATCGACTGCATCGCCACCGATCACGCGCCGCACACCGACTACGAAAAAGACAAGGAGTTCGACTTCGCGCCCAACGGCATTCTCGGGCTAGAGACCGCGCTCCCCGTCTCTCTGGAGGTGCTCTTCCGCAAGAATCGTTTCTCGCTCTCCCGCGTGGTGGATCTGCTCACGCGGCGTCCGGCGGACGTCCTACGGCTTCCGGCCGGTCGACTCACTCCGGGCGTCCCCGCCGATGTGTGCCTGTTCGATCCCGATGAGAAATGGCGCTATGACGCCCGCGCCGGCCAGAGCAAGTCGAGCAACTCCCCGTGGCATGGACAAACTCTGCGCGGGCGCGTCCGACTGACGCTGGTCGACGGAAAGGTCGTCCACGAAGCACCGGCAAGCGCCTAATGCCCTGCCGCGACTCGGACTCGTGCCGGCGCCGGTGTGAGTGACGCCGCTGCTCCGATTGCTGCCGCCCATGGACCTTACCGAACCGACTCCGCGGTTCCTCGCCGTTCTCGCCATCGAGGTCGTCTTGTACCTCGCTGGGATCGCCACCCTCATCGCTTGGGGCAAACAGCGCCGTAAAACCGACGGAGCGGCGCCCCGCGCGGACATTGGGACGCTGAATCTGGCCCTGAGCGACCTACTCCTCGCTGCGTTCACGGTCGTGGTGGGCGCGTTGCTTCTTCAGTCAGCCGTTGGCGGCCTGGCCCAGGTCATCCCATCGGCGCTCTCCCCGGAGGCGTGGACGGTCGCCCAGGGCTGCGGCTTCCAATTGGGACTACTCAGCGGGGCGCTGCTCGGGCATCGCCTCGCGGCAGTAAGCAGTCGCGATCGGGTGACCAGCCCGAGCCGGTCGCCGCTCACCACCCCGCAGGCGTGCGCGGCCGGCGGCCTACTCTTCCTCGCTTCCCTTCCCCTCGTCCTACTGGCGGCACTGGCGTGGAAGACGACGCTTCGAGCCGCCGGCCTCCCGACCGACCAGCAGGACATGGTGGACCTGGTCCGCAATGCGAACGCTCCCAGCCTGCTTGCGCTGATTGCGGTGCTGGCGGTCGTGCTCGCCCCCGTGGCGGAGGAATTGGTCTTCCGTGCCGGGCTGTTTCGCTACCTGCGCACGCGCGTCCCCCGTGCGGTGGCACTGGCCGCGCCCGCCCTTCTCTTCGCTGCCCTCCACGCGAACCTCGTCGCCTTCGCCCCGCTCGCGGTCTTCGGCGTTCTGCTTGCCCTCGCCTACGAGCAGTCGGGCCGGCTGATCGTCCCCGTCATCGCCCACGCCCTCTTCAATCTGCACACGCTCGCCCTCGTCCTCTCGGGGGTTGATCTCTAGCCTTCGATCGTGAAGCCGTTCTCCCAGCATGCCCGTGAAACGGTCGCGCAGCACGGCGAAGTCGCCCTGATCGAAGCGATCCGCCGCTGGCTGGGCCCGGCGGCCCCTCCGTCACCCACTGGCATGGGCGACGACTGCGCGGTGCTGGCGCCGCTTCGCGGGCGGCCGCTAGTGACCGTCGATCCGGTGATTTACGGCGAACACTTCGACGATCGCACGACGCCGCGGGAGGCGGGCACCAAGCTCTTTCGACGCAACCTCAGCGACATCGCCGCGATGGGCGGTGAGCCAGTGGCGGCAGTCGTTTCCATCGCCTGTGATCCCTCGCTGCGCACTGCATGGCTGGAGGGATTCTACCGGGGGCTCGCCGCGGAGAGCCGCCGGCAGGGAGTACCCGTGGTCGGGGGCGACCTCGCGCGACTCCGCGGCGGGCTCGTCGCCACCCTCACCTTAATCGGCCGCTGTCACCGGACTCGGGCCGTCACGCGTCACGGCGCGCGGTGCGGGGACTGGATCTACGTCACCGGCGACCTCGGCGGCAGCTTGGAGGGAAAGCACTGCCGTTTTACCCCACGGCTTGCGGAGGGTGAGTGGCTAGCGGGCCAGCGGGCCGTGCGAGCGATGATGGATGTCAGCGATGGCCTGGCCAAAGACCTCACGTCCCTGCAACCCCCGCGCAGCCATGCGCTGCTTGAGGAAGCGGCGCTCCCCGTCAGCCCTGCGGCGCGCCGAGCCGCCCGGCGGAGCGGACGCTCGGCCGTGGCTCACGCCCTCACCGACGGAGAGGACTACGAGTTGGCCTTCGCGGTGGCCCGGAACACCGACCTCGCTGCCTTCGAGACCCGCTGGCGCCGCGCATTTCCCCGGCTCCGCTTGAGCCGGATCGGACATTTTGCCGCGGTGGAGAAGCCGATTCCCGTCGGATACACCACCCTGCAAGCTCACAAAGGATTCGAGCACCTCCGGCGGGAACCCGCCCGCCGCCGATGAACGTCAGCGCTACGCTTCGCGCCGGGGTGGCCACGCAATCGCCCGAGGAGACCCAGGCGATCGCCGCGGCCTGGGCCGCAGAGCTTCCACCCGGCTCGACCGTGGCCCTGCACGGGGACCTCGGGGTCGGCAAGACCACCTTTGTACAGGGCTTCGCCCGCGGGCTCGGCGTGAGGCGTGTCGTGGCCAGCCCGACCTTCACCGTCCTCAACCTCTATCGCGCCGGGGAAAAGACGCTCGCCCACGTCGATGCCTATCGTCTTTGCAGCGACGCGGAGGTCGAAGCGCTGATGGTGGACGACTTTCTCCGCGATCCATGGTGGATGGTCGTCGAGTGGCCCGACCGTTTCGGCCGAGGTATCCCCTCCAACGCCCAGCACCTCGAGCTCTCGATTCTCCCCGACCGCCGCCACGCCCTGCGTTTGCGCTGAAGCGAGGACGCGCTAAACTGACGGAGCTGCCGGCTCGCCGACCAGCACGCTGAGTTGCGACTGGACCTGCACGAAAAACTCCGGGGTGAGCTCATCGGCGGGCACCTCGTAAAGTTGCTTAGACTTCACGTGCTCCAAGATATTGCGGGCTCCATCGGCCGTGCGACCGCGCGGCTTCAGCACGCGCTTGCGCTCCAGCATGAGTGCAAGGAACTGGATGAGGCGGACATTCTCGGCGGTCGGCTCATTCGCCGGATCCGCCAGCGTCAGGAACAACGTCTCCGCCGTCAGCTTCAGCGTCCGGTCCTGATTTTCCCCGGCCTTCCGCGGCTTGTACACGTGGACCCAGCGGCAAACCACTGTGCCAGTCGGAGCGAAGCCAGCGGAGACCGCCTCCGCCACATCATAGCGGAGAATCTCGGGCTGGGCGGCATCCCGCACGAGGAAGCTCACCACCCGTTGGCCTGCGGTGAACGACTCGTTGGACACGCGGCAAACGGCTGCAGGAGGCTGCAGATTAAGATCCATAAGCCTTTCTTGTTTACTTTGCGTATCCCGCAACGCTAGCAAAATTCCTCCGCAAATCCATGGACGCCCGCCTCATCGCCATCGGCGACATTCACGGCTGCCACGCCGAGTTCGCCGAATTGCTCGAGCGGATCGCTCCCGGACGCTCCGACCAGCTGATTCTCCTTGGGGATCTCATCAACCGCGGGCCCGACTCCCTCAAGGTGCTCGACCTCGCTCGCGAACACCGGGCGATCTCCCTTCTCGGCAACCACGAACTCCGGTTGCTCAACTTCCGGAAAACCCGCGATCGCAGCCTGCTCCGCGAGACGGATGAGGAGACGTTCGCGCGGCTTCGCCCCGAGGACTGGGACTACCTTGAGCACATGCCGCTCACGCACCACGTCCCGGAACTTCAGACGGTGTTTGTGCACGGGGGATTCCTCCCGGACCAACCGTGGGACCAGCAACCCGCCCAGGTCGTTACCCGGATTCAAGTCATCGATCGCGAGGGACGTCCGCGCAAGCGTGCCGATTGCGAGGATGCCCCCGCGTGGGCCGATCTGTGGAGCGGACCGCCCTTCGTGGTCTACGGCCACACCCCGCGGCCCGAAATCTATAAGCTCAAGTGGTCCGCCGGCATCGACACGGCCTGCGTAATGGGTGGCTACCTGACGGCCTACATCCTACCGGAACGGCGGTTCATCCAGGTCAAGGCACGGCGGCGCTATTTCACATGAGTGACGGATCCGACTCGGCCGGAGGCATTGCCTCGACGCTCCTGCTGGGCATCGACCTGCAGCCAGTGTTTCTCGCGGCCATGCCAGGTGGCGGCCAACCGGTGCTCCGGCGCTGCCAATTGGCCGTCCGGGCGGCGGCCGGCCTCGGGATGCGCGTCGCGTTCACCGAGCAACGGCCGGGGCGCCTCGGCGGCACGGAGGCCTCGCTCCTTTCCTGCGCTCCCGAGAACGCCCCGCGCTGGGCGAAATCGGCGTTTTCCGCCTATGGCGACCCGGTCATCCGAGCCGCCCTAGGCGCACCGGACATCGAGCACCTCCTGATCTGCGGCCTCGAGACGCCCATCTGCGTCTACCAGACCGTGATTGACGCTCTCGGCTCCAGCACCGCCGTCACCGTACTGAGCGACGCCGTCGCGGGACGACGCCCTGACGATGCCCGGGTATGCCTGGAAGCACTGGTCCGCGCCGGCGCCAATGTCCTACCGGTGGAGACCGTGTTTTATGCCTTGCTGCAGGACAGCGCGCATCCGTTCTTCAAGACGTACACCCAACTCGTAAAGGACCATGCCTGAAGACGCCCCGCTGCTTTCCGTCCGCGAGCTGAAGTCGCTCGACGCGAGTTCGAGCCGGGCGTTCACCGCCGTGCTCGTTGTCCGCAAGGCCAACGTCAAAACCGCGTCGAACGGAAACACCTACCTGAGTTTGGAGCTGGGCGATCGCGGAGGTTCATTCAATTGCAACCTGTTCGGCGACCACCCGCAGTTCGAAGCGGTCCGCGCCGCGGCCGAGGGCGCGGCGGTCCGGATCGAGGGGCGGACGGACTATTACCAGAATCGACTCTCACCGAAGGTTCAGCGAATCCAGGTGCTCACCGAAGCCGAGCTCGCCGCGCCCGGCATGGTCGACTCGCTCGTCGAGATCGCCCCGGAACCGGTGGAGAAACTCTGGGAAGAATTAAGTGCCGCCATCGAGTCAGTCCGGCATGACGAACTGCGCATGACGGTCCGCGCCGTCTTCGAGGAAATCGGCGAGACATTCCGTTGGTGCCCCGCCGCGGTGTCGATGCACCACGCCTACCGTCACGGCCTACTGGAGCACACGGTGCGCATGGCCCGGGCCGCCATCGCCCTGCTGCCGCTCTATCCGGAGGTCGATGCCGACCTCGCGCTGGCGGGTATCCTGCTCCACGACGTCGGCAAGACCATCGAGTACGAGGGTGCACTGGCCACGCGGCGCAGTCGGCGCGGTCTTCTGCAAGGGCACGTCGTTCTCGGCTACCAACTCGTGCGCAAGGCCGGCCTCAAGGCACGGTTGGACGCCGCACGCCTGGAGCGACTGGAGCACATCATTCTGAGCCATCAGGGAGAACCCGAGTGGGGCGCTGCCGTCTATGCGGCGACTCCCGAAGCGGTCTTTGTCTCGATGGTGGATAACCTCGATGCCCGCATGGGCATGGTGCAGCGCGCGCTCCGGCAGACGCCGGCGACGGAGGACTTCTCAGAACGCCTGCCCGGTCTCAGTTCGCCGCTCTTGGTGCGCCGCCTCGACTCAGACGAGACTCAGGGAACCGAGTCGGCCTAGGAGGCCGCCCGACCTCAGCCGCCGCTGAGGGCTCGGATCAAGTCGATCATCGGAAGAAACAACGCGATCACCACGGTGCCGACGCCCAGCGCCAGCGCCACCATCAGCACCGGCTCTACGAGCGCGGTGAGTGTGATCACGGCGCGGTCCACCTCCTCGTCCTGAACGTCCGCGAGACGCTCCAGCGTTTCCGGCACCTTCCCCGTCGCCTCGCCGACTTCGAGCAACGCAATCACCGTTGCCGGAGCCGATCCGCCTTCCTGCAATGCGCGCGACAGTGGCACCCCCGCGCCCACGCGGGTCTCCGCGGACCGCAGCGTGAGGCGAAGCACCTCATCCGTCCCGACAGCATCGCGAGACAGCGCCAGGGCATCCAGAATCGGCACCCCCGCGCCCAGCAGCACCCCGAGAGTCCGGGCCCAGCGCGCCACCCACACGGCCTGCCAGATCTGCGCGACGAGAGGCAGACGGCGAAGCCCGCTCCACCACCTCTCTCGGCACCAGTCCTGGCGCCGGGCCCAGAGCACCACTCCGCCCAGCAGCGGCACCGAGACCGCGCACCACAGGCCGTGCTGCAACACAAAGTGCGAGAGACCGAGCACGGCCCGCGTGAGCCCCGGCAGGTGCCGTCCCGGGAACTGCGCGAGAAACAGTTGCTCGAAACGCGGGACCACAAAGAGCAGCATGGCCCCCACCACCACGCCGGCCACGAGCGCCACCAGCGTCGGATAGGCCAAGGCCGCCAGAAGACGGGAGCGCAGGCGCGCCGATGCCTCCAGCACCCGCGCCAAGCGCAGCAGGGCGTCGTCCAAGGCCCCGGCCGCTTCCCCAGCCCGGATCAGACTCACGGAAAGGGGATCAAACCGACCAGGCCCCCTCGCCAGTCCCCGCGAGAGCGGAATGCCAGAGCGCACCGTCGCGGCCAAGTCCGCCAACGCGGCACGTCGCGCGCCAACCCGCTCTTGGCGAACAAGCAACTCCAAGCCAGCCAGTAAAGGCAGCCCTGCCGCCAACAGCATTCCCAGTTGCCGAGCGAGCCGAGCCCGCTCGTCCAAGGTCGCCGGCCGGGACCTCCGCACCGCGCCGTCCACGGAACTCCGAAACCATCGCTGCCGTTCGTTGACGACCCCTAGCCGGGTCAGCCGAAGTCCCTCCCGATTCAGGCGCTCCACCGCTTCGTCCGATGAGGACGCCTGCAATCGGCCATGCCGTATCCGGCCCGATGCCCGGTCCACGCCGCGAAAGACAAAGGTCTCCATGGATCCACGGCTCCCGGCAAGGGAGCGCCGCGCGAGTTCATCTCGCCGCCCCGAAGCGACCAGCGCGGAATTGGCCCAGATCGGGGCCGCTTCCGGATTGCCCGCCGGGGCCAGATCCACCAGCATCCAGCGCTATGGGTCGTCAATGGCTGCACGCGAAACGCGCAATCGTTAATCTCAAAAAGGGTCAGGCCGTCGGCAAACTGGTCAAGGAAATCACCGTGGCCGCGAAACTCGGCGGCGGCGATGTGTCCGCCAACGCCCGGCTTTTCGCCGCCGTCGAAAAGGCCCGCAAGGCAAGCGTCACGCGCGAGGTCATCGAGCGCGCCATCCGCAAGGGTGCCGGCGGCGGCGACGATAAGTCATCACTCGAGCACGTTGTCTTCGAGGGCTACGCCCCGCACAAGGTTCCGCTCATCGTCGAGGTGTACACCGACAATAACCAGCGTACCGCTCCGGAAATGCGCGTCCTCTTCAAGAAGGGGGTACTCGGGGGCGCCGGCAGCAACAAGTTCCTTTTCGATCACGTCGGACTCGTCGAAGCCCACCATCCCGATGCCTCCCAGGATCTCGAGGCGGCCGCCATCGAGGCCGGGGCCAATGACTTTGAGGCCCTCGCGCATCACCAAAACGACGACATCCCCGAGGGTCATGCCGGAGCGCGGTTCATCACCGATCGCACCGCCGTTCACACGGTCTCTTCCTGGCTCAAGCAGCACGGATGGTCCGTCGTCACCAGCGAAATCGGCTACGTGGCGAAGTCGTTCCCCGAACTCGACGATACCGCCCGCGCGGAGGTCGGTGAATTCCTGCAGGCCCTCGAGGACCACGACGACGTGCAGCGGGTCTGGGCCGCCGTAAAGTGAGCGGCCCGCGTCAACACGCGAAGGCCGTCGTCGGACCGCCGCGCACGCCCGGCTCAAGGCAGAACACGCGACCCGCCTCCGGCTCTGGCGAGCGGTCGTCGTGGTCGACGGCCGTCGTGATGAAGAGTCGATCAAGCCGTTCGCCGGCAAAGGCGCACGAGGTGACATTGCGCACCGGCAACCGTACGGTCTCCAGCACCCGCCCAGTCCGCGGGTCACGCCGCGTCAGGCGCCCCGCCCCCCAATGCCCGACCCAGAGCATGCCTTCTTCGTCGAGGCAGCAGCCATCCGGCCACCCCTCCTCATCCGCGAGTCGCGATGCTTCCCTTTCCTCCGACAGCGCTCCGGTCTCTCCATCAAAACGAAACGCCTGCACGCGCCGGGTGGGCGAATCGATGTAGTAAAGCGTGCCGCCATCGGAACTCCACGCGAGGCCGTTGGAGATCGAAACGCCCTCCCGCCTGACCGTCACGGCGCCACTCGCATCGACCGAGTACAGGCGCGAGGTGCCGGTCACACCGGAAAGCGAGAGGGTCCCGGCCCAGAGGCGGCCCTGCGGGTCGACTTTTCCATCGTTGAAGCGAAAGCCCGCCGGATCGTGCCCTGGAGCGCGAGCGAAGAGGGTCGTGACACCCGTATCCGGATCCAGCCGGTAAATCCCGTCGTGCAACGCCGTGATCAGGCCCCCGGATCGCTCAGGAGCGACACAGCCAACCTTCTGTCCGACCGCCCACTCCTGCGGTGCGCCGCCGTCGAGACGCGACTCAAACACGCGTTGTCCGGTGATGTCGATCCACCACAGGGTGCCGCGCGCGGCATGCCAACAGGGGCCTTCCCCAAGGTCAGCCCGGGTGACGCCGAAGAGGTCTAGCCGCGCGAACTGCGCCATGCCAAGGGGTACGCCAAAACCGGCTTAGGCCGGCTCGAGCTGCACCGGATTGCTGAGGACGCCGATTCCCTCGATCTCAATCGCCACGTCGTCACCTGCCCGCAACCAACGCGGCGTCGGCTTGGCGGCCATGCCCACGCCGTGCGGGGTGCCGGTTAGGATCACCGTACCCGGCAGCAGCGTCGTGCTGCCGCTGAGGAATTCGATCAGCGTCGGAACATCGAAGATCATGTCCGAAGTCGTCCAGTCCTGCACGGTCTCTCCGTTCAGGTGCGTCGCAATCTTGAGCAGGTTCGGCCCAGGCACTTCGTCCAACGTCACCAACCGGGGCCCAAGGGGGCAGAACGTGTCGAAGAACTTACCGCGACACCACTGGCCGCCCCCTCGCTTGATCTGCCAGTCGCGCGCCGAGACATCGTTCGCACAGGTCAGGCCCAAGACGTAGTCGAGCGCTTGCTCCCGCTTCACGTTCTTACAGGCCCGGCCAATCACCACCGCGAGTTCGCACTCATAGTCGACCTCATTGCTGGCGAGGTGGGTCGGGAGGAGAATCGGGTCACCCGGGTTCTGCACGGTGTTCAGTCCCTTCACGAACAACACCGGAAACTCGGGCACCTTCATACCCGACTCCTGCGCGTGGTGCCGATAGTTCAGTCCCACGCCGAGAATCTGGGTGGGAACGATCGGAGCGAGGAGCTTCGCAACCTTGACCTTCTCATCGGTCACACGGTGCGTTCCGAAGAGGTCACCTTCGATACGCAAAATCGTGCCGTCGCGCAGCTCGGATCCATACGAAACCCGGCCCGAGGCGTCCTGATAGCGGATGATCTTCATGGGAGGGAGCGCGCGAGTTAGTCCTTCTTCGCCACGGCGACGCACTCGATCTCGTAGTGCAGCGTCGGCGGCAGACAGTTCGTGATCGTCGTCCGCGTGGGGAACGGCGCCGAGAAATACTCCCGGTAAAGCTCGTTGTAGCGCACGACATTCGCCGCATCACGCACGTAGTTGCGCGTCTGGATAACGTGTTTCAGGTCGCTGCCCGCCGTCTCGAGCACTTTGCGCAGGTTCTCGACCGAGCGGCGGAACTCACCCTCAAAGGTGTCCGGGATAATCTTACCGGAGGCGTCGACCGACGCTTGGCCGGAAACGAAAATCAGATCGCCCACCCGCACCGCCGGGCTGAACGGAAGATGCGAGACAGGGGTGTCCTTAGCGATGGGATAGGAGACGGAGGTACTCATGCGAATTGGAAGAGGGGGGTAGAAATAGAATCAAGGGGGTAGACGGGACGCCGCAACTGTTTCCACGGCAGCGACGCGAGGTTTCCGGTGCACGGACCGGCCGTGTCCACGTAGTAGGAAGCACGCGAAACAGTGTCATACGCGCGCTTGTGCGCGACCGCCGCCTTGACCCCGATGACGAGGAAGTCACGGGGCTCGAGGCCCTGACTACGCAGCTGGCCCAAGTCGAACGGTGCCGTCTTGCGGCTCGTCAGGAGGATCGTCACGCCCGCCGAGCGCACCACGGCAGAGGGGCCCATCTCGATGCGGACGCCGTTCATTGAGGCCAGATGGCTCTGTTTGTCCTCGAGGATGAAAACGCCGTCGCTGCGCGACACCAACGTGGAGCGGAGGCGCACCGGGCCCTGATCGAGCCGGGAGCCGCGTCCCCCGATCTCCAGCACGCGGGCTTCACCCGGCGTAGCCTCGGCGAGGGCCGCAACCGTGATGGGGTCGTTGATGATGACCAATGCCCGCTCGATCCCATGCCTCAGCAGTGCCCGGAGCAGGTCGGTGCAGTCGCCCGGAGCGCCTCCGCCGATGTTGTCGGCGGGCTCCACGAGCAGCACCGGACCGTCCGCGGGCGGAGTGGCCCGGAGCCGGGCGACGACCTCATCGACACCGGGATAGGAAATCGTTCCCTGCTCGCGTAGATCCCACGCGAGCTGCGCGCCGGGACGAAGCCGCGCGCGGGCCTCCTCCAGCGGTGCGGTGGTCACTGCGCTCAAAGAACACCCCGTATCCGGGGTGTCCGCAAACGAGTAGCCCGCCGCGATGTTGCAGGCCCAGATTTCGCCGGGCCCCGCTTCCAGATCCAGCGCGAAGCGCTCGAGCGCACGCATGGGATCCGCGTGCGTGCCCGTGCCGGGCGGAGCCCACAGGATCGGCGGGCGACACCAGACCATCCGGGGCACTCGTCCCTCGCGCAGGCATCGCGCCAGCAACCGCGCGCCGCGCACCGCCGCATCGCGGGCGTCCGTGTGTGGATTCTCCCGGTACATCACCAAACCGTTGGCCAGTTCGCACATCCGCGGACTGATATTCCCGTGCAGGTCGAGCACCCCAAAGATCGGGACATGCCCTCCTGGCAAGGAACGGATGCGGGCGAGCAACTCACCCTCGACATCGCACTGCGTCTCGGTGGCCATGGCGCCATGCAGCACAAGGTAGATGGCATCGACACCGGTGGCCAACGCCGGCTTCGCCGCGTCAGCGAAGGTCCGCCAGTAGCGCTCGAACATCGCATCCGTCACCGTGCCACTCGGCGTCGCCCGCGCATCAATCGTCGGGATCACCTGCCATCCCTCCGCGTCGGCGACCTCAAGGAATCCGTCGGTGGGCGAGGCATCTCCCCGCTTCCCGAGGATCGCGTCTCCCTCTACCACCGTGAACGCCTCCCACGGCGTCACCTCATCGAGGAACGTGTGGGTCTCGTGGAAAAGACCGCCAAAGAGAATCCGTGGGCGCATGGTCGAGCAGAGGCCAGGCTCAGGCCGGAGCCGTCCAAGTGGCGGCGTGCCGCGCGAACGCGGCCCCGGCCCGCGCCAGCGCCTCGTCGATATCGGCGGCGGTATGCGTGAGTGAAACCGACCAGAGCCCCCGCTCGATCGCGCTGACTCCCTGCTCGAGCAGGCAGCGCCGCAGGTGCGCCCAGCGCGGGGCGTCGTGCCGACGCACATAGTCCCGGTAGCTGAGTACCCGCCCCTCGGCGGCACCCGGCTTGAGCATGACGGTGTGGAAAATCAGGCCGGGCCCCTGCGGACGGAGGGGCACGCCATGCGTGCGACCGAGCGCTTCGAGGCCTTCCATCAGGCGACGCCCCAGCGCAGCCACGCCCGCAGGGTGACGGTCGCCCTGCGCAATGACCTGATCGAGGCACCAGCGACTGGCCGCGAGGCACAGGGGGTTGCCGTTCAACGTTCCGGCGTGCACCACTTCCCCGGAGAGTACCTTGGCCATCGCGGCACGAGTGCCGGCAAGCGCTGCAAAAGGCGTTCCTCCACCGATCGCCTTGCCGAGGATCGTGAGGTCTGGCTTGTAGCCGTAGAAGCCCTGCGCACAGGAGGCACCGAACCGGAATCCGGTGATCGTCTCATCCGAGATCATCATCATCCCATCCCGGTCGCAGAGCTCGCGGATCGTTGCCATCAGACCCGGCACAGGCTCGATGCAGCAGGTGTTGCACAGCGCCGGCTCGAAGATGATCGCCGCGATCTTGCCGCGGAATTCGTCGACCCGGCGGCGCAGGTGCTCGGGGTCGTTCCACCGAGCGACCACAAATTGGTCCAGTACTTCCGGAATCACGCCCTTGCTCGGATGCGTACGGGCGGGGTTCTCGTCGTCACCCCAACGATCCGCAGGGTTGGCAAATCCCACCAATCCCTCGTCCATCCAGCCGTGATAGTGCCCCTCGAACCGGAGAATCAAGGGTCGACCCGTGGCGGCTCGCGCCAAACGGAACGCGGCCCCCACCACCTCCGTCGCGGAGTTGTTGAAGCGCACCAGTTCCGCGGAAGGAATCATCGCCTGCACCCGCTCGGCCACGGCAATCTCAAGCTCCGACTGGCCGGCCCAGTGCGTGCCCAGCCGGGCTTGCGCCGCGATCGCCTCCGCCATGCCCTCGGGGGCGTGGCCGAAAAGCAACGCTCCCTGCCCCAACTTGAAGTCGACGAACTCGTTGCCGTCCACATCCCAGATTCTCGGGCCTCGGCCGTGCGTGAAGTACAACGGGACCGGGGCCTCCATCTTGCGGATGCCGCTGTTCACGCCGGCGGCGATGCTACGCTGGGCACGCTCGAAGAGCGCTTGGGATTTGGCGAAGGTATAGGGCATGGAGGACAAAAGATCAGGGACGCGGCTGACTAGGCCTCGGCCGCCAAGCGCTCCTGGGGACGACGCAAGGCGGCAATGAGGGCCGAGCGGCGCACCGCAGGGAAACGATTCACCGGGACGGACACGCTCACGGCCGCCAAGGGCTCCTGCAACGGGGCAAGGGAGACCGCAACGCAGGCCACACCGGCGTTGGTCTCCTCCTCTTCGAGGGCGAAGCCCCGCTCGCGCGTCAACTCCAGCTCACGACGCAACCGCTCCTGGAGCGCGCCCCGCGTGCGGGCCGGCATCGCCGCACATACCTTGGCCACCAGACGCGCCTGTGCCTCCGCCGGCATCCCCGCCACGATCGCACGCCCCAGCGCCGTCGTGTGGAACGGATCCCGCGCTCCCGGCTTCACGATCCAACGCAGCGCGTGAGTTGTTTCCAACACCCACGCATACCGCACATAGATGCCCTCCAGCACCCCGAGATTCACCGTCTCGTCAAAGTCTGCATGCAACCGCCGCATGAGCGGCGCTGCCTTTTCCCGCAAGGATTCGTCCCGACCCTGCTCACCCAGGGATTGCAGCCGCTCGGACAACGAATAGGCCCCGCCCCGATCCGACTGCACAACATAGCCCAAATCGCGGAGGCTACGCAAAATCCGGTACGCGGTGGGCTTCGGCAGGCGACTCTCTCGCGCAAGGTCGGCAAGCGTCGCCGCCCGGCCCATCCGGGCCAGCACCTCCAGCAGCGAGAATGTCTTGTCGAGGACCGCGATGCTCATGGGATTTCGCTTGCGGACCGTATCACAATGCGAAACGATCGTTTCGTCAAACAGAATTGTCTATGCTGATCGACTGCCACAATCACCTCGGCGTTGACCTGTTCTTTTACCTCAACGGATACCATCCGTACTGCCAGGATTTGCCGGCGATGGTGACGGAGGGGCGTCACTGTGGAGTCGACCGCTGGGTGGTCTTCCCGATGATTGCCAACCTGACGTTCGACGTGGCCGCGATGCGGCGCACCGAGCTAAAGGGTGGCGGCTGCGAGGAGGTGCCGTATGCGTTCGAGAACGAGCGGATGCTACGAGAGCTCTATGAGCTCTACCCGGATCTCGGGCGGCACACGCTACCCTTCGCGATCCTCGACCCCCTGCGCTCGCCTGCGCCCCAGATCGCCCGGCTGCGGGACCTCCACCGGCGCTACCCGTTCTACGGGCTCAAGATCCAGCCCACCATGATCCAGAGCGACATCGGCTCGCTGCTGCGCGAAGGTCGCGGATTCCTTGAGCTCGCGGAGGAACTCGATCTTCCGTTTCTCATCCACTCCAGCGTCGCTCCCGAAGACACGTGGTCGCAGGCGACCACCATCCTGCGGGTGGCCGAGGCGACACCGCGCGTGCGGTTCTGCCTCGCCCACTCCTGTCGTTTCGACCGGGAATGCCTCGATCGCGTCGCGGCGCTGCCAAACACGTGGTTCGACTGCTCAGCCCATCGCATCCACTGCGAGGGGGTGGTCAAGGGCCTTGGTTTCGTCGCCCCGCCCGCCCGGCGATTCGACACGGACTACTCGGACCCGGCGCGCGTGTTGCGCGATCTGGCCGAGGCCTACCCGCGGAAACTGCTCTGGGGCTCTGATACCCCCTTCCAAAGCTACGTCGCCCACATCGACGACACGTTCGTCTCCCTCCGAAGCACCTACGCGGCCGAGGTCGCCTGCGTCCACGCCCTCCCTGCCGCGCTGCAGCAAGCCGTCGGACACGACAACCTTCTCTCCCTGCTCCGCCTCAAGGATGAAAACATTCTCGCTTAAGGGTAGCTCCGCCCTCGTCACCGGCTCCTCCCAAGGCATCGGCCATGGCATCGCCGTCGGCATCCACGAGGCCGGCGCCCAAGTGATCCTCCACGGGAAATCTGGCCCCGCCCCCACCACTCCGGCCAGCGCATCTTTCATCGAGCTCGACCTGCTCGCCGACGACGCCCCAGCTCGGCTGGTCCGCGAGGCCTTCGCCCTCGATCCAGGGCTCGACCTGCTGGTGTGCAACGCCGGGGGGTTTTTCGACGTCCCCTTTCTTGAGATGTCCCCGGAGCGCTGGGAACGCACGCTGTCCTTGAACGTGCGCGCCAACTACTTCGTCGCCCAAGCGTTCGCCCGCGAGCTCGTCGCCCGCGGCCGGCCCGGCGCCATCGTCACGACGTCATCGACCAACGGCTTCCAGCCCGAGGAAGATTCCTCCGCCTACGATATCTCCAAGGGCGCGATGGTCATGATGACGCGCACCCTCGCCCACTCCCTCGCTCCCCATCACATCCGAGTGAACGGCATCGCCCCAGGGTTGATCCACACGCCGCTCACCGCCGGACTCGTTTCCAGCGAGAAGCGCACCCACTACGAGAAGAAGATCCTGCAGGGTCGCATCGGTCGCCCAGAGGACTGCGCCGGCGCCGCCGTGTTCCTGCTTTCTCCCGCCGCCAGCTACATCACCGGGCAGATCATCGTGGTCGACGGCGGACTCACCCTCGGACAGATCGGCCGCCTCTGACCATGCTGCCGGAGCTTCCGACTCCCACCGTGCTGGTCGATCGCGCGCGGCTGCGCGCGAATCTGCGGCGCATGCAGGCAGCGGCCGACACCCACGGCGTCGAACTCCGCCCGCACATCAAGACCCACAAGTGCGTCGCGGTCGCCCGCGAGCAACTCGCCCTCGGCGCCCGCGGGCTCACCTGCGCCAAGCTAGGCGAGGCCGAAGCGATGCTCCCCTCAGGCGTCCGCGCCCTGTTCGTCGCACACTCCCTTGGCGATCCCTTGCAGGCACCCCGACTGGCCGCGCTCGCTGATCAGGTGGACGACCTTCGGGTCGGACTGACCAGCGAGGCCCACTTCGAGGTGCTTGAGCGCCTCGCCCAACGCACCGGCCGACGCCTGCGGGTCATGCTCGCAGTCGATACCGGGCTGGGGCGCGAGGGTGCACGTGACGACGCCAGCGCGCAGCGCCTCGCGGCACGCGCCGCCTCCAGCCGCCAACTGGAACTGCTCGGGCTGTACACCCACGAGGGATTCTTCTACGGCGTCGCCGCCGCCGAACGGCCGGCACGCCTCGCCGCGATGCTCGACCGCCTCGCCGCCTTGCGCGATCGAATCGATCCCGCACTCGCCCTGTGGCCCGGCTGCAGCGTCTCCGCCGAGCAGGCCACCGCACTCTCCGCCGGCCGCATCCAAGCCGTCCGGCCCGGCGCCTACCCATTCGGTGACCTTTACCTCTCACAGGTCACCCAAGCCATGAAGCCGACCGATCAGGCGGTCCACGTGCTCACGACCGTCGTCGATCGCCCCGAACCGGGCCTCGCCCTCATCGATGCAGGCTCCAAGACGCTCTCGCCGGACCGCACGCCCGAAGGCGTCCATGCGGTGCCCGCCGACGGTCGCGACTTCGCGGTCGTGCGCCTGAACGAAGAGCATGGTTACATCCGCGGCCCCGCCACGGACGACCTGCGCATCGGCGACCGTATCCTGCTGGTGCCCGCGCACGTCTGCCCGGTCTTCAATCTCACGGACACCGTTGTAGCGACCGAGGAAGGGCGCCCCATCGACTGCTGGAGAATCGAGGGCCGGGGCAAGGTGCAATAGCCGCCCCGGACCCGCTCCACCCCGCTTTCCTCACCCCACCCCACCCCGGCGCAACGCCCCTCATGTCCGCTCCCCCTGCTCTCCTTTCCCGCGCCTGGCTCGTCGTCGGTATCCTCTGGGTCGTCGGCTGTCTCAACTACCTCGACCGGGTGATGATCACCACGATGCGGCAGTCGCTGACCGACGCGATTCCGATGACGGACGCGCAGTTCGGGCTACTGACCTCCGTTTTTCTCTGGATCTACGGTTTGCTCAGCCCCTTCGCGGGGTTTCTCGCTGATCGATTCAACCGCTCCCGCGTGATCGTGATCAGTCTGCTGGCGTGGTCGGTGATCACCTGGTTGACCGCGCACGCGACCACCTTCAATCAGCTCCTGCTCACGCGGGCACTCATGGGCGTGAGCGAAGCCTGCTACATCCCGGCCGCCCTCGCCCTGATCGCGGACTACCACCGCGGTCCCACCCGCTCGCTGGCGATCGGCGTGCACATGACGGGCATCATGGTGGGCTCGGCGATGGGCGGGCTCGGCGGTTGGATCGCCGAGCGCGAGGGCTGGGCCCACGCGTTCGAGATCTTCGGTCTGGTCGGCGTCGGTTTCACCGTCATCGCCGCGCTCTTCCTCCGGGATGCGGCGAGGGAATCGCATGATGCGCCCGGAGCCCCCGCAACCGAGTCGGTCGGTCTCGGCGCCGCGCTGCGCAGCCTGTTCTCCAACCGCGGCTACCTCTTCGCGCTCGCCTACTGGGGCCTGCTCGGCCTCGCCGGCTGGGCGGTCGTGGGCTGGATGCCCACGTACCTCACCGAGCACTTCAAGCTGTCGCAGGGCGCGGGCGGACTATCCGCGACTGGCTACTATCAAACGGCCGCGCTGGTCGGTGTGCTGGCCGGCGGAATCTGGGCGGACCGTTGGGCCCGCACCAATGCGCTTGGGCGAATCTACGTCCCCCTGATCGGTTTACTCATCGCCGCCCCGGGTATCCTGCTGGCTTCGACGATCAACTGGCTTCCCCTCGCGATCACCGGACTGGTGATCTTCGGCGTCGCGAAGGCTTTTTCCGACGCAAACATGATGCCGATCCTCTGCATGGTCTCTAATCCACGGTACCGTGCGACCGGATACGGGGTGCTCAATCTGTTTTCCTGCGTTGTCGGCGGCGTGACCATCTATGCGGGCGGGATGCTGCGCGATGCCCGCGTCGACGTCAGCCACGTCTTCCAGTTCGCGGCGGCGAGCATTCTGGTGTGCGCGGTCCTGCTGGCGGCGATTCGCTCCCATTCGAACCCCTCCCGGCCATGATTTCCTCCGCCCCCCTTCCCCCGCGGGCCTGGCTCGCCGTCGGGTTGCTCTGGTTCGTGGCCTGCCTGAACTACCTAGACCGATTGATCCTCATCACCATGAGGACATCGGTGAAGGGGGAGATCGCGATGACTGACGCGCAGTTCGGTCTGCTCACCAGCGTTTTCCTAGTGTCCTACGGGATTCTCGGTCCGGTCGGCGGTTATCTCGCGGACCGCTTCAACCGCAGTCAGATCATCGTCGTATCCCTGTTTGCCTGGTCGGCGTTCACGTGGCTCACCGGTCATGCCCACTCGTTTGAGGAACTCTTGATCTACCGGGCGCTGATGGGGATCAGCGAGGCCTGCTACTTTCCGGCCGCGGGCAAGCTTCTCATGGACTACCACCGCGACCGTACGCGATCACTCGCCAACGGCATCCATCTGAGCGGCGTGATGGTGGGATCGGGGCTCGGCGGACTCGGTGGCTGGATCGCCGACCAGCATGACTGGCGCTTTGTCTTCGAACTTTTCGGAGCGATCGGCGTCGTGTACGCGGTTGTGGTCTGGATCTTCCTACGCGATCGCCCGCCCACGGATTCGGTGCGGACCCCAGGAGCCGCCGCGGCGGAACCCGCCGAGGCCCCGCTCGGACTTGCGACTAGCCTGCGAGCGCTGTTCACCTCACCCGCCTATCTCCTGGCTCTCTGTTTTTGGGGCCTGCTCGGCGTCGGCAGTTGGACGGTCATTGGCTGGCTGCCGACTTACCTGACCGAGCGCTTCGGCCTCAGCCAAGGTGCGGCGGGACTTTCCGCGATGGGCTACATCTACAGCGCCAGCATGGTCGGCATGCTCGTGGCCGGCTACTGGGCGGATCGCTGGAGCGCGCGTCACCCGCGGGCGCGCGTGTGGGTTGGCATCATCGGCACATCACTGACCGTGCCAGCCATTCTGGTGATCGCGTACTCTCCCTCGCTCCCGCTGCTCTTCGCCGGCTTGGTCCTCTACGGACTCGCACGGACCTTTCCCGATGCGAACATGCTGCCGATTCTCTGCCAGATCGTGGACCGCCGGGTGCTGGCGCTGGGCTTCGGCATCCTCAACATGCTCGCGGTGTTCGTCGGCGGCGCGAGCATCTACGCCGGCGGGGCGTTCCGCGATGCGCAGGTTCCCATCACCGCGGTCTTCACCGGCGGCGCCGTGACCATGGCGATCTGCGTCGTCCTGCTCTGGAAGGTCCGCGCACCCGCCGCTCCTGCCTCTTCGCCCTCCCCCTCATCCTCATGACCTTTGTCAAGACGCTGACTCCCCGCGACGAGCAGATCGCGCGCACCCGGCTCGCCGGCTTCCTGCCGGACGAAGCCTATGACATCCACGCCCACCCTTTTCATCCGGCGCACTTTCCGCCCGGCACCTGGCCCTTCTTGCAGGACGCCGGGGTCCTTGGCTGCGCCGAGCATCGCGCCGGCGTCCAGCGGTATCTGCCGAACCGTACGCTGCACGGACTGTATTTCGGCATGCCCCGCCGCACCGGAGACCGCTCCGCAATCAACGCCTGGGTGGCTGATGAGGTGCGGACGCACGGCACTCCCCTGAGCCGGGCGCTGCGGATCGTGGCCCCGACCGACGATCCGGCGGACGTGGCGGCCAGCATCCGCGATGGGCGGTTCTGCGGCATGAAGGTGTACCACTGCTTCGCGGACCGCCCGGACACCATGAACGCCACGATCGAGGAGTACGCTCCGGAGTGGATGTGGGAGATCCTCCATGAGACCCACGGTGCCATGATCCTGCACATCGTCCGCGACGGAGCGATGGAGGATGAGAGCAACCAGCAGCAACTCCGCCGTCTCTGCCGGCGGTATCCGAACGCGCGACCCATCCTCGCGCACGTCGCCCGCAGCTTCAGCTATCGGAACGCCCGACGCGGCCTGCATGCGCTCGCGGATCTGGACAACGTCGTGATCGACACCTCCGCCGTCTGCGAAGCCGAGGCCTTCCGCGCCGCAATCGAAACCCTCGGTCCCCGACGCATCCTCTGGGGCACGGACTTCGCGGTCGACGGCGTCCGCGGACGCTGCGTCACGACCGGCGATCTCTTCTTCTGGCTGCATCCGGAGCTCATCAAATCCGAACACCGCGCCCCGACGAACAACGACATGACGCTGGTCGGCATCGAGTCGGCGCTGACCCTTCGCGAGGCCTGCGAAGATGCCGGCCTCACCCAAGGGGACCTCGATGATCTGTTTATGCGCAACGCGCTGCGCACCCTCTCCGCACACCTACCGCGGGCCGCCGTGCCGGCCCCCGCGAACGGGATCGAGCTGTGGAGCCGCGCCAAGCAGGCCATCGCTGGCGGAACCGGTCTCCTCTCCAAGCGGGCGGAGATGTTCGACGAACGCTCGTGGCCAGCCTACTTCTCCCGCTCCTCGGGCTGCAACGTGTGGGATCTCAACGGCCAGCGCTACCGCGACTTTGCCGGCGGCGTCGGAGCAATCCTACTCGGCTACGGCGACCGCGACGTCGACCGGGCAGTCGGCCGCCGCATCTCCGCCGGTACCTACTGCTCCCTCGTCAATCCTCAGGAAGTCGAGTTGGCGGAAACCCTCCTTTCCCTGCACCCATGGGCCGGTAAAGTGCGCTACGCCCGCGGCGGCGGCGATGCCATGTCCATCGCCGTACGCGTCGCCCGCGCCGCGACCGGTCGCTCCGGCGTGGCCTTCTGCGGTTATCATGGCTGGCACGACTGGTACCTCGCGGCGAATCTCGGTGAGAAAGGCGCACTCGACGGACACCTTATCCCCGGTCTCGAGCCCAAGGGCGTGCCCCGCGAGCTCCGCGGCACGTCACGGCCCTTCAAGTACAACGACCTCGCCTCGCTCGACGAGGCCCTCGCGCACCTCGACGGCAACCTCGCCGCCATCGTCATGGAGCCGATGCGCTCGCAGACGCCCAAGGACGACTTTCTCCAGAAGGTGAAGGCGCGCGCCGCCGCGGCCGGCGCGGTCTTCGTCGTCGACGAAGTCACCAGCGGCCTGCGCTACGGTTTTCCGGGAGCGATGGCGCGACTCGGCATTGAGCCGGACGTCGTGGTGTACGCAAAGGCGATGAGCAACGGCTTTCCCTTCGGTGTTGTCGTCGGCCGAGACAGCGTAATGCAGCAGGCGACCGGTAGCTTCATCTCGTCGAGCTACTGGACTGACGGAGTCGGCACGGCTGCCGCGCTCGCGGTGCTCGCAAAGGCCAAGCGACTCGGACTTTTCGAGCTGATCTGGGAACGCGGCACGAAATTCCAAGCCGGCATGCGCGAAGTCGCGGCCCGTCATCCGCGGTGCGCCCTCACCGTCGGCGGCATGCCGAGTACCCCCACCCTGACCTTCGGACTCGGGCCCGACTCGCCGCTGGCCCAGACGCTCTACATCCGCCGCATGCGCGAACGCGGCTTCCTCGTCGCGGGTTACTCCTACATGATGCTCGCCCAGCGCGACGAAGACCGCAGCGAGATGCTCGAAGCGCTCGACCTGACCCTCGCGGAGGTCTCCCGCAGCATCGAGCAGGGCACGCTGGAAACCGATTCCGGTGTCGCCCGGGGACTGCGAGGCTTTGCGCGACTCGCCTGATCACCGAGCCCCCTCTCATGAACGCACTCCGCGCCCCCGCCTTCCGCGACTCCAGTCCTGCCGCGCTCGTGCCGGTGGCCGGCTGGCCAATCCTACCCGAAGGCTGGGTCCTCGACCGGGTGGTCGGCGTCGGTGTCGACTCCCGGGGCCGGATCTTCGTCGCCCATCGCGGCGAGCACCCGTTCCTGTGCTTTCATGCCGACGGTCGTTTCTCTCATGAAGTGGGGGCGGAGCACCAGCGCGCCACGACCGCCTACGACCTGCGCGGACCGGTTCCGATTCCGATCGCCACCCGCTGCTGGCTCCACGGCCTGCACATCGATCCCTGGGACAACGTGTGGATCACCGATGTGGGCCGTCACATCCTGATGAAGTTCTCCCCGGCCGGTGAGCTACTTCTCACGCTCGGCATCGATGGCGAGTCCGGGTGCGACGAGCGCCGCTTTGCCCAGCCGACCCACGTCTGCGTGACCCCGGGCGGAGACCTCTTTATCACGGATGGCTACGGCAACTCGCGCATGGTGCACTGCCGCGCGGATGGCACGTACGTGCGCGAGTGGGGGCGGCGCGGGACGGAACCCGGCGAGTTCCACACCCCGCACGTCGTCACGCTCGCGGATGACGGCCTCTTGTACATGACCGACCGTGAGAACGACCGGATTCAAGTCTTCACTCAAGCCGGCGAGGTGGTCGCGACCTGGCCGGGACTGCATTCGGTGGACGGACTGCATGCGGCCGCGGATGGATACCTCTACGGTTCGTCGGGAATCGATCGCGCCGTGATTCGCTTTGATCGCCGCGGAAACACTCTCGCGGTCTGGACCGCGCCCGGCGGATGCCTCTACCCCCACGGCATCTTCGTCACCGCGCGAGGCGATCTCTTCGTCGCGGATACGGGAGACCGCTGGGAAGTGACCGGCCCGCTCCCGGAAGAGCGCCGCAACCTTCCCCGCACCGGTCCGGAGGGCAGCGCGGTGCGCTGGTTCCGTCTCCCCAGTTAAGTCCGACTGCCCTGCCATGCTGTTTCCCACGCGTCGAAGCGACCCGGGGCTCTACCCGCACCGGCACGGACTGTATTTTTCGTTCTTCCACGCGCTGAACTGGCAGGTCGCGATTGGCGCGCCCACCACGCTCTTCATGCAGCAGCTCGGGGCGGATTCGTTCCAGCTCGGATTGGTCGTCTCTTGGACGTTCCTGCTTACACCGGTGCAGGTGATTGCGACTGCCTTCCTCCCGCGGATCGGTTTTAAGCGGCTGGTCTTGGCCGGTTGGGACGCGCGGGCGTGGTGTCTGCTTGTGCCCATCGGGCTCGCGTTGCTCGCTCCCACCGAGCGAGTGCCATGGATGATCTATGCCATGACCCTAGCCACCTTCTGTTACAGCGTGGTGCGGGCCGTCGGCACGGGATCGATGACCACCTGGATCTACCAGTTGGTGCCGTCGGAGATCCGCGGCCGCTACTGGGCGACCGAGCAATTGATGGCCGGCACGGCCGTGGTCGGCGCCCTCCTTTGCTATGCCGGCCTCTTCGCCATCCTTCCGGTGTACCGCGCGTTCCTTGTGCAGTACGTGGTCGCCTTTGCCGCCGCGTGGCTCGCATCCCGGCACCTGCATGCCCTTCCCGACGTCGAACGGCCAAAGATCATGAATCTGGAGAAGATCGTGACCGACACGCCTCGTTGGATCACCGAGCCCGGTCTATTCCGGACGTACCTCTGGATGTCGGTGCCGCTCTTCGTCCTCATCACCCCGATCGCGCCATTCGTGGCGTTTCATCTCCGCGGCACGACCCAGCTCGGGAACTCCAGCATCCTGATGCTCACCATGCTGACCTACTTCGGCCTGATGGCGGCGAATCTCGTGATGCGCTCGCGGATGGATGAGATCGGCGCCAAGCCCTTCTTCCGACTCTCCTACCTTGCCCATGCCGCGATCGCGGTCGGATGGATCCTCTTTCTGGTCACGAACGGCCGCTGGCTAATCTTGCTGCCGGTATTGTTTTTCCTGCAGGGAGTCGCTTCCGGCTGCTGGACCTCCGCGAACCTGAACTACCTCGCCAAGATTCTGCCGGAGAGTAACCGCGCCCTGCCGGTATCGATTCACGGCGCGGTGATTACGTTTCTCGGCGGCTGTTCTCCGGTCCTGTGGGGACTGTTCCTGAAGGGAGGGGCGGACGGCACGACCCTGAGCGTGCCCGTGTTCATCGCGTTCTTTTCCAGCCTGCTCGTGGGGTGCATCGTACTCCTTGCGCTGCTCGACAGCCTTCCCGAGAAGGCCGGTCGCGCCGATCCGCTGATCAACGGCACCTGGCTGATTCGTCCCTTCCGTTCGATGGCGAACCTGATCAATCTGATCGAACCCAGCAGCAGTACGAAGCAGCCACCCGACCCGCCCAAATAAGCGCTCCCCTGAGCTGCCGTGCGCCCCGCAATCGAGACGCTCCTCAGGAACTGTACACCAACTCCTCGGCCGTCAGCTCCCGCGCGAGAGACACATTCTCCGAGCGACTGATCAAGAGCATGTTGTGATCAATCAGTTCCTGCAGGTGAAACTCCATCTCGCGCTTGGCCACGATGGGATCAGACCGCAGGATCGCTTGGTAGATGTCGTTGTGCTTCTCGAGGACCGAGAGCCGGCGCGCGTCCATTTCCGCCTTACTCACCGACGCCTGACCAGGCAGAGTCGGTAACGCGAGCACGCGGTGAATCACATGGAGACGAAGAATCTCCTTCTTCATCAACTCATTATCCGCCGCCGTCATGATCGCGATGTGGAAACGCGCATCCTCGCGGGCCAGTTCCTCGGGATACACCTGATCCTCATCAGACTGGATACTCTTCTCCGTGAGTCGACGCATCGCCTCGAGCGCAAAGCGAATCTCGTGCAAATCAGCCTCGCTGCGATTTCTCGCCGCCAAGCCCGCGGCGTGGCTCTCCAGCGCGAGCCGCAAATCGCATAACTCGCGAAACTCCTTCAGCTGGATCTTCTTCACACTCGCCCCCAAGTGCGGCTGAATCGAAACCAACCCATCGGTCTCAAGCTTTCGCAGCGCATCTCGAACCGGCGTCCGACTTACCCCGATCTCCTCCGCTAGAACTTCCGTCATCAAGGCTTGTCCGGGCAAGTACTCCCCATTGAGGATTTTCTTCCGGATGTGCTCATAGGCGACATCGGTATTCACGCTCTTCATTCGCAGCGGACCGTATGCCCAAGCTTTGCAAAAAACAATGGATTTTTCCATTGCGGACTAAATTCATGATAATGAATAGTTTAAAAACTCTCCTGTCACGTTCGATGGCAGCGGAAGGGACGAGTACTAGGAGGGAGGACATCCAACGCCGTGTTTACCCACGGTCCGTTCCAGAGCGTATACACTACTCACTCGTCACCTGAAACCCCGTCCGCCGCGCGGCTCGTTTGGACCGTGGTTCCGCGGCCGAACCAGATTCGAGCGATTGCGCTCTTCACCCGTCACGCTAGCCTCTTCCGACCATGCCCCTCTCGGGATACTCCTCCTACCGTAACCTTCCTCCCCTCGCGGGAATCGCGAGCTTCACCGAGGCGATGCAGCCCGGCCTTTCGGTCGAAGACTGCGTCGCCCGGCTCAAGCGCCACCACTGGGCCCTGAAGCGGCTGCACGCATTCTTCATCCGCCACCTGCCGTCGGAACCGATCTACGAACTCAAGATGGCGTTCAGCCTACACGCACATTACTGCGCCGAGCATGCCGCCGTCTGGCGCACGCGTGTCGGCGAAATGCGCGAACCTCCCCTCGGTCTCGATGCCGTGCCGGATCCGGCATTCGACGCGTACTTCGACGAACTAGATGCCGCCCCCGATCGCGCGGCGCGCCTGCTCGGCGTCTATGGCCACGCCCTCCCCGCGCTCGCGGAGGCGCTCCGCCAGCACCAGCGGGAGACAAACCGCCTTGTCGATCACCCCTCCTTCCGCATCTGCCGTTTCGCCCTCGTCGAAGTCGAGGAAATGATCACCTACGGCCGCGGCGCGCTCGCGAGCCTTGTCGATGACGCGGCCCGCCACGCCAGCGCACCGTGGCTCCGACATCTCGATCTCCTCCTCGCTCAAGCCGGCGGATTTTCCGGCACGGAACCGGCCGCACCCGGCCCGATCGTGCGTCTCGCGTCCGCCCAACCGGCCCGCTTCGACCCAGTGCCACGCCGCGACGAGCGGTTTCCCGATCCCTACAACATGGGGGTCCATGCGGAGCAGTTCCTCTACGATGCGTCGTTCCCCCCCGAACCCAAGACGCTCATGATGTTCTACAAGCGGCTGCGGGAAATCGACGTACCGGAGATGATGGCGAGCATCATTGCGGAGACCAAAGACAAGCCATGGGACTACACCACCGACATGACCCGCCAACTCTGGGACGAAGCGCGGCATGCGATGATGGGCGAAGTCGGCTTCATTCAAGCCGGCATCGACTGGCGCAACCTTGTCCGCATCAACTTCACCTGGTCTCTCGCCCTCAACACGCAACTCACCCCCATCGAGCGACACGCCGTCCTCTACTTCATCGAGCAGGGCCTGATGCCCCGCACCGGCAAACGTTTCGAGTGGGAGGTCGGTATCGCCTCCGGTGACGGCTATGCGGCCTTGATTCAGGACTACGACTGGGCCGACGAAGTGCTGCACGCCCGCATCGGGCGAGACTGGTACGTCAAAACGTTCGCTGATCCCCGCGAAGCGACGGCCTACGGTGACCGCTGCTGGTCACGCGTGATGATCGACTGGGAGAGCTACCGGAGCGAAGGCCGCACCCAACATCACAACTGGTGGCCCGATCTGTACCGAGCCTGGTGCAAGCACACCGGAAGGACGCCGGATCCTCGGATCGAGGCCTACTCGACCAGTTATCAGGCGACCCGCGCCGATCTGCGGGAAATCAGCGCCTCGGCCTGAGCCGTCGAACTCCCTGCGCGAGGATTGACCTCTCACGTGTGGGCAGGCAAAGCCTGTCCGCACGTGAAAGCGCTGCTCTATCCCTCGTTCGATGCACTCGAACTGACCTCCCTGCCCGATCCGTCGCCCGCAGCGGGCGAGGTCATCGTCGAGGTCGCAGCCTGTGGTATCTGCGGCAGCGAACTGGAGTCATTCAAGCATCACAGCCCACGCCGCCCGCCACCGCTGGTGATGGGCCATGAGTTCTGCGGCCGCATCGTGGCGGCCGCCCCCGACGTTGACCGTGCTCTGCTCGGCCGTCGGGTGGTCGTGAACGCCGTCGTCCCGTGCGGCCGATGCGTCCGCTGTCACCGCGGCGATACCCACCTCTGCGCAGAGCGTCAGGTCTTCGGCATGCACCGCCCCGGCGCGTTCGCCGAGCGCGTCGCGGTCCCAACGCGCGTACTCCTGCCGTGGCCCGACGACTTACCCGCCGCTGCCGCGTGCCTCGCCGAGCCGCTCGCCAACGGAGTCCACGTCGTCAACCTCACCCGGCACCTCAACGTGCGACGCGCCCTCGTAATCGGCGCCGGCCCGATCGGCCTCATGGCGCAGCAGGCGCTCCAGGCCCTGCGCGGCGCCGAGGTCATGGTTGCCGACCTCTCCCGCGGCCGTCTCGCCGTCGCCACCCGACTCGGCGCGGTCCGGACGGTGTGCAGCCGTGATCAGGACCTCGCCGCGGAAGTCCACGCTTGGACCGACGGTGAAGGCACCGATCTCGTGGTCGACGCCGCTGGATCGGCCGCCACGAAGCGACTTTCGCTCACCTGCACGCGCCCGGGCGGTGGCACCGTCTGGCTCGGCCTACTCGGCGACCGCATGGAAATCGAGACCTACCAAATCACCCTGCCGGAGCGCCAGGTTTTCGGCACCTACTCGGCGAAGCTCGAGGAGCTCGCCGAGGCGCTTGAGCTCATGCGCACCGGACGCGTCGATGTGACGTCTTGGATCGAACGTGCCCCGCTCGCTGAGGGCGTCGCGGTTTTCCGACGCATGGCGGACCCCGGCGAAGCCGACCTGAAGGCCGTGCTGCTCGGCTCCCCCTGACCTTTCTTCCTGTGCCGCACGTCCTCATCACTGACTCTGGATTTCCCCATCTCGACGCCGAACGCGCCATCCTTGCCGACGCGGGCGCGACCGTCAGCGCCGCCCAATGCCGGACCGCCGAGGAGGTGATCCTCGCCGGCGCGGCGGCCGACATCATGATCGTCCAATGGGCTCCGATCACGCGTGCAGTCATTGCCGCGCTCCCGCGGCTCCGTCTGATCGTGCGTTACGGGATCGGAGTCGACAACGTGGACCTCGCCGCCGCCGGGGAGCACGGCATCCCCGTCTGCAACGTGCCGGACTACTGCCTCGACGAAGTCGCGGATCACACGCTGGCACTCGCCCTCGCCCTGTCGCGCCAGTTGCCGCAGACCGACGCCACGGTACGGACCGGGACGTGGAAGATCACCCCTCCGGCGCCGGCGCCGGCGTTGCGTGGGCGTGTCTTCGCCACCGCCGGATTCGGGCGCATTGCCCGCGCGGTGCTCTCCCGCGCGGCGGCCTTTGGCTGCACGACCGCCGCGTACGATCCCTTCGTGCCCGCCGAGGCCTTCGCCGCCGCCGGCGTGCGCGCGCTGACCGCCGACGAGCTCTTCGCGCATGCCGGGATTCTCAGCCTCCATCTCCCGCTCGGCGAGTCGACGCGCCACTTCGTGAACGCGCGAACCCTCGCGCTCCTTCGACCCGACGCGATCCTCGTCAACACCGCCCGCGGCGCCCTGATCGATACGGTGGCGCTCGCCGCCGCGCTTGATGCCGGCACGCTGGCCGGCGCGGGACTCGACGTCTTCGAGCAGGAGCCTCTGGCGGCGGACCATCCGCTACGCCGCAGCCGGAACACCCTTCTCACTTCGCACACCGCGTGGTACAGCACCGCGAGTATCCCCGCTCTGCAGCAACGCGCGGCCGAAACGGCGGCGCTGGCGGTACGCGGCCTCCCCCTCCGACACGTCGTCAACAGCACCCTGCTTCGCTCTCATTCCTGATCCCCATGCGCCTCATCGACCTCTCCCACCCGCTCGTTCACGGCCAGGACAATTTCCCCAGCGACCCGAAGCTGAGCATCATCCCACACGGCAACACGGCGACCCTGCGCTACAACATGACCCAGGTGAGCATGGCCACGCATCAAGGGACGCACCTCGACGCGATGTACCACTTTCTCGATGACGGGAAAACAATCGACCAGATGCCACTCGACTGGTTCTACGGCGATGCCGTGCTACTCCGGATTCCCAAGGCCCCACGCGAGGAGATCACCGCGGCGGACTTCAGTCGTTACGAGGCGCTGCTCCAACCCGGCGCCAAGGTCATCTATGAAACCGGCTGGCACCGCCGCTTCGGCACCCCAGGTTATTTCTCCGACTTTCCAAGCCTGACCCAAGAGGCCGCGCGCTACTTGGTTTCGCGAAAGATTCGTCTCCTTGGAATGGATACCCCAACCCCGGGACGCGACTGGTACGAGGTGCACCACATTCTGCTGGCCCGAGACGCGGAGGTGGTGGTCGTCGAGGGACTGACAAACCTCGATCAAGTGCCCGAGCGCTTCACGTTCAGTGGCTTTCCCCTGAACTTCAAGGGGCGTGACGGATCGCCGATCCGCGCGGTCGCGATCGTTCCGTGATCCCTCCGGCACCGACGCTGCGAGCGGCGTGGCCCGTATGGCTGCGCATCGGCCTACTCGGCTTCGGTGGGCCAGCCGGACAGATCGCTTTGATGCACCGGGAGCTCGTGGAGCGGCGTGGTTGGATCGACCAGCGCCGCTTCCTTGAAGCCCTGAATGTCTGCATGCTGCTGCCGGGGCCCGAGGCACACCAGCTCTCGGTCTACGTCGGCTGGCTGCTCCATCGCACCCGGGGCGCGCTCGTGGCGGGGACTCTCTTCCTGCTGCCCGGGGCGATGGTGCTCTGGGCACTGAGCTGGCTGTACGTCGCCCACGGCGAGACGCCCGCGGTGGCGGCGGTTTTCGCTGGGCTGCGCCCCGCCGTGGTGGCCCTAGTCGCCGCAGCTCTCTGGCGCGTCGGACGCACCGCCATCCGCAGCCCGGGTCATGGCCTGCTTGCAGTCACCGCGTTCCTCGCCCTGACGTTGGGCCGACTCCCCTTTCCCGTCGTCATCGCCGCCGCCGCGCTGATCGGAGCGTGCCTCGGACGCCGCATATCTGGCCGGCGGACCGACGACCCGCTCACGGCAGGGCAGAACCTCTCCGGTCCGGCCGCACCTGCGTCCGCGACCTCCGGACGCGGCTATCTTTCCTCCGCGTGGGCCACCGTGGGCACAGCGGCCTCGTGGATCACACTCTGGCTCGCTCCGTTGGTCGCGCTCAGCTGGTCTCTCGGCCCCGAGCACGTCCTCACCACGCAAGCCCGCTTCTTCTCGCACGTCGCGCTCGTCACCTTCGGCGGCGCCTACGCCGTCCTACCCTACGTTGCGCACCACGCCGTCGAAGTCCAAGGCTGGGTGACGTCCGGACAGATGCTCGACGGATTGGGGCTCGCGGAGACCACGCCGGGGCCCCTGGTGCTGGTGCTCCAGTTTGTCGGATTTCTGGGAGCGTGGGGCAACCCAGCGCCCTTCTCGCCCTTGGTCGCCGCAACCTTGGGCAGCGCGGTGACCCTCTGGAGCACCTTCGTGCCCAGCTTTCTCTTCATCCTCACACTCGCTCCTCACATGGAGCGCCTGAACCGACGGAGCTGGGTGAGCGACGCGCTGGCGGCCGTGACGGCCGCCGTGGTGGGAGTGATTCTCAGCTTGGCGGTCTGGTTTGGTCGCGAAGTAGGCTGGCCGCAGGGACGGCTCGACGTGTGGGCCATAGCGCTCAGCGTGCTCGCCTGGCTGGCCCTGACCCGCACGCGGATCGGACTCTTGCCTGTTCTGCTGACCTGTGGACTGGCTGGGTGGCTACGGCACGTTCTGGGCATCTAGCGCTCCGACACGACGTTTTCGCTGGCGACGGGTAACCAGAACGGGAGACGCTGAGCACGTTACCTGTCTCCTGCCCCATCATGCCCCTACCCTCCCTCCTGGCCGCCAGCGGCACCAGTAGTTCCTGGCCCTTCGTGACCCTCGCCGTGTGCGTGGTGTTCATCATTGTGGCGATTACCCGACTTCGACTCCCGGCATTCCTAGCACTGGTCCTCGCGGCCTTCCTAGCCGGAGTGCTGACGCCAGTATTCCCACCCGCGGCGATTGACCGACTTCCTGCCTCGATGCGGACGGATGCCCGAGAGAACTCTTGGGTGGCAGCGGTGGAACTTACCTCCCTGGAGTTCGGAGCAGCAGCGGGATCGATCGCGATCTCCATCGGCCTCGCCTCGATCATCGGGCTTTGCCTGATGGAGAGCGGCGCGGCGGACAAAGTCGTGAGGAGATTCCTCGCCGTGGCCGGCGAGAAACGGGCCGGGATCGCCCTCCTTGGCAGTACGTACCTCCTCTCGATCCCCATCTTTTTTGACACCATGATCATGCTTATGGTGCCGCTCGCCCGAGCACTGCGACTGCGCACGGGACGCAGCTATCTCCTTTACCTGATGGCCATCTGTTGCGCGGGCGTGGTCACGCACAGCCTGACGGTGCCGCATCCAGGCCCGCTCGCGATGGTCGATAACCTGCGCGTCGACTCAGGTCTCTCGCTCCTGTGGGGGCTGATTGCGGGGATCATTCCTTGCCTCGCCGGCTATGCGTTCGTCCGCTGGCTGGACCGACGCATGGACGTCCCGCTCCGCTCCGTGGAAGGATCTTCAGCGCGCGATCTGGAAGCCATCACCTCCCGGCCCGAATCGGACCTGCCCTCGTTCCTGTGGAGCTCTGCTCCGATCCTGCTCCCGATCCTCCTGATCGGTCTCGGTTCCCTGGCCAAGGCTGCGGCGGGCTGGCCGGCGGTGGTCGCTGCTCTCGGCGGCAGCGAAACCTACGCCGGTGTGAGCAGCGTCCTCGTGACCCTAGGAAACAAGAATTTTGCGCTCCTCATCGGCGCCGCGATCGCGCTGTGGGTACTCGTGCGCCAGCGCCGTATACCGTGGCGCGACCTCGGTGGAATGCTGGAGTCTCCGCTGGCCACGGGAGCCGTGATCATTCTGATCACCGCTGCCGGCGGTGCCTTCGGCGGCATGCTCCGGCACGCCGGCGTCGGCGACGCAATCAAGGGCATCGCGGTGCAGTACAGCCTAGATGTCGTCCTGCTCGGCTGGGTCACGGCCTTCGTGATTCGGGTGGCCCAAGGTTCTGCCACCGTCGCCATGCTGACCGCCTCCTCCATTCTGTGGCCGTTGATGGACCCGGCGACCGGCGCGTCCCTTCCTTATCACCCGATGTACGTTTTTCTCTCGATCGGTTTCGGCGCCTTCGCCTGCTCGTGGATGAATGACAGCGGCTTCTGGGTCGTGAGTAAGCTCGGCGGCCTCACCGAGCAGGAGACCCTGCGGAGCTTTACCGTCCTTCTCACGGTCATGTCCGTGGTCGGGCTGATCGTCGTCTGGATCGCCTCGCGGCTCCTGCCGCTCCTCTAGCCGCCGTGTCGGACGCGCTCAGCGCGTCCAATTCACGTTACCCACCTCGGAAATCGGGATGCAGGCGTCGAAGCGGCCAGGAACGGGATCGTAGTGCAGGACCGTCTTGCCGACGAGTTCGGAGGTGAAGTAGCCGACGATCGTCGCCTCGCGCACGAGGGAATAGAACGTGGTGCCACGACCGACGGACGCCTCGGCCAGAGCGCTGAGGACGGCATCCTGTTGCTCTGGACGGAGCCGAACGAAGGAGGCCCCGGCGCGGGACTGGCTCAGGGCTTCGAGTTCGGGGATTCCATCGCGAAAGAGGTTGCGTTCGCGATCGGTGAAGTAGGCATTCACCATGCGCTCGATGAATGCCGGTACGCCGGCGTCGAGTGCGCCGGGAGTATCCGTCCGCGGGAGCAAACGCTCCGCGACGGCGGCCACGAGGGCTCGCTCCGCATCGCCGAAAAGACCCTTCATCGCGGGCGCTGCACCCGTCGGCGCAGCCCCGGCTACGGCGGCAAGGATCGAAGGCGTAAACGCAGCGCCGAGGAGCAGCGAAGCGCGCCGCAGCGCCTCGCGACGCGTCAGCGAATCAACCGGGGCGGAGATCGGGGAGAACGTCATGGGGAGGGCGGCTCAGAGGTGCAGCTTCTTCATCTCCGACACCGCGTGGTCACAGGCACGCGCAGTCAGCGCCATATAGGTCAGCGAAGGATTCACGCAGGAATTCGACGTCATGCACGCACCATCCGTGACGAACACATTCGGGGCGGCGTGCACCTGGTTCCACTTGTTTAGGACCGACGTCTTGGGATCGCGGCCCATCCGCGCCGTTCCCATCTCATGAATGCAGAGACCGGGGTTACTGACGTCGTCGAAGGCACGCACCTCCTTCAAGCCAGCCGCCTCCAGCATTTCCACCGCGGACTGCTTCATATCCCGCCGCATCGCGTACTCATTCTCTTTCCATTCGCAGTGGAACGTGACGGTGGGCAATCCCCACTTATCGCGAACCTCGCGGTTCAGGTACAGACGGTTGGAGTGGTACGGCAGGCACTCGCCCCACGCGCCCATCCCAAAACGCCACGGGCCCGGCGCGATCATGTCAGCCTTGAAAGAGGCTCCGAAACGGCGGAACTCCGCGATGCCGCGACCCCAGTCGGTACGCGAGGCACTTCCCTGATAGCCGAAACCACGAAGGTAGTCTTTGCGCGCCGAGGCTTGGTCGAGGTTGCGAAAGCGCGGGATGTAGATGCCGTTCGGCCGCTGCCCACGGTAGTAGCGGTCAGCGAACTGGTCGGACACGCCCGAGGCTCCCACCTTGAAGTGGTGGTCCATCAGATTGTGCCCGAGTTCCCCGCTGTCGTTACCGAAACCATTCGGGAAACGGTCGGAGACCGAATTCAGAAGGATGAAGGTGGAGGCGACCGCCGACGCGCAGGAGAAGATGATTCGGGCGTAGTATTCAATGACCGCGCCCGTCTCGGCATCCACAATCCGAACGCCGCGCGCCCGCCCGCGCTCCTGGTCATAGATCAGCTCGCTCACGATGGAGAAGGGCCGCAGCGTAAGATTACCGGTCACTTCAGCCGCCGGCAGCGTGGACGAGTTGCTGCTGAAGTAGGCACCGTAGGGGCAGCCGCGAATGCAGCGATTGCGATTTTGGCAACTCCCTCGGCCCAGGTGCGGCTGCGTGAGGTTCGCCGTGCGGCCGATGATCATGGGGCGACCGCCGAAGGAGCGAGCGATCCGGTCGCGCACGTCGCGCTCCAGGCAGTTCATCTCCATCGGCGGCAGGAACTCGCCGTCAGGCAAATGCGGAAGCCCATCGCGGTTTCCGCTGATCCCGGCGAACCGCTCGACGTAATCATACCACGGCGCAAGATCCGAGTAGCGGATCGGCCAATCCACTGCGATTCCCTCGCGGGCGTTCGCCTCGAAATCCAACTCGTTGAAACGGTACGACTGACGCCCCCAAAGGAGCGAGCGCCCGCCGACATGGTAACCGCGCATCCAGTCGAAGGGCTTGTCCTCGCTGTACGGATTCTCGAGGTCGTTGACGAACCAGTGGGCGGACTGGGGATGGGTCGTGTAACCCGTGCGCGCCTGCTTGTGCTGCGCGGCCAGCTCGCCCGGCGTCAGCTTGGTGCGGCCGGGGAACTCCCAGCTCTCGGTGAATGCCGTCGGGTAGTCACCATGCTTCACGTCCCGCCCCCGCTCAAGTACGAGGGTCTTCAGCCCGCGCTCGCACAGCTCCTTTGCGGCCCATCCACCGCTGATGCCGGATCCAATGACAATCGCGTCGTACGTGTGAGTCTGCGTGGCGGCTCCGAGGATATTCATGCGGCAATCGGACGTTACGGGGTGAACAAGCGCGGGGGCAAAATGACCTGCCCAACCGCGGGGCTTCAAACCGAAAACGAAGGACTCTAACCGGTCGAACGACCGCTCACTCAAAAGCCGGACTGCACCTGAGCGAACGCTCGCCCCGTGGTCGACAGCAACTGTCCCACGTCGTCGATCGAAAGACCGTGATTCTGCATGAATCCCTCTTCCGCGAGCAGCAGCGCTTCCAGCCGCGGCTCCGCTGTCGCCACGCTCGGTCCGTCAGAAGGCAGGACACTCCCAGCAAAGTGCAAGGCATCCGCCAACCAGTTGGATTGCGGCAGGCGCTCGGGGTGATCCTGCCCCGCGATGGCCTGAACCAGATGCTCCAAGAACTGCCACTTCGCCAGCAGCAGGGCTCCGGCCTGCGAATGCAGGAATCCCACCGTGTTCTGCTCCCAGTCTGAAAACGTTACTCCTTCCTCTCGGGGACGCGAATGCTCCACCGCCAGACGATCAATCGCGAGCCGACCGATAAAGCGCAGAAGGCCCGCCGTGTAGGCTTCGTCCGGATCGCCGCGTCCTGTCCGCTCGGCGACCTCGTACAAGAACAGCCCGTGCATCAGGCTCTCCGCCCAAAACGCATCGCCCGAAACCCCGTAGGCCTTCAGATCCGTGCCGGTCAGCATCCGTGCCACCGCCACGTTCAGGAGCCGCACCGTCTCGCGGATCCCGATCTTCTGCACGGCATCAACGATCGAACCGACCGGCGAGCCATGGCGGAAATATGCGGAGTTCGCGCAACGCAAAATCTCGGCCGCCAACGCTGGATCCGAGCCAATCAGCGCCGCCACGCTCCCCACGTCGGACATCGGATCCCGCAAAAGTCGGAGCGCCTTCGCCAGCACCCGAGGAGCAGGGCTAAAACCCTCGATCCGGGCTAACGCCTGCAGAAACTGCGCCTGAGTGGGTTTCATGAAGGAGATGCGCACACGCTACGCTCCTATCGACACGAGCGCGCACGGATCAACCCGCGGCACAAAAACACCGCAAAATTTGTCCCCGCCCCTCCCTGCCTACAGCCTAGGGCAGGGGCGCAATCCCGAGATCAAACATCCGGGCCGAGTTCTCCATCACGGTCAGCAGCGACGGGACGAAGGTGTCCCAGTCTTGGGTGCCACCGAACTGGCTATCCCAGGAGACAAAAAGCTGTTTCGGCAAGACGTTGGACGGCTCGATCACGATCCGGATCTCCTTCTCCCAGTCCGCAATCTTCACATAACTCAGCGCCGCCGGACGCTCGACTCCGGGCACCACGGCGAACCGCTCGAGGAACGTGTCCGCGGTCTGCGGCTCCTCAAGACGAATGTGCGCCGAGGCGGAGAAGCTCCGCATCGCGCCCTCCGGCGGGCTCTCTTGCTGCAGGAGTCGCACAAACACGCTTTGGATGATCTCCCAGTCCGCCGCATTGCGCGCATTCTTCACCCCGACTCGCACCCGATCCGGGGTGCATACGAGGAAGCCATTCTCGCCAAAAAAGTTCGCGAGAATTTCATAACCGTAGAGCTGATCCCACGCCTTCATGCGGACTTGATCCGGGCGGAGACGAAAGCCCTCGGGATCGCACAGCCATTCCTGAAACCGACGCGTGTCCGGGTGATCAAAGGGTCGAGGCCGCCGCAGGGGCGAGTCGATCTGCAGATTGAACACGTGGAATTGAGCCGACGATATCATCCCTCCATTCGAACCGAATCCTTCACCGACCGGAAGTGAGAAATCCCGTGCGGACTACAGCGGAGGGCGCTGGGCTAGGGGCGGACTCTCCAGCGCCTCGCGATAACGATCGGCCAAGATCTCCGTGATCCGGGAATCCTCACCCACAGGCTCCGTCATCGCCACCTCCAAGCCGGATCGCTCCCGCTCCGCTTCACGGCAAATCACATCGAGGTCGCCACCCTCGCCGGCGTGCCGTCCAGGGCCAAGAAACTGCTGCAAGACCACCACCCGCCCTGCATCGCAGGGGGGCTCCCGCAACCGCTCAGCCAGCAGGGGACGGTTGAAGGCATACTGGTCTCCTTCCCGACTTTCCATGGACGACGGCCACACCGGTTCCCCCAGCAGACGGGCAACCTGCCCAGCCACCAGATCCCGCACGGCCCCCACCGCCGGCTGCGGACTCCCGTGATCAACCAACACCACGGGCCCCGGGCTCCAGCCGCGAGCCCGCCGCAGCGCCCGCACCCGCTCGGCCAACACCCGCCCGACCCGATCGTCCTCCGGCCGGTCCAGACGCACCAAGGAAGCCGCCACGCGCACCTCCCCCTGCCCCGCCGCTTGCAACCGCGCGCCCAGGCGCTCCGGGATGTACTCGGTCAGGGCCGCGCTCGGACCAAAGAAAAAGGGCAGCACCACGATCGACGTCACCCCCCGGGCCAAAGCGGCTTCGACCGCCGGTTCCAGCAGGTCCGCAGGGCGACCCTCCAAACGCACCGCGTCAATGCCGCTGGAATGCAGCAAGGACACGGGCAGCACCGGATGCCCGAGGCGCTTGGCGAGCCCCGCCGCCACCCGACGCAGGCCGAGGGTCGCGGCGGGACGCAGCGAACCATTATCACACAGAAAAACGGCTATCGGAACGTGCATGAGTCCAAACGCTTCCACTCGGATAAATGACTTGCCGACCCAAAACGCTTGGCCGATAAGGTCAACCTCGACGCCAATCATGAAACTCCTCCCGAAAACCCTTTCCTTTACCCTCCTTGCCTGCGCCGTCCTGTTCGCGGGCTGCTCGAAGAAGCCGAAGCGTCCGTCGCCCAGCGACACGGTGCTCGGTCAGGGTGCGGGTGCGGGAGCGTTGGACCCGAGCGCAGCCGATCTCGGCGCCGCCGGGCTCGTCGATCCTTCGGCCGCCGGGCTGCAGAATCGTTCCGGCGTATTCGAAGATGAGAACATGATCAAGGGGCTGATCCAGCCGGTGTACTTTGATTTCGACAGCTCCGCCATCAAGGCCAGCGAGCGGGCCAAACTTCAGGAAGCGCAGAAGTACCTCAGCGAGCACGCCGATCACCGCCTGCTGCTCGAGGGTCACTGCGACTGGCGTGGTACCGCTGAATACAACCTCGGCCTCGGCGATCGCCGCGCCGCCGCCGCCCGTCAGTACCTCGAGTCCATCGGAGTTGCCTCCGCCAAGATTGAGATTCGGTCGAAGGGCGACCTCGACGCGATCGAGAATGCCGCCGAGGACCAGATGGCCAAGGATCGCCGCGCCGAGATCATCATCCTGAAGAAGTAAACTCGGCGCGCACCTCGCGCGACGAACCCGCTCTTCAAAACGAAGGCCCCCGGCTCGCGCCGGGGGCCTTCGTGCTTTCATCGGATCGCGCCAGCGACGCGAAATCATCCCGCGGTCAGCGACCGCCGTCGGCCAGCGCCGCCAACACTTTTTCCGAGGCGCGAATGCCGCGCTCCATCACTCCAAGGTGGAAGCTCTCGTTGGGCGCGTGCAGGTTGTCCTCCGGGAGGAAGAGTCCCATCATCAGCGAATCGAGTCCGACGATCTGCTTGAGCTGCGCGATGATCGGCACGCTACCGCCTTCACGCAGGTACAGGGGAGGACGGCCGAACACCTCCGCCACCGCGGCGTCGGTCGCGCGGAAGGCCTTGGCCAAGACGGGCGACTGATCACGAGGGGTATTCGAGCGGTCCGGCGGCACCACGATGTAGGCCTGGCCTTCATGCTGATCGATGATTCGCACCGTCACATCCGACGGCACCCGCTCACGGACCGTACGATAGAGCAGCTCACGAATCCGATCCGGATTCTGGTTCGGCACAAGCCGGCAGGAAATCTTCGCCATCGCCTTACTCGGGATCACGGTCTTGGTGCCTTCGCCCTGATAGCCACCACCGATTCCGTTAAACTCCAACGTCGGGAGAAAGCGCACGCACTCGAACGGCGTGTACCCCGGGGGGGTGTGGAAGGCCGGCACGCCGAGGAACTGACGGTACGCCTCCGCATCTCCGCCGAGCTTCGCGAGCTGCTCGCGCTCCCACGGTTCGACATCGAGTACGTCGTCATAGAAGCCCGGCACATTCACCCGGCCATCCGGGGTGTGCAGCGACGCGCACAACTCCGCCAATGCTTGAATCGGGTTGCGCACCACGCCGCCATGCAGGCCGGAGTGCAAGTCGCTTTTCGCTCCGGTGATCTCCACGTCGAACAGCACCAGCCCGCGCAGGCCGCAGGTAATCACGACCTGATCCGGATTCGGGATGCCCGTGTCCGACAGGAACACGAAATCCGCTGCTTTCAGCGTATCGCGATACTCCGCGAGGAAGCCGGGAAAACTCGGGCTGCCCATCTCCTCCTCACCCTCGATGAGAAACGTAATGCGGAGCGGAAGATCCGGCCGCTTTTCAAGGAGTCGCCCAACCGCCGCGATGTGCACCATCATCGGACCCTTATTGTCCGCCGCGCCACGACCGTAAATCCGCTCACCGCGAATCTCCGGCTCGAACGGTGCCGACTGCCAGAGGTTGAGGGGATCCGCCGGCTGGACATCGTAGTGCCCGTAGATGATGACGTGCGGCCAGTGATCCGGGCCGCCGCGCCGCGCCAACACAATGGGATGCCGCGGTGTTTTCACCACCTCCACCGAAAAGCCGATCGACGAGAGCAGGCCCGCAATGAAGTCTCGCGCTCCCGTCATTCCTTCGTGGAAACGCGAGTCGGCGGAGACGCTGGGGTGGCGGATGAATTCCTTGAGCTTGGTAACGGGGTCAAACATGCCCCCAACCTGTCCCAAAGCTCGTCTCCGCGCTAGTCGGAAAAGCGGATCGAGCGAGAGGCCAAGAGCCGTGGCGGCGCCGCCCCCGACGTAGATCCAGTGCAGGCACCGGCCGTTTCACTCCTTCCCTCAGGGGTGATACCACTCAGTCCTGAAAACGGGCCCGGCTCTGCTCGTATAAGGGAAGGTACTGGGGGATCAGCTGTTCGAGATTCCGGATCCGGGTCTGGTCCGCCGGGTGCGTCGAAAGAAACTCCGGTACCTTCATGCCGTCCTTACTCGCCGCAGACATCTTGCGCCAGAACGAGACCGCAGCCCGGGGGTCATAGCCCGCTCCCGCCGCGAACCGGAGGCCGATCGCGTCCGCCTCCGACTCATGGAGCCGAGAATAAGGCAGCATCACGCCGACCGACGCTCCCAACCCATAGGCCGCCCGGATCAGGTTCCGTTTCTTCTCGTCCACCTCCTTGGCTTCCATTCCCACCTCGGTCAGCAGGGCGCCGCCAAGGACGAGCAGCTGCTGGGAGGTGCGCTCCGCCCCGTGCCGCGAGGTAACGTGGGCCACCTCATGCCCCATCACCGCCGCAAGCTCGGCGTCGGTTTCAGCGATCTTCAGGATGCCCGTGTAAATGCCGACTTTCCCACCGGGCAAGGCGAAGGCGTTCAGCGCATTCGACTCAAAGACCACAAACTCCCATTCCGCATTCGGAAGGTCGCGGCCAACCGACTGGGCAATCCGCTTTCCCACCCGCTGAACCCGCGCATTCGCCACCGGATCCCGGGAAATTTTCTCGTCCTTTTTGATCTCGGCGAACGCCGACAGTCCCATCGCCGCTTCCTGATTCGGCGACAACAACATCACCTGCCGTCGTCCCGTCTCCGGCACGGTAGCGCAGCCGGAAAGCAGAACCGCGAGAAAAACCGCCAGAACGGTGCACACGCGCATGTCGCCATGCTGTACCTGTCTGGTCGACGGGCAAGAGTGTACTGCCACGGCCCGGTCCGTCCGAAGGAGGAGGCCCGCGCTCCACGCGGGCCGCTCGCTCAGTGCCGGAAGTGGCGAATACCGGTGAACACCATCGCGAGGCCCCGATCGTCAGCCGCTTGGATGACTTCGGCGTCACGCACCGAGCCACCGGGCTGGATCGCGCAGGTCGCTCCGGCCTCGGCCGCCGCAATCAGGCCATCCGCGAACGGAAAGAGCGCCTCGCTCGCCACCACCGAACCTTTGAGATCGAGACCCGCCTCACCTGCCTTCCAGACCGCAATACGCGAGCTGTCGACACGAGCCATCTGTCCCGCCCCCACGCCCAAGGTCTGCTCACCCCGGGCATAAACAATGGCGTTCGACTTCACGTGTTTGCAGACCTTCCACGCAAAAAGCATCGCCGCCCACTCTTCTTCCGTCGGCTGGCGGCGGGTCACGACCTTGAACTCCTCGCGACGTCCCAAATGGCGGTCACGGTCCTGCACGAGGACGCCCCCCACCACCGAGCGCACTTCCTGCAGCGCGTCCGCCCCCATGCCTTCGCGCGCGACCATCAGCCGCAGATTCTTCTTTTTCCCGAGAATCGCCCGGGCGTCGTCCGAAAAACGCGGAGCAATGATGACTTCAGTGAAAATCTCCGCGATCGCCGACGCGAGGGGACCGTCGAGCGTGCGGTTCACCACGATGATGCCGCCAAACGGAGCCTGACGATCGGTCGCATACGCCTTGTCCCACGCCTCAAGGAGCGTGTCCGCACTCGCGACTCCGCAAGGGTTCGTGTGCTTGAGGATCGCCACGGTGGGACGCTCGAACTCGCCGATCAGGTACGTGGCCGAGGTCAGATCGAGAAGGTTGTTGTAGCTGAGTTCCTTCCCCTGGAGTTGCGAGAAGTGCTCGTGGAAAGTGCCGTAGAGGGCCGCCTTCTGGTGCGGATTCTCGCCGTAACGCAACACCTGGGCCTTGTCGTACGATGCCGTCCAGCGGCGCGGAAATCCGCTCAAGGCATCAAGGTCGGGCTCCGCCTCCTGCTGCTCTAGGTACTGCGCGATCGCCGCATCATAACGCGCTGTGCGCTGGAACACCTTCAGCGCCAGGCGCCGCCGCAGCGCGAGGAGGGTCGCCGGCGCCGCCAGTGCCGCCAGCACCGGAGCATAGTCCTCGGGATCACAGACCACCGTGACACTCTCGTGATTCTTCGCCGCGCTCCGCAGCATCGAGGGGCCGCCGATATCGATGTTCTCGATCGCCTCCTCACGCTCCACGTGCGGTTTCGCCACCGTCTGCTCAAACGGATACAGGTTCACCACCACCAAATCGATCAGGTCAATGCCGTGAGCCGTCGCCTGCGCGCGGTGCTCCGCCTTGTCACGCCGGCACAACAGGCCGCCATGGATCTTCGGGTGCAGCGTCTTCACGCGGCCTTCCATGATCTCCGGAAATCCCGTATGCGCGCCCACCTCCGTGACCGGCAGCCCCGCCTCGACCAGCAACTTCGCCGTACCTCCCGTCGAGAGCAGGCGATAGCCGTGCTGGCGGACGAGGGCCGTCGCAAAGTCGACGAGGCCGCGCTTGTCGCTGACCGAGAGAAGAGCCAGTTTTTCCATGTGGTGGGAAGCGGCGTTTGTGCGCGCGCCAACGCCGTCCCGCAAGCCGGAAGCAGCCCCGAAAAACCGCGCTCACCCCCACCCCGCCCGTTGCGTTACGGCTCCGGGTCACTATCATCACGCACCCGCCCGTTCTCCCGTGTCCGCTTCAGCGCTCCTCCCCGGCCTTCGTGCCTCCCTCGACAAGCTCATCTACCACCACGGTGGTAACAGTCTTCCTGCGGACGCTCCCCACGCCTTCGTTTACTTCATCACGATCCACAACGCGTCCGATCGGACGGTGACGCTGCTGGGTCGCAAATGGGTCGTAGAGTACGCCAGCGGTCACCGCCGGGTCATCGAGGGCGACCGAATCGTCGGCGAGATCCCCCGTCTGGCCCCCGGCGAATCTTTTTCGTACAACAGTTACCACGTCACCGGGGAGCCCGCCTCCGCTCTCGGCAGCTTCCACGGGGTCGATGAACGCGGGGCCAAGGTCCACGTCACGGTCGGCCCCTTCCAACTTTCGCCGCCGAGGTGCGATTGATGCCTACCGAACCACCCGGCGGACGGGCGTAAACCTTACCCTCGCCACTATTTGCCATACGGTGTCGTTTGCCGATGACGTGCGGCGAGCCGAATCTTACGCTTGCACCGCAGGGGGCTGTGCCTCTCGCTGACGGATTCGTTCATGAATCTCATCGACCTGAACCGCGACGGCGGCATCGGCGCGAATTCGCTGTTTCTCCAGATCGGCGACATTCGGGTGCTTGTTGACAGCGGTCTGCATCCTAAGCAGGTCGGCCGCAAGGCCGCCCCCGACTTAGCCAAACTCCGGGGCCAATCTCCGGACATCATTCTCGTTACGCATTGCCATCTCGACCACATCGGCAGCCTGCCGCTGGCGCTTCGCGAGAATCCCGACGCGCTGGTCATCATGACACAGTCCAGTCGCATGCTCATCGAGCGGATGCTACACAACTCCGCGAGCGTGATGATGCGGCAGCGCGAGGATCAGAACATCCCCGACTACCCGCTCTTCACCCACACGGAAATCGACCAACTGGCGAAGCGTTTCACGGCGCTGCCGTACGGGGTCAGCAAGCGCCTGCGCATCCGCAAGGACGAACTCGAGGTGATTCTCCACCCGGCCGGTCACGTGGTGGGCGCAGCCGCCATCGAGATCCGCCACAAGCACCGGGGCATTTTCATCACCGGGGACGTGCTCTTTGAGGATCAACGCACGCTGCCGGGCGCCAAGTTCCCCGCCGGTCACTTCGACACGGTGATCATGGAGACCACCCGCGGCACCACGGCGCGCTCACCCGACCGGGGACGCGTGACCGAGTTTGGTCGCCTCATCGCCAGCATCAACGACACGATCAACCGCGGGGGATCCTACCTCATCCCGGTCTTCGCGCTCGGACGCATGCAGGAGGTCCTCACCGTGATCCATGACGCCCGGAAGTTCGGCCACTTGGTCGAATGCCCGATCTTCGCGTCCGGACTCGGCATCGATCTCGCGGACTACTTCGACGATATCGCCCGCAAGACCAAGCATGTCCGCTTCAACCGCGGCATCCTCAAGGAACTGAAGGTCAAGCCGCTGCCCCGGAAGCTGAATCCCGGCGAGGATCCCAAGCAAAACGCGCTCTACATCATCAGCTCCGGCATGCTGGTCGAGAACACGCCGAGCTACACGCTGGCGAGCGGCCTGCTGGGACACGCGCGCAACTCGATCGGTTTCGTCGGGTACTGCGATCCCGACACCCCCGGTGGCGCGCTGCTCTCGGCAAAGACCGGCGATCCGTTCCTCTTCGAGGCCGTGAAGGTGAAGACCAAGGTCAACGCCCACATCGAGCGCTTCCAGCTGAGCGGCCATGCCGACCGCGACGAGTTGCTGCAGTTCGCCCTCCAGACCGAGGCCCGCAGTATCGTCCTGACGCACGGTGAAGCCGCCGCCCGCGCTTGGTTCGCTCAGCAACTGACCGAAAAGATGCCGCGGACCAAGGTCATCGATCCGATCCCTGGCAAGCTCTACCAGGTCTAGTCCGCTTTCCCCCGCCGTGCACGGTCGGGGAACACACCTTCGCGCTCCAGCAGGGCCCGCTTCCGCTCCACTCCCCACCGGTAGCCGGCCAGTGCTCCGCTGGCGGAAATCACGCGGTGACACGGGATCAGCACCGCGATCGGATTTGCCCCGCAGGCCTGAGCAACCGCTCGGACCGCCCGGGGAGAGCCGGCCCGTCGCGCCAGCTCCGCATAACTCACGGTCTCGCCGCACCGCAACGCGCGCAACTCCAACCAGACTCGTTGCTGGAAGGGCGTGCCCACCGGAGCAAGACGTAGGCGGCCCGCCGTCGCGTTTCCTGATGCCTCGATCACGCGCAGAACGTGTTCCGCAGCAGCGTGGGCCGGCCCGGCGGCGTTCTCGGTCCACGTCTCGCGCGGAAAGCGCTGGCGCAACGCGTCCACCCCTTCGAGTCGTGTCCCGGAAAACAACACCGCCCGGACCTCACCTTGCTCTCCAACCGCCGCCAAGATCCAGCCGAGCGAACTACGCACCTGAGCGAAGGTCGCGGCGTCTGCGCTGTCGCTTGGGCTTCGCATGACTCGATTCGCAGCTCCAGGCTTCACGACGGTTCTTGAGGGCGCGGGCGCCTCACGTCACCGCTGGGATGACTCGCGCCGCGAGGATCTCCTCCAAGCGCGCGGCCACCGCGGGGGAACCCGCGACGTAGAAGATGCGCCCCATCTGCAGGTCAAAGGACCGCAGCGGGAACAACGGGCCATTGAGGTAAGTCACCCGGCCACCTCCCGCCTCAACCAACGGGACGGCGGCGGCAATGTCCCAGACTTTCACGTTGTGGTCGACCGTGCCGTCCAGAATCCCTGCCGCCACGTAGGCCAGGTGCAGCGTGCTACTGCCGAGTGCCCGCAACTTGCAGTGAGCCGCCACGTCCACGACATGTCCGGAAAATCGTTTGTCTGAGGGCGCATGAAATCCAATCAGGCTCTGCGGACCTAACTCCCCCATCCGTACCCCCACCCGGCGATCGCCCTCGAACACGCCCACCCCGGGCCCGCCGTGGATCAGCGAGTGGCGCGCGAGATCATAGATCACACCGTACACCGGTACGCCTTCCTCCAGCAGCGCGAGCGAGATGGCGCAGTGGGCAATGCCCATCGCGTAGTTATTCGTCCCGTCGATCGGGTCGAGCACCCAAACATAACGCGACGTCAGAGGAATCGGCGCCACGGCCTCGGTGAGCTCCTCGCTGAAAATCTGGTCCTCCGGAAAACGGTGCGAGAGCCGCTCGACGAGGTCGGCCGAGATCGCGAGATCGACTGCTGTAACGCGGGTGCCGTCGCTCTTCCAGCGGGTCTCCGCGCGGCCAAAGTTCGCCTGCAGCAGGTCAACCTGCGCCAGCACGGCGGCCTTCGCCACCTCAACCCGCTCACGAATGGCCTGCACCGGATGCAACGACATTTGCCCAGCGAACCCGTCCAGAGCCCCGCGGCCAATCCGAAACTGTCTCAGCCCCGGTCGGACACACCCGAATCCGGAGGCCGAGAGAGCTGATGACCATGCTTCACCCGTCGCGCGGTCCCTCCCCGATTCAGCGCATCCAAGACCCCCGCCAAGCGGCGGCGCCGATCATCCGTCTCGGCAAACATCTCCAACTGCAGCTCCGGCGCAGCGACACTCGAGAAGCGGACGCTCACCAAGCGCAACGGACTGCGCCGCGTCCACGCCGCGCGCAACAGCGGGCCAATCCACGCGTAAAAAGGCGCCTCCAGATCGGTCGCCTCCGCCAGGCTATGCGCATGGCTCGCGTGACTGAAATCAGGATAACGCACCTTCACCGTGAGCGTCCGCACGCGTTTTCCGTCGGCGCGGATCTTCGGCATGAGTTCGTCCACCATCCCTTTGGCGATACGCTCAACTTCCGCCGGATCCGAGAGGTCAACCGCAAAGGTCTCTTGCTGCGAGTAGCTTTTCGCTTCGTCCGGTTCAGTCTCGACTGCCCGGTCGTCCTGCCCGCGCGCCGCCGCCACCATCTCCCGCCAACCTTCACCGAAGAGGGCGCGCAGTTCGTGGGGCGAAAGGGCGAGGAGATCCTGGATCAGTCGGAGGCCGCGCGAGCCGAGCATCGCCTCCGTTTTCGCGCCGACCCCGGGTAACTTGCCCACGGGGAGCGGTGCAAGGAAGGCGGCCTCCTCACCCGGCGGCACCACCACGAAACCGCGCGGCTTGCGGAGCTTCGAGGCGATCTGCGAGACGAGCTTGTTCGTCGCCAGGCCAAACGAGACGGAAATCGACAGTTCGGCTCGAATCCGCTCCTGCAGACCGCGCACCGCCGCCTCCACCGCCGCAAGGTCGCGCAGGCCGCAGGGCGCGAGGTCAAGGTAGCCTTCGTCGATCGAGTTGCGCTGCACCCAGGGCGTCAGGCCTTCACAGAGATCGAACATCCGCCGCGAAACCGTTCCGTAAAGGCCCGGCGTGTGCGGGATGAGGATGAGGTCGGGACACACCCGACGTGCCCGCGTGGTGGGCATCGGGGTGTACACGCCGCAGGCCCGCGCTTCGTAGCTCGCCGAGGAAATGATGCCGCGTTCCGTGCCCCCCACCGCACAGCGCTTGCCGACCAGCGACGGATCCCGCGCCTGCTCGCAGGCGACGAAGAACGCGTCCGCATCGAGGTGTACGATGGTCGGAAGGGCCCGGCTCATGGACTCAGCCTTCACTCACCGCCGGGGTCTCATCCGGCGCGCCACCCACGGGCGAAACGCCGTCGAATTCCAGCACGACCCGCGACTGCGCACGGCAGGCCGCGGGGGCCAGACGCAGGCGCACTTCCCAGTCGTTCTGGTCGTCCGGATCCACCAGCACTTGCGCGAGGTTCCAGGTCTCTGAGGTCTCGTCGAGGTGCAGGTGCTTCGCTGCCCGGCCCTCGGGATCGAGCCGGAAACGGCCGCGCGCTTCGAAGTAGGGCCGGAACGCCTCCTCGATCCGGCGCGCCAATCCCGTGAGGCTGCCCTCGGGCCGCTCACCCTCCGGAGACAGCGCCGGATCAACCCGCGCCGCCGCCGCCTCCCAATCCCGCGCCGCCACGTCCTGAAGAAAGCCAAGCACCGCCCCGCGGAGGAGCCGGCCGAACGCAGCCCGGTCGCGGAGGAGGTCGTACGACTGGGGACGCGCCGGCTTGTCGGTGGCTTCCGCCGCAACCCACTCGGGGTTGCGCAGGCGTTCCCATTCCTCCAGCAGGCTGGAATCGATTCCTCGGATCAGTTCGCGAAAATACTCCTCCATCTCGACGACGGGCTCCGTCTTCACCGCGTCAGGCACCGTCTGCGCCAACACCTTCCAGGTCTGCGCGAGGTGGCGCAGGAGGAGTCCCTCCGAGCGCTCCAGCCCGTACTCGCGCACATAATCGGCAAACGACTGGTAACGCTCGAACATCTCCCGCGCGATCGACTTGGGCCGCACGTTCTCCTGCTCCACCCACGGGTGCGCCGCTTTGAAGGCGTTGAAGCGTTCGTAGAGGAACTCGCGGAGCGGCTTCGGGTGCTCAACCTCCTCCAGTTTCTCCATCCGCTCCTCATAGGGCACGCCGGCCGCGCGCATCTCCTCAAGTTTCGCGCCTTTTAGGCGGTCCACCTGCCGGCGCAGAATCGGCTCAGGATCCTCGACGATCGCCTCGCAGAGGGTCAGCAGGTCGAAGGGGTAATCAGGGGACTCGCGGTCCAGCAGCGGACAGGTGTCGATCAGGAAAAGAGAAAGCGCCTGATGGAGGGAGAAGTCCTCCTGCAGCTCGACGTTCACGCGGAGGTGGCGTCCGCTCGCCGCTTGGGGCGCCACCTCGATAATGCGTCGCTCAAGCAACGAGCGCAGCAGCTGGAACGCCCGCCGCCGGAGCTGGCGTCGCCGGGTCGCGGTCTCGTGGCACTCGGCGATCAGACGCTTCATCGCTGAGCAGCCGTCACCTTCCCGCCCAAGCACCAGCAGCAGCATGGCGTGCGTCACGTCGAAACGCGACACCAGCGCCTCCGACGGGGCGGAGAGCAGTCGCTCAAAGGTTTTCGCATCCCATCCCACCGATCCCTCCGGCGCGGCGCGCTTGACGAGCCTCTTCGCCTTGCGTGGATCCGCCGCCGCACGTTCCGCGGCGCGCTTGTTCTCAATCACGTGCTCCGGCGCTTGGATGATGACAAAACCTTTGTCGTCGTACCCCCGCCGCCCCGCCCGGCCCGCGACCTGACGAAAGTCGCGCACGCTGAGAATGGCAGCCTTCTTTCCGTCGTACTTCCAGAGCTGCGTGAACACCACGGTGCGGATCGGCACGTTGATCCCAACCCCCAAGGTATCCGTTCCGCAGATCAGTTTGAGCAGTCCGCGCTGCGCCAGCGATTCCACTAGGATGCGGTACTTCGGCAGCAAACCGGCATGATGAACGCCAATGCCATGACGCAACCAACGCTTCATCTCCCGGCCATACGGGCTATTGAAACGCACTTTCTCCAACTCTTCCGCGAGCCGCGCCTTCTCTTCCTTCGTGCAGAGATTCAGGCTCATCCAGTCCTGCGCTCCCTCGGAGGCCGCGCGCTGCGTAAAGTATACGAGATAGACGGGCGCCTTGCGCTCGAGCAAGAGCTGCGCCACGCGTTCACCAAGCGGTGTCTCGGAGTACTCGAACTCCAGAGGCACCGGCCGACGGTCACTGCGCACCGTAAGGCAGGGCGCACCCGTCACCCGCTGCAGGTCCCGCTCGAAGAACTCCGTGCCTCCGAGGGTCGCCGACATGAGCAGGAAACGCGTCCGGGAAAGCGTGAGCAACGGGACCTGCCAGGCCGTGCCGCGATCGGCGTCCGAGTAGTAGTGAAACTCGTCCATGATCACGGCCCCGATCTCCGCCCGCTCTCCCCGCGCCAGCGCCATGTTTGCGAGGATCTCCGCCGTACAGCAGAGCACCGGCGCATGCGGGTTCACGCTCGCATCGCCAGTCATCATGCCGACGTTCTCCGGACCGAAGTCGCGACAGAGCGCGAGAAACTTCTCGTTCACCAACGCCTTGATCGGGCAGGTGTAGATTGAGCGCTGCCCCGCACACAGCGCGCGGAAGTGAAATGCTGCCGCCACGAGCGACTTTCCGGAACCGGTCGGCGTGGCGAGGATCACGTTATTCCCCGCAAAGAGTTCCAGAATGGCCTCCTCCTGCTCCGCATACAGCTCCAAACCGCGCTCCGCCGCCACCGCTAGGAAACGCGCCAAGACTGCCTCCCCATCACTGCCCGGCGGCAGCGGCGCCAGCGGTGCGGAAACGGGGAGCGTCGACATCCCCCCGAGAAGGAAGCGCGACCGCGCCAGATTCAAGGCCCACCTTGGCTCGGTTCGGCATCCGCCGCCCTCAGGCCCTCGCGTCCTCACTCTCACAAACCGGACGCTGCGTCAGCCAAGGCCATGCGGCCGGATGCGGAGTCCGCTTCGTCCGCCTCTCCCGAAGTCGGTCGTCTCCACTCACCCCTTGCCCAGACCTCGCCGCCGCCGGCAGAAAAGGCGACGCCTGACCCGCCCTTATTAAGCTCCCCAACAACTGTTTATGATTTATCGCAATACCTTATCAACGAATCGTGCTTTTTCGCGGAAATTCTCTCGGCCGCGATACCGATCCGGGGTCTGGAGCGTCTTTTACAGCCTCCGCGCTATGAATCCTCGTCGTTCGCTCCTCGCTCCGCATTTTCTGCTCGCTGGTTGTCTCGCTGGGATCGGCCTTGGTTCGACCGCTTCACTGGCCCAGGCGCCCGTGGCCACGGAGGCGACGCCGCCGGGGGAGCGCCGGGAGCGGCGGTGGCCGAACGCCGGAGAGATGCGCGAACGAATGTCCACCGCGCTGCGCGAGCAGTTCCAGGTCACGGACGACGAGGAGTGGCGCCTGATCTACGAACGCATTGAACGGGTCGCGGAGTTGCGCCGTTCCACGGGTGCAGGCGGGCCGATGGGCGCAGCCATGGCATTCCGTGCGGCCCGCGCCGCAGGAGGCAGCGGAGAAAATCCGGATGCGGCCGTTACCGGCGGCGGGCGCGCTGCGTTCGCGGGCCGGGCCAGTCCCGAGACCGAATCTCTCGTCACCGCCCTCTACGCCAACGCCCCCGAGGAGGAGCTGCGCGCGCGCTTGGAGCGCCTGCGCGCGGCCCGCAAGGCCAACGAGGTCAAACTCGTCGCCGCTCAGGACGAGCTACGCTCGGTGCTGAACCTCCGTCAGGAAGCCATCGCGGTGGTCGCCGGCCTGCTGCCCTAAGCCCGTCGCATGTCCGCGTCACCGCCCTCCACATCCTTACCCGAGACCCTCACCCGTCTCGTCGAGCAGCGGCAACTGACCGTCTCGGATGCGCATCGGTTTCTCGCGCAAGCGGGGCCAGGCGCGGGATCCGCCGTCCCCGAGGCCGCCGTCCTGCGTTGGCTAGCGAGCGAATACAGCGTCGCATTCAACGAACTGGCGGCGATCGCGCCGGAGCGCGAACTGTTGGCCGCGTTTCCAGCGCGACTGCTGGTGCGCGACGAACTCCTGCCGCTCCGCCGTCTCCCCGACGGGAGCATTGAGGTCGCCACCGCACGGCTCTTCGCCACCGCGGCCTTCGACGGACTACGCCGTCTCACCGGCCAGCGTCTGCGCCCCGTACTCGCCCCGAGCGAGGCGCTACGGAGGGAGCTCAAGGAACGCCTTGGCGTCGGGGCCGACACTCTGGGGATTCTCGGCGACGAAGCCGGCTTGCAGGTGGTCGAGCAGGAGGGCACCGACGACGGCAATCTGGACGGCGCCGCGGAAGACGCATCGATCATTCGGTTCGTCAACCAGGTACTCCGCGACGCGATCGAATTGCGCGCCTCGGACATTCATCTCGAGCCGTTCGAGAACGAACTGCGTATTCGCTACCGCATCGATGGCGTGCTCCAGGACGTACCGGTGCCGGCGCAGATCAAGCGCTTCCAGCCCGCGATCGTCGCCCGCGTAAAGATTCTCAGCCATCTGAACATCGCGGAGAAGCGCCTCCCTCAGGACGGGCGAATCAAGGTGCGGATTGACGAGGCCGAGGTCGATATTCGCGTCTCGATCATTCCCATGCTGCACGGAGAAGCCGTGGTGCTGCGTCTGCTGCGGCAGAACGCCGCTCTGCGCGGTGTGGCCGAACTTGGACTTGGGACGCGCGAGCTCGCCGCGCTGCGGCGGGTCCTGCAGCTTCCCCACGGAATTGTGCTCGTCACGGGCCCTACCGGCAGCGGTAAAACGTCGACTCTCTACACCGCACTTCAGGAGATCAACGTCGCGGAGCGGAAGATCATCACCATCGAGGACCCGATCGAGTACCAACTCCGCGGCATCAATCAGATCCAGGTATCGGAAAAGTCCGGCCTGACCTTCGCCCGCGGACTTCGCTCCATCCTCCGGCACGATCCCGACGTCATCCTGATCGGCGAAATCCGCGATGCCGAAACGGCCCAGATTGCGGTGCAGGCCTCCCTGACCGGCCATCTTGTCTTCTCGACGCTTCACACCAATGATGCGCCGGGCGCAATCACGCGTCTGGTCGACATGGGCATTGAGCCTTACCTCGTCGCCTCCGCGATCGAGGCAGTCCTCGCCCAGCGCTTGGTCCGCGTGCTCTGCCCACACTGCCGAGCAGTCGACGATACGCCCACCTGCCGCGCCTTGCGGACGCGGCTCGGCATTGATTCGGGCGCAGTGGTCTATCGCGCGGTCGGCTGCCGCGAGTGTCGCCAAACCGGTTACCACGGTCGCCGCGCGATCTTTGAGTGGATGGACTCGAGCACGGAAATCCGCGAACTCATCCTGCGCTCGGCTTCGGCGGACGCTCTCCGTGAAGCCGCCTCGCGCGCGGGACTGCGCACGCTCGCAGCCGACGGCCGCCGCTTGGTCGAGGCAGGGGTGACGACGATCGAAGAGGTGCTCAGTGTCACCTCCACCGGAGAAACAATGGACATCGTCGCTGGTGGCCCGATCCGCTGATGCCTGACTTCGCCTACAAAGCCATCGAGCCCGGCGGCGCGCTCATTGAGGGCCAGCTCACGGCCGCCGGCCGCGCGCAGGCGCTGCGCGAAATCGAGGCCCGCGGGCTGCGACCCATCCGAGTCGAGGATCGCTCTACGGAAGCGACACGGAACGCGCCCTCCGCCGCCGCGGAGGTTGGCTGGTGGGTTCGACGCCCACGGGTCACTCCAGCCATGCTCGAGGCGTTCACGCGCCTGCTCTCCAGCCTACTCGCTGCCGGCGTGCCCTTCAGTCGCGCGTTACTCATTCTGCAGCGGGAGGCCACCGCTCCGGCGGCAAAGGCGAAGTGGCGCGAGTTACACGGTCACGTGGTCGATGGGCTGGCGCTGTCGGCCGCGATGGCACGCTCTCCCGAGACGTTCCCCCGGGTCTACGTGGCCATGGTGGAAGCGGGCGAGGCTGGAGGATTCCTTGATGCAGTACTGGCCCAGATCGCCGACTTCCAGGCCCGCGAGAAGGAACTGCGGGCCAAGGTCACGGCCGCGATGGTCTACCCAGCGGTGCTGCTGGTCCTCGCCCTCGCGGTGATCATCTTCCTCCTCGTCTTCTTCATCCCGCGCTTTCAACTCGTGTTTCAGGGATTCAACGCGGAGCTCCCTCTGATCACGCAACTCATCGTCGGGGCGAGCCACCTCCTGCGTCAGGCCGGGCTTCCCCTGCTCGTGGCCGGCGTGGTCGGCGGCTATTTCCTGCGCCGCTGGCGGCAGACCGAGGCAGGTCGACGGACTGCCGATCGGCTGTGGCTGAGGCTCCCGCTCGTTGGTCCGCTGGTCGCGCAGTATGCGATGGCGCGGTTCTGCCGCATGCTCGGCACGCTCCTCGGGGCGGGGGTTCCGATGATCAGCGCGCTCGGTGTCGCGCGACGGTCCTTGGGTAACCAGGTGCTCGTGGACGCGGTGGGAGAATCGATCGAGCGCGTCCGCCACGGCGAGCCCCTCGGGGTCAGCCTCGCGGCACAGCGCCAGCTCTTCCCGGGCGCCGTGGTCGAGATGATCTCCGTCGGTGAGGAATCTGGCCGCCTCGACCGCGAACTGGTGCGCCTCGCGGCCACAACAGAGAGCGAACTCGATCAGCAGCTGAAGACGACGGTCGCGCTCGCCGAACCCCTGCTGCTCTTCGTCATCGCGGCCGTCGTCGGGCTGATCTTCATCGGCATGCTGATCCCAATCTTCTCCCTGCAAGACCACATCCGCTAACCCCCTCGTTCTTCTATGCACCGTCACTCCCGACGTCTTCATCCTCCCCGCGCCCATGGCTTCACGTTGGTTGAGCTGCTGCTCGTACTCGTGATCCTCGGCACGCTCGCCGCGCTTGTGCTGCCGAAGTTTACCGGCCGCACCGAGCAGGCTCGCATCACCGCGGCTCAGACGCAGATCGCGACGTTCGGCACCGCGCTCGATGCCTTCGAGATCGACACCGGCTCGTACCCCACCGGCCGGGCCGGACTGCAAAGCCTCGTGACGGCGCCCGGCGACGTGCAGGGCTGGCGGGGGCCTTATCTGAAAAGCGACATCCCACTGGATCCGTGGGGCAACGCCTACGGCTATGAGTTCCCCGGTCGACTCAATCCAGCCGGTTATGATCTCCGCTCCTCCGGACCAGATGGCCAGCCGAACACGGCGGATGACATCGTCAACGGTACATCCTCCGCTCGTTAATCGGCCGCCGTTCCGGGCTTTTACGCTCGTCGAACTGCTGCTCGTCCTCGCCCTGCTCGCGATCGGCGCCAGCCTCTCCGCGCCCCAGCTGGCGACGTTCTTCCGCGGACGCACGCTGGACAACGAGGCCCGCCGGCTCCTGTCCCTCACGCACCTCGGCGCGGCGCGTGCCGCCGCTGAGGGTCGGCCGATGTCCCTGTGGTTCGATCTCCCCTCCGGCCGCTACGGACTCGCCGCGCTCGAGACTCCTCGCCATGCGGACACGCGCGCTCAGGACTTTACCCTCGATCCCGAGCTGCGGTTTGAGCTGTCGCTCACTCAGAGCTCTCCCCTTTATGCCGATCCCGGGTTTCTCGGGGGCGACCGGACCGCGAAGCCGGAGATTCGGTTTGAGCCCGACGGAACGCTTGGGGGCGGCAGCCTCCATCGCGTGACCCTCCGCCAAGGTGCTGCGGCCGCCGTCAGCCTCACGCTGACCGACGATGGCCTGCGCTACGAACTGCTCCGCCACGATGTTGTTCCGGGACGCTGACTCCTCATCCGCGGGTTTCACGCTCGCCGAAGTGCTCGCCGCGCTGGCACTACTGGCCATCGTCGTGCCCGTCGCGTTGGAGGCCGTGAGCCTCGCCAGTCGCGCGGGCAGCCTCGGTCAACGCAAGGCCGCTGCCGCACGCGTGGCGGAACGGGTTCTCAGTGAGTACACCAGTACCGGCCGCACCGAGACCGGCTCGGAAACCGGCCGGGCCGCAGAGGCGGGCCTCACGTACGCATGGCGACTGGAACGGACTCCCTGGGCGGCGGATCCTCTGGAGGAAGTCACGGTCCACGTGACCTTCGATGTGCAGGGGGAGGCCCGGAGCCTCTCGCTGAGCACGCTCGTCGACCCGACACGGACCGCCGCAACGCCCAGCGTTGCCACCGCCGCCCCATGAGTCCGCGACGTGTCACGATTTGCGGCCGATCGGGGATCCGGCGAGCCTTCACGCTCCTTGAGGTGCTTCTTTCGCTCGCGTTATCGGCAGTCGCGATCGTGGCGGTGCAGTCTGCCTTTGGGAGTGCGTTCCGCTTGCGCCAGCACGCTCAGGAAAGAGTCGATTCTGACCTGGCGGTCCATCGCGCTCTCCAAATCGTGCGCGAGGATCTGGCCGGCCTGCTGCCACGGGGAGGCCGCTTCTCCGGTGAACTGCAGACCGCGGCAGGCTCGGAGATCGAGCCTCCCGTGGGAGCGGTCGCAATCAGTCCCGACTTTGTCTGCACGTCCGGCCGAGTCGATGCCTGGTCGCCCTTCGGCGACGTCCAGCGCGTCAGCTACCATCTCGTGCCCAGCGGAGACAGCGCCACGCGCGATCGCTTTACCCTCGTGCGTTCGGTCCAGCGCAATCTGCTACCCGTGACCGAGGCCGACGCCAACACGCAGACGCTATTGGACGACATAACCGACGCCGTGTTTGCGTACCATGACGGGGCCGGATGGGTCTCCGACTGGGATTCAGCCACGACCCGGACAATGCCCGTCGCGGTGCGCCTGACCCTGCAGCGCGCCGATTCGGAGGAGGCCGCGGCCGCGCAGGTCATTGAGTTAGTCGTCGCGATCGCCGTCGGCGAGCCGAGCCCATGAAACGGCGCCGCTCCACCGCTTGCCCGGCCCACAGCGGCTCGGTCCTCGTCATCGTGCTCTGGACCTGTTTCGGACTCGCCGCGCTGGCGCTCACCTTCGCCCACTCGATGAGCCTTGAGTTGCGCACCGCCGCGGCCCGCGCCAGCAATGCCGCCGCCCGCGCCGCCGCGGAGGGAGGGATGCGTTACGCGCAGTGGGTGCTCACCCAGCACGCGAGCGCCGGCCAAGTACCGCGCGCGTCAGACTACGAAGCCGAGGCCCTACCCGTCGGCGAGGCCATCTTCTCGCTGATCGGACGCGACGCGGACGCCGCGTCACCGGACCTCCCCTTCTTCGGCCTCGTGGACGAAGCCGCGAAGCTGAACCTGAACACCGCCTCGCAAGCCATGCTGGAGGCGCTGCCGGAGATGACGCCGGACGTGGCCGCGGCGATCCTCGACTGGCGCGACAGCGATGCCGAGCCCCGGGAGCAGGGGGCCGAGGACGAGACGTACTCCCGCCTCACTCCGGCCCGCCGCGCGAAAAACGGACCTTTTGAAACCGTCGAGGAGCTCCGCCTAGTCCACGGCGTCACGCTGGAGTTGCTGTACGGCGAGGACGCCAACTTAAACGGAGTGCTTGATCCGAACGAAGACGACGGCGACCTCTCGCCCCCGCTCGACGACCGCAACGGCGTGCTCCGGCGTGGCCTGATCGATTACCTCACCGTGCACAGCGCCCAGCCTAATCGCCGGAGCGACGGTTCGCGGCGCCTCGATCTGACCGCAAGCGAGGCGCGGCCGCGCCTTTCCCAGCTCCTGAACCAGCGACTGGGCGAGAGCCGTGCCGCCGAGGTCATCCGCTCGATTGAGGGACGTGCCTTGAGCAGCGTGGCCGAGTTGTTGGTGCGCGGGCGCCTGTCGGCCGCGGAGTTCGCACGCGTGCAGGGCGATCTGGCCAACTCCTCAGCGGCGCTCACCCGAGGTCTCGTCAACGTCAACACCGCACCCGAGGCAGTGCTGGCCTGCATCCCGGGAATCGGCGAAACCGGAGCCCGCGCGATTGTCGCCTACCGACTATCCCATCCGGAAGAACTCACCTCCATCGGCTGGCTGCCTGCGGCGCTGCCGTCGGAAGCCGTCATTCAAGCCGGACCGTTCATCACGGGGGAAAGCTACCAGTTCCTGGCCGACATCGAGGCGCTCGGACCGCACGGCCAAGGACGCAGCCGCCTGCGCGCGATCTTTGATCTGTCCTCCGGTTCACCCCGCCTCGTCCTGCGGCAGGAGGCCACCCGCTTCGGTCGCGCGTCGATCGACGATCCCACGGGAGCGACCCGCCTTTCCCGACTCTGACCCTCGCCTTTATGTCCTGGTTTCGATCCTCCCGTCCGTCTGCACTCCTAGGCCTCGTCTTTGAGAACGAGGCGGTGCTGGCAACCCTCGCCCGCGCGGACGCCGAGACCCCTTCTGCTCCCCTCCGACTGCCATGTGCGCTTGAGAGCGATGACCCCGCCCTGCTTGGCCGGGCGTTACGCCGCATGCTGCGCGTCGCCGGCTGGAAGGGAGACCGTTGCGTCGTCGGGCTTCCTACCGAGTGGTGCATCGCTCTGGCCACCACGGTTCCCGCGTTGTCGCCCGAGGATCTCGATGCCTTGCTCGCACTGGAGGCGGAAAGAGGACTTCCGAGCGATCTCACCGATTGGGTGATCGGACGCTGCACTAGCTCTGAGCCCACCGGAAATCAGGTCCTGCAAGTCGCACTCGGCCGCCCCCATCTCGCGCGGATCGAGACCGTGCTCCGCGCCGCTGGACTCCGACCGACGTTGATCACCGCCACGTTGACAGCAGCCGCACTCGCGGGCCCGCGGCCGGCGATCGTCGTGCATCAGGGCCGTTCCAGCGGAGCCTTCTGCCTCGCGGCTCGGAGTGGCGTGGTGACCCTGCGTGCGGTTGGCACGGGCGACGAATCCTTCGCTGAGTTGGCCCGCGAGCTTCGCATCACGCGCGAGGCACAGCCCACGCTACCGCCCCATGCACCCGCGCGACTGCTCCTCATCACCTCCAGTCCCGCCGCAGCCCACGGGCCCCGTGGCGATGACCCCGTCACCCTCTTCGGGCGCGCCGATTCCGTCGAAGTGCGTACGGATGACGCTCTGCCGGGCCTGTTGCTGACTGCGGTTCGGAACGAGCTCTCAAGCCTTCCGTCACTCCGCCCGCCCACGCCCGCCCGCTGGTCGACTCTGTTGCAGCGGTCGGGGTCCCGACGACTCCGCGCGCTGGCGCTCGCTGCGGCCGCCAGCGTTGCCGTGGTGGCGGCGGTATTTCTCTGGCGGGAGATCCAATTACAGTCCCTGCGCCACGAGTGGTCCGGTCTGCGACCGGAAGTCCAGCGCCTCGGCGAAGTACAGGCGCGCCTCAGGGAGTTTCGCGCGTGGGATGATCCCTCCCTCCCGAGCCTATCGCTGCTGCGTCTCGTCTCAGAGGCGTTTCCGGAGTCGGGAGCCGTGACCGCCCGATCAGTCGAACTGCGCCCGCCGCAGACCCTCACTGTGAGTGGCACGGCCCGGGAACACAGCGCGCTTCTCGCAACGGTGGATCGACTGCGCCAACAGCCGTCCGTCCGCAACGTCCGCGTTGAGCAGATCCGCGGGCAGAGTCCCGCACAGTTCACGTTCGCGGTGGAACTCAACCGCCCTGCCTCGCCATGAAGCTACCTCCTCGTCAAAGGCTACTGCTCCTCGCCAGCGGCGTCATGGTTGGTCTACTCGCGCTCGATCGACTCGTGATCGGACCAGCGACCGCCCATTGGCAGGCCCGGACCACCGAGATCGCGGCGCTTGAGCGAACGCTCTCGGCAGGCCGCGCGGTCATCGAGCGTCGCGAGCAAACCGAGTCGGCGTGGCGTCGCCTCCGCGAAGGCGCGTTGCCCCTCGACCCTTCGATGGCTGAGCAACGCCTGCTCTCGTCACTCGAAACGTGGGCCCGCGCCCAGGGCGTGGAGCTCACGGGGCTTCGTCCCCGCTGGCGCAAGGCGAGCGCAAGCGACGCCTCGCTGCTGGAATGCCGACTCGACGCTTCCGGCTCATTGCCGGCCCTGGTGCGGGTACTGGGAGAGCTGGAGCGTTCTCCGCTGGCCCTCCGGGTCGAGAGCCTCGAACTCACTTCGCGTGACGAAACCGGCCAGCGCCTCGCGCTTGCCATCACCGTCACCGGGCTGCGCTTCGCCCCCTTGGAGGCTCGGCCATGAGCGCTTTCCGGTCTCACTCCTCCCGCGCGCGCTCGTGGACGGGCCTACTCGTCTTCGCCGCGCTCTGCGCGGCCGAAACGTCCGCGCAGGCGCAAGGTACGCCGACTCCTGGCTCGGATCCGGTCCGGATCATCACCGAGCGCAATATCTTTAATCCCTCGCGCCTCCCGCGCAGCAGCGTGACCCAGAGCTCACCCAGTGGGCCACCGTCGCCCGTCGCCGAGGTCGTCACGCTCGTCGGTGTACTGGAGGATGGCCAACGCCGACTGGCACTTTTCGATGGGACGAGCGCGACACTGCGTCAGGCCCTCACCGTGGGCGGGGACGTAGCGGGTTTGCTCCTGACTGCGATCGACCTCCAGCAGGTCTCCGTCTCGGCGGACGGCCAAATACTCGTCCTCCGGGTTGGAACATCGCTCGCCCGCGAACCGGGAGGCCCATGGCGTGCCGCCCCGGATGCCCGGGTCAGCCCGGGTTCATCCGACCCCGCTCCCGCCGCCGCCATCGCCCCCGCTTCACCGTCATCCGACCCCAGCGACGCCCTGCGTCGCCTCAAAGAACGCCGCCGCAAACAACTCAAGGAATGAAACGTCACGCTTCCCTCCACGCCCTCGCGCTCATCGCTGTGCTTGCCCAGCCGTCCGGCGGACGAGCCGCCGCCTCTGCGGCTGGCACCGAAGCGCCCGCGGTGGCCGTAACGCCGACACCGCCCGCGGCGGCATCGCCCGATGCCTCATCTGCATCGGGGCTGCGCTTCCACTTCCGCGGTGCACCGCTAGAGCTCGTGTTGCAGTACCTCAGCGAGGCAGCCGGATTCGTCATCGTGCTCGAGACTCCGGTGAAGGGCACCATCGATATGTGGAGCGCCCAGCCCATCTCCCGCGAGGAGGCCATCCCTCTGCTCAATCTGGCGCTCAATCGCCTTGGCTACACCGCGACGGTACAGGGCCGCACGCTCCTTGTCGCGGCCAAGGACGAGGCGCGGAAGCGGTCGCTGCCCGTCCGCACGGGTAACGACCCGCGCGAGATCCCGGCAAATGCCGACATGGTCATGCAAGTCATTCCGCTGCGTCACATCACCGCCGCCAAGGTCGCAAGCGACATTGCCAGCCTCGTCCCGCCCAGCGCCTTGCTGACGGCGAACGAGGACAGCAACTCCCTCGTCGTCACCGACACCAATCTGAATGTCCGTCACGTCGTCGAGATCGTCTCCGCGCTGGACCTGTCCGTGCAAAGCGACTCGGCGTTGAAGATCTTTCGGCTGCGCAACGCTGACCCAGTCGAAATCGCCGAGATCCTCACCTCACTCTTCAGTCCCTCGACGGGATCGGGGGGTGGTCAGGGCCAGACCGCGGCGTTCAGCTTTCCGGGCATGCCCCCGGGAATTGCCGCAGCGATCTCCGCCCGTGCCAGCCAGGTCGGGGGCGGACGCGCGGGCAACGGCGGCCGGGGCAACAACTCCGGTTCGCGCTCGGGCGCAACCGCCGTAAACGTGGTCTCCGATCCCCGCACGCAGTCGGTGGTGGTGACGGCCCCACGCGACGCGATGTTCCAGATCGGCGAGATCATCGCCCAGCTCGATGCGGGATCCGACCGCAAGCAAAAGGTCTTCGTCTACACGCTGGAGAACGCCGACGTGCAGCAGGTGGAGGCCGTGCTCCGCGACCTCTTTCAGGTCAGCGGCGGCCGCACTGGGTCATCCTCGTCCGCCAATCAGGCCGATCCTCTCTCCAACCGCGCCGCCAGCAACAACCAGCAGAGTGGCGCCTTCATGAACAACGCGTCGGGCAATCCACGCTAACCCAGCCGTCCCGCCATGACACCTTTTCCCGCCTTTCGCACCTTCATCGCCGCGGCCGTTCTTCTCGCAGGCTCGGCCCCCGTTCTGGAAGCCCAGTCGGCGAATCGCACCAACGCCAACCGCACCGGTGGAGCCGGCAACAACGCTCGCCGTACCGGGGTCACCGCAGGAGGCGGGATGAACCGCACCGGCGGCGAACGCCAATACCAGAACGCCACCACCCTCGGCGACGCCATCATCAGCAGCAATCCAGAGACCCGGCGGATCATCGTCGTCACCGACGAGGAGACCAACGAGAGCATCCGGCAGGTGATCGAGAGTCTCGACCGACCCAAGCCACAGGTGCTGATCAACGTCGTATTCGTCCAGGTCACGCACAACAACGATCTCGACGTCGGCGCCGAGTTGCAGCGCCGCGGCATTTCCCTAGGAGACCGGACCACCTCCACCGCAAGCACCGTCTTCGGCGGATCCGCGACCGGCGGCATCTATAACGTGGTTGGCCCCGACGTGAACGCCACCCTCCGCGCCCTCTCCACCGTGGGAAAGACGGAGATTCTCTCGCGACCCTCCATCCTCGCCCGCAGCAGTCAGCAGGCCACCATCATGGTCGGTCAGGAGGTCCCGTTTATCACCAACTCACGCATCAGCGACACCGGCCAGACTACGAATACGGTGCAATATCAGGATATCGGAATCATCCTGCGCGTGACGCCCTTCATTACGTCCGAGGGTCTGGTCGAGATGATTGTCACCCCCGAGATTTCCGCGCTGAGCGAACGCACCGTCGCCATTTCCGACACCGTGAACACGCCGGTGATCGACAAACGCTCCGCCGATACGGTCGTGGTAACGCCAAGCGAGAGCACCGTCGTGATCGGCGGGCTCATCTCGAATCAGACCACCAGCCAAGACCGTAAGGTTCCGCTGCTCGGCGACGTTCCCCTCTTGGGCAACCTCTTCAAACGGACCACGCGGCAAACGGCCAAGACCGAGCTGCTGATCTTCCTCACGCCGCGGGTGGTGCAGCACCCGAACGATCTGGCGAAGCTGACCGATGTCGAGCGCGGCAAGCTGGAGCTCAAGGCGACGACGCTGCCGGCCGCGCAGGTCGACAAACTTGTCGGCGAGCCCTGAGTCCAACGCAGCCGAGCGCGGCGGATCTCCGGATCGCCGCGCGGGGCCGGTGCGTTTCCGGGTCGCGCCTAGAAACTCGGCGAGACCTGCACGGCTTCACCGGGCGACGCCTCGTAATTCTCGCCCTGACTCCAGGTCAGGTCGTTCACGAGGAGCTTGAAGATCACCGGACCGTGCGTCGGCAGAGTGATTGTCCAGCGGTTGTCAGCCTCACAGTGCATCGCGACGCCGGATGACCAATTGAGGCCCGCCCCCTGGCCGCGGATGAAGAGTGTGTTGCCGAAACCGACGTCGATGATCGCCGCGACTGTAATCGCCGCCGGCAACGCCGCGACCGGGGAGGCCGCGACCGTGACCTTCGCCTCGTTGGCGTCCGGGATCGGAATGGGCTGCGGAGTGCGATGGGCGACGCGACGGGGCTTGAGAGCCTTGCGCGGCACCCGGGTCACCGTGGAGACCTTGACTGCCGCAGCGCGGCGGGCCTTGGGGCGCTTGACGGGCTTGACCTTTGGGGTGGCAGGCTTGGCGGGCTTCTTGGAATTCTTGCTCATAATGGATGAACCTCCGGTTTCAGTCGTTCGGCGGACACAACATCCGCGCTTCACCTTTTGACACCAGCAGACTTCATACCGTTCCCTGCGGCGCGTCGAGTGCGCCAGTCGGTAAAAAAACGTCGCCTCCCGGTAAAAAAGAGGCGACGGCAGGAAAACTGGTGGAGCAGATGGGAATCAAACCCACGACCTCTTCATTGCGAACGAAGCGCTCTATCAACTGAGCTACTGCCCCGGAAAGGAAGGGAGTTTTTGAGGAAGCCCATGCTGCGAGTAAACACCAAAGTTTCATGGGCGGGCCGCCAAGACGGGTCAGAGTCTCCGCTCTGGCTCGAGGCGAGCGAAGGCCAGCTTGCCGCCGGCGGCGGGCACGAGGCCCGTGATCTCGACGCGCACCACCTGACCGACCCGCGCGAGGGCGTCGGCCACCACCACCATCGAGCCGTCGTCGAAGAATCCAACGGCCTGCCCCGCTTCCTTGCCGGCCTTCACCAGCTGGACTTCCACGCTCTGACCGAGGGCGAGTTCGACCCGCAAGGAGCGCGCCAGCGCATGGAGATTCAGCCACGGGACCCCTTGGAACTCCGCCAGTTTGGCCAGATTGTAGTCCGTCGTCATCAGGCGCGCCTGCAGCGAGCGTGCGAGGAAGACCAGCTTGGCGTCGACTTCATCCGGCCGGGCCTCGCTCTCGTGCACGCGCAGGTCCAGCCGCGGGATGCGGCGTAGTTCATTCAGCACTTCAAGACCGCGTCGCCCGCGCGCCTGCCGATGCGGCTCCGGTGAATCGGCGATGGCCTGCACTGTATTCAAGACGAAGCGAGGGATAACGAGCGCAGCGCCGAGGAAACCCGACTCACATACCTTCACGATCCGTCCGTCGATAAGTGCACTCGCATCGACAACGACCAAAGGAACGTGCACGTCATGCGGGACGAAGCGGACATAGGGGATCACCAGGTTGAACTCATCCTTACCCCGCAGCGCGATGACCGTGCCGAGGTAGCCACACGTCAGGAACAGGCCGAGGCGAGCCAGATAGATCATCTGCGGATCCCCCTGCTCGAACAAAGGCGACACGCTCAGCAAGTAGCCGATCAGCGAGCCGATCCCGAGGCCGAACGTGACGGCACTTAGACCCCGCAGGGAGAATCCCCGCAACAAGACATCCACCAGCACGATCAGGATCCCGAGCAGCAGCCCCATGATGACGGCGAAAAGCCGCAACCGGTCCCACTCCGGAATCGCGTAGCATACCAAGCCACCCGCGGCACCGCACAGGGCCACGAACACGATCCGGATCGGCCAGAGGGTCTTGTTCATCGACCCCCATCCCTTCGGCTCACCCCCTCACCGAAAGAGGAAAAAAAGCACGAACGGCAAACCAATGCCAATCGCCATCAATAGATAAAGCCAGACCAGCACTCGGCTGGCTTTTGCCTTTTCTTCAGGGGTCGGCTCCATTGTCGTGCAGCGCAGCGAAACCCCGGACCATGAAAAAGCAATACTGGCTGGTGAAACAGGAACCCGAGACCTACGCTTGGGCGTCGTTCGTCGCCGACGGGCAGACGGTCTGGGATGGGGTGCGTAATTTCCAAGCCCGGAACAACTTGAAGGCGATGCAGGCCGGGGAAGCCGTGCTTTTCTATGCCAGCATGGACCCGCGTCAGGTCATGGGAATCGCGGAGGTCGTGCAAACGGCCTTTCCAGATCCGACGGTCCCCGCGGACGAGGGTTGGGTCGCGGTCCGACTCCGGGCAGTGAAGGCACTGCGGCAACCGGTCACCCTGGCCGCGATCAAGGCCGACAAGGCACTCGCCGACATCGCGCTGATTCGACAGAGTCGCCTCTCTGTCATGCCGCTGCGGCGGGCGGAGTTCGATCGCATCGTGGAGCTCGGATCTGCCTAAGCCCCCGCGCAGCACGCTTCGAATCCGCTTCTCTCCCCGTGATTCCGCATCTCTCGATCCTCGCTCCCGGCCTGCTGGGCGGCTCCGTCGGCCTCGCCGCCCACGCCCGCGGAGTCGCCCAGCGCGTCACCGTCTGGGCGCGCCGCCCCGAGGTGCGCATCGCCTTGGAGAGCCAACCTTGGTGTTCCAGCGTCGCCACCACGCCCGAAGCCGCCGTGCGCGAGGCGGATCTGGTCGTACTCGCCGCTCCGGTCGATCGCATCGTAGAGTTGGTCACGCAAATCGCCCCCCACGTTCGCAGCGGCGCCTGGGTCACCGACGTTGGTTCCACCAAAGGCGCGTTGACCCGCGCGGCCCATGCGGCGCTCGCCGGTCGGGCCCACTTCGTGGGTGCACATCCGATGGCCGGCAGCGAACGCACCGGCTGGGAGAACGGCCACGCCGATCTTTTCCGTGGAAGGGTCTGTTTCGTCACTCCGCTGCAAGCGACCGATCCGGCGGCGCTCGAAGGCGTAGCGCGTTTCTGGGCGGCGCTGGAAGCCGAGGTCACGACGGTCGACCCCGACATCCACGACGAAATCGTGGCCCACATCAGTCACCTACCGCAGGTGCTGGCCACGACCCTGTGCACGTTCCTCGCGCAGCAGAACCCCGGCTGGCGCAACTTCGCCGGCGGAGGGCTTCGTGACACCACGCGCATCGGGGCTAGCGATCCGGCGATGTGGATCGAGATTCTCCGTAATAATCGTGATGAGATTCTCCGTGCGCTCCGGGGTTACCAGAAGGAACTCGATGGACTGCACGCCGCGCTGGCGAATGCGGATTGGACGGAGCTGAAGGCACGTCTTGAGCGCGGTCGCGCCTACCGTTCGGCGTTCCGTCCCTGAACCGATCCTCCCGCCGCAACGACGCTGCCATGCCGCTGCCCGACCTGCTTCCCGTGGTCCCCTTCACCGCTCCCGTCCGGGGCAGCCTACGCCTACCGGGTTCCAAGAGCCTGACGAACCGCGCCCTGCTGCTCGCTGCGATGAGCCCGACCGCAGTGCGACTTGAGGGCGCGCTCGCCAGCGAGGACACCGTGTTGATGGCGACCGCCCTGCGCACGCTCGGCATCTCGGTCATCGCCGATCCGGCCGGCACCACGCTGGTGGTCAGCGGCCAGGACCAAGCGTTCTCCACCGCGCGCGCTAGCCAGCCGATCGAGCTCTTCGTCGGCCTCGCCGGAACAGCCGCGCGGTTCCTCACCGCCTACTGCGCCACCGCGCCGCACGGCGTGTACCGCATCGACGGCATCGCGCAGATGCGGCGCCGCCCGATGCGCCCCCTACTGGACGCACTGCGCGCGCTCGGGGTCCGCGTCCGCTGTCTCGGAGAGGAAGGCTTCTTCCCCGTCGAGATCGAAGGCGGCGGACTGACCGGAGGTCGGGTGAGTTTGGACGCGAGCGAGAGCAGCCAATTGCTGTCCGCCCTGCTGATGATCGCGCCGCGCGCCCGCGCCCCGATCACCGTCGATCTGTGCGGGACCATCCGGCAGACGTTCGTCGATATGTCGCTCCGGCTGATGGCGGAGTTCGGCCTCGACGCCGTGCGCCGCGAGGGAGCTTCGTACCACCTTGCTCCCGCCACGTATCGTCCCCCCGGCGTGATCGAGATCGAACCCGACGCGACCGCGGCGAGCTACTTCCAAGCCCTTCCTTGGGTTGTCGGCGGCGCGCTGCATCTACCCGGGCTGCGCGCTCCCGGTGCCGGACTGCAGGGCGACTCGGCTTTCATCGACGTCCTCGGACGCGCGCGGACGCGGCCGGCGGGGGCGGCCTTGACGGAAGATTTCCACGAGATCTCGGACACCTTCCTGACGCTCGCCGCAATCGCGCCCCTCTTAGTTGGTCCAACGCGGATCACCGGGATTGCTCACACCCGCAAACAGGAGACCGATCGGGTGGCGGGCATGGCGACCGAACTCCGGCGTCTCGGCCAAGAAGTCACGGAGGAAGAGGACGCACTGACCATCGTCCCCCGCCCACTCCGCACCGGGGAAGTGATCGAGACGTATGGCGACCACCGGTTCGCGATGAGCTTCGGTATTCTGGGCTGCCGTGATGTGCGCGGAGATGGCCGCCCCTGGCTGACCCTGCGGAACCCCGGTTGCTGCGCCAAAACCTTCCCTGACTTTTTCGATCGGCTCGACGCGTTGCGCCGGGCCACCCACGACTGATGGCCTCCCCCAGCTCCTTTCTCATCGTCGCCATCGACGGCGGCGCCGCCTCCGGTAAGTCCTCGACGGCGCGCGCGCTGGCGGCGCGTTTTCCCTTTTTGCACGTCGACACGGGAGCGCACTACCGCGCGATCACGGCGGAGATGCTGCGGCGCGGCGTCCCGCCCGAAGAGACGGCGGTCACCCGCGCACTCGGCGATCTCCTGCTCGGCACGCGCGTGCAGAACGGCGCCGCGCTCTTGGAAATCGGCGGTCGTGTGCCCGGCGACGAGATCCGCTCTCCGGAGGTGAATGCCGCCGTTTCGCACTTCGCCGCATTACGACCCGTCCGCGCTGCACTCCTGGACTACCAGCGCGGACAGGCCGGCGTCGCACAGGCCCATGGCTTCCGCGGGCTGATCATGGAAGGACGCGACATCGGTTCCGTCATTTTCCCCGAGGCCGGCCTGCGCGTTTTCCTGCACGCGGATCCCGAGGAACGCGCCCGCCGCCGCGCGAAGGAGGGGCAGCAGGACTCCGTGGCCGAGCGCGACCGCCTCGATTCCTCGCGCCAGCATGCTCCGCTCACCTGCCCGACCGGCGCCGTCGATATCAACAGCACCCACCTTTCACTCGACGATGTGGTGGCGCAGATCGCCGCCCTGGTCAACGCCCGCACCACCACCGCACCATGAGCGCACGGCGCTACCAACATCCGGAGATGGATTTCCTGTACGGGATTTCCCACTACTTGGCTCTCACCGCCTACGACATCTGCTTCCGCGGCGAGGTCACCGGCTTGAGCAATATCCCGCGACGGGGCCCCTTCATCATCGCGTGCAACCATGCCAGCCACCTCGACCCCCCGATCGTTGGCTCGCTGGTGTCGCGGCAGGTTGCCTTCTTCGCGCGCAAAACTCTTTGGAAGCCAGGCTTGGCGCAGTGGTGGCTCGACGGCGTCGGGACCATTCCGGTCGACCGCGACGGCGGCTCCGACGTCACCGCGATCAAACGCGTGCTGCAGACCCTGCAGTCGGGCAAGGCGCTGATCCTGTTCCCCGAGGGCACCCGTTCACCGGACGGCAACCTGCAGTCGGCGAAGCCGGGCGTGGGGCTGATCGCCTGCCGCACGCAGGTGCCGGTGTTACCGGTGCGGATCTTCAATTCGCACCGGGCGTTCGGACGCGGCGGCGGCGTGCACTTCGGCACGCCGGTGTCCGTGGCGTTTGGCCGCGTGCTTTCTCCGGCAGACTATGATCCCCCCGGTGCGGGCAAGGATCGTTACCAGCGGGTGAGTGAGCGTATCATGGCCGCGATCGCGGCGCTGGCGGAGCCCCGCGCGCCGGTTCTCTGAGCTCCGCCGCGAAACGCGGCCGCACCGAACCGCAAGGCAGAGCTTAACCCAGACCCGAGGCCAACCGTGCCCGCGCGAGCACGGCGGAGGCGGTCCCGCGGGCCTTCTCCGCACCGTCGCGCAGGATAGCTTGGACGTGGTCGAGGTTGGCGGCGAATTCCGCCCGGCGGGCGCGGTAAGGGGCGAAGTGCTCCCATGTCTGCTCGAACAGCAGTTTCTTCAGATCCCCGTAGCCGTACCCGCCTTCGCGGAGACGATTCTCCGCCTCGGCCGCGACCTCCTTGGCCGCGACCAGACGCAGGAGCTGAATGGCAAGATTACGGTCGGCATCCGGCTTGGGCTCCTGCGGGGTACGCGAGTCCATCACGATACCCATGATTTTCTTCCGTGTGGCCTTCTCGCCCCCGAAGAGATCGATCGTATTGCCGTAGCTCTTGCTCATCTTCTGGCCATCGAGCCCCGGCACCACGGCCACATCCTCGCGGATTTCGGACTCCGGCACGACGAAGGTCTCGCCGTACGTCTGGTTGAACTTGATCGCGATGTCGCGCGTCATCTCCAGGTGCTGCTTCTGATCCTTGCCCACGGGCACCACGGTCGTGTCGTAGAGCAGGATATCGGCGGCCATGAGGACCGGGTACGCGAAAAGTCCGAAGTTGGGGGAGATGCCGCGGGCGGTTTTATCCTTGTAGCTATGCGCTCGCTCGAGGAGGCCCATCGGCGTGAGCGTGCCGATGATCCACATCAACTCGGCCACCTCGGGCACATCGCTCTGGCGCCAGAACACGCTGCGCTTGGGGTCGAGTCCGCAGGCCAGCCAGTCGAGCGCGACGTCGAGGGTGTTGCGCCGCCGCTGCTGCGGGTCGAGCAGAGAGGTCATCGAGTGGTAGTCCGCGATGAAATAGAAGCACTCGCCGTGCGACTGGGCGTCGATCGCGGGCCGCATGGCGCCGAAATAGTTGCCGATGTGCAGGGTGCCGGAGGGCTGGATGCCAGTCAGGGTGCGGGGCATGGACAGAAATTCAGGAAAGGAACGATCGTCACCGCCGGTGTGCCTCCGGGCAAGCCGAAGCGTGGGCGTGGTCTAGGGCGGTCGCCTCAGTCGCGGCGGGGCAAGTGGGAGACGCTCGCGCGGACCCGCGCGACGGTGTTCGCCGGGAGATAGCCCGAAAACGCGACGGTCGGCATGACCAGCGCGCGGCGACCGAGGAGGGTGCCGGGGTTGAGCACGGCATTGCAGCCCACCTCGGCGGCGTCACCGAGGATCGCGCCGAACTTGCGCAGACCCGTCGCGTACCCGCGGCCCTCCGCGTGGACCGTGATCTCTTTGCGGTCAAGGCGGAGGTTCGAGAGGACCACGCCGGCGCCGAGATGCGCGCGATTGCCGAGGACCGAGTCGCCGACGTAGCTAAAATGCGGGACCTCCACCCCATCGAGCAGTACGCAGTTCTTGAACTCGCACGCGTTGCCCAAGACACAGCCCGCGCCGGTGATGACGCGACCACGGACATAGGCTCCGGGCCGGATCTCCGTTCCGGCACCGATCCACGCCGGACCGATCAGGGTCGCGGTGTGAGGAAGGATCACCCCGGGCTCCAGATGCACTTCGCCCTCTACGTGTACGCCAGGTGGAACCATCGGGCGGGACCAGGCGGCGACCGAGGCCAACGCCGGAGCGATGGCGGTGATCCATTCCCACGGTGCCGCCTCCTCGCGGAAGAACGGTGCGAAACGAGCGAGCGATTCCGGGAGTGAAAAGAACGTGCGCGCCTGCATGGGAGTTACACCGGAGGCAAGACGATCCGAGGGCACTGCGCGAGCGGCATTTACGGTTCGCGGGGTGGGCGGAGGCGGCAGTTAACCGAGCAAGGCCTCGAACTTGACCGCGTCCTCCGGGGTATCGACGCCGATGGTCGGATCCTCCGTGAGGTCACATGCGATGGAATAGCCGTTCTCGAGTACCCGGAGCTGCTCAAGGCGCTCGATGTGCTCCAGTTCCCCTTGCGGCAGGCGGGCGAACCGTTCCAGAAGATCGGCGTGGTAGGCGTAAAGACCCAAGTGGCGGTAGCACGGGTGAGTCGCGACCCACGCGTCATCGACCTTACCGCCCAAGTCCCGGGCGAAGGGAATCGGCGACCGCGAGAAGAAGAGCGCGCGCCGCGAGGCCTTCGCGAGCACTACCTTCACCTGATTAGGGTTCGCGAAGTCGACCGCCGTACGGAAGGGCGTCGCGAGAGTCGCCATCGGCGCCTCGCCTTGAATCGCGGACGCCAGCGCACGGATCTGCGCTGCGGAGACCAAGGGCTCGTCGGCTTGGACATTTACGACAAAATCAGCCCCCACGATCCGGTTCGCCTCCGCGATCCGGTCCGTGCCCGTCGCATGCGCCCGGCTCGTCTTAATAATCGAGAAGTTTCCGCCAGCTAACGGCTCCTGCAACAAGTCATCATCTATGGCGAAGTGAACCGGAAGATCAGGAACTTGGGAAACAATTCGATCCGCCACCCATCGCAGTAACGCTTTCCCGCGGACCCGGTGGAGCAGCTTCCGGGGGAAGCGGGTCGACTCCAGGCGACAGGGTACAATGATGGCGAGCGAGGGCATTTCCGCACTTTGGGTGCTTGGTTTTTGGGTTGCAAGCCACGCCCGGCTTTCGTGATTGGAACCCCTCACGCATGCAAAAACCGGATCCAGCGCCCGCCGCGACGGCCCTCACCAAGGAGCTCGTGGTGCAAAACAAGATGGGCATTCACGCCCGTCCAGCGGCGATGATCGTCCGAGTCACGAACAAGTTCAAAGCGGACGTGTTCGTCGAAAAGGATGAAGAACAGGTCAACGGCAAGAGCATCATGGGATTAATGATGCTGGCCGCTGGCAAGGGCTCGCGGGTCAAGTTCATCGTCACGGGTGAAGACGCCGCGCAGATGCTGGTCGAGATCGACGCGCTGTTCGCGCGTAAGTTCGACGAGGCCTGAGCCGGGATCCGGCGTTCTGGCTCCGCTCCCCTACCTGCAGGCGATCACCCGCGGGGTTCGCACGCGCTCACCTCCCCGGAAGCGCGAAACCAAAGAGCCGGCACGCATTGCGGGTGCTTGCCTCCGCCAATTGCGCGAGGGGGATGTTGAACAACTCGGCGGCGAACGAGGCGGTCAAGGCGACGTACGCGGGCTCATTCGGTTTACCGCGATGCGGCGTCGGGGTGAGGAAAGGGGCGTCAGTCTCGAGGAGAAAGCGCTCCCAACCCAAACGGCGGGCGGCGGCGCGGACCGTCTCCGCGTTCTTGTAGGTGAGCACGCCGGTGAACGAGGCCCAGCCTCCCCGCTCGATGAGTAGGTCCATCTCGTCGGGTCCTTCGACAAAACAATGGAAGACCACACGGCGCCAGTCGACGCCGCTCGCATCGACGCGCTCCACGCATTCGCGGAACGCACCGCGCGAATGAATCACCACCGGGGTCTGCCAGCGCCGGGCCAGCGCGAGACCGGCGTCGAAGGCTTGGCGCTGCAGCCCGAGCAACCGCTCCGCCGCCGCTGGGTCATCCTTGGGCAGGTGAAAACGATCGAGCCCCATCTCACCGATCGCCACCGGGCGCAGACGTCCCGGTTCCGTGAAGAACGCATCCACGCGCGCGAGTTGCTCGGCCCAGTCGTCGCCAACCGAGCAGGGATGCAGGCCGACGGTGAACTGGACATAGCCGCCGGAACCTTCCGCAAGGTCGCGGTACAGCGACCAGTCGTCCGTCGCGGTGCCAATGGTGATCACTGCCTCGACGCCGGCGGCGCGCGCGCGGTCGAGCACGGCGGGCAAGTCTCCGTGCCGGTGGTACGAGTCAAGATGAAGGTGCGTGTCGATGAGCCCCATCGTGAATCAGCGGCGAGCGTCGGCCAGCGGCAGGTAGCGTTCGCGGAGATAGCGGAGCAGGTGGCGCGGGCTGAGCGGCTCGCCGGTGACGCGCTGGACGAGTTCCTGCGTATCGTAACGCCGTCCTTGGTGGTGGATCTCCGTCCGCAACCAACCGAGTAGACGGCTGAAGTCGCCGCGCGCGAAATCCGCCTCCAGCCCAGGATAGGCTGCCAGCGCGGTGTACCAAAGCTGGGCTGCCATCATGTTCCCAATGCAATAGCTCGGGAAGTAACCGAAGGCTCCGCCGCTCCAGTGCACGTCTTGAAGCACGCCGAGGCGGTCCGAGGGCGGAGTGAGTCCGAGCAATTCCGTGGAAAGCGCGTTCCACGCCGCGGGCAGATCGACCACCTTCAGATCGCCACGGAACAGCCGCTGCTCGATCTCGAACCGCAGCAGGATGTGGAGATTATAGGTCACCTCATCGGAATCGACTCGGATGAGCGTGGGTTCGACGGCGTTGATCGCGCGGTACAGCGTCTCGCTATCCACAGCGGCGGTCTGCTCGGGGAAATGCGCGCGGAAACGCGGCTCGAAGTGCGTCCAGAACGCACGGCTGCGCGAAACCTGATTTTCCCAAAGGCGGCTCTGGGACTCATGGACACCCATGCCAACGGACTGGCCCAGCGGCGTGCCCAGATGCTCGACCTGCAGACCCTGCTCGTAGAGTCCGTGACCGGTCTCGTGAATCGAGCTGAAGAGCGAATCCAGCGGATTATCCACGTCGAACCGAGTCGTCATCCGCACGTCGGCAGGCGAGCCGCCGCAGAACGGATGCAGCGACACGTCGATGCGGCCACGTTGGTAATCGAAACCCAGCGCAGCCGTCACCTCGCGGAGGAACGTCTGCTGTCCCGCCACCGGAAACCCACGGAATAGCCCGGGGTTCGTTGGCCGAGTGCCAGCGACGATCTCGCGGACCAACGGCAGCAGTCCGGCCTTCAATTCGGTAAAGAGCCGATCGACGCGCTCGGTCGTCATACCGGGATCGTGGCGGTCGATCGCGTAGTCGTAGGCCCGGTCACCCCACCCTTGAAACACCGCTTCCTCCCGCGCCAGCGCGAGATGCTGCTCCAAGTAGGGTGCGTAGGGAGCAAAGGTGTTATTACGACGATTCTCCGCCCAGGCATGGTAGGCCTCGCTCTGCAAACGGGCCTTCTCAGCGACGAACCGGGACGGCAGACGGACTGCCCGGTCGAAATCGCGGCGGGCCAGCCGCACGATCACCCGCGCATCCGGGTCCAGTGTGTCCGGAGCGGCCTCCAGTTCACGGAGCGCGGCATCGAGTTCGGGATCTGTGGCCGCCGCATGGAGGATCTCCGCGAGCACGGTCATCTGCTCTGCCCGACAGGCGGCGCTGCCCTCCGGAAGATTTACCTGTTCATCCCAGCCAAGGACGGAGGAAACGGACTCGAGGACGTGGGCGCGGTGCAGGCGAGACAGCAGCCGGGAGTACGCGGGGGAAGAGGGGGAAGGCATGGATCCAAACTCAACCGCATCCGCGAGGACGGGGCAAGCGGCTACACCTTCGCGCTATTGTCGCACTTGAAATGGACGCGCGAACGACGCAACGCGTGGGCGCGCTGGGCGGAAGCGAGAGCGCCATCCTGGCGCGGCAGGCCGAAGGCGCCGACGCCCGGGGAGGCCGCCTCGGCCTCCTGTTCCGCAGCCGCGGCGAGGCAGAGCAGCAACTCCGCGCCCGCCGGCAGCCGGCGGGCCGGAAAGCCGGCCTGCTGGCTAAGCCACGACAAGAGCGAAGGAGAGGGAGTAGACACGGTGCTCACGCAACCCGTACGATGGCAGCACGAGGCCGCCCGAGTCAACGCACGGCTCAACGGGTGGCGGCGCGCAGCGTCTCGCCCCCGTGCCAGATGCCCTCGACCATCAGCGTGCGCCCCTGCTCCGGCAGCCCCCGCTCATTGCGCTCCATCATGGCGATCAAGGCATCGACACCGGTTGCCCCGATCAGCCGACCGTTTTGGAAAATCCCCGCGCAGCGCTGCTCGCGCGAGGAGAGACCGAGCCCGGCCAGTCCGAGGGTGGCGGGGACTTTCCAGCCGAGTTGGTGCATCACCGGCAGGAGCGCCTCGGCTCCCGGAGTGATCACCACGTCTGGCTGCTCGCGTGCCGCCCATGCCGCCAGCGTGGCGGCGTCCCCCCAGTCGTCGAGCAGCAGCGGCGCCGCCGACGTGATGGCCGGGAGATCCCGCTGGCCGAAGAGCAAGCCCGCCTCCCAGCGCCCGTGAAATCGACCTTGGTGGGAACGGAGCAGCACGAGGCCGGGACGGCGGTAGCCTCGGCGATGGCATTCCTGCACGACCCGTAGACTGGAAAAATAGTGGTCGTTGCAGACCGTCATCAGGTTGAGACCCGGAAACGGCGTGCTCAGGCAGACCGCCGCAAAGTGCTCCCACGCCAGCTGCGGAGGCGGTGCCCCGGCAGGCACCGGACCCACCAGCACTCCGTGGATGCCGCGCGAGCGCAGGATCTCGCTGAAGCGCTTGTTGTCCATCTCGTCGCGGTGCAGCCAGAACTCCTGCGCGTTGTAGCCGCGCTCCGCCGCCCGCTCCAGCGCCCCCTCACGCATCTGGCGGACGGTCGGAGCCGGCGCCACGCGCCACCCGTCCTCGGTCGGAAAGGGTGAGACCAACGCGAGCACCGGCCGATCCTGCACCGGACGCCGACGCCGCCGCGCGCGCATCAGCACCGAGATGTACGCGTTGGGCTGATATCCCATGCGCTCGGCCAGGGCACGGATCCGCGCCCTCGTCTCCGCCGAGATCCGCGGGTGATTCGCCAGCGCCATCGAAACTGTGGCCTGGGTGACCCCGGCCCGCTCGGCGACATGGCGCATGGTGATGCGATCGGTGTTCACGGTGGGGCCCGAGGCGAAGAAGAACCCCCGCGACGGCCATGGCAAGCATCCGCCAAGAAACCGGAAGAACAACACCTGCGCATCCCTTGGCAAAAACCACACAGCACCCCGCCGGGATCCATGGCATAACGGTAGCGCTGCAAAAGGTTTGTTTCCGACTAGGTCCCGCCGGCTCACCTCCATCCAGACCTCAACCACGACTCCCGTGAGAAACCTCCCCCGAACGCTGTCGAACAAGCTTCTCTTCGGAGGCGCCGCCCTGTGGGGCCTCCTCTTCGTTTCGTGCGTCATGACGGAGCGCACGATCGTGGCGCCACCCCAAGTCGCCGGCGCGACGTTCACCGGGTCCAAGAAATGCGCGGAGTGCCATGCGAATATCAGCTCGGGCTTCCATGACGCCACCCACGCCAAGCTCCAGGCGCCCGGCGGCAATGGCACGGAGATCGGCTGCGAATCATGCCACGGGCCCGCCTCGGCGCACATTCGCTCGGGTGGTGCGGTCGGCACCATCATCAACCCCGGCGCAAACCCGGAGACCTGCTTCCAGTGCCACTTGGACAAACAGGGCGAGTTCAACCTGCCGTTCTCACATCCAGTCATGGCGGGCAAGATCAGCTGCAGCGACTGCCACAGTCCGCACGAGGGAGCCGCCGTCGCAGAGGGCGGGACACACTTCGACAGCCTGAACACGAGCTGCGTGAAGTGCCACACCGCGCAGGCCGGACCTTACGTCTTTGAGCACGAGGCCGCCAGAGAGGGCTGCGTCGCCTGCCACAGCCCGCACGGCTCGATGAACGCCAAGATGCTCAAGGCGCGCAATGCCAACCTCTGCCTGCAGTGTCACTTCCAAGAGCAAACCTCGACCGGAGTCGTGATGATCGGCGGCCGCGACCACGCCGCGTTCCTTAGTCGCGGCACGTGCTGGTCGGCCGGCTGCCATGAAGCTGTCCACGGCTCGCACGTCAGCTCGTCGCTCCGCTTCTAACCCACCGCCTCAACCTTCCAACGGGACACCGCGATGACTCTCTTCCACACCCGCTCGATCATCCGCCCGGCCGCTGCGCTGCCGCTCGCTGCCGTCCTTTTCACCGCACCGGCACTCACGCTCGCCGCTCCGGCCAAGGAGAAGGCTCCTACCTACGATAACTCCATCGAGTTCGCCTACGGTACCGCCCAGCAACGCGGCGATCGCCCCGGCTTCCAAAAAGACTTTCAGGTCCGCAAGGACGGCTACGGCGGCATTGAGGACCTCTTCGTCAGCCGCTCTCTCGACGACGCGACCACACTCACCGTGCGTGGGCGTGCCATCGAGGGAAACCATGATTACCTGCTCGATCTAAACCTGACCCGCGACGAGGTGGGCTTCGTCCGCTTCGGCTACCAGGAGTACCGCATTTTCTACGACGGCACGGGCGGATACTACCCTCCGAACCGCTTCATCCGCCAACTCTACGACGAGGAGTTGGCCATCGACCGGAGTCACCTCTGGCTGGAGGCGGGCTACACCCCGGAGGACGCCGTCAACTTCGTCTTCCGCTACCACCTCTTCACCCGCGAGGGCACCAAGGACTCCCTGTCGTGGGGCGACACGGGACTCGCCGTGAGCAGCGCGAGCCTGCGTGCGCTCCTGCCTTCGTTCTGGCAGATTAACGAGAAGCGACACCAAATCAGCGCGAACGTTTCCCAGACCACGAAGCAGCACCTGTGGAACGTGGGCCTACGCTACGACAAGGGCGACTACACCCACCGCCGCAACGAGCGGCGGCGGGCGGGTGAAGCTCAGGACCGCAAAGTCACCCAGAAGGAGGGACAGGACTACGATCTCTTCCAAGCCCGCGGGAGCTACGAAAATCGTATCAACGATCGCTTCTGGATCACCACGGCCGTAGCCCGGACGCACCTCGACACGGCGCTGAGCGGCAGCCGAATCTACGGACAGTCGTACGACGGCGTCTACGACCCCGCTTTCCTCAATCGCCAGCAACGCGACGAAGGCTTCTACGGTCTCCACGGCGACGCCCAGATGCGGCAGACCATTGCCACGCTCAGCGCCTTCGCCCGGCCCACCGAGACCCTCGTGCTGGTGCCCTCGGCCCGGTTTGAGAAGATCTCGTGGAACACCGTGGTGGACTTCGAGGAAACCAACTTCGGCGGCGCCCCCGCCTTTGCCCCGATCAACGATGAGGTCGAGGCGGAGAGCAACAAGCACTGGCAGAGCCAGGCCCTCAGCCTCGAAGCCCGATACACTGGCTTCAAGCACTGGAGCATCAACGCCAGGATCGAAGGCATCCGAGAAGACGGCGAACTTGAGGAACAACGCATCCTCGAACCCGGTACGCCGCTGCAGGCCATCAGCATCGATCGCAACACCGACTTCGATCGGTCGGCCCAGAAATACGTCGTGACCGCCAACTGGTACGCCCGCCCCGGCACCACGGTCGCCTTGCAGTACTACTTCAAGGCACGACAGAACGACTACCGCTCGAGCCGAGACAACACCGTGAGCACGGCGGATCGTTATCCCGCCTACATCGCGAATCAGGACTTCGAGACCAACGACTTCAATGTCCGCCTCAGCACGCGACTGACCAGCAACCTCCGCTCCGTCACGCGCTACGATTATCAGGAGTCGACCATCTACACGCAGGACATCGGGCTTCAATTCCGGCAGAGCGCCGAAATGACTTCGCACGTGATCGCCCAGTCGCTCTCGTGGAATCCGCTCCCGCGCTGGTATGTCCAGAGCTCGGTCAACATCGTGTGGGACACGTTCCGCACCCCGGCGTTCACGCTCATCGGCCCCGCCGCCAACCTGGTGAAGAACAGCGACGCGAACTACATCAACGTCGTCCTCGGCAGTGGCTATGCACTCGATGACCGGACGGACCTCTTCATCGATTTCACGTCGTATGCCGCCAGCCACAACTTTGTCGACAACGCCAACGTCTCGGTTCCGTTCGGCTCGGAGGCCAAGCAGCAGTGTGTTGCATTGACGTGGATGCGAGCGCTGAACGCCCGGACGCGGATCTCGTGGCGCTACGCATACGTAAACCACGACGACGTGCCGTACGGCGACAAGGCCGACTACTCAGCCCACCAGATCTACGGAAAGGTCCAGTACCGCTTCTGATTTATTTCTCCACGTCCCTCCTTTTCCCACCACATCATGAAGACATCCCTCCGTTTACTCCTCGCCATGAGCCTCCCCGCCTTGGCCGTCGGCCTACGTGCCGCCCCGGCCGCCGAGCTCTGGGCCGATCAATGCGCCTCTTGCCACGGCGAAGACGGCAAGGCCCAGACTAAGCAGGGAAAGAAACTGAAGATCCGTGACTACTCCAGTGCTGCGGTGCAGGCCGAGCTCAAGGACGACGAGATGCTCAAGGCGATCCTCGAGGGCGTGACCGAAAACGGCAAGGAACGCATGAAGGGCTACAAGGACGAAATGTCGAACGAGGAGGCCAAGTCCTTGGTTGCCTTCATTCGGTCCCTGAAGGCCTGAGGCGCGTCCCAAGCCGCGCCGTCGCCCGAAGCCGGTGGTCAGCCGTGTGACCCATCGGCATCAGCACGCCCCCCTTTTTTTCGATGAGCGAAGCGCCCGTTCCCTCTCGGCCGAAGTCGGCCTACAACAACTGGATTTCCGTGATTGGCGCCGTCCTCGCGGTGGGCGCCCTCTTCTCATTCGCGCTGCTGGTGGCCATGGGGTTCGCGCAGGGCGATAAGAATCCCTACCTCGGGATCCTGACTTACATCGTCGCGCCCGCCTTCTTAATCACGGGCCTGGCGATCATGTTCATCGGCGCATGGCTGCAGCGGCGTTATGCTTTGCGCTACGCGGGCCAGCGACCCGATCGCTGGCAGCTCGACCTGCATAATCCGAACCAACGCCGCCATCTCTATATCCTCGGCGGCGGCGCCACACTCTTCCTGCTTCTCTCGGCCTTCGGCAGCTACCAAACCTACCACTACGCGGAGTCCGTACAGTTCTGCGGCGAGGTCTGCCACCAAGCCATGAATCCCGAACTGGTCACGTACCGAAAGGGCGCCCACGCCCGCGTCGACTGCGTCGAATGCCACGTCGGCTCAGGCGTGGATTGGTTCGTGAAGGCCAAAATCAACGGCGCCCACCAGCTGATCTCCTACACGCTCGACAACTACGACCGTCCGATCGCCACTCCGGTCAAGAATATGCGGCCGGCCCGCGAGATCTGCGAGCAATGTCACTGGCCCGAGAAGTCACTCGGAAATCTGGACATGACCTGGGACCACTTCCTATCGGACCGCAAGAACACGCCTTACTCGGTCCGTCTCCTCATGAAGATGGACACGGGTAAAGATGGAGACCTCCACAGTGGGATCCACTGGCACGCCAGCCCGAAAACCAAGGTCGAATTCTACGCCACGGATCGTCAACGTCAGGAGGTCGTCTGGGTCCGCGTCACCGACTCTGAGAAGGGAACCGAGAAGGTTTTCCGCCACGCGGATTTTCTCGGTGAGCCGCCCATGGACCAGATCCGCCGAATGGACTGCGTCGACTGCCATAACCGCCCCGCCCACGACTTTCGCTCCGCCAACGATCTGGTGGAGGAAGCGATGGTCCGGGGCACGCTCCCCACGTCCCTGCCCGGCATCAAGCGGCAAGCGGTCCAGGCAATGATTCAGAAGGAGATCACCACGGCGGCGGAGGCCCCGGGAAAAATCGCCGACCACCTGCGCGGTCGCTACAAGGATGCGGCCGGGGTCGAGCAGGCCATCGCCGAGGTCCAGCGTCTCCACGCGGAAAACATCTTCCCCGAGCGCAAGGCCGATTGGCGCGTCTATCCCAACAACATCGGCCACAAGGACTGGTCGGGCTGCTTCCGCTGCCACGGCAATACTCTCCAGACCGCTGCTGGCCAGAAGGTCGGCGCGAGCGAGTGCTCATCCTGCCACATCATCCTCGCCCAAGGCAAAGGCAGCGACCTCGCGAGCCTCACGGCTGCGGGCCTTGAGTTCAAGCACCCCTCGGGCAGCTACGACGAGGAACTCAGCTGCGCGGACTGCCACAACGGCGGGATCCAGGGTAAGTAGGCGTCTTTCGCCCTAGATCCACGGTCCGCCGCGCGGCTGCTCCGTGCTCGCTGCTGCGCGTCGTTCCCGTCGGCGGAGAACCACCGCGCAACCGCGGGCTCCCGGGAGCCATCGCACGCACGTGCCGTCTTGCGCTGCAGGAGGACACGAGCTGGGGCGCGTCCGCGTGTCCAAGGAGAGCATCCCCGCCGCAGCCGGCGCACGGCGCCTCGCTTAGCGTGAGTCCGCACTGCGCCACTTTGCTTCGGGGAGGAGGCACAGCGCGATGATGACCAACTGGCTGACCACGAAACTCACCAACGCGTAGAACGCCGCATCCATGAAGCCGTAGCTGTGCAGGCCCACGCCGAGCATGTTGGTGCCGAACCAACTCCAGCTGGTCACGATGTTGCCGAAGACCGCCATGCCCATGAAGCCACGCTCGCGGACCATGCCGGCCAGCCGAGCATGGAGCATGACGGCACTCCAGATCACGATGATCAGCGCGCCGTTTTCCTTGGGATCCCAGCCCCAGAAGCGCCCCCAAGACTGATCCGCCCAAATCCCGCCCAGCACAGTGCCGGTGAGGTTAAACAACGTGGCGAAGCACACCACGCCGTACACCATGCGGTACAAGGCGTCGCGGGTTCCCCGATCGAGCGACGACGTCAGCACGCCGCGCACGACGTAGATGATCGCGAGAAACCCGGCGAGGAACATCGCCGAATAGCCGACCGTGATCACCACCACGTGCGTCGCGAGCCAGAAGTTCGAATCCAGCACCGCACGCATCATCTCCATGGTGTCGCCGGACAGCGAAAGATGATGAGCGATCACCAGCGTCGCGAGCCCGATCATGCCGCCGGCCACCGGACCCACCGCGTTGCGGTACATCCGCTCCAGCACCAGACACAGCAACACCGCCCCCCAGCCCACGAAAAGGGCCGACGAGTAGAGGTTCGTGACCGGCGGTCGCCCTTCTAGCCACATGCGCGCCGCAATCCCGAGGGTAGACGCCGCGAAGGCCACGGCCAGAAGAACGAACGCCGAGCGCCGGAGCGGCTCCGTCCAGCCCAGCCATGAGGCCACGCCCAAGAGAAACGCTAAGACGTACAGTCCCATGCTGCTGGAGAAAGGAGCCGCCGCATTGAACCGGGTTTCGAAGTCGCCCTTGCGCAGCGCGACCGGGTCGATCGCTTCAATCATGCGGTGAAGCTCCTGCGTCAGCGCATTGAACCGGTCGCCGTCTCCGGTCCGCCACGCCGCCGCCAGCTCGGCGTGGGCGGACACACCGCGGGATTCGCGGCCGGCCTGCAGAGCCGCGAGCGCCGCCGCCCCGAACGTATCCCACTCCCGCAATGCCCCCTCGCCCTGCGTCCGCGGCACCACGCGGAAATAGCCGAAGCGATCCATGTAGGTCAGTCGATTGGCCAGCGCCTCCCGCGCGCGCTGTTCCGTCGCGTCCAAACCAGGCCGAGCCAATCCAGTCATCGCGGCGATCTCACCCGCCGGATCCGTTGTATCGGGCAGCAGCAGCGTCGCCTTCAACCGCAGGTACAGCACCACCCGATTGCGGACCGTGATGACCTGGCGCTGGAACGGGGAGCGAAGCTGCGCCTCCGTCTCCTCCGCTAAGCGCCCCTGGCGCTCCAACTCCGGGGCCCGCGCGCGGACCTGCGCATAGGAGAAGCGTTTCCCACCATCCCCCTCCTCGGGTCGCAGTCCGAGTAGGTCCAGCACCTCGGCGTTCTCGATCAGGAAGTGCCGGTACGTGTCCGCCTTCTCCGGCTGGTAAAGCACCTCCGCCAACCACTCGCCCGGCGCGAGTGAGCGGCCTTCCGGAGTCACCAGACGTTGCCGCCCCTGCAACGACAGGAGGGAGGTGCGCGCCACGGTATCGAGGGGCTTGATCCGGCCATTGAGGAGAATCGGGATCCGTCCGAACGATCCCAGATCGAAGCCAACACGGCCGTGCGGCTCGCGGAAGGTCGTACCAAGGTACACCAACGCCAATACCAGTACGATCAGGGGAAGGTATCGTTTCATGGTCGAGTCTTACTCACGCCGGCTGCGGGATCCGCGCCCTCCGCCGCCGGAGGTGCGCGGCCAGGGAGAGGCCGAACTCCACCATGAGACCGGCGAAAAGCATCGCGCAGGAAACGTAGGGCAGGAGCCAGCTGGGGTTGCGCACCACCTGCAGAATCGTGGTGGTGTCGTTGTTATCAAAACCCGCCTGATAGAGCGTCAGACCTTCATGCCGGAGCGGACTGTTCATTAGGATGGTGACCTCGCGATCGTCGCGGCCATCCGCGCTGCGCAGGCGCACCCGGCTGGAGAAGTTCCGGGGGATCTCGGTGCCGGGATACTTGTCGTGACTGAACCGAAGCAGCGTGAGGCTGAACGGATGATACGTGCGCTTGGGTCGCAGCACGATTTCCCACGCGCGCCCCTGGTACGCGAGGCGCTGGGGTTCGGTGAGTTGGATGGAGACCATCCACGTACCGAGAGATCCCTCGGTGCCGATGAGTTCAAGCAACGCCGCTGGAGTGTTCCGCTCGTTCCGGTGGTACGTGATGGGCAGGGGGTTGACCGCCAGCTGCACACCCGCGCCCTGCGTCGCCGTCGGCACCCCGGCCGCCGGGCCCGCTCCCCTGCGCCGCTCCACACTGGCATTCGGAAAATACGCCTTCACCGCGACCCGGAACGGCAGGGCGGGATGCTGGGTGACAGGTCTCCGGGCCAACCACTCCTCCGGCAGGACCACGACCTGATCCTCGCTCGCGTCGGTGACGTCGACCAATGCCAGTTCGACCGCGGTGTACGCTTCCGAATAGGACTTGGTCTCGCCTTGGTCCATCCGCAGGAAGCTCTCTCGCTGCCAGATCCCCGTGAGGAGTTCCCCAATCAGCAGCAGGATAAGTCCGCCATGCGCCAACTGCAGACCCACCTTCCGCCAGGTAAAACTCAACCGGAACACATGCGCACAGATGAGGTTGATCAGGAGAAGACCGCCGAGAAGGTAACCACCCGGAAACACCGGAATCGCCAGCCCCAGCTTGGGCCAAGTCCAATACACCACCCAGCTGCGGAAAAACTTCTCCTGCACCGCCCAAATGCCGAGGTTTACCTGATCGAGCGTCGCCACAAAAACCAAGAGCATCGACAGGATCAGCAAGACCACCGTCAGGCGCAGCGACACAAAGAACACCTTCAGAGATTCGAGGAACGGTTTCACAGGCGGCAGGAACGGACTTCGGGTCCGACGCGGTTCAGCCCAAGCGAAGCCGGACACGACACGCAACCGGAACCACCCCAGTGGCGAGTGATGGACAAGAAATGCACAGTTCCCGGGGAACCCCGCTGGTTTCCGCACCAGGTTTGCAGCGCCCTGATCGGGAGAATTTCCACGCCGCGGCTTGCCTCCCTCGGTCCGGCACGCCCTCGTCTTCAAAACCCACCGTGAACACCCCGGAAACGCTCATCCTGCGCGAACTGCTCGCCCACGAGGGAGCGTTCGTGTCCGGAACCAGCCTCGCCGCGAAAGCGGGGATGAGCCGGGTGGCGATCTGGCAGCACATGGAAAAACTGCGGGCCCAAGGTTTTGCCTTCGAGGCCGCCCGAGCGCGCGGATACCGCCTTACCGCCAAGCCCGCGGGATTGAACGCCACCCTGATCAACGCGTATTTGCCGCTTCGCGACCGCGGGCTCACGCTGACGGTGCTCGATGAGGTCGACTCCACCAATGATGAGGCCGCGCGCGAACTCGCCGCCGGGCGTCCCGCCCCTTTCCTCATCGTCGCACGAAAGCAGAGCGCCGGGCGCGGTCGTCTGGGTCGCCGCTGGTTGAGCGAGCCCAACGGCAACCTCTACCTCAGCTTCGGCTTCCGCCCGCAGGTCGCCCCCGCCCGCATGCCGACGTTCACCTTGTGGATGGGAGCCAATCTCTGCGATCTGATCGCCAACCTGTGCCACGCCACACCGGGACTGAAATGGCCGAATGACCTGCTCTTCGGTGGACTCAAGGCCGGGGGCATGCTCACCGAGGCTCGCATCGACACCGACCAAATCCGCGATCTCGTCTTCGGTCTCGGCCTCAACCTCCGGACTCCCTCCGCCGGTTGGCCGGAGGAACTTAGATCCCGCGCGACCGCCCTCGACGCTCACTGCCAGAGCCCTCCCGAGATCAACCGCCTCACCGCCGCCATCGCCGGCCGCGTGCTGCTCGCCTACGAGCGCTTCCTCCGCGGCGAACACGAGGATGCCCTCGCCGACCTCTGGAACCGCTACGATGCGCTGCGCGGACAGCGGGTCACCGGTACGGTCAGCGATCACCGCATCTCCGGCACCGCGGTCGGGATCGATCGCGAGGGCTGCCTGCTCGTGCGCACCGATCGGGGCGCGATCTCACGGTTCCACGCCGGCGAGGTCAGCCTCGAACGGCCCAAAATCGCGTGAACTCACACCGCGATCGGGTGTCACCGGGGCTTGCCGCCGCCGTTGAGCCGCGCCATCCTGACCCAACATGACCGTTTCTCCGCCCGACGAATCCGCTCCCGCGATCGAGGTTTCCCACCTCGTGAAGGCGTACAACGGCATTCCGGCGGTCAACGACATCAGTTTTTCGGTCGGCCGGGGCGAGATCCTCGGCTTCCTCGGACCAAATGGTGCCGGCAAGTCGACCACGATGCGCATCCTGACCGGCTACCTGCCGGCCACCAGCGGTGCGGTCCGCGTCTTCGGCCTGCCCGTCGCGTCCCGCGGAGAAGAGGTCAAACGTCTCATCGGCTACATGCCGGAGAATAACCCGCTCCCGGAGGACATGCGGGTCTCGGAGTACCTCTACTACCGCGGCCGCCTGAAGGAGGTGCCTCGCTCCCGTCTCAGCGTCCGTCTGGATGAAGTACTGGCGCTCTGCGACCTTACCCGAGTCCGCCACCGTATCATCGGACAACTCTCCAAGGGCAATCGTCAGCGGGTGGGAATCGCTGAGGCGATCCTCGCCGAGCCGCCACTGATCATCATGGACGAGCCGACGATTGGACTCGATCCGCATCAGATCCTGATTGTCCGTGACCTGATCGCGCGTCTGCGCGGACGGATGACGGTGATCATCTCGTCCCACATTCTGCCCGAGATCGAGATGACCTGCGACCGAGTCCTCATCATCAACCGCGGCCAGGTGGTGGCGCAGGGCTCACCCGCCGCGCTGCGCCGGGAATTTCTCGGGCGCTCCGCCTACGAGCTCGAGGTGGCGGGCGATTTCGCAGCGCTGCCCGCAGTGCTCGCCCACCTCGAGCCATCCCTCCGACTCGATCCACCGCTGGCACCGGAGCCCGACTCCCCCGGCACGTTCCGCCGCCTCCGCGTGGTCACCGACCGCGAGGATGACCTAGGCGAAATCATCCTCCGCGGCATGGTGGCCGCCCCAGGCCTGCGGGTCCGGGGCCTCCGCCGGGCGGAACCCAGTCTCGAGGATGTCTTCCTTGCCGCCACCCAGCGGAGTTGGGACGTGGTCGATGGTGCCACGCGCCCCGACGTCCGCTGACCTTCGACGCTCCCGACCACCTCTCCGTCCCCGTCCGATGCGCCACTTCTTCACCATCCTCAATCAGGAGATTCGCATGCTCCTCGTGAGCCCGAGCACCTACATCGCGGCCGTGCTCTTCCTCGCGATCATGGGATTCGTGTTCACGGGGATTCTCGAAAGCTATAGCGCTACGCCACAGGAGACGTCCCCCGCCGCGGTCTTCTTTCAGTATTTCTGGTTGCCGGTGTTTTTCATGGTGCCTCTGCTGACCATGAAGTGCCTCGCGGAGGAGCGCCGCCTCGGCACGCTCGAAACGCTCCTGACCACACCGGTCACGACGACCGAGGTGGTGCTCGGCAAATTCGGCGCGGCCTACTTCCTCTACCTCCTGCTCTGGGCTTCCACGGGGGGATTTTTCTACGTGCTGCAGCACTTCGCCGGTGACGCCCGGTTCGTCGAGCGCGGGCCGCTGATCGGCGGCTACGTGTTCATTGCGGTGTCCGGCTTGCTCTTCATCGCGCTCGGCGTCTTCGCCAGCTCCCTCTCCCGCAACCAGGCCGTGGCCGGAATCGGCGCCTTCACCCTGCTCTTTGGATTGATCAGCGGATTGAGTTTCGTCGACGGCATGGCGTTGCTCGACCTCGAGGTCATGCGCCCCATCAAGGAGGCAGTTTCGTACGCCCAGGTTTTCCAGCACCTCGAGGATTTCTCGCGGGGCATCGTCGATACACGGCAACTCCTGTTCTACCTTTCCGGCACCATTCTCGCGCTGATCTTCAGCATCCTCGGAGTCGAGGCGAAGCTGCTGCACGGCTGATCCCCATGAGCCTCGCCGACAGCTTCCGCGCCGCCCGATGGATCCGGACCGCCAACTTAGTCGTTCAGGCGATCCTTTTCACCACACTGTTCAGCGGGCTGAACTACCTCGCGATTCATTACGCGTGGCGGCATGATCTCACCCAGCACCGGCGCCACTCCCTTTCGCCCGAGACCCGGAGCTACCTCAAGAACCTCCGCGCCGACGTCGAGGTGATCGTGACCCTGACCGACGATCCGGAGAACGAGGGCGTGGCGCAGGCGTACCGCGATGTGCGCGGCCTGCTGCGCGAATACGTCTACGCAACCGCCAGCAACGAACCCGTGCCGGGCGCCGGTACCGGTTCAGGCCGGGTCACCGTGCGCTACCTCGATGTCTTCCGCCAGCGGCGCGATGCCGAAATCGCCAAGGTCGAGCAACCCAACGCCATTGTCGTGGTCTGCGGCGAGCGCCGACGGAACCTAGGCCTGGAGGAACTGTACCGCTTCGAAAATCGTGAGAAACGCGCCTTCCGTGGCGAGCAGGCGCTGACCGCCGCCATTCTCGACGTCAACCAGCCCGAACCCACGCGCATCTACTTCCTACTCGGCCACGGGGAAATGCGGGCTGACGACACGGATGCAGTCCGCGGCCTCTCCGCACTACGCGACGAACTCCGGGCACGGAACTTCGAACTCCTCGGTATCGATCTGGCCCAGGCCCGGCGCATCCCGGATGACGCCGCGCTACTGATCATCGCCGCGCCGCAGGGGCCTTACGATCCTTTCGAAGTGGAGCTACTCCGATCTTGGATGACCCGAAGCCCGCCCGGTCGGCTGCTCGTGATGCTCGCCCCCGGTTACCGGCACGGACTGGAGCCGCTCCTCGCTGACTGGGGACTCGTCGCAGACGATGTGGTGGTGCACGACGAAGGCCCCGCCGGCCAGAACGAGACGGGCGACTTGATCCTGCGCAGCCTGAGCAAGGAGAGCCCGATCACCGCGGTGCTTCTCGCCAATGAGATCCCGGTGCGCTTCGGCGCGGCCCGGGCGGCGCGACCGGATCCGCGGCGCGACCGGAACACCGGCATCGACGTGAAGCCGCTGGTTGCGACGACCGAGTCAGCGTGGGGCGAACGCAGTTTCCGCTCGCAACAATCCGCCCGCTTCGACGCAGGCATCGACCTGCCCGGCCCGGTCGTCATCGCGGCCTCCGCCGAGCGGGTCGCCCCGCCCAAGGACAACGTCCTGCCGTTCAGCGTCCGCGGCGGACGGATCGTGCTGTTCGGCGGCGCCGACTTTGTGGCAAACGGCCGGCTCGCCAACGCCGGGAACATCGGACTTTTCCTGAACGCCGTGAACTGGGCCGCGGATCGCGACACGCAGCTCAACATCCCGCCCCGACCCGTCGAGCGCTACCAACTCTCGCTCAGCCAGGATGACCTGCGGCGCCTGCGCTACAGCCTGCTCCTCGGCGTGCCGGCGGCCGTCGCGCTGCTTGGTCTGCTCGTCGCCTGGACCCGCCGTCGCTGAATCGTCGCACGCCCCCCGCCATGCGCACCAAAATCACCCTCGCCCTCGTCTTCCTCAACGCGGCGCTTTTTGCCTTCATCTTCTACTTCGAACGCGAGTGGCGCCAACTCGAGCGCGTGCAGGAGACACGGCTCCGCGTCCTCGATGCGAGCGCGACTGACATCCGGAGGCTTGAGATCGCCGGGCTGGCCGAGCCGATCGTTCTGGAGCGCCGGGGCGAGGACTGGTTCGTCGCCGCTCCCTTCGAATGGCCGGCCAATCCGCACGCCGTGAAGCGGATCCTCAACGAACTCGTGTTCCTCGAACGCGAAGCCAGCTTCACGCGGGCGGAGCTGGAGCGGAATGGAGCCACGCTGGCCGACTACGGGCTCGATAAGCCCGCGCTGACTCTCGCCTTCACCCCGGCCGGCGGCGATCCCTCCGGTCCCTCTCCCAGCCCCATCACCCTCCGCATCGGCGCCGAAACCAAGACCGGCAACCGGCTCTACCTGCTCTCTCCCGATGGGGAACGCATCCTCGTCGTGAAGCGCAGCCTCGCCGACAGCCTGCGGGTCACGCTCGACGAGCTTCGCTCCGAGAGTCTCTTCACCATTCCCATGTTCGAAGTGCGCTCCTTTAGCGTGCAAGCCGCCGCGGCCAATAACCTCCGCGTCCGCGTGCGCCGCGAAGGCACTCGCTGGTCTCTCGAAACACCCATCCTCGCCCGCGCGAGCCGCACCGCGACCGAGCTCGCGCTCAACGCGCTGTCCACGCTCACTGCGTCGTCCTTCCCTCCCCCCGCCTCGGCAGATCCCGCCCGCACCGGACTCGCCACTCCAGCCCTGCGGCTCACCCTCGAGGGTAACGGTCGACGGGAGACCCTCCTGATCGGCGCCCCCAGCGAAACGGCCAGCACGACGGCTCCCGCCACCGACGAGCGCGACTACTACGCCAAGCTCGAAGACCGCGACGCCATCTTCACCACCGCGATCCCGAGCGCGCTGATCGAGACGCTCGTCCGGGCCCAAGAGAATCTCCGCGATCGCCGCGTGCTCGACCTCGAGGGCCGCGTCGTCTCCTCCCTCACCATCCGCGCTCCCGGCCAACCGGAACTGGCACTGCAGCGACTCGAGGGAGGAGGCAGTGCGAGCGATGCCGGCAACTGGCAGATCGTGCGGCGCGACGCGGGGCCCGGCAGCGCGACCACCCTCCCCGCCGATCCCACCGCGGTCAATCGACTCCTCCAACATCTCACGTTGCTGGAGGCCCAAGAATTCCGGAGCGACGCCCCCAGCGCGGCCGACCTGGAAAACTGGGGCTTCAATCGCCCCGAGCGCGAAATCACACTCGTTGCCTCCGGACCCGGAACCGCGGCACCCGGTTCACCCGCCGCACCCGCGCTGGTCCTCCAACTCGGCATGGCGTCGGAAAACGGCGGCACCGTGCACGCCAAGCTTGCCAATCAGGACTTCGTCTACCGCGTGCCGACGTCAATCCTCTCGGAGACCCCCGTCGCCGCCCGCGTGTTTCGCGACCGCAAGCTGCGCGAACTGCCGGCCGGCGCCCAGATCACCGGACTTTCCCTGATCCGCGTCGCCGATGGCTCGTCGATCTGGGCACAGACCCTCAACGAAGGACAGTCGTGGGGCGACGTACTTTCCCGCGAGGATCCCAAGCGGCGCACCGCGATCGAGGCCATCCTCGCACAACTCCGCCAACTCAGCGCCCGCTCCATTGTCGCAACCGAATTCTCCCGCACGACCCAGCTCGACGGCCAGGAGCGCCCGTGGTCCTATCGCCTCGACGCCACCGTCGCCTTGGGCGCGGGTGCCGGCGTGCAGACGACCGTGTTCAGCGTGCTCTTCAGCGAACGCACCGGCGGGGGATCCCAAGTGGCCGGAGCCGAGGACCTCAACGTGGTCTTCCTCACCGAAACCGCCTTGATGGACGCGCTCTGGACACTGACCTACGGAGATCGCGACCCTGGAGCGCCCATTGCCCCCGCCGGCGGCGCTCCCTCGCCTTCGCCTTGAGCGCCTCGGATCCGCGCTCATGCGGATCCGCCTCACCCGACGCATGAGCCGTTGGATCTTCCTTCCACTGCACCTGCTCCGCCTGCTGTTCGCCGGCGCCGGGACCGTCGTGATCTGGATCCTCTGGCTCGCCCTGCTCATCCTCGCGGTCTACCAAGCATCCATCGTCATCCGACGCGAATTTGTCGTGCCGGATTGGGTGCGAGCCAAGCTCGTCGCCTCGCTCGCCGAGTCTGGACTAACGCTCTCCAGCGGGACGGTCTCGTTCGATCCCACGGGGCGTGCTGTCATCCAAGATGTCGTCATCTCCGAGCTCGGTACCAACGAACCCCTCCTCAGCGTCCGCGCCGCGGCCCTCGAGCTTGATCCTCTGCTGCTGCTGACACGGAGAGTCGAGATTCATGCGTTCGAGTTCAGCGGGGTCTCGCTGCACCTCCCCGCCATTCGATCACCCTCCGGCCGTAATGAGGCGGTGCTGGAGTCTCTCGCCGGGCGCATCACACCTTCGGGCGGCCACCTCACCCTTCACGGCGTGAGCGGCCGCTTCGCCGGCGTGGAGTTTACCCTCTCCGGCTCCCTTCTTAGCCCCGACCGGGACGATCAGAGAGACTTCGCCAAGTCCGCGCGCACCACGGTTCGTGAGCTGCGCGCAGCCTGGGTTCGGACCGCTCAGAAAGCACTCGAGGCGCTTCCACAAATCGAGGGCATCCGCGCTCCGAAGCTGGCGATCGACATCACGCAGACCCGCCCACGTACGTACCTCATTCGGGGTGAAGCCTGGGCGGAACAGGTCAGCGATGAACCCGCGCGACGCATCAGCGCGGCGTATCCCCGGGCGCTCGCACAGGTCGCGCTCAATTTGGACGGGGAGTCTACCTTCACACTCACTCTGTCCACTCCCCGGGCGAACCTTCCCAGCGGTATCTCCGCGGAGCGTCTCGCCGCGCAGGTTCACGGTCGCTTCGCTCCGGGATCGCTGCAGCCCCGCTGGGATCGCGCCGCTGTCTCCGCCGCTCTCCTCACCCGCGGACCCGTCGCGCTCCGTCATGCGACCCTTCACACTACCGCTTCCGGACTGGCGTCCCACGCTTCGTTCGTTTGCGCGGGTGAGCCATGGGAAATCGCGGTGGAAACCTGCGATCTGGCCGCTGGTCGCCTCCGCGGGCAGGCTTCGGGACGGCTGAACGCCGAGCACCTTCGCTTGGTCGAGGCGCTTTCTGGTCGAGCCATTGGACCGCTGCTCCAACTCGCCTCGACCCCGCGCCTCGCAGTGCAGGTGTCGCTCGACGACGGCTGGAAGCTGCGCACCGCCTCGGGTTGGTTCGCGGCAGGGCCGGTTACGGCTCGAGGCGTCCCCCTCGATGGCGCCAGCGCGGCGTTCCGCGTGAACGGAACCCAAGCCATCGTGGAGGACATCGTCCTTCGCCAAGGCCCCAGCCTAGCGCAGGGCACGTACCTCATGGATCTGAGCACGCGGGATTTTCGATTCCTGCTCAACGGCTCCCTACAGCCGATGGGAATCTCGGGCTGGTTCAAGGACTGGTGGCCACGATTCTGGGCAAACTTCGACTTTTCCGAACAGCTTCCCACCGCTGACGTGGACGTCCGGGGGCGCTGGGGATCTCCGGCGGAAATCACCGTCTACGTGGGGGCACAGAATGGTCGCACGTCGATCCGCGGAACTCTCTTCGACTCGATCAGCACCCGCGTCTTCGTCCGGCCCCACTTCTACGACGTCCGATATTTCCATGCCACACAGGGAAAGCGCGCGGCGACGGGACAGTTCCACCGCCTGATCGATCCGCAGTCGAGGGTGCTGTCTGAGTTGGCCTTCAGCGCGACCTCGGACTTGGACCTTACCGAGGGGGCGCGGGTCCTCGGCGACGAGATCGAGGCAGTGGTCGCGCCCTTCCGAATGAGCCGGCCGCCCCGATTGGAGATCGCCGGCAAGATCACCGGACCGGCCGCACCAGAGGGACCGGGGCGCCAGTTCAACATCAACGCCTCATCGACCGGAGATTTTCTGTTCTACGACTTCCCCCTTTCCGGGGTGTCGGCCGTGATCGCGGTCCACGATGACGACATTGTGGTCGATCCGGTGACCGCTGGGTTCGCGGGTGGGCAGGCGACCGGACGGATCCACCTCTCAGGCCGAGACGCCGATCAGCGCCTCGGCTTCGATATCCGGCTCCGGAACGCCGTGCTCGGGCAGTCGATCCGCAACTTGGAGGAGTTCAGTGCCCGACGGAATCGGCAACCGGCCCCGCAGGAGAATCGCTTCCAGCAACGAATCGCGGCCGGGCAACTCGACTTGGCCCTTTCGGCCGATGGCCGTTTCGCTGATCTCTTTAGCTACCAGGGAGAAGGAAACCTAGAACTGACGGGAGCCGACTTGGGAGAAGTGAGACTTCTCTGGGTGCTCTCTGAACTTCTGGACAAGGCGTTCCTCAATTTCAGCACCCTCAAACTGGATACAGTTCGGGCCAACTTTGCGCTCGAGGGTCGGAAGCTGGCCTTTTCGGATGTGCGCATCACCGGCCCCCGCGCCGCGATCGAGGCCCAAGGGGACTATGCCCTCGATCGCAAATCCCTCGAAATGAAGGCAAAGCTGTTCCCCTTCGAAGAGTCGAAGAGTCTCTTCGGCACGGCGGCTGGACTCGTTTTCTCCCCTTTTTCACAAGCGTTGGAATTCCGACTGACGGGCCCCCTGGATAAACCCTCGTGGGCGTTTGTGTTTGGCCCGACCAGCATGCTGCGGACCATCACCGGGAGCGGCCGGAAGGAACCCGATCCGACTCCCTGAGGGCTGAAGGGGCTTGGGAAACGACCTCGCCGCACGGTCTCGGCCACCGCGGCGGACTGAACGTGGAGCCGAGAACCGGAGCGGAAACGCAATCGATCGTCTTAGCACTGCGAATCGTTTGTCCGATTCGACCCAACAACCGCACGGCGATTTGCTTCAACCTCGTCTGGCCTGGTCCGAATAGGACTAGATGCTCCGGTGGCTTCGTGCGGCACGGGTCAGTGATTTAAGCGCTCTTGGAGGGTCAAAATTGGCCCGGTCCGAGGCCTTTGGGCCGATCGTCCCCGCGGTATTCCCCCTCGCTTAGGTCGGTGATTTTTTCTCATGGCGCTGCCGAAACTGCTCATGCCCTCGCCGCTCTCCCAGCGACTGTCGCTGCTGGTGGCGCTGAGTCACTTGGTCCTCGGTGGTTTCATCCTGTACTCAGGGCTGAGCGCCGGCAGCGCCGAGGTGGCGGGGCAAGATGCACTGGTCCCGCTCAAGCTGTATGCCGGCGCGGGGATCCTGTTCTTGGGGATTACCTTCCTGCTCATCGAACTGGAGCAGCGTTGGGCGGCATGGCTCGCCACGCTGCCAGCGCTGACCTCGCTCGCCCTGCTGCTGGAGGCCACGATGGCGCGCTCCTTCGGAGTGGGTCACGTCCTGCACACACTCGCAGGGGGGGGCGCCAACGCGGATGCCCGCATGCCCGTTCTTCTGTCGAGTGCCTTGCTCGCGGGATCGGTCGCGATCCTGACCACCCTTTACGCCCGGTTTTCGGAGAAGCTACGATCACCGCTGATTGCGTTGATCGGATCGCCCTTCCAAGCCATCGGATTCGCGATCCTGCTGGGCGCTGCCACTCAGATTCCACTCGTCTACGATTGGAAAACCCCCGTCGTGACGGTCGTAATCACCGGCGCAACACTTCTCGTGACGTCATCGGGATTGGGGATGCTGGCATGGCGCGATTCCCATCGGGCCAATCCGGCCGCTCCCGTGTGGATGCCCCTGCCTGTTGTGGTGGTCTCCGTCACCTTCACCCTGATCATCGCGACGAGCTTCCGTAGTCGTGAGGCGGAGTTCTACCGCTCCTCAGCGCAGAACCAGATCAATCTGGTGGCGAGCACCATCAACGCGGATCTCGAAAGGATCATCAACGCATTCGGCCGATCCGCGCGACGTTGGAGCGAGTCAAACGAACCCATCGATGCGAATCGGGTCCGCGAACTGGTGTCGCAGATGGAGGACATCCCGGGCCGTCACACGCTCGTGGTCCTCGATGCGTCGCGCAAGACGCTCTTCGGGGCAACCAGTGAGAACAACGGGAAACGCGTCGACGTCCCCATCAACCACGATCTCGATCCGGTCCGTTCCGAAATTCTTGATGAGAGCGGCCGTACCCTCGAGCCAGGTCTGACCGGCACGCTCCTCCTCGGGGAGCCAGGGCCCGGGTTCGCAGTCTACGCTCCCCTCGTGCGCGACGGTACGGCCACCGGCTACCTTGCCGGGGATTTCTCGTACCGCGCCTTCTTCAGCGCGATCGAGCGTCGCTTGAAGCTCTCCGGGACCCATCACTCCACAATCCTCGTCGGCAATGAGCGAGTGTTCGACGGGGACAACGGTGCGCTCGGGCGAGCCGACGCCGTCGAGCGAGTCTTCAGTCTGCACGGCCGTCGGGTCCAGATCGCCGTGGCTCCGAACATGGAGTACCAGCGCCTGCACCGACGTCACTTGCCCGAACTCGCTCTCGGCGCCGGTCTTGGCATCTCCCTCCTGCTCGGCCTCTCCGTCCATCTGGCACGGACGTCCAGCTCCGGCCTTCGCGCCGCACAAACGTTCAACAAGCGCCTCGTCGCGGAGAACGAAGAGCGACGCCGCATCGAGGGCATGCTCAAGGTCTCCGACGAGCGCCTCCGTCTCGCGATCGAATCCACCGAGATCGGCATCTTCGAGTGGCAACAAGCGGGCGAGCGCGTCTTTTTCAGTCCCGGCGTCTGGACGATCCTAGGCTACGATCCCGCCACCCAACCGCTTTCCTTGGAAATTTGGGCTCAGTTCGTTCATCCCGAAGATCGAGAGCGTTACCAGCGCCTCTGGCGCGATCAGCTCATCGGCAAGATTTCCTACGTCGATCCCGAATACCGCGTCCGGGCAGCCGACGGCTCGTGGCGCTGGCTCTACGTCCGATCCCGCGGCTTCGCATCCCCTGGCGGCCCACGCACCCCTGTCCGCATCGTCGGCACAATCCAGGATGTCTCCGAACGTAAACGTGCCGATCAGGCCCTCCGCGAAAGCCAGTCCGCCACCCGCAAGCTGTCCCTCGTCGCCTCCCGCACCGACAACCTTGTCATCATCGCTGGCGCCAACGGCTCCATCGAGTGGGTCAATGAGTCTTTCATCCGGGTGATGGAATACACCCTCGAGGAAATCGTCGGAAAGAGTCCGGATGCCTTCCTGCGGGGGTCCGATGCCGACGCGCGTCTCGTCCGCCGCGTCCGCACCGCCATCGATCGCGGCGAGAGTCTATCCATCGAACTCGCCAACTACTCCAAGAGCGGTCGCAAGTACTACGTCCATCTGGAGATCCAGCCGATTCGCAACGAACGCGGCGAACTGGAGAACTTCATCGCCATCGAGACCGACATCACCGCGCGGGTCGAAACCGAGAACGCGCTGCGCCGCGCCAAGCTCGAGGCCGACGCCGCCTCGCGCACCAAGAGCGAATTCCTGGCCTCCATGTCGCACGAGATCCGCACCCCGATGAACGGCGTCATCGGGATGACGAGCCTGCTGCTTGAGACCCCCCTCAAGCCGGAGCAACGCGACTATCTCACCACGATCCGCACCTCCGGCGAGGCGCTTCTCACCATCATCAACGATATTCTCGACTTCTCCAAGATCGAGTCGGGGAAGATGGACCTCGAACTGCAGCCCGTCGACCTAGCCACCTGCATCGAGGAAACGCTCGACCTGTTCGCCGTTCCCGCCTCAGCCAAGAAACTCGAGCTCACCTACTGCATCCATGAGGGCGTTCCGAACTGGGTGATCGGCGACGTGACGCGACTGCGCCAGATTCTGTCCAACCTGATCAACAACGCCGTCAAATTCACCTCCGCCGGCAGCGTGTCCATCGAGGTTCGTCACGCCCCGAAGTCAGGCGCGGCGTCCGACGACCCTCAAGCGACCTTGGGACTGGAGTTCGCCGTGCGGGATACCGGCATCGGCATTCCGCCCGATCGCATCGAACGACTCTTCAAGCCGTTCAGTCAGGTCGACTCCTCCACGACTCGAAAGTACGGCGGCACGGGTCTGGGTCTGGCCATCTGCCAGCGACTCGCCACGCTCATGGGAGGTGGCATCCGCGTCGAAAGCGAGGTAGGCCGCGGTTCTACGTTCATCGCCTCGTTCCGCACTGCCCTCGCCCCTGCTCCCGTGCCGTCCGTCGATGCCGGCCTCGGATCCGCGTTCCGCGGTGAGACTGTGCTTTGCATCGAGGACCAACCCATCACCCAGCGTCGACTGCAGCGTTTCCTGCGCGAGCAGGGCGCCAAACCGGTCGCCGCCGCATCGGTCGATGAAGCCCTGAAGGCCGTCTTCCGACCGGAACGGCCCGCCGCCATCGTTCTCGATCTGGCAATGATCGATGAGGCCAAGGGGCCTTACCTGCGCGACCATCTCGTCGCCCTCCAGGTCCCGCTCGTCCTGCTGATGCCTCCGGGCCAAACGTCCGCGATCTTTCTGGGCGACCAGACCTTGATCGAATCGCTCACTAAGCCGCTCAAGACGCAGGCACTCACCGCGGCGCTCCGTCGGCTGGGCCAGGCGCTGCCCCGCCGCGAACTCCCCGCAAGCCCGATCGCGACCGCCGCCGCCGCTACTCTTCCCGACCGCCCGGTCATCGAAATCCTCGTCGTTGAGGACAATCCCGTGAACCAGAAGGTAGCCCTGCGCTACCTCGAGAAACTGGGCTTCCGCGCCGCCACCGCCGAAAATGGGGTCATCGCCCTCTCCATCCTCGAGAATCGAAGCTTCCATCTGGTCCTGATGGATCTGCAGATGCCGGAAATGGACGGGTTCGAAACCAGCCGCCAGATCCGCAAGCGCTTTCCCGCATCACGCCAGCCCAAGATCATCGCCTTGACCGCGAATGCCTTGAAGGGGGACCGGGAACTGTGCCTCGAGGCTGGGATGGACGACTACCTCACCAAGCCGGTGAAGATCGGCGACATCGCGGCCGCCATCGAGAAGCATTTCGGGCACCGTCCCACCGAGCGCCTCGCCACGAGCGCCTAGCCCACGCAATGGCGCTCGACGCGCCCCCGGGCAATCTGCTTAACGTTAGCCCGCATGCGTCGTCACTCCTCCGGTCCCTCGCTGCGCGCGATCGCCCAGCGCGCCGACGTGTCCGTGGCCGCGGTCTCGATGGCCCTGCGCAATCATCCGCGCATCCCCGACGGTACCCGCGAGCGGATCCAGCGTCTGGCGCTCGAACTGGGCTGGCGCCCCAATCCGCTCTTGGCCGAGGCGATGAGCGCGATTCGCTCCGGCCAACCGGTCGCCGAACGCGTCACGCTCGCTTGGATCACCGCTCATGCCAAGCGGGACAGTTGGCGACGGGTACCCTTTTTCCGCCGCAGTTTTGAGGGCGCTAACCGGCGCGCCGCCGCCGCCGGGTACCGGCTCGACCACTTCTGGCTCGGAGACGCTGATGGGCACGCGGCACGGCTCAGCGATATCCTCGTCGCCCGCGGTATTGTCGGACTCGTCGTCGCTCCCCTCCCGAAGCCGTCCGCCCTGAGTCTCGACTGGGACCACTTCTCCGCTGTCACCATCGCTTACTCACTCACAGCCCCACGCCTGCACCGCGCCACCGATAATCACGTCAGCTCTGCGCGGCGCGCCTTCACCGCGCTCGCGTCCGCCGGACGACGGCGCATCGGCCTGGCGCTGGAGGGCGTTTCCGAGCGTCGCGTGAACGGACTGTGGACCGCGGGGTATTTGCTGGAGGCTCACGACGGCGGTCAGGCCGGCGGGCCGCACATCCACCGTCCGGCGCAACTCGAGGAGGCTCCGTTCATCGAATGGGTTCGCCGCGCGGGCATCGATGCGGTGATCGGCACTGACTCCCGCCTCGTGGGCTGGTTGCGCGCCGCCGGTGCGCACGTGCCGAGCGATGTTGCCTACGCCGACCTCGATGTACCCGCCGACGATGGCTCAGTCGCCGGGATCTACCAGGACGCCGAAGGCATCGGTTCGGCCGCGATCGACTTGGTCGCCGGACAATTGCTCCGCCACGAACGCGGACTTCCCGAACGGCCCAAAGCGATCTCGATCGAGAGTCGCTGGGTGGACGGGGCCACCGCGCCCAGCCTCCCCGCCCTGGCGGACGCCACTTCCGCCGCTCCCCGCCGGCTCGCGGCCATTCCGCGTCCGGTCTCCTTCGACTAATCGGTCGATGTTGTCTCATCGGTTATCGAACCGCGTCCACCGCGCATCCATCGCTACTTCTGTTTTCTCCGTGATCCCTCTCCGCGCCCTCATCCTCGGATTTGCCACGCTCGCCCTCGTTTCGCCCTCCTCGGCTGGCCTATCCCATGAAGCCACGCCAGCCGAGGCGCTTCCTCCGGGGCGGATCCTGCAGGAGTTACACGCGCTCGGCCAGCTGGGTCGCGTCCTCTACGTCGCGGCCCATCCCGACGACGAAAACACCCGCCTGCTCGCCACGCTGGCCCTCGGCCACGGCTACCGTACGGGCTATCTCTCGCTCACCCGCGGCGACGGTGGACAGAATCTCATCGGTTCCGACCTGCGCGATCGGCTCGGCGTGATCCGTACGCACGAACTCATCGCTGCACGTCGAATCGATGGAGCCGTCCAGTTCTTCACCCGCGCGAATGACTTCGGTTTCTCCAAGCATCCGGACGAGACGTTCCGGATCTGGGACCGCCGCGCCGTCCTCGCCGATGTTGTTCGGGTGATCCGCACGTTTCGTCCTCACATTCTGGTCACTCGTTTCTCCACCGAGCCGGGCATCACGCACGGCCACCACACCGCCTCCGCGTTGCTCACGATTGAGGCGTTTGACCTCGCCGGAGACGCCTCTGCTTTCCCGGAACAACTCGCCGACGGAACCCTGCGCCCTTGGCAACCGACTCGCGTGCTCTGGAACGCCTGGCCCGCAGCTTTTCGGAGCGCTCCCCGCAGGGCGGGTGAGGCCGACCCTGCCACGCTCCAGTTGGACTCCGGAGGATACTCGGCGTTGCTCGGAGAATCGTTCGGAGAGATCGCGGCACGCAGTCGCACCGCACACAAGAGTCAGGGATTCGGCACGCTCGGTTCCCGGGGTGCCAACCCGGAGTACTTCCGCGTCCTCGCCGGCGAACCCGCCCGCCGCGATCCGTTCGAGGGGATTGATCTCTCCTGGTCCCGACTGCCACTCGGCGACCGCCTCGCCGCCGAGCTCGCCGCCCTGACCAACGCTTTCGATCCCCGCGCCCCAGCCGCCTCCGTGCCGGCTCTGCTGCGCCTGCGCCTGCTCCTCACGGATGGGCTCACTACGACTGGCTCCGATCCCACGCTGCGCGAAAAACGTCGGCATCTGGACCGCATCATCGCCGCGTGCCTCGGGCTGCATACGGAGGCCCGCGTCCCTTCCGCAGAGGTCACACCCGGTGAAACGGTCTCGGTCAGGCTTGGCCTGATCGTCCGCTCCGCCCCCAGCGACCTTCCGATCCGTTGGGTATCCTCGGTGTTTACCCACTCCGCCCAGACGGTGCCGACCGGACTCACCCTCGCTGCGAACCGCGCCGTCGAGGCCACCGCTGACTCCACCGTGCCAGCCGAGGCGGCACTCACGACTCCGTACTGGCTGCGCGACGAGGGCACTGCTGGCATGTTCCGTGTCGATGACCCCGCGCTGATCGGACGTCCCGAGTCACCTCCCGCCTTTCCGGTGCAACACACCTTGGAGATCGGTGGTCAGACACTGGTGTTCGATGACGAGGCCGTCGAGGTGATCGACGATCCAGTGCGCGGCGAGATCCGCCGCCCGCTCCGGGTGGTGGCGCCGGTCACGCTGGGCTTTCCGCAGGAACTCGCGCTCTTTGCTCCAGGCAGCACGCGGGACATCGACGTCACGATCACAGCCGAGCGCGCTCCCCGCGCCGGAGCTCTCACCCTCGAGGCGCCCGCCGGCTTCGCGGTGAGCCCGTCGTCGCAGGCGTTCCAAATCGCGACCGCCGGAAGCCAAGCCCGGCTCACGTTCCAAGTCACCGCGCCGCGTGAAGCTGCCAGCGGCAATCTCGTCGCCGCGGCGCAGGTCGATGGTCGCGTCCATCGGACGGGCCGGGTTGATCTACGCTACGAGCACATCCCCGCCCAACTGCTGCAGCCCAGAGCCCAGGCACGCCTCGTCAGCCTCGAACTCGCGGTCACCGCCCGGCGCATCGGCTACCTCGCGGGTGCCGGCGATCTCGTGGCCGAGGCCCTGACCCGCATGGGGTGCAGCGTGACAGCGCTGACCGCCGCGGATCTCACGGTCGAACGTCTGGCCACGTTCGACGCGGTGGTCATGGGCGTACGCGCGTACAACACCCGGCCGGAGATCGTCCCCCTGCTCCCAAAGTTGTTCGCTTACGTCGAGCGTGGCGGCACGCTGGTGGTGCAGTACAATACCACCGCGGACCTCCAGACAACGGCGCTCCTTCCGTTCCCCCTGAAGCTCTCGCGGGATCGCGTCACGGATGAGGATGCCGCCGTGACCTTACTTGCGCCCGATCACCCGGCACTCAACCGACCGAATCGAATTGTCCCCGCGGATTTCACTGGCTGGGTTCAGGAACGCGGCCTCTATTTCCCATCTGATTGGGACGCCCGTTTTACCCCGCTGCTCGCTTGCGCGGATCCCGGCGAAAAGACGCTACGCGGCGCGCTTCTGGTGGCGCCGCATGGCCGCGGCCAGGTGGCGTACACCGGCCTGTCCTTCTTCCGTCAATTGCCCGCCGGCGTCCCTGGCGCTTACCGGCTATTTGCCAACCTCGTGTCCCTCGGCCAATGAGTCCCTCGCTTCCCCCGGTAACCAATCCTCCTCCAGATAGCCCCCGCGACGAGGAGGCTCCTGCCGTGCCGGGTCTGCGGTCCTGGGGCCGCGTGTACGCGGCCGTGATCGTCGGTTTCCTCATCGGTCTCCTCCTCCTCGCGCTGCTGCCGCGTCTCGCGTCATGAGTGCCCTCGACTACGTCGTCCTGCTGGTCACGACCCTGGGGATCGCGGCCTACGGCATTTGGCGAACGCGCGGAAAGCAGACCTTTGAAAACTACGTGCGCGGCGAAGAGCGGGTGAGTTGGGGCACCATCGGCCTTGCGGTCATGGCGACGCAAGCCAGTGCGATCACCTTCCTCTCCACCCCTGGTCAGGCATTCGAGAGCGGCATGGGGTTCGTGCAGAATTACTTTGGCCTTCCCTTTGCGCTGATCGTCATCTCGGCGGTGTTCCTGCCACTTTACCGGAAGCTCCGGGTGATGACGGCATATGAGTACCTCGGCCACCGCTTCGATCAGAAGACGCGCCTGCTCGGAGCCGGGCTATTCCTGCTGCAGCGCGGCTTCGCCTCCGGGATCACGATCTACGCTCCGGCCATCGTACTCTCGACCGTGTTCGGCTGGAATCTTGATCTCACGATTCTGACCACCGGCGCGGTGGCCATCCTGTACACGGTCTCGGGTGGCAACACTGCGGTGAGCCTGACCCAGAAACATCAGATGGCGGTGATCTTCGCCGGCATAGCCGCGGCATTCGTGATTCTGATCCTCCGACTGCCGGAAAACGTATCATTCGGCGATGCGCTCACCGTGGCGGGCGGCTTCGACAAGCTCAACGCCGTCACTCTTTCCTTCGATCTCAACGAGCGCTACACGCTGTGGTCGGGTCTGCTCGGCGGTTTCTTTCTGTCGCTCTCCTACTTCGGCACCGACCAATCTCAGGTCGGCCGCTATCTTTCCGGTACGTCGCTGCGGGAAAGTCGACTAGGCCTGATGTTCAACGCGCTGCTCAAGATTCCCATGCAGGCGTTCATTCTCCTGCTGGGAGCCCTGCTCTTTGTCTTCTACCAGTTTTCACCCGCGCCGGTATTCTTTGATCGCACCACCTGGCAGCAGCACGTGGAGGGTCCGGGCGGAGAGCGTCTCCTGGCGCTGGAGGAGCGCTACGCGGAGGCCTCAGCCTTCAAGCGTGCGGCGGTCCAAGAGTGGATGTACGAGGCCGAGGCCGGCGATCCCGCGCGGATCAGCGCCGCGCGCGAGGCGGCCAAAGCAGCCCACGTCCAATCTGAAGCAATCCGCGCGGAGGCCAAAGCGGCCCTGCGCGTGCTGGATCCCTCCGTCAAAACGAAGGATTCCGACTACGTCTTTATCACGTTCGTGCTCGAGCAGCTTCCCCGCGGGGTCATCGGTCTCCTTATCGCGGTCATCTTCGCCGCGGCGCTCAGTTCGGTGGCGGCGGAACTCAGCGCGCTAGGCTCGACGACGGTCGTGGACCTCTACGGCACCCTCCGGCGCGTCCAAGGCGGCACCGCACCCTCCGTCCTCGCCTCGAAGCTCTGCACCGCGTTCTGGGGACTGGTAGCGATCGGTTTTGCCCTGTTCGCCCGAGTCGTCGAGAACCTGATCGAGGCCGTGAACATTCTCGGCTCGCTCTTCTACGGAGTGATCCTCGGCCTCTTCCTCGTCGCCTTTTTCCTCCGGCGCGTGGGAGGACACGCCGTCTTCACGGCGGCGATCCTCGCCGAGCTGGCGGTGCTCACGGCGTTCTTCGCCTTCGATCGGGTTGGCTACCTCTGGTACAATCTCATCGGCTGCACGCTCTGCGTAGCGTTCAGCCTATTGCTGCAAGCGTTTCTACCCTCCCGGCCACCGTCCTCACCAGAGGCGGTCACGCGATGAGCACCACCCCACCCGTTATCGCCTTCGGTCAGCAGCCCTGCGGGATCTTTCCCCGCCGTTTCCTGCAGGCGAAGATCGCCACCGCCCGGCGTCTCCAGCGCGATCTCGGCGGTTCGATCGTCTTCTTCTACCACGACAGCGATCACGACCCGCGCGAGACCCAGACCGGGCTGCGGCACCGCACGACCGGCGAACTCCAATGGCTCAACTTCACCTTTGAAAATAGGGTGCAGCGCAAGTTCACGCCCCTGTACCGCAAACGCATCCCCACTGGATGGCGCGAGGGCATCGTGCGTCAGCTGCCCGCCTACGTGGACGCCGCCGCGGTTCGGGCCGTCCGCGAGTGCACCGAAGAGACCATCGCTGACTTCTGCCTCTCCATCATGCGTCGCATGGGCCTGCTCGAGGGAGTTACCGTCGTGCGCTCCAGCGACCCCGACGTGCGGAGCCACGCCTGCGCGGTGGACGACTTCTTCGTCGACGTCCCCTACGAGGGCGAGATCGTGCGGGCCCGCCATCACGAGGGCCGCCTGCGACTCCACTCGGGCGGCGAGCAGTACATCACGCTGCCCGAGCAGACGTGGACACCTACGCAGGTGAGTCCCTCGCGAGATTCCCGCCTCGTCTGGATGCAATCCGCGATCCACTGTACCCATTACGTTGCAGGTGCGGGAGAACAGGCCTACCTTCACCCCGAACAGACCCCGGAAATCACCTTCATCAACCGCGATGTCATCGACCGTTCCGACGAAGCTTGGACTGAGTTCCCCGCCTGAGCCACACCGGCTGCTGGCCTTCGGGGCGCATCCGGACGATCTCGAGTTCGGTGCCGGTGCCGTCCTCGCCCGCGAGGCGAAGGCCGGTACGCAGCTCACCTTCGTCATTTGCTCCCGCGGCGAGGCCTCGTCCCACGGTCACCCCGAAGGACGCGAGGCCGAGGCCCGGAAGGGCGCGCACATCCTCGGAGCCGACGTGGAATTCCTCGCGCTGGGTGGTGACGCTCATCTCGCGTCCACTCCCGAGGTCGCAATCCAACTCGCCGGGGTGATCCGACGGATTCGTCCGGACTGGGTCCTCGCGCCGACCGTAGCGCCCAATCAGCATCCGGACCATGCGGCGCTCGGGCGAAGCGTCCGCGACGCCGCCCGCCTCGCCCGCTTCGGTGGACTCGGGGAGCTGAAGGGTCAGCCGCCCCACGCCCTCAGCCTGCTGCTGCACTACGCGGTGGGCCCGGAGGGCGAGCCCGTGGGCGAACAGGGGGTGTGGTGCGACGTTTCCGATCCAGAGATTCTGGTCCTCTGGAAGGCCGCCATGGAGGCGCACGCCTCGCAGACCCGCGCACGGGAGTACGTCGAGCTCCAGCTGACCCGGGCGCGCCTGCTCGGCCTCCGCGCGGGCGTGGGCCACGCGCAGGCGCTGTACCCAGCCGATCCGCTCGTCATTGACCGGCTCACCGTACTCGGTCGCGGCGCAAGGCGATTCTGAGTCCACGCCGATGAGCGACGCACCTCTTCGTATCGGGCTCGCCTGCTACCCATCCGTCGGCGGCAGTGGTATCCTCGCCACCTCGCTGGGCGTCGAACTCGCCCGTCGCGGTCACGAGGTCCACTTCATCTGCTACGAGCGTCCGTTCCGCCTTCCCGCCGATCAGCCCGGCGTGACATACCATCCCGTCCACATCCAGGGCTACGGCCTGTTTCGGCATCCCGACTACAGTCTCCCGCTCGCCGTCAAACTGGCCGAGGTCGCCCGTGAACGCCGCCTCCAGGTGCTGCACGCCCACTACGCCGTACCCCATGCGACGGCGGCAGTCCTCGCCCGGGACTGGCTACCCGAGGATATTCGGCCGGCGGTCGTCGCTACGCTCCATGGAACGGATACCACGCTCCTGGGGCGCGACCCCGGCTACGCTCCCGCTATCCGTCACGCCTTGGCCAAGGTGGATGCCATCACGACGGTTTCCGACTTCCTGCGTGCCGAGACCACACGCCTCACTGACATCGCCCACCCGATCCAGGTAATCCCCAACTTTTTCTCCCCACGGCGACCCCAGCGCAGCACAGCCGCGGTGCGAGCCGAGCTCGGCGTCGCCCCGGGAGAGGTCTTGATCCTGCACATGTCCAATCTGCGGCCGGTGAAGCGGATCGACCTCTTGCTCGACGCGGTGGCCCGCATCCGGCCCCGCACGTCGTTCCGACTCCTCGTTGTCGCTGGCGGCGACTTCGCTCCCTTCCGTGAGCAGGTGCGACGGCTTGGCCTGGAGGACCGCGTCATCGTCCGCGAGAACGTGAGTTGGATCGAGGACTACGCCGCCGCATCCGATTTCGGGCTGATCACATCTGAGTCCGAAAGTTTCTGCCTGAGCATTCTGGAAGCGATGACGTTCGCGCGTCCCACCATCGCGACCGCAGTCGGCGGAATTCCGGAAGTGATCGAGGACGGACGGTCTGGCATCCTGGTGCCCTTCGGCGACGCGGATGGACTCGCGCGGGCGGCGGAGCGACTCATCGCCGATCCGCGGCTGCGCCAGCGCCTCGGTCGGGCCGCTCAGGCCCGCGCTCGGACCCACTTCTCGACGGAGCGGATCGTGCCCACGTACGTCGAGCTCTACCGGAAACTGGTCGCGCGCCGCTGACGCCCGATCAGCCCGGAAGCGCGAGGATGGTCTCAATGCGCTGCAACTCCGCCGAGGCCAGCGGGGGCTGAGCGAGGCCCAGATGGAGATCCTCGATCTGCTCCACGCGGCTCGCTCCCACCAGCACGGTGGTGATTTCCGAGCGGCGCAGAAGCCAGACCAACGCGAGCTGCGCCAGCGTCGCACCTCGCGCCACCGCGACTTCGTCCAGCGCCTTGATCTTGGCCAGCAATTCCGGCGTGATGCGATCGCTGCGCAGATAGCCGGTCGGCCGCCCCGCCCGGGAATCCGACGGGATCCCGGAGAGATAACGGTTGGTCAGGAGCCCCTGAGCGAGCGGCGAAAACGGAATGCACCCCACGCCCAAGTCGGATAGGGCCGGCAGTAACTCCGGCTCCACCCAGCGATTGAGCATGTTGTAGACTGGTTGGTGAATCAGGAGTGGCACACCCTCGGCGCGCAAGAGATCGGCCGCACGGCGGGTCAGATCCGCCGGATAGTTTGAGATACCAACGTATAGCGCCCGTCCGCTGCGCACGGCCTGCACCAACGCCCCCATGGTTTCCTCGAGGGGAGTCTCCGTGTCCGGGCGGTGCGAATAAAAGATATCGACGTAATCGAGACCCATGCGCCGGAGGCTCTGATCCAGCGAGGCCAAGAGGTACTTGCGCGATCCCATCTCGCCGTAGGGTCCGGGCCACATGCGATAGCCGGCTTTGGTTGAGATGATCAACTCGTCGCGCAACGTGCCAAAGTCCTCCCGCAACAGTCGGCCGAAGTTCTCCTCGGCGGAGCCCGGAGGCGGTCCATAATTGTTCGCGAGGTCGAAGTGCGTGATCCCAAGGTCGAACGCCCGCCGCAGCATGACGCGCTGATTCTCCAGGGCGTCCACCCCGCCAAAGTTATGCCAGAGACCGAGCGAGAGCTGGGGCAACAGGAGCCCCGAGCGTCCGCACCGAGTGTAAGCGGTCTTCGAATAGCGTTCGGGAGAAGGCAGATAGGGGTTCATGGGGAGCCTCCGTGATGACGCGAAGCCAGCGACCTGACTAGCGTTTTCCGTCAGGTCGACCGCCGTCGCTCCACTCCGGGGACGAGCGAAAAGTCCACCCGGACCGGTCGGTGATCCGACAACATGGACTTCACGACCTCCGACTCCACGTCCCGGCAGCCCGGTGGCAGGAAAACGAAATCCAGCAGCCGGCTCGGCAGCGGCGAGGGGAAACTGCGCCCACGCTGAGGGTGCAGGAGGTAGTCGTCGAAATCGAAGAGGTGGCTCAGGAGGGACGACGTGGCATCCCCGCGGCTCGAGCCCGGGTTGTTGAAGTCGCCGCACACGATCGGGCTGATGCCCGGCCGTCCGCGGGCCGCGCGCTCCTGCTCCCGCAGGAAGGCGAGCAGGCGGTCCATCTGGCGAAACCGCTGCTGCCGCGAGGCGTAATGCAAGTGCAGGTTCACCACCGGGACGCGGATGCCGCCCACCGCGAACTCCGCGAAGAGAAAACCTTTCTCACCCACCCGGCTCCGGCCGAACACCACCGTCTCCGAAGCGGTGATCGGGTGACGCGACAGGAACGCGTTACCGTAGGAGAGATTGAGCAGCCCGGTCCGCCGGTTGTTGATCCCGTAGACGGCATGGGGCAAATCGACGAAGGACCGGAGGTAATCGAGGTGGTCGAAGTTGCCCGCCCAGCGCGAGCACTCATCGATTTCCTGCAGCGCCACGATGTCGGGCTGCAGTCGTTCCAGCAGGCGCGCGATCCGTCGGAGGTTCATCCGGATCCGCCTCGCCGAGGTCATGCCTTGCAACGGCATCAGCCCGCGACCGTGGGCGATGTTGAAGGTCACCAGACGGATCCGCTGCATGCTCATCATGCTGTCGTCCCCCACAGGTGCGGCAAAAGGAAAAGATGCCGCACTACCCAATGGCGTCGCGCCACGCCGTCTCGTCAAACCCCGCAATCACCTGCGTTTGAGTAACCAGGAACGGGCGCCGCACCAAGTTGCCGTTGGAACGAAGGAGGGCAATTTTCTCGGCCTCCGAATATCCGGCCAACTGCGGCCCCAGAGCAAGCGCGCGGTAGTCGCGACCAGAGGTGTTGAAGACGCGCCGTCCATCCCCACCCGCCGCCGCCAGCGCCCGCGCCAACGCCTGCGCCGGGGGCGGTTCCTCACGGATCGGCTTCTCCACGAAATCAATACGCTGGTCCTGTAGCCACCGCACCGCCCGGCGGCAACTGTCACAACTGCGATAGGTGTAAACCGTAACCGCCATGGCTCGTGACACCCGCTTAGCGCGAGACCCACTCCTTCTGCTCGATGACGAACTGCCAGCGGCCCTTGTACCGGCCGAGCAGACCGACAAACCCAATCCGCTCTCCCGCTTTCCAGCGGCGGCGCAACTCCGCGCGAAGGGCCGGATCCGGGACCCAGACGTCCCAGGTCTCACCCAGCACTTCGACCGCGAGGCGTTCGCCTGCGACCAATCGTCCGTCCACCGCGATCGGTTTTCCCGTGAAGGAGCCGTCACGCAGCCGGTCCGCCGTACCCACATCCGCCAACCGCACTGCCGTGCTGAGATCCAGCGACGCCCGCGGGGCCCGGACCGGCCGGGCCGAGCTTTCATCGCTTTCCGAGGGTCGCTTCAGCGCGATCCACTGATCTGTCCGGTTCTCCGCGGTCGTTGTGAAACGAGCGAGGAGCGGGAAGTGATCGGAGAACCCCCCACCGGCCGGACCTTCGTTGGTCCAACGAATCGGCCGACCCTCCGGGCTCGTATTCATACCCGGCACTTTGATCACCGCGAACGAGTTGTCCACGTACTGCACGCCGCGCAAATCGTAGAGCCCCCGCGATACGATGATCTGCATCAGCGTGCCCCACTCGTCGCGAAAGATGTCACTCCCACGCTGCGCCTCCGGCAGCTCGAACCAGAGGTTGTACAGGTCACGCTGCGCACCGCGGAGCGCGAGTTCGTTACCCTGCGACCGCAGGACGCCGTTGAGGGCGGTCGTCGGCATCGAGGCGGCATAGCGACGGTTCTGGTTGTAATGGGAGTTGAAGTCGCCACCGATGATGATGTCCGCGTGGGGATCAGCGCGCAGGATTTCGTCGAGCCGAGCGCGCAGGACCGCGGCGTTCTCAAGGCGCACCTTCTCCATTTCCGGATCCCCCGCACCGGACTTCCAGTGATTGTTGAAGACGTACACCTGGGCGCCGTCGATCTCCAGCGTCACCTCAAGGATGTTCCGCGCGAGGCGCGTGGGGAAGCGACGCGTGGCGCGGACGGGTAGGCGAGTGAACGTGACACACTGGATCGCGCGGAGGTTTCCGTCCTCGTGACGTTCGGCCGCCTGATCACCGCCCAAGATAACCGAGTAGCCCTTGAGGCCGCGATCCGCCAGTGCCCGCAGCAGTTGGTCCGTTGCCGACGGCTCGCGATCCGGAGTGCGGTCCACCTCAATCTCCTGGAACAGGATCACGTCCGGACCGCGGCCGTCATCGATCCGCGCCACGATCTCCGCGATGTTCCCGAGCTTGGTGTTGAGCTGTGTCTGACCGTAGCCCGGGGGCTGGTAGTCGTCGTAGGCCGCCACACCGTCGGCGTCGAAAAGGTTCTCGACGTTGTAGACCAGCACGGTGAAAGGTCGGGCCATCCCCGCCAGCGGCGCGAAAAGCAGGGCGGCGAGCAGGCCGGACAGGAGGCGGCGGCAAGGCATGAGGCAGCAAAGCAAGCCCGCGCGCCGTTGACCAGCGCCAAGGCTCCCGCTCAGACTCGTCTTTGCATGCCCGCCTCCCCTCCCCTGCTCGCCATCGAAGGTCTGACCGTGCGCCGCGGCGCCACGGTGCTCCTTGAGGATGTCTCGTGGCGGGTCGAGCGCGGCGAGCACTGGGTCATCCTCGGAGCCAACGGTTGTGGGAAGACGTCCTTACTCAAGACGCTGCTCGGCTACCTCTCACCGAGTGCCGGATCGCTTGAGCTTCTCGGGCGCAATTACGGGCATACCGACTGGCGGGAACTGCGCCCGCTGATCGGCATCGTGACCAGCGCGATCCAGGCCTCAATCCCGGCCGCCGAACCCGCCGTCGAGACCGTGATCTCAGGGCGCTACGCGCAGCTCGACCTGTGGGTCCCCAGCAAGCGCGGCGACCACGCGGCGGCAAAACGCCTGCTGCGTCTGGTCGGCGCAGGCGAACTGGTCAACCGTCCTTGGCTCTACCTCTCTCAAGGGGAGCGACAGCGGGTCCTGATCGCGCGCGCCCTCATGGCGCAGCCCCGTCTGCTGATCCTCGACGAGCCGTGCGCGGGACTCGACCCCGTCGCCCGCGCGGAGTTTCTCCGCTTCGTCGAGACGCTTGCCCGCCAGCCGCAATCTCCCTCGCTGGTCCTAGTGACTCACCACGTCGAGGAAATCACGCCCTCGTTCACCCACGCGCTGGGCTTGAAGCGCGGCCGCCGGCACGCGGCGGGCACGCTGCCGTCGGTGGTGACCTCGCGCACGCTCACATCACTCTTTGAGGCACCCATCCGCGTGCGTCGGGCCCCACGCACCGGCGCCTTCACGGCAACGGTCAAAGTCTGAGCGCGCTACGCCCGCTCACTTAGCCTCACGGGCGAAACGCCCGATGATACCGTCGAAACTGCCGTTCGAGAAAAACACCACCACGCGCGATCCGCGGGCGGCGCGTTCTTCATTGCGACGCAGGAGTGCGTCACACAACGACGGGTTGGTCTCCGCGGCCACCGCGTAACGGCCCTGCTCGTTGAGCTGACGCGCCAGACCGGACGCATCGAAACGTTCCTCGGGGCGAAGCTTTTCCGCCCGGTTCACCGCGCCGAGGAAAACCTCGTCCGCCAGGCCCAAAGCCCGCCCAAACGGCTCCTGGAGGACCCGCGTGCGCGCCGTGTTGCTGCGGGGTTCGAACACCGCCGTAAGGCGAGCCGCGGGAAACCGTGCGCGCAGGGACGTCAGAGTCTCCGCGATCGCAGTCGGATGATGGCCGAAGTCCTCCACGACGATCAGGCCATCCCGCTCGGCTAGGATCTCCTGCCTTCGACGCACGCCGCGGAAACGCGCCAGCGGCGAGAGATCGAGCACGGCCGGCGCCGGCGGGAAGGACGCCCCAGCCGCCGCCCCAATCAACGCCGCGGCAGTCGCCGCCATGGCGGCGTTCCGCGCATTGAACACGCCGGCGACCGCCAGCTGCAACTGCGTCCAAGGCCGCCCCGACCACGTCAACCCGAAGCGGATGCCCGCCGCGGTCTCGGTCGGATCAACCAAGCGGACATCGTTGTTTTCCCCCAAACCCACCCGCACGACCTGAGTCCAGCTGAGCGGGCCCAACGCGGCTAGGTTGGGGTCATCGCCGTTGAGCACGACCCAGCCGGTCTGCGGCACGATCCGCGTGAGGTGAAGGAAGCTACGCTGGATGTCAGCGACATCCCGGAAGATGTCCGCGTGATCGAACTCCAGGTTATTGAGCACCGCCACGCGGGGCGCGTAGTGAATAAACTTACCCCGCTTGTCGAAAAACGCGCTGTCATACTCGTCTCCCTCGATCACGAAGGGATCACACTCCGCGCCAAGGTGGGCTCCGGTCGGCGGATCCTGCGGCACGCCGCCGATGAGGTAGCCCGGATCCCGGCCGTTCTCGCGCAGCAGGAACGCGGTCATCGCCGTGGTCGTGGTCTTCCCGTGGGTGCCCGCGACGACGATGTTGCGTCGACGCCGGAGAATGAGGTCGTGCAGAAGCGCCGGCAACGAGGTAAACGGGAGCGCGCGGGCGTCGAGCAACCACTCCACCTCCGGATTACCGCGGGACATCGCGTTGCCGATGACCACGAGGTCGGGGGCAAGCCGCGCGAGCCGCTGCGCATCAAAGCCTTCGTGCACGGCGATGCCCGCCTCGGCGAGCACCGTGCTCATCGGCGGGTAGACCCCAGTGTCGGCACCACTGACCGTGTGACCGGCCGCCCGCGCGAGCAACGCCGCGTTGCCCATCGCAGTGCCGCAGATGCCCATGAAGTAGACGTTCATCGTGAAGAGCGGTCCAGACTCGGCGAGCCGCCGGGGGCGCGACAATCCGAATCCGCCATTAGTCTACCCCAGACCACGCGGCGGGACGGTGAGGGACGCCCTCCCGCCGGCGCTAGGGCTTACTCAGGTAGAGGCTTGCCCTTCGTTTCCGTGGCAAACCAAGCGAGCACGAGACCCACCGCATAGACCAGCGTGATAATCGCACCCGCCCGGGCATAATCGCCATCGAACGCCTGCATCAGCGCGCCCATCTGCAGCGCACCCGCGGCGGCGAGCACGCGGCCCGCGTTGAAGGCAATCCCTTGGCCGGTCGCGCGTACCCGTGTCGGGAAAAGCTCCGGCAGATAGAGCGGGAACCATCCGTAAAACGCCGCGGTGACTCCGCCGACGAGGAACGTGATCGCGACGAAGCGGAAGTCATACACGATCGTCCCGCGGAACAGCCAGGCGCAGACTCCGAGTGAAAGTAGACAGAGGACAAAGTAAGCGGTGCGGCGGCGGAAGAAGCCGCCGAGCCAGCCGCCGAGGAAGCAACCGACGATCGCGCCGACCGACGAACTCACCTGCGTGTAGGCCTTGGCGCGGTAGTCCTTGATCTCCTTCGCGCGCTGCACGACCTCCGGCGATGTCGCCGTGAGTGCGGCCGCACCCGGCGCGGCCGCCGCGGTCTTCTCCGCAAGCGCCGCGGTCACCGACTGCTTCTGCGCCATCTGATCCGCCCAGAGCGGCAGCCACTGCACCGAACCCCAGGTTCCGATCAGCGCCACCGAGGCCAACAAGGTGGCAAAGAGGGTGGTCTTGAGCATCGGGGGACGCATGACCTCGCTCAGCGGCTTGACCTTCTGCGCGCCCTTTTGCGTTTCCTCCCAACGTTCAGACTCCGGAACGTGCAAGCGGATGAAGAAGGTCAGGAACGCCGGTGCGGCACCGACCAGCGCCACCCAGCGCCACGAATCGGTCGTGACTTGGAAGAAGAGCCCGATCACCGCAATCAGCGCGAAGCCTACGTTCGCCGCGCCGCCGATCACGCCGGCAAGCAGCGGGCGATGCTTTTCCGGCCACACCTCCATCACCAAGGCTACGCCCAGCGACCATTCACCGCCCATGCCCAATGCCGCAATGAAGCGGGTGACCAGCAGGTGCCACGGCTCCGAGGCGAAGTAGACGAGACCCGTGAACAACGAATAACACAGAATGCTCAGCGCCATCGCACGCACGCGGCCGATTCGGTCGCCCAGCCAACCGAACACCACGCCACCCGCAGCGGCACCCAGCAGGAAGGCCGCGGTGACGTAGCCCATCCAGACGCCGACGAACGCGTCAGTCGCGACGAGCCCTTGCTGCATCTGCATCTCTTGGAGCGCTGGGCGCGCGATCAGCGGGAAGATGCCCATTTCAAGGCCATCAAACATCCAGCCAAGAAACGCGGTGGTCAGGACGGCCACCAGGCGTCGATTCGACACCGCGGGCCGCGGGGAGTGTGGGGTTTGCATGCGGGTAAAAACGAGAGGTACGCCGACCAACCGCCGAACCCTCAGGGTCCGGCGCGGGCGCACGCGACAAGAGGCCAAATCCCCTTTCCGAGGCAAGACTAACCGCGTTGACGGCGGTCCCGCGCTTGCGCCGAACGTCCCGCTTCCCAAGCGTCTGCCCCGCCATGCCCCTCCCCCGCCTCCAGCCCCGCCGTCTTTCTTTCCTCGCCCTGCTGGTGACCCTGATGATCCCTCTCTCCGCTTCCAGCCTCGACCCAACGGGGTTGCGCTTTCCCCTCCCCGCCACCGACGAGGGGCTCCCAGGCGCCGGTCCACTCCGGCGGATGGACTGGTTTCAAAAGCTCTGGAACGAACGACGCTCGGCCTGGGCAACGCACGCCGTCCGCGATCGCGGCGCAGTGGTGTTTCTCGGTGACTCGATCACCCAGGGCTGGGAAGCCGGGCTACCCGCCGCGTTTCCCGAGCTACGGATCGCCAACCGCGGCATCAGCGGCGACACGACCCGCGGCGTTCTCCTGCGCCTTCAAGACGACGTTATTGCCCTCCAGCCTCGAGCCGTGGTCATGCTCATCGGCACCAACGATCTCGAGGAGAAGGCCGCACCCGAGATCATCGCCGGCAACCTGGCCCTGATCCTCGACGCGCTGCACGCCCACAATCCGGCACTGCCGGTGGTGCTCTGCCGCGTCTTCCCCAGCTCCGCCACGATGCGACGCCCCAGCGCACAGATCCGCCGCATCAATGCGCTTTACGATGAAGTCGCCCGCACTCGTCAGCAGGTGACCGTGGTCGACACCTGGTCGATTTTCGCCGACGCGCAAGGGGACGCCCGCCTCGCCGAGTTCCCCGATCTACTCCACCCGAACGAACGCGGCTACGAGCAGTGGGCCCGCGCACTGCGTCCGGCTCTCCAGCAAGTGGGGCTGCTGCGGTAACCCGAACGGGACCGCCCCCGGTTCAGGAGCCCCAACTCCAACGCTCCGGCTCCCAGCGGTGGCCGCCGGCCCGCGGGAGGATGCGACCGATGCCCGGCCACGGGAGATGGAATCCATACGTCCGCTCCCGCGAGCTTGCGAGCTCGGCAAACACGCGCCGCCGCGTCGCCACCGCCTGCTCGGGCTCATGGTCAAATTCGATGAACCACGTCGGATCCGCGAACATCAGAAGGTGATGGTGCGCGACGTCCATGATGTGCAGCAGCGACTCGTCGCCCTCCCGAATCCGGAGCATTGCGTGGCCCGCCGTATGCCCAGGCGCCGACACCATCGTCACGGCCCCACCCAGCACCGCATCTCCATCCCGGTGAAGCTGTAGATTCGGGGCCAGCACATCCAACGCCGCACGCACGTCGTTCGTCAGTTTGGCCGTGTTGTCCCGCCGCAGCGAACGGCTGAAATCCGGCTTCTCACCGCGCCAGAAGTCTACCTCCGCACGCAGTACGCGCACCGCCGCATTAGGAAACGTCGGCTTTCCCGCCGTGACGAATCCACCGATGTGATCGGAGTGTCCGTGACTGATGAATGCCTGCGTCACGTCTTCCGGCCGAATGCCAATCGAAGCCAACCCGTCCGCAAGCCAACCCAGATTAGGATTCGGCCGCTGGCCGAACCCGGCATCACACACCACCACCTCGCGGCCAATGCGCAGGACGAGTACGTTGACGTACAGGGCGAAGCCATCGAGGCGCTCTCCGTGTGCCGCCAGTTCCTCAAACATCCGCGGCCGCTCCTCGGGCGGATGCATCTTGTCCAAGCGGTCGCTGAAGAGCGCATGGCCATCGCTGATCGACCACGCCTCGATGGAGCCGATCCGGAACGGATAGACGAACGGCTTGCCAGGCGTTTTTGGAGCAAGCGAAGCCGATCGATTCACTGGCGACGGAGTCGCCACCGCGGAGGCCTGCGCGGTCGGCAGCGCCGCAATTCCCAGCGCAGACGCACCCAAGAACCGGCGACGGGAGAAGGTAGCCATGCGCCGAGATTGCGCCGACGCTGCCGCGACCGCGAGCGCGGAAAACGCCGTCGCAGCCACAGGTGACACCACCCCCTCCCGATCCGCCAACACTCACCCCGGAAGTCGTGCAATTCCAACCTTGCGCCATGCCGGAACCCACACTCACTTTCCCTGTCTTTCTGACGTCTTTCTCCTCCATGAACTCCCTCCTCAAACGAGCCCTCCTCCTCATCGTCACGCTCTCCGTCATCACCCCCGTACTGCCGCCGCTCCACGCCAGCGCGGGCGGTAAGCACTCCGAGCTCGAGGACGCGATGGAAAAGATGAACGGCGCCTACCGCAAACTGCGCCGCCAAGTGGCCGATCCCACCAAGAACGCCAACTCGCTGGAGCTCGTCGCCAATCTCCGCGCCGCCTCCGAGAAATCCGTCGATCTGGCGCCGAAGCTCGCCGCCGAGCGTCCGGAAGCAGAACGCCCCGCCTTCATCGCCGCCTACAAGAAGCAGATGCAGGAGTTCGTCGCGGCTCTCGCCCCGCTCGAGGCCGCACTCAAGGCCAACAACAACGCCGAGGCCGAGAAGATCGTCGCCGATCTCGGCGCCCGCCAGAAGCAGGGCCACAAGGACTTCAAGAAGCAGGAAAAGAAGGGCTGAGCCCAACGTCTCCCGATCTTCCTCGGGTGACCTGAAACAGGCCGCGCCGGCTCACTCGAGCCGCGCGGCCTGTTCCGTTTGCTCGGGGTTCGCCCCCGTCCACCGACGCCCGGCGCGCCACTCGCTCCGCGTGGCCCGCTTCCGCAGCCTGCCGCCTCTCACATTCGCAGGAAGCCTGCGCACGCCACCCCGTCCGTAGCCACGACCTGCACCGTAGCGCGTGGGTGACGATTCCCCGGTGACAGCGCCACCCTCAGCGGCCGAGCTGTTCCAACACCCGCTGCGTCACCGCCCGCACAATCGACTCGATTTGCGGCTCCGTGAGCGCCGCTAACGAGCCCTTCACTTTTCCCACGCTCGACCCCGCCGGAGCCGCCTCCACGCTAAAGTCCGCGGTGCCCGGAAGCTCCGAGGCCTCGAGACACGCCCGGCGATCCGCCATGCCCTGCCTCAAACGGCGCTCAATCAACTCCTTCGCCTGAAGGCCGGTAAAACGGGTCATCCCTCCACCCATCCCCGTCGCAATCCAAATCATGCGGCAATACGCGTCGATGTTCTCCATCTTCCAACAGGCGTCCTCCACGTCATTACCCCACACGATCACACCGTGGTTTCTCATCAGGACCGCTTGATGGTCGCGCCCCGCTTCACCCACGATGTCCGCATACGCCTGAGTGCCCGGCATGTGGTACTCAGCGACCCCAATCTCACCCAGAAAGATCTCCACCTCAGGAATGAGGTACTGAGGGATGCTCCCTTTCCATAGCGCAAACGCGGTCGCGTGCGGCGGGTGCGCATGCACGCACGCTTTCGCCGCCGGTTGCCGCTTCATGATCCCAAAGTGCGTCAGCGCCTCACTCGTAGCTCGACGCACGCCCGCCAGCTGACGCCCTTCAAGGTCGACCAGGCACACGTCCTCCGGCTTCATGAAGCCTTTGCAGATCAGCGTGGCCGTACAGAGAGCCAAGTTATCACCCACCCGGATCGTGATGTTGCCGCCGTTTCCATCCGTATACTCCCGCTGCCAAAGCCGACGGCCCATGTCGCAGATGCGCTCCTTCAGCGTCTCGATCGGTGCCGACCGAAAAAACGCCTCCCGCTCCGCCGGAGTCTTTGGATCCGCTCCTGGCGTCCAGTAAAACGCGAGATCCGGCGTCGAGGGAACAGGCATCCCCGCCGACTCACCTTCAACCACGCCCCCTGACCCACCAGAGCCTACTCCGGTCAACCCAGGCTGGGCGGTCACGGGACCCCATCTGGCCGAATCATCCGGGGAACGAAAAGCGGCGTGTGACATAAGAGGAGGCGATGACGCGCAACCGCTAGGGCGCTTGAAAGCGGCTCAGGAGTCAAGGGAAGCGTTGCAAAATCTTCCATAATCTATCATTTAACGTCAGAAACGATGCAACCCGAGGAACGCCAAGCCCGGCTCGAAGCCTACCTTTTAAGGTCGGAATTCGCTTCTTTGGAAGAACTTGCGCAGTTTTCTGGGGCGTCGATCTCGACGATACGCCGCGATCTGGCGCTCCTGGAGCAGGGCCAGCGGATCCGCCGGACGCACGGTGGGGCGCGTTCGCTGCAACCGCCGAAGACGGACGAGTTCGTCTTCAACGTGCGGGATACGCATCAGGTCGCCGAAAAAGAGGCGATCGGCGCCGCCTGCGCCGCATTGGTGCAGCCGGGGCAGACGGTCATCGTCGACAGCGGCACCACGTGCTTCCATGTCGCCCGCCACCTCGGCGAGCGGGTCGGTCAGATCATCACCAACTCGCTGCCGGTGGCCAATCTGTTCTCCGGGTCCAGTCGTCTGGAGGTACACCTTTCAGGGGGCGTAATCTACCCCCGGCTGGGCACGTTGGTGGGTCCCTACGCCACCGAGACATTCACCCGCGCCCACGCCGATGTCGCGCTGCTGAGCGCGAGCGGTATCGCAGAGGACGGTATCTACAGTTCGCACGCGCTGATCGTCGACATCCAGCGGGCGATGATCGCCGGTTCTGGTCGCGTCATCTTTTGCCTCGATCACACCAAGTTCGGCCGACGGTCCACGTTCTTCCTCAGTGATTTCTCCAGCGTCGATGTGATCGTCACCGACGCCAGCGCTCCCGCCGATCTGGTCGCGGGGCTGCGTCGCCAGGGCCTCGAGGTCATCGTGGCGGGCAACTGACCACCACGCGGCGCTTCCCGCTGCAATGGACCGGACGTCTCTGCGGTCAGGCGATCCCGCGCCGCCACGCCATCACACGGGCGCGGCAAAGGGTTCACCGGACGCCACGGCGGCCAGAGCCGACCGGTATTGGGGCTCAAATTCGTCGAGCTGGGAGACCGCAAGTCCGAGGTTTCGGATCAAACCGTCCTTCAAGCCGTAGATCCAGCCGTGGACCGTCAGCTGCTGGCCCCGCAACCACGCGTCTCGCACGATGGTCGTCTGGCAGACGTTACTCACCTGCTCCACGACGTTGAGTTCACAGAGGCGGTTCGTCCGCAGAGAATCTCCCGACAACGAGTGGAGGCAGTCTCGGTGCTTCTCTCCCACATCCTGAATGTGCCGCAGCCAGTTGTCCGCTAATCCGATCCGGTCGCAACGCACCGCCGCCCGCACGCCAGAACAGCCGTAGTGCCCGCAAACAATCACGTGCTTCACCTTCAGCACATCGACCGCGAACTGCATGACCGAAAGACAGTTGAGGTCGGTGTGCACCACGACATTCGCGATGTTCCGGTGCACGAACAACTCACCGGGCAGGAGATTCACGATCTCGTTGGCCGGCACCCGGCTGTCCGAGCAACCGATCCACAGGTACTCCGGGCTCTGTTGCCGCGAGAGCTTCAAGAAAAAATCCGGATCCCGCGCGCGCAGCCCGGCGGACCACGCCCGGTTCTGCTCGAAGAGATGATCTAGCACCTTCATGACGTGATGACCATCGTCGGGCCAGCTCCGTCATTGTCCACGGTAAATCTCGCCGAAATCTCCTAAAATGAACAGATTGTAAAAGGACTACCTCCGTCGACGGGTGCACCGCTCGTCGTCTCGGCGGGCCCGCCGCCGCCCCTAACCGTGGCGCGCGAACTCGGTCAGAAAACGATCCACGTTCCGGCCGGACACCTCGCCCTCGATCAGGCGCAGCAGACCGCGACGCCGCTGTTCCAGCCGCAGCGTGACTCCCCACTGCGCGGCCAAGCGTTCCAGCGCTCGGCTTCTTCGCCACTCCCACAGCCAGCACGTCAGGCCAATCCGGATCGGAACGTCCGCAGAAGAAAGAGCAGGAGACAAACGACTCACGAAGTCCGTGAAGCGATTCCCACGCCAATCCAACTCACCGAACCGATTTTGCGCAAATTTCGCCGAGCTGAAGCAAAGGCCGCACGCCGTCGGCTCATTTTTGCGCACGGCGTCCGCGCCGGTGGTCAGGATCGCTCACTCCGAGCGGACCGGCTTGGTCGCCGCGGGTGCGCTCGGAGCAGCCGGCCGGGGGGGCTTTTCGTCGAGGTTCTGATGGATCTCGATGTCACTGACCGGCTCCGAGTCGATGCCGCCCGCCGGCACGTCGAGTTTCGCCAGCCAAACCAACGCGTTGAGGATGAGGCGACGCTGGTCATCGTTCTGCCAGTTGAGGTGGAAGTGTCCCCCGGTAAAGCCGAGTCCGCGGCCTCCATCCGGCCGCTCGACCGCCCAAAGCGTCGTCTCCGGGCGCCCCTTGTCCGCCTGAATGTGCGGGTACGGTCCCTTGGGGCTGACGTACGGGCCGTCGCGGACAGCGTCGGAGGGAGTGGCCACAAGGATATCCGCCACGCCCTCCTTCCCGTCGCGGAAGCGCATGTTGAAATACCACTCGTCCTTGGTGCGGAAGGGACGCACTCCCCGGGTGATCGGATGCACGGGCAACTCATGGTACTCGGCCTCCCAGATGGGATTACAGGAAAAGTGAGTCTCGTAATACCCGCCGATCCACGCCTTCCACTCCGCACCACCGGCACCGGCTGGCACCTCGACGGCGTAGTGGGCGCAGCCGAGGCTGACTCCGCGCGCCATCAGCCCACGCAGAAACTCGCGCCGCTCGCCCCGCAGGGCCAAATGGTTCGCCCCGCCATCGGAGTAAATGAAGATGGCATCCGCTCCTTCGAAGACGGAAAAGTCGTCGACGCGCTCGCCGTTCACCATGCGCGTGGGCCATCCTTGGGTGATCAGAACGGTGCGCAAACCGGGCACCTTCTCGAGTCGCTTCTGCAGCAGCATCGATCCCGCGCGGAACTCATGCATCAGCGGAGGGTGGCTCGCCGGGCCGGCAATCATCACGAGCTTCCGTTCTACCGGGGCCGCCCACGCAAGCGGAGCGAGAAACCAAATCAACAGGGACCAACGGCCAAGCGTTCGTTTCATAGGGGTAAAGGCGTGCCGCCTAGGTCGAGGCAAGGCTCGGGGTTGTCAAGTCCTGAGGGTCAACGTCAGCCACGTCGACCGTTTCCCCGACTTGCACCCGCGCCGCCGAGTGTGCATCACCCTGACGTATTCCCCGCGCCGGACCGCCCACGGTATCCCCAACTCTGCCACCTGATCCGTTCCCCCCGGATTCCCCTCTGTTTCCATGTCCCAAACGACGTCTTCGTTTCCCCTCCTGACCCGGCGCGTGGCGCTTCGCCACGGTCTGACCGGACTCTTCGCCGCCACGGCTGCCCCGACGTTCTTCTCCGGCCGGCTCTGGGGCCAGACTGCTCCGTCTAACCGCATCCATGTCGGAATCATCGGCAACGGTTTGATCGCCCAATCTCACGTGGGCGCCCTGCTCGGCCGAGACGATTGCCGCATCGTCGCCCTCAGCGATGTGTGGCAGACTGCGGCGACTCGCATGCAGGACCGGATCGCCAAGGTCTATGGAGCCGGCGGCGCACCCGCGATCCATCGACGGTTTGAAGACCTGCTGGCGCGCCCCGACGTCGACGCGGTGTTCATCTGCACGCCCGATCACTGGCACGCCCCCATCGCCAAGGCCGCGCTGCTCGCCGGCAAGGATGTCTACTGCGAGAAGCCACTCACGCTCACGGTCCGCGAGGGTCGCGTCCTCGTCGATACGGCCCGCAGCTGCGGTCGCATTCTGCAGACGGGCACGCAGCAGCGCTCCAACGGCGCCTTCCGCAGGGCCGCAACCATGATCCGGCACGGATGGATCGGAGACCTCCTCGGGATTCGCGCCGTGCTCGGCGAGTTTCCTCTGCCCAAAGCCTTGCCCGAAATGCCGATCCCCGCGGATCTGGACTACGACCGCTGGCTCGGACCCACGCCGTGGCGTCCCTACCATCCCGATCGCATCGTCGGCAACTACGGTGGCGGCTGGCGCGTCTACAATGAATACGGTGGCCGCAAGAACGGCGATTGGGGCGCACACCATTTTGACATCATCCAGTGGGCCCTCGGCATGGATACATCAGGCCCCGTGGAGTTCATTCCCAAGGGATGGAACGGCACGCCGTGGCAAACGCACCGCTACGCCAACGGCGTCGCCGTCGAGCGGGTCGATCAAGTGCCTCACGGGATGATCGAATTCCGCGGCACGCGCGGGACGCTCTGGGTCGGGCGCAACGATGTGCTGCAGTCTGACCCCGCTCCCCTCGCCTCCCGAGTTGTGCCGCCGGACCAAGCCCATCTCTACGCGAGCGACGACCACCACACGGACTTCTTCCGCAGCATCCGTTCGCGACAGCGCCCGATCTGTGATGTGGAGGTCGGCCATCGCACCGCCACGGCCTGCCACTTGAACAACATCGCCGAGTGGGTCCGACGGCCGGTGCGCTGGGATCCAGCCAAAGAAGAAATCATCGGCGATCCCGTCGCCAGCCGCTTCCTCGATCGGCCACGCCGCGCACCGTACGCCATCTTCTGAGCGTTGCCGTTCCCTCCGCGTCGCCCGCCCTCACTTTGTTCCGCGTTCATCGCTCCATGACGTCTTTCCCTTTTCCCTTCCGCCAGTCGGCACGCTTCGCCTCCTTCCTGATCGCCCTGCCGCTCGCCGCCCAGACGGCAGCTCCCAGCAACCAGGCCGGTCCACCTCCCCGGCCCGCCGATGCCAAGGCCCTCGGCATCGCCTCGCGCGCCGATTACCAAGACGATCCCAAGCTCTTCGATAAGCTCGATTTGGAAGTGGCAGCCGTCGGCCGCGACGCGGCACTACTGCTGGATCTGGAAAAGAAGTTTACCGACCTACTCAGCTCCACCACCACGACCGCCGCCGCCAAGCAGGCCATCGCGGAGCGACTCAGCCGCGTGATCGCAAGCGATCCGTCATCGCGCTCGCCGGCACTCCAGCTGCTCGGTCCGTGGCTCTCCGATCCCGCCCGTCAGGAACTCGCCCGCCTCGCCCTCGAACCGGTGCCCGGCGAGAACGTCGACAGCGCCTACCTACGCGCCCTCCGCCGCGCCGAGGGTTCCGCTAGGCTGGCGGTGGTGCAGGCTGTCGGAGCACGTCGGATCGCCAAGGCGGCACCCACCCTCGGTTCCTTGCTTGGGGACAAGGACCAGGCACTCGCGGATGCCGCCGCCGCCTCGCTCGGAGCGATCGCCACGCCGCGTGCCTTCGGTATCCTCAGGGAACACCAGACGCCCCTCACCCCCGCCATCCTGAGCGCTCGGCTCGACGCCGCGGCACGCCAGCCCACAAAAGTGGCTTCCGCGGCCTACCGCGAACTCGCCGCCGACCGCTCCGCGCCCGATGCCATCCGCCAACGGGCTTTCCGTTCCCTCCTGTCCATCTCCTCCAAGGAGGCGACCGACCTCATCCTCGAGGCACTGCGCAGCACCGAGGCCTCCCGGCGCCAGGTTGCGCTCGAAGCCATCGCCGATCTGAAGGACACGAACGCCGTCACCGCGCTGACTCAGGCGCTGCCCAGACTCGATGCCTCCACTCAGGCCGCCGTCATCGCGGCGTTCAGTCGCCGAGGCGATGCCGCCGCAGTACCCGCAATCATCACGGCGTCGGCCAACGCCGCACCGGAGCCGCGAGTCGCCGCCATCGAGGCCCTCGGCGCACTGCCGGGTGGCGCAGAGTCGGTCAGCCGCTTGGCCGACCTCATTGTCGCGGGCGGCGCCGACGCCAAGCCGGCCATTCAAAGTCTGTCGATCCTTCGCGGCGACGGCGTAAGCGAGGCGATCGCCACGGGTGCCCGGACGGGTGACCCGCTCCGGCGCGCCGCCTTCATCCGGCAACTCGGGCTGCGCGGTACCGCCTCCGAACTGGCCTTCCTTCTCGGTCTCCACCGCGACCCGGCCCTCCCGGTCCGCCTCGCCGCGCTCGAAGCTCTCGATATCCTCGCCACGACCGAGCACGAACGCGCCTTGATCACGTGGGCGACCGCGGCGACTGATCCCTCCGAACGCACCCGCGCCGTGCGCACCTACCTCGCCGCCACCCTGCGCGCCCCGGACACGCTCGACCGCACGCGCTTGCTCGTCAGCGAGCTCGACGGCGGCGATCGCGCCACGCAGCTCCTCTTCCTCCCGGCCTTGCCGCGACTCCCCAATCCGGACACGGTCGCGCTCGGCGGCCGTCTCGCCCGATCCGCCGACGCCGAGGTCGCCGAGGCCGCGCTCGCCGCGCTCACCCGCTGGCCAAACAGCGCCGCCGGCACCGTCCTCGTCAGCCTCGCCGAAGAACGCCCCGCGGTCCAGGCCCGGGCCAGTGACGCCGCAACTCGCCTCTTCGAGCGTGATGTCGGAGCCCCCAGCGTCGAACGCATCGATTCCCTCGCTCGGCTGCTGCGCCTTTCCCCAGAGTCCGGCTTGCTGCGTCGGCAACTGCTCCTGCTCAGCCGCGCCACCGATGCGCGCGCACTCGCCGCAGTCGAGAGCGTGAAAGCGAACGCCTCCGTCACCTCGGAGATCGAGGACACCCTGCTGGCAATCCGTGCGAACCTGACTGGTGCTCCCGCGCTCACCGCTTCCGATCGCGTGGATCACCTCGCTCGCATGCTCGACGGACAACCCCAGACCGCATGGAGCGTACGCGCGGACCGGGACTCTTGGCTGCAGATCGACTTTCGCGCGGTGCGCCCCATCCGACGCCTCACTCTCGACCGCGGCAATCTCCGCAACGACTTTCCAGAGCGCTACGAGGTATTCGTGACCGACAATCCCGCCGAGCCCGGCGCTCCCCGCGTGACCGGCGAGGGCGCGCGTGACCAGTCCAACATTGAGCTCCCGGCCGGTATCCGCGGACGTTACGTCATCATCCGCAGCCGCGGTGCGCGCGAGGACGGCAAGTGGTCGGTGGCGGAACTGCGGGTTGATTAGAGATCCGTACGGTCGGCGGCGTCCGCACACCGCAGTCGCCTCACGGCGGCCCGGAGGACAAACATTGCGCTTCCTCCGCGCGCGGTGAACTGGCAGGGTGCAGGGGCTTTCGGCGCCCCCACCCCGCCATGACCCTTTCCCCGGTCGACTGGATCATCATCGTCGTCTACCTCGTCGGCTGCCTTGTCGCCGGCCTGTGGATGCGCCGCTACGTCCGCGGCGTACAGGAATTCGCCGTCGCGGGACGGCACATGGACGTGAACCTCGGCATCGCCTCGCTGGCGGCCACCGAGCTCGGCCTCGTGACCATCATGTACGCGGCCCAACTTGGCTATGAGAAGGGCTTCGCCGGAGCGACGATCGGCGTCGTGATCTGGGGTGCGATGTGGCTGGTGGGCCGCACCGGATTTGTGATTGTCCCGATGCGCAACGCCGGGGTGATGACCATCCCGGAGCTTTTCGAGAAGCGCTTTGGCACGCGCGTGCGTTGGCTGGCCGGATTCTTCGTGGCGGTGGGTGGCCTGCTCAACATGGGCATCTTCCTGCGCCTCGGCGGCGAGTTTCTCGTGCACGCCACCGGACTGCCCCCGGGGTACCTGGAGTGGGTGATGACCGCTCTCCTCGGGCTGGTCCTGCTCTACACGATGTTGGGCGGCATGCTCTCCGTGCTGGTGACGGACTACCTGCAATTCCTGGTGATGGGCGTGGGCATCGTGGCCGTCTCGGTGGTCGTGCTCTGGCACACGGGTTGGGGCAACCTGGTCGGCGGCCTGGATGCGGCATGGCAAGCGGGGCAACTCAAGGCCCACCCCTACAACCCCCTCCACGCCTCGAACTTCGGCTGGGGCTACCTTCTCTGGCAGGCGGCCTTCCAGATCGCGTGTGCGACCACTTGGCAGACGCAGATCAGCCGTGTACTCGCGGCGCGCGATGCCGCGACCGCGCAGAGGATGTATCGTCGGACGTCCTTCTACTTTGTCGGCCGCTTCCTGCTCCCCGCGCTCTGGGGCGCCGCGGCGTTTGTCTGGTTCGCGAACCAAGGTGGGCTGCCCGAAGGCGTGACCTCACTCACTGCGATGCCGCAGTACCTCAGCCTCATCCTCCCGATCGGCCTGATCGGCATCGTGGTCGCCGGGATGCTCGCGGCCGAGATGTCGACGGACAGCGGCTACATGCTCACGTGGGGCACCGTGATCTACAACGATCTCGTGCGACCGTGCCTGCGCCGCCCGCTCACCGCCAAGGCGGAGCTCCTGCTGACGCGCCTGCTGGTTCTGGCTATTGCGCTGTTTCTCCTCGTTTACGGGCTGTGGTACGAGCTTCCCGGTAACGCGTGGGATTACCTCGCGGTCACGGGCAACATCTACCTCGCGAGTGTCTTCACGCTCTTGGTCGCGGGCCTGTATTGGCCCCGCGCGACCCCGACTGGCGCGGCCGCTGCGCTCGTGCTCGGCGCGGTCGGGCCCATCCTCTTTCTGGTGATCGGAAAGTCGCATGCCATCGCCCCCGAGGTGGCAGGCGCCTCGTCCTTTGGGTTGGCCGCCGCCGGCATGATCGTCGGCTCCCTCCTCACCCGCCGCCCGCCCACCCCCGCAGCCACAACCGCCTGCGCATGAATTCGCTCCCCCTTGTTGTCTGGTCCATCCTGATCGCCGCGAGCATCGGCTGGTACGCCTTCCTCGTCGTCCACATCGGCCGCAAGGCGGGCGGAGAGATCCGGGAGCTGATCAAGACCCTCTCCCAGCGCCCACCATCCGACCCGCCGACGTCCTAAGCTCGCGCACCATGGCGCGGCAACCGGCGGCGCTCTCCGCGGGTCTGGTCAAAAAAACAGCCGCGCCCTCGGAAGGACGCGGCTGCCAGAAAACGGAACCGGGGACAGAAACGTCCCCGAAAAGACTTAGTCAGCGTAACGACGGCGGAGCATCGCGGTGAAGGCCTGAACCTTCTCCTTGCGGCGACGCTTCTCGCAGGGCTTCTCGTAGTAGCGCTTCGCGCGGACGCCCTTGATGATGTTCTCGCGATCGAGCTTCTTCTTCATCCGGCGGATGGCACGGTCGATGGGCTCGTTCTTGCGAATCTTGATTTCGATGGACATGGCTCGGGAGTGAGGCGGCCGGAGGGCCGTGGGAAAAACGCCGATGAGGCCAAACCCCCCGGACCACGTCAACGGCTTTTTTCCAAGTGCCCGGTCGAAAGTCCACGCTTGCCCACACCCCACTCCCGTCTTGCCTAGCCACAGTGTCGTCCGCCGCCTCCGATTTCGTCCACCTCCACGTCCATAGCGACTACAGCCTCCTCGACGGAGCCTGCCGCATGGATCGCCTGATGGACCGAGCCGCCGCCTTGGGCATGAAGGCGATCGCGCTCACCGACCATGGCAACATGTTTGGAGCCATCGAGTTCTACAACGCGGCGAAGGCCAAGGGGATCAAACCGCTAATCGGCTGCGAAATCTACATCACGGAGCACTCCCGACTCGACAAGCAGGGGCGGGCGGAAGACGGGAAGAGTTACTACCACTTGGGGTTGCTCGCCCGAAACCTGCAGGGCTACCGGAACCTGCTCAAGTTGGTGTCCGATTCCCATCTGCGGGGCTTTTATTACAAGCCCCGGGCAGACTTCGAGACACTGGCCAAGTACGCGGGAGGGCTGATCGGGTTCACCGGTTGCTTGGCGGCGTTGGTGCCGCAGCACCTGCTTCACAATCGCTTTGAGGACGCGCGCAAAGCCACCGCACGCTACATCGACCTCTTCGGCCGCGAGAACTACTTCGTCGAAATCCAGGACCACGGCATTCCAGAACAGCGGCAGATCATCCCGGGACTGCTCAAGCTGGCCGAAGAGTTCCAACTCCAGGTCATCTGCACGAACGATGTCCACTACGTGCGCCACGAGGACGCCGAGCCGCACGACGCGCTGCTCTGCATCCAGACGGGGGCGAAGATCGCCGACACGAACCGGATGCGTTTCTCCGGCACGCAATTCTACCTGAAGAGCGCGGCCGAGATGGCCCGCCTCTTCGCCGAGATCCCGGAGTCGCTCACCAACACGCTCGCCGTGGCGGAAATGTGCGACCTGTCGATCCCCTTTCCGAAGGGCTCCGAGCGTTACCCGAAGTACCCGCTCACGCCGGAGATCGCGTCCAAGTTCGACCGCCCCGGCTACCTGCACGAGCTCTGTTGCGAGGGACTGCAGCAGCGCTACGGTTACGACTTCAAGGCCATCGCCACGCGTCCGGTCGTCGCCGAGCGCCTCACCCGGCTCACCCAGCTCGCCCCCGGGCAGAAGCCATCCCCGCCTGACTACTCCCAACTGGCGCCCGAGGAACTGCTCGCGGTGCGCATGGGCTACGAACTCGCGATCATCCAGGTCACCGGCTTCGTCGACTACTTCCTCGTCGTCTGGGACTTCATCGCTTGGGCCAAGCAGCAGGGCATCCCGGTCGGCCCCGGCCGCGGCTCCGGCGCCGGTTGCCTCGTCGCGTACCTGCTGGGCATCACCAACATCGACCCGATCCGCTTCGGGCTCCTGTTCGAACGCTTCCTCAACCCCGAGCGCGTCTCGCCGCCCGACTTCGACATCGACTTCTGCATGCGCCGCCGCGGCGAGGTCATCACCTACGTCCGCCAGAAGTACGGCAACGACTGCGTCGCCAACATCATCACCTACGGTACCCTCGGGGCCAAGATGGTCATTCGCGACGTCGCTCGCGTGAACGATCTGCCGTTCGCCGAAGCCGATCGGCTCGCGAAGATGATCCCCGACGAGATCAACATCTCGCTCGAGGACGCCATCACCAAGAGCGCCGAGTTGCGGTCCGAGATCGACCGCAATCCCGTCGCCAAGCGCATCGTCGAGTCGGCCCGCGTCCTCGAGGGCATGGTCCGGAATACCGGCAAGCACGCCGCCGGCATTATCATCACCGACCAGCCGCTCGACGAGTTCGTGCCGCTCACGCTGCAGGAGGACGACGTGACGGTGCAGTTCGACATGAACGCAGTGGGCAAGCTCGGCCTGCTGAAGATGGACTTCCTCGGCCTGAAAACCCTGACGGTGATCGCCGACGCGGTGTCCAACGTCCATCGCTCCACGGATCCGCGCTTTGACATTGAACGGATCCCTCTCGAAGACGCACCGACGTTCGCGCTGCTCAATTCCGGCCGGACCATCGGCGTCTTCCAGCTCGAATCGGGCGGCATGCAAAACGCCGCCAAGCTCGTCGGCATTTCCCACATCGACGATATCAACGCCGTAGGCGCGCTCTACCGTCCGGGCCCGATGGCGTTCATCCCGGACTACGCCCGCGGGAAACGCGATCCATCGTCCATTGCCTACCCACATCCGCTGCTCGAGTCGGTATTGAAGGAAACGTACGGCATCATCGTCTACCAAGAGCAGGTGATGGAGTGCGCCCGGATCATCGCGGGCTACACGCTCGGCGGAGCCGACATGCTACGCCGCGCCATGGGCAAGAAAGACGCCGATGCCATGGCCAAGGAGCGCGTGAAGTTCGTCGAGGGTGCCCGGCGCCTCCACAGCCTCGACGACCGCCGCGCCAACGAGATTTTCGACCTGCTCAACAAGTTCGCGAGCTACGGCTTCAACAAATCCCACTCCGCCGCCTATGCTCTGGTCAGCTACCAGACCGCGTATCTGAAGGCCAACTACCCAGTGGAGTTCATGGCCGCGGTTCTGACCTCAGAACTGGGCAACGCGGAGAAGCTGGCCCACTTTATTGCGGAGTGTGAGGCGATGGGACTCACGGTGCTGGGTCCGGACGTGAACGAGAGCCGCGAGACCTTCACCCCGCTGGTCGCCGGCGGGACGCGCGCGATCCGCTTCGGTCTCGCCGGCATCAAGGGCGTCGGGGAGGCCGCCGCGCAGCGGATCCTCACCGAGCGCGAGCGCGGCGGACCGTTCCGCGATTTCGAGGACTTCATCCAGCGCGTCGACCCGAAGGCACTCAACAAGCGCGTGCTGGAACACCTGGTGAAGACGGGGGCGTTCGATTTCTCCGGCGCATCACGCAAGCGACTGTTTGACGGAATCGACGGCGCACTCGCCACCGCTTCATCCCAGGCACGGGATCGGGCCGCGGGCCAGAATACGTTCCTCGACCTGTTGGCGGAACCTGCCCCAGCCCCACGACGGACGGCGAAGGCGGCCGACGAGCGGGCCGCCTCCCCTCGCGCCGGCGGCGCTCCCGTCGTCACGTCGGAGTCCGGGGACGAATTCTCCGCGGCGGAGCGGCTACAATTTGAGAAGGAGTTACTCGGCTTCTATTTGTCCGGACATCCCTTGAACGTCTACGCGGGCTTGTCTGAAGCGCTTGATACGTTCGCCCCAGGCGAGCTGCTGAGCCAGGCTGACCGCACGGAGTTCAGGCTGTGCGGCGTCGTTGGCAACCTCGCGAAGAAATTGTCCAAGAAGGACAATCGACCGTGGATGGCGTTCACGCTCGCCACTAAACAGGCGACGCTGCCGCTGAACATGTTCGCCGACGCGTACGCGAGCTACGGACATCTTCTCTCCGAGAACGCGGTGGTCGCCGTGCTGGGCACCATCCTCAAAGGCGACGATGGGGCGAGGATCAACGTGAAGGAGTGCTACCCGCTCGATGCCCATACGGCACAGTCGATCCGACGCGTCACGTGGCTCGTGGATTCTCGCCACGCGGAGGCGGGCGATTTTCTCACCGCTCTGCGCGCCTCGCTCAACGCTCATGTCGGCGATACCCGGACCGAGCTGGCGATGGCGCTCGGGGAGCGCTTCGCCCCCGTTGCAGAGGTCAGCACCGCCCTCGGATGGAAGGTCGCAGGGGCCGAGTTCCAGCGCCTGCGAAGCCATCCCGCCGTGCTCGGCGTCGAGGTCGAGGCCAAGCCGCTGAGTCTGAAAGAAGTCCGGCGCTGGCCCAAGCGCGGCGACCGCTAGTCGCCCGCACGGTCAATCCGGCAGCGCCCGCGCGAGCCAGAAGCGACATTCGTCGGAGAAGTCGCGTACCGCTGCCGACTCGCGGGCGACGTGACGACGCATGATGTCGTACTCGCTCCGCCAGCCGGTCACGGCGAGGTCCTCAAGAATTTCATCCCGCGTGGGCAGGTGCATGAACGTCCGGCCGGCCTCGTCCTCAAAGTAGCGATCTCCGAAATCCACTAAGCGGGGATCCTGCTCGCCGCGGGCCCAGCGCCGGGCCTCGAGCTTCCAGAGCAGCCGCTCCTCTCTCGAGTCCTCGCGGTCGTGCGTCGTAAAAAGCAGCGGCGCGTCGGGCGTGACAAGGCGGTGGATCTCGCGCAGGGTCCGACGGCGACGGGCACGCCCGGGGATCTGCATGAGTCCGTTGAACATGAAAAGTGCCCCCTGGAAGCGGGGCACTCGGCGGCAACGCCGCCGCAACGCCGGATCATCCTCCGCTACGAGCGGCATCCGCGTCGCATCCGCCCGCAAGAGGTCCACTCCGTGGGCACCGCGCTCGGCCACCAGCGCCCGCGCCTGCGCGACGAGCTCCGCCGCGAAGTCAATCGCCGTCACCGCCCGATAGCCCAGCTCCCACAAGCCCAAGGTCACGCGTCCAGCGCCGCAGCCCAATTCCAACAGCCGCGCTTCTCGGTCGGGAAAGGCTCGCTCGATCAGCTGACGCTCCGACGTCCACAAGCCAAGCCGATGCGCCGCCCGTGCATAGTGCACCACCGCCACCGGGTCGTTGAAATCCGCCCGCACGGTCGCTGCCGTGATCCGCACCCGCGCCGGTTTCCGTGGCTCCGCCATCGCTCGCGTCTCCGTCCCGCTCAGCGACGCCGCCACGCCGCCACCGCCATGCCATTGCTCCGCCACTCGTGCGGCCAGAGCGTCACGGTTCCCGCCGGCCTTCCGGGCAGAGCCACGTCGGGCACAAAGTCCGGGTGCGTCGCCGTAAACTCGTCCGCCACGCCGGTCGTCTCGCGTCGCGTGAGCGTGCACACCGCGTAGACCAGCCGGCCCCCGGGTTTCACGGCCGTCGCGGCATACCGCAGCAGGCGCGCCTGCACCTCGGCGAGTTCGCTTACGTCCTCCGGGCGCGTCGTCCAGCGGGCATGAGGATTGCGCTGCCACGTGCCGACGCCACTGCAGGGGGCGTCGACGAGCACGCCGTCAAACCGCGTGCGCGTGGGCAGGCGTTCTCCACCTTCCCACCGCGCCGTCCGCACGTTGAAACGGCCGGCCCGGGCACAGCGCTGGCGCAGGGTCTCCAAGCGCCGCAGCGAACGGTCACTCGCCCAGATAAGGCCCTTATTCTCCATCAGATCCGCGAGGTGCAGCGTCTTTCCACCCTCGCCCGCACAGGCGTCCCACCAGGTCTCGCCCGCCCGCGCCGCGCAGACGTGGCCGACCCACTGCGAGGCCAAATCCTGAATCTCAAACGCCCCGCGCTGGAATGCGTCCGTGCGGTAAAGGTCCGTCACGCCTTCATAGCGCAGCGCCGACCAGGGTTGTGCGAACGCCGGGAGGTCACCGGGTTCGCGACACTGCCCGAGCTCCCGTGCCAACGCCGCCGTGGTTCCGGGGCGGGCTCGGAGCCACAGCGGCGGCTCCTCCTGCCAGAGCCGCAGCGTCGCGTCCGGCACGTCCATCTCCTCGTGCAGCCACGCCGGCACCGCCCGAGCAGCGAGAGTCTCGGCCTTGAATGACGCCGGATGCGTCTCAAAGCGGCGCTGCAGGGTGAGCGCCGCATCGAGTTGCCGCTGCTCGGACTCGCGTGAATCCAGCCAGCTTCGCCAGCGAAAATATGCGAACACCGCCCGGACCACCGCCTGCTTCGCTGCGCCCGAGAGCGCCCGCTGGGCCGCCAACTCACGGCGCAGCGCCGCGTCCGCCGGAAGCTCCGGCGACACGGAGCGCAGCACATGAGCCGCACGATTGAGGGTGGCTGGATCGAACACCATGGTCCGCCATTCGCGCGCACGCTGCGGACGAGCGCAACCCCCAAAGCACGCCGCGCCCTACTCCGCGCGCAACTGCGCTTCGGCCTGCCCCACGATGTCGAGACCCACCCGACGACTCCACGCGTCGAGCAGGCGACGCGTGATCGGACCCACCTTCCCATCACCGACGGTCAAGCCGTTGAATCGCGTCGCCGGCATGATGCAGTAAGGCGTACTCGTAAAGAAGACTTCGTCCGCCGTCGCGAGGTCGTAGCTCTGCAGGTGCGTCTCGACGATCGGGATTCCCAGCTCAGTTGCCAGCTCCAGCACCGTCTGGCGGCTGATGCCCGCGAGGCAGTTGTCTGCGGAGGGCGTTCGGAGGCGACCGCCGTTCACGACGAAGATGTTGCCGCCCTTGTTCTCCGAGACGTTTCCCTGTACATCGAGGATCACGACCTGCGCATCCGGATCAACCAGGCGCGCCTCCTGGTCCGCCAAGGTGTAGAAGAGCCGGCTGCGGTTCTTGATCCGCGCGTCGAGTGACTGCGCCGGGATCGCGCGACTGAAGGACGTGACCGCATGACAACCCTGCGAATAGTATCGCGCCCAGCCGCGCAGATCCATCGGGCTGTTGAAGATCATGATCGTCGCCGGATTGCGCTGCGCCGGATTGGGTCCCGGCTTGGTCAAGCCTCGCGAGAGATTGTGGACGATCCAATAATCTTCGTGCGGACCAATCAGCGCGAGATTGCGCTCGAGCAACTCCAGCGTCGCCGTCCGCAACTGCTCCCATGAGACTCCGGGATCAATCCGGCAGACTTTCAGGGAACGAAACAAGCGATCGAGATGCTCCTCCAACCGGAACGGCACATGGCGAAACGTCCGGGTGGATTCAGTCACACAGTCGCCAAGGAGAATTGCACTGTCGAAGATCGAGATCTTCGCCGCCGACTCTGGCACTAACTCGCCGGAAAGATGTACGAGACGCTCACGAGGGGAAGTCATCGAAAAAAGGGGGAAAGCGCTGACCGGAACGACGCCACTGAGCGCGAGGCCTGCGCTCAATGCAACCCTCTAACGACAAAAACCCAAAAGGCTCCGGGGAGCGAATGTGACAATCGAACAAGGTTTACAACTGTAACATAGCCGATAGCGACTACTCTCGCATGCTCTCGCTGCGCAAACTCTTCGGAAAGGACGAACGCTTCTACGACCTCTTGGAGGCGAGTGCCGAGGAAGCCTTAACGAGCACAAAGCTGCTGGCGGCCTACCTGCAGCGGAGTGGTGCCTACACCGCGACCAGCGACCTCGACGATTTTATCCAGAGCCGCCGCAAGGACAAGCATCTCACCCGACAGATCACCGAGGAATTGTGCCGGACCTTCGTGACGCCGCTGGAGCGCGAAGACATCGAGGCGCTCTCGCTCGCCCTGTACCGCATTCCCAAGACGGTCGAGAAACTGGTCGAGCGACTCTCCATCTTCCCCGGCAAACTGCCGCGCGAGGGATTTCTGCGGCAGGCGGAATTGCTCGTGCAGGCCGCGGAAGCCGTGGTCTTCATGGTGCGCCAACTCCGCCGCGGTGCCAAACTGGAGAGCGTACAGGGTGCGAACGATCGCCTGCAATTCGCCGAAGGCGAAGCGGACAAGGTGATGCTCGGGCTTCTCCGCGATCTCTACCAAGGGCCGCGCGATGCCAAGGAGACCCTGATCCTGCAGGAGCTTTTTGAGATGACCGAGAAGTCGATCGATCGCTGCCGCGACGCCGGGAGCGTCGTCTTCCAGATCGCCCTGAAGTATTCCTGAGCGGACCTCGGACCTCATGACTCTCTTCCTGCTGGTGCTGCTGGCCGCGTTGGTGTTCGAGTACATCAACGGCTTTCACGACGCGGCCAACGCCATCGCGACGGTGGTCTCCACCAAGGTGATGACCCCGCGCCAGGCGCTGGCGATGGCGGCGTTCTTCAACCTCATCGGCGCTCTCTGGGGCACCGCCGTCGCGTCAACGATCGGCAAGGGATTGGTGGATGCACACGCCGTCACGATGATGACCGTGCTCTGTGCTCTGCTCGGAGCCATCATCTGGAATCTGTTCACGTGGTGGCTCGGACTTCCTTCCAGCTCGAGCCACGCCTTGGTGGGCGGGCTCTGCGGTGCGGCCCTGTCCACCAGCGGAGGGAACTGGAGCGTGCTGCACTGGACGACCGCCGATGCGAATGGAAAGATTTCCGGGCTCTGGCCCAAGGTGGTACTGCCGATGTTCACGTCGCCGCTCGTGGGATTCATCATCGGGGCGCTTCTCATGTACACGCTCTATGCGTTGCTGAAGCGGACGCGCCCCCGCGTCGTGAATGCGATCTTCGGAAAGCTCCAGATCGCCAGCGCGTCATGGATGGGCTTTAGCCATGGTTCGAACGACGCCCAGAAGACGATGGGCATCATCGCGCTCGCGCTGTTCACGGGCACGCAGAGTGGAGTGTTCAACGATCTGCCTTCATGGCTCGCCTTCCTGCACACGCCGGCGTTCAAGGTCGATCGCTGGGTCATGATCACGTGCGCCATCGTGATGGCCGCGGGCACCGCCGCCGGTGGCTGGAGAATCATCCGCACGATGGGGCACAAAATGGTGAAGCTGCAGCCAGTGCACGGCTTCGCCGCGGAAACCACTGCCGCCGTCATCATCCAGACCGCCACCCACTACGGCATCCCGCTCTCCACAACGCACGTCATCTCAACCTCAATCATGGGAGTCGGCGCGACCAAGCGCTTCAGCGCCGTGAAGTGGGGCGTAGTCAGCCGCATTCTCTGGGCGTGGGTGCTCACGATTCCCATCACGGCGCTGCTGGGTTGGGCTTCGCACCAAGTGATCGGTCTAGCCTTCGGGCCTTGAACCACGCGGCACGGGGGGCATGAACTCACTCCGCCGCGAACGCCCGGCACCGGGCACGACCGTCCACCAGGATCAGCGGCGGAAGAGGTTGCCCAGCGCGTTGAGATCCTTGAGGGGCGCGCGCTTGGGTGACGCCGCGCTCGACTCGCCCGCTGCCGGTGCCGGGCTCGGCGGAGGGAGTAGGGGCCGAGGCCGGGGGGGCTCAGGCGCCGCGCGTTCTCCATGCTCACCCGCTGCTCCCGCCGCAAGGGCGCGGTCCAGCTTCACGGCGGATACGGGCTCGGCCGTCCCCAACTCCTGCGCGTAAACACTCACGCGAAACTCTTCGACCAGCCACCTCACGGGGTCGTCCCAGGCCCGCCGCGCCGCCGCAGCCAGGTACGGCGCCACCTGCCGCGCCCGCTCCGCATCCTTGGCCGGGAGACGCCGCCACCGTTCCGCCCTCGCCCGCATCGCACGGAGGTAGCGAGGCAGATGCGCAAGTCGCTCGTACGGCACCAAGCGCACGAAATTCGCCGGCAAGAGCGCCTCCACATCACGTACCTGACCGGGATAAGGATGCTCTCCGACAAGCAACTCCTGCCGCAATTGCAGGACTTCACGAAGCAGATCCGTCACGCGAGGCACGATCCCCCTTAACTCCGACCGCGCCCGCTCAAACGCACGCGTAAATCCTGCGGCGTTGAGCTCCGTCACCCGGTCCGGGTCCGTCGCCCAGCGTCGCAGCGTCACGAAGGCGTCCGCCTGAATGGCCTCCGAGGTCGTGAGGGTCGCAAGCAACGCGCCCAGCGATCGGAGCTCCCGCAACTCTTTCTCCAGCCATCCGAGGTCACGACCTAGCTGAAGGTCCAAGAGACGGCCCACGCCCAGACGGGTAAGCCGCGCCGCCTCCTCCGCCGTGCGGACGAGGCGCAACGCCACGCCGCGGTCACCGGGAGCCAACGCCGGAAACGCTTCCACCGTGACCCCAGCCTGGTCGCTCACCTTCACGCTGGCCGGCACCTCCCCGAAGATCCAGGTCTCCGACTCCGCGCGCTCCCACCGCTGGCGGGCCCGCCGCCACGCCTCCGGATCCTCGCGCGCCACGGAGAGCGACGCCGCCTTCGCGTGACTCGCCAACGCCGTGCGAACCTCGGGCAAGGCACGGCTCGCGACCAGCACTTCACCGGCGTCGTTGACCACCCGCACGCGCACCTGAAGATGCGACGGCAGGGGCTTGGCCGCCCACGCCGCACGGTCCGCCGTCAGGCCGAATCGCTCCGCCAAATGCTCCTCCAAGAGATCAATCAGCGGCGGGGCAGGATCCCGCAAGCGGGCGCGCGCCGCCACGGCTTCACTCACGGTCCGCACCGACTCCGCCAGCGGCACAAAAACGCGGCGCTGCTCCTTGGGCAACGCACGCAGGTAATGCTCCACCTTCGCCCGCAGGTGGCCGGGGACTGCCCAGTCCAGCGAGGCCTCCGTCAGCGCCGCGACATCGCGGACGTTAATCTCCACCTGCACGCCGTCGTCTTCCTGCCCCGGACGATACGCGTACTGCAACGGCAGGACGCGGTTCTCGAGGGGGAGTGACGCAGGAAACGCCGCCTCGTCCGCCGTCGGCACATCCGGGTCGCGCAGGTCATCCGCGCTCACGAAAAGGAACCGAGGATTCGCGCCGCGCCGCCCGCGGACGAGGTCGATCAGCTCCGCGACGGACGACACGCCGCCGCGCAGGTCTTCCGCGGGCTCAGCATCGTCCTCGGGCAGCAGGCGATCGGCGTAGAAACGGTACAGGGCCTCATCCAAGTTGAGGTAACCGCTGTTGCGGGTCCGCGTCAGCAGGCTTTCCACCTCCGCCCGTACCTTCCGGTTGTGGGCGAGGAAGTCGAAGGGCCAGGTGATCGTATCGCCAATCAATCCTTCCCGGATGAAGATCTGCGTCGCCGCCACCGGATCCACCGGCCCGAAGCTCACCGCGCGCGCCTCGAGCTCCAGGCCGTAGAGCCGGGTGCGGCGCTTGACCATGACCTTGCCCGCTTCGGCGTTCCAAAAAGGTTCGCTGTGGCTGCTCCGGAGCAAGTGCGAGCCAAGATCGAGAACCCACGCCGGATCGACGCGCGCGCAGGTGCGGGCGAAGAGTCGCGAGGTCTCGACGATTTCCGAGGCCATGATCCAGCGGGGTACCTTGGGAGCGCGCTTCGGCGCGGCGCGACCTTCGCCTTCGACCACCCGGCGCTTGGGCTCCTCACGACGGAAGAGCACGGATCCCGGAAACAACGTCACGCGCCGGTCATGCGCCGCCTTGAATATCCGGTTCTCTTCATCGTAGGTCGCGATGTTTCCGAGCAGTCCGGACAGGATACAGCGGTGGATGGCCCGAAAGGCAGGAGTACCGAAGCGGAGCGCCTCGTCCGCCGACTTCTCCGCCTCGCTCGGCGCGGCGTCGAAGACCGAGGTGAGGCGAAAATCTTTTCGCTGCTCCAGCACGTCCATGAGCTGCGCATGGATGTCCCGCCACTCGCGCAGGCGGACGTAACTGAGAAAGTGATCATGGCAGAAGCGCCGCAACCGCGCCTGCGAGAGGCGCTCAAACTCGTCGTGGAACGCGTCCCAGATCGCCAGTAGTGTGAGGAAGTCGGAGTCGGGGTGACGAAACCTCTGGTGGGCCGCATCCGCCTGCGTCTGCTTGTCCAGCGGTCGCTCACGGGGATCTTGAATGGAGAGCCCCGCCGCGATCACCACCACCTCGCGCAGGCAGCGCTCCGTGCGCGCCTGCAGAATCATCCGTCCCACCGTCGGATCCACCGGCATCCGCGCCAGTTCGCGACCGACCGGGGTCAGTTCGCGCACGCCGCCTGCCACGCCCGCACCCTCCTCTGGGGCAAGAGCTCCCACCTCCTCCAAAAGAGCATAGCCCGCGCGAATCGCCTTCGTTGCCGGGGGATTGATGAAGGGAAAGCGCTCGATATCCCCAAGCCCGTAGGCCTTCAGCCGAAGGATCACGTCCGCCAAGTTCGCCCGCTGAATCTCCGGCTGCGTGAAACGCGGACGCTCTAGGTAGTCTTTTTCAGAATACAGTCGGATACAAAGTCCGGCAGCGACGCGCCCGGCGCGGCCCTTGCGCTGGTCGGCGCTGGATTGCGAGACGGGCTCGATGGGCAGTCGGCGGGTGCGCGCCTGCGGGGAATAGCGGCTGATGCGGGCGAGCCCGGTATCGACGACGTAGCGGATGCCGGGAATAGTCAGGGAGGTTTCGGCGATGTTCGTCGCCAGGATCACCTTACGTCGGCCGGAAGCAGCGAAGACGCGCTGCTGGTCCGCGTTGGAGAGCCGACCGAAGAGAGGCACGACGTCGAAGCGCGCTCCATCCGCGAAACCGCGTACCTCCACCAGTTCGCGCACCTCCCGAATATCACGCTCGCTCGGCAGGAACACGAGCACATCGCCGGACGGTGTTTCGCGGAGCACCCGCTCGATCGCACCGGCCGCGCCATCCACGTAGTGCAGCGCCTCGACCCGCGCCGAGCGCTCCGCCGCGCGGTCCGGCTCGTCCGGATCCTCCACGTAATCACTGCCAAGGGCATCCAGCGGGGCATACGTCACCTCCACCGGAAAGGTGCGACCCGAGACTTCCACCACGGGCGCCCCGTCGAACGCCTCGCTGAAGGCAGCCGTGTCGATCGTGGCCGAAGTGATGATGATCTTGAGTTCCGGACGCTTGAACCGGAGGGTCCGGAGGTGGCCGAGGAGAAAGTCGATGTTCAGCGACCGCTCGTGCGCCTCGTCGAGAATGATCGTATCATAATCCCGCAGCAGCGGATCGCCCTGCACTTCGGCGAGCAGCATGCCGTCGGTCAGGAATTTGATCACCGTGTCCCGCGAGGTCCGGTCATCGAAACGGATTTTGCAGCCCACCGCCCCACCCCACTCGACGCCGAGTTCCTCGGCGACGCGCCGCGACACGGAAAGTGCGGCGACACGCCGGGGTTGGGTGCAGGCGATTCGTCCCCGGGTGCCGCCGCCCGCCGCGAGGCACATCTTCGGGATCTGCGTGGTCTTACCCGATCCGGTCTCGCCCGCGAGGATCACGACCTGCTGCGACTGGATGAGCCCGACGATTTCCTCCGCCCGCGCCGAAATCGGCAACTCCGGCGGGAAGTCGAGGCGGAAGGGAAACGTCGGCTTTTGGTCTGGCTTTGGCACGGAGCAGGGGTGGAATGTCCTCTCCCGGACGATGACTGGCAAGACCGACGCTCCTCCTCCTCTCCCGCACGAGACCCTCGACCGGGTCTGCCGGCTCGCCCGCTTTGAAGGACGCTCCCTGCTCGTGCTCGCCGGCCTGTTCTCGCTCCTCGCCGCGTACCAGCGCGACGGGATCGGCGCCGTGGCGGGCTGCCTCGCCGCCGCCGTCGGGGTGATCGAACTCAATGGCGTGAATCGTCTGCGACAGGCCTCGGTATCGGGCCTTTCCTGGATCATCGGTAGCCAGATCGCCCTGCTGTTGACCGTGCTCGCGTACGCGATTCTCCGGGCTACGACCTTTGATCCCGACACCGTTGCCCGCCTCATCACCACCGAAACACGCGCGGAGTTTGCCGAACTAGGCCTGCGCGAGGACCAGATCTTGCCGATGCTGGAAAAGAGCTACGTCGGGGTCTACGTAACGGTGGCGCTGGTCTCCGTCGTTTATCAGGGTGGTATGGCCCTGTATTACCACCGCCGCCGCGATGCGGTCCGGCGCGCCTTGGAAGACGTCTGAGACACCTCGGCCCCCGGCTTGCGCCCGCGCCGCCGCAGTACATCCTTCCCTCACATGTCCAAGGAGCGCTACATCGCCGCCAAACAGAAGTGGGCCGAAAAGCAGGTCGCCCGCGGCGTCCGGCCGCGGTTAGAACGCGCCGAAGGTCGGCTTCCACCGGGACAAAAGCTAACCGAGGGATTCCCGGTGCTTGATCTCGGTGTCCAACCGGACATCCCGCTGCCGGAGTGGACGCTCACGCTCGATGGCTTGGTGCAGCAGCCCACCGTGCTGTCGTGGGCGGACTTCAACGCTCTGCCGCAAGTGAGCGACGTCAGCGATTTCCACTGCGTCACCACGTGGAGCAAGTATGATTGTCGGTGGGATGGGGTGCCGTTTACGGCGCTGTACGAACGAGTGCAGCCCACGGCGGAGGCCCGCTTCGTCTACTTCACCAGCTACGACGGGTACTCGACCAACGTACCGCTGGAGCAGTGCCTGGATGACGACGTGCTGATCGCAACGCGGTTCGACGGCGCTCCCCTGCCCCTCGAGCACGGTGGTCCGGCGCGGGTGATCATCCCGAAGCTCTACGCGTGGAAAGGGGCCAAATTCGTGAAGGCGATCTCCTTTCTCGCGGAGGACAAACTCGGCTTTTGGGAGGTCCGCGGGTACTCCAATACCGCCGATCCTTGGCGCGAAGAGCGCTACGCCTGAACGGCCACCCTGCTCCGCGGCGAGGTTGGAGTGCGCGATTCCGCGCAGGTCCAGAGCCGGGCCAGGCACCGTCTGGGCAAGATGGAGCAACCGGGAGCTCCAAGAAATAACTGGCTCGCGATCTGCTATCGGAGGGGAAGGTACGCCTCTTTCCGCCCAAGCATGACCCTCATTCTGGACAGCCGTAGACTGCTCGCTTTCGCCACCCTCGCGCAAATCGGCAGCTTCACGCTCGCGGCGAAGGAACTCCACCTCACGCAGTCCGCGGTCAGTCACACGATCAAAGCCTTGGAGGACGAATTAGGCCTCCGGCTCTTCGAACGCCGCGGTCGGCGGGTCGCCCTGACACCCGCCGGCCAGCAATTGCTGGTTCGCGCCCAGCGCATCCTCGCGGAAATGCAGGATGCCCGGACCGACCTCGCTACGCTCCCGCGCTAAACGCGACTCGGAACAAACCGCCTAGGACCGAACGTCGGCGGGCGTGTTCAGATTGCGGAACCAGCTGGCGTGGGTCGGATCGAGGGAAATGACACTGAGGCGCCCCCGTTGATCCTGCTCTCGCAGGAGAGCCTGAAGACCGGGCGGGCGCGCGGTGCCGCCCAATGCGGCACGCCATGCTTCAAGCCAAGCCCGCGGATACAATGCCGCGAGCGGCTCATAGGTCCCATCACTCCACCGCCCGGCAGCACCACGTCCCGGCTTTGCCTCGGTCAAGAGTGTCTGAACCCACAACGCAGGCAAACTCGGGAGATCGACCGCAAGCGCGATGAGATGAGTCCCGCCTCCGGCCGCTCCAGCCGCGAGGATTCCTCCGAGGGGGCCCGCCTCCGGGATCCCATCATGCACCACCGGGACATCCGCCGGTACCCACGCCTGGTCTGGCCGAACCGAGAGCCAGCGTCGTTCAATGCCAGCCTCCCCAAGGATCCGCCACTGGCGCCGCCACAAGACTTCCCCGGGAACAGCCGCCAGCATGGCTTTTTCGGTGCCCATCCGGCGGGAATAACCCGCAGCCAAGACCACGCCGTCAACGCTGACTAAGGAGGTCTGAGTCATGTGGACTCGGGAATCCGGAAATGGCCTTCGCTCCACAACAGATGGTGCCCGGGCGCGGACTCGAACCGCGATGCTGTTAGGCACAGGCTTCTGAGACCTGCGTGTCTACCAATTCCACCACCCGGGCACGGATGGGAGGGAAAAGAGATACCGTCGCGTCCGACCGCGCAAGCCCAGAAATTTGGTTTCCCCCGGGGCCGGTCCAGTCACAGTCTTCCGGTCTCCGACCATGAAGAAAGAAGCCATCCTCTCCAAGCTGCGCACCGAGAAGGTCGTCGCTCTCATCCGCGCCGAGTCCCCGGACGGCCTGCTCGACTGCGCCAAGGCTCTTGCCGAGGGCGGTCTGACGAGCATCGAGCTGACCATGACCACGCCCGGCGCCATCCGGATGCTGGAAAAGGCGTCCGCGGAATTGCCCGAGTTCCTCTTTGGCCTCGGTACCGTGCTGGATGCCGAGACGGCCCGCGCCGGGATCCTCGCGGGCGCGAAGTTCATTGTCACCCCGGCGCTCCGCCCCGACGTCATCACGCTATGCCGCCGCTACAGCGTGCCGGTGTTCTCCGGTGCCTTCACGCCGACGGAAATCGTCAATGCGTGGGAAGCCGGCGCCGATGCCGCCAAGGTTTTCCCGGCGGAGTTTTTCGGTCCCGCCTACATCAAGTCCATCAAGGCTCCGCTGCCGCACATCGAGTTACTCCCAACCGGCGGCGTGAACGCCGAGAACGTTGGCGAGTTCCTCAAGGCGGGCGCCTTCGCCACCGCCGCCGGCAGTTCGCTGGTTGAGGCCAAGGCGTTGAAGGAAAAGAATTGGGCCGCCATCACCGCGCGCGCCCGCGCTTTCGCCGCTGCCGTCGCGGCGGTCAAGTAGCTCCCCGATCCACGTCCGGTCACGCACCGCGGCGCGCCGCGAATGTCAACGGCCGCGCGCCGCCGCGCGGCCGAGGCGGTCCGCCAACGCGGCGAACGCCGACTCCCCAGGAACGCGCTCCGCGATGATCTCGCGGTAGCCGCCTTCGTCGAGGGTCCGTAGCCGAGAATAGACGTTGCGTCCCGCCTCAGCCGGATCGCCGGACTCGCTCAACCACGCAACGCGGTTGCCCAGCGCCGCCAGCCGCGGGTCCTTGGGCCGACTGAGAAACAGGTACGCCACTCGACGACCCGCTGCCAGCACCTCCGCAGGTTCGATGCGGGCAACCAGCCGCAATCGGGTGCCCGGGCTGTAATGACGTGCGAGCAAACCGGGAGCCCGCTGCGCCTTGCCCGTCTTTTTCCCGGACCGACGCGCTCCGGGAAGCACACGGGCACGGCGGGCCGTAACCGCAACACCAAGAACCTGGGCGATCGCCTCCGCCGAAATGGCTCCGGGCCGGAGCACACAGGGTCGCGCCGGATTGCGCAGGTCGACAATCGTGGATTCCAATCCGACTTCGCACGGCCCGCCATCGAGAATGTGCTCGATGCGGTCCCCGAGTCCACGTTGGACGTGCTCAGGACGCGTCGGGCTCACGTAGCCAAAGGGGTTCGCGCTGGGCGCCGCGAGCGGGAGACCACACTCGCGGAGTAAGTCGCGAAACACCGGATGCCGCGGCACGCGCACCGCCACCGAGTCGAGGCCCGCCGTCACAATCGCCGGCACTACCCGTTTCTTGGGTAACACCATGGTCAGCGGTCCGGGCCAAAAAGCCCGCGCCAATTCTCGCGCCGCCGGATTCAACTCCGCCACCGTCGCCGCAGCCGTCACCGAAGCGACGTGCACGATGAGGGGGTCCTCCGCCGGACGGTCTTTCGCCGCGAAAATCCGTTCACACGCCTGCGTATCCAACGCGTTCGCCGCCAGGCCGTACACCGTCTCCGTCGGCACCGCCACCAAGCCCCCCCGCCGCAACACACCCGCCAACCGCCGCAGGGCAGTGCGCGAGGGCCGATGTAGGATCGCCGTCATGGTGACTCAAGCCGACGTGGGCGTCGGGGGCAGGAAGCGCGCGATGTCCGGCAGCTCAATCGTGCGTCGGCCATTCTGGCGACGCTCAAAATATGCTTCCGCCGGGGACTCGTCATCATCGGCGCCCGGCGGCGACTGCTCGCCCGCGTCCTCTTCATCGTCACCCGACTCATCCGTGAACGTAATCTCAGCCTCCGGTGCCAACTCCCGAGCGATTGCGAGGTCCGAAGCCTCGTCGAAGGCCTGAGAGAGCCGCCGCGCTTCTGGCTCCAACACCATCACCGGATTTTTGACCCGACCTTGCTTCACGAACTCAAACAGCGCTGGCATGAAGGCGTCACGGTAGTGAGCCTGGAAGTCGCTCATCCACTTGTTGGGTACACCTTCACGGGAAGCCAGCAGGACGACGTCGCTGAAATGAATGCAGGCATCGATCCACGGTCGAATGGCCGCATCATGCGCGTGCACCAAGGCGCAATTGACCACCGTGATAATGCGCGCGAGGTCCGCGGGCCGCCCGCGCAGCCAGTCGCGGAACGATTCGATCTGATCCACCGGGTTGCGCCGCCCGTCCGCCACGATGAAAAGGTGCGTGAAGTCCGCGGTCTCGCCCCGCGCCAATCCAGGCAACTCCAAGGTGAAGCCGCCGTCCCGCCACGACCACTGCACCGTCCGTCCGAGCCGCGCGTCCCACTCCGATGCACCCTCGGCATCGGGCAACGCGGTCAACGGACGGTCGTCCGAGGTCAGGCCATCCGCGATCAGGTCACTGAGGATCGCGCGGCGCCCGGAGCCCGGAGTGCCGAGCACGAGGTAAACCAGCGGTCGAGAGGAGGAATCCATGAAAGTGAAACGCGGCGGACGCCGACGCTGGGAGGCCAGCGGGGCCCGGCAATGCGGTCAAAGCGCGAAGGACCGGTTCTGCCCGGTGTCCCGCATCCAGTGATCAACGAGCACAAGCGCCGTCATCGCTTCCACGATGGGAACGGCGCGCGGAAGCACGCAGGGGTCATGCCGACCCTTGCCCTGCAACTCCACCGCCCGGCCCTGCACGTCCACCGTGGACTGCACCCGCAGGATCGTTGCCGTGGGTTTAAAGGCGACGCGGAAAACCAGTTCCTCGCCATTGCTGATGCCGCCCTGCGTTCCACCGCTGCGATTGGTCGCCGTACGGATCACGCCATCGCGGGTCTCAAAGAGGTCGTTGTGCTCGGATCCACGCAAACGGGTGCCCGCGAACCCACTGCCGATCTCGAAACCCTTCGTCGCCGGCAGGGACAGCATCGCCTTGGCGAGATCCGCCTCCAGGCGATCAAACACCGGCTCACCAAGGCCGGGGGGCAACCCACGGACGCGGCACTCGATCACTCCACCGACAGAATCACCCTCGCTCCGCACCGCCTTGATGCGCTCCACCATCGCCGCAGCCGTTGCGGGATGCGGGCACCGCACCGGCGACGCCTCAACATCGGCCAAGGACGGGAACGCGACCAAGGTACCGTCCGGGATCGCGAGGTCGTGGATCTGGGTCACAAAGGCCCGGATCTCCACGGCCGCATGCTCCCCCAGCGACGCCAGAAGCTTGCGGGCGACCGCACCGGCGGCCACCCGCCCGATCGTCTCGCGAGCCGAACTGCGTCCGCCGCCGTTCGGATCACGAATGCCAAACTTGGACTGATAGGTGAAATCCGCGTGCGAAGGCCGGAACTTATCCGCCATCTCCGCGTACGCACTGGACCGCTGATCCTGATTGCGCACCCACAGGGCGATAGGGGTGCCCGTCGTGCGCCCCTCGTAAACCCCGGAAAGGATCTCTACGGTGTCGGCTTCCTTGCGGGGGGTAACGATCTCGCTCTGCCCGGGCCGCCGCCGATCCAGTTCCGCCTGAATCTCTTCGGCAACCAACGGCAGCCGTGGCGGACAGCCGTCGATAACCACGCCGATGCCCGCACCATGGCTTTCGCCCCAGGTGCTGATCGTGAAGAGTTTTCCGAAGGAGTTCGGCATGGACTACCCCCACGGTGCCGCCGGCCCCAGAGCCGGGCAAGTGAGAACTCGGGCAAAGGGCCTCTCGCAAACGTAACCCTCACGCCACCCATATCGCCGTTTACAAGTCCCACGGAACCCCTTCCACTCAGGTATTCAAGGCGCTCGCTCCCGCCAGTCGCCCTCCCCGTTCGCATGATGCTGCGTCTCCCGCTCCTCGCCGGCCTGATCTTGGCCACCCCGCTGGCCTTCGCCCAGACTCCCCCAGCGGCCGCCAACGCCACCGCGATCCGCGAGGAAATGATCGACCAGATCAAGCTCGCCGATGCGCCGCTGGATACCGTCCTCCAGCTTCTCGAGCAACTGACCGGGCGGGTCATCATCCGCCCCGCCACCCTCCCCACGGCCAACTACACGTTGGTCATCACTCGGCCGATGCCGAAGAGTGAGGCCATCCTCGCCCTCGAAACCGCCCTCGCCATGAATCAGGTCGGGGTCGCACCCATGGGCGATTCGTTCCTCAAGGTCGTGGCCCTCCCCAGCCTGCGCACCGAGGCCCCCCGCATGCTCGTCGGCCGCGCCAGCGAACTTCCGTCGAGCGGGACCGTAATGGCCAAGGTGTTCCAATTCGACTTCCTCCGCGCCAACGAGTTCGTCCCGCAGCTCGCCCAGTTGCTCAATCCGCAACTCGGCGGCCCCATCCTGTTCGAGAAGACGAACGCGGTGATGATCACCGACTCCGTGAGCACGCTCCAGCGTATCGAGGCCTTGGTCGCGGAACTGGACAAACCTGTCACCGCCAACCTCGCACCCAAGTTCTACCAGCTGCGCTTCGCGAAGGCCTCCGTCCTCGTCAACCAGCTCCGCACCACCCTCCAGGGCGTGGTTCAAACTCAGCTCGGCTCCGCCACCACGTACTCCGCCGACGATCGCACCAATCAGGTCATCCTCATCTCCGATCCGAGGCAGCACGCATTTTTCGATGACCTGATCCGTCAACTCGACGTCAAGGCCGATCCGAACACGCGCAACGAGGTGATCTACCTCCGCCACGCCGCCGCGAAGGATGTTTCTTCGCTCATCAGCCAGTTGGTCAGCGGCCAAAACAAAGCGACGTCCACCACCGGCCAGCAGTCCGTCCGACCGGGCACCGTTTCCAATAGCCCAGTTGCCGCGGCGGCGGACCAGACGAACGCTCCCGCCGCTCCCGCAGTCACGGGTCTAATGGACGGCACCACCGAATTCAGTAGCTTGGTCACAGTGCTCCCCGACGAGCGCTCCAATGCGGTGGTCATCTCCGGCACCGTCGACGACATCCGCATCATCCGCGAACTGGTCGAGAAGATCGATGTGTTGCTCGCGCAGGTGCGCATCGAGGTCGTCATCGCCGAAGTCACCCTCAGCGACGAATCAGCCACCGGGATTGAGGAGCTGGGGCTGCGAATTCAGGGCGATAAGCTGGTCGGATTCAACGCATCCCTCGCCGGCCCAAGCATCGCAGCCGACAACGGCACCGTCACCCGGGGAGCGGGCACGAGCGGTGGACGCGATCTCGCGGCGGAGATCTCGATCCAGTCCACGCCACGCAAGGGTAACACCAACATCCTTTCCGTCCCCGCCATCGTCACCACCCACAACAAGGAGGCCCGCTTCTTCGTCGGCGAATCCCGCCCGGTGATCAGCAGCTACCTCGCCGACGGCGCCGGCATGTCCGGCGGTGCCAACTCGTCCTTCGGCGGCTATCGAAGCACCGTGGCGCAGCAGGAAATCGGCATCGAACTGAAGGTCAAACCGCTCATCGGCAATGATGGCTCGGTCCAGCTCGACATCAAACAGAAGGTCGAGGATGTGCTCGGCAACATCACGATCGATAACAATCCGCAACCGCGCATCGGCAAGCGCGAGACCGAGTCATTCGTCAGCGTGAAGAGCGGCGAGATCGTCGTGCTGGGCGGCCTGCAGCGCGACTCGCAAAGCCGCACCACGAGCCGACTCGGGCCGATCCCGATTCTCGGCGATCTGTTTGGCAGCCGGCGCCGCGAGAAGGGCCGAACCGACCTTGTCTTCTTCGTGCGGCCCTACGTCCTACAGAACACGGCCGCGGATAACGCCGAGCCGATGTCCCGACTCGAGGGCAGTCCCCAAAAGGACGCCGTGCTCCGCGCCCTCCGCCCAACCGGGTCGTCTACTCCGGGCCCGTGATTTCGCCCGCAACGCCCTTCCGGTCTTCGTCCGCCACCTGAAGCCCGCCGCCTGCATCCGCGATGCCGCTTCCCCCGCTTCTTTCTTCTCCGGTCCCCGCCGCGCTCGCCGCGCGGCTAACTCCCGAGCAGCAGCAGGCCCTCGCCGAAACCCCGCGCGGCGGCCGCATCGCGCGGCTCTCAGCGGACCTCGGCATGGACGAATCCGCCATCCTCGCCCTCGTCGCCGAGAGCGCCGGCCTCGATGTCGCCTCTAATCTCGAGACCGACCCACTCGCCCGCGGTCTCCTACCCGCCCGGCTCGTGCACGATTACCAGGCGATCCCGATCCGCGTCGAAGCAAGGGACTCCACAACACGCGCGGAGGACGCCCCACCGACGGCCGAGGAGCTCGCTCACACCCCGCTTCACTTCGCCACGGCATGGCCCGCCGATGAGGCCATGCAAGACTGGCTGCGGACGTTCACCCCCCGGCCGCTGGTGTGGCACCTCGCGGTGCCGGAACGCGTGCACCAACTCATCATCGAGAACTTCGGCGTCGGCTCGGGATCCCTCGATGATGGCGACGAGGGCTACCTCGCGCCCGAGGCAGCGACGGCTCCAGTCGAGGAAGCCGTCGACGAGGATGCTGCCGTCGTCCGCTTTGTCACCGACGTGATCAGCCAGGCGGTCACGGACAACGCCACCGACATCCACTTTGAGCCGCAGGAGGGTCAGCTGCGCATCCGTTACCGCGTAGACGGTCTGCTGGTGCCGGTGCCGGTACCCGAGAATCTCCTGCGCTTTCAGGATGCCATCATCTCGCGCCTCAAAATCATGGCGCGGCTCAACATCTCCGAGCGGCGTCTACCCCAAGACGGTCGCATCAATTTCAAGGCCGGCGGCACCACCCTCGACATCCGCGTTTCGACGATCCCGACCATCTACGCGGAGTCCATCTCGCTCCGCCTCCTCAACCAGAAAAAAGAGGCCTATACGATGGAGCGGCTCGGGATGAGCCCGGAGGAGCAGGCTGCGATCACTCACGTGCTCGACTTCCCTCACGGCATCGTGCTCGTGACCGGTCCCACCGGCTCCGGCAAGTCGACCTCGCTCAACGCCTTTCTTCGCAAGATCAACTCGACCGACCTGCGCATTGTCACGATCGAGGACCCGATCGAGTACGAGGTTCCAGGCGTGAACCAGATGCAGGTGCGGCCCGAGATCGGACTCTCCTTCGCGGGCGCCCTGCGGCATGTGCTGCGTCAGGATCCGGACGTCATCATGGTCGGCGAAATCCGCGATCGCGAGACCGCCGATATCGCGATCCGCGCGTCCCTCACAGGTCACTTGGTGTTCTCAACGCTGCACACCAACGACGCGCCGGGCGCGATCACGCGCTTGATCGACATGGGCATCGAGCCGTTCCTGGTCGCGTCCGCGATCGAGCTGGTCATCGCCCAGCGTCTCGTTCGCCGCCTCTGTCCTGAATGCTCCCGGCCTGAGCCGGTGCAGCCGCTCAAGCTACGCGACACGCTTGCCATCCTCGGGGTAGATCAGGCCGAGGCGGATGCCGTGACGACCCTCAGGGTTCCCGTGGGCTGTGATCGCTGCCGCGGGACCGGGTACCGTGGACGCATCGGCATCTTCGAGATCCTCCGGCCCAACGATGAGCTCCATGAGTTGGTGCTCAAGCGGGAGAGCACGCGCGCCCTGACTCAGTGCGCCCGTCGGCACGGCATGCGGACTCTGGAGCAGAGCGGCTGGGAGAAGGTGCGCGCCGGGCACACGACCCTCGAGGAAGTGCTCCGCGTGGTCACTGTGACCGAAAAGTAGCCGTTACTCTCGGCTCGATCGCGCCATGCCTCGCTTCACTTATTCGGCCCGGGACCGCGCAGGTGCGAGCACTGCCGGCGAGATTGATGCTCCGTCCCGCCGCGACGCCCTCCGCCTGTTGGCTGCCCGCGGACTCGCCGTCTCGCGAGTTGAGGAAATGGCCGTTCGCAGTGGACGCGGTGCGACCGGAACACCCTCGTCCCGACCGTCAACCTCTCGAGTCCTCGGTGCTGGCGCGGCCGCACCCGGCCGTCGCGAGCGACTGCCGTTCCTCGTGGCGCTAGAAGATCTCACGTCGTCTGGCCTGTCCGCAGGCGAGGCGCTGCGTCTGCTCTCACTGCGCATCAAGGAACCGCGCCTGCGTCTGCTCTGCGGGAGCCTCTGGGAACGTGTCGGCGAGGGCGCCTCGCTCTCCGCTGCGATGGCAACGATGCCAGAGGTCTTCGATGCCTCGACCCAGAACCTGATCCAGGCGGGCGAAGCGACGGGATCGCTCAACGACGTACTTAAGCGGCTAATCAGCCACCTCACCGAGCAGCGCGATCTTCAGCGTCAGCTGGCCTCCGCCCTCGCCTACCCGCTCTTCATGATGGTGGTCGCGGGTGGTGTCATCCTGTTCTTCCTGTTTTTCCTCCTGCCGCGTTTGCAGACTCTGCTTTCCTCGCTCGGCGGGGAGCTTCCGACCTCCACCCAGATTCTCGTGGCCGTCTCGGAATTCGCGCTGCGCTACGGCATCGTCGTAGCAGGTGCCGCGGTATTCGGCGCCGTCGCAGCCTGGCGCTGGTATCAGACCGAGGTCGGGCGGGCCGCCTCCGATGCCCTACTCATCCGGCTCCCGCCGACGCGGGCCTTCGCCGTCTCGCGCACGGTACTCGCGATCTCCCAGACGCTCAGCGTCCTCCTGGAGAACGGCATCACCACCGCGGAGGCCTTGCGGATGACGGGCCGCCAAATCACCAATCGCGTCCATCGCGCCGCCTTCGAGTCAGCCACCGATCGCATTCTGGAGGGCGAATCGCTCTCGCAGGCGTGGGCCCGCACCAACTGCTTTCCAGATTTGGTCCTCGATCAACTCGCCGTGGGCGAGAACACCGGCAACATCGTGCCCGCACTCAAGAAGGTGGCGGCGGCATATCAGGACCGCATCACCCGCCAACTGCACCTCTTCACCCGCGTCATTGCGAGCGGAGTGCTGCTGACCGTCTTCGCGTTCGTCGGCTTCATCGCCTACGCGATCGTCAGCGCCGTTTTCCAACTCAGCGCCTCCTTCCAGATGTAGCCGGAAGGAGGCCGCGGCGAAGGAGGCGGTCGCGCGTCAGGGGAGTTCGTACACCTCGACCAGCACCACGCCAGCGGAGCCATCAACGCCGCTCACCTGAATGGTGTAGCCGCCCGGAGCGACCGTCAGGACGAGGGCCGCATCGCGCGCGCCGGCGGTCAGAGGAAATGCGCCCACGGACGTTCCGAGTGCCGTGAGGGTATCCGAGCCGCCCCAGTTATCGTTCTGCATGATCTTCACGCCGCTGCTGTTGAAGACCTCAATCTTCGGATCGGCCATGGTATCCGTAACCTGGAACGCAGCCAGCGCCGGGCCAGCAGCCCGGATGAGCAGCGACTTCGCCGCGCCCGTACCCACGCTGAAGCCGGCAAAGAGGATCTGCCCCGCGTCGACCTGCGTGCGCGCCGAAAGGTTGATGAATCGCACGTTGGCGTTCGCGATCGCCGCATCATAGACCTCAACCATGCCATTGCCGGTGCCATTCGCCACACCCGTTACCTGCGCGGTGTAGCCTCCCGCAGTCAGAGACGGCACCACGACGGCGTCCTTGCTTCCCGCCGGCAAGGCGAAGCCGCCGTAAGCTCGGCCGTCATCGCCGGTCCAGTTGTCGTTCGCTGCGACCAGCGGACGCCCCTCCGCGGTGCTGCGCAAATCAAGCAGCGGATCTGCCAGCAGCGAAGCGACGCCAAAGGTGCCGAGAGTCGGACCAATACCCCGGATGGCAGTCGCCTTCGCACCCGTCCCGCTGGTCACGAATCCCGCGATCAGCGTCTTGCTGCCCAGCCCAACAAAGGAGCGCACCGAAAGGTTGGTCAGGCGGCTCGCGGTCGCCGCTGGGTTGATCGACAGAATCGTGCCGACGCTGTCCAATGAACCGCTCGGGTTGCTGACCGTGCAGAAATACACGCCTCCGGTCGCCGCGGAGACCGCACTCAACACCAGCGTCGGGCTCGTCGCCCCCGCCACCGGCGCAGTGCCAGAGTCACTCACCCGCTTCCACTGGTACGCGAGATTGGGACCCGTCGCGACGACGTTGAGCACGACAGTCTGACCGAGGGCGGCCACCGCGCCCACCGGCGGCTGCACGAGGATCGAAGGCGGCGTGGCGGGGGCGGCGACCTGAAAGGCAAACGTCGCCTCCGCTTGGTTCGAGTTGGAGTCAATGGCCCGAACGGAGACGGTCGTCGTGCCGGGCGACGTCCCCGGCGTAAGCGTCAGCGTGGACCCGGACAGGGTCGCCGTCGCCACCGCAGTGTTGGAGCTGGTCACGTTGAACGCGATCACCCCCGGTAGACCCGCGGTGGGGTAAACCGAGATGCGGCGCACATCCCGCACCGTGAGCAGATTCGCCGCGGTCGGAGTCGTTCCGGCTGTGTAGTTGTTGAGCGGAAAGTCGTCGCTGCTGCGCGGCAGCGCAGCGATCGCATCAGCGACGGTCATGCCCGTGCCGAGTACCCGCGCAAAAACCGTGAACCCGCCATTCTGGTTGTTCAGATTGGCACTATTGTCGGCGAGATTAATGAACCACTCGCTGGTCGCACTGTTGGGATTTCCGCCCAGCTTCGCCATCGCCAGCGTCCCGCGCGTATTGGAAATCTTGTACTCGTTCACCACCGCCGGAAACGTGGCGATGTGCTCGATCGGGAGGCGGGAGAAGTAGCCGCCTCCCTGAATCACGAATGACGGCACCGACCGGTGGATGATCGTGTTGGTGTACCGCCCGGCATCGATGTACTGGAGAAAGTTGTCGACGGTCCGCGGGGCATCGTCCGCGAGCAACTCGATGTTGATCCTGCCCAGCAGCGTATCGATCTGCGCCAGTGATCCCTTCACGCTCGGCAGGCCGAAGTGGTTACGCAGGTCGATCGTGATCGGAGTACCGCCAAACGCGGACGACTGCGCCGGGATGGCCTGCGTGACCGTGGGGATGGTCTGCGCACGCAGCCCGACGCAAACGAGGAGCAGGAGGACGCCAAAGCGGCGGAGGAACATCATGCCCTTCACCTTGGGAACCCCCGACCCACGCGCCAAGCCGCAAGTTCTGCGTCGGCAGCTCGCGGGCACGAGGGTGTAAGCGCCACTACGGCTGGACCTCGTAGACCTCGATCAGTCCCTCTCCGGTGCCATTGGCCACACCGCTGAGTTGCACGGTATAGCCTCCACTGGGAAGCGAGATCACCAGCGCGGCATCTTTGCTTCCGGCGTTCAGACTAAATGCACCCACCGTCGGAAATACCGCCGCCAAGCTCGCCGACCAGTTGTCGTTTTCGGCGATCTTCGCGCCGTCGGACGCCCGATACACTTCGAGCTTCGGGTCCGCGAGTACGCCCGTGACGTTGAAGATAGCCAGCGTCGGACCCACGCCACGCACGAGCAGGGTCTTCGGCGACGTCCCGGAAACGGTCACACCGGCGATGAGGATATCGGCCCCGGTTCCCACGCGATTGCGAGCCGACACATTCGTCAGCCGCGGCGCCACGCCCGATCCCGCATCATACGCCTCGACCAGCACCGTGCCCGCCCCGGGACCGCTGACCTGTGCTGTCCGACCTCCCGAAACCGAGCTGACCAAGGCCGCGTCACGGCTTGAGGCGGGCAGCGGAAAGGCCCCGACCGACGCAAATGAGCCAACCAAACTCGAGCCACCACCCCAGTCGTCGTTGTTTGCCACCGAAGTCGCCCCATCGAACAACCCCAGCCGCGGATCATCCATCGTGCCCGGCACCGACAAGGCCGCCAGTCCAGGTCCCACCGCGCGCACGAGGACGGGCTTCGCCCCGCCCACCATCGTGAAGCCGACAATCAGGGTCTGACTCGCCCCGAGGTTCGTGCGCACCGCCACGTTCGAAATCGCGCTCGCCACCGCCGGAATCACCGAAATCGTCGCAGCATTGCTGACGACCGTTCCCGCCGCGTTTGTCACTGCCACCGAGTACGCGGCGGCATCAGCCCCCTGAACCGATGGGAGCGTGAAGCTGGGATTGGTCGCACCGACAATCGGACTGCCAGCCTTCTGCCACTGATAACTCAGGGGGGCGGTGCCCGTCGCATCAACCGAGAGTGTGAGACGCGCACCCACCACCACCGTCTGCGTAAGCGGAGCCGTGACGATCGTCGGAGCCTGCGCCGTCACGACGGTCAACGTGGCCGCTTGGCTGGTGACCGAGCCGCCCGATCCCGTCACCACCACGCGGTAGTCGCCAGCCGAAGACGCGCTGACGCTGGGCAGGCTCAGGCTGGAGGCCGTTGCGCCCGAGATCGCGACTCCGTCCCTGGTCCACTGGTACGAGAGCGTTCCCGTCCCGGTAGCCACAACCGTGAACGTAGCCGCCGCGCCCGCGTTGACCGAAAGACCCACCGGCTGCGTCGTGATCGTCGGAGCGGCGACGGCACCGGCTTGGACGTTGATTGTGAGAGTGTAGGTCCGATCGCCACCAAATCCCCCCTTCCCAAGACCGTTCCAGCCCCGCACGGAAAGCGCGTAAGAGCCAGCGACGGTCGGCGTACCCGTGATGACACCACTTGAGTCGTTCAGTAGATCTCCAGAAAGGCCCGGCACCGAAAGGCCCGGCGGCAGGGTGCCGCGAATCTCGTAGGAGGCGGCCGAGGTCGGCGATCCAACCAGCGCGAAGACCATCGAGAAGGGCTGACCCACCGTCGCCGTCGCCGGCGATGCAGGATTAGCCGAGAGCTGCGTCGCACCCGCCAGCGTGTGGTACCCACCCAGCGCCGCGACCGTAACCGCGGAGCGAAGCAGCGCACCCGCGGGACTAGCCATCGACAACTCCGTCGTCCCCAGCAGACGAACCAACGGCGAGCGTTGAAGAACAAACGCCAAGAGCGACGCAGGAACGTACAGCCAACGGAAGCGGTGCCAGATGGCGAGGGTGTTCAAGGCGAGGGTATTCATGCAGGTGGAGTGGGGATAGGGGGTGAAGCGCGAAAGAGCCGACGAGAGAACAAAACCAAAGGAACTAGTTGCAGCCGCAGCCACTGCCGCCGACCGAGCGACCACCCGCCGCGGCTTCACGCGAGAAGTAGATGTGCTCTGCCATCGCCTGAGCCAGCGGATCGCGATCCGGACGCATCGAATAGCTGCTGAGCGTCGCGCGCTCCCACGGCTGCACGGTCGTGCACCCAGTGGCACCCAACGCCACCATCACCAGCAAGAGGGCCAAGCGGACGGGAGATATTCTCATGGGAAAGGAAGAATTGAGGGTAAGACGCGCGACCGAACTGAAGGCATCAGGGGGTTTCATCGAGGAGTTGGCGCACCTTCGTCCGCAGTGCCCGCTCCGTCGTCTCTCCACGGAAGCCTTCATGCACCAATCGAACCACGCCCTTCCGGTCGATGAGATAGCTCGTCGGCATGGTCGGCACCCGGACCACGCGGACAAGGCGCTTCTCCGCATCCCGCAGTGTGACAAACGAGGGTTTCAAACGCGAAACGAACGCGTCATAGGCGGTCTTCTTCTCGTCAACACTCACCCCGATCACCGTCAGCCCCTGCGCACCCCACTCGCGCTGCAACGCACTGAGCGAGGGAAAGGACGCCTTGCACGGCGCGCACCACGAGGCCCAGAAATCCAGTAACACGACCCGACCCGCCGTCGGCGCGGAGGCGAGGTCACCCTCCAGCCCGAACTCCGACAGCACCGGCATGGGATCGCCCTCCCGCAGTTGGGCCCGTACGTCCAGCACCCCGGCAAGGGTGAACGTGACTACAGTGCCGGCAAAGAACGCTGCCCGCGCCGCGCGCAAACCGCCCCGGAGCAAGGTGGCGACCCCAGGTAGGCGGGGCCAAGGCTGAGCACACACGTCAGGTGACTTCATAGCGGTAGAATCCACGGCTCTGATGCCGCGCACGCTGGGTGAGGATGCGTCCCTCGGCCCCAAAGGTCTCGCCGATCAAACGCAACCCAGCCTCGGGCCCGAGCACGAACGCAGACGTCGATAGCAGCCCCGCCTGAACGCAGCTGGGCGCAATCACGGTGACTTGCACGCAGCCGTTCGCCACCGGCCAACCCGTGCGCGGGTCGATGATGTGGCCATAACGCCGCCCATCGATCGTCACGCCACGCTGGTAGTCTCCCGATGAGGCGATACCCACGTTGACCGCCGCGACGCTGCCGCGCGCGGTGCCCGGCGTCGCCGGATCCTCCAAGCCCACGTGCCACGCCGGGCGCCCCGGAGGCTGGCCCACCGCCCGAATATCATGACCAAAGTCGACCAGCAGGGACGTCAGGCCATGCTCCACGCCCAGTTGCGCCACCGCATCCACCGCGAACTCTTTCCCCCACCCGCCGAAATCCAACGCCATGCCAGCGAGCGGCAGCTGCACGCGCCCCGGCTCGCGACGCACCTTGCCCCACCCGACCAACCGCTGCGCCGCCGCCACGTCCTCACGCGCGGGCAGCGACGGCGCCGGATCCGAGAAACGCCAAAGCCGCAACAGCGGCAAGGCCGTCACGTCGATGATGCCCTGCGTCATGAAATGCACCGAGCCGCACAACGCGAGCATCTGGTCCATCTCGGCATCCACCTCCACCCAGTCTCCACCCGCCGCCGCATTAATGCGACTAACCAAGCTGTCCGGACGAAAACGCGAATAGCGCGCCTCAAATCGCTCCACCCACGCCTTCGCTGCCGTGGCAAACGACTCCGCCCGCGCGTCCTCCAGGCACGCAAACTGCAATGAGCAGTCCGTGCCAAGCGCCCGCCACACGATCTTGCGCAGCGGCTGCTCCGTCCCCGTTGCAACCGGAGTCGCCACCGCGCGGGCTTGTGCAGGACTGAGAATCACGGTGCAGGCCCCGTTAGGCTACCAGCTTAAGTTCGCCCCCACCGTAAGCACATTCGCGTCCGCGTAGGCATCGACCGGCGTCTTGCCGTCCCTGCCGCGCATGGTGTAGCGCTCCAACGTCGCATCGATGGTCAACTGCTCCGGACGGACCGTCCAAATGACTTTCAATCCGATGGTCGCGGTATCCATCTCCGAGAGGCGATAATCCGCCGAGAAAAACGGCGCCCGCCCCGTCGTGAAGGAACCGGGAACGATCGCGGAGCCATCCAACGAGAGGCGGTAGAAGTCCGCTGCACCCTGACGGTAGTAACGGGCCGCCGGACGCACAATCAGGCGCTCGCCGATGGACTGGAACCAAGCCAGTTCAACGGTGTGGCTGCGAATGCCGTAGTCGTCGCGATAAACGCGATAACTCCCGTCAAGTGCGCCGTGCATCTCGGGCACCGCGAGGTTGACGCCGCTGAACACGATCCACTTTTCCCGCCGGTTGGGACGATTCTCCGGAAACGTCAGGGGCAGCGAGAGACCCGGGAAGAGCTCGGTGTTCTTGCGGATGATCTTGTAAGGGTCCGACAGATACCCGCGCGCCACGCCCCGCGTTACATTCACCGAGAACGAAGTCCGAGGATTGAGCAGCTGCGTGACCCCAACGACCACGTCGTCACCTGTCTTCGTCTGGGGTGCCGGCAGGAAGCGCGCGGTGATGTCGTCGTCCACCCGAGCATAGCCTACCAACACGGTCGTGTTCTTTTCGTTGAACTCGGTCCGGGTGTTCACCGACCAGCCGTCAGAGATATAGTCGCTTTCGCGACTGTTGGCGTAGCCAAGGGCGACGGTCGTGACAGCAAAGACGTGGGAGAGATCGAGCGACCACGCTTTGCGTCGATCGGTCAGGGTCGCCACGGGGATCGGCGCGCCCGGCGTAGCCGCCGGCTGGCCCGTCGGGGATGCCCCGGAGATGGTATCGACCAAACCCGTGACCTTGAGCTTGGTCGCCACCCCCAGATCGCGCTCAGCGAGGGCATAGTGAGAGTCGACACGAATGCGGCCATTCTCCTCCTGCCACGTCTGGAATTTGTAGCCCCACTGCCCTTGGGCGCGCGTGTCCCGGGGACAGAGCCACAGCAGCAACGCAGCGGCGAGCGCGGCGCGCCATCGATTCAGGCCACGCAACGAAACCACACGGAGCGACCAACGAGGCTGAGACATCTGTAGGGGGATCACGGAGACGTCCGTCAAACGTTTACGGGGCGACGAGAAACGTGTCAAACGCTGAGTCGAAAGCGGGCAGCCCATGGCACTTGGCGGAGCTCTCTCAGCGCAACGCCTCGACCGAGGTGATCCGGAAAACAGCTTCCAGTTCCTGCGGCCGGCTCGGGACCGTCGAAAGCGAGAACTGCTCCAATCCGATGTAAGGCGCGCGTTCCGCCAACTTGAAGTAAAAGGCCTGGAGGTTCGCGTAATCCGCCCGACGCGCCCGGAATTCGATCGAGTGGAGCGCGAACTCGTTGGTGCGCTCGGACCGGGCAGCATCGATCTGGCGGTTACTCGTGATGCCGGCAGCCGACGCAAGTTCAGAGACCTCCGCCGTGAGCTTCACCGCATCGAGGGACTTCGCCGGGTCGAGGTTCTGAATGGCCGCCTTCGCCAACGACTCGATCCGTTCTCTTCGCTCCAGCCACTGCGCCTGAACGGACAGCTCCGTAGAGACGCGACGGGATTCCTCCACTGCCGTTCCCAGACGTCGGAGAAAACCGGAACCCCAAATCGCTACCGCCAGCACCACTAACGCCGTCAATAGCAGCTTCTCGCGCAGCAACCGTCCCATGAACGCCTGTTTGACTCGTCGCATCATGATGACCTCCCAGGCATCGCCAACGCCTCCGGTTTGAAGGTGATGACCAAGACGAAGGTCGTCGTGGCATCACGCAAGTCATGCTTCGCTACCTCGACCGAGGCCACGGCGGGATTCTGCCGCAGCGCCGCCTGATACAGGGCAAGATCCCCACCGACTTTCGTCTGGGCTTCGATCTCGAGCGTGTAGAGGCCGCTCGTCACCGTACGGATGAACTGAACGGATGCCGGTTTCTGAGTGCCGGGATTGCCCGCGACCGTAACGAGCGAAATCATTTCGAACGGCCGGAGTTGCTTCGTCGAAAGTTCCTCAATGCGGGTCGCCAAGGCTTGCTGCGACATGATTCGATCGACCGCCGGTTGCTGCGCCTCCACCCGCGCGAGGCGGCCCGTCTCCCAAGTCCGGAGCCCGATCAACGCCGCTTCGCCCAGCGCAAGCAGGACGAGCGCACCGACACCCGCGAGGAATCCGCGCCAAAGAAGACGCGCGCGTCGCCGCGAGGTCCGCCGCGCCGCCAGTTGTCCTTTGTCTCGCACATCGAGATCTGAACCCTCCGACAGCGGCAGGCTCAGCACGTGCTCGCCGGCGGTCCAAGTCACCCGCTGCTCGTTCGCCTCCTCCAGCGTCGGCACCGGCATGGGAAGATCGACGACTCCGGCGCCGACCGAGCCAACGGCTCGCAGCAGGGCCAAGCGTCCAGCGGTGCGCTGCGCCTCGGTCGCGTCCGGCAACACGGGAACCGTCGCCACGCGCGAGGGCACGGGGCCAGGTTCGCCCCAATACACTGCGGTCAAGCTCGCTCCATCACTCAGCACGACGGTCCGCCCAACTCCAGGGTTCAGCCCGGTCGCCAACACAAAGTGCGGTACCACTCGTTCGGCCTCTCCCCACGCCGCCTGTTCATCGTCCGTGAACCGCCGGCGAAACGCTGCAAACACCAAAGCATGGGCCGACTCCGGGTGCCAGAGATGTCCGTAGAACAGCTGACTGACCGGGAAAGGGGACACGACTTCCAGCGCAAGCTCCACCTCGCGCGACACGGCCTCGGCACCGGCGGCGGCATTGACTGGCACCGCCCTCACGAAAAAGCGCGCATCGGGCAAGAGCACGACGTTCGCGCCCGCGGCGGCCGGCGAGGCCGACGCGGCAGGAGCAGGCGCGGAGGGCGATTCAAGGGCAAGGCTCACAGCGTGGTGTCCGGTGCGTGTTCGTCTGACAAAACCACGTTCTCGGTCATTTCCAACAGCGTAAACGGATAGTCCAGCGTTTTCCGGTTTTCCGGCGACGCCGCCGATGGAGGCGGCACCGACGCCGAAGCTTGGGCCGCGCCGCCCGCGCGATCGCCGTTGCGCTTCCGAATCTCGACCGGACGAACCGGTTCGGCTCCGTTCGGTGGCGCCACCAGCGCCGCCAATTCGTAACGAGCGCCGCCGCGCTCGACGGACACCCGGATGCGCAGGGCCCGGATCTCCACACCCCACCCCGCCAGCGAAGTCTGCCCCCCCGCCACCGCCAATGCCTCGTCCGTCGTGCGGAAAAATCCGGGGCCGCGGCGCGCATAGGGGCCACTCCCGCGCAAGTACTCCGCAAAGCGACGCTGCTGCCCGTCGTCAAACCGACTCAGCGCCGCCAACGCTCCCGGTGCCGCCGCATTGAGGTTGGGGGCCGGATACCGATACAAGGAAACGGTTTCCCGAAATCGGTGCCAGTTGGCGTTCGGACGCCCCGCTTCGTCGTAGAAAAACTCGTTCGCCACGCCAATCGCCGCCAGCTCCGTGAAGGATCGCAAGGGACGGCCCGGCGGCTGATAGGGCGTGTCGCCTCGATCGTAGTCCTCGGGCGCCGGAGCGCCCGCCGTTTTCGGCACGTAATCGGGCTGCATCCAACCGAGCAGCGCATCCGCCAGGCGCTCCGCATCCGCCTCGCGGACCTCCCAACTCTTGAAGAGTTCGACCAGAGCCGGACCATCCATGGTCGGCAAGGACAGTTTGCCGCTCTCATCCTCAAAGCGGACCCGCACCGCCGCGCCCGACAAGGACGCGTAGCCCGCAAACTCCAAGGGGTCTCCCCATCCTTCCGCGGGGCTCCGCAGCGCTCCCTGCACTTGCCGGAATTCCTCCAGCACGGCGAGCGTCGTCTCCAGTGCCGACTGCGCCTCCCGGCGCAGGCGCGCCGCATCTGCCTCGCGTGTCTCCATCAGCAGGTCGTTCCCAGCCTTCTCGATGAACACGATCAACGCCGTCGCGGCAAACATCAGGGCCACGAGGACCACGACAATCACAGAGCCGCTCGCGCGCGCTGAATGCCGAGCGAAGCGGGGTTTTACCTGGTGTTCGAGAGGAGGCATCGGCCGTCGCACGGATCAATAGGTCGGGATCGCCTCCACGGGGGCCGGCACCGTGATCAGGGTCTCCTGGGAGTACGCACCGTGCCGGAAGGTCAGACGCAACCGCCGTGGGGTATCGTAACGTTCAGCGCTCTCGCGGCTACGGCGAGGCGAGGATTCCGTCTGCCAGGTCCGCGCCTCCCCATCATAGTAGTCATACTGGATCGCCGCCACCAAAGGGGAGATGACGGTCTCGCGCGGCGGATCGTCACCAAAGCGGGTCTCAAGGCGAGACTGCCACAGCAGCACCAACCCCACGCCATCGCGCACCGCGAGGGCACATTCCACCTCCGGAAGCGGTCGATCCGGCCACGACAGCAAGCGGCTGCCTTCGCGCAACTCGAACCGAACCAGCGGCCCGCTGGACCCCGTCCGCGGTCGCACGTCGCGCACGCTGATCGCCGCCTGCCCGAGGGATCCCTCGGGCGGCCAAACCGCCCGCCGCAACTCCCGCTCGAGAAACCGCGAGACCGCTCGCACGTGCTGGTCGAAGAGGCGCGACTCGCTTCGGCGCCCCCACAGTTCGCTCATCGAGAAGATGAATGTATTCAAACCCACTAATACAAGCCCCACCAACGCAAGGGCCACGAGGATCTCCAGCAGCGTAAACCCTCGCCGCATTTTGCTTCGGCCCCACCCATTTCGCCACCGCCTCATCGCGCCAGTTCCTCCGCGATACGCTCGATGCGCTTGCGCATCTCCGCCCGCCGTTCATCACGCTCCGCCGCCTCCGACCACGTGGGGCGGAGCACCTGAAAGACTTCCTCCACCTCACCCGCCTTGGCCGGGGGCGACTCCTCCACCCGACAACGGAAGCGGACCGAAAACAGATCCGGCAGTTCCGTCGGCTCGATCTCCGCCCGCCACTCCACCCGCCGGCCATCACCCGTGCGGAAATCTCCTCCCTCTTCGGCCTTCCGGCGATCGGGCTCGGCCAGCAGCAACTCGCGCGCAAAGCGGAGGTCGTCTTGCTGCCGCACGCTGCGCGCCATCGACTGGTAGGCGTTGAGCACATTCAGGTACGCACCGCCTAGCACCGCCGCCGCGAGCGCAAAGATCACCAGCGCAGCGAGCACTTCCAGCAGCGTGAAGCCACGCGTGCTCCGCGGCAGTTGGGACTCAGGACTGCGGAACGTCATGCCGATACCCTTCACGATCCTCCGCGCGCTCCACCCGGATCCGCACGGGTCAGCACCGGTGCACAGGTCCACGGATCAATCTGCAGGTACCGCGGCTCTCCGGCGCGGCGGCTGCGGAGTTGCACGCGGAAAGACGAGCAGGTGCCGTCGGCATAGAAGGTGACAAACGGCAGGGGCTGCGTTTCCACCAGCGAGCCGCCAATCAACACGGTCGGTCCCCCCGTCGTGCCCGCGCCCAAGAATTCGATCAGTAACTCACCCGCCACCGGCACAGGGAAGCGCTGTGTGCCCTCGCGCGTGGAGGCGGAAAATACCTTCGCTTCACTGTCGTAGGCGAGACGGACGTCTTCGCCACGAAGCAGCGCGTAACGGCGCGCTTCCGTGGCCGCCTTCCAGAAAACTTCCTCCGCCGAGCGCCCACGGCCTTGCAGCAGCCGGCCCGCTCCGCCGACCAACAAGGTGGCGAGCAAACCGAGCAGCGCGAGCGCTAGGAGAACTTCGAGAATCGTGAACGCGCGCGAATCGCGCGAAGGCGACCGAGAGTGTCGCGCGCACCCCTCCATGCGCTCACCAGTTCCCAATGTCGTCCGCTGTGCCGTCCGTCTTATCCGGGCCCTTCGACCACAGGTCGTAGCCCGTCTTGTTTTTCACCGCAGGATAACGGTACTGGTAAGGTTCCTGCCACGGATCGAGGGGCAACTTGCCTCCCTTGACCTCCAGATACGGACCGCCCCAGCGGTCCGACTTGTTGGGCGGCGCGGTCACAAGCGCGGCCAGACCGTCTGCCGTCGAAGGAAAGTCGCCCATGTCCAGACGGAACGCCGTCAGCGGCGTCTTCATCGTCGTCTGCACAAACATCTGCGTCACCTTGACCTGATTGCCACCGAGGATGCCGGTGACGTTGCTCACCGCCAAGCCAACCAGCAGGCCGATGATCGCAAGCACCACAAGCACTTCGAGCAACGTGAAGGCACGACGGCCCGCCGGTCCGAAAACCGCGACCCGCAGCGATCTCCGAGCGGAGGAGTGAGCAGGAAGGACAAACCGCATACGCGCAGCCAACACACCCCGCTGAGGCCTGTCGAGCCACGACCCAAGCGGCCCGGAAACGTCCCGGAAACGAATCACCAAGCCTACTGCAAAACACCTGCCAAGACCCTTTCGCCCGTTGACACCCGCAGGCGCTGTCGGAGACTTGTTTTCCGGCGGCGCCCCGCCCCGCAACGCCCCATGTCCAACCTGCTCGGCTACTTCTCCAACGACATCGGCATCGATCTCGGCACCGCCAATACTTTGGTGTACGTCCGAGACAAGGGCATCGTCCTGCGCGAACCGTCCGTGGTCGCGATCGATACGCACACGCGGCATGTCCGCGCGGTGGGCGACGAGGCCAAACGCATGTTGGGCCGCACGCCCGGCAACATCACCGCAATCCGACCGATGAAGGACGGCGTGATCGCTGACTTCGATGTGACGGAGGCGATGCTGCGTTACTTCATCCGCAAGGTCCATAGTAACGCCCTGCGCGTCGCGCCGCGTGTGGTCATCGCCATCCCCTCCGGCATCACCGAGGTCGAGAAGCGCGCCGTCAAGGACTCCGCCACGCGTGCGGGTGCCCGGGACGTGATCACGATTCCCGAACCCATGGCCGCGGCCATCGGCGTCGGCCTTCCGATCGACGAACCGGCGGCCAACATGATCGTCGACATCGGCGGCGGCACGACGGAGATCGCGATCATTTCTCTCTCCGGCATCGTCTTCTCGAAGTCGATCCGCATCGCCGGCGACGAGCTCGACGCTGCGATCATCAATTACATGAAGCGGGCCTACAATCTCCTCATCGGCGAACGCACCGCCGAGGAGATCAAGCTCCGGGTGGGCTCGGCGTACCCGCTCGACGAGGAACTGACCATGGAGGTCAAGGGCCGCGATTCCGTCGCGGGTCTGCCCAAGACGATCCACATCACGTCGCAGGAAATTCGCGAGGCGCTAAGCGACACGATCGGCGCGATCGTCGACGCGGTTCGCACGACGCTGGAACGCTGCCCGCCGGAGCTTTCCGCCGATCTCGTGGACCGCGGCTTCGTCCTCGCGGGCGGCGGTTCGCTGATTCGAGGGATTGATCGCCTCCTGAGCGAGAAGACCGGCCTCCCGGTGACGGTCGCCGAGGATCCTCTCTCCGCCGTCGCCAACGGCACCGGAGCCGTGCTCAACGACCTGAACTGGGTAATCCAGAACGTCTGAACCCGCCCGTGGGCGGCGGGCCGCCGGCGCAACCCGCGCGCTCCCCGCAAACGCTCCTCGCCCGGTCCCGCGTCCCGTGCCGCAACGCAGCTTCCACGCCAGCCGGCCTTTCCTGCTTCTGGGCCTCATCCTTGCCGGATGGTTGCTGGTGCCGACGCTGGTGAAACGGATCCTAAGCATCAGTTTCTTCGAACTGCAGGCGCCCGTCAGCGTGACCGCGTCGCACGTGCGCGACCTCCAAGATTTCTGGTCGCTGCGCACGCGGACGCGGCACGATCTGATCGCCGCCGGACGCGACCTCGCTCGGCTGAACGCGAGCTACGAGGTCACGCTCCAGCAAACGGAGACACTCCGCAGTGAGGTGGCACGCCTTGAGGCGTTGCTGCGCATCCCAACGTTGCCCGGCTACCGCAGCGAACCGGCGCGAATCGCCCGGCGCGACTTCAACGCCTGGTGGCAGCGCCTGACGATCCGCAAGGGACGCAACTACGGCATCACGGTTGGGTCGCCGGTCATCTTCAGCGGGGGCGTCGTCGGCAAGGTGGCCGAGGTCCATGCTTACACCGCCGTGGTCGACCTGATCAGTAGCCCGACCTTGCGCATCGCCGCAACGCTCGAGGGTGACTCTCGGCCGCTCAGCTTTCAGGGGGGAAACAACCCCGCCTTCGGGCCCGCGCGCGGGATCGTCGACTATGTTCCGACCGACGCCTCCGCCAGCGCGGTGTCGCCCCGCCGGATCGTCACGTCCGGGCTGGGTGGAGTCTTTCCGGCCGGCTTGTTCGTCGGGGAAATCATTCGCCTCGAAACCAGCACCGACGGCCTGTTCAAAACCGGCGAGGTGCGACTCGACAGCCGCCTCTCCGAGCTGACCGAGGTGACCGTGCTCGTACCCGAGCGTGCGGATTGAACCGGGGGCACCCATGCGGCGCACGCTCATCTTCTTCCTCACCCAGTTCCTCCTCTGGGTCCTACTCTCGCAAGTGAACCACGAACTCACCCCGTGGGGCATCGCGCTGTTCTTCGGCGGTCTCTTCGTGGGTTTTTCCGCGCTGCACTTCGAGCGACGCGAGGCCTTGGTCGGCGCGTTCGCCGCTGGTTTCCTGCACGATGTCGGCACCCCGCTACCCTTTGGAACCCATGCCGTGGTATTCGCAGCGGCGGTGATCTTCCTCCAACATGTGCGGCACCGACTAAACCGGCACGAAGGTCTCATCACCGTGATGGTGATCCTCATCGCCAATCTCGGCCTGTTTCTGGCGGTGAGCGCCGTCGCCGCGCGCCTGCTGCCCGATGTCGGCGGCTTCACCTCAAGGGTCTTCAGCGACTTGATCGCCTCGCAACTGACGCTCGCGCTCGTCGCACCGTGGTTTCTCGCGCTCCAGTCCAAGACGCTGGAAATCGCGGGCCTCTCAGCACCTGCCGAACCGAGGCCCCGGAGTTACCCCTGACCTGAGGACATGCCTACGTCGTCCACCGATCGCTCCGGCAGCTTGGTCGAAACCCACCACGGGTACAATCCGCGGCTCCTCGTTTTCCACGGTCTGTTGGCCCTTGCATGCCTCGCGGTGGCCGCCGGCCTGGCCTACCAGCAGCTGATCAAGACCAACGTCTACCATGACTTGGAGCGGGTGCAAAATCAGCGGCGCGTCCTCACCCCAGGTCCCCGGGGCAACATCTACGACCGCGACGGCCGCCTGCTCGTCGGTAACCGCCCGCGCTTCTCGGTCACGCTCAACCTCGACGAACTTCGCGGCGAGTTTCGCACGGAGTTTCTCAAGATCCGACGCGCCTACCGCGAGTCCGACGATCGCAACCTTCCCTCGTCCGCGGAACTGGAGCAGATCGCCCGCTTCACGGTCGTCCAGCGCTACCTCGACGAGGTTAATCGCCGACTTGGTCGTACCGAAACGCTCGACGGCCAAGCTCTGACGCGCCACTTCCGCCGCCAGCTCCTGCTGCCCTACATCCTCGTCGACGATCTTCATCCGGACGAGTACGCGCGCTTGCTTGAGCAACTCCCGGTCGCTTCCGCACTCCAGGTGTACACCACCACGGCGCGCCACTATCCGTTCAACTCTGCCGCCGCCCACACGCTCGGCTTTGTCGGCCTCGCCAGTCTCGAAGATAGCCCTACCGTCAGTCTTCCCGGCGACGAGTTGAAGACCTTTGCGATGAAGGGCTCGGTGGGACGCGATGGACTGGAGCTGTACTTCGACGAAATTCTGCAAGGCGAGACGGGCGGCACGATCTACCGGGTCGATCCCGCTGGGTACCGCGTGAATCCCCCGCTGGTCCGTCGGTTGCCGGTGCAGGGCCGCGACCTGGTCACCAGCCTCGACATCGACCTTCAGCTCGCCGCGGAGGCCGCCCTCGCCAAGCTGGAGCTCCCCGCCGCTGCGGTGATGCTGGCGGTCGACAGCGGCGAGGTGCTCGCGCTCGCGACCAAGCCGGACTTCGATCTCAATGCGACCTCGCCGCGCATCGCCGCCGAGACGTATCAGCAGATCGACGCGGCGGGAGGCTGGTACAATCGCTCGGTGAAGGGGATCTACCCGCCGGGATCCGCGTTCAAGATCCTCACGGCCATCGCCGGACTTCGCGCCGGCACGCTCGATCCTGAAGCCACGGTGAACTGCGAGGGGGTCTACCGTGTGGGGAGACGTCTGTTTCCGTGCCACGATGGCCACGCGCACGGTCCGATCCGTCTCGCCCAAGCCATCGAGGTGTCCTGCAACGTTTACTTCTACGAGCAGGGACTGCGGCTCGGCGCGGAGCGGATTGCGGAAGAGGCACGACGCTTCGGTTTCGATCGGCCCACCGGTATCGAACTGCCTTTCGAAACCAAGGGCATGCTCGTGCCGGACGCTGCGTGGAAGAAGCGCTTCATCGCCCAGCGCAAACTGCCCGCAGATCAGCAGGCAATCGAGGAGCGATGGTATGACGGCGACACCGCCAACTTTTCGATCGGCCAGGGCTACCTTCTCGTGACGCCACTGCAGATGGCGTCCTTCGCCGCCTCCGTCGCGCGCGGGGAAACCCGCACGCAACCTTCGCTGATCCACGATCCGACCCGGAGGTTAAGTCCCAGCGATCCGATCGGCCTAAACCCTGTCGCGCGCGCGATGCTGCTCCGAGGCATGGAGGACTGCGTGATCTCGCCGCACGGGACCGCGCGCATCCTGAATTCACCGGCCCTGAAGATCCCCGACCTGCGGATCGCGGGAAAAACCGGGACCGCTCAGGTCGCAACGCCGGCCGGGACCCGGAACCTCGCCTGGTTCATTTGCTTCGCTCCGGTGGATCGTCCCGAAGTGGCACTCGCTGTCATGGTCGAGGGCGACACGCCCGGAGAAGAATTCGCCGGCGGCCGTTACGCCGGCCCCATCGCCCGCGATGTCCTCAAGGCGTGGTGGGACAAACGCCGCAGCACCGCCGCACAGGCTCTCCACTCCTCCGCCGCCGCGAGCACTGCCCGCGCCGCGCAAGAGCCAGACCCGACGCGGTCCGACACCACGCCCTGAAGCCCGCCAAGGAATCGTACGCCCTCAGGGCCGCGGACGCAGCGCCGCCATGACCTCGCGTAGGGAACGGGTGTTGATCACCTGCTCCCGCGTCAGCCAACCCTTGCGCGCCGCGAGGACGCCCGCACGCACGTGCTGCAGCGACGCCGTATCGTGGGCGTCCGGGTTGATCACGCAACGCAGGCCGCGCTCCGCCGCCCGTCGCCAGTGCCGCCAGTCCATGTCGAGACGGAGCGGGCTGGCGTTGAGTTCGATCACCACGCGGTTCGCAATCGCGGCGTCGATGACGCGCCCATGGTCCACCGCGTAGCCGGGACGTCGTAGCAGCAGGCGGCCTGAGATGTGCCCCAGCATCGTGACACTGGGATGTTCTATCGCGCGCACGATCCGGCGCGTCATCTCGTCCTCGCTCTGAGTAAAGGCACTGTGGACCGAAACGACGACGTAATCGAGGGTCGCGAGAACATCGTCCGCATAGTCCAGTCGTCCGTCCGGAAGGATATCGCACTCCACGCCAGAAAAAATCCGGCACCGGTAGCGACCCGAAGCGTTGAGCGCAGCAATGTCCGCGACCTGCGCCGCCAGTCGCTCCTCGGAAAGTCCGTTCGCCTGAAAGCTGGACTTGGAGTGATCTGCGATGCCGAGGTACTCCCACCCCAACGCGTCCGCCGCCGCCGCCATCTCAGCCAACGTGTTCCGTCCGTCACTGGCCGTCGTATGATTGTGAAACGCGCCACGAAGATCCTTCTCTTCTACGAGCGTGGGCAAGAGGCCGGACTCCGCGGCCTCGATCTCACCCATCCCTTCCCGCAGCTCCGGCGGAATCAGATGCAAGCCGAGCGCGGCGAAGAGGTCCGCCTCGCTCCGGATGCGCCCGCGATGCCGCGCCGAGGTCGCCTCGGCCTTCTCCTTGACCGTGCCCTCGCCGGCCGCGGGCTCGAGTCCCCATTCGCTCAAACTGAGGCCGCGCACCTGCGCGCGGTGCCGGAGCTCTACGTTGTGTGCCTTCGAGCCCGTGAAGTGATGGAGCGCGAAGGCAAACTGATCCTCAGGCACCAGCCGTAGGTCGGCCTGCAGCCCGCTCACAAAGCGTACGCTCGCCTTCGTCTCGCCGCGGGCCGTGACCTCCTTGACTCCTGGCAACGCGCAGAACCAGTCCACCACCGGCTCGACGTCCTCCGCCGCGACGATGAAATCGAGGTCACCCACAGTCTCCAGCCCGCGACGAAGACTACCTGCTGCCTCCGCCTGCTGGACCTGAGGCAGTGCCCGCAGTCCCCGCAAGATCGGCGCTGCCTCTGCCTCCGCCTCCCACCACAGGTGACGCCGGGCGTAGGCCTCGCGATTCGCAATTCCCTCCAAAAGTTTCTGCTGCGACTTTTCGCCGAAGCCCGTGAGCGCCGCGACGCGGCCATCCCGGCAGGCGGCCGTGAGCGCCGCGATGTCCGTGATCCCGAGCCGGTCATGGAGGGCTCGGATCTTCTTCGGACCAAGTCCAGGGATCTCCAGCATCTCCACCAGTCCAGGCTCCACGGACGCCTTCAGGCGGTCGTAGAAATCGAGTTTTCCCGTGCGGTGCAGCGCGGCGATCTTCTCGGCCAGGGCCTCTCCGATCCCCTTCACGCTCTGGAGTTCGTCGCACTCCACCAGCCGCGCAAGATCCTCCGGTTCGATCGCCTCCAGCGCTCGAGCGCCCGCGGAATAGGCGCGCACCTTGAACGGATTCTCCCCCTTGAGTTCAAGCAGGGTCGCGATCTGGTCGAGAATCTCGGCGATCTCGTTCTTCGTCATGGCTGCAGCCTAGCCGGACGCGAGCGAAAGTCACGGCGAGGATATGGCAGCATTTTGATTCGTGATCGCCGGCAAAATGGTTTCCCCTGCTCACCATGGCTTTCGAGTACCCGCGCACCATTCACTTTCCCGAGACCGACGCCGCCGGCGTCGTCTTCTTCGCGGCGTACCTCGGGCTCTGCCACGAGGCCTACGAGGAGGCGCTCTCAGCCGCCGGAATGCGGGTGAGCGACTTCTTCGCGGGCGGTCGCCATGGGGTGATCATTCCAATCGCGCGCAGCGAGGCCAATTACCTCCGCCCCCTCACCGTCGGGGACCGCATCGTGATTCGAGTGCGACCAGAGCGACTCGACGCCCACCGCTTCGCGATCAACTACGAGGTGGTGCGAACCGGTCCGCCGGAGAAGGCCGTCTCCCGTGCTCGCACCGAGCACGTCTGCATTCACGCGACGTCGCGCGAGCGCGTGCTCCTCCCGGCCGAACTCTCAGCGTGGGTCGATGCCGGCTGAGGCAGGCGGCGCCGCGTGCCTCAACGAGGCTCGCCCGACACGCGAGCGGGCCATGACGGCATCCTTCGCTCGCCTGGTGCACGAACCCTGAGGTGGACCTTAGGCGGGGACGGACCGGCCGAGCGCACTCTGCTCCTGGGCCAGACGCAGCAGGATTGCGCGGTTCAACTTGCCCTGCGCATTGCGCGGCCAGTTCGCCACGCCGACATAACGCTTCGGTCGTCGATACGCGGCAAGCTCGCGCCGCAGTCGACGACGCACCTTGCCCCAATCTGGCGAAACCTCGCCCATGGGGTAGCACGCCACCACGGCCGCACCCCACTCCGAATCCGGCACCCCAAGAACGGCGATGTCGGCAAACTCACCCGTCGCACGCAACACGGACTCCACTTGAAGGGGATCGATTTTCTCTCCTCCGCTGATGATCAGGGAATCACGACGTCCCTCGATATGTAAGGCTCCGGAGGGATCAAAGAAGCCCGCGTCCTGCGTCACCCACGGCGCCCGACGCCGCACCCACGCCGGATAATAGCCGCGGAACAGCGACTCTCCGGCGACCGTCACCGTACCGTCACGGCGGGTGCGCACGCGCACGTGCGGCAGCGGACGACCGCAGCTACGCGACCCGGCGGCGAACGCCTCGGGTAGCAGCGCTGTCACCATCGCGGCCGTCTCAGTCATGCCGTAGGTCAGCGACAGAGGCACGTTCGCACGCGCCGCGTCATCCAGCAACTGCGGCCAGGCGGGCCCACCGCCGACGAACACCGCGCGAAAGCGTCGGAGCCAAGCGCGCGTCCGTGCGCGCGCGAGGAGTCGCTGCAATTGCGTCGGCACGACCGACACGAACGCGTCGCCTTCCGGTACGGCGGGGAGCATTCCGCATTCGACATCCGACCAACGCGCTGAGACGAAGGACCCGCCCGTGAGCGCCGCCCGCAGCCAGCCCATCAGGCCGCTGACGTGATGCAGCGGGAGCATGCCGCACGCGGAGACAAGCGGGCAATCGAAGTGCCGGGAAAATCCTCCGACCGCCGCGGCCAGCGTCTCACCGTCGTGTCGCGCAAGCTTGAGAATCCCTGACGAACCGCCGGTCGGAATGCAGAGCCAGCCGCGCTCCGGGGCAGGTCGGTCTGGCGCCCGCTCGACCAGCGCGCGGAATTGAGCCCGCTCCGCCGCGCCCCAAGCAGGATCAGCCAGAAAGACGAGGCCCGCACCCGCGACCCCTGCCGCAAAGGCCGCTTGGAAGCGGAGCGGGTCGCGTTCGCACACCACCACGGGCCGATACGATCGGGTGCGCGGACGGCGCGCCGCGAGACGTTCGCTTAGTTCAGCGCGTTCCATGGGTCTGATGGATTGATGCGCTCAAGGTCGCTCCAGCGCCAAAACGGTGCGAGCGGGGGCGCCTCTCCCGCCGGCCCGGCAAAGAGCGAACCGACTCCAAAACCGACCGCCCGCGGCTCGCCGCGCCACGTGAACGCCCAGCGCAACGCCGACCTGAATCCCACCGCGGTCTCCAGCGCGGATGAAAAGACGACGCGCGCGCCGGCCGCGGCCAAACGTCCCGCGACATGTCCAGGATCGACCAGCAGCGTCGGCTTGATCACGAAGACGCCCGACCAACCACGATCCAACCACGCGGCGACGTCCGCATCGACGGCGATCGACTCATCCAACGCGATGGCCACCGGATAGTCCGCCGCTAATCCCTGTAACAGATCCTCCGCTCCGCGAGCCTGTGCGTCGATCGGCTGCTCCACGTGTTCGATCGGCCGACCCGCCGCAACGTCGAGCCACCGTTCCGCCTGACGACGATCCCAAGCTCCATTGGCGTCCAGCCGCAGACGCGCACCCGCAGGCAGCAGCGCCAGCAGGTCGTCAAGCAAGGCGAGTTCGTCTGCGATCGGCGCGACGCCCACCTTCCACTTGGCCACCCGAAAGCCCAGCTCCAGACGATCCTTCAGCACCGACAGTGCCGCCCGCCCCGCCGGCAACAGCGCGGCCACCGCCACATGCTCCCGGGTCCGCGACGGGAAGGCCTCGGGATCGAGTCCCGCCTCCACAAGCGCGGCGCGCAGGCCCGGCAGGACCTTCGCCTGATTGAAAAGTGCTTCGCGTGACGGGAAGCGACCCAAACGCTCCAAGTCAGCTGCGCAGTCCTCCAGAGGGCGGCCAGCGAATCCCCGGATCGGTGCGATCTCGCCGTAACCCAAGCGTCCGTCCGGACCCGTGACGCGAAGCAGAATCCCCTCGCGCACCGTCCACGTGCCATGGGCCGTGCGCAGCGGACTGCGGAAGGGCAGCGCATAGCGCCGGATCGCGAGTTCGGGGGGCGTCTCCATGCCGCACGTAGCGTCGAGCCTAGGCGCCTTTCTCCTCCGCCCTAGCCCGGGCATCGGCCTCGATCAGCGCCTTGATCCGGTCGAGCTCGGACCGCACAGCTCGCTTCACATCGGCAAGCTCAGTCGCGGAGCGCACGTGAGCGCGGCCGAAGACGTAGAACTTCATCTTCGGTTCCGTGCCCGATCCGCGCGCCGCGAAGGTGTAGCCGTTCGCCAGCGTCACGACGTACAGATCCTGACGCGGAATCGTGTCTCCGTCGTCATCCACCACGGTCTCTCGTCCAAAGTCCTGAAACCGGGTGACGCCGATGTCGCCGAATGCACGGGGCGGCTGGCTGCGGTAGGTCTCAAGGATGCGCCGGATCCGCGCCGCTCCGCTGGCCCCCTCGTAGTAGAGGTTAATCACGCCCTCGAGGAAGAATCCGTTCTCCAAGTAGAGCTGGTCGAGGCACTCCGGGAGGGTCCGGCCCTGCTGCTTGGCCCACGCCGCCAACTCGCAAAACATCAGGCAGGCCGCGTTCCCGTCCTTGTCGCGCAGGCTGTCATTGGGGAGGTAGCCGTAGCTCTCTTCCGTTCCGAAAGCAAAAAAAGTGCTGTGCTCTTGCAGCAGCCGTGCCCGATCTCGAAGCGAGATCGCATCATAGTCCAGTGGCTTGCCATCCACACTCGGCACGGCGGTCCGCAGGCGTTCCTCATAGCGACGCAGTTTTTCGGCGATCCATTTGAAGCCGGTGAGCGTGTTGATGACCTTGACGCCGTGTCGCCGTCCGATCGCGTCTTGCAGCGGCGTGGTCACGAACGTCTTGATGATCGCCACCCGCGAGCTGCCCTGCGCGGGGATCCAACCAAGATCCTTGAAGCGCCGGAGGCGGTAGTCAGCGAGCAAGGCGCCGATCTGGTTTCCCGTGAGCAACTCCATGCGTCCGTCACGGGCGCGCACCGCGACTCCCATGCGGTCGCAGTCCGGGTCGGTGGCGAGCACCACGTCGACTCCCCGTTGGTCGGCTAACGCCACGCCGGCGGCAAGCGCCTCGGCATTCTCCGGGTTGGGCGACTTGACTGTGGGAAAGCGCGCGTCGAACGCGGCTTGGTTCGTGACTTCATGCACGTCGATCCCGGCCCCGCGCAGCAGGGGAAGAGTGGAGACTCCACCCGTGCCATGAAGAGCGGTGAACACCACGGAAAGTCGGGCCGATGAAAAGACCGTCGGATCAATGGCGGCTCGCGCGGCCACGGCGAGGTAAGCCCGGTCGGCGTCGGGGCCGAGCACGGTCACGCCCTCCAGAGTCGCGTCAAGATACCCTCCCGCCTCCGCGAGGGACACGGCGTTCACCCGAGCGACGATGGCCTGATCGTGCGGCGGAACCACCTGAGCACCGTCGTCGAAGTACGCCTTGAAGCCATTGTCGTGGGGCGGATTGTGGCTGGCGGTGATGACGACACCCGCGTGGGCCCGGAGGTGCCGGACGGAGAAGCTGAGCTGTGGCGTGGAGCGTGGGCCGTCGAAGATGAACGCCCGGCCGCCGAGCCGCGTCCAGGTACCAGCCGCGAGCTCGCAAAAACGACGCGAGAAATGACGGACATCGTGTGCGATGACGAGCGCGGGACGGTCGTCGCGACCGTGCGCTGCGAGGTGCGCGGCGACGTGTCGGTAAAGTCCGACCGTCGCGCGCACGAGCGTGAAGTCGTTGAGCACATTGGAGCCGACGGCTGCATGCGCCGGCGTGGGGCCCGCACCCTTCTCCGCGGCGGTGGCGACCAGTCCGATCGTGCGACCGCGCATTCCCCCGGTCCCGAACTCGAGGTAGCGGTAGAAACGGTCGTTAAGTTCATTCCAAGCCTGGCGCTCCAGCAGTTCGGCGATGCTCTCGCGGGCCCAGGCGGGCAAGTCGGCGGATAGCCAGACGGCCAGATTCTCCGCAGCACTAGGGAGGAGCTGGCCTGAAGCCACGGCGGAGGCAACAACGGGAGGGATCGGTGTCATGAATGAATCAGGAGAAAAACGGATCAAGCGTCGGCACCGAGGCAGAGCCCCGCGGGAACCGGCGATGGCTTGGGCTCGAGACGACGCCATGACTCGGCGAACGCCGCCAAGTCGTCGCCGAAGAGCGGGGACACCTCGATGGGGAACGGCGGCTGGCCGTTCGCATCCACGGGCAGCTCGGCTCCGCAAGCGCGCAACCAGCTCGCGAAGAGCCGGAGCTGTGCGTCGCGGCAGGTCGCAGGAGAATCAGCGCCCTCCGCGTTCTTCACCGGGGCGAAATCACCGGCGCGATCGGTTTCCAGGACGAGCGGATGGGCGGCGAAGGGCAAGGCGTCGAAGACAAACAGCTCGAACTTGATGCCATTGGGGCGAGCCGGCTGGATCGACCTACCGTCGGCATCGATCGTCGGAATCTTCTTCTCCGCACGGTGGAACGGGAGAGCCATCCCATCCTCGCCGCGTGCGACGCGGCGCGCAAAATCGCGCGAAAACAGATGGATCGCGATCGATCCGGCAAGGAACCGTAGCTTCCCGGTCGCCGGATCAACTTCGCGCTGCCGCTCAAGGGGCAGGTCGGAGTACTCGATCACGCAGGTACGTCCGTGTCGGCGGCAGAACATTCCGACTTTCTCCTCCGGATGAGCCTTAGGCACCATCTTGCTCGACATTTCCGATCCCGTGAGGAGGTGCCAGCCGATGAATGCGGGATCGATCGCCCGTACCAGTGGATTGTCGACCTGGAAATAGCTGATGATATCGGCGCCTGCCGCCTGCATGCGATCAAACGCTCCGGCCCGCTCGAGCGCCCGCAGCGAACCTCCGTGTCCATCGGGGGAAAGCGCGAGCGAACCCGGCGTCTCAAGAAGAATGCGTCCGCTCGAATCCACCGCCGGCATCCGTCCCTGCCGCAGACAAAGTACCTGTTCAGGCTGGAGGCCGAACCAGCGATGCTGCGCGAAGAACGCTTCCGTGGCATCGTGGTTCTGATGGCTGGTGAGAATGAACCAGGGAATGCGTCGACCGTAACGCCGCTCTGCGGCCCGGAGCTTGTCGGCAAACACCGCGAACAGCGGCCGACGGCGCACGGGCGTGACGGGGTAAGTGCCCTTCGGGCCGTCGAAGCCGAGACGCGTACCCTGACCACCCGCGACCGTGAATACGGCCACCCGTCCTGCGCGCAGCGCCTCCTCGCCGGCAGCCCTGGCTTGTATCCATTTTAATGAGTCGCCTCCATTGTCCGGAAGCGGGACATAGGGTGCGGGCGCCAGATCGCCAACCTCGACTGCCGCCGCCGTACCCAGCAGCGTTCGTTTCAGGCGATCCAACTCGGCTAGGTCCACCTCGGCCGCCTCGGCGAAGAGCCGCGAACGCTCGGCGGCGTCGAGGCGATCCAGGAAGGCAAAGACATGCCCCTGCCCGGCGCGGTGGAAGGCATCGATGAGCGACTGCACTCCGTAAGCAAAGGCTTTGCCCGACGGGCGGGGAAGCCCAAACACCCGTCGGCGACGGGTCGCGCTCAGTCCTCGGTCGGGAAGCGGAAGACAGCCTCCTCGGGCTTGGCGTACATGAGCCGACGACGGATCACGCGCTCCACGTAGCCCGGATCCTCGCGCAAGCGCTGCAACGTGCGCTCTTGGTCAGCGAGCCGAGCCTGTAACTCCGCGAGACGGACCCTCGTCCGGGCCTCTTGGAGCTTCAACTGCTCAAATTCGCGCCTCGTCTGAAAGAAGAAACCAGCCGCCGTCACCCCAATGCCGATAAAGAGCACGAGATAGAGGCCGATTATGATCTTACGGAGGTTCAAGACGACCCCTCTTAGATACCAAACGGTCGCATCTGTAAATTCTGCGCTGCAGGAATTTTTGTCTTTTTCCCGTTAGACCCTCCCCGCCGAATGTACCAGCGCTTCTATGGATTCGCCGAGATGCCCTTCAGCATCACCCCGGATCCCAAGTTCCTCTACCTCAGCCCGACGCACCTCGACGCTCTGGAGCACTTGAAGTTCGGCTTGGAGGAACGCAAGGGTTTCATCGTACTTGTGGGGGAAGTCGGCTGCGGCAAAACCACGCTCTGCCGACGGTTGCTCAACGAGCTCAACCCGAGGTACTGGGACACCGCGCTCATCCTGAACCCGAGGCTGTCCGAGACCGACATGCTTCGCGCCATTCTCCGCGAACTCGGCGACAGACGACCCGCGCGCACGCCTCACGAGCTGGTAAATCAAATCAATCGTCGGCTTCTTGCCCGCATCGATGCCGGCAAGGACATCGTCCTGATCATTGACGAGGCCCAGAATCTCTCATTCGAGGTCCTTGAACAAATCCGGCTCCTGTCGAATCTAGAAACTGACAATCAAAAGCTCCTGCAAATCATCCTCATGGGCCAGCCAGAGCTGAAGGAGATTCTGGGTCGCCAAGAGCTTCGCCAACTTCGCCAGCGGATCCTGATTCACTACGAACTCAAGCCGCTGTCGTTACGAGATCTGACCCATTATGTGCATCATCGCCTTTCACTGGCAGGAAGCCAAGGGCGGCCGTTTTTCACCCGCTGGGCTTTCTGGGAGTTGCATCGGCTCTCGGGGGGCATCCCCCGCGTGGTGAATGATCTCTGTGATAAGGCGCTCATGGCGGCTTACCTTCGCGACTCGGATGAGGTGGCGTGGAAGGATGTCCGCCGAGCCGCGCGCGATATGCGTCGCCTGCTGGAATAGATGCGGGCCAGTCGCGAATCTTTCCCCGTATCCGATTTTCCCTCTTTGTTGTCATTGAAACGCTAAAACGAGCCGATTCACCCTGAATCAAACGATCCGCTGCGCATGAGTCTGATCAATGAAGCCCTGAAAAAAGCCCAGAGACAGCGGACTCCGGACGCTTCCCTTAGTTCTAGCGCGGGCTCTCCCCCCTCCCCTGAAGGCACGCCACCGCCGCGGCGCGTTGTGAAACGCAGTCAGCCCATGCCCGCGCAGACGCTGGTGATCGTCGGTGCGGCGTGCCTGATGATCGTCGGTGTGGTCGCAGCCGGTTTCTGGTTTCTGATCGGTCCATCCGGTGAAGCGACGAGGGATTCCGCCCCCATGGTGGTCGGTTCTGTGAAGCCCGCGCCTTCGGCAAACCCCACGCCCTCGGTCGCCGTAACCAACCCAGCCGGTGCGCAACCGGAGCCGACCCGCGCGCCTGGGACCACCGTGCCCGCCGGCGCGACGAGTCCCGCCGCAAACGCCGCGGTGACTCCGACCCCTGTCGGTGGCGTGGCCTCCTTCGTCTTTGACGTGAAGATGGCAGAGATCAAACCCGAGACCGCCATCGCGGGCGCTGAGACGGCGCCTCGCTCGCCATCCGATCCCGCTCCGGGAGAGGCGGCACAGGAGGGCAGCAGTGAGGGAGCTCTGCACATCGACGTTCCCGCCTCGGAGGCCGGTTTTGTGCCGCCCAATTCACGCTCCAGTGCGATCGTCGATGCGCTCCGCGTCTCTGGTATCCGCGCGTCCGGCACCGACCCGAAGGTTCTCATGAACGAGCGGGTCTACCGGCTCAACGACGTCATCGATCACTCCATCGGGCTTCGGCTCAAAGAGATCAACGCGAACAACCTCGTCTTCATCGACGAGACCGGGGCGACCTACGTGCGGAACTTCTGAGGCACGGCTCGCGAGCCCAAGACCAACCTCACTTCAACGAAAAACCCCCGGTGACCTCACGGTCCCGGGGGTTTGTTGTCTGAAAGTGGCGCAGCCGTAGGGAGTCGAACCCCAAACCTTCTGATCCGTAGTCAGATGCTCTATCCAATTGAGCTACGGCTGCGTGACGGAAGGAAGAAAAAGGAAGGAGCGACGCCGAAGTGCAAGCGCATTTTTCGCCGCTCGACTCACGAAAACGTGCCCCCCGCCCTTCGCCAGATCACGGCAACCCCTCGACGCGTTGACCGGCCGTCAGTTCGGTGATCCCACTCGCGCGATACACCCGGCCGAAACCAACGGCGAACGTCACCCGGCCGTCGTGCAGGCGAGCGATCGAGGCATCACCCAAGGCAAACACCGTTTCCGACGGGTTGAAGCGCAGATATCCCTGGATCTTGCCCACCCTCGCCGCAAAATCCGCCGCGACGGGCAAGGGGTGATGCGGATTGATCACGGCGGGAAAGATCGCGAGCGCATCGCGCGTCGGGATGTCCGCTACCGGAAAATCGTTGGTCGTGCCGATGCGCTGTCCGGCGACATTCGCCCCGGCACTCGATCCGGCGTAAGGAACTCCGGCCCGCACCCGCTCGCGAATCACTTCCCACTGGCCGGTACGGTAGAGGTCGCGCAGGAGCACGAAGGTCTCGCCTCCGCCCACGAAGATTCCATCCGCCTCTCGCAAGCGACGCAGCGACTCCGCGTCGTCCAGATGGTGCAGCGACTCCGCCTTGATTCCCGCCAAGTGCGCGAAGGCACGCTGCAACCGCGCTTCCGTGCGATCGCGATCCGAAGGGTGTGAGGCGTGCAGGACCAACACCACGGTCCGGCAGGCCTTGAAGTGCTCCCGCATTACCGGGAGCGTGGCTTCCGCAAACTGGTCACCGTTCATCATGCTGCCGCCGACGACGAGGACGGATGGCGACGAGGCAGAACAGACGGCGCTCACCCAGAGCGAGGCGACGAAACCAAGGATCCGCCGCCAGCCAAGAAATCGAATGGGCTTCATGGCTTAGCGACTACGGAAGGGCCAGTAACCGATCGCCTGCATGCGGCGCTCGAGCCCAAAACGCGTGAACAGCATCTCGGTCTCCGACGGGGGGCGCCGCCACGCGCTCAGCGAGGTATCCGCCGTGAGCGCGAGCAGCAGATCGGCGATCACGCTCGTCGAGTTCACCACGATCTGCTCCGGCAGCTTGTCGATCGTGTCCGCCACGTCGTGGTAGTAGCGGACGGACTCGCGGGGAATGGGCGCATTGAACGTGATCGCCCGGACGCCGGCGAGTTGGTAAGGAGTGTGATCGCTGCCGAACCAGTTGATGTTCTGCACCCCCGTGGGCAGGCGCTTGGCACCACGGAGGTCGTTCCAGCGCTCCAAGAAGGGCACCAGCGTGTCGTCACCGAGGGCATTCACCGCGATCGGCACGCCGACCATGTCGAGATTGATCATCGCAACGATCGGCTCGTCTCCCAGCCGAGCAGCCTGATGTCGCGATCCCCACAAGCCCTGCTCCTCGCCGTTGAACCAGACGAGCTCAACGGTTCGCGCCAACTCACGGCCTCGCAGGAAATCGGCGAGAGCGAAGAGCTGCGCGATCCCGAGCCCGTTATCCAGCGCACCCTGCCCCAAATCCCAACTGTCGACATGCGCTCCGACCACGATGCGATCAGACGATCGACCGGGAAAGCGCAGGACCACGTTGGCAGTCTCCACCTCAAGGCACCGCGAGCGCGTCTCCACCCGCAGCCGCACCGGAACCTCTCGCTCACGCAGGCGGCGCAGCCAATTTCCTTCCTCCTGCGTGATCGAGTAAACCGGAAGCGGAAGCGGCGCTCCCACGAAGCTCCCGGTCCGCGCCAACAATTGTCCGCCACCCTCGCGGTTGATAAACAAGATCGCCCCGAGGCGCCGCTGGGCCGCAATGCGGACGAACTCTGCGGTCTGCAGCGGCGTACCTGGATTGATTAATCCCACCTTTCCGGCCACGTCGTCCGCCGGGTAGTCCGTCGCGCGCCCGTCGCGCAGGTCAACGAGTTCCGCCTCGAAGGGCGCATGGGGCTGGGTGTAACCAAGCGCCGCGACGCGTAAGCGCCGGCCCAAGGGGCTGAGCAGGTCAACCCGGTCGTCGCGACGTTCCCAGCCGGGCATGCGGAACGGCTCCCGCTCTGGTTCTAGTCCCAGAGCACGAAGTTCCGCCATCAGGAGCTCAATCGCCCGACGATCCGCCGGCGATCCGGTCAGGCGTCCCCCGGCATCATCGCACAGTCGGGTCAGCATGGCATGGGCCCGCGACGCAGACTCCGCCGCCGACGCCACGGGGGCAACGACGGCACCAGGCGAGACCGCGACGGCACTGGGCGCAGCGGCCGGGGTAGACGTCTGTCCCATCAGGGCCACACTCCCCCAAACACCCATCAGTAGAGGAGTGATCGCGAGGCGAGACCACGGTGACAACGACACGCGGGCGGGACGCAGGGAACAGCGCATGGTGAAGGGAAAAACCTGGGGTACCGCGACGCGCGAGGCGTCAAGGGTTCTTGATCCGATCTGTGATGGTGAGGGTGTTGAAGTCGAGCACGCGCTCCAAACGACCGTGGGTCAGAGTGAGCTTCTGCGAGCCTCGCTCGGCGTTGAGGTAGGGACCCTCGAACAACTTCCACGCGGAATAGTCGACCGGCCGCCCATTTACCACCGGGACGCGCCCATAGGTGAATTCCAGCTTGCGACCGCGCAGCGACGTGAAGCTCACCGTCGGCACAGGTTCCAGCGAGAAGGTCAGCGGCAAGGCACGGATCGCCGCTTGGAACGCCAAGAAGGAAGGGAACTCCGAGGCGCTGGCCGCTTGGACAATGGTTCCGTTCTTCAAATGCGGACTGTAGAGACGCCGATCCCCGGCGTCTTGCTTCGTGCCCGTCCACGACGAGCGGTAGACAAACGATCGCTGAAGTTCGTAGGGCGCGAGCGGTCGGTACGCGAGGAACGCGTTGCCGCCCCGCGCGAAAATCCAACCGGACGCATCCTCAGTAAGATCAACGAGATCTTTGGAGAAGAAGCCGTTGATGTGAGGGAATCGGGTGCCCGGCGCGATGTTGTAGAGCGCGATGATGGTGTCTTGGTCTTGGAGGACCTGCTCGTAGCGCGAAGCGCCGAGAAACTTGTCAGGCGAATCATAGGACGCCTTACCCTCCGTTGTGACGGAACGCATCATCTGCTCCGGAAATTCTGCGAAGTACATCTGCAGGTCGTCCATGGAGGAGACCGGATGCATGGAGAAGATCGTGTTGTGGACCCCGCGCGGATCCGGAACCGCCCACGTCACATCCCAGACGTGAGCCTGGATCGGATCGCTGATTCCACCTTGATAGGAGCCGACCGCATAGTCCCGGCGCGAGTAGTTGAGCTTGTAGATCGGCGCCATCTCGACGTCGCTGCCGCGCCAGCGGCGGCGGGAGCGCTTGAGATCCCGCTGGGTGAAATCTCCGCTGCGGTCGACGCCAATGCGGTAGATCACCTCCGGTAGCTCGTAGTGCCGCGCCACCGCGGCGAAGTACACGCCGAAGCCACCGTAGGCCGCCGGGGGCGGGGTGTTCCCGAGCAGCAGCCAGCTGAAAAAGGAGGAGAGCGAATTCCACCGCTCGATCACCGACGTGTCGTCCGTGCGCGCATTGGCGCCGTGCAACATGCCATCGAGGGAATTCGCAAACTGGTCAGCGAAAATCCAATCCAGCATCATCCGTGCGCGCTGGCGCATGGCCGGATCCTCCGCCCACGCCGCGAGGTACGTCAGCGGAATCGCATACTCACCGATGTAGTGCGAGCAGGTGAACTCTCCCTGACCGACCGTCGTCGCCAGCCGCATCCAGTGGATCAGGTAATCACGGGCCTCGGCGAGGTTCTCTTCGGAGCTTTTGCCCGTGTACCAAGACGAGGCCGGCTCGTTGGGATAGAGCTGCGCCATCAGGTAAAGCGATGCGTAGTACATCGCCCAGTGATTCTCCGTGTCACCACGGAGCTGCATGACGGAGGACCAGGCCCGCCGGATCGCGGCCCGCGCTTCAGGCGAGAGACGGTCGCGGCCGAGGTAAGCGACACCCGCCGCCGGGAACATCCAGAAGGGACTGTTGCCCGGTGTCTTCATCAGCTCGATGACGCTGCGGGAGCACCGCTCCAAGTCCCGACCCAGGGCAAGGCGGGCCGATACGCCCACGAGGTCTCCGATCAGGGGGTCGCTCGGCTTCACGAGGCCGGTGTACCATTCCAACACTTCCTCGATGCGCGCCTCATAGGCCACGCGACGCTCCTCTGCACTGGAAACCGGCAGGGTCGATGGCATCGGTCCCACGTGCGAGGGCTGCGCCCGGAGGCCGGTGAAGCCACAGAGGAGCAGCCCGAGGGCAAACCCTCCGACACGGGAGCAAAAACGGCGAGAAAACAGCGTCATCGGCGCGCTCAGGGCTGAGGTTTCTTCACAAACAGAAATTGACTCACGGTGGAGCCCTTCAGGCCGGTCTCGGTCCACGTGCGACCGAAATCCTCGGAGCGGTAGACGTCTTCACTCCGCACGCTCACGTACAGGGCGTCCGTGTCCGGATCGATGGCGACCCGCATCACGCGCCCATCGGCCGGTAGGCCCGTATTGCGCGGTATCCACGTCCGGCCGCCATCCTCGGAAACCACGATGCCTTGGTTCCAGCTCGACAGCGCGACCCAGTCCCGCTGCCGCGTGCCGAAATCCACATTGTACCAAGCACCGTCTTCAGCCAAATCGGTGATGCGCGACCAAGTCACTCCGGAGTCTCGCGACACGTGGACCCCGTCCCGCTGCGTCGAGGCGATCCACCACGCTGGATTAGTCGGTGACTGCCGGACATCGTAGACCGTGGCGCGCGTAGGCAGCACCCGCCGCCAGCGGGTACCGCTGTTCTCCGTCAGAAACACGCCTGCCTCACATCCGATCAGCAGACGCCCCGCCCGCGTACGGTCGATCTCGATCGCCTGCGTGTATTTGCCTCGGTCGGGCAAACCCCGCTCGCGTCGCGACCACGTCCAACCACGATCCGTCGAGACCGCAAAGCCGTCCGGCAAGGCAAGGTACACGGTGTCCGGCGCATTGGGGTCGACCGCGATGTCCTTGGGCTCCGTCATATCCCAACTCGTGGCGATCCGGAAGCGCTCCCCGCCGTTGCGGCTGAAGAGCGCCCCGTTGAGCATCGCGAGGTAAATCATCTGATGATCGCGCGGATCAAGGGACGCCGCGCTCAGGTGCAGAAGGTTCGGCCCAAAGTGCTCGAAGCTGCCATCCGCGACGCGTCGGTAAAGGCCGCTGAGGGTGACCATCTTCGACCCAATCACGTAGCTGCGATTGATGCTCGCGCAGAGTATCAGCTCATGGGCGGGGGCCGCGACCGCGGCGGCCGTAGGCTCGGCGACCGCTCCGGTGGGGGCGGACGCCGCAGCCAGGGTGGAAAGCGCGGCTAGGCCACACAGCACGACCGCCGCGAGCGGCGGTAACCAACCCAAGGCGATGCGGCTCACCTTCTGGCGTTGCTCCGCGGGTCGCAAACCGACAACACCCTTGGGCACTCCACCATGAAATTCGTTTCGCGACTCCTGATCCTCGCCCTGCTCCCGATCGCCGGTCTGACGCGCGCCGACACGGCCGCCCCATCGCCCGAGGCCCGCCTGACGGAACTCGGCCTGACCCTCCCCACTCCCGCGCCAGTGGTCGCCAACTACGTGCCGGCGGTGCGCAGCGGCAATCTCGTGTTTCTCGCCGGCCAGATTCCGCGGTCGGCTGATGGCAAGGTGATCACCGGAAAAGTCCCTGCGACCCTGTCCGAGGAGCAGGCGCAGGCCGCCGCGCGGACGTGCGGACTGCAATTGCTGGCCGCGCTCAAGGCGGAGATCGGCGACCTCGCCAAGGTTCGTCGCATCGTGCGCGTGGGCGGATTTATTCAGAGCACCGATACCTTTACGCAGCAGCCCAAGGTCCTGAACGGTTGCTCGGACCTCCTCGTGGCCGTCTTCGGGGAGCGCGGCCGCCATGCCCGCGCCGCGGTCGGCGTGAACGCCCTGCCGGCCGGCGCGGTGGTCGAGGTGGAGATGGTCGTCGAGGTCGCGAACTAAGGGAGGCATCGTCAGCTTAAAGGTCGCGGAGAGAATCGCGGACTCCCGCGACGACGCGCTCACACTCGTCCGGGAGATTGCTCAAGTGGGTGGAAACGCGGACCCCCTGCAGGCCCTGTTCGGTCACAGGCCGGCAGCGGAGGCCGCGACGATCGAGTAGGTAGCGGAACGTGCGGGAGGCATCCGCCCGCGGGTGCTGGAAGGTCGTCATCGAGCCCCGCATCAAAGGATCGCGCGGGGTAAGGACCACGACTCCGGGGAGACGCGAAAGTTCCTCGTGCAGGAAGCTCGCCATCTCATGTCCGCGTGCCGCGATGCGATCCGTGCCGATCGCTCGCTGGAACCGCATCGCTTCCGCCACCGCTTCAATCGTGGCGGCGTTGCGCGTGCCGTATTCATGCCGCCAAGCGCCGGGGGCGTACTCGATGTCACCGGGCAGCCAGTTCACCTCGGCGGAGTAGGAACCGATCCCCGTGGGTGCGACATCGTTCCAGCGGTTGCGGCGGATGTAGAGGAGGCCCGTCTCGTGGGGCGCGCCGAGCCACTTGTGTCCGCTCGCCGCGTAGGAGTCGCAGCCCATCGCCGCGAGGTTGAGTGGGATCATGCCGATCGCCTGCGCGCCATCGACGTGGAACCAGATGCCGCGAGCCCGAGTCATCGCCGCGATCTCGGCCACGGGCAGCACCAACCCGTTCGTGCAGGTGATGTGACTGACCTGGATGACCCGCGTGCGCGGCGTGATCAGGGCGAGGATTCGCCGCACGTTTTCCTCCGGTGATTCGTTGGCGGGCTCGAAGATGCGCACGACAACCCCGCGCAGGCGCGCCTGGTTGAGCCACGGGAACGACCCGCCGGGATGGGCGTGGCTCTCGAAGATCACCTCATCGCCCGCACGCAGCGGGAGGCCGGCCGCCACGATCGAGGTCGCCTCGGTGGCGTTGCGGACGAAACACAACTCGTCGCGTTCCGCACCGAGAAACTCCGCCGCGACCGCTCGCGCGCCCGCCAGGCGATCGTGACCGGTCTCCGAATGCGCCTGCAGCTCATTCGTCGTGCGCACCGCGCGATCGAGCACACTCTGCGGCGCCGGGCCGAGGCCGCCGGTGTTCAGGTAGACCGGATCCGTCAGGAGCGGATAGCAGGCTCTCACCCCGCGCCAGAAGATCTCGGGACGCGCGGGGTCGAGAACTGGCAGCGCGACCGAGCCGGGAACGGCCGCGGCCTTGGGCGCGGCGCTAGGCGACGCACATCCAGCCAGCGCCGACAGCGCGCCCAAACCCAAGCCCTGCACAAAACGGCGACGGTCAGAAGTCATGGGACGGAGGTGAACGTCAGTCGGTGATCGATCTCGAGCAAGCCATCGGGACCGATTTCGCGGTTGTGGTCGAACTCCGTGGGAAACGCCGCCAAGGGATAATTCCGCCGCACGAACCAGGGCAGCGGACCGCTAAGGTTCTCGAAGCGGATCACGACGCGGTGCAGGGAGCCATCCATCTGGCCATGCCACTCCATCCAGCGGGCCAGGGCGCCGTGCACGGCCGCCACGCCCTCCAAGCCACCTTCCGCCGCCACCTTGATGGTCGGATCCAGGTGGTCATCGAGCAATTCCCGCGCGCCGCGGAACTGGAGTCCGCTGTAGTGCGAACCGGCGAGCCCTCCGTGCGAATGCGGGTTGCCGAGCGAGAGCACTTCCCCGGAGACGTTGCGGAGTCGACTACTCCACCGCAGCGACCAAGAGCCCGCCGCACGATCGACCGCCGCCTCGAGCGTGCGTTCCTCGCGGAAGAGGACGCGCGACCCGCGACTCCACGTCAGGCGGTGCGACAATTGGGCGGTCGATCCCTCCACCACGCGAGCGGTCCACGCCTCATGGCGCTGCTCACCGTGATCGTCGCGCCACGCATAGCCCTCACCCCGCGCGCAGGTGGGACCGCCCCAGAAGTTTACTCCGGAGACTTGGTTGAGCGTGAAGCTCAGCGCATGGTGCCACGGATGATCGTTCGGACGGAAGTTGGTGAGGGTATCCCCCGCCAACGAACGCAGCGGATGCACGTAGGGCCGCGGGGACTCCTTCCCCGCCGTGCCCGGCACCACCACGTAGCGAAACAGGAGTGCGCCGCTGGCGCGCACCTCGATCGCTCCCGGGCCGTCTTCGTGTAAGGTCAGGTCGCTCATGGCAAATTGAACTGCTCCTCGAAACGCGCCCCAGAAAAGCGGCGCTCCGCGCCACTCGGCACCCGCACCAACGCCGGGATTCCATCCGGCTTCGCGATCTTCAGCGAAAGCGTCCGGCCCTCGCGACGCCACGCCACTTCGACGGGACCGTGCGGCGTGCACACGCTGCCTTCCGCATGCTCCAGCCCGCAGAGATTCGGCTCGATGCGGATCGCCGCAAACCCCGGCTCGGACGGAGTGACTCCGAGGATGCGTTGCTGAAACTCCAGCACCGGATGCGCCGACCATGCATGACAGAGGGAACGCCAGTAGCTATTCTCCTCCACGAACGTCGAGAGTCCGAAACTGAGTGACTCGCGCCAAGGCCCGAGGTGCCGCGGCATCTCGTCGTAGCGCCCCGCCCGCAGCAACGCCGTAAATCCGGCGTGCCACCAGAAGAAGGACCCCGGAGCCAGCTTCGGATCATCCGGAAACCGGCGCACGAGAATCTCCCGCTCACGCGCGCTCGGAAGACCTGCCAAGACCGCCCAGGCGTTTCCGTACTGGCTGACCTCTGGGCCGCCGGGACGATCGAAATAGAGCCCTTCCTCCTCCGACCAAAAACGGCGATGGGCGATCGGGCGCAGCCGCTCCGCTTCCGCCGCCAGCGCCGCCGCCTCCGCGCCACCGCCCGAATGACCGATGAGCCAGCCCGCCTCGTCGAGAGCCTGGATGAACTGAGCACTGAAGATCACGGTCGCCCCCGTGTCTGCTCCGGGAACTACGCCGCGCGGCCACCACGGACACCAGTCGGTGACGTTCCAGAAGGGCAACTTGGACGGCAATCCTTCCGCATCAGCATGACGACGGAACCAGTCGAGCACGGCACGGACGCCCGGCAGGAGATCCCGCACGGTGGCGAGATCGCCCGTGCACGCGAAGTAGTCTTTGATCGTCGTGATCCAATGAATACTCCAAGCCGGGATGACTTGCACCAGACGCGAGGGATACCGCGACTGGGTCAGCCCCTCCGGGAGACGAGACCAGTCAAAGTGATACAACGCCTGCCGACTCAGCCGCGCATCACCCGTGGTGAGGAGCGCGAGCTTGGACGTGATCATCGTGTCCCCGGCATACTGCATCTGCTCGTAGTGCGGGCAGTCCTCGAACGTCTCGTGAGAGCAAAGCCGCATCGTGCGCAATCCCGCTTCCCAGATCTGTTCCAGCGAAGGATCGGAGCACGTGAACCGGGCCGCCACGCGGTACGGGTACGCGGTGAAGCGCTGGCTCACCCCGCGGAGCGTCAGCGGCGTATCTCCGACCTCGATGCGAAGTCCAACGTAACGGAACGCACGCCAGTGCAGGGGCTCAAAGGTCTCATCCCGGCCACGCGGCTCCCAGACGTCGCTCCATCCCATCACCTCGCCGCGTCGGTCGAAGGTCCAGCCGCGCGTCTCGTCCGCGAAGTGTGACGCAAGGTTTGCCAACGGCTGACGACGTCCCAGCAGTTTCGCGCCCGGGGTGTCCCACGGAAGACGCAGCGCCTCCGCGTAGGTAAGGCGCACCGTGCTGCCGGCGCCGCCCGAGACCTGCAGCCGCGGGAACGCGGTCGTGAGGACACCGGCATCCAGGACGATGTCCACCACCGAGCCGGCCGCGAGGACCACGGGCTCGTTCCCTTGCAGCAGGCGCCGCCACGCGTCGGAAATCTCGCCGCCTCCCTTCATGTAGGCGTCCGGAAAGCGTTCCGGCTCTCCCTCCTCCAGTTGAGGGATCATGCGCGGGATCAGGCCGTAGGGACTGGTCGGGTCGCGGCGATTCTCAAGCAGTTCCGCCTTGAACAACACATGCGCCTCCGCCCACGCCGAGTCATCGAACCCAGGTAGCCGCCATCCCTCCGGCTCAAGCCGGGAGATGCGATGCTCAAAATAGCCGTGGTAGCCCTCGAAAAGCGTGTTGTCGTTCTGGACACGATGGGCGCGGTCCACCGCGACCCGCCACTTCGCATCCGTCTTCAGGTCCTCCACCACCGCACCCTCGCGACCGACCAGCGCACCCTCCAGCACAAAGCCTCCGGTGTAGGTCATGATCGAGCACGGCGCGCCGAGCAACGCCGGCCGATGCGCCACGCGCGACATGTCGAGCACGATGGCCGCGAGGACGTTGGGGCCCTTGCGCAGCAGGGGCGTGAGATCGAAGGTTTCGTAGAAGTGGTGATCGACGTCGCCCTTGGCCGGACCCCGACCCACACACTCACCGTTGCAGTAGAAAAGATAACGGCTGTCGCCAGAGACAGCGACGGACAGGGTCACCGCCGCGGGATCGACCACCGTGAAGCCACGGCGGAAGTAACGCACCTGATAGTGCGAGGGCGTCGCATTTTCCGGCGCCGGGGCGCCGTGGGAACCCTCGGCGGACCAGATCCACGAGGCGGAATTGACGAAAGGTTTGGCGTGCACGGGAAGAACAGCAGGGGTGTCAGTCAACGGGAGACAATGGGCACAAAGGCATAGTCGTGGCCGTACGCGCCGTAAAGTCCCGCAAATTTCCAGGTCAGGCCGAGGTCATCACTCACATAACTGCCCTCCTCGCGCACCGCCGCCCACAGGCGACCGGGATGGTCAGGATCGAAGGCAAGAGCCTGCACCCACTGATTCGGAAGTCCCGCACCACGCGATGTCCACGTGGTGCCACCATCCGTCGAGATGCGGACGCCCACGCCCCACCCGCCAACTGCCAAGGTTTCGGCGGCATCGGGACGGATGGCAACCGCGTAAAGATTGGCGTGGGCGGAAGCCGGATCGAGCGACTGCCAGGAGCGACCGCCATCAGTCGAGCGCCACGCTCCACGTCCTTCGGTGCCGGCGAGGAACAGCTCCGGACGCGACGCGGACTGCACGACGCGAAGGATCGTCACCGGCGGACTATCGACTGGCGCCCACGAAGCGGCGCCGTTCTCCGAGACGAAAAGTCCGCTCTCGGTCCCGAGCAGGACGCGGCCCGGAGCGCTGCGATCCGCAACAAGGGTCTGCGCGTAACGAACCGGAAGACCCGCCGCCGACGAAACCCAGGACCGTCCTCCATCGACCGAGAGAATCGGTCCCCACTGCGTGGCGGCGTAGACGCGACGCGGATCGCCGGAATCAAACGCGAAGGCCCGGACATCCGAAATACGCCAACCGGTGGTCTGGCGCCACGAGCGTCCGCGATCCTCGGACCGGAGGACCCCATCGCCCGCAGCCAACAGCAGCACCTGCGGATTGGTGGGATCGTAGGCAAGGCCCGCCACGCCGAGGATGCGAGGCCCGAAGAGCGACCATTCACCGATGCCATCGCGGCGAAAGATCCCCCAGTCGGTCGGGATCGACGAGTTGCGCTGGGATCGCGTCATGCTCGCAGCTGCAAACAAGTCGTGCCCTTGGGTCGACACCGCTGCCGACACCGGCACTGCGGCGGTCGCGGGCGCGGCGATCAGTGAGACAAGAAGAAGCGTGCGCAGAAGTCCGGCCATCATGGTTTCGTCGTTTCCTCCGGCTCCGCCAGCGAAGTGAAGTCACTGCTGAATCCCTCTCCGGCATGCCGCACCGTGAGTCGCCCGCTGCCGACCTTCTCTTGGGCGAAGGGATTCCCGAACAGAGGCCAGCCGGCATAGTCGAGCGGGCGGCCGTCCACCTGCGGGATCTCGCCGTAAACGGCGGACAGCACGCGACCGGAAAGCGTGGTGAACTCCACCTCCGGGCCGCGATCGACGCGGAAGCGAAGCGGGAGCGCACGGATCGCCGACTGGAAGGCCGCGTAGGAAGCGTGCTCGCGCACCGGAGCCACCTGCACGACGTAGCCGTTCCGTGGCGCCTCGCTGATCAGCACACGATGGCGGCTACCCCACGCATCGAAGCCTGCGCTGATCCACGCGCCCGCACCTCCGCGCAACAACCCAGTCCAGTCGTTGTCCCGCCACTCACCCGGGACGAATGGACGGTAAGCAACATAGACCGGCCCGCCGCGCGCGAAGATCCAACCCGATGAATCCTCCACCACGTCCTGCAGATCACGTGAGAAGAGCGTGAGCAGATGCGGAAAGCGCGCTCCCGGGGGAATCTGATAGAGACCGATCAATGCCGGGCCCTCCTGGAAAACCTGCTCATACGGAGATCCACTCGCGAGCTTGTCGGGCGAATCGTAATCCACCTTCGAACGCGCGATCACGTCGGTGCTCGAGTCCCAGTCGAACGTGAAGTACATCGTGCCCTCGTATGGCGACGAGTGCGGCTGGACGGTGAAGAATGTATTCGAAGCCTCGATCGTGTTCTCGACCCGCCAGCGCAGATTCCACGTCTGCTGCTGGATCGGCTGAAGCAGTCCGCCTTGCGATGAACCCAGGATGAAATCCGGGTGCACGTAACTGTACTTGTACACCGGAGCCGTCAGGCGGTCACCGACTCGAAACGCTTCCGGACCCGCGTGACGAATCCGCCAGCGTGTCCGCTTGCGCTCCCGGTTCACGTAGGGGCGCTCCGCGCCGTGCGCGATCTCGTCAAGCACCGCCGACGGCGTGTAACCGCTCGTCGCCAGCACCACCGCCTGCGCATTCTGCATGCGCTCGCCGACACCGAAAGCGAGCCAACCCAGCCCGGATCCCGTCGTGGCTCCCGGCAGGAGGATCTGCCGCGGATAAACCCGGCTATGGGCTCCGGCATACTGTCCATTGATCTGATCCACCGCGTAATCGAAGAACAGGTAATCCAGCATCTGCCGCGCCTCATCACGCCGCTCTGGATCCGTTTCCCAGCCCGCCAGCAACGCGAGCGGCACCACATACTCGCCGATGTATCCGGGCGAATCATACTCGCCCTGACCGTGGGTGGTCGTGACCCGGATCCACTCGCGGATGTAAGCCCCCGCCTCCGCCGCATTCTCCTCGGACGACCGGCCGTTGAACCACGCCGACGGAGGACGGTTCGGCCGCAGTTGCGACACCACACGCAGGCTCGCGTAGTACATCAGCCAGTGGTTCTCGGTATCGCCACGGCTCGGCCAGTAGGTCCGCCAAAGCTCATCGAAGCGTTGCTCGTTTGCCGCCGACAGGCGCCCCTGCCCTGTCGCCATGAGCATGACCATCTGGTACATCCAGAACATGTTTCCGGACGGAGGAGCCGCCAGCAGCTGCGCGAGCCGGGCATTCGCCACCTCCAGATTCACGCCTAAATGCAAAGCAGCCGTAACATCATACAGGGAGCCTCCCGGAGTGTCTCCTACTGAAACATACCCTGCTGCCGTCCGAAGGAGATCCGCTCGACGCTCCTCGAACGTGCTCTTATTCAAGGAAATTGCACGAGTGCCGGGCTGAGCGCCCGGAGCCCCGGCTAAGCATAAGGGAGCCAAGCACAACAGACTCAGCCCACCCCACAACAGGGCGATCCGGGAGACGCAGCGGAGTCGGTAACGGAACGAAGTCACGGGGTAAGAATCCTGCAAAGATGAGCTCGCTTTTTTTCGGTTTTCAACCAGCATTTTCAATGAAATTTCATAGCTATGCCCACCCCACAAAATAAGCCCACCCCGCAACTCGTGCAATGTGCGACGCCTTGGTCACTTGAAGGCTATCCGACCGCGAAGCGAGAGTGGTCGATGGACCGTAAAATTGCGGCGATGAAGGCAGCGGGATTTGATGGCTTTGCCGCAATCATGACGCCGGAGCGAAAGGCGCTCGCGGACAAGTACGGTCTGCGAGTGATGGGCGGCTTCGATGGCTCATCGGTCAAGCAGGCCCGGGAGCAGATTCGGGCGCAGCGGGACCTTGGGGTGCACTTCATGAACGTGCAGCTGCTTGATCACGATACACCCCCGGAAAAGGCGGCGACGCTTGCGGTCAAGCTCATCGCGATTTCGGAGGAGCTCGGCGTGGGCGTGCACATCGAAACGCACCGGGACACCGCGACGGAGACCCCGGAGAAATACACCGAGATCGCCCGCCTCTTTCAGAGGGCAACAGGCCGTCTCATGCCGACGACGTGGGATCACTCGCACTTCGCGGTCTCGAAGCACGTGCTGCCCAAAGATTATTCACGGCGGCTGCTGGCATGGCCGCGCCTGATCCAGGCCTCGCAGGTCTTTCACCTCCGGCCCTTTAACAGCCAGCATTGTCAGGTCCCCGTCACCAACGGCCGAGGCGTACTGACGCCGGAGTTCCGGGATTACTTGGCCTTCGTGGAGGACCTCTTTGCCCTCTGGCTGGAGGGCCCTAAGCCGGGGAACGAACTCTGGGTGTGTCCGGAGCTCGGAACCAGCGTTGGCTACAACGTCAGCACCAATCCCCCGGTGTGGGCGGACGCCATTCGGGCCCGCAAAGAGTATGCAGGGGCTTGGCAGCGGGCTCTAAAGCGCAATCGGAAGCGTTGAGCGGGGAAGTCATTTCGGAAAACCGAGCTGAAACCACTTGACCCGGGCCCGGGGCTTTTCATCAACATTTCAGTGAAATTCTCAAGCAGGGTTACCCCCGCCCGATGCTGATCACAGAAATTGCCGTCAAAGCCCGAGTATCGCCCGCGACTGTTTCGCGAGCGATCAATCAGCCGCAGCTGGTCGCTGCGGAGAGCTTGGCGCGCATTCGGGCGGTGATGGAGCAGCACAACTACGTGCCAGCGCCGCTGAATCGGCGACGTGGTCCGAAGGCGCGGTTGCCGGAGCAACGGCGCATCGGCGTATGGTTCGTGGGGGCCCGGGCGAATAATCCGAGCCTGAATTGGTTTCAGGACCAATTGCTGCAGGTGCAGTCGACGGATCCCCGGTACCGCGTGGATCTTCGGGTTTTGTTCTCGAGCACGCCGGATGAGCTCCCGCGCAACCTCGCGAGCGAACGCCTGGACGGGGTGATCATCCAGGGCATGGAGCCCTCGGCGGAGTGCCTAAGTAAGTTGCGCGAGATTCCGCACGTCTGGTTCATGACGCGGCGGTCAGCGACTTATCCGGGCGACTACGTGGAGCCAAACAATCAGGAAAACGGCCAGATCGCGGCCAATTACCTGTTCGAACGGGGCCATAAGAGTGTGGCGGTGATCACGACTGATCCGGACTACAGCGCGATCGTCCATCGCAATCGGGCCTTTGTGGAACGGGCGAAGGAACTGGGAATCTCGGTCCACGCCGTGTTGGGCACTGCGAACCCCGGGGTCAGCTACCTCGAGGCCGCGATGAACACGGAAGTCGATGCTCTGGTGAAGCGACTCCTCGAAAGTTCGCCCCGGGCGACGGGCCTTTATATTCCCGTGGACCACTTCTGCGGCACCTTCTTCCGCTCCCTCCGCGAGGCTGGGCGCAAGGCCGGTCGGGATTTCGAGGCGATCCTCGGAAATTATAACCCGGTCATTTATCACAACTTAGATCACTCACCGGCGGTGATCGACATCAATCTCCCCCTGCTCGTGCGCAAGGTGGTCGACCACCTCTTGTGGCGCATCGAAAATCCAACCATTGGCGGTCGGATCGGGATCACGATTTCTCCTCGGCTCCTTACTAAAAACCTGTCTTAACCGTCCCCCCCACTGTTCACAGCCGAGCAGCCCTCACTCACTCCTTTCCACTGAATGCGCCAATCGTGTTCAAGACCGGAAGCTACAAACCACACAACACATGATACCCACCCCGCGTACCCCCGCTGACCGCGCCAAGCGAATGCTGGCGATCGGTCTTGCGGCGCTGATCACGGCGACCTCTGCCCACGGGCAGCAGGACGCCGACTCGGTTCGCCGCCTCCAGGAAGAGAATGCCAGTCTCCGGCGTCGACTCGCCGAGATGGAGGCGATCTCTCGTCCTGCGCCGTCCGCCGCTCCGGCTGCCGCTTCGGCCGCCAGCTCGTCGGTCGCCGCTCCGGCCGCTCCGGCGGAATCCGACGTCCTGACCCTGTCCGCCTTCGAGGTGAACACGGATCGTGACTTCGGCTACCTGAAGACGAACGCCGCCACCGCCACCAAGATCGGCATGGAGATCCAAAAGATCCCCATGAACGTTCAGGTGCTGTCGCGCGAGTTCCTCGACGACACGAATGCGCGTTCGCTGACCGACCTCTTCCGCTACTCCGCGGCGGCGTCGGGCGACACCCGCTTCGCGATGCGCGTTCCGGCCAACTCGGCGACCCCGCAGGGTACCTTCACCATGCGCGGCTTCGTTGTGAACAGCCTGATGAAGAACGGTGTCTTCCGCTACACGGCCTACAACCTCGACACGATCGAGCGCGTGGACGTGATCAAGGGTCCGGCGGCCGTGTTCTTCGGCCAGGGCTACCCCGGCGGCGTCATCAACTACGTCAGCAAGCTGCCGCAGTTCACGGAAATCCCCACGACGGTCAGCTACACCATCAACGATAACTCCGGTCACAAGATCGTCCTCGACCACAACGCTGTGCTGTCGAAGAAGGCTGCTTTCCGTATCGTCGGTGCGTGGGATGACACCCAGGGCGAGCGCCGTTTCGAGTTCCGCCGGAACACGAACATCAACCCGTCCTTCGTCCTCGTTCCGTTCGACAGCGGCAAGGTGAAGATCACCCTCGAGGCCGAGCAGATGGACGAGACCTTCCAGTATAACGACTTCGACTGGATCTACAGCGATTTCGCGGGCTGGAAGAACGCCGCCACCACCGGCGCGTTCGGTTCGTCCACCGCAACCTTGGCGAACACGATCCCCGCAAATGCCGGCAACGGTCTTGCGGCGGCCGTCGTTCAGAACACCACCACCCCGACCCTCGCGTACACGACCTACATCAACAACAAGCGTGTCGCGACGGGCGACTGGGGTCTCCCTTCCTACACGAGCGTGGAGCGCGGCGCGTACATCACGAATGCCGCTGGCCAATTCGTGAAGGATGAAGCGTTCAACTACACGAGCCGTGGTGCGCAGTTCAATAACAAGATCCGCAACGTCTCCGCGACGATCGACCTGAGCCCGTTCGAATGGCTCGACGTTCGCTACAACTACTTCAAGGAGAATTCGGAGAATTACTCCATCGGTCAGGGTGGCGCCATCCAGACTCCGTACGCCAACGGCGTGAACTGGAACGTCGCGACGGGTAACCTTTCCGGTTACTATCGCTACGCCCAGACGCACAACGTTGACGCGGTCGCCAAGTTCGACGTCCTCGGCATCAAGAGCAAGGTGCTGCTGGGCTTCCAGCGCATCAATCCGTACCAGCAGTTCCTCGGCGGTCAGGCGTTCAGCGACGTGCAGTGGGCCTTCCTCCCGGGCGCCCGCAACACGACGTCGAACCCCGACTACGCCGGCACCAACGTCCAGAAGTATGACTTCGGTGGCGTTCCGGTGAATCAGGTCATCCGCGATCGCGCGGGTGCGATCAAGCCGGTGCGTCAGATCTACTCGAACTTCGATCCGGGCTTCGAGATCTATCCTGACATCAGCGTCTATCACCAGACGGACCGCAATGCCTTGGACGGCTACAAGACCAAGCAGCACTCGGCCTACGTGAACTACCAGGCTTCGATGCTGGATGATCGCCTGACCGTTCTGGCCGGCTACCGCGAGGAAAAGGACTGGGCCCGTGGCCAGTTCCAGCCGAACAACTATCCGTGGTACATCTACTTCCCGGACATGCACCTCAATCCGACGGCTTATCCGGAGAACGTCTGGGGTCACTCGATCTCGTACCAGCGCGGCCTGAAGAGCGATCGTAAGGGCGACTCCTACATGGGCGGTCTCTCGTACGCCATCACGAAGGAAATCTCGCTCTACGCGTCGAACTCGAAGACCTTTAAGTTCAACTCGGGCCGTCAGTCCGGCATCTTCGCCGGTGACGAAGAACTCTGGTTCAACGATGCCCGTGCCTTCGGCGCTGGCGGCGTCCCCGGCCAGTCGTTCAGCTACCTCGGTCAGACGGTCACGAGCCTCGCGCAGTTCCGCGAGATCCTCACCCAGCGTGGGGTGTTCGAGCTGCTGAAGAACGAGACCGGTATGAACTGGGAAGTCGGCGCCAAGATCTCGAAGGCTGACGGCAAGCTCGTCGGTACCTTCTCGGTCTTCCGCGGCGAGCGTGAGAACCAGATGCTGGATGACGGTGCCAAGCAGTCCAACCTCGAAGAGCCGCTGAACTTCAGCACCACGCTCTTCCCGGTCGGCTCGCCCTACCGTGGCCAGCGCCTCCTCCGCTGGCGCACCACCGATCTGCTCAACCGGATCGAGGGTACCGAAGCTGAGGTCATCTGGACCCCGCGTCGTAACTTCCAGGCCGTGATCAACGGTTCCTGGCTGAAGACGGCGAAGACGGTGTACGACAAGACCCGCGCCGCCCCCGGCACGACCGCGTACAACGCCCTCACCCCGGCCGCCAAGGTCGCGTCCGACATCTACTATAACGCGCGCATCGAGAACGTTCCGGAGTTCCGCTTCAACTTCTTCGGTAACTACACGTTCACGGACGGTCTGGTCAACGGCCTCGGCCGTGGCTCGCGCGTCGGCTTCGGCGCCCGCTACTCGTCTGAGACGGTCGTTTCCCGTTCGGTTGACTGGAATCCCCTCCGCAACGGCTACCAGGCGGGCGACTACCTGGTGTTCGACCTCACGGCGACCTATCCGTGGGAATTCCTCGGCTACCGCGTCGACTCCACGTTCGGTGTCTACAACGTGACCGACGAGAAGTACTCGGAAGGCTCCTTCGTGCTGTCCCCGGCTCGTAACTGGATCTTCCGCAACACGCTCAAGTTCTAATGTCTCCCCCGCCTCGCTCCTTCCGGAGCGAAGCGGGATGATGTGAATGCTTGAGTCAAACGGGGCGGAGGCCACAAGCCTCCGCCCCTTTTTATTTTCTTCCCCCTTCCATGACCGTCTCCTTTCTCTCCGTCCTGCGTTCCTCCCTCGCATTCTCCGCGAGCCTCCTCGTTGCCCTGACCACGGCCCACGCCTCTCCGGCTTCCGCCGTCGCCCCCACCGGGTCGTCCAGCCGCGCTTTCGCGACGGCCACCGCGACCGATTTTAACGGCACTTGGAAAATCGATCTTCACCGCAGCACCGAACTCAGCCCGTGGAAATCCCTCGAGCTGACGTTCGACGTCAAGGGCGACCATGTCATCCTCCATCGGGCTTTCGCCTGGGGTCGTCGTACCTTCAGAGAAACCCTGAATCTCAACCTCAAGCAGGAGGTGAATCTCGTCCCCACGCCTTGGTGGCCCGACAACCGCCATCTCGGTGCGTACTCCACCGGCGATCACATCAAGCGCGTGCGTGCCACGTGGCTGGATGGGGGGCGTCTGCTGCGGCTCTCCAGCGATCTGACGCTCGAGACTCAACAGGGTAACCGCGAGGTGAACATCCTCAGCGACTACAAGCTCTCCGCCAACGGAGCCGTGCTCACGCTCACCGAGCTGCGCAGCACGCGCAATCGACCCATCGTGTACGTTTTCACCCGCGTTCCCGCCGCCTCCGTTTCCGTAAAGCCATGAAGCGTTTCTCTGCCTTCCTCCTCGTCGTCGCGCTCACCGGTGCCGCCAGCGCCGCCGGGATCGAACCCAAGAAGGTCGATCGCGCTCCATCCCATGCCACCCTGATTCCCCTCTCGGAGAACTGGCGCATGGATGGCGACATTCCCACTCATGCACTGATCCTTTCTCTGCAGGGTCTCGCAAATCGAGAGTCCCCCCAAGTCTACTTGGAATACCCAAAGACCTGGCAATGGGAGATCGTCCGTCCCCTCATCGGATTTCTCGAGCGTCGCCACGGCGTGCGCTTCGATCGACTCGCCGAGAACGACGCCGCCGGTGCCCTCCAGCGCTTCAGTCGTTTCGCCAAGGGCTACGTGGTCTGGGACCGCGAGGTCCGCAGCTCACTCCTCGTCGCCTTCACTGCCGCCGGCGTGCTCGATGGCGTCGTGGTCAGCGAGGAGCTTATCCCGCTCGCCGAAAAGCATGGTCTGAGGAAACTAGAAGATCTCCGTGGACGCTTCCGGGGCCAGCCAGACCATCAGATCTATCGCTGGGCCAAAGACACGTACTGGAGCCGCTGCTCACGCGACTACTACGTCGTCCTCGGCGGCCATGCCGGCATGGAAATGCAGCCGGGCGTCGCCGACTTTGCGATCAAGACGCGTGCGTTCTGCGCCGACCTGTCCGCGAACCCCGCGCACCCGGAAGAGCTCGCGCTCCTGAACGAGCTCCTCGCTCAGCAGAACGCGGGGAGCGTCGTGCTTGGCTGGCATTCCTATGCCAAGGACACCGAGGGGCAGCACACCACGCTGGTGGGCAACTACGGGTTGATCATGGAGGGGCTGCATAATGTCCCGAACGTGTCCTTCACCTGCCAAATCCCGCTCACCCCCGACTTCAAGTTCCGCAACAACCACTCGGTCGAGAAGAACACGCGCCTCAAGCCCGAGAAAAAAGTCTACGTCGCGGCCCTCGCGACCGATTCGATGGGCATCGGCGCGTGGACCAAACCGGGCCGCGGCAAAATCCCCTATGGTTGGCAGGTGCTGATGAACTGGGTGTGGATGAATCCTCCCGCTCTCCAGTTCTTTTACGAGGACAAGACGCCGAACGACTACTTCATCGGCGGCCTGAGTGGACCCGGCTACATGTACCCGAAATCCATTCCCGCCGACAAATTTCCTCGGCTCATGTCCAGCGCCCGCGATCTCATGACCCGTCTCGACCTCCGCGTCATGGAAATCATGGACTATTCCGAGGGTAATCGCCACGTCGGCAACACCGACTTACCCAAGGAAATCGTCGACCGCTACTACCAGGAATTTCCGGATGTGATCGGCTTTATCAACGGCTACGGCACGGCGCGCACCTTCGATCTTCGCGATACGCGCCCCTTCCTGAGCTACGATTACTACCTCGATGTAGAGCGGCCTGAGGAAGAGGCCGCTGCCGACGTCGAGGAGCTGATCCAGCTCAATCCACAGCGGCCTTACTTCCTGCTCATGCACATTCGCGAGACCAACACGGTCGATAAAGTGGCCTCGATTCTGGATCGCCTGAGCGAGCCGGTGGAAGTGGTACCGCTGGACGTCTTCCTGAAGCTGGCCGCCGCGGAAAAGACCTACCGCACGAATTATCAGAAGCCGTCCGATCCGGTGGATCTGAATCCCTAAACCCTGAATTCAATCACGCGCAGGCGGCGTTCCCGTCTGCGCGCCTCGCCTTGATGCCTTCGCGTCGTCGCCCGGTCCTGCTCCTGCTCTCCCTTGCCGCGTTGTTCGCCCCGGGCGCCCGGGGCGACTCTCCCCCGCGCGCTTCCAGCGTCGGGGAGGGGACGGCCAGAGATCGTGCAAGTCCGTCAGCCACCTCGGTGGGGCGGCCACTGACCCACGACGACTACGATGGCTGGCGGTCGATCCTGAGTCCAACACTCGCGCCCGACGGGCAGACGGCCGCCTACGCCCTGATGCCTCTCGAAGGCGACGGGGAGTTGGTGATTCGGGTCGTCCCCTCGGGCGATGAATGGCGTCAGCCGATCGGAGCGCTGCCTCCCCCCCCGACTGCCTCAGCCGACCACAATCCGGAACGACCTGCACCGCGGCGGGAGCCATCGGTCGTCTTCTCCCCGGAGGGTCGCTTCGTCATTGCCACCCGCTTCCCGTCCGACGCCGAACGGAAGGCCGCCCGGCGCGAGCGCAAGCCCATCACGGAGGGTTTACTCATCGTCAACACCGCGAACCGCAGCGTCGAGCGCATCGACCGCGTGCGCGGGTACCAGCTGGCGGGCAGAGACCAGCCGTGGCTTGCCGTGCTCGTCGCATCGTCCGATCCAGCCACGAAAGGAGCGGAGTTGCAGCTCCGTCCGCTCGACGCCGCCTCACCCACGGCCACCCGTCGCTTCGCCGGTGTCACGGAGTACGCGCTGCAGCGCGACGGTCGGACGCTGGTGTTCGCGACCGCAGCCGAGGGCGACCGGCCAGCCGGGCTGTTTCACGTGGTGCCCGGTACCGATGCTCCGCCCCAGCCGATCCTCACTGGCGCGCGCGAATACCGCCGGCTCACCTGGGACCGTCAGCAGCAGCGGCTGGCGTTCTTTGTTCAGCCCTCCGACGGGCGCGACGCCACCGATCCCAGCGGCGTCTTCGTCTGGGAGACGGCCACGGCTCAGGCGCGCCCCCTGATCAACGCTGCAGCACCGGGCGCTGCGCTCTCCACCGGGCTGGCCGCGAGCCCCGACCATGCGCCGGTCTATTCGTTCGATGGATCTCACCTACTCCTCGTGCTGCGCCCAACCACGACCGCCGAGCCCATCGCTCCACCGGCGGACGACGAGGAACGCGTCACGGCGGACATCTGGCACTGGCAGGACGAGCTCCTGCAGCCCATGCAAGCCCAGCGGGCTCCGAGGGAACGCCTCCGTGGCCTCGCCGCGCGGATCGACGTGGCGACCGGAGCCACACAGGTACTGGGGGAATTCCTCCCGGCGCAAGTCACCCTCAGCCCCGATGGTCGACGCGCCTTCGTTCGCGATGACCGCCCATATCGGGCGCGACTGGATTTCGAAGGCCCCTTTCACGACCTCGTGATGTTCGCGGGCGACAGCGGAGAGCCAATCGTCGTGGCCCGTCAGCTCAACGACTGGACAGCGAGCCAGTGGTCACCGGATGGACGCTGGATCGCGTTTCATCAGGACGGTCGTTGGAACGCCTTCGACGCGCAGGCCGGGCAGCGGATCGATCTCACCGCGGGCCTGAGTGTTTCGCTCGTCAACGAGGACAACGACCTTCCGCGGGCGCCGCTGCCGCACGGCGCGGCCGGCTGGACGAGCGACTCGGCCTCCTTCTTGGTCTACGATCGATTTGACCTCTGGCAGCTCTTCCTCGACGGCCGCCCCGCGCGTGCCCTCACGGCCGGCGCGGGACGGGAGTCAGGGATCGCACTCCGCCTCGTGGCTCCCGCCCCGACGCGCGGAGGCCGCGAGAGCCTCGGAGTCGACGTCTCCCGCCCCCTGATCCTGCGTGGCGAGAGCGAGCAGACACGTGCGACCGGTTTCTTCCGGACCGCAATGGCGGTGGGTGACGCTCCGGTGCGCCTGCGCTGGGAGAACGCCCGGCTCGACGTCGCCGCCCGCGCTGGCGAGGCCGATGCCTTGCTCGTGACCCGCGCCCGATTTGACCTCTTTCCCGACCTGCATGCAACCGACGCGTCGTTTGCTACGCTCCGGCCGATCAGCCAGGGCGATCGGCAGAGGCACGCCTTCCAGTGGGGCCGGGCCGAGCTACGCTCCTACCGCTCGCTGCACGGTGAGACGCTTCCCATGGCGGTGTTCCTGCCGGCGAACTTCGATCCCTCGAAAAAGTACCCGCTGATCGTGTATCTCTACGAGCGACTTTCCCAGACGGTGAACTGGTTCATCCCGCCGACCCCGGGCACCACCATCAATCCCTCCTTCTACACCAGCAACGGGTACATGGTGGTGATGCCAGATATCGCGTACCGGATCGGGGATCCAGGAGCCAGCGCCCTCGCTTGTGTGCTGCCGGCCGTCGAAGAAGTCATCCGCGGCGGTGGCGTGGATGAGGAGGCAATTGGCATTCAGGGACATTCGTGGGGCGGGTACCAGACCGCCTTCCTCGTGACCCAGACCACGCGGTTTCAGGCGGCGGCGGCGGGTGCGACGGTGGGCAACATGACCAGCGCGTACGCCGGCATCAGCAGCGGCTCCGGCCGCTCTCGGCAATACAAGTACGAGAGCGAACAAAGCCGCATCAACCGTCCGCTCTACGAAGATCCGCTCGCCTACCTGCGGAATTCCCCGGTGTTCTTCGCGGATCGTGTGCGCACGCCGCTGCTCCTCCTGCACAACGACGGCGACGATACCGTGCCCTTCAGCCAGGGCGTTGAGTTGTTCCTCGCGCTGCGCCGCGCGGGAAGCGAGGTCTACCTCATTAACTACCACGGTGAATTCCACGGCCTGCGTCGCCGGGCGGACCAGAAGGACTATGCCCGGCGCATGAGCCAATTCTTCGACCATCACCTCAAGGGGGCCCCGCGGCCAGGATGGATGGAGCGCGGCGTACCCTTCCTTGAGCGCGAGGCCGAAAAACTCCGCTTTCCCTCGTCCCCATGACTTCGACTCCCGTAATCGGCATCGACCTCGGTGGCACCAAGTGTGCCGTGAGCATTCCCGTCGGGGACCACGGCGTAAAGGAAGTGGTCCGGTTCGCGACCAGTACGCCTCAGGAGACGCTCCAGCGCCTGTTCGACGAGGTGGCCGCCCTGCGGCCGGCGCCTGGCACCGCGTTCGGCGTGTCCTGTGGCGGCCCGCTCGATGCGACGCGCGGACTCATTCTTTCTCCGCCCAATCTGCCCGGCTGGGACCGCATCGCGATCTGCGAGCAGATCACGGCGCGCTTCGGCGGTCGGGCCTGGCTAATGAACGACGCCAATGCCTGCGCGCTCGCCGAGTGGCAGGACGGCGCCGGCCGCGGCACCCGCAACATGATCTTCCTTACGTTCGGTACCGGAATGGGCGGGGGCTTGATCCTCGACGGACGTCTCTACGAGGGAACCACCGGCGATGCCGGCGAAGTGGGCCATCTTCGCTTGGCGGCCGACGGCCCGGTAGGCTTCAACAAGGCAGGCTCCTTCGAAGGTTTCTGCTCGGGCGGCGGCATCGCGCAACTCGCGCGCCGCGCGCTCGCCGGCTCAACTCGCCCCTCCAGCCTCCGCCTTCAGGCGATCGATACCGTCACCGCGAAGGACGTCGGCCTCGCCGCTGCGGCCGGTGATGCGCTCGCACTCGAGCTCTGGCGAAACGTCGGCACCCGCCTCGGCGAGGCGCTCGCGCTGTTGATCGACATCCTCAACCCGGAGCGGATCGTAATCGGCAGCGTGTTCGCCCGTTGCGAACGCTTCATCGCGCCGGCAATGAACGAGGTGCTCGAGCGCGAAGCGCTCGGCCCCAGCCTCCGGGCCTGCCGCGTCGTCCCGGCTGAACTCGGTGATACGATCGGCAGCCATGCCGCCGTCGCCATCGCTCGTTATCATCTCATGCTCGCCTCCTCTCCCCGCCGATGAACCCCACCACGCGCCGTCACTTTCTCCAAACCGGTGTCGCCCTCTCGGCGCTCGCTCCCCTGTCCCGCCTCGGCGCCACCAGTCGACCCGAAGCCACCCCCTCCGCATCCGGCATGCCCGGTCCGACCCGCGGCCTTCTCTTCGATCGTTCCGATTTGCCGCGCATCCGGGAAAATCTGGAGCACCCCCGGCTCAACGAGGTCCGCGCGATGCTTCGGAACATCAATTTCGAGGCTGAAACACGCTTCCTCACCACTGAACTCCGGCTGACCAATCATGTCACCGACTTCATGCGCTGCTGGCGGCTCGTGCAGAACTCCGCCTTCGCGTACGCGGTCTGGGGCGAGGCACCCCAGCGCGAGCTCTGCCTGCTCGCGCTCCGGCGGCTGTGTGACTACAAACGCTGGGACTACTTCCTCGAGGGAGGCTCCCTCACGATTGGGCTGCAACGCGCGCCCGAGGCTACGATCGCCACCTGCTATGCGCTCGATTGGCTCGGGGACGCCCTCCCTACCGATCTGCGCGAGCGAGTGGAACAGCGGATCCAGAACGAAGGTGCCCCCGCCTGCTATCGAACCCTTTACGGCCTGAAGTATCCGGATCGCGTGCGCGGCTGGACGATCGATCCCGAGGACGACATGAAGTTCCGCTTCGATCTGAGTCGCTGGCCACTGATCCTCAACTCAACCAACTTAAAGGTCATCCCGACCTGCGGGCTGGGCCTCGCCGGCCTTTGGTTTCAGGGCCGCCATCCGCAAGCGGACCGCTGGCTGGAACTCGCCCGCCAGAGTGCACAGGCCTTTTCGATCATGTACGGCAAGGACGGCTCCTACGACGAGGGTGTCGGCTACTGGGGCTACACGACCTCGCATCTGGCGATCTTTGCGGATGCGCTGCATCGGCGGCTCGGGATCGACGACCGCGCGCTGATCAACTACCCGGGGACAGTTCGCTACGCCCTCGCGATGTCGATGCCCACGGCCGGCGCGGTCATCAAAGACCCGAACATGGACAAGGAGTACAATGCGACGCCCAAGATCAACTACACCCCCACCCAAGATGTCGTGAACTTCGGTGACGCCGGCAGCGGCATGGATGTCACGGTCGCTGGCTGGGTCGGCCAAGTCACCGGCGATCCACTCTGCCACCACGTTTCGCACGAGGTGGGCGGGCTGAAGCAGCTTCAGGCGGCAGTCTGGTTCTGGCCTGACGCCGAGACCTCCCGGCCCGGACCCGCGTTGCACGATGTCCGGATGAGCAACGACTGGGTCGTGTCCCGCACCGGATGGAAGCCCGAGGACACCGTCGTTGCGCTGCGCAGTGGCGGCCCGGCCAACCATGAACACGCCGACCGCAACAGCGTCATCCTCAAGGCTCACGGCGAACGTCTCTTCCACGATCCCTTCAAGGCCGGCTACTCGCCGACCTTGCCCACCTGGCTGCTCCGGCAAACCGAGGCGCACTCGGCGGTGCTGATCAATGGCCAGGGACATCAGTACCATGATGGTCGCGAGGGGACCAATCCCTCCTTCGCCGAGGCCCGCGTGACCGCCTACGCCAAGGGCGCTGACTGGATGTGCGTCACCAGTGATGCCACGGACGCCTACGCGTTGGTCCTTCCCGAGGTGAGATTCGTCGATCGCACGGTCGTGGTCCTGAAACCCGACGTGGTGCTCCTGCTCGACCGGGTGGTGCTCGAAAAGGCGCACCCCGTGCAACTACGCTTCCAGGCTTTCAACGACGACGGTCGCGCACAAGTCACCGCAAGCGGATCGACCTTCTCGATCCAGCGTCCCCTCGCGGTCGCTCATGGCGTAGCCTATTCCGCATCGGCGGTAAAGGCCGAGACCGGCCGACTCGCATTACCCGATGCAGAGGGAGTCTTCCCGTACGCTCACGTTTCATCGGCATCCGGACTTCGGCACGAGATCCTGACCCTTGTCAGCACGGGCCCGGCCCACACCGCGGCGGCAAACCTCGCGGTCACACGCGAAACCGACGGCTGGTCGGTGGCCGGCGAGCACCGTGGTCAACGCTACGCCGCCCGCCTTCGCGTGGCGGAAGGTAAGGCTCCCCAGTTCGTCGCCTGACCATGCCCACCTTCAATACGGTCAACGCCTACGACTACGGGCTGATTCTCCTGTACTTCGTGATCGTTGTCCTGGTGGGCTTCTACGCCGCCCGGAAGAATCGGGGAACCGACGACTACTTCCGCGCCGGCGGCCAGATTCCTTGGGTGCTGGCCGGATTGTCGAACTGGGTTTCAGGCTTTTCCGCGTTCATGTTCGTGGCCGCCGCCGGCTACACGTATCGGGTCGGAGTCGGAGCGATCCTGCTCTTCACCATGGCGGCGCCCGCGTACCTTGTCGGCTATTTCTACTTCGCCAAGATGTGGCGGCGAGCGCGCCTGGAGACGCCCCTCCAATTCCTCACGCGGAGATTCTCTCCGTCGACGACCTACTTCTACTCCGTAACCGCGATCGTTCCGCAGGTGGTCGGGATCGGGCAAGGCCTGTACATCCTGTGTATCTTCGTTTCGACCGCGCTCGGTTTCGGCGGACGGATGTTTAACCTCGGAGGCGTTGAGTTGAGCGGACTGCAGGTCTCGATCCTCGTCGTCGGCACCGTGATGGTGCTCTACACCGTGATTGGCGGCCTGTGGGCTGCGGTGCTCTCGGACGCGGTGCAGTCCGTAATCATTGTCGTGATGACGGTGATCATTTTCCCGGTGTCGTACCTGCATCTCGGCGGCGAGGGAGGCTGGTCGGCGGGGGTGCAGCGACTCCTCGACGAGGTTCCGGAAGGCTACTTCTCGCTGCAGGGAACCTCGGCGGACCCCTGGTTCCTCCTCGGGTACGCGATCAACTGCCTCCTTGGCTACAACGTGGCCTGGCACCTCGCCCAGCGCTACTACTCGGTGCCCGACGAGCGCGGGGCGCGGAAGATGGCGCTCCTGTGTGCGGTGCTGTCCTTCGTCGGCCCGCTCCTCTGGATCCTGCCGGTGATGGCAGCGCGCGTGATCTTCCCGGACATCGGCTCACTCTGGCCCTCCCTCAAGGAGCCCGCCGAGGCCTCGTACGTCTCGCTTGCGCTGCTGCTCCTGCCGCACGGCCTGATCGGCTTCGTTGTCTCTGCAGTGCTCTCCGCCACGCTCGGTCAGGCCAACGATGCGTTCAACTGGCTGTCCGCGACCACGACGCGCGATATCTACGTGCCGCTACATCGGCGCTGGCGCGGGCACGAACCGTCGGACCGCAAACAGCTTCGGGTTGCCCAGGCCACGATGTTCATCGTTGGCGCACTGGGCATCGCGGTGGCGCTGTACATCCCACGCTTCGGCGGTGCCTTTGAGTTCGCCCTGCAGTATTACTCGCTGATGGCAGCCTTCATGATGCCGGTGGCGCTAGGAATGATCTTCCGGCGGACACCCTGGTGGTCGGGAATCGCCTCCTGCTCGGCCGCGTTGGCGGTCGCGATCACCCTGATGGTGCTGGGCGTCTGGGAGTCCAATCCGCTGGCGCGCAACGTGCTCAGCGAAGCCGTCACCGCGACGATCGTATTTGCCGTCTCGGCGCTCTGGTATCGTCGGAATGATCCGCGCCACGCCGAGATCGAGCGGCTCGACGCCGATCTCCGCACGCCGGTGCCGGATGCCCCGGCCGCCTCGCACGCGGGTCTCGCAGTCTACGGCGTGATCGGCACCATGACCCTCGTCCTCGGCATCGTGCTTTCCCTGTGCACGTTTTTGCCCGGATCCGCGCTCGCGCCGGCCAGTCGCAACCTCATCGCCGGTCTGCTCTTGATCGCCATTGGTCTCGCCCTGCGCAAGGTCGCGGCGCGCGCCCAGGTCCCGTTGCCCCGCCCATGAGCCGCGTCCTCCGTCTTCCGACCCGACTGTACCAACAGTTCGACGCCGATCTATCCCTGGCGGTGCCAGCGGAGGCCTACGGCGGCTGGAAGTCGGGCGAGATTGATGTCTCGCTGGAGCACACCGCGCTCGTGGTGATGCATGCATGGGACTGCGGCCAGCCGCACCAGTACCCAGGCTGGCGGCGGGCGGTCGAATACTACGGCCGGGCCGAGCGGATTCTCCGGGACATCTTTCCGCCGCTGCTGAGCAGTGTCCGTCGTTCGCCGCTGCCGCTATTCCACGTCGTAGGGGGCGGTCGCGACTACTACTCCCACCTCCCCGGCTTCCAGCGAGCGCGCCAACTCGCTGGCTCGTCGCCCGTTCACGCGCAGGTCCAACCCGATCCGGTGTACGCGAACCTCCGCACCCTGCGCCAGAATCAGGTCTGTCCGGGACACCACAACCAACCCGACATCACGGCCGGCTTTCAGAAGCTCGATTTCGCTCCGGCCGCACGTCCCGTCGGCGACGAAGGGATCGCCGAGGATGCGGCCCAGCTCGCTGCACTCTGCCGCGCCCACGACATCAATCACCTCATTTACGCCGGCTTCGCGATCAACTGGTGTCTGCTGATGTCGCCGGGAGGGATGGTCGACATGGCGAGGCACGGCGTGATCTGCTCCGTTCTTGAAGATGCGGTCACCGCGGTCGAGAACCGGGAAACCGCTAGGGAGGAACGCGAAAAGCAGCAGGCCCTGTGGCGGGTTTCGGTCGAGTTTGGCTTTGTGCTTTCCTCTCGGGATCTCGTGGCGAGGCTCCCGGAGAAGACAGCGGGCACGCTAGCGCCATGAGTTCCCCGCGCCCCCGTCCAACGCTCGGCCTCGGGTCCGCCGCAATTGGCGCCGAGGAAGAGGCGCTCGTGCTCGATGTCCTGCGCCGCGGTGAACTTTTCCGTTACTACGGCAACGATCCTACCCGCCCTCCGCCGATGGTCGCCGCGTTGGAACGGGAGGCAGCGGCGCGGTTTGCGATTCCCTACACCCTCGGCGTCACCAGCGGAACGGCAGCGCTGGAGATTGCACTCGCGGCCGCCGGCATCGGACCCGGTGACGAGGTGATCGTACCGGCATGGAGTTGGATCTCGTGCTTCACCGCCGTGGTGCGGACCGGGGCCCGGCCCGTACTCGCGGAGATTGACGCCTCGCTCTGCCTGGACCCAGAGGAGATTGTCCGGAAGGCGACCCCGCGAACCCGTGCCGTCCTCGTGGTGCATTACCAAGGCGCGGCGGCCGATCTGGAGCCCATCCTGCATGCCGCGCACCGCCGCGGGCTGTTTGTCATCGAAGACTGCGCGGAGGCGCCTGGTGCGACCTATCAGGGGCGCCCGCTCGGCTCGTGGGGGGATGCCGCGATCTACAGCTTCCAACACAACAAGCCCATGACCGCGGGAGAGGGGGGTCTGGTGGCCACCCGGGATCTCCGGCTCTACGAACGCGCGGTCCGTCTGAGCGATCTCGGCCAATACCGAGTCCATCACACTCAGATCACCCCACCGCGCGAAGACGCTTTCGCCGGCGGGCAGTCCCGCATGTCGGAACTGACGGCTGCCGTGGCACTGGCACAACTGCGTAAGCTCGACGGCATCCGCGATCACTGCCGGCGGTTGAAGTCACGTCTTGTGGCGAAGGCGGGCGCGCTTGCTGGCTTCTCCTGGCGCCCACTCGCGGATCCCGAAGGGGATTTCGGTTTCGAACTCTACGGCTACGCCTCCTCGGCGGATGCCGCGACACAGCTTCGGGAGCGACTCGATGCCCAAGGCGTCTGGTGCCAAAAACGGACTGGAACCTACCCGCAGTACCACCGCGATTACGTCAAGTCGGGCCAGACCGCCCACCCGGCGCTCTCGCCGTTCCGCGGCCTCGCGCCGTGGCCAGTGGCGGGCTATCGCGCGGAAGACTTTCCCCGGACCGAGGACCTGACATCGCGTTTCGTCGCGCTGCCGATCGGCTGGCGCTTCACCGACGACGACGTCGATCACATCGCGGCCAGCCTGCGCCTGGCGACATCAGCAGCGACGACCTAGTCGGCGCGGAGCCCGCGCCAACCCTCGCCTAGCCCTTCCGAAACCGCGTCGCGACGGCCTCGATGGCTCTGGCTACCTTGTCGATGTAACCATCGGTCATGGCTTCGTTGATGGGCAGCGTGATGCCATCGCGCAGGATGGCTTCCGCCGTAGGGCACTCCACGGTGCGGTAGTCCATCTGCGAGAGACCGCTATCGCGGACCGGCCAGTGACCACCGAAGAAATTGTGATTCTGGAAGACGGGGTAGCGATAGACGGGCGACACGATGTAGCCAGCGCCCGCTGCCACGCCCTCCGCGCGCAGCGCCGCAGCGAACGCGTCGCGCCCCACGCCGAAACGCTCCAACTCGAGCCGAAGGAAGTAGAACCAGTATGAGTGGTATGCCCCGGGCAGCGTCTCTGGCGGCAGCACCCCCGGAACGCGACGAAGCGCGTGGGTCAGCCGCTCACCCAGGCGATGGCGCGTTGCGACCAGCGCGCTGAGCTTGGTAAGTTGGGCCGCGGCGACCGCCGCCTGCGGCTCACTCATGCGGTAATTCGGCGCGAGCTCCGTCGGCTCGCGGCTGCCACCGACGCGGTCGTAGCACTTGTCACCCCACTTCGAAAGTCCGGTGCCACGGGCCTCGTCATTGGTGGCGACGATGCCACCGTCGCCGCAGCTCACGTGCTTGAAGTCGTTGAACGAGTAACACGCCAGATCACCCGCTAGCCCGACCGGGCGCCCATCCACGCGAGCGCCCCACGCTTGGGCGCAATCCTCGATGATCGCGATCCCGCGCGGACGCGCGAGTGCGACCAGCGACGCCACGTCACAGGGATTGCCCGCCAAGTGCACCGGCATGATCGCGCGCGTGCGCGGAGTGATCGCGCGCGCCACGGCAACCGGATCTAGGTTGTACGTGCGCGGATCCACATCAGCGAACACCGGCACTCCCTGCTGATAGATGATGCCGATGACCGAACCCATGTCGGTGATCGGGGGTACGATGACCTCGTCCCCGGGCTGCAACCGCAGCGCCGCGACGGCTACGTGCAAAGCGGCGGATCCCGACGATGTCGGAAAAACATGACGCAGCGAGTAATGCGTCTGGAACTCGCGGGTCAGCGCCGCCGTCTGCGGTCCCTTCCAGTAGAAAAGGGAATCCTGGCCCACCATCTCCGCGAGTCGACGCAACTCCGCATCACCCCAGCGACGTGGGCGAGGAACCGGTTCATCAACGATCGGGGATGGGGAAATGCTCATGCCGAAAGAAAGCGCTCGAGGTTGCCCGAGAGCAGCGCGCGCTTCGCCGCCGGGGTGATGCGGGCACGGGCGAATTTCGCCGGAGCCGCCGCGGTTTCCAGAAACGGTGTGTGCGACGCGAACACCACCTGCCGGGCGGGCACCGCCGCCAGCGTGGTCCGGAGGGTTTCCAGCCACTCGACGAACGCTAGATCCACCCTCACCTGCGGGCGGCCTGCCGCCAGCGTCGCCGCCTCGGTCCGGAGCAGCCCAGAAAGCAGCACCGGCTCGTTCGGAAACGCGTCGAGAAACCGGGCCAGCACCGCCACCTTGGGTGGACGGATCGACACCGCATGGTGTTCGTGACGCTCGTCGATCAACCGCACCTGGATGGCCAGCTTCACGCCCTGTTGGCGGCACATCGCCACGCATTCAGCCATCGCGGGCCCGGTCAGCGCGACCCGGTGATACGACGGCAAGATCCGCACCAAACGGACCGGAGCGCGGTCGAGGCAGTCCTGCAACTGATCCCGCCAATCGGGTAGCGCCGGATTAATCACCGGTACCGCTTCCAAAGCGGACACACCGCGCACCGCGCGGAAGAGAGCCCGATTGGACGGCCCCGGCTCCGGCGCGAACGCGGCATCCAGCGGCGAGACCAGCGCCCGTGCGATACCGTGGGCCTTGAGATGCCGTGCGAGGTCGGCAGCATTGCGCTCGGCGAGAAACGCGAAGGGCCAGCGACCCAGCCAGGTGAGAGCGTCGAAAGCGTTCATGGCAAGCGCAGGAGTTCGCGGGCGTTGTCGCGCAGAATCCGGCGCTCGGCGTCACGCCCGAGCCCCGCCCCGGTGATGCGGGCGATGGCCACCGCGAAATCGCGGATGGGCGCGTCGGAGCCGTAAATCACGCGGTGCACACCGAGTTTTTCGACGGCATACGCGACAATGCCCGCCTCCGGCGCGGCACCCGATGTGTCGACCACTAGGTTGTCGCAGCCCCGCGCAGCCAAGACGCCGCGCACGCCGCAGCCGGTGAGATGGGCCATGATCACGCGGACATTCGGAAAACGGCGTGCCAGCAAGACCGCATCTTCCGGATCGGTGTGAAAACTCCGCTGCTTGATCTTCGTCATGTTCCACGCGTGCTGGAGCACGACAAGACCGTAGCGCTCCGCCGCCTTCATCACGGGACGCATGCAGGCATCGCGCGCGTTGTTGGCCACCTCCAGTTTCAGACCGCGGATCCCGGGGACCGCCACGCAACGTTCGACCTCCTGCCAGACGGCACGCTCACCCAACGTAGGATTCAGATAGCAGAATCCCGTGACCTGTTCGGGGTGACGCTTCACCAGCCAGAGCGTGTCGTCATTGATCGAGCGCAGTTGATCGGCATTCGGACTCCGTCCAAACGCCAGCACATCTCCCAACGCCACGATATGCTCGATACCGTATCGGCCCGCCTCGCGCAGGAAGACATCCGCCGCGGCGCGACCCGCCTGATGTTCGCGGAAATGCGGATGAGTATGGGCGTCGAGGACCGTCATGAAAATTCACCACGCGGCTGCGCGGGCTACAAGAGTCTGCGCGCATCGAAATCCCTGACAAGCTCCGGTTGACGAAGGTACCCGTTGAGCTTGAACATGGCGTCTATGCCGAAGACGGACCATGAGATCGAAGCGCTGCTTTCCCGCCCCACACCAGGCGCCACGGAAGCGGTCAAACACCTCCCCGGCGACTTCGTCGTTCTCGGAGTCGGCGGCAAGATGGGTACCACGACCGCGGTGATGCTCCGCCGGGCCCTGGATGAGGCGGGACGCAAGGAGGCGCGTGTGCTCGGCGTGTCGCGCTTCAGCCGGCCCGAGGCGCGGCAGGAGCTGGAGTCATTTGGGGTGCAGACCCTCTCCTGCGACCTCGCGGATGCGGCTCAAGTTGCGAAGCTGCCGTTGGTGCCGAACGTGCTTTACCTCGCCGGCCAGAAGTTCGGCACCTCGTCTGCGCCGGAAGCCACCTGGATCCAAAACACCGTGGTTCCCGCGCTGGTGGCGCAGCACTACCGCAACGCGCGCATCGTCGTGTTTTCGACGGGGTGCGTCTATCCATTCGCCTCCGTCGAGGGGCGCGGCTCGAACGAGGATGAGGACGTGGCGTTCCTCGGCGAGTACGCCAGCACCTGTGTGGGGCGTGAGCGCGTCTTCAGTTACTATTCCAAGGTCCATCAGACGCCGCAGCTCATGTACCGGCTCAATTACGCCGTGGAGCTTCGTTACGGCGTCTTGGTCGACATCGCCCAGCGCGTTGTCGCAGGCGAACCGGTGGATGCCACGATGGGTTGGTTCAACTGCATCTGGCAGGGCGATGCCTGCGCGCGCGCAATCCAGTGCCTCCAGCACACCGCAAGCCCAGCGAGCCGCCTGAACATCACGGGACCGGAGAAACTCTCGATCCGCGCGGTCGCCCACGAGTTCGGGCGACGTTTCGGTCGCGACGCCCGCGTGGTCGGCCAAGAGGCCCCCACCGCATGGCTCGCCGATGCCAGCCGCTCGATCGCGCTTTTCGGTCCGCCGACCGTCAGTGTTGACCAGATGATGGACCTCATCGTGGATCACCTCTCAGCCGGCGGACGGTTGCTGGGAAAGCCCACGCACTTCGAAGCCCGCAGCGGAAAATTCTGATCATGGACCTTCGCTCTCATCTCCTCGCTGGGCACGTCATCCCGGCCCACCCCCTCGCCCTAGATAGCCGACGTCGCTTTTCCGAGCGTCATCAACGCGCCCTCACCCGCTACTACCTCGACTCCGGCGCGGGCGGTCTGGCCGTGGGCGTGCACTCGACCCAGTTCGAAATCCGCGATCCGGCCCACGGGCTCTACCGTCCGGTCCTCGAACTCGCGGCGCACACCCAGCGGGAGCACCAGGCGGCGGGTGGTCGTGAGGTGGCCATGATCGCCGGCATCTGCGGCAAGACTGTCCAGGCCGTCGCCGAGGCCGAGCTGGCCCGCAGCTTGGGCTACCATGCCGGCCTCGTCAGTATGGCGGCGTTCCGCGAAGAGCCGGAGGCGGCGATCCTTGAGCACATCGCCACCGTGGCGCGGACCATTCCGGTCGTTGGCTTCTACCTCCAACCCGCCGTCGGCGGACGAGTGCTGAGTCACGCGTTCTGGCGGCGCTTCGTCGACATTCCCGAAGTAGTCGCGATCAAGATCGCCCCCTTCAACCGCTATCAGACGATCGACGTGGTGCGCGCCCTAGCGCTCTCCGGACGCACCGATCTCGCGCTCTACACCGGGAACGACGACACGATCGTCGCGGATCTGCTCACCCCGTTCACCTTCGCCACCCCGCACGGTCCGCGAACCTGCCGCATCGTCGGCGGGCTCCTCGGCCATTGGGGTGTCTGGACCCACGCAGCGGTCCGGCTGCTGGCGGAGATCCAAGCCGTGAATCGCGGCTCGACCCTGGCGGCGCAGTGGCTCGATCGGGCGGTGGCTGTCACGGACATGAATGCGGCCCTATTTGACGCCGCCAACCGCTTCCACGGATGCATTCCGGGCATCCTGGAGGTCCTTCGGCGCCAAGGCTTAGTGGAGACAATTCTCTGCCTGAATCCGGCGGAAGCGCTCTCACCCGGCCAGGCCGAAGAACTGACCCGCGTCTCGCGTGACTACCCGGAATTGATCGACGATGCGTTCATCCTCGCCCACCGTGACCGGTGGCTGAGCTGAGTTGATTTCCCGATGCCTTCGCCCACCCTACCTCGGAGTTGCCAGGAACTGCTCGCGCAGATGGTCGCGATTGAGACCGTCAACCCGCGCTACGGCGGCCCAGCAGGGGGGGAAGGGGTGCTGGCTGCTCATCTCGAGGTGCTGGCACATGCTTGGGGCCTTGAGACGCGGCGAAGCCCCGTTGATGCGGACGGGGCCTTCAATCTGGTCGTGTCCGCTCCGGAGATTCCCGGGGCCGAGTGGCTGATTTTTGAGAGTCACCTCGACACCGTAAGTCACGCCGGAATGGTGGTGCCGCCGTTGACGCTGACGGAGTCGGACGGACGCCTTTTTGGTCGGGGCGCGTGTGATACGAAAGGATCGGGAGCGGCGATGCTCTGGGCTCTGCAGGCCTGGGCGGCGACCCCGGGGCGTGCTCGTAACGCGGCGATTGCCTTCGTGGTGGACGAGGAGGCCGGCATGACCGGCGCGCAGGCGTTTGCCCGCGATGACCTCTCCCGGTACATGCCCCTACGCGGCGTGATTGTCGGCGAGCCTACCCAGCTGAGACCGGTGGTCGCGCACAACGGGGCGTTCCGCTGGCGCAGCGTGACGCGCGGTGTGGCCGCGCACTCGGCGGACCCGACAAAGGGTCGCTCGGCGATTCGCGCGATGATGAGCGTGATCGCAGCGCTGGAGGAGCGGATGATCCCGCGCGCGAACCGTGAGTTCCCGCTGACGGGCCGTGCGGCGGCCAGCATCAACGTCATTCGCGGAGGCTCCGCCCAGAACATCATTCCCGACCGGTGCGAGATTCTGTGCGACCGGCGATTGGTGCCCGGTGAAACACTTGAGCAGGTGCTCGAGGAACGTCGTCACGCCCTCGAAGGTTTGGACGTGGAGCACGATGATGAGTACCTGGCACCGCCCCTGCCCCCGGAAAACTCCGCTCGCCTTCACCCGTGGATCTCTCCCGCGCTTGAGGCACTCGGGCTCGATGCCTCGGCCGTGGGCGCGCCTTACGCCACGGATGCGAGTCATTACGCGGCCGCGGGCGCTCAGGTCGTGGTCATCGGTCCCGGCGACCTCGCCCAAGCGCATCGAAAAGATGAATGGCTGGAACGTGCGCAACTCGAACGGGCACAACAACTTTATCGAGCGATGCTCGATTTGCCGGCGGTTTGATACAACCGAATGGCACTTGAACACGCGGCAAGTCAGCGGGTGCGTTGACAGGGCTTTTCGGCCGCCGCTACGGTGGACAGATGGACAAGCCGACGTACACGCTGGAGTTTGAAAAGCCCCTTCGGGAGCTTAGCGCCCAGCTGGATCAACTCAAACAGCAGTCGCTGGAGAGCAATCTGGATGTGACGTCTGAAGTGGCGGCGATTGAACGTAAGATCGCGGCGACGCAGCGTGAGATCTATTCGAGTTTGACGCCGTGGCAGCGGGTGCAGATCGCGCGCCATCCCAAGCGGCCGTATGCCTTGGATTACGTGGAGGCGATCTGCGAAGACTTTCGGGAGATGCACGGCGATCGTCAGTTCAAGGATGACCGCGCGTTGGTGGGAGGGACGGCCTTCTTCCAAGGACAAGCCGTCATGATCATCGCCCAGCACAAAGGGCGGGACACGAAAGAAAAAGTGGCGCGGAACTTCGGTATGCCGCAGCCGGAAGGCTACCGAAAGGCGCTACGCCTGATGAAGACGGCGGAGAAGTTCGGGCTGCCGGTGCTGACGTTCATCGATACCCCGGGGGCCTACCCTGGGCTCAGCTCTGAGGAGCGCCATGTCTCGGAAGCGATCGCGGTGAACCTGCGCGAAATGGCGCTTCTGCGGGTTCCCTCGATTGCCGTGGTGGTGGGCGAAGGTGGATCCGGTGGTGCCCTGGGAATCGGTGTGACCGACCGGGTGCTGATTTTCGAAAACAGTTACTACTCGGTGATTTCACCGGAGGGCTGCGCGGCGATCCTTTGGAAGGACGCGGCAGCCGCACCCAAGGCAGCTGAGGCGATGAAAATCACCGCACAGCACCTCGAGCAGTTCGGCATCGTCGACGAGGTCATCGCCGAGCCCTTCGGTGGCGCGCACAACGACCCCAAGCAGGCTGCGGCGGCTTTGGGCTACACGCTGCAGAAGCACCTCAACGACCTGCGTGCGGTCAAAACGGAGAAGCTGGTCGACCTGCGCTACGAGCGCCTCCGCCACCTCGGTGTTTACGAGGAGGCAGGAGAAATTCGCTCCTGATCCGCCCAAGCTGGGCGGCCCGGCTTAGGGGCCGTGCACGCTTGCCTCGGAGACCTGCACGCCGGCCGCGCTAATCGCGGTCGAGCGACTCGTCTCCGTATCAAGAATGAAGAGCCGCCGCGCGTTCGGGGAGCGCTGCGTGTAGATCAAATGGCGTCCATCGGCCAGCCAGACCGGCTCGATCGCGTCGCCTGGGGCCTTGGAAACGATGCGGGTCGGTGTCCGACCACTGAGATCATGGACGGCGATCTGGTACCCGCGTCCGACGCGCACGGTGAAGGCGATGAGATTGGGATTACCCCGGCTCCAGTCCGGTTCGGCGCAGTAGCCGCTGATATTGGTGGCGAGTCGGCGCGATTGGCCTCCTCCGGCCGGCATGATGTAGAGCTGCGGGCCGCCAGCGGCATCCGACGTATAAACCAGCTGGGAACCATCCGGGGAGAAACAGGGTGAAGCCTCGACGGCGGCCGTGCGGGTGCGACGCGCCACTTGGCGGCCTTGGGCGGTGCTGACGTAGATCTCGGGATTTCCCTCGCCACTCAACACCATCGCCACCTGCTGCCCGTTCGGGCTGAAGCGAGCGCTGCTGTTCGTTCCGCGAAACGTCACAAAGGCAGTGCGTTGGAGGCTGCTCAAATCGATCTGGTAGATGTCTGGGAAGCCGTTCTTAAAATAACTCGTATAGAGGAGCTTTCGTCCATCGGGGGACCAACGCGGCTTCAGGGCCTGAGAATTGTCGCGAGTGATCTGACGTACCTCACCGAAAAAGAGATCGCCCGTATGAACCTCCATCTTGCCGCCGCGTTCCACGATGAAGGCGAGCTTGCTGGCGAAGAAACCCTTCAGCCCGCTGACCCGCTCGACGGCAAAGTCGGCCGCGCGAAACAAAGCCTGACGCTGCGAGCTGCCGGAAAATGCCTGCGTGGCCACGACGGCTCCGCCCTTGCGAATTTGCGCTTCCACCTGCCCGCCGGCCGCCGGGGCGAAGCGGATGTCGAAAGCTCCCCCACTCGACACCCGACGGAAACGACCGTGCGCGTTGAACGCCACGTTCGCCAACTGATCCAACTCCGGGGTCGCCCCGGACACCGTGACCGCAATCGTCTTCGCATCGATCTTGATCGAGACGTCACCGAGATCGCGCACCTGAGCGCGGAGCGCGAGTGCCGGCAGGCTCAGGGCAAACAACAGGAGGAAAAAACGCAGCGAGTTTTGCATGGAGCGTAATCTTGGACCACACTTGGAGTCCGAGGCATTTCTATTTACAGGCGACGCCCGGTTAACAACGTCAAAACCTTCCGTTCAAGCATTTCATCCACCGTGTCACCCGACGCCATCAAGGAACATCTGAAGCAAGTGAAGTACCCGGGATTCAGCCGGGACATCGTGTCCTTCGGACTGGTGCGGTCTGCCGCGTGGATCGAAGGCACCGTCAAAGTCAGCCTCCTGCTCACCACTCCCGACCCCAAGACGCCGCTGACTGTCAAAACCGAGGTTGAGAAGTGCCTTCGGACGATTCCTGGGGTGAAAGACATCATCATTGATGTCGCGGTGCAGCCCGTTCGGACGCCGTCCTCCACGCCACCGGGCGCCAACCAAGCCGGCACGGGCGCGGCGCCCCGTAGCATTCGGCACTCCGTGGCAATCGCTTCGGGCAAGGGCGGCGTGGGCAAGAGCACCTTTGCGGTCAATCTTGCGTGTGCGCTGGCCCAAGTGCTCACCGCCCAAGGCCGACCGGGACGAGTGGGTTTGATGGACTGCGACATTTACGGACCCAGCGTCCCGCTGATGATGGGTTTACACGGGCGGCCCGAACTGGACGGTGAGACGCTCGTGCCATTGGAGGCGCACGGCGTGAAGGTCATGAGCATGGGATTCCTGGTGGACGACAACACGCCGGTGGTCTGGCGCGGGCCCATGATCATGAAGACCATCCAGCAATTCGTGCAAAACGTGCGCTGGGGCGAACTGGATATCCTCCTGATTGATCTCCCTCCGGGAACGGGAGATGCACAGCTTTCGCTCGTCCAGACCCTGCCACTAGACGGGGCCGTGATCGTGACGACGCCACAGCCGGCGTCCACCAACGTGGCCCGGAAGGGCGGACTGATGTTCCAGAAGGTGAATGTCCCGCTGCTCGGCGTCGCGGAAAACATGAGCTGGTTCGAGGATCCCAGCGGCGCGCGTCATTCGCTCTTCGGCACCGGCGGCGGTGCGAAGACAGCCGACTCCCTGGGCACCGTCCTTCTCGGACAGGTTCCCCTTGTACCCGAGATTCGCGCGGGAGGTGACTGCGGGAAGCCTCTGGTGGTAAGCCAACCAGACTCCTCCGCTAGCGTGACCTTCCGTGAGATCGGGGAGGACATCCTCCGCCGAGTCGCCGAAAAGACGGCCAGACCGCCTTCGGCCCCGAATTGACAGGACGTCTCGGGTGAGGCAGAACGAGGGACCTGTTGAATGGACCTCGTTCTTTTCTGCAGTCTTCCCGTTCCGCCGAAAGGCCTCCCTTCTTGGGACGCCGGGGAGCGTTTTGCGCTGGCACGGCGGCAGGGCGGTCCACAACCCGGAGCCGGAGCGACGTCATGAAACCGGAATCCTCCCCTCCGGAAGCGGGCACCGAGTCCGAGGAACTGATGCGCCAGTCCTCGCTCTACCAAGAGTTCCTCGCGGAGCGCGAAGAGATCCTCCGCCACAAGTGGCTTGAATCTGAGCGTCTCGGTTACGACATCGGTTTCGAGCGGGCCCTCCTCGATTGGATTCGCCGACACCGGGAAAAGTGGCGGGCGGCGCGCCGGGCCCAAGTGGTCGGAGCGACGCCTGCGGCGGGGAGTAATCCTCCCCATCGGTAACCACCGCGAACCCGACCGTTGCTGTCGGCTGCTCCGATGGGGAAAAGCAAAAGGCCGAGCGGGAAAGCTCGGCCTTTGCTGCATCCGAAGCGGAGGGAGACCCTCCACTCGGCGGCTTACTTGATTTCCTTGTGAACCGTGTGGCGCTTGAGGAAGGGGTTGTACTTCTTCTTCTCGATGCGCTCGGTCACGGTCTTCTTGTTGCGCGTGGTGAGGTAGCGCGAGACCGGCTTGCCCTCTTTGCGGGCCTCAGTGCATTCCAGGGTGACGACTTCGTGCATGATGGTAAAACGGTTGAACGGGAGAGCAAAACCGCCCCCCTCCCGGCCCGCAACCACAAAAGCACGGCGATCGGCGCGGTATCCTAGCCCGCCACCAACGCCCGATCCGTGAGCGAGAGCATTTCACCCCGGCGAAAGAGCGTCACCTGCCCCGAACTGGAGGACACGACGATTGAGATGCAGTCCGTTGCCACGCTGATGGCCGCCGCGGCCGCGTGACGACTTCCCAAACCGCTGGGCAAGGTGTGCTCCACGTCAGTGGCTTGCACTAGGCTTCCCGCCGACAGCAACACGCCGTCGCCACGGATGATGAATGCCCCGTCGATCGACGAGAACTCCTTCACGGTCTCGTCCATGAACGGATTGAGGATGTTCCGATCCTCCTCCTTGTAGCCGAAGAACGGGTTCAGCACGAGGGGCTTGATCAGACGCTCTACGCGCGGGGTGTCACCGACCACGAAGAGGCATCCCACGGGACGACCCTCCCGACCCTCGACGGAGAGCTCGGTTGCCACACCGATAACCCGTTCGAGCACCTCGGGCTTCACATCCGGAGGCAGTAGGTCCGCATGACCAGTTAGAAGAGTCTGGAACTCCCGCTCCACATCCACAACCACGACCGTATCGAACTGGTTACTGCCGGTGATTCCGCCGATGCAGCAGATCCGATCATTGAAGGAAATTACTCCGCGGGTGAGGGCCACCAGCACGGCGCTGCGCAACTGGGCGAGCCGCCGGTTGGAAAACGAACGCACCTGAACCGTCTCCGCGAACTCGTTCTGGTCGTCGCCGGCATCGATCACATTACGGGTGACGAGGATTGTCTTAAGCTTGGTCTGCAGCGAACGCGCCTCGATGCCGCCCACAAACGTGTCGCCGAATACCATGAGCGCGCTGCACCCGGCCCCCTTGGTGACTCGCTCCGCCTCGCGGAGCATCAAACGATTGATCCGATTTTGCTGCGCCTGAAGCGGGCGACCCGCAATACCACCGAAACCCGCCAGGAGCCGATCGTAGAGGATGTCGAGATCGGCCGCGAGCAACAGACCGTCGATGAACTCCGGCTCCTTCAGCAGTCGCGCCAGCGAAGCCAGGACCTGAAGATAGCTGCCCGCCTTCTCTCCGGCTAGGAGCATGACGATGAAATGCACCCGTTCATCGCCCGCGACTCCGTCGTGGCGGATTCCGAGGCGACTGCGGCCAATCGCCACCACATAGGGCCGCGACATGCGCACCCGCACGTGGGGCAGCGACACCCCTCGCCCCAGGTAGGTGGTCATCGTGCTCTCCCGCTGCAGCAGGCTGCGCAGCAAGGCTTCGGGGCGGAGGTCAGGAAACTTCTCCACCGACACCGCGAGGAGCTCCTCAAGCGCTCCCTTCAGATCGGTGCTCTTGAGCTCAACCAGACGACTGCGGGCGATGATTCGATCCAGTCTCACAGGAACACCTCACCCATGCGAGCCGGCCACACCGGAAAGAGGCTCAGCTCGCACACTCCCATCACTTTTCCCATTCCAGAGCACCCTTCTTGACCTCATAGACGAGGCCCAGCACGAGTACGAAGAGGAAGAAACCGATCGGCGCCAAGATCGGGATCCCGGCCGCCAGAAACTCACGGTAGACGAACGTCCACGGAATCAGAAAGACGACCTCGATATCGAACAGGATAAAGAGCATGGCGGTGACGTAGAACTTCACCGAAAAACGCGTGTGCGCGATCCCCTCCGGCTTCACGCCGCACTCGTAGGCGCTGTCCTTAATCGCGCCGCCCCGCGCCCGCTGCCCCAAGAGATGGCTGATCCCAATGATGCCAGCCGCCAGCGCGGTCGCTAGGATCGCTTGGACGAGGATGGGGAAATAGTCGGCGGACGAATTCAGAACTGCCAGCATGACGCAAAAATCGGCCTGATCCGGAGGCGGTGCAAGGGGTTTTTTCCGGGGTGCGGCGGATCAATCGTTCAGCCGGACCAAACGCGTATCGAGCGACCGCGCCGTGCCCACCGCCAAGGTTTCGGCGAACTCCAAGGTACGGATCTCGTCGGCCACCGGCTGAAACCCCGTTCGCTTGCGCCAATAATTGATCTTCCGCAACGCCAAGGTGTCCATCGCGACCGGATCGGCGCTCAGCCAAAGACGAGGTTCGGACACGGTGTACAAGGAATTGAAGAACGGGCCGCCGATGAACTGGTAGCGCTCGAGCGTGGCGATCGTGAAGGCCCACGTCGCGCGCAACTCAGGGATCGCACTCATCTCCGCCACCGCGGCTGGAGCGTTGGCCGGGGAACGGAAAAACCGCGCCGTATTCGACGCATTCCAGAGCGTCGCGTTCACCAAGGCCCCGTTCACCCCGAGGATGGGATGATCCGTGTAGACCGGCAGGTTGATCCAGAAATCAGCATCCAGGAAAAGCGGGGTCGCAAGGAAGCTCTTACGATCCTGCTCAAGCGTCGAGTCACCCGGAACACCCTCGATCTGCTTGTCCGCGAGGATCGGATCGAATCGCGTGGGCAGCGGACTGTCGTAGAACCAGACCGGGTCGAAGAAACGGCCCGACTCGAGGACGAAGACCGGATGGCCTTCGTAAGCGGACTGACCGGTGACCAAGGAAGGCAGGAAGCCGGTGATGCGCAGCCGCAGTTGATTAAGACCCACCAGAAAGATATCGGCCTTGGAAAACCCACGCCGCTCGAGTGCCGCGATCACGGCGTGAACCAGCGCATGGGGCGTGGAGAGACCCGCTCCGGAATCAGCGTACACCTTAAGCCCGACCTTGCGCTTCACGCCCGGGCGCAGCGGACGACCGGTCGAGGCCTCGAACTGCACGATCAGGCGCTCCACCTCACGCTCGTAAATCGGCTGGTCGAAGTTCTGCAGGCTCGTTTCCCAGACGGGCAGCAGAGGGGCGGGAGGAGGAAGCCCCGTGCCGGGCCGCCCTGCGGCGTCCTGTGCCTCGGCACTCGCGGCAGCGCACGCCCAGACGAGAATTGCCACCCAAGCTCCCCAGCGGGCACGAAGAAGAGAAGAAAGCACGGTCATGAAGAGTGAGTCGCTGCGCCCAGGCGGAGGTTCCCGCTGAACACCAGCAGGTGCGACACTTGACACACCCGGCCCTGCCCCGAAAGTCCATTTCTCAGGATTTTTGCCCGAAACCGCCGCTGCGCGGAACGGCCATCTCCGGTCCCTCCCGCCATGCCCGCCATCAAACCCACCTGCGTCCGCGACTTGAAGTTGCGGGTGAACTTGGTGGACGTCATTTCCCGCACCGTCGCCCTGCGCAAGGCCGGTTCGCGCTACAAGGGTCTTTGCCCCTTTCACGGCGAGAAGACGCCTTCCTTCCACGTGGATCCCGACAAAGGTTTCTACAAGTGCTTCGGCTGCGGCAAGGCGGGCGACGCGATCACCTTCGTGCGCGAAACGGAGCAATTGTCCTTCACGGAGGCGGTGGAAACGTTGGGCAAACGTTTCGGCGTCGTGATCGAGTACGAGGAGGGCTCCGGTCCCACGGCGGAAGAACGCTCCCTCCGTCAGGAACTTTTCGACCTGCACGAACAGGCGACCGAACACTTCTTTCAGGTTTTCCGCGGTCGGACCGAGACCGGCGAGTTCATGCGAAACTATTGGGGAACGTCGCGTCGGTTCACGACCGCGATCGCCGACGAGTTCCGCATCGGAGCTGCGGAGCCCAACGACGGCGGTCTGGCTGCGGCACTGCTGCGCAAACGCTACTCGGAAGACGCGATCCGGCAGTGCGGGCTCTTCTTCGTCCGAGAGGGTGTGCCGCTCGCGCTGGGTTCACTCCGTCCCCGCTTCCGCGGTCGGCTGATGATCCCGATTCGCGATCACCAGGGCCGCGTTGTTGCCTTCACCGCCCGCCAGACCCAGCTGACGCCTGACGACGATCCCGCCAAAGAGGCAAAGTACGTCAACTCACCGGAGACGCCGATCTTCACCAAGGGTAATCTTCTCTTCAACCTCGACCGCGCCCGGGAAGCCGCCGGCAAGGAGAACCAGCCCTTCATCCTCGTCGAGGGCCAACTCGATGCGATCCGGTGCTGGAGCGTGGGTTTGAAGTCGGCCGTAGCTCCCCAAGGCACCTCCATCACCGACGGCCAGCTTGCGCTCCTCCGCCGCTACCAGACGCGGGTGGAATGCCTGTTCGACGGCGACTCGGCCGGTCAAAAGGCTGCACTCCGATTGATTCCGCTCGCCTTGCGAGCCGGTCTGGAGGTGCGCATCCTCGGCGCCAACGATCCCGCAGGCAAGGTCGACCCCGATCTTCTGCTGCTCGAGAAGGGTCCAGAGGGCTACGAACAACTCCGCAGCCACGCCCTTTCCGCCATCGGCTTCGCCTGCCACTCCCTCCTCCCCCACGTGGAGAGCGCTTCGCCCGAGGAGAAAACTCGCGTGGCCACGGAACTCCAGCGCATCATCGGCGCCGCCGAATCAGAGGTAGCCCGATCTCAGTTTCTCGCCGAGGCGGCCGCTCACCTCCGGATCCCGCTCGCGGCTCTGCAGAAGGATTTCGCGCGCACGAACGAACGACTCCAAGTCCAGGAGAACGCCCGCGCCGCCGTGCGCCCCGCGGCGAACGACGCGCCCGTTCGGCCCACGGCCCCGCCCGACACCCGCACCATCGCCGCGGAACAGGACCTTCTTCTGCTCCTGCTGCATTGGGAACGGTTCGGGAAGGTGCTCGCGACGGCATTTCCTCATGAATGGATCGACTTGAGCCATCCGGCTGGAGCCCTTCTGAACCGTTTTCTGGCGGAATTCGAACAGGACAACTGGCCAGGACGCGATCACCTCGATATGCTCCTCGAGTCCGCCGAAGAGAAAGCCCTTGTCGCTTCCTTGGCCTTCGACACTCCTGAACTCGACGATCCAGCAAAAGCGCTGCAAGAGGGCTTGCTTCGCCTGCGTTCCCGGGCTTTGGAGCCGCAGCTCAGGAAAATCGACCTTGATTTAGCCAATCTCCCTGCGGACAGTACGCTCGACGCAATTTCTCTCCTGAAACGCCGGTCCGAACTTCAGCGACAGCTCCGCACGCCAATCGTGCTGGCAGAAGTCGACTAGGTTGATCGCCCCTCTCCTTTCCCTAATCCATGGCTCGCAGCAGCAAAGCAAAGTCCGCCACCGTCGATGATCAGTCCGAGGCCGTGGAGGAAGTCCTCGCCAAATCCCCCGCCAACGGCCTCCCCGAGGGGGCACCCGGCGGAATCAACGAGAAGATCCGCCACCTTATCCGGCAGTCGAAGGAACAGGGCTACCTGACCTTCGACGACATCAACGAGGCGCTACCCGACTCCGTCGAGAATCAGGACGAAATCGATAACGTCCTTTCGATCCTGCAGAACCTCGACATCGAAATCATCGAGTCCGAGGAGGTGGAGTCGTTCAAGCAGCGCCAAGAAGAGGCAGAAGAGGAAGAAACTCGCTCGTCCCAGAACGACATCCTCGATGATCCGGTCCGGATGTACCTCAAGCAGATGGGCCAAGTCCCTCTGCTGACGCGCGAGCAGGAAGTCGAAATCTCCAAGCGCATTGAGACTGCCGAACTGAAGGCTCAAGAGGTCTTGTTCGAGGCCTCAATCGTCGCCCAGCACATCGTTTCCCTGGGTTCCAAACTGCTGAATCGCGAGGAGCGATTCGACCGGATCGTCATCGACAAAAAAATCGAGAGCCGGGACGCCTATTTTAAGAGCCTACCCAAGCTGGTTGAGCTCACGGAAAAAAACGAGGCCGCCGTGGCGGAGTCGTGGGCGGAGTTCCTGGCCGCGCGCAATGACGCCGATCGGAAGCGTATCCTCGCGAAGCATCGCAAGCGCGAGTCCGCACTGCGCGCGAATTTCTCGAAGTTCTTCTTCAAGCTGAAGGTCTACGAGGAGTATCTGGAAAGCATCCGCCCGGTCCTGACCGAGATCCAGGAATTGAACGCGCTCCTTGAGCGCGCCAAGCACCCGCGGACGAAGAAAGACGCCGCAATCGACACCAAGGCGATCCACGCCCGCTTCAAGACGATCGAGGCCGGCCAGCGCATCGCGGCGCAGGCACTGATTGACGTGGTGAACCGAACCAACGTCCACGTGCGCGAGGCGCATCAGGCGAAGACGGAAATGGTCGAGGCCAACCTCCGCCTCGTGATCTCCATCGCCAAGAAGTACACGAACCGCGGCCTGTCGTTCCTTGACCTGATTCAGGAAGGCAACATGGGCCTGATGAAGGCGGTTGAGAAGTTCGAGTATCGCCGCGGCTACAAGTTCTCCACCTACGCGACGTGGTGGATCCGCCAAGCCATCACCCGGTCCATCGCCGACCAAGCCCGCACCATCCGCATCCCGGTCCACATGATCGAGACGCTGAACAAGGTGATGCAGGTCCAAAAGCAACTGTTGCAGGAGTACGGCCACGAACCGACCCCCGACGAGGTGGCCGACGAGATGAATCTCCCGGTCGAGCGCGTGCAGCAGATCATGAAGATGGCTCAACAGCCCATCTCCCTGCAGTCTCCCGTCGGCGATGGGGATGACACCAGCTTCGGCGATTTTATCGAGGACAAGAGCGCGGAGAATCCGTACGACATGACGGCTTTCTCCCTGCTGCGCGAAAAGATCATCGATGTCCTCGATTCGCTCACCGAGCGCGAGCGGCGCGTGCTCTCGCTCCGCTTCGGCCTCGTCGACGGCTACAGCCGCACGCTCGAAGAGGTCGGAAAACAGTTCAAGGTGACGCGCGAGCGCATCCGCCAGATCGAAGCAAAGGCACTGCGCAAGATGCGCCACCCGACGCGTCTCCGTCAGCTGACAGGTTTCTTCGACGCGGAGCAGCCAGACAACGCCCAGAATCTGCTCAAGCAGGCCCAGGCCGGCCAGATCAAGCCGCCGCCTCCCCTGCCCCGCTGATCGTGCACCCGGGCCGTCGCCCCTCCCGCGCCACCCTCCCGCGATGGGAGGCTCGCCCACGCTACTTTGGGCTGATTGCCGTCGTGTTTGCAACCGTCGCAAGCGCGTCCGGTAGTGACTCCCGGACGCACCCCTCCCCGTTCCTACCGCCACCGGGGGACCCTTCCGCTACCGTCGCGCCGGCGGCCGCCAAAGACTCCCTTGAATTCACCGGTGTCATTGTCACGGGCCAGACGGTTCTGCTGAACCTCACGGACACCCAAGCGAAGAAGAGCTTCTGGATCGGGGTCGGTAAAGCCGAGAACGGAGTCGAGGCGGTCGACTATGACCGTCGTCAAGATGCCGCCACGCTGAAGGTTCGAGGCGAGACCAAGCGTCTCGTGATGAAGCAGCCCGTCGTCGTCGCAAGTTCAGGAACCAGCGCTGCCACCGTACCCATCGCACCGGTTGTTCCCCTCCCCCCTCCGTCGACTCCAGCCGAGGCCGAGCGCGAAGCGCGCATGCTCGTCAGCGACCTCCTCGAGATCGGCATGCAGCAACGGAAGGCCTACGAAGAGGCCCAACGCAAGGCCGCGCTTGAAGCGACCAAGACCAATGCCTCGGCGCTGCCGATCGCGCCGGCTCAGAACGCGCCCGGCTTGGTTCCCCAACCGTAGACCCACATCGGACGAGTCGCGACGTGACGGTCCACAAAGCCCGCCCGGCGTAGGAAGGTCTCGATCTCGGGCACGCTGGAGCACTTCGACGACTGCGTCGGACGCTCCGCGGACGGAAATCGCGTGCGCACGCTTTCGAACATCTCCCAGCCTTCATCCGAGGCGATGTTCGCATTGTCGCAGTAGAATCGCCCCCCTGGCTTCAGGACGCGGAAAGCCTCGAGGCAGTAGTTGTAACGATCCCACTCGTCCAGATGCATGAACACGACGGTCGTATAGACGACGTCCACTGAGTTATCCGGCACCGGCTGCAGATCGTAGCCCGAAACCTCGACGAAGCGCACGTTCTCCAAGCCGAGCGTTTTGCGCCGCGCCTGCCGGATCATCTCGCTCGAAACATCGCACCCGATCCACTCCCGGACGAACGGCGCAAGCCCCCGGCCCACTCGCCCGACGCCGCAGCCGATCTCCAGAAAGACATCATCCGGTCGGATGCCGACGGTCTGCCGGAGGATTCCCAACGTATCCTCCATCGTCGCGTGGAGCTGATCCTCGTCGTCGTAGCCAGAGACATACATCACCGCGCCCTCGGAGCCCAGCGCGAGGTTCTGCCATGTCTTCTTGTAGTGCGAGCGTACGGTCGGAGTCGACTCGGGGTTCATGATGGCCCCTCACCGTGACACGGCTCAGCCGGATTGGCACGGCGAAAAGCAACCGCCGCCCCCGAGGGCGACCTCAACGCGCAGCGGAGCCGCCAAACGAGGCCAGAGACGGAGGCGTCGACTCGCGATGCGAACCCGCCCGCTGAAGCGCGGCCACGAGTTCCTCCCTCCGCAGCGGCTTGGTCATGTAGTCATCCATGCCTGCCTGCAGACACTTCTCGCGATCACCCGTCATCGCGTTCGCGGTGAGACCAATGATCCAGGGCTGCCGACCGGGCGGAAGCTCGCGCCGGATCGCGATCGTCGCTTCAAGACCGTTCATCTCCGGCATGTGCCAATCCATCAGCACAATGTCGTAATCTTTATCGCGCACCGCGGCGAGTCCTTCACCCCCATGGAACGCGACATCGGCCGCGTAACCGAGGCGACTCAGCATCGTGAGCGCGACTTTCTGATTCACGGCATTGTCTTCCACCAGCAGGATGCGCAACGCGTGACCGGTCGCCACAAGCGGCGCCACCGTGGGGCTGGGCGGCGGCGCCACCGACACTGCGGGGACGGAATCCGCGACGGCCTCATCGGTGACGACATCAGCGAGGATCGAGAAGGAAAAGGTGGAGCCTCGACCCAGCGCGCTCTCCACCCACGCATCTCCCCCCATGAGTTGAGCCAGCCGACGGCAGATCGCGAGTCCAAGCCCGGTGCCACCGAACTTCCGCGACGTGGAAGCATCGGCCTGCGTGAAAGGCTGGAAGAGTAGTCCCTGCGCATCCGGAGCAAGCCCCGGCCCACTGTCGCGAACGGAGAATTGAATGCGCGCCACGCCCGTAGCATCCGAGCCGATCCACTGCCGCGACACCTCGACCACGATCTCGCCGCGCTCCGTGAATTTTACGGCATTACTCAACAGATTTGAGATGATCTGGCGGACCCGATTCACATCTCCACGAATGCGCGCCGGCACATCGGCGGCGACGCGGACGGAGAGATGAAGTCCCTTGGCGGACGCGGGCCCGGCGAACAAGGCAATGACGTCGTCGAGGCAGCGATTCAGATCGAACGGCACGCGCTCCAGATCGAGGCGGCCCGACTCAATCTTCGAGAAATCGAGCACGTCGTTCAGAATGACCAGCAAACCCGTTCCCGAAGACCGAATGGTCTCGAGCCCATCACGCTGCTGCTCGGTCACTTCACCCTCCAGCATGAGGTCGGTCATCCCAATCACGCCGTTCAGCGGCGTGCGGATCTCGTGGCTCATCACCGCAAGAAATGCGCTCTTCGCCTGGTTAGCGACCTCGGCGGAGAGCGCGAGTTCATTGGCGCGGGCGATCGAGTCTTGGAGCTGACGGTTCGCTGCCTCAAGATCACTCTTGGCCTGCAGGAGCACTTCCTCGGCGTGACGACGCTCCCGGATCTCGCGGGCCATCTTGCCTTGGGTTTCCAGCAGAACCTGCCCGCTCCGTTGCAGGAGCTGCTCGGACTGCTGGACGCGCGTCAACTGCTCGGTGAGCTCGAGTCGCTGCTGGTCCAATCGCTGCCGCGCGCGCTGCTCTGCGATGAAGTGGCGATGCGCGAGCCACGCCCAGATTCCGACCAAGGTGAATTGCAGCGCCATGCCGGCCGCGTGCGTAACCACACCCGCCATCGATGGCTCGACTCCGCGGAACAGCGCCACCGCGAGACTCCCCGAGGGCCAAACCCACACCGCGACATGTGCGGCGAGGGCCAGAGTGGCGGCGGGCCAGAGGCTCTTCCAATCCGCATAAATCACCAACATGGCGGCGCTCGTGAGGAAGAGAAAATGCATCTCCGACACCGACGGCACTTGGTAAACGTGCAGGGCAGCAAACAGCTGGAGCGCGACCCCGGCTCCCGCACGGGCGAGGAACGACCCAGGTTTACGCTGCGCCGGCAGCCAGAAAAGCACCACCGCCAGAGCGATCATCACGAGCGCTTCGATCCACGTCTGCTCGACCGCCGCCAGCGTCAGCGCCAACGCCGCATGAAACCCGAGGAACAGTCGCATCCAAGCGTCGCCGCGCCGGAACACGGGTGCCAGGATTTGCGCGTCACTGAGCACCTCGCCCGTCGGGGACTCCGCTCCTTCCTCAGCACCCAAAGGCCCGGGCTGCGAAAGCGAGTAACGAATACGCTCGAAGGTTGTCACCGCTTCGCCCTCCCCACAGGAAATCCCCCGACGGCCGAGGCCGACGCGAAGGCAACGATGCCGCAGAAGCCGCAACGGGGCGCACGAGGGTTCAAACTCACGGGGTTTACATCGACCCGCTGCGCGACTGATTAAGCACTTGTCGAGGGCAAGAAAAGGGGGCCGAACGCCTCCCTTCCCCGTGATGGGCTACCCCTGCCTCGGTCGGCGGCCATCCAGCGCCCGCCGGAGCTGGCGGCCCAACTCACCTAGGCGACAGGGCTTGGACAGAAAAACCGGCTGACCAGACGCCTCCAACTCCGCCCTAGCCTCCGCTGAAACATTGCCGCTGAGGACAAGGACCGCGGCGTCAGGAGCAAGGCGACGAAGGGTCGGATATACCTCAACGCCCGACACCCGCGGAAGATTGAGGTCCAAGACCACTGCATCAAGCCGGCCCGGATCCCCGAGGAGGAACTCCAGCGCCTCCCCCCCATCGGCAACCGTCCGAACCCGGTATCCCTTCGCTTCCAGCGACACCCGCAAAAGGGTCCGTAGCGCCAACTCGTCTTCGATCACTAAGACCGACTCCGTGCCTCCCGGAATCTCCGCCACCCCTCCCGTCTCCGCCGCACTGGCCGCTGATTCGCCTCCCGTCATCGGCAAATACACGGAGAACGTCGTACCCACCCCTTCCTGGCTCTCCACGTCAATCACGCCGCGGTGGTGCACCACGGCACCATAGACCACGGAGAGTCCGAGGCCAGTGCCTCCGGAGTCGTGCTTGGTCGTGAAGAAAGGTTCAAAAATCCGTGCCCGAACGGAATCCGGCATTCCGCAGCCCGTGTCTGATACACGGATCATCAGGTACTCCACACCCGGCTCCGCTCCCAGCCGGCCCAGTCGTTCGCCGGAGCACCGACCGGTGATCCAGGTAATCCGACCGCCCTCCCGCATTGCGTCACGCGCATTGACGCAGACGTTGAGCAGGATCTGCTGCAGCTGATTCTGATCCGCCGCGAGCATGGGCAACGTTTCATCGAGTCGGTACTCGAAAACGATAGTCCTCGGGAAGGTTTCGGAAAAGAGCCTTCCGAGATCCACAATGAGCCGATTCACCGAGACCGGTCGGAAACTGACCTCCGCCTTGCGGCTGAAGGTCAGGATGCGACGCACCAAGCCGCTTGCTCGCTGGGACGCCGCCTGGACCTCGCTGAGATAGCGGCTGAGCTCGGGGTCAGCCGCGACGCGCACGGCCGCGAGGTCGGCAAATCCATCAATGATCGCGAGAAGGTTGTTGAAATCATGCGCAATACCGCCGGCCAACGTGCCGAGGCTTTCCATCTTTTGCGACTGACGCAGCTGTTCCTCGAGGCGCTTACGTTCGGTGATATCTTCGCGAAGGCAGAGCAGGTGCGTGATCTCATCCGCATGGTTGCGGATAGGCGAAACCTGAACCAGCTCCCAGACTGGCTGCCCAGTCTTGTAGCGGGCACACACTTCGCCCCGCCATGATTGCCCCGCCTGCACAGTGCCCCAAAACTGCTTCCACTCGGTTTCGTCAGCGAAACCCGAACGCAGCACGTCGATCCCACGCTCGAAGATTTCTTCCAGCGTGAAACCCGTGACCTCCGTGAATCGCGGATTAACGTACTGCACCCGTCCATCCGGCATCGCGATCACTACCGCAAGCGGTGCCTGCTCCACCGCGCGGGCCAGTTTCTGGAAGTGTTCCTCCGCGAGACGATGCTTCGTGACATCTCGGCCGACCCCGCGGAGGCCGATCACCCGGTCCTCCTCATCCAGAATTGAGGCTTCTTCCCACGCCAGCCACCGCCAGCCCTGAGCCGTCAACCATCGGCTCTCGTGAGCGAGACGATACGGCGGCCGCTGCAAGCGCTGCTGGGCCTCGTTCCACACCGGTAGGTCTTCGGGATGCACGAGGGCGGAGACGTCTTTTCCCCGCCACTCCAGAGCCGGCAGCGCGAACTTTCGTGCCAAAGCCTGATTGACCTCAACCACGCGACCGTCCGGGGTCCGCAAAAGCGCAAGTTCCGCAGAGTCCGACCACGCTGCCAGCGACGCAACGCTCCGCGTCGGGGCGGCGCTGCTCCGCAAAGGTCTCAAGAATACGAGGTGAAGGTCGTCTCTCGGCACCGAGCCTCGTAGTTGCTCTTCGTGCCAGCTCAACTCTCGACCGCTCAGGAGCTCAGCTGGCCGCCAATCCAAACCGAGTAACGCCCCCGGCGAACGATCCAGAAGGGCGACCGCCCCAGGTGAGACCCGTCGAATGCGCCGACGCGAGTCGAGCAGCACGAGCGCACCTTCCGTGGGATCTGTCGGAAACGGCGCCATGGGTGGATCAGGGAAGGCCAAGCGCACCCGCTGGCTTCACACCAGCCCGTTGAGCACCGTGGGGAGGCGCTGGACACTGTTCGCAAGCGCGGCGCGGGCGAGCCGGGTCTCGCGTTCACCATCGCCGAAGAGGATCCGCCATCCGGGAAGGGCCAGCCACGAGTCGTAGGCGATGGGCTCCACTTTCTCGAAGCCGCCCGGAATTCCGGCGTAACGAACCAGTTGATCAGCGATCTGGACCGCGGCAGCGTAGAAGCCGTGCTGAGGAGCCATTTCAGGAGCATGGTGGTACAAGACCGCGTCCGTAATCTCACCCGCGAGTTGATGCCGTTGCAGGTAGACGCCGCCAATCCGCGCATGATCCCAGCCGATCAACTCCCGCTCAGCCTGACAGACCTCCGCCGCTGACCCAAACGACTGCTGCACAATCCGGCTGAACTCCTCGGGGAATGCCGTCGCTAGGACCACCTTGCCGACGTTGTGGAGGAGTCCGATGATGTAGTCCGTATCGTCGTCTACAAGCAGGGTCGTCGTCGCGAGAATCTCCCGTGTCATGATGGCTGAACCGATCGAGTGCTTCCAGAGGTCCCGCCATGGCAGCCGGGTTCCCGTGTCGGTGAGCCGCTCCAATTCCTCGATGACCGGTGTCGCCATCGAGAGCTCCCGAATCTGCCTCAGGCCCAGGTAGAAGACCGCCTCCTCGATGTTGTTCACCTTCGCGCTCAGCCCAAAGTAAACGCTGTTGACCATCCGGAGCAGGCGCGCCGTAAGCGAAGGATCGCGGCGGATGATCTCCGCGATCTGCGAATTGAAACTCTGCTCCGCGCTCACGAGCCCGGCGAGCGCGCGATTGATGCTCTGAAGCGATGCAAGCTTCGGACAAGCATCGATGCGACGCATGATTTCGGCATCACTGAAACGGGGCGAAGGGGTCGGCATCGGGGGAGCGGGCACAACGAGGAAGCGGTCGATCCCTCCAAACGGGAGGGCTTCACTGCGCCACCTTGGGCAATCGGACGCTATGTGGGGCCGATTTAGGTATTTCCCCGACCGAAAACTCGCCTACCCCAGACGCCTGGGGTGCAGTACCTAGCTAAAGCCCTCGCAAAAGGATCGGCATGAGATCCGCAAGGGTCGGCGCCGCAGCTACATTCCAGCGCGATCGCATCTCACTCCACGCGGGATCTTCCGATCCCGCGAGGCCCACCGCACCCGCGTTGACGCCAGCCCGCCACCCTGCCTCCCAATCCGACGGCGCATCGCCAATCATCCAGGAGTCTTTTCGCACAAGTCCATCTCTGGCTAGCATTTCCTCAATAAACCGAGGCGAAGGCTTACGGTAAGCCGAGGGTTGGTCCGGCGCCTCGGGCGCGATGCAGACTCCGGCAAACACCGGCTCAGTGAACCCGAGTAGGCTTTCCATCCGCTGGTTCACCGCGTGCACGGCAGCGAGCGGAAACATCCCGCGCCCCACTCCCGATTGATTCGTGAAAAGGTACAGACGAAAACCCGCACCCCGTGCCTGATGTAGCGCCTCCAAGACACCCGGTATCAACTTAACCTTATCAGGATCATGCAGATAAGGAATATGCTCAATCAAGGTACCGTCCCGATCAAGGAACAGGCCTTTCGGCGAGAGAGCGGATAGCGACGCGAGGGGCACGATCGATTGGTAGCCTTGACTGGACATCCTGATTCGCAATCGGAAAACTGGGCAATCCCTCGGTGGTGTGTGGCGAGGGACTAGGGAGGCGCTCTTGGCGCGGCCGTTTGCTTCGCCCTCGCGCTCTCGAACGCCAGAGTCGTCCACGCCGAGACGAGCTCGCGGATGAAGTCGGCGAGCTCGACCGCCCGGCATCGAGGCGTGGATCCCGCGCCCCACTAGCCACAGAAGCTATCGAGTTGTTCTTGCTATAAAATAGTGTTTGCAACCGAGAAACATCAGTCTGTCACTTCAGCGCAAACGCTGCGGCCGCGATCATCAGGCAATCGCTCGTTCGCGGCTCGCTCGCCTAATACTTGGCCCACGGGCGCACGGGTTGAGAGCTATTCGTTGCGGTTTTGCAGCCTGAGTGAACGCTCTTTGCGAATCTGGCTTGAAACGCCCCCCGCGATGCGGACGCTCTCACAACGCGCGGAGGCTTTCCGGCCTCTGCGTTTTCCTTTTGGCGACATGACCCTCACCCTCACCCTCCGCACGGCGTTTTCGCGCGCTCGTTCCCTGGTCCTCGTGGGCCTTCTTCCGCTGCTCACCGGCGGCTGGACCTCCGGCCCTCAGTCCACGTTCGAGACTCATGGTCCGGTGGCGAAGACTCAGCTCGACGTCTTTTATGTCACGCTGTGGGTGTCGATGATCCTCTTTGTTCTGGTCGCCGCCGTCTTGGCCTACGCGACGCTGCGCTTCCGGATTCGATCGGGCGAGTCGAACAATCAACCGCCTCCCGAGCAGAGCCACGGCAATCCCCTGATCGAGATTGGGCTTATCGTCCTTTCGATCGGAGCCTTGGTCATCATCGCCGTTCCGACGCTGCGAGCCATTTGGTACACCTACGACGTGCCGGAGGCGGAGCGCGCGAATGCCTATGAGGTGACCGCGACCGGATACCAGTGGTGGTTCAAGTTCGAGTACCCGAAGGAACAAATCGAGGGGAGCGGAGCGCTGGTGACGGGCAATGAGCTCGTGATTCCGGCGGGGCGCCCGGTGCGGGTGAATCTGCGCACCGTCGACGTCATCCATTCGTTCTGGGTTCCGAAGCTGGCGGGCAAGGTCGACATGATTCCCAACCGCGGAAATCATTTGTGGCTGAAGGCCGACGAGCCGGGCTATTTCTGGGGTCAGTGCGCCGAATTCTGCGGAGAGTCCCACGCCGTGATGCGGTTCCGTGTGGTTGCCCTGTCCGAAGCCGACTTCGCCGCGTGGCTGGCCAAGCAGAAGAACCCGGCCCGTACCGTTCCGGGCACGCAGATCGGCGCAACCCCGAGTGCAGCATCTCCGCGGGTGGAGTTCGCATCCTACAAGTACGAGAAGCAGCGCCCCAACTCCCCGGGTTGGAGCGAAAGCTTCGATCGCGCTCCGTTTGCCGCGTGGCAGCAGAAGCAGCAGGTCGACGCGGGGGAAAATCCCGAGTTGATCGCGCAGGGCCGCAAGCTCTTCATCGAGAAAAAGTGCGCTGGATGTCACGCCGTGCGCGGCCATGAAGGCGCCGGTATCTCTGGACCGGATCTCACGCACATCGGTGCGCGCACCACCATCGCCGGTGGACTCTTGGAGAATACCGAGCAGAACCTTCACCGCTGGTTGACTGAACCGAACAATGTGAAGCCCGGAAACAAAATGTGGTTCGGCGGTTATGTGGTCCGCAACAACGAGACCGGCGACTGGGAAGAACAGTTTTCGATCAATGACGACGAAGCCCGCGCTCTCGTCGCCTACCTGCATAGCCTCAAGTAACCCATTTCGAGGAGCACCCGATCCATGCAAGCCATCACCAAGTCCGATTTCATCGGCAAGGACACCGCCGCCGCGGAGAAGCGTCCGTTCGTTTTCACGCGACCGACCGCCAAGACCGGTCTCGTGAGCTGGCTCACCACCGTGGACCATAAGCGCGTCGGCCTACTTTACGGAGTATCGTCGCTGTTCTTTTTCCTCGTGGGCGGCTTTGAGGCTCTGCTGATCCGCATTCAGCTCGCGGTGCCGAACAACACGTTCCTGAGCGCGCAGACCTACAACGAGCTCTTCACCATGCACGCCACGACGATGATCTTCCTCGCCGTGATGCCGTTGTCGGCTGCCTTCTTCAACTACATCATGCCACTGCAAATCGGGGCCCGCGATGTCGCGTTCCCTCGATTGAATGGCTTCGCGTTCTGGGTCTTCCTCGCCGGCTCGATCATCCTGAACGTCGGCTGGTTTGTTAAGTCCGGCGCTCCAGACGTGGGTTGGTTCGGCTACGCCCCACTCACCAGCACCGCTTACTCCAACCAGTTCGCCACCGACATGTCCACCGACCTCTGGGTCATGGGGTTGCAGGTTCTTGGCGTGTCGTCGGTTGTCGGATCGCTCAACTTCATCGTGACGATCATCAACATGCGCGCGCCGGGCATGACGATGATGCGTCTGCCCGTGTTCACGTGGATGACGCTGATCACGGCCTTCCTGATCGTCCTTTCCTTCCCGGCGATCACGATCGCGCTCATCGCCCTCATGATGGATCGTTCCTTCGGAACGAGCTTCTTCGAGGTTTCCAACGGTGGTCTACCGATCCTCTGGCAGCACCTTTTCTGGATCTTCGGTCACCCTGAGGTGTACATCCTGATCCTCCCGGCGATGGGCATCATCTCCGAGATTCTGCCGACCTTCTCGCGCAAGCCCCTCTTCGGCTATCCGATCATTGTTTTCTCGGGCGCGGTCATTGGTCTGCTCGGCTTCGGCGTCTGGTCGCACCACATGTTCACGACCGGCATGGGAACGATGGCTACGGCCGCCTTCTCGATCGCAACGATGGCCATCGCCGTCCCGACCGGCGTGAAGATCTTCAACTGGATCGGTACCCTCTGGAACGGGCAACTGCAGATGCGGACTCCAATGATGTTCGCTCTCGGTTTCGTCTGGATGTTTATGATGGGCGGCTTCTCCGGTATCATGCATTCCGCCGCTCCGGCGGACGCCCAGCAGCAGGACAGCTACTTCGTGGTCGCCCACTTCCACTATGTGCTGATCGGCGGATCGATCTTCGCACTGCTGGCTGGCATCCACTATTGGTTCCCGCTGATCTTCGGTCGTAAGGTTTCTGAGGCGTGGGGTAAGTTCTCGTTTTGGGCCATCTTCGTTGGCTTCAACGTGACGTTCTTCCCGATGCACTTCCTCGGGCTCAACGGCATGCCGCGCCGCACGTTCACCTACGATGGCAACATGGGCTGGAATTCCGCCAACTTCATCGCGTCGGTCGGGGCAATGATCCTCGGTATCGGCATTGCCGTCTACTTCGTTGTCATGGTGTACACCTACTTCAAGGGTGAGAAGGTCGGTCGCGATCCCTGGGGTGCGCGCACCCTCGAGTGGTCCATCCCGAACCCGCCGCCGGAGTACAACTTCGCGGTGATCCCGACCGTCCACGCCCGCGACGCCTTCTGGTACGAAAAGCACCACCGCGAGGAGATTGAGCGCGAGAAGGCCAAGAGCGCAGCCGAGGAGGAGTCACACGGCGGCATCCACATGCCGAGTCAGTCGTGGTTCCCCTTCATTGCCGCGATGGCCATGCTGACGGGCGGCCTGTTCTTCACCAACCACAACTTCATGGGCGCGATCGCCGGTGGCGTGGTCCTATTCATCGCCGTTTACCTGTGGGCGTGGGAGGGACCGGGCGGCTACCACCTCCATCTCGACAAGGATGGCAATCCGATCGAGCCGAAGGACGGCCAAGCCCACCACTAAGCGAGGCCGGCCGAGCACCTCTAACCCGATCCCCTTTCGACCATGAGCAGCCATTCCGCCTCCGGCGCGATTGACCACCATCACGACGCCACGACGTCGACCGGCATTCCGAACAAGAAACTGTTCATGTGGACGTTCCTGGCGTCCGACTGCATGTTCTTCGGCGCCCTGATCTCGATGCACGTCGTGTATCGGATCCATCCGCCCGCCGGCTCACCGGACCCGCGATCGATCTTCTCGATCGAGCTCACCTCATTCTCGACCTTCATTCTGCTGATGTCATCGCTGCTGATGGCACTGGCCGTAAACGCGATCCAGAAGGGCAATCTGCGCAGCACGCGAAACAACCTCCTCGGCACGATTTTCTTCGGTTTGATCTTCCTCGCGTGCCAAGTGTACGAGTTCCAGCACTTCGTGCATGATCGGGGTCTGACGCTATCGAGCAGCCTGTTCGGCTCCACCTTCTACACCCTCACGGGCACGCACGGTTGCCACGTGGCGATCGGCGTCCTGTGGCTAATCCTGATGTACATCCGCACGTTCAAGCCGGCGGATGCGGATCGGTCGTCCCAACCATGGTTCATCATGAGCATCGTGCACCTCTTGGTGTTCGCGGTGGCCGTGATCCTCGGGGTCTACGTGGTCGTCGACTTCGCGCATCAGATGCACCTGCCCACCTTCGCGGTCGGTTCCTTCCTCGCCAGCCATCTGCTGTCGCTCATCGGCTTGGCGGCAAGCATCGCCGGACTGATGTTCCTCGGCCGCTCCCGCGGGCCGGTCGATTTCGACGAGCGCAATGCCATCGATGTCGAGTCCATGGGTCTCTACTGGCACTTCGTCGATATCGTCTGGATCATCATCTTCCCGGTGGTCTACCTCCTCGAGTACATCTGAGCTGTCCTCACCCGGCCTGACGTCCCTTCTCACCCTCTTCTGCTGCCATGAGCGCCCTCGCCGCCACACCCTCTCACGATTCTCACGGTCACGAGCACGACCAGAGCAAGTTCCACATCTTTGTCCAGGTGGCCATGCTGCTGGCGGTCATCACCGGCATCGAGATCGTCGCCATCTATCTCCCCCTGGGACACTGGGTGGTCCTCGGCGTGCTCAGCATCCTGTCCTTGGTGAAGTTCATGTTCGTGATCTTCATCTTCATGCACCTGAAGTGGGACAAACTACTCTGCACGATCCTCTTCTTCATTGGTCTAGTCCTCGCCACCGGTACGGTGGCCGCGCTGTACTTCCTGTTTTCGGTCGGCGATAGCAAGCCCGTCGGTCCCGCGTATGATGCTGCGGCATTGCAGACGGTGAGCTCGGTGTTCGGCTCCGCCTGAGGTGTGATGCGAGCGGGATGAGGTGCAAGCCGGCCCTCCCGATCTCCGACCGCCGGCTTGATGTGAGTTCTTGACCCGATGATCGACTGGCGTCACTGGCACAACGAGCCCTACCTAGTCGGAGGGCTGATCTTTCTCGGTTGGGCCTATGCGATGGCCTGCGGCCCATTGCGCCAGCGATTCTGGGGCGCATCGCTGGCCTTTCCCCGCAAAGAGGCCGCCATGTTCTATTCCGGTCTGGTGATCTTCTACCTCGCGGTGGGATCACCACTCGATCAGGCCGGTGAACGGTTTCTGCTCAGCGCACACATGGTCCAGCACCAGTTGCTGATCTATCCCGCCGCGATCTTCTTTCTCCTCGGACTGCCAGTCTGGCTGGTCGACGGTATCTTCCAGCGGGCTCCATTCCCCGGGATGCGCCGCACGCTGCTTCATCCCGTGAGCTGCGCCGCGATCTACGTCGGCGTGCTCAGTGCTTGGCATGTTCCGGAGATCTACGACTGGGCGCTCCAGGACAAGCTGGTGCACGTGGTGGAACACCTGATGTTTTTCGTGGCCGCCCTCTTCTACTGGTGGCCCGTGCTCGGGCCCTCACGACTTCAACCCCCGGCGAACCCAGGGGTGCAGATCCTCTATCTCATCGCAGTTACGATTGGGATGACCCCTCTCTTCGCATTCATCGCGTTTTCGCAAGACGTGCTCTACCCCACCTACGAATATGCGCCACGGCTCTTCGCACGACTCGGGCCGATGGACGATCAGCTCTTAGGCGCCGTCATCATGAAACTCGGCGGGCTCTTTGTGACCTTTTGTACCCTTGCCGTGGCCTTTTACCGCTGGCACTACGACAGCGAGGTCCGCAATCACGGGACGGCGCGAACCTAGCTTGGTTCCGGCCCTGGCGCGCCAAGGCGAGGCCGCCGCGCGCCCGGCAAGACGGCTCCGGAGCGACGCGGCAGCGGTGGAAAGGTAGCCGAGCCCTCAGCTCCCAGCTGGCACCAAGTCGTCCAGGGAGTCGCTCTCCGCACTGATGTCGGCAAAGAGCCACGTCGACAGGTAGCGCTCGCTGCTCGAAGGAATGATGACCACGATCTGCTTGCCGCGGTTTTCCGGGCGCTTCGCCAGCTGGAGAGCGGCCCAGACCGCGGCACCAGAGGAAATCCCGATCGGGATACCATCCTGCGTGTTGACCTGTTTGGAGATAGGACCGGAGTCCGATTCCTTCACCCGAATCACCTCGTCGTAGACCTTGGTATTCAGCACGCCGGGGACAAAGCCGGCACCGATTCCCTGCAGTTTGTGGGGGCCGGGCGTACCGCCGGACAAAACCGGAGAGGCATCGGGTTCAACCGCGACCACACGGACCGTCGGCTTGTGCGCCTTCAGCACCTCACCGATCCCGGTGATCGTGCCTCCGGTGCCGATACCGGACACCACGATGTCGACCTTTCCGTCCGTATCGCGCCAAATTTCCTCTGCCGTCGTGCGCCGGTGGACCGCAGGGTTCGAGGGATTCATGAACTGCTGCAGGATGACGCTATTGGGAATCTTGGCCTGCAGCTCTTCCGCCTTGGCGATGGCGCCTCGCATCCCCTTCGGCCCCTCCGTGAGCACCACGCGTGCTCCGAGGATCTTCAAGAGCTTGCGCCGCTCGAGCGACATGGTCTCCGGCATCGTCAGTACAAGTTTCAGCCCCTTCGCGGCCGCCACGAACGCCAACGCAATGCCCGTGTTTCCGGAAGTGGGTTCAATGAGTACGGTGCTCTGATTGATGCGGCCCGACTTGAGCGCATCGTCGATCATGGCGGCACCGATGCGATCCTTGACGCTGGACAGCGGATTGAAGAATTCGAGCTTCAGCAGGATCTCCGCCACGGCACCGTGCGCGGCCGCGGTGCGGTTCAGGCGAACCAGGGGCGTGTTACCGATCGTCTCGGTGATGTCATTGTGGATTCTGGCCATAAGTAAGCAGGTCGGAGGTGGACAACTTAGATGGTGTAATCAGGCAAAAGATTCTGAATGAGACCGTCGAGTGGCTGCAGCCGCGTGACCGCGGCGGTTCCAGGCCCGCCCCGCCGAGCTTCGGGACGATCCGGCTGGCTGAACGGCAAAGCGATGCCATCACGCCGCATCTTTCGAAGCGTCACCTCGACCACATCGGCCAGCGAATATCGGTCGAGAATCCCGGCGATGGCATTGCGCACGTCCAGCATGAGCATGCGGAGCCCGCAGTGTACTTCATCGGGGCAACTGCAGCGTTCGTAGGCGGTCTGCGAAACACAGCCAATCGGGGCCAGTGGACCATCGATCAAACGCACGACCTGACCCATCGGAATCTGCGAGGCCTCCCGCGCGAGGCGATAGCCCCCGAATTTGCCGCGCTGACTCCGGATGAAGCCTCCGCTCCGCAAATCCTGCATCACCTGCTCAAGAAACTTCGCCGGAATCTTTTCCTTTTCCGCGATCTCACCCACGCGAAGCAACTCGCGCCCCACCTCCGCAGCGATCCCGAGGTCGATCAAAGCCCTGAGGGCATACTCGCCTTTCTTCGAAAGCTTCATCTGCTCTCCTAAACTAGATAAAGCCGATCAGGATTAAGGCAATCGATTTATTACTTTTTAGCCTTACTTACTTTAATTCGCTTGGCAACAACCGAATACGTAGTCCGTCATAGGCCAAGGCTATCCCAGAAGGAAGGCTCAGGCAGGTAGACGAATGGTCAAGCGAGTGGGTCATGTGCGTCAGCAAGGTCGATTGGGCGCCGATTTCTGCCGCAGCGGCGATCGCCTCTTCCAGATTCATGTGGGACGGATGTAATTCTGGACGGAGTCCATCCAGAACCGCCAAGTCGGCGCCGCGAGCAAGCTCGACCGCCTCCCGGGGAATCCGTTTGCAGTCCGTGTAGTAGGCAAACCGCGCCCCCGAGCTGGCCTCGGTGAAAACCAGTCCGAGGGTATTGACTCCGCCGTGCGGGAGGAGGGTTGACTCGATTCGACCCTGTGGGAGTTCGAGTACGGAGGGCATCTGCTGCAGACGAAAGGCCGCGTAGCCCCGGACGATCGGCCGATCCATGATGGCGTAAGGGTACATCGCGAGCACCCGGCCCATGCCCTCATCGGTCGACAGTACCGGCAGAGCATGACCACCGAGAAGGTCGCAGAAACGGCGGAGGTCATCCATGCCTGCCACATGGTCCGCATGACCGTGCGTAAGGATGAATAGGTCGATCCAATCGACCCGATTCCGGAGGCATTGCAGGCGAAATTCCGGAGCTGCGTCGACCTGGATGTGAAGTCCATCCATGACGACGTGGATGGAAGCGCGAGTGCGATGGTTGCGCGGATCCGGGGAGAGGCACACCGCGCAGTCGCAGGCGATCATCGGGACCCCCTGAGAGGTGCCCGTGCCCAGAAAAACGACGTCCATGGTCCGACCGAAACCGGGAACCTACGCGATGGGAAGGGCAAAAAAGAATTGAACCAAGTACGTACAAAGAAAAAGCCGACCACCCTGAGGTGGCCGGCTTGAGTGCGAATGCGGTGGGAAGCGGGGAGGATTAGTAATCCATGCCGCCGCCGCCGTGACCGTGGCCATGAGCCGGGGCAGCTTCCTTCTTCTCCGGGAGATCAGTGATGATGGCCTCGGTGGTGAGGAGCAGACCCGCGATCGAAGCCGCGTTCTGGAGAGCGGTGCGCGTGACCTTCGTCGGGTCGACGACACCGGCCTTCACGAGATCCTCGAAGTTGCCGGTGGCGACGTTGTAACCCTGGTTGCCCTTGCTGGAAATGACCTGCTGGACGACCACGGCACCCTCGACGCCCGCGTTGAAGCAGAGCTGCTTCAGCGGCGACTCAATGGCGCGGCGCACGATCTGCGCGCCGAGCTTTTCGTCACCTTCGAGCGTGGCGGTGAGCGTATCGACCGCCTTGGCGGTGCGGATCAGCGCTACACCACCGCCGGAAACGATGCCTTCCTCGACGGCCGCACGGGTGGCGTGGAGGGCGTCTTCGACGCGCATCTTCTTTTCCTTCATCTCGGCTTCCGTAGCCGCGCCGACGTTGATCACAGCAACGCCGCCCGCGAGCTTCGCGAGGCGCTCCTGGAGCTTCTCGCGATCGTAGTCGGACGTCGTCTCTTCGATCTGACGGCGGATCTGCTTCACGCGACCCTGGATATCCGAGGCCTTGCCGGAACCCTCGACGATCGTGGTGTTCTCCTTGTCGACGACGATGCGCTTGGCGCGGCCGAGGTCGCTCAGGGTGACGTTCTCGAGCTTGATGCCGAGGTCTTCGCTCAGGAGCTTGCCGCCCGTGAGGACCGCGATGTCCTCGAGCATCGCCTTGCGGCGATCGCCGAAGCCCGGGGCCTTCACCGCAGCGACGTTCAACGTGCCACGGATCTTGTTCACGACGAGGGCGGCGAGGGCTTCACCCTCGACTTCCTCGGCAATGATGAGCAGCGGCTTGCCGGTCTTGGCGGTCGTCTGGAGGATGGGCAGGAACTCCTGGAGATTGGAGATCTTCTTCTCGTGAATGAGGATGTAGGCATCCTCGAGCACGGCTTCCTGGCTCTCCATGTTCGTCGCGAAGTACGGCGAAAGGTAGCCCTTGTCGAACTGCATACCCTCAACGACGTCGAGGGTAGTCTCGATGGACTTGGCCTCTTCGACGGTGATGGTGCCGTCCTTGCCAACCTTGTCCATGGCGTCGGCGATGATCTCGCCGATCGACGCGTCCCAGTTCGCTGAGACCGTCGCGACCTGCCGGATTTCCTCGCGGTCATTGACCTTCTTGGAAATGCGGCCGAGCTCGGTGACCGCGGCCTCAACGGCCTTGTCGATACCGCGCTTCAGGTAAATCGGATTGGCACCGGCGGTGACGTGCTTGAGGCCTTCCTTGTAGACAGCCTCGGCGAGCACGGTCGCGGTCGTGGTACCGTCGCCAGCGGCGTCGTTCGTCTTGGAGGCGACCTCCTTAACGAGTTGCGCGCCGATGTTTTCGTACGGATCGGAAAGCTCGATTTCCTTGGCGACGGTGACGCCGTCCTTGGTCACGAGCGGAGAGCCGAATTTCTTGTCGATGACAACATTGCGGCCCTTGGGACCGAGAGTCACCTTGACGGCGCGGGAGAGGAGCTCGACGCCGCGCAGAACCTTCTGCCGTGCGGCTTCGTCGAAGAGGAGTTGTTTAGCAGCCATGATCGTAAATGTGTTTCAGAATGGGAGTGGATGAACGGAAGGAACCTCAGCCAACGACGCCGAGGATGTCGTCCTCGCGGACGAGCGTGAATTTCTCGTTGTCGATCTTCACCTCGGTGCCGCCGTACTTGCTGATGAGCACCTTGTCGCCGATCTTCACCTCGAACGGAACGGAGTTACCCTTCTCGTCCTTCTTGCCGGTGCCGAGCGCGATGACTTCGGCCTCCTGGGGCTTTTCCTTCGCGGAGTCGGGGATGATGATTCCCCCGCGAATCTGTTCTTTTTCCTCGATGTGCTTCACGAGCACTCGATCGCCGATGGGCTTGATCTTTACTTTGGGCATATGGATTAGGATGGGTGGGTTGGGTTTTCAACGACGCGCCATCGGACCCACCGAACGGTGGATTCGAGGCGCAGCTTCGTTAGAAAGGGTTACTTCTTGTCTTCGTCGACGACCTCGAAATCCGCGTCGACGACGTCGGACTTACGATCTGCCTTTTTGGGTTCGGCGCTCGACGGGGCATCGGCGGCCGATGCGGTCTTGTCGCCACCGGACGCAGCCTGGGCGGCGGCGTACAGATCGGCTCCGACCTTGGAGAGTTGTTCCATCGACGCCTTCATCTTGTCGGTGTCATTGGACTCGAGCGCCTTCTTCGCGTCAGCCAAGGCGGTCTCGATCGCGGCCTTCTTGTCTGCCGGGACTTTGTCACCGGCATCCTTCAGGGCCTTCTCCAGCTGATAGACCACGCTATCGAGCTGGTTCTTGGTCTCGACAGCCTCCTTGCGCTTGCGATCCTCCTCGGCGTTGAGCTCGGCTTCCTTGGTCATGCGCTCGACCTCCTCCTTGGAAAGACCGGACGACCCCTGGATGGTGATCTTCTGGTCCTTGCCAGTGCCAAGGTCCTTGGCGGAAACGTGGAGAATGCCGTTCGCGTCGATGTCGAAGGTGACCTCGACCTGCGGAACGCCGCGCGGTGCGGGCGGGATACCGTCGAGTCGGAACGTGCCGAGCGTCTTGTTATCGCGCGACATCGGGCGCTCGCCCTGCAGCACGACGATCTCGACGGACGGCTGATTGTCCGAATACGTCGAGAAGACCTGCGTCTTCTTCGACGGAATCGTCGTGTTACGTGAGATCATCGCGGTCGAGACTCCGCCGGCCGTTTCGATGCCGAGGGTGAGCGGGGTGACATCAAGCAGTAGAACATCGCGGACGTCGCCCTTGAGCACACCGCCCTGGATCGCGGCACCGACGGCCACGACCTCATCGGGATTCACCCCCTGATGCGGAGCCTTGCCACCAAGCTGGCGGGCGATTTCGACGACCTTCGGCATGCGGGTCATACCACCAACAAGCACGAGTTCATCGATCTGCGCGGAGCCGAGCTCGGCGTCCTTGAGGCAGTTCTTGAACGGCGCCAGACAGCGCTCGAAGAGCCGATCGCAGATCTGCTCCATCTTGGCGCGGCTGAGGCTGACGTTCAGATGCTTCGGCCCGGTCGCGTCAGCCGTGATGAAAGGAAGATTCACGTCGTAGGATTGGGTCGACGAGAGGGCGATCTTTGCCTTCTCCGCCTCTTCCTTCAGACGCTGGAGTGCCATCGGATCCTTGCGGAGGTCGATGCCGTTTTCCTTCTGGAACCCCTCGACCAACCACGTGATGAGCGCCTCGTCCCAATTGTCGCCACCCAGATGGGTGTCACCGTTGGTCGCCTTCACTTCGAAGACGCCATCACCGATCTCGAGAACGGACACGTCAAAGGTACCGCCACCAAGGTCGAAGACCGCGATCTTCTCGTCCTTCTTCTTGTCGAGGCCATATGCCAGCGATGCAGCCGTCGGCTCGTTGATGATGCGCAGGACGTCCAAACCGGCGATCTTGCCGGCATCCTTGGTCGCCTGACGCTGAGAATCGTTAAAATAAGCAGGGACCGTGATCACCGCCTGCGTGATCTTCTCGCCGAGATACGCCTCGGCATCGGCCTTCAGCTTGCCAAGCACGAACGCGGAAATCTGCTGCGGAGCAAACTGCTCCGTCTTGTCGCCAACCTGCACCTCGATGTAGGCGTCGCCATTCTTGCCTTCAGTCACCTTGAAGGGGAAATTCTTCGACTCTTCCCGAGTCTCGGAAAACTTGCGCCCGATCAGGCGCTTGGACGAAAAAACCGTGTTCTTCGGATTGGTCACCGCCTGGCGCTTGGCCGCTTGACCCACCAGACGCTCACCCGACTTGGTGAATGCAACAACCGAAGGGGTCGTCCGTGCCCCCTCCGCGTTCGGAATAACTACCGGCTCGCCGCCCTCCATTACAGCCATGCAGGAGTTCGTCGTGCCCAAATCGATGCCAAGAATGCGACTCATGGTAGCATCCCCTCAGCAGGGCGCATACCCAGACCCCATGAATACGCTTTAGATTATGAATGATAGCGAGTTAGGAATTTATCGGCCGTGGAGCCCATCTTGCGTCCCTCGCTCGAGTGCGCCAGTGTGACACGAACCCTGTCTCACCGACTCCTCCAGACGAGCCATGGCACAAGGGATGGCGCACCTTGATTACCCGGGCATGCCGGCATAGGCTCCCGGCATGGAAATGGAGATTGTGGTGCCCACTGAGCTGTCCGTGATGACCCTGCCGAGGATCGCGTTTTTCCCGCAGGCGCTCCTTCCCCTGCACATCTTCGAACCGCGGTACCGGTTGATGCTGAAGGAGGTCTTGGCTAGCCATCGCCTCTTTGCGGTGGCCGGACTCAATCCCGGCGACGCGAGTCAAGGCTATGAACCCACCCACCGCGTCGCTACGGTGGGCATCGTTCGAGCGTGCCAGGAAAACGATAACGGAACGTCCAATCTCCTGCTCCAAGGCCTTGCCCGCATTGAGGTACTCGAAATCCTGCGGGAGGAGCCCTACCGCACCATCCGAGTCCGACCCCTGCTTAGCCAGTCGGGTGCCCCCGAGGAAGATAACCTCAAACTGAAGACCAGCTTGGCCCGCCTGCTCTCACTCAGGCAACGGTTGAGCGGCGATTCCCCTGGGGATTTTGACCGTTTCCTCAAAACCGTCCAAGACCCAGACGCCTACGTCGACCTGGCTGCGTTCAATCTCTGCGATGATGCGGAATTGAAGCAGCGCCTGCTCGAAACGCTGAGTGTCCACGAACGGCTCCGACTGTTCACCCGCCACCTGCGACAAGAAGTTGCCCAAATCCGACTTCGCCGCCTCCTGCAAGGGCCGCTCACCGACGAAGCGATTGGTAACAACTGATACGCAGATATTTGCGAATCCGCGGGAGCTCCCGCAAACTGGAGCCGATGGTCGGGATTGAACCGACGACCCACGCTTTACGAAAGCGTTGCTCTACCACTGAGCTACATCGGCCTAGAGTTCGAGGGAGCAAACCCGGCCTTCCCTCCGGCGCAAGCCTTTTGTCTCCTGTCTTCACGTGCCTCCCCTATCCACCGATCTTTTCGATTTCTCGCTGCCCGACGAGCTCATCGCCCAGACCCCTGCCGCGCGCCGAGACGCGTCGCGACTGCTGGTGGTCGACCGAGCCTCGCGATCGTTGTCCCATCGGACCTTCTCGGACCTGCCAACGTTGCTCCGGGAGGGCGATGCACTTTTCCGCAACAACGCGGCAGTCCTACCGGCGCGGCTTTCCGCGACCCGCGCCTCGGGCGGAAAGGTGGAGTGCCTGCTGCTCCGTCCTACCAACGAACCAGACGTCTGGTGGTGCCTGCTCCGTCCGGGCAAACGCCTTCCGGTAGGGACGCGATTCGGCCAAAGCGACCAGTTCGAAGCGGAGGTCCTAGAGAAGGATGCGGACGGAGCGGCGCGGGTGGTGTTCCGGGTTGCCGGACAACGCTCCGTGATCGCCCTCGCCAATGACGTGGGCGACGTGCCACTTCCCCCTTACATTACCCGGAACGACCCCGCCGCGGCACGCCCAGCGGACCTCGCCCGTTACCAAACAGTCTACGCGCGCACTGATCGGCAGGTCGCCGTGGCGGCGCCAACGGCCGGGCTGCACTTCACCCCGGAGTTACTGGAGCAGCTCACCACTCTGGGAGTCGTGACGCATGAGGTGACGCTCCACGTGGGGCTGGGGACCTTCAAACCGATCTCCACGGAGAAGGTCGAAGACCACTCCATTCACCGCGAGGTCTACGAGGTACCCTTTTCAACGCAACAGGCGCTCTTCGATTGCCGACCGCCGCGCTCACGCCGCATCGCCGTCGGCACCACCAGCGTCCGGGCGATGGAGGCGTTCCTGCGCGAGCACGGCGCACCACGCCAAGACGGGCAGTCGCATCTTGGAGAGGCGTCCCTTTACCTGTTTCCACCGGCAACCTTTCGAGGGGTGGACGGCCTGATCACCAATTTCCACCAGCCGCGCTCTACCCTGCTCTGCCTCGTCTCGAGTTTTCTCACACCCGGATCCGAAGATGGCATCGCGTGGTTGAAGGAAATCTACGCGGAGGCCATCGCTGCCCGCTACCGATTCTTTAGCTACGGCGACGCGATGCTCATCCTATAGGTCGCGTCAGCGTTTGCCATTCGGCCGCGGGTGGCATTTGCTTTGAAGCAAACCCGCTCATGAACGCCGACGCCCTTCAAACCCTGATCGACGACGCTTCGGCCGACTTCGCACTGGGCGAAAACGAGTCGGCGCTCGCCAAACTTCAGCACGCCGTGTCGGCGGCCCCGGAATCCTTTGAAGCGTGGCACGCGCTCGCCGAGGTGCACTTTTCCCAGCGCCACCTTGACGATGCCCTCGTCGCCGCAGACCACGCGCACCGCCTCCGGCCGGCGGACCTGTTTATCAACACGACCCTGTCGCGCATTTGGATGGAGCGCGGGGACAAGACTCGAGCCGAGCACTTCGGGGCACAGGCGCGGATGCTAAGTTGGAAGGAAGAGCTCGCCCAACCGGCGGACCAGGAGCCGCCGTTGCGTTGACCATGAGTGCACTGGCTTCCGACGCGCGCACCCCCGAGGGAGCGAAGTTCGGGAGCTGCCTCAGCCCGGATTTGCCGGAGCCTAGGCTCATTTCCTTCGGTGGCGCTGAGCACCTCCTGCGCCCACTGAGCCTCTCGGATGCGGATCGGCTGATCGCATTTTTCCAATCGCATAACGAGGAGACCGTACGACTTCGCTACGGCTACTTCTTCCGCGAGATGACACCGTCACGCGCGCGGGATCTGGTGGGCGTAGATCAGCGCAAGGATCTCGCTCTGGGAATTTTTTCGACCCGAGCCGACGGCACCGAAGAGATTGATGCCATCGGGAGGTACTTTCTTTTGGAGGACGGGAAGGCTGCGGAAATGGCCTTCATCGTCAGGGAGTCCAAGCGCCGCCTCGGCATGGCCCAAACACTTCTGCACGTGCTGAAGGACAACGCCCGGAAGCGGGGACTGAACGAGCTCGTCGCCCAGGTGCAGCGCGAAAACCACGGCATGATCGCACTTTTCCGGCTGGCCGGGGCTTCTGTTCGGAGCGTACTCGGGGCCGATGCCGTCGACATCCGTCTGCCCCTCCATCCCACCACCCCCTAAAAAGCTAGAGTCGGCGAGAGAGCGGAAAGTCGTGGACATCCCCGACCCGCCCGCTTTTTGCTAGTGTCATCATGTCTTCTCCCGCCGAAAAGAAGTCCGTTTCCCCGGTCTCCCTCGTGGTGGACGCGGTCCTCGTGCTCGGGTTCTTCGCGCTGATGTTCGTGCTGCTCAAGTCGCACGTACCCTCGAACGACAAGTCGATGATCGCCCTCTGGGCCGCACTTTCGGCGGCCTGCATGAGCGGCGTCTTCTGGCTCGCGCTGCAAATGTTTCGGGCGGTCCTCGATTTTCAGCGCCGCGGCCGCCGCGACTGAGCGCGGTCGCCGGGCTTCGTTTCAGCCCCAGCCAGCCGCCCCGTGCCCGCTCCCACGTCCATCTCCAGCGGCAAGAGCCGCACGAGTGCGGCCGCTGAAGATTACCTAGAGCGCATTCGCGAGTTGATTCGCCGCAAGGGCTACGCTCGCGTCATCGACATCGCCTCGGAGCTGCAGATCTCCCAGGCCAGCGTCACCACCATGATCCAGCGCCTCGACGCCGAGGGGCTGGTCAAACATGAGAAGTACCGTGGCATGGTGCTAACCAGCGCCGGTGAGGCCGTGGCCTCGCGGATCGCTCATCGCCACGAACTCCTCACCACGTTTCTGCGCCAACTCGGTCTCCCCGAGGCGGTCATCTCTCATGACGTCGAGGGTCTTGAGCATCACGTGAGCGGAGAAACCTTCCGCGCGATCGAACGGCTCTCCCGCTATTTGCAGGAAAATCCAGAGGTCGCCAGCCGTCTCCGCGGGTAACGCCTCAGCCACCCTTCCGAAGGACGCTTTCCCGCGCCCCCCGTGCCCGAGACGTCACGCGGACGGCTGGGCTCGGCGCTTTACGATCCGCGAACCCGCGAAAATCGCGATCTCGTACAGGATGTAGAGGGGTGCTGCGAACATGGTCTGCGTGAAGGGGTCCGGCGTCGGAGTCACAATCGCCGCGATCACAAAAATCCCAATCAACGCATGCTTGCGGTAGCGCCGCAGCGACGCGACTTCCAGCAGCCCAAGGTAAACCGCGATTACGATCAGGAGCGGAAACTCAAACGAAGCGCCCACCCCCAAGACCAACCAGGTCAATAGACTGTAGTAAGCTCCTGGTGTCCAGCGTAATGCGAAACCGAAGAGCTGGTTAAGCTCGATCGAAACGCGGATGGTACTGGGGACTAGCAGGAAAAAACTGAACGCTGAGCCGAGCAAAAACAGCACCACCGCGGAGGTGCAGACGGGCACGATCAGGCGCAATTCCCTCGGCGTGAGCGCCGGGGCCACGAACTGGCCGAAAAAAAACAGAATCGCGGGAGCTGCAACCAGGAGCCCGCCGATGGTGCACATCTGAATCACCACCGAGAATCCCTCCATGATCGAGGTGGTACCCAACTCAACCCCCAACTGGCCGTACTCCTTGGCGACCGATTCCAGCGGCCAGAGCAGCAAGTGATTGAACTCCTTCAGGAAGTAACCGACCAGAGCGGCGGCGATGACAAAGGCGATTGCGCTCTTGACCAGAGTCCAGCGCAGTTCCTCCAGATGCTCGAAGAAGCCCATCGGCTTTTCTCGGGGGTCAGGAGACTCCGAGTCGGCGGAGGGGCTGTGAGGAGAATGCGAATCTTGAATGCTCACCGTGAGGACAACGAGACCACGGAGCATGGGAGATTTTGCTCCGAAAGCTAGCTTTAGTCGTGCCCTCGACCGGGCAGGGGCCGGTCGCCCCTGCACCGTTGACAGGCCCCCGCCGCGCGGTATTGGCTGACTGCCTTCGCGTCAGCACTCCGCTGTCCACTGCAACCCGGATCCTCCTCTCTTTATGGCCGCCAAATCCAAAGCGAAACCCACCGCCCCGAAGGGCAAAAAAGCCACTGCCAAGTCCGCGCGTTCCGCCGCCAAGGCCCCCCGTTACGTTTATACGTGGGGCGCCGGCAAGGCCGACGGTGACGGCACCATGAAAAATCTGCTCGGCGGCAAGGGCGCCAATCTCGCGGAGATGACGCGAATCGGTCTGCCGGTTCCTCCGGGTTTCACGGTCACGACCGAAGTGTGCACCTACTACTACGCCAACAAGCGCACCTACCCAGCCGCGCTGCAGGCGCAGATGGAGGCGGGCGTCGCCAACATGGAGCGCATCATGGGCACGAAGTTCGGTGCCACCAGCGGGACGCCGCTCCTCCTCGCCGTCCGTTCCGGAGCGCGCGATTCCATGCCGGGCATGATGGACACGATCCTCAACCTCGGTCTCAACGACGAGTCCGTGCTCGCGCTGGAAAAGAGCACCAACAACCCGCGCTTTGCCTGGGACTGCTACCGCCGCTTCATCCAGATGTACGGCGACGTGGTGCTCGGTGTGCAGAAGCGTGAAGGCGAGGACCACGAGCCATTCGAGACCGTGATCGAAGCCTTCAAGCATGAGCGCTACCATGCCGACATCGAGGACTCCAAGCTCACCGCCGACGATCAGAAGGAACTGGTCAAGCGCTTCAAGGCCCTCGTCCGCGAGCGCACGGGCAAGGTTTTCCCGAACAATCCCTGGGACCAGCTACGCGGCGCTGCCGGCGCCGTGTTCGGTTCGTGGATGAACGACCGCGCGATCGTGTATCGTCGCAAGTACAACATTCCCTCCGAGTGGGGTACCGCCGTCAATGTCCAGGCCATGGTCTTCGGCAACACCGGTGAAACCTCCGGTTCCGGTGTGGCCTTCACCCGTAATCCGGCCAACGGCACGAACGAGTTCTACGGCGAGTTCCTCGTCAACGCCCAAGGCGAAGATGTCGTCGCTGGCGTGCGCACGCCAGAACCCGTCATCAACCTGAAGTCGGTCATGCCGAAGTCCTACGCGGAGCTGCTCAAGGTCCGCGCGATCCTCGAGAAGCATTTCAAGGACGTTCAGGACGTGGAGTTCACGATCCAAGACGGCAAGCTGTTCATGCTCCAGACGCGCAACGGCAAGCGCACCGCCGCTGCCGCGCTCAAGTTCTCCATCGACATGGTGAAGGAGAAGCTCATCGACTGGAAAACCGCGATCCTGCGCAATCCGGCCGACCAGCTAGAGCAGCTCCTCGCACCGATCTTCGATCTCAACGAGGTCCGCAAGGCCACCGCCATCGCGACCGGCCTGCCCGCAGGTCCGGGCGCCGCAACCGGCAAGATCTATTTCAACGCTGACCGCGCCGTCGCCGCCGCCGAACGTGGCGAGAAGGTGCTGCTGGTCCGCGTTGAAACGTCGCCGGAGGATCTTCGCGGCATGATTGCCGCCGAGGGTATCCTCACCGCGCGCGGCGGCGTCTCCTCCCACGCTGCGCTCGTCGCCCGTCAGATGGGCAAGGTCTGCGTGTGCGGCGCCGCTGCCGTCGTCATCGATTACGAGCGCAAGACTGCCACCATCGCCGGAAAGACGTTTTCCGAGGGCGACTTCCTCTCCATCGACGGTACGTCCGGCACCGTCTACGCGGGCCAGATTAAGACCGCTCCGTCCGAGATCATCGCTGGTCTGCTCAACGGCGACCAAGCCGCGCGGAACACGGAGAAGTTCAAGCAGTACGCCCAGCTGATGAAGTGGTGCTCGCAGGCCACCCGCCTCCACGTGCGCACCAATGCGGACAACCCGGAGCAGACGCGCAACGCGATCGCCTTCGGCGCCACCGGCATCGGCCTCACCCGCACCGAGCACATGTTCTTCGAGGGCGATCGTATCGACGCGATGCGCGAAATGATCCTCGCGGACTCCCTTGAGGCCCGCAAGGTCGCCCTCGCCAAACTGCTGCCTTACCAGCGCAGCGACTTCCTCGGGATCTTCAAGGAACTCAAGGGATTCCCGGCCACCATCCGTTTCCTCGATCCCCCGCTGCACGAGTTCCTGCCCCACACGAAGGAGCAGCAGATGGACCTCGCTCGCAAACTGGGCATCTCCGTCGACAAGATCATGCACCGCGTGCACGAGTTGCATGAGTTCAACCCGATGCTCGGCTTCCGCGGCTGCCGCCTCGGAATCAAGTATCCGGAAATCACCGAAATGCAGGCGCGCGCCGTGTTCGAGGCCGCCGCCGAGGCCCAGAAGGCCGGCGTGAAGGCGAAGCCCGAGATCATGATCCCGCTCGTCGGTTTCCGAAAGGAACTGGATCTGCAGGTCGAACTCGTCCATGCCACCGCCAAAGCGGTCCAGGCCGAGCGCAAGGTGAAGCTCTCTTACTCGGTCGGCACCATGATCGAGGTCCCGCGCGGCGCGCTGACCGCCGACGAGATCGCCCACACGGCCGAGTTCTTCAGCTTCGGCACGAACGACCTCACGCAAACCTGCCTCGGCATGTCGCGCGATGACTCCGGTTCGTTCCTCGGTGCCTATCAGGAAGCCGAGATCTTCAAGAAGAACCCGTTCGCCTCGATCGACCAGACGGGCGTTGGCCAGCTGATGCGCATCGCGATCGAGAAGGGCCGCCAGTCCCGCCCCGACATCAAGCTCGGGATCTGCGGAGAACACGGTGGCGATCCGGATTCGGTGAAGTTCTGCCACAAGCTCGGCCTCACCTACGTCTCCTGCTCGCCATTCCGCGTCCCCGTCGCCCGCTTGGCCGCGGCACAGGCCGCAGTCGCTGAAGGCCTGAAGAAGGCCTAAGCGAGTCAGCACCTCGTTTCTTCACGGGCCCCGTCCGCTTGCCGGACGGGGCCCGTTTCGTTTTTCACCCGGGGTCTTTCCCCTGCTTTGATCGATTGCGCCTCAGCGTAACGAAAGGCGACCGATAAGGCGCTTCAGCCGGCGAAGAGCCTTTTCTCGCCGGTCCCATGGTTCCTACCCTGCTCATTGTCGACGACTCCCGCACCGTGCGCACGCTCGCCCGGCAGGCCTGTCTCGCTCAAGGTTGGCACCTTCTGGAGGCCGTCGACGTCCCGCAGGGTCTAAAGTCAGCGGAGCGCGTGCCGGTGGACTTGATCCTCCTGGACACGACCTTGCGCGGACTGGAGGTCACCGACGCTCTTCGCATCTTCCGGGAGCAGGAGAGCACGAGATCGATTCCCATCGTACTCCTCGCTCCTTCCTTGGGCCAAGGTGCGGTTTCTCCCGCAGCGCGCGCACACGCTCTGGGGATTCTAGCGAAGCCATTCTCTCGCTCCGATCTCGATCGTACGCTGCGCCACTGGCTGATGCGCACCGATCCCTCCGCAGCCGCGCCAGCGGCCTACTCCCCCACCCCGGCACCAAGCGGGTCAACCTAGCTCAGACTCAGATAAGCCTTGCCGGGACGCGCGGAGAGCGGAATCGCACGGAGGAGAGACGGCACCGACGCCCTCGGAAGGCGGGCTTTGTTGATCAAGGGTTTAACCATGGCGAAGGCGTGCGCGACTGCGCAAGAGTCGCCCCCGGTTCTCCACCCCATGCGGTCTGCACTCCAGAACCCCGCAAGTGAGCCGATACCCTTCTCGGTTGCACCGTCGTCCCTCCGTATCACCGAAGGGAACACGCGTCCCATGTCTTTAAGCACCCACTCGCTTTTTGGCCAACGTAACTGGTCAGCAAGCGTCCTCTGGATCGGCCTCTTTCCCATCACCGCTGCTGGCGCCATGGGTCAATCCTTCGCCGACTCCGGGCTAGGTGGAGGACGTTCGGGCTACGCGAGGCCCTCGCGACCGTATCTGGCCGTGATCCTCGCGCCGCCGCTTCGGTTCGCACCGGCGGCATCCGCTCCGGCAGATCTCCCACGCCTTCCCTCATTGGAGCCAATCGTGCGAGCAGCGACACCGGATCTGGCCGCCCCCCCTCAACCGGACGAGCCGGCCGCCGCCAGCGCAACGGACTCCGCCGCCTCAAGACCGACTCCAGCAGACGAAGTGCCCGTGGCTGATCCCGAGCGCATGCCCGCGCCCGTCAGGATTCTACGGGATCCCACTCCGCTGGAGCTGCGAGCGGTCGATTTCCTTCCCTACTTCGTGTTTCCAGGTTCCTCCGATCCAGGCGTGCCCCCTAGCTCAGCCACCTACCGCCAGCGATGAGACGTCGACTGTTCGCCCTTCTTCTCATCGGCTGCGCCCTGCCAACGGCACGAGCCGAGTCAGGGCCAGAGTCCACCTCACCCGTGGCACCAGCCGAAACAAGCTCGCCTCATCCGCACGCGCCCCTGCCAGCGTCCGGCGAGGATGAGGAGAGCCTGATGCGCATTGCGGAGACCAAGATCGCGGCAGGTGACTACGCCACGGCCGAGATTGCCCTTCGGCAGTTGCTGGCCGCTCCGCCCAATCCCGGGCGCGATCATCGCACCCTCCTCGGCCTGGCCCGTCTGCATCGCTTGCGCAAAGAAGGCGCCCGAGCGGCAGCCATCTATGAGAAACTGCTGCGCGATTCGCCTCAGCACCCGTCTAATCCGGCGATCTATCTGGAACTCGCCCGTACCCTCCGCAGCTTGGGCGCCTACGACCTCGCCATCGGTCGCTTCTACAGCGTCATCAACGCGACCCTCAATCTTCCCTCGGTGGATCCCTCCGACTACCGACAACTTGCGCGGACGGCGCAGTTCGAGCTCGCCGAGACGCACCTGATCGCCGGGCACTACGATGAAGCATCCAAGCTCTTCGAACGCCTGGTGACCCTGGATCTCGTACCGGAGGATCGAAATCTCGCCCGGCTGCAGGGAGCACGAGCGCACGCCGCCGCCGGCAGAACCACCGCTGCGGTGGGGATTCTCGCACCCTCTCTCGCGCCCGAAGCCGGAATTCCAGCCTCGCCCGAGGCTCTGTATCTCCAATCCACGCTTCTGCTGCAGTTGGACCGCACGGAGGAAGCGCTGGCCCTCGCGCAACGCCTTTTGGCCTCGGAGCACGAGCGCCGACTCGATCAGCCGGAACGCTGGCAGGAATGGCAGCGTCGCACCGGGAATCAGCTAGCCAATGAGTTCTACGAACGAGGCGATGCCGGGGCGGCGCTGAAGATTTATCAGACCCTCGCCGCGTTGGATCCACGTCCGGAATGGAGACTGCCCCTCGTCTACCAGATCGGTCTCTGTTTTGAGCGGCTCGCCGCGTTGGAGTCTGCGGTCATCGCCTATCGAGAGGTGGTCGCGGCCGGAGGGTCGACCACGTCTCCGGCCGGACCGCTTGCGGACCTCGTTCGCATGGCCGCATGGAGAATCCGGCACCTCGATTGGCAGGTGCGGACCACCCGCGAGTGGCAACAACTCATTCAGCCCGAGATCGAGTCGACCTCCGCAAAGGAAATCTCCGGTGCCGCCGTCACCGCCCCCGCATCGTGAACGAGCGTATCATCGCCCTCCGCGCGCATCTGGACCTTTGCGAGAGGGTGCAGCTGCTGCTCTCGGAAGAACGGTCTCACTGGGAAGGCAACGTCGACGTGCGTTCGGACACCGCCACCCTCACCGAGCAGCGCAGGTTACTCCTGGTTGAGCTCCAAAGCAGCCTGGAACGACTCCGCCGTTCCGAGGCCCCGATGGTGCACCCCGATCCAAACCTACGGGCGGAATGTTCACGGCTCGTCTCGGCCGCCCGGGACGCCACGCTCGCAGTGCTCCAGCAACAGAGCGAAGTCGAGACCCTGATGCTGAACCAAAGCCTGCGTCGTCCAAAGATAGATACTGCATCCACTTTCCCAACCACGGCAGCGGCTGCACGCGTCTATTTTCACGCTTCGAGCCCAATTTCAGAGAAACCCTTTGATTCCCGCGCTACTTGAGTTGGACTGGACGCTGTATCCGCGTCCTATGACCAAAGACTCAATCCTGATCTTCGCGGACTACCTGGTGGCGCGCCACCCTGAGGCTGAATCGCAAGTCCAATGGGTCAGCTCAATCGGCGAACTGGAGGCTGCGCTTCTTGCGGCTGCCCCCAGCCTCATTGCCATCGTCCTTCCGCCCAGATCACCGCTGCTGCCTGAGGTCATTGAGCGCTGTCAGGCGCTCCAGTCTTCCTCGCCCGTCTGGATCGCTCCCTTTCACGTCGAGTCGGGACCTCTCCTCGCATCGCACGCGTGGCTACGACCCCGATTGCTCAGCGCCCTGGGCTGCTCCGGCGGTGGGCCCGAAGCGGCCGCACGCGTGGAGGCATTGACCGTCCTCGCGGGCGGAATCGCCCACGACTTCAACAATCTGCTCACGGCGATCCGCTGCTACAGCGAGATTCTGCACGATGAGTTGTCCGAGGCGGCACCCAGTCTCCGCGATCGCACCTCGGAGATCCTCCTCGCCACCCAGCGCGCCGCGCTGATGAGTCGTCAGTTGCTGACCTTCAGCGGCCGAGCTACGCCGCACGCTGAGCGCATCGACATCCAAGAGTGGCTCCCGGCGCTGGGGGGGGTCATGCGATCGATCCTGAGTGAGCAGACGACTTTCACACTCGACACACCGCGCGAGCCGCTCTGGGTCGAAGCGGATCGCAATCAACTCGAGCAGGTTCTGACGAATCTCGTCACCAACGCCCACGAGGCCATGCCGCATGGAGGGAGCCTTGAGATTAGCGCGACGAGGTTAGCGCTCCCTGCCCGCAACCAGACGCAGCTCCCGGCCGGGGACTACGTCGAGTTTCGCGTCTCTGACTCGGGATCGGGCGTCCCAGCCCATCTTCAGTCGCACCTCTTCTCGCCCTTCGTGAGCACCAAACCGAGGGGCCGCGGTCTGGGTCTTGGTCTCGCCACGGCAATGATGATCGTCCGCCGCCTCGGGGGAGAACTCATCCACCAGCCGCGGACGAGTGGGGGCGCAGCCTTTAGCATCTTCCTGCCGCTTGCCTTGACGTCGATGGAGGGCGCGCGGCCGGCCCCGGGAGCCCTTCCTCGCGGCGACGGCCAGCGGATCTTGATCGCGGACGATGATCCTGCCATCCGCGCCGTAGCCACGGCACTCCTCGAAACGCTCGGCTACGCGGCGGACGTTGCGGGCACCGGAGAGGAAGCGTTGGAACGCTGCGAGAACAACGAAAGTTCTCCTTACGACGTTCTGCTGAGCGATATCAGCATGCCCGGAATGAGCGGCTACGATGTGGCTGAACGCGTGCGCCGCGCTCAGCCCGGCATCGCTCTCATCCTCATGTCCGGCTACGCCGGCGACCCGAGTGTAATGGAAGCAAGTCGGCGGCTGGGCGCGCTTTTTCTCGAGAAGCCTTTCACGCGCGATAGCCTAAGCCAGAGGATCGCGGAAGCCCTCCGACTCCGCCGCCCAAGCTAGGCCGGCGGATCAGCGCCGACGGCTCGGCACCCGCACCGTGGCCATGCCAGCCGCCCGAGCCGCAGCCAGCCCTGGCTCAGCGTCCTCGAACACAAGGCAGTGTTCTGGACGGACGCGCATCCTCTCGGCGGCGAGCAGGAACATGTCTGGCTCCGGCTTGCCCCGACCCGGAGGGACGTCCCGCGGCGTGATCACAATGGGAAACAGGGAACGCAAGCCCGCTGCCTCCAGCGCCGGAATGGCCACCTCGGGCAAACCGCCCGTTGCAATCGCGACAGGATGCCGGGCGGCTGCGCGTCGCGCCTCCGCCGCCACCGGCTCGATGACTGAGACCGCCGAGAGCCGCTCCAAATAAAGTTCCTCTTTCAGGTCCATCACCGCATCCGGATCGATCCGGAGCCCGTAACGCTCGGCGAACAACTCCGCGACCCGACGGGTCGGGACGCCCCCCAAGGCATAGAAATACTCTTCGTCGAGGGGCTCCCCTAAGCCATTGGCCCGCATCGCGGCATCCCAAGCCTGATAGTGAACCGGCATGGAATCGACCAGCGTTCCATCCAGATCAAAGATCGTCGCGGCAAAGTGTCCCGAAGGAATTTCGAGCTGCATTACCCGAGGAGCAAAACGCCCGATGCCCTACGGCTCAAGTTCTCCGTGCCCCCGGCGCGTGCTTGCTTCCCGCCCGTTCCACCCCGAAACTCCGCTGCCTCATGCAAGAAGACCCAACCGTCCGAGTACAGAAATTCCTCGCCGACGCTGGCTTGTGCTCGCGGCGCGCGGCGGAGAGTCTGATCACGGCCGGAGAGGTGCGGGTCAATGGTGCGCCTGCCACCTTGGGCCAGAGGATCAATCCCGCGAAGGATCGCGTGGTTGCCCAAGGACGCGAGGTCCGGAACGTGCAGCAAACCCGAATGACGCTGGCAGTGAATAAGCCACGAGGCTTGGTTTGCTCCAACGACGACCCACGCAACCCAGATACCGTTTTCGACCTTCTGCCGAAGGAACTCCAGCGGCTCCGATTCTTCTGTGCCGGTCGGCTCGACAAGGACAGCGAGGGGTTGGTGATTCTCACCACGGATGGCGACCTCGCGAATCGACTGATGCACCCACGTAACACAATCGTGAAGCGTTACCAGGTGCGTCTGGAGGATCCGTTTCCGGCCGCAAGGCTGGCGACGCTACGACGTGGCGTGATGATCGAAGGAGAGCGCCACAAGGTGGAGTACGCCGCACTCCTGAATCCTCAGCGTGATGGTTCGTCCATCGATCTTGATGTCTGGATGCACCACGGCAAAAAGCGGGAAATCCGCCTGCTGTTCCTCGCCCTCGGATTCCCGGTCAAGCGGCTACGCCGGTATCAGATCGGCGCCTTTCCCATCAAGGGCATCCCCCTGCGCGGCGGCAAGGCACTCAACCCTCGCGAGATTGAACTGCTCTTTTCGCTTCCGCGCAGCACCCCCGACGAGGTAAAACCGCCGCGCGCTCGTCGTACTCCGCGCTCCCTCTCCCCCCGTTCACCATGATCCGCTGGACTTCACTTCGCATCGTTTCCGTCACACTCGCCGTTTCATCGATTCTCTCGGCGCTTCCGCTGAGCGAGCCCACCCCGGTCCATGTGAAACCGGAGTCGTCCGCCGCCGCTTTCACCGTGCTGAAAGCAGGGAGCGATGCCGCGTTGGTCTCGCCCCAGCCGGCCAGCCTCCCCTTCGGCTGGGCTGCGGTAGAACTCGCCGGACCGCACGAGGTTTACGTCCAAAATAAGGACATCACGAAGTCGCTGGATGTCCGTCCCGGCGCCGAACTACGGCAGGCCCCCAAGGCAGACGCTCCTATCCTCACGCTCGCCAATGCCGGGGAGACCCTCGACATCACCGGCCTCCACGGTCGCTGGACCCAGCTGAAGCTGGCCCGCCCACTGGTCGGCTACATCAAGGTCGCTTCGGCTTCCCTGCCCCTCGCTTCCAGCCCACGCCCAGCTCTCACCGAGCCCGCAGGCGCGCCCGCCCCCTTTGCTCCGCCTCCCGTGCGCGCAGCCGCCCAAGGTGCCACGGCCGGAGAAGCGTCCACCGCCGTCAGTCTCACAGATTCCGGAGGCGATGCTGTACCGCGGATCTTCCAAGGCCGGTTCGTGTCCACCCGAAGCCCGTTCCGTCCGCGCCGCCCCTACGACTGGGCGCTGGCCGACGAAAGTGGTTCACGCTTCGCCTATCTTGATGTCTCGCGCCTTTTGCAGACGGAACCGATCGAAAACTACGCCGGACGCACGGTCGCCGTGCTCGGCGCAGCCCGCGCCCTGCCCGGCACGAAGGACTTCGTCATCATCGTCGAGAGCCTTCAGCTCCGCTGATTCAGCACGCGTGTTTTCACCATGGCTTTGATCGACGGCAACCAAGTCGCAGAAACCATCATCGCTGAGCTCAAGGCTCACGTCGCCAGCCTGCCGGGGCGCAAGCCGTGCCTCGCCTTGGTGCGCGTTGGCGACGATCCCGCATCGGTTTCCTACGTTCGAAAAAAGGAAAAGACCGCCGCCGAGATCGGGGTGGAGAGCCGGATCATCCTCCCGCCGGCCACCATTTCCCAAGGGGAGCTAGAGGCATTGATCGACGGGTTGAATGCCGATCCAACGGTCGACGGGATCCTGGTTCAGTCCCCCCTCCCGCGGCCGCTGAACGAGCTCGCAATTTTCCGTCGGGTTTCGCCGGACAAGGATGTGGATGGTTTCCACACCGTAAATCTGGGAAAGCTCGCCCAAGATGATGACTCCGGCTTTGTCTCCTGCACGCCTGCGGGAATCATGGAGCTGCTCGCTCGCAGCCACGTCGATCTCGCCGGCAAGCATGTGGTGGTTCTCGGGCGATCCCTGATCGTCGGCAAGCCAGTCGCCCTGCTCGCCTTGCAGAAGCGAGCCGGCGCCAATGGCACAGTCACCGTCTGCCACTCTGGCACCCGGGACCTGCCGGCAATTACGCGCCAAGCCGATGTCCTCATCGCCGCAATCGGTCGGCCGGAGTTTGTCACCGGCGAAATGGTCAAGCCGGGGGCCGTCGTCATTGATGTCGGCATCAACCGCGTGATGGACCCCTCGCGGAAGACCGGCTACCGGCTCACCGGGGATGTCCATTTTTCCTCCGTTGAAGCCAAGGCGGCTCTGATCACTCCCGTACCGGGAGGGGTCGGGCCAATGACGGTAGCGATGCTGATGCGCAATACCGTGAAGGCGCATTCCCTCGCGCACCCGAAGCGCTGATACGAGTACGCGTAACTGCGGCCCCCGCGTACTCGCCGCGACCTTGCTCAGGATCGACTTTCCCCTTCTGCTACCGCGCATGGGACCCGCCACGATTCTCGTCGTCGACGACCAGCCGGTGAACGTCCAGATCCTGCGAAAACGACTGGAACGCGAGAATTTGGCCGTGATCGCCGCTCACTCTGGTGAGGCGGCCATCGCCGCCGTCCGGGACCATCGGCCAGACCTCATCCTGCTCGACGTGGTAATGCCCGAGTTGGACGGCATTGAGGTCTGTCGCCGCCTCCAGTCGGTGGAAGAAAATCGGTCCACTCCCATCATCTTCATCACCGCCCGCGATTCGAAGGAGGGCAAGATCGAGGGCCTCGGCGTCGGCGCGATCGACTACATCACCCGGCCCATCGACCTCGATGAGACGACCGCCCGCGTTCTCAGCCACCTCCGCTTCGCGACGATCAACCGTCAACTGGTCGAGCTGCAGCACCGGCTCGCCGAGTCTCGCCGTGTCGCCACCATCGGAGCGGTCACGCAGGGCATCGCACACAACCTCAATAACCTGCTCGGTATCGTGATCGGCTACCTCGATCTGATCCAAGCGCAGCCGGACGACAAGGAAAGCGTTCGCCGCAACGCCGACCAAGTTGAGCATGCCGTCCAACGCATCGTCGCGATCATCAAGCAGCTCAGCTCGCTGGCCGTGAGCACGCAATTCCCCACCAGCCGCCGCGCCTTCGGCCCGCTGGTCGAGGGTGCCATCGCCCGATTTCGCGCAGACTATCCCTCTTCCGCGATCATCGACTGGGAAGATACCATGCCCGGACTTGTGATCGACACGCACGTGGAGGTCTTCGAGGACGCCCTGACGAAGATCATGATGAATGCGCTGGAAGCTTACGACGGGCTTCCAGACATTCCGCGGACGATCCGCATCCGGGCGACGCGACTGAACGACACCGCCAAGCCCCGGATCGTCCTCCGTATCGAGGACCAAGGCCGGGGCATCCATCCAGAGATTCGCGACCAGATGTTCGAGCCATTCGTCAGTTCCAAGCAGACGGTGGGAGTGGGCATGGGCCTCACCGTGGCGCGGCATGCTCTGCGCAGCCTGAGGGGGGATGTCGTGCTCTTTGATCGTGACGGCGGCGGGACCGTGGCCGAGATTCACCATCCGATCGAGCCCCTTCCGTCCGCGGTTTAACTCCATTTCCCATGCCTAGCCTTTCCTTCATCGGTGCTGGACGAATGGCCTCAGCCATAGTGGACGGCCTGCTGGCTCAAGGCGTGTGTAAGCCCGATGAGATCCGTTGCATCGGCGGCAGCGGCGGATCGGCCCGAACGCTCGCTCAGCGCACGGGCATCCGCCATGCATCCGACCTAACCGAGGCGCTCGCAGGGGCCGATGTCGTGGTGCTGGCCTTCAAACCGCAGCACCTTGCGGCGGCAGACCCCCGCCTGGCAGAACTCACGGCGGGAAAGATCGTGGTGTCCGTCCTCGCCGCCAAGACGCTGGCCCGTCTTCACACCGTGTTTCCCCGAGCCCGGGCGCTGGTACGGAGCATGCCCAACACGCCCGCCGCCATCGGAGCGGGCGTTACCGGCTGGTGCTCCCTTGCTCCCCTCGCTACGGAAGATCGGGCGCTCATTGTGACGCTGCTGGGCGCAATCGGTCGCGAAATCGAGCTTCCGGAGGCCCAGATCGACGCCCTCATGGCGGTAAGCGGCTGCGGACCGGCCTTTGTTTTTGAGTTCACTGCCGCCCTACGCGACGCCGGCGTCGCCGCCGGGCTTTCGCGAGAACAGTCCCAGTTACTGGCTCTGGAAACGGTCCTCGGGGCCGCGCGGTTGATGGCACGAACCCAAGCCGAACCCGAGGACCTGCGCAATCAAGTCACCTCGCCCAACGGCACCACCTTCGCCGGACTGCAGCGTATGGCCGCCCGCGATTTCCGCGGCATGATGCGGGAAACCGTCTTGGCCGCCAAGGCGCGCTCGGAGGAACTCAGTCGGGACGGCTGATCGGGCTGTTCCCCGGCCCCGGAATCCCTCATGCTCCTCCGGTCATGAGTCCTCTTTCCGGACGAATCCTAGTCACCGGCGGTGCCGGCTTTATCGGGAGCGCCCTCGTTTGGGCGCTCAACCGCCGCGGTCTCACGAACATCGTGATCACCGACCTGCTCGGCAGTGACGAAAAGTGGCGGAATCTGACCCCACTGCGCTTCGCCGACTACCTCGAGGCGGGAGAGTTCCGGCGACGACTCCGCGAGAACCCGACCAGCCTCGGCACGTTCTCCTGCGTGTTTCACCTTGGGGCGTGCTCCGCGACCACCGAGCGCAACGCCTCGTACCTCGTCGACAATAACTTTGAGTACACCAAGGAACTCGCGCGCTGGGCCGTGAGTACCGGGGCGCGGTTCATCTATGCCTCCTCCGCAGCCACGTATGGCGACGGATCCCGGGGAATGGATGACCGACTCGCCGATCTGGGCCAACTCCGGCCGCTGAACATGTACGGTTACTCCAAGCACCTCTTCGACATCTGGGCCGATCGCGAGGGTCTCCTGAACCGAATCGTGGGCGTGAAGTACTTCAACGTCTTCGGTCCCAACGAGGACCACAAGGGCGAGATGCGCTCGCTGGTCCACAAGGCCTTCCAGCAGATCCAGTCCGCCGGCGTCGTGCAGCTTTTCCGGAGCCATCGTCCCGACTTCCGCGACGGGGAACAGCAACGCGATTTCCTCTACGTAAAGGATGCCGTCGAAATGACCCTGCACTTCGCTGACCGGGCTCCTGACGTCGGTGGACTCTTCAATTTGGGATCCGGCGAAGCGAATACGTGGCTCACCTTGGCGCGCGCGCTCTTTGCCGCCCTGCAGCGTGAACCTCGAATCGAATTCATCGACATGCCAGAGGTCCTGCGGGGCAAGTATCAGTACTTCACCCTCGCCGACATCGGCAAGTTACGCGCTAGCGGCTACGCCCGGGAGATGACACCTCTCTCCGAGGCCGTGCGCGACTACGTCCAAGGTCATCTCGTGACCCAGCGACGTCTCGGCGAGTAGTGCCCCACCCATTCTGGGAGTGGGGTCGCAAGCGGACGGACGAGGGAGCTAAACCGCTCCCCCAGTCCAGCGTTTACGGAACCGCCTCGAGTTCGACGGCCGTCCAAGGCTTCGTCCGGCCCGCCGTGGCTTGGGTGCGGATCGCGGTCACCTTGGCGACATCTACGGCCGGAGCCGCATTGCCCCATTCGCTGCGGATGTAGGTCAGGACATGGGCCACCCTCTCGTCCGACCAATTGAAACCACTGCCAAGCCCGAACCCTGGCATTGCGCCATTGTACGTGTTGCCCTTGACCTTGATTTCGCCGACGAGGCCGTGAAGGACAAGCCGGATGAGACGCTCGTCAGAACCCGAGACCCACTCGCTGGCTGCGAGCGGCGGGAAGACACCGGCTACGCCCTGGCCGTTAACCTGATGGCAGGTGGCGCAAGCGCCCGGCTGATTGTACAGGCGCTTTCCGGCGGCAATCGGATCGACCGTTGCAACCGTGGCCGACTTAGCGGCGGTCTTCGGGTCGAAGCGTTCGTCATAGACCAACGGATCAACGCCGCCCCGGTAGTGCACGAAATAGATCGAGCCCACGAAAATCACCGCTGAAAGCAGGCCCAGGAGGAAGAGCGGCAACATCGAGTACCCATCCTTCGGCTCCGGCTTATTGGCCGTGAGATCGGCGTGGACACTCTGGAGGCTCGCATCGGAGCCGTCGCCCAACGGGCGAGTGGATTCCTGATCGTGGCTGCTCATTTTTTCGCTCCTTCTGCGGCGGCGCCGCCCTGGGTCTCGGACTTGGCAACGTACACGTTGGCCGCCTCCGGATAAGCGTAACTGTCCTTCAGGCTCAACAAATAGGAAACAAGCCGCTCGGCCCGAACCGTCGGGACGATCTCATAACCCGCGGGGGGCTGGGAAGACGCGGGAAGGAGCCCTTGGATCGCCTTCGGGGAAGGCTCACCCACGATCTTCCGGGTCTCGAAGAGGAACCGGAACGACGGCATGACGGATCCTGGCGAGGTCAGCTGCGGATCGTAAAGATGACGATAGTGCCACTCGCGTCCATCACGCCCCTCTTGGCCGTCCTTGCGCTGGCCCACGTTGCGAAGATCTGGTCCGATGCGGTGGGAGCCGATCAACACACGGGGCTCGAGAATGTAATCGCGTGCGACGCTGTGGCGGTCACCCCAGCCGCGTTTGTCGTCGATGCCGAACCCTGGCCGGCGAACTTGCTGGGTGTGACATGCGGCACAGCCCAGATCTTGGTACACGAGGTGACCCTGCTCAGCCAAGCCGGGCATCGGCTGCGGGAAGGCCAAGCCTTCGTTGGCGTCCACCACACGAGCGAGACGACCGACGGAGCCTTGGTTCACCAAGATCACGCCCGTCCAAGAGGCGGCCAGCGCGGCGAAGAGTCCGAGAAACAGGAGAGCGATGCGGTTCATCGTGCAGGGGCCTCAGGCGGCTTTGGAGGCGTTCGGGAGAGAAGATGGCGCGGGCAAGCAGGACGAGCAGCATCCCGCCGCCATCCAGCCGAGATTCACCAGGAAAGCCACATGACCCGCGACGAGTAGAACCATCGCCGAAGTCTGGGTAAAGAGATAGGGCTGAATGCTCTGCAAGACGTCGATCAAGGGCGTCGGAACCGCACCGTCACCCATGGGCAAGCGATTCAAACCCACACCCTGCTTGTAGCCCGCAATCGAGAGGGCCACCACGCTCGCCAGACAGCCGAGCAAGGAGCTCCAAAAATGAAAACCCACCAAGCTCGGAACCGGCCAGGACCGACCCGTGATCCGGGGAACCATCACGTAGAGGGTACCGAAAGCGACCATGCTGAAGAAACCGTAGTGGTTCAGCTGGGTCAGCGCGGACTGGACGAACGTAAACTGGAGCAATTCAGCGACTCCGCGAAACGATAGAAGAACCGACGCGACCTGAGCGACGAGCAAGGCCACGACGCCCACGGCTACGAAACGGTACGAGGCCTCTTGCCGCACCACGGCGGCCGCGCGGGCCAGCGTGGGTACAAGATTGAAGGCCCAGACGCACACCACGACCAAGAGGACCATGGACATCGCGATACCCAACGAGACGACCCACGCCGGTACCGGTGCTCCCACCAGACGAGCCGGGCCCGCCCAGGCGCCGAAAATCACGAGCAGCCAGAAACCCAGAGTGCTGAGGTGGTAGTGAGCGATCGAACGACCCGTCAGCTTCGCCGCCAAGTAATACAGCGCGGCCACGCCGACGCCGCCGAACCAGAAAAGGAAGAGACTGTGAGCGTACCAGGTCTGCACCAGCGGCTGCATCACGCCCTTCACCGGATCCACCACGAGGAGCAGGTGGGCCAACGAGAAGACCCAAGGGAACCACAGCAGCGCAAGCACGAGGTACCACTGCGAAATGAACACATGCGGAGAACGGCGTGCGCGAAACGTCAGCAGCGCCCAGATCGCGATCCATGCATACGCAGCGAACAAAATCACATTCACGTAGGCCGGGAATTCCAGACCCTCCACGGCTGTTCCATGCCCGCCCAGAATTCCCACCGAGCCCAAGAGGACTCCCAGGTTCCAGAAAACGCCTGATACGACCAATGTGACCGGACGGCGGACCTCGGCCTGCGCGAGTCGCGCCATCAGCCAGATCACGATCGCGAAGGCCGCGTTGAAGCCCCATCCATAGGTCAGTACGGCCGACTCCGCGGCGCGCACACGGCCATAAGTCAGCCACTCGCAGTCGGCCAGAAACGCCGGGGAGTGCAGCTTGAATGCGGCGATGACCGACAACGCGGTGCCCACCACAAGCCAGACCGCGGCAGCGGCGGCAAAATACAGCCCGGGGAGCCGGACGGATGCGTCAACCGACGCACCCTCCACGCCCACCGAACTGGTCTGAGAGGAAGGGGAGGCCATTCGAAGAGGAAAGCTTAGGGAGACTTCGGGCGGCCTGCGGCCGCCTTAGAATTGAGATCGCGGATCGTGAGCTCAACCGCGCGGTCGATCGGGAGACGAACCAAGCCGGCCTGCTGATCGACCCAGCCGTAGGACGTCGCCGCCGCCGTTTCTTTAGCACGCAATTCGCTAAGGCGAGCTGCGCGACCCTCGGAAGAAAACTTCCACGCCTCCTCGGCGGGAGCGCCAACCGAGGCAGGTGTAGTCACCGCGGGACGCCGCGCCACCACGTAAACGACGATGAAGATGCCGAGCACCACCGCCGCACCCAAGGCGGCCAGCACGGAAAACCGACCGGAGCCGGACTTAGTCTGCGGAAGACTCATGGTAAGTAAGGGATTCGCCGATGCGGGGATCGCGGATCGGAATCAGCTTGGTGGTGGGGAAGCTGCGGAGGTAGGCCCAGACGCAAATGCCACCCACGCCAATCACGGCAGTCACGGTCCACACCTGATGCAACTGCAGGAAGGGTAACGCGTCGCCATTCCCGTCCTTTTTGGACGGCCAGATATTATAGATCAGGTCGAGCAGGAAGATGGCCGCAATCCACAGCGCCACCCACGGCATCTGTGTACGGCTCAACTTACGCTTGTAGCTCAGCAGAAGGAAGAAGGGCACAAAGAAGTGGCCGAATAGCAGGAGCATGCCAACCCACTTCCACTGGTTCGCAAACCCCGTGGCGCTGTTCATCTCGCGGAGATTATACCAGAACGTTTCCTCGGGGATGTTCGCATTCCAAATCAGGAAGTACTGGGAGAACGTGACGTACGCCCAGAAGACGGTGAAGGCGAACATGAGCTGTCCGATGCTATGGAAGTGGTTCGCGTTCAGGACGCCTCGGTAATCACCGCGCACCCAGAGCCACACCATGATCAGCACACCCATCGACAACGCCGCCCGGACGCAGCCGGCGAAGTACCAGACACCGTACATTGTCGAGAACCAGTGGTAATCGAGCGACTTCACCCACAGCACGATCGCGAGCGTGAGCGTCACCGCCGCGAGGGGCAAACCGAAGGCCGCCGTCACACGATTACGGTACGTCCATTTGAGATCGCCATCCGCGTCCTGAGCGAACGAGGCCGCACGCAGCCGGGCGGAGAGCCAGATCCAGATGCCGAAGGACAGCACGGTGATCACCACGAAGGCGGTGGGATTGAGTAGAGCCGCCTTTTTCGCCCAAAGAACGTCTTCACCCACGGTCCCGCTTCCGCCCACCTGTGCGAGGTCGTAGGCGGGATTCATCCACTTCCACACCGCACCCGGCGCGAAGTAAACGCTCGCGACCAAGGGCAAGAATAGCAGGGCCAGCCACTTGAAGGAGGCCAGACCATGTTCGAACTGCCGGCGGATCACGACGGACCACGACGCGTCGAAAATGTGATGGATCATCACAAGGAACAACATGCCCAAGGCAATGCCGCCCCAGAAGGTCAGCGCGACCAACCAGGAGAAAGCGACCTTGGCGCCACCGGAGACGAGGAGGCCTAGCGCTGTTAGCGCAATGCCGGCCAGTCCGATCACGAGGGCCCGACCGGCCGCCGGAGCGCCGGCGGCCATCGAGGTCGCCAAACCAGGAGAGAGGGTTGCCGCGCGAGTGCTCATTGAATACCAAGCTCCGCTTTGTGCGCCGCCGGCACATCCGCCACCGAACCGTGCTGAGCGCGCTGTAAGGCCCGGACGTAGGCGACGATCGCCCAACGGTCTTCGGGGACCACCTTGTCGGCATAGCCCATCATGGTGCCCTTGCCGTTGGTGATCGTGTTGAAAAGTTCGCCCTCCGCCATCGAGCGGATGCGGTCGTCGTGGAAAGTCGGAGTTGCTCCCATGCCATACGCCTTCGTGATGCCATTGCCGTCACCCAGCGCTCCGTGGCACGGCGCGCAACTGATGGCATAGCGCTCACGTCCGCGCTGAAGAAAACGCGCGTCAACCGTCAACGCTGCCGGAATGCTGCGGGTCCACTCACCCGCTCCGGACCGTCCCTGGTAAAGAGCAGCATCGGCCCGAAGATCACCCCGGGCGACCACGCCAGCGGGAAGCGGACGCTCCGCGCGGCCATCGGCGAAGAATGCGGAGGACTCTTGGGGCCGCAGTTTCGGCTGCCGATCCATGTCCGGGAAAACCTCCAGCGGCGGCCGCGAGGAGATGCTCCCGCGGAAGCCGAGGATACCCACGGTCAAAACCACGACAAAAAAAGTGGCGAGATAGACGTAGCGCATGATCAGGCCTCCAACTCAGTGATCTCGCGACCTCCCGCCTTCTCCAGCAGGGCGCGGGTCGCGGCGAGGTTGAACTTCGGGTCACGTGCCTCGATCACGACGAGGAACTTGTCGTCGAGCCCGCGCACGATGTGGTCCGACTTCAGCACCGGATGGTAGTGCATCGGCAGACGATTGAGCAGAAACATGCCTCCGATCGTGGCGAACGCCGTGAAGAGGATGGTCAACTCGTAGGAAACGGGGAACGCGAACATCGGGCTGAAATACGGCTTGCCACCCACGAGGAGGGGATAGTCGTAAGCACTCGTAAACCAGATCATCGACATGCCCGTGGTGAAGCCGAGCACGCCTCCGACGAGGGAGATCCGCGGAACCTTGGAGCGACGTAGCCCCATTGCGCGGTCGAGGCCGTGGATCGGGAACGGCGTGATGCAGTCCCAGCACTTGTAGCCGGCGTCGCGCACCGTTTCCGCCGCGTGATACACCGCCGGAGCGGTGTCGAACACGGCGACGAGACCATAGGGTTGAGCAGCCATCGGAGAAGGGTCGTTGAACGTGGGAGTGAGGGCGCGCAGGGCTTAGTGGGAACGGCCAGATGCACCGTGACCGGCATCGCCGGAACCATGGGGATCCGCCTGCGGCATGACCGCCTTCAACTCCGCCATCGGCATCACCGGGAGGAAACGGATGAACAGAAGGAAGAGGACGCTGAACACGCCGAAGGTACCGAAGAACGTGAAGATCTCCACGATCGACGGGCTGTAGTAGCCCCAGCTCGAGGGCAGGAAGTCACGCGCGAGCGACGTGACGATGATCACGAAACGCTCGAACCACATGCCGACGTTGACGAAGATCGAGAGCACCCAGACCAGCGTCGTATTCTCACGCACCTTCTTAAACCAGAAGAACTGCGGAGTGATCACGTTGCAGGAGATCATGATCCAATACGCCCACGCATAGTGACCAAAGGCGCGGTTGATAAAGGCGAAGCCCTCGTAGGGGTTCGCACCGTACCACGCGATGAAGAACTCCATGCCGTAGGCGTAGCCGACGATCGTGCCGGTCGCCAACGTGATCTTACACATGCAGTCGATGTGGTACTGCGTGATCAAATCCTCGAGGCGGTAAATCGCTCGAAGCGGCAGCATCAGGGTGAGCACCATGCCGAAGCCCGAGAAAATGGCGCCCGCCACGAAGTACGGTGGGAAGATTGTGGTGTGCCATCCTGGGATCAGGGACACCGCGAAGTCGAAGGACACGATGGTGTGAACCGAGAGCACCAGGGGCGTCGAGATACCCGCGAGGATCAGGTAGGCCATCTCGTAGTTGCTCCAGTGACGATTGGAGCCACGCCAGCCCATCGCAAAGAAGCCGTAGAGCCACCCGCGCAGACGATTGCCGGCCGCGGTGAAGCGGTCGCGCAGGATCGCAAGGTCAGGAAGGAGACCCACATACCAGAAAAGCACCGACACCGTACCGTACGTCGAGACGGCAAACACGTCCCACTCGAGCGGCGACCGGAAGTTCTGCCAGATGTAGTTCGAGTTCGGAATCGGGAAGAGGTACCAGGCGAACCACACACGACCCACGTGGAAGACCGGGAAGAGCGCGGCGCACACCACCGCGAAGATCGTCATCGCCTCAGCCGCACGATTGATCGACGTACGCCACTTCTGCCGGAGCAGACACAGGATCGCGGAGATCAGGGTGCCGGCGTGACCAATGCCGATCCAGAACACGAAGTTGACGATGTCCCAGGCCCAGTTGACCGGGTTCGCATGACCCCACACACCGACGCCAGTCGCCACCAAGTAGGTGAGGCCGGCTACGGTGAACGAGGCGACAAAGCAGGCGACCACGAAGCAGACCCACCACCACGTGGGGGTCTTGCCTTCGATGATCCCGCAGATCTTGTCGGTGATCCAACCGAAGCTTCGGTTGTTTTCGACGAGCGTGGCGCGCGGCAGCGGGGTCGGGTTGACCTCCCTGAGGATGGACGGCGCGTCGTGAGCGGATTCAGCAGCGTGAGACATTAGCTCAAACCTCCCGTCAGCTTGGAGACTTCACCCACGGCCGAGTGGCTGTGCCCATGGCTATGGCCATGGCTATGGCCATGGTCGCCGGTTGCGGGGTGATTCTTGGTGTCATATTCCTTCCGGCTGAACGGCTTTTCCGTGCCACCAGGCATCTCCGGGTTCGGATTGCGCAGCTTGCCGAGGTACGTGGTGCGCGGGCGGACGTTTAGGTAGCCAAGGACCGCATAGTCCTGCTCCCGCGCCTTGGCCTGCGAAACGGCACTCTTCGGGTCGGAAACGTCACCGAAGACGATCGCCTCAACCGGGCACACCTGCTGGCACGCGGTCTTCACCGCACCGTCGGGAACCTGCACTTGGTTCGAAGCGCCCGCCTTCACTTTCTGCGCGATCTTGGCCTGCTGGATACGTTGCACGCAGTACGTGCACTTCTCCATCACGCCGCGCATGCGCACAGTGACTTCCGGGTTCTTCACCATCTGCACCAGTTCGGGCATCCCTGCTGGCGCCAGCGGGCCGAGGTAAACGCGATCGATTTGGCGCTTGTTCCAATCGAAGAAGTTGAAGCGCCGGACCTTGTAAGGACAGTTGTTCGCGCAGTAACGGGTGCCGATGCAGCGATTGTACGCCATCGTGTTCAACCCATCGTCGTCGTGGACCGTCGCGTTGACGGGGCATACGACCTCGCACGGAGCGAGTTCGCAGTGCTGACACGCCATCGGCTGGAGCGAAACTTGCGGATCCTCCGGGATCTCTTTGTTACCCTCTCCACCGAAGGCCGCCGCATCGGCATTGCCATCGGAATAGTAGCGATCGAGGCGGATCCAGTGCATCTCGCGACCGCGGAGGACCTGATCCTTACCGACGATCGGAATGTTATTCTCAGCCTGACACGCGACGACGCAGGCGTTGCAGCCCATGCACGTGTTCAGGTCGATCGACATGCCCCACTGATTAACGCCGGTCAGATCCGGCGTCTCATACAGGGAATTTCCGCGCGGCGTGGTCTTGGCCACGAAGGCCGGATCCTTGCCGGCATCCCGGCCGAGGATCGGCGGGGAATGCGACTCGGTGCCGAAAGAATCGACCCAACCCGGATTGGCGACCGCCTCGCTCAGGTTGGCTTCGCGCACGATGTCGCGGCCTTCCATCGACCAATGCTCCTGAGTGTTGGCCAACGCGTAGCGCTCCGAGGTGACGGAGATGCGGGCGCCCACGGCAATATCCGCACCGCTTGAGGTGCGGAGCGGGAAAAAGTCGTGCCCCGTGCCTTGGCCGATCCGCCCCGACGTGCGGCGACCATAACCCAGAGGGAGGACGATCGTATAGTTGGACAGACCCGGCTGGATGTGCAGCGGGCCGCGCACCGTACGCCCGTCCAAGGTAACCTCGCCGATGAACGCCATCTCGCGTCCCTGATCGAAGGTCGCCGTCTCCTTGCGCGCCACCTGGAGCAAGGATCCAGCCGGCGTGATGCCGAGTTCTTTGCCCAAACGCGGACTCACTAGGATCGCATTGTCCCACGCGAGCTTGGTCATCGGCTCAGGACACTCCTGCAGCCAGCCGTTGTTGGCAAAGCGACCATCGTCGACCTTAGAGTCAGCCACGAAGCGGACTTCAAGGTTGTCCTTGGAGAGCGCCACCGGAGCCCCAGCGGTATTGATGGCCGCGCGCACGCCGGCGTTGTTCAGGGTAACCCGTGCCACCGGATAAGCCGAGCCGGCGAGCAGACCATCGTGCAGAAAACGACGGAAAGCCTCCGCGCCACCACCCGAAATCCGGGCGATTGTCTGCGACACCAAGGCATACGGATCCGTCACGTCCTCGCCCGCGATCCGGGCCAACACTTCGAGCTCCGTCAGACCAACGAACAGCGGCAAGATCTGCGGCTGCACGGGAACCACCGTACCATCGGCAGTACGCGCATCGCCCCACGACTCGAGGAAGTGGGCGGCGGCGAGATTCGCCGAGGCGAGAGCAGAGGTCTCGTCCGGGTAGTAACCCAGACGTACGACGTCGGCGACACCCCGGATGGCACCGGCAAAATCGAGGTCCGCCGGAGCATTGTAGGCGGGATTGCCGCCGAGGATGACCAAGGTCTTGACCGCGCCAGACTTCGCAGCGGCGACCACATCGCCGATCGAGGCTGCGGAGTGATCCGGCAAGGAGACGAAATCGACGGTCGCACCGACGTTCCCGAGGGCCACGTTCAGCGCGTAAACGAGCGCGTGGACCGGGGCCGGGAGGTGGTTACCCGCGACGACCAGCGAGGCGCCGCGATGAGCCTTGAGATCGGCGGCTGCAGCCGCGAGCCACTGCGCCTTGTCTTTGAAGTCCAGTCCACCCGCCAGCGAGGCCAAGGAGCCATCGCCGGTGACCTCCGCGGTCAAGGCGGCGGCGAATGCGAGCATGTGGCTGCTCGCAAGGCGGAGACGATGGTCCGCCATGGAACCCGTGAGCGAGAACGTGCTCTCGACCGAGTACAGGCGATTCATCGGGTCGGTCTGGCGAGTCACCCGGCGGCCCTTGGCGAAATCGCGCGCATACGCGAGCGCATGCGAGTCGCGGCTCAGAAAATCGGCGTCGATCGCCACAATCCGCTTCGCCTTGGCGAAGTGATAGACGGGCTTGACGCGGGCACCGAAGGCGGCCTGCGCGGCCCCAACCGGAGCCTCGTCGCGAACCGCCTCGTACTCTGCCCAAATCGCCTTCGGGAACTTGGCCCGGAGGCGCTGGACCAACGCCGCCCGAGTAGGCGAGCTCGACTGGTCAGCCAAGAAGGCCAGACCGGCACCTCCCGCAGCAGCGGCAGCCTTGCCAATCCCTGCGAGCAAATCCTGCACGGCGGGGGCGGAAGCCACCGCGCCCTTGATCGTGTGCGAGGTAGCACGATCCGGATCGTAAAGGTCCAGCAACGCGGCTTGGGCCACGAGATTCGTCGCACCACCGTAAGGGGTGTAGGACGGATTGCCCTCCAGCTTCGTCGGTCGGCCCGAGCGCGTCTCGGCCAACAACGGAATGGCGCCACCGCGGATCGGCATCGACGTCGCGAAGAACAGCGGGACGCCGGGAATCACTCCCTCGACAGACTTGCCGTAAGCGAGAATCTTCTCCTCCGGACGCCGGCAACCGGAAGCGAGGCCCACGCCACCGAGGGCGAAGGACGCCGCCATGATGCGGAAGAAGTGGCGCCGGTCGACGCCATCGATCTCGGAGGCACCCTCCGGAAATTCACGAGCGACCTGCTCGCGGAAGCCAGGCGTGGCCGCCAGTTCATCGAGGCTGCGCCAGTAACGGCGGCCGCGCGCTTCACCTTCCGAAGGTTCGGGATGCTGAAATTTGCGTTTCATCGATGGCAGCCAGAGCAGCTTTGCGGAGGTTTGACGTTCCAGTCGTGGACGAACTTCTTGCCCTGTTCGAGCTGGCCTTCGACCCCACCCGGGTGCTGCCAGTCGAGCTTGGTCACCAGCTCGGGCGAGCGGATGAACTTCTCGGGTTCACGATGGCAATCCAAGCAGAAGCCCATCGAAAGGGGCTTCGCGTGTGTCACCACGTCCATCTGGTCAATCCGACCATGACAATCCACGCACGAGACGCCTCGAGCGATGTGCACGGAGTGGTTGAAGTAGGCGTACTCGGGCAGAACGTGGACATTCACCCAAGGCACGGGGTTGCCCGACTCGTAGCTCGTACGCACCGGCTCAAGCAGCGGGCTGTTCGCCTTGATGATGCTGTGGCAGTTCATGCACGTCTGGGCGGACGGGATGTTGGCATGACCCGACTTCTCCACATTGCTGTGGCAGTAGCGGCAATCCAGCCCCAGTTCACCGGCGTGCAACGTGTGGCTGAACGGCACCGGCTGGACCGGAGCGTAACCCACACGCGTGTACTTGGGCGTTGCGTAGTAATTCGTTGCAGCCGTGACAATTCCGCCCAGAACAAACACGTAAATGATGATCTGGAGCGGCAGTCGATTGGCCGACTTGGGAAAGAGCTTCGACATAGCCGGAAATTACTGAGGGTAAAGCCTTTGAGCCTGCTTAGGCCTGGCCACGGGCGCGAGCGACTGCCCGCTGCTCAGGACGCACGGTAAGCGCGGTTTTGTCCGCCGAAGCGGTTGCCGTTGCCACGGGCTCACGGGCCGCGAGACGGGATCCGCCCACGGAAACCGCCATCAAGCCGATAAGTTTGGCAAAAAAAGTTTTTCTCGTGGAGAGGGTGCTCACGGTCGTAGCGAGTGCTGAAAATCAGCGGCGAATCGAACGGAGCGCGGTTTCGAAAGTAAACCAAAAATTCCCCGAGATGGGCAAATACACCGAGGCATTAGAGCGAACGCAGAGCGAATGCGCCCCGCTAATCCCGCCCGAGACCCTCGCTTCTGCCTGCTTTTCAGGTCACGAACTGCCCGTCCCGCATTGGCAGCGTGTGATCGCAGCGCGCGGCGAGCTCCGGATTGTGCGTCACCACCACGATCGCCTGGCCGTTCTGGCGTGCCAGCCCAGTGAGTAAATCGAACACCATCGCAGAGTTACGCACGTCCAGATTGCCCGTCGGCTCATCCGCGAGCAAAATCGATGGCTGGTTCGCCAAGGCGCGCGCGATGGCCACACGCTGCTGTTCGCCGCCGGAGAGCTGATTGCCAAGGCGATGCGTTTTGGCTCCGAGGCCGACCGAGGTGAGGAGGCTGTGGGCCCGATCTTGCATCTCGGACAGGCTCCACCGCCCCAGCTTGCGCATGGGCAGCATGACGTTCTCAAGCGCCGAGAACTCGAGAAGGAGAAAATGGAACTGGAAGACGAAGCCCAAATGACGGCCGCGGGCCGCGGTGCGCGCGGCGTCGTCATCCCGCGGCATCAACTGTCCATCGATCCAGATCTCACCGCGATCCGGCACGTCCAGAAGGCCAAGCAGGTAAAGAAGGGTAGATTTGCCGCAACCTGAGGGTCCAACCATCGCATAGACCTCGCCACGCCGCGCCGCGAACGACACCCCCCGCAGCACGTGGACCTGTCCCTCGCCCTGCCCCAGCGACCGGTGCAGGCCCTCGCACCGCAGCACCGCATCATCCGCAAAGGGCGTAACCCCGGAAGGCATGGTGGCGGGTATCTTCATTGTGCCGTCCCTCGAATGACGTCGCCCGGCTCTAGGCGCGCCGCCCGCCGCGCCGGAATCAGGCTCGCGGCCATCACCATCACGACCGAAATCGCGACCGCGGAAAGATAGTGCCACCCCGACCACGCCACGATGAAATGGTCGGCGGTGAAGATGCCGCGAATCCGGATCTTCATCAGGGATACGCCGTACGTCACCGCTGCCCCAAGTCCACAGCCCAGAAGCGCACCCACCGCGAGCACCATCGCAGCCTGCCAAAGGAAAATCCGCGTCACATCACGCCGCGTATATCCCATGGACCGCAGAATCGCGATGTCCTTGGTCTTCTCCATGACGACCAGCGCGAGCGTGTTGTACATGGCGATACCCGCAATGAGCGTGAAGACCGAGACGGTAATGCTCGTCGAAAGGCGCAGGGCACGAAAGACATCCAGCCACGTGCGCTCCCTCTCCTGCCAGGAGGAGGCGCTGTGGCCGAGCACCGCCTCCATGTGCGCCGCATCCTGCGTCGCCCGGTCCCGGTCAATCACGTTAACCTGGATAAAGGAGGCACCCGTCGGCCGCCGGAGCAGCGACCGCGCCTCACCGAGGTGCAGGAACACACGATCCTTATCGATGTCGCCAATTCCCGTCTCGAAGATCGCCGAGACGCGGTACCGACGCACTTCCCCGCCGACCTGCAGCTGAAACGAATCCCCGACCTCCAGCTGGAGGCGCTCGGCGAGCTTGATCCCGACCAAGGTCCCCGCCGGGGTCTGCCGAAAGTCTGCCAGGTATCCCCGCACGATCTGTCGCGCCAGATCGGAAACCTGCAGGTGGTCGTCCAGTTGAATCCCGTACACCCGCGCCGCTTCGTTCTTGAAGCTCGAACGGATCTCGGCCGCGCCGTAGAGGACTTCGGAGGTTCCCGCGACGTTGGCAAACCGACGCACCGCCTCGATCAAGAGGGCAGGATCCTGGATTCCTTGGATGTATTTTCTCCCCTCCTTGACCTCAACCACGAAGCCGGACGCATCGTTGCCCCGCTCGGCCTCCATCGTCCGTAATGTTTCCTGAATCCGGTCTTCGATGCGGATCGCGCCGTTGGTCCCCACGATCGTCTTGATGAAGAATCGTTCGAAGCCCGTCGTTGTCGCCTGAGTGACCACGAACAGCCCCACACCGAGCGTAATGCACGCCAGACTCATCACCATGGCCCGTCGTCGGGCGGTGAGAAACCGAAGAGCGATCCGCAAGTTGGTCGACACAGCGCGAAAAGTGGGAGACGGCGGCAGTACCCTCAGGGCGAGCCCGTGGCCAAGCGTACCCGATCACCGGCACGCACCTGATCAAGATTCTCCACCAAGACCCGCTCCCCTTCCGCCAAGCCATCAAGCGACTCAACCTCGTTTAGGCTCACGAATCCGGTGCGAACGGTCCGCAGTTCCACACGGCCGTCACGGACCACGTAAACTTTGCCATCAAACAGCGCCCGCCGCGGGAAGATAAGCGCCTGCGGACGTTCCCCGATGACCACGCTGACTTCACCCGTGAGGCCCGGCAGGAGTCGCTCCGCGGGCACGTCAACTTCGAGAAACGCCACATAGCGCTGCGTCGCGGCATCGGCCGTCGGCAGCAGCTTCGATACCTGCGCCCCGAAACGCTCATCACCGTACCCGAGAAACCGCACTGAGGCACGCTGGCCGATGCGAACACCGGAGAAATTCTCCTCACTGATCTTCGCCTCCACCGTGCGCCGCGTCGAGATCAGCGTCGCGATCGGTGAGTCCGCCCCAATCAAGTCGCCCGGACGCGCAAACACCTCGGAAATTACGCCGTCCGCCGGCGCAATCACCGTCATCTTCTCCCTTTGGCGACGCCTCACGGCGAGCGCGTTCTCAAGTTGCGCGATCGCCGCCTCGTTGGCCAGGGTCTCCAGCGCGAGGCGCTGCTCAATCGCCTTCACGTTGCGGCGCGATCGATCCAAGTCGACAGACGACGCCGTTCCCATAGCCACCGCGCGTTCCAAATTACCCAGATCGACGCGCGCGTTTTCCAATTCGATCCGCGTCACCGAGCCCACCTCCACGCGGCGTCGCGCCGTCTGCAGGGCCTCCTCCGTCGACGAGATCTCCAGCGCCAAGTCTACGGTGTCCAACTGCACCAAGAAATCCCCCGCCTTCACCGCCGATCCAACCTCCAATGCCGTTTGCGTGATCCGGCCGGGAACCGAGGCGCGTACCGTCGCCACGAACTCCGCCGCCACCGTCACGCTGCCCGTGACCGCGTTCACGGCCTTGCCTCGCCGCACCGGCTCCGTGCGCACCTCCGGACCCGAACGCGCCCAGACCGCATAGCTGATCCCCGCAATCAGCAGAGCCAGCACAACCAGACCGACGGCGCGAGAGGAAGGAAAACGCGGGTTCATGGACGGGGTTCAGAAAGTCGGGCCAGCATCGGATCGCGGCCAATAACAGACAGGAACTCGGCCAGTCGGCCAAGGTACTCAACGCGATACGCGAAGGTCCGCACCAGGACGTCGTCCCGCGAAAGTGCCACGGACGCCGCGTCGCGGCGGGAGAGGTTACCGCGCGCCACTTCCTCCTGCTGAAAGCGCACCAAGCCATCGAGCTGCGACAGGCGACCCTCACCCACCGCAGTCTGGCGCTGCGCGATCTCGAGTAGCCGCGCCTGATTGCGCGCCCGCTCCACGACTTCAGCCCGGCGCGTGTCCCGCTCGCCCTCAATCTGCCGCGCTCGCAACAGCGACGCCTTGCGCTGAGCGCGCGTCGCGTAGCCATCGAAAACAGTCCACGTGAGATTGATTCCGGCGTAGAAAGACTGGATGCGCGCCCGGTCCGACGGACTGCCCGTGTAACTCACTTCGTCCTGCATGGCCCCCGTCACCACGTTGAACTTCGGCCGGAGGTTTACGTCGGTGATCCGAAAATTGAGGCGCTCCTGCTCAAGTTGGAGGGTAAGCGCCCCGAGCCGAAAATCACCGCCGGCGTCGCGATCCGCCACGAAACGCTCCAGCAAGGGCCCAGGGCCACCGGTCAGCGGCGGGAGCGGCGGGATCGTGTCGGGAATATCCTCCATCGCAAGCGGGGGAATGCCCGCCAGCCGCTCCAGCGCGCTCCGATTGTAACGCAGCGCCTCCATGCCGCGCTCCCACTCCAATCGCGCCTCCTCGACCCGCAGTTGAGCGCCGAAAAGCTCCGCCTTGGGGGCTGCACCTGACTCGATCCGCGACTCGAGCGCACGCAAATCTTCCTCAGCAAGCTTCACCATCGCCTCCATGCGCTTAAGGCCCGCCTTCTCCACCACCAAGCGCAGAAAAACCTGCCGCAAATCCAGAACGAGGACCCGCATCGCCTCCGCTTGGTTCTTCTCCGCGATCAGCGACGAGATCTGCGCCACCCGGACGCCATCCCGCAACGCTCCCCAGTGATACAGGGGCTGCGTCAGACCAAAACTGTAGGTGAGCTTCTCGGCCGGATAGGCGCCGGATCGATCAAGCCGCCGCTCCTGAGCCGCGCTGTAAGTGCCACTACCACCCACGTAGGGCCGCAGCCGGGCGCGCGCGACCTCCTCCATCTGCTCCGCGATCAGCGAGTCGGCCGAAGCCCGGATTGCATGGGGCGACTGCCGCAGCGCCGCTGCGAGCACGCGCTCCAGCGTCGGAAAGAGCTGCTCCGGCAACACAATCCCATCGGCCACGGGCGCGCGCGGCTCGGCCCGAGCCGACGAGACGGAGCCCAAGGCTCCGGCGACGCTCACAATGAGCACAAGGAGGATCTTTGAGGAGGAAATCACCGTCAAAACGAGAGGGCGAACAGCCCGCAGCCCGTTGCAGGGAACGCGGGTTTGCAACACAGAAAGCGCCCCCACTACCCCGGACAAGCCCGCCGCCACACTGCGTCAAGGTCCGCCTCCTGCGGGGGGGGCGGGCTCGACGACCAGATCATACAGCGCGAGCGAAAGCTGCCGTGCATCGCCCATGCCGGGCAACCGCGGCGGCGACGTTGCCGCGAACTCCCAGGTCGCCCGCGCGCCCGCCTCCACCGTCAGGACCGACGTCACGAAGGGAACGCGCTTCACGCCCAAGTCACCGCGCCAGTGCTCCACTCCCTCCACGCGGAGGACAAGCGCCCCCTGTCCCATGCCGCGCGCCTCCCCGCGGATGCGGACGGTGACCGCCCGGTCACTGGGATTCTCCACCCGCAGGGTCCCCGCTGCAGCGGTCCAGCGCCAAGTCCGTCCCTCACCCGCTTCCGCAGGATACCAACCGTCGCCACGCACGACATGGACGGTCGCGGTCTCCACGCGAAGAAACTCTCCTGGCGGGGAAGCCAACTGACTTAACCCCAGCGGCAGCCCGAGGTTGCCCGCAAGGAGCAGCGGCAACCACCGCACGCCGCGCGGCACCAGCACGTTGAAGGCCAGCGCCAGCGGCAGCAGCACCCGCGGATAGGCTCCTGGAAACCCTTCCCAGACGGGCTGCGAAACAAACATCAGCAAAACCGCAAACGGCACCGCTGCCCGCCACCACGCGGATCGAGGCTGCCACCAAAGGGCAAGAAACAGGAACTGCACCACGGTTCCCAGCAGTGCCGCCAAGCCCAAGATCTCCGGCGGACGAAGGCCGTAAGCACGCGCTCCCTGCACCAGCTCCACCCCCTTGCCGACCAGCCCAGCGAGGGGCCACGAGAAATTGCCGTCGCCGGCATCGCCAACGGGGCCGAAGCGATGGGCGACGTAGAGCATCCACAGCGCGAGCGGCACCACCACCCACAGGCCTCGCATCGCCACGCTCACCCACTGCCGCAGGCGCTGCGGCCATGCCTCCACGAGGACCGCCGCCGACAGCACGCTGGTCTCCTTCGTCAAAGCCGCCAGCGCCAGCCAGATCACGCCGCGACGCGACCAGCCGCATTCCACGGCCCGCACCGCCAGCGCCGTAAGGAGGAGAGCCGGAGCATCGAGGAGCGCGTGGCGGACGCTAAGACAGACACCGGCTGAAAAGAGAAAGCCCGCCCATCGCAGAAAGTTCTGCCACCCATCCGCCGGGAACCACGCGAGCAGCAACCAAGCGAATCCCAACCAGCACACACCGTTCATCACCGCGTAAGCCTGCAAAACCCACCATGGCTCACCCGCTCCGGTCAGCCACGCCAGCCACGGCACCAGTACACGGCGCGCGCGGTAGTGCGGGTTATCCAGCGCGACGTCCAGGGTGGGTTCCCGCAGCAAAGGATGGAGCGCAATCTGCGCGTAGTACGTGCCGTCGTACCCAAACGAGTCCTCGTGCACGTAGTGGGGCGTCGCGCGCAACGCCGGCACGGTCGCCGGGGCCACCCGATCTCCCACCGAGATCAAACGCGTGAAGCCCAGCTCCGGCACATGGAAACGCGAGAAAGCGAAAAGAAAGGCCGCGACGCACGCGAGGTACAGTACCCGCCACGCCCATCGCTCACTCGAGTTCACGCTCTGCTGCTGTTCCCGGGTCGACATCACCACTCAGATTCCAGCCGCCAGAGCCGAAGTCCACCAAACGTCTGCACGGGTTCCCAGCGGACCCCGCGAAGGCGCTCCTGCGCCTGCGGACGCTCTGCCTCAAACACCAGCGCAAACACGGGCCGGCCCGCCGCGTGGAGGCGGCGCAGGAGGTCAGGGCCAGAGTCGGGCCGGAGGTCGTCGAATCGGAGGGTGGCCACGGAAGAGTAGTAGTAGAGCGCGCCAGAAGTCGCGAAGCTGGAGACGACCGCGTCCGGGGGAAGGTTTCCTGCGACCCAACGTCCAGCCTCACGGTACACTCGCTCCGACGGGCCGATCGCGGTGAGATGCATTCGCGGCAACCACAGCCAAGCGAGCACTCCCGCCCAAACCACCAGCACCGCCGCCCCGAGGGAGCACCACCTGGGCGAACGGGGGCCACCCCAGCGCTCCGCCATCACCTGCCATGTCAGCACCGCTGCCAACACCCACGCCGGGAAGGCGGGTAGGACAAAACGCAAACACCACCAGACTTCATGCGTCACGGGATAGGTCGCATAGAAGCCGCCCAACGCGACGATCCACATCCCCAAGCCGACCATCTGTCGCCGCCGCTCCGCCTCGCGAAACAGGAAGCCCCCGGCCAACGGCAGCACCAGCACGATTCCCGGCAGGACCCGCGGCAGCCACTCGGCATAGAACCGCAGTGTGACCGAGACCCACTCGGCCCCCAGCGCCCCAAAGATGTTGCCGTAACCGCTCGCGAGGGGGTGGCCGTACAGGGCAAACTGGTAGACTCCCAGGAACAGCGCGCCCGGCAAGCCACCCAGCGCCGCGGCCGCCCAGCGCCGCCAGCCGCCCAAGCTCACCACCAGTGCCGGAATAATCAACGCACTGGTCGGCCGCACCGCCACCGCCACCGCCACGGCCACACCGCAGGCCACCGACCATCGCATCGATGTTCCACTCGCCTGCTCGCGCGAACGCCCCGCCCGCAACGACGCCACCCACGCCGCGAGGCTCCATACCGCCGCCGGGAGGTCGCTCAAGGGCTGCAACGCACCAAAGAGTGTGACCGGGCTGACCATGAGCACCGCCGCACCCGCCCAGGCCAGGAGCGGCGACACGCCGAGCTCGCGCGCTGCACTCACCATTAGCAGCGGAAACGCGGCCGCGAGCACCACGCCTACGACGAGCGGGCCCCAATCCCATCCGAAGAGGACGCCCGCCAGCGCAAACTGCAGAGGCAAGCCCGGGGGATACGTCGGAACCGCCTCACCGTCGCGCCCACCCAGCGTGAAGCCGAGCGGCATGAATTCGTTCGGTTGCGCCACCGATCGCAGTTCCTCCGGTAGACGCAACGCCGTCGACCATCGACCCTCGGCGAACAAACGCGCACTATTCAGGTATCCCGACGAGTCGGCACCTCCCGCCACCACTTCAAAGCGACTCCCGATCGCCCAGACCCAGAACGCCCAAAGGAGCAGGAACGCGACGGTCCCCGCCGCTCTCGCCCACCGGCTCCACCCTCCTGCCGGCCCCCACGCTCCCTTGAAGAACATCACAGCAACGGCGGTGCCACCCCTCGGTCACCGGAAGAAGTTGTACTTCACGATCGCGTACAGAGCCCGCACGCCATCCTTCCAACCGATCTTCTTTCCCTCGGCATAGGTGCGTCCGTAGTAGCTGATACCAACCTCGTAGATGGCGCAGCCCAGCTTGGCGACTTTCGCGGTGATCTCCGGCTCAAAACCAAAACGGTCTTCCTCCAGCGTGATCTGCTGTAGGATCTCCCGGCGGAAGACCTTGTAGCAGGTCTCCATGTCAGTGAGGTTCAGATTGGTCGCCATGTTCGAGACCAAGGTCAGGAACTTGTTTCCCACCATGTGCCAGAAATAGACCACTCGATGGGCGTCTCCCCCGGCGAAACGCGAGCCAAACACCACGTCCGCCCGGCCTTCCAAGATCGGACGTAAGAGCCGGGGGTACTCGGACGGGTCATACTCCAGATCGGCATCCTGCACGATGACGACGTCGCCCGTCGCGTGCGCGAATCCGGTCCGCAAAGCCGCCCCCTTGCCGCGGTTGAAAGAGTGGTACAGCACGCGGTCCACGAGCGGCGCGATCTCCGCGCGCAGCAACGCCTGCGTTCCGTCGGTGGAGCAGTCGTCGACGATGATGATCTCTTTGCACTCGATCGGTGCGGCTCGCACGCGATCGACCACCGCACGCAGAGTGGCCACCTCATTGTAGCAGGGGATCACGATGCTGAGTTTCATGAGCGGTAAAGCAGGGCGACGTTGGCAACCGACTAGGCCGGGGGCGAGCCTCTTCCCGCGGATGACACCAGTCCACGTGCCGCCGGAGAAACCGGTTGCGCCAGTGGCGAACTTTTCCGCATCCTCAGGCTATGAGCGTGCTTGAGGCCCTATTGCGGCGTTTCCGCTTCGTGCGCCGTCTCGAACGCCGTGCGGAGGCCGCGGAGCGTGCCCTCGCCGAGGCGGGCGTGGCCTTCCCCCCCGGGCACTTCTACTCGCCGCTCCCGTCGCGCGCCGAGGTCGAGCGGGCGTTCGCCGAGGCCCCCAGCGAGCCCCCATTCCCGGCCATCGATCTACACGCGACCGAGCAAGAAGCGCTGCTGGAACGCTTCGCAGGCTTCTACGCCGAGCAACCGTTCCCCGAGCAACCGCGCGAGGGCTGGCGCTTCCATCTCCGCAACCCATCCTACGGCTGCTTCGACGCCATCATGCTCTGGTCGATGCTGCGCACGCTCGACACGCGACGGGTCATCGAGGTCGGCTCCGGCTTCAGCTCAGCCGCCATGCTCGACCTCAACGAGCATGTCTTCAGGCGCCGGATGGAACTCACCTTCATCGATCCGGACATGGCCCGGCTGCGTCCGCTGCTGAAACCCGAGGATCTGAGCGGGGTCACGCTGCGGGAGCAACGGGTACAGGAGGTGCCTCTCGAGGTGTTCGACGCGCTGCGCGCGGGCGATGTGCTCTTCATCGATTCCTCACACGTGAGCAAGATTGGCAGCGACGTGAACCACCTGTTCTTCCGGGTCCTGCCGCGCCTCGCTCCAGGCGTGCGGGTGCACGTGCACGATGTAGCAGGCAACCTGGATTATCCGCGCGAGTGGCTCGACGAGGGCCGCGCGTGGAACGAGCAGTACCTGCTCCGCGCGTTCCTCATGTACAACCGCGCTTTTGCGGTCGAGCTCTTCACTGGCTGGCTCTTCAACCGACGCCACGCCTTCCTCCGCGAGCACCTGCCCCTCTGCGCCGAGGGCGGCGGGGGGCAGATCTGGCTTCAGCGGACGAACGAAACGCCGACCGACTAGGGCAGCAGGCGGATCCGGATGTTCCGGTAGTGAATCTGGCTTTCGGGGTCGTGCCCTTGGAGCGCGATCGTACCGGAGTCGATCAGACGGCCCTTATAAGAGCCTTCACGCACCGGGTTTTCCTCTTCCGTGTAGTCCGTGATCAGGCGGTCATTCACCCAGGTACGGACGCGCTTGCCCTCGACTTTCACCCGCAGCGCAAACCACTCGTTGTCCTGCGCGACGGCCGCGAAGTTATCCTTGATGCCGTAAAGTCCTGCGGTGCGCTTGGGATCTTTGTGCGAGTTGTTGACCTGTACCTCGTAACCCTTGGTCGGCCAGCCGGTCTGCTGAAAAACCGTGTGGAAGTACACGCCGGAGTTGCCCTTGGGGAAGGTCTTCACATCGAGCTTCAGCTCGAAATTGCGGAAGTTGTGACCGCCCACGGCGCCTTCGTAGAACAGGTGCGCCCGAGGGCCGAGAATGACGATGCATCCGTCCTTCACGGAAAACGTCGCCGGCGCTTCGCTCGCCCGCCAGCCATCGAGCGTTTTACCGTCAAAGAGGAGTTTCCAGCCCTCCGCGGCTTCCGCCGAGGTCAGCTGATTCTGGGCCGAGCTCACCGACAAAAGACCCGCCGAAAGGAGCAGGCCAACGAGGAAGGGGAATCGTTTCATGCGCCCTCAAGCTTGACGCGCTCACGCAAGCCCGGCGAGCCAATTGAGGCTCCGGTCGTCGCAGGGCGGGAATTCCAAAACATCCTCGGCCTGCGCCGTCCTCACGTCCGTCACCAGGCCATTCTCCGCCGGCGCGATCGGGCAACCTCGCACGCCCACCACGGTGCGTCACTCGACGCGCAGGCCTTCGTTGTCGGCCGTCAACACCCGCGCCTCCGACGCCAACCCAGCCTGAGTGAACGCGGCGGCCATCGCGGCCGACACCGGTGCCACCTCGCTGCGCCGAGATACACACAGCACACTCGAACCGCTGCCGCTGAGCCAGCCCGTCAGCGCACCCGCGGCACACCCCGCGTCGATCGCCGCTCTGGCTCCCGGGATCGAGGGCAACCGGTACGGTTCATGCATGAAATCGGACACCGCATGGCGCAGGCGCTCGAATTGGCCGGTGGCGAAGGCCGCGACGAGGTAACTCGCGCTGTTGATGCTCCGGACGGCATCGAAGTACGGCAGCGATGCCGGCAAGACCCCACGCGCCGCCTTCGTGAGCATCTCCGACTCCGGCGAAACGACCACAAACACGAGGTCGGACGGAATCACGACACGGATGGTATCCAGGTAGGCACCCGTTCTAGGGTCGCAGCGCGACACGCAGAATCCGCCGAGAATGCCCGCCGAGGCGTTGTCCGGATGCCCCTCGAGTTCGGTCGCCAAGGCCACCAAGCGTTCCCGGGAGAGCCCAGCACCGCGAAGGACATTCAGTCCGGCCAGTACACCCGCAATCACGGTGACGCTGGACCCCAGCCCGCGCGCAGGTGGAACCTCGCCGTCGATGCGGAACGAAAATCCCTCAGGAGCGAGTCCTGTCGCCGCAAGGAAGGTCGACGTGGTTTGAGCCACCATGTCGGCGGCCCGCGCGTCCGCCGTCCGCTCCGGCCGCAGTCCGACGCCCGGGCTCCGGGTGAGCGTCACCCGGTTGTACACCGAGAGCGCGAGGCCCAAGGTATCGAAGCCGGCACCGCAATTGGAGGTACTGCCCGGAACGCGAACGGTGACGGAGGCGAGGGGTGACGCAGTCATCAGCGGCGCAGTTTGAACGCCTTCTTGATCTCGAGCGCATCTTCCCGCGCACGCAAGTCGTCACGTTTGTCGTGCAGCTTCTTTCCCGTGCACAGCCCAAGCTCCACCTTGACGAGTGCTTCCTTGAAATACATCCGCAGCGGGACGAGCGCGCGACCGCCGGTGCTGAGTGCCTGCGCGATTTTGCGGATCTGGTGGCGGTGCAAAAGGAGCTTACGAATGCGGCGGGCGTCGTGGTTGAGCCGGTTTCCGAACGCGTACTCCTCGATGTAGGCGTTGTGCAGCCACAACTCGCCCCGCTCGAAACGGCCGAAGGCGTCGTTGATCTGCGCTCGCCCCGCCCGCACGGACTTCACCTCGGTCCCCTTCAGCTCAATGCCCGCTTCGAAACGCTCGTCGACGGTGAAGTCACGCAGCGCCTTGGCATTCCGGATCTCCGTGACCCGGGGAGCTTGGTCTTTCTTACTGGCGGCCATCGCGGGAAAAAATCAAGGAGAGGACCGGAGTCGACCCGCCGCGCGACCTTGGAACACCGCGCGACCGTTCAACCGGCCAACGCGTTTTTCAAAGGGTTAGGCCGACTTCGCCGTCCCCAGCTCGTAACTGATCTTGCCCTCAATGACCTCGCGCAACGCGATGTCCTCCGGGGCCAGCTTCTCAAGCGACTCCACTAGCGGACGGTTGCCACGCTTGAGTTGCTTCACGCGACGCGACACGACATTGATCAGGATGTTCGGGTCGGGAATCGTCTTGAGCGCTTCCTTAATATAATCGTCTCTCATGGGCAGGCGGAACGGGGGCGTGGAAAACCTCCCACTACGAGGGGCTCTCTCCGCCCCGTCAAGGCGGATTTCCCCTGAGTCCCGGCAACACCCCCACCTCAAGAGGGCGCTTTCCTGCAAACGGCTGCCCATGATAAGGAAGTGTACCTACGATGATTTACTAACGCAAATGCGTTGCCCCATCGGATGTTCTGTGGTGAAACGCTCGCCGATGAAACCCCGCGTCTCGCCTCTGCGCCTCGTGCGCCTGCTTTGCTTCGTCGTCGGCTTCGGTACGACTACCGCCGCCATCGCGTCCCCGACGTTTGAAGGTCGTATCCAAATGAAAATTACGAGTGGTCGCGAAACCACCGCGATGACCTACGCGATCAAGGGCTCCAAAATGCGCATCGAGACGGGCACCGCCGATGAGCGGATGGCGAGCATTATCGACATGAAAGCGATGCAGATGCTGATGCTCATCGAGTCAGAGAAAATGTACATGACGATGAAGATGCCGGAGGTGCCGCAGGCAAAGTCAGAGAAGGAGGAGGGCTCGATCGAGAAGACCTCCGAGACCGCGGTGATCGCTGGCTACACCGCGACCAAGTACCTTGTCCGTAGCAAGGATGCCAAGGAGCCGATCGAGGTCTGGGCGACCGAGGAACTGGGAACGTTCTTCAACCCGGAGTCCTTCGGCGGGCCGTTCGGCGGCAAGTCGAAGACGCCCGTCTGGGAAGAGCTCCTGCGGAGTAGAGGCTTTTTTCCACTCCGCACCATCGTCCGTGAGAGGCGGAACGAGACTCGAATGGAAGTGGTCTCCGTCGAAAAAACCACGCTGCCGGACTCGCTCTTCACGCCGCCGGCCGACTACAAGCGCATGGACATGCCCGGAATGGGGGGAATGCTCCCCGGCCTGCTCGGCAGGCCATAAGCACCGAGCGCGCCGGCGTCAGGGCAGAACGTACACTTCGATCAGTCCTTCCCCGATCGTCCTCCCCACCCCAGAGAGGTGCACCGTGTAGGAGGCCCCGGCATCGACCTCCACCTCCACCGCCGCATCGCGACTTCCTGGCGCGAGCGCAAACGCTCCGACCTGTGCGAAGCGCTCTGCGAGTGCCGACGGCCAGTTATCGTTTGCAACTAAGGAGGTCGTGCCGCGGAACACGGCGACCTGCGGATCGCTGAGCGCATCCGCGACCCCGAAGGGCGTCAGGCCCGGTCCGATGCCCCGGATCAGCAAGCGTAACGAACCGGACCCGCCGACCACGAATCCAGCGATCAGGATGTCATCACCCACCCCGACGCGATGTCGGGCGGAAAAATTGCGCCATGGCCGCGCGAGGTCACCCGCGGCCGCATAGGTTTCTAGGAGGACTGTCCCTCTTGCTGAGCCACCGGTCACCTGCGCGGTCACTCCCCCGCGGACATCGCCGAGCAACGCCGCATCCCGGCTTCCGGATGCCCAGGCAAAGGCGCCGAGGCGCGCGAACTCCGGCGCCAGCGAGGTCGCCCAGTTGTCGTTCCCATCGATCGGCACAGTCTGGCCGGCCGGGACGAGCGCGAGCGCGGGGTCAGGTGCGCCGACCAAACCGAATGCCGCGAGCGCTGGCCCAGCCGCGCGAAAGAGGAACCGCTTGCCGCCGCCCGCCACCGTCGTGCCCGCGATCAGCGTCTGCCCGGGCGAAAGGCCGGCCCGCACGGACAGATTCGTGAGCCTCGCTGAGGCCACTTCCACAGGCGTGAACGCCACCTCCAGACGAGTGTAGTAGAGAGTGCTGGTGCCCTCGAAACCAGAATCAGTCCCGAAGGTGAGCCACAACGCACCCGAATCGTCGGTCGTGACCCACTCACCTTCGGCCGACGAGGTAAGCACGACCCGCTGGTACCCGCTCGTCCCGGGCGGCGTCGCCACCGTCCCGAGGACCGGTAGGTCAAGTCCGCTGACGGACTGGTTCGCCTTGTCCAGATTGAGGCGCCACCAGCCATCCTTGTCTTCCACTCTCCGCGGCTCCGCCACCGTCGCACCCGCCTTCACGAACACGCTGTCGGCCGGCGAACCGCCGATCCCCACCGATCCAGACGGAGCGTCCGACGCGAACTCGAGCACCAATCGCGTGCGATACGTCGCGCGGGGTTGAAGCCCTGTCACCCGGCGGGTCCAGTACATGAAAAGATCATCACTGCGGTTGCTCCCCGAGATCATCAACGCGGGTGCGCCTCCTAGGTTCGTCGGGCGTGGGGAGTGGCCGCTCCGGAGGTCGTAGAGCCCGGGGCTCGCGTCCTTCGGGAGATCCACGAAGTCGGCGACGAATCCATGCGTGGACTCGGCGAAGTCATACACGAGACGCACCTCTCCCGCCGAAGGACTGGTGGCCCGCCCGAACGGAGCCACGGCAAAGAACAGTGCGCTCCCAACGAGGAGCACCCCGCTCGATCCCGCCAGTGAGCGCACCCAACCCCAGAGAGTGGTTCGATTCATCGACGTAGGTTCAAACGAGTCCACCTCCGACGGCGAGTCAACCTCCCTCCAAGACCAGCTGCAGCGGATACATCTCCCGGGTGACAGGGAGTCAGCGATCGCGTCCCGATCTCCGCATGGTGGCGCGGTCTCACCGAGGCTTGCGCGGTCATCCACAACCGATTGGCTCTCTGCAATGTCCTCCGCTCCCCGCATCCTCGCCTTCTCCGGTAGTTCCCGTGTGGGCTCGCTGAATCTCCGCTTGCTCACCGAGGCCGCCGCCGCCTGCCGGGCCGCGGGGACCGAGGTTACCGTCGTGAGGCTCACCGACTTTCCGCTCCCGATTTACGATGGCGACCTCGAAGATGCCCACGGCGTGCCGGAGAATGCCCAGCGCCTCGCCGCACTCATCACCGAGTATCCCGCCCTGCTCATCGCGACCCCCGAGTACAACGCGACCTTCCCTCCCGCCTTGGCCAACGCGATCACGTGGGCCACTCGTGTCGGCCATAACCCGTTTAGCGGGAAGGTCGCCGCCCTGCTCGGCGCATCGCCGGGCGTCTTCGGGGGGCTGCGGGCCGTGGCCGCACTACGCGCAGTGCTCACGCATCTTGGCGTCCACGTGATCCCGCAACAGGTCCTGCTACCAGCGGCCGATCAGGCCTTCGACGCCGCGGGACAACTGATTCAAGAGCGAACTCGGACATCGCTGCGCGGGCTCGCCGAGGCGTTGGTCACAACCACTTCCCGACTGCGCGACCCTCGCACGTGAGTGAGTCGGTCGACGCCCGCACCGATCGTTCCGTATCGCTTCACCGGGCACCGGCGCGGACGACCACGTCATTACGGATTTGACAAGAGCGCGGTCGCAAGGCTTCGTCCCTCCTCTCTCATGTCCCTCAGCGGAACGACAATCTCGGCAGGCCTTTCCGTCCACGGTTACTCCGTGGTCGCCTCCGTCATTGCCTCCATTTCCGTCGCCGTCGTCGTTACGCGCGCGCCGCAGGGGGTCTGACGTCACTCTCAATGACTCGCCCCCTCCGGTGCCGCCGGAGGGGGTTTTTTGTTTTCCCCACCTGGCGCAGTCACCGCGGGGGGTGGTTCACCCAAAACCACCACCACCCAGCCATGATCATGAATGCCAGGCCTCACCCGCAACCGCGTACATCGACGCAACCGCCCGTGCCCCGTTGGAGCCAGACGGCGGCGCTTCTCCGCCCGGACCCATCGCCGTCAGCCGAGGTTCCGCCTCCGCAGGATAGCCGCGACCGTGAATGCGGCAGGATCATGACGCACGACTTCCTCCTGGCCAATCTGCACCCGGAGTTCGTGCGCGACGCCATCGCGGCCGAGGAACGAAGGCTTTGCGCCATCGACCTCTAGCCAACGAGGCGCCGAAAACAACCGATCGGAATCAGGCGAAGCTTCCCGCCTTGGCCATACCCAACTCGCGCCGCCGCCGTGAACGATCGCGCGCCGCGGCTTTCTCGTATCCGCTCTTGCGATGTGCTGCGAGCGGATCGGCGGCCAGGCCATTCGCTCGACGCCAGGCCTGGAGCGCGGGATTGACGTCGGTGAAGAACGCCTTGCGCAACTCCAGTTCCGCCGCAACGACGTCGTGGCGATCCTGCGCACGGCGCAGCGCCTTGTGGTCGACGAGGGCCGCCTTCGCGTACAGTTCCTGCGCCATCATGACCGTCTGGATGGTCGCCTCGATCTTGGGCTTCTCGTTGTGACACTGGTCGATCATGTAGGCGATCTTCGGCGCCCGGCCGCGCTCCGCGGCGAAGCTGTGGATCTCGTGGAAGATCCGGAAGACCTGATAGGGATCGATCGAGCCGAGCGTGAGGTCGTCATCGGCGTAGCGACGGTCGTTGAAGTGGAACCCGCCCAGCATGTCCTCATCGAGGAGGAAGGCCACGATCTGCTCGATGTTCTGCCCGGCGTAATGGTGGCCGGTGTCCACCAGCACCTTGGCCCGCGGTCCGGCTTTGCGCGCAAGCACATAGGCCATGCCCCAATCCGCGATATCCGTGGCATAAAAGGCCGGCTCGAAAGGCTTGTACTCGACAAGCATTGTCTGCCGCGGCCCGAGGCGACGGTGCAGCGTGGTCAGCGCCTCCTCAAAGCGGGCCTTGCGCGCCCGGAGACTCTCCTGGCCCGGGTAATTGGTGCCGTCGGCAAACCACAGCGAGACGTACTCGCTCCCCAGCGCCTTGCCGATCGCGACGGAATCGAAGCAGTGCTGCAGGGCACGGCGGCGCACCGCGGGGTCCGCATGGCCGAAAGATCCCCACTTGTACTCCTGATCCTGGAAAAGATTGGGGTTGATCGCACCGATCCGCACGCCGTGGCTGCGCGCAAGGCGGGCTACCGCCTTCGGATCTTGGCCGGGCGCGAAATCCCACAGCACATGGACCGCCACCGTCGGGCAGCACCCCGTCAGTGCATGCACGTGGCCGGCGTCTGCCAGCTTGTCACCGAGGTCGATCGCCGCGGCATCTTGGAAGAACTTGCCGAAACGGGTACCGGTGTCGGCGAATCCCCAGGAGGGGGTCTCGACGGCGAAACCGTCGAGCACGGGAAACAGGCGGGAAGCAAGGGAAGCGGAGGGCATCGGAGAAAAGTGGGAAAAGAGGAAGGAGTCAGCGAGGCCTCGCCGCAAAGCGAGGCACCCCCGGACCGCATTTTAGCCTAACGGCGCATTGGGTGTTGAGGAGTCGAAAAACCGCCGGACAGGCAAGGATGCAAAACAGTCTTAAAGCGACTCGGCAGCGGCCGCCGGCGTCTCCGGCGGCGGGGCAAAGCGCAGCATCAGCCAGGCAAAGAGTACGAGCAGCGCGCACGCCATCACGAACCACTCACCGTAACGGACATAGAAACTTTGCTGGCCGATCCACCGGAAGTCGCGGGTGACCTCTACCGCACGAGCCCCGCGGAAATAGATTCCGCGCTCGGGGTCGGTCACGACCGCACGCGTCGCACCGAACTCATCGATCCAGCCGCTCCAGCCGCCATTGCCCGCCCGCAGGACCGGGCGTCGTGTCTCAACGGCCCGGAGCACGCTGTGCGCCGCATGCTGATAGGCAGCACCGCCCTCACCGAACCAGGCATTGTTCGTTAGCACCACCAGCGCATCGGCACCCGCCCGTACACTGCTCCGCGCCAAACCCGGGAAAATGTCCTCGAAGCAGATCAGCGGTGCCATGGTCACCGGGACATCCTTCATCAGGAAAACGATCGGTGCGGGATCCGATCCCGGCGTGAAATCACCCCCGATCGGCACCACCTTTTCCAGCCAACCGAGAATGGGACGCAGCGGCACGTACTCGCCAAACGGGACCAAATGCCGCTTGGCGTACGTATCCGGGCGGAGGCCGGACTGGGGATCGACGAGGAACGCGCCATTGATCCAGCGCTCGTCGGACTGGCCGAGGTTTTCGACGCCGACCGAGCCCAACAACAACGGCGCTTTAGCCCGTGACACCAGATCTTCCGTCCATCCCCGCACGGAGTCATCCCCCCGCAGCGCCCAAGGAGTGGAAGCCTCAGGCCAAAGAATCAGGTCCGGCCGAAGGGAGGCGGCCCGCAAGGTTTGTTTCTCGAGGATCTCGAGAATACCCGGTCCCCGTGCTGGGTCCCACTTCACGTCCTGAGGAATGTAGGGCTGGACAAACGCGATCTTGCCGAGCCCTACCGCATAAAGGCCGCGATTGAAGGTCTCCTGGACATGGATGCTCAGGCACACCACCAAGAGAAACATGGCGGCGAGGAACTCCTGACTGCGACGCTGCAGCCCGCGACGACCCTCCAACAGAAGCCGGTGCGCATACGCGGCGAAACCAAGGTTCATCGCGATCAGCACGAACGACACGCCCCACGCTCCCGTGTAGGCTGAAATCTGCAGAACGCTCAGCCGCTGCCATTGGCTGGCCGATAGCGGCAGCCAAGGGAACCCGGACAGCACCCACGTGCGAAGCCACTCGTTCAGCACCCAAAGTGCCGCGAGCCCGAAAACGAGCGTGATCCGGGTAAGCACGGGTCTACCCAGCAACTGCGGCAGCACCGCGCGCACGGCGAGGAACCACAGGCCCACCCAGGCTCCAATGAACGGGCCGAGCAGCAGAAGGCCGAGCCACGTCACATGGTGCAGCCAGCCGAGGATCACGGTCCATGCCACCGCCTGCGCGCTCAGCACCACCGCGGCAAATCGACGGAACGGCGGGCGGCGATAGGCCCAGAACGCTGCCGGTGCCGCAAACACGTACGCCGCCTCGGGCAATCCGTAGGGCGGGAACGAGATCACCGTCAGCCCCACCGTCGCGACGAAGACCGCGGCCGCGATGAGCACATCCGCGTGCCGCCGCCACCACGGGGGAGGACCGTCGTACGGACGCGTCGCGAGCAACTCCGCGTTATTCATCGCCGACCACCGCCTACTGACCGTGACAAGACTTGTACTTCTTGCCACTGCCACAGGGGCAGGGATCGTTGCGCCCCACCTTCGGGGCCTCGCGACGGACCGTCACCTTCGGCAGTTGCACCTCGGACTCGGCCGCCGCCTGCGGCTGGGTGGCAGCAACCGGGGCCGCCGCGGCCGGCGCCGGCGATGCTGGCCCGACCGCCTTCGCGTTGCGGCTCAAGATCGCGAGCATGTTCTCGAACGCGTTGAGATTGGAAGCGCTGCGGAAAAGGCCGGTACAGATCTGCAGACGCACGTTCTGCATCAGTTCCTCAAAGTACTTGTAGGCCTCTCCCTTGTACTCGACCAAAGGATCCTTTTGCCCGTAACTCCGCAGGCCGATTGAACGCCGCAGTTCCTCCATCTCGGTCAAATGCTCCTGCCAGTGATGGTCGATCGCATTGATGACCACGTAACGCTCAAGCGAGCCCAGCGCCTCGGGAATCTCGACCGACTCCTTCACGGCGTACGCGTCGCGGATCCGCGCCACGATGCCCGCGGTGAGTTCACCTAGGTCCGTTGAGCTCAGGTCTTCCAGCTTCAGGCCGATCGGGAAAGTCGCATTCACCCAGCCCACGAAGCCCTCCAGCGCGGTCTGCGTGGCACCACCCTTCTCGCCGATGCCGGCGTTCCCGAGGCGCGTTGCGATCTCCTCCTCGACCTGCTCAAAAATGATATCCTTCGGGCGCTCGGCGTGAATCGCTCCGTTGCGAATCCCGTAAACGACCTCGCGCTGCTGGTTGAGCACGTCGTCGTACTGTAGCAGTCGCTTCCGTTGCGAGTAATTCTGCTGCTCGACCTTCTTCTGCGCGCTTTCGATCGAGCGGTTCAGCCACGGGTGCTCGAGTTCCTCACCCTCCTTCATCGAACCCTCCATCAGCCGCGAGGCCAAGTTCCCTTGGAGGAACAGGCGCATCAGGTCGTCCTCGAGCGAAAGGAAGAATTTTGTCAGGCCAGGGTCACCCTGCCGGGAGCAACGGCCGCGGAGCTGGCGGTCAATGCGGCGTGATTCGTGCCGCTCGGTACCAATCACGAAGAGGCCGCCCAGCTCGCGCACGCCCTCGCCGAGTTTGATGTCGGTGCCGCGGCCCGCCATGTTCGTGGCAATGGTCACCGCGCCCCGCTGGCCGGCGCGGGATACGATCTCGGCCTCCTGCTCGTGATACTTGGCGTTGAGCACGGCATGGATGATGCCGGCACGCTTAAGCATGCGCGACAGCACCTCGGAGGATTCGACAGACACGGTGCCAACAAGGACCGGCTGGCCGCGCTTGTTCGCCTCCTCGATCTCGCGCACCGCCGCCGCGTATTTGTCGCGGCGCGTCTTGAAAATGGAGTCGTTCCGGTCGACGCGGATGCAGGGCTTGTTCGTCGGGATGACTTGGACGGCGAGCCGGTAAATGTCGTTGAACTCGGTCGCCTCGGTCTCCGCCGTGCCAGTCATGCCCGCGAGCTTCTCGTAGAGACGGAAGTAATTCTGGATGGTGATGGTCGCGTAGGTCCGCGTCTCACGCTCGATCGTCACACCCTCCTTCGCCTCCACCGCCTGATGCAGGCCGTCGGACCAGCGGCGGCCGGGCATGACGCGCCCGGTGTTCTCGTCGACGATCAGGACCTTGCCGTCTTGCACGACGTATTCAACGTCCCGCTCATAGAGCGAATACGCGCGAAGGAGCTGCGAAATGGTGTGGATTTCCTCCGAGACATCGCCGTAGCGCTGCTGGGCGGCGAGCTTACGTTCCTCGCGCTGCTCGGGCGTGATCTGGGCGTTGCGATCGATCTCACTGAACTCCGTCGCGAGGTCGGGGAGGACGAACGCGTCAGGGCTATCCGGCCGCAAGCGGCGACGGCCCAGTTCACTGAGGTCAGCCTGGTGCTGGCGTTCGTCGATTGAGTAATAGAGCTCTTCCTTCAGGCGATAGAGCTCCTCCTTCTGCATGTCCGAATTGAGCTCGGTCTCCACCTTATCGAGCAGCTTGCGCCACTCCGGCGTTTCCTGCAGGCGGAGCAGGCGCTTGTTCTTGGGATGGCCCACCTTGACCTGCAGCATGCGCCGCGCGGCGGCCTGCTTGTCCTCGGTGGTGACGTCCGGTTTGCCCAGCAGTGCCTCCGCCTCCGCCACGAAGCGATTGCACAGACGGAGTTGCTCGGAGACCAGACGCTCGATCGGGGGCTTGATCCGCGTAAACGGCTGCTCGCGCTCGATCGGAGCCGGACCGGAGATGATCAGCGGGGTCCGGGCCTCGTCGACCAAGATGGAGTCGATCTCATCGACGATGCAGTACCAGTAGTCGCGCTGCACCTGATCCTCGCGACGCGTGGCCATGCCGTTATCGCGGAGATAATCGAAGCCAAACTCCGACGCGGTTCCGTAGGTGATGTCCCGGCCGTACATCTCGCGACGCAGCTCCGAGGGCATCTGTTGCTGGATGCAACCCACCGTCAGCCCAAGGTAACTGTAGAGGTGCCCCATCCACTCGGAGTCACGGCGCGCGAGATAGTCATTCACCGTTACCAACTGCGTATTGCGACCCGTGAGGGCGTTAAGGTACAGCGGCAGGGTCGCCACGAGCGTCTTGCCCTCACCCGTCGCCATCTCGGAAATGCGTCCTTGGTGCAGCGCGATGCCGCCAATCAGCTGTACGTCAAAGTGAACCATGTCCCAGCTGAGCTCGTGGTCGCACACCATGACCTTGCGGCCGCAGAGGCGGCGGGCGGCGTTCTTTACCGTCGCGAAGGCCTCAGGAAGCAGGCTGTTCAGGGTCTCCCCAGCCTTGAGCCGTGCCCGGAACTCGTCCGTCTTCGCCCGCAGCTGTTCCTCGGTCAGGCTCTGGTAGCTGCGCTCCACCTCATTGATTTTCGCGACCAGCGGGCGCGCGGACTCGAGGAACTTCCGATAATGGCGGCCGGCGAAACGCTTGAGAAGAAACGAGAGCATGGAGGGCCGCAAACCCTAGGCGGAAGGCCGCCCATGGCAAACGACAAATCGATCGGCCCCGCCGGTCGGTCCCGGGATCAAATCTGGGTTCGGAAGTAGGCGATCGTACGTTGGAGGCCTTCCTCCAACGCCACCCGGGGTTCCCAGCCGAGCACGCGGCGCGCCACGGAAATGTCGGGACGGCGCTGGCGAGGGTCGTCCGCCGGCAGGGGGCGGTGCACAATCCGCGACTTTCCGCCCACCAGCTTCAGGGTGAGCTCCGCGAGCTCCAGCATGGTGAACTCGCCCGGGTTGCCGATGTTCACCGGCCCCACGGTTTCCGTCTGATTCATCAGCCGCAGACAGCCTTCGATGAGATCGTCGACGTAGCAAAACGAGCGGGTCTGAGTGCCGTCGCCATAGACCGTCAAGTCCTGGCCCCGCAGGGCCTGCACCACGAAATTAGATACGACGCGACCGTCGTCGGGGTGCATGCGCGGGCCGTAGGTGTTAAAGATCCGCACGACCCGGATATCGACGCGGTTCTCGCGGTGGTAATCGAAGAAGAGGGTCTCGGCGCAGCGTTTGCCTTCGTCGTAGCAGGACCGCTTGCCGATTGGGTTTACATTGCCCCAGTACGTTTCGGGCTGCGGGTGTACGTGCGGATCGCCGTACACCTCGCTCGTGCTGGCCTGAAACACCCGGGCTTTCACCCGCTTGGCCAGTCCTAAGCAGTTAATCGCACCCATCACCGACGTCTTCGTCGTCTTGATCGGGTTAAACTGATAATGCGGCGGCGACGCGGGGCAGGCGAAATTGTAGATCTGATCGACCTCGAACTTAAACGGGTCAATCACGTCATGCCGCACCCACTCGAAGTTGGGGTGCCCATGGAGGTGAGCAATGTTCGCCTTCCGGCCGGTGAAAAAGTTGTCGAGGCAGATGACCTCATGGCCCTCGCCCAACAGACGGTCGCACAGATGCGAGCCAAGGAAACCCGCTCCTCCAGTGATCAGGATGCGCATGAGACCGACATCGTTGCCGAAAGGTCGCCGTCTTGGCCAGCAAAACGCACCGCGCTCACTGAAGCCGGCCGCGTCTACGACCGCGCGGCCTCGCCGGCCTCGTAACGCTCGATCCAGCTGCGGCTCCACGTTGCAAAGTCGCCGGTCTCAAGGTGAGCCCGCGCCTGCGCCATGAGGTCGAGATAAAAGTGCAGATTGTGGATCGTCAGCAGCGTCCCCGCCAGCATCTCGCCAGCAAGCTGGAGGTGTCGTAGGTACGCGCGCGAGAAACCCGCGGTGTAGTTGTCGAGGCCTTCAACGAGGGGTCGCGGGTCGGTCCGGAACCGCTCGTTGCGGACGTTCATTGGCCCGTCTGGCGTGAAGGCGAGGCCGTTGCGGGCCACGCGGGTCGGCATCACGCAGTCAAACATGTCCACGCCGAGGGCAATCATCTTCAGCAGTTGCGGCGGGGTGCCCAGTCCCATCGCGTAGCGGGGACGGTCCGCAGGGAGGTAGGGCGTGGTCGCACCCACCTGCTTGAGCATCTCGGGCTCCGGCTCGCCGACGCTCACCCCGCCCACCGCATACCCTGGGAAGTTCAGCGCCACCAGCGACTCCGCGGCCTCGCGTCTCAAGTCGTCGAAGGTCGACCCTTGCACGATGGGAAACACGTGGTGCCCCGCCGCAAGGAAGCCACTGTCCTCGGCCTCCCTCAGGCACTGCTCAGCCCAGCGCCGACTACGCGCCACCGCCCGCGCACAGGCGTCGCGCTCGCAGGGCCAGGGCGGACATTCATCCAGCACCATGGCAATATCGCTCCCGAGATTACGCTGGATCGCCATCACCTCACGCGGCCCCAGAAACAACCGCGCCCCGTCGAGGTGGGATTGAAAAGCCACGCCGTCCTCACGCACGTCGCGCAGTTTCGCGAGCGAGAAGACCTGAAAGCCTCCGCTATCGGTCAGGATCGGCCCGTCCCACCCCATAAACCGATGCAGCCCACCGAGGTCACGGACCAGCTCACTGCCCGGCCGGAGGTTCAGGTGGTAGGTATTCCCGAGAATAATCTGGGCACCGATCTCCCGCAGGTGTCGCGGGGTCACGGCCTTCACGGTACCCTGCGTGCCCACGGGCATGAAGATCGGCGTCTCGATCACGCCGTGACGCGTCCGCAGGCGTCCGCGACGGGCCGCCGTGGTGCGATCGGTGAGCAGGAGGTCGAAGTGCTGGGACATGCGGCGGTCCGGGAACCCTACCCGCACGCTTGACCCCCCTGTCAATCCACCGGTTTACTCATTCCGTGCTGCTGGTCATCGATAACTTCGATTCCTTCACCTACAACCTCGTCCAGTACTTCGGTCAACTGGGGGTGGCGCAGCGCGTCTTCCGCAACGACGAGATCACTCCCGAGCAGGCCGTCGCGCTGAATCCAGACCGGGTACTGATCTCGCCCGGCCCTTGCTCGCCGACCGAGGCCGGTGTCTCACTCGAGGTGATCCGGGCCTTCGCTGGGCGCAAACCGCTCTTCGGGGTGTGTCTCGGACATCAGTCCATCGGCCATGCCTACGGGGGCAAGGTTGTGCGCGCCGACCGCCTGATGCATGGCAAGACGTCACCGATCCTGCATCGGAACACCGACCTCTTCCGCGGCCTGCCGCAGGGATTTCGCGCCACCCGCTACCACTCGCTCGTGGTCGAACGTGCCTCGTTCCCCAGCGAGCTCGAGATCACCGCGGAAACCGCCGAGGGCGAGGTCATGGGCCTACGCCACCGCTCCCTTCCCATTTGGGGCGTCCAGTTCCATCCCGAAAGCATCGCCACCGAGGGGGGAATGCAGATCCTCCGCAATTTCCTCGAACTCGGCTGACCCGGAGCGGTCTCACGCACCATGCGCTGCCCGAAATGCACCTCGATTGAGGACAAGGTGATCGACTCTCGAATCGGCCGGGAGGGATCCACCATCCGCCGCCGGCGGGAATGCCTCGAATGCGGCCATCGCTACACCACCACCGAGACGCACGTGCGCGACGGGATTGTGGTGCTCAAGCGCGACGGCCGCCGCGAGGACTTTGACCGCGACAAGCTGGTCCGCGCCGTCCGCGCCGCCTGCCACAAGCGCCCCGTCGACGCCGAACAAATCACGATGCTGATCGAAGATGTCCTCGACGCCCTTGAGGCACGCTTCGACTCCGAAATTCCCTCTCAGGCGATCGGCGATGGAGTCATGCAGCGCCTGCGCAAGATCGATCAGGTGGCCTACGTTCGCTTCGCGAGCGTGTACAAGGAGTTCCGGGATGTGACGGAATTCGTCGACGAGATCAGCACACTCCGCCCTCCCGCTTCCGAGGCGTCCGAGTCTTCCTGAGGCGGCCGCGAACCGCGCCCACGTCGCCACCATGCCGAAGCCTTCGCGCGCCGAGTCCCGCCGGCTCCAGCTGATCCACTCGCTCTTCGCTCCACTTACGGGAAGCGATCTCTACCTCGCCCAGCAGATCAAGGAGGCCATCCGCTTTCGCCTCGCTGATCTCGCGGAAGAGGCTGCCGGCGGCGATGCACGGCACGAACTGGCCTACGACCAAGCATTCAACGCCGCCGCCGCCGATCTTCTCGCCCGACTCTTCCGCGACCGCCCGCGACACGGATTCTACCATTGGGACGCGTCGCTCGGCGCGGTGGCCGCGACGCCGTTGTTCACCCGCGCGGAGATTCTGCAAGGGCTGCGGCACCTTGCGGGGTTTCGCGACTCCACGCTCCTGATCACGAACCTTCGCTCCGCCCTGATCCCGCCGGGTCGACGCGCCAGCCCGCGCCGCCAGCGGGACTACGAGGAATCCCTCACGTTCATCCGCGAGCTCGCTGCCACGCGGGTCCCGCGCTCAACCTCACTCAATCTCCTTCTTCTCTAACTCCGTCGCCCGAAGCCTCGCTCCGCCATGTCCTCCCCTTCTCTTTTCGAACGCATCATCGCCCGGGAGATTCCCGCCCGGATCGAGCACGAGGACGACCAGTGCATCGCCATCCACGACATCAATCCCCAAGCTCCGGTGCACGTGCTCGTGATTCCCAAGCGGCGCATCGACCGGCTCGGAATGGCTCTGCCCGCTGACCAAGCCCTCCTCGGTCACCTACTCCTCACCGCAGCACAGCTCGCCTCCCGGCTCCACCTGACGCAGGGTTTCCGCATCGTGATCAATCATGGTCCCCACGGAGGCGAAAGCGTTCCCCACCTGCACGTGCACGTTCTCGGCGGCCGCGCCCTGGCGTGGCCCCCCGGCTGAGTCCGCGCTTGCTTCCGCCGGAATCGCCCCGACGCAGACCGGGCGTCCGTCGCTCCGCCCAAGCATCCGCCGAGGATCGGGCCAGGTTTCACCGATGGGCCCGAGGATGGGCGCGCAGCGGCCGCAAATCGTCGCTTCCGAAAACTCGGGGTTGCCGACCTGCCCGCGATCCGTTGGCGTACGGTGCCCCTTCACCCACCCCACCTCGAGCACCGTAGTCCGCCAACCTCTCCTTCATGAACTCCTCCATCCGTAACCGGCTTTTTCTGATGATGCTGCTGGAAATCGCCATCTGGGGCGCCTGGCAGATCAAGATCTTCCCATACATGGGCATGCTCGGCTTCAGCGCCGGTGAGCAGGCGTGGATCGGCAGCGTGTTCGGCATCGCCTCAGTGGTCGGTCTCTTCTTCAGCAACCAGTTCGCCGACCGCAATTTCGCGGCGGAGCGCTTCCTGGCCTTTAGCCACCTCGTCGGCGGCATCGCACTGATCGCGACTGCTTACACCACGTCGTTCGCGACGTTCTTCACGTTGTTCCTCATCTACGGCCTGCTCTACGTGCCGACCCTGTCGGTCACCAATTCCCTCGCTTTCGCGCACCTGCGCGATCCGGCGCGCGACTTCGGCTTCGTGCGCATGGGCGGCACCGTCGGCTGGATCGTCGTCAGCTGGCCCTTCATCTTCCTCCTTGGCGACAAGGCCGATGCCGCCGACACGCGCTGGGTCTTCATCGTCGCGGGTCTCATCTCGTTCGTCCTGGCCGCCTACAGTCTCACTCTCCCCCACACCCCTCCCCGCCGCGATGCCCAGGGCCTGGACCGGTTCGCCTGGATGCGCGCCGCCAAGCTGCTCCGCCAGCCGTTCGTGGCCATCCTGTTCCTCGTTACGTTTCTCGACTCGGTCATCCACAACGGCTACTTCGTCATCATCGACGGCTTCCTCACCCACGTGGGCATCTCCGCCAAAATGACGATGGTGGTGAGCAGCATCGGGCAGGTCGCGGAGATCGTCACGATGCTCGTGCTCGGCACGGTCCTGATCCGACTCGGTTGGAAGTGGACGATGATCTGCGGCATCCTCGGCCACGCCATTCGCTACGGTGTCTTCGCCGCCTTTGCTGACTCCAACCAGACGTGGCTGATCATCGCCGTGCAGGTGTTGCACGGGGTCTGCTACGCGTTCTTCTTCGCCACCGTTTACATCTTCGTGGATGCCGTTTTCCCGAAGGATGTGCGAGCCAGCGCCCAAGGGGCCGCCAACCTGCTCATCCTCGGCCTCGGCATGGTCGTCGCCAGCCAGCTATTCCCGCGCCTCGTGGCGACCTTCACGTCCGCCGGAGGCGAGATCGACTACCAGCAGCTCTTCCTCGTCCCGACGGTCATCGCCATCGCCGGCATCGCGCTGCTGCTCTTTTTCTTCCGTCCCCCGACCCACGGTCCCGCTGCTGCCGGAACCGCGAACACTCCTCACTAAACGGACGCCCCGCCGCGCTGCGCCGCCTTCCCCCGTCTCTCCATGCCTTCCCGTCTTCGCGTCCTCGTCGCTGGCTGCGGCCACATGGGCACCTCTCACGCGCTCGCCTACCAAGCGCTCGCCCAAGACTTCGAAATCGTCGGTCTGGTCAGCCGCGGAGCCGACTCCCGTGGAGCCCTCAATCAAAAGCTCGGGGGCGGAATCGCTGAGTTTTCTGACTATGCCGCGGCGCTCGCCGCCACGCGACCAGATGTGGTCTGCATCAGCACCTATCCCGACACGCATGCCGCCTACGCCATCGCCGCGATGGAAGCCGGGGCCCACGTCTTCCTCGAAAAGCCCGTCGCCGAAACGGTCGCGGAGTGCGAGCGCGTGGTCGCCACCGCGCACCGCCTAAAGCGCAAGCTGGTCGTGGGCTACATCCTGCAGGTCCATCCGTCGTGGCTGCGCTTTGTCGAGCTCGCTCAGACGCTCGGCAAGCCGCTGGTGATGCGCATGAATCTCAACCAGCAGAGCTCCGGGGCCAACTGGCAGACTCACCGCAACCTGCTCTCCTCCCTCTCCCCGATTGTCGACTGCGGCGTCCACTACATCGAGGTGATGTGCCGTATGACCCAAGCGCGCCCGATCCGGGTCAGCGGGCTCCGCGCACGCCTGACTGATGACCTTCCCGCCGGTCGCGTGAACTACGGTCATCTGCAGGTAGCCTTCGACGATGGTTCCGTCGGCTGGTACGAGGCGGGCTGGGGTCCGATGATGAGCGAAACCGCGTTTTTCGTGAAGGACGTGGTCGGCCCGAAGGGTTGCGTGAGCATCATGGCCCGCAAGGCCGCCAGCGCTGGAAAGTCCGCCGACGTGGGCTCGCACAGCGCGACCGAGTCACTGCTGCGTCACCACTCCGACCTCGCGGCCAATGGCACATTTTCCCGCGCCGACGAATGGATCGACGTTTCGGACGAGCCATCCCACGACGAGCTCTGCCGCCGCGAGCAGGAGGTTTTCCTGCGCGCGATCCGCGAAGACCTTGATCTCACCGCGCACCTCCAAAGCGCCATCGATAGCCTCCGCGTCGTGATCGCGGCCGATCAATCGTCGATTGAGGGTCGTACGATCGACCTCTGACGTTCGGTCGCCGCGGTGACGTCATCCGAGCGGCCGCCCCGCGATACGCCGAGCCCTGAGGGCTCGGCGGGGGCAGCGTGCATCGTAGGTCAGGCAAAGCGCCGTAGCCGTTCCTGCACGTCGCGCCGGAACTGGTCGATTTGCGCGAGGGTGAAGCTCTCCAGACTCGGTCCTCCCTCGGCGAGCACAGGGGTGAGATCCCAGGCCCACGTGATTCCCGCCAGCTGGTCCGCCGCGCGCGGCGTGCTGTAGGTCGCGTTGGCCATGCGGCGCCCTTGCGACGCGAGGTCGTAGCGTTTGCCCCCTGTCACCTGCGAGTCAAACACCTGCACGAGTTCCAAGGCGAGTTCCGGCCGACGACCGGCATCGAGCGCAACCTTCACGGTGTCGTCCAGCCAGTCGAGGTCGCGCCACACTTCCACGCCAAGCACACGCCGCGGGCGACGCTCCGCTGGCAGACTACGCAGCGCCTCAAGGCAGCGGTGCAGCACCGCGATGTGGGTGTCATGCTTGTCCGCTGGGTTGTGCAGGTACACCACCTCGGGCGAGCAACCAGCAAAGATCGTGGTGAGATCCGCGACCACCTGCGCCTGGCGCGGTTGCTTCACACGTGCACTCGGGTGAGCCAGCTGAACTTGGATCCGGTAACGCCCGAGCTCTGCGGCCCGCCGCTGCTCTTGGCGCCGCACTCCCTTCATTTCCTCGTCCGTGAGGTGCGCGTAGGGCCCAGTCCGAGGAGAACCCGCTCCATCGGTGACCACAACCCCACCGAACGCACGGCGGTCCGGGGCATCGAGGCAGTCACAAATGCCATCGTGCGCCATGATCTCGATATCATCCTGGTGGGCCGCGACGCACAGGTGGGTCACTTGGCGCAGCGCCTCCACCGGCGTTAGGACGCCAGCAGGTACAAACACATCGGCCATCGGATCGGAAAAGCGCATCGGGAAGAGGAGGAAGGGATAACGCGGGGCGGAAACGAAGAATCGCCGGAAAGAAGCCGATCCACGTCACGCCGAAGCCGGGCGCCACCGCTGGAACGCCTCGATCGCCTCGTAGTTCGCGAGACCCAACGCGTCGTACACGGTGGCTAGTCCGCGGTTGTGCTGCTCGGCCTGCTGCCAGGGTTCGCGCAACCCGGCCGACACCGGAGTCTGACTGCGCTGGCTCTGATGATGAAAGATCGCCTGCGTCTTCTGCTCGAGCTCACGCGGGCTGAACGGCACCGCCATGTCGATCTCCGCGGCATCCCAGGCCGTCTCCACCCCGCGGTAGAGCCAGACCCGGCACTCCGCAAACCACTCCTCGCTGCGCAACTCAGCGCACGCGCGGCGAATGAGGTCGAAGCACACCGCAGTGATCGAGGACGGATCATCACGGTCACCCGTGGCGAAAATCTGGTGCGGACGGATCTCTCGTAAGACCGACACCAGCGCGGCGGCGTCGGCAGCATCCGGGCGGAACTGACGGTAACGCCCGCGCTCGTAGAACGCGAGGTCGGCAAACCGCACACGCTCCCGGTCCAGCCCGCACGCGGCGAGCGCCGCGCGCTCCTCACAGCGGCGGACGAGCCCCTTCAGGCGACGGATCTCCACCGTGTCGCCGGCAAATGCCGCCTTCGCCCGCAGTTGTCGACCCGCCTCAGCAGCAAAGCCGGCCGCTGGGCCACCGCCCAATTCAAAGGCCGTCGACAGCTCACTCACTAGATCTACCGCCAGCAGCGCCTCCTCATCCGGCAGAGCCAGGCTGCCCGAAGTCTGGCAGATCACGGTGACGTCATGCCCTTGATCGACGAGACGGCGCAGCGTGCCACCCATGCCGAGAACGGCGTGCGATGGCTCCGGACTAAAAACCACCACGCGTTTGGGGTGCGGGGAAGCCCGCTCAGGCCGATGGGAATCATCCGCATTGGGTTTACCGCCCGGCCAGCCGGTGATCGTGTGCTGCAGTTCATTGAACACGTGAATGTTCAATCCATACGCTGGGCCGCGCTCCGTCAGGAGGTCCGCCATGCCGTGCTCACTGTAGTCCTCGTCGAGCAGCTTGAGCACCGGCTTGCTGACATGCTGCGAGAGCCAAACCACCGACTGCCGCACGCGGGAGGGAGTCCATTCAATGGAACCCACAAGCCAAGGATAGCGCTCGCGCGTCAGCGCCGAGGCCGCGGCGCGGTCGATGAGGAAGCGAGCCCGCGGGTGACCTTGTAGAAAACTGGCCGGGAGGGCCTCGGTCGGCGGGTGTTCGACCGCCTGCGCGACGATCGCAGCCTTCGCTTCACCCCACGCTAGCAGCACGATCGAACGGGCATCGAGGATCGTCCCTACGCCCATCGTGATCGCGTGCCGCGGGACATTCGCCTCGCCAAGAAAATCACGTGCGGCATCGCGCCGCGTGAGTCCGTCCAGTGTCACCAAGCGAGTGCGCGACTCCCGCGTCGAGCCGGGTTCGTTGAACCCGATGTGGCCAGTACGGCCGATGCCCAGAATCTGGAGGTCGAGCCCACCCGCCGCTCGGATGCGGTCCTCATAGCCACGGCACCACCCAAAGACCTCGCTGCGCGAGACCAAGCCGTCCGGGACGTTGACGTTCTCCGCCGGGATATCGAGGTGCGCGAAGAGTTGCTCGTGCATGAACCGCCAGTAACTCTCTGGGTGCGTCCGCGGCACGCCGTAATACTCATCGAGGTTGAAGGTGATGACGCGCTTGAAGCTCAGGCCGGTTTCGCGGTGTAGGCGGATCAGTTCGCGGTAGAGCCGCACAGGAGTCGACCCCGTCGCGAGTCCCAGCACGGTGTTACGACCCGCCTCCTGATTGCGGCGGATCAGCTCGGCGATCTCGGCGGCCAACTGGGTACAGGCCTCGTCGGCATTCGCGCAGACGGTGGTCGGAATGCGTTCGCGCTGTTGGGACTCAAGCGAGGGTGCGTTCATGCGGGAAAGGACCGTAGCAGCATCCGCCCCGCTGCCAATCCCTCTTCGCAGGTCCCTTTCCGACCGAACTCACGCCTCGGCCAGGCGCGTCGGGTACTCGCCGGCCGCAACCAGACTGCGCAAGGCCGCCTCGACCCGCGGTCGATCCTCGCGATAAGTGACGCCGAACCAAGAGGAGGTTGTTTCCAACACGTCAACGACCGCTTCTCCCTCCGCCACCATTCCCGAAACGGCCTCCGGGAGGTAGAACTCCGCCTTGAGGTCCGCCCCGCGCTCGGCGAGGAAGGTGCGCAGCCGCCGATCCAGCAGGGGTAACACCGCCGGGGTGAAGCCCCAGCAGTTCATCGAAACCACCTCCGCGCCGGAGTACCTTCGGCCCGCACCCACGTCAGCCGCAGCGATACCAGTATGCTCCGTGACCCGCTGAAGGCGACGGCCGGTGAGTTCACACACGCCGCGCGAGACGGTGCCGTGGTCCGAGAGCGTGTTCGCAAGGCGAAATCCCACCATCGCACATCGCGCCGCGTTACGACCGAGATCATCCTGTCCGTCCGCAAGAAATCGGGCCAGTCGTTCAAACGAGTTCCGGCCGTAAAAATCATCCGCATTGATGACCGCGAACGGACCAGCGAGTCGCGCCCGCGCGCACCAGAGTGCGTGGCCCGTTCCCCACGGGCGCACCCGCTCCGGCGGAGGCACTCGTCCCTCCGGGAGGTCGGTCACCGCTTGGAAGGCGTAGTCGACTTCAAGCACTCCGGCATAACGGGCACCCACCTGCGTCCGGAACTGTTCCTCAAAGTCACGCCGAATCACGAAGAGGACGCGCGTGAACCCCGCCCGCCGGGCATCAAACACCGCATAGTCCAGGACCGTCTCTCCGGACGGTCCCACCCCATCGAGTTGTTTCAGTCCACCGTAGCGACTGCCCATGCCCGCCGCGAGGATCACCAAGGTCAGGTGCATCGGCAAAACGACGTTGCTCAGCGAGCCACCTTGGATGCGAAGAAGGCCTTCGCCTCCGCCACCAAACGGTTGGGATCCGCCGCGAACGCCTTGCTGTCGGTCTCGATCGCCATGACGCCAGACCATCCGGAGCGCCGAATCTCGGCAAAGAGTCCATCGTAGTTTGAATGCCCACGCCCGATCTCCGTATCCAAGGCCACCACCTTCCCGTCGACCACTTCGCGGGTCTTATCTTTGAAGTGAATGTCGAAGACTCGGCCGTCGTAACTCCGGAAAACGTCAGCGGCATCGAAGCCCGCCGCCGTGATCCAACCGACATCCAGACACACACCGATGCGCTGGTCCCGCGCGGCCAAAACTCGGCGAACCGTCGCCGGATCGCCGTAGACGGTGCCGGCACCGTGATTGTGAATCGCCAGACGAATATCGTACTCCTTCACCAACTGCTCGAGGTTGTCCCATTCAGCCAGATCGCGCGGTTCCACGACGATCAGCTTGATTCCGACCAGCCGCGCGAACTCGAAGAGTCGTCGGTTCTTTTCCTTGTCGAGCGAGGTGGCCGCGACGCCGAAGGTGTAGACCACAAGCCCATGCTGATCGAGGATCGCCTTCTTGCGCAGGGTCTCCTCGCGAGGCGCCAGCGGATCCATGTGGGCCGCGATCATCTGCAGGTTGCGGATGCCGTGTTTCACGGCGAAGCGCACGACTTCGTCGAAACTCATGTTGCGACAGGTCCAAGTCTGCAGCCCAAGCGTTGGCCCGACGGGCGCAGCCGCCGCAGCGCCGCGAGCGCACCAGGGGAGCAGGCTGAGGGCGAGGACAAGGGAAAGCAGGGATCGGATCATACGGAGAGGGGATCGCCCGGAGAATCGCGCGCGCCGTCCGCGCTGTCCACCCCGTTTCCGACGGGCGGGTCCGCTAGCCCTGCGGAAACTCCCAGCCCGCCCGATACGGCCGGCCCAAGAGCGCGTTGGCCGCTTCGTCACCGACGACTCGCTCGCGGCTGCCATCCCACTCGAGGCTGCGACCACAACGCAGCGAGACCATACCCAGCAGCGCCAAGTTGCTGGAGACATGCAGGTCCGCAAGATCGCAGACCGGCTTCCGTCCAGTCCTGATCGCCTCCAGAAAGTCGGTCCAGAGTTCACGGATGTTCTGGCCGTCGGGCTGACCCAATTGCGCCACCTCCCGGATGACCGCCGCCTTGGGGTCGTTCGGGTAGAACACCCAGCCATCCCGCCAACCCAGGTGGAGGACGCCTTTGGTCCCATGAAAGTGGCAGCCAACACTCTCCCCCTGAAAGGCACCGTTGCCGCCGAAGCGGCGATGCTCCCACGTCACCGTGAAGCGCGGGAAGCGGTAGGTCGCGACCTGGTGATCCGGCGCGTCAGGAGTCTGCGCTTCCGGCGTAAGCACGGCAGGTCCAGCGATCGGCCGACCGCCGGTCGAGAAGATCTGGTCAGGCTGATCCTCGCCGGTGATCCAGCGCACCTGATCCAGCCAGTGGATACCCCAGTCACCGAGCGTCCCATTGGCGTAGTCGAGGTAGTTGCGGAATCCGCGCGGATGGATGGCCCCGGACCAAGCGCCGCGCGGCTCACGCGGATCGCCGCCGTTGTACGGCCGCAGCGGCGCCGGGCCGCACCAGAAGTCCCAGTCAAGCTCAGGTGGGATGTCCCGCGTCGGCAGGAGCCGATCGGCTCCCCCGCCCGAATTCACGAAACAGCGCACCGAGCCGAGGTCGCCAATGCCCCCCCGGCGAATGAAGTCGCGCGCGCTCAGATTGTGGGGCGAGATGCGACGGTGCGTGCCCACCTGGACGACACGGCCCGCGGCCTCCGCCGCACGCACCATCGCACGACCTTCCCGCACGGTATGGGCGATGGGCTTTTCCACATACACGTGCGCACCCGCCCTCACCGCGGCGATGGTCGGCAGCGCATGCCAGTGGTCCGGCGTCGCCACGATCGCGATGTCCGGCTTGGTCTCCGCCAGAAGCGCACGGTAATCCTTGTAAAGCCGGGGCGCATCCCCGGTGCCCTCCTGCACCCGCTGGAGGGTCGCGGGAAACTGCCGCGCGTCGACGTCACACAGACCGACAATCTCACAGGCGCGACTCGCCATCGCTTCCCGCAAGATGTTTCCACCCCACCATCCGCAGCCGATCAGGACCGTGCGGAAGCGGCGGGCCGTCGGCTCGCTCGCGTGCAGGCGCGCCGGGAGAGCGGCCCAGGCGCCAACGGCCAGCGAGGCCTGCAAAAAGGCCCGACGCCCGCGGTCAAGCCCTGCCAGGGGTGCCGCGGCTCCCGGGATGACACGCTGGGACTGAGACGAGGAGGAGCGATACGATTTCATTCTTCGATGTAGAGATCGAGTTGCTGGCCCACGTAGACGGTCCGGTCCGGGGCCTTCGGGAAGCGATAGATCACTTGCAACACACGAGTATCCACCCGCTCCGTGCTGGCACCCGTGAGCGAGCGCTTCGGCACGACGTAGGGTTCGATTCGGACAAACGCCATGGGAATCGACCCGCTGGTATCGCCCTTCAGGTAGCCCACCGCACGCGCACCTGTTCGCACGCGCGGTGCGACTTGCTCGTCAACGTCGGCGCGGACCTGAATCTCATCGATGTCGCCCAGGACCACCGGCGGCGTCGCCGAGCCGGCCGCGACAAACTCTCCGGCCCGCACATTGACCTGCAGGACCGTCCCCTCAATCGGTGCGCGGATCACCAACCGCTCCAGCAGGGTCTCCGTCTGCCCGACGGCAGCGCGCGCCGCCTCGCGCTGGGCTTCAGCAGTCGTCAGTTGAGCCTGAACGACGGCGAACTCGTTGCGCGCGGTCTCAAGCGCCTCGGCTGAGGCCACGCTTCCTTCCCGCAGTCGCTCCACACGGTTCAGGGTGTCCCGCACACGTTGGAGGGATGCCCGCGCAGTCCCCACCTGGGCCTCGGCTACCGTCACTTGGGCGCGATGAGCGGCCAGAGCCGCCCGGGCCTCCCGGTCATCGAGCTCAAGCAATGCCGCACCTGCCGCGACGCGCTCCCACACCGCAACGCGCACGGCTTTGACCACCCCGGGGAGCGGCACACCGACAAGGGTGTTTTCCCGGCGCGCCTCCACGAGGCCGCTCGCTCCGATGGCCCGCGGAAACGGTTTGGCCGCCGGCGGCAACGGGGGCGGCGGGATCGGCACGTTCGACGTGGCCCGCAACCGCAGGACAAAGGTGGCAATGCCGATCGCTCCGAGGATCGCTAGGTACACCGAGACTTTGCGCAAGAGGATCATGACGGAGAAAGAAGGGAACAGCGACGCCGGAAGGGATTGGGAGACGATTTAGAGTTTCTCCGTATGCGCGGCGCCGATCTCCGCCGGCGTCTGCAAGACCCGCAGGATCCGGCCATCCTCCATCTCGCTCATGCGATCGGCGAAAGGATACGTCCGCGGATCGTGGGTCACGACCACCACGCATCGGCGGGGATCGCGCGCGACATCGCGAAGCAACGCCATCACCCGCTGGCCATTCTCGCGGTCAAGCGACGCCGTCGGCTCATCACAGATAATCACGCGGGGTTCATGCACCAACGCACGCGCAATCGCAACGCGCTGCTGTTGTCCGCCGGACAAACGCCCCGGATACTCCCGGGCCTTTTCCGGGATGCCTACCCGGGCCAGCGATTCTTGCGCCCGGGCCAGCGCCGTCCGCATCGGAGCCCCCTGGATGAGCAGCGGCACGGCCACGTTCTCCTGCACCGTCAGGGTCGGGATCAGGTTGAACTGCTGAAAGACGAATCCCACGTGCCGGGCCCGGAACGCGGTTACCTCGGCACGCGTAAGCCGCGGCAGCGACTGTCCCAGCACGTCGATCTCACCCGCATCACCCGCCAGCGTGCCCGCGATAATCGAGAGCAAGGTGGTCTTGCCGCAGCCCGAGGGACCCACGAGGAACATCATTTCACCCTCGCAGGCCGAGAAATCCACCCGCTTCAAGACGTCGATGCGCGCGTCCCCCTCGCCAAAGGACTTATCCAGTTGGCGCACCGTGATGGCAGGCCGGGAAGGGAGAGGTGAATCCGACATCGACGCGTTCAACGAAACACGATCGCCGGCTCAGTGCGCGTGACGCGAATGATGCCAAGAATGGCAGAGAAGCCACTGATCAGGATAACGACCCCCAGCACGGCGACCGGCAACTGCCACGGGGTGTAGACGCCCACCTTACCGAGCCGCACGAAGAAACGCAGAACCACCGAGGCCACCCCCGCGCCGATCCCGTAGCCGATCAGTCCCGTGGTGAGGGACTGGACAGCCAGCATCGCCGTCAGGCGTCCGTTACTCGCCCCCATCGCCTTTAGCGCGGCGAAGTTACGGAGATTTTCGAGCACAAACGCGTGAAAGGTCTGCGCAGCGATCAGCATCCCCACGATCGCGCCAATCAAAACGATGGAACCGATCGCGAAGGGGATGCCGGTGTTGCGCACGTACCACCAGATGGTGGACCACCGGAACTCCTCTTCGGTGAGCGCCCGCAACCCGGTCTCGGCAGCGATGCGCCGGCACACCTCCTCGTCGGTCAGTCCCGGCTCTCCGGCCGCCAAAATGAAGGTGAGCATCTTCCGCTGCTGCGGCGCATAGAGCACCGCACGGTCATAGGTGGTGAAGACAAAGGGCCCTCCGGTGAAACTGCGACGGGTCTTGGCAACGCCGACGATGCGGGCCTCTCGGTCGTTGATCTCGATGATGTCGCCGATCCCGATCCGCCGCGGTGAACCGTCCGGATTTTGCTGCCCTTCGGAGAAGCGATCCAGACCGAACTCGTCGGTGATGATGGTGTTCGGCAATCGCAGTTCATCCAGACTGCCCTGCAGTAGGAGGGCCGGTGCACCCGCCAGCGTGCTGGCATCGAGGCCGACGAGGGTGACCAGCTTGAAGTTTCCATCTGGCATCCGCGCCTGCAAAGTGCCCTGAAAATAGGGCGCCGCCCACGCCACGCCCGCCACCGAACGCACCCGGTTCACGTCGGTGTCGCGCAGGGGCTTGCTATCGAGCGACTGTTCCGCCTTCGGGTCCATCACCCACAGGTGCGCCCGCGAATTAAACATGTTTGCGTAGGTCCACGTCATGAGCCCGCAAAACACGCTCGGAAACTGCGTCATGAGCAGCGTCGAAAAGGTCAGTCCGCTGACCAGCAACAGGTATTTGCCGCGGTCACCGAAGAGCATCTTGAGCGCAAGTCGGATCATGGAGACGGCACGCCGCAAGAGCGCGAACTAGGCCGGCGCGCCGGCACGCGGTAAGCGGAGCGCCAACACCACTCCGAGGCCGGCGAGGAAGAAGCCGCCGTTCACCAGCACCGCAACGCGGAAGCCGTGCGCGGTCGCAAGCTCGCCCATGACCAGGGGACCGATCACGCCCCCGAGGCGCGCAAAGAGGCCCCAAAAACCGAAGAACTCGCCCGATCGGCCCGTCGGCGTCAGCGCTGCCACCACCGCCCGACTGGCCGACTGGATGGAGCCGATCCCTAAGCCGGCCACAGCCCCGATCACAAAAAACTCCGTCTTGGTCCGGCAATAGGCTGCCCAGATGCAAACGAGCACCCACAACACCAACGAAGCCACCAGCGCGGGCTTCGCCCCGATCCGGTCTTGCAGGAAACCAAACGCGAGCGCGCCGAGGGCGCTCGAAATCTGCAGGCCCGCGAAGAGGACGAGGTTCTCGGTCGCGGTCAGCCGGAGGACCTCCGCGCCGAAGAGGGACGCGAAGGTGATGATGGCCATCAGGCCCGACAGGAAGAGGGTGAACGCAACGAAGAAGACGGCGAGCGTGCGATGCTGCGGCAACTCCCGCGCGGTGCGACAGAGAGTCCGCCAACCCGCCAGCGCAAAACTCTCCCCCGGCGGCAGGGCGCGGGGCTCCGCCCGCTCGCGCAAGAAGAGGAGCGTCGGGAGCGTCGCCGCGATGAAGAACACGCCGGTCATCAGGAAGGTCCAGCGCGCCGACGCCCCCAAGCCCACGATCAACCCCAGCGCGAGCGCCAGGCTGAGTAAACCGCCCATGTAGCCAAAACTCCACCCGTACGCGGAAATGCGTCCCACGTTGGCCGGCGTGCTGATCTCGGGCAGGAAGCTGGCGCAGGCGGACTCGCTGAGGCAGAAGGCCACATTGGCCAAGGCGACGAGGGTGACCGCCAGCAGAATGTCTCCCGGCCCGGTCAGGCTCAACGCGGCGGTGGCCACGGAGCACATCAACGCAGAAGTGAGCAGCAGCCGTTTCTTCCGCGCCGTGAAATCCGCCATCGCGCCAAGCCAGGGCGCGAGCACGATCACGGCCGCCTGAGACGTCGCCAGGGTCCGCCCCCACCACCCCGCCGCCTCCGCGGCACCTCCCGCGATCACGTCCTTGAAGTAGACCGCATAAACAACGGTCACGATGATCGTTGTGAACGCCGAATTCGCGAAATCGAAGCAACACCAGCCGAAGATCTCTCGCCTCGTGACCGGCGATGTCTGCGGAGAACTCATGCCCAAGCGTCGGCTCAGCTCGTCACCAACGCAAGCGAACAGCGGCTAACCCACGAACCACGCTGATTGAAGGAGATCCAAACGATCACCCAGGTCCTCCAAAAACACCGCTTGCCTCGCTTCGATTCCGGGAGAACGTTGTTCGCTGATGCCCGCGTCCGTACCGTCCGCCGTCCCGCCTTCTCTGCCGCAGCGCATGACCCGCGCCCTGATTCAGTGGATCGACTCCGACTACTGTCCGGAGGGTGCCGCTCGCCTGCGTGAGCAACCCGACCGGGTTGACTGGCTCCGCGTGCTGCCGTTCATTTTCCTTCATGCGGGATGCCTCGGCGTGATCTGGGTCGGTTGGAGTCCGGTCGCCGTCTGGGCCGCGGTCGCCCTTTACTTTATCCGCATGTTCGCGGTGACCGGCATCCATCACCGTTACTTCTCACACAAGACCTACAGCACGTCGCGCTTCGGCCAGTTCCTGCTCGCGGTGTTCGCGGCGACCACGGTCCAGCGCGGCTCGCTCTGGTGGGCCTACCACCACCGCCACCACCATCAGCATTCGGATCAGGCGGAAGACGCGCATTCCCCGCACGTGCACGGTTTCCTGTGGTCGCACATCGGCTGGATCACCAGCCGCCGGAACTTTCCCACAGACTACTCGAAGATCCGCGACCTCGCGCGCTTCCCTGAGCTGGTGTGGCTGAATCGTTTCGACTTGGTTGTGCCCACCCTCTTCGCCGTCGCTCTGTTCGGCGTGGGTGCGCTGCTGGAGCGCGTCGCCCCAGGCCTCGGTACCACGGGCCCCCAGATGCTAGTCTGGGCCTTCTTCATCAGCACCACGGTCCTTTTCCACGGCACCGCGTGTATCAACTCCATGGCGCATCTCATGGGGCGTCGGCGGTTCCGCACCGAGGACGACTCACGCAACAGCTTCATCCTCGCGATCATCACGCTCGGTGAAGGCTGGCACAACAACCACCACCGCTACCAGTCGTCGACCCGCAATGGCTTCTACTGGTGGGAGGTCGATCCGACTTACTACGGCTTGAAGCTCCTGTCGTGGACCGGCTTCATCTGGGGCCTCAAGCCCGTACCCCAGGCGGTCCTCGACGAGGGCGCGCGCGCCGAGCATGCCGCCTCCGTGGCCGCGGCGGAATCCGCCGCCCAGGCCCGCCGGGAGCACGGTAGTTCCCCTCTCAAGCAGGTCATTCCGGCCGCCGCTGCGATCGCAGTGGCTACAGTCCAAGCCGCCAACAGCGAGGCGCCGCGCAAGACGGAGTCACCCGCCGTGCACAAGGACGTGAGCGAACTCGCCCACGAGCTCCGGTCAGGACAGACGTCTTCCCAGACTCCCCCCACCCCCGGCGCCTAACGCCCGAGGGACGTTCGTTCGCCGCCATGGCCCGCATCGCGATCATCGGCACCGGCATCGCCGGTCTTGGCTGCGCGCATTTCCTCCAGCGCCACCACGAGCTCACGCTGTTCGAGCGTAACCGCCACGTCGGCGGCCACACTCACACCGTCGAGATCAACGAGCCCGAATCCGCCTTGGGGCCCGCGCGTATCCGCCCGGTCGACACCGGTTTCATGGTCTATAACGAGGTCACGTACCCGCTGCTGACCCGACTCTTTCGCGAACTCGCAGTGCCCACCAAGCCGACCGACATGTCGTTTTCGGTGAAGCACACTGTCGAGAACATCGAGTTCTCCGGATCATCCCTCAATCACCTCTTCGCCCAGCGCCGCAACCTCCTGCGCCCCCGGTTCGTCCGGATGCTGCTCCAAATTCACCGCTTCAACCAGGAGGCCGTAGCCGCGCTGAACCAACCGGACACCGCCGCTCTGACGCTGGGCGACTACGTGCGCGCCCGCAACTACGGCGACGACTTCTTCAATCTCTATCTGGCCCCCATGAGCTCGGCGGTGTGGAGCACACCGCCGGAGCTCATGATGACGTTCCCGGCCGCCACGCTACTGCGCTTCTTCCACAATCACGGATTCCTCGGGCTGAGCACCCAGCATCCGTGGCGTACCGTCGAGGGCGGCGCACGGGAATATGTCCGTCGACTGACCGCGCCGTGGCGCGAACGGATCATCGTCGGCGACGCCGCCGCGCGGATCCAGCGAGCACCCGGCCGGGTGACGGTGGAGACAAGGTCCGGCGCCACCCACGCCTTCGACCGGGTCATTGTCGCGACGCATGCCGACGAGGCTCTCGCCCTTCTCGGCGACGCAACCGCCAGCGAGCGCGAGGTCCTGCAGGAGTTTCGCTACCAGCCCAACACCGCGACGTTGCACACGGACGCCCGCGTCATGCCGAAAACCCGGCTGGCTTGGTCTTCGTGGAACTACGAGCTCACGTCGCGAAAGGGAGGCCCCGGCACGACAGCGACCCATTATTGGATGAACCGGCTCCAAGGGGTCAGCGACCGCGAGAACTACTTTGTCACCATTGGCCGCCCGGAGTCCATCGACCCTGCGCGCGTCCTGCAGAAAATTGAAACGTCGCACCCCCTCTTCAGTCTGGGAGCCATTCAGGCCCAGGCGGCGCTTCCGGGTCTTAACGCGGCAGCCCGCGGCAGCACGGAAACCTATTTCTGCGGAAGCTACTTCCGCTACGGCTTCCACGAAGATGCGCTATTGAGCGCATTTCGGCTGAGCGAACTGCTCCTTGGCGGAGATCCGTGGGCGTCGGTCGCCGCCGCTCCACTTGCGCCCGCGCGCTGATTCGGCAGTGTAAGGCTCCCGCCGCTTCACCGAAGCGGTACCCTACCCCTGCTGAAGACTCGCTGTACCATGCGCGCCCTCTCGTCTGATTCCACGTCAGCACTCGCGGCAGCGGAGCGCTCTCCAGAGCTCAGCGTCGTGATTCCATTCTACAATGAGTCGCCCAACATTCCGCCGCTGCTGGCGGAGCTGCGCGAGACGCTGGAACGCCTCAACCTGCACGCCGAGGTGATTGTCGTCGATGACGGCAGCACGGACGACTCACGTGCCGTGCTGGCGGCTGCGGCAGCGAAGTGGCCCGCGCTGCAGCTGGTGGTCCTTCCGAGAAACCGGGGGCAGGCGGTGGCGCTCTGGCGCGGCTTCGAACGCGTGCGTTCACCGTGGATCGCCACCCTGGATGGCGACGGCCAGAACCCTCCGTCCGAACTCGCCCGGCTGTGGGAGCGACGCGAAGAGGCCGATCTGCTCGTCGGACGCCGCGTGGGAAGGCAAGATTCGCTGGCCCGAAAGATCATGTCACGGATCGCCAATCACGTCCGCCGCGCCCTGCTGCGCGATGGCGTCAGCGACAGCGGTTGCGCACTGCGCCTCTTCCGCCGCGAAGTGCGCGCGTCCCTTCCCCCGTTTCGCACGCTCTATTCCTTCATGCCCGCCTGCGCGGCCTCCGGCGGCTGGCGCGTCATGGAGGTCCCCGTCGCCCACCGCCCACGCATCGCTGGCACCGCGAACTACACGTTCCGCAAAATGGCCATCTTTCCATTCCTCGATACCCTCGCCTTCGCTTGGGTGCTACGCCGGATGCTGGATCTGAGTCCACGCGCGGATCAGCCTGGGGCCAAAATCAGGAAGTAGTTTAGTTCATAACCGGACTGCAGATTCGCGTTGGTTTTACGGGAGCACGCAGTCCACTTCAGAGGTAACTTGGCCGTCGCGGACCCATTAGGTCCGCTTTTTGACCCCTGACACGGGACGCCCAAACTGCTCGCTCAGAGCGGCCTCGGCTGGAAATTGGCTGGCGATACCGGAGGGGCCGAGACAACAGTCCGCCAACCCCGAACCCCGTATGATTCTGAAACCTTGGCAAAGCTTGGCCGCCGCCGCTGCATTGGCTGCGTCCTTTACCTCATCGGTCCGCGCAGGCGAGGCCGACATCAAGATCCCCGATCTCGGGCAGATCTCTTTTCTCGACGGAGCCCTCAGCGGCTATCAGGTGCTGTACATCGGACTCGCCGTCTGCGTGGTCGGCATCCTCTTCGGTTGGTGGCAGTATCAGCAGACCAAGGCCCTCCCGGTTCACCGGTCGATGGCAGCGGTCTCGAACGTCATCTGGGAGACCTGCAAGACCTACCTTGCGCAGCAAGGGAAGTTCCTGATCGGGCTATGGGGCCTGATCGCGGTGTGCATGGCCTACTACTTCGGCGGCCTCGTGCAGGAGTCCGTCGGTGCCGTCGCGATCATCCTGGCTTCCTCCGTCCTCGGCATTCTCGGCAGCTACGGTGTGGCGTGGTTCGGTATCCGCATCAACACGGTGGCTAACTCCCGCGCCGCGTTCTCCGCGCTGCGCGGCAACCCACTCGCCACTCTGGCCATTCCGCTGCGCTCCGGCATGAGCGTCGGTCTGCTCCTCGTGTCGATCGAACTGCTGTTCATGATCGCGATCCTCGCGTTCTTGCCCAGCAACCTCGCCGGTCCGTGCTTCGTCGGGTTCGCCATCGGTGAATCCCTCGGCGCCTCGGCACTGCGCATCTGCGGCGGCATCTTTACCAAGATCGCCGACATCGGTGCAGACTTGATGAAGATCGTCTTCAACCTGCCGGAAGACGACCCGCGCAACCCTGGCGTGATCGCCGACTGCACCGGCGACAATGCCGGCGACTCCGTCGGCCCGACCGCCGATGGCTTTGAGACCTACGGCGTCACGGGCGTCGCCCTGATTGCCTTCCTCGCCCTCGCCCTCGCCGCCAGCCCGGTCCTCTGCGGAACGCTCATCATCTGGCTGTTCGCCATGCGCATTCTCATGGTGGTGACGTCGCTCGTCAGCTACCTGATGAACGAATCCATGAGCAAGCTGCTCTACGGCGGCTCGCGCGACTTCAACCTCGAGCAGCCGCTGACCAACCTGGTCTGGCTCACGTCCGTCGTTTCGATCATCGTCACCTACGTCGCCAGCTGGTTCCTGCTCGGGCACCTCGACGGCCACCCGGGGCTCTGGTGGGTACTCTCGACGATCATCTCGCTGGGCACCGTCGCGGGAGCAATCATCCCGGAGTTCACGAAGGTCTTTACGTCCACCGAGAGCCGCCACGTGAAGGAGGTCGTTACGTCCTCCCGACAGGGCGGCGCTTCGCTGAACATTCTCAGTGGCTTCGTTGCCGGCAACTTCTCCGCCTTCTGGCAGGGCGTGACGATCCTCGCCCTGATGGCCGGCGCTGCCTATTTCGCCGGACATCCGAGCGTCACAGGAATGATCCCGGAAAGCATCGGTTTCGCCGCCCCTATCTTCGCCTTCGGCCTCGTGGCCTTCGGCTTCCTCGGCATGGGTCCAGTCACGATCGCGGTCGACAGTTTCGGTCCGGTGACCGACAACGCACAATCCGTCTACGAGCTGTCGCAGATTGAGTCCAAGAAGGAGACGGCGGCCGAGATCGAGCGGGACTTCAAGTTCAAGCCCGACTTCGAGAACGCCAAGTACCAACTCGAGAAGGGCGATGGCGCCGGCAACACGTTCAAAGCCACCGCCAAGCCCGTGCTCATCGGCACCGCCGTCGTGGGCGCCACGACCATGGTGTTCGGGATCATCCTGATGCTCCAGCAGATCTACCCCGACACGATCGGCCGGCTCTCGCTGGTCCATCCCGAGGCCCTCCTCGGTCTGCTCATGGGCGGCAGTGTGATCTATTGGTTCACCGGCGCGTCCACGCAGGCCGTCGTCACCGGTGCCTACCGGGCGGTCGTCTACATCAAGAAGAACATGCGCCTCGATGCCGCCACGGCCTCGACCGAGGCATCCAAGGAGGTCGTACGAATCTGCACGCAGTACGCGCAGCGCGGCATGGTGAACATCTTCGTGGTGATCTTCTGCTTCGCCCTCGCGCTGCCGTTCTTCGATCCGTTCTTCTTCATCGGGTACCTCATCGGCATGGCCTTCTTCGGTCTCTTCCAGGCGATCTTCATGGCCAACGCCGGCGGCGCGTGGGACAACGCCAAGAAGATCGTCGAGGTCGAGCTCCGGCAGAAGCACACGCCTCTCCACGCCGCGACCGTCGTGGGCGACACGGTGGGCGACCCTTTCAAGGATACGTCGTCCGTCTCCCTGAACCCGGTGATCAAGTTCACCACGCTCTTCGGCCTCCTCGCCGTCGAAATCGCGGTGAAGATGAAAGACGAGAGCACCAAGCAGATCTTCGGCTGGGTGATCCTCCTCGTCGGCTTGGTCTTCGTCTACCGAAGCTTCTACCACATGCGCATTCCGGACGACCCCAGCGACGAGGCCGCCGCCGATGCGACGCTGAAGAGCAACTGAGTTCTTTCTCAGCGACCGTTTCACTCCCTAGGCACGCGCCCTCCCGGGCGCGTGCCTTTTTTGTCGCCCGAACCCGCCCAATCTGCCGACTCGACAGTCCTGTCTGCGGTCATAATCCTCGCGCCGTTGGGACCGCTTTACCTCCATCTTAGCCTCTCCTTTGTCACGCATGAATCGCCGCTCCTTCCTCCAATCCAGCGCCACTCTCTCCGCCGCCTTCGCCGGCCCGGCCATCCTTCGCGCCGCCGACCAAGGGCCGGCCAAGAAGGCCATCATCGGCACCGGTGAACACACGTACGAGTGCCATCACTACTGGGGCTCGCTGCCGGACCACATCAAATGGGGCGAGACGCACGGAGTCACGGTCGACGAGGCCGGATTCATCTACATCCTGAACAATACCGGCGCCTCCTCGGTCCGCCACCAGGATGCCGTCGCCGTCTTCGACCCCTCGGGCCGTTTTGTCCGCAGCTTCGGCAGCGAGTACAGCGCCTCCAACATCCACACCGTCGGGCACGGCCTCGACCTGCGCAAGGAGGGCAACACGGAGTACCTGTACCTGTCGCTGACGTGGGCTAATCTCGTCGTGAAGACCACCCTTAACGGCGAGCTGGTTTGGGCCCAAAGCGTTCCGTGGGAGTCCGGTGTCTACACCGACCGCAAGCAGTTCATCCCCACCAACGTCGCCTTCCATCCGACCGACGGGAGTCTTTACATCACCAACGGCTACGGCACGCCGTACATCCACCAGTACAGCGCTGACGGTCGCCACGTCCGGACGTTCGGCGGCAAGGGCGGCAAGGACCAGCACGGGAAGTTCACCAACCCTCACGGCTGCTGGGTCGACAACCGCCCGGGTCGCACGCCGATGCTCGTGGTCTGTGACCGCGGAAACCAGCGCCTGGAGTACTTCACCCTCGAGGGTCAGTACGTCAGCAGCGTCGAGGGTCTCACCAACCCCGACCATATCGACATCCGCGGCGATGTCCTCCTGATTCCGGATCTGCACGCCCGCGTCACACTTCTCGGCAAGGACAACGAAGTCATCACCCATCTCGGCTTCGACCAAGCTTGGACCGATCGCGTGCTCAACCGGGGCGGACAGGGAGGTCTGGTCATGCGTACCAAGCCGGAGACCTGGGAGGACGGACGCTTCATCCATCCGCACGACGCCTGCTTTGATCGCGACGGCAACATCTTCGTGGTTGAGTGGGTGCGCGGCGGGCGCGTGACCAAGCTGCGCAAGGTCTAGTCGAGGGAGCGGAACGGAATTCGACCGAAGCACGCTCGCGTCTCACGCAGTTTGCGGTTTGCATGAAGGGAGTCCCCGCTCCCGCCATGCGTCACCCGCTCCTCTTTGTCGCCGTTGTCCGCCGCGTCGTCAGCGCGCGGACTGCAGCCCAACTCCTGGCGATCGGGCTGGTCTTTTCCAGCCCCGCCAACGTCCTGCTCGCCCAGCGCGCGCCGTTCGAGGCTCCCAAGGGCGTGGTCGTCTCCGCCAGTCTCACGGCCTCGGAGATCGGCGCCGACATCCTCCGCCGCGGCGGCACCGCCGTCGATGCCGCCGTCGCTACGGGGCTTGCCCTCACGGTGACCTACCCACGGGCCGGCAACATCGGCGGCGGGGGATTCCTCCTGCTCCGACTTGAGGACGGCAGGACCACCGCGATCGACTTCCGGGAGAGAGCGCCGGCCGCCGCCACGGCCGACATGTACCTCGATGCAGCGGGACAGGTGGTGCCGGGACGCTCCACGCTCGGACACCTCGCCGCCGGCGTGCCGGGCACGGTGGCCGGGCTCGCCCTCGCTCTCGAACGCTACGGATCGGGCAAGTTCTCGTGGTCGGACTTGGTCGAACCCGCTCGCCAGCTCGCCGCCGACGGAATCACCGTGACTCCAGGTCTCGCCCGCGACCTGGTAGCCGGCGAGGGAATCTTCGAACGTTTCCCGGAGTCTCGACGCGTCTTCCAACGCAACGGGCAGTTCTACCAAGCCGGGGAGCGCTGGATCCAACCCGAGCTCGGTCGCACCTTCGCACGCCTGCAGGAGCACGGCCCCCGCGAGTTTTACGAGGGCGAAACGGCCGCGCTGCTCGCCGACGACATGGCTCGCAATGGAGGACTGATCACCCGCGATGACCTTCGCGCGTACCGCCCAGTCGAGCGCGCCGTACTCCGCGGCTCGTACCGAGGGCACGAGATCCTCACCATGCCTCCGCCCAGCTCCGGCGGCATCGCGCTGCTACAAATGCTCGCCATGCTTGAGCCGCACGCTCTCGGCGATCTCGGCCACAACTCAACCGCACGCATCCACTTGGTCACCGAAGTGATGCGCCGCGCTTTTCGGGATCGCGCCGAATACCTTGGAGACCCGGACTTCGTCCGCGTCCCGGTCGCTGGCCTCATCGATCCTTCGTATGCACGCGGCCTCATGACACACTTTTCGCCGGACCGGGCCACACCCAGCGCTGGCCTTGCCGCCGGCACGCCGTTCGGACTCGAGCCAAATCCCGCTCCCGCCGTCAGCCGCGAGTCCTCCGAGACCACCCACTACTCCATCGTCGATGCCGCCGGCAACGCGGTGAGCGTCACGTACACACTCAACGGACTCTTCGGATGCGGGGTCACCGTCCCCGGTGCGGGCTTCTTACTGAATAATGAAATGGACGACTTCACGTCCAAGGTCGGGGTGCGAAACATGTTCGGTCTCCTGCAGGGCGCGGCCAATGCCATCGCCCCCGGCAAGCGCCCACTGTCATCGATGACGCCGACGATCGTACTGCGCGATGGGCGCTTGTTTATGGTTACCGGGAGCCCGGGGGGACCGACGATCATCACGACCACGCTGCACGTGATCACGCACGTCATCGACGATGCCATGAGCCTCACCCAAGCCGTGGATGCGCCGCGCTTCCACCATCAATGGATGCCCGACATTATCCGGGTGGAGCCATTCCTGACGTCCCGTGACACCGCGCTCATGCTGGAAGCCAAGGGCCACACCCTTGCCCTCCAGCGCCTTTATGCGAACTCGCCCGAGGCCTCCGCTCGGTCGTGGGGCGACGCCGCCAGCATTCTCATCGATCCCAAGAGCGGCATGCGCCTCGGAGCACCAGATCTGCGGAGCGCAGACGCCGGAGCCGCCGGCCACTGAGCAGGCACGCCGTGATCCGGGGCACCGCAGGCCATGACCCCACCGGCTCTTCTGTACTTCTCGCCGCTGCTGCTCGCGCTGGAGTTGGTCCAGTTGATCGCGGCCGAGCGGCTCCTCGGGCTCAAAGCGATACAACGCAAAGAGGATCCGCGCCGCACTGCGCTCCCTCCCAGACTCGCGGCGTGCTGGAGCATCGGCATCCTCCTGAACGGAGTCTGGATGCTCGCAATGCTCGCCAGCGGATTCGGCACGGGCCGCGTGGGCTGCATGATCGCCACCTCCCTTCTCGGCTACACGCTTCGCCGGGCCAGCCCGCTTCGCTGGACCCTCGTCATCCTCACCTTCGAGGGCGCGATCCGCATGGGCATGCACGTCTCGCTGCTGATGCTCGCCTGGCGGCTTCGCTGACCCTCTGTTCACCGCCGCCGCATCGCAATCGAGCGACGGCGCCGTTCACACGCCAAAACGACGCGTGACGGATTTCTCCACCGGTTCTCCGAACGAGCGGGTAAAGAACTCCTGAGCTTCCGTCATGAACTTCGCGTAGCGACCGTAGTCGCCAGCCCATGAATTCGGCACGCACACGCGCTTGATCACACCCCTGCCCACCTTATTTGGAGCCTCGCGATCAGGGGCAAACTCCATCGTGAACTTCGGGTCGTGCGTATGCACCACCGTGTGCACTGACTCCATCCCGGCTGCATCCCGCTCAATCCGGACAAAGTGCGAAAAGTGGGTGGCCACCTTTCAAGGCTAGCGCAAGGTGGCGGGATTGAAACCCGAAAAGCACCGCTCCCGCGACGCATAAGCGCTTGCGATCCAAGCCGCAACCGAGTCATAACGGGCGGGTCCGACCGCGCCCCGCCGATGCAAGACCACCCCGAGGTTCCGAAGCTACCCAAGCTCCCGTTCATCGCCAGCGACGTCTTTCTGCTCAGTGTCGCCGGCTTTATCGCCTACCGGGCGTCCACCCCTCTCGAGGGTGGCGCACTCATTGCCATTGTCACCTGCGTCGTCGTCGGCGCGATCCTGCTCGGGATTCCATTCATCGCGGAGTACGGTCGCCGCACCGATGTGTTGCTGCGGGAACGTCAGGACGAGATCGCGGCGCTCGCCAAAACGACCGCGGCGTGCGTCGAGCAGGTGAGCATCGCCACCGCGAGCCTCCACAGCCTCGCGGAGAGCCACGCGCGAAGCGCACGAACGCTCGAAGCACTGCCGCAAAAGCTCCAAGAGAAGGTCGCCGAATTTAAGAGCCAGCTAAACGAGATCAGCGTGGCCGAAAACGAGGCACTTGAACAGGAATTGCAGACGCTGCGAACGGCCGAAAGCGAACGGCTGCAATCCGCCGTCGACGAACTAGCCAAGGTGTCTCGCGAGTTTGCGCGCATCGAGGCCGCCGCTGGCCAGATTTCAGCCACCCTTCTCCAACTCGGCGACCAATCCGCCGCCAAGGTCGCCAGTGGCTTCCTCCAGGCCACCCAGGGAGCCACCAAAGAAATTGAGGCCAGCCTCGCCCGCGCGCGGGTCCAGTGGGCCGACGAATCCAAGGAGGCCCAAGCCCGCGCTCTGTCCGCTTGGTCGGCACACACCGCCGACACGCTTCGCCAACTCGACGAGACGTTTCAGAGATTAGGCCGAAAGAGCATTGGACCGGTCGATTCCCAGCTCCCCGCCAAGCCAGCCGGCTCGGCCGACGACACGCCGGTCGCTGCAGCTCCCACCACGAAGTCCGTCCCCGCATCACGCTCCTCCGCGGCGAACGACACCCCAGCCGCAGCTCCAGCAGCCCCCGCCGCTTTCCCCGCGCCCGCGGCAGCTCCCGCCAACTCTGCCGTCGCTTCTCCACCCGTCTCCGCGCCCAGAGCCTCTGCCGCGCCCAAGGCTCAGACCCCTGAGTTGCCTCTGATCGAGGCATCCAAGCCAGCTCCAGTAGAGATCCCGGCGGTCTCGGTCTCTGTCGCCGCAACTGCCGCGCCGGCGCGCTCCGAGGCACCGCCTCCACCCTCTCCAGTTCCGTCAGCCGCGGCCACGCCCGCCGCGACCCGCCGTAACGCCGATCGCACCGAGGACGCCACGGTCGAGGCCGCGCTCTCATCCGACGGCGCTACCCGACTTCTGGTCACTGCCTACATCGGCATCGGCAACAAACTCTTCGCACGGGGCGCGGGACCAGGTCTGAGCTGGGAGAAGGGAGTGCCTCTGCACTTCGTTTCGATCGGCAAATGGCGGTGGGATACGCCCGATGCCACGGGACCGGTGCAGATCAAGCTCTACAAGAACGATCAAGTGGAGTGCACGAATGTCGGTACGCTCGAGCTAGAACCTGGGCACCAACACGAAGTTTCCGCCACGTTTTAGCGCCTCCACGATTGATCGGAGAGGTCGCGAGCGCTCGCGCTTGCATGCGGAACACGCGCAACGGAGCTAGCCTGCGCGCCCACAGGGCGCACTCACCCACCGCTGCTGGAAACCGGCGGCGGCTTCGGCGGCGGCACCGATAGCTTCGGCAAGTTCAGCTTGCCCGCCGCATCTCGACCGGCGACGGCTGCGGCCTGGTTCGAAGCGGCAATCTCCGTCAGGACTTCTTTGCGGAAGATTTTTACCTCCCGGGGCGCCGCGATCCCAATCTTCACGGTGTCGCCCTCGACACGGGTGATCCGGATCTCGATGTTGTCGCCAATCAGAATCGACTCGTTGACCTTGCGTGAGAGGACAAGCATGGCGGAAATCGCTCAACCAGCCGTGACCAAGGGATGACGCGCGCTGTAGCGGGTGTGGTTGGCCAATACCACCTGCTTGGCCAGTCCCGTGCGGCGATTAATGATGACCGGCCCCACGAGGTTCACCGTCGCCGTCGGTGGCTGCGCCCGGCTGACCGTCACGATGTTGAGCACCAGAGTATCCGCCGTATCAGCGATCTCCAGAAACGCCGCATCCTCATCAAACAACTCCAGCTCATAGTCGGGAATCAAGCCCGCCGGCTCAATGACCACGAAATCGACCGGTTCGGGACCCACCAACCTCAGCCACCGAAACGGGAGCTGGTCCTCGCTGTAATACAGTTCGAAGCCCTGATGATCAGGGAAGCCCACCAAGCCGCCCGGAATGCGGATCAGCTGGGGCGCCGCTTCCGCAGACGCCGGGGAATCGAAGCTCACTTTCATGACAGAAAAAGGCTACTTGAGATAATCGAGAATGGAAAGCTGAAGTATCCGGTTCGCTGATGACAGGGAAGCCTCATAGGCCGTCGTCGCTTGACCCAACCGTACCATGGTTGCCGCCAAGTCCGCATCGGACTCGCGAGAAACCAGCTGTTCCAGATTCTCCGTACGCGCTCGCTGTTGCAGACGGCTCGCCTGTACGCGTAACTCGACTGCTCCGTTCTCGCTGACTGCACTGAGCAAGGCGTTCTCTGCCGCCTCGAGTGACGGGCGCGTCGTTGCCACCGCTGACGTACTCAGGGAAGCCAAGGCGTCGCGAAGATCAACCAGACCAGAAATGAGGTCGCGAATGCCGACGTTCGTGGCGGCAGACGCTCCCACCGGCAGTTCCGTGGCCTCCGAGATGGAGATCACTGCTCGGTTCGAGTTGCCCGCATACGCCACCGCGGTCACCCGACCCGTGCCCACGTCCCGGGTCACCGCAAAGGGGGCCGTATCCGTCGCCGTCCCGGAAAACAGATAGTCCTCGCGCAGACGGCCATTGCCCGCCTGCACCGCTTGCTCGATGAGTTGGTTTACCTCGGCCGCATAGGCCCGAAGGGCATCGGGACTGCTGATTCCACTGCCCAAAGTGACAATCTCCCCCGCCCGTTCCGATACCTGCTGCAGAGATTTGAGCCCAGCAAACGAGGCTTGGGAAATCTCTTGGGCCCGATCTGCGTTGCGGTCGAACTGCAGGATCCTCGCTCGCTCGGCCTGCATCGCAATGACCCGACCTGCCGACGCCGGGTCTTCATCGATGGACCTCAATCGCTGGCCCGTCGAAACCTGCAGCTGCAGCTGTGCCTGACGCGCGCCGGCACGCTGAATCTGGGCGAGGACCGATGAGGAAGCCTGATGGGTGGGGACACGCATGGTCGAGGGGCGAAAAGTCTGTCGTCAGCTAGCGGGACACTCAGGCTCCGAGTCGGTTGACCACCGTCTCGAGCAGTTCATCGATCACGGCCACCACCCGCGAGGAAGCCTGGAAGGATCGCTGGTAGCGCATCAGGTCCGCCATTTCCTCATCCAGCGACACGCCGCTCACCGCATCCCTCTGCCCACGCACGATCTGCTCCACGCCACGTTGGTCATCGGCCCGGGCTCGGGCCCCTGCTAATGCCTGACCAAGATCGGTGGCGGCTCGGGTAAAGTGCTGCAGGAAGGTACCGTCAATCGCATCGCCGGAAGAGACTGAGAAACGTCGGTCACCCAGGGCCGCAACCGCACGGGCCAACGTGTTGTCGCCGGCTGCGCCGTTATCGGACGCTTTGAGCGAAGTCGCCGAAACACCCGAAGCCAACGCGAAGGACGACGCTGCCACGCCACTCGCCACGAAGAAATCCCCCGTCGCACCCGTCGGGTTGTAGGCGGCGTTGACCGAGCGAACGAACTGCTCGGCGAGCTGGTCAATCCGGTTCCGAGTATCAGCGATCACCGTATCTCGCGCCACCAATGCGCCACCAATACCACCGGTCGGCACCGCGATCACCGCACTTGGGGTCCCCCCCGTAATCGTGCCCCCGGACAACGCCACCGGTCCAGTCGTCGCCGGACCCGACACAAGGATCAGCGGCGCGCCCTGCGCATCCCGGACCGAAATCTCCAGCTGACCCGGGTAACCCGAAGCGGGCCGGGATTCACAGGGCAGCTTCGCCGCCAACTCCTCAAGGCGGGCCTGCCGCTGGTCGCGCAGGTCGGCCGCTCCCCCTGGAAAGTTGATCTCAGCGCGACCGATTTGACGGTTCAGGTCGGCGATGGTCTCGAGGAGCCGATTGGCCTCGGACACATCCGTGCCGATCTGCTCCGTGAGGTCAGTCTGAACCTGCTCTAGCCGCTGGTCCGTGGTCCGCACCCGATCCACCAGTGCCGAGGCCTGCTGGACGAGCGACTGCCGCTCCCCAAGATCGGTGGGCCGGGCCGCAAAGGCCTGAAATGCATTAAAGAACGCCGTGATCGACTCGGCGAGTCCGTTGCCGGAACCCGCGGCGCCGAGCGCGACCGCATCACCCGTGCGACCAATCTGCTGCCCGAGTCCCGCCTGGGCACGCTCGTAGGCAGCGGCCTCCGTATCCAACGCGGCCGTCGCCGCGATCTCCCTGACCGTCTGTCGATCCAGAAGCGTGTCGCGCAGTTGCTGAACCTGTAAGGCTTCAAGCCCGAGGGACTGCGCCCCCTCAGGCGTGAAAACCGTGCCACGATCGCCCAGCACTACACGCTGGCGCGCATAGTGCGGATTGTTCACGTTCGCGAGGTTGCGACCCGCTGTCTCCACCGCACGCGATTGCGCGGTGAGGGCGCGAACTCCGGAGGAAAGACTGCCGAAAAGACCAGACATGGCGAAAAATTAGCCCGCCGCCTGCCAGGCAGCAGAACCGGCCGAGAGAGTGACCCTACCCCCGTGGGAATAGGTGGAAACGAGGCTGGAGGGCCGGAGAACACGGAGCGTCTCTTGATGCACCTCAAGCGTCCGCGCCAACAACTCACGATTCTGCCGCGCGCCGCGCCGCAAGCGGTGAACCAGTACGTTGATCTCGTCAATCAGCGCTAGCACCAGCGGGCGCACCTCTTCCGGAAAGCAGGGAACCAACGCCCGCAGGGTTCGTTCTCCTGACACGCCCAGCGTCAACGAAAGTGCACGCACACAACGCTCGCGATCCTCCCGCTGCGCGGTGGCGGTCTTCGCCCGCGACTCAATCGCGCCGGCAAGCTCGAGCACGGCATCGGCATCGCGTTGCAGAAGCCGCTGCCGCTGCTCCGCGAAGAGCGCGAGCAGGCCTCCGTAGGCCTCGAGCTCCGCCCGCAAGTGTTGCACCAAAATTTCCCAAGAAGAGGTCATGAATGGAAAGTGTAGAAAGGCATCGCAATCAGAACGGGTCAGAGACGCGGACCCGCCGCTTCCGGACTCGCTGCCGTGGATTCGTTGCTCGGCGCGCCGCGCGGAGTGAGCTGCTGGGTCAACATCTTCGAAAGCCCAAGCCCGCCAGCCGCACCCAGCGACGTAGCGAGCACGTCGGTGAGCATGTAGCCGTACACCCCGCCGCCGGAGCCGCCAGCGCCGCCGAGGCCGCCGCTCATCAGGGGCTCGATCGTCGGAGTCAGCAATTGGCGCAGAATGATCGCTTCAAACTGCCCCGCCGCACGGGAAACGTCGTCTGAACTCCTCGCCGTACGGGCACCGGCCGGGCGGCCCGTCGGCGCGGCGTCGGCCGCCAAACGCGCCACCGCGTTCACTGAGGAAGGGAAAGATACCGGATCCATGAGTTGCACTCCGGAGGCTCAGTTGATCACCAGTTCCGCCTGCAACGCACCCGAACGCTTCAGGGTCTGGAAGATGGCCATCATCTCACGCGTGGAAACGCCGAGCGCGTTCAACGCGGCGGCGAGACGCTCGATCGAGGGAGCATCCTCGACGACGGTGAATCCGCCTTTGACTTCATCGACCGCAGTCTGGGTGTTGGTGACCGCTTGAGTCTGACCCGAGTTGTTGAAGGCGTTCGGCTGCGAAATGCCGGTGGTCGAGGCAATGGTGATGGTCAGCGACCCAAGACTGATCGCCACGCGGGAGAGACGGACGGTGGAGGTCGCGACAATCGTGCCGGTCCGCTCGTTGATCACGATGCGCGCCAGCGTGTCGGGCTGGACTTCCACCTGACCAAGATCCGCGAGGAAAGAGACCTCTTGTCCACGGAAAGTCTCCGGTACCCGCACATCAATGCTCGCCGCGTCGCGAGCCTGAGCCACGCCGGGATACACCCGGTTGATCGCCAGCGCCATCCGCGCCGCCGACGTGAAGTCAGGATTGTGCAACTGCAGCGCGAGCATGCCCTCATGAACAAACCGGGCCGGGATTTCCCGCTCGATGATCGCACCACTGCTAATGACGCCGACCGTGGGGTGATTCTTCTGCACCGTCGCACCGCCCGCGCCACCCGCGCCACCGAGGAATCCACCCACCGCAATCGGGCCCTGCCCCACAGCGTAGACGCGACCATCGGCGCCCAGCAGAGGCGTCTGCAGGAGAACGCCACCCTGCAGGGTCTTGGCATCGCTCATCGAGGCGACAGTGATGTCGATCCGGGAACCGGTACGAAGGAAAGGGCCGACGTCTGCTGTGACCATGACCGCCGCGACATTCTTCGCCTTGATTTGCGTCGGATCGACGGTGATGCCGAAACGCTGGAGCGTGTTTGCCACCGAACGCAGCGTGGCCTGCGCATTGGAGTCGCCGTCACCGGCCAGACCCACGACCAGACCGTAGCCCACCAACTGGTTCTCACGCCCGCCACCGACGAGGGCAAGGTCCTTGACCCTTGAGGCCAGCAAGGCCGGAGCGAACGAAAGCACCGCGAGGCCCGCACAGAGCGCGCGCCGGAAAAGGGAAGCGAAGAAACCGTAGGACATGGCGGGAACGAGGAGACGGAGAGGTGTCGTAGACCGATCGGACATGCACTAGTAGGGACGCAGGGTCTCGTAGAGACGCGCCAACCATCCCTTGCGTTGGGCATCCGTCAGACTTCCTTCCGAGATGAACTCCACCCGAGCGTCCGCGATGTTGCTCGAGATAACCGTGTTGGACGGACTCACGTCATCGGTGCGCACGATACCGTGCAGAACGACATGCTGGGTCTCGCCGGCCGACACCACCCGGCGTACGCCCTCGATGACGAGATTGCCGTTCGGCAGCACGGCCGTGACCAGTACGGCGGCGCGCGCAGAGAGAGTCTGGCTATTGTTCACCTGCCCCCCGCCATCGAAATCATTGCCGCCACCAAAACGTGCCGCCGGCAACGTGCCTTTGTGCGTACCCAGACGACTGATTGAAGGCGGAAAAAGGAACTGCTCCACACCCGCTTCGACATTCGCGGATGAACTCGTCGATTTCTTCTGCGACGACTGCGCCGCTGCGGTCTCAAGCACCACGACGGTCAGGATATCCCCCACCCGAGCCGCCTTGCGGTCGGCAAACATCGGTCGCTCCGAATTGCCTGGCGCTGTCCAGAGCGACTCCGATCGAAGCTGGGAGGGAAAGAGCGCCCCCGCGGAAAGCGCGGCGGCAAGAAGAAGGGACTTCGGCGACATGTCGGTAAACATCAGAAACGCACCTCGGCGCGGTTCGGAGCGACCACCAGGGCCGCAAACTCCCGCTTGGAGTCCAGATTGCGCACGCGCACCGTCTCCCCGCGTCCGCCGTCCTGCATCGCTTGCGCCTTGAGGGTGATTTGAAGGGGACCATCCACTGCGGCGACTTCGATGACATCTCCCTTCCTCACCAGCGCCCGCCGCGCGACGTCGCGCCAGCTGAGCAGGCGGCCCGCCGGCACCGAACGTTGGAACATCCAGTCACCCGGCTGCAGGATCGACGTGGAAAGCGCCTCGCGGTCGCGCAGGGAATCGATGCGGCGCAAGTCACAGGCCGCAGGATCAAGGGCCGCTCCCCGCTCGATCGGAGTCCGCGCTACCCACGCTTCGCGCCACAGTTGGGCCCGGAGCGCGAGCGTCTGCTCGTCCGTGCGGCCCTCCGGGTCGCTTATCAGCACTCGCACCAAGATCGCACTGCTGAGCGCCGAGGGATACTCGACCACTCGAATCGACCAGCGCTCGGGGGTGGCCACCGCCGCAGCCTCGCCGCCGAGTGACCACGGGCGCACGGGTTCTAGCACGAGGTCACCTTCCGCGTTAAAGTGTGCCGCGAGATCTCGCGCGAGGTTCTCGAGCAGCACGCCCCGCAGCGTGCGCGACTCTTCCGCCGGCGCGGCGGTCAAGAACGCGCCGATGAGCACACCGGCGGCGAACAGGGCGCGCCGGACGACGCCGTGACTCGCGCCGCGAAAGGAGGAAAGCAGGGAATTCATGCGATTCGAGGGAGGCGCGGAGTCAGCGCTTCATTTGCGCAACGCTCTGCAGCATCTCGTCCGAGGTCTGGATCGACTTGCTGTTCACTTCGTAGGCGCGCTGCGCAACGATGAGGTTTACCATCTCCTCAACGATGTTCACGTTGGAGGTCTCAATGTACCCCTGCAGAATATTGCCGAAGCCCTGCTCACCCGGTTGACCGGCCTCGGGCGCGCCGCTCGCCGGCGTCTCTTCGTAGAGGTTGCCACCGAGGCTGCGCAAACCGGAGGGGTTCGCAAACCGGGTCAACGTGAGACGAAAGGTTTGGTTTCCAGATGCGCTCTGCACGGTGACTTCACCGTTGTCTGCAATGTTCACCGATGTCGCACCCGGCGGGATCGGCTGGAAACCGGAGAGGATCGGCATGCCATCGTTGGTGGTGACCTGTCCACTCGGAGAGAGTTTCAGCGAACCGTCGCGGGTGTAGCCGATGGTGCCATCGGGCCGCTGCACCTCGAGGAATCCCTCGCCCTGGATCGCGATGTCGAGCTTCTCGCCGGTGGCATTGACCTGCCCCTGCGTGAAGACCTTCGCCGTCGCGGCCACGCGCGAACCATTGCCCACCTCGATGCCAGTCGGCACCACGTTGCCGCCACCGCTGTCGGAGCCCGCGCCGCGTGGACGCTGGTAGAGCAAATCCTGAAATTCGATCTTGCTGCGCTTGAACCCCGGCGTGTTCACGTTCGCGAGGTTGTTCGCGATGGTGTTCAGGTTCAGCTGCTGGGCCTCCATACCGGTCGCTGCGCTGTAGAGGGAGAGGTTCATGTCGGGAAAGGTGAGTGGTGAGGGTTAGCCGAGCGTTTCGATGGTGCGCCCAAGTGCCTGATCGCGCGTCTGGATTAGCTTCTGGTTGGCCTCGTAGGCGCGGGCGATGTTCACGAGGTCCACCATTTCGCGAAGCGGCGTGATGTTGCTGGACTCCAAGTAGCCCTGCAGCACCTCGGGCCGCTCGACCGGCTCCGGATCCGGTCCTTGATTGATGAAGGCACCGGCGGAGAGCGGCAGCAGCTGCCGGTTGTCCGCAAATTTCACGACGGCAATCCGGCCCACGGGGGCATCGTTCTGCAGAATGCGGCCGTCCGCATTGATCACGATCCTTCCCCCGCCCGGCAAAAGCTGGATCGGGTCGCCACCTTCATTAAGCACCGTCGCATTGTCGCCCGTGATCAACGTGCGGTCCGCGCGGAGCCGAAACTCGCCTGCCCGGGTGTACGCCTTCCGCCCATCCTCGAGCTGAATCTCGAAGAATCCTTCGCCCTGCAGCGCGACATCAAGATCACGCCGTGTCGGTTGCGTCTCACCAAACTGAAAATTGATCCCATACCCAACCTTCGGAAACTGCATCGGCTCCCCGGTTCCGCGGTCCGCCCGCGCCTTAGGGTCCGTCATGACCTCACCTTTGATCGCCGAACTGAAACTGACCGTACGCTTCTTGTAGCCGGAGACCTGACTCGAGGTGATGTTCTGCGTGACGGCATCCTGCCATCGCTCAAGCGCGGACAGGGAGGCGGCACTCTGGTACAGACCGACGTTCATGCCGCTCACCTAAGCAGCGAGAATGCCAAATTTGTAAGTATCTTTTTGTTAGTTACTTAAGAAATCAATACCGACTCTGCGGCAGGAATTGCGCAGGCTTTTGACAGACCTCGTCGCCGCTCACGGCAGCTTTTGCCGCTGCGCGGGTGGTGTAGGAATCTGCCGGCTTAACCGCCAACAGGATAGAGGCATTCGACCTCGATCCGCTCGCCGCAGGCACAGGTCACGACGAGCCGCACCACCCTGTCGCCCTCACGAATGCACTCGACCGACGCGCTGGCTCCGGTGTGGGCATGCGCTGGACGGAGGCCGCCGGTCGAGGCGACGGCCGTCCCCCCGGCGGGGGCCGACAGGACCTCAAGCGGACGGACTACCGGACGAAGTGACGGGATCGCGGCAGAAGGACGATCAGCAAGGAAAGGTTTCATCGGGACGTAGGAGAAGCGTTACTCGCGCGAGGGAGCGCGCCGGAATCCGACCGAGGAGCGGCGGAGGCTGGAGCCTCCTGCGCCGGGGCTGGAGCCGCGCGCGGGAGCCCTCGGGCGCGCAACGGCGACACGGAAAGACTAATGGTTACGCGCTGATTAGACTCCGATGCTGGCGGCTCCAAGGGCACCGGGCGCGTGTCGCCATAACCCGTGACTCGGCGGATCAGTTCGGGAGAGACGGCGTAGCGTGTCAAAGCGCGCCGGGTCGCATTCGCGCGGTCAGCCGACAACTCCCACGCGGTGTAATCGGCCCGGGGGAGTTCTAAGCCACTCCGCGTGTGCCCCTCGATGATGACCTGGAATCCGTTGCGATCGATCATCCAAGCGAGGCCTTCCATCACGAATGCGCCCCACTCAGTGAACTCGGTGGAGTTGTCGACGAACAAAGGCTTCCGGGAGCGATCGAAGAGTGTAACCCTCAGCCCGTCGCTCGTCACTTCGATGTCGATCGGGCGGTCGATGGCATTCGCGTCCATCTGGAACTGACGATAGAAATCCTGCGCCAACGAGCTCAAGAACTGAAGGTCGATCTCCCGGGAACTCCCCGCCCCGGCTGCATCCTGCGGATCGGCGGCCCGACTGGAGGAAGACGACTTGCTCATCGACTGATCGCTGTCCCGGTTTAATACGCCCGATCCCTGTGACGTCGTCGAATTGAACGGCTGCTGGAAGTAACGCGAGGTCGCGATCAGCACCTCCTGATCCTGGGCGGAAATCCACAGCACCATGAACAACGCCATCATCGCTGTGACGAAGTCGGCGTAAGCCACCTTCCATGCTCCTCCTCCCTTGGCCATGATGCAGGGTGGGTGGTTTTAACGCCCGCTGGGCATCGCTTTGAGCGTCGCCTCGAGTTCGTCGCCGTTTGGCTGGACCGAGCTGTCGAGGGAGCGTCGCGCGATCTCAACGGCCGTCAGAGGGGCGAGACCCTTTGCAAAGCTGGAGATCGCGATCAGGATACAGCGCAGGTACTGTGAATCCGTCTGGTTCATCAGCTTGATGCGGTTCGCGACCGGGTTGACGAATCCGTAGGCCACGAAGATGCCGAGCAGCGTTCCAGTGAGCGCGGCCGCGACCTTCTCGCCCACGGCCTCCGGGCCCTCTGCGATGGCGCCCATGGTGTTAATGATGCCCAGCACGGCCGCCACAATACCGATGGCGGGCAGCGAGTCTCCGACCATCTGGAGCAGATGGACCGGGTGATCGCTTTCTTCATTCTTGGCGTTTAGCTCCGCTGACATCAGGGCCTCGAGCTGGTCGGGTTTGATCTTACCGTCGATCACAGGCTTCATCCCATTCAGCAAAAACTCTGTTCTCTCCTTGTGCGCCAGGAACGCAGGATACTTCTGGAAAATCGTGCTCTGCTTCGGATTCATGACGTGCTCCTCGAGCGCGATGAGCCCATTACGACGCCCGACCATGAAGATTTCGTAGAGCATCTTCAGCAGGTCCACGTAGTCCGCTCGTGACAGCCCCTTCCCGAAGGAGGCCAGCTGCACCTTGTGCACGATCTCCTTCATGATATGCGCCGGGCTCGCAATGACCAGCACCCCGAGCGCCACCCCGAGAATCACGACGAACTCGGAGACGTGCAGCAGCACCATGGGATTGCCCCCGGCGATCATGAACCCGCCGAGGGTGGAACCGATGACGATGAGAGCTCCGATAAGGACGAACATGGGCCTAGAACGGTCTAACGGCGCGTCCGTTGACACGCTTTAGCCTGCTGGTCCGCGGCGATCGAATTTACGACCGCCCGGAGTCCACCCTGCGCGCGGACTCCGCGCTTCACTTTTCGCGGACGCGCTTGAGGTACGCGCGGAGGCCGATCACGGTCTGCGCGTGGATCTGGCAAATGCGCGACTCGGTGAGGTCAAAGACCTCAGCGATCTCCGCGAGCCGCATGTTCTGATGATAATACATCGCGAGGATCTTCTTCGGGATCTCGGGTAACTCGGCGATGCGTTGCGCGAGTAGCCCCATCAGCTCCTCTTTCTCCATACGATCTCGCACCGAGACGTCGCCTTCATCGGCGATCAATTCGTGAAGAGACGTGCCATCGCTGTCTTCGTTCTCGGTGGTCTGATCGATGGCTACGAAGCACACCGGACGCGCCTCCTCCATCCACTTCGCGTACTCCTTCGGCGTGAGATTCAAGTGCAGCCGCACCTCCTCCTCGGTCGCCGCACGTCCCAGCTTCTGCTCGAGCTCGTTAATCGACTCCTTGAGCTTCTTCGCCTTGGCCCGCGCGCGACGCGGACACCAGTCGAGACGGCGAAGCTCGTCGAGGACCGCTCCGCGGATGCGCATGCTGGCGTAGCCCGCGAACGTGTGCCCCTGCTCCGGATCGTACTTCCGCACCGCGGCAATCAGGCCCGTCACTCCCACGCTGTAGAGATCGTCGACATCGACGTGGGCCGGCAGGTTGATCTTGATGCGATCGACTACGTTCCGCACGAGGGGAAGATAGCGGACAATCAGCTCCTTTTCATCCACCTCGCCGCTCGAGGTCTGATAAGCCCGCCATGCATTGGCTGCGGCGGCGGGTTGCGAGAAGGCGACGGCGGCGTGGCTTTTCATAACGTAATCGGCAAGCGGTTATCTGGGGGCTGGGGTCGAAAAATCAGGGACGGCTCAAGGGCGCTCAGCGCACGCGGGTTGGAACCGATGAAGAACCGGCAGGCCCCACGGGCACGGCTCGGGCGGCGGCCTGCGCTTCGTGGGCGGCGGCGGCATCGCGCCGGCGCTGCTCCATCGCGTCCGCGAACGCGCGGATCACGACCGACCAAAACCACCGGAGCACCAGCGCGCCGACGAGACACGCCAGCGCTGCATCGCGCAGCACGAGGTCGGCACTGCGGCCCGCGGTGAATCCCGCCAGAGCCACCAGCGCAAAACCGAGAAAACCACCGGCCAAAAAGGCAAACTTCATGGTTATACCCTCCCCGCCCCCGGAACCGTGCGACGCAGCACCGCCGCGATGACATCGTCTTCCCTTGATCCGACGGCCGATGGCCCAGTCGAGAGGAACAACGGACTCAGCTCGCCTTCGACCAACAGTTCCCAAAGGCGGCCCCACTCCGTCAGTTCATCCAAGTGGGTGAATACGACGTGCGTTGCGCCGACCTCGCGGCCCGCACTCGCGATCCGCTGCAGCGTCGCCACGTCGTACAGCGCATTCAGGACGAGGATCCGCGTGGAAATCTGATCGCGGTCCAGCCTCCGGCGCTGCATCCGGCGCGCCTCAGGGTCGGTCAAACTCAGCGCACCGCACTCCAGCGCGACGGGGTCGCTGCCGAGAGTGCTTCCAGAGCCACCCTCTGCCAGCGTCTCTGCCACCAGCCCAGCGGAAATCGCCGATTCCTGGAGAATCGTGGGGATGGCTCGCGACTCCCCGAGGTGAACGACGCGGCCGACGGCACCTCCCGCCGCAACGTGCCGCATGATCCACTTGGAGAACGCCGTCGACTTTCCGGATCCAGCAGACCCCAAAAACGCTACCCGACTTGTCACCGGCCGTACCGCCCGCGCGCTCGCAAGATCGCGCAGCGTCTTGCCGACCACCGCGACCTGACGGTGCAGCGGCGCAGAGCGCACCCGCTCCCACTCCGGCGCCAGTTGCAACCGATTCCGCAAGCTCTCCGAGAAACCAGCGCGCCGCAGTAGATCCACCAGCAAAGGCAGCGCATCTACGGTCTCGCTTTCGGGAGCAAGCGCCACCGACGTGCCCCCGGCTCGCGCCACCGCGACATCTTCGTCAGCTCCCCGCTCTTCACGCGATTCACGAAGCTGGGATTCCGCGTCATCCAGCGTCGTCGACCATGCGTTCGGCAGCGGAGGGTTCGCCTCCACTGACTCGCCCACTCGCGCAATGACCTCAAGACGCGGACGTCCAAAAAGCCCCGCCAGACCCTGCCCCGGAACCTGCCGTACAGAGACTACCTTCGCCTGGCCACCCCACTGCGACTGAATCGTGCGCACGGCCTCCTCCGCGGAGCGAACGACCAATCGATAGGTCGCTGGCGCTGCGGCGGACTCCTTCAGGATATGAGCAGACGAGACCATGGGGAACACTCCGTAGTGCTTTTCCCATGCCACTTCTTCCTGTTCCGATTTAAGTCACTCTCTAGTAGTGCTTTCTTGCTTACTTTGCTTCTCGCGCAAGTACACTGCGGCGAGACATCGGCTACAATTGCCGCTCTACCGGGGCAGAAAATGCCCCTTTAATCGGCAGAAAGTTCCACCCAATGTCATTTCTTGCCGGGCGCACTACCGTCGCCTGCCGACTTATGACTAGGGCACTTATCGGTCGATGGCAGGACTGCTTGATCGAAAGTTTTCGGTCCGAGCGGGAAAACTAAGCGGCCTTCAGGGCGGGCTGTTCACCGCGAACCGTCAGTGGCACCGGAGCGGCGATCAGGCCGACATTCTCGATCTCGGTCGCGAGGGGAAGCTCTTGGAAGGCCAGCACGACAAGCCGTCCGAAGGACGGCTCGAGGAAACGTCGCAACGGCAATCTCAATTCGGTACCCACGACCAGCACGGGGGTGAGGCCAGCGCGCGTGAATTCGCCGAGCCGGGTGTTCATTTCGTTGAGCAGGTGGCGACCGAGCACCGGATCCAGCCCGAGTCCCACCTCCGTCGGAGTGCGGTGAACCCGCCCGATGAGGATCTGCTCGAGACGAGGGTCGAGCGTCACGGCGCGCACGATGCCCGGTCGGGCCTCCAGCTCAGGCACAAAATAGAGACCAAGCCGTCGTCGCACCAGTTCACTGAGGTCGTCAGGATTCTTGGTGACACTGGCAAAGTCGCCGATGCACTCGAGAATCAGGGGGAGATTCAGGATCGAGAGATTTTCCCGCAGAAGGTTTTGAAGGACACGTTGGATGATGCCGAGCGTAACGAGATCGGGCAGCAACTCCGCCACGAGGGCCGGATTCGATTCCTTGAGGTGATCAATGAGGGTCTGAACGTCCTGGCGACCCAACAACAGATGCGCCACGGACTTTAGGCTTTCCGAAAGGTGCGTGATCATCACCGACGAGGGGTCGACGAGGGTATAGCCATTGATCTCGGCGGTCTTCTTCTCCGCCTCATCGATCCAGACGGCATCGAGCCCAAAGACCGGTTCGCGAGTCGGGACGCCGCGAAGCGCGACGGAACTGCCGGCGACGTTCATCGCCATGGTCCGCCCGGGCTGGACTTGCCCCTTCGCGATGACCTTTCCGCGCAGCAGGAAACGATACTCGTTCGCCTCCAGTTCCAGATTGTCGCGGACGGACACGGGCGGCACCAGGATACCCTTCTCCCGGGCGAGGGATTTCCGGACGCCCGTGACTCGGGCGAGCAAATCCCCGCCTTGTTTCGCCTCGGCCAACGGCAGCAAGCCATAGCCGATCTCGATCGCGAACACGTCGAGATCGATCATCCGTCGAATATCCTCGGCGATCGCCGGCTTGCCACCGGCGGCCGGGGCGTTGCCGGTCGAAGGCCCCGGACGTGCGCCCGGCTTCGCGCTCTCCGGTCCCGCCGACTTCGCGGTCGCCGCAGTGATCTCGTCACCGGCGGCATCGACCCGTTGCTGCTGCTGGAGCACGCGGGCGAGGTATCCTCCGGCCAGCGCGAGACCGAGGAAAGGCAGCGCGGGCATCCCGGGCATCAGACCGAAGACGGCCAGCATGCCGGAAGCGATGCCGATCGCGCGCGGATAGCGCACGACTTGCTTGCCGATCTGCTCACCGAGGTTGCCCGTTCCCGCCGCCCGGGTCACAAGAATGCCCGCGCCCACCGAAACAATCAGCGCTGGGATTTGCGAGACCAAGCCGTCACCAATCGAAAGCAAGGTGAACTTGGTCGCCGCTTCACCGAGGCTCATTCCCATCTGCAGGACGCCGATCGCGAAGCCGCCGATGATATTGACTAGGGTGATGAGGATGCCCGCAATCGCGTCGCCGCGCACGAATTTAGACGCTCCGTCCATCGCTCCATAGAAGTCCGCCTCCTTCTGCACCTTGAGGCGGCGGGCGGTGGCCGTGGGCTCATCGATGACCCCCGCATTGAGCTCGGCATCGATGGCCATCTGCTTACCCGGAAGCGCATCCAGCGTGAACCGCGCACTGACTTCCGCGATACGACCCGCGCCCTTCGTGATCACCACAAAGTTGATCACGATCAGGATCACGAACACCACGAAACCGACGATGTAATTACCTTGGATGACAAAGTGACCGAAGGACTCGATCACGTTTCCACCATGCCCCGTGGTCAGAATCAGGCGGGTCGAACAAATGTTCAGGGCCAAGCGAAACAAAGTCAGTCCCAGGAGCAGTGTTGGAAACCCACCGAACTCGGGCGGGTCTTTCACGTAGACCACGATCAACAGCACGAGCAGCGATAGCCCGATCTGGAGGGCCAACATGAAATCCAGCACCAGGGCCGGTACCGGGACGAGCAGCATCAGGATCGTCAGGAACAGCGCGCCGGTGAAGATGAGATCCGCACGCTTTAGAAGGTTCACAGATCCCGAGCCGACGGACGAGCTTCCGGGAAAGGGAGACGGTGACGATGCAGGGGCCATGGGAGGTCAGCGGGAAGGGGCAGGGCTGCGTGGATCAAGCGCACTCAGGCAACACGCGTGAGCGATGCGCCCTCGGCCGCGGCACGGCGTTGGCGCAATTCATGAAAGTAGAGCCGATGGTGGCGATAGACGAAGGCGAGGATCTCGGCGACCGCCTGATAAAGCGGCTGCGGAATGGCCTCTCCCACTTCACCCACGCGAAAGAGCATGCGGGCCACTGGCTTGTTCTCCACCATGGGAACCCCGTGCTCAGTCGCGAGCGCCTTGATGCGCTGCGCAAAGCGATTTTCTCCTTTCGCCAACACGAGTGGCGCCGCATCGCGGCCCCGTTCGTACTTTAGCGCGATGGCATAGTGAGTGGGATTCGTGATGATGACATCCGCCGTCGGCACGGCGTCGAGCATCTGCCGCTGCATGAGGCGCCGCGCCATGCGGCGCATTGCACCTTTGAGGAACGCATCACCCTCAGACTGTTTGTGTTCCTCCTTCACCTCTTGGTGCGTCATCTTCATCTCCTGGAAATTGCGATGGCGCTCAAAGGCATAGCTCAATGCCGCAATCACCCCGAGCGCGAGAATGAGCTTACCGAGAAACTCAAGCGTTGCCCGCTGCAGAAACCCGCCCAGATACGCCGCCTCGACCGGTGCGCTGAACAGAGGATCCCCGAGCAGATTCTGCGCGGAAAACCAGAGCACCACGCCAATGCCCAGAGTCTTGCCGAGGTCGGCGAGGCCATGAATCGCCGTGGTCCGCGAGAACAGGCGCGTAAAACCCGCCACCGGATTGAGCCGCTCGAAACGCATGCCCAGCGCCTTTGGGGTAAGTTGGAAACCCGTTTGCAACCCTCCGGCCAGGAGAGCCGCTACCAAGGACGCGAGCACGATCGGTGCGAGCACGAACGCGAGCAGTCGCGCGCTCTCCGCGACTTGCACCGGGAGCGCCCGAAACGGCTCCTTCCCGGCCGCCAGGTCGCCCCAGATCAGGGAGGACAATGCTGCGAGGTCCCGCACGGAGGTCGCGGTCGCCACGCTGAACACCCCCAGCGCCGCCGCGAGCATCGCCACCACCTGCAACTCCGGGGATCGCGCCACCTGCCCCCGCTCCAACGCCTCACGCTGCCGACGCTCGGTCGGGAGTTGTGTCTTTGAGTCGTTGTCCGCCTGGTCCATGAACGCGTCCGTTATGCAGGGACGGTGCCAGCTGCGGACATCGCTCCACTAATAACTCGTGAGCAGGGTCTTACGTCAGAGAAAACATGCCCCCCGGATCGGTAGGGCATTTTCTGCCGCTCGCGGAAGAGGCCCTCAGGGCCGCGGCGGCAAGATTTCCAGCAACTGGAAAGGCAGTCCGTTGAACTCCACCACGAGATAGCGCGCAATGAGCGTCCCCGCACCCGCGAGGAGAAGAAATCCGCCAAGCAAGCGCACCGAGTAGCTCAAGATGAAGACGTTCATCCTCGGCACGGCTCGTCCGAGCACCGAGAAGGCAAGGTTCACCAGAAAGTTCAGCGCGATGAAGGGCGCGGCGATTCTCAGGCCGAGCTCAAGGATATGACCCGTGCCCCGAATCAGGGTCTCACTGGCCGCGGGCCCGAAACCCGCCATCCCCGCCGGCGCAAAGTCGAAGCTCCGGGTAAACGCCGCCAAGACACCAAAGTGCGCCCCCAAGGCGAAGAACATGACGCCCGCAAAGGCGGCGAGAAACGCCGCCAGGGGCTCTTGACCGGGCTGGGGAGCGTCGAAACCCGGCGCCGCAGTCAGTCCAATTTCGTTGGCGATCAGACGGCCCGCCAATTCCACCGCCGAGAACGCCAACCGGCCCACAAATCCCATTGCCAGCCCCAAAACGACTTCACCGACCACCGCAGCGACCAGTACCGACATGGTTTCCGGCACCGAACGGTGCGGAACGATGCCGTAGAGCAAGCCCGCGAGGCAAACGGCCAACCCCACGCGCACGGTCGGCGGCAGCGCGCGGCCTGCCAGCGTGGGAAGCAACACGACCACCCCTGTGGCCCGCAACACCACCATCAACCAACAGAAGCCCAAGTCGACCGGCATTGCACACCTCTCGCCGGCGCGGTCACTGCCCAACCGTGCTCATCCGGGTGATCATCGCGGTCGCATACTCCGAAAGCACGCGCAGGAGCCACGGCGAGGCGAGGAGCAACAGGCCCGCCAACGCCGCCAGCTTCGGCGCGAACATCAGGGTCTGCTCCTGAATGCTCGTCACCGACTGAAAGAGGCTCACCACGAAGCCCACCACGAGGAGCAGTCCAAGAAACGGCGCCACCACGTAGAGCGAAAACACCACCACTCCTTTGAACAGGTCGATCGCAAGCTCCGGGTTCATGTTGGTTCTTCCCTACTCAGCGTCACTCAGCGGAAGCTCTCCACCAAGCTGCGCACCACCAGATGCCAGCCGTCCACCAAGACGAAAAGCAGAAGCTTGAACGGCAGGGAAACAATCGCCGGCGGCATCATCATCATGCCCAGCGCCATCAGGATCGATGAGACGAGAAAGTCCACCACCAGGAATGGCAGGAAGAGCAGGAACCCCATCTGGAAGGCAGTCTGCAGTTCGCTGATCACGAAAGCCGGGACGACCACGCGCAGCGGAAGGTCCTCCACTCGCGTCGGTGGAAAGCGTCCGAGCTCGAGAAAGAACTCCAAATCCCGCGTCCGGGTCTGCTTCAGCATGAACTCACGCAAGGGCACGGTCGCTTTTTCCACCGCCTGCACCGAGGTCACCTCGCCGGCAAGGTATGGCTGCAAAGCCTCGGCATTCATCCGGTCAAAGACCGGCCCCATCAGGAAGAAGGTCAGAAAGAGCGCCAATCCCACAATGATCTGATTGGCTGGAGCCGAGGGAACTCCGATCGCCGTCCGCACAAATCCGAGCACAATGACGATGCGCGTGAAGCTCGTCATGAGGATCACCAGAGACGGCGCCAGCGTCAAAAGTGTCATCAACACCACGAGCTGGATCGCGACACTCACGTCCGCCGGCTTCCCTCCGCCTTCCAACCCAATGTTGAGCCGCAAGGGGGTCGAGCTCGCCCCGCCAGCAACCACCGTCGGCGCACTCCCGCCCGCCGGGTTGGAGGTCGCGGAGATCGACGGAGCCACAGTCGCCGGCGGCTCGGTGGGAGAGACCGGCGTCTGGCCCGGCAGCGTTCCCACCACGCCCAGCAGGCAAATAGCGAGCAGTAGCCACGAGAAACGACGGAGCCCTCTCACGACGGGTCCTCCGGTTTGCCCTGATCAAGCGGCGCGACCAACTCAATCCTGCCGGGGGTCACGCCAAGCAGAAAGCGCCGGCCATCACACGCCGCAATGACCAGATACTGCCGATTGCCCAGCGAGCGGGTCTCCTCAATCACGATGGAGCGGCCGCCGCCTCGTTGACCGTCGGTCCCCCGCCGCCGATACAGAACCCAAACGCCGCCTGCCGCGAGGGCAACCGCAACCGCGAGCAGCCAACCGCGGGCGCTTCCCGAACTCACGGGCAACGGCTCCGTTCTCGTCGGACCCGCTCCCTGGGGATAGATCACGGTTCCAGGAGCGAGGCCGCCCGGGGACCCGCGCGGATCGGCACGCAATGGAGCGGCCAGAAGCAGCGCCGCCACCAGCCACCCGAGTCGTCTTCCAAGTCGAGCCCACCCGCGGCTTGGCCCTGGCCCCGCACTCGTTTGAAAAAACCACGTCATGGTATCCTTCGTGCCGACCTTCACGCGTTGGTCGTCGACCGCGCCGATCCACTCACCAGTTCCGTGATGCGGATGCCAAAGTTGTCTTCGACCACGACCACTTCGCCGTAGGCCACGAGACGGTCGTTGACGTAGAGGCCCACCGGGTCGCTCGCATGCTGGTCAAGTTGCACGACCGCTCCAGGACTCAAAGCCAACACTTCCCGCATGGGCAGCTGGCACGAGCCAATCTGGACGGCAACCTTGACCTTCACATCAAGGACGAGGTCGAGGGACTTTTCTTCAACGGTGGTGGGCATGACTGGGATCTCCGGAATCAAGGCGCTGGGTAAGCTTGACGACGACGCGCGCGCCTTCGAGGCCCGCCGTGGCGATGAATTTTGTCTGCGCATTCAGCGCAACCCGGGTGCGTTCGACGATACCGGTGGGCAACTCGAGCACGTCGCCGATCTGCAACGCACTGAGGTCGCGCAGCGACAGAGTGAAAGCATCCCACTCCGCTTGCAGTGGAACGTTGACCTGCTCGTACACTTGCCGCCACGACGATGCCGCCGGCGTTGGGGGAGATTCGCGGGACGAATCCCGGCTTCGCGCCGGCAAGACGGCTTTCACCGCCGGCTCGATCATCGGATACGGCACGGCGAGGCGCAGCGTTTCCACTGCATCTCCCAGAGCGGTCTCGAGCGTCAGCGCGAGCATCATCGTGTCTCCGGCCGCGGTGCGGAGAAATCGTCCGCTCCGCTCATTGCCGAAAATCACGGATTTCAGAGGCGTCGGGACAGGCCACTGACCGCACCACTCATCGGTCACAAGCCGCGCCACATCCTCCAGCAGGGCGATCTCGATCTCCGTCAGGGCCCGCAGGGTCGTCACGGACTTCCCCGGCCCGCCCAGAAGGCGATCAATCAACGTCAGCGCGAGGCGGGGCGGAATCTCCAGCAGGCCCACGCCTGAGAGGGGCTCCACCCGGAAGAGACACACGTGAGTCGGCTCCGCGAAACTGTCGATCAGGCCACGGTAAGAGGGAGTCGCGAGGGAAGTCACCTTGAGGGAGAACTCCATCCGGAGAAACAACGAGATGCGCGCCGCCAGATGCCGCGCGAACTCGTCGTGACGGTCCCGCAGACGGCGGAGATCCGTCTCAGTCAGGCGGCCAGGTCGACGAAAATCATGCGCTGACACCACTACGTCGTTCCGAGGGCCGCTGCTGCTGTACACGGTCGCCCGCTCCACGTTCGACGCGGGTGCGTCCACCGGCGCAGACGCGGACGGCACTCCGGCCTCCGGCGATTCCGCGCTCTCGGAGGGCGCTGTGGTGCTCTCGGTCGAGGACATCGTTTACTGGACCACGAAGTCCGAGAAGTAGATCTGCTCGGCAACTTTTCGGCCGAGCGCCTGATTATAGGCTGCACCGAGTTTCTCTCGCAGGATGTTCTTCGCCGCCGGTTCGTCCAGATCTGCAAGCGTCAGCGAAGAGAGGACGTTCAGCGATAGATCAATCATCCGCGGGCGGTTGGCTTCAAACTGCGCCCGCAGGGTCGGATCACTGCCCGTGACCATAAAGGTGGTCTTTAAGTAGCGCGTCCCCATCGTGCCGGCGAGGTTCACCACGATGTTCTCGAAGGTGTACGAGTGCTGAGCGCCAGTCGCTTCACCCTTTTTGCTCGGCCCACCCTCCTTATCGCCCTTCTCCGGTTTGGACGGCGCGGCGGGGGCAGGCGTCGCCGCGTGCGCGGGAGCACCCGAGGCGGCGGCTGTCGCAGCATCGGCAGGCAGAGCCTTGATCAGCTCCGCCTTGAGCTGCGGAAGGAGCACAAACTGCGCAACCGCCCACGACACGGCCGGGGCGAGCACCACCACGAGAATGACCGGGAGGAGCGCGCCAAGCTTCGACGGGGCCTTTCCGGCCGCGGGCGCAGCCGCGTCGGCGGCACTGTTCGCAGAGGGAGTTTCGGACTTCGCAGACATGCGGGCAGCGAGCGGAGCGGAATAAAAATCAGCGCTTCAGGTTGACGATGTCTTCGAGGACAGAGTCCGACACCGTCACGAGTCGCGAGCTGGCCTGGAACGACCGCTGCATCGTGATCATGTCCGCGAATTCCTCGGTCAGATCGACGTTGGAGAGCTCCAAGGTGCCGGCCTCAATGGCGCCAAGGCCATTCTCACCCGGTCCGTTTTTCGCTGCCGTTAGATTGACACCCCCGATCGGACCAGCGGCTTCAAGACCGGCAAAGAGGCTGTCGCCCACCTTCTTGAGCTCATTCGGATCATTGAAATTCTGCAGCAGCACGCGGTTCGTGATCGCCGAACTGCCATTCGAATAGAATTCGATCAGGTTTCCGGCTCGGTCGATCGAGAGCGACTGCAACGCCGTACCGGTCGGGGGAGTTCCGAGTTTGATGTCGCCCACCGTCGTGGGAGGCGTACCCGCGGATCCACCGGTGAGCCCTTGAACGCGATAGCCCTGGCTTGTCACCAGATTACCTTCGTAGTCCAACCGGAAGCCACCCGCCCGCGTCACGTACTGTGCGTCGTCCGTCGGATTCACGACGCGGAAGAATCCACTGCCGGAGATGCCGAGATCCGTGATCACCCCGGTCCCGTTCAGCGCACCCTGCGTGAACTTGCCCGCGACGGCGTTCAACTTCACGCCGGTGCCCACCTGCGTGGAGGAGAGGGCGACGACGCTCGAGGCAGACGGCACCGCGCTGCGGACCGTATTGCTGAAGCTGTCCGAGAAGGTCGCGCGCGAGCTCTTGAAGCCCGACGTGTTCACGTTGGCGATGTTATTGCCAACGACTTCGAGCCCCTTGGAGAAGGAGCGGAGGGCGCTAACGCCGGTGTTGAGGGTACCGAGGAGTGACATGGATTTGAAGGAGAGGTTATGGGTTGTCTTGGAAGTGTGTTGTTCAGTGGCGGCTCACTCGCGGGTTACGCCGCCGGTCGCGGCTCCGTCGGCGCGAAGAGCTCGACGCGTGTGACGGCAGAGGCCGGGTAGAGCTTGCCGTCGATCAACAGCCGAGGCGTTGCGCCACTGCTGTCGATCGCCTGCACCACCCCCGTGAGGGTCTGATCCTCACCGGACTTGACGGTGACCTGCCGACCGAGCATCGAGCCGGCGGAATTCAGCTCGTTCAAACTCCGCAGGACCGAGAACTCGCGGGCCAGCTGCGAGCTTTGTTCGAGGCTGCTGAACTGCGCCATCTGCGCGATGAAGGCGGTATCTTCCATGGGCTTCAGCGGGTCCTGACTCGAGAGCTGGACCGTGATGAGCTTGAGAAAATCTTCCTGACCGAGAGTGCGCTTGGTCACACGAGCGGTGGCAGCATTGGCCGGATTCGCGGTCAGCGCCGCAATCGAGGGCGAGGAGGTGGCGGAAGAGACAGGCATGGGATGAGTGATTTAGGCGAACACGCTCAGGCGGTGACGGCTTCCGCCATCGTTAAGTCGGGTCGAATCGGCCGGCGACGCACCACGTGCCGCAGCGAGGGGCTGCGCGCCGGGGATCCGTTCGCCAAAAGTCCACTGCAGGGCATCACGATCATGCGATCCCCGGCGACTGGCGTCGCCATCGGGAGGCGATCCGTGCGAGGAGGTCCCGGACGTTAAATCGCCATTCACCGTAAAGAGCGGCTCAGAGAGGCGATACGGCCGCTGATCGCTGAGGGTTGAGGCGTGCTGCTGCCACGCTGCGGTCAGCCGATCGCGCAGCTCAGGAGAGTCGGCACGGAAGGTCGCGGTCACCTCTCCTTCGCGATAGTCCACCCGGACCCAGATGCCTTCACCACCGACCTCCAACTTGAGGTCTACGCCAGCGCGATCCGTAGCCCAAAGAACATCCGCCGCGTCGAACACTCGCCCCACCGCGGTCCACGGCGCGCCGCCCTCGACCACGCGCACGTCGCCCACGTGCCCCGCCGCCACCAGCATCGGCACAGCGTTACCCGGCATAACGCCGAGGGTCGGAGTGGTGGAGGAGTCGCTTCGCATCACGGCCGACGTATTTGCAGCTTCGATGCCAACAGCCGAATCCACTTTGGCTTCTCGTTTCTGATCAGGTAATAGCGAAGCGTTTTTTTCCAAAACACGCGTCGAGCGAGTCTCCGAGGAATCGATCGTCGGGTGGGCCGGCAAACGACCGGAAAATTCTGCCGCCGAGGACAGTCGTTCTGAAGAATCGCTCGCCTGGTGGGGCGCGGCTGCACCGAGTGGATGGACGTGCACAGGCTCATCGCCCCGCTTAGCCGGAGTCGCGACACGCCACGCCGACGTCGAAGAGAGGATGGACTCACCGGCGGGCGAAATCGGGAGTCCCTTGGCCGACGCGGCGCCGGCGGTGAGCGAGGTCAAGGCACCACGAGTCGCTGCATCCTCAGCCGAATCGGTTCGGACGGAGTTCGCCAGGGTCGCGCGATCGCGACCAGACGCATTCACGCGGTCAGATTCGATGCCGTGGTCATCACGGCGCCCCTCCGCAGGGATCGCGAGGGTCTCGTTCGGGAAGGCGCGTTCAGTCGTGGCTGTCACCGCGTTGCTGCGGTGAAGCGCACGGTGGCCTTGACTCGGCTCGCCGTCGATTACCCGCCCGTGATGCTCATGCGGATCCGTGGCCAGCGCATTCGGCAGCACGTCGCCTTGGCATGTTCCGCGGAAGGGGGTGTCGACGGTGCGGTGGTCGACGCGATCAAGCGGTACGGTCGAGAGAGCCACCGGAGCTCCCGATGGATTCGCCGCCTCGGATGCCACCGCAGGGTCTGCCGCCACCTCGCCTGCTTCGCCACCACGGGTCTCCGTTGGCGAGAAGATCGGGTTCGAGACCGGCGGAGGCGTTGTGCCTCCTGCCGATGCCGCGAGCCAAGCAGTCGACTCGGAGTGCAAAGGTGTCCGATCTTCCTCCAACGGAAAAGCGGGGTCAGCCGGTTCGTCGACTGCGTCACGATCGGCTCGCACGTCGTTGCCCAGATCGCCTTTGCCGCTGAAATCCGAGCTGCGACACGTTGCGACCCGCTCCTCGCTGAGGCGCCCGGGAGCCTCGCTACGCACCTGGACGGCGGGATCCAGCAGTGAGCCAAACGTCGCCGACGAGTTCGGGGCGGAGCCCGATCGACTGGTTGCCGAAACATGCCGGGTCGGCGGCAGCGCTGAGGCGGCCGCTGAGGAAGAGGAGAAAGAGGGGGAAGTCATGTGAGAACCCCTTCCTTGGGCGAGATAGCCGCGCCTTCCTTGGCGCGGGAAAAACCAGATCGAGACGAAACCGCTACGGCGCGACGCCGGCTCGGGTCGCGTTGAGCAATCGCAAACCCTCCGAAAGCGACGCGGCACGCTTCACGATCGTCGGATCGTTTGAGCGCCCCATCTCCTCGAAAATCGCCGCCGTTTCATTCGGCTTCATCAACGAAAGCAGCTTTACGACGGTCTGCTGATCCATTTCGGCGAGGATTCCGACGGCCGCGGGTGGAGACAGGCTGCGGTACGTCGCGGACAAGGCTTTGAGATTCTTCACTTCCTCCGCCGACACCTCCGTCACCCGCTGCGCGATCTCCTTGCGCAGCGACTCGAGGCGCTGGCGCACCTTCTCCAGCTCCGCGGCATCGGCAGCGAGCCGCGACTCCCGCTCATCCAGAGCGACGGAACGGACCTTGAGAGCCTCACGTTGCGCCTTCAACTCTGCGGCCAAGGACTCGATCTCCACGGTCCAGAAATCCCAAGGGCGCTCGGGCCGCACTGGCCGCGATGCTTCTTCGCGCTGGACCCGTAGCTCCTGCACGAACGATTTCGCGGCCACCGAAAGGGTGCCGAGCGCGACGCCAGCGCCTAGGACGACGCCGAGCAACACAACTCCGAGAGAAGAAAGAAACGTCTTCATGAGGCGGAAACTGTCTCCTCGACGGGCAGCAGGGGCGCAGTCGGTCGATCGTCCAACTCCCGCTGCTCCGCGCGGGCCACCTCGATCCGATGGCGTGCCTTCGCTCGATCCTTTAGCTGCTCCAGCAGGCGCACGTCGCGACGAGCGGCCAGCCACTCCGTGCGCCGCTGTTCGAGCGCCTGCCGCGCACGTTGCAGCAGCGAGGCCGCTTCTACCTCCTGTTCGGCGCAACGCTGCTGGGCCGCCAGGCCGGCCGTCTGGAGAGCCGGACGAAACGTGCCCGCGCGCGAGGCCGCCAGCGCAGCTGCCAACGCAGCACGCTCCGCAATGACCTTCTCCAGCGCCCGCTCGGCCGCCGTGGTTTCACGCACTGCGCTGGCGAAGACCTCACGACGCAAAGTTTCCCGGACTTCACGCACCACCGAAACGGAGCTCAGGGCAAAACGAAATTTCTTCATCGGTTCTCTCCTCCCACCGGTCCCAGCAGTTGCTGAAGCCGCGCAAAGGTGTCGGCGCGCTCGGTTCGTTCTTCGATCGACTGACAGAGAAAGCCCCGCAGCGGCTCATGCAGGGCGACGGCGCGGTCCAGCGCGGGATTAGCCCCCTTCTGGTGCGCGCCAATCGTGATGAGATCCTCGTTGCGCCGATAGACCGCGAGGTGCTCCCGGGCCTTCCCGGCCAGCGTCACCTGCTCCGGGCGACAGACATCGCGCACCAGACGCGATACGCTCTCAAGGACATCAATCGCCGGATAGTGGTTCGCCTGCGCGAGGGCCCGCGAGAGCACGATATGTCCATCGAGTATGCCTCGTACGGTGTCCGCGACGGGCTCGTTGAAGTCATCGCCTTCGACGAGGACCGTGTACAAGGCGGTGATGGTGCCGGTTTCTCCGGAACCGGCACGTTCCAGCAGCCGCGGCAACTGCGCGAACACGCTCGGGGTATAACCGCGCGTCGCCGGAGGTTCTCCCACTGCCAAGCCGATCTCTCGCTGCGCCATCGCGAATCGCGTCACGCTATCCATGAGCAGCAGCACGTTTGACCCGGCATCGCGATAGGCCTCAGCGATGGCTGTCGCCGTACCCGCGGCACGCAAACGCAGCGGCGCCGGGGTATCACTCGTGGAGCAGACCACCACCGCACGGGCCAAGCCCTCGGGACCAAGATCCTTCTCGAGGAACTCCCGAAGTTCGCGGCCACGCTCGCCCACCAAGCCGATGACCACAACATCTGCCTTGGCCCCGCGTGCGATCATCGAGAGCAGCGTCGACTTACCAACGCCAGAGCCCGCAAACAGCCCTACCCGCTGCCCGCGCCCCAGTGGGGTGAAGGCATCAATCGCGCGGACTCCGGTCACGAACGGTTCAAGAATACGACGACGGCGCAGCGGATGGGGAGGGCGGCCAGACGATGCGGAGGGACGAGCCATTTCGACCGGCCCAAGGCCGTCGATGGGGCGACCGAGGGCGTCGAGCACACGGCCCAGCAACTGCGGTCCAACAACCGGAACCAGCGGCCGATCACACGCGACGACCTCTGCGCCCGCATGCAGCCCCGCCATTTCCCCGAGCGGCATGAGCAGCACCCGCTGGCCTCGGAACCCGACCACTTCGGCCAGCTCGTCGACGTCTCCGCGCGCCGAACGCAGCGCGCAGAGCTCACCCAGCCCCACGTTCGGTCCGTCGCTTTCGACGATGAGCCCCGCCACTCCGGTGACGCGGCCGACACGGCGTACTGCGGGCGCCGTCCGCACCTGAGAACGCAACGTATGGATCAACTCGGGAATCGCAGGCGTGCTCATGGCTGCTGCTCGGCTGATTCCGGGGTCAGCTCCCGTCGCAAGGAGTTGAGCTTCGACTCGAGGCGCGCGTCGGTGAGACCAAAACGGCTCCGGACCTGGCAGTCACCCGCGTGCAGTGAGGGCACCGTGGTCACCCGAAGCCCCGGATACCGGGAGCGCCACATGTTATCTACCTGCTCGAGTCGCTCGGCGTCGGCCGGGCTCACCAGCAGCTCAAGGGCTTCAACGTCGGGATACAGTTGGTCGAGCGCTTCGGTACACACGGCCACCACGCGTTCCGGCGTGGGCTCGTAACCCGCGAGCAGGCGTCGGGCGATCTCGACGGCAAGCGCCGGCAACGTGGCCTGCAACTGGTTCGTGATCCGCTGATCGACCTCCGCAAGCTGGGTCAGGAGGCCTTGCTGCAGATCCTGAACGTCGCGCCGGAACTCAACCAGCTGTTGGTCCGCAAAGGCCCGCGCCGCATCGCTGCCCTTTTGGTACGCCTCGAGGCGAATCGCCGCTAGGGCTCCTTCCGTCATCCACGTCCCATCGCGGCCGGGCACATAGGCTCCGGCAAGGGGACGATCAAAAGCAACCAGCGTCGTTGTCGGCATGCGCGGTTCCCCAGCTCAGGAAAGCGTCTGCGCCGCATCGCCATCGAGGGTGACCGCACCCTCCTCCTCAAGGCGGCGGACGACTTGGATCACGGAGTCCTGCGCGGCGTCGACTTCCTTCCGCCGCACCGCACCGAGCATCCCGATCTCGTCGCGGAGGCTCTCGGCGGCGCGCTTGGAAATGGCGCCGAAGACTTTATCTTTGAGGCCTTCGCTTGCACCCTTGAGCGAGAGGGCGAGATTCGAGGAATCGACCTCGCGGAGGACGCGCTGCAAGTCTGAAGGCGTGAGCCGCGAGAGATCCTCGAAGCTAAAGAGTCTCCGTCGCACCGCCGCCCCCAGGGTCGCATTGCGCTCTTCCAAACGCGTCAGCACCGTCTTCGAGGTCGCCTTGTCGAGGCCGTTCAGCAGATCCGCGACCGCACGGACACCTCCGCTCGCCTGAAGGGTCGGACGCGGGCCCGCTTCAAGGTGACGGCCCAGACTGCGGACAATCTTGCCCACCAGAGCAGTGGACGTCCGATCAATGATGCCAAGGCGCTCGATGACCTCTTCCCGGACCTCGGGGACCAGCAGTCCGAAGACCTCGGCCGCTTTCGCGCTAGTCAAGTGTGAGAGCACGAAGGCAATGGTCTGCGGATGCTCCGCTCGGAGGAGGTTGAAGATCTGTCGCCCCTCCATTTCACCGAAGTCCCGCAGGGCGTCAGCCGTCGCCGCCCCGTCGGTCATGCCTGCTCGCCCAAGAATCGAGTTGGCCCGATGATCCCCACGCACTTTCTCGACCGCGCGCTTCGCGAAATCAAGGCCTCCTAGGCTGGACGACACACTGTCACCGATCAGGGGTGCGAACTCCTCCAGCACTTGGCGCCGCACGACATCCGGCACCATCGGAAATCCTCCCATCTCTCGGCAAAGTAGCTCGATCTGGCCATCATCAAACGACCGCAGGATCTCTGCCGCCGCCTCGGGCCCGATCACAATCAGGAAAAGCGCGAGTTTCTGCATTCGCGTCAGCTTGGCATAGTCGATCGCGACGGGGCCGTCGCTGGTGGGGGAAGGGAGCGTGGACATAACGAGGGCGCGAGGGCTCAGCTCAGTTCTTCCGCACCGCGACCCAATCCTTCAAGGCGGTCCCAATGTTCACCGGCTTCTGACGAATCAACTCGTTCAGCAACTCCGGCGTGAGGGCCCCCGCACCGAGGGGACGGCTCGGGTCGGGCGCCGCGGCGGTCAGCAGTTCGACCGGCACCGCCTCGGGCTTCTGACGCCCAAGCATCCGCCAAAAGACCGCCAGCACCGCCAGCGCGAGCGCCACCGCGAGGTAAGAACGCGCCCCCTCCACCCATCCCTGAAAACGGGTCGCGCTCTCAATGCGCTCCAACGTCACCGCCGCGACCGGCTCCGTCTGGAACTCCACCTCCTGGACACTCACCATCGACTCCAGCGTCTGACCTGGAGCCGGACGTACCCCGAGGGCATTGACCACGATCTGACGCAGGGCCTGGAGTTCCTCCTCCGTGCGCGGAGCCGGGGCTGCGACTGGCGCGGCGGCGGCTTCGGCGTCCGCCGGGGCCGGGTTCGCCTTGCGCCGCGCAATGAACACCGAGGCCGTGAGCCGCCGGACCGAGCCCGGCTGCCGCGTCACGTTCGTCACCGATCGATTGATCTCATAGTTTGTCGTGCGGTTCTTGCGATTTGTCTCGGTGACCGTCGTGGGCCTAGTCCCATCCGTGGCTGTCGCGCCGGGCTTTTCCGGTGTGTTAGCGGCCACGCCGACGGTGCCACCCGACCGCTGCTCCGAGGAATTGGCCCGATCTTCCGTGTCGATCTGGGAGCGCACCACCTGCCCCTCCGGATCATAGCGCTCCTCGGTCGTTGTCGTCGCTTCTGTCTCGATCTCCGCCGAGACTTTGACCACGGCATTGCCCGCGCCGACGACAGGCAGCAGCAGTCCCTCCACCTTTTGGGCGAGGTAAGTTTCGACCTGCTGGCGATACCGCATCTGGGACGATGCGGTGCTCAGCAGCGGATCCTGCCGCAGGTCTTCCGACAGCACCCGCCCCTTCTGATCAACCACCGCCACTTGGTCGGGCTGCAGTCCCTGCACGGCGTTCGCGACGAGATGCCGGATGCTGTTCACGGCCTCAGTCTCGAGGCGTCCACCGGCCAACTCGACGAATACCGAGGCGGTCGGCTTGATGCCCTGCTCGGTGAGCAACAGCCGGTTTTCCGGTTGCACAATCATGACGCGCGCACTGCGAACGCCGTCTAGCTGGCTGACGGTGCGCGCCAGCTCACCTTGCAGCGCGCGGAGGTAATTGGTCCGCTGCACGAAGTCCGACAGGCCGAACTGACCCTTGTCAAAAATCTCGAAGCCCACCCCGTCCCCGCTCGGCAGCCCCTTCCCTGCCAGTTCCATGCGCAGGCGGTGGACCTGATCTGCGGGCACGTAAACCATCGCTCCGCCATTGCCCGTGCGGTGCGGCACTCCCTGCGCTTGCAGACTGCCGATGATCTGCGCGGCATCCTTGTCGGAGAGGCGACCGTAAAGGAGTTGATAGTCCGGCTGCCGCGACCAGATAACCAACGCACCGAGGCTGCCGATCACGGCGAGTGCCGCGACGATCAACGAGACGCGCTGGTTGAGTCCGAGCTGGCGCCACAGGGCCACGAGGGATCCGAGGAAGGATTGCATGAGAGGAGAAACAGTCGCGGGGAATTACACCGGCATCCGCATCAGCTCTTGGTACGACTCCACGAGCTTGTTGCGCACTTCGACCATGAGTTGGAACGACACGCCCGCTTCCTGCATCGCGATCACGCTCTCATGCAGTTGCGCGCCCTGACCGAGCAAGACGCTGCGCGTCACCTGCTGGGCGTGATCCTGCTTCGCATCCACGGCGGAGACGAGGCTGCCGAGCACGGAGCTGAAGCCCGGGGCTCCGGCCGAAGGAGCTCCCAAGGACAGCGCAGACGGGGTCAGCGGTGCATCCACCGCGGCGCCTTGGCTGACACGAGCGAGAAGTGGCGAAACCACGGCTCCAACGGATCCGAGCGGTGACATGGTGGGCAGAATCAGCGTCCAATCTCGAGCGCCTTGGCGGCCATCTGCCGCGCATTTTTCACGACGCTCAGGTTCGCTTCGTAAGCACGCGTGGCGGTGATAAGATCCACCATCTCAAACGCCAGATTCACGTTCGGCAGCTGCACCATTCCATCCGGGCCAGCATCGGGATGCTGCGGATCAAAGATGCGTTGTCCGCGCGACGTGTCGGGTACGATCGACGAGACGCGCACCCCCTGCAGGGAGTTGCCGGCCTGGCCCTGCGTCCGCAGCAACTCACTCTCAAACGTGACCAAGCGACGCTGATAGGGTTGGCCATCGGGACCTCGCGTGGTCTGCGCATTCGCGATATTCTGGGCCACAATGTCGAGGCGCGTGCGTTGAGCATTGAGCGCGCCGGCGGAAACGTCGATGCCACTGATGAGATTCATGAGCGAGGACTCAGGGTAAGGCGGCGATGCGGGTAACGGCGCGATCAGAAGGGCCGACCCGTGATGGCGAGACGCAGCTGCTTGATGTTGCGACTGACCATCTCAGTCAGAAAGTCGTACTCCACGGCGTTGCGATTCATCGCGAGCAACTCCTCCTCGATCTCAACCGAGTTTCCGTCCGGACGCACCGCCCGGGCGTGCACGTCCTCCGATAGCGAAGGAGTCACGCCGCGTAGGTCAGCGGGACTGGCCCCGGACGCGACCTGCGCGCGGAGCTCGGAGGCAAAGTCAGCAGCCAAATCGAGTCTTCGATAACCAGGCGTCTCCGCGTTAGCGATGTTCGCGGCAATCGCCGAATGGCGCAGCACCGAGGCATCCAACAGGGTGCGCGCGAGCTGGTAGTTCGAAGACTGGAAGATCGGGTCAACCATGCGGGGCACCGATTGCAATGTGCGTGCCAGCGGCACTCGCTGCGTCACATATCGCTCATTACAAAGGCGATAAAGTATGACGGAAAATGATTCCTACCGACCGATGAACATCCCGAGCGCGCTGCGAGCAGCGAGCGGCAATTCTTGCCCGGCCTCCCGCGCGTCAGCTGACGGGAGTTTTTCCGTGCGCATCTTCATTCGCGGTTGAACGAGTCGATACTCGCTCTTGAGACCATGTCGGATCACGAGCAGGAGCCCCAGCTAGTACCCTACCCCACCCGTTCGCGCGGCGTCGGCGGGAGCACGGGCACGATCGGCGACTACTGGCGGTTTCTGCAAGACGATCCTCGGGCTTCGGCCGAAGAGCCCGATCATGTTGTGTATTCGTTTTGTTCTGACGCTTTCTTCAGCGACCCCGAGCACTTCGCATTTTTGGGCGAGCGGATTCTCCCGGTTCTGGCCGCTCGGCGGAGGTCGGCAGGCTGGCGGACCTGCAACCTGTGGTGCGTCGGATGCGGTACGGGCGAAGAAGCTTACTCGCTCGCCCTCGCGGCCGAAGCGGCGCTGGCACCCCTTGATCCGGCGTGGCCTTGGCGGATCGAGGCGTCGGAGCCGTCGCCGCGGGCCTTGCAGCGAGCACGAATTGGCGTCTACGCGGAGAAAGCGCTGGAACGCATTCCTCCGGCAATGCGATCGGTCGGCTTTGAGCGTGGTTTCGGCCCACAGTCGGGTCGCGTCCGCGTGCGCTCTCGATTGCAGGAGAACATTACCTTCCGAGACCTCACTGGGACGGAGGAGACGCTGCCCTTCCGCGACCCTTTTCACGTGATTCTTTGCCGGTCCGCTCTGAACGCGTGGCCGGCAGAGTCTCGCGCAGCATCCGTTCATCGTCTCCTGACGCAGCTCGTCCCAGGGGGATACCTCATCGTGGGCCGGTCAGACCCACTCGACGGCGACCTACCGACGGCGCATCGCGTGGCGCCCCACGTCTATCGGCGTCCCCTCTGAACCGCATGTCCTCTTCCGCTCCCAAGGCCTCTGATCTCCCCACAGATCAGCCCCCCTCTTCCCCGTCCCCGAGCCCCGCTGAGACTGTCCTCGGAGAGGAAATGGGCGGCCTCTCGTCCTCCGCCGGCTTGGCCGAGCTGCAGCAGGATCCGGCAAACTTTGCGCGCATCTTTCTCCGCCTGCGAACGGTGGAGGCCCGGCTCGAGCAGATGCTCTCGCTGTTTCCCGGCGTCATCTTTCACCAAAGACCTGATTTCTCTTTTGCGTTCGTCGGACCAGGATTTGAAGCCTTGCTCGGGCTCGATCCCCGGCCGCTGACACGGAATGGCCAGCCCCTGTTGCGCCTCATCCACGAACAAGATGAGCGGGCGTTCCACGCGGAGCTGGAACGCGCGGCGTTGGCCGAGCGGCCGTTCTCCTCAGTCTATCGCGTGCTCAATCCTCAGACCGGCGCGTACGTCTATCTCCTCGACATCCGTAAGGCGGTACGGTCACCCAGTGGCCTGGTCCTCGGCTATGAGGGGATCTGGCTCGATATCACCCGGCAAAAAATTGCCGAGGACCGCCTGAGCAGCCGTTCGTGGAAGGAATCTCTCTCCACCCTCACCCGCGGATTGCTCCAAGACTTTGGCAGCGCGCTGACCGGAATCTTTTCCCTCAGCGAACTGTACCACAGCACCCTGCCCTTGCGCCACCCGCTCCGGGACGGGCTGGCCCTCATCCGAGAGAACGCCGCGGAGGCGCAGCGACTGGTCCGCATGATCCTGGAGCTGAACTCGGACACCTCGGGCGAACGTAGCTACCTGAATCTCGGTCGTCTCGTGCGGGATCAGCTCGACATCCTGAAGCTGGTGCTACCGCGCGGTACGCAACTGACCGGACCGGGAGATGACGGAGCGTGGCCGGTGCATCTCGACGAGACGGCCTTCCGCCAGACGCTCGTAAACTTGGCCATGAACGCACGCGACGCGCTGCGCGGACCCGGCGACATTCGCATTGCCCTGCGCGCTCTCGGACCAGGCGAGCGAATTTCCCCCGATGCCCACCCCACCCCGCTGCCTCTGCCCCTGCCGGCAGTCGAGCTCACGTTTGCCGACAACGGCGTCGGCATCCTCCCCGCTCACCTCAGCCGGATCTTCGATCCGTTCTTCACCACGAAGGAAAGCGCGCGGGGCGCCGGACTCGGTCTCTATCACGCCCGCCTTTTTGCGGAGGACTGCGGCGGTAGCATCTCCGTCAGCAGCACGCCGGGTGAGGGCACGACGTTCCATCTGATTCTTCCCCTCGCCGATCTGGACCGCGCGGGCGTGCGCGATCCCGGAGACGCCGCCATCCCCCGCGCCGTGCGGGCGCTGTACCTAGAACGCGATATGACAGACGAAGGGCCCATGGTGGAAGCCCTGCGCAGTCGCGAATGGGAAGTACGAACGCTTGCCACGGTTGAGCACGCTCAGCGCCAGCTCCGCGAAGAGGGGGCCCGAATCGATTTCATTCTCATCCGCCAACCTGAAGCAGATGGCGCGTTACGGGTCTTCCTCGCCGAACTCCGGCGCGATCACCCCGGACTCCGCATTGTCCTCAACCTCACCCTCCCCGCCGCCGAACGCGGCGCCGGCCTGCGCGCTCAGGTCGATCTCTTCCTCCCCACCGGCATCCACGATCAAGACGCAGCTGATGCTGTGGCCCAAATGCTGCGACTCCCATGAGCCTTCCCTCCGCTAGCCCCCCCCCGCCCCCGATTCTCATCGTCGACGACGAGGCGGTGGTCCTCGCCGCCTTGAAGGAGACGTTAGAGCGGGAGAAGTACCATGTGGTCACCTGCTCCAGCCCACTTAAGGCCCTCGAATTGCTCCGCTCGCAGCAATTCGCCGTGATTCTTTCGGACCAGCGCATGCCGGAAATGCAGGGACTCGATTTTCTCATCGAGTCCCGCAAGCTCAATCCCCGCGCCTCCCGCATTCTAATCACCGCGGTCCTCTCGCTTCCGACCATCGTCGATGCAATCAATCGCGGGGAGATCTTCCGCTTCGTCGCCAAACCATGGCTGCGCGAGGAACTCACCGCAACCGTCCGAAACGCCTTCTCACGTTACCAGCTGATCGAGGAGAACGAGCGGCTCACCGGCGAGACGCGTCGCCTCAACGATCAGCTCAGCCTCGCCAATGCCGCTCTCGCTGCTCAGGTGCAGGATCTCAAGCTCCAACGCGTCGCTCTCGACGAGGCCAATCGCCAGCTGCAAACCAGCTACGAGCACTCGCTCGATCTTTGCAGCCGCATCCTCAACACGTTTGATTCCCACCTCGCGGGCCAGACCAAGGCCATGGTCGAGATCGCCCGACGCATGGCCGAATCCTCCGGATTCACCGACGCCCAGCGTCACGCCTTGCGCGCCTCGGCATGGCTCTGCGACCTCGGTCTGATCGGCGTACACCGCGACGTTCTCCGCCACTTTCGCAATCATCCGGAAACGCTCACCGAGACGGAGCGTCTCGCGATCAGCCACCACCCCGTCTACAGCCAGACCCTCGCCTCCCACGTCGATCCCAGCCCCGAAGTCGGCGAGACCATTCGCTGCCACCACGAGCGCTTCGACGGCACCGGGTATCCCGACGGGCTCGCGGGCGAGACAATCCCGTGGACCGCGCGCTGCCTCGCCGTCGCGGTGTGGTTCGTTGAGAGTGGACTGCCCAAGGAGCAGGCCATTGAGCTCATCCTCGCCGAGTCTGGCCGCGCTCTGGACCCTGAGGCCGTGCGCCTCTTTCTCAAGGTCACTCACCTGTTGCATCTACCCCGGCAGGTCCGCGAAGTGCTCCTCGACGAGCTTTCCCCGGGTATGGTGCTCGCCAACGGACTCTACAGTCCACACGGCCTGCTGCTCGTCGGCGAGGGCCAGACGCTCAGCTCAAACACGATCTCGAAAATCCGGAACCACAACCTGATCAGCCCGATCAGCCAGCGACTCCTCGTCTACTCATAGAGATCGGAGGCCGTGCGGCTGGGCCAAAGTCGATGGCGTAAGTAAGGTGCCAATCGATGGGGTGCTCCTCCAGTTGTCATACTCCCCAAGCTAGGCTGCTCGGGACTATGACAACCTCCCGACCCTGCATCCAATCGAACCGTTCCCTAGCCCAGATCATCGCTGGCCTTGCTCTAGCCTGCTCTCTACTCCTTCTTCACGGCGGCTGCGCCAGCGTAGTGCGCGGCGGATCGGAGAAACTCATGATCCAGACTTCGCCGTCAGGCGCATCTGTTCGTCTCTCCACGGGGCAGTCCGGGACGACTCCATTCGAGGTCGAGGTCCGTCGTAAGGACACGATCTTTGTCTCCATTTCGAAGGCTGGCTACAAACCGCTTGAGACGGCCGTGATCTCCAGCATCGACGGCGCCTCGCTCGGCATCGGTACCGCCGCAAACCTGCTTTTTCTCCCGGTGATCAACGACATCGTCGATTATCAAACCGGCGCTAATTACTCACATAAGCCAAATCCGCTGGTTGTAACTCTGATCCCCGAAACATCCGCTGAAAACTATCCGCTCGTGGCGCCGCCAGGCAGCACTCCCAAAACTCCCTGAAGCTCGGCCGGCATCGGATGCTGCTTCGCGGAGCACGCAGCAGCGGGCCATTTTACTGCGAGCTGCGTCACGTTCCCGCCCGTTGATTGCTCAGGATCGGAGTGAACCCTTGAGCGTGGCATCGACTCAAGACTACTCATGCGTTCTCGTGATCGCATGATGCAGCGCTTCCTCGAGACTTCGCCACGTATCCCATCAACCCGCCTTGAATTGCTCAATCACTGCACCCCTTCGGTCCTACGCAGTATCCGGTTGCTAACTACTCTGGCGTGCGCGGTCGTTTTTTTTGGAGCTCCCGCCACCACCCCGACCGCACACGCCGCCGACTCCATCACTTACCCGGCGAACCTGCGTTCTGGCGGGGGCGGCGGACGCCACCTCGTTTTCCTGACCGGCGACGAGGAGTACCGCGGCGAGGAGGGTCTCCCCATGCTCGCCAAGCTTCTGAGCGTGCGGCACGGCTTCCGCTGCACGGTCCTTTTCCCCCTCGATCCCGACGGCACGATCAACCCCGATAACGCCGCCAGCCTCGCTGGCAGCGAGGCGCTGGAAAGCGCCGACGGTCTGGTGATGATGCTCCGCTTCCGCCGCTGGCCGGATGCGGTGATGCAACGCTTTGCCGATGCCGTCGACCGCGGGATCCCGATCATCGCTCTGCGCACCAGCACGCACGCATTCCGGTTTCCCGAAAAGGCGCCCACGGCATTTCGCGCCTTCAACACGTTCGGCCGCGACGTCCTCGGCGAGGGCTGGGTCAGCCACTGGGGCCCTAATCGCCAAGGAGCCACGCTCAGCGTGGTCGAGGCGGTGAACGCCCGTCACCCCATCCTCCGCGGCGTCGGGCCGATTCTTGCCGACTCCGGAGTCTACGAAGCGCACCCCGTCGCCGATGCGACGATCCTGCTGCGCGGGCAGGTTCTCAGCGGAATGAACGTCTCCGCCCCACCCGCGACGTTCGCCAAGGTCCGTGCCTCTGACGGAGTGAGTCAACCGGTGAACGAACCCATGATGCCTGTCGCTTGGTTCCGCGAGCGCGCCCGCGAGGGAGGCAAGCCCCAGCGCATCGTGTGTACCACTCTCGGCGCGGCCTCGGATCTCACCGACGAGGATCTCCGACGTCTCGTCATCAATTCCGTGTACTGGAGCTTCGGTCTCTTTATCCCTGGCCGGGCCGACGCGCGGGTGGTCGATCCCTACGCCCCCACTCCCTATCGCTTCGGCGGCTATCTGCGGGGGGTGCGACCGGCCGACCACGCGATCGGCCATAAACTCCCCAGTGCCACCCCCGCCGCATCCGGCCCCACACCCTGATCGGTCCGAAGAAATCAGAGCGCATCACGACCCCGTTCGTCGGGCGGCGCGATGCATCCCAAACCGACGCGGGAGCTTGAATCGTAGCGGGGCAAGGTCAGCCTGACTGCTCCGCGCCCGCGGCTACCCCATGTCGTCCTCCCCTTCCCCCGCACCCACCTTGGTGCGCGGCATCTCCCGCTGGCAAATCGTCGGACTCTCCATCAACGACGTCATCGGCAGCGGAGTCTACCTGCTCCCGGCCGCGGCCGCCGCACTGCTGGGTCCCTCCAGCACATGGGCGGTCGTCGCCGCCGGTGTGGCCGTCGCGTTCCTCGTGCTGTGCTTCGCCGAGGCGTCGAGCTACTTCGACCAGCCGGGGGCGGCCTTCCTCTACACTCGCGCAGCGTTCGGGGAGTTCGTTGGTTTCGAGGTCGGCTGGATGACCTGGCTCGCACGCATCGCATCGCTGGCCTCGCTGGCCAACGGCCTTGCCCTCGCCTCCGCCTATCTTTGGCCCGCCGCCTCGTCCGGCTGGCCACGGGCCGCGATCATCGTCGTCACGCTGCTCGCGCTCGCGCGCCTCAACGTGGTCGGCGTCACGTCAGGCGCACGCACCGCTGTCATTCTGACCGTCGCAAAGCTGGTGCCGCTGGTCTTTTTCATTCTGGTCGGGATGTGGTTCATCGACGGCGCACGTCTGGGTGCGGTGCCGACTCCAGAGAACGCCTCCTTAGGCGAAGCAGCCCTGCTGCTGCTGTTCGCCTACGCTGGTTTCGAGAACACCCCGGCGGCCGCAGGAGAGTACCGGAATCCCCGCCGCGATATTCCGTTCGCCATGCTCACGATGATCGTGGTCGTCACGGTCATCTACACCGCGGTGCAAGTGATCACGCTGGGAACGCTCCCCGATGTTGCCACCGCCAAGGCTCCGCTGGCTCAGTCCGCCGCCATCTTCGCCGGCGCGGGAGCGGCCGCCTTGCTCACGTTCGGAGCGGTGGTGTCCATCATCGGCAATCTGAGCAACACGACGTTGATGGGACCGCGTTATCTTTTCGCTCTGGCGCAAAGCGGCTATGGTCCCCGTGCCCTCGCGGCCATTCACCCGCGCTACCGCACGCCGGCTAATGCGATCATGCTGCAGACCGCGATCGCGCTGGCCTTGGCCTTGTCGGGCTCGTTCGTGCAGCTCGCCATGCTCTCGGTGATCGCGCGCTTGACCACGTACATCGGGACGGCGGCTGCCGTGCCGGTGCTGCGGCGCAAGTTCCGCAACGCACCCGGTGCGATCCGCCTGCCCGGCGGCCCCACCATTCCGATCATCGCCGTGGCCGTCTCACTCGCCTTCCTTGCCAGCGCCACTTGGCGCAACCTCATCGCCGGCGCCTGCGCCCTCGCGGTGGGCGCCGCCCTGTACGCGCTTCGTCGGCGCGGGGAAGCGTCATCCCCGGAGGAGTCGACCCCGTCTCCCCCGACCACACCATGATTTCCGCCGAACTCGCCGCTGCGCTCCTCCTCGCGGTCCAAAGCCAGCAGTTTCAATCAACCCCCGACCGTCTGCGGCAAGGCGCACCGGTCGAGGTCTTTCCATCCATCGATGTGGCCGTCATCGCCTTTCCCTCGTCCGGGACAGCGGTGGGCGCCAACGTCTTTTTCTCCCGCGATCACCCCCATGGCCGGATCGCGGAATTCACCGGACCCTTCGGATCAGTGCACAATGTGCACTTCCTCGCGGACCAGCGTGACGCCGCCGGCAACTCCGCAAGCTGGTTGCCCGGGGCAGACTGGGATCGCCTCACGTGGCGCACCTTGGGTGGCCGAACCGATCAGCCGAGGTTCGTTGCGCCCTACCCCGCGTCCCTCGTCAAACTCATGGTCCTCGTCGGCATCGCGCTGGAAGTCGATTCCGGACGCACCACGTGGTCCGCCCCCTGGGCTTACCGCGCGGAGACGTTGCCGGTGCGCGCATGGGCGGAACGCATGATCGCGGTCAGCAGTAACGACGCGACCTCGGCTCTCGTCGCGCTACTCCACCAGCTCGGTGCGATCGTGCGTACCGACGGCGCCGAGCGACACAACCGCGTCCACGACGCGTTCGCCCGCTACGGCCTCACCACACTCCGCCTCGCCCAAACGCGTCCGGATGGCGGCTGGATGAACCGCGACGGCGCCGGCGTCGGCGAACTGCAAATGACCGCTTGGGACACCGCGCGCCTGCTCTGGCTGTTGGACGAGGCTGCCCCGCCGCCGCTTTGGCTGGAGGCGGGGACACCGCCGCTGCTCACGGACGCGAGCCGCGCGGAGGTGCGCGCCTTGCTGGCGAGCCAAGCCTTGCACGAGGTACTCTCCAGCACCGCCGTCGCCGGGGTCCCCGGCTGGCGTCCCGGCATTCCGGCGCGTGTGCCCGAGCGCTGGATCACTCCCGAGGGAGGCGTGGCCGCGTTCGAGCTCAAGCGCCCCCCCGACATCCGTGCCGCGCAATCTGCCACCGAGGTCCAGTTCGACCACAAGACTGGCACGACGGAAAATTTCCTCTCCGACGCTGGCATCGTCGTGGGCATCACCCCGCAGCGCCGCCACTATATCATTGCCCTCCTCTCGAACCTCGGCACGCGTTACGCGCCGGCGGAGAACACCACCACCACGTGGAAAGTGCCGCAACTGGGCGCGGCGATCGACGCATGGCTGGAAGCACGACTTGAGCCGAAGAATTCGTCTCCGTGAAGGGAAGCATCTTCCTTCCGAAAGCGTACGCCTCCGCCTCTCGTTGAGTGCAGATCTGCTCCACTACTCACTGCGCGATCCTCGCCCTGCCCTCCGCGCCCGCTCACGCCCCCATGTCCCTGCCCGCCCCACCTTCAAGTTCTTCCCCGCTGCCAACGCTCTCTCCGGGCGCGTTGGTGGGCGTAATCGCGCCCGCCGGGCCGGCACCGGCGGAAGCGGTGGCACGCATTCCGGCCACGCTGGAAGCGATGGGCTATCGGGCCCGCCTCTACCCCAGTTGCCACGCTCGGAAAGGCTTCCTTGCCGGTGATGACGACATGCGGGCCCACGACTTGGAAGCTGCGTTCTCCGACCCGGAGATCGCCGCCGTGTTTTCGGTCCGCGGCGGTTACGGCAGCGGGCGGGTGCTCGATCGCGTGGCGTGGCCGCGCCTCGTCGCGCACGCGAAGCCATTCGTCGGTTACAGCGATCTTACCGCCCTGCACGCGCAGTTCACCAATGCCGGCCGAATCGTGTTTCACGGGCCCATGCTCGCCTCTGACCTCGTCGACTCGCCAATCCCGCCCGCGAAGCTGGGATTCGACATTCTCCGTGAGGGTCTAGGTGCTGGGACACGCTGGGCTCCCGCGCCGGAAACCGCGCTCTTCGGCTGCCCAGGCGTGGCGAAAGGCCCGGTGGTAGGCGGCAACCTCAGCCTGATCGCCTCACTCGTCGGGACGCCCTATGCGCTGGATGTCCGCGGCGCCATCCTCTTCCTCGAAGAGGTGAGCGAAGCGCCCTACCGCGTCGACCGCCTTCTCCAGCAACTGCGGTACGCGGGGGTACTTGGAGAGGCCAAAGGGTTCCTGCTCGGACGATTCTCGGGCGCGGACTCACCCGCCGAAGTCCTCGCGGACTACCTCGCACCTCTCCGGCGGCCCGTCCTCAGCGGTTGGCCGGCTGGGCACGGTCCCGGGGCACAGATCCTGCCACTCGGCGCACGCGTCATGATGGATGCCTCGGCCGGTACGCTGACCTTCCTGCAGGACGTGCTCGCCCCCGGGACGGGAAGCAGGCACGCATAGAGCCATGGTCCTGAATCACCTTTGGGTCGCCTTCTTTGCGGTCGGCTTCCTCGCTGCGCTCGCCCAGTGGATCGCCACCGGCAACGCCGACGTCTTTAAGACGGTGGTTGACGGCACTTTCACTTCGGCGAAGACGGCCGTGATGGATCTCGCGCTGCCACTCGCCGGCGTGATGACCCTCTGGCTCGGCTTCTTGTCGGTCGCGGAAAAGGCCGGTGCCGTACAGTGGCTGGCGCGACTGATCGGCCCCTTCTTCGCCCGCATCTTCCCGGAGATCCCGCAAGGCCATCCTGCCAGCGGTCAGATCCTGATGAACTTCTCCGCAAACATGCTCGGCCTCGACAACGCCGCGACGCCCATCGGCCTCAAGGCGATGGAGAGCCTCCAAAGCCTGAATCCCCGCAAGGACGAAGCGAGCAATGCGCAGATCATGTTCCTAGTCCTTCAGACATCGGGACTGACCATTATCCCGATCTCGATCATCGCACAGCGTGCGATCCTCGGGGCCGCCAATCCGGCGGACGTGTTTCTCCCGATCCTCATCGCAACCTACGCCGCGACGGTCACCGCGCTGGTCGCAGTCGCGTTACGTCAAGGGATCAATCTTCTCGACCGCGTCATCCTTGGATGGCTGGGCGGCCTCACGCTCGTAATCATTGGAGGCGTCTGGGTCCTCGCCACACAGCTCTCGCGAGCCCAGATCGAAGTCTTTTCCAAGGTCACCGCGAACGTCACGCTCCTCACCCTGATCGTCACGCTGCTGCTCATCGCGGCTAAGCGACGCGTCAACGTCTACGAAGCGTTCATCGAGGGTGCAAAGGGCGGCATCCAGACGGCGATGACCGTCATCCCTTACCTCGTGGCGATGCTCGTCGCCATCAGCGTGCTCCGCAACTCGGGGGTAATGGGAATGATCGTTTCGGGTTTTGACATCGCGCTCCGCGCAGTCGGCTGGCCGACGGACTTCACGGCCGCGTTGCCGACCGCGCTGATGAAACCGCTCTCCGGAAGCGGCGCTCGGGCCATGATGATCGATGCGATGCAGACCCACGGCGCCGACTCCTTTGTCGGACGACTTTCCTGCATCTTCCAAGGTGCCACGGACACCACCTTCTACATCATCGCGCTGTACTTCGGGTCGGTCGGCGTGAAGCGAACCCGTTACGCGGTAACGTACGGCCTCCTCGCCGACTTCGCGGGCGTGATCGCGGCGATCTTCGTGGCGTATCTATTCTTCGGCTAGGCTCGCCGAAGGCACCACGCCTTTCTCTGCGGCGGCACCCCCCAGCGCCGTTTGGCGGGTCTTTTGGACGAGCCCTGCGGCGCGAGGCGCGAGGTGCTGCTCCATTATCGGACCCAAGAGCCAACGGTCCTGCGGCCCGCTGGCGCAGCGAACGATCCCGAGGCAGGCCGTAACGGCGAGGTAAGGTTCCACGCGCCGCCGCTGCTGAGCCTGAACGTTTGACAACAGTGGAGAGAAAACGGCTAGCTCGGATACCGCATCCCCGGCGGATGAGCCTCATGCTCTCTTGTGCTTTCCTTCCACCCGCGTCCCCCTCCGCGGCCCCAATTGGCTGCGGCCGCTGGCCAACCGGGCGCCCCCCTTCGCCCTGCTTGGCGGCGCGGCGATCACGGTTTTACGTCATTGCACGTTTCCCGTCTTCACGCCGTGGGCCTCACTGATCGCACTCCCAATCCTCAACGTCTTCGCCACACCCTCGGGTCGTACTTCACTCGCACGCTCACCGCCGCCCACCGGATCCGATTCCACCCCGCCATGCACCCCAACTCCAAGACTCGCTCATTCGATCACACCGCGCTCCCGCCGGCAATCAGACCGTCCTCCACCTCCTCCAACCGCTGCGACCTCCGTCACGTCAGCGGAGCCAGTCGGCTGATCACCCTCCTGGTCCTGACGGCGAGCCTCGGTACCGCCACACCAGCAGCCACACCGCCCCAGGCGACCCCCGCAGCGACCGACCCAGTTGTCGAACCCCGTGCACGCAACCACCTCCGCGTCGATTACTTCATCGACGAGTCCGGTCGAGAGCAACCGGTGCGGACTCAGGCGGACTGGGCAAAACGGCGGGCCGACATCTTGGTCGGATTTTATGCGTCAACGGGGGAACTCCCGGATCGCAGCACCCTCGGCCCAGTGCGGTACACCGTGGTCGAAGGCAGCCGCGCCGAAGGCCCGGGCTTCACCCGCGAGAAGTTGATGATCGACGCGGATGACGGCGACCACATCCCGGCGTGGCTGCTCCGTCCGACCAACGCGAGTCCCGGAACCCGGGGACCAGCAGTCATCGCGCTCCACCAGACGCACTTCCGATTCGGCAAGGATGAGATCATCGGCCTCGCCGGCTCGCCCAACCTCGCCTACGCGCGGGAGCTGGCGCAGCGCGGATTTGTGGTCATCGCTCCCGAGTTCCCGACACTCGGGGAATACAAGTACGACTTTTCGAAGGATCGTTATCCCTCGGGTACGCTCAAGGGCGTGTGGAACCACATGCGCTGTGTCGACCTACTCAGCGAACTGCCGGATGTCGACCCCCAGCGGATCGCGGCGATCGGCCACTCACTCGGAGGACACAACGCAATCTGGCTCAGCGTTGTCGACACACGGATTCGAGCAATTGTCTCGAGCTGCGGCTGGACTCCGACCCCATACTATAAGAACGGCGATCTCAAGGGCTGGGAGGGAGAGCGCTACCTGCCACGCTTCCTCGAGCGGTACGGAAACGATCCGGCACGCGTCCCATGGGACTTCCCGGAGCTGCTCGCAGCCCTCGCGCCGCGGGGCTTCTTCTCCAACTCCCCGATCGGCGACACCAACTTTGCGGTCGAAGGTGTCCGACTGTCGGTGCAGGAGGCGTCGAAGATCTACGCTTTGTTCGGCGTGCCCGAGCGATTACAGGTGCGCTACCCAGACTGCGGACACGACTTCCCTCCCGAGATCCGGGAGGAGGCCTACCGGTTCATCGAGGCGGAGCTGGCCAAGCCCTGATGCACTTGCAGCGCGGTCCAGCGACGGGCGCACGCCCGTGCGCCGGACCGTCCCGACAAGTAAGGGCGATCGCTAGACGCCCCAACCCGGACGATAGTCCTTCGTGAGCAGCGCGTTGGCTGTGGGCACGTTGGTGATCCGGAAGGCGGCGGAATCCCACTCGAGGCGACGCCGCGCGCGGAGCGCAACGTTGCCGAGCAACACCATCTCCGTAAGCGGCCCTGAGTAGCCAAAGTGCGAGCCGGCCCCGGGGCCACCTTTGCACGCGTTGATCCACTCGGCAAAGTGATCCCCACCGGGAATTCGCGGGATCGTTTTCGGCGGTAGCGCCGATGCCAGTTCGCGCATCTTCACCTCCGGCACGATGCGGACGGTGAAGTAGTTCGCCTGCGCGATGACCGATGCCCGCGTGCCGACGATCAACGTGCTATTCTCCGGAAGCATCCGCCCCTCCTCCAACTCCGGCGGCAGCGGGGGACCGAGGTTCCCATCGTACCACGTCCACTGGATCGCCGGCCGTGCACCACGCGCAGGAAATCCATACCGCACGATCGAGGACGTCGGCGCACTCAGGTCGGTCGCATTCGCGCTCACCGGTTCCACCCAAGCAGGCGCGCCAAGGTCAAACGCCCAAAACGCACCATCCATCTGGTGACACCCCATGTCGCCGAGCGCCCCCGTGCCAAAGTCCCAGAATCCACGCCAGTTGAAGGGAAGGTACCCCGGGTCATACTCCCGCGTCGGGGCCACGCCTAGCCAACTGTCCCAGTCCAGCGTCTCCGGCACGACCGGGATCCGTTGGCTGTGATCAAACCCCTTCAATCCCTGCGGCCAGATCGGCCGATCGGTCCACGAGTGAATTTCGAGAATCTCTCCCAAAACACCGGCTTGATACCATTCGCGCAAGAGGCGCATGCCTTCCGCCGCGTGACCCTGATTGCCCATCTGCGTGGCGACCCGCTTCTCGCTCGCCAGGCGACTGAGTTCGCGAGCCTCCCAGACCGTGTGGCCCAGCGGCTTCTCCACAAAAACGTGTTTACCCAACTCCAGCGCCGCACGCGCGATCGGGTAATGCATGTGGTCCGGAGTCGAGACCGTGACCGCATCAATGTCTTTGCCCAGCCGCTCCAACATCACCCGGTAATCGCGAAACCGCGGCACGTCCGGATGCTCGCGGAACGTGCGCGCCGCACGCGCGTCATCTACGTCGGCGAACGCCACCAAATTTTGGCTGCTCATACCTTGGACTGCGGCCCAACCGCGGCCACCAACCCCGACACAGGCCACGTTCAGTCGCTGACTCGGCGATCCTCCCGGCGCACTCCGCAGGACAAAGGGAAAGGCGAGCGCAGCCGTGGCGGATGAAGCTACCCCAAGGAAACGGCGGCGGGAAACAGAAGGAGAGGTGGTCATAGTCGAAAATCACAGCGTGTCGGAAACAGGGAGCATCCCACACCCGATGGCGCACGATCCTCCAGTCCACGGACCACCGCGGACCCGAGACGATCCAACACGCACCTCCACCCCTGCGCCAGCCAAGCCTTTCACCCTCCAAGCGCACGCGGTTGAAATTTCATCCACCACGTCCTCGGAGCAGGGCGAAGAACGATGACCCATTGCCGCACGCCAACACCGCGGGGTGCAAGGTGGTCGCCGCGCCGACGGTGAGGCGCGTCTGCGGTCGCGTCGCCTCCTTGGTTGACGCAGCACGATCAGGGGAGCGACAGTGACCATGTCATCGCAAGGTCCCGTTCCCCGACCTTTGCACTTCGGAGACTTCGCCCCAATGTCCCGCTTCCCCCTGATCCGACCGCGCCCGCTCGGCGCCCTTGCCTCGTTGTGCCTTGCTCTTCTCGCGACGGACCTGACGTCCGTCCGCCTCGCGGCACAAGCGGGTGAGTTTCCCATCGCCGCCGGCAAGGGATTCACCCCCGAGGAGGCAGCGCGGGCCATGTCACTTCCGCCGGGCTTCCGCGCCGTGCCCTTTGCCGGCGAACCGGCCGTGCACCAGCCGATCGCGTTCACCATCGACGAACGCGGACGTCTCTGGGTGGTGGAGAACTACGCTTACCCGACCTGGTCCCCTTACGGCCGCGACCGTATCCTAGTGCTGGAAGACGTGGACGGCGACGGTCGCCACGATCGCTCCACCGTGTTCTACGATCAGCTCAACTTCGCCAGCGGCATCGCCGTCGGACACGGCGGGGTATGGGTGGGCAGCCCGCCTTACCTCCTTTTCATTCCGGATCGCAATCGTGACGACGTCCCAGATGGTCCGCCGCAACCGGTGCTCGATGGCTGGGGCTGGCAGGATACCCACGAGACGCTGAACAGCTTTGTGTGGGGACCGGATGGATGGCTCTACGGAAACCAAGGCGTGTTTACGCATTCCAACGTCGGCCGCCCCGGCGCGCGCGACGCAGAACGCTCGCCACTCAACGCCGCCGTGTGGCGGTACCACCCGACGAAGAAACTCTTCGAGGTGTTCGCCGAGGGCATGAGCAACCAATGGGGACTCGATTTCAACGACGTCGGCGACGCCTTCGTCACCGCGTGTGTGATTCCTCACCTCTACCACGTGGTCCAAGGCGGACACTACCACCGTCAGGCCGGGCAACACTTTAATCCTTTCGTCTACGGCGACATCAAGACCATCGCGGATCATTTCCACTACGATCGCGGAGTCGCGTGGTCGGACGCGCGCTTCGGAGCCGGCGGCACCGATGCAGCGGGCGGCGGGCACGCGCATGCCGGGACACTGATCTACCTCGGCGACAACTTTCCTGAGGAGTACCGCGGGGCGCTATTCACCCACAATGTCCTCGGCAGCCGCATCAATCGCGAGCAACTACGCCCGAACGGCTCGGGCTACATCGGTTCACACCGACCCGACTTTATGCGGGCAAATGATGCGTGGTTCCGGGGCCTGCGTCTGGAAACCGGGCCCGACGGATCACTCTTCAACAGCGACTGGTACGACGCTCGGGCGTGCCATCAGCAGCATCCGCAGGACCGCACCAATGGGCGCATCTACAAGATCAGCTACGGCGATCCGAAACCGGTCATGATCGACCTCGCCGCGCTCTCCAGCGCGGAATTGGTGCGGCTTCAGTTGCATCGCAACGAGTGGCACGTGCGACGCGCGCGTCTCCTCCTGCAGGAGCGCGGGCCAGACCCCGCGGTGCATGCCGCCCTGCGGGAGTTGCTGCGCACGACGCCGGAGGTCACGCGGCAACTCCGCGTCCTCTGGGCCCTGCACGTGACGCGAGGCCTCACCGGCGAACTGGCGCTGGAGTGCCTGAAGTCTCCTCATCCGGAAGTGCGCGGGTGGACGGTCCAGCTCATGACCGAAGACCGCGCTCCGTCGCCGGCGTTGCGTGCGGCGTTCGCCGCGCTCGCCGCGAGCGATCCATCTCCTGTGGTCCGACGCTACCTTGCCTCCGCGGCACGCCGAATCGCGGCGGAAGAGCGCTGGCCAATTGTGGAAGCGCTCCTCGGCCACGGTGAAGATGCAGACGACCCCAACCTTCCGCTGCTCTACTGGTACGCCGCGGAGCCCCTCGTACCGGCGGACCCAGCGCGCGCGGCCGCGCTTGCCGAGCGCACGCCGCTGACGGCACTACGCTCCTTCTTCACCCGTCGCGCGGCCGCGCTCGCCGACGAGAAGGCAGCGGGCAGCAACGGCGGAGCGAAACGCAGCGGACTCGACACGTTCGCGGAGGCCCTTGCCCGGACCCAGGATACCTCCTACCAACGCGAGTTGCTGACCAGCTTAACGACGGCGACCGAAGGTCGCTCGGCCCTCACCGCTCCCGCGGCGTGGGGTGCAGCCTATGCCAACCTCGGCCTGAGCACCGACCCGGTGGTCATCGCGCAGGCCGATGCCCTCGCGGTCCGATTTGGCGACCGACAGCTCGCCTGGCGGAAGGCCGCGATCGTGACCGACGCCTTCGCACCGCTGCCCGCACGACAAGCGGCACTCCGGGTCATGCTGGAAACGCAGAACTTCCAACTCGCGCCGATCTATCACCGCCTCCTTGCCGAACCCGGCCTGCGCGGCGACGCCCTGCGCGGACTCGCGGCCTACGACGTACCCACCACCCCAGCGGCGATTCTTTCGGTGTACGCCTCCTTCACGCGGGAGGAAAAGCGCGTGGCCCTCGGACTACTGACCGCCCGCCCGCGGTACGCCCACGAACTCGTCGCAGCGCTCGCGGAGGGACGTATTCCTCGGACCGACTTCGATGCGTCGCTCGCGCGCCAAGTGCGACTCCATCGAGAACCCGAGCTCGACCTCGCGCTGACCCGCGTCTGGGGCGTCGCACGAGAGACCCCCGCCGAAACGGCGGCGGCCATCGCCCGCTGGAAGGCGGAATTGACACCCGCCCGCCTCGCCGCGGCCGATCTCCGTCGCGGTCGCGAGCTCTACCTCGCGACCTGCGCCTCGTGCCACGTCCTCTACAGCGACGGCCGGGGCGTGGGCCCTGAACTCACCGGCTCGAATCGCGGCGATCTCGATTACCTCCTCCGTAACATCCTCGATCCGAACGCAGACATCGGTCGCGACAACCAGCTGGTCACCATCGAGCTCGCCGACGGGCGCGTCGCCGCCGGCATCGTGCGCGCCGAGACGGCCGCTGCGATCACGCTGGTGAATCAGGCGGAGACCGTTACGCTCTCGAAAGCTCAGATTCGCCGGCAGGAGCGCCTTGAGATCTCACTCATGCCCGCCGGGCTCTTCTCGGCCCTTACCGAGCCCGACGTCGCTGATCTGGTCGCCTACCTGCAAACCACCACTCCCCCTCGCTGAGCGTCAGCGAGCCGTCTGCGATTGCAGATCCAAGTTTTCCGTCCCTTCTTCTCCCATCCCATGAGCAAGAAAATCAACCTCGCGATCATCGGCCTCGGTTTCGGGGCGGAGTTCATTCCGATCTACCAAGCACACCCGAACGCCAATCTCGTGGCGGTCTGCCAACGCGATCCCAAGAAACTCGCGGCCATCCAAAAAGCCTTTGGCATTGCCAAGGGCTACACGGACTACGCGGAGCTTCTGTGCGATCCTGAGATCGACGCCGTGCACATCAACACGCCCATCCCGGACCACGCGGCCCAGTCGATCGCCGCACTGCGGGCCGGCAAGCACGTGGCATGCACGGTGCCGATGGCCACCTCCGTGGCCGACTGTCGCACCATCGTCGACCTCACCCAGCGCACCGGCCTGCGCTACATGATGATGGAGACGGTGGTCTACGCGCGGGAATACCTCTTCATCAAGGAACTCTACGACCGAGGCGAACTCGGCAAAATCCAGTTCCTGCAGGCAAGCCATCAGCAAGACATGGACGGCTGGCCGAACTACTGGCCCGGCCTGCCCCCGATGTGGTACGCCACCCACTGCGTCGGCCCGATGCTCGCACTGACGAATGCTGCGGCGGAGTACGTCTCCTGCTTCGGCTCGGGTACCATCCGCCGCGAACTCGTTAAGCACTACAAGTCGCCCTTCGCCGTGGAGACGGCGCACGTGAAGCTTCGCGATAGCGACCTGACTGCGCGTATTATCCGCTCACTGTTCGACACTGCGCGTCAGTACCGCGAAAGCATCGACGTCTACGGCTCGAAGAAGTCCTTCGAGTGGACGCTGGTTGAAAACGAGCCGCACGTCCTCCACACCGCCAAGCTCCCCGAGCACAAGATCCCGAAGAAGATCACCGTGCCTGACTATGCGAAGCGCCTGCCGAAAGGCATCCGCCCGTTCACGACCAAGGGCGTCTATGACCTCGGGAAGAAGACCCACCTCAGCTTCACCCAGGGAGCAGGCCACGGCGGATCTCATCCCCACCTCGCACACGAGTTCATTACCGCCCTCGTCGAGGGACGCGAACCCTACCCGAATGCACGCCAGTCGGCAAACTGGACCTGCGTTGGACTGTGCGCCCACGAATCTGCTCTGCGCGGCGGGCGCATCGTTCGCCTTCCGGCGTTCACCCTAAGCTGACGATTCCCTGCCGCAACGCCCGGCGAGCCGACCGAACCGAGGGTCGGCCGCCCGGCGCCGCGGCATCAGTCGCGCAACACAGCGGGAACCGTGTCGACCGCGTAGGTGTGGACCGCGCCGTGCAGGTTGGCGCGAAAGATCACCCAGCGTCCATCGGGGCTGAAGCGGACGTTGGGCTCGACGCGGTAGTCGTGCGCGCCGAGATTGACGAGGCGTCTCGCCCGCAAGCGGCCGGGATGGACTAGCGTATCCGCACCGGGAGCACGGATGCCAGCGACGTCCGGAATACCCTCGGGTTCGAAAAGGTAAATCCACTTACCGTCCGGTGCCTTCGCCACCATCTCGGAGTCACCGCCATCACCCGCAAAGCGCCGGCCATCGGGCGAGATGTTGAAGTGCACGGACCACGCGTTGCGTTCGACGTGATACCACGTGCGTCGGCCGGTCGCGAGTTCGTAGCCCGCCAGCCAGAAGACCTCGCCTCGCGGCGTCTGCAGGTCATACCACACGGTGCTTCCGTCGGGGGAGAAGAACTCGTGCCCCCAGATCTCCATGTTCATCGTGCGGGCGTGCACGCGCGTCAGCCCGGTACCGTCGGTCCGGATCGTCCAAAGCCGTTCCACCTTATGCCAGTTGCCCTCATGACAAAACATGATGAGACCCGGATCTGTCGGTGAGCACTGCACGTGACCCAGCCAGTCCGTCGTACGCCGGATCGTGGTCACCTCCCCCGTCCGGAGATTAAGCGTGAAGAGCGTCATCGGTACGCGCTGCTCGAGCCGCCGATTGATCAGGACCTCGCGCATCTCGGCGAACGTGAGCTCACGTCCATCCGGCCCATGCATCACGGTTCCCTTCGGGGGCCACGTATTGACCGGTGGATACCCCGGATCCGAGGTGGTACCGACCAGCAGTGTTTCATCCGCATTGATGTCCGACATCTTCCCCCGCACCGGAAGAGCGGCGAGCCGCCGCGTTTCCCCCGTCTCGGGATCCACCGTCCATACGGCCTGCTCTCGCTCGAAATAGACGAGCCCGGTGCGGTGACCAACCTCCAAGCCGGACGACCCACCGAGCGACGCCTGCTCTCGCGGGATCAGGACGCGCACCGCACCACTCTCGATGTCCAGCGCCGCGATTCCCTGCGGCGTCGTGACCAGCATCCGTTTCCCATCCCGAAGAAACGCATCCTGATGGAAATACAGCGAAGCCGTGCCCGCCTCTTTCGATAGCCGACGCACCCGATGCCCCGTCGCGGCATCCACCCACTCTCGCGGAATCTCTGAAGACACCGCGTCGGCTGAACTCAAAGACAGGACGCTGCCGACGAGCAGACCACACCAGATCAGGAGACGCATGGGGAGAGGGGTCGAGCCAGGGCTCCGCGTTGAGCGAGGCCATGTGTAACGTGGGCAACTCCGAACGACGACGCACCTAGGGCGAGACACGGACAGTCCGCATCAGCCGACAATGAGGACCACACTCACTACATAAATTCCTAATCATTATTTATTTAAGCAGAACACAAAGGCCTCAGCTGATTCGTCGCGAGATTTATTGATTTTTAATTGCAATAACGAATTAACACCAATTTACGTATTCCAGGCTCGCCGTTGAGCAGCGCAAGTCTTTGAACTTTATCGTTCTACCATTCCGGGCCGGCCGCGTGAGCTAGCACCGGAAATGGGAACCTCTACCCCGCTCCGCCCGATGAAATTCCTGACGCGTCCCCTCCGCCTCGCGATCCTCGGATCCGTTCTCGTCGCCTCGCTGTCTGCACAGCGGTTGTCCAACCTTTCGACCCGCACGCAAGTCGGGACCGGTGCGAGCGCGCCGATCATCGGCTTCGTCATCGAAGCGGGCGGGTCCAAGCAGGTGCTGATCCGCGCAGCCGGCCCGGCACTCTCCAGCTTCGGCGTCAGCGGTGTACTCGCCGACCCGCGGCTTGAGGTTTTCGACGGTCAGAACAAGTCGATCGGCGTGAACGACAACTGGACGGCGACGAGCATTGGCGGCACGGGCACGCTCACCGCGGTCGGAGCCTTCCCCTTCGCTGCAAACAGCCGTGATGCCGCGCTCCTGCTGACGCTTCCTCCGGGCAGCTACACCGCCCAAGTCACCGGTTTGGGTACGACCCGGACCGGAATTTCGTTGCTGGAGATGTACGACGTGAGCGGCTCATCGCGCCTGATTAACCTCTCCACGCGCGCCATGGTGGGAACCGGCGGCGGCATCCTCATCACCGGAGTCGTCGTCGCCCCGGGATCCGGAAACCGGCAACTGCTCGTCCGCGCCGCCGGGCCTGCGCTTTCGAACTTCGGCCTGACCAACACGCTGGCCGACCCCACGATCTCCGTTCTCAACAGCGCCAACGTCTCGGTCGCCACCAATGACAACTGGGGCTCCGTGAGTGCCGCCGCGATCAGCGCCGCTGCGGCGCGGGCGGGGGCCTTCGCGTTTGCTCAGGGTTCGCGCGATGCGTCCCTCATCGCCGAGCTCGCCCCAGGTAGCTACAGCGTCCAGGTCTCCGGCGTAAACAACACCACCGGCCTTGCGCTCGTCGAGCTCTACGACCTCACCACCGACCAGCGCCCCACCGTCGCGATCGCCGCATCCGTTGCCACCACCGACACGCTGAGTGCTCCCCCGGCGGTGTTCACGGTTTCGCGCACGGGAGCCACCGGCGCTCCGCTCACCGTCTACTTCACCACCAGCGGGTCGGCGGCGAGCGGAGAGGATTACCGATCCCTCCCGGATTCGGTCACCATTCCCGCAGGAGCCGAGAGCGCGACGGTCAGCGTAACACCGGTCGTCAAGGACGCGTCCACCGGGATGACCCCGAACAAGTCGGTCATTGTCAGCCTCGCCAATGGGCCCGCTTACTCGGTCGGCTCGAGCAACAACGCTACCGCGACCATCTTCTACAACCCGGGCACGCTCTACGGTTCCAACCTGCGGGTGCCGACCGGAGTGGCCGGCTCGACCGCCTCGGGATCCGCATCCCTGCAGCTCAGCAGCGACAATTCGTACGCCGTGATCAACGTGTCGTTCAACGGACTCAGCTCCGCGCAGACCGTCGCCTATCTCCGCGTGGGTGAGCCTGGCCAAGTCGGCACCGACCTCTTGCGCCTGCCCAACGGACAGATCTCAGGCTTGCAGTGGAATATCTCCCCCAGCGGAAACCTCAGCGTCAGCGAAATTGTCACAGCGATCCGCGAGGGCCGGGTGTTTGTCGCGATCGAGACTGCGAACGCGCCCACCGGCGAGCTGCGCGGATCGTTTGTGCGCACGACGGGTTCACTGGCCTTCACCCCGCCCGCGCCGCCGCCCGCGCTGTCGGCCGCGGCGCTCTCCGCCACGGATGCGGCGCGCTTCCTCACGCAGGCCACCTTCGGTCCAACCTCCGACGAGATCACCGCCTTGACCGGCAAGACGGCCGTCGCCCTCGATCAGTGGATCACCAGCCAGATGGCGGTGCCCATGTCGTCCCACGACGCGGCCACCGACGCCGACTTCATCGCCTTCAGCAAGCCCGCGGGCAACGCGCAGCTGACCCAGAGTAACCGTCAGGCGGCATGGTGGAAGGTCTCGGTCGACGGACCGGATCAACTCCGCCAACGCGTCGCCTTCGCCCTCAGCCAAATCTTTGTCGTGTCCGAGAACAACGCAGTGCTGACCAACCAACCGTCCGCACTCGCCTTCTACTACGATCTGCTCGCCAAGAATGCGTTCGGCAACTTCCGCACCCTGATCGAAGACGTAACGCTCAGCCCCAGCATGGGCATCTACCTCAGCCACCTGCGCAACCCCAAGGGCACCTACAATGCGCAGGGCGTGCAAACGTCGTTCCCGGATGAGAACTACGCCCGCGAGGTGATGCAGCTGTTCACGATCGGGATCAATCAGCTGCACCCCGACGGCACGCTCAAGCTGGACCCCACGGGCGCACCGATCCCGACGTACGACCAAAAGACCATCTCGGAGGTCGCGAAGGTGTTCACGGGTTGGTCCTATGCTTCGACCGCCGCGACCCCTAACTTCACGGGCGGCGCGGCCAACTACCTGCGACCGATGCAGGCCTACGCGGCGTTCCACGACATGTCCACCAAGACCATCGTCGGCGGACGCGTTCTCCCGGCAAACCAAACCGCCCAGAAGGATCTTGCCGATACCCTCGACGCACTCTTCCAGCATCCAAACACGGGAGTCTTCATCGGGCGCCAACTCATCCAGCGGCTCGTGACCAGCAACCCCAGCCCGGGCTACGTTTACCGCGTCGGCCGGGTCTTTGCCGACAACGGGAACGGGATCCGCGGCGATATGGGAGCGGTGGTCCGCGCCATCCTCATGGACTACGAGGCTCGTTCGCCGCAGATGATCGAATCCGCCAGCTTCGGCAAGCTACGCGAGCCCGTGCTCCGGACCACCGCCCTGCTCCGCGCACTGGGCGCCAGTTCGAACAGCGGACGCGTTCCCTACCTTTCTGGACAGACGGACGCGAGCCTCGCCCAGACTCCTTTGCGCGCACCGACGGTGTTCAACTTCTTTGAACCCGATTATTTCCAGCCCGGCCTGCTCGCGAGCGCCGGTCTCTACGCCCCGGAGTACCAGATTCTCAATGATACGACGGCCATGACGGTGCCGAACTTCCTGTGGAACCAGATCTATGCAAATCGGGCCGTGGCGACCGATACGGACAACCAAACCGTCGGCGTGCGTTTCGATGCCGCGATGCTGACCCTCGCGAACACGCCGGCCGCGCTCGTTGACCGGCTTTCGCTCCACCTCGCTGCGGGCACCCTGCCGAAGGCCACCACCGATCGCATCGTCCAGGCCATCACCGCCATGCCCGCTACCAACGACGCCACCCGCCTCGAGCGCGTCCGCTCTGCGGCCTACCTCATCGTCTCCTCTCCTGCCGGCGCCATCCAGAAGTAACCGACCCCCATCGCCCGCCATGAACCCCACCCAACGCCTCTACGACCCTTCTCGCCGCCGCTTCCTCGGCTCGTGCTGCGCTGCCGTCACCGCCACCGGACTCCTCTCGCAACTCGCCCAACTGCGCATGGTGGGCGCCGTGGCCGACACCGGCAGCCCGTTCACGCCGGTCGGTCCGCGCATGGCGGCCGCTCCACAGCCCGACTTCAAGGCCCTTGTCTGCTTGTTCCTCTCCGGCGGTAACGATGCGAACAACATGATCGTGCCGATCGACGCATCGACCTACAGCCAGTACGCGGCCGGACGCGGGGCACTCGCCATCCCCCAGGCGGACCTGCTCCCGCTCGCCGGCACCGTGGCCGATGGTCGCCGCTTCGGCATGCACCCCGCCATGGCCGATCTCAAGGCCATGTACGACCAAGGGAAAGTGGCGATCCTCGGGAACGTCGGCACGCTCGTCTACCCGACCACCAAGTCCCAGTATACCGCGCGCTCGGTACCCCTACCTCCCGCGCTCTTCTCTCACAACGATCAGCAGATTGAGTGGCAGTCGAGTGTCCCCGACAAGGCGTTCGCCAGCGGCTGGGGCGGCCGGGTTGCCGACCTCACCAACGCACTGAACGTAAATAACCGCGTTTCCATGGCGATGACGCTCGCCGGCCAGAACTTCTTCCAAGTCGGCCGCACCGTGTCCCAATATGCCGTCGGCACCAACGCCGTCCCCAGCCTGACCGGCTCCGGAACCGGCACCTCCGTCAACGGCGTGCGCACCGCTGCGCTCACCGACCTGCTGACCGCGCAGAATCGCAACCTCTTCGAGACCGCATTCGCCGGACTGACGAAGGAAGCAATCGACGACAGCGCCTTCCTTTCGTCGGTCGTCACGGGCGCGAGTCCCTTCCAAGCTCAGTTCAACGGGATGAACTCGAACCTCTCCCAGCAGCTGCACATGATCGCGCGGCTGATCAACGCCCAAGAAGCGCTCGGCCTGAAGCGCCAAGTGTTCTTCGCGCGCATCGGTGGCTGGGACCTCCACGACAACCAGCTCAACGTCGGCCAGCGCTCCAGCGGTGCCCACGCCTCCCTCTTGAACGACGTAAGCCGCTCGATCAACGCCTTCTATCGCGCCCTCGGCACAATCGGGGCGGAGAACCAGGTCACGACCTTCACCGCCTCGGACTTCGGCCGGACGTTCGACACGAACGGCGACGGTTCAGACCACGCTTGGGGCTCGCATCACTTCATCGTTGGCGGCGCGGTCAACGGCGGCAGCATCTACGGCACCATGCCGGATTTCACGATCCGCGGACCCGATGACGCCGGCTCGCGTGGCATGTGGATCCCGTCGACCAGCGTCGACGAGTACAGCGCCACGCTCGCGCGGTGGTTCGGGGTCAGTGCAACCGACCTCCCAGTGGTTTTCCCGAACCTCGGTCGTTTCGCCAAGCCGGACCTCGGCTTCATGAAGGCGTGAGCGCCGGGCTCGCACCCACGCTCCGTCTCAGCGGTCACTGTCGCTCTTGACGATGCTGCGTCGCTTTTTCCGACCAGCCCTCGCGGTTGGGCTGTTGTTGGCGTTGCTACTCGTAGTCGCTTGGTTACTACGCGCACCCACACCACCAGCGTCTCCCGATTCCGGCCAGAGCGCAACGCGCTCTCCCTCCACGCAGACCACCGGAGAACCGCAGGCCGTCCCGTCCGCAACCGTCGTCGCAACGCCTCCGCCGTCCCCTCCTCGCTCGACGGAACCGCGCAGCGAACTCGTCGACGGGCTCAACGATCCGCGTGGAACGATCGAGGCGGATCTCCGCCTGCTCAACGAGGTATTCTCCGCGTGGCTGACGCACTTCCGCGACGCGGGAATCCCGATCGGGGATAACCGTGAAGTCACCGACGCCCTCACCGGTAACAACTCGCTGGGCTATGCGTTCGTCCCTGCAGACCATCCGGCGATCAACGCTCGCGGTGAACTCTGCGACCGCTGGGGTACGCCCTTCCGATTCCACGTACTCAGCCGAATGCAGATGGAGATACGCTCCGCCGGGCCTGACCGGCGCTTCGGCTCGGCCGACGACGCCGAATGGGCGCCGTGGCCTCGTAATTTTTAGCGGCGGCGAGAAGCACGGCGCGATGAAATATCATCTCGCCATCCGAAAACTCGTCCAGTGCGACTTGCGTCTTTGCGACGCGGAATTCAAAGTAGCGGGGACTAGCGAGACCGATCTTACGGCCGCGCCCCACGCCTTCCTGCTATGCCGTTTTCCCTCCCGACATCCCGGTTTCTGGCGGCCTCGTTGCTGATTTTCGCGGGCGGTTTCCGCGCTGTCGCCGCGGCGGAACAGCCAATCGACTTCAACCGCGACATCCGTCCGATCCTCTCGAACAACTGCTTCTGGTGCCATGGCCCGGACGAAGCAGAGCGCAAAGGTGGCAACGAAGGACTACGGCTCGATACGTTCGACGGGGCGCGCGAGGACCTCGGCGGGTACCATGCGCTCGTCCCGGGCAATCCGGACCAAAGCGAATTGCTGAAGCGCGTCCTCACCACGGATGACGACGATATCATGCCTCCGCGCAAGACCGGCAAATCGGTCACGCCCGCCGAGGCCGATCTGCTCCGCCGCTGGATCGCGCAAGGAGGTAAGTACGCGCAACATTGGTCCTACGAAGCGCCGAAGCGCCCTGAACCGCCGGCCGTCAAGCAGGCCGACTGGGCCCGCACGCCGATCGATCGCTTCATCCTCGCACGGCTTGAGGCTGCCCAGCTGAAGCCGCAGCCGGAGGCCGATCGTCGCACCCTCGCCCGCCGCGTCGCACTTGATCTCGCCGGACTGCCCCCGACACCAGCCGAGGTCGAGGCCTTCGTCGCCGATCCCCGCCCCGATGCCTACGAGCGTTTTGTCGACCTCCAACTCGCCCGGCCAGCCTACGGCGAACACTGGGCCCGCTCGTGGCTGGACCTCGCGCGCTACGCCGATTCACGAGGGTACGCCGACGATCAGCCGCGCTCAATCTGGCGCTACCGCGATTACGTCATCGATGCGTTCAATCGCAACGTGCCTTTCGACCAGTTTACGATCGAGCAGCTGGCCGGAGATCTCCTGCCCAACCCGACCGCCGAGCAACTGTACGCAACCGGCTTCCATCGGAATACGATGAATAACACCGAGGGGGGCACCGACGACGAAGAATTCCGGACCGTCGCAGTCATCGACCGCGTCAACACGACCTTTTCCGTCTGGATGGGTTCCTCCATGGCGTGCGCCCAGTGTCATACGCACAAGTACGATCCGTTCACGCTCACGGAGTACTTCCAGATCTATGCGTTCTTCAATCAGACCGCGGACGCGGATCGCGATGACGAAGCTCCGTTCGTGGAGTTCTACACCGCCGAGCAGGAGGGGCTACGCGCACAGTGGAAGCGTCAGATCCAAGAGGCCCACTCGCGCGTCGTCACCGCTGCACCCGCTCATTCCGCCGCTGCGGACGCATGGGCCGCGGCCTTCCCCGCAAAGCCATCGTGGCGGGCCAATGCACCTAAGGAACTGGTCTTCTCCTCCGGGACCAAGGAGGCCTCCATCGACGCAGACGCCCGCGTGTTTGTTCCCGCGGGTGCAGCCAAGGAGACCGTGGCCGTCGAGCTCGCAACGCCGCGCGATCAGCCCGTCACCGCGATTCGCGTCGAGGCGCTCCCGCACACCTCTCTCGCCGGCGGCGGCGCAGGCGGCGCCGACGGCCGCTTCGTCGTCACCCGCGCTCGAGTCGGAGTCAAGGGTCCGGCAGCGCGCCCGGCCCGCTACATCCGCGTCGAATTGCCGGGCCCGAACCGCACTCTCCCTCTCGCCGAAGTCGAGGTCTTCGGTGAAGGCCGGAACCTCGCCCGCGAGGGAAGGGCGTACCAAACATCCGTGGCCGACGGTGCGGAGGCAGCCCGCGCAATCGATGGCAAAACGGACGGAGACTTTTCCCGTGGCTCCGTCGCTCTCACCGCCGCCAGCGATGACGCTTGGTGGGAAGTCGACCTCGGCGCAACGCGCTCAGTCGAGCGCGTGGTGCTCTGGGGCCGCACCGGGGCCGAGTCGACGCCCGGCTGGATCCGCGTCCTCGTTCTCGACGAAAACCGTCGTCCGATTTGGGCGCAGATGGGCCGCGACGCACCCCGTCCAAGCCGCGAGCATCGGATGAGCGACCCCGTCGACATCCGCATCGCCCGCGTGACGGCCAGCTATGCTGACCCAGAGTACGACGAGTCCTACATCATCACCGACGCCGAGCCCAAACGCCCCAATCCCCGTAAGCGCACCGCAACCAAGAAGGGTTGGGGCAACGGCGGAGCGATCGACCAAGCCCACCAGCTCTATCTCGAGCCGGCCAAGCCGGTGATCCTCGGGCCGGACGAGACGCTCGTGGTGACGCTCGAGCAAGGCGCGGAACTGGCCAAGGCGACCCTGAATCACTTCCGGGTCGGCTACTCCACCGAAGTGCGCGTCGCCGACCAGATCCACACGCCCGCCCCAGTCCTCGCCGCGCTTCAAACACCCGCCTCCCAGCGCACGGAATCCCAGAAGCGTACCGTCCTCGACTTCTACGCGCTGAAAATCGCGCCCGAGTTCGCCGCCGATCAGCAGCAGATCGCCAAGCTGGAACGCTCGCTGCAGGACATGCCCGTGAACACCACCTTGGTCATGCGCGAGCTTCCCGCTGGCAAACAGCGCACGACGCACGTGCAGCTGCGGGGTAATTTCCGGGAGCTCGGCGACGAGGTGCAGCCGGGCGTGCCGGCAGTCTTCCCCCCGCTCGCCAAAGATCGCCCGGCGGATCGTCTCGCACTCGCCCACTGGCTGGTGAGCCCGGAGAATCCCCTTACCGCCCGCGTCCAGGCCAACCGCCTTTGGGAATCAATCTTCGGCCTCGGGATCGTCCGTACCACCGAAGAGTTCGGTTCACAGGGCGAGGCCGCCACCCACCCTGAGTTGCTCGACTGGCTGGCGACGGAGTTGGTCCGCCTTAAATGGGATCAGAAGGCCTTCCTCCGGCTCCTCGTCACCTCCGCGGCATATCGGCAGAGCGCCCGAGTCACCCCAGAGGCGCTTGCCGGTGATCCCGAGAATCGCCTGATCTCGCGCGGCCCGCGTTTCCGGTTGAGCGCCGAAATGATCCGTGACCAAGCTCTTGCGGTCAGTGGCCTCCTGAGTTCCCGCAGCCACGGCCCCTCGTCGCGGCCCTATCAGCCGGCATCCGGTCTCAACGCGGCGTTCGGCGCCACCCTCGACTGGAAGACGGATGTCGGCGAGGGTCGACTCCGCCGCGGCCTTTATACGGAATGGCGACGCAGCAGTCCGTATCCGTCCATGGCCGCGTTCGATGCACCGAACCGTGAGGTCTGCACCCTCCGCCGCGATCGCAGCAACACGCCGCTGCAGGCACTGGTGACGATGAACGATCCGGTCTACGTCGAAGCGGCTCAGTCCTTGGCGGCCTCGCTCGCTGAAGCCGGATCAAGTCCCGCCGACGGCATCCGCCTCGGCTTCGAGCGCGTCCTCGCTCGCCCTCCCACCGCTGCCGAAGTCCGTGCGCTCTCCACGCTCTTCGCCGACACGCTGGCCACGTACACCGCCGATCCCGGCCGGGCCGCGACGCTGATTGCAAACGCCGAACTTCCCCCGCCTGCCCATCTTCCCGCTCCCACCCTCGCGGCCTGGACCTCCGTGGCCAATGTTCTCCTGAATCTCGACGAGACCCTGATGAAGCGCTGAACGCACCCGCCCATGAACCTCGCTTTCGAAAAACTCCAGCACCAGACCCGACGCCAGTTCCTGCGCCGCGCCGGACAGTTCAGCCTCGGCGCGATCGCCCTTGAGGCCCTCCTTCCCCGCGGAATGGGCGCCGTCAACCCGATCAGCGCGACAGACCCCATGGTCTCCCGGCCACCCCACTTCGCCCCGAAGGTGAAGCGGATCATTTACCTGCACATGTCCGGCGGGCCACCCCACCTCGACCTCTTCGACTACAAGCCGGAGTTGGTGAAGCGCGACGGTCAGTATGCTCCGGATGATTTCGTGAAGGGGAAAAAATTCGCCTTCACCTCTGGCACGCCGCGGCTGATGGGCTCGCCGCGCAGCTTCAAACAGTACGGCGCGGGTGGCACCTGGATGTCCGACGCCGTGCCCCACTTCCATTCGGTGGCCGACGATCTGTGTGTCATCAACTCGATGTACACCGATCAGTTCAACCACGCGCCCGCGGAACTGCTCCTGTTCACCGGCTCACCGCGCCAGGGACGCCCCTCCATGGGTTCGTGGGTCACCTACGGACTCGGCACGGCCAACGAGAACCTTCCCGGCTTCGTCGTCCTCGTCAGCAGCGGAACGCAGCCCAGCGCCGGACAGGCCGTGTGGGGTACGGGCTTTATCCCGTCCGTTTTTCAGGGCGTGCAGTGCCGATCCAAGGGCGACCCCGTCCTCTACGTCAGCGACCCTGCCGGCATGGACCGCGCCACGCGGCGGCGCACGCTGGACGCGCTGCGCGAGCTCAACGAACTGCAGGCGGCCGAACTCGGCCACCCGGAGACGCTGACACGCATTTCCCAGTACGAACTCGCCTTCCGCATGCAGACCAGCGTGCCCGAGGTGATGGACATCGCCCGCGAACCGGCCTCCGTGCTCGAGGCCTACGGCGCTCGCCCGGGCGAATCCAGCTTCGCGAACAACTGCCTGCTGGGCCGCCGCCTGCTCGAACAGGGCGTGCGCTTCGTCCAGCTCTTCGACTGGGGCTGGGACTTCCACGGCACCGCGCCGCGCGAGGATATCCGCGATGGTCTCACGCAGAAGATGTCACGCACCGATAAACCGGTGGCCGCACTCATCCGCGACCTCCGGCAACGCGGGCTGCTCGACGATACGCTCGTCGTCTGGGGAGGCGAATTTGGCCGCACTCCGTTCCGTGAGGGGCGAACGTCAGGAAGCGATATTCTCGGTCGCGACCACTTCCCGGACGCCTTCTCCATTCTCCTCGCCGGCGGCGGCGTGAAGGGCGGTTTCACCTACGGCCGCACCGACGAACTGGGCTTCGGCGTCGTCCAGAACAAGGTCCACGTCCACGATCTGCAGGCAACCATCCTGCACCTGTTGGGTTTCGATCACACCCAACTCAGCTACCGCTTCCAAGGCCGCGACTTCCGTCTGACCGACGTGCACGGGGAAATCGTGCGCGATATTCTCACCTAACCGCCCGTCCGATCGGCGTCGCGCGGGAGCCATCGCCCGTTGCGACCGCTGGCCGAGAGCGGCGCTCGACGTCCAACGGGCCGCCGACGACGGCCCACCTGGACTGGCGACGGAAGCGCCGGAGTGGGACGGAGGGTTGGCTCTTTGCCGGCCACCCTCCCCGTCCCGCGATCAGGCGCGCAGACGCAAGAGCAGGTCCTTGGACTCGACCGTATCGCCCAACGCGACGAACAGTTCTGAAACGACGCCAGCACACGGCGCGTACACCGTGGTCTGCATCTTCATGGCCTCCATCATCAGGATCTTGTCGCCCTTCGCAACCTTGGCGCCGACCGAGACGGACAAGGCGGCGATGAGGCCCGGGATCGGAGCGGCGATCTGCAGCGGATCGGCGAGGTCTGCCTTCGCGCGAGCGACCGCCTTGGCCGCGACGCTGCGGTCAGGAATGGAAGCCTCGCGGGCCATGCCGTTGAGATCGAAGTTGACCGTGCGGCGGCCGTCCTTGTCAGGCGCGCCCACGCTGACCAACCGGATGATCAACACCTTGCCGCGCTCGATCTCGACCGAGATCTCCTCGCCCGGCTTCAACCCAAAGAAAAACGCCGGGGTGGGCAGCACGCTGACGTCGCCGTACTCCCGCTGGTGACGCTGAAAATCCGCGAAGACCTGCGGGTACATCAGGTGGGAGAACAGTTCGTCCGTCGTCGGCTCACGCTTCAGCTTCTCGGCCAAATCGCGGGTCAGTCGCGCAAGTTCGGCGGTGTCACGGGACGCATCGCGCGGCGGCCGGCCCGCAGCCGCTGCTTGCAACGAAAGCTCGTAGCGCGCCTTCGCCTCCGTGTAGCGGGCGCCGCCGAGGATCGCACGCCAGACCGCGTCCGGCCAGCCACCCTCCGGCCAACCCAGCCCGCCCATGAGCATATCGATCACGCTTTCTGGGAACGGCATGGATCCCGGCTCAAGGTTAACCACATCAGCGGGCTTGATGCCGCGCGAAAAGAGGAAGAGAGCCAGATCGCCGACAACCTTCGAGGACGGCGTGACCTTGACGATATCTCCGAAAAGCTGATTCACCTCCGCATAAGTCCGAGCGATCTCGGGCCAACGATGGGACATCCCCATGGAAGACGCCTGCTCCTTCAGGTTCGTGTACTGACCACCCGGCATCTCGTGCAGATAGACCTCGGCCGAACCCGTGCGTGGTGCGGTGTCAAACGGACGATAGTGCTCGCGCACCGCCTCCCAGTAATCGGAGAGACGGTCGAGGCGCTCCAAGTTCAGACCCGTGTCCCGCGGCGTGTGCTGGAGGGAGGCGACGATTGAATTGAAGTTTGGCTGGGACGTGCTCCCGCTCATCGACGCGAGAGCGAGGTCGACCACGTCGACCCCGGCATCGGCGGCGCGGAGGACGGACGAGGCGGCGACGCCGCTCGTATCGTGCGTGTGGAAATGAATCGGCAGGCCCACCTCCTCGCGCAGCGTGCGAACGAGCTTTTCCGCCGCGTAGGGCCGGCAGAGTCCGGCCATGTCCTTGATCGCAAGGACGTGCGCCCCCATGCGCTCGAGCTCCTTGGCCAGCTTTACGTAGTACTTGAGCGAATACTTATCGCGCTTCGGATCGAGGATGTCGCCGGTGTAGCAGATCGCCGACTCGCAGACGGCGTGCGTCTCCTGGACCGCCTCCATGGCCACGCGGAGATTTGGCAGGTAATTGAGGGAGTCGAAGACGCGGAAGATGTCCATGCCGCTGGCAGCGGCATGGCGCACGAAGCCAGCAACGACGGCGTCCGGATAATTGGTGTAGCCGACGGCGTTCGCGCCGCGGAGCAGCATCTGGAAGCAGATGTTCGGGATTCGGGCGCGGAGCTGGCGCAGGCGATCCCACGGATCCTCGTTGAGGAATCGCATCGCGGTGTCGAACGTCGCCCCACCCCACAGCTCGAGCGAGTAGAGCCCGTCGAGGTGGTGAGCCACGGCGTCGGCGCAGGCGAGCATGTCGTAGGACCGCACGCGGGTGGCCATGAGCGACTGGTGGGCATCGCGAAACGTGGTATCGGTGATCAGCAGTCGCTGCTGGTCGCGCGTCCAGCGTGCGAACCCGCGCGGACCGAGCTCCAGCAAACGCTGGCGGGTTCCCGGCTGCGGCGGTTGGTGCACGTGGGCCGGCACGACCGGTGTCGGGAGCGGCCGGTCCGGGCGGTAGCCCTTGGCTTGCGGGTTGCCGTTAACGATGACGTTGCCGAGGAAGTTGAGCAGGCGGGTCGCGCGGTCGCGGCGCGGCTTGAAGGCAAAGAGCTCTGGTGTGGTGTCGATCAGCGTCGTAGTAGCCTGACCGGAACGGAAGATCGGGTGGCTGATGACGTTTTCGAGGAAGGGGATGTTTGTCTTGACTCCTCGGATACGGAATTCCGCCAGCGTGCGCTTCGCGCGGGCCAGCGCGACCTCGTAGGTCTGGCCGCTGGTGATCAGTTTCACCAGCATCGAGTCGTAGAACGGCGTGACGACCGCTCCGGAGAAGCCCATGCCACCGTCGAGCCGCACGCCGAAGCCGCCGGGAGAGCGGTAGGCGAGGATGCGACCGTAATCGGGGATAAACTTGTTCTCCGGATCCTCGGTGGTGATGCGGCACTGCACGGCGTAGCCGTTGCGCGGCACCGCGGCCTGCTCCGGCATTCCCACCTCGGCGGAATGCAGCGCATGCCCCTGCGCGATGAGCACCTGGGACCGCACGAGATCGAGGCCCGTGATGACTTCAGTCACCGTGTGTTCCACCTGAATGCGTGGGTTCATCTCGATGAAGAACCACTCGTGGCGATCGAGATCGTAGAGGAACTCGATCGTCCCTGCATTGTCGTAGCGAATCTCGCGGGCCATGCGTGCGGCAGCCTCACAAAGCTCCGTGACGACGTGCGGCGGGAGGCCGAAGCTGGGGGCGACCTCCACGACCTTCTGGTGGCGCCGCTGCACGGAGCAGTCGCGCTCGTGAAGGTGGATCACATTCCCGTGCTGGTCGCCGAGGATCTGGACCTCGATGTGCTTTGCGCGCGGGATGTATTTCTCCAGAAAGACCGCCGGATTCCCGAAGGCGCGATCCGCCTCACCCTGCGCCTCGTCGAGCAGCGAGTCGAGGTCCCCCGCCTGGTGTACCACACGCATGCCGCGGCCGCCGCCACCGAAGGCCGCCTTGATAATGAGGGGAAAGCCAATCGTCTTCGCGATCCGCAGCGCCTCGGCCCGGTCCGTCACTGGTTCCTCGGTTCCAGGAAGCACGGGGACGTTGATCTTCTTCGCGAGCGCGCGGGCCGCGGTCTTGTCGCCCATCATCTCCAGCAACTCCGGTCGCGGGCCGACAAAGATGATCCCGGCACGCTGGCAGGCGCGCGCAAACTCGGCGTTCTCCGAGAGAAATCCATAGCCCGGATGGATCGCATCGACGCCATGCTCCTTCGCGACGCCCACGATGCTGTCGATGTCGAGGTAAGCGGCCACCGGGCCCTTGCCCTGACCAACCTGATACGCCTCGTCCGCCTTGTAGCGGTGGATACTGAAGCGATCCTCGTGCGCGAATACCGCCACCGTGCGGATCCCGAGTTCGGTGCCCGCACGAAAAATGCGCACCGCGATTTCACTGCGGTTGGCCGCCATCAACTTTTGGACAGGCCGAATTGAAGGAGACGAAGAGGACGCGGAGACGGCGTTCGACGAGGACATGAGCGAGCGCCGTTTCTAGAGGCGCGAGGCCGCAACGCAACGGCGATCCGCCGATCACGTCATCTCACTCACCCCCGTGCCGCCCGATCACGTCCACCACCGCCAAAAACATTACGAGATCCGACCGCAATCAAACGCAAGGGTCTTGAGATTTTGAGGGATCACGCCCATGGTGAAACGCTTGCACCGCTTCCGCCATCGGATGCGGCGTCACCGTCCACCGCTAGCCCCTACCCCGCGATGCCGTTCACCTGGCCGCGACTCACCCTGCTCTCCCCGCCGTTCTCCATGAAATCAATTGCTTCGAATTGCCCCGGCCAAGTTCGGCCGGTCACTCGCAGATGGACAGCTGCCCTCGGTCTTGGGCTGCTGTTGGGCGCGAGCTTATCGACCCTACCGTTCGTTCCGCTGCAGGCCGCGGCCGCAGCTTCGCCCACGGCCACGGCACCGCGGATCATCGGCGAGATCGAACGTCGCGATCCGACGCTCGATACCCTGCTCGCGCCCGATGCGACGATCGAGCAACTGGCGGAAGGGTTCGACTGGTCCGAGGGACCGGTGTGGGATCCTCGGTCGGGACATCTGCTGTTCAGCGACGTGCCGCAGAACCGGATCTACCGCTGGCACCCCCTTCAGGGGCTCAGCGTTTTTCTCGAGCCGAGCGGATTTACGGGTGTGACCCCGAGCCTGCGACGTCAGGGATCTAACGGGCTGACGTTTGACGCTGCAGGGCGGCTGCTCCTCTGCCAGCACGGAGACCGCCGCATCGCCCGACTGGAGACCGATGGGCGAAGCTTCACGACCCTCGCGGACCGCTGGGAAACGCACCGCTTCAACAGCCCCAACGACCTTTGCCAGGATTCGGCCGGACGCATCTATTTCACCGACCCGCCCTACGGCCTCGCCAACGATGAAGCGCGGGATCTCGATTTCCACGGCGTGTACCGACTCGATCCCGATGGGAAGGTCACCCTGCTCACCAAAGACCTCGAGCGCCCCAACGGCATCGCGCTTTCTCCGGACGGCAAGAGGCTCTACGTCGCCAACTCCCATCGCCCCCGGCCGATCATCATGTCCTATCCGCTGGACGCCTCCGGCGGGATCGGTGACGGGACGGTCCTCTTCGACAGCACCCCGCTCTTTGCGAACCGTCCCGGACACGGCGGCGTACCCGATGGCCTCAAGGTGGATGAACGAGGCAACCTCTGGGCCACGGGCCCGGGCGGCGTGCTCATCCTCCGCCCCGACGGTCACCTCCTAGGACGCATCCTGCCCGGGCACACCACGGCCAACTGCGCTTGGGGCGATGACGGCCGTACCCTGTACCTCACCTCTGACGGCGTGCTCGCCCGCGTCCGGACCCTCGTCGCGGGACCGCTCCGTTGAGCAAAAAAAACGGCGCCCACGAGGGGCGCCGTCGGGCGCGGAGACGCGAACGGTCCGTGATATGGCTGGACCGGTCAGATCGCCTCGTCACCCGTCTCGCCGGTGCGCACGCGCACGACCTGCTCAACCGGCATGACGAAGACCTTGCCGTCGCCGATCTTGCCCGTCTTGGCCTTGGCCACGATGACGTCGACCGCCTTCGGCACGACCTCGTCGGCGACCACGATCTCGAGGCGCAGCTTGGGCAGGAAGTCCACGGTGTATTCACTCCCGCGGTACATTTCTGTATGTCCCTTTTGCCGGCCGAATCCCTTGACCTCGGTGAGGGTCATGCCCTCGACACCGATGCTGGTGAGACCCTCCTTCACTTCCTCAAGCTTGAAGGGTTTGATGATGGCAATGATGAGTTTCATGGGTGTTTCCTTTCGTTAGATTAGAGGATGTAGCCGTCCTCACCGTGCTCGCTGACATCGAGACCGGCGGATTCAACCTCCGGCGTCGGACGCAGGCCGATGACTGCCTTGACGATATAGGCGATGATCGCGGTGGCAACGACGCTCCAGACGATCGTGACGCCGATGGCCTTGAACTGCTCGAGGAGGAGTCCGTCCTTCAAGCCGCCCACAACCGAGTTGGCGCGCTCGTCGGCAAACACGCCCGTGAGAATGGCACCGAGGGTGCCGCCCACGCCGTGGACTCCGAACGTGTCGAGGGCGTCATCGTAACCAAGGCGGCGCTTCAAGTAGGCGACGGCAAGGAAAGGCACGATGCCGGCGATGACGCCGATGATCACGGCGGACGTCGGGAGAACGAAGCCCGCTCCAGGGGTGATCACGACCAAGCCGGCCACGATACCCGAGCAGAAACCAAGGACACTGGGCTGGCCACGGGTGACCCATTCGGCGAGCGCCCAGACAAATCCGGCGGTGGCAGCGGCCAGCGTCGTGGTGGTGAAAGCGTTGGCCGCAATGCCGTCGGCACCGAGGGCGGAGCCGGCGTTGAAACCGTACCAGCCGACCCACAGCATGCCGGTGCCGATGGCGCAGAGCACCATCGAGTGCGGCGGCATCGGCAGCTTGCCGAAGCCATCGCGGCGACCGAGAATCAAGCAGAGCACGAGCGCGCTCCAGCCGGAGGTCATGTGGACCACCGTGCCACCAGCGAAGTCGATCGCCTTAATGCCGGCGTTCGGATTCAGCGGACCGCACATGAAACCCGTCGTCGCCCAGACCATGTGAGCGAAGGGGAAGTAGACCGCGAACATCCAGAGCGCGACGAAGACGAGGATCGCGAGGAACTTCATGCGTTCAGCGATCGCGCCGACGATCAGCGCCGGCGTGATGATCGCGAAGCTCAGCTGAAACATCGCCCACATCGAGTCAGAGATCCAGTAGTAGCCCGCCCCCGTCTTGCCGGATTCAACCCCGTTCAAGAACGCGTTGGCGGTGTCGCCGATAAACCCGTTCCCCCCAGAGAAGGACAAACTGTAACCGATGGCCCACCAGAGGATGGTGACCAATCCGGCGATACCCATGCACTGCGCCATGACGGACAGCACATTCTTGCGCCGCACCAAGCCACCGTAGAACAGCGCCAAGCCCGGCAGGGTCATGAAGATGACCAGCGCCGTGCTCGTCATCTGCCACGCACTGTGACCCGGGCCGGGGCCCGGGATCTTCGACGCCACGTCCGGCGTGCGGGCGGTGTTGTTCACATAAGCTTCGAGGTCCGCGAGCCGCTGCTCGACCGTCGGCTCAGGCGGCGCAGCCGGCGCGGCATCGGCCGCCTGAACGGCGGACGCCGCACTCAGGCCGACGAGGAGAAACAAGCCCGCCCAGAGACGGGCTCGACAGTACAGGGTGTTGATCATGGAGGTGGTGTTGAACTCGGCGTTGAAGAAAAGCGCCTCCCAAGGGAGAGCACACCCCTTCCAGCACCTTCCATGCCCATGAATGAAACAATTCGATTGATTTTGTAATTTGTCTTAAGTCGCTTTCAAATAATTGTTTACGATATCGTAATTCGTGATCTTCCGGCACTTCCAGACGCAGATCAGGCGTTCACGCGGTTCACGGGCAAAGACCTGACCGGGGCGCAGGCGAACGTGCGGTGGGTCTTGCGGAGGATCGCTCCATCGTCGAGGATGGCCGACTGATCTTCCTACTCGTGTCGTCCGCTCCTTCGATCCCGCACCGCTCCCGCAGTCTGCCGCTGGCAGTGCGCGGGGTGCCGCATGACTGCGGCACGCTCTTGGCCCGCCGGAGCGTTGCCAGAGGACGGCGCCTTTCCCGATGAAGCTGCCGATGTGGACTCTCCGCTGGCTGCACCGCAGCCGGCTGTCGCGCAGCCGCCTGAAGGGTACGTTCCTGCATTCCTGGCTCGGGGATCGGATCCTCGACAAGGCGCTGTGGCGACCCACCCCGGAGTCGCTCGCGCGGGCTTGGCTGGTCGGTTTTCCGATCACCGTGATGCCGTTCCTGCCCGCGCAGACATTGTTTGCGGTGGTGGCCGCGCTGTTCCTTCGCGGCAACCTGCTCTTGGCGATCGCGCTGCAGTATCTCTCCAATCCATTCACCGCTCCCGTCCACCTCCCGGCCTGCTACTTTGTCGGCGAGCTCATGCGCGGCCATTCGCCGGTGGCAGTGTGGAAGCATCTTGAGTCAACCCCCATGGACCTCCTGACCGGGGGCAGCGTGGCCTCGCTGTACTCGGGCGCGTTCGCACTCGGTATCCTCGGTGGCTCGGTGGGCTATGCGGTGATTCGCAGCGTCTGGAAGCAACCGGTGAGCATTCGGTCGCGGCCGCGGCGCCATCAAGGTCCGGGATCGCGCGGGCAGCCCTAACGCAAGGACCGGAAGAGACGTGCCTCGCCGGGTGGCGGGCTACTCGCTGCGCAAGCCGCGATTCATCAGCGCGGCCAACACGGCCGCCGGGGGCTTCGCCTCGTAAAGCATGCGGTACACCTCCGCCAAAATCGGCGCATCAATCCCGCGCTCCAAGCAGAGGCCATGGAAGGATTCCGCCGTGCGGTAGCCTTCAACCACGGAGCGGCTCTCGGCCAGCAGGGCCGCGACAGTGCGCCCCTGACCGAGGTGCTCGCCGAAGCCCCGGTTGCGGCTCCACGCGCCCGTGCACGTGGCGATCAGGTCGCCGAAACCGCTGAGTCCGTAGAAGGTCTCAGGCTGGGCACCCAGCGCCGATCCCAGGCGGACCATCTCCGCGACTGCACGGGTCACGAGCGCCGCTTTCGCATTGTCGCCGAGCTTCAAGCCATCGCAGCACCCGGCCGCGATCGCGTAGATGTTCTTGAGGCATCCCCCAAACTCAACGCCGGCAAGATCGCCGCTCGTGTAAACGCGGAGCGAGCCACCGCTGACCTCCGCCTGCACGGAACCAAGATCAAAACCGACCCCCGCCAGCACCATCGCTCCGGGAAGCCCTCGCGCAAACTCCGCGGCGTTGGTCGGCCCAGCCAATACTCCCACCGCGGCGGACGGCAGGACCGCTCGAATGACTTGCGACGGGCGCAGATGCGTTTCGCGTTCGAGTCCTTTGGTTAGACTAATGAGCGGCTTTCCCGGCGGCAAAGCCGGTGCGAGCCGCACGAGGGTCTCCCGCAGTGCCTGAGAGGGGCAGGCCAGCAACACCAACCCCGCTTGCGCCAGCGGAGCGTCCGCCTCAGACCGGATGTGTAAGCCGTCCGGAAACGAAATTCCCGGCAGGTACGCCCGGTTCTCCCGGTCTCGGCGCAGGGCTTCGACCTGCTCCGCGCGGCGAGGGACCAAGGTCGTGGCATGGCCGCGGCGGCACAGGTGGAGCGCAAACGCGGTTCCCCAGGCCCCGGCTCCGATCACGACGACGTTCATCACCCGATTGAAGCCGAAGAAACCGCTCCACGGGAAGCCGGATTTTTCACTTCCCGGTTCGCCGTCCCGCCCGCCGCCGCTCTCGTTCGCGTCGACCTTGCTCAATCTCGTTACGCACCAACTCCCACGCCGGCCGAGAGATCCGCCCATCCGGCAGAATCCGCACCACCCCGAGTTCAAGCGAACGCCGAAAGAGGTCATTCCGGCTCTGCACCCCGAGTTTTCGCATCAGTCGCTTCCGATGGGAGTGCACGCTTCCCGGTTCCAGCCCCAACGCCCCACTCGCCGCCTTGTCGTCCGATCCATCTCCAATCACCGCTAACACTTGCCACTCGGTGGGCGTGAGCATCCTGCCCAAGTCCGGCGGGGATCCGGGTCCGCCGATCAACGCTTCCTGTACGCTCGGGCTGAGGTAACGTCGACCTTGCGCCGCATGCGCTAACGCCAGCGTGAAGCGCTCGGGTCCATCACCGGCCGGGTCAAAGACCGACACGGAGCGAGTCCGCCGTAGGAACGCCACCACCTGCGCATCGCGCCGCAACGTCACCGTCAGCAACGCCCGCACCCGCCCCGACGCCACGAGTTCCTGCAGCAGAGGCAGGCCGTCGTCATCCGCAAGCGATAGGCCCAGGATCGCCAACTCATGACACTCCGCGGCCACCCGACGACGCACGTCGGCAGCCGAACGCTCCACGGTCACCCGCGCCAAGGGCAATACAACCCTCACCGCATCGCCGAGTAACCGCCCGTAAAGCGCGTCCCACTTCGCCACCAGCACCGCTCCGGTCACTCGCGCCTCCTCCTCCTTACCGTCGCACGGAGAGCCAGGCGCCGCCGCGCACCCGCTCCCGTTGTCCGATGCCGCTCACTTTGCCGTTCACGCACTGCCACACTTTCCGGTGTCCCGAGTCACCCACGCCGCCAATCTCATTCCCTCTCCCACGCCGCCCAGTTCAGGGCAATGCGCTGCGCTCCCTCCCGCGGTATCTCCAAAGAAACACCCAAACGCAGTGTCGTCGACGGGCGCGCCCGAGGTCTTACCGATCTGCTTCGCTTGCCGATTTTCTCGCGAAACCCCGGAAGTGGGAGAACCGCTAATCCGACGCTACGCGCGAGCTTCTCGTATCCGATCGAAGCGTAATTCTCTTGCCGATCCTCTTCGGGTGGATTTCTCCGAAAGGGTGCGTCGCCGTGTGTCACTCATCCTCGCCCTGTTCGCGTGGCTTCTCGCCACCGGCAGTCACTTGGATGTAGTCCAGACGGTCGGCTGGGCTCGCATGTTCGCGAGCTACGCCAAGACGATGTCGCTCACCGAGGCCGCCCGGATGACGTTCGTCTCCGACAACTTCTGCGATGTCTGTACGTTCGTGCAGACCTCAAAGCAGGCCCGCGAGGGGCACGCCGCGCCGGTCCCCGCCGGCACCTCGAGCACCAAGGTGATCCTCGCGTTCCAGCCCAGCCCGGTCTTCGTGCTGAGCGCTCCCCCGGCCGCACCGTGGCTGGTGGAGGATCAGACCGCTGACGGCGTCAGCCGCAGCGCCCCGCCGACCCCGCCCCCGCGGGTGGCCTAAGCCACCGCTCCGTCCGGGACGCACCGTGTCCCGGCTCCGGAGGTTGCGGCCTTCACCTCGCTCGTCCGCTCCGTGCGAACGGCCGAGGTGGAACGATTCGCACTCCCCAAGCCTGCCATGGCTCGGAGTAGGCGTACGCAACCGCCGGTGTCCCGTCGCGCCTCACGCTGCGCCGGATCGCGTCATGCACGCACCCGCCAGACCAACTCACCGCACAAGGCTCGATGTGCCTCTCACTCAAAACCTTTCCATTCCATGTTCTTCTCTTCCCGTCTCTCTCTCCCGCTCAGTTTCTTCTCATTCACGATGGCTGCGGTCGCGCAGCCTGTCGTCCAACTCGACCGCGTCGATGTCATCTCCGAAAAGGAGAAGACATTCTCGCTGCCGATCGACGCCCCCGTCGGCACTGGCTCACGGCTGGGACTCACGCTCCGTGAGGTCCCCGCGAGCGTGTCCGTCATCACTCAAGAGGTGATGCAGGCCCGCGGCCTGCGCACCGCCGTCGAAGCCGTGGAGGCCGCGGTCGGCATGACTGGCGGCACGCAGTTCGGATCGATTCCGACCTACTCCACTCGCGGCTTCGGCGGCAATAACGTGACCATCCTGCGCGATGGCATCCGCCAGAACACGGCCTCACAGTCGTCCCGCACGATCGATGCTTTCCTGCTCGATCGGATCGAGGTCCTCAAGGGACCCGCCTCCCTCATGTTCGGCGAGGGCGCGGTCGGCGGAGCCGTCAACTACGTCTCCAAGGCCCCCGACGGCCGCATTCGTCGCGAGGTCGCTGCCAGCGTGGGGCCATGGGGATCCTACCGGCTCGGCGTCGGGACCGGCGGGCCTCTCGCGAGTCCGGCCCTCGCCTATCGCGTCGACGTGAGCTCCAACGTGACCGATGGCTATCAGGATCGAAATCACCAGGACTACTTCGGTGCCTCGGCTGCGCTCCGGTGGAAAGCGTCCGAGCAGCTCACGCTGACCTGGTTCACAACGTGGCTCTCCGACTCGGTCGAGAGCTACTACGGTTCGCCCGTGATCTACGACTCCGTGATCAACACCACGGTCGCGAACGCCCAGCCGGAGGTGCGGACCTTCAACGCCGCGACCGACCGGATGGTCAACGCGCGGATCGATCCGGCCGCCCGCCGTACTAACTACAACATCCTCGATAACTACGCCGATACCGAGAATAGTTTTCAGCGCCTGCGCGCCGAACTGCGGCTTTCACCGAGCCTCGATCTCCGCAGCGAAACCTACGTCGCCACGCAGCTTCTTAAGTGGCGCAACCTCGAGACTAATACGTGGAATCCGGTCACCCGTCTGGTGGCTCGCTCCTCGTTCCTGCACATTTATCGCAATGATGTCCTCGCCGGCAACCGCACCGACCTCTCCTGGCGGGGCACGATCGCGGGAAAGCCAACGCGGTGGATCGCCGGGTTCAGCGTGGAGCGTAATGACCAGATCCGCGGCGGCACGCCCGGCGGCGTGCCCACCACGCTGTCGAGCGTCAGCCTCCTGAATCCCGATGTCGGCGTCGGTCCCGCCGCGCGCTTCCAGAAGACCGCCCGCATCCGGCTGGAGACCTCCGCCGCGTTCGTCGAGAACACCCTCGACCTCGCTCCGAAGCTGCGGCTGGTCACCGGGCTGCGCACCGATGCGATCCACGTCCAGCGCGACACGCTCGACAATCCCACCGTCACGCCCGCGACGGTGTTCTCGACGTTTCACAAGCGGTACCGCCCGTGGACCGGACGCGCCGGTCTCGTGTACGAGGTGTCGCCAGCTCTCAACGCCTATGCGGCCTACAGCACCGCGGCCGAGCCGGTCACCCAGCTGGTCAGCTTCGGCGCCGCCCAAGCCAACTTTTCACTCCAGCGGGGTCGACAATGGGAGGCCGGGCTCAAGGGCTCCCTGCTCCGTGGACGCGCTGACTTCACGCTCGCGCTTTTCGACATCGAAAAGACGGACCTCCTCAGTTCCACGCTCGACCCGGTCACGGGACAGCGCATCAGCCAGCAGATTGGCGCCCAGAACGCGCGGGGCGTTGAGGCCGCGGTCGCGCTGACGCCCAGCGACGGCTGGAGAATCGAGGCCAACGCAGCCTTCACCGACGCTGCGTTCGCCGACTTCAACGAGGCTCTCGGCAGCGGCGTGATCTCCCGGTCCGGCAAGCAGCCGCCGAACGTGCCGGAGTGGGTCGCCAACGTCTTCGTGTCGCGACGCTTCCCGGGCGGCCTCGTACTCAGCGGCGGACCTCGCTACGTCGGCGACCGCTTCGCCAACAACCTCAACAGCGTCGTCGCCGACGGCTACACCACGCTCGACCTCTCCGCCAGCCAGACCTGGGGCCGCTGGCACGTGACGCTCCGCGGACGGAACCTGCTCGATGAGGAGTACCAGCCGGTGGCCGGAACCACCATGCGCCGCCTCGCCGATCCGCGTAGCGTCGAGTTGAGCACGCGCGTGGAGTTCTGACGCCGAGCCCACCGTTCACGCATCCTCGCCACGATGCGATTAGCCCAACCTCGCCGCCATCTGAACGCACTCCGCTCCCCCGGCGCGACGCACCCCAAAGCGCCGCGCCGGGGCCACTGCGCCTGGATGTGTCGGCGAGGGGATCAGAGTTCGCTCACTTGCAGAGCCACGCGGCTCGAGTAACGTTTTGACCAGCCATCCACGGGCAACCGGGTTGGCGACCGACCATGACTCTCCCGCTGATTCGCTTCGCCTTGGGCCTCACGCTACTGGTGACGACCGTGCTCCCGAAGATCCATGGAGCCGAGGGCCTGCGCGAGCTCGCATCACCAGCCGGTGCAGACTCGGGGGAGGCTAACCTGTATGCCGATCGCGATGGACGACTCCATCTGACGTGGTGCGGACCCGGAGACCGCGCCGGCTCGCGCGCCGTCTGGCTCTCACTCCTGGATCCCTCGGCTCAGACTTGGAGCACTCCGCGCGCCATTGCGATGTCCCCGCGACTGATGGAGAACTGGGCCGACTTTCCCTCGCTGATCCGCGGCACCGATGGCACGCTTTGGGCGCAATGGTTCGAGCGGCGCGACGGCTCTGGGGGCACGGGTTACGGTGGGTGGATCGCTCGATCGGTGGATGACGGAAAGACGTGGTCCACGCCCTCACCGCTCGGCCATGAATTCGTCAGCCTCGCCCCATTGTCGTCGGGTCGTGTCCTCGCGATCTGGCTCGAAAGTCTCAGCCCTCCGCGTCCTGCCGGAGCCCCGCGCGCCCCTCGTCCCACGTGGAAGCCGGGCGAACCAACGCCCGCCTCCATGCAGCTCAAGTCACGACTCCTCGCTCCAGACGGAAGTACGATCCGGGACTGGGTGGTGGATCCGGACGTCTGCTCATGTTGCCAGACCTCCCTCGTCGCGCTGCCCGGCGACGAGACCGTGGCATTCTATCGTGGGCGCACGTCATCGGAGATCCGGGATCACTGCTGCGCCCGCTTTGGAAACGACACGTGGAGCGCGCCGCAGCCCTTGCATGAGGACGGCTGGCAGATTGCGGCATGCCCCGTCAACGGACCCGCCGGCGACGCCCGCGGACGGACGGTCTGCGTGGCGTGGTTCACGCTCGCGAACGGCCAGGCCAAGGTGCAGGCCAAACTTTCGCACGATGGCGGCGCTACCTTCGGGACGCCCCTGCCCATCGACCTCGGCCAGCCCTTGGGCCGCGTCGAACTTGTCACCCTTGCCGACAAAACATCGGTGGTTCTGTGGCTAGAATCGAAACGTGACGGACAGGCCGCTGGCCTCTACGCGCGAAGAATCTTTCCCGACGGCAAGGTGTCGGCGGCCGAGTTACTCGCTGACGTATCCGGCGCGCGCGCCGGTGGTTTCCCGCGGGCGGCGGCGCGATCTTCGGGGACGGTCGTGTTCGCGTGGACTGAGGTCGGCTCCGGAGATCCGGCCACGACGCATGTTCGGGTGCGCGAATGGGATCCGACCCACCTCGAACCCGCAGCCGGATTGCTTCCAGCCCGGCCCCGCTCCGTCTCCCCCGTCCCGGAGCTGTGTTCACCCACCCCGGCGCCACGAGCCTGAAGCCACCGAGACCGCCCCCATCACGCCGTTGAACCTAGCACGTCTCAACACCAGCAAGACTTGAAGAATCCTCGACTCCCTTTCCCCGTCATGACCCGTCCCCGCCTCCTCATTGCCACCGTTTCCAGTCTGGCCGTGGCCCTCGCCCTGACCGCATCGCTCACGGGCTGCAGTCGGTCCTCTCCGCCGACCGCGGCGGCAGAAAAACCCAAGGATCCGCTCGCCTTTGAGGAGCACGACCTGCGGGGTGAAATCGTCGGGCTGTCGGTGGAGCGCCGCACGCTCCTCGTTCACCACGAAGAGATTCCCGGCTACATGCCGGAGATGACGATGGAGTTCGGAATCGGTGCAGCGGATTTCAACCTCTTCAAGGAGGGCCAACGCATCACCGGCCGAATGATTCAGCCCGCACCTGGCGAGTTTCAGTTGGACCGGATCCGGATCGTCGATGCCGACAAGGACCGCGTGGTGGCGGCGGCGGCGGCGGAACTGCGCCAGGAGACTCAGATCCGCGGCCGGGCCGTCCACCGTGAGGTCGGAGAAAACGCCCCCCGCTTTACGCTCCTCAACCAAGAGGGCGAGCTCGTCTCGTTCGAGCGGTTCCGCGGGCGTCGCGTGGTGCTCAACTTCATCTTCACCCGCTGCCCCATCGCTACGATGTGCCCCGCGGCGACGACGAAGATGGCGCAGCTCCAGCGCCTTGTCCGGGAACAGACGATCCCCGAGGTCGAGTTCGTGTCGATCACCCTCGATCCGGCGCACGATACCCCGGCGATTCTCCGTTCGTATGCGGCCGGCTACGGCATCGACTCGGCGAACTTCTCGTTCCTCACGGGCCCGGAAGCCGCGATCCGCGATCTGCTGCTGCAGTTCGGAGTGCTCGTGGAGCCAGGCGAAAACCTCTTCAAGCACACCCTCGCCACCCTCGTGATCGACCGAGACGGCCGGATCGTGCACCGCATCGACGGCTCGCAGTGGACTCCCGCGGACGTCGCGGCGCGCCTCAAACGCTCGTGAACCCACCAGCCCGTTCATCCCGACAATCCTTCCGTCACGCTTCGACGCTTCTGACTTCTCCCGGACGTTCCGTTCTCGCCGATTTCCCTCCTCGTCATCTGACTTGCCCCTTCGCATCCCTCCCATGAACTCCATCGCTCACCGTTCCTCCGTCGGGCACCTTAGCCGTACGGCCCTGACGTCCCTTGCGCTCGCGGCCGTGTTCGCGCTCGCCTCCGCCCCCGCTGCGGCGGCGGATACGAAGGCCACCGAGACCGCGCCGGGCCCTGCCAAAGCTCCGGCCCGGCATCCGTTAAAAGGCGTGGTGCTTGAGGTTCAGCCCGACCGCAGCGCGCTCATTGTGAAGCACGAGGAAATTCCCGGTGTCATGCGCGCGATGACCATGCGCCTCAAGGTCGATGCCGCGACTCTGGCCGCGGCGCAGAAGGATCAGGCCATCACCGGCCTGCTCGTACGCAAGCCGGACGGCTGGTGGCTTGAAGAGGTCAAGCCGGCGAACTGAGTCCGCCGACCGACCGTGACTGATCGCGGGTTGGCGCCGCTCAGAACAGGGCGTTGGCGGCGACGCCCACGGCGGTGATCGGACCTTGGTCGGTCAGGCCATCGACGGCGCGATCAACCTTCCGCATCACCCCCTGCGCGTCGCGATAGAGCGTATCGTCAGTCAAGAGTCGCCCGAGCGTGCCCTCGCCCTTGCTCAGACGGTCGGAAACCTCGCGCAGATTGCGCGCCACGACCCGGATATCCTCGCCCGTCTGCTGGTCGAAGACCAGCGAGCCCAGCGTACCACGACCGCTCTTCACTTGATCGACGATCGACTGGGAGCTCGCGATGAAAGTCTTCGCCTCGGTGGCGGCTCCGCGGATCTCGCCCAGAGCAGAGAGCAACGAATCGTACGCGGCGGGATCGTTCACCAGGCGTCCGAGGGTCCCCTGACCCGAGTTGATCTTTCCGGAGATGGCACTCAGATCCGTCGTGATCTGGCCGATCCGCACACTGTTCTCATCGACCAGCCGGTCGATCTTACCGAGCAGACCGGAGCCACCCGCGGAGCCCATGGCTCCGGTAAACTGGGAAAGAGCCGTATCGATCTTGCGGCTGACCTCGCCGAGCTGAGAGATAACCGCGTTGAGGTCGGGCGTGTCAGCGGTGAGAATCTGGTTCTCTGGCTGCAGCACTCCGGAAGCCTCTGTTCCGAGATCGAGCGACACGTAGTTCGCGCCGAGCAGACCCGCCATGCCGATCGTGGCGACCGCGTCGCGGGCGACCTTCACGTCGGAATTGATGAGCAGGACCACCTCGGCACGGCGGTTGGCGAGGCGCGTCTCCGCGACTGAGCCGACCTTGACGCCGGCCATGCGGACCTCGTCGCCGCCCTTTAGTTCCTTGACGTTGGTAAAGTGGGCGATGAGCCGGTAGCCGCGGTCGCGACGGACCTTGCCGGAACTCAGCGCCTCGAACGTGACCCAGATGAGGGCGACGCCGAGTAGGAAGAACAGGCCCACACGGGCCGACATTTGCGCGTTAGTCATGGTTGGCTTCGAGTTTCTTGAAACGGGGTTCTTGGAGATTGATCGATGGCTGGAGAAATTCGCGGATGATCGGATCGCGGTTTTCACGCAGCTCGGCCGGCGTCTGCACGGTGAGCAGCCGACCTTGGTGCAACACGGCGATCCGATCCGCGATGGCGAAGGCGAGATCGCGATCGTGCGAGACCACGACCGACGTCACGCTGAACTGTTCCTTCAGCGTCGCAATGATCTCCGCGATCGTGGCGGCCATGACGGGATCGAGTTCGCTGGTCGGTTCGTCGTAGAGGATGACCTGCGGCTCCATCACGAGGGCCCGGGCGATGGCGACGCGCTTCTTCATGCCGCCGGAGAGCTCAGCGGGGAGTTTGTGCACGGCATTCTCGATCGACAGGATGCGCAGCGCGCGCATGACGCGCTCGCGGATCTCCGGCTTTGGGCAAAGACGATGCTCGAGGGGATAGAGCGCGAGATTCTCGTAGACGCTGAGCGAATTGAACAGCGCACCACTTTGGAACACCAACGCGAGTGCGAAGCGATCCCGCGTGTCGGGAAGACTGGGATCCTGGCCGTTGATCGCGACCGTCCCGGCGCTCGGCAGCTCCAGCCCGGCAATGTGCCGGAGCAGCACGCTCTTACCGGAACCGCTTGGGCCCATGATGACGAAGATCTCGCCGGGCTTCACCTCGAGCGAGATGTCGTGCAATACGCCCTGAGCGCCGTAGCTCTTGCCGAGCCCTGACACGCTGATCCGAACTGGACTGCGATCGTCGCGGACCGGCGGGGAGAATGATTTGGAGCGGAGCGAGGCCATGGTCAGTCGAGTGCCTTCGTGATGAAGTAGTCGAGCGTGAGGATCGCGATGAGCGAAAACACGACCGACTTGGTGACAGCGAAGCCGATCTCGCGCGGCCCACCGCGCGTGCGCAGGCCAGTAGAGCACGCGATGAGCATGACCACGAAGCCGAAGATCTCCGCCTTGATCAGACCATCCATGATATCCTGCACGGTCAGGTACTGCTTCAGCGCCTGAAAGTACATTTCCGGCTCAACCCCGATGGTGCTGACTCCGGCGCAAACGATCGCGCCGCCGAACCAACCGATGATGTTTCCGATGATCGTGAGCACCGGCGTGATCAGCAGGACGGCCAGCAGACGGGGCAGCACGAGCATGCGCTCGGGTGGGATGTTCATGGTGACCAGCGCATCAATCTCCCCAGACACCCGCATCGAGGCTAGCTCCGCGGTCACCGCCGAGCCCACTCGCCCGGCGAGCAGGATGGCCACCATCACGGGGCCGAGCTCGCGGGCAATGGACTCGCCGACGAGCGTGCCAATGAGCTGCTTGGCGCCGAAGTCGCGCAGGGTGTTGCCCGCCTGCAGGGCCAGCACCGCACCAATGAAGAAGAGGAGGATGGCCACGATTGGCAGGGTGGTGTAACCCGCAAGGTAGCCCTGCTCGGACACGCGACGGAGGATCCGCGGGGCCGATGGCAGGGAGCGGAAGGCGCGCCACGCCAAGATGAGGGCGCTACCGAACGCTTCAAAGACCTCGTTGATACGGTTCATGGCTAGAAAGAAGAAGGTGCACCGACGGGAGTGAAATCGCCCACGAACAAGCGCCAGCCTGAGCCGACCGGGCCGCGCTTCAAGCCCACCAGGCCGCGGAGGAGCGCGAGACGGCCGGCCTCCGGACGCGACGCGAAGCCAAGCAGCGGGCCGACATGCCACTCCCACTCACGCGCTTCCGGGACGCTCCGGTAGGTCAGGCCATCCCAGAGCACCGAATGCCGCGAGGCGCCATCCGCATGGCGGTCATAACGATAGATTGAAAACAGAGGCGACCACGCCTGTCGCACTTCCTCGCTGTGGGGCAGGAGAACCTCGAGCGGACTGAGCGCCTGCAGCTGACGCCGACCGGCGCCGTTATCCCACTCCGAGAACAGCGGCCAGAGGTGACGTTTCCGTGCCGGGGCGACCGAGGGCGAGGTCCGGCTGCGCTGCACCGTGTCGTAATAGAACGCGAACAGCACCTGCGTCCGCGTCTGCTCAATCGCTCCATCCGGCCAGCGCTGGCGCCGCCACAGCGGCCAGAGCACCCAGCGTTTTTCGGTGCCCTTGATCACCGAGTGTGAATAAAAGGGTGCCCAGCGGTTCACCCGCCGGTCGTCGCCATGGCCCTGCACCCAGAGGGGCCAAAAGTAGTTGGTCGCCCGATACTGATACGGCTTCGATCGCTCCACAGTACCAAAGAACGGCCAGAGCCAGGTCTCAGAGCGGTAACCCGGAGCGACGTCCGAGGCATAGAAAGGCAGGAGTCCGCGACTGACCTCGCGGCCACCCGTGTCGCCGTCCACCGGCGACTCACGACGATACAGCAGCGGCCACAGCGCATAGCGCTCACTCCCACCGTCCGAGCGGCGCGTCTCGCCGTAGACCGGCCACAGGGCGAAACCCGTCTGTCCGCCACCCTTAGTCCAGCGCAGGATCGGCCAAGGCGCCGACGTCGTGACCGCACCCCGCTTCTCCGCCCGCGCGTAGAGCGGGAAGATGACCCAGGAAAGGCGATCTTGCCCAAACCGGTTCACCAGCGTGCCGCTAATCGGGAACCATGCCTGATAGGACGTCGTGGAATCACCCGTCGCCCGCGAAAAATAGAAAGGCCAGACGTCAAAGGCGCGCCACGGCTCCGATGCCACGCCCGCGCCGACCGCCCCCTGACTCGCGCCCTCAGCAGGAACCGTCTGCCACTTCACCAACTCAAACACGCTGCCCGCCTCCACCCCGTCACGCTCACGACGGGTGCTTAAGAACGGATGCAGCACCGAGGTGCTCCGCGCCGCGCCCCCGTCGCGCCGCTGCTCGATCCACAGGGGCCGCACTCCGGCAACCTCCGGTCGACCGTCACGGGCACTCCGATGGAACGCCAAAGGGCCACCCGCCGTCCACGATTCAAGCTCGGGCCCTTCACTCGACGACGCATCGGTCCGCCACTGCCCAACCCAAAACGGCCACGCATTATCTTCCCACCGCACCGCCCTCCCCTCAGGCGACGCCCTTCCCCCACTCACGCCAAGAAGCAGCGCCAAGCCTCCGATCAGGCTGCGACGCCACTGCCCCCGACCAAGCGGTCGATCGGCCAAGGCGCAGAAGGCGCGGAAACGTGTACCCAGAGAAGTCACCGAGGTCAGAAAGGTCGAAAGTAGTTAGGCTCCTAACGAATAAAGAGGACAGGGTGAACGCAAACGCTATGTTCCACAGACGAGACCATCCCGCAGGGGGCCCTCCCCGTTCGAGCAGGAAGCACCGGGTTCGAGGCCGGCGTTCGATCAGGCTCCGCTCCCAGGCAGCCTGAACTCCGCCGTTCGGCCGCACGATCTCGATTCCACCCCTTCCTTGCGGTGGCCGCGATCCAGGGCACACCAACCGCCGTGTGGTTGGCAGAAACGAGGGGGAGGAAGGCGGCGGCAGGTGAAGTCCGCATGGGCGTGAGCACGGCACCCGTCGTGTGACAACGTCCGAGCCGAATCCAGCCCGCTCGGACAAACCGTCGTTTTGCGCGCTTGAACGGCGGGAGCGTCGCCCCGACGGCGTCGGATCCAGCGCCGTAAGTGCGCCACGCGCCGCGACTGGCCCGCTCCGCACATCGCTCCGCCATGGCTGCACGACTCCGGAGCCGCTCTGGGATGGTCCGGGTGACCCGCTGCTCAGGGCAGCACGCCGGAGCGGCGCACGGCAGGTTTCGCGCAGGCGAAGGACGGAAGGGGCTCATGGCTGGGGAATCAAGTCGTCGTATCCAGACCGTCGACCATGAGGACGCAGGCCTGGCCGGTTGCGATGGCGACCACCCTACCAGAAGACGCGTGAGCCGAGCGTGAAGCGTTCGTTGAGTAAGCTTCAATTCCACTTGCGTTCGACCCATGCGGACAACCGAGCGCGGCGCGGAGGCCGTCGGCCCCAGCGCCCGGGGCTGGGTCGCGGTTGATTTCGCAGTCATGGGTCCCTCTCTAGAAGTGAATTGAAGCCGAGCCGCGCCATCGCGAGGCGAGCCACCGCGGGCGCGGCGAGTCCGACCCAGCACGCCCCGAGAAAAACGGCCTCAGCGGACGGAACGATCCGACCGGCACGGACTCCAGACCGCCTAACTGGCCTCCAGTTCCGTCAGTCGGCTCGCCGCACGCTCCCACGCTTCGGTGGCCGTGGTCAGTTGGTCGACAATCACCGAAAGTTCGCGGTTGAGGTGCTGGGGCCTCCCCGGGGTCGTGTAGGTCTCCGGCGCCTCGAGCGCAGCGGTGAGCTCCGCCTGCTTTTTCTCCAAGGCCGCGACGGCTTCCTCAAGCTTACCGACCTCGGTTCGCAAGCGCTTGATCTCGTTGCGATCTGGCTTCCGGGCGGGCGCTGCGGCCGTCGGAGCGGGCGCCGGCGTGGCGACGGCCGCTCGTTGCGGCGGCCGGGCATCGGTGAAGCCAGCCGTCAGCGCCGCGCGCTCATTCGACGCCCGCGATTTCTCCAAGTAGTAGTCGTAGTTGCCAGCATACGGTGTCAGGCGACCCGCGTTCACATGAAGTACGGTCTCCGCGAGCGAGCGGATGAAGTACACATCGTGGGAAATAAAGATCAGCGTGCCCTCGTAGGCCTTCAACGCGCCGACCAGCGCATCGATCGACGCGATGTCGAGGTGGGTGGTCGGCTCGTCCATCAGCAGCAGGTTCGGCGGATGCACGAGGAGCCGAGCCAGCGCGAGACGGGACTTTTCGCCGCCGGAAAGCACGGACACCTTCTTGTGCACGTCGTCCTTGCGGAAGAGGAACGCTCCGAGAATCGCGCGCACCTGCTGCTCCGTGAGCTGGTTCTCGACGGTGCGCAGCTCCATCACGTTCTCGAACACGGTCGCGTCGGCGCGCAGGTTATCGAGGCGATTCTGAGCGAAGTAACCGGTGATGACGTTGCTCCCGAGGTCACGGACGCCACCCTGGATCGGCACGACGTCGCCGAGGATCTTCAGGAGCGTCGACTTGCCCGCGCCGTTCGGTCCGACCAGCACGATACGCTGCCCGCGTTCAGCGATGAAATTCAGGTCGCGGTAGACGACGTGATCGCCGTACGCCTGCTGCACATGCTCGAGGGTCACGACCTTCAGCCCGGAGCGTGGCGGCTGGGGAAACCGGAAGTTGATTCGCTTCAGCTCCTCCATCGGCTCCTCGATGGCGTTCTCCTTGAGACGCTCGATCTGTTTCTCCTTCGACTTGGCCCGAGAGGCGAGCGAGGCCTTGGCGCCGAAGCGGTCGACGAACTTCTGGAGGTGGGCGATCTCCCGCTGCTGGTTCTTGAAGGCCGCCGCCCGCTGGGCTTTGCGATCCTCCTTCTCCTTCACGTAGTCGTCGTAGTTGCCCGTGTACCGATGCAGCGTACCGGCCCGCAGCTCAAGGATGCCGTTGCAGAGCGCGTTGAGAAACGCGCGATCGTGGGAAATCACCAGCAGTCCACCGGGATAGCGGGTCAGGTAATCTTGGAACCACAGCAGCGCCTCGAGATCGAGGTGATTGGTCGGCTCGTCCAGGAGCAGGAGCGCCGGCTCGTTCACGAGCAAGCGCGCCAGATGCGCGCGCATCACCCAGCCGCCCGAGAAGGTTCGCGCCAACTTCAGGTGGTCGGCCTCACGAAAGCCCAAGCCGGCGAGGATCTTCTTCGCCCGCGGCTCGAGCGTGTAATCGATATCGTAGTCGTCGTCGTTCTCCGGCTCGAGTTTCCGCCCGCTCGTCGCGATGTGCAGGATGGTCTCGTCTCCGGCCGGAGCACTCTCCTGCGGCAGAAAGCCAAAGTCCGCTCCGCGCTCCCACGTGATCGTGCCTTCATCCGGACTTTCCTCACCAAGGATGAGGTTGAAGAGGGTCGACTTGCCCGCGCCATTGGGCCCGACCAGACCGAAGCGGTCCGTCCGAGCGATGAACAGTGAAACCTCCGAGAAAAGCTCCCGGGTACCGTAGGACTTGGCGACATCGGCGATCGTCAGCATGCGAACCTCTAAGACAAAGCGACCTGGCGCGGAAAACCCAGCCTGATTTTGCGCAGAAGTACGGTTTCAGCGTACGATTGTCAGCGCCACCGCCCCGGCGACGGCCACCAACCCTCCGAGCAGGGAGCGGCGGGTCGGGCGTTCGCCTTCGATCCAGTAGGACAGCGGCACGATAACCAAGGGGGTTGTCGCGACGATCGGCAGCACCAGACCGCTCGGGGTCGTGAACAACGCCCACTGGTAGCAACTCACCCCAATCACCGCACCACAGAGTGCGTTCGCCGGGATCCAGAGATAATCGCGCGGCCGCGGCCGCCGCGCCATCTCAGCGCCGAGCCCGCCACCTCGCACCCAACGATGCCAAAGGGCGCGCACGGCAAAGAAAGCCAGCGTGATCACCAGCCCTCCGAGAATCCGCTGATAGGCCGCGGTATATCCATCCGTTACCTCACCCGCCTGCTCCGCCACCTCCCGCGCCTTCCGGCTCAGGACCGCCCCAAATCCCTGCCCCGCCGCCGCACCCAGGCCGTAAAGGAGCCCCAACCAGCCGACTTTCACCGCACCCGCGGACTCCTCCGGCCCCGGCCGCAAGGCGACGCCCACCCCGATCAAGATAACGCTTCCCCAGGCCACTTGGGCGATCGACAGGGTCGTACCCAGCCAGAAGTACTCCGCGACCCCTGCCAGCGGAGCCGCCAGGCACTGGGTCATCAGAACCGTCAAACGCGTCCCTAACCGCGGCAGCGCCGCAAAGACGGCGAGATCACCCAGTCCCATTCCGACCACCCCGCTCCAAAAGAGCCACTCGCGACCCGCGCCACCCAGCCCCCCACCCCAGCCGTGGGCCACGAACCCAAGCGCCACCGCCGCGAAGGCCAAGCGCCCGAGGTTTGCTTGAGTCGCGCCGACCGCCCGCACGCTCCGCGCCGCAAAGATCGCGGAGAGCGAGAAGAAGATCGTGGTCAGAACAGCGGCAAGCATGGCGACGAGAAACCAGATTCACGCCACGCGGGCAGCGGGCGGCACCCAGAAACCTCCCGACGATGGACGACCGCCCCGCTGGCGCAATCTCGGAGGCCACGCAAGACCCCGCGCTTTTTTGTCGCCCGGAGTGCGGCGGCTTTTCACGCTCTTTCTCCTATGACCGCCAAGCGCAAGACCCGCCGCCCCGAAGACGTCAACGCCGCCCTCGCGAGCAAGAAGGGGCCGGTGTCCCAGTTCATCGCCAAGAACTACCGCCACTTCAACGCCGCTGCCCTGCTCGACGCCGCCAAGGGCTACGAGTCCCACCTCACGGCTGGGGGCAAGATGCTCGTGACGCTCGCCGGCGCCATGTCCACCGCCGAGCTCGGGATCTCACTCGCGGAAATGATCCGCCGCGACAAGGTCCACGCGATCGTCTGCACCGGCGCCAACCTCGAGGAGGATATCTTCAACCTCGTCGCCCACGATTACTACGAGCGCGTGCCGCACTACCGTCACCTCACCACCGAGGACGAACAGTCGCTGCTCGATCGGCACATGAACCGCGTCACCGACACCTGCATCCCCGAGCACGAGGCGATGCGCCGGATCGAGGCCGCCGTCCTTGAGGAATGGGTCGCCGCCGACCGCGCGGGCGAACGTTTCTTCCCGCACGAGTTCATGTACAAGGTGCTGCGCTCCGGAAAGCTCAAGAAGAGCTACCAGATCGACCCCAAGCATTCGTGGATGGTCGCCGCCGCCGAACGCAATCTGCCGATCATCGTTCCGGGCTGGGAGGACGCCACCCTCGGAAACATGTACGCCGGCCACGTGATCAGCGGCGACGTCAAGAACGTCCACACGGTCCGCACCGGAATCGAATACATGATGTGGCTGGCCGAGTGGTACACCCGCAGCGCCCGTAAGCTGCGCAACGGTGAAGGCTCGATCGGCTTCTTCCAAATCGGCGGCGGCATCGCCGGCGATTTCCCGATCTGCGTCGTGCCGATGCTGCACCAAGATCTCCAGCGCACCGGCGTTCCGCTCTGGGGCTACTTCGCCCAGATCAGCGACTCCACGACCAGCTACGGCAGCTACTCTGGCGCCGTGCCCAACGAGAAGATCACGTGGGGCAAGCTGGGGGCCAAGACGCCGAAGTTCATCGTCGAGAGCGACGCCACCATCGTGGCTCCGCTCATTTTTTCCTGGGTGCTCGGGCAGTAATCACGTCTGACCGACCAGCACCACCTCGAGGCGACGATCCTCGATCCCGACTCTGCCCAGCGCGGCCTCCGGATTCCCCGGGGCCGCGCTTTCCTTTTGCCGGATTCTGCACCTCTGTAGGCGATGCCCAATCGCCTCCAGCACGCCCAATCGCCCTACCTGCAGCAGCACGCGGATAACCCGGTCGACTGGCAGGAATGGGACGAGGCCGCCTTCGCGCAGGCCCGGGCTGAGAACAAGCCGATCTTCCTCAGCATCGGCTACTCGACGTGCCACTGGTGCCACGTCATGGCCCACGAGTCCTTCGAAGACACGGACATCGCGGCGCTGCTGAATGCCGACTTCATCGCCATCAAGGTCGACCGCGAGGAGCGTCCCGACGTCGACCAAGTCTACATGACGTACGTCCAGGCTCTGACCGGCCACGGCGGTTGGCCGCTGAGCGTCTGGCTGACCCCCGACCGCAAGCCTTTCTACGGCGGCACCTACTTTCCGCCGGCCGACCGCGGCGGACGGGCCGGGTTCCCCTCGCTCCTCCGCGCCATCGCGGGCGCGTGGAAGGACCCCGCGCAGCGCGCACAGTTGATCGCGGAGGGTGATCGCGTCATCGCCGCGCTCCGACCGTCCCCCCCTTCAACCCCGCCAGCCGCGGACTCGGCGGAGGCCTTGCTCGAAGCCGCCCAGGGTGCCTTCGAGAGCGGGTACCAGTACTTCTCGGAGTCGTTCGACGCCCAGGTCGGCGGCTTCGGCGGGGCCCCAAAGTTCCCGCGCGCCTCCGTGCTTTCCTTCCTAATCCGCTGCGCCCGTCTGCAGGGGCCGGGATCGGCCGAGGGCGACGAGGCGCTCCGCATGGTGACGACAACGCTGCGCGGCATGGCGCGGGGCGGCATCCACGACCACGTCGGCGGCGGCTTCCACCGCTACTCCGTCGACGCTCGCTGGTTCTGCCCCCACTTCGAGAAGATGCTCTACGATCAGGCGCAGATCGCCGTCAACTGCCTCGAAGCATACAGCGCGACGAACGACGAGCGCTTCGCCTGGCTTGCCCGGGACATCCTCGATTACGCGCTGCGCGATCTGCGTCAGCCGGGAGGCGGCTTTGCGTCCGCCGAGGACGCCGATAGCCAACGTGCCGGGAGCACGGAGCACGCGGAAGGTGCCTTCTATGTCTGGACCGCCAAGGAACTGGCCGACGTCCTGACCACCGAAGATGCGGCGCTCGCGACCGCCCACTTCGGCGTCCGCGCCCAAGGTAACGTGCCCCCGGAGTTGGACCCGCAGGGCGAACTCGCCGGACGCAACATCCTTGCCCAGGCACAATCGCTCGCGGCCACCGCGAAAGCTGCACAACTCACGGCGGAGGAGGCAAACGACCGGCTTCTCGCCCTGCTGGGCCGACTCCGGGACGCACGCGCTCGCCGCCCTCGGCCGCACCTCGATCACAAGATCATCACCGCGTGGAACGGTCTGATGATTTCCGCCTTAGCCCGGGCGCATCTCGCGCTGGAGGTTGGCCACGACGGACCGACACCCTACCGCGACGCCGCCGAGGCGGCGGCGCGCTTCATCCAGCGCGAACTGGTACACCCCAAGACCGGACGACTCCACCGGGCCTTCGGCACCTCGCGAGGGACGGCTGAAGCCTTCGCCGAGGACTATGCGTGCCTCATCGACGGTCTGCTCGACCTGTACGAAGCCACCCTCGCGCTCCCGTGGCTGCGCTGGGCCGATGCACTTCAGACCCAACTCGACGCGCGGTTCTGGGACGATGCGGGCGGGGGATATTTCTCCGCGCCCGGGGATGATCCGCATCTGGTGCTCCGGCTCAAAGAGGACTACGACGGCGCCGAACCCGCGCCCAGCTCCGTCGCGGCCCGCACCGCGCTCCGCCTCGCAGACTTCCTGCACGACGAATCACGCCGGGGACGCGCTCGGCAGACGCTGGCGGCCTTCGCCCCGCGTTGGACGGAGCATCCGCAGGCTCTGCCGGCCATGCTCGTTGCGCTCGACCACGCCCTCAGTCGTCCCCGCCAAGTGGTCATCGCAGGCGCCGCGACCGCGCCGGAGACGGCGGCCCTCATCGCTGCGGCAAGGACGGCGCCGGGACGCGCCCGGACAATTCTCGCGCTCACGGGCCACGCCGACGACACGTGGCTCGCGGAACGGGCTCCCTGGATGGCGGGCATGCGGGTCGAAGCCGGACGCGCCACGGCGTACGTCTGCGACGACTTCGCATGCCGCGCCCCGGTCTCGGACCCCACCGCACTCGCCGCGCTCCTTGCGGACTAAGCGCCCCCGGCCGCCTAGACCCGCCGCGCAGGCTCGCCTCGCAGCAAAAATCCTACGATCCTCCTCCGATCGGTCGCACCCTCCGCCATGTCTGATCCCCGCATCGAACGCCTTGAGGAACGCATCGCTTGGCTTGAACACCACGTCACCAAGCAGGACAAAGCCATGCTTGAGCTGAGCGAGACCCTGGACCTCGTGCGCCGTGAATGCCTACGCCTGCGGGAGAGGGCCGAGTCCGCAGCACCCACGGAAAGCCTGCCCTCGGCCAGCGAGGAACGCCCGCCGCACTATTGAGTAGCCCCAGCAACTACCGCGGCGCGGGATGGGCCGAAGACCGCGACCGCACCCAGAGCCAGACTACCCTGCTGCGAGCGTGCCTTCCTCGAAACGCCGGACGACTGCGATGAAGTCCTCGGCAGTGGCGGCACCCATCAGAGCCTCGCGCGTGGAGGCTTCCTTCAGAAGGCGGCAGAGCGCGCTGACCACCTGAAGGTAGTCGCCCGGGTTGGATTTCGGGGTGCCGAGCACGAACAGCAGACGGACCGTTTGATTGCAGTTCTCAAACAGGATACCTGCGTCGCTGCGACCCACCGAGAGAACGATGGAGTGAACGTGCTCGGTCCGGGCATGCGGCAAGGCCACCTGATTTCCGAGATACGTTGTATCCAGTCGTTCCCGCGCGAGCAATTCCTGGTAGAATCCCTGAAAATTACTCACGTCCGGATGCCCCTCCAGCAGGCGGGCCACCTCGTGGATGGCCACGGTACGCTTCACCGCCTGCACGTGCAGGTGGATGCGGGAGGGATCGAGGAGGGCGGTGAGACGGCCAGCCATGCGAAAAGCGGGCCGACACCCTGACCGCTAGGCAAATTCCTTGGCAAGCGCGGACTCACCGGCCGGCACGTCACGTGACCGACCGGTGAACTGTCCGGGCGCCTAGAACATGCCCTTGACGCCGAAATTCCAGTTCGCGCCGTAGTTTTCGAGGATGCGCAGTGCACCGGCCTCGCCCTCGACGAACGGACTCTCGTACCAGCGCTGCGAGTCGTTGAAGATGTTACGACCCTGGAAGAACAGGGAAACCCGGGAATTGAGGCGGTATTCGCCACCCAGGTCGTACTTCGTCGTGTGCAGCTTGTAGCGTCCGTACACCGTATCCCAAGGCGTGTCGGCATGCCAGATCACGCCCAGACGCGTCGAGAACCGCTTGTAGCGGTAGCCTAGGCTCATCGTCACGCGGTGCGGCGCGATCCGCTCCCGGCGCTGGTCGGCATAGGTACGCGAGTAGGACGAGTTGACCGTGAAACCGCGGAAAGGATCGGGCAAGAAGGAGAGCGACTGGGAGTAGCCGACCTCGAGACCACGGAAGCGGACCGGGTTCGGCACGTTGAACGGCGCCACGAACTCGTAGCTCGCGTAGACCGGATCGTCGCCCAGGCCGAACTCATCCGACGTGCCGCGCCGGTTTGAACGCAGATTCTCGATGTCGTTCTGTCGTACGGTGACGGTGAGTTGGCCGGCTGGCTCGAAGTAGTAAGCGAGACGCGCGACGTAGTTCTTGGAGTACTCCGGCAGGAGGTTCGGGTTCGGCGACGTGATCAGCAGGGCATCGTCGTTGATGATCCACGCGCCGGTCAGTTCATCGATCGGCGGACGGGAAATGGCCTTGTTCGCGCTGACGTGGAACTGGAGATCCTCACGCAGATCGTACTTCAAAGCGACCATCGGGAAGAGATTGTCGTACTTCTTCGTCCGGGTGATCTCGGGCTTGCTGAAGAACTGGTACTGCAAGCCCGGAATGGTGGTGGCGCGCCCCGAGCTGTTCAGCGCATAGCCCGCCGCCAGCATGGCGGTACGTGAGACCGGATCGTACTCGCGCGCGTCGTTCTGCGTTCCCTCCCAGCGTACACCGGCGCGGATCTGCAGGCGCGGGAGCGGACGGAAGTCCGCCAAGCCGTAGCCCGCGTTCACGGTCTGGATGATGTCACGTCTCGGACCGATGAACGCGTTGTAATAGTTGTCCGGCGTGGCGTTGTTGACGAAGTACTCTGGATTGCTGCGGAAGAGGTCGGCGATCCCATTGGGATCGATCATCGGCATCGTCTTGATCTCGCCGGCCGCGTTCTTGGTCGTGATGATGTTGGTCGAACCGGTGGAAAACAGGTTCCGGTTGGGGAAGGCCGCCCAGTTTCCGGTCGTGCCGCCGCCCGGACCGACGTACTGCCACGTGTAGTAAGACGTCTCATTACCGTTCTTGCGGCTCTCCTCGGTCCACTTGGTTCCAACCTTCAGCGTGGTGGGGACAGAGATCGGCAGCACCCACTTCGCGTTGAGCATCGCGCTGTAGATCTCGGTGCGCGCGTAGCGACCCTCGTTCGTGATGCGAGGATTGGTGTAGTTCGCGAGGTCGAACCAGTCCGGGCCGTTGAGCTGCTGCACCGTCCACTCGTGCGATTGCAGATTGGGACGCGTGGCGATCCAGTCGCTGCGGATACTGTTCACGTTGGCCGAGCGAACGTGGCCCTGCTCGAGGGCCTCGTAGTTGTTGAAGGATCGCGAGTACGTGACTGCACCGTCCACGGTCCAGGCGCCACGCTTGTACTCGAACCGCGGCGCGAGCGTAATCGTGTGCGTCTTCTTGCTGGCGTCACCGTTACTGATCGTAGCGTTGCGAGAGGTGTTGGCAGCGAGGCCATTCGTCCGCACCTGCAGCAGGTCACCGACGGAGAACTGGCGACCGGTGTTCGCGGAGGTGTTGTTCGTCGCGGCGTCGAAGGTCAGATTACGGTTAAAGAACTGGCCGAGGGCGAAGTTGTAGATGAGCGTGTTGGAAAGCACGAGATGCGGCGTGGCCTTGAAGTCAGCCGTCAGCGTGTAGGTGTCCTTCGCGATGTTCTTGTTGCCGTCCTTGAAGTTCAACTGGGTGATCACCATCGGACGCGGGTCCGTCGCGGTCGGCGTGCGGTTGAAAGTCAGGTTATGGCGGTACTGCTCGGTGTAGGAATCGACGCGGTTGAAGCTCGCGACGATGCCGAGGCGTTGGTTGAAGAATACGTCGGAGTATTCGAGGCTGTAGTTGGGCCGCGCCTTGTACTCCTCTCGGCCACCGGGACCCGGGGTCTTTTTAAGGTGAAACTCCTCCGAGTTCATGTTGACGCTGAAGTTGTAAGCAATGCGCCGGCCCTTGCGCTCGAACGCGCGACGGGTCTTCAGGTCGATGGTGCCTGCAGGAGCGTCGGCATCCTGGTCGGAGCTAGCGGTGAGATTGATCTCAATCGCCTCGATACTGCTGATCGAGAACGCCTCGAAGCTGGTCGCACGACCGAGCGTGCCGGTGCGGTTGGCGTCGGCGCTCGCCAGTTTCACGCCGTCAAAGGAGACGCCGACGTACTGCGCGTCCATGCCGCCGAGGCGTGGGCCGCGGGTTTCGGACTCGACGTAGTCGAGGTCAACGCCGGGTAGGTACTTCAGGAATTCGCCCACGTTGCCATCCGTCACGTCACCGAAGATATCTGACGCCACCGAGGTGGTGACGTTCATGTTTTTCTTCTGGTTCATGATCGCCTTGGCGTTGCCCTCGCGCTCGCTGGACACGACAAAGGCGGTGAGTTCGACGGCCTCACTACCCGTCGCGCCCCTGGCGGGAGCGCGCGCGGGAACGAGTTCGACGTCGCGGGTGGCAGTCTGGCCCGCGCCAACGGTGACCGTGAGCGTCTGGGTCGTATAGCCCGAGTAGCGGACCACCATCCGGACCTCGCCGGCGGGCACGTTGAAGAGTTGGAAGAGGCCGCCGACCTCGGTGTTGGTTTTTAGGGCGGTACCTTCGATTTCGACCTCGGCGTCGCGAACATATTCCTGTGTGTTCGGATTGTAGACGCGGCCGACGATGGAGCCGGAGGATTGGGCAAGAGCCGACGGGGCAAGCAGGCAGAACGCAGCAGCGAGGAACGCCAGCGTCCGCCCAAGCGGGGCGCGCAGGGAGTACATAGTGACGAAACGGTTGGGGTTTGGTCGCGACGGCCCTCTCTCGCGAAAGAGCGGTCGGTTGGGTTCCAAGAATTAAGGAAACTTCTCCAAAAAAGAAAAGCCCGGAGAAACGACGACATGCCCGCCACGCCTGCCAAGGCGGCGGCGCCTCGGGCTTGCAGACACGCTCCAAGCGGGGTCCACTGGGTCCATCTGGCCACTCCCTATGTTTTTCCGCCGTTCCGCTTGGTTGCTGCTACGTCTCAGTCCCCGTCTCGCGACCTGCGCCGCCGTGGCCCTCGCTGGGCTCACACTGGGGCGAGCCGAGTCCAGCCCGACGCCGCGACCTGCGCCTTTCTCTTCTGCGCTCAGCCCCGCCGAGTTCTCCGGCGCGGGTTTGAGTAAGCTCACGGACGCGGAACTCCAAGAACTGAACCGGCTCGTCCGGGCGCACGAATCCGGAGAGCTCGTGCGGGCCCGCGAAGCGGCGCGCCGCGCCGAAGAAGAGGCCGCGCGAGCAGTTCGCGACGCCACTGCGGAACGTCGGATCGCAGAGACCGCGACGACGCCGCCCGCACCGGCTCGCAAAGAGAGTCTCCTTGAACGGATCCGCCTGAAGCCGGGCACCCAAATCGATTACGACACCCTGGAGAGCGAACTCGTCGGCGAGTTCGCCGGATGGCGCGAGGGCACGGTCTTCACGCTGGCCAACGGTCAACGCTGGCGCGTCCTTCAAGGCGAGTACGAATCGCCCCGCGACACGACCCCGCGCCGCGTCTGGATCAAGCCAGGGCTACTCGGCACCTTTTTCATCGAATTCGAGGGCATCAAGGGTCGCGCCAAGGTCGCATTCGCCGGCTCCTCCTCCGCCGGCAAGGCGCCGCGCTAGGACACAAAAAACGCCGGCTCCGCAAGGGAGCCGGCGTTCAAAAGATCGGAGCGACCGAGAATTACTTCAGGTGGCCCGAGACGAGCTTCGTCATCTCGAACATGCTGACCGACTTCTTGCCGTTGAAGACCGGCTTCAGCTTGTCGTCGGCATTGATCTGGGTTCTCACCTTCTTGTCCTGGAGACCATTCTTCTTGATGTAGTCCCAGAGCTTCTTGGTGAGATCGGTACGAGGGAGGGGTTTAGAACCGACAACCGCCGCGAGGGCGTCATCAGGCTGAACCGGTTTGAGGAAGGCAGCGTTGGGTTTGCGTTTAGCCATATCGGACCCAAGGCATAGGGCACCGCCGGGGAATTGCAATGCATTTCTCGACGACAACTCGCCGTTTTTCAGAGGAGAAAACTTTTGCAAGTGTCAGATTGACCACCCGCTAAGAAGGGCCTCACGCGCCCGCCGCACCCTTCGCCGAACCAGGGTCGTCGATCTGCACGAACTGCTGGTAAAGCGCTGCGTAGTGACCTTTCAACGACAACAGCTGTTCGTGCGTGCCGCGCTCCATGATGCGTCCTTCGTCGAGCACGAGGACTTGATCCGCGCTGCGAATGGTACTCAGGCGATGCGCCACCACGAAGCTCGTGCGGCCCACGAGGAGGGTGCGCAGGGCCTTCTGCAGGCGCGCCTCGGTGAGGGCGTCGATCGAACTCGTCGCTTCATCAAGAATCAGGATCCGTGGGTCCGCCAAGAGCGCGCGCGCAAAGCACACCAGCTGGCGCTGGCCGACGGAGAGTCCGGCGCCCCGCTCGCCAACCTCGGTCAACAACCCCCGCGGCAACGCTTCGAGAATGTCGAGGCAATCAAGCCGTGCCGCCGCCGCCCGCACGTCGTCGTCCGTCGCCTCCGGTCGCGCCATGCGGATATTTTCCATCAGGGTGCCGCTGAAGAGGAAATTCTGTTGCTGCACCATACCCATCTGCCGATGCAGCGATTGGCTCGTCAGAGTGCGGATCTCCTGGCCATCGATCCGCACCTCACCTTCGGTGGGAAGATAGAACTTCGCCACGAGGTTGATGATCGAGCTCTTACCGCTGCCCGTGTGACCGACAAGAGCGATCGACTGACCAGGCTCGGCCGTGAATGAGATGCCGTGCAGCACCCGACGTTCCGGTGTGTAGCCGAACGACACCTCGCGAAACTCCACCCGCGCCCCCGTCGCACCGGTCGACGCACCTACCCGCGGATCCGGCAACGCCACCGCCTCGGCCGCATCCGTCCAATCCGGCGGGGTGTCAATCAAGCGAAACACCCGCTCGGCGCCCGCCATCGCCACCAGCGCCTGATTGTACTGATTCCCGATGATCTGGATGGGCGAGAAGAACAGGTTCGCGAGGAAGAAAAACTGGATCAGGTCCGATATGCTCATCAGGCCGTGGAAGGTCCGCCAGCCCCCGAGCATCAGGAGGATCGCAATGAAGAACTGACTGTTCAACTCGAGGATCGGCAACAGCCGCGCCGAGGTCCGCGCCAGCGCGATATTGTACCGCGAATGATCCATCAGGAGGTTGCGGAACAAGCCGGCATTCGTGTCCTGGCGCACAAATCCCTGAGTTACCCGGATACCGTTGACCGACTCCGCCAGCGTTGCCGTGACCCGGCTAAAGCTCTCCTGCGAGGCGCGGGTCAGTTGGCTCAGCCGCATGCGAAACCGCTGATTCACGGCCCAGAGCACGGGAGCCATTCCGACGACCACGAGGAACAGAACCCAGTCGCAGAAGGCCATGATCACCGCGGCAAACAGCATCTGGCCGAATTGAATCACCGAGACAAAGAGCACGTCCTGAATCCCAACGCGCAGCGCCTCCACGTCACTGGTCACGCGGCTGATGATCCGCCCCAGTTTGACCCGATGGAAGAAGCTCATCGGCTGGCGCTGGACCTTCGCAAAGATGTCCGCCCGCAGCCGGTTCACCACCACCTCGCCGACCTCCAAGGCATAGCGCTGACGGAAGTGGAACAGCACGTCGGTGAACAAGGCCATGGTCGCGTACGCCACCACGCCCCACCACAGCCATCGCGAATCCTCACGCGTGATCACTCCCTGGCTCATCAATCCGATCACGGCCGAGACGAGCCAGGGCAGCATCGGGAGCTGCGCGGCGCGGATCAGGGTAAGGATCGACAGGGCGATGAGCTTGCGGCGCACCGGTCCCGCATAGGTGAAGAGTCGACGGATCAGTCCCCACTCCAGAGGCCGGAACTGCTCCTCGTCATCGTCGTCCCGCGCACGGTACACCAGCATCAGGTCGCGTCCCGCAGGGCCGGGCTGGGGGCGGGGATTGGGATCGGGCGGCAGGCTCACGCGACACCTCCCGATGCGGAGTTCTGGTTCAACGCCTGCTGCTGTAGTTCCCGTCCATCCCGCAGCTGGAGATTGGCCACGCGCAGGTAAGGACCCGGCTCACGCATGAGTTCGTCATGCCGACCACGCTGCACGATGCGCCCGTTCTCCATCACGATGATGAAGTCCGCCCGCCGCAACGTACTGAGGCGATGCGCGACGATGAAGGTCGTGCGGCCGGCGATCGCCCGATCGAGCGCCTCAAAGATCTCGTGCTCGGTCTCGCTGTCGATCGCCGCCGTGGGGTCATCGAGCAGCAGGATCGGCGGCTCAAGCAACACGGCTCGCGCGATCGCCAACCGCTGCCGCTGCCCTCCCGAGAGGGTGTTGCCACTCTCACCAAGGATGGTGTCGTAGCCCTTCGGCAACGCCATGATGAAGTCGTGCGCCGCCGCAATCCGCGCCGCCTTCTCGATCTGCTCGCGCGTCGCGTCCGGATGGCCGAACGCGATGTTCGCGGCGACCGTGTTCGAGAAGAGAAAACTCTCCTGGAATACCAGTCCGATGTTGCGCCGCAGGTCATCAAGCTCGAGGTCCCGCGCGTCGATCCCATCAAGCAGTACCCGCCCGGAGGTTGGATCCCAGAAGCGCGGGATCAGGCTCATCAGCACGCTCTTCCCTGCCCCTGTCGCCCCGAGGATCGCCACACACTGCCCCGGCTGCACCTCGAGCGAGATATCCCGCAGCACCGGGTCAATGCCGTCGTAGGCAAAGCTCACCCGCTCAATCGACACCGCCCCCGTCAGCCGCGGGCGCCGGATCGCACCCGGCCGACTCTTCACTTCCACCGGCGCATCCAGGATCTCGAAGACGCGGCGCGCCCCGATCAGCGACTGCTGCACGCTGTTTACGACGGTCGCTACTTGGTTGACCTGACCCGAGAACTGCTCGAGCAGCCCCGCAAACACAATGAGCCCCGCGCCCAGCGGCAGCTTGCCCTCCAGCACGAGCCAGCCGCCATAGCCGAGCAGCACCACCATGTTGATCCGCGTCAGAAGACCCACCGCGGGCGAGAACAGGCTGACCCGCCAGAAAATGCTCCGCTGCTGCGCGAACACCGCGTCATTACCGGCATCGAAGCGGGCTCGATCCTCCGCCTCCCGGCCGAAACCTTTGGTCACTTGGATACCCTGAATGCTCTCCGCCAGGTTCTGCACCATCCGCTCCACCAGCGTACGGTTCTGCGCGTAAGCGGGCTGAATCTTGCGCGAGAACTGCATCGACATGAGCCAGAGCACGGGCGTGGTCGCGAGACAGGCCAGAGTCAGTCCCGGGTGCAGACTGACCATGTAAATGATGTAGACGGTGAGCGAGATCACCATGATCAGGCTCTGAATCAGGACCTGATCCACGAACATGCGCACGCTCTGCACGTCGCCCGTTACCCGGGTGATGATGGAGCCCGTGGTGTTCGCATCGAAGAACCGGAAGCTAAGCCGCTGCAGCTTGTCGTAGATCTCCGAGCGGAGATCCACGACGAGGCGAAGCTGCACCAGGCCATTGATCGCAATCGAGTAGGCGTAGTTCAGGTAGGCCCGCACCGCCGCCATCGCGAGAATCAGGCCCGCGATCAGGAGGATGACCTCCGTTGGCGACCATGTCGCAGGCAGTGCCGGCCCAAACTGAATCACCGGGAGCGCGATCTCCGGGGTCTCCAGCGAGGGATGCTCCTTCCCCAGCACATAGCGGATGTAGTCGATGCCAACACCCGTCAGGCTGAGCCCGGCCAAACCGAGCGATAGCAATACCAGTTGCAACCCCAGCACCTGCAGGCAGCGCAACCGATAACGCCACGCCAAGCCCCAAAGCCGACGCACCAGCGTCCAGTTGGACGTGGACGCATCGACCAGGCTCGGCGACGGGTCGGAGGGCATGAGACAACAAGGCTACGCCACCGAGAGGACGGCGCACGGCTTTTCTCCGTCAGCCCACTACGTGCCCCAACCCAAGCCGCCTGAAGCAGTCAATTGGCTTTTTCTGCCGATCCCACTGCAGCCGCCGCTCCAGGCGGCATCGCGGGTTGCTGCTGACGAAGGGCTCGACGACGGCGCACCTCCGCGGCAATCGCCTCCAAACGCCTCGCCTCGTCGGCAGGAGTGGGATTAAGCACCACCGGCGCGACTCCCGGCGAGGGCGCCGCTAAGGCCGCGGCGCCCGCCGTGGCGCCGCCGACCATGGGGACATTCGCCGGAGGGGGAGCAGAGCCAATCTTGGCCTTCTCCAACGCCAATGAAAGGACGCGACCTTCCACCTCGACCGTCACGGTCTCGCGGCCCTCGTCATACGCCGTGACACGATAAGGTCCGCCCGACTCGGCCAGTCCCACCCAGGCACTCTGCTTTCGGGCCGGATCAAAGAAATTGAAGCGCTGACGCCCCCCCATCACGACCACGCCGCGGAACTCGATCGGCGCGGGTTGAGCGACGTTCGCGCCCCCCGCCACCGCAGGAGCATCGGGCGGCAAAAAAGGCGAGACGGGCGACACCGACGGAGCCGCCCCAAGGAACGCACCGCTCCCGAGCAACAACCCCACCATGGAAGACACCCCGCAGCCTCGCATCTCTGGCAGGCAACGCAGATTGGTCCCCGCCGTCAAGCGAGCCACACCCCCACCCCGACTTCAGGGTTGCCTTGGTTGCAGTGGTCTGACCTCCTACCTCTATGCCCGCCAGCCTGCGCCGAGGTCCGTTGGTCGATGCGATCTGCGAGAGGCTGGCGCGCCAATATCGTTCGGTGCCGTGGTTGCCCCCGGAACGCGCTCTGTCCGCGCGTCTAGGAGTCAGTCGGTCGGCTCTGCGCGAAGCCGTCCAGCGGATGGAGATCCAGGGATTGCTGGAGGTAAAACATGGTGTCGGGGTGCGCGTGGTGAACAAGCCACAGGCCCCGGTCGGCGCGACGCTTGCGCGGGAGCTTCCGGACCTGACGGAGCGACTGCGGCAGTTCGCCGAGGTGCGGCTCTTGGTCGAACCGGCCATCGCCCGCGCGGCGGCCGAGCGGGCGGGCCCGGCCGAACGCACTGCCCTTCGGGTGGCCCACGGACGACTTGGCACGACGCTCGACGAGGCGGTACCGGCCGATCTGGAATTCCATCGCACGCTCGCCGAGCTCGCGGGTAACCGGGTGCTGTCCCTGATGCTGAGTTCCATCGCCGGGCTCGAGGCCGAAACGCGGCGCATCACCCTTGAGCACGTTGGACTGGCCGAGGCCGCCGCTCAGCACGCCCGCATCGTCGAGGCCGTGGAACGGGGAGATGGCGACGCCGCGCACGCGGCCATGCTCGCCCACGTGCGCGCCGCCCGCGAGGCCACCCCTGTACTCGCCCCGTCGTTCTCCCCTTCCGGCCCCCGCTCCGCCAAGACGAGCGCGGCCCGCTCTCCGTGACTTTCTTCCTCGTCAGGCCCGCCCCATGAACTCCACCTCACCCCAGCCCGCCGCCCGTCCGGCGCTGCCTGAACTTTTCCTCCGCGACCTCCGCGCGGCGTTTCCCGAGAGCGCCGTGCTCACCCGCCACGAGGACCTCATCCCGTATGGCTTCGACGGCACCGCCGCCCTCCGCCAACTGCCTGGCGCCGTCGTGTTTCCTCGCGACGCCGCCGGGGTCGCCGCGGTCCTTCGTCTCGCCCGCACGCATCGCGTGCCCGTGGTCTCCCGCGGCAGCGGCACGGGGCTCTCCGGCGGCAGCATTCCCGTACCGGGCTGCGTCGTGCTCTGCCTCGGCGATATGAATCGTATCTTGGAACTCGATACCAAGAATCTCACGCTGCTGGCGGAGCCCGGGGTCATCACCCAACGCATCTACGACACCGCCGACGCCGCCGGGCTCTTCTACCCTCCTGATCCCGGATCGATGAAGATCAGCACGATCGGCGGCAATGTCTCCGAGAACGCCGGCGGCCTGCGCGGCCTCAAATACGGCGTCACCCGCAACTACGTCATGGGCCTCGAGGTCGTCCTCGCCGATGGCTCGACCGTCTGGCTCGGCAATAAGTGCGTCAAGGATGTTGCCGGCTACAATCTCCGCGACCTGTTCATCGGCAGCGAGGGCACGCTGGGCGTGATCACGAAGGTGCTCCTGCGCCTGCTCCCGAAACCCGCCGCCCGCCAGACGCTCCTTGCCACCTACGCGTCCATGGATGCGGCCGCGGAGACCGTCTCGGCCATCATCGCCGCCAAGATTATCCCGTGCACGCTCGAGTTCCTCGATCAGCGCACGCTGCGCTGCGTCGAGGCATTCGCCAAGGTCGGGTTGCCCACGGAGGCCGAGGCCTTGCTGCTGATCGAGACCGACGGTCACCCGGCGGCGGTCGCCGACGAGGCGGAACGCATCGAGCAGATCTGCCGCGCCCAATCCGCCCTCGCGGTGCGCCGCGCCGCTTCTGCCGACGAGGCGACCCGCCTCGCTACCGCCCGACGCAGCGCCTTCTCCGCCCTCGCCCGCCTGCGCCCGACCACGATCCTAGAGGACGCCACCGTCCCGCGGAGCGAACTCGCCAAGATGATCCGCTTCATCAACGAAACCGCGGCCCGCCATCAGGTGGAGGTCGCGACGTTCGGCCACTTCGGCGATGGAAATCTCCACCCGACATTCCTCACCGACGAGCGCAACCAGGCCGAAATGCACCGCGTTGAGGCCGCGATGAAGGAGATCTTCGACTACGCGCTGTCCCTCGGCGGCACACTCACCGGCGAACACGGGGTCGGCCTCGCCAAGAAGGCCTTCCTGCCCCGCCAGCTCGGCGATCCTACGCTCGAGTTGTTACGCGCGATCAAACGCACCCTCGATCCCGAGGGGCTGCTCAATCCGGGCAAAATCTTCGACTGAGCCTTCCACCCGCGCCACCATGAGCTCAGCGAACCATTCTACCCAGTCCGATGCTTCGGGCAACCTGCTGCGTAGTCTCGATTACTCCGTGCTCCAACAGTGCATGCACTGCGGGATGTGCCTGCCGACTTGCCCCACCTACGTCGAGACGGGCCGCGAGCGGCACTCGCCGCGGGGACGCATCGCGCTGATGCGCGCGATCGCGGACGGCGAACTGGAGGTCAACGCCAACTTCGGCGAGGAAATGTACTACTGCCTCGGTTGTCTCGCCTGCACCACCGCCTGCCCCGCCGGGGTCGACTACCCGAACCTCTTCGAAACCGCCCGCGCCGAGATCGAGCGGAAGGGCGTACTCGATTCCCGGAAACGCCGCAGTGTGCGCTGGTTCGCGCTGCGCCTAGTCTTCACCCGACCGCGCCTGCTCCGCGCCTTGGGTCGTCTGCTCTGGCTGTGGCAGGCCAGCGGGCTCCAAAGTCTCAGCCGTCGCACCGGGCTCACGCGGCTGCTGCCTGGCCAGCTGGCCGATCTCGAACCCCAAACGCCGCGCATCCAACGGCACTTTTCCGACACCCTCATCGCCCCGGTCGAGCGCCCCACCGGACCGACGCGCCACCGGGTCGCCGTCCTCACCGGCTGCGTGCAGGACCTCGCCTTCTCCGACGTCAACCGCGCCACCGTCGAGGTGCTCCTCGCCAACGGCTGCGAGGTCGTCACTCCCCGCGCCCAAGCGTGCTGCGGCTCCCTCCACGCCCACAACGGCGATACCACCACCGCCCGCGAGCTGGCGCGCCGGCAGATCGACGCCATCGATCCGGACTCCGTCGACGCCATCATCAGCAACGCCGGAGGCTGCGGTTCCCACCTGCGTCACTACGATCACCTGCTGGCCGGTGATCCGGCCTACGCCGCCCGCGCGGTCACGTGGTCGCGCAAGCTTCGCGACATCCACGAGTGGCTCGCCGAAATCGGCTTCCGTCGTCCCACCGCGCCCGCCCACGCCGCCGCCCCCGAGCCCCAGAGGGTCACGTACCACGAGTCGTGTCACCTCTGTCACGGTCAGAAGGTGAGCCGCCAGCCGCGCGAAATCCTGCGCGCGCTGCCGGGTGTCGAACTCCGCGAGTGTGCCGAGGCCACCTGGTGTTGCGGCAGCGCTGGCATCTACAACATCACTCAGCCTGAGACCGCCGCGTGGCTGCAAACCCGTAAGGTCGGCCATGTCCAGGCCACCGGGGCTTCGATCGTCGCCACCGCCAATCCGGGCTGTCATCTGCAGCTCGAAAACGGCCTGAAGCGCGCCACGCCCGCCGGCGCGGCGGTGCCCAGCGTCGTCCACCCCATCGTCCTGCTCGCCCAAGCCTACGCGGCCGAGGCCAGGGCTACCGGTCGGGCTTCGACGTAAGCCGCGCGCGCAGGCGCTCAACGTCCGGGCTAACGGCGGAACAGCCCCCGCCGCCACAGCCCCGGCGCCGTCGGCGCGCGCTCGCTCGCACGCGCCAGCCAAGCGCAAGGATCGTGAGCACCACGACCGCCAGCGCCGCGGGGGTCTGCCATGCCGCCGCGCGCACGTCCGCCGCTGCGGCGGCGACACCGAGGGGCAGGGCCTCGGACGTCACCAGCACCTTCGCACCCGCCGTCACCACACCAAGCGCTCCGGCGGTGTGCGTCGCCGCAGCCCAGGCCAAGGTCTCCCCCGCTTCCATGAGCCACCGGAATGCTGTGAGCGCGACCAGGGTCATGGCTTGGAGCGATCGTCTTTGACGTGCTCAGTAGCCCAGCAGTCGCCCGATGGAGGCGACGGCAAAGCAGACCAGCCACGCGGTGCCAGTCATGTAGGCGATCTGGAAGAGCGGCCACCGCCAGGAGTTCGTCTCCCGCCGCACGACCGCGATCGTGCTGACGCACTGCATCGCGAAGACGTAGAAGATCATCAGCGTGAGGCAGACCAGCGGCGTGAAGAGGGGTGCGCCATCCGGCCAGCGCGCCGCCGCCAGCGCCTGACGCAGCGGTGCGGTGTCATCCGCATCGCTCTGCGCGTTGAACACCACGCCCATGGTCGAGACGAACACCTCACGGGCTGCAAACGACGCGATCAGCCCGATGCCGATCTGCCAGTCGAAGCCAAGGGGTCGGATCGCCGGCTCGATCAGGTGGCCGGCCTGGCCCGCAAAGCTGTGCGCCATCTGCGCCTGAGCAGTCGCACCTTCCGGCGCCTTCGGGTACGCGGAGAGGAACCAGAGCAGGATCGAGATTCCTAGAATGATCGTACCAGCCCGCCGGAGGAAGAGCCCGCCGCGCTCGACCATCTGCAGCAGCACGTCACGCACCCGCGGCAGCCGGTAGGGCGGTAGTTCCATGATCATCAGCGGCGGCTCACCCTTGAGCAGCGTGCGCTTGAAGAGCCATGCGAAACCAAAGGCCGCCAAGGTCCCGAGAGCGTACATCAGCAGCATCAATCCCACCTTCGTGCCGACAGGGATCGTCTCTCCAGGCACCAGCGCCGCAATCATCAACAGGTACACCGGCAGCCTCGCCGAACAGCTCATCAGCGGCGCCACCAAGATCGTCACGAGGCGATCCTTCGCGTCCTCAATCGTCCGCGTCGCCATGATGCCAGGAATCGCGCAGGCGTACGAGCTGAGCAGCGGGATGAAGCTTTTCCCGTTCAATCCCACGCGGCTCATCAGGCGATCCATGATGAAGGCCGCCCGCGCCATGTAACCGGTGCTCTCCAAGAGCCCGATGAAGAAAAAGAGAATCAGGATCTGCGGGAGAAAGATCACCACGCCACCCACGCCTGCGATCGCGCCGTCCGTGATCAGATCACGCAGGTCGCCGGGCGCCATCGACGCTTTCACCACATCCGCGAGTTGCGCAACGTGATCGTCAATCCACGTCATCGGGTACTCCGCCAACGTAAAGATGCTCAGAAAGAGCGCTCCCATCAGCCCACCCAACACCAACCACCCCCACACGGGATGCGTCACCACGCCGTCAATGCGGTCGCTGAGGCTCGGCCCCTCATCGTCCGGAGCCACGCGGTCCAGCACACCGGTACACAGGCGCGCGATCGCCTCGTAACGCGACGCCACAAGGGTCGCCGCCCAGTCCACGCCCTGCCCCTCCCAACGGACCTTCCACGACTGGAGAATGTCCGTCGTGCGCGCGCTCAGGGGAGTCGAGCCCGCCACGCGCACCGAATCCTGATCCGTCAGCAGCAGCAGCGCCTCCGCGCGCGCACTCAGGGGAGCCTTGCGATCGTACTCGAGGAGGGACGCCTGGAGCTCGGAAACCGCCGCTGCAATCGGCGACGGGATATCCCAACGATGCCGCGGCAGCGGGAGATCCGGGCGGCTCATCGCGAGCTTCAGCTCAATCAGACCTTTGCCCTGCGAGGCCTCACACGGGATGACCGGGATTCCGAGCTCCTTCTCAAGCCGCTCCACCTTGATGCGCACGCCGGCCTTGGCCGCGAGGTCCATCATATTCAGGACCAGAATCACGGGGCGCCCGAGATCGAGGATCTGGTGGACGAGGTAGAGATTCCGCTCGAGGTTCGACGCGTCGACGATGCAGAGGATGCGATCCGGTGCAGCCGTATCCAGCCGCCGGCCCAGCAGTACGTCGCGCGTCACCGCCTCATCCGGCGAACGCGCCGCGAGCGAGTACGCGCCCGGAAGGTCGATGACGGGCATCGGTTGCCCATGCTGCGAGTAGGCCGTACCCACCTTCTTCTCGACGGTGACTCCCGGATAGTTACCGACCTTCTGCTTCAGCCCAGTCAGCGCGTTGAACAGCGTCGACTTCCCGCAATTCGGGTTGCCGACCAAGGCGTAGACGGGCGCGCGAGCAGCGGACGACGAACCTACGCTCGAGACCACGGCAGAAGCACTCATGACGGGGAAACCGGCTCGACGAGGATGGAGTCCGCGTCCGCGCGGCGCAGGCTGAGGCGGTAGCCACGGACCTCGATTTCCAGAGGATCACCGAGGGGGGCGGTGCGCACCAAGGTGAGACGTGTACCGGGCAGCAATCCCATTTCCCGGAGGCGGAGAAACGCGGCCCCCGCGGGCGGATAGGAATGCAGGGTCGCCTGCCGTCCGAGGCCCAACTGCGAAAGGGCGATTGTCTGGGACATCGCTCGGCCAGGCTCAGGCGCCGGAGCCGACACGCTCCACGAGAATCTGGCTCGCCGCACCATGACTCAGTGCGATGCGCGTACCGTTAATCCGGCAGATGACCGGGGACTGTCCGGACATCTTCGTGACGACGGTCGACTCACCCAAACCGAGTTCGCGGATCCGCTCGCGAAACGCGCCCTCTCCGCTCAACTCGTAGACGCGGCCACTCGCGCCAGCGGGGAGCTGACACAGCGGCAAGCGCTCGGGCTGACCAGACGGTTGAAGGTGCGAAGACATGAAGGGACGCCCCGAGCCTGCTGAGACTGAGTTTCAGAGTCAATCTTCACGGCCTCGAAAACCGCGCCGAGCGCGCATCGCGGACCCACAAAAAGGCCGGGCACCGCAACGGTGCCCGGCCAGAAAACTCAGAGGAAGAGGGATCCGTTAGGACTTCTTCGCGGGATTGGTACCGCCACACTTCTCGCAGTTCTTTCCGGCGGCATTGGCTTCGACGCAGCACTTGTGATCGCAGGTCTTGCCCGCGCTCTCGGCCTTGACGCAGCACTTGCCCGGGTTGCCCTCGGGCTTGGCCTTCGGAGCAGCGGTTTCAGCGGCGAACACCACGCCCACGGCAAACACCGAGGCGGCAACAAAAGCAGCGAGGGAACGAGAGAGCTTCATGAGATCGGAGCCTGACCCGACATTCCTGAGACGCAAGCAGATAACGCCACCCGTTGTCGCGGTGAAAGCCTTACCGACGACGGGCCTTCACGGTCAACTGGGCGACGGCGAAGCGCACGACGCCCTCGAGGCGCTCGACCTCGGCGGGTTCGAGATCGAACTTCTCCTTCAAGGTCTTCTCGGCGCGGGCGCGCGCGTCCTCGACCGCGTTGACGTCGATCTTCTCTTCCGCGATCGCACTCTCAGCGAGCACGGACACGCAGTCACCATTGACGTCCGCAAAACCCCCGCCGACCGCGAGGTGGGAGGTCTTGCCGTCCTTGATGACGCGCAGTTCGCCGGCCGCCACCTGTGTGAGCAGCGGGATATGGCCGGGGAGGATGCCGATCTCACCCTCGACCGTAGGGATGACCACGGTGTCGATGGTGTCGGAATACACCCGGGCTTCGGGGGTGACGATTTCGAGGGTGAGAGGCATGGAGAGGACGAACGAGGGACGGCCCCGCGGGAGCGGGGCGACGTCGATTACTTCTTCGCGGTGGCGATGACTTCCTCGATCCCGCCCTTCATGTAGAAGTCACCTTCCGGAACATCGTCGAGCTGGCCGTCGAGGATCATGCGGAAGCCGCGAACGGTTTCCTTGACGGGCACGTACTTGCCCGGGGTGCCGGTGAACACTTCGGCCACGGAGAACGGCTGCGAGAGGAAGCGCTGGAGCTTGCGGGCGCGGAACACGGTGAGCTTGTCCTCAGGGGACAGCTCATCGAGGCCGAGAATCGCAATGATGTCCTGGAGATCCTTGTACCGCTGCAGCACGCGCTGCACCTCACGGGCGACCTTGTAGTGCTCGTCGCCGACGACGGAAGGCTCGAGCGCCTTGGAGACCGAAGCGAGCGGATCGACGGCCGGGTAGATGCCCAGCTCGGCGATGGAGCGCTCGAGCACGATCGTCGAGTCCAAGTGCGCGAACGTGTTCGCGGGCGCCGGATCGGTGAGATCGTCCGCCGGCACGTAGACGGCCTGCACGGACGTGATCGAACCTTTCTTCGTCGACGTGATGCGCTCCTGGAGGGTACCCATCTCGTTGGCGAGCGTCGGCTGGTAACCCACCGCTGACGGTGAGCGGCCGAGCAGAGCGGACACCTCCGAACCGGCTTGGGAGAAGCGGAAGATGTTGTCGATGAAGAGCAGCACGTCCTGGTTCTTCTCGTCGCGGAAATACTCCGTCATCGCCAGCGCCGACAGCGCCACGCGCATACGCGCACCCGGCGGCTCGTTCATCTGGCCGTAGACCAGCGCGACCTTGGACTTGCTGAGGTCCTTCTGATCGATGACGCCGGCATCGGACATTTCGTGGTAAAGGTCATTGCCCTCGCGGGAGCGCTCACCGACGCCGGCGAACACGGAGTAACCGCCGTGGGCCTTGGCAATGTTGTTGATGAGCTCGAGAATGACGACGGTCTTGCCGACGCCGGCACCGCCGAACGCTCCGGCCTTGCCGCCCTTGATGAACGGGCAGATCAGGTCGATGACCTTGATGCCCGTCTCGAGAATCTGCGCCTTCGTGTCCTGTTCGGCAATCGTCGGGGCCGAGCGATGGATCGGGTAACGCTTCTCGTGCGGCACCGGACCGCGGCCATCCACCGGGGTGCCGGTGACGTCGAAGATGCGGCCGAGCACGCCGTTGCCGACCGGCACGGAGATCGGACTTCCGGTATCCACGGCTGCCATACCGCGCTTCAGACCCTCGGAGGAGGACATCGCGATCGCACGCACGAGGCCGCCGCCCAAGTGCTGCTGCACCTCGAGGGTGAGCTTCTCCGGCTTACCGCCCACGACGAAGTCGATGGTCAGCGCCTGAAGGATGGGAGGAACGGCGCCCTCGGCGAATTGGACGTCGACCACGGGGCCGATAACTTGGACGATCTTACCGGAGTTCATAGTGTCAAAGGGGACGGAGGGTAAAGCGGTGGGGGGTGGACGGAGCGAGACGGGGCATCAGGCGGCGAACGAAGCCGCGGCGATTTCAAGGATCTCCTGCGTGATCGCAGCCTGGCGCGCCTTGTTGTACTCGAGCGTGAGATCGCCGAGCAGCTTGGTCGCGTTATCCTTGGCGGTCTTCATCGCGACCATGCGAGCGCTGTGCTCGGAGGCCTTGGCGGAGAGCGCGAGTTGGTAGACGTAGCGATTGACGTAGAAGGGCAGCAACGCCTCCAGCACGGTCTGCGCATCCGGCTCGAAGATCATGTCGCGGTTGTCCGCGAAGACCTCGCCCTCGGCGCCGGCCGACGTGCGGGCGGTGTCGATGAACGAGCGCAGGTTGCCCAGCGGCAGGATCGGGCGGACCATCGCCTCCTGCACGAGGGTGTTGCGGAAGCGAGAGTAGATGACCTCGATCGTGTCGATCGTGCCCTCAAGGTAGAGCTTCACCATGTACTCGACGGCGACGCGGATCTCGGAGAACGCGACGCGATCGGAGACCGGAAAGTCGGCCACCAGATCGCGCTTCGTGCGGGCGAGGTACTGAGCGCCCTTGCGTCCGACCGCGACGAACTTGGCCGGCGTCTTCACCTCGGCGACGTGCTTGAACAGGTTACTGTTCAGCGGGCCGCACAGGCCCTTGTCGGTCGAGATCAGGAGAATGCCGCGGGTGCGAACCTCGCGCGTGACGAGGAACGGGTGCTGCGACTCCTCGACGCGCGTGGAGAGCGCGGCGAGCATGCGGGACATCAGCTGCGAGTAGGGCCGGCCGGCGAGGGCCGCCTGCTGCGCCTTCTTCATCTTCGACGCCGCGACCAGCTCCATCGCCTTGGTGATCTGGCGGGTGTTTTTGACCGACTTGATGCGGCGTCGGATATCGCGGGTGGAAGCCATGATTCAGCGTTGACCGAAAGAGAAAACGGAAGCGGGACCGGAGCGGGACGGGCTTAGGCGGAGAAGCTGGCCTTCCACTCCTCGACGCCGACCTTGATCTTGTCCTCGAGGTCCTTGTCGAGCGCCGCCTTGTTGCGGATCTCGGCCAGGACGGCGTCCTTGCGGGTGGCGAAGAACTCGCGGAGCGAGACGCTCGCGGAGGTCACTCGCTTGAGCTCGAGGCTGTCGTAGAAGCCCTTCTGCATGGCCCAGAGCGTGACGACCTGCTGCTCGATCGGAATCGGGTTGAAGGCCGGCTGCTTAAAGAGCTCGACGATGCGGCTGCCGCGATCGAGCTGGGACTTGGTCTTCGCATCGAGGTCGGAACCGAACTGCGCAAAGGCGGCCAGCTCGCGGAACTGAGCGAGCTCGCCCTTGAGCTTACCACCGACCTGCTTCGTCGCCTTGATCTGCGCGGCGGAGCCGACGCGGGAGACGGAGAGACCGACGGACACGGCGGGGCGGATGCCCTGGTTGAAAAGATCGGTCTCGAGGAAGATCTGACCGTCGGTGATGGAGATGACGTTCGTCGGGATGTACGCCGAGACGTCGCCGGCCAGCGTTTCGATGATCGGCAGCGCGGTGAGCGAGCCCTTGCCATCGAGGCGCGCGGAGCGCTCCAGCAGGCGGCTGTGCAGATAGAACACATCGCCCGGGTACGCCTCGCGGCCGGACGGACGCTTCAGGATGAGGGAAATCTGGCGATAAGCGACGGCGTGCTTGGAGAGATCGTCGTACACGATCAACGCGTCCATGCCGTTTTCCATGAACCACTCGCCGATCGCCGCACCGGAGTACGGGGCGAGGTATTGGTTGGCGGGATTGTCGGCGGCAGGAGCCGCGACGATCACGGTGTACTCGAGCGCGCCGGCAGCCTCGAGGGCGCCGATGGTGCGAACGATGTTGGAATTCTTCTGACCGACCGCCACGTAGATCGAGTAGACCGGGCGGAACTTCGGATCGCCGCTGGCGAGGCCGACCTTATTGATCTTCGCCTGATTGATGATCGTATCGATGGCGATGGTCGTCTTACCCGTGCCACGGTCGCCGATGATCAGCTCGCGCTGGCCACGGCCGATCGGGATCATGGAGTCGATCGCCATGATGCCGGTGAAGAGCGGCTGGGAAACGGACTTACGCACCACGATGCCAGGGGCGATCTTCTCAACCGGGTAGGACTCGGACGACGTGATCGGGCCCTTGCCATCGACCGGGGCACCGAGGGCGTCGACCACGCGGCCGAGTAGACCCTTGCCGACGGGGACGGAGAGAAGCTTGCCGGTCGTCTGGACCTCATCGCCTTCCTTCAGACGCGAGACGTCACCGAGAACGACGCAGCCGACCTCGTCCTGTTCAAGGTTCAGCGCGATACCGATCGCGCCGCCGGGGAACGAGACCATCTCGTTGTACATGACGTCGGAGAGGCCGTCGATCTTGGCGACGCCGTCTGCGACGGTGCGAATGACACCCGTGTTCTTGCGGACAGCCTTGCTGGAAAGCTTGGCGATCTGCTGTTCGATTTGTTCGAGGACCGTGCTCATGCGACGAGAGGGTTGCGGGGGAAGACTACGTGGTTGAAAGGGGAAGGGAAACTAGACGGAAAGGCCGGCGAGCTGCTGCGCGACGGAGGATTCGTAGACATCATCACCGACGCGCACGCGCAGACCGGCGAGGAGGCTGGGGTTGGCCTTGGCGACGCCGGCGACCGCGCGGCCGTAGCGGCGGGTCATGGTCGTGGCGATCGACTGCACCAGCGAGTCCGCGATCGGGCCGGCGTGTTCGATCACGGCCTGGCCCTTGGCGTACTCCGCCCGGACCAGCCGCTGGTAGGCACGCAGCACGGCGATCGGCCGGGCGGGCGGATGCTTCTCGAGGTACTGCAGCACCGCGCCGACATGCTCGGTCGAGAGTGTGTCCCCGACGAGACTGAGGGAGAAGAGCTGGCGGGCGAGCTGCTGGTCCTGCTTCGGCATGGCGCGGAAAAAGAAAAGGGGCGCGGATTAGACGCCAGTGAGCTCGCGGGCGGCGGCGTCGTTGTAGCGCGAGCGCTCCGCGTCGGAAAGTTCCTTGGCCAGCACGCGCTGGGTGGTAGCGACGACGAGACGAGCGATCTCGCCACGCGCCTGCTCAAGCATCTTGCGGTGCTCCAGCTCGATGGCCTGCTGGGCCTTCGTGATGATGCCGTTGGCACGCTCGGTGGCGGCCGCGGTCTCACGCTCGGAAAACTCCTTCGCGGTCTTGCGGGCCTCGTCGATGACGCGGGTCGCGTCCTGCTGCGCGGCCTTGATCAACGCCGCACACTCCTGTTGCGCGGCAGCGAGCTGCGCCTTGGTCTCGTCAGCGTACTTGAGCCCGGCGGCGATCTTCGCCTGCCGCTCCTCGAGCGTCGCGAGCACCGGCTTGAAGGCAAAGCGCCAGAGCACGAAGGCGACGATCGCAACGTTAACGACCTGGGCGATGATGTACGGCGCACTGATGCCGAAGTCGCCCGCGATCTTGGTGATGCCGCCCGCCGCCGCGGCATGGGCTGCGGCGTCATGACCGGTGGAAGCTGCGAAGAAGAACAAGGAGGAGAACATGGCGGAACAGATCGGAAAGAAAGGGGCCGCGGCGGATACGCTCCGCCGCGGCGAAGAACAAACCGGCGGTCAGCTTACTTACCGAGGAACAGCGCGTAGAACGCGACGGCTTCGGCGAGCGCCATGCCGATGATGGACTGAACGAGGATCTTGCCGGAGGCGCCGGGGTTGCGGCCGACGGCCTCAACGGCCTTGGTGCCGACGAGACCCACGCCAATGGCGGCGGCGAGACAGCCGAACGCGCCCTGAATGCTGCCGGAGATTTCCGCGAGAACGGTGATCATGATGGTATGTAGTGTCTGAGGGTTATGGTTGGATTTCCGCCGTGCGCACAAACAAAGGTACGCTCCCGACGGGAAAGGGTGAAAAACTCAGTGCGCGGCCTCCGCCTTCTTTTCGCCGTGGCCATGACCATGGCCACCGCCGTGCGACTCATCGTGGCCGTCGCCGTGATTACAGATCAGGCCGATGTAGACGCTCACCAGCAGCGTGAAGACCAGCGCCTGCACGAAGCCGATCAGCAGCTCGAGGAAATAGAACGGTACCGGCAGAATGAACTTCTGCATGCCCAGCATCGCGTGAATCAGATTCTCGCCGCCGAAGACATTACCGAAGAGACGGAACGAAAGCGAAACGGGACGGAACGCGATCGAGATCAGCTCGATGATGCCGACCGCAAAAAAGATCACGAAGAGGAAATAATAAATGACCTTCGGGATTTCGTTCTTGTCCGCCTTGTTACCGAAAATGTCGAAGAGCACCACGCGCGGACCGGCATACCGCATGATGAAGTAGAACCACGCCCCAAACGCGACGAGCGCCAGCGCGATCGTGCCGTTCATGTCCGCATTCCCCGGACGCACCACGTCCTGCCAGTGGCCCGTCGCCGCATCGAAATGTTTGATCGTGCCCACGCCCGGCAGCAAACCGCTCCAGTTCTGGATCAGGATGTACGTGAACAGACCCACGAGGAGGGGAAACGTTTTCCGCGCCACCTGGCTGCCCACGATCGGAGCGGTGAGATCGAGAACGCCCTGCACCAAATTCTCTACAACCGCCTGACCGCTCGACGGCACCAACTTGGGACGCCCCACCGCGAGCCGCACGATCACGATCAAACCAAACGCGATCACCCAGCTGGTGACCATGCTGTTCGTCACCGGGAGGCCACCGATGCGGAACAGCGGCTCGGCCGCCGTCGCGACACCATGATCCGCCCCGGCCGCGAACGCCGAAGCGCCGGACGCCAGAAACGTGAGAAAAGCGGCAAACGAAGGGAGCCTGAACATGGTCGCGTAAATGTAACCGTTGATGACCGAAAGGGTCAGACGAAGCCAAGCCCCCCCAGACCGTCAACTCCCGAAATCAAGCGCTTCCCCCAGAAGCGCATGGAATAAGCAGCGCAAGCACCCATCTGCGAGTAGCTAATTCTCCCAGAAACCGGCCTCATAACCCCCTCCGCTCAACGGAGACGGCTCGGCACAGCCACCACCTCCGCCTGCATCCGCGCCGCCCTCGCCCGAAGCTCCTGCACCCGCTCCGGATGCTCCGCAGCGACGTTCCGGCGCTCACCGGGATCCTGCCCCAAATGAAAGAGCAGCGGAGGATCATGGCGCTCCCGCGGCGACCCACCATACCCAGCTTGGGTCTGAAAATGCAACTTAAATTCATTTAATCGGACCGCCATAAGTTCCTGTCCTCGAAAGAAAAGAAATGGTGTATCGCTTCGTGTGCCGGTCTGAAACAAGAGGGGCGACGCATCCCGCCCGTCCAGCTCAAGACCGCCGGGAACGGGCACGCGGGCGATCGCAAGAAGAGTCGGAAACACATCAAGGGTGCTCGCCACGGCTGAGCACACCGTCGGCGGAACTCGCCCCGGCCACCACGCAATCGCCGGTACCCTCATGCCCCCTTCCCACGTGCTCCCTTTGCCATCCCGCAAGGGACCTGCACTGCCACCTTGAGCGCCTTGGGTGAGCCACGGGCCGTTGTCGCTGCTAAAAATCACGAGCGTGTTCTCCGCCAATCCCTTTTCCCGAAGATGCCGCAGAATCCGACCGACGCTGTCATCGAGTTCCTCGACGGTATCGCCGTAGATTCCCGCGCGACTCCGGCCACGAAAGGAGGTCGAGGCAAACAGCGGCACGTGAGGAAAGGTATGCGCGAGATAAATGAGGAAGGGGCGCCCCGCCGCTCCGTCGATCACCCGCAGCGCCTCGCGCGTATAGCGATCGGTCAGCGTGGTCTGGTCAACTGGCTGCTCCTCGACCACTCCGTTGCGCAGCAAGGGGACGTTCCATCCATCCGGCGCAGGCGTCGGGGATGCCGCCGCCCCCCGCGGCAGCCCCGGTCGCGCGTCCATGTCATTCGAATACGGCAGCCCCACGCTCAGCTCAAAACCTTGGTCGTTCGGCCGCGACCCGGCGTGCACGCCCAAGTGCCACTTGCCGATGTGTGCGGTCACGTAACCGCGTTCACGCAACGCCTCCGCGAAGGTCACTTCCTCGGGGGGCAACCCACCCGCCGACTCGGGGAAGAGCACGCGTCGTCCCCCCGCCATCCCGCTTCGCACGGGGTAGCGGCCCGTCAGCAACGCGGCCCGCGAGGGCGTGCAGACTTCACCCGCAGAGTAGAAGTCCGTGAAGCGCATGCCCTCCGCCGCCATCCGATCCAACGCCGGTGTTCGGATCGTGGGCGATCCATAGCACCCGAGGTCACCATAACCGAGGTCATCCGCATAAATGATCACCACGTTCGGCGGCGGCGGAGCCGCCGTCGGGCGACGCCCCATTGCCGACAGGAGCGGCACGCCGAGCGCAACCGCGAGAAATACGAAGTGACTCAAGGCGCGAAGGGACGAGAAAAGAGGCATGGGGCGAACTGCAAAATGCGACAACGAGTTCGGTGAGCTAGGAGCCGGACCGACTGCCGCCGAGGCGATCTCCTGAGCACACCATTTGAAGGGGCGAATCGAGCAAGGCCCGCGAGCGAGTCATGCGCAACGCAAAGAGGCATCGGCCAGACGCCACGCAACCTCGGAGGCAGGCGTCGGAAAAATCACCGATTGTCCACACGCCAAATCCCGCTACGGTCCCAACTCCCCCGTCACCCAGCGACCCCCGCCGCCGGAACTCATGAATCTTCCCCATCCCCGTCCCCATGTACCGGACACCGTCCGCGATGCCGCCACGCATCCCGAGTCTTACGGACTCCGCCAATGGTCCGGGTGGATCCTCGGACCAGGTTGCCTTCTCTTCACGTTACTCACCGCCCCCCCGGAGGGCCTGAGCGCCGCCGGCTGGTACACCGCCGGTGCAGCGCTGCTCATGGCCGTGTGGTGGATCACCGAGTCGGTCCCAATCCCCGTCACCGCGCTCCTACCGCTAGTGCTGTTTCCCGCGCTGCATCTCGGCGACATCCGCGAGAGCGCCGCGCCGTTCGCAAATCCCATCATCTTTCTCTTTCTGGGCGGTTTCATGCTCGCGCTCGCGATGCAACGCTGGGGCCTGCATCGCCGCGTCGCCCTCGGCCTCATCGGGATGATGGGCACGCGGCCGTCCCACGTCATCGCCGGTTTCCTTCTCGCCTCCGCGTTCGTCAGTCTCTGGGTAAGCAACACCGCGACCGCGATGATGATGCTGCCCATCGCGCTCTCGGTCAGCCAACTCGTGCCTGCGTCCGCGGGAAAGACCCAGGGCTCGTTCTCCACCGCGCTCCTCCTCTCAGTCGCCTACGGCGCCACCGCCGGGGGCATGGGTACACTCATCGGTACCCCGCCAAACGCCCTGCTCGCCGCCTACGTCCAGAAGGTCTACGGCATCGAACTGGGCTTCGGCCAATGGATGCTGCTCGGCCTGCCCGTGGTCGCTCTGACGCTGCCCGCTGTCCACTTCGTGCTCACCAAGGTATCGTTCAAGCTGGACGACACGGAGATTCCGGGCATGGCCGACCTGATTCGCTCCGAGAAGGCCCGCCTCGGGCCGGCGTCCCGCGGAGAGGTGCTGGTGACGGTGATCTTCACGCTGACCGCCGCAGGCTGGGTGTTTCAGCCGCTGCTCGCACGACACTTCGCGCTGGTGACCGACACGACAATCGCGATGACGGGGGCCCTGCTGCTGTTTCTCATCCCCGCCAATCCACGTCGCGGTGAGTTCCTGATGCGCTGGGAGGACACGAAGGGGCTGCCATGGGACGTACTGCTGCTGTTCGGCGGCGGCCTCAGCCTCGCCGGCAACATCGAGAAGCACGGCCTCGCCCGGTTTCTCGGCGACCTCAGCCAAGCCCTCGATGGCTGGCCGATGCTGATCACGCTCTGCGTGCTGACGTTCGGTATCCTGATGCTCACCGAGCTCACGAGCAACACCGCCACCGCGGCCACGTTCCTGCCCATCGCGGGCGCAATTGCGCTCAGCCTCGGCCAGAATCCGCTGCTGTTCCTGATCCCCACCGCACTCGCCGCCAACTGCTCCTTCATGATGCCGGTCGGCACTCCACCCAATGCCATCGTGTTCGGCAGCGGTCAGGTCACGCTCCCGCAAATGGCCAAGGCCGGCATGATCCTCAACCTGGTCGTCCTGCCGATCATTCTCGCGCTCGTAATCCTGCTCGGGCCTTGGATCTTCGACGTGCGCCTCGACACCATCCCGGCTTGGGCCAAGTAACCCGGCGAGCAAGCCAGACTACACGCCCGGGGGCGTCGCCCACGTCGCCCCTGCGCCGACGCCGCGCGGGGCCACGAAGCTCACCCGCCGGCGTGAGGCCCCGCCATCGACCGTCCGAGAACGGAGCCACCCTCAAGTGCCCGGAGCCGGACTCGAACCGGCACTTCCTCACGGAAATTCGATTTTAAGTCGAAAGCGTCTACCATTCCGCCATCCGGGCAAAGAAACGCCCTCGTCCTAGCCCGCCTGGCCCCCAAGAGGCGAGCCGGAACTCGGCCGACCGAGGCAGGATGACGTCCACGATCCGGCGTCTTGCCGCGATCCAACCCAGAGTGTCGAAAGTCCGTCGATGCGCAGTCACCCCAGGGCACAGTACCTTGGCTCACTCGACGGTCGTCTCCCCGGCTGCCACGCCAAGGACGAATCGCGCAAGGCCACGACCAAACGCTTCGATCATCGCCCAAGAAACGTTTCCGGATCCGCCCCCAGCAGCAGGTATCCCAAGAGGCACGCGGCAAGTTGGTTCGGGTTCGAAGGCGTTTTTAAATCCATTTATCAAATACCTCTCATCGGAGCTCTCGGCGCGGCAAAGGCCATTCGATTATGAGCCGCAGCGCGGTAAGCGCCAACGACTCGACGCCAGACACTCACCGTGTATCCTTGCCACTGATCAACTCGAGGCCATCGTCTCCGAACGCCGCAACGTGCCATGGATCCTCAGCCAAAGCGTTCATCATGGTCGCCCTCCACGGACAACACGAAGGGGATTCTGGTCACGGTACTCATCGTCGTTCTCGGCGGACTCCTGTTCGCAGCGTTGGCGAACTGGGTCACGCGGTCGGTGCTGCCCGGGACGCGACTGGTCCAGGCTCTCGCCGAATCCCGTGGGATTTTGACGGCGTGGGACATTCTCGCCATTCCGGTGTTGATCATGTTCGTCCTCGGCACGCACGAGATCGGGCATCTCCTCGGTGGTCTTTCGCAGCGGATGAAGTTCGTGCTGTTGATCGTCGGGCCATTCGGCTGGCATGCCTCCGCCGCCGGCATCCGGTTTCAGTGGAATACCCATGTGGCGTTCATGGGAGGGCTCGCCGCCGCCTCACCGACGGAGACGGGGGCATCCCTTCGCCGGCAGTTGCTCGTGCTGATTGCCGGGGGGCCGGTCGCCAGTCTGCTCCTCGCCATTCTTGCCGTGCCCCTGGCGGCGGTATCCGATCCGCGCTTCGCGGCGTACTTCACGTGGAGCGCGGCGATGTCGTTCGGCATTTTTTTCGTGACGCTCATCCCCACGCGAGCGGGTGGATTCATGAGCGATGGCATGCAACTCATCGATGTCCTCCGGGGAGGCAGTGCCGCCATCGAAAAGTCCGCACTCTTGCAGGTCTTCGCGCAGAGCATGGAAGGCGTGCGCCCTCGTGATTGGAGTGCCTCAGCCATCGATGCATTGTCGCGGATCGAGTCCGAAAAATCGCCGCAGCAGAGCGGCGGCTCGCTGTACCTGCTCGCCCGGGCAATGGATTGCCAACACCAGGACAACATCGCGCGGTACCGGAAACGACTGGAGGAAGGCGTCGATGCTCAACCGTCGGCGTTTAAGCAGACGATCCATATTGAACTCGCCATCTGCGCCTGGCTGGCGGGCGACGCGGCTGCCCTCCGTCGGCATCTCGAGGCGGGCAAAGGCGGAATCGTCGAGGAGTCTCGGAGACTTCTCGCTCAGGCCGCCTTGGCCAAACTCGAGGGGCGGCACGAGGACCGCGAACGGGATCGCCTTCTTGCGCTCAAGGCGCTGGCGAAGACGTCGGACGCCGGACAAGGAAAACTGACGGAAGATCAGCTGGCGATGCTGCAGGGTACCTCTTGAGCGCCGTTTGCCTGAATCGAATCCTACGGCGACCGGCCGCGGCCCCGCCGGGCAGGCTGTGGTCACCGCTGTGCACCCGTGGGTGACTAGCTAAGCCGTCCGGCGCGACTTTTGCCGGAGTGGCGAGTCGCGCAGGTAGCCGAGGGGTCGGGGAATCTCAGCTGCCTCCACAACGCAGCAGAGCCAAGGCGCTCCCACGGGCCGACGTTCACCGCCGGACCGTGCTCAGCCGGCGGAGGTCTCCCGCCGAGTCGGCCAGCACCTTGATCGTCCCTCCGCGGATCTCGTAAGCCCTTGAAAGCCGGTCTCCAACCGCGCCGCCCGATTGGTCAGGGGGTCAGGATAACCTTCAGGTAACGCCCGCCATCCTTGGCACTGAGACGCGAAAACCACGCGGCCCCTTCGGCGAGCGGCGCCACCGCCGTCATCATCGGCTCCACCCGCACGACGCCGCGATTCATCAGGTCAAGGCAGAGCGGATACTCGCCGGCCGAGCCACAGGTGCCGATCAGGGTGAGTTCACGCGTGACCACCGCCTGCAGCGGGAAATCCGTCTTCGGACTGAGGTTGCCTACCAGCACCGCCGTGCCCCCGCGACGCAGCGCCGCGAGCGCCAGCTGCAGGGTCGGCGAAATTCCCACCACCTCAAAGGCGTAATCCGCCCCCCGGCCTTGCGTGAGCGCCGCCACCGCGGCCGCGGCATCCTGCCGGCCGGAGTTCACCACGTCCGTCGCGCCCAGTTCCTTCGCCACCGCGAGGCGCGCGTCCTCCAAGTCGATCGCGATGACGCGCTCCACGCCCGCCCAGCGCAGCGCTTGGATCACGAGCATGCCGATCATCCCGCTGCCCACCACGACCGCACTCGCGGGGCCGCCCAACGCCGAGGTCCGCACTCCGGGCTCACCGGCATCCGGCAACGCCCGACGCACCGCATGCACCGCGATCGACACGGGCTCGATCATCGCCGCCCGCTCATAGCTCAGGCCCTCCGGCAACGCGCAGAGGATGCGCTCCGGCAACGCGACGTACTCCGCAAACGCTCCGTGCTGGCGATACTCCGCCGGCGCGACGCCAACCACGCGGCGATGCTCACAGAGGTTGGGCTGCGCCGAACGGCAAAACGCGCACTCGCCGCAGTAAATCGTCGAGTCAAAGGTCACGCGATCCCCCACTCGCCAGCGGGTCACGCCGGGCCCCACCCGGGCGATCTCTCCCGAGGCCTCATGGCCCATGATCAGAGGCGGGATCCGTCGTCCGCTCGATCCATCCCACCCGTGGATGTCGCTGCCACAGATGCCGCACGCGCGCACGCGCACGAGCACATCGCCCGTCGAAATCTCCGGCTCGGGGACGTCCGTGAAGGCGAGCGTTGAGGGCGCGGTGAGGAGAAGGGCTTTCATGGTCAAGGGGGGAGGACGTCGGCGTCGCAGCGTCGGCACGGGAAGCCGTCCGGGCCACGCGGCGAGGCCATCGCCACGATCCACAGCCTCAAGCGGCCGGGTCTCGTTCGCAACGCTGTTCCGGCATGAGCGTGACGCCGGCGATCAATCCGCCGGCACCGCTACTCTGCGGCCAAACGCATCGCCTCCAGTTCCTCCCAGCGGGTGAAGGCCGCCGTGTGCTCGCCGTCGAGCTCGATCACCCGGGCTTTCGCCGCCGCCACCACCGGCGGCGTCTCCCGCTGGTAGAAGCGCGGATCCGCCAACTGCGCGGCCAGGGTCTGCTGCTCCGCCTCGATCGCTTCGATCCGCGCCGGCAAGCCGGCCAGTTCCTTCTGCTCGCGCGCATTCAGTCGCCGCCCCCGCGGGGTTCGCGTCGTCTCTGGGGCCGCCGTCTCCGCCGACGCCGCGATCGCCGGCGTCTTCGCCGCCGCCGCCGCCCGCGCCGCGGCCTTCTCCCGTTCCCGGAGCCAATCCGAGTAGCCGCCGACGTACTCTTCGATGCGCCCGTCGCCTTCAAACACCAGCGAGCTGGTCACCACGTTATCCAAAAAGTCACGGTCATGGCTGACCACGATCAGCGTGCCTTTGTACTCCACGAGGAGCTCTTCCAAAAGGTCCAGCGTCTCCGCATCGAGGTCGTTTGTCGGCTCGTCCATCACCAACACATTCGCCGGCTTGGTGAAGAGTCGCGCCAAGAGAAGACGGTTGCGCTCCCCGCCCGAGAGCACGCGCGCCGGCGTGCGCGCCCGGTCCGGCGAAAAGAGGAAGTCCTGCAGGTAGCTGATCACATGCCGCGAGCGACCGTCTACCGTCACGGTCGTCGCTCCACCCGCGATGTTGTCAGCCACCGTTTTGTTGTCGTCGATCTGTCCGCGGAATTGGTCGAAGTACACGACCTCCAAGTTGGTGCCGTGCTTGAGCGTGCCGGAGCTGGGCGCGAGTTCGCCGAGGAGCAACCGCACCAGCGTGGTCTTCCCAGAGCCGTTGGGTCCGATCAGGCCGATCTTGTCGCCGCGGGTGATCAGCGTGGAAAAGTCCTTCACGAGCACGCGGCCATCGGGGTAGGCGAAACTGATCTTCTCGGCCTCAACGACCTTCACGCCCGAGCGCTCCGCCTCCGCAAGTCGGAGCGTGGCCTGACCCACGCGGTCTCGCCGCGCCGCCCGTTCCGCGCGCATCTGCATGAGCGCATGGATGCGTCCCTGCGCCCGCGAACGCTGGGCCTTCACGCCGCGCCGAATCCACGCTTCCTCCTGCGCGAGTTTCTTGTCGAAAAGGGCCTGCTGCCGCTCCTCCGCCTCCAGCACCTCCTGCTTGCGCACGAGATAGGTGTCGTAGTTGCACGCCCAACTCGCCAGGCGGCCTCGGTCAAGGTCGACAATCCGGGTCGCCAGGCGGCGCAGGAAAGCGCGGTCGTGGGTGACGAAAAACAGCGTCAGTCGTTCCGCGAGGAGGAATTCCTCGAGCCAGAGGATCGATTCGATGTCGAGGTGGTTGGTCGGCTCATCAAGGAGCAGCAGGTCCGGCTGCCCCGCCAACGCCCGCGCGAGGAGGGCGCGACGCTTGAGGCCTCCCGAGAGCTGCGCAAAGTCGGCTTCACCCGGGAGTTGCAGGCGCTCGATCAATGAGTCCACCCGCACGTCACGCTCCCACTCCTCCTCATGCTCGCCTTGCGGCCGCAAGCCGCCCGCGATGAGGTCGCGGACGACGCCACCGGCGTCTGCGGGGATTTCCTGGGTCAGGCGACAGAAGACCGCGCCAGGCTGGCGAAAAACCTGACCGGAGTCGGGCTTGGTCTCGCCAGCAATAATCTTCATCAGGGTCGACTTTCCCGCGCCGTTGCGCCCGAGCAGGCACACGCGTTCCCCGGGATCGACCTGGAAGTTGGCCTTTTCCACGATGTACGGGCCACCGAAGCTGAGGGAGACGTCGAGCAGGCTGAAGAGCGACATGGACCCCCGAGCCAACCGCACCGCGACCGGTGGGGCGAGGGATTTCTGCGGGGAGGGCTTCGGCGCACGGAGCCTACACACACCCTTGCTCCATCTCCCGGTTTGCCCCAGAACGCCGACAACACCCCCGCGACCCCGCCCGGTATGGCCAAGACCTACTTCTATTACTCCGCGATGAACGCGGGCAAATCGACGGTCCTGCTCCAGTCGAGCTACAACTACCGCGAGCGCGGCATGCACACGCTGCTGTTCACGCCCGCGCTCGACACCCGCGGCGGCCCCGGAAGGATCGCCTCCCGCATTGGACTCAGCGCCGATGCCGTCCCGTTCAGCGCCGGCGACGATCTCGCGGCCGTCATCCGGGCCGAATGCGCCCGCCAGGCCGTCGCCTGCGTCCTGGTCGACGAGGCTCAGTTCCTCACCCGCACTCAGGTCCAGCAACTCACCGACGTGGCCGATCTCCTCGATATCCCGGTGCTGTGCTACGGGCTTCGCACCGACTTCCAGGGGCAACTCTTCGAGGGTAGCGCCGCCCTGCTCGCGTGGGCCGACGACCTGAACGAGATCAAGACGATCTGCCACTGCGGTCGAAAGGCGACGATGGTGTTGCGCACCGATCCCGCCGGGCGAGTGCTGCGCGAGGGGGCCCAAGTGGAAATCGGCGGCAACGAACGCTACGTATCCGTTTGCCGCTTACATTTTAAGCGGGGCGAGGCGCAGCCCTCCGCCGCTTCGCCACGCGCCGCCGGGGGCGATTGACAGCCCGCGGCTCCAGAACCACCTTTTCCGAGGCCTCCGCTTTCCTGCCCCCCTGCTTTTTGCCATGGCTCGCATCCCCGTTTCTCTGCAACTCTGGTCGGTGCGCGACGCGACCGCCGCTGACTTCGCCGACACCGTCGCCCAGGTCGCCCGCATGGGCTACGACGGCGTTGAACTGGCCGGGTACGGCAACCTCGACGCCGCGCAGGCCGCAGCCGCGGTCAAGGCCGCCGGGCTGCGGGTGTCCGGCATGCATGTCGGGATTGCCGCACTGCGCGCCGACCTGAGCCGCGTCGCCTGCGAGGCACTGCTTTTCGGAACGCGGCATGTGATTTGCCCGTACTATCCGCGCGAGTTGTTCCGTTCCGGCGCCGCCTGCGCCGCCATCGGCGAGGAACTCAATGCGATCGGTGCCCAGCTCCGGGCTCACGGTCTGCGCTTTAGCTACCACAATCACGATTTCGAACTCGCAACGGTCGACGGACGCCGCGGCTTCGACTGGCTGCTCGACGCCGCCGAACCGCGCAATGTTGGCTGCGAAGCCGATGTCTACTGGGTCCACGTCGGTGGGAAAGATCCCGCCGCGTTCATCCGCGAGCAAGGGCGGCGGATCGAACTGCTCCACCTCAAAGACGAGGCCGAACTGGGCGGAGGTCCGGTGGATTTTGCTGCCGTCTTCAGCGCAGCCGAAGCAATCGGCGCGGTCGAGTGGTACGTCGTCGAGGTGGAGAAATACCACCACGCTCCCCTCGAATCCGTCCGCCGGTCGCTCGAGCAACTCCGCGCGTGGGGTCGCGCCTGACGTCTCCCGCCGCAACCGGGTCTCCTCAACTCCCGACCCACCCGCTCCGATCGTCGTCCAGGCCTCCTCGAGTCCAGCGCCACCCATTCAGATTCCTCGTCCGGTCAACCCACTCCCAAGCCATGCCCAAAGACCTCTTCAACATCGCCGTCATCGGTGCCGGTGGCATCGGCGCGGACCACATCCAATCTTTCCAGCAGCACCCCTCCGCCCGTGTGGTGGCCATCGCCGAGGTCAACGCCGAGCGTGGTGAGGAGGCCGCCGCGACGTTTGGCGTGCCGACGCTGGTCTCGGATTACCGAGACCTCCTGAAACGTCCGGAGATCGACGTGGTATCGATCGCCCTGCCCAACTACCTGCACGCCCCGGTCGCGCTCGCGGCCCTCAAGGCAGGGAAGCACGTGATGCTCGACAAGCCGATCGCGACCAACGCCGCCGACGCCGCCAAGGTGGTCAACGAGGCCCGCAAGCGGGGCCTGCTGTTCATGGTCGGCCAGAACGGTCGCTTCATCGCGGAGACTCAGACCGCCAAGCAGCTGATCGCCCAGGGCGTACTTGGCGACGTCTACCACGCCAAGACGGCCTGGACGCGGCGCAGCGGGATCCCACGCATCGGCTCGTGGTTCACCCAGCGCAAGTTCGCCGGCGGAGGGGTCACCTACGACATCGGGGTTCACGCGCTCGACCGCTGTCTTTACCTGATGGGCGAATTCGACGCCGCCGCGGTCAGCGGCAAGACCTACGCCCAGTTCGGCCCGCGCGGTCTCGGCGACGGCTCCTGGGGCCGCGGCGAAATCGATCCGCGGAAGCCGTTCGATGTCGATGATCTCTCCGTCGCTCTCATCAAGCTGAAGAGCGGCCGCACGGTCCTGCTCGAGGCGTCCTGGGCCGCCCACCAACCGGAGGCGGACTACAACGGCACGCAGCTGTTCGGCACCGAGGCGGGACTCATGTTCCCGCCTCTGCGCCTGTTCCGCCAGACCGAACACGGCTACGCCGACGAAATGGTCAGCCACCTGCCGCCGCTCGTGAACCCGAACCGGATGGTGCACTTCATCGACGCGCTGCTCGGCAAAGCGGAGCCGTTCGTCAAACCAGCCGAGTCACTCGCCGTGCAGAAGATCCTCGATGCCATCTACCTTTCCTCGAAGACGGGGAAGGAAGTCCGCATTCGCTGACCCACCCCTCCGTCGCGGGGCTCCGGGACACGTCGACACCAGCGCGGATCACCGCGCGTTCCAACGGCCGGTTTTTTTCCGCCTCAGCCATCTGACGGTTTGCGGTCGGGCCCGCGGTTACCCCAATCTCTCCGACCTTCGCACCCGTCCTCATGCCTTTCCGAGCCCCCCTGCTCCGCACCGCTCTCGTTGTCTTCGCCGTGCTGCTCGCGCTCCCTCCCGCGCGATCCGCCCCGCCGGTTTCCGACACCCTCACGTTGCGCTCCGGCGACCGGGTCGTGCTGCTCGGCGATACGCTCATCGAGCGCGAGCAGTTCTCGGGCTGGGTCGAGCTCATGCTGACCAGTCGCTTCCCGACGGCCGATGTCCGTTTCCGCAATCTGGGCTGGAGCGCCGACACGCCCGCCGGCGCTTCGCGCACCGGCCTCAGCCTGCGGCAAGCTGGCCGGGAGGGCCCGGATGAAGGATGGGACCTTCTTCGTGGTCAATTGCGCGACGCCGCGCCGTCCGTCGTGCTCGTCGGCTACGGCATGGCCAATTCGTTCGACGGTCCGGAAGGACTGCCGCGCTTCCAGTCCGAATACCGCCGCCTCCTCGACACGCTCGCCGCCGACTTTCCGCAGGCCCGCGTCATTCTCCTTACTCCGATCCCGCATGAGCGCCTCGGCGCCCCGTGGCCTGATCCCGCGCCGCACCAGCAGAACCTCGACCGCTACGCGGCCGCAGTCGTTGCCATGGCCGGCGAGCGCAACCTTCACGTCATTCCTCTGCACACGCTGCTCGCTGGATCCGGCCAGACGGCGCTGACGGAGAACGGTATCCACCTGAGCGAGGGCGGCTACCGCCGTCTCGCGGAACGGATCGAGGACTTCGCTTTCGGTTCCGCGGGCGCGTGGCGCACCCAATCCACCGGGCAGATCGACGCGCTCCGCCAGGCGATCCTGCGCAAGAATGAGTGGTTCTTCCACCGCTCAAGGCCGGCAAACATGGCCTACATCTTCGGATTCCGCCGCAAGGAACAGGGCCAGAATGCCGTGGAGATCACCCAGTTCGATCCCCTCATCGCCGCCGAGGAGGCGCGGATCGCACAGCTCCGGACTTTCCCGCAGGAGGCACCACCACCCTCTCCCCGCCGAGTCGGCAATCTCACTGCCCGCTCCACGCCACAACGTCCGCCGCAGTTTGAGGTCGCCGAAGGTCTGGAGGTCACGCTCTGGGCCCAGAACCCCATGCTGGAGAAACCGATTCAGATGAACTTCGACCCGCAGGGGCGACTCTGGGTCGCGTCTTCGGGAATGTACCCACAGATCGAGCCGGGCCAAGCGCTGACCGATCGGATCATCGTGCTGGAGGACAGCACGGGCAGCGGCCGCGCCGATCGAGCCACCGTATTCGCCGACGGCCTGCTCATCCCGACGGGGGTGATTCCCGGCGACGGCGGTTGCTACGTTGCGCAAAGCACCGAGTTGCTGCACTTCCGCGATACGGATGGCGACGGGCGCGCCGACGCCCGGCGGATCGTGCTCAGCAGCTTCGGCACCGAGGACACCCACCACAATCTGCACACACCCCGCTGGGGTCCGGATGGTCGACTCTACCTCAACCAATCGATCTACACCCGGTCCCACGTGGAAACACCGCACGGGGTCCTGCGCCACCGCGGCGGCGGCGTCTTCCGTCTCGATCCACGCGACCTGCGGATGGAGGTCGTCTACCGCGGCTGGGTGAACGCATGGGGACATCAATTCGACGCCTTCGGTCAGTCATTCATGACCGACGGAGCCGGCAACGATGGCATCCACTGGGGCATCCCTGGGGCGTCCTACCTCGCCGCGGTGCCGTCCACACGCCTGCTCGGCGGCGTCAGTCCGGGCCAGTATCCGAAGTTCGCCGGCATCGAGTTCGTCCACAGCCCACTCTTCCCGGCCGACTGGCAGGGCAACGTCATCACGGGCGACTTCCGCGCGCATCGCGTCGTCCGCTTCGCCATCGAGGACCAAGGGTCCGGCTACGTGACGCGCGAGCTGCCGGATATCCTGCGCAGCGTGGATTCATCGTTCCGTCCGATCGATGTCGCGATGGGTCCCGACGGCGCGATCTACATCGCGGACTGGAGCAATCCGATCATCCAACACGGAGAGGTCGATTTCCGCGACCCCCGGCGCGACAAGGAGCACGGGCGCATCTGGCGCGTCGCGCCAAAGGGCCGCACCGGGCTCCCGCGGGAGAACCTACCGACCCTTTCCACGGCGGACCTGCTGGATCGCCTGAACTCGACCGCGAGCTACACGCAAGCCAATGCCCGCCGCGTGCTCGTCGAGCGAGGCGCGGCCACCGTCGCTCCGGAACTTGGCGCGTGGCTGCAGCGCCACCCCGACGATGCTTCTGCACTTCAGGGTCTGTGGCTGTCTCAGGCGTTCAACCTACCTCTGGATCCGCTGCTGGATCGCCTGCTGCGCTCGCCTTCACCGGAAGTCCGTGCGGCCGCCGTGCGCGCCCGGCCCGATCACCGTCCTCTCGCCGAGTTGGCCGCACTCGTCGCCGACCCGCACCCGCGCGTCCGCGTCGAGGCGGTGCGCGCACTCGGCCGCACCGGTTCCGCCGAGGGCGCGGGACTGGCCCTCGGCGTGCTGACGCAACCGGTCGACCGGTTCCTCGACTACGCGCTCTGGTTGACCATCAACGAACTGGCAGAACCGTGGCTCACGGCACTGCGCACCGGCACGTGGTCGCCGGAGGGGCGCGACGCGCAGCTCACCTTCGGGCTCAGCGCCATCCAGCCGTCGCTGGCCGCACCGGCGCTGACGGATGTCCTTCGTAAACGCGGTCTGCCGGCCGACGGATCCGGACCGTGGATCGAACTGATCGGCAGCGTAGGCGATGCGGACGCCGCGTCGCAGTTGCTCGCCCTCGTCGCCGCATCGTCCACCTCCGATGCCGTGCGTCTGCGCGGACTCGTCGCGCTCGCCGCCCTCGCTCGCGACCGACGGATCTCCCCAGCCACCGGCCAAGAGCGCATCGTCCCGCTGCTGCAAAGTGCCGACGTCCCCGTCCGCCTCGCCGCCACCCGCGTCCTCGGGGTCTGGCGCACGACCGCCGCGGTTGCTCCGCTCCTCGCCCTCGCGGCCCAGGAGGGGGCGGCTGACGAGGAACGCGCCGCGCGCTGGACCGCGCTGCAGACGATCGGGGGCGACGCCGTGATCACCGGGCTCTCCCAGATCGTCCGGTCCGCCACAAGTCCACGCCAGCGTCGCGAGGCCGTGCTCGCCCTCGCTGCAACGGATCTGGAACGCGCGCTGCCCGACATTGCGAGTGCGCTGCAAAGCTTGAGCGACCCAGCAGAGGTCGAAGCCGCCTGGCGCGCGCTGCTCGGCATCACCGGAGCCAGCGACCGACTCGCGACGTCCCTCACCAGCGCGACCCTGAACGCCGCCACCGCCAAGCAGGCACTCCGCTTCGCCCGTGAGGGCGGTCGCCATCCCGCCCTCGTGCAGACTCTGATGCAGATCGCCGGGGTAACCTCCACAACGGAGGTTTTGTCCAGCGCGGAACTCATCGCTCTCGCCACCGAATCCATGGAGCGCGGCGACGCCGCCCGGGGTGAACGCATTTACCGGCAGCCCCAACTCGCCTGCATGGCCTGCCACGCGATCGGCGGCGTCGGCGGCCGCGTCGGCCCCGACCTCACCAGCATCGGCGCCAGCGCTCCGCCCGACTACCTGCTCGAATCCCTGCTCTACCCGCAGGCCAAGACGAAGGAAGGCTACCACGCTGTCGCCCTCACGACCAACGACGGGCGCGACTACAGCGGCGTCATCGTCCGCGAGAACGATCGCGAAGTCGTGCTGCGCGGTGCCGACAACCAACTCGTCACGCTCTCACCACGCGAACTCAAGCAGCGCACGGATTTCGGATCGCTCATGCCCGCCGGCCTCGTCGACAGCCTCACGCCCGCCGAACTGCGCGATCTTGTCCGCTTCCTCTCCCAGCTCGGCCGACCGGGCAACTTCGACGCCGCGCGTGGCGGCGTCGCGCGTCTCTGGCGCAGCTATGTGGCCAACCCGCTCAACCAGCCCATCGGAATGGAGCCCGTGGTGCGGGGCGACTTCACGCTCAGCGACTGGCGCCTGCTACCGAGTCTCACCGACGGCTCGGTGGATCGCGGGCTGCTGACGGACCTTCTCCGCACCGAGGAATGGGCGCGCGAATTCTACGTGGCCACGGCCTTCAACGCGCCGCGCTCCGGACGCGCCACGTTCCGCCTCCAAGGTCCCGTACTCCGCGCTTGGCTCAACGGCCAACCGATCACGTCTGGGGCGGCGTTCTCCGCCGAGCTCGCCGCCGGCAATCACGTGCTGGTGTTCGAACTGAACAAGCGCGATCTTCCCACCGCGTTGACGCTGCGGTCCGACGACGTCTCGTTCGCGAACGAGTGAGGCGAAACGTCCCGACTGCTCCTCCACCATGAGGACCGGCCCTTCGCCCCGCCCCGCCGATGACGTCCCACCCGAGGGCGTCGCGGCGATCGCGGGAGCCACGAGCGCCGCGTCAGCCAACGCGGCGAAGGACCGGTCGAGCGGGTGGGCCGTCCTGACCGTCACCGTGAATCCGGCGCTCGACTGGACGCTCGACGTGCCGGGACTGACGCTTGGGTCCGTGAATCGCGCCGCCGCAGCCTCGATGCGTCCGGGAGGCAAAGGGGTCAATGTCGCCACCGCCCTCGCAGCGGCCGGCCACGCGGTCGCCGCCACAGGCTTTCTGGGTCAGGACAACGAGCGCCCGTTCCTCGACCGCTTCGCCACACTCGGCATCGCCGATCACTTTGTGCGTCTGCCCGGAGCCACCCGAATTGGGGTGAAGCTCGTGGACTCGCAGGCCGGCGCGACCACAGACATCAACCTGCCCGGGCTGGAACCAGATGGAGCGGCGCAGGCGGAGTTGAGACGCCGGATCGACGCGATTCCGAGTGCATGGCTCGTGGTCGGGGGCAGCCTGCCCCCGGGGTTCGCGCCGGCGACGCTCGCCGCGCTCATCGCCGCACGGCGGGCGAGTGGCGGCGCGGTGGCGCTGGACGCCGCGGGCGCTGCCTTGCGCGCCGGCCTCGCCGCCGGGGCCACCGTGATTAAGCCGAATCACCCCGAACTGGAGGAACTCATGGGACGGCCGCTCCCTGCGGAGAGCGATGTGATTTCAGCCGGGCGGCACTTGCTCGCATACCATCCCACCTTGGAGTGCGTCCTCGCTTCCCTCGGCAGCCAAGGAGCGTGCCTGATTTCGCGGGATTCCACCGTGATCGCGCGCCCTCCCCCGTTGCATGTCCGTAGCACCGTCGGCGCCGGGGATGCCTTGCTGGCGGGTTTCGTTTCCGCGCGCCTACGCGCTCTGGATCCGACGACGACCGCGCGACTGGCGACTGGCTTCGCCATGGCCGCACTCGCCCGGGCGGCAGGCGATCCGCAAAGCGACCGCACACCGGAAAGCCTCGCTCAGGACGTGACCATCCGCGTCGCTCCCTGAGACCGATTCAGCCAACGCCTCAGCGCACGCTTGCGGCGATCTCGTCGCGCGCCTTGGCGATAATCTCGTGCAGCGGCACCGCCGCACCCCCGCGACGCTTGCTCTCGTCGGCTCCCTCCATGAAGGCGTAAAGCTCGACCATTTCCTGGCGACTGACGGGGGCACGCCCCGTCCGAAACATTTCCACGATCGCGACCAGCAACGGATCGTAGCCCTCGTAGGCACCGATCCGACGCTCGCCCCGGTCACCCACTGCCACGCCTCCGTAACCCTTGCGGTCCTTGCCGTTCTCGGGTCGGAAAATGCCCGTCCGGTTACCCTCCCATTCACCGACCACCTCGACCAGACCGTTCGGGCCATCGACCCGGCGAACCGAGCGACACCCCGTGCCCATGACCGTGAACAGGCTCTCGCAACCGTGGACCGCGTACCAGTACAGGTCGGGATGCGTGGGTTCGACGTGTGCCGGACTAAACGTTTCTGCCTGCAGGACGCGCCCGATCGCGCCGCCCGCGACGGCCTGCGTGTCGGCCCCGTAGCGCAATGCGGAGGAACAAAAGAGCGGCACCCCGGAGGCCGCAGCCGCATCGAGGATGCGCAGGACATCGGTGAATGAACCGGCCAGCGGCTTATCCACAAAGACGGGCTTGCGGGCACGCAGGACCGGCAGGACCTGCTCACGATGCACCCGGCCATCATTGGATTCCAGGAGGACCGCATCGACCCGCGCGAGCAGGGCATCGATCGAATCAACGATCTCGACCCCCATGGCCTTGACCTTGGCGGTGTACTCGGGGACCCGACGCGTGCTGCTCACGATGTCGCGACTGCCCTGCGGGTAGGCGGCGACCACCCGCACACCGGCGAGCTTCGGGGCATCGGCCGGATTCTTCGGCCCTTGGTTCAGCGACTGCGTGAAGGCGACGACATGCGAGGTGTCGAGACCGATGATGCCCACGCGGATCGTCGGTTGGGCGTCCGCGCTCGCGGCGGACAAAGGGTTGAGACTGAGCATGAGAACGACCGCGAAGACGGAGAGAACGGACTTCATGGAAAACCGTACTCTGCAGCTGGACGGAGCCGCGAGGCAAGAGCACTCCCGCCCTCCTCGAAGGGGAATCACCCCTGACTACGGGCTAAGTTCGCCACCGCTCCGGGCCGATATGACCTTGTCCATGCTGCCCGCCGCTTCGCTCCGGATCCTTCTTCCCGTCCTCGCGAGTGCTGGGCTGGCCCTGTTGGCCAACGAGTTGCTGACCGGTGAAGCCCTGACGCGCACCCGCGATCTCGATCCCCTTCAATGGGGTGGAGCACAGACGGCCGGGGGCATCATCGTGCTGCTAGCGGTAGCCGCCGCCGCCTGGGCCCTTGGCCGCGGCGACGACTATCCTCCCGCGATCGGACGGGCGCCGGATTTAAGCAGGAACGGCAGGCAGGGATCTTCCCCGACGGCGACAAACCCGCCCTTCGTGCCGCGGTGGACCGCCTTTCTTCCCGCCGCAGCGCTCTGGTTGGCGTCCAGCGTACTGTTCGTGATGGCGGGTGAGACGCCCATGGTGCGCTGGCTGTGGCTCGGGAGCATCGTCGCCTTCGCGCTGCCTCTCCTGCGTGACCGCACACCCGTCCGTGGAGGCGCCCCGATGTCGTTCGGCGAGCTCGCGCTGCTCGGAGCCGTCGTGGCCGGAGCGACTCTGGTCCGCGGCGTCGACCTCACGAGCCTGCCCCGCCAGGTCGACAATGATGTCTCGCTGATGGGGCTCTTCTCCCGGCGGTTGGTGGAAATGGATTCGTGGCGGCTAGTCGGGATGGCGCCTACCCGACATCCGTATTCGGAACACCAGTTCATCGGCCTCGGCATGCGGCTATTCGGCCATGATCACTTTGGATTAGCCATGCACAGCGTGATCGCCGGCACGGTGTCCTGCGTGGTGCTGCACCTGATTGGCCGCCTGGTGTTCAACCGCTGGGTCGGCCTGATCGCGGCGGCGCTGCTGGCAGCAAACTGGGGTCACGTACATTTCTCGCGCTTACTCTTCGGGCCGGTCGCTACCCTGTTTGTGCTGCTGGCCTCATGGCTGCTGCTGCGCGGATTGCGCGATGGAAGAGCGAGAGACTTCGCCCTCGGCGGGGCCTGCGTGTCGCTCGCCGCCATGGACTACTACTCGGGTCGCATTGGGCCCGTGCTGGCGGTCGGGCTTGCCGGACTCTGGTTCTGGCAGCGTCACCAGTCTCCTCAGATGCGGTTCAGGCTGTGGTGGATTGGATTCGGAGGGGCACTGGTCGTTTTCGGACCGAACCTCGCGTACCTCGTTGATGAATTCCAGCGTTTCAGCGGTCGCGGCAATTACGTGTTCATCTGGACCGACGAGGCGTGGCGGCATCTTTCGTTAAAGTATGAGAGCGGAGGCAGCGTTTGGATCGTGCTGAAGGAGCAAATCCTCCGCACCGCGCTCGCTCCCTTCTACTTTCCCGATGAAAGCACGATCTGCTACCTGCGCCGCCCGATGCTGGGGGCCCCGGCGGCCGCCGGTCTCATGCTGGGTCTGGGCTTCTGCATCCGCCGGTGGAAACAACCGGCCTACGCCTATCCCGTCTTCTCCGTCATCGCCGTGTTCATCCTCGGCGGGGTCCTCACCATCGACCCGCCCTACTGGCCCCATCTGAACATCGCGATCCCGGCCCTTTGCTTGATCGCCGCCATCGGCATCGAACGACTTGCGCGTCGGGTCCACGAAGCCTTGCCCGCGCGGGCATCCTCGGTGGTTCCCAGCCTCGTGGTGTTCGGCCTGCTCGCGACCGCCGTGCATGAATGGGAGGTCTATGAAGAATTCGCCCGACGGCACGCGGGCGGACGGATTCACGCCGTGCGGGAGATCCAGAAACTGCCCGCCGGCAGCCGCGTCTACCTCGTCAGCAAAGCCGTCCGCGCCGAACACCAGTCGTTCGCATTCCTCACGCCCCACGTGAGCGTCCGCCACGTTTCCCTTGAGGAACTACGGCAAACCCCTCCCCGGCTCGACGCGCCGCTCGCGTTCTTCGTCTTCGACGACGCTCCCGCCGAGGTGCGCGGAATCCTGGAACACACCTATCCCGGATGCCGTATTGAGGGCTTCCTCGACGGATGGAACCTTCCGGTGTTCACCGCGTTCTACGCCCATCCGCCCGGCCTCGAGGTTCACCCGCAGACGTGGGCGGCGCCTCCCCGGCGTCTCTCCGGAATGCCGGGTGGTTGGATCGTCGCACTCACCGGATTCGCGGTGATTGTCTTGTTCGTGCACCGCTTTCGCAGTCCTCCCGCTCCACCGGTGACGTAAGGACGCGGCGAAAACGCCGCGCTCGCTGCTTGCGCCGTGGCCGTCGACCGGTCGAGACTGTTTCTTTCCGATGATGTCCGGCTATAGCTCCTCCGACGAACATCGCGCCCTCCTGTGGGTACGCGGCTATCCGCTGTTCGCCACGCACGTCATCGTGCTCGGGCTGGTGCTGTCGATGATCGCCACGACGGCGCTGATGGCTTTCGGCGGCTCGGCCGTGCTGGAAGCGCTTGGCTTCGCCAGCGCACGGGTGCTCGGCGGCGAGGTCTGGCGCGTTCTCACTTACGGGCTCGTCAATCCCCCGAGCCTCTGGTTCGCGATCGACATGGTCCTGATCGTCTGGTTCGGCCGCGAACTCGAACGCGAACTGGGACGACGCAATTTCCTCTGGCTCTGCCTCGGTCTCTACCTCGCCCCCGTCCTGCTCCTCACCCTCGCCGCGGGATTCGGGCTGTCCACCTCTCTCTCCGGCCAGGGCGGTGGCTTCGGTCTGTTCATCGCCTTCGCGACGCTCTACCCGGGCGCGCTCATGCTCTTCAATCTCCAGGCGAAGTGGGTCGCCTTGATCCTCGTCGGGATCTACACGCTCATCGGTCTCGGCCAGCGCGACGTCGCGGGCTTGCTCTCCCTCGGCGCCACGGCGGGTTTCGCCTACCTGTGCGTGCTGCAGTTGCGCGGCAAGCCGCTGTTTTCGTGGTGGCCCACCCCACGTACCCCCAAGGTGAAGACGGGACCCAGCCGACCCTCCGCCAAGGTGATCCCCTTCCCCGAGGCCGCGGCAAAGCCGGTCGCACGCGCCGTCGCCGCCTCTCCGGCCACCCGTCCAACGGCCCCACGGGTGCCGCCCGCCGACATGGCGGAGATTGATGCGTTGCTCGATAAGATCGCTCACTCCGGAATCGCGAGCCTCACCGCCGCCGAACGTGCCCGGCTGGACGCCGCTCACCAGTCCCTGAAACGCCGCCCGCAGTCCGATCGTTCCTAGGGACCGGGATCTTCGACGACATCGTTCGTCACGTCACGTCCGCCACTCTCGAGTCGTGCGGCATTCTTCCGCGCCGGAAGGCCGCGGCCATGAGAGTCGACCCCCGCCGTGAAGCGCAGCTTTCCCAAGCCGGCCACGCGTACGGCCCGACCGCCCGGCTGGAGGAGGTCGCCGCCCGCGATCCGCGCATCCGCCACGGCACCCACCACCAGCATCGCCGCGGCCGCATCAAACGCCGCGAGATCCCCCACGTAGGCCGGCCCCTCCAGCACGACGCCAGGCGCATAGAGGCCGGTCACACCGCGCGCGGCAAAGAAACCCACGTTCGCCGCACGCACGCCGCCAAGGCGGCCGTCATCGCTCACCACGGCCACCGAGGCCACGTCCGCCCAGCCGTCATACGCCGCGTCCGCACGAAAGAGCGCCGCATTCACGGCATTCGCCCGACCAACGCTGAAGATCGAGAGGTGGGTAGTGGCGCGGGCCCCGACCAGCACCACCCGCGCATGGCCGCGCCGGTAAGCCACAGACTGGACGTACAATCGCGGCAAAGCCGGCCCCGAGGCCGCGTCGAGGTTCAGCGAAAGACTACCAGGGCCGCTGAACTCCACCTGAACAATGTCGTCGTTGAGGTCCACGAAAGAGAGGCGCGTCACCTGTCCGGGATCCGCCGTCACCGTCGCCGCCAAGCCGGTGAGCAGAAACTGATCATACACGTTGCCGTTGGGGTGAACGAGGTCCGATGCCACTTCGACCGCCTCACCCCACGCTTTGGTGCCCAGCTTCAATCCCAACACCACCGGCGCGCTTTCCACGACTCCGCCCGGTCCACTCACACGGACGTGATAAAGGCCCACATCCACCGAGCCCACAGCGTCGCGCACGAGGGTCGCCCCAGAGTCCGGCAGGACAACTCCGTCACGACTCCACTGATACACAAACGGCCCGGTCCCCGACGCTTCCACCGTCAGGCTCGCACGAGCGCCGGGCGCTACCTGCTGCGACTCCGGCGCCCGGCCGATCACCGGCGCCAGGGTCGCACCCGCGTCATCCAGTCGCAGGCCGACGAGGATGGGGTCATGATCCGAGCTGCGATAGGGCGTGTCCGCCGCCAGCGCGAGCCGCCCGGATGACTTCAGCCCGGCCGAGGCCACGAAGGGATTCAGCTCGAGATTGTAATCGATCGCCGCCGGTTCCTCCGCGTTGATCGACCAGATTCCGGCTCCGCTGACCTGCGCCGCGAGGCTGGGACTGGCAAGCGCGTGGTCGAGGTGTCCCGAGGCGGCCTCAAACACGTACGAGACGCGCGGCGCCGGCGCGAACTGCTCCAACACATCCACGTATCCCGCCGCGCGTAACACATCGATCGGATCCTCCTCCGCGTTTGCATTCAAGTCTCCGATCACGAGGACATCCGAATCGCCCAACGCCGCCTTCTGCGCCTCGAGAAACACCACCAGTCGCTGCGCCTGCAGTCGGCGCGAGGCATTCGAGGCACCCTGTCCGTCCTTCTGGTCAGCATCCACCCCACTTCCGCTGCCCTTCGACTTGAAGTGATTCACGCACACAATCACTCGAGAGCCGTCGGCCACCCGGGCGAAAAGCTGCGCCAGCGGAGGACGCTGGAAGATCGGATCCGAGTCCGCCACCGCCCGGCCCACCGGCGTGACGCGCGCCGGGCGATAGACAAAGGCCGTACGGATGTAATCCGTGCCGCTCCCCCCCAGCGCCATGTCCACGGCCGCGTACTGCGCGTCCGACGCCACACCCGCATTGAGCGCCGCGAGCAAATCGGCCAGCGCCGCACCGGGTTCGAAGCCCGAAACGTCCGCACGGTTCTGCAACTCAATCAGTCCGACGATGTCCGCATCGAGTCCGCGCAGCGCCGCGACCACCTTCGTCCGCTGTCGCGCCAGTTCAGCGGCGTTGTCGGCACCCCGGTCGTTCGCACCACCGAAGGTAACAAAGTAGTTGAGGACGTTGAAACTCGCCACGCGCAGGGTTCCACCGACCGGCGGAGGGGCCACGGGGCGCGGATTGGTGGCGAGGATCGTGACCGGGCCTACGGGCTGAAGGCGATAACTGCCAAAACCCTCCGAAAGGATGCCGACGAAATCAGTGACGGTGTCACCCACGCGCCGCGTCGCCGTTGCCGGGTCGGCGCCCGACAGGTACGGCAAGGGGTCCGGGTACGCCCGCGACGAGCCGTCATCCAGCACGATGCGACGCCGCGCATCGGCCGCGAGCTGGGCGGTGATGGCCGCGACCTCCGTGCCGCCGGTAAAGCGCGTGCCCGTCGCCGGCGCATCGTTCGGGTCGAGTGTGTTGGTGGGCGTCTGCACGCGACCGCCGGAACTGAGCTGCAGCTCGCCATAGCGTCCAAGGTCTTCGCTCCCCGAAACCGTCAGCGTCTCCGGAATCGACACCCGCATCCCCTCAAACCGTTCCCATGCCGTCGCGGACGCGGCAGGGAAGGTCAGGATCGCCGCCGTGGGCAACGGACGGCCCGAGCCCAGCCACACGACCTCGGCCGTCGCGACGCCCTCCGCCGTCAGTTCGGTCAGACCGCTGTACTCGATGACCTTGCCGACGACGCGCACCTCGTCGCCAAGCGCCAACGAAGCAACCGCCGTCGCCAGCGCGGGAACGCTCCCGGTGTACACGAAAAGTCCTTCGGAGGTCGATGGATCGCCGTCAACGTCAGTGTCTTCCTCCTGAAGGAAGAAGCCGTCACGGCGACCATTCGATCCAGTCACAAAACCCGTCACGATGGCGGATACGGTGACCGTGGCATTGAGGCGCGCTGCGGTGGTGCCGGATCCTTGAACGCGCGAGATCCGCTCCACCTCACCAGTGAAAGGCTGTGCGTCGGCGGTTAGACAGGCCGCGACGAGGAGGGCGCAGGCGAGAACGCAGGGGAAAAGACGGGTGGGCACCGGTGGACACGCTGACTTCCGAATCGCGCGGGGTCAAAGCCAACCCAGGGCGGTCGCGCGAGACCGCGACGACGGAAACGTCCCGGCGGACCGCCGACCGCGCTCGAAGGTCCGATCCTCCGTGGCGCGTGGTACCTCGCCGCCGCCCTCCACAAGAAACGCGCCGAAGCGCGGCCTCGGCTAGTCCTTGAACTCGTCCATCGGCACCTTCGCGGAGGACGTCTCGACTTCGTCCAACGCGACGTTTTCCGCCCCGAGTCCACCCTTTTGGAATTCACGGTAACGACGCTCCAATTCGCGCAGTTCCTCTTCGCGCTGCTCGAGTTCGACCTCGCGTTCGATCTGAGCCTGCGTGTTCTCCATGAGCTTGGCCTCGCTCTGCGAGAGGAATGCCTCGCGCTCGCTGAGGCTGGCGCGGGTCTCGCGCAGCAATTGCTCGAGCCGCTCGCGCTCCGCCTGCAATTCCGCCATGGCCGCAAGGTCCTTGACCGAAAGTCCTGCGGCCGCCGGATCCGGATTGACCGCCGCCGCGGCCGCCACCCCGGCGGCCGCTCCGGTCGCGCCCGAAGGCCGATAGACAATGCGGCCGTTGGCGCTGCGCTTCGCGGAGGCTGCCGTCGCCGCAGTACTCGCGGCGGCCGACTGCTTCGGGGCGGGAGTTGCCGCGAGAAGCGGGGCCAGTTCCACCGCCATCGCCTCGGGTGAAACCTGGATCTCCACGCGGTCCGGCTTCCACTCGTGTAGCCTTCCTGTCTCCAGCATGATCTCCGTCTCGGAGACGATCTGCTCAAAGCGATCCGGTTGAATCTTCTCGGCCGCCGCCGCGCGAAAACCCTGCCATATTTTTTCGCGATAGCTACTGACCCCGTAGTTGCCGGAGAAGTTTGCCAGACGGCACTCGGCCTTGATCGCGGAAAAGATGCGCGGGAGCAACTCCTCGGCCTCCGTGGAAAGTCCGCGCACGATCTTGAGCGCCTCGAACGGAGGCAAGTCGAGGATGCCGAACGCCAGCCGACGCCAGTTGCGCTCGGGTTGACGCTGCAACGTCGGCGGCTTTCCCCGCCGCAGGCTTTGCGCGTCCGCGATCCGGTTCAGAAAGGCAATTTCATCCTGCATGACCGCCGCCGCTTGCATCGCCTCCTCCACGACGCGACGACCCTCGGGGTGCGAACCGCACGACTCGCCCTGCGGAAACGCCTCCAGTTGCGGCGGCAACCGGTTAAGCGACCCCAAATAGCGCTCCACGGCCGAACTGTAGCGAGCAAGCAGGGCGTCCCAGTCGTCGACAAACCGCGCCGCCGACAGGCCAGTCACGTACTCCGGGTCCATCTCGCGAAGGTAGTTTTCCACGCTTCGCCCCACACACGCGATCAACTGCGGCGCCGTCTCGCTCAATTTCTCCAGCGCAGATTGCAAGAGGGTCACGCCCTCCTCCGCCTCTGCAATCCGCGATTGGTGCACCCGCCTCGCCTCCTGACGGACAAAACCCAAACGCGGCCGCTCGGCCTGAATCCCCGCCAACTCCTCCCGGGCGACCGCCATCGCCGCTTCCAGCCGCCGCCGACTCACCTCAAAGACGGCCTCACGCACGAGAAGATCCTGCAACAAAGGCGGCAGGAACATGTTAGGCAACAGCTTGGAGTCGACGAGCATCGAAGTCACAGCACTCGGACAGCCCTCTGAGCCATCGCTACCGCCACGCGTCCCGCGTCAAAAGGAGCACAAGCGCACAAGGAGAAAGAAGGAGACGGATCGGCGCAGCGCATGGCGGAGGCGACAGCTGACCACTTATCGACCGAAACGGGGGGAAATTTCGTGAAGATTCCGTTCAAAGCTCGGACGCGAAGCGGCTTCCCGCTCAGCGCAGCCCAAGGGATGCGACGCGAGCCTGCGCTCGGTCAGGGCTTGGCCGGAGGCTCCGCGGCAGCCGGCGGAGCGCTCGGCGTGGGCTCGCTACCCGGCGGGCGGGCAGCGGTCCCCGACGAGGGCTTGGGCGACGTCGTGGGCAAACCCAGAGCGCGGGTCGCCGTATCCCGAACGGACTGTACGGCAGGGGAATTCTTCAACATGTCGAACGGCACCTCGCTCTGCGTATCCTTGCCGATGTGCTCGCTCGCCACAGTCGCCAGAAGCGGCATCGCGCTCTCCAACCGCGCATTCACACCCGGAACGCCTACGCGAACATCCCAGACTTCCTCGGACTCCGTCTGCAGGACGGTGCGCGCGAGGTTCCGCCGCGCCACCAGCCGGAGGTGAACTTCGTTGCCATACTGCACCTCGCGGGGCAGGGCGTTGCGCCCGTAGGTCACTTCGATAAAGAGATCCGGCACGGCATCGGGCGGCACTTCAAACAATCCGCGCCCCGCCAGCGCCGCGTTCACGCACGCGACAATCGCCGGGAGACTGGCCTGCTGCCCGGCCACCATCGTCCGCTTTGCCGTCAAGTGATACGAGGACCCCGACTCGCGCAGCACCTCCGCCGGCGCACTGATGGCATCCACGTAGACGCGCTGCTTCGTCGCCAATACGCCCGATTCGCACCCCGACAGGAATGGGAGGAGCACGCCGAGAGCCCACAGCAAGGCACGGCGCGGCCTAGGGAAAAGGTCCAATGGCCTCATGGAGGTAACGGGAAAGCTTCCTCACTATGACCACCCGCCGACAGAACTCAATAAGGGACGTGCTCCCGTCAGCAGGGAGTTGCCTTTTCCCGCAGGTTGATCGACCCTCTCGTCGGTTCCGGTTCCCTTTCAACCCCGTGAAAGCGCTCGCTCCCCTGCTTTCGTTCGTCCTCGGTGGCGTCTCGGCCTTCTGGCTCGCCGGATGTGCCGGCAGCTACCAGGTGAAGGTGGACGCCCTCTCCAAGCCCGAGGCCGAGAAGGCGGTGGCGTACCGCCTCCAAACCAGCGGCGCCGGCATTGACCCGAAGAGCCTGCGCAATCAGGAGGCCGAGCGGTTTGTCCGCACCGCGTTGTCCGGTCGCGGCCTCTACGAAGCCCCCAAGCCCGAACTCGCCGAGGTCGTCGTCAACCTCGACTACGGCGTGAGCGAGCCAAAGCTCGTCCGCGAGATGCGCACGGAGCCAATCTACCGCACGCTGCCCGGCCGCGTCTTCACCGCCGTCGTCCAGGTCGGCGTCGACAAAAATGGCAACCCGATCTTCGCCACCCAGACTTACCAGGAACCACCCAGCACTGAGTACATCGGCGATCGCGAATACATGGTCACCGTCGTGAAGTACGAGAAGTACTTGCGACTCTCCGCGCGCGAAAACAAGCCGGCCGGCGACAACGCGCCGCCGGCCGAGCTCTGGACCGTGGACGTGAGTTCCGAGGGCGAGAGCCGCGATCTGCGCAAGCACCTCCCCGTACTCGCCGCCGCCACCATCGACTTCGTCGGCAAGGACACACGCGGTCAAAAGAGCATCCGGCTGAAGGAGGAGAAAGAGGGCGCCGTCGCCTTCGTGAAGAAGGGCATGGATCCCGCTCCCACCACCACGCCCGAGGGCACCGCGGATCCAGCGACCACATCCGCCCCCGAGGGCACCGCGCCGGTCTCGCCGGCTCCGAGCCCGAAGGGCTGATCTAGGTCTTCGGCCTCCGGAGTCTCGGTCGGCGCTCGCGCACCGGACACTGCCCCCACGAGACACGCGCCACTCACCCGATTCTCGTCACTTTACCTTGAATACCACTGATTCCCTCCCCTCCGCGAACCGCGTCGTCGTGGTCGGCGCCGAAGCCGGCCCAAATGTCGATCCATGGAGCCAGATCGTCCGCCTGGAGCACGGCGGCGACGGTTCGTTCGCCGCGATCATCCGCGAGCAGGTCGGCCGCACCCCGGTCGCCGGGCTAGCCAAGCTGGAGACGCAATTGCTCCGTGCTCTCGCCGATCCGGCCGTCACCGAGGCGGGGCGCGGTTTCCTCTGCAGCCAGCTGGCGCTCGTCGGCTCCGCCGCCGCCGTGCCCGCACTCGGGCGATTGCTCGCGGTGGAGTCGTCCGCCGACGACGCCCGCGTGGCGCTCGAGCGGATTCCAGGCCCGGAAGCCGACGCCGCGCTGATTGCCGGTCTATCGTCCCTCTCAGGTCGGAGGCGGATCGGCTTGGTCGGCTCCATCGGCGCTCGCCGAAGCCCCAGCGCCCGCGAAACCCTCTCGCGTCTCGCCGCCGACGTCGGCGAGCACGCTGAAATCCGCGCCATCGCCACGCGCGCCCTCGCCCTGCTCCGTCCCGCCTCCACCGGTCCCGCCGCATGAACCCTCGCTCTTCCCTGCCCCGTTCCACCATGGGCCGTCGTCGATTTCTGCAGCTCGGCTCCCTCGCCGCGGCGGCGCCGCTCATCCTGCCCGCCCGCCTGCGCGGAGCGGCCGCCCCGTCGAATCTCATCCACGTCGCAATCATCGGCACGGGCAACATTGCTGAGGGACATCTCAAGACGTTGCTGGGCTACCCAGAGCGCGTTCGGATCGTCGCCGTCTGCGACGTTGACCGCGAGCGTCGCGACCGCGCCGCCGCCCTTGTCGATGCCGCTTACGGTTCCCAGGGCTGCGCGTCGGTTAACGACTTCCGGGAGGTCACTCGCCGCGCCGATGTCGACGCCGTGTGGATCTGCACGCCCGACCACTGGCACGCCTTGATCGGCCTCGACGCAGTCCGCCACGGTAAGGATGCCTACGTGGAGAAGCCTCTCACCTTCACCATCGAGGAGGGGCGCGCCCTCGTCGCCGCCACCCGCGAGCACGGGCGCGTCGTCCAGCACGGCACCCAACATCGCTCGATGAAGCGCTTCTTCGACGCCGCCGGCTACGTGCGCAGCGGAGGGCTCGGTAAGCTCGAGCGGATCGAGGTCTCCATCCCACCCAACAATCGCTTCATCGGGTCCTCGTGGACTCCCGAGCCCGTCCCCGCGACCCTCGACTGGGACCTCTGGCTCGGGCCCACTCCGTGGCGCCCGTACCACTCCGCGGGGTGCCACTATAACTTCCGCTTCATCTCCGACTGCGCCAACGGCCAGGTGGCCAACTGGGGCGCCCACTATCTCGACATCGGCCAGTGGGCGCTTGACGCCGACGGCGGCGGTCCGATCGCCGTCGAGGGCCACGGCCACTTTCCGACCAGCGGGCTCTTCACGTGCGCCACGCACGTGGACTTCACCTGCCACTACGCCAACGGTATTCCCATGAGCTGCCGCACGCGGCAGGAGGGCGGCGGCACGGTCCGCTTCATCGGCGAGCGGGGCTGGATCGACATCGCCCGCAACGCGATGTCCGCTTCATCCCCCGACCTGCTCCGCGAGATGCAGCGGCCAGGCAAGAGCGTCACGCTCGCCCGCAGCGACAACCACCACGAGAATTTCCTCGATTGCATCCGCTCCCGCGCCAAGCCCATCGCCGATGTCGAGATCGGCCACCGGACGACCACCGTCTGTAATCTCGGCCAGATCGCCATGACGCTCGGGCGGAAGTTGCGCTGGGACCCGGTGACCGAGTCGTTTCCCGACGATCCGGTCGCCAATCGTCTCCGCGGACGCGCCGCGCGCAGCCCGTGGTCGCTCGTCTAGGCCCGCATGCGGACGCGTTCTCCCGCGGAATGTCCGGTCTGCGGCACCGCTGTGCCTCCGCACGCCCGTGCCTGCCCAGAGTGCGGCGCCGATGAGCGCAGTGGCTGGAACGAAGAATCCGCGTACCTCGATGGGGTAGATCTGCCCGACGATGACTCCGATCGCCACGTCGCGGTCCGGAAGCGCTCCGCCAGTCCGTCCGGGCTGCGTTGGCGTTGGTGGATCACCGCCGTGCTCGCGCTGGGTGCGCTGCTCGCCACGCTCTTTCTCGGCTATCCCTGACGCCCCGCACGCTCAGCGAGCGAGCGCGCGGTCCGCGAAGTCAAGGAAGCGGTCCCAGTCGTACGCCGTGATGTCGTGCTTCCCGGTCCGGACGTGGTAACCCATCGCCGCCGTCGCGATGGGTTGGTCAACCGCAGGCATCGGCGCGGCACCGAGGCTCGGCTGCCCTAGCAGGTCGTAAACCGGTCCCGCCGCCGCAAGGGCTAGGTATTCCCCTTTTGGATCCGCCCAGAGGTCCTCGGCGGCGCTCGCGACGTAGAGGGGCCGAGGCGCCACCAGCGCGAGAATCTGGTGCTGGTCGAAGGGAAGGTCCGCCTCGCGATCGTCGTAGCGCCGAAAGCTCCGGGAAAACCAATGCGGAAAGCGATGGTTGATCAGGCCCACCGTCTCCCCAAAAAAGCGCTTGCTCAACGCCGCGCCGCCACAGCCGCTGTTGTTCGAGATGAGTCCGGCAAAACGCTCATCGGTCGCGGCCGCCCACACCGCCGCCTTGCCGAGCCGGGAATGGCCGTGCACGAGCACGCGGCGCGCATCCACGCGGGGCTCCGTCTCGAGATAGTCCAGCGCGCGGGAGAGACCCCACGCCCACACCGCCACCGCACCCCAGGCCTCCGGCGCGCGTCCTTCCGTCGATCCGCCAGCGGCGAGGGCCGCGACGTTTTGCTCCATGCCTTCCACCCGGTCGGGACAGAGATCATAGTACCACGCCGTCGCCGTGGAGTAGCCGCGGTCGATGACCCGCGCAATCTGCCAGCGCTCACTCTGAGACCCCCGGGCCTTCGGCTGCGGAGTTTTGCCGCGCGGCCGCGACCGCGCAGTTTCCGGATAAACCGCGTCCTCGGCCACCGCGACCGCCGGGTCGTCGGTCGTGGTGTGGTTGCCGTCAAAGTTGAGGCCAACGAACGCGGGACGCGGACCAGCGACGTGATTCGGAAGATAGACCAAGAGGTGCATGCGGGGCGCATCCGCCGCCCGGCCGAACCGCAGCGTCACTTCGCGACGCGTCGCACGCCCACCGAGAGCCTGCGGATCCTCCGCGGTCACCACGAGGTGCATGTCCTCCGGCCGATCCAGCGGGGCCCGACCGTACATTTCGCGGGTCGCCAACTCGAGCAACTCTGCCCGGCGCACCCTCCAGCCCGCCGCATCCGTCACGCGGCCGCCGGCGGAGTCCTCCAAGGGATCAGGCAGCCCGTAAGCCGGCACCTTTGCCTCATCCAGATTCGCGGGCGTCGGAGCGGCAACCGCGAAGTCCGGCACGAGCCATCCCAGCGCCAACGCAGTCAACCACGTCTTCGGGACCGTCAAACACGCAGGCTTCATGCAAGGAGGCTTCTGCGACGGGCCGGTAAGGGCAAGCGCTGCGTCACGCCGCGCCACCGCAGCGGCGGCGACGCCACTCGGCAACGCTTCTCGTCACCAGCTTGCTCACCCGCTCCCCTGCAGGGGCGTCAGGCCGCTACTCAGCGGATGCGCACCACGCGCGTCGCACAGAAATGGTCGTGCAATCCGCGCTTCTGGGGGTCAAAGGCGACCATCAGGTAGCCAATGCCCATGAGGAGGCCGCTCAGCGAAACCGCAAAGTGCCGCCCGATGATGCGCGCCACCGTGAGCGACCCGCCGTCCGCCGTCCGAACCCGCAGTCCCATCACCAGCTTTCCCGGTGTGGCTGACCAGCCTTTGAGGAAAATCAGATCGTAAACGAGTCCAGTGACAATGCTCGCCAGGAACACGATGCCAAACACGGCCAAGAGGGTCGTCAGCTGCTCACCACTCGGCGCGGTTCCAGGCTCGATCGACAGCGCACCCAACGCGTCCGGGATCAGCATCGCCACCAGCACTCCGCCCACCACCTGCCCGGCGACCCAGAGCAGCACGCCGTCAATGAGCCGTGCGACCACGCGGAGCCAAAAGCCCGCATAGCGGGGAGCCGCGCCGGCGTCCGTGATCGCACGTCCAAAGGTCGCCGTGGTCCCGGCCAGCGCCGGACCCGCCCCGCCACCGGTTGCGTCGGTCCGCGAAGGCATCGGCGGCGGCAGCTCCGGAGCCACTTCCGATAGCCGCCGCCAGTCGGCCATCCCAGCCGTCCAGACGAGCGACTCCGGCGCGATCACGCCACGGCGCACCAAGTCACCGAACTCCTCGTCACTCACGGGTCCGCGTTGCTGCCCGTCGGTCGCATAGTACCATGCCATGGGCACCACTTGGGACCAAGGCTCACCGCGCCGCAAATCCGAAGTGGCGCCCGCTGCGAACGCGACTAACGTTTCGCCCATGCGAGGTCCCTGCCCAACCCGTTCGTCCCGCCGCCAGGTCACGCCCCCCCGCGCCGGGAGCCTGGTCGCGACCGCCCTTCTCGGCCTCGCCGTCCTGCTCGGTTTTTCCGGCTGCGGGCGACGCGAGACGCGGGTCGACGAAGGACGCCGCACAGGCACGCTCCACCTCGCGATCAGCGCCGAACCGAGGGATCTCGATCCACAGGTGCTCGTCGCGTTCAACGACATGACCGTCGTGCTCGCGCTGTTCGAGGGTCTGACGGCCATCGACGAGGCCACGTCTCAACCGATCGGCGCCGCGGCGGAACGGTGGGAGTCGTCCGCGGACGGCCTCACCTGGACGTTCCATCTCCGGCCGGACTTGCGCTGGTCCGACGGCGCGCCCCTCACGGCGGACGATTTCGCGTTCTCTCTCCGGCGGGTGCTTTCCCCGAAGCTCGGATCTGAATACGCGTACATCCTGTTTCCGATCGCGGGCGCCGAGGACTTCAATGCGGGTCGCACCCGTGATCCGAAGACGCTCGGAATCGAGGCTCGCGACCCGCGGACCCTCGTCCTGCGGCTGGCCCAGCCCACCCCCGCCCTGCCCGCGATTCTCGCCCTGCCCACCGCCTTCCCGGTCCCGTCACACGTCATCACCCGCCTCGGCGGCGCCGATGACCGCTCGAACCGCTGGACCCTGCCGCAGCACCTGGTCGGCAACGGTCCGTTCCGCCTGACCGAGTGGACGCCAAATCAGCGGATCATCACGGTCCGGAATCCGCACGCTCGCGCGGACCTCGTCCCGCGCCTCGAATCGGTGGTCTTCTATCCGTACGAGAGCGCGACCGCCCAAGAGGCGGCGTTCCGCGCCGGCCAGATTCATCTGACCAGCGAGGTCCCGCTCTCCAAACTCGCGGCGTATCGACAAGGCCCGGACGCGGCGCAGCTGCGCTCCGATCCTTTCCTCGAAACTGCCTTCCTGCGCCTCAATCTCGCCCGGCCGCCCCTCGGCGATGTCCGGGTCCGCCGCGCCCTCGCCCACGCGCTGGACCGCACGGCGCTCGTGACGCGCGTGGCTCTCGCCGGCCAGACACCCGCACACACGCTCACACCGCCCGGCACGGGCGGGTACACGGCCGGACCGGGGATCCCGGACTCGTTCGACGAGGCGCGCCGTCTCCTCGCCGACGCCGGATTTCCCGGCGGCCAGGGGTTTCCCCGACTGGAAATCATGAGCTTCACCAATGAGCTCAACCAGCGCATGCTTGAGGCGATCCAACAAATGTGGCGGCGCGAGTTGGGTATCGAGGTTACCCTCGCCCTGAAAGAACAGCGGGTGTGGCTCGATGATGAGCGCCAGCGCAACTACGCAATCTCGGCCGCCCGCTGGATCGGGGACTACGTCGACCCCAGCACGTTCCTTGAAGTCTTCCTCGCGAACAGCGGGAACAACGCCACCGGCTGGGCTAACCCCGCCTACGACCGTCTCGTGCGCGCCGCCGCCGCGGAGGCCGACGCCAGCAAGCGCAACACGCTCTACCGGGAGGCTGAGACGATCCTGCTGGACGAGGCTCCAATCGTGCCCGTTTACCACGGCACGCGGACGTTTCTGATCCACGCGGACGTCGAGGGCTGGACGCCCGCGCTCCTCGGTTTCCATCGTTACCACACGATCAACCTCCGATCCTCCGACTCCGCTCCCCGTTGAGTGGCCCGATCTCCCTTCCTCCGATGTCACGTCCCCCCGCTCCCGCCCATGCCCTGCGCACCCGGCTCCACCGGCATCTGCGCCCCGCCCTGCTGGGACTCGCCGGTCTATGGCTGCTCGCGCTGAGTCCCGTTCTGGCCGCCGCGGCCGCGAACGAGTCGGCTGGCATCGTCCGCATCTGGCCGGGCTACCGCACGGCGGATTCGTTCACGACCGTCGGTGAATTGTTCGGCGGGGACGAACGCCGGGGCGGGCGGATCGTCCGGCGCACCCAGCCCAACTCCCGCGAAGGCTTCTACTTCCTCACCCGCCTCCGCCTCGCCGAAACCCTGCCGGCCGCGGAGGTCCGTCTCGAATTGGTGCTGCCAGCGAGTCCCAACGTGGTCACCCACCGCTTCCCGATCGATCTCCCCGCCGGCGAACCGGTGCTGCACCTCGGCGTCACCGGCACCGACTGGCCGGACGCCGAGAGTCGTCCCGTCGCGTGGCGCCTGCGCGTCCACGCCACAGCCTCCAGCCCACCGCTGCTTTCGCAGCAGAGCGCGCTGTGGACCGCACCCTGACAGAGTCGCGGCCCGCAGGGGCCTACCCTCGCGCCGGGGTGCGTCATTTACACCAGCACGACGGTTGTTAATGTGCGGAAATCCCGCCTCGGTGGTCCCGTGGTTTTCACTCGTCCGCCGATCGGCGCTGCCCTACGAATCGCGCCATGGACGGAATCTCATTGCTCGTGGGCGTTGCGATCGGCGGGGTGCTCGGGTCCGCCGCGGCGGCGCTGATCTTCCTCCTGCGGGCGCGCGGCACCGCGCAGACCCTCGCGACGGCGCAGCTGACGCAACAGGATTTGGAGACGCAGCGCATCGAAGTGAAACGCCTCAGCGACGCGTTGCGCACTTCCGAGACAGATGCCGCCACGGCGAAGGCGTCGCTGGAGGGCGCGAGGGAACGCGTGACAAATCTGGAGAAGGAGGTCCGGGAAGAGCGCAGGAAAGCCGACCAGTTCTCGGAGCAACTCGCCGCCGCGAACACCGCGCTCGGGGAGGAAAAGACCCGCGGCAAAGAGCGCGAGGAGTCCAACCGCCAGGTCCTGGCGGAGCGCGAGAAATCGATCACTGAGCTGAAAGCTTCCATCGAGCAGTCGAAGGTCGCCCTGACCGAGACCTTCAAGGCGACCGGGGCCGACGTCCTGAAGCTCACGGCCGAATCGCTGCTTAAACAGGCAAAGGATCAATTCGAGGGACAGCACAAGCTCTCCCAGCAGGATCTCGAGGCACGCCAGAAGGCCATCGATACCGCCCTCGTCCCGCTGCGCGAGCAACTGGAGAAAAACGAGAAACTGACGAAGGATCTCGGAGAAAAGCGCGAGGGCGACGTCAAGATGTTGGGCGAGCAACTCAAGCAGATCGCCGACCTCCAGCAAAAGGCATCGGCCGCCGCGCAGACCCTGTCCGGCGCCCTGCGCGACAACCGGCAGCGGGGCCGCTGGGGCGAAGTCTCGCTTCGCAACATCGCCGAGTTGGCTGGCCTCGTCGACAACGTGGACTTCTCCGAGCAATCAAGTGTGCAGAGTGGCGAGGGCGAACGCCTGCGGCCCGACATGACGGTGCGCCTCCCCGGCGGGCGCTTTGTGCCGATCGACGCGAAGGTGCCGATGAGCGCCTACCTCGACTCCCTCGACCCGGCGCTCTCCGATGCGGAGCGGGCGGACCGGCGCTGGAAGCACGCCCAAGCGCTGCGCACGCACGTGCGCGCCCTGGCCTCGCGCGAGTACGCCGACGCTCTCGGCGAGGGGGTCGAGATCACCGTGCTCTTCGTGCCGCTGGAGAGCGGCCTCATTGCGGCCCTTGAGGAGGACGGCAAGCTCTACGAAGAAGCGCTCGATCAAAAGGTCATCATCACCACCGCTTCGACGCTCCTCGCGCTGCTCCGCACCTGCGCGCTGCAGTGGCAGCAGGCCAAGCTCAACGAGAACGCCCGCCGGATCGGCGAGAGCGCGAAGGAACTTCTCGACCGTATTCTGAAGTTTGCGGAGCACCTCGAGAAGGTCGGCAAGGGCCTCGAGGCCGCCACCAAGGGATACAATGGAGCGGTCGGTTCGTTCAACTCCCGCCTCGTGCCCGGCGCGCGGGAGACTGCTGACCTCGCGGGCGACGTCACGCATGTCCCAGAGGAATTGGAGCCCGTGAACACCGCCCTCCGTGAAGTCAGCCCACGCGCCCTGCCACCCGCTAGCTGAGCTTCCGCGCCATTTCCCGCCGCCCTGCGCCGGCGGGAACCTGACCTGCGGTCCGATTCATGGCTTGCACGCCTGATCGGCGGTGGTAATCGGGGCCATGGCCTCGCCGTCAGATCATTCGCATCCACCCCGAAGGGAGCCCGCCTCGGATGCGGACCGCTCCCCGACGCACCCCGGGGCCGCCAGCGCCGGCGACTGGACTCCGTTTCCTGCGTCGTTCGCGCCCGACGACCGGACCCTCACGGAAATCCTCGATGGCGGGCAGGCCTTTCGCTGGCGATGTTCGCGCGACACTCACGGGGCCGGGCGCTGGACGGGCATCTGGGCGGATCTCGTCGTAGAGGTCGAACGCTCTTCCGATGGACGTCTCGGCTGGCGCTCGCTCAACCTCTCCTCGCGCGACGCGGCTCCGCGACTCGCGCATTACTTTGCCCTTGAGACACCGTGGGCCGCGATCACGGATGCCCTGCCGTGGCGCAGCGATGCCCACCTCGAGCGGACCGTGACGGCGTTCCCCGGGCTGCGCCTGCTCCGCCAGCCGTTCGGTGAGACGCTGCTGGGGTTTCTGTGCAGCGCGACCAAGCAGATCGTCCAGATCAAGCAAATGCTCGCCCTCGTGGCCGAGCGGCACGGCACCGCGATCGCGCCGGGCGTGCACCGCCTGCCGACGTGGGCGGAGTTGGCGACGGTCTCCGAGGCCGACCTGCGACGCTGCCAACTAGGCTTCCGTGCCCGCTACGTCCACGCCACCGCCCAGCAGCTCGCCGCAGAGCCGGGCTGGCTCGAGGCCACGGAGGCCGCGCCGTACGCCGAAGCGCACGAGCGGCTCTGCTCACTCCCGGGAGTCGGCGAGAAGGTCGCCGACTGCGTCCTGCTCTTCGGCGCCGGAAAGCTCGAGGCCTTCCCCGTCGATGTGTGGATCGCGCGCACGCTTGAGGAACGCTACGACTTGCGCGACTGGAAGCTGCCCGCACTCGCCCGCTTCGGCCGCGTCCACTTCGGCCCGGCCGCCGGCTTTGCGCAGCAGTTTCTCTTCGCCTGGGAACGCCGCGCCGCCGGTCGCTGAGCGCGGCCACCGGCCCAGCCGCGTCCGACCCGTCGGCCCTACCGCGCGCGCTGGATCAGCTCGACCTCGTAGCCCTCGGGGGCGTCGATAAAGCCGATCATCGAGCCGCTGCTCGTCTTCGTCGGACCATCGCTGAAGGGATGCCCCTTGGCGGCGGACTCACGCGCGAACGCTTCGAGATCGTCGACCTCAAAGGCCAGGTGCATGAGGTCGGGCTGCACCACGACTGCGGGAGCGCCCGCGGGCATCTGGCACAGTTCAATCTCTGCCTCGCTGTTCGGAGACTGAAGGAACACCAACTGCGCCCCGCGCGGGGAGGTGTGCCGCCGCGAGACCTTCAGGCCGATGACCTGCTCGTAGAAACGCACGCTCCGTTCAATGTCGTTCACGCGCATCCGCGTGTGGAGAAGTTTTTTGACGCCCATGCGCCTGACTGTGGCGTCACCATCGCCCGCCGCAAGCCCGGGCGCGCTCCAGCCGCCCGCGCGGCCGCGATCCGGATCACGGGCCCGCCCGCGGAAGGACCGCCAGCGATCGGGCCGTGAGCAACGCGAATTGTCCTCCGTTGCGCCGAGCCAGCGCGGTGAGATGCTCCACCGGATCGCGAGGCTGCTCGTTCGGGCCGACGAAGAGCAACGTATGCACCGCAGCCCGCTCGCGGAGCAAGGCCGCCTGCAGCCGCGCGACGTGCGTCAGCACTTCGGCGAAGGGCACTTTCTCGTGCGGGCTCACCCCAAGCTCCCAGATCGGCTCACCCCGCGCATCGGTCCACCCTTCCGTATCCAACACCAGCGTGAAACCTGCCCGCCGGAGTTCCTCCTGAAAGTCCGGTTGGAAGACTCGCTTGGTGTCGCTGACGATGAAGGGCGGCTTACCCTGCGCGACGCGCTGGCGGTTGATGTCCTCCAACGCGCGCCGTGCCTTCGCAAGCGCCGCCCGCCGCCGTTCACCAACGGTTTCAGGGTCGATGCCACCGCGCCGCAGACGCTCCTTTTCGAGGTCATTGCGCCGCTCCAGCGTTTCCCGCCGCTCGTCACTGCGGCGCCGCAACGCCGTGGCCGCACTGCCCGTGACCAAGAACAACGTGTCCGGCTCAAGTTCCAACGCCGCCCGCAGGGCCCGCAGCCAAGGCGGAGGCAACAACGTCCCGTCCAGACCCGCGCTCGGCAACTCACGCTCGCGCCACCCGAGGTACGCTCCCGCTGATCGGGTACCGAGCTGATCCGGACGGGCATTGACGGTTCCAATCCACGCAACCAGCGCCTCCTTCCGCGCCGCCGTCGCGGGGGTGAGTTCAGCCGCGAAACGGTTCACGTCGCCTGCCGCACCCCCGAACAGCACCACGCCGAAACGCGCAGTGGGCGGCAACTGCGTGACCAGCCGGGCAATCTCGCCACGAATCACCGCGAAGGCCTCAAAGCCGCCTTTGCGAATGTCCATGAGGTCGCGGCTGACATCGACCACGAACACCACACGGCTCACCCGGGGGGCCGTCAGTCCCAGAAACGTCAGCGACATCAGTCCCCGACCGCCCGCGCCCGACGTGCCGAGGGCCGTCGCCAGCCCGGCACCCGCCCCGATCCCGAGCGCCGCACCGTTGACTCCGGTTCCTAACAAGCTCCCACCGAGGCCCGCCGGCACCGCCGGTTCGGGTAGCGCGAACGCTGCCACCGAGGCCGCCGAGGTGATCCGCGCAAGACTAGGATGCGATGCGGCCGCCGCCGCACCGGACGCCCGACGCGCGATCTGGACCCGGTGCTCCGCCGGTCGGGGCGGGGGCGTCGCCGCCGCCGCAAACGCCGGACGGCGGACCGCGGTGACTTCGCGGACGACGTAGACGCCCGCCAGCCCCAGGACCAACGCATGCACCGCCACGCTGACGAGCACGGGAAGGCCGACCCGCCAACGGAAACGCCGGCGCCCGACAACGGTCGGTGAAGGGCTCATTCCCGTTCCTCCTCCCCGGCAAGTGAGACACGCTGAATGCCCACCGCCGCCAACGCATCCAGCACGGCGATGGTGCGCTCGTAGCGCGACTCGGGATCGCTGGCGATCACGACCGCCGGTCCCGCGCCGCCGTCGGGCCCCAGCACGGGGTACAGCGGATCCAGCACTCCGCGCAGTCGCGCGAGTAGCGCCCGGAGGCCGGGTAGGTCTGGGGAATCGGGACCGTCGCACGGCTCGTCGTTGAAGCGAATCTCACCCGCCGATCCCACGCTGACGACGTGTTCCTCGTCGGGCAGCGCCTTTCCTCCCGGCTGCGGCGGCCCGGGCAGACGCAGCGACAAGTCCCGCTCAACCCGAATCTGCGCCGCGAGCGCCATAAAGAATACCAGCACGACGAAGACGACGTCGATCATGGGCGCGATCTGGAATCCCGGATCCCCGTCGCTGACCGCGCCGGGCCGCGCAGAGCGAGGGCGTCGGCGTCGCGTCATGAACGGAGGGCCGCAAACGTGATTTCCGAGATTCCCGCGGCGGCAGCGGCGGCCACGACCGCTTGGATGTGGCGCACCGGCACCGCACCATCCCCCCGCACGAGAAGGCGCGCGTTCACCCCACGGCGGCGGCGCTCCACAAGGATCGCAGTGAGCTGCGGCAGCGCGATCTCCTGTTCCTCGAAGCGGACAATCGCACGCGCCTGTTCCCATGCCACGTTCACGACCCACCGCGTGAGTTCCTCCTCGCGCGGCGTCGCCGCCGGCGCCACGGGCAACGCGATCGATGGATCGTAGCGGGTCAGCGCAGTCGACGCGATGCTCATGAAGAAGATCAGGAGCACGAGTAGTACGTCGATCATCGGGGCGATCTGGAATCCGGGGTCATCCCCCTCACCGACTGTGCCAGCCATGGTTCCTCCTCAGGGGTTTGATCCGGCCAACTCTGTCGCGCGACCATCCGCGTCGACCGGAACGCACCGCTCCGCCCCGCGAAAGTCGAGGCCCACCCGGCTCGCGTAGGGGAATCCGCGGAAGAGTTCGTGAACTTCCTCCGCGACTGCACGCACGGCCAGCGTGACTCGGCTACGGAGCACGTAGTGGAGCACAAAAGCCGGAATCGCGACGATCAGCCCACCCGCAGTCGCATGAAGTACGTGCCCGATCGCTCCAGAGAGGCGGGCCGGATCCGCCGCCCCGGGTTGTCCCATCGCCGCGAAGGCATCGATCATCCCGAGGACTGTGCCGGTGAGCCCGACCATCGGGGCAATCACGCCAATCACCGAGAGGTAAGCGATGCGCGACTGCAGCCTCGACTGCCCCGCCTCGAGGGCCACCGCGGCCGCGTCCTCGCTGGCCGTTCTTCCCTCCGAAGCGTGCCGCAGGGCGGCGGCCACGGCGGTCGCAAAGAGGCCGGGCCGCGGTGCACAGGCATCGTAGGCCGCCTGAAAGTCGCCGCGACGGAAGGCGGCTCGCACCGCCGCCAGCACCGCTCCGGGAAGAAGCTCTCGCCGTGCACTACGCAGGTAGAGGTCAACCACGAGCCACACGATCAGGACCGAGCAGGCCACAAGGAACCAGATCGCGGGAAGGTTTAGTTCCTGCAGCAGGGTACGACCAGCCGCCGCCGGCTCCGGAGTCGCGGCCGTCGCAGCGAACCCGGCGCTGGGGAACGCCAGGGCGAGCCAGCGGTACGTCGGCCGCAATGAAGGCACGTCCGATCCGCGATCCCCGCTCAGGGGCATCTTCAACGATTTTGTATTCATGGAAAGCGCTCCGCAAATTCCCGACGCGCGACCGCCGTCTCGGGCGCATCGGGATACCCATCCGCCAGAGCCAGCAGCGTCCGTTCCTCCCGCCCGCGGTCTTCCAACGCGGCATACGCGCGCGCACAGCGCAGCAGCACCGCAGCCTGGATCTCCGTCCGTTCCGGATGGAAAACGGGGATCCGCAGCAGGGCATCCAGCGCTGCGGTCCAGTCGCTCCGGCGCAACGCGCGCTCCCCCGCGGCCAGCGCCGCTTCGACTTCGACTTCCGGGGTCGCCGCCGCAGCCATAATCTGGAGAAGGTCCGCGTCATCGTCGCTCGCGCCGGTCTCGGATCCCGGAACGCCTCGCCCGCCTTCGGGTTCACCGGTGTGCTCCACCGAGGACCGGCCGTCGCTCTCGCCGCTCGCGGCCGCCTCGAGCGCGAGCCGTACCCGCGCGATCGTGCCCCATTGCCGTGGCTCGCTCCCCGGCGGAAGAAACTCCAGCTCAACCGCATCCCGGGCCACGTCCGCCCACTTCCCGAGGCGCACGCGCGCCCGCACCTCCATCGTCCGCGCCGCCAACCACCACGCACCGGGCAGCGTGCGCCATGCCGCGAATTGGCGCACCCCGTCTCCCGCCGCCGCCAGCGCCGCCAGCGCCTGACCCCGCTCAAGCGCGTCCCGCGCCTCCGCCAACGCGGCCGGCTCCGGTCCTTCCAACGCCGCAATGAGTTCCAGCGGGACCGACCACTCCGCCGCTGCCGCACCGGGCAACGAGACGACCACCCGCCCCGAGCGGATCACCGCCGCGTCCCAGGGGATCACTCGTCCGTCGGTCAGTCGAATCCGCGCACCGTTCCAAGTCTGGGGAACGTCCGGGGAACGCGCGTCTTCGGCGAGTGGCGATGGTGCAGACCGGGGTCGCGCATCCACCGTCCTCGCCGGCAGGATCCCGCTGAGGGCGAGCAAAAGCACGACCAGCACCCGCGCCAGCGCCACCGTCACCACTGGCAGCAGGAGACCGGGGATCAGGATGCACCGGCGCCGCCCGCCGCAATCCTCCGCGCCGGCGTTCATCGTCCACCTCCGGCCGGATTCACCAACCGCGCCAGCTTCGTGCGCAGCAGCGTGGACTCCGGCAGCGCGGCCACCCGCGGGTCCGCCAACGACTCCCGGTATAGCTCTTCCGCCGCCGTCCGCTCGCCAAGTCGCTCCAAGACTTGGCCTCCGCCGAGGGCTGCCCGCAGGTGCCACGTAGTCGCGCGTCGGTGAGCGACTCTCACGCGCTCGAAACAGGCCCGCGCCCGCGCGAGCGAGGCCGGATCCGCGCTTTCGGCATGCAGCTCGCCCAGCAGGACCCACGCTCGCGCCTTCGTTTCTCCACGCCACGCACGATCGGCCACGCCTTCCTCCAACGCCGCTCGGGCATCGTCCCGGCGCCCAAGCATCTGCCACGCCGCCGCCCGTCCGATCGAGGCCTCGGCCAGCCGGGTCGGCGTTCCCGATCGCAGCGCACGCTCGAACCAGGCCAGCGCCGCAGCACTGTCACCTTTCGCCAAGGCCAGCTCACCCAAGCCGACCAGCGCGACCTCTTGCAGCCGCGAGGCCGGCACGCACGCGAGCAGGGCCTCGTAACAGCGGCGGGCACCGTCGCGATCTCCCCGCAGGCGCCGCCGATCGCCCTGCCGCGCGAGGAGCGCCGGGGGCAACGCGGGCAAGGGACACTCGGCCTCCAGTTGATCCAGCAACGCCTCCGCGGCGTCCACGTCCCCTCGGCGCGCCAGAATGTCTGCATCGAGAAAGCGCGCCCGGGCTCGGGCCGTCGGTTGGAGCCGCTGCGCGGACTCAAGCAGCCACGTCTCCGCGGGAGCCACGGGCTCGCGGTTCGCGCGACCGAGCGTCCGCGCGATCTCCGCGAGGACGCGCTCCACGTGCTCACGCGCGGGGTCAGCGAGGTGTGGTCGGACCAGCGCCGCCATGGCCTCGGCCGCCGCGGCGGCGTCGCCCTCCTGTGAGAGGATTCGACCAATCCAGTAAGCCGCGCTCAGTGTCAGCGGATCATCGGGATTGGCCTCCGCGAGCCCGCGCCAGCGGCTCACCGCCCGCGCTCCCTCACCCAGCGCGACTTCCAGGCGCGTGAGTTCGTCCAGCGCATGCGCCCGGCCCTCCGCTTCCAAGCGGTGTTCGAGGGCCCCGCGATACGCCTCCACCGCCGTCTCACGCTGGCCCGCCGCGGACAGAATGTCGCCGCGCAGCGACAGCACCTCGCCGCGCTGAGGGTGGTCAGCGGGGTAGCGCTCCAGCCACGCCGCCGTCGCGCGCTCCGCTTCAGGGAATTCGCCGAGGCCGAAACGCGCCGCAGCCTCGCGGTAAGCGGCATCCGCGCTGAATCTGCCTTCCGGATACTCAGCAGCGTAAGCGGCGAGCTCCACCAGCGCGCGCCGCGCCTCCCCTCCGGCAAGGCTGGCCATCGCCTCGAGGTAACGCGCCTCCTCCCGCCACGAGCCGCTCGCCGAATCCGCCCGCAGGCCGCCCGCCGCCTTCCACGCCTCATCGAACGCCCCCACGCCGATCCACGCCTGCGCCTGCCGCAGGCGCAGCGCGTCGCGGAGGTCGGGCGCGGGATCCGCCGCGAGCGCCGCGGCGAGGAGCCGGACCTGACGCGGACCATCACCCAGCGCGGCCGCCGCCCCCGCTGCGACTCCGAGGGTCGGGGCGAGCAACGCGCTGCGGGCGTGCCGCTCGGCAAAGGACTCGGCCGCGGTGATCGCTGTGGCCGGACGGCGCGACTCCGCCAGTGCGCGCACGCGCCACGCCGCCGCCTCTTCCGCCTGCGGGGCCGCGGGCCAGCGCGCGAGCACGCGCTCGGACACGAGCGCCGATTCCCAAACCTGGCCGCGCGCATGGTAGGCCCGCGCACGCCGCACGAGGAGGTCGGCATCGAAGTGCACCTGCGCCTCGAGCGCCGCGCGCGCCGCACTCAGGCGGGCGTACTGCTGCTCGCGCCGCCAGCGGGCCACGCTCTCTGCGCCGGCGCCTTCGGCCGCGCCCGCGAGATCGCGACGCCTCCGCAGCTCGGCCTCGGCGGTCGCGTGCGCCGCGAGCAAACGGTCGCGCGACGGCAGAGCCGCCCCGACCGCGAGGACCAGCTCCGATCCCTGGGACCGCGCCGCCTGATCCATCACGCGCAACCCCAGCAACCCGGCAGCCGCCGGATTTGCTCCGGCTCCGGACCGCTCGAGCAAGTGCCTCACCGCAGTCCACGCCGCCTCCGTTTCTCCTCGTTCCAGTTCGACCTCCGCCCACGCCCACGCCGCTTCTCCCTTCTCCTCGTCGCCCCCCGCGAGCCGCACCCGCTCCGCCAGCAACGCCGCCGCCCGATCCAATCGTCCCGCGGCTCGCGCGGCCCACGCCCGCAGCAGCCCCACCCGGTCGCGGAAACGCGCCTCCTCCGCCAACGGCTCCAGCACCCTCTCTGCCTCGCCCCCCCGCTCCAGCCCCAGCAGCGCCACACCGAGGATCAACCGTGCCTCACCGCGCCATGCCGCCGCCGTCGGCGACTCCACGACCCGTCGCGCCTGCGCCTCCGCCACCCCCGTCACCCCCGCCCGCAACGCCCAACCCGCCGCCAGCACCCGCACCTGATCCGGCACCATCCCTGCCGGCATCGTCTCGCCTTGGTCCACCCGTTGCAGCACCCGCTCCGCCAAGCCCGCCGCCTCCACCCAACGGCCCGCATCCCGGTGTCCCTCCGCCTCCACCCAAAGATGCGCCAAGGGCACCGCCGGGACTTTCACTTGAGCATGGCCGCACGCCAGAAAACCGCCCACACTGCCCACCGCCATCCCCAGCCACGCCCTCGCCCCCAGCCGCCTCCTGCACCCCAACGGCACACCTCCGCCCCCACACCTCCGCTCCAGCCAGACCTCACACCTATCGCCCATAATGCAGTTATACTACATTAATTAATGGCGAAGGCAATCGTTTTCGCATTTAAAATGCAATGGAGTCGCTAATACCTCATTCACATCGTTTTAATCATGAAGCCATGGCGACTGACTTCGCGATCTGGATCGCCGGTACCTCCGGTGAATATGCCCGGCAGGCGGCGGCAGCGGCGTTTCGGGAGTTGGATCGCTTGGAGGCGGAGTTGAGTCGTTACATCGAGACGAGCGACATCGGCCGGGCCAATCGTCTGGCGGAGGGAGAAAGCCTCGTGATCGGCGAGGATGCGCTGCGTTGCCTCACGATCGCCGCCGAGGTGTCGGCCGCGACGGGCCGCGCCTTCGATCCGGCCTACGCTTCGGTCGAGGCGGACGAGGCGTTCACGGATCGGGCGTTGTTCGCGCTGGATCCGGATCGGCACGAGATCATATCCCTCACGCCGCGGCTCCACCTTGACCTCGGCGCCATCGGCAAGGGCTACGCGCTCGACACGATGGCCGGGGTGCTGCGCGACTGGTCGCTTAGCCAGGCCTGTCTGCAGAGCGGCGGAAGCAGCGTGCTCGCACTGGCCGCGCCCGAAGACACGCTCGGCTGGCCGGTCGGGCTGGGCGACGATCCTGCGGCGCGGCGCCTTGCCCTGCAGCACCGGGCGCTCAGCGGCTCGGGCATCGCTGTGAAAGGCGAGCACCTGATCGATGTCCGCCACGGTCGCCCGGCGCCGCGCCGCTCCCGCGTCTGGGCGCTCGCGGACGATGCCGCGCACTCCGACGCGCTTTCCACGGCGTTCTTCATCTTCGACGACGCCGCGATCACGCGCTTCTGCGCCGAGAACCCCGGAATCGCAGCGTTCGTGGTGCAGGAGGATGGTTCCGTTCGCGGCTTCGGCGCGATCGGCGACGCGCCGGAGTGAGCCTGAGCCACTCGGCCGCGTTGCGCATTCCGTCGACTCCCTCCACGACACTGCCCTGCCAGAGCAGACACGACTCTCGGCTGTGCGACCCTGGCCGAGTCCGATGGTCTGGGCCTAGCGAGCAGTCTTCGCCGCGCCTCCGCCCTGGCGAAGCCCGATCCAGAGCAGGGTGCCGCTCAGCAGCACGATCCCCGCAGCGGCGAGGCGCAGGGAAAGCGTCCACGCGCGCGGACGATGCCGGAATTCCAGTTCCCAGAGACCGGCGTTGGGCAAGACGACGCCGGCGAAGGCGTGGTTGACGCGGAGCGCGGGCGCGGGCGTGCCGTTGCGAGTGACTTCAAGGTCGCCGTCCAACCATGCCTCATGCAGCACCGCGAGTCCGGCCGACGGCGCGTCGATCTGGACCCGCGTGGCGTTGGGCAAGAGCATCACGCGCCGCGCCGGGATTCCCGGTACCGGGTTCTGAGTCTGGGGCACGGACTGCCACTCGGGGCGCCGCAAATCCTCCACCGCCACCCCGGCAAAGGCGCGGCCGTCGCCCGCGAGCACGCGGGCCGCGAGGGCCTTCGCGTCGTCGTGGGGGACGACCGCCGCGACGAAGAACGCGCGCGGCCAAGCCGTGGCGTCGCGGTACACGTCGAGATCCGCCCGCGCGACCGTCGGAAGCAGGGGAGCCAGCGCGGCCCGCCCGCTGCCGTCATCGAGCACGTAGCGCACCCCCAGCATCGCCCAGGCTGGGCGGAGCCGCGGGAAGGTTTCCGCCTCGGTGATGATCCGCCAGTCGAGGAAGCGCGGCAGACCCAGTGCGTCGGTCAGTTCGCGGTACTGGCGGTTCATCAGGGCATCCGGCCCACTCAATCCCTCCAGTCCGAGCCGGGCATTCCAGCCGGGGGTGAGCACGCCCTGCACGCCGACGACGCGGCTCGGCTCGCCGGCGGCGTCGCGCTGCAGCGCCGCCAGCGCCGCCGACGGCTCCGCGAGCGGTTCGCGCGGTGCGGCGGTGACCACGTAGTCCGGCAACGCGACGCCTCGGGCATGCACGCCGTGCCGCCAGAGTAGCACCGCGGCGCATGCGCCGAGGCCGAGTACTGCGGTGGTCACCGCCACGCGTCCTCGCACGGCGGCTCGCCACAGAGCCAGGCCGCCGAGCGCCGCTGCCGGCAGGAGGAACGCACTCACCCACACCCACGCGGGCACCGCGGGGTCGACGAGCAGGGGGCGCGCCCCGGACGACACGCCGGGCAAGACCTTCGGCACGGCTTGAACCGTACCTAGCCAAAGGGCGCCCAAGGCGGTCCATCCGAGCGCCACCACGCGCAGGTCCGACGACGACGACGCGCCCTGGAGACGCGCGCCGAGCCCCGCCCAACCGCAGGCCGCGAGCGGCCCCGTGAGGACGATCAGGGCGAGCGAACCGCAGTTGTCCCAGTGCGAGACGCCACCGAGGAACGGCACCCGGGCGATCCAGCCCGGCGGCACCCACCCGAAGGTCAACGCTGCCACGGGCGCCAAGGACCACGCCAGAACGACCGTGCCGCGACTTGGGCGCAGCGCCCGCCACGTCGCCAGCAGACCAAGCAGGCCCACGAGCACCACCGCATTGGCGGAGGGATTGGTCACCTGCGCACCGGGTTGGAGCGGTCGGTAGAAAATTTCATCGAAGAATCCCAGCAACAACCCGGGCGGAATCTGGAAAACGGTCGGCGCGTCGTACGCCGTGGCCGACCGCCGCAGTGCATCGAGGAACGGCAGCCACCATGGCGCGGCGAGAAGCGCGGCGGAGAGGACGGCGAGCAGCGGCCACGCCACCGCGCGCCGCCGGCCCGCCGGACATTCCGCCACAAACACCGCCAACCCGGCCGCATGTAAGACGAGGCTCAGCACGACCGCTTCCTTCACCGTACCGCTGACGACGAGGCAGAGACTGGCAGCGACGAGGACCGCGGCGGCCGCCACGCGATGCCATGCGTGACGCTCCACTGCCGCGACCGCCCACCACCAGCCCAGCAGTATCCAAGGCGCGTAGCCGAGTGTGAACGTGGCCGGATGAATCACGCGATACACGTAGAATCCGATGAACCCGCTCGCCGCACCCACCCACGCCGCGGCCCCGAGCGAACGCGAACTGCACCACGCCAGCAGGCCCATTCCCCAGATAAAAAGAAAACGCGTCGCTAGGAAACGCAGGTCCCACGCCCACGGTTCGCCGCCAGCCAAGAGGACCAGTGCGTGCAGAGGATCGCCGAACATCGACTGACCCTGGGCAAGCAGATCCACGCCGGCGGAGTTGTACCGGTTCCAGAAGGGAATCTCACCCTCGGCCAGCGCGCGGCGCTGTACCTCGCTCGCGGGGAGGTGCTGCCACAACAGCGCCCCGGAGTCCGCACCCCGCACCGCCGCGCCCAACGCCGCGTTCGATTCCGGCACCGTGGGAAAACGATCGTAGAGCAGCTTCGCACCGGAACCGGCGGAGACGAAACTTCCTCCGAGAAAAACCACCGGATATGCACTCGCCACCGTGGCGATCAGGGCGACCGCAGCCAGCGCGAGCCGGGGATGACGCGCCGACCACGCGGCCACCGGTCGAGCGAGCGCGGCGCGCAGGTCGACGCGCTCCAGCCACGCGACCCACACCCACATGACCAGCCCCACCGGGAGCACGAGCAGAAGTACGTTCCACACCCTCGCCATTCCACCGGTGTGCAGGTCCAGCGGGGTCCGGAAAACGGCCCCCAACGCGACCTCCGTGGCGGTGTCGTTCGGTTCGATCTGCAACGCCACCCGGTCGACGTGTAGACTCGCAACTCCGCTCACGGCTTGCCACGCGCCAGGCGGCACCGGGAGAAGCACGGAGCCATCCGGTCCAATCAAACGTGCCTCCAGTAAGCGCACCCGACCTGGGCGGTCCAGCAAGCGCAACCGCAACGCCCGGACGTCGCCATCAGGAATCGCTAACCGCAACGTCTCGGGATTCGTCGTCGCGCGAACAATCGCGCGACTCGAGCGTTGCGCCAAAAACCCTTCGCCAGCATCGGAGTGGAGTTCCGCTACGCCCGGTAGAGTCGACTCCACGGTCACTTCCAGCGCGTGCTGCTCTGCTCCGCTCCAGCGCCCTGGCAGCCAGGGAGCACAGAACAAGACCGCCAGCAACGCGGGCAGCAGCCAGCGTCGGGCCGCGTCGACTACGGGTATCATCGCGATCACCACGAAGCCTTCGGCCCCTGCGGAACGCAAGCCGCGAGGCGGGGCCGTTTCCGGCAGCGGGGCCCGTCGTTCCCACAGGAACGCGCCCTGCCCTCTCAGCTCGCGGCCTTCGCCGCGGGAGCACCCTTCCAAAACGCGAACACGCGATCGGCGGCAGCCAGCGCGGCCCGGTCTCCATGGACCAACCCGTAAAGCGTGAGCGCCTGGATGATCTCCCCGTGGTTCACGTTCTTCGCGTCACCGAAGTAGGACTTTTCCTTGCCGACGCCGGTGCGGGAATTGCCCTCGACCTCAATGGATCCATCCGGGCGGATCCGACTGATCTGCCACGCCATCGCGGTCGGCAGGGCCGCCTCAAATTCCGGGATCGGGAGGTGCAGAGCCAGCACTTGGCCAAAAAGGATCGAGACCGCGTTGTAGCTCGAATCACGCCCCCCGTTCTCGATGAAGATGCCCTCGGCGTCGCGCAGCGTCAGGCCATGCGCGACCAAGCGATGGGCGGCAGCGAGCATCTCCTCGTCGCGCAGGACCAATCCACAGAGGCCAAACGCCTTCGCGGCGATGAAGATCCGGTTCACGGCCTTGCTGCTGTTGTCGATGATCGTGTCGTAGCCAGAAAGAATGAAACGCCCGGCGCGTCGGATTTTCGGCTCAAGCGCGGCCAGTCGCTCGCGAAAATGCGGCTCGTGCGGGGACTGGCGAATGACGAGCACGGCGCGACCCATTTCCTGCAGAAAGAAAAACGCGGTCTCCACCGCGGCTCCGAAAGGGCGGGCGCTCTTGCCATTGGGGCGCAGGTTGGCGACGAATCCGCCGTCGTCGCGCTGGTGGGCAAACGCGACCTCAATCCCGCGCCACGCGTCCTCGGCCAACGCAAGATCATCAAGAACGACACCCGCGATCACGCCACGGCAAGACCCTCGCTGCGGACCCGCCTCGAGCCAACGCCCGTTGAGGCGATTGCTGCCGCTGAGCCCGTTCGCGTCGGGTCGGTCGCCGATCAGGGCCCGCAGCCGCTCCGCCGGAATGCGCCGGAGGATCTCGTATTCGTTCGGACGCGCTGGCAGGGCGGTCGCTGCAGCGGCGCCAAGGCGCCGGGCAACGGCAGGAGTAACGAGGGCGCCCGCGGCGGCGAGGAGAACAAAGTCACGGCGATGCATAAGGAGAAGCGAAGTCGGGGTGAAGGTGTGGCGGAGGGGAACCGCAACCACCGTGGAAAGCGTACCAAGTCGCGCCGCAAACGCCCAGCGATCGCGCGCTCAAAAACTGTACAAATTCGTTCAGGCGTCAGCGGCGGATATAACCGGGGCCGGCGAGGATCGTGCGCCGCCAGACCGCCGGGCTCACCTTGGTGGCAGCCTTGAAGGTGCGGCCGAAGTCACTCGCCCCGGCGTAGCCGCACTTCGCGGCGATTTCTTCGAGCTTGTGCGGGGTTTCGATCATCAGGCGCATGGCGGTCTCAAGACGCAGGCGGGCGAATGCGCGGTGCGGTGTCTCGCCGCGAGTGCTAAGAAAGGCGCGACGCAGCGTGCTTACGGACACGTGCGTAGCCTTGGCGATGGAGGAGAGCGACGGGCTTTCGTCGAGACGCGCGACAAACCAAGCCACGGCCGCGTCGGCAGTCCGCCGCGCGCGGCTGGCGGGCAACGGTTTCACGGCATCGGGGAGTTTGCGCAGGACCAGCAGCGAGAGTTCGCTGAGGATCATCTGGTAGAGGAGGCTGCAGAGGTGGGTCGGAGCGGCGAACTCGGCGCGCGCCTGTTTGGCGAGCTCGACCAGGCGGCGACGCTCGTGAGCCTCGAGCGGGACGGCCAACTGACCGGTGCGCCGCACCGCGGCCTCCAACTGGGGCGGGACGAGGCCAAAGTGGAATGCGGTGATGTAAGCGCGGCACTGGCCGGCCCCGGTCCACCCGTGCGCACTACCCGGCGCCGAGATCCAGAGCGTGTTGGCCCGCAGTGCCCCCTTCGGGCCACCCGGGGGCAACGGGGCGCAACGTCCGTTGACCACGGCGTAGAACTCCCAGTTCATGCGCGGCGGCGAGGTGGTCGGCTGAAGGCCGAAGCGACGGTACCCGAGGCCAAGGTAGCGGAGCATGCATGGAGGATGAACGGACCGGGACCGGCCGTAAAGCGCGGTCAACACCCCCCGCCGGTATCCAGACAATCGCGTTCGGGAGCGCTGCCCAGGGCGGCTGATCCTGCGGAGAACCGGTCGTCAGCGGACGAACCAACGCAACGCGTGGTGGCGCACGGAGTCGGTGAACTGCCGCGTGTACGGGTCGAGCAGCCGCCGCGTGACTCTCCCGTCGGTGCGCAGGTAGAGCCAGCCGTAGTCCCAGCCGCCGCTGCGGTAGAGCGTGGGGATCCCGGGACGCACCCGCACCACCGGCTGGGATCCGACGCTCAGGAGTTCGTCCTCTAGGTAGCAGTAGCTCGCCCCGCCGTGCACAAAGGTCTCGTGCGCGAGCGTGACTTCTCCGGCGGGGGTGAGATCGTCGCAGAGGCCCTCGATCGCGACCTTCAGTTCGGCGCCGTTCTGGAACGCACGGATCAGCTCCAGCCGCGAACCCGAGCGCGCACGACCATCGGCGGCGTGACTGTAGACCTCGGTCCAGTCCGCCCGCACAAACCACGTCATCGACTCAAAATCGTAGATGAAGTTACGACTCGGTGCGTTCGTCCCAGCGTCGAAGACCTCCTGCAAGTGGTACTTCGGCATCGCCGGATCCGGCACGACCGGGGCGGGCCCGCGCGAGCCCGAGCGCACCTTCTCGTCGAGGAACAGGCGAGCGACGGCCTGCTGACCGTCCTGATTGTACAAGAACAGTGACAGAGATGGATCCGGACCGAAACCGTTTCCCAGAAGCGAGATCGGCTGGCGAAGGTTGGCGCACGCGGACACCCAGCGGTTCTCCATCACGTGGGTCACCCGCCAGTCCATCACCTCCTCGACGAGGGCGTGGTTGGGCGAGCCGGGTTCGATGTGCTCATGATGGAAGAACTGAGACTTCATCCGCAGGTCGGCACCCGCGCGCACGGCGGCGACGAGCTCGGCCCAATCGCCCTTCCGCAGCCTGCGTTCGTGATCGAGCGCGACGACCGGCCGCCACGCGTGGGGCGAGATGCCGGGGCTACCGGCGGGCGCGCTCGCGGAAGGGCTGCCCACCGCCGATCCGGATGTCGCGCCGAGGGCGGAGAGCAGGAGTGAATTCCGGAGAAACGCCTTTCGACCATAGCCGCGGGGAGGGGTACTCATGGGAAGAGGAGCGAAACGCGCACCCCCTGCCCGGGCAAACGCCTTCTGACCCCGCATGGTCCGAGCGGAACCCGCCGCCCCGGCGCGGGCGACCACCGATTCCGACCGACCCGCCCGTTCAATCCCGGCCCCGGTGCTGCCTGCGGTACGTGCTCGGAGTGACCCCGAGGCGATGGCGGAACACCACGGAGAAACGCTGCGAATTCGGGAAGGCGCAGCGTTCCGCGATCACCGCGATGGGTAGATCCGACATCGTGAGCAAGTCCTGCGCCCGGACCAGCTGCGTCCGCTGGATCTCGTTCAGGATGGTGCGTCCCACCAACGCCCGGAAGCGCGACTGCAGCGCCGTCCGGGACAGACCGGCCGCCCGGGCCACGTCCTCCACGTAAGGGTTGGTCAAGGCGTGCTCCCGGATGAAGCGTACGGCGCGGGCGACGGCGGGATCGCCCGCGAACACCACATCGGTCGACCGCCGCGCCGAGATTCCCTCCACCGGCAGCCGGAACGGGCCTCGCATCGTCCGCCCCGTCTCCAGCCGATCCGCGAGGAGGGCAGCCGCTTCGTAACCGATACGACGTGCCGGCAGTCGGATGCTCGACAGCGGAACGCTCTCGAACTCGACCCAGAAGTCGTCGTCCCCCGCCCCAAGGACTGCGACCTCGTCGGGTACGCTCCAGCCCGCCTGCCGAGCGGCGCGCATCAAACCGAGTGCCTGCTCGTCCAGCACGGCAAACACGCCGGCCGGTCGGCGCAAACGTCCCAGCCAGGCCCCCATCCGACGATCTGAGCCCGAACCGACCCAGAGCGCTCCCTCCTGACCGTGCTGGGCCAGTTCGTCGCGGAAACCTGCATGCCGCTCCCGCACGTACGCCTGCGTGAGATCGCCCCAGAAGCCGAACGACCGCGCCCCGCAGAGTCGCAGGTGCTGCGCCGCGAGTCGCCCCACCGCCACGTCATCCTGAGTGACTACCGGGATGGTCGAAGCCGGCAGCGCATTCGAGATGTTCACCACGGGAATGCCCAGCCGCGCATACCGCCGCTCCTCCGCGACCGTGTGGAGCGGGGCGACGATCCCCATGACCCGATCCCGCCGTACCAGGCGCTCGAGACCTCCGCGCAGCTCCGGCTCCAGCCAGCGGTCGACAAACTCGAGGCGACCGGTCTCGAAGCCAAATCTCCGCGCTCCAATCACCGCCTCCCGAAAGTAGGCCAATCGCGAGTCGGTTACGATCTGAACCCGGAACGGCGGCGGCGATTCGGCCATGGATCGGATTTCACAAAAGATATGTCATTTTAGGCAACGCCGGAATCGGGATCGCCTGCTAGGCTATCCATTTCGTGCCCAGCCAGCCGCCGCCAAGGCGGTTGAACGAGGGTGCGACCTCCGCGTCTTTCTACGTTCCATCTCGTCCCGATACGTTCCTCTTCGTTACCTTTCTCCTCCTGATTCTCGATGAAGACCCTTCCTCTCTCCGGCCCCTCCTGGCGGTTCCGCGATGCCTCAGCCAAGACGTGGCTACCGGCTCTTGTCCCGGGCTGCGTACACGCCGACCTGCGCCGCGCCGAACGCATCCCGGATCCATTTTATGGGACCAACGAGCTGGACCTTCAGTGGATCGAAGAGCGCGACTGGGAATACGAGACCTGGTTCACGGCGCCAGCAGACCTGCGAAACGAGGAGGTGATTGAACTCGTCGCCGACGGCCTCGACACCGTCGCCACCGTCACTCTCAACGGCCACCGGGTCGCCCGCACGGAGAACATGTTCATCGGCTTCCGGTGGAACGTGAAGCCGTGGCTGCGCTCCGGGCGCAACCGCCTCGTCGTTCGCTTTGACAGCGCGCTTCGGTACATCCGCGAGCGTGGCGGGTTCACGCCGCCCGCCGAGTTCAACGATCCGGTGGGTAACTGCGTGCGCATCCGCAAGCAGCAATGTCAATTCGGCTGGGACTGGGGTCCCCGCTTCGTCACCGCGGGCATCTGGCGCGACCTGCGCCTTGAGGGCTGGAGCCGTAACCGCCTTGCCGCCGTCCGGATCACCCAACAACACGGCACCGATGGCGTCACCCTCACGGTCGAGCCGCAGCTGACGCGCCCGGCCGGCAAGATGGCCGCTGGCGTGTCATGCTCAGTCACCGTTTCACTCGACGGCCGCCCCGTCGCCGTGCAGACGAATGCGCCCGTGGGTCCGCTGTCTCTACCCGTGCGCGAGCCGCAGCTATGGTGGCCCGCCGGCCAGGGCGCCCAGCCGCTTTACGAGGTGACCGTGGTCGCGCACGATCGCGACGGTGCGGAGCTCGGGCGCTGGCAGCGGCGCATTGGCCTCCGCACAATCGTGCTCGACCGCTCGCCCGACGCTTGGGGCGAGTCCTTCCGCTTCGTCGTCAACGGCCGCCCCATCTTCCTCAAGGGCGCCAACTGGATTCCCGCGCACAGCTTCGTCGCCGGGTTGACCCGAGCCGACTATGCGCGCGACCTGCGGGCCGCCGTCGCGGCGAACATGAACTGCGTCCGCCTCTGGGGCGGTGGCATCTACGAGAGCGAAGATTTCTACGACGAGTGTGATGAGCGGGGCCTGCTGGTGTGGCACGACTTCATGTTCGGCTGTACGCTGTATCCCAGTGACGACGCATTCCTCGCGAACGTCGCCGCCGAGGCCGAGTACCAGATCGGCCGCATCCGCCACCGCGCCTGCCTCGCCCTGTGGTGCGGCAACAACGAACTGCCGCAGATCAACGGCGCCGCACTCCGTGCGAAAGAGTCGCTGCGCCGCGGTTACGAGAAGCTGTTCCACGTGCTGCTCGCCGACGCAGTCCGCGACCACGACGGAGTCACTCCCTACTGGCCATCCAGCGAATGGCGCGGGACGTTCGAGAACGGCCATGCCCTCGGTGAGCGCTGTGGCGACACGCACTTCTGGGACGTCTGGCATGCGCGGCATCCGGTCAAGGATTACGAGAAGTGGGCCTTCCGCTTCGTTTCCGAGTTCGGCATGCAGAGCTACGCGTCACCGGAGACCAATGCCACGTTCTGCCCGCCGGAGGACAGCAATGTCTTCGGTCCGACGATGGAGAACCACCAGAAGAACCGCGCCGGGAACCAAATCATCCTCGATTATGTCTCCCGCCGCTACCGCCTGCCGAAGGATCAGGACTCGCTGATCATTCTTTCCCAGCTGAATCAGGCCTACTGCATGCAGACGGGCGTAGAACACTACCGCCGCCTCATGCCGCGATGCATGGGCGCGATCTACTGGCAGCTCAACGACTGCTGGCCCGTCGCTTCGTGGAGCTCGATCGAGTTCACCGGTCGCTGGAAGGCGTTGCATCACCTCGCCCGCCGCTTCAACGCCCCTGCTCTTGTTTCCGCCCACGTGCCGGGTGACGAAACCACCAAGATCGGCAACTACCGCGGTACAACCGTGAGCGAGGTCCACCTCTACACGGTATACGATGCGCCCGCGGCCAGCCGGGGTGTCCTTCGCTGGGACCTTTTCCACCTCGACGGGCGCCGGCTCGAGGGCGGCCGTCGAAACGTCGCGCTGCGCCCCGGCGAGAGCGTCCGTCACGAGACCGTCAACGTCGCCACCGCCATGGCCACCCACGGCCGCGACCATCTCTACCTGCGCATCGCTCTCGATGTCGCCGGACACACGGTCAGCGAGGAGACGGTGTTCCTCGCTCCGCCGCGTTTCCTCGCCCTGCCGCGCGGCCGGATCCGGACCCGCGCCCGGGCGATCGACCGCGGGGGGCGCGAGTTCGACGTAACGTTCCAGTCCTCCGTCTTCCAGCACCGGGTCCACTTCGACCTCCCCGGACTACGGCACGAGGCCTCGGACAACTTCCTCGAACTCTACCCGAATGAAGCCAAGACGGTGCGTCTCTCGCTCGCTCGCCCGCTGACGCCAAAGGCCCTGCTCGCCCGCTTGCAGACCGGCTCCCTCGTCGACACCTACGCCTAATGCCCGGCGTCGCGAGGGCTCCTCCGGGAGTGCCCTCGCGTCACCGACGGCCGCAGCGGCTGCTACGCGGGACGGCGCCGACCCGCCACCCGACTCGGGCGCGGCGCGGCTGCGGCCGCGCGAAGGCGGTCCGCACGCACCACACACACGCAGTCGCTGCCGTCGTCAGACGGCAGCCACAGCAGGTCCAGGTGGCCAAACTCCCGCTCCATCGCGGCCTGCAGCCCACCGACCTCGATCGCGACGATTCCGCGCGGCGCGAGCCGCGATGTCGCCTCAGTCAGGAGACGGCGGATGATATCGAGCCCGTCGCGACCACCGTCGAGCGCGAGCCGGGGCTCGCGCCGGAACTCCTGAGGCAATCGGTCGCAGACCGCGCTCGGCTCGTAGGGCGGATTGCTGAGGATCAAATCGTAGCCGCCCGAGGGTGCCGGGACGGAGGCAAAGACGTCGCTCTGATGCAGGTGTACCCGGCGGGAAAGCCCATGCGCGCGCACATTGGCAGCGGCGACCGCGAGTGCGTCGGGCGAGAGATCGATGGCATCCACCTGCGCGCGTGCGAAATGCTTCGCGAGCAGGATCGCGAGACAACCAGAGCCAGTGCAGACGTCGACCACCCGTCGCACGGCGGACGCGGCGCCGGTCAGGAGATCGAGCTGACCCGATTGCAGGTGCTCGACGAAGTAGCTGCGCGGGATGATGACGCGCTCGTCGATCTGGAAACGCAGACCGCCGAGCCATGCCTCGCCGACGATGTACGCGGCCGGTACGCGGTCGCGCACGCGGCGCTCCAAACCCTGTCGCAGACGAATGCGCTGCGCGGGGTCCAATCGGCGATCGAGCACCGATTCGTCGCTCTCGAGCGGCCAGTCGAGCAATCGCAGCAAGAGGAAGAGCGCCTCGTCGTGCGCCGTCGACGCCACCTGCCCCAGCGCCAGGTCGGCATCCGCGTACGCGCGCTCGGCGAACGCCAGCCACGCGCGCAAGGTGGCGAGTTGTGTGGTGGGCGCGAGTCCCGCGGACGGCGGGGCTGCGGGACTCTTCGCGCGCGAGGATGAGCGCACCGTCACCGCCGGTCCGGGAGCGGGCGCGTCGGATGGGGGCGGCGTGGGCCTTCCCCGGGAACGCGCGCGCGTCGGGGCGGCAGAGCGGGCTGACGCCGACGTGGATCCGGTGGGGCGGGTAGCTCGAGGCTTAGGGCTGTTTCGCGTCGCCATCGGTCAGCACGTGTTCGTGGTTGCGGATGTGCTCCGGGCAGTAGCACTGGTCGCCCGCGCACTTGGAGCAGTAGCGGAAATCAAGCTGCGGATGGCTCAAATCTGTCTTGCCGCAGACGTAGCAACGATGCCGTACCTGCGGTCCCTCGCGCCGTTCCGCACCCGCGCGCGCACGGCGCACGCCCTGCCGCAGGGAGAGCCACAAATCGTGACCCATGAAGAGGAAGTAATTCGCAAGCGCCGCCACGATCGATAGCCGGGTGGCGAGATCACCCGTCGCGAAACTCCATCCGTATCCCAGCCATGCAATCAGCGCGAGCCACCGGATCTGAATCGGCAGCACGAGGAACACGTACATCGTGAACGTCGGATTGAGCTGCGCGAAGGCGAGGAAGATCGATCCGCCAATGAAGAGATTGCTCGCCGGTGCATACGGGGTCACGAACGCCGTCGCGACCACCAGGAGATACCCCACGAGCAGAAAGAGGTTGTAGCGCGCGGCGCCCCACTGCTCCTCCAGCGCCGAGCCGCTGAGGTACAAGAAGTAGAGAGCGAAGGCCAGGAACAGCCAGTGCGCCGCCGGGGGGTCCGCCACGAAGGTCAGGAGACGCCACCACTCCCCCGCCATCACCGCCGCCGGGACCAACATCACCCGCGAGGGATCAAGGAGACCCAGCAGGGCAGTCAAATACACAAAAGCCTGCGCCACAACCAAATACAGGGTGAGGTGCGGGAGGGCAACGGGACTTAGCCAGCGTTCGAGTCGATGCAGCCACGACATGCGGCGTCAAAGTAGCCCCACCCCGGCTTGGGACGCTACCCGAAAAGCACTTTCCTGCCCACGCGGCCTCAATCCGACCGGTCCCTGAGTCGATGTTTTGTCCAGCGCCCACCCTCTCGGGCGCGGTGCTCCCTGCGTCCTTCCATGCTTCTCCGTCATTCACCCCGCCTTCCTTTCCGCCTGATCCGGAGCCGAGTTTTGGCCGCGTTGGCTCTCGTCACGCTGGTCAGCGCCTCCGCCCTCGCCCAGATCACGCAACCCCGTCCGTTAAATGCGCCTTCCGCCGAGTACCCGGCCGCACTCCGAAAGTCGCTCCGCGCCGGCCAGGCCGTGATTCAGGTCACCGTTTCCAAGGCGGGTCTCGTCGTCGATGCGGAAGCGAAGTCCGCCGACGATCCCGCCTTCGCTGAGGCGGCACTGGCGGCAGTGCGGCAGTGGACGTTTGCGCCCGCTACGCGCGACGGCATACCGTCCGCCTCCTCCATCGATGTACCGTTTGTTTTCACCGTTCCGATCGAGGAACAGGTCAACGCGAGCGTCGGGCGCGAGGTGTTCCAAGAGTTCGACCAACCCGTCATCGAGGTTTCCGCCCTGCGCGTGCGTCCGACTCCGAACAAGCCCGTCGTTCCCATCTACCCGAAGGAACTGATCGGCTCCGGCAAGACCGCCGACTACAAGATCGACTTCATCGTCACCCGCGAGGGTCGGGTCATCAATCCGTCAATCCCACCGGAGGGTCCCGATGCCCTGCGTATCGCCGCCCTCGTCGCCATCGCCCGCGCCGAGTTCACGCCGGTCTTTCATCAGGGACTGGCGGTTAACTGCCGCACCTCCGCGGTGGTTCGGTTGCGCGAGCCCAAGGTCACGCCTCCGCCGCGCACCAAGCCGCTGCCGGTGTCCGAGCGGGTCAAGCGCGACGATATCTGAGGCCGCCGACGTTGCCTGCCATGCCCGCATCGCGCGATCCGCGCGGCTAATCCCGTCGACCGGCTGGCGAGGCGGCAGTGGTCCGCCGACGCAGCCTACTCCGGCTCAGCGGTCCCCTCGACGACCCAGTCGCGGGCTTCCGGCACCTGCACGAAGAATTCCCGAAGCGCGGCGCTGAGGTGCTCCGCGTAACGAAAATGCGCGCCCATGCCAGTCCGCAGCTCTGCCTCGTAGATGAACTTGTCCGCATGCGTGCTGTGCTCGAAGGGGGTCTGCGCGCCCAGCAGCAGCGAATACGCGTAGGCGGGCGAGCCGCGCCGCAGCAGTTCGGCCGTCAATGCCGCCTGCTCCGCCAGCAGCTCCGCGTGCGCGCCGCGCGCGATCTCCGGCGGGAGGTAGAAGCCAGCCTGAATCAACGGGGTGAAACGGTGTCCGGTGCGGTGGCGGTTCAGGTCGCGCAGCTCAGCCAGCGCGAGGTTATTCCACGCGAAGCTCACCCGCATCCGCCGCGTCGCGAGTCCCTGATAGCCGTACCGGTTACGGCGGTGACGCAGTGCCTCGGGCACGCCCTGTTCCTCGGCGAGGAACGGCGGCGCGGCGCGGTCGACCCGCACCCAGACCTCATCCGCGAGTCCCTCCGTCGAGAGCCGCGCCAGGCCCATCCGGCACGAGAGGGCGAGCTCTTGACGGGCCTGCTCCTCAAACGACTCCTCGGCCCGGCTATGGCGCATGAGGCGCGGCGACTGCTTCAGCAGTTCGTCGCGGATCAACGTCGCCGCCGCGCGGGCCTCGGGCTGCGGCAGCGAGTCGAGGTGCTTCACCGTCTGCGCCCACATGCGGGAGGTCTGCACCAGACCGACATTGGTCCGGGTCGCGAGGGGGATGAAGTACCGCGCGCGGTCGAGCGCGTAGTTCTTGCGGAGGCGCGTGACCACGGCGGGCTTGGCGTCGGCGGGCAACCGGACCCGCTCGGGCTCGGCCGCCGCCAGCGCGTCCAGCCGCGCGTACTCGGCATGATACGCGGCGAAGCTTCGCGCGATCACGCCCCGCCAGCGGTCCGCGAGGTCGTGCGGCACGCCGAGTTCCTCGGCGGTGGGCACCTGCGAGGCGTCCATCGTGATGTAGCGGGTCGATGACTCCTGCCCATCTGCCATCTGCGCGATCTCAAACAGTTTGTAGGCGAGCCACATCGACACGCCATCGAGCGCCACCGCCAGCCCACCGGTCAGGCCGCCAATGGAGGCATGACCGTAATCGACGAACTTCAGAATGCGGTCGATCGAGGCGTCGGGATCGCGCAGGTCGACCTTGGCCAGGATGGCTTCGAGTCCGTCGTTACTGCGCGAATACCGGGCCAGGACCGACGCCAGCAACTCCGGGGTAACCTGCGGCAGGGTGGCGGCAGTAGGCGGAGGAACGAGGGCGAGGCCGGTGATGCGCATGGCAAAGCGGGTCGGAGCGGTGGGGTAAAGGGATCGGAGGCGCGGCGATGAGGGGTGAGCGGCGTCCTCCGATTTATCCGCCTCAGCGCGCGAGCAGCCAGCCGATCAATGGGCCCTGCCAGAGCCCGAGGACCACCGAGGCGACCGCCAAGGTGCCCAGTGTGACCCGAGCCGGCCACGCCACGGGAGTCCGGGGCAATCCAGCGGCCGCCTCGCCGGCCGGGGCGGGCAGGCGCCACGCCGAGAAGCAGGCGGCCTTGATCCAGCCGAAGTAGTAGTAGATCGAGATCACGACGCCCAGCACCGCGATGCCGAGCAGCACGTAGAGCCCGGCCGAAAACGCAGCGAGGAAGATCATCAGCTTGCCGATGAACCCCGCCAGCGGCGGAATGCCGGCCAGCGAACCCAGCCCGATCACGAGCACGAGCGCGAGGAACGGATGCGTCCGCGCAAGATCGGCGTAGTGCTCCAGTTCCTGGTCCGCCTCGTTCTCCCCGCTGACATGCGTCATCACGCCGAACACGGCGAACGAAGCCACGAGGTAGGCAATGAGGTAAAAGTAGACCCCGCTCAGCGCCGCCGGATCGTAGTACGCGGCGATCACACCGATGAGAAGATAGCCGGCATGCGACACGCCCGAGAGCGCGATCAGCCGCTTCACGTTGTACTGCGTCAGCGCCGCGAGATTACCGAAGAGGATCGTCGCACCCGCCATCACGGACAGCACTGGGATGACCAGCGACTTACACGGAGCGAACACGCCGGCGAGCACCACCAGCGCACCGAAGCCAGCCGCCTTCGAGCCTACCGCGAGAAAGGCCGTGATTGGCGTCGGCGCCCCTTGGTAGACATCCGGCACCCAGATCTGGAAAGGGACCGCACCGATCTTGAAGGCCACGCCCGACAGCACGAGGACGATGCCAACCTGCGCAAGGAAGTTGTCCGGATGCGCCAAGAGGAACTGCCGTACCGAGGCGAAGTCCATCGCTCCGGCCGCGAGGCCGGACGGCGCAAGCGCGGGGTTACCCACGGCGCCATAGAGCAACACGATGCCGAAGAGCAGCATGGCCGAACTCAGAGCGCCCATCACGAGGTACTTCAGACCGGCCTCCAGCGAGAGCGGGTTCGTCCGGTAGTAGCTCACGAGGATGTAGAACCCGACCGTCACCGTCTCCAGCGCGACGAAGAACATCACGAAGTGATGACTCTGAACCAGCAGCATCATCGCGGCCGAAACGATCATCACGATGTGGAAGAACTCGACCCGCGGCATCCGCTGCCGCGCGAGACTGACCACGCCCAGCAGGCTGACGAGCAGCGACGTGACAAGGAAGAGCACCCGGAAAAACTGCCCGGTGGGCGAGTGACGGATGAGGCCGTTGAACGTCAGCTGCTCGGTCATGCCGCCGCGCAGATTCACCAGCAAGGCTACCAGCAGGGCGAGCTGGCCGAGGATGGCCACCACCGGGATGGACCGATGCTGCCGCTTGGGGAGCACGATCTCGAGGACGAGGAGCAGCAGCGCCAGCAACGCCAGCGGCAGCTCGGGGAACAGGGCCGCCCAACGATTGTCGGCGGCGGCGGACTGGAGGAGGGAGAGATTCATCGCGACAGGCGGCGGTTAGGGACGCGGATCGGCGGACGCCTTGACGGCCAAGGCCGGGGCCAGAGAACCGAGGGCGGAGTGGAGCGGCGCGGAGAGCGACCGCGGCCAGAAACCGATGAAAAGCAGCAACCCGAGGAGGAGGAGCGCCGGGATGCGCTCGGCCCAGCGTAGGTCGACCGGCGTCACGTGGGCGACGACCCGCGAAAAAGCCTCGGTCGGCGGACCGAAGAAGACCTTCGCGACGGCGCGGAGCGCGTAGATCGCGGTGATCACCACGCCCGCTACGGCACCAGCCGCCACCCAAGGGGAGAACTTCCAGATCGCCACGAACAGAGCCAACTCACCCCAGAAGTTGGCGAAGCCCGGCAGACCGATTGAGGCCATCGTGGCAGCGACGAAGAACGCCGCCAGCACGGGCGTGTGGCGCGCCAACCCGCCCATCTCCGTGAGATCGAAGGTATGGGTTCGGTGGTAGATGCAGGTCGAGAGGAGGAAGAGCAGCGCGACGGACAGGCCGTGCGCCACCATCATGAGGACGGCACCGCCCACCCCGACGACGGACATCGCCGCGATGCCGAGGAAGGCATAGCCCATGTGCATGACCGAGCCGTACCCGATCACCTGCTTGAGATCGCGCTGCGCGAGCGCGATGATGCCGACGATCAGGACATTGCCCAGCGCGAGGACCGTGAGGACTCCGGACCAGTGGGCGGCGCCGACCGGGGCCAGCGGCAGAGCCACCTGGAGAAGGCCGTAGAGGCCGAATTTCTTCAGCACGCCGGCGTGCAGCATCGCCGCAGAGCTCGGCGCCGCGCCGTAGCCGAGAGGCGCCCACGTATGGAACGGCCAGAGCGAAACAAGGATACCGAAGCCGAAGAGCAGCAGGCCGAAGCCGTACTTCTGGGCCGTGACCGACAGCGGATGCGCCAGCGCCTCGGTCCGCAGCGTGATCAAATCGAACGTCTGCGCGCCGCTTTGGTGGTAGATGAGGATCAGTCCCGCGAGCGACAGCATCGCGCCCACCGTGAGGTAGATCGTCAGCTTCATCGCCGCGTAGCCCCGGTCGCGTCCGCCCCAGATCCCGACCATGATGAAGCTCGGGATCAGCGCGAGCTCGTGGAAGAAATAGAAAAAGAAGACATCGACGCTCGCGAACACCCCCATCAGGCCACCCTGCATCACGAGCAGGAGCGCGAGGTAGATCTTGAGCCGCTCCGCGCCGGACTGAATCGCGTACAGGCCAGCGGCGAGGCCGACGACGCCTGCGAGCACGAACATCGGCAGAGAAATGCCATTGAGTCCGAGGGTGAGCTTGATCCCGAGCAGCGAAAGCCCGAGATCGCGGCTCGACATAAACTGGTAGGCCTCGCCGGCGTTGGCCGGGAAGCGGCTCCAGAGCCAGAGGGCGATGGCCGCCGGGGCGCCGAAGCCGAGGTAGGCCAAGCGCACGGAGTAGCGCTTCGGAAGCCCGGCGAAAATCGCCGCCGCCACGACCAGCGGTACCGCGATTGCGAGAAGAAGAGGGTCGAGTTGCATGGTCAGCGCTGGTTCGAGAGAAACGAGTTAGAACACGCCGGCCACGAACGCCCAAAGCAGCGCCGCACCGAGGAGGAACCAGTACACATAAACATGGAGGCTGCCGACGTGCAGCGCGCGGACGCCGATGCCGACGAGACCGACGAGGCCGGCGGCGCCGCGAATGATCAGGCCCGCGAGCACGATCTGCTCGAGAAAGTTGAGCAGCATCGCGAAGCGCTGCTGCACCTTGGCCACGTAGAAGGAATAAGCGGCATCAAACGACCCGTTGAGGAGCTGGAGTCCCGCATAGGCTCCGGGCACCCGCTTCGCCAGCGCGTCCTCGCCAGCCGCCGGGTAGAAGGCCCACGCCGCTCCGGCTCCGAGCGCGAGCACCGCGATGCTGGTGACCAGCACCGTGATGTGATCGATGCCTTGCGCGTGCGGTAGCAGGTCGGCGAAGGATCCCGCCAACTTGCCATAGACTCCACCGTAGCCAGCAACGACCGCCAGCACCGCGAGGACGATCAGCGGCACCGTCATGCTGGCTCCACCCTCATGCGCGTGCGAGGCCGACTCGCTGCGGGGCGCACCGAAGAAAACGAGCTTCCACATGCGCACCATATAAAAGGAGGTCAGGACCGCCGTGAGCGCGAGCACGCCGAACACCGCCGGAGAGTTCGCCAGGGCCAGGTAAAGGATCGCGTCCTTCGAAAAGAAGCCCGCCAAACCCGGCGTGCCAATGATCGCGAGCACGCCGAGCGTGAAGGTGGCGAACGTCACCGGCAGTCGCCGGAGCCCGCCCATCCGCAGAATGTCCTGCTCATGGTGGCAGGCATGAATCACCGCGCCGGAACCGAGGAAGAGCAACGCCTTGAAGAAGGCGTGCGTCGTCAGGTGAAACATCGCGGTGCCCGCCCCTGCGGCGATCGCAATCTCATGGGCCGCGGCGCCATCGCCATGGCGCACCCGGAGAGCCCCGAGGCCGAAGGCCGCTACCATGTAGCCGAGCTGCGACAGCGTCGAGTACGCCAGGACCTTCTTGATGTCGTTCTGGACGATCGCGCAGAGCGCGGCATAGAGGGCAGTCACCGTGCCAACCCACAGGACCACATCGAGGGCCATGGGCGCGGCCGCAAAGAGCGGCTCGATTCGGCACAGCATATAGATGCCCGCCGCCACCATGGTGGCCGCGTGGATCAGCGCCGACACCGGAGTCGGGCCCTCCATCGCGTCCGGCAACCAGACGTGCAGCGGCATCTGGGCAGACTTGCCGAGGGCGCCGCAGAAGAGCAGGAGCGGGATACCGGCCGAGATCACCTGGCCACCGCCGACGGCGGCCGCGATCTCGGTCAGGTTCACCGTGCCCAGCGAGGCCTGGCACCACAGAATGCCGAGGAGAAAACCGAAGTCGCCCACGCGGTTCACAATGAACGCCTTCTTCGCCGCATCGGCGGCCGAGGCCTTCTCGTGATAGTGGTTGATCAGGAGGTAGGAACTGAAGCCCACCAGCTCCCAGAACACGAAAATCATCAGCAGGTTGTCCGCGAGCACGATGCCGAGCATCGAGAACATGAAGATCGACAGCCCGCCGAAGTAGCGCGCGCGCGCCCCGTCATCGTGCATGTAGCCGAGTGAGAATACGTGCACCGCAAGGCCGACGATCCCGACGATCGCCAGCATGAGGGCGGCGAGGTCATCGAACTTGAAGCCGAGCGAGAGGGTGAAGCTACCCAACTGCAGCCACGGCATCGACGCCGCGAAGCGCTCACCACCCAGGGCGAGGGCGAGGCCCGCGCCGGCCACCACCACGGCTGCCGTCACGGACACCAGCGAGGCCAGCCCGCCGCGTCGGCGGAGGAGAAGCGCGATCACCGCGGCCGAGGCCAGCGGCGCGAGCAGGACGAGAAGGGCGAGAGAAAGGGGGGCCATGGAATCGGAAGGAAGTTCAGCCAGTCGAGGCGGGCGCTCAGTCGCGCAGGGCGTTCAGTTCGTCGACCTGCACCGTCTGCCGGCGCCGGAAGAGCGCCACGATGATCGCAAGGCCCACCGCGACTTCCGCGGCGGCCACCGTCAGGATGAAGAACACGAAAACGTTGCCATCCAGCATCCCGTGGAAGCGCGAGAAGGCCACCAGCGCGAGCGTCGAGGCGACGAGCATGAGCTCGAGGCACATGTAGATCACGAGGGTGTTCTTGCGCAGCAGCACCCCAAGGAAGCCGAGAGCGAACAGGATCACGCTGAGCGTGATGTAGTCATTGAGTCCGATGGTCATTTGATGTCCTCCAACCCCTCAAAGCGCTTGCTCAGCACGATCACTCCCAGCATCGCGATCAACAGAAGGAAGCCGACCACCTGCACCGGGAGGAGATACGTGGTGAAGAGTTGCGCGGCGTAGCTCTTGAGCGAGGCGCCGACCACCGGGAGATCCGATGAGACCGGGGCGGCGCTCAACTGCGCACGCTTCACGAAACTCAGCACGCCCACGGTCAGGAGCCCCGTCGCCGCGACGGCAGCGGCGATCGTCGCGCGCGTGAACGGCGGCCGCACGCCGCCCTGCATGTCGAGCAACATGATGATGAAGAGGAACAGCGCGACCACCGCGCCCGCGTACACGAGCACGAGGAGCACCGCGAGGAGGTAGGCGTCGAGCAGCACGAAGAGCCCCGCCGTCGCCAGCAGGCTCAGGAGGAAGAACATCGCGGAGTTCACCGCGTTACGGCTCAGCACCGTGAGCGCGGCGGTGCCGAGCGTCACGCCACCGAGAACATAGAAGAGCAGGTCAGCCATGGCTGGAAGGAAGCGGGAGGGAAAACGGGGCGGTTCAGTTTAATGATGGCCGCCGTGCGCTGCCGCGTCCTCCGCGGCCTTCTTCTTGTCCCACTTGAGGTGCGCATCGGGCAGCGTGCCACCCAGTTCGTAGAGACGGTCTTTGTGATTCACCATTTCCTCGCGGGTGTAACCGGTCATCGAGTACTGCGTCTGCAGCCAGATCGCCTCCTCCGGACAGACCTCCTGGCACAGGCCGCAGTAGATGCAGCGGAGCATGTCGATATCGAAGGCCTGCGGCGCGCGCTCGACGTGCGCCTGCGCGGAGTCCGCGGCGATCTCGCCGGGAGTGATGCGGATCGCCTTCGGCGGGCAGACGAATTCGCAGAGCTGGCAGGACACGCACTTCTCACGGCCGTTGGGGTCGCGGACCAGCGTCGGGACGCCCCGGTAGCCGCCCGGGATCTCCGGGCGCTGCTCCGGGTACTCCAACGTCACGTTCGGCGCCACGAGGTGCCGGAACGTCGTCTTCAACCCGTGGACGATCTGCGGGATGTAGGTGCGCTCGGCGAGGGTGAGCGGTTTGCGTTCGACGGGGATGACGGCCATGGGAAGAGCGGGATGAGGCGGACGGATCAGGCGCGCTCGATGAGCGCAATGGCGATGGCGTAGGCGATGAGGTTAGCGATCGAGAGCGGCAGCAGCTTCTGCCAGCCCAGGGTCATCACTTGATCGTAGCGGAAGCGCGGCAGCGTCCACCGCACCCACATAAAGAAGAAGACGAACGCGACCACCTTCCCCAGGAAGATGAGGGTCGCGAGCGCGCCGGTGAGCACAGGACTGCCCGCGATGTGCAGCCAGCCCGACACCATCTCAAGCGTGACCCACGGCAGCGGATGCCAACCGCCGAGGAACAGGAGGACAAAGACGCCGGAGCCCACGATCATGTGGCAGTACTCGGCCACGAAGAAGAGCGACCACTTAAACGCGCCGTATTCGGTGTGAAAGCCGCCGACGAGGTCGGACTCCGACTCCGGCATGTCGAAGGGCTGGCGGTTGGTCTCCGCGAAGAGGGCGACGAGGAAGATGAAGGCCGAGATCGGCATCAGCACGCCGTACCACATGCCACCCCAGAAGCCGGGCTGGCTCTGGCTTTGCACGACATCAAAGAGGCTCAGGGTGCCCGAGCCACCGGGGGCGTTGACCCAGAGAAAGACCGGGAGCACGGACAGGGTCATCGACAACTCATACGAGATCAGCTGCGCGGAGGCGCGGACGCCCCCGAGGAACGGGTACTTGGAATTGGAGGCCCAGCCGGCGAGGATGATGGAGTAGACGCCGAGGGAGGCGACGGCGAAGACGGCCAGGATGCCGACGTCGACGTTGGCGAGGACCAGCGGGACCGCGCGCCCGGCGGAGTCGAGGTAAGCGCCGAAGGGAACCACGGCGATCGTGGTCAGCGCCGGGATCATCGCGAGGATCGGTGCGAGCACGAAGTAGACCTTGTTCACGTGCCCGGGGATCGGATCCTCCTTGAAGACAAACTTGCCGCCGTCCGCCGCGAGTTGGAACAGACCGAACTTCTGGAGCAGCGGGGCGACGACCGGAATCCACCGCAGGAACGGCGGAATCGTGCGGTTCGGACCAGGGCGGCCCTGGATCCACGCCGAAATCTTGCGCTCGGCCATCGAGCAGGCAGCCGCGAGCGGGAAGAGGACCGCGATCACCGCCACGCCCTGAAGCGTGACGCGGATCCAGACCGGGAGATCGAAGTAAAGGGAGGCATCCATCGTAGAGTCCCTCAGGTTCAGGCGTTGGCCACCGCGCGAGCGGGGCGATGGTGGAGCGACTCGCCCTCGACGAAAGGCAACGCCGCCCACGGGGAGGAATCGAGTACGACACCGGTTTCCGGCACCGCCGCGTACGACAGGCCACGGAGCGCCGGGACGTCGGCCGCCAGTCGGCCCCACACGCCCGCGAGATCAGACGGTTCGGCCGAGCCGCCGGCCGCCGTGATCAGCCGTGCGAGCACATCAAGGTCATCGAAGGCGCCCACCGGGCCGGCCACCGCTTTAGCGAAGCGCTGCAGACGGAACTGCTGGTTGACCATCGTGCCGGACTTCTCGAAGACCGTGAGGGTCGGGATGACCACCGCTCCCGCCACGCTCGAAGCGCAGACCTGCGTGCCCAGGTAGATCACCGAGACCTTGGCGAGCTGGGCGGCCGAGAGACCGGCGGCCATGAGATCCTCGCCGACCGAGACCACAGTGCGCACCTCGCCGCGATCGATCGCAGTGCCCAGCTCATCGAGGTAGGACTGCGGAAGCGCGTCGATCAGCCCCGTCACCAAGGCCCCGCGCACGTTCGGATTGCGGTCCGCCGAGACGAGAATGCCATCGCCGGAGTCGGTGCGGGAAACCAGATAAGCCGGCGCCTTGAGCGCGCGCGCCAGTTGGCGCGTCATGAACTGTTCCTCGACGCTGCTCTGACCGGAGCCCACGACAGCCGCGAGACCCGGAGAGAGCCGGAGAATCGTCTCGGCCCGCGCGAGCAGGGCGGCGAGGGAATCCTTGGCGACGAGTCGCGACTCGGCGCGGACGGCCTTGTAGAGCAGACGACCGCTGTCGGCCATCCACGTGTCGTTTACCTCGTCATTGCGGCGCGGCGTGATCCGGTAGATGACGCCCTCGCGGGACCAGACGACGGTGTTGGCGCCGACGGAGGATTCGGTGTCGAGGCTGTTCGTCTGCTTGAGGAACCAGACGCGCATCTTGAACCGGAAGTCGGTCGAGGTCAGCGCGCCGACCGGGCAGATATCGACAGTATTGAGCGAGTAGTTGTTCTCGAGCTTGCGGCCTGGGTAGCAGGTGAGCGTCGAGTAGCTACCGCGATCGATGAACCCGAGGACATCGTCCTTGGCGATTTCCTTGGAGAAACGGATACAGCGCGAGCAGAGGATGCAGCGCTCATCGTCGAGCGTGACGCGCGGCCCGAGCTGGGTGCGCTTCGGCTTGACGTTCTTCTGTTCAACGAAGCGGGAGTAGCCGCGGCCGTAGCCCGTGGACTGTTCCTGGAGCTTGCACTCGCCGGCTTGGTCGCAGATCGGGCAATCGAGCGGGTGATTGATGAGGAGGAACTCCATCACGCCCTCGCGGCAGTCTTTGATCTGCGGCGTCTGCGTGCGGATGTGCAGCCCCGGGGATGCGTTGGTCGCGCAGCCGATTTGTGGGCGCGGGATCCAGTTGATCTTCTGGCGACCGGTGGCCGGGTCGATCACGGGCGCCTTGGTCGCCGGATCGACGGCGGGCATACCCATCTCGACGAGGCACATGCGGCAGTTGCCGACCACGCTCAGCTTGGGGTGGTAGCAGTAATGCGGCACGTCCACCCCGACCAGCCGGGCGGCTTCGATCACGTTCGTGCCCTTGGGCACGGCGATCTCCTTGCCGTCGATGTTGACGGTGACGAGCTCGGTCTTGGCGGGCGAAGTCATTGCGCGAGGAAAGAAGGAACGGACACTCAGGCGAGGGGGACAGCCGGGGCGGCGGCGGACTTGCGGGACTCTGGGTACGCCTTGAATTCATCCCCGAACTTGGCGAGGAAGCTTTGGGTCGGCCACGAGCAGGCCTCGCCGAAGGCGCAGATCGTGCGACCGGCGATCTGGTCGGCGACGCTCTTGAGCAGCGCGCCGTCCTCGGTCCGGGCCTCGCCGTGCACCATGCGAGCGGAGATCTTCTTCATCCACAACGAGCCCTCGCGGCAGGGCGTGCACTGGCCGCAGCTCTCGTGGGCGTAGAACTCGTTGATGTTCGCGAGTGCGGCGACGATGTCGACGGAGTCGTCCATCACGATCACGCCGCCGGAGCCGCCCATTGTGCCGATCATGGCGAGGCAATCGAAGTCCATCGGGACATCCTCGACGCCCCAATCGTAGTCGACGAGGTCGTTGCCGATCTTCCGCTTGCCCTTGAAGCGCTCGCCGAAGCGGAGGATCTTGGCGGACGATCCGCCGGGAATGACCGCCTTGAAGCGACGTCCGGGCAGGGGGCCGCCGCAGACCTCGTTGAGCAGTTCGCCGAGGGTGATCTTGCCGACCTCGTATTCGTAGTAGCCGGGGCGCTGCACGTGACCGGAGACGCAGAGGATGCGGGTGCCGGTGTTGTTCGGGGTGCCGATCTTCGAGTAGGCCTCACCGCCAATGTCGACGATCGTCTTCACGTGGCAGAGCGTCTCGACGTTGTTCACGATCGTCGGGCACTGGTAGAGGCCGAGGACTGCAGGGAAGTACGGCGGCTTGATGCGCGGGTACGGGCGCTTGCCCTCGAGGGACTCGATGAGACCGGTTTCCTCGCCGCAGATGTAGGCGCCGGCGCCGCGGTGGACGTAGATTTCGCAGCCGTAGCCGGTACCGAGGATGTTCGGGCCGACGAAACCGCCCGCGCGAGCCTCGGCGATCGCCTTCTCCAGAATGCGCGCGCCCTCGGGGAATTCACCGCGGATGTAAATGTAGGCCTGCTTCACGTTGTTCGCGAAGCACGTGATCATGATCCCCTCGATCAGCTGGTGCGGATCCTGGTGGATGATGTAGCGGTCCTTGAACGTGCCCGGCTCGGACTCGTCGGCGTTGACGACGAGGTAGATCGGCTTGCCGCTCTTGCGGTCGACCAGGCCCCACTTCACACCGCAGGGAAAGCCAGCGCCGCCGCGGCCGCGCAGACCGGACTTCTTCACCTCGTCGATCAGCTCCTCCGGCTTGCGGGCAACCGCCTTGCGCAGGCTCGAGTAGCCGCCGTGCCGCAGGTAGCAGGCGAGATCGTTGGTATAGCCGGGCTCGTCGATGTGCTGGAAAATGATGCGACGTTGTGCGGGCGCGGGCATGGCGAAAGAAAAGGGCGGAAAGGAGACGGGGCGGAAGGCGGGACGGGGCGACTTAAGAACGCGCGGCGGCCTCGCGGCGGATCTGGGCGGAAAGCTCTTGGGCGCGGGCGACGTCCACCTTCTCGTGCAGCGCATCGTCGATCATCACCACCGGTGCGGTGCCGCAGCTGGCCAGGCACTCGACGAAGTCGACCGTGACCTCCCCATCGGCGGAGACCTCGCCGCGGCGAACGCCGAATGCGCTCTCGAACGCCTCGCAGGTTTTGTAAGCACCGAGCAGCGCGCAGGACAGCGTACGGCAGACCTTGATGTGCCGCCGACCGATCGGCTTCTGGCGGAACATCGGGTAGAACGTCACGACCTCGTAGACGTTGATCGGCTGCAGCTCGAGCCGCGCCGCGACCCATTCGATCGCCTCCGGCGGGATGTAGCCGACATCCTCTTGGATAAGATGCAGGAGCGGCAGCGTGGCGCTGCGCTTCGACGGGTAATGCGGGATCACCTCGTCGATGCGCGCCAGGGTTTCGGGCTTGAGATTCATCGAGCGAAAAGGAGCAGGTTCAGCGGTCGCACTCGCCCATCACGAAGTCGAGGGAGCCGAGGATCGAGACCACGTCCGACACCATCGTGCCGGCGCAGAGTTTCGGGAGAATGGACAGATTGCAGAACGACGGGGCGCGGATCTTGAGGCGCCATGGCACGCCGCCGCCGCGCGAGACGACGTAGAAGCCGAGGGCACCCTTCGGATTCTCCGCCTCGAAGTAGACTTCGCCGGCCGGCATCTGCGGACCCTCGGTCACGAGCATGAAGTTCTGGATCAGCTCCTCCATCGAGGTGAGCACCTTGTCCTTCGACGGACTCACGATGCGGCGTGCATCGGTCGCCTGCCACGGCCCCTTCGGGAAATTCGCGAGGACCTGCTTCACGATGCGGACCGACTGCTTCATCTCCTCACCGCGGACAAGGTAACGATCGTAGCAATCGCCCGTGGTGCCGACCGGCACATCGAACTGGTAGCGCTCGTAACCCGAGTACGGACGGTCCTTGCGGAGATCGAGGCCCACGCCAGAGCCGCGCAGGTTCGGGCCGGTGAGTCCGTACGCGATCGCATCCTCGCGGGAGATGACGCCGACGCCGACGGTACGATCCATGAAGATCTTGTTCCGCGTCAGGAGCGCGAGGATCTCATCGAGAATCGGCAGGAACTGGTCGCAGAACGCGTTGACGCGATCCGTCCAGCCCTCGGGCACGTCACGCGCCACGCCGCCGATGCGGGTGTAGCTCGTGGTGAAGCGCGCCCCGGTCAACTCCTCGAACAGCTTGTAGAGCTTCTCGCGCTCGGTGAAGGAATAGAGGAAAACCGACCACGCGCCGACATCGATGCCGTAGGCGCCGAGACCGAGCAGGTGCGATGAAATGCGGGCGAGTTCGCAGGAGACGACGCGGATGGCCTGGCACCGCTCGGGGACCTCGAGCTTCGCGAGGCGTTCCACCGCGATGGCGTAGGCCACGTTGTTCGCCAGCGGGGCGAGATAATCCAACCGGTCCGTGTAGGGCACGAACTGGTTGTAGGTCATGTTCTCGGCGATCTTCTCGTCGCCGCGGTGCAGGTAGCCGATGATCGGCTCGCACTTCGTCACGACCTCACCGTCAAGCTCCAGCTGCAGGCGAAGCACGCCGTGGGTCGAGGGGTGCGAGGGCCCCATCGAGAGCGACATCTTCTCGGTCTGGAACTCCGGCGCAGCCGCCGCGGTCTTCGCGCCGGCATCGGGAAAAGCAAATTCGGTGGCCATCGAAAGGAAGGGTCGGGTCGTTGCGGCGCGGCTTACTCGGGCTTCACGTGGCGCTCGTTCCAGCTCTCATCTTTGGCCCGTGGCTCGGCCTCCGTGAGGTTCATCTCACCGGACGACGCGACGAACGGTCCGCCCACCATCGGTGCCGGCAGAACCTTGGTCCCCGTCTCGGCCGCGACCTCGAGATCCGGGAGCTGGGTCTCGACGCCGGCCAGAGGGAACTCCTTCCGCAGCGGATGATGCGGATAACCGTCCCACATCAGGATGCGCCGCAGGTCCGGGTGGCCCTCAAAGCGAATGCCAAACATATCGAACGCCTCGCGCTCATGCCAATCGGCCGCCGGCCATAGCGCGGTCACACTCGGGGCCACCGGAGCTGCGCCACCACGACAGTCCGTCGCCACGCGCACGTAGGCCGAAGCCGCAGTCGAGAAGAGATGGTAGACGACCGTGAAGCGGTCCGCGACGCCCTCGCCCTGGTCGATGGCGGTCAGGTCGACGAGGAAATCATAGCCCGCGCGGTCCCGCAGTTGGCGGAGGGCCTCCACCACGACCTCAGCCGGAACGTTGATCGCCGGATGATCCAGCGACGCGCGCTCGGTCGCCTGAGGAATGAGCTCTTTGATCGCGGCAAGGGGATCGACGGAGGCGGACATCACAAGGGATTCGGAAGGTCGGGTCGGGCGGGACGGTGGCGGAGAAGAGCGGAGCCGGGGGATCAGGCGGTGAGCAGCGTGCGAGCCGAGGTCTCGCGACCCATCTTGGCCTGCAGCTTGATCAACGCATCGAGCAGCGCTTCGGGCCGCGGCGGGCAACCGCTGATGTAGACGTCGACCGGCACAATGCGGTCCACGCCCTGCAGCGTGGCGTAGCTGCGGTACATGCCACCGGAACTGGCGCACGCGCCCATCGCGATGACCCACTTGGGCGAGGCCATCTGGTCGTAGATGCGGCGCAGGTGCGGAGCCATCTTGTACGTCACGGTGCCCGCGACGATCATGCAGTCGGCCTGACGCGGGGAGAAACGGAATACCTCGGCACCGAAGCGAGCGATGTCGAACCGGCTCGACGCCGTCGCCATCAGCTCAATGGCGCAGCAGGCCAGGCCCATCGGCATCGGCCAGACGGAGTTGGCCCGGATCCAATTAATCACGGCATCCGCCCGGGTGACGATGACGTCACCCTCGATCTTGGTGTTGTAGGCGAGCTCGTTGTTCGACGTGACCATGGTGATGGCGGAGGCGGAAAAGGCGTGCGGACGATGAGTGAAAAAACCCCTGCAGGGTTACCTCCCGGGTAGCCCCGTGCAAGTGGCTTTTTTCCGAATCACGCGGACTTCCCGTTCGGTCGGCAAAACGTAACCCGCGAATCCTTCGAATCTTGGCTTGCGAGTCACGGTAAATCCGGGATTTCCCGGGACTTTGCGGGGCTCCCGGCCGCATCCGCCCTCCCCGTGCCAGCCTTTACGGAGCGAGCATTGTGTGCTTAGTTTTCCCCGTCGTGAACCCCGCCAGCCGCCTCGCGTGCCTGCTCAGCCTTGCCGCCGGCCTCCTCGCCGGCTGCTCTAGTCCGCAGTTCAGCCGGATCGAAAACAGCCGCGAAGCCTACGAATCTTGGCCTCTCGAAATGAGGCAAGCCGTGCTGGATGGCCGGATCGAGCCCGGCATGACCCCTGAGATGGTAGAGGTGGCATGGGGTAAGCCCGACGAGGTCATTGGCCGTCGCAACGGCCCGCATGAGGACGAAATTTGGATCTACCGGAAGACCTCCGGAGGAGATTACATCTATCCCACGACCCCAATGGGAGGCTATCCGGGCGTCTATCCGGGAGGCTATCCCGTCGGCGTCGGCGGTCGTTCCGCAGGCATCAGCGTGGGTGTAGGGACGGGCGGCGCAACCGGGGTCAGCGTCGGAACCGGCGGCATCGGCGTCGGAACCGGCGGGGTCGGGATGGGCGGGGTGATGGCGGGCGGCCCGATCATGGTCCGGCCGCCGGTGACGACCGAACGCGAAGTGGTGATCCGCGACGGCGTGGTGATCCGCGCTGATCGAGCGGACGAGGAAGAGTCGCCCGAAAAGCCCTAACCGCTCTTCGTCAGCGAGCGATGCCTAGACGCGGGCCGGAACATCCGCTTCGGGTGCCGGCCGGTAGATCCCGTTGCTCGATGAGGCCGTCGAACGCGCGGCTCCTCCGCCTGACGGTAATGGGGCTCGGCCCGGGGAGGGGCCCGACTTCGGGATCGATTGGAGCAAGTGCGCCACGATGACCGGGAAAAGATCCAATCCCTCGAGCGGGGGGAAGTAATGGGCCCCATCGGTCTCCTCGCCTACCCCAATCTTCGCCACGACCAACGACGGCATCAGTCGCCGCAACTGGCCAATCAACTCCTCGACTTCGAAGGGAGCGCTGCGTCCGGCGATCATCGCAACGGACGGTCGCCGCAGCGAAAGAACCGATTGGGCCAGAGCCTGCAATCCATCCGCCGCGATCCGTGCATCCACACCCAGCGCCGCCAACTGAGCCTCCGCCGCATGCCGCAGCTGCGGATCAGCAGAGACGAAAAGCACGACTGGCGACCGATCTCGACCCTCACCCACGGACACGGGTGACGTTGCGACGCCCGCGAGGGAAAACAGGAGAGGGCCGCCCGGCTCCACCGCGAGCGAAAATTCCTCCACTCCGACGCCCAACGCATGGGCGGCCTCGATCGAACTCCCGCTGACCCGCAAGGCACGCTCCAAGTGTTCGCGCTGCGCCTCGCCGAGCGCCTCCGCCAAGGTGGCGAGGCGCGCGCGGTGAAAGCGCTCCGGCAGGTTGGCGAGCGTGACGCGGGGCGACCGCATCTGCGTCAACGTCCACACCGCCACTCCCCGCAACTCCGCCAGATTGTCCTTCCACGGATGTGCCTTCAGCGCGGTCAATGCCACCGGCTCGATGGTCACGTCCGTCCCACCAAAGGGATAACCTGGCGCAAGACGCAAGGCGTCGATGAACAGCGCGTCCAAGTGCTCGCTAAGGTCCGCCAAGGCCGGAATCGGCACCGTGAGGCTGGACAGGCGGAAATAGAGCGCCTCGTCCAGCCGCCCCTCCTCCAGCAACATGTCCGGATCCCGCCGCACCGTCACGATCAGCCGCGTGGGAGGCAACCGGCGCGACGAGGCCAGCAACTGGACCTGCTCCACCACCGGTACCGCTTCGAGGTTCTGCACGACCCACGTACCGCCGCGGGCGAGATCGTCGGAATCAATCAGCCCTCGCACGGCCTCGGGGGTTTCGATCGCATCCACGCTCTTCCACACGGCGTTGGGCTGCGGCGAGCCCGCCTTCCAAAGATCGAAGAAATCCGGCGTCAGGACACCCCGCGGCGCCACCAGCAAGGCGTACCCCGGATGCGCGATCGCGCGCGCCAGGCTGGCTCGGGTGGCCGCATAACCCTGACCCGGGAACAAGGGCGCCAGCCGTTCATTCAACGGCGAAAGCGCCGCGGCCGGCGTCCGGGCCTCCGCCGCGACGGCCGAGCGGGCCACCGTCGCCTGCATCGCCAACGCCTCCTCCGCCCGGGCCAGCACCCGTCGCACCTCCTCGATGCGGAAAGGCTTGTGCACCACGTCGAACGGTTTGTGCGGCTGCTGCTCAATACGGACGTGCAAGTCGGAACACGCCGAGGCCAGTACCACCAGAATGCGCGGAAACTCCACCCGCGCGCCCTTCAAGAATCCAAAGCCGTCCATCGGCACCATCTGGACATCCGAAATCACCAAATCGCAGGGCGCCGCACGCAGCTGCTTCAGGCCCTCCGTGCCATCCAAGGCATGCACCACGGTGTGCCCCGACGAGGTCAGCAGCAGCCCGAGGAGCTGCGCCGTCGCTCGATCGTCTTCGAGAATGAGAATGCGCATGATCGTTATCCGTGGTCCCCTCAACCCGCCACCCGCGCGGCCATCAAAGCCAGTAACTCATCCGTCGGCGCATCCAGCGTCGGTATGTCCGCCGCCACCGGTCCCGGCACAAAGGCATAGCGACAGGCTCGCAACGAGGCGGCCCGCAGCAGTGCCGCCTCGCCGGGCGCCGTGTCCGACGACTGAGCGCCGATCAATTGCCCGTCGGCCAACGCCAGCGACACCCGGATCCCACCCGGGGCATCGAGCTGCAAATGCCCCGACTTTCCCGTCAGCGTCATCGCCCGTACAATTTCCAGTAAAATTTTGGGCGTGCACGGTCCGGTCAGCACCGCAACGTCCGTCCGCTCTCCTTCGGTTCCCTGCGCCAAGGCCTTGGCCCGCTGCGCCGCCCGGGTCGCCTCCTTGATCCAACCTGCTTCGGCGTAGCCCGAGGCGAGTTTCAGATAGCCATGCGCATCAGGATTCTCTGCGAGTCGGCGCTCGTGGGCGCTGAGCTCACAAAGGAGATCCAAGGAGGGAGAGGTGTCGGCCATGACGGGTCAATGCACGGTTCGCGCCACCGCCGGGCAGGCACGCCGCAGGAGGAAGCGCCTCCCTCCGTGGTGCACTCAGCCCGGCCGCAGAGGACCGTGCCCGACGTTGATCGTCACCGACGGATCGAGTCTTGAGCCGCAATTCCGGTTCCGCCGCGCGCCGCGGCCGCCCGCAGAAAGCGGTGATTGATCGGACGCCGCTGCTCCGGACTCAGGGGCGGCAGTTCTGGCAGGCTCTCGATGCGCAAGTCGTTCACATAGGCCCGCGCCATGGCACGGAGGGTATCCCAGCGCTCCGCCAGGAAGAGCGCCGGTGCATCCGTCTTGTCTCCGTGAAACGCGATGGGGGCAGCGGCCGCGATCTGCCGCAAGAGGGATCGCCACTCCGTCATCAGACGGTCGATGTCCCCCCGCCCCGCCGTTTCCTGAGCCTCCGCCAGCACGCGGAGCCTCTCCCCTTCGACGCGCGCCTTGACCACCTCCGCCGCGCCGTAGCCGTACTGCGGCGGGATGCCGTTGACCAAGTAGCCGTCGATCGAAAAGCGGTGAAAAGCCTTCTCACACACCGCGGACAGTCGCCCGAGGATCCGCGGGTTCGTACCCGCAAAGCGCTCGCCAGAAAAGAGATTCGCCAGATCGAAGATCAGCGCATCCAGGGGGTAGCGGCGGTCCTCCAGACCCACGGCGATCGCCAGACCCTCGGGGCCGAGGAAGGAGGCGACAATCTGCCCGCGGGGCGTGAGCCGGAGTTCCCGATCCAAGACTCCGGTCCGCTGCAGTTGCCAGAGCAGCGTGGGCTGCGGCGAGAGCGCGAGGCACTCCGCACGCCGCGCACAGCCTGAACAGGCCGGGAAGGGATTCTTCTCCCGCCGCACCAAGCGCGCCCGTCCCGTGTCGGTGCGCTGTTCACAGGGCAGCGTTCCCGGCGCCAACGCGCTGGTCTGTTCGAGGCCGAGAATCAGGGGTTCATCCGTGAAGAAGCGCTGTCGCAGGTCCGCCGCCAGACCCACCGCCGTCTCACCCGCCCGCAGTTGGCGCAGGAAAAAGGCCCACGGCAGCGGCGCCCCGCGCTTCAGGCGCATCTGCGCGGCCCGCCGCAGCCGCGGGGTCGAGCTACTCACCAGCACGTACCCCGTCTCATCCAGTCCGCGTCGGCCCGCGCGACCGGCCATCTGCAGCAATTCGTGGGGCTCGATTTCGTGGTCTTGCTGACCGTGATGGTACGAACCCGCCGTGATCATCACCGAACGCAGCGAGAAATTGATGCCCGCGCTCAAACCCAAGGTGGCGACCACCGCCCGCAGCTGACCGGCCTTGGCCAGCGGCTCGATCACTCCCGCACGTTGGGCGTACGTCAAACCGCTGTGGTGATAGGCCACCCGGGCTTTGATGAGCTTCGCCAGCGCCGGGCCGCACAGATCCTCCTGCTCTTGGGTCAGGGTCAAGGGCTCCGGCAAGGGCATCTCCCGCGCGAACTGCCGCGCCAGCCGCTCCGCGTCCTGCCGGTGCGGCGCGAAAACCAGCACCGGACCCAGCCCCTCCCGCAGCGCTCCCGCCACGCGCCGCGACCAGAATCCTTCGATCGTGCGCGGGAGTCCGTGCACGAGGTCGTCCGCCTCGACTTCCTCCAAGGGCACCGGCCGGAGCTTGGTCTGCACCACCACCACGTCCCGCCCAAGTCGCCGCAACCATGCTGCCACGTCCTCCGGATTGCCGACCGCCCCGGAAAGTAGCAGGAGCTGCGTCTCCCGAGCCACCGACATGATGACCCCTTCGTAGTGCGAGCCCCGGTGGGGGTCCGCCAGCCATTGGTACTCATCGACTACGAGGAGCCGGAACTCCGGCCCGGTCTCCCTCCCGCCCGTTACGCGGTGCTGCACCGCCTCCAAGGTCGCCACCACCAAGGGCGCCCCGGGATCCACGGTCACGTCACCCGTGGTAATGCCGGCCCGCCACCCGCGGGCCCGCCACTCCGCGAATTTGTCGTTCGCCAGCGCCCGCGTGGGCACCGTGAAGAGCGAGCGGCGCGAAAAATTGGTCTGCTCCGCCCAGCGCTCAAAAACGTAGGTTTTTCCCGCTCCGGTGGGCGCGTCCACGATCACGTCCTTCCCGGAGCGCAGGGCTTGGATCGCCTCCGCCTGCCACCGATCAGGAAGGACCAGCTGCTGCAGACTGGATAGCTCCTCAAGACGCACCCCGTGACCGTAGATCTCCCACCGCCGAGGTCAACCGGGGGCTCCAGTCCCACGCCGCTTTCGTCTTCCGTCGGCGTGCCGTTCCGCTATCTCTCTGTCCCCCACCGACCTCCCACTCCTGACCGTCCATGCCCCCCGTCCTTCTCGTCACCGGCTCCTCCGGTCTCATCGGCTCCGAGGTCTGCACCTATTTTTCGCGGGAGCTGGGCTACGCCGTCCACGGGGTCGACAACAACCAACGCGCCGTATTTTTCGGACCGCAGGGCGACACGCGATGGAATCAGGCCCGTCTCGCGCGGGAATTGCCGGGCTTCACGCACCACGAACTCGACATCCGCGACCGCGCCGGGGTGCTGGCTCTCGTGCGCTCGCTCCGGCCCGCCGTGATCGTCCACACGGCCGCCCAGCCGTCCCATGACCGCGCGGCCGCGATTCCGTTCGACGACTTCGACACCAACGCAGGCGGCACACTCAACCTGCTCGAGGCCGCCCGCCAAGCCTGCCCCGAGTCGCCGTTCATTCACCTGAGCACGAACAAGGTCTACGGCGACGCGCCCAACCGGATCGCGCTGCGCGAGCTCGACACCCGCTGGGAGTTCGCCGACCCAGCGTTCGCCGAGGGCATTCCCGAGACCTTCACGATCGACCAGTCAAAGCATTCTCTCTTCGGCGCCTCCAAGGCCGCGGCGGATCTGATGGTGCAGGAGTACGGTCGCTACTTCGGGATGCCGACCTGCTGCCTGCGCGGCGGCTGCCTCACTGGTCCGCGCCACAGCGGCGTCGAGCTCCACGGCTTTCTTTCCTTTCTGGTGAAGTGCAATCTCGAGGGCAGACCGTACACGATTTACGGATACAAAGGAAAGCAGGTCCGCGACAATATCCACGCGCTCGACGTCGCCCGCTTTATGGCAGCGTTCGTGGGCCAGCCGCGTTCGGGCGAGGTCTACAACCTCGGCGGGGGCAAGGCCAACAGCACCTCCATTCTGGAAGCATTTGCGCTCGTCGAACGGTTTTCGGGCAAGCGGCAAGTCTACACGTACTCCGACCAAAATCGGAGCGGAGACCACATCTGCTACTACTCTGATCTGCGCAAGATCAAGGCGCACTTCCCGGGCTGGGACATCACGCAGTCGCTGGAGGAAACCGTGCGCCAGATTGTTGAGGCGTGGCAGACGCGGCAGGCCTGAGGCTCCGTCATACCGCAGCCACTGCCGCCCATGCCGAAGGAGCCACTGAGCCCCCGCCCCGCTCGACGCAGCCCCCGCCGTTTCTGCTGAGTACGGCACCCGCCCGCGCGTTACGTTCCCGTATTTCTTCCTCCCGTCTTCTGCCTGATTCGACCTTCCGATCTGCCATGTCCGCACCGCTTCAGTTATTTTCGGTGGTGATCCCTGCCCGCGACGAGGAGGAGTCTCTGCCCGGGACGCTGCAGGCGTTGTTCGAGGCTTTCTCGGCCGCAGGGGTACCGCACGAGATCGTGGTGGTCGACGATGGCTCGCGGGACGGCACGTGGGCCGTGCTCCAGGGACTGCAGGCCGGACCCGTGCCGACGCTGCGGCCAGTCCAGAACCTGGGTGCGCACGGTTTTGGTCGCGCCGTGGTGCACGGGCTCAACCACAGTCGCGGCGACGCCGTGGTGATCATGATGGCCGATGCCTCGGATTCACCGGATGATGCGTTGGGCTACTGGCGTCGGCTGAACGAGGGCTTCGACTGTGTCTTCGGGAGTCGCTTCGTGCGCGGCGGGCGCGTGGAAGATTACCCCCGCGTGAAGCTGCTACTCAACCGGATCGCGAACGCCTTCATCCGGGCGATGTTCGCGATTCCACTCAACGACACCACGAACGCCTTCAAGGCATACCGCCGCACCGCCATCGATGGCTGTCGCCCGTTCTTGTCACCCCACTTCAATCTCACGGTCGAGATTCCGCTCAAGGCGATCGTGCGGGGATATTCCTGGACGACGATGCCCATTTCTTGGCGCAACCGCCGCCACGGTGTGGCCAAGCTGAAGATCAAGGAAATGGGCAGCCGCTATTTTTTCATCTGCATGTACGTCTGGCTGGAGAAATACTTCAGTCGCGGCGACTACCGGAAGTCGGCCGACTGATCGTCTGGCCGCTCCCGCGGGCCTCCGGCGCGGGACGGAGTTTCTCCAGCGACGCGCCTTTCCACCGGGCCGCGGACTCGGCTCCGCCACGGACTGCCGGTCGTCTCCGCACGATCACGGCACCAGCCACGGACGCACCAGGGGCGCCCAGAGCTCATAGCCTTTTCGATTCATGTGAAGCTTGTCCGCCACGAAGATGTCCGGCTTCGGCAGGCCATCGGCGCCGAGCATCACGACATTCACATCGAGAAACTGATTGCGCGGATCCTGCTCAAGGTACGCGCGCACCTTGGCGTTGGTCTCCAGCATGAGGTCCCGCTTGGCCCACCTCGCCGGGTTCAGCGCGAGCGAGAGAAACAGCACCCGCGCTTCGGGCAACTCGCGATTGATCCGGTCCACAACCCGGCGCACGTCCGCCACCACCTCGTCGACCGGGACTCCGCCATTGATGTCGTTGGTGCCCGAGTAGATCACCACCTGCCGCGGACGATACTGCAGGATAACGCGATCGAAGTGGCGGACAAGGTCCTTGACCCTCGAACCGCCGAAGCCCCGGTTCATGACCCGCAGGCCCGGGTAGTCGGTAGCCAGATCCTTCCAGAGCCGAATCGAGGAACTCCCCGTGAAGACGATCGGGCGCTCAGGCGCCGGATGCGCCGCATCCTCCGCGGCGAACGCGAGCATTTCCTTGGCCCAGCGGTCGTCCGCGGCCAGCGCCGGGAGCACGATCGAGGTTGCCGGAGCTGCCGCGGTGGAGGTGGCGAGCGGGGTCGTCTCTGCCGCGCGCGCGATTCCGGCTAACAGCAGGGCAAAGAGAGCGGCAAGGGTCGGGGTGATTCGGGGAAGGAAAGCAAAACGACTCATGCGAGTACCCTTGCGTTTCGCGCGCGGCAAGTCGAGCGCCGCGCGCGGCACCCCACCCTTGAATCCGCCCCACAAGGGCGCAGTGGGCTTTACCGTCGGTGTAGCGGGGCCCGCGCGATGCCCTGTGATGCGACGCGGCGGCGCCCCCTCGCCACGCCCGCATCGGCGCTAGTGGGCGGGCGGCGGAAGGACGGCGACTCGATCGACCTGCCTCCACGCGCCGGGCTTGAGCCCGAGATCAGTCAGGGTGAGTCGACCGATGCGCGCCCTGACGAGCCGCAGCGTCGGATGCCCCACCGCCGCCGTCATGCGCCGCACCTGCCGATTCTTGCCCTCGGTGAGTTCGAGGGCGATCCACGCGTCTGGAACGGTCTGGCGCTGCCGGATGGGTGGATCGCGCGGGGGCAACGCCGGGGCCGGATCCAGCCGCCACGCCCGGCACGGACGGGTGCGATGCCCAGAGAGTTCCAGCCCGCCGCGCGCCAAGCGCCCTAAGGACGCATCGGTCGGCACGCGTTCAACCTGCACCCAGTACTCGCGCGGGTGGCCTTTTTCCGGATCCAGCACGCGCCCAATGAGGTCCGCTTCGTCCGAAAGCAGGAGCAATCCTTCCGAGTCTGCGTCCAGCCGACCGACCGGATAGATGCGCGCGGGGAGCCCGAAGTCCGCGAGCGTCCGCCACCGCGAGCCAGGCTCGGGCGTGAACTGCGAAAGGACGCCATAAGGTTTGTTGAATGCCACCACCACGCTGCCAGCGAGTAGGCGGATTCCTTCGTTCGTCGCAATCCCCGTCACCGCGATGGTTGCCTCCCGTCGTCTCCTCCGTCAGTGCTGAGGGATGCGCGCCGTCCAGTTCACCGCCCTCAACCAACTGTCCCTCGCGACGCTCCCGTCACCGGTGCCGGGCCCGGGCGAGGTCCGCGTGCGGCTCCGCGCCGCGGCCCTCAACCACCGCGATCTCTGGATCAAGCTCGGCCAGTATGCCGGCATCACGTACCCGTGCACGCCCGGGTCAGACGGCGCCGGAGTGGTCGAAGCGGTGGGTCCGGACGTCGACCGCACCTGGCTCGATCGCGAGGTGATCATCAATCCCAGCTTCGACTGGGGTGACCGCGAGGAGGCGCAGGGACCCCACTTCTCCATCCTCGGCCTGCCCCGCGCAGGGACGTTGGCGGAGGAGATCGCGGTGCCGGTCGCACAGCTGTCTCCCCGCCCCGCCCACCTGAGCTGGGTCGAGGCCGCCGCGCTGCCGCTGGCGGGTCTCACGGCGTATCGCGCGCTCTTTTCGCGCGCGCGCCTCGAGCGAGGCGACCGGGTGCTGATCACCGGCATCGGGGGCGGAGTGGCGCTGGCCGCGCTGCAGTTCGCCGTCTCGCTCGGAGCCGAGGTCTGGGTGACATCGGGCTCGGCCGACAAACTTGCCCGTGCCTTTGCGCTCGGGGCGCGGAACGGCTTCGACTACCGGGATCCCGCTTGGCCGCAATCCGCCGTGCGCGCCGCGGGTGGTCCATTCTCGGTCATCGTCGACAGCGCCGGTGGGCCGGGCTTCGAGTCGCTTGTCGATGTGGCCGCTCCCGGTGCCCGGATCGTATTTTTCGGAGCCACGGCGGGGAATCCCCCCACACTACCGTCGCGCAAGATTTTTTGGCGACAGCTCTCGCTGCTCGGATCGACCATGGGCAGCCCGCACGACTGGTCCGCGATGCTCCGCTTCGTGGAGGAGGAGCGCATCGCCCCGATCGTGAGCGAGGTCTTCCCGCTCGCCGACGCGGGTACGGCATTCGAGCATCTCGCGGCCGCGGGGCAGTTCGGCAAGGTCGTCTTGCAGATGGAGTGATCCGCCCCCCGCGTCGCCCCACGTCTCTCGCCGCCGATTGTCCTGTGTCTGCTCCCGTGCTCGAAGCATCGCTTTACCGGCTCGCCGCCCTCGCCACGGAGGTCGATGATCCCACGATCGCGCTCCGGCGCATCCTCGAGGTGCTGATCGGGCACTTTCGCGCCGACTCCGGATCCATCGCACTGCTCAACCCGGATACCGGCCGCCTCGAGATCGAGGCTCAGCAGGGACTGCCCGAAGACTACCGCGAGGTCACGCTGCGCCTTGGCCAGGGCATCACCGGCTGGGTGGCCTTCCACGGCAAACCGCAGTTTGTCCCCGACGTTCGCCGCGACGCCCGGTACGTCCGCCTCCGCCCGAGCGTGCACTGCGAAATCGCCGCGCCCATGGAGGAGCACGGCCAAGTGCTGGGGGTGGTGAACCTCGACAGCGACCGGCCCGACGGTTTTACGCGCGACGACCTCGACGCGCTGATTCGCTTGACGGCGCAGGCGACGGCGGTGCTGCAACGGCTCTGGCAACTGCAGCAGCTCCGCGGCAAGGCGCGTCAATTCGAGTCACTCATCGGCATCGGTCAGGCCTTGGTCGCCAAGGTCGAAGAGCGCGATCTGTTCGAGACCGTCACCCGCGATGCGCGACTGATCATGCAGGCACGCGCCTGCGGACTCTACCTGCACGATCCCGCGCGCGGTGCACTGCGGCTCGTTGCGCTTTCCAATCCTGACTCGACACTCGCGACGCAGCCCGGTCCCGCGGACGACCTGCCTTTGGAGACGAGTGCGATTGGCGCGGTCATTCACACCCGCCGCGCCTTGGAGTTCGCGAACATCCAGTCGCCGGAGTACGTCGACGTGGTCGATCTCCCCGTAGATCAGCGGCTGCGCTCCCTGCTGGCGACACCGCTGGTCTTCGAAGGGGAAGTGCTCGGCGTGCTCGCGATCTTCACCGAACAGATTCATCGCTTCAACAACGACGAGAAGCGGCTCGGCGCCACGCTCGCCTCGCTGGCCGCCGTTGCGCTCCAGAATGCTCGGCTTTACGCTCGCGTATTCCGCAGCGAGGAGTCGCTGCGCAAGAACGAACAACTCACCACGCTCGGCCTCCTCGCCGCGGAGATCGCACACGAAATCCGCAATCCGCTCACGGTCATCAAGCTGCTCTTCGGCTACCTGAACCTGGAGTTCCCGACCGACGACCCGCGGCGCACGGACGTGCGCGTGATCGGGGAGAAGCTCGATCAGCTGGAGGCGATCGTTTCCCGCGTCCTGCAGTTCGGGAAGGCACCCGCGAGCCTGCATGCTCCATGGATCCTCGCCGATCTCGTCGAGGACACCGCCCTGCTGATCCGCCTGAAGCTCGCACAGGGGAAGATCTCGCTCCGGGTAACCGCGATTCCTCGCACCCTCGTCGTCGAGGTGCACAAGGGTCAGATCCAGCAGGTGCTGCTGAACCTGCTCTTCAACTCGACTCAGGCGATGCCGAACGGGGGAACCATCACGCTGCAGACCACGACCGAGGAACGCGCGGGCGGAGGCCGCATGGTCCATATCGACGTCACCGACACGGGTTCCGGCATCCCGGAGCGGCTGCGCGCCCACATCTTCGACAATTTCCTCTCCGGTCGCCCCGATGGTACCGGACTCGGACTCGGCATCGCCAAGCGAATCCTGCTTTCTCACTCGGGCGACATCCAGCTGCTCGCGACCAGCTCCACGGGCACGACGCTGCGGCTGACGTTGCCGCTGGCCTCGCCATCCTGACGCTACCGCCGCTCCCGGACCCTACCGACCCCTTTTGCCCATGCCCACTTCTCCGTCCGCGTTTGAACGCAAGCGTTCGTTGCTCAAGATCGTGGCCATCGCCCTGGTCGCCAGCGCGGTGCTGGTGCTCGTGCTCCCCCTGCCCCTGCCCTGGTCGCTCCGGGCCGTGGTCGCGGGCACGGACCTGCTCGCCGCGATCGTGGTTGGCGTGTTGCTCCGGCAATCCTCCCGCCGCTGACTCCGTTGGCCGGCGGCCCGGCTGAGGATGCCAGGGACCGCACCACTCCACCCCTCCCGCCGCTTGACCCCCCGCGGCTTGTTTCGGAGCATGCCGACCCGACCATGCTCATCCTCCGCGGCTCCCCGGCGCTCTCCTCCTCGCGCAGCCAAAAGCTCCTCCATGAGCTCACGGCCGAAGGCGTCCCGCTCCGCGGCCTGACGGCGCACTTCGTCCATCTCGTCGATCTCTCCGCGCCGCTCTCGACCGAGGAGCACACGGTGCTCGAGCGGTTGCTCACCTACGGTCCCCAAGTCGATGCCATTGCGCTCTCCGGCGAACGCCGCACCCGCGTGGTCGCTCCGCGCCCGGGCACGCTTTCGCCGTGGTCATCCAAGGCCTCCGACATCGCCCGGATCTGCGGGCTGACCACCATCCGCCGCATCGAGCGAGTCGTCGCCTACGAACTCGCCCTCGACGCGGGGACGCCCGACGCGGTCGTCGACCGGGCCACGGCTCGGCTGCACGATCGGATGACCCAGGCGGTGTTCGGCACGGTCGAAGACTGCCACGTTCTTTTCCGTCACGAGAGCCCGCGTCCGCTCGCGGCGGTGCCGGTGCTGACCCAAGGACGCGAGGCGCTCGTCGCCGCCAATGCCAGCCTCGGCCTCGCGCTCGCCGACGATGAGATCGATTACCTCGTCAATGCCTTCCGCACGCTGGGTCGCGATCCCCATGACGTGGAGTTGATGATGTTCGCGCAGGCGAATTCCGAGCACTGCCGGCACAAGATCTTCAACGCGTCGTGGGAGATCGACGGCGAAGCGCGCGAGCGGTCGCTGTTCCAGATGATCCGGAACACGCATCAGCTGCACAGCGAGGGCATCCTTTCCGCTTACAAGGACAACGCCGCGGTGCTCGTCGGTTCACCCGGTGGCCGCTTCTTCGCCGATCCCGTCTCCGGCGAGTACGCCGCGCACGCCGAGGACATCCACCTGCTCTGCAAGGTCGAGACCCACAACCACCCCACGGCGATTTCGCCCTACCCCGGCGCCGCCACGGGTGCGGGCGGGGAGATCCGCGACGAGGGAGCCACCGGGCGCGGGGCCAAGCCCAAGGCAGGCCTCACCGGCTTCACGGTCTCGCATCTCCGCCTGCCCGGCGCAGTGCAGCCGTGGGAAAAAGACCACGGCAAACCGGGCCGCATCGCCTCGGCGCTCGACATCATGATCGAGGGCCCCCTCGGCGGTGCCGCGTTCAACAACGAGTTTGGGCGACCCGCCCTCACCGGCTACTTCCGGAGCTTCGAGGCGGAAATCCCCGCCGCCCCGGGCACACCCGCCAGCGAGGGGCCGACGGAACTTCGCGGCTACCACAAGCCGATCATGCTCGCCGGCGGTCTCGGCAATATCCGCGCCGACCATGTCCAGAAGGGCGTGATCGAACCCGGCGCCCGACTCGTCGTGCTGGGCGGACCCGCGATGCTGATCGGTCTCGGCGGCGGGGCCGCCAGTTCCGTCGCCACCGGCTCCGGGCAGGAGGACCTCGACTTCGCCAGCGTCCAGCGCGACAACGCGGAAATCCAGCGGCGCTGCCAGGAGGTGATCGATCGCTGCTGGGCACTCGGGGCAGAGAATCCCATCGCGTTCATCCACGACGTCGGCGCCGGCGGAATCTCCAACGCACTTCCCGAGCTGGTCAATGACGGCGGCCGGGGCGGTCGCTTCGAGCTGCGCGAGGTACCCAGCGACGAGCCGGGCATGAGTCCGCTGGAGCTCTGGTGTAACGAGTCCCAGGAGCGCTATGTCCTCGCCATCCCCGCGGCGCGCATGGCCACGTTTGCCGCACTCTGCGCGCGCGAGCGCTGTCCCTACGCCGTAGTCGGCGAAGCCACCAGCGAGCGCCGGCTCGTGCTCACGGATCGCCACTTCCACAACACGCCGATCGACCTGCCGCTCGAGGTGCTCCTCGGTAAGCCGCCGCGGATGCACCGCCGCGACACCACCGTCACCCGCACCCTCCCGCGGCTCGATCTCGGCGGCCTCGAGTTTCCCGAGGCGGTGCGCCGTGTCCTCAGTCACCCCAGCGTCGCCGACAAGTCCTTCCTGATCACGATCGGAGACCGCTCCGTGACCGGACTCGTGGTCCGCGATCAGATGGTCGGGCCATGGCAGGTACCGGTGGCAGATTGCGCGGTCACCGCAGCCGCGTTCGATGTCCACACGGGCGAAGCCATGGCGGTCGGCGAGCGCACCCCCACCGCGATTCACGATGCCGCCGCCTCCGCGCGCCTCGCGGTCGGTGAGGCCCTGACCAATCTCGCCGCGGCCTTCATCCCCGATCTCGGGCGCGTCAATCTCTCCGCGAACTGGATGGCGGCGCCGGCCCTCCCGGGTGAAGGTGCCGCGCTCTACGCAGCGGTTCGCGCAGTGGGTCTCGAACTTTGTCCGGCCCTTGGCATCACGATCCCGGTCGGCAAGGACTCGATGAGCATGAGTACGGTGTGGCGCGACGGCGATCGCACCCGCCGGATGACGGCGCCGGTGTCGCTGATCGTCTCCGCGTTCGCCGCCTGCGCGGACGTCCGCCGCTCGCTCACGCCCCAGCTGCGCACCGACGCCGGGGACACCGCGCTGCTCCTGATCGATCTCGGTCGCGGCCGCAACCGCCTCGGTGGCTCCATCTTGGCCCAAGTGATGGGGCAGACCGGCCGCACCGCTCCCGACCTCGATCATCCGGGCGACCTGAAGGCGTTCTGGGCCGCCATCCAGCAGCTGAATCAGGAAGATCGCCTCCTCGCTTACCACGACCGTTCCGATGGCGGACTCCTCGCGACGCTGGTCGAGATGGCCTTTGCCGGCCGGGCCGGCATGGACCTGCTCCTCCCCGCCCCGCTGCTGCTGAGCGGCGCAGACGGCGATGGCTCGCCTCGCGCCTCGGCGCTGGCGGCGCTTTTCGCCGAGGAGTTGGGCGCGGTGATCCAGGTCCGCGCCGCCCATCTCCCCGCGGTCACATCCATCCTCCGCCGCGGTGGCCTCGGCGCTTGCACGCACGTTCTCGGTACCCTCAACGGCGAATACCGTCTTCGTCTCCGTACGTTAGAGCACACGTTGCTGGACGAGGATCTCTTCGATCTGCGGAACCTCTGGTCCGACGTCACGCGGCGCATCGCTGGTCTACGCGACAACCCAGCCTGCGCGGAATCGGAACACGCGGTGCGCTTGGACCGGATGGACCCGGGAATCACCCCCAAGTTGACGTTCACGCCGGCCGCGCCGGCCGTGACACGTTCCGGAACGCGTCCCGCGATCGCGATTCTCCGCGAGCAGGGTGTGAACGGTGAGGTGGAGATGGCGGCGGCGTTCGATCGGGCCGGCTTCCGGGCGCTCGACGTGCACATGACCGATATCCTGGCGGGTCGTTTTTCGCTGGAGAGTGTCCGCGGCCTCGTGGCCTGCGGCGGCTTCAGCTACGGCGACGTGCTGGGGGCGGGGGAAGGCTGGGCCAAGAGCATTCTTTTCAACGCACGGGCCCGGGAGGCCTTCCAGGCCTTCTTCACGCGGGCGGATACCTTCGCGCTCGGCGTGTGCAACGGATGCCAGATGATGAGCAATCTCCGGAGCATCATTCCCGGCGCGTCCCACTGGCCCCGTTTCGTGCAGAACCAGTCCGAGCGCTTCGAGGGTCGGTTTTCGTCGCTGCGGATCGAGGCAAGCCCCAGCGTCTTCTTCGCTGGCATGGCCGGCTCCGTGATCCCCGTCGCCGTCGCTCACGGCGAGGGCCGGGCCGAGTTCGCCACCTCCGCGGCCTTGGCGGCCTGCGACGCCTCGGGGCTGGTGGCCGCACGCTTCGTCGACCATCACCACCAACCGACGGAGCGTTATCCGCTCAATCCCAACGGATCCCCTCGTGGCATCACCGCGCTCACCACGGAGAGCGGTCGCGTCACCATCCTGATGCCCCACCCGGAACGCGTCCACCGCACGGTCTCACTCAGCTGGCGTCCGCCCGCCTGGACAGCAGAGGAAAGCCCATGGATGCAACTCTTCCACAATGCCCGAAAGTGGGTCGGGTAGTCCGTTGCGACGCGTTTCCGGACCCTGAAGCCGCCCTTTTAGGAGGCACTTTAGTACTGTTTTAGGACTGCAGCGGCTCCAAGGCAGCGGTCTTGTTAACTATCAGACCGGGATCCCCGAACCGGGCGATCAGGCCGGTCGCCTCGCGCCCACTCTCACGCACTGTGTCCTTCAACCACAGTTGCTTACAAAGGTTCTGATCCCGCATGACGCCAGCACGTCCAGACGGACGAGGAAATCCGGGCTACGTAATAACCCGCCCGTAAGACCGATTATCGTCCTAAACGCGCGCCGGAGAGCGCGAGGCGAGCCGTGGACTTTTTTACTGGCCCGATTGGCTTTCCGGAATTCCTTGGGCAGATGACCCTATTAAGCAATTAAGTGGTTAATAGTAAGCATATTACGATTCAATATTTTCTTTAGGAATCGAACAGCCAGTTCTAGTCGGAGGAGAAAGGCATCACGCGACCGAGTTTTAGGGTCGGTGTAACCAAGGCGGTCTAGGGTGTTTTTCGCGAGCCCGGTGGCTCGTCTGAAAAGAGTCGGACTTCGTGGGCCCGGAGAGGCCAAAGCCCGGCCTTATTCCAGCCCATTCAGGAAGTTCAGCGTGCGCTCGGGTCCAAACGCCCGGGCCGCGGCGGGGATCGAGGTTCCGCCGTCGCGCGACTCGGTTTTTGGCGAAACGTTCCCCTGAGCGTCGACAAGGGACCCTCCGGGCAACCGAGCCACCCGCTACAGGGGTCTGCGATCGCGCGCGAGCGCCGCAAGGAGGAACTGGCGGAGAGGGAGGGATTCGAACCCTCGGTAGGTTGCCCTACACACGCTTTCCAAGCGTGCGCATTCGACCACTCTGCCACCTCTCCGGTGGAGAACCGGCGCAGGCCCCTCGCGGGACGCTACTCCGTTCCAAGCCCGCAAGAGTGGCCAAGGCAGCGGAAGACGGTCAACGGCAAAGTCAGGCCCCCACCCCTCCCCCGGTATCGGTGTCTTCCACCTCGCTGAGACCACCGCCTCCCCGGGAGTCGGTTCATGTCCTCGGTTTTTACCTGGATGCCCGCAACAACACGAATCCAGCCCGGACACCTTCACTTGACAGTAACGTTATATGCGCAAATACTCATTTAGTATCGATCGGGTGCTGGCGGTTTGTTTGACCGAATCCTCCCGCACCCGCTCTGCACCCATCCCCACGCCTCCGTCTCATCGCCATGAAATCCGAATCCCTCATTCGCCTGCTCGCTGGCACCGTTGTGCTGGTCGGAACCCTCCTCGCCTGGAAAGTCAGTGCGTGGTGGCTCCTGCTGCCCGCCTTCGCGGGGCTCAATCTGCTGCAGTCCGTCGTCACCGGCTTCTGCCCGCCGACGTGGCTGCTGCGCAAGCTCGGTTGGATCGACGCGCAGGATGTGATCCACTGGGGCGGCCGCCGCAGCTGAGGTCACGGATCGTTGCGCACCTCTCCCCTCTGATCTCATCGCTGTCGTGACTTCCCGCGTCCTTCCTCCGTTTCTCCGTCCGTTGCGTGCCTTTATCTCCAGCCCGGGCCGCGTCGCTCGACCGGTGCTCCAGGCGTGGCGCGACGCGCTGGCCGGCGTGCGCCTGTCTCCGCGGTTGGGCGGACTCACCGGGACGCTCACCACGGCGGCCGTTGCGCTGATGGTGTTCGTGGCGGCTGCGTCCGGCTCCGCCGCGGAGGTCTGGCCGCTGGAGCGTTGCGTCGCCGCCGCACTCGAGCGCCATCCCGATGCCCGGGCCGCGCGTGCCCGGGTGGATGCGGCGCGCAGTGTGGTCGATCAGGCCGAGTCCGCTTGGAAACCGCAGGTGATGCTGGGCGCACGCTACACGCAGACCGACAGTCCAATGATGGCCTTCGGTTCGATCCTGAATCAGCGGGCCTTCACGTTCGCGCTCGATTTCAACGACCCGGGGCGGATCGATAATCTGAACGCGACGGGCACGATCGCCTACAATCTCTACAGCGGTGGCCGGGCCACCGCCGGACGCAACGCCGCTCGTGCGGGAGTGGAGGCGGCCGGCCATGACCTCACTCTGGCGCGGCAACAACTCGCCGCCGAGGTGGTGCGCGCCGCGCTCAATGTGCACAAGGCCCGCGAGGCCGTCATCGCCCTCGAGGGTGGCCTGCGCGCCTACGATGCCGCCGTCGCCGTGGCCGAGGCCCGCCATGCGGCGGGTCAGATGCTCAAGTCCGATCTCCTCGCGCTCCACGTTCTCCGTGCCGGCACGCGTGAATCGCTGGGCACCGCCCGCCACGGCGCCACGCTGGCATTACTCGCGTTCCGCTTCGCGATCGGCTTCGAGCCAAGCGATCCGGCAGTCGAGCCACTGACCGACGACCCGGTTCTCACCGCCGCTTCATCTCCCGACACGGGTGACTTCTCGCGCCGTCCGGAACTGCTTGGCCTCGCCGCCCGCCTCCGCGCCGCAGAAGCGATGGCTACCGCCGCGCGCGGCGGGCATCGTCCGACGGTCAACGCGTTTGCCAGCGTGCAGCACGATCAGGGCTGGGAGACGAACCGCGATGGCCGCAGCTGGCTCGCCGGAGTGTCCGTGGACGTGAATGTCTTCGATGGTGGGCAGACGTCTGCACGCATCCGCCGCGCCGAGGCCGAGCTCGCCGAGGTCCGCGCCTTGGAGCGCCGCGCGTCACTTGGCATCGGTCTTGAGGTCGAACAGGCCCGGCTCGCCCACCTCGACGCGCTCGAGCGGGTCGAGGTCTCCGCCCTCGCTGCGACCCAAGCCGAGGAGGCCGCCCGACTGTCACGCCTGCGTTTCGAGAAGGAATCCCTCCTCGCCGCCGACCTCATCGGAGCGGAAGGGCGACTGCTCGAGGCCCGTCTGCGCCACGTCATCGCCACCGCCGACGAGCGCATCGCGTTGGTTTCACTGCGCCGCGCGCTCGGGCTCGACCCGCTGCCCCAGCCGTAGACGTCGTCGCGTTTTTTCACCGTTCCTCTCCTTCACACTCTTCCTTCTGTCGCATGAAACCGTTGCCTTCTTTGTGTTCCCCGACGCCTCGCCCGCGATTCTGCCCATCCGTACCATCCCACCGGTTTCCCGCATCGGCAGCTCGATCGATCGCGCTGCTGTTCGCGCTGCTGTCTGGCAGCGTGGCGCTAACCGGTTGTGGGCGTCCCTCGGGACCGGTCGGATCCGGAAGCAACGGCAGCGGGTCCGCTGATGTCGCGGGCCGCCCCACCGCGCGGGTGGCCAGCGCCGTGACCCGCGCCACGGAGCAACCGTTGCCCACGGAGGTCGTGGGCACCGTCCGTCCTGCACAGCGCGCCGTCATTGCTCCAAAGCTGATGGGCGCGATCGAGTCGCTTCCCGTGACCCTCGGCCAGCGCGTCGTCGCCGGCGAGGTGCTCGCCCAGATTTCCGCTGCGGAGATCCTTGCGCGCGTCGCTCAGGCGCGCGCCCAGCTCAACCTCGCGCAGCGCGACCTCGACCGCGAGCGGTCCCTGCTTACGCAGGGTGCGAGCACCGCAGATCTGGTCCGTTCGCTCCAGGACCGCGCCACGATGACCACGGCAATGCTCCGCGAGGCCGAGGTGATGCTGGGCTACGCCGAGATCCGCGCACCGTTCAACGGGGTCGTGGTCCGCAAGCTCGCCCAAGCCGGCGACTTTGCCTCGCCCGGTTTCCCGCTGCTCGAGCTTGAGGGAACTTCCCACTTCCAGATCGAGGCCAACCTTCCGGAATCGCTCGCCGCCACGCTCACGATCGGACAGGCAATCCCAGTCGTCGCTCCGAGCTCGGGCGCCTCCTTCAGCGCCGTACTGACCGAATTGTCGCCGTCGGCCGAAGCCGCCGCGCGCACCGTCCCGGTAAAGCTCTCCGTTCCCGCCAGTGTCGCCGTGCGTTCAGGGGAGTTCATCCGGCTCCAGGTTCCCGGTCCGGTGGTCCGTCGCCTGAGCGTGCCCGCGAGCGCCGTCTCCGTACTCGGCCAGATGGAGCGCGTCTTCATCGTGACCGACCCTCACCGAGCGACCGCCGGAGTGGGCGCTGGCAACGCCTCGGACGCCGCCATCTCCGCCGCCGGCCCGCGTGCCACGCTGCGGCTGGTCCGCACCGGCGCTACCCTGCCAGGCGGCGACATCGAGATCCTCGCGGGTCTTGATGTCGGCGAGCGCGTTGTGCTGAACCCGCCCGCCAACCTGCGCGAGGGCGATCGTCTCGAGGTGCTGCCGTGAGTTCTCCCGTACCTACTCCCCACTCCGCGTCCGTCCCATCGTCCACCGATGCCCCGACCCGGGGCATCGCAGGTCGCCTCGCCGCGCTGTTCATCGATTCAAAGCTGACGCCGATCGCGGTCGCCGCCTCGCTGCTGCTGGGCCTGTTCGCCATCCTGATGCTGCCGCGTGAAGAGGAGCCGCAGATCAAGGTGCCGATGATCGATGTATTCGTCGCCATGCCCGGCGCTACGCCGAGCGAGGTCGAGAACCGGGTGACCCGTCCGATCGAGGAGCTGCTCTGGGAGATTCCCGGTGTCGAATATCTCTATTCCACCGCCAGCCCGGGCGGGAATCTGACCATTGTCCGCTTCAAGGTGGGCACAGATCCTGAGGTCGCCCTCGTGCGGCTGAACCAGAAGCTGCAGGCCAACGTCGACCGGATCCCGCTCGGGGTCACGCCCCCGCTGGTCAAGCCACGCACCATCGACGATGTGCCGATCCTTGCGCTCACGTTGCACAGCACGCGCTACGATCACGCCACCCTGCGGCAGATCGCGGTGCAGCTCGACGACGCAGTCAAGCAAGTGCCACAGGTCGCCGAGACCACGGTGATCGGCGGCCGCCCGCGTTCGATCCGCGTCCAACTTGATCCGCAGCGACTCGCCGCGCGCAATCTGAGCCCTGGGCTCGTCGTGCCGATGCTGCAGCAGAGCGGCGCCCAGACCCATGCCGGCGCCTTGCCGTCCGGCAACGTCGAGACACTTCTTCAGGTCGGCACGTTCTTCCGCGACGCCCAAGAGGTCGGCGCCGTGGTCCTCGGCGCACAGGGCGGACGTCCCGTCTACTTGCGCGAGGTCGCCGATATCGTCGACGGACCCGCTGAGCCTGCGGATTACGTGCTGCATGGCACCGGCGGATCCGTGGGAGCGGCGGCCGGCGAAGAGGCTGCCATCACGGTCAGCATCGCAAAGCGCCCCGGCGCCAACGCCGTCGATGTCGTCTCCGCGGTGCTCGCCCGCGTCGAGGGCCTCAAGGGCAGCCTGATCCCGGCGGATGTCGGAGTCGCGGTCACGCGCGACTACGGTGCAACCGCTGCCGAAAAGTCCAACGAGCTGCTGCTTCACATGGGCATCGCGGTCTTCGGCGTCGCGATCCTCATCCTGCTCTTCCTCGGCTGGCGCGAATCGCTCGTCGTGCTGCTGGCGATCCCGGTGACCCTCGGGCTGACCCTCCTCGTTTTCTATCTCTACGGCTACACGCTGAATCGGATCACGTTGTTCGCCCTGATCTTCTCCATCGGCATCCTCGTCGATGACGCCATCGTGGTGGTGGAGAACATCGTGCGACACCTTGGCCTGCCCGGCGGCGAGCAGCGGAGCTTCCGCGAGGTGGCCATCGAGGCGGTCGATGAGGTCGGCAATCCGACCATTCTCGCGACGTGGGCGGTGATCGCCGCGGTGCTGCCCATGGCGTTCGTCAGCGGTTTGATGGGGCCGTACATGCGGCCGATTCCAATCGGCTCGACGGCCGCCATGGTGTTCTCGCTGATGGTGGCGTTCGTGGTCACGCCGTGGGCCGCGCTGCGCATCTTGCGCCGCCACACCGGACACGGATCCGCTCACGGTTCCGCCTCAACCACGGGTACATCCGGCGAACACGGGCACTCGCTTTCATCAGACGCTGATCGCTTCACCCGACTCTACTATCGCCTGATGCGCCCCCTCTTCGCGCACCGGGGCTGGCGCTGGACGCTGCTCGCCGGTGTGGCGCTGGCCACCGCAGGCTCCCTCGGCCTCGTCGGCGTCGGCGCGGTCAAGGTGAAGATGCTGCCCTTCGACAACAAGTCGGAGTTCCAGGTTATCCTTAATCTGCCGGAGGGCACGACGCTGGAGCAGACCACCCGCGTCGCGCGAGAAATGGCCGCCGCGCTGCGCACCGAGCCGGAGGTGCAGGACTATCAGATCTACGCGGGCGCCGCGTCGCCCTTTAACTTCAACGGGCTGGTGCGCCATTACTTCCTGCGCCGCGGTCCGAACGTCGCCGATATCCAGGTAAATCTCCGCCCGAAGCACGAGCGCGACGCGCAGAGCCACGAGATTGCCGGCCGCCTGCGCCCGCGCCTCGCGGCGATTGCGGAGCGCCACGGCGCCGCGCTGGCGGTGGCCGAGGTGCCGCCGGGGCCGCCGGTGCTCCAAACGATCGTCGCCGAAATCTACGGACCGACCGAGGCCGACCGCCTCCGTCTCGCGGAGCGGGTACGGGAAGTCTTCCGCGCCTCACCCGGAGTTGTCGATATCGACTGGTACGTTGAGGAGCGACAACCGCGCACGATCCTGCGGGTCGACGCCGAGAAGGCGGCGTTGCACGGCATCACCGAGGCCGCCATCGCCCGCACCGTGCAGATGGCGGTGCAGGGTTATCCCGTCGCGCTGCTCCACACCGACACCGCGCGCGAGGACGTGAACGTCACCCTCGAACTCCCCCGGGAATTCCGATCGCGCCCGGAGGATCTGCTTTCGCTCTCGGTCCGCTCGGATTTCAACCCGACCGCACCACTCGTGCCCCTGCGCGAACTCGTGACGCTCGTTCCCGTCGCCGCCGAGCGAAACATCTACCGCAAGAACCTGCAGAACGTCACCTACGTGACCGCCGACGTGGCCGGCGTCGTCGAAAGCCCGGTCTACGCGATCCTCGCGATGAATCAGGAGCTCGCGAAACTCGACGCGCGGGAGTTCGGTGGATCGACCCCACACTTGCGCGTGCTGAACGCCGCGATGCCGGAGGACGACCGGGAGCCTGCACTGAAGTGGGACGGGGAGTGGCAAGTGACTCTGGAAGTTTTCCGCGACCTCGGCCTCGCCTTTGCCGCGGTGTGCATCCTGATTTACATGCTCATGGTCGGTTGGTTCGCGAACTACCGGACCCCGTGGGTGGTGATGACGGTGATCCCCTTCTCGCTGATCGGCATCTTGCCGGCGCACGCGCTCATGGGGGCGTTTTTCACCGCGACGTCGATGATCGGCTTCATGGCCGGTGCGGGAATTGTCGTGCGCAACTCGATCATCCTGGTGGATTTCATCGAACTGCGCCTCGGCCAAGGCCTGAGCCTAGAGGAGGCCTGCATCGAATCGGGGGCGGTGCGTTTCCGTCCCATGATGCTCACCGCGCTGGCGGTGGTGGTGGGTGGGCTGGTGATTCTGGCGGATCCGATCTTTCAGGGGCTGGCGATTTCGCTGCTCTTCGGTGCGATTGCGTCACTGCTCATCAGCCCGATCGCCGTGCCGCTGCTGTACGCGATGGTGCGCCGCCCGTCACCGCGCTCGTCGGACTAGCCCCGGGAAGCCAGCCGGGCCATGCGGTGGTGAGGCACTCGGGAGAGCGGCAGTTTAGGCCCTTGGCCCTCCCGGGTGAGTCCCTCGCTTCAGCGCGGACGGGTCGCGATCTGCACCCAGACGTTGGCCACGGTGATTAAGCCGCCTCCCAACAACAGCGTCCACGTCGCGCTCTCGTTAGCGTAGCTAATCCCTGCCCAGAGGGAGAGCCACGCTGGTAGGAAGAGTGCCTTGATCGATCCGAAGATCGGCTCCACGCAATACAGCAGCCCGGCCTGGGTCGCGGGCATCTTCGGCTGCCAGATATTCATCAAAGAAAACGCTCCCAGCGTGCAGAGCAGCGTGAGCGCTGCGGTGAAGCCCCACCATGCTCCCGACTGCGTGAAGGTCGCCAGACCGGGGAAGACCGCACCGAGGGACATGGCCGGAGCCACCACCCAAGCGGCGCCGAGGAAGATGAGTGCCTCAGTGCCAAACATGATCAACGTGAGCGGCACCGCCCGGTTTGCCGCGTATTCGGAGCGGTCAAGCCACAGAATCTGTCCCATGAAGAACAAGGACGCGAGCAGGGTCTCCACCTCGCCGCGGCCGAGGGTAAACGTCTGCAAGTCGAAGCGTCCGAGAATGCCGACCCCCACGAGCACCAGTCCCGCGCTCGCCCAGACGGCCAGACCCGGGTTACGCCGCGTCCGCCACGCCACGTAGAGCGGGATCAGGATCGCATAAAGCTGCGTCAGGAACGCCGAGGTGCTGGCGGCCGTGTAGTGCAGTCCGTCGCTCTGCAGCAGCATTCCGCCGGAGGAGAAGAGCCCGAGAATGACGCCTTGGGTCCACTCCCCTCGCGTGAAGTCCAATCGGCGCGTGCGGATGAGGTGCCACGCGATCAACAGCAACGTCGCGAGGAAGAAGCGGGGGAAAAGCGCGAGCGCCGTGTGAAACCACGCCCGCGTCCCCGGCTCCAAGAGCCGCTCCTGCAAGAAGAGCAGTCCCTTGATTAGCGGGAACGACAGACCCCAGAAGAGGTTCGCCAGAAGGAGTCCGAGGACAGCGCGGGTGTGGAGGGAGAGAGCCAAACCCTGATTCAGTCAGTTCCTTCTCCCTCAGCGCAAGGCCCTTGATGACGAAGACCCCGGGTTCGGGAGCCGTACGGCTCCACGAAATCCGGGGTCAAGGGTCCCTCCTGACTCGACACGAACGAGTTTAGCCGTGGGAGGGACGCCAACACGGCGTTTCGGGGCCGGACATCCTGCCGTCCGACCCCAGCACCGATTAAGGCACCAGCACGGTGTCGATCACATGGATCACGCCGTTCAGCGCACGCACATCGGCGGCCGTCACATTGGACGTGTTCACCCGGACGGAACCGGGGGCGATCGTGACCGTGAGAGAGCGGCCCGTGAGCAGCGTGGGGGCAACCTGACCATTGGCGAGCTGGGACGAGAGCACCTGCCCACTCACGACATGGTAGCGCAGCACATCGGCCAGCTGGGCGGGATTGGCAATCAGGGAGTTGAGGGTGCCGGCCGGTAGCTTCGCGAAGGCAGCATCGGTCGGCGCGAACACCGTGAAGGGCCCGCCGGAGGCGAGAGCGGCGTCGAGGCCCGTGAGACGAAGGGCGGTGGTCAGAGTGCTGAAATCACTCAGGCTCGCCGCGATACCCGTGATGGTCTGCGACTGTTGTCCGGCACCGACGGACCCGAACTCGTAGGTCTCAAGCAGCACGGCGCCCGTGGCCGTGCCTTGGCCCGCGCCGAGTTGGGCGGTGTACGAGCCGGCGGGCAGGCCGATGAGCACGGCGGACTCGTTGGCATTGCCGAGGGCAAAAGCCCCCGCCGCCGACGTCACCGTGTTGAGAAGGGCGAGGTTCGGAGCGCTCCCGAAGTTATCGTTCGCCGCGATCACCGTGCCGTTGCGGTCGAATACGCGCAGCGCCGGATCGGCCAGGGTCCCGGTGACGCCGAACTGGCTGAGCGACGGACCGACGCCGCGGATCAGGAGCCACCGGAGTTGACCGGCGGGCGCCTGCACGACGAAGCCAGAAATCATGGTGTGGCTACCGGATCCGGCCACGCCTCGCGTGGAAGAGTTGATCAGGCTGCTGGTCTGAGCGGAAGCTACGGTCGTCAGGAATCCGATACCGGCGAGGAGGGTTGCTTTTGAGAACAGAGACATACGCGGAGGTGGTTGATGGTGAGAGAACGCGTGCCGCTGGCCTGAACCTGCGGCATAACTAAGAAACGAACCGACCGCGCAATTGGATGCATCGGACCGCAACACTTCAGCCTCCGCTCCGTTGTCACGCTGTGGATACACGAGCGCAGAACGGGGGCGGAGGCGGACCCTCCCCGCCCTTCACCTCCCTCACCACGCGCGAAGATAGAGCTCTACAATCTGTTCCACCGTAGGCACTACCGGATTATTGGCTGGGCTTCCCGAAGCGAGTGCGTCGCGGGCCATCTTTGGCGCGACCTCGCGAAAGCGCGTCTGATGGTTTGATAGGTAGGTGCCAAGATTCGGAACGTGAATACGGCGGTTCAACGCCTCCAAGCCGTCCGCCAGAGCGGTCGCTGCCGTCCTGTCGTCTTCACCATCGCGGACCCACCCGAGCGTCCGCGCCACGGTAGCGTACCGCTCCACCGCGCCTGGCACGGAGAAGCGGGTGACCGAGGGCAGAAGCATGGCGTTGGAGATGCCGTGCGGAACATGGAAAAGCGCGCCGATGGGACGGCTCATCCCATGCACCAACGCCACGCTGCTGTTGGAAAATGCCAAGCCGCCCTGCGTCGCGGCGATGGCCATGCCCGCGCGCGCGGATCGGTTTCCCGGCTCACGCCACGCCGTCTCAAGGTGCTCGCCGCAGAGCCGGATGCACGAGAGTGCTAGAGGGTCGGTGAGCGGCGTCGCCAAACGCGAGACATAGGCCTCGATCCCGTGGGTGAGCGTGTCGATGCCCACGGCCGCCGTCAGCGCGGGAGGCATGGTGAGGGAGAGCTCAAAATCAACCAGCGCCACGGTGGGCATGAGATGGACATCGAGCATCATCATCTTCACGTCGCGCTCCGTATCGGTGATCACCGCCACCTTGGTGACCTCACTTCCCGTACCGGCCGTGGTGGGAATGGCGAAGAGCGGTAGCCCAGCCGTGGGCACCTGGTGGCGTCCCATGAAGCGACTGATTGGGCCCGGATTCGTGGGCAGCACGGCGATCACTTTGGCACAGTCGATCGGACTTCCGCCTCCCAGTGCAATCACCGCCTGAGCACGGCTGGCTTGGAGTAACCCGGAACCAGCAAGCACGTTCGCTTCAGTCGGGTCCGGCTGGACGTCGGCAAACACCTCGAATCCGATGCCCGCCGCCGCTAGGTCACCCGTGACCCGGGACGCAAGTCCCGACGAGACCATGTAAGAATCCGTGACCACGAGCACTCGCTTGAGGCCTCGCCGGAGCAGCTCGGGAACCAACTCCTGCAGCGCGCCGGCGCCGGTGATCACGCTGGAAGGGGCGTTGAAGTGCGAAGGCATGGTTACCACCCTTGTGCGCGAACGTAGCCTCGATCCCAACGTGACAGGACGACCCGCTGACGGGTGTAGAACATCACCCCTTCCATGCCCTGAACATGCAGGTCGCCGTAGAACGACGCGTTCCAGCCGCTGAACGCGAACGGAGCCATCGGAGCGGGCACCCCGATGTTGATGCCGAGCATGCCGCACTGAATCTCCCGCGTGAACTGCCGCGCCGCCGCCCCGCTGCTCGTGAAAATTGTGGCGCCATTGCCGAAGCTCAGCCGGTTCATGGTCGCGATCGCCTCGTCGAGCGACTCCGGTCGGAGCAGCGAGAGCACGGGGCCAAAGAGTTCATCGCGGAACAGCGACATCTGCGGAGCGACGCGATCAAGCAGCGTCGGAGCCACGAAGAAACCCTCCGCGGGGCCGCCGGAACCCCGGAAGGCCACCTCCGCGCCGGTCTCGGGCGCCGCGCGGATCACCTGCTCGAGCCGGGTCTGCGCCGCGGCATCAATGACGGGACCCATGCCCGCGGCGTCATTGCGGCTGGTGTCGTCGACCTTCAGCGACGCCAAGGCTCCGCTGACGCGGTCCCGCCACTCGTCGGCGGTCTTGCGTCCCACGCCCATGAGAACGGATCCGGCCATGCAGCGCTGGCCCGCACAGCCGTACGACGACCCGAGGATGGCTCGCAGCGTCGAATCCGGCTCGGCGTCCGGCATCACTAGCAGCACGTTCTTGGCCCCGCCGGCGGCTTGGCAGCGCTTACCGTGTGCGCTGGCCAGCGTATAGACGTGCTTCGCGACTCCGGAGGAGCCGACGAAGCTGACGGAGGCGACGCCCGGATGCGTGCAGAGGGCGTCGACTACCTCGCGCCCCCCGTGGACGATGTTGAAGACACCCGCCGGGAGACCAGCCTGCAGGAACAACTCGGCCAGACGCAGCGCGGTGAGCGGGACCTTCTCGCTCGGCTTGAGGACGAAGGTGTTGCCGCAAGCGATGGACAACGGAAACATCCACATCGGAACCATCGCGGGGAAGTTGAACGGGGTGATTCCAGCGCAGACACCGATCGGCTCGCGCATGGTGACCGCATCGATCTGGTCGGCCACCTGCGGGAGGCTCTCGCCCTTGGTGAGTTGGGCGATGCCGCAGGCGAAGTCCACGACCTCGATCCCGCGACGCACATCACCGCGAGCCTCGTCGAGCGTCTTGCCGTTTTCACGGGTCACGAGACGCGCGAGCTCATCCGCGTGCAGGTCGAGGAGTCGCTTGTACTCGAAGAGAATCGCCGCGCGCCGGGGCACGGGAAGCGTCGACCACGACCGGAACGCACGGCCAGCCGACTGCACGGCGGCGTCAACCTCGGCCGCGCCTCCAAGCGGGACGCGGGCGATCACGGCGCCCTGCGAAGGATTGAAGACATCGCCCCAACGGGCGTTGCCGGATTCGAAAGAGTGACCGTCGATCAGGTGACTGAGGTTCATGGAGTGGAGCGGCGCGGCCCGTAGAGAGAAAGATCCGGAGGACTGCGCTCGGGGGAGAACTGGACCCAGCGAGTGCCATTGGCGATGGGGCCGATCACGCGCGTCGGCCCGGACTCGCCATTGTTGTCGCGAAGCTGCTGATTCGGGCCGTTCTTGTTCATGAAGATCGATCGATCCAGAACACCGGTGATGTAGTTACCGGCGATCTCCATGTGGTCGCTGCACTCATCTGGGTAGATGCCGTGGGCCCAGTAGTTGCGACCGCTGTCATGAATGAAGTTCTCGAGCACCCGCGTGCCCGGCTGTTCCCCGACGAGGTAGATGCCGCCACCGTCGCCAGCCTGGAGCATGATCTCCTCGATACGGTTGCGGCGAACGAGATTGCTATGGCAATGCGTCAGTCCGGGAGCCCATCGCCAACCGATGCTGATCGCGCTGTAAGGAAGCTTCCGGAACAAGTTGTGCTCGATCACGACGTGGTGCGCATAGCTCACACAAACGGCAACGCTGCCGTAGTCGACCTGCCCACAGTCGATGAACCGACTGTCGGCGATGGTGATCTGCGCCGGCGCCTCGGGGGGCCGGGCGGTGCGGAGCGTCCACATTTCCATGGATCCGGGCAGCTTGCCCACCTGATCGATCCGCTCACGCATGGAGGTGAAGTCGCGGTGCAGCGGATGCCCTTCACCGATGTACTCGGGGATGCGACCGACCTGCACGGCATTGGAGCCGACTCGCTCGAAGTCGCAGGCGCTGACAAGACCGCGGGCAGTGCCGATCTCGTAGGCAATCGCACCATCACCGAGGTCGCGGAAACGGCATCGTTCCACCACCGTGTCGTGAGCGTAAATGAAGCGTAGCACCGCCCCCGGCGAATAGGTCCGACTGCGATCGGACGCCCACGCTCCGGCCTGGATTCCAAGCCGACCGCCCTCCGGCATTTCCCAGTCGGTCTCGGCCCACTCCAAGTCGCGAAAGCGAACATGGCGCACTTGACGATCGGCGGTGCCACGGACGACGATCAGCTCACGCAGGACGGGAGCCCGGAACTCGTGAAGGTTCGGATTCTCACCGGCGGCCGCGCGGTAGTAGAGCTGGCCCGCAGCGGAATCCAGAAACCATTCTCCGGGAGCATCCGCGAACGCGAGGGCGTTCTCCAACCAGACACGACTGTGCGACTTCTCGGTGATGCGCGCGCTGCTGACATCGGTGCCAATTCCACGCCCTGCGGTGATGCTCTGCGCGTCGATCGAGGCCACGGGTTGTCGGTTGAAGTGCCAGTGGGCGATCGTATTCAACTCGACTCCTCCGAGCGCGGACCATGCGGCGGGCAGTCGCTCGTTAAGGACGATCCTCCGGCGCTCATCCGTCACTTGGGCAACGGTCCAGTATCCGGAGTCCGGCTCACGCGCGCGCGGCAAAGAGGCTCCGGAGCGGAAAAGGCTGCGAAAGATCCATCCGCCAGCGCGAGCCTCCGGAAGACCGAGTACCCAAAGGTTATCTCCCACCGACTGCCACGCCCTCGGTAAAACCCGAGCGCCAGAAAGGGTAACCCGCTCGCCCTGATGAGCCTGAAAGGTGATGAGAAAGGAGCCGTCGCCCAGATCGTCCGGCGTCAGCTCTAACGTCTCCGAGAGAAAGTAAGTTCCGCCGCGCAGTCGGACCGTCACTTCATCCTTCAGACCCTGTGCCACGAGGGCACGCAGCTTTACCTGAGCCGCCTTCAGGGTCGCCAACGGACGCTCCTGTGAGCCATCGGCGTCATCGCGACCATCGGGCGCCACCCAGATGACGGACGCCGCGTGAGCGCTGATCGACAAGCAAAGCGCGAAGAGGGCGAGTCGGAGAAGAGATGCGCAGCGTGAGTTCATAGGGAGACGGTAAGAGAAGGGAGGCATCGGGGTGAGGGGTTCAAAACGAGCGAGGTCCGCACGGCCGATCACGCCGGAGGCCAAGACGAGGATCTGGGAGCGGTCTGATGGCTCTCATGTCAATGACGCCGCGAGCGCGCGGTAGCGGAGATAGTCACGTTGGAATTCAGCCCGGCGACCGGGATGTGGACGAAACGTCGCCGCGATTCGCGATGTCGCTTGTTGCGCCTCGCTCAGGGTCGTCCAAAGGCCGAGGCCAACACCGGCGCAGAGTGCCGCTCCGAGCGCGCCCAGTTCAATCCCCTCGGGCACCTCCACGGTGCAGCCCAGAACGTCCGCGAACGTTTGCGATACGAATGCACTCCGAGCCATGCCACCCGTCAGGCGCACCCGGCGGGGCGCAGCAGCCCGACTCAGAAGCTGTTCCACATGCGCCCGGTGCGCGAAGGCCACACCCTCAACGACGGCGCGAACCACGTGGCCGCGACCGTGGGCCGCATCGAGTTCGGCGAACGCTCCCCCACCGGTCGGCACGCGAGGCACAAAAAGCAGTTCACTCCGGGCGGCTGACTGGGCGCAACGCAGGGCACCCGCGACACCGTCGAAGCCCAGAAGGCGGACCACCCAGTCGAGGTTGGCTGACGACGATGGACTGCCTTCCAACGCGAGCCAACGGCCGGGCTGGGCGGATGGATTCACGAGGAAGAGATCACGCCGGCGGGGGCGCCGTGGGACGAACCGCTGACTGATCGACCACGTGCCGGCCACCAACGATAGTTCGTCCGCAGTCGCCACGCCACTGCCCAGCGCCGTCGCCTCGCAGTCGATGCATCCCATGAAAACCGGTGTCCCGGCCCGAAGTCCGGTGCAACGTTCGGCCACCGCGGTGACCTGACCCGCCGAGGCTAGGCTCTCTCGGATGGGAGGAAGCGCGGAGTCGCCTCTTCGCAGGGTCCGTCCCCCGGGAACGAGCCATCCCGCCGCTCCGGCGTCCGTGGGTTCCGTCGCGACTACGCCCGTCAACCGGGCCCGGATAAAATCCTTCCACAGCAGCACGTGTGCGAGCTGACGCGCCTCGATTGGCTGCTCCGCGCGGAACCATCTCAACAAGGGGCCTGCTTGCCCAGCGTACGCCACCTGTCCAGCGGCCTGACGCTGCTGAATCCAGCGGACCGCGCGCACGTCGCTCGAGAGAATCCCCGGCCGCAAGGCGTTCAGCTTCCCATCGACGAAGACGGCCCCGTTTCCGCAGCCCGTCAGGCCCACCGCCGCCATGCTTTTCCCCGCAGCGACCTCGCGCACCGCGGAGGCCGCGGCAAGCCACGTGGCCTCCGCATCACGCTCGACCCAGCCGCGCCGGGGTCGACGCACCGGCACGCTGCGAGAGGCCACCGCCAAAACGCGACCGCGACGGTTGAACACCACCGCTTTGATCAGCGTGCTTCCGATATCCAATCCGAGGATCGAAAGTCCGGAGCGAGCGGCGCGAGCTGGAGTCATCAGAAGAGCAGTGCCACCTCACTCACCGAGCGGTGCGGCGCAAGGGAATGCACCGCCGCACGCTCCCGCATGAATGAGGTGGACGATGTTCACGATGGGTCGCGATCGCAGAACGACCGCGACCCACCCTGAACCGCAATCACCAAGTCTTGGTCACCGTCAGCTTCATCGTCCGCGGATCCAGCGGGCGCCACAGGATGCCGCTGTTGGCGACGATCGTTCGCTTGTCGAACACGTTCCCGACGGCCAGCGCCACGTTGAGGCCCTTGGCCAGACCGTAGTTGGCGTTCAGGTTGAACGACTGATACTCCGGAACGAACTGCCCGGTCGTGGTGGAGGAAAGCGGACGCTCCCCGGTGTGAATCACGCTGGCTCCCACCGAGAGTCCACCGTGCCGCCCGATCTCGGACCACTTGTAGCGGGCATGCAGCTGACCGCGGTAGCGCGGCTGGCCGCCCTGCTGCGCGCCGAGCACGCCCGGGGTGGTGTCACGGACAAACACATCCACCACGCCCGCCTGCACCATGAGTCGGCGGTCGTTGTAGGTCAGCGTGTACTCGTAGCCATCGGACGTGGTCTGTCCACCGTTCGCGAAGAACGAGTTATTGGGCGGCGGAAGCCGCAGCGCCAGTCCATCGGCCGTCATCTCGTACTTCACGACCTCGAAGTTGAGGCGCTCATCGAGGAGGGAGAAACGGACACCCACCTCCTCGGACGAAGCCGTCACGGGATCGAGCGGCGATCCGTCGAGGCGCAGGGCGCCGCCTCCCTGCGGCTGGAACACTTCGCTGTATTGGTAATAGATGCCGACCTGCTTGATCGGGCGCACCATGGCTCCGTAGCGGGGCAGCCCAGCCTTGGCGTTGGGATCAACAATGCGCGGGAAGGGCCCGACCCCAAGCTGGGCGTAACGGCTGCTCTCCACCTCGCTGTCACGCCATCCACCAATGAGGATGAAACGTCCATCGTAAGCATTCAGCTGGTAGGTGCCCGTGGCGCCTGTCGTCTCAGACTCTCCCAGCGTGTTCGACGCGGCACCGCTCGCCGGAAACACCGGAGCGACGCTGCCATAGACAGGATTGAGAAGGTCGATCGAGTTCAGGGCAGTGCGCCGTACGTTGCTGCGGAACTTGGTGCGGTAGTAGTCGGCCGCCAGGATGAAGGAGTGTTCGATGGCGCCGGTCTGATAGCGACCGAACAGGTTCGCCTCGGTGTAGGTGTAGTCTTCCCAGCGATTGAGCCAGAAGGCGCGCCGATCGACGGTACGGTTGTCGGCTTGCAGCGCCAGAAACTCCACCTGGGTGATGGGGTTGTTGATGTACGTCTGCTGACCGGCCACGCGCGCCGTCAGGTTGTCGTTGATCTTATGTTCGACGATCAAACGGGCGCGCTCGCGCTCGATCTTGGACTTCGCCCAGGGTTCGTCGATGCGCCGCGTCTCCGGGACGGTCAACGCACGCACGCCGGGAGCCACCAAGGCCGACGGGATCCAGTTGTCCTCCTGGTAGTCCTGACGCAACAGCTCAGTGAAGAGGCTGACCTTCGTCGCCGCCGAGACCCGCCACTCGACGACGGGCGCGACAAAGAAACGCTCCATCTCCTTGAAATCGCGATTATACTCCATGCTGCGGTACGCCGCATTGACGCGGTACAACACCTTCTTGTCGTCGGTGATCGGGCCGGTCAGATCCGCCGTGAAATGGTAGTTGGCGTAATCCCCAATGGTCACCGCGGTCTGGTAGAACGGCGATGTGCGAGGCGCCTTCGAGACACGGTTGATAATGCCGCCAAGTCCCTTCGGATTACCGTAGAGATTCGAGGACGGGCCCTTGATGATCTCCAGCTGTTGGACGTGGACGAAGTCTCCGCCACCCCACTCCACGACGTCACGGAAACCATCGAGGTAGGACTCCTGCACGGCGAATCCACGGATCGAGAACGTATCCTGGTTGCGGGTCGCACCCGAAACGGTTCCTCCGACGAGGGGCATCACGTCGGCGAGGTCAACCGCCCCAATGTCCTTGAGGAACTGACCGCTCATGATCGAGATCGACTGCGGAATGTCCTTCAACTTCTGTTTGAAGCGCGAAGCCGAGGCACTCTCGGTCGCGGCGTAGCCATCGTCGGCATCGGTCGAGATAATGAAGGGACTGAGCTCAAGCGCTTCGTCCGCGGACTTGTCAGCAGGCTTGGCGGCCGGAGCCTTCTGCGCCATCACGGGGGCGATGCAAAGCAAGGCGAGGCTAAGGACGCTGGGAAGACGGGCCAAACGGGCCCGGAGATTCCATCGGTTCATAGGTGTCGGTTGGTTGGGGGTGAGGGTTAGTTCGGCCACATCCGCAGACCTACCTCGGGCACCGCGGACGCTCGGAGCAATTTCACCATGAGACGAAAATGCGCCTTTACAGGTGTTCCATTAGTAAACTACTGTTCTATTAGTCAAGAGTCGAAATGAAGCCTTCTCGAAACCCAACTGACACGGACGCATTCCAAGTGCCCGCTCTTGACCGAGCACTTTCCATCTTGGAGCTCCTTGCCAAGCACCCGGAGGGGATGCGCATGCGGGAAATCGCCGATGCGTTGGAACTCCCGCCCAACAGCGTCTTCCGCATCACCGGCCTTCTAGAGGAGCGCGGGTACCTTCTGCGCGATGGCGAGGACATGCGCTACACTCTGAGTCGCAAACTGCTCTCGCTCGGCTACAAGGCCGTCGGCGAGGACAAGCTCATCGAGCATTCCCTCGACGTGATGCAAGCGCTCCGCGACGAGACGCAGGAAACCGTTCTCGTTGGGGTCAGAGCCGACCTGCAGGGCGTCGTACTGGAGCAGGTTGCCTCCACACAGCCGGTGAAGTTCCTCGTCGACCCAGGCACGCACTTTCCGCTCCACACGTCCGCACCGGGCAAGGTGTTCGTCGCCTTCCTTCCTCCCGTGGAGCGCGAGGCGCTGCTGAAGCGGATGAAGTTCACCCGCTACAACGAGCGAACCCTCGACAGCCGCGATAAGTTTGAGGCCGAAATCACCGACGTGCTCTCTCAAGGCTACGGCGCCGACCGCGCGGAGCAGATCGAGGGTCTCCACTGTGTCGGCGCACCGATTTTCAACCACCGCGGCTACCCCATCGCCGCGATCTGGGTCACCGGTCCGAGCTTCCGCTTCCCGGCATCCGAGCTCCATGGCATGGGCCTCAAGGTCGCCGCAGCGGCCGAGCGCATCTCAAGCCGGTTCGGCTACAAACTCCTTTAAAGATACCATGTCTACCTCTCTCTCGGGCCAGACCGCCCTCGTCACCGGCGGATCCAAGGGCTACGGCGTCGGAATCGCGGGCGCGCTCAAAGCCGCCGGCGCGTCGGTTTGGATCACCGGTCGCGATCAAGCGGCTCTGGAAAAGACCGCCGCGGCGCTGGGGGTGAACTCCATCCGGGCCGACGTGACGTCGGCATCGGACTGGGACGCCGCGATCGCGGCGGCGACTCGCGCGACCGGCCGCCTCGATATTCTGGTCAACAACGCCGGCGGCGGGATCAAGATCGCCGCCACCGAGGAACAAACCGACGAGAGCATTGCCGCCGCCATCGCGCTCAACCTGACCGGGGTGATCTACGGCGCCCGCCGCGCCGCCCGCATCATGCGGCAGCAGCGCAGCGGCACGATCGTCAACATCTCGAGCGTGGCCGGCCATCACGCGTGGCCCACGTGGGGCGTCTACGGCGCCGCAAAGGCCGGACTGAACCATTTTGCGAAGTCACTCTACCTTGAACTTCGTCCGCACGGGGTGCGGGTGATGACCGTCACACCCTCGTGGGGCGCCACGGACTTCACCGACGCGGCGGGAATCGGACCGCGAGATGCCGCGACTCTTTCGCAGTGCATCAAACCGGCGGAGCTGGGCCGCATCGTCGCCGACCACTGCGCGCTCCCGACTCACCTGTGCGTACAAGAGACCATCCTCTGGCCCATGGTGCAGGAGGTCAGCCCGCTATGATCGCCGGGGCCGACGGCCCCCACACCCGCATGCACTCCCCTCACTTCGACCTCGTCGTAGTCGGCGCGGGCAGCGGCGGATTTGGTGCCGCCCTGTCGGCCGCACGCTTGGGCTGCGAGGTGCTCTTAATCGAGAAGGGCAGCTCCCTCGGCGGGACCGCCGGTCACGGCGGTGTCAACAACTGGGAACCCGGGGTTGGTGGCACCGGCATTCCGTTCGACCTCTACAAGCGTCTCCGGAAGATCCCGCGGGCGATCGGGATCTACTCGTTCGGTCGCCACTTCGCCTGGCAGGGTCCCGACGTGCACCCCAAGTTCCCCGGGGGGGAGCAGGTCATCGACCACTCCAAGCGCTACGTCGACACTCTCCGGCGTTTTGGTGCACCGCCACGGGACCTCGCGGAGAATTTCCGCCGCCAGCACTGGCATGGCGTGCCCTACGAACCCGAGGCCTACTCGGCGGAGATGGCGCGGATGCTCTCCGAGACGGGCCGCTGCACCGTCCGCCTGCAGACCTGCTTTGCCGAGGCCAGGACCAAGGATGGCCGTATCGCCTCCCTGCGGCTGGACGACGGCAACGTCGTAACGGCCGACTTCTTTATCGATGCGACGGCCGATCTCCACGTCGCTCGTGCCGTGCACTGCCGCACGTCCCTTGGCCAGGAGCCCCGCTCGCTCTACGGTGAACCGAGCGCGCCAGTGCTGCCCACCGACCGGCTCAACGGCGCAACGCTGATTTACCGCGTGGCTCGTCGAGACCACGCTGGCATCGATCCACTCCCGCCCGGGATTCCCTCTCAATGCTGGTGGGCCGAATCCTTTCCTATCGCCGCTTTCACGCAGTATCCTAACGGCGACTACAATGTAAACGCCCTCCCGGTGATGGCCGGTCGGGAAGCTCACGCCCTCGGCTACGCGGCGGCTCGGGCCGAGTGCGAGCGCCGCATCCTCGCCCACTGGCATCACGTGCAGACCGTCTTCCCGGAATTCCAGCATTATCGGATGACTTGGATTGCCCCAGGCTTCGGCGTCAGAGAAGGCCCGCGCCTCCTCGGCCGGTATGTCCTCACCGAGCACGACCTGATCAACGGGATCACCCGGCAGGAGCACTCGGACATCGTTGCCCTGTCCGACCACGCCCGGGACACCCATGGCGCAGACACCGGAAGGGCGGGCACGGGAGAAGTGAGCGAGCCCTACGGCGTCCCTTTCCGCTGCCTTCTTCCAAACGAGGTCCATAACCTCGCCGTGGCTTGCCGAGGAGCGAGCTTCTCTTCAATCGCCGCGTCCAGCTGTCGGCTCTCCCGCACCATGATGCAACTCGGGCAGGCAGCCGGCACCGCCGTCGCCATCGCGAAGCGAGAGAAGCTGGACGCACTCCATCTCGTACCATCTGAGCGACTGCGCGCTGAACTTCAGCGGCAACACGTGGAGCTGTCCTGGCCCAGGCCGCCGGAGCTCGTCGACTACCTCAGCGCCGAGTAACCGCCGCCGCATGACCCTTCCTCCTCGCGCCCAAGGGTTGGCCCGCCTCGCCGAACCCCGCGGCATCGATGTCCTGATTGTCGGAGGAGGCATCAACGGCGCCGGCCTGCTTCGCGAACTGGCCATCAACGGGCTGGAGGTGGTGCTCGTCGACCAGGGAGACTTCGCCTCTGGGGCCACCTCCGCCTCGTCACGCATGATCCATGGTGGCCTGCGCTACCTGGAGAACGGCGAGTTCCGCCTCGTGCGCGAGTCCCTGCGGGAGCGCGATCGCCTCCTTCGCCTCGCTCCTCACGCGGTTCGCCCGCTCCCCACGACGATTCCCATCTTCTCGCGCTGGTCTGGATTCAGCAACGCGCTGAAGCGGTTCCTCGGACTGAGCACCCCGCCCTCCGCACGCGGCGCGGCGCTGATCAAGGTCGGCCTCACGCTGTACGACGTCCTCACGTTTCGGCGGCGGCTCCTGCCCACGCATACCTTCCACAGCCGAAGGGAAGCACTCGCGCTCCGGCCCGACCTTCATCGCGACATCGTGTGCACCGCCACCTATCACGATGCGCAGGTGTCGCTGCCCGAGCGACTCTGCCTGGAGGTGATTGCCGACGGATGCGCCAGCAGTCCGCGGGCCTTCGCACTCAACTATTGCCGACTGGATCGCACGGACGGCACCGCGGTGGTTCTGATCGACGAGCTGACCGGAGTCGAACGCCGGGTGACTCCCAAAGTCATCGTCAATGCCACCGGAGCTTGGATCGACCTCGCGAATGCGCGCCTCGGGCGGCCATCTCGCTGGATCGGTGGCACTAAAGGTTCCCATCTCGTGGTCGACCATCCGGAACTGCTTCGGGCCTGCCACGGCGAGCAACTCTTCTACGAAAACGCCGACGGACGAGTGTGCATCTTCTTCCCGGTCAACGGCCGAGTTCTGATCGGCTCCACCGACATCCGGATCGACAATCCCGATGACGCGATCTGCGACGAGCGCGAGATCGACTACATGCTCCAAAGTGTCCGGGCGGTGTTTCCTGAAATTCGGATTGGGCGCGAGCACATCCTTTCCCGGTTCTGCGGAGTCAGGCCGCTGCCTGCCAGCGACGATGGCTTTACCGGCCGAATCAGCCGGGATCACTCCTGTCGGTTTACTCCCGCCGACGCGCAGCAACCGTGGTCCGTCTACTCGCTGATCGGGGGGAAGTGGACCACCTTCCGCGCATTTGGCGAGCAGGTCGGCGATCAGATCCTCCAGCAGCTCGGACGCCCGCGTATCGCCTCATCGGCAGACCGGGTGATCGCCGGGGACGCACCCGCGGAGAACGAGAGCGAAGCGGCACTCCGGACCAGACTGCGCAACGAGGCCGTGGTGCATCTTGACGACCTCCTCATCCGGCGCACCGCGCTGGGACTCTATACGCGGTGGAGCGAGACAAGGCTCGCCGCGGTCGCCGACTTGGCGGCACGCGAGCTCGGCTGGAGCAGCGAGCGGCGGGACGCGGAGATCACGCGGACCCGCACGATCCTCGCCCGCGTTCACGGAGTCACGTTCACGCCCTGATTTTTCTCACCCGCCATGTTCAACGCACACAAAGTCCGCCTCAACCGTTTCCTCGGCACCGATGGCCGCTGCCTCGATGTCGCCATCGACCACGGTGTCTTCAACGAGTACTCCTTCCTGGAGGGCCTCGAAGACATGCCCGCGGTGGTCAAGTCGCTGGCCGCCGCCGGCCCCGACGCCATCCAGATGAACGTGGGCCAAGCCGACGTGCTCCAGACCATCCCCGGCGCGCGCAAGCCCGCCCTGGTCCTGCGTACGGACGCCGGCAACCTCTACAACGCGACCACGCATCGGGTGATGTTCAACCAACTGGTTCACTGGGACGAACCCATCCTCGGCGCGCTGAAGCTCGATGCGGCCTGCGTGGTCTGCAATCTGCTCCTGATGCCGGGCGAGCCGGATCTGCACCGGCAGACCGTGCTCAACGCCGCGCGCCTGCGGGTGGCCTGCGACCACTACGGTATGCCGCTGATGATCGAACCCCTCGTGCTCAAGCCCAACGAGGCGAAAGGAGGCTATCAGGTGGATGGAAACAAAAAGCTCATCGTCGGGCTCGTCCGCCAAGCCCGCGAGCTCGGTGCCGATGTGATCAAGGCCGATCCGACGGAGCACGCCGAAGACTACCACGAAGTGGTACAGGCCGCGCGCTGCCCGATTCTCGTCCGCGGGGGCGGCAAGAAGCCGATCGAAACCGTGTTCCGCGAAGCTGCGGCCTTCCTCGCTCAGGGCGCTCACGGTCTGGTCTATGGCCGCAACATCTACCAGCACCCCAACCCGGCGCGCATCATCGCGGCATTTATGGCCATGATCCACGGCGGGGCCGATGCCGACCGCGCCCTGAAGATCTACGACGGAACCAGCTGAACCTAACCAGCAGGCCCTCAAGCGCCCACTCCGCTTTACCCCGACCACCATGGCGAACCCCGCGCCCACGGATCCCGCGCAGCCTCCCCCGGAGAACCTCAGCCAGAAGGAGAAGATCGTCTTCTCGATCGGGGGAGGACTGCAGCAATTCAGCAACACGGCTCCGCAGTACCTCGCGAACCCGATCTTCAACTTGGCCCTGGGAATGAATCCGGTGCACATCGGAATCGTTCTCGCGATCGCCCGGCTGTGGGATGCCGTGTCGGATCCGCTGGTCGGGAACTGGTCCGACAACGCTCGTACCCGCTGGGGGCGCCGCAAGCCGTTCATGGTCGCAGGTGCGATCCTGACCGGCGCCAGCTTCGCGGCGATGTGGTGGCTCCCGCGGGATGCGAGCCAGACCTTCTACTTCGGTTACTTTCTCCTCACGATCCTACTCTTCTTCACGGGCACCACCTTGTTCACGGTCCCGTGGACCGCGCTCGGAATCGCCAGCGCCCCCACCTACCAAGAGCGCACCAAGCTGTTCGCCTACGTCGGCGTGACCCATAAGCTCGTGGGGTTCACCACGGGCTGGCTCTATCCCCTGTGCCAACTCGCGGTGTTCCAGACCGTGCTCGACGGAGCGCGCATCGTGGGATGCATCTGCGGCACGCTGATCATCATCGCGTGCCTCATTCCTGCACTCACCCTCAAGGAACCCCCAGATGCCCCGCCTCCGGCGCGCCAAAAACCAGAGCCGTTCCTGCAGGCGATGAAGGCCGTCATCAGCAATCGGGTCCTGAGGTTATTCTCCCTCGCCTGCCTAGTGACGATGACCTCCCTGTACACGGTCTCCAGCCTTGGCCTCTACATCAATATCTACCACGTCTTCGGCGGCGACAAGGTTGCTGCCGCGACCATGATGGGAATCTGGGGCACGCTGTTCAACGTGCTCGCGATGGTCTCGATCCCTCCGATGATTTGGCTTTCCAACCGTCTCGGGAAACACCGGGCGATCATGCTCGCCCTCGGGATGGTGTCCGTATCCGCCGTACTCAAGTGGGTCCTCTACACCCCGTCGATGCCCTACCTCCAGCTCACGACCGCGCTGCTGCACGCGCCCGGGATCGCCGCCTATCTCATCCTCGTCACGTCCATGACCGCCGACATCGTCGACTACGACGAACTTCTCAGCGGTCGCCGTCGCGAGGCACTGATCTCAGCCGCCAACACGTGGATCACCAAGATGGGCGTTTCACTCTCGTTCATCATGGCCGGCCTCGTCCTGAATCTCACCGGCTTTGACGCCGCCCTTGGCGGGAATCAGGCCGACGGCACCGTCACCAAGATGCGGGTGCTCTTCTGCGCCGTCCCCGCCCTCGGCACGCTCTCGGCCATCCTGCTGCTCCGGCACTACCCACTGACGCGAGCCAAGGTCGAATCGATTCAGGAAGCCTTGCGCGAGCGCCGGCTGCAGGCCTAGCGAGCGAGCCGAGCGCCAGTCCCCGATGCAGGCCGATCGCCGGCTCAACGCCCGCGCGCTCCAGCGGCCTACGCGGTGGTTTCCAGCGCGGACTCGATGACCTTGCAGCTCGTCCGAAGGATTTCGAGGCGGGCGTGGCGCTTGTTGTTCGCGGGCACGAGGTGCCAACGGGCAAAGGGGTGGTCGGTGAGGGCAAGCATGTCGCCTACCGCCACTTCGTAGGCTTCCCACTTCCGGCGGTTCCGCCAGTCCTCCGCGTTGATCTTGTGCTGCTTGTACGCGGTGTCTTCCCGCGCCCGGAAGCGCCGGAGCTGCTCGTCGCGCGAGATGTGCATCCAGAATTTCAGTACAATAGTCCCGTGCTCCGCGAGCTGCTCCTCGAAGTCGCTGATCTCGCCGAAACCCCGGCGCCACTCGTCCGGCCGCGCGAAGCCCTCGAGCCGTTCGACGAGCACGCGGCCGTACCAGGAACGGTCGAAGATCGTGACGTAACCATCGCGGGGAATCTGCCGCCAGAAGCGCCACAGGTAGTGGTGAGCCTTCTCCTCGTCGGTCGGCTTGGCGATCGGCACCACGCGGTAAAAACGCACGTCGATCGCCGAAGCGAGGCGGCGGATGGCCCCGCCTTTGCCCGCCGCATCCCAGCCTTCGAAGACGAACACCACCGAACGGCGCGCCTCGTACGCCGCCCGAAGGGCGCGGTAAAGGCGGCCCAGCCACTTCTCGCGCTTGCGCTCGTAATCATCCTCACCGAGACGCTGGTCCAGCGGCGCGGCGCGCAGCCAGCGCACGCCGCTGGGCGCGAGGGCACGGGGGGCCCGTTCGGGTCGGCCGGTGGCGGCGACCAGACGCTTCGACTTCCGCAAATGGGCGCGGAACTGGCGGAGGATGATTGCACCGACGCGGAGGTTGCGGGCGCGCTCGTCGAGCGCGTCGACAATCGTCCACCGCGCACCGGGACGGTCGGTCTCATCAAGGATCCGCCGCGCGGTCCGCGCCAGCGACGCGTAGCGCTGGTGCGCCAGCCAGTCCTCCTCCGTCACGCGCCACGCCTTGTCGGGGTCGGCCTCCAGCGCCCGCAACCGCGTGCGTTGATCCTTCTTCGAAAGGTTCAGCCAGAGTTTGATCACCAAGGTGCCGTCGTCCGCGAGGAGCTTCTCGAAGTGGCGGATCCGCCGGAGTTCGTGGTCGAGCTCCGCCCGGGCCTTGATGCCGCCATGCAGCTGTTCGTGGAGCGTCTCGGTGTACCACGAGGAGGCGAAGACCCCGATGCGGCCACGCACGGGGAGGTTGCGCCAGTAACGCCACATCAGGGGGCGCTCTCGCTCTTCCTCAGAGGGCGATTGGAGGGCGAAGGTCTCGACGCCGCGGGGATCCAGCCACTCTCCCAGGGTGTTCAGTAGGTCGCCACGGCCCGAGCCGGCGACGCCAGCGACGATCAAGACAACCGTGAAGGGGGCGTTCTTCAGCTGAACCTGCAGCTGGACGAGTTCCTCGCGCAGTGCTGGGAGGCGGGCAGTGTACTGTTTCTTGGTGAGGCGGGGGACCACCTTGGCCGGGGAGGAAAGGCCCATGAGCAACAGAAGACAACCTGACGGCAGCGCTGTCGAGTGTGCGCGCCAACCCGCCGAAAATCGTCACCCACGCGGTCGCGCCCGCAGCCCCACGGAAGAGGTAAACCACGGAGGGCGGCCCACCGGGCTCAGGGGGTGGAAGGGGGCCTGCCGGCGGGCTCGCGCCATCGCCGTGACCCCCTCGAACCGATCCACCCCGGAGACCCGGATGAGCGATCCCCGTTGCGGAAAATGATGGGCAAAACCGCTCCCTCTCCGACCGCCCACATCCTCCGCGTCGGCCCGGCGCCAGAAACGGGGTCTGGAGCCGCTTTCCGCCATCGCGGGGGCGGGCTGTTCTGCGGCTTGACACCCTCCTGCATCTCCGGCACTTCAGTCATCTCTTAATCAACTTTCGACCATGCAACCCACCTTCCGCCCGCATCGCAAGAAACGCGCCCGCAAGATCGGTTTCCGCGCCCGCAAGGCCACCAAGGGTGGTCGCAAGGTGCTGGCCGCGCGCCGCCGCAAGGGTCGCAAGCGCCTGACGGTCGTCTGATTCCGTCATCGCCCGCCCCGCCCTGGCCAGCGTCTGCGTCCGCCATGCGTTTCCGCGCCGAGCAGCATCTGCGGCGCCAGCGCGACATTCAAGCGGTCCGCGAGTCTGGCCGTCGGTGCGACTGCGGTGGGTTCACGCTTTGGTACCGGCTGAGGCCGGCCACGCCCCCGCCGCCCGTGGCGCTGCGTCGGATTTGTACGGTCGCCTCGACCGCCGCCGTCGGGGGAGCCGTGGAGCGGGCCCGAGCAAAGCGGCGTCTGCGCGAGGTGTTTCGGCAGCATCAGGAGGTGGTGCCGCCGGGTTACGATTTACTGCTGGTGGCGAAGCGTTCGCTCAATCGGCTTGAGTATCGGGAAATCGAAAGGAAGTTCATCGAGGCCTGCTCGCGCCTCGCGCCTCGTCCTTCCCCCGCCGCATGACGCCTCCGGAGTCACCGTCGTCCGTCCTTCGCCTCGCCCGCGGCCTCGCCGCGCTCCCGGTGTCGGCGCTCCTCGGGCTGATCCGGATCTACCAGCTTACGGTTTCGCCCATGCTGCCGTGGGTGATGGGGCCGGGCTGCGGCTGCCGTTTCTATCCGAGTTGCTCGCACTATGCGGCCGACGCGCTGCGCGAGCATGGTCTGGCACGCGGGAGCTGGCTGACCCTGCGGCGCCTCGGCCGCTGCCACCCGTTCCATCCGGGCGGGGTGGATCTGGTCCCGCCTCGCGCCACCCCACGCTGCACCGCGGTCGCACGGACTGCACGTCCTCCCCTCGCCCGCACTCCATCCGCTTTCCCCGGCACGCCTTCCGGTGCCGTCCTTTCCACCGCTTCCGACGTTCATGGATAAAAAGAACACCCTCATCGGCGTGGCCCTCATGGCCGCGGCCATTGCCTTCCTGATCTACGGCAACAGCCGCACCCCGCCTCCCCCGGCGCTCCCGCCCGCCACGACCACGGCACCCGCGCCGGGCGCCCCAGCGACGCCGAGCGTCAACGCCCCCGCTGCTCCGGCAGCCGCCACCTCGACCTTTGCCGCGCTGGTCAGCGACGACGCCGGGGCCCGCGTAACCACGCTGCGCAACGCCTTCGTCGAGGTGCGTCTGAGCAACTTCGGCGGCGCCGTCCGCGAGGTCGCGTTCCTCCAGTACCCGGCGGTGCAGAACGAGCCCGCCCCGTTCGTCTTCAATTCGCTCCGCGCCGACCCGATCCTCGCGTTCGCCGATTTTCCGGGCCTCGACCGCGCAGCGCGCTACGAGTTGGTCTCGTCGTCCGCCACCGAGGCGGTCTTCCGGATCGTGCTCGAGAACCGTATCGAGGTCACGCGCCGCTACTCGATTCACGCGGCCAACGCCTCGCTCAAGGAGGGCGACGACCCCTACGAGATCCGCCATGAGACGACGTTCCGCAATCTGACCGATCAGACGATCGCGCTGCCGCGCGCCGCACTCAGCCTCGGCACCGCCGCGCCATTCAGCGCGCTGGACTACGGGCAGTACCTCAACGTCGGCTTCTTCAACGGTGAGGATTTTCTGTTCAATGAGCGCAGCGAGCTCGAGGGCGGCGGCTTCCTCGCTGGCATGGGCTTCGGAGATCCAAACCCTAAGCCCCAGATCGAGCAGATGGGCTCCGTCGTCTGGGCCACCGTCAAGAACCAGTTCTTCGCCTCCATCTTCCACCTCGACCAACCCGGTATCGGCATCGTCACGCGCCGCGTCGAGCTTCCTCCTTTCCCCGGCACCACGTCCCCGAACATCGGCGTCGCCGGCACCGTCCGCGTCGATCTCAAGGCACTCGCGCCGCAGGCCACGGAGACGTTCGGCGGCGATCTGTACGTCGGTCCCAAGGAGTACAAGCGCCTCGCCACCCTTCCGAATGGGCAGGACCGGGTGATGCAGTTCGACCGGTACTTCTTCAATCGGATCCTGCTCTCAGGCTACGTGGGACCGTTCCTGCTCACGCTCATGCACAGCGCCCATGACTTCGTGCCGAGCTGGGGGTGGGCGATCGTGCTGATGACGCTCTTCCTGAAGATCATCACGCTGCCGTTCACACTCGCCGCTTCACGCGCCGCGAAGCGGATGCAGAAACTCCAGCCGCAGCTCCAAGCCGTCCGCGAGAAGCACAAGGACAATCCGCAGAAGCTGAATCAGGCGACGATGGAGATCTTCAAGGAAAACAAGGTCAACCCGCTCGGGGGCTGTCTACCGATCCTGATCACCATCCCGCTCTTCGTCGGCTTCTTCGCCATGCTCCAGAGCGCGTCAGAACTACGCTACGCCTCCTTCCTGTGGGCACCCGATCTCTCCGCACCCGACACGGTGGCGCGGATTTTCGGACTGCCGCTCAACATCATGCCGCTGCTGATGGGCGCCACGATGGTCGTGCAAATGCGGCTCACTCCGACGCCGACGACCGATAACCTGCAGGTGAAGATGATGCAGTTCATGCCGATCATCTTCACGTTGTTCTGCTACAACTTCTCCTGCGCGCTCGCGCTCTACTCGACCGTCAACGGGCTCTTCACGATCATCCAGCAGTTGCTGGTGAACAAGTTCTCCAAGGACGATCCGGCCCCCGCCGCCGCCACCCCGGCGGTCGTCGGTGGCAATCCGTGGAAGCCGGCCAAGCGCGCGAACAAGAAGTGACCCCTCCGCGGCCCAGGGGAACGCGGTGGTCACACCGCCCCCCGCTTGGGTCGCGAGCGTTTCCGGTCCGCTCCCCTTCCCCTCCCGTCATCCGCCATGGCAGGCCATAACAAGTGGTCCAAGGTCAAGCGGCTCAAGGCCGTGACCGATGCCCGCAAGGGCAAGGTGTTTTCCCGTCTCTCGCGTGACATCACCCTCGCGGCCAAGGCCGGCGGTGGTGATCCCGATGGCAACGCGCGGCTACGCACGCTGCTCCTGAAGGCCCGCGAATCCAATATGCCCGCCGACAATGTCGACCGGGCAATCAAGAAGGGCACCGGAGAACTCCCCGGCGTGGTGTACGAGGATGTCACTTACGAGGGCTACGGCCCAGGCGGGGTGGCGTTCGTGGTCAAGGTCACCACCGACAACAAGACGCGCTCTGCCCAAGACGTCCGCGCAATCTTCGCCAAGCATGGCGGCAACCTCGCGGCTTCCGGAGCGGTCGCGTTTCAATTTCTGCACGCGGGGCAGTTTCTCATCGCTAAAGAGCAGGTCGCCGAGGACCGGCTGATGGAAATCGCGCTCGACGCCGGCGCCGACGACGTGATCACGACCGACGAGGGTTTCGAGGTGCGCTGCGAGGTCACGCGCTTCGACAAGGTGCTGCACGCACTCGACTCGGCCGGGATCAAGACCGCCAGCTCCGAACTCGCCTACATCCCGACCAGCACCGTGCCGGTCAACGCCGCCGGCGCGACCGCGATCGAGCGGCTCCACGATGCCCTCGAGGAACACGACGACGTGCAGCACGTGTTCTCCAACGAGGAAGCAAGCTAACCGCCCCGCAGCGGCGCGGCGGCCTCGAAAAGCGCCGCTTCGCCTTCGCGTGCTGGCGCGAGACTAATCGCCTCCGGCCGTGGGAAGATAGGGTCCCCCACGCGCGCGTTGTCCGGGGTCGATCCGACGTCTGCTCCCGCTCCTACGGCGCGGATGCGTTTCAGTCGCATCTCCCGCGCTCAGGCGCTCTCCGGCAGGAAAGTCGGGAATGCCCAGCCGCGCGACCTGACACCAGCCAGATCGCGAGCCGCATCCGACCTGCTCGCTGCCTCCATCCTGTCCGCGTCTACCGTCCCGGTCGCAATGCCCGCTCCCCCTGCGTCGGCCGCGCCCCGAGTCCCAGGCACCGGTCGCACCTGCGCCACGTGGAGTTCGACGTTGCGTCCGCCAAGCGCGTACAGGTGGGCCACGAGTCCCGCCGCCGCCGCGGGGACCAGCACGAGGGCGCTACCGCCCCGGTATGCATCCAGCGCGGTCAGCAGCAACGCCTCCGCCGTCACGTCGTCGTCCGCCGCCCCTGGTCCCACCGCCCGGTGGTGGGGATGGACGCTGGCGACGAGATAACCGGTGAGCGCACCCGCGGCGTCTTCCGCCACCCAGACGCGCCAATCCCCCACTCGATTGGCGAGAAAAAGCGCGTGGTCTGCCGGTCGATGAATCCCACGCCGCGCGTGCTCGTAGGCCGCGATGTTCTCCGCTTCACCGGGCACAGCCTGCCGCACGCGCACCGACGCGACCCTTGCACGCACGCTCGGCGGTAAGTCCAAGCCACCCACCGGCACGGTGATGACCACATCCTGATAAACCTCCTCGGGCACGAAACCGTGCCGCGTGTAGAGCGAGTAGGAATCGAGATTGAGCAGACTCGATACGAGCCGCGCGGGAACGCGGAGCTCGTCCGCCCGTGCCAACGCGCGGGTCAGCAGGCCACGGGCGATCCCTCGTCCCTGCGCCTCCGGCGCCACCGCCACTATTCCCACCGAGAGATGCGTCGGTCGCGGATGCACAAAGCACACGCCGAGCAACGCACCTCCATTCGCCTCTCGCGCCGCGATCGCCTCACCCGGATCGAGCGCCGCGTACACCTTCGGGATCAGGCGGAACGGCTCCGACCGATCGCCGAAGCGACTCCCCTGACCCAACC
>JAIXWY010000009.1 GCA_027490995.1 Opitutaceae bacterium
AAAGGGGTCAGGCTTTGCTCTTTGTCGTCGGCAGACCGCCTCACTCTTCATCCGCGCTGCGCCGCCTGAGCTATCGGAGCCGGACGGCAAACGACAAAGCCTGACCCCTTTTGGGAAATGACCTGAGGGAGAGGTCGTGCGCGGAGGCGCTGTTGGGCGTCTTCAGCGTACCTGATAAATCTCGAGCAGGGCCTCGCCCGGGGTACCAGCGCCAAAGACGTGGATGGTGTAGGCGGCGCCGCCAGTGAGGCTTAAACGCACGGCGGCGGACTTCGTGTCACCCTCAAGCGAGAAGGCCCCGGCGGCGGCGAGGTCAGCCGCAGAAACCGCCTGCGCCCAATCGTCGTTGTCGGCAGCCTTCACGCCATTGCGGTACACCTCAAGACGCGGATCCGCCGAGGCATTCGTCACCCCGAAAGAAGAAAGCTTAGGCCCCACCGCGCGGATCAGGACCGGATGCGCTCCTTGGCCCAGCACAACAAACCCCGCGATCAGACGATCCCCCGGGCCACCGACGCGGCCACGCGTGGAGAAATTCCCCAGACGTGCGGTCGGGCCGACGCCGTAGACTTCCATCAGCACGTCGCCAGGCGAGCGCGCAGCGAGATGCAGGGTGTGCCCACCGGTGAGAGACCGCAGGATCACGGAATCGCGGCTTCCCGTCGGCAGCGCAAACGCTCCAACCGCAGCCGCTCCTGCCTGAAGTTCCGGGGTCGCGACCCAGTCCTCGTTGGACTCCAAAAGGCGGCTTGGCGAATAGAGGAACAGCAGTGGATCCGCGAGGGTGCCCGTAACGCCAAATTGCGCCAAGCCAGGCCCAACAGCCCGCATCAACACCGAGTCGGCGCTGTCCGCAGAGAAGCCCACGATCATCGTCTCGCCGGCCGCGACGTTCGCGCGCACCGAGCCATTGACCACCCGGGTGGTGGTCGGCTGCACCTCCAGGACAGCGAGGGAACCGCTGATGGCGGGCTCGACGCCTTCGTAACCCACGAGCAGGACAGGCTTGCCGGTCGGGCTGTCGCTGGCGGAGACGAAGACGATCGTCTCCGGCGAAATATACTGCGTGCCAGTCACGACTTTCGTGCCGTCGACAATGTTGTAGTAGCCCACGATCGAAACGCGGGAAAGATCCGTCACGTCGAACTGGAAGATCCCGTTCTGCCGCTCCGCGCCGACAAAGACAAACTGGCGGCCAGCGATTTCGCCGTAGGCCAGAGCCTCCGGCTCAGGTCCCTTATCGTCCGAGCGCGTGTCGATCGCGGTCGTCGTGCCATTGTTCATGTTGAACGTGAGCGGCGCATTGGCCCGTACGAAGTCCTCGAGCATCGAACCGCTGTCAAAGACCCGGCGGCCGGCCTCGTCCCAGAGTGTAAAGCTGCGCGTGCCGATCATCGTCGGCACCTCAACAAGGCTATCGCTGTCGAGATTACCGTCGAACCGGGAGATCGTGAGTCGGCCAATGCCAGCCGAGTCGCTCAGGCTCCCCGCAAAGGTCAGGTCGCCAGCCCCGTCGGACACGGTATCGACGACGTTCGCGGCACCAGCGCGCGCGACGTCGCCGTCGTCGGTGCGGGCATCGCCCTCATTTGCCGTGGCCAAGAGGCGGCGGCCGCCGTGCATGAACGTCGCAAGGGTGTCGGGCATCGGCAGGCCCGGGACCACATCGTTGATGTTGATCGCGGCCAGCCCACCGTTGGTCGGATCGCGGTCGGATGCATCCACACGCTGGGTGATCGTGCCCAGCGGAAGGATCGCGGAAATGCGGGGAGCGCCACCGCCCTCGAGATCGACCACGGCAATGCCGTTGTTTTCCTGCAGCGTCACATAGGCGCGCTCGTTGGTGGCGACGGAAAACTCGGGTTCAATGTAGAGGTAGCGATCGCCTGCCGGGATTCCGGCGACATTGAAGCGAAGTCCTTCGAGGGTGACGCCAGGCGCTAGGCCGTCGCGAAAGTCGACCGTCGTGACCAACGGCGCGCGCAGTTGCAGGTCGGTCGAGGCGTTGAAGCCGGTGAGATTGACGACGCTGATCGAACCCGGCGCCTGAGCGGCACCGGCGGTGAATTCACCTTCGTTGGCTACAATCAGCCGACGACCATCCGGCGTGAAGCGGACGGCGTCGGGGTGAAATCCCACGTCGATCACGCGGAGAATGGCACCGGTATGAACATCGAAGAACGCGACCTTGCCGAGCACGGTGGTGTTGTCCTTCGGGATGATGCTGGCAGCCCCAAACCCACGACTGCTCGGATCAGCGGCCACGCTGCTCACCGAGAGCGTCGACGACGCGCCGAACACGGGATCAAAATCCGCGACGGTCTCGAGCGCGAGGACGCCGGAGGGAGCGAGCGAGTAGATGTCGACGCGATGGCTGACGCCAGACGTGCGCGCCAGTGAGTTGGTCACCAGCACGCGATCCGGACCGGAGGTGGCGTTGTAGTGCGCCACCACCTCACCACCACCGGGAATGGAAACACCGGAGAGGAACGACAACTCGGCGCGCAGCGACACCAAGCAAAGCGAGCCGAACGACAAGGCGATAGCAGGCAGCAGGAAACGAGTCACGGAGGTCATGCCGGAAGGTTCACTCTGCTCGCTGCGCGGTTGCACGACCGGGATTGTGAAATGGCCGTGACGTCGTCACGGCATTGTCGCTTCGCCGAGGACGCGTTTCGATCGCCGCCACTCCCGTGTCGCGACTTCACTTACCCCGGGAGGGCAAGGCGAGGCGGCGCATCGGGTGCGAGATTGAGCTTGGAGCAGGATCTGGTACGTTTCCGCTTGGTCAGTATCCGTTCGGTTTCCCTTCCTTTTTCTACCCCCTGTCCATGCAACGCCGTCACTTTCTGGGTCAGCTCGCCGCAGGTGCCAGCCTCGGTTCCCTCGCTTCGCCGCTGCTTGCGTCCAGCGCGCCTCCGCCGGTCCGCCCGCGGCAACGGGTCCTCCGCGTGGCCCACCTCACGGACACGCACGTCTTCGGCGAACGCGGGGCTGAAGCGGGCCTCACCGAGGCGTTGCGGCACGCCCAGGCCGCGAAGCCGGACTTCATCTTTTTTGGCGGCGATCTGATCATGGACGCACTGGGCAAGGAGAAGGACGGCGCCCTCGCCCAGTGGGCGCTCTGGGACCGGGCACTTTCCGCCGAGCTGCGGATCCCGCACCACGCCTGCCTCGGCAATCATGACATCTGGGGTTGGAAGCTCCGCGACGCCGCCGGCGCGGCCGCCGCGACGGATGCGGTGTTCGGCAAGGCGATGGCCCTCGAGCGCCTCGCGCTCCGCGATCGCTACTACTCCTTCAACCAGGCCGGCTGGCACTTCGTGGTGCTGGATTCGATGCAACGGATTGAGGATCCGAAGATTGGATACACGGCTCGGCTCGACGACACCCAGTTCGAATGGCTCGTCCGCGACCTCGCCGCTACGGCTACGACCACGCCGGTCTGCGTGCTGTCACACATTCCGATTCTCTCCGCCTCCACTTTCCTGGACGGCGAGAACGAGAAGACAGGCAACTGGCAGGTGCCTGGACAGTGGATGCACCTCGACGTGAGAAAACTGAAGACGCTCTTCCGGCAGCACCCCAACGTAAAGGCCTGCCTCTCCGGCCACATTCACCTCGTCGACGAAGTCTCGTACCTGGGGGTCCGCTACTGCTGCAACGGCGCGGTGGCCGGCGGCTGGTGGAAAGGTCCGTATCAAGAATTTGGACCGGCCTATGCCGTCGTCGATTTCCACGACGACGGCACGTTCGAAAACCGCTTGGTCTATTACCGTCAGCCGGCGGCGGCGACCGGTGCGGGCGCCTAGACCAGCGGCGTCTCGCCGGGAACCGGCACCGCGCCGAAGAGGCCCGGGCCGGGCGCGGGGTTCTTCGGGAAGATGTCCAGCTTCGAGCCGTTGAGTAGCCAGCTCCATGAGATCTCACGGCCCGTGTACGCCGCCATGCGCCCTCCGATCGCGGTCAGGGTGCTCTCGGCAATGCGGATGCCGTCGTTGATCGGATTATTCGCCCGGATGCTCGTGATCAGGTCCGTGTGCTCCTGCACCATCGGGTCACCCGCCGCACCGGTGTACTCGTAAGGCTTGGCGCCCTTGATCCAACGGCTCGGATCGGACGTGCCCTTCGTGCCCACGACCCGCTCACCGATGCGCGTCATCGTCTTCGGGGCGTGGCGGCAGAAGCTCGTCACGCGGGATCCGTTGGCGTACTCGAGTTCGACCGCGAAGTGGTCCCAGATATTGCCGGGGATGCTACCGCGATTCTGGCGTCCGCCCATGCCGGAGAACTTCACCGGCGGGCCACCGTACGCCCAGTTCATCACATCGATGTTGTGGATGTGCTGCTCGACGATCTGGTCGCCGCACAACCAGTCCCAGTGGTACCAATTCCAGCACTGCCACTCGAAATCCGTGAGGTCCGCCAGCCATTCCTTCTTCTCGCGGAACCAGATGCTTTCTCCGTTCCAGTAGCACTGTCCACCGACGAGTTCACCGAGGTCGCCATCGTGGATGCGCTTCATGATCTCTAGGTAACTCGCTTGGTGCCGGCGCTGCGTGCCGACGCCGACGCCGAGGTTCTTCTGCTTGGCCAGACGCGAGGCCTCGATGACCGCACGGGCACCGACGGGATCGACGGCCACCGGCTTTTCCATGAACACGTGTTTGCCTGCGGCGACGGCGGCGGCGAAGTGGCTCGGGCGGAATCCGGGGGGCGCGGCGAGGATCACGAGATCCACGTCGGTCGCGAGGAGCTTCTGGTAATTGTCGAAGCCGTGAAAGCACATCTCGGCCGGCACCTTGAACCGCTCGCGAAGGCGCTCGGTCTGGCGCGGGAAGAGGTCCGCGAGGGCGACGATCTCGACGCCGGGAGCGGCATCAAGGCAGTTCTTGGCTGCGCCCGCACCGCGGCCGCCGCAGCCGATGAGGCCAACGCGGATGCGATCCGAGCCCGACGCGGCGCCGAAAGCGCGCGGCACGGAGCTGGTCGCGAGGATGCCCGCGCCAGCGGTCAGCGCGGAGAGGCGAACGAAGGAGCGACGCGTGAGGGAGGTCTCTTCTGGGGTAGGCATAGGATTTCGGGGGGGAAAGCGGATGAAAGGGAAGGGAGACTGCGGAAGGCCCGGCGCGGGCACGTGGGAGCCTGAGGCCCCGCGAAGTTAGGAAGTCGGGGCGAGCGTCTCGGCGACGGGAACACGGTAAGCTTTGATGGCCGGAATGACGCCACCGAGCGCGCAAAGGGCCACCATGGCCACGGGGGCGATCCACAACACCGGGTGGCCAGCAAACACATCGAGCGCCACGCCCGTCTGGGCGCGAATGATCCGCGCCACGCCCATGAGCAACGCGCCGTAGACCACGAAGCCGGCCGCCGCGCCCAGAGCGCCGATGACCGCCGCCTCCGCGACGACGGCCGTAAACAACGTGTGGCGACGCGCCCCGAGGGCACGGAAGATTGCGAGATCGCGCCGACGCGCACTCATCGACGCGTAGATACTCGCGAGCACGCTGCCAGCCGCGACGAAGGCCACGAGGTACGCGACCAGGGCGAGCACGCGGTCGAACCAGCCGATCTTGCCGAACAGATTCGCCACGATGGCGCCCACCGGATAGGCAAAGGTCAGGCGGTTGCCTTGCCGATTGTACATCATATCCAGCATGAACCCGGCCTGCGGCGTGCGGAGCTGCAGCAGCACCGCACTCAGGTCCGTCGCAAACTTGGGATCGTGCCCCTTCATGTTCTGAATGCCGGCGAGCGGAATCCAGAGCACGCGATCGGCCGGCGTATTCGTCGGCTCCAGAATGCCCACCACCGTGTAGACCTCCTCGTGTTGGCTCTTGGGGTCGAAGATTAACCCATGGTACGGTTGAAACGTATCCCCGACGCGCAACCCGAGCCGCTCCGCCGCGAACGAACCGACGAGGGCCTCGTGGGCAGCTCCGGCGAAGACGCGTCCACCCGGCTGGACGACGTAGCGCCGTCCGCGCGCGTACTCGACCTTCGTGAAGAGCTCCTCCTGTGTGCCGACGATCCGGTAGCCACGATAATTATCGCCCACCGCCAGCGGAATCGCCGCCTTTACGGCAGGGTGCCGGCGAATCTGCTCGAAGTCGGCGGCGGAAATATTTCCCGGCGATGCCTCGAGATGGAAAATGGCGTTCAACACGAGCTGCAACCGCGAGCCCCGCGCCCCGAGGACGGCGTCGAAGCCCGTGCTCGTTTCCACGAACGCGCGCTGCGACTGCGCCTTCACCATCCACACCACCATCAAGAGGCCCACCGCGAGCGCGATGCTGCCCGCCGTCACGAGCGTCGAGAGAGCGTGCTGCCGGAGGCTGCGGTAGAGAATGAGCGGCAGGGTCATGGCAACCAGAGTCTCAGGCTGCGCCCGGGGCCGCGGGGCGATTCAGCTCGGCGAAGTCGCGGACGGCGGAGAACTGCCCCAGCACCTCCGGATCATGACTGACGAGCAGGAGCGCGGCGCCCGCCTCCGCGCACGCCTCGCGGATCAAGGCGAGGGCTTCTTGCCCGCGGCGCCGGTCGAGATTGCCGGTCGGCTCATCCGCCAGCACCAGCCGCGGCCGGTTCGCTAAGGCGCGGGCGACCGCGACACGCTGCTGCTGGCCGGTGGAGAGCTGGCGCGGAAAGTGATGCAGCCGCGTGCCGAGGCCCACGCGCTCCAGCAGCGCACGCGCGTGGTCCCGATCCATCCGCCCACCGCCGAAACTCATCCCCAGCAGGACATTTTCCAGCACCGTGTAACCCTGCAGCAGATTGAAGGTCTGAAAAATATAGCCCATCCTCTCTGCGCGCAGGCGATCCCGCGCGGCCTCACCCAAGGCCGCCACGTCGACGCCATCGAAGTCGATCCGTCCCGCATCCGCCGCAAGCAAGCCCGCGATCAGGTGCAGAAACGTCGTCTTGCCGGACCCACTCTCACCCCGCAGGCCGAACTGCTGCCCAGCCGCGAGTTCGAAGCGGGCGACGCGCACGATCTCGACCGGACGCCCGCCCGCCTCGGGCGAAGGAAAGGACTTCCGGAGATCAGTGATCGTCAACACGGGGCAGCGCGGGTTTTGGGAACCGCCCTACTCTACTCAGTTTTTCGCGGATTTCTTGGTCAATTTGCGGGCCGGGCGCTTCGCCTCGGCGCCATCAGCGGGCGCCGCGGACTCTTCCTCGGACGACGCAGCCTTCCGCTTGGCCTTGGCCTTCGCCTTGGCTTGCAGCCGGACAACGCCGTCCTTTGCACCCTTCTCGAGCCAGAACTGATCCTCCGCGACGTCGATCGAATCAGACTTGTCGCCGGGCTCAGCTGGGGCCGCGAGACCGCTCGCCGCGAGCGCGGCGAGGAGATCGGATTCGCTGCGGCCGGTGGCTGACGCGAGATCCGCGATCGACGCTGCGGCACCGCCGCGCGGCTTCGCTTCGAGGCGAGCGCGCAGATCGGCCAGCAACGCTTCGCCGGAGAGCGGCGCGACCGAGCTAACCGACGAGACGGCGGGGGCAGCCGGCGCGGAGGCAGCGGAGTCCGCGAGCGCGACGGCGGCGGACGGCTCGACCGCGGGAGCAACGACGTCGGAGACGGACGCCGCGCCTGAGGGCGCGGCCTCAGCCGCCGGAGCGTCAGCGGAATTCGAGGTCGCCGGCGTCGGCGCGCCCCGATCGCGATCGCTGCGCTTGCGGCCATTGATCCAGAGCCCACCGCGTCCGTCCTGATTTAACCAGTAAGCCCAATTGCCTACGTCGAGCGCCGCCGGCTTGTCGTTCGGCCCGGTCGGCAGGATGAAACCGACGGACACGAGGGTCGCGGTGAAGTCCTGTTCGCTCTGCTTGAGGGCGCGGGAGAGGAAACTGATGCTGCCGGACACGCCGGGGCTGCGGCGGTTGCGGCGCATCATCGGGCGGAGACGGCGGAGCAGATCCGCGGCTGGGCCGGTGGCCTCGGGCTCCGGCGTAGTGTCGGGCGCATCGTCGCCCTCACCCGCTTCGGCCGTCGCTCCACCCTGCCCGCTGGCCGTCGCGGGGGCCGCAGCCGACGCTTCGGCGGGGGCCGGGGCGGGAGATTCCGCGCTGGAAGCAGCGTCGTCACGACTGCGGCGACCGCCGCCATCTTGGCGACCACCGCGATCCTGCTGACGACCGCCGCGATCGTCTTGTCGGCCCCCCTGATCATCAGCCGGCTTCTCCGGCGCCGCGACGGGCTGGCCCTTGACCGTCCGGAAGACCGGACGCGGCTTTTCCTTCGTGTTGATGAAGAGTTGGTGGTGACGATTGACGTTCACCCAGTAGAGATCGCCGTCGTACTCGAGGTACACGGGATCATCGTCCTCGCGCTCGGGGATGACGAAGTCGCATTCGCGCAACGCGGTGAGAATGTCGGCCGGCGTCAGGTCGATCTTATTCGCGAGGTAATCCACCGCGAGGGACATGCCCGGGCCGCGCTGGTTGCGGCGCATGTGCGGACGAATGAACTCGAAGAAGCTCGGGAGCTCTTGCTCCGACTCCAGCTTCTTCCACTCCTCGTTTTCGTCGTCAGCGACCTCCTCGGGATCCTGATCCCGATCGGTGTCGCGGACGCGACGGAAGTCGTCACCGCCGCCGGCGGCTTCGGCCACCAGCGACGTCTGCTTATCCTCGGCGGTGGCTGCTGGAGCGCTGGACTGGGCGGCCTGGAACTTGGCGGCGAATTCGGCGCGGAGTTTCTCGGCCTCGGCCTTGGCTGCCGCGGCGGCGGCATCCTCGAGCGTCCAATCGCGCTGGGTGGTCCGCCGCGCGAGACCTTGGAAGGCGAGCGGGTTGTCCGGTTGCGTGTGAAAAGCGATGATCTCCCAGTCGTCCTTACCGAGCTGGTTGAGATGCGTCTCCAGGAGGGCCGGGCTGCCAAAGCCGCCTTTGCCGCTGCTGATGATCTTATATTCCCAAAGGGCCATGTTAGATTTCCTGTCTGTTATTGCCGCTGACCGCCAAGGCATCCCAAATGCGGCACGGGTTGCCGAGCCTAATCGTCTGCCCGAACCCACCCCAGACCGTCCGTCCGCATCCCGCGTTCTCCGCTATGCTCCGCTCGCTCACGTTCCTTGCCCTCACCACCGCCCTCGTCGCCGTCCCATACTCCGGGCACGCGGCGCCATCCGGCTCCCGCCCCGACTGGTCAATTCCGGCACCCGCCGACGACCGCGCTGCCGCCGTCCAAGTGCGCGTCGCGCCAGAACGTGCGGGGTGGACCTACGGTGTTGGCGAACCGGTGACATTCCTCGTTTCCGTCGTGGCCGACCAACAGCCCGTTGAGGGGGTGAGCGTCACGTACCGTGTTGGTCCAGAAATGCTTGATGCGGCTCCGCAGACGGCCGTCGTGCCCGTGGGCGGTCTCCGAATCACCGGTGGCAGTTTGGATCAGCCCGGCTTCATCCGCTGCGTGGTCACCGCTACCGTCGCAGGTCGCTCGTACCGCGGCGTCGCCACGGCTGGCGTCGCGCCGGAGCGGATTCAGCCGACCCAGACCGAGCCGGCGGACTTCGACGCGTTCTGGGCCGCGCAGAAGGCGCAGCTCGCGGAGATTCCGATCGACGCACGGCTCACCCTGCAGCCCGACCTCTCGACGTCCAAGGTCGAGGTGTTCCACGTCAGCCTGCAGAATGTGGGTACGAACCGTGGGTCCGTCAGCCGCATCTACGGCATCCTTTGCGTGCCCCGCGGACCGGGTCCGTTCCCGGCCATGCTGAACGTCCCCGGCGCCGGAGTCCGTCCGTACCGCGGCCTGATCGACCTCGCGGAGCGAGGCTTTATCACGCTGCAGATCGGGATCCATGGGATCCCCGTGAATCTCCCGCAGGAGCTGTACGACCAGCTTGGCGCGTCCGCGCTGAATGGATACAACGTCTTCAACTTGGATTCCCGCGAGCGTTACTACTACCGCCGCGTCTACCTCGGCTGCATCCGCGCGAATGACTACCTCGTTTCCCATCCAGCGTGGGATCGCCGCACGCTCATCGTGATCGGGGGAAGTCAGGGCGGGCAGCTCTCCATCACCACCGCGGCACTCGATCCGCGCGTCACCGCCCTCGCGGCAAACTATCCCGCTTACTCCGATGTGACCGGCTACCTACACGGACGGGCCGGCGGCTGGCCGCACATGATGCGGCCGGAGGGCGGCGCACCCTCGCTGCATGCCACGCCGGCCAAGCAGGCCACCACGGCATACTACGACGCCGTGAACTTCGCCCGACGCCTCCGCGTTCCGGGCTTCTATTCGTGGGGCTACAATGACGAAACGTGCCCGCCCACCTCCATGTACGCCGCCTACAACGTGATCCGCGCGCCCAAGCGCCTGCTCCTCGCCATCGAAACCGGGCACAACGTCACGCCGGAACAGACCCAGGCGATCCAGCAGTGGGTGCTGGCTCAGGCCGGGCTGAAGTAAGCCGAGCCCAAGGCGCTGCGGTCTTGCGCGCCACGGCGAGCCCACCCCGCCGCGGACCGCGAGACCAGCCACCAATCCAGCCGCGCCGCCACGACCTTTACCCGACCCATCCGCCCGCCACTCCGACCTTCCCGCCATGTCCCTCACCCGCACCCGTCTGGAAACGCTTCGCGAGACCTACCGCCACGGACTCCTAGACAGCACGATCCCCTTCTGGCTGCGCCACGGCGCGGACCGCGAGCACGGCGGCATCCTCACCGCGGTGGCGGAGGACGGCACCCTGATCGACACCGATAAAGGCGTCTGGCTGCAGGGCCGGGCGTCGTGGATGTTCGCCACACTCCACCGCACTCACGGACCGAATCCGGAGTGGCTGGAGATGTCACGCAGCTGCCTCCAGTTCATTCGCGATCACTGCCGTGGTCCCGGCGGCAAGCTCTACTTCACGGTCACGCGCGACGGCCGACCGCTGCGCATGCGCCGCTACGTCTACAGCGAGTGCTTCGCCACCATCGCCGCCGCCGCCTACTCCGTCGCCACCGGAGACGAAACCGCCCGCGCCGAGGCGCTGGCGTTCTTCGATACCTACCTCCACCACAGCTTCACCCCGGGCGTCATGCCGCAAAAGGTGGATCCGCAGAACAGACCGACAAAAGGCGTCGCGCCGCTGATGATCGCGATCGTGACGGCGCAGGAGGTGCGCTCCCTGCTCGGCGATGTGACGGTGCGTGGCCGTACGTGCACCGAGTGGATTGATGCCTCGATCGCGGAGATCGAGCGGGACTTCTACAAACCAGACCTCGGCGCGCTGATGGAGGTCGTCGCTCCGGACGGAAGCATCGTCGACCACTTTGATGGGCGGACCCTCAATCCGGGCCATGCGATCGAGTGTGCCTGGTTCATCCTGCACGAGGCGAAATTGCGTGGTAACGACGCGCGGCTGCGCCGGCTGGGCCTCGCCATCCTCGATTGCATGTGGGCGCGCGGCTGGGACCGGGAGTTCGGAGGCCTGCTCTACTTCACCGATCTCCGCGGTCTGCCGGTGCAGGAGTACTGGGCGGAGATGAAGTTCTGGTGGCCGCACAACGAGGCCGAGATTGCCACGCTGCTGGCCTACCAACTCACCGGCGACCCCAAGTACGCGGCCTGGCATGAACTCGTGCACACGTGGTCGCACCGCGTATTCGCTGACCCCGTACACGGGGAGTGGTTTGGTTACGCTCACCGCGACGGCCGTATTTCCACCCGGCTCAAGGGCAACCTGTGGAAGGGATGCTTCCACCTCCCGCGCATGCAGTGGTACTGCCTGCGCCTGACCGACGAACTCCTCGCGTCGCCCGTATCGTCTCCATGACCTCTGCAGGGCGCACCTCCTCGCCCTAAGCAAAGCCTGGTCCGAATCCGCACTCCCCAGCCGATTGGCCGAACTCTGCCGCAAGGCCACGCGATCGCACCAGCGGGTGCTCGGTCTGCACGTCAGGATTGCCTCGGGCGCCCGACGCGGACACGGTTCTCGATGTCGATGCTCGGGTCGAACCCCGCTTTCCTTCGCTGACTCGACCGCCGGCTCGTCGGACCATGGCTTCCCGTAAAACCCCGCGCCTTTCCCGGCGCCACTTCGTTACCTCGCTTTTCGTCGGCGGCGCCGCGGCCACTGCCGGGTCGACCGCCCTCCGCTCTTCGCCCGCCCCCAGCGGTGCCCCGGCCACCGCGGCCGCTGCGCCCGTGTCCTCTGATTGGGTGGAAGCGGCTCGCGCGCAGATTCCGGCGTTGCAGCGCAGCCTGTACTTCCAGTCCGGCGCGTACGGTCCCTCACCTCATCGCGTGATGAACGCGATGAAGGCAGCGCTGGATCTACAGAACGAAGCGCCGGCGGATCCAAAAATCATCGCTCAAATCACGGACCTGGAGAACCTCTGCCGCACCCGCATCGCCCGGCTCACCGGGGCGGATCCGACCGAGGTGGCGTTGACCAGCAACACCACCACTGGCCTCAACGTTGTACTCTGGTCGATCGACTGGAAGGCCGGCGACGAGATCATCATCGGAGATGAGGAGCATCCCGCCATGCTCTTACCGGTCTACAACCTGGAGCGCCGCTTCGGCGTGCGTCGGCGCGTGGTGCCGGTCGGCGATCCCTCGCGAGTCGTGGCCGAGGTGCTCGACCGTCTGACCCCAACCACCCGCTTGGTCGCCCTCAGTCACGTTTCCCGTGGCAGCGGCCGGACCGTGCCCGGCCGCGAACTCGCCGCTGCGCTGCGCGCGCGCAACGTCCGCCTGCTGTTGGATGGCGCGCAAGGGCCGGGCAACGTCCGGGTTAACTTCCGCGAGATCGGCTGCGACTACTACAGCCTGTGCGGCCACAAGTGGCTGCTCGGTCCTAAGGGAACCGGTGCCCTACTCGTGCGCCCGGATGCCTTGGAGGCCACGCCCATCTCGTGGACCGGATCCCGCGCTCAAGCGACCTTTGACGAGGTGGGCAACGTCACGTGGCTGCCCGACGCGCGACGCTACGAGTTCGCCACCCGCAACAGCGCGGGGTTTGCCGGCCTAGCCGAGGCGCTCGGCTGGCTTGATGAACTAGGCTGGGACCGCATTCACGCCCGGATCATCGAGCTCGCCGGCTTCGCCACGCAGGCCGTGCAGGCGAGCCAGCACCTCGCGATGACCTCACCGATCGCCGCCGAGGCGCGCAATGGCATCGTCGTGGTCCGGTTGCCCGCCGCCTGTAAAGCGACGGCCGCCTACCAGACGCTGAGTCAGGAGGATCGGATGTTACTCTCGCCCGTCACGCATCCGCAGGACATCCGGATATCCGTCCACTTCTTCAATCTTCCCCAGGAAATCGCCGCCGTGATCGACCGCCTCGACCGCTACGCGGCGGCAGCTGTCGCCAAGGCCTAGCCGGCGCTCCGGCGTGTCGCCGGCGCGCCGCGGTCTCAAGGCCGCGCGCGCGCGCGGGGGGAAGCCCAGCGGGTCAGCCAACGGAAACGCCACGGCTTGGCGGCCCATGTCGGTCCGGCGTAGGCCACGCCAATTCGTGGGCCCGCTTCGATCTCGCTGGGCGGAATCGATGGAAGGGTTTTGTCCTCTTCGATCCACGCGGCGAGCGGAGCCGCCATGGTTGCATCGACCGGACATCCGTTGAGCGACCGGTCTATGCCCAACGCGCGCGTGAGACGACCCGGGCCGCTCCACTCTTCGACGCCACGGATCAGTACGGCGGCCGGCCAATCCGCGGGTCCGGTCACGAGGTTCAGCATTTCATGCATGCCGTAGCAGAGGTAGACGTACCAGACGCCGCCGGGCCCGAACATCACCGCGTTGCGTGGCGTGCGCCCGCGGCTCGCATGCGACGCCCGGTCCTCCGGCCCGTGGTAGGCCTCCGTCTCGGTGATGCGTCGCCGCCGCACCGTACCGTCTGGCGCACGCACGCAGAGCCAGCAACCGATCAGGCGGTACGCGTGCCCCACCGTGTCGCGATCGATCCATGCTTCTGCCTCGACTCGCCGTCCCATGTGATCGAACTAAAGCAGGTCGCTCCTGGGAGCAATCGCCCGCTGCCCACCCCTTTCTCCACGTCTCTTGGGCCACATGGGTGAAAGCTCGCTCGCCATCCGCCCGGAATCGCCCGCCCGTCGTTCACGTCACGCGCTCCACCCTTCGTACTCCGCTGCTCCTCGCCTCGCCCATGTCCTCGCTCTCCTCGCCCGCGTCCGCGTCTTTCTCTCCGGTCACGCCCCCGGTCCGCACCGTGGCCATCGTCGGCGCAGGCCTGATCGGGTCCAGCTGGGCTGCCTTCTTTCTTGCGCGGGGGTTTGATGTGATCGCGACCGACCCCGCGCCCGGGGCGGAGGAGAAACTGCGCGCGTTCGTCGACCGCGCGTGGCCTGCCCTCGAAACCCTCGGGCTAGCACCCGGCGCTTCCCGCGATCGCCTGCGTTTCACCGCCGATCTCGCCACCGCCGTGCAGGGTGCCGACTTCATTCAGGAGAATGGACCGGAGGTCCTCGCGGCAAAGCGGGCCTTGCTGCAGGCCATCACCGCCGCGGCACGGCCCGAGGCCATCCTCGCGTCCAGTACGTCGGGCTTCACGATGAGCGCCCTGCAGGAGGGCTGCACCCGTCCGGAACGCTGCGTCATCGGTCATCCCTTCAATCCGCCCCATCTCATGCCACTCGTGGAAGTGGTCGGCGGGAAGGAAACCTCCGCTACGGTCGTCGATGGCGCGCTGGCCTTCTACGCGTCCCTCGGAAAGCGCGCGATTCGCCTCAACCGCGAGGTGCCCGGCCACGTCGCCAACCGTCTTCAGGCCGCGCTCTGGCGCGAGGCGGTGCATCTCGTCGCCGAGGGCGTGGCCAGCGTCGCGGACGTCGACGCCGCCGTGACCGCGGGTCCGGGTGCGCGCTGGGCGCTGATGGGGCCCAACCTCATCCTGCACCTCGGCGGCGGCGCCGGCGGGATCCATCATTTCATGCATCATCTCTCCGGGCCATTCACCACGTGGTGGAAGGACCTCGGCAACCCTGAGCTCACGCCCGAATTGCGCGAACGACTCATTGCGGGCGTGCTCGAGGAGGCCAGGGGGCGCTCGATCGAGGAACTGGCCGCCCAGCGCGACGCCGGACTGCTCGCCGTCCTCGGCTGTCCGCAACGCGAACGCTAAGCCGGAAGCCGCGCGGCCGTTACGGCGGCCAGAAACGTCTCGAGCGCGAAGTCCGCGAGCTGCCCTCCGGGACCGTCCGGATTGAAGTCAAAGGCATGCACGGCCCAAGGCAGTGCGAGGTAAGTGTGCGGGACGCCGTGCTCCGCCAGCCGCGCCGCGAGCCGCTCGCTCTGGCGAAACCACACCAGCGAATCCTTGCCGCCGTGCACCAAAAGGGTCGGTGGCGTCTGCGAGGTCACGGCGTGATAGGCGCTGGCCTCATCGTAGGCCCGCGGGGCTTCCTCCGGTGAACCGCCGAGGTACTGACGCATCAAGGTGAAGAAATCGAGGATGCCGCCCTCCGGCGTGTTGCGCCATGCGAAGTGGAGATCGTGTGGCGCGTAGTACGCCACCACGCCGCGGATGAACGGTTGGTGCGGTCGATAGCCCACCGCCGTGGCCAGCTGTCCGCCGGCGCTCCGCCCAAACAGCACGAGGCGCTCCGGATCGATGCCCAACTCGGTCGCATGCGCCCGCAGGTAGGCGATTCCAGCCGCCACATCCTCGGCGGCCGCCGGCCAACGATGTCGCGGCGCCAGACGATAACTGATCGCCGCCACCGCATAGCCCCGCGCGGCCAGACGATGATTCGCATCCGCCAACTGCGTCCGATCGCCTCCATCCCAACCGCCACCGTGAATCATCACCACGCACGCCGCCCCACCCCGCGGCCCACCCACCGCACGGTAGAAATCCATCGGCAGCACGCCGTCACCCTCGCCTCGCGGAACGTCACGCGTTTCCACGGGCAACCGGCGCGTGGACCGCGGAAAAAAGAGTGCCCGCAGCGAAAGCGGCCGGCGCGGCGGCACTACGCCTGGTCCCCACACCGCCTGCACTTTCTCGGGCAGAGCACGGGAAATCCTCCACGCCTGCACCGTCGGCCACAGCAACAAGCCCGCCGCCAACCCCAGCATTCCGATTACCACGAGTCGGTCCCAGCCGGAGAGCCCGGCCCGCCACAGGACGAATGAGACCAGCATCCCGCTGAGCACCGCGAGGAAGTGCCCGTATTCCCCCGCCAAGATGGCCAGCTTCCACGCAGGCGGAGTGGGCGGGTGCGCCCACGTAAGCGCCGCCAGGCCGGTCAACCCAGCCGCCAACACCAGAGCGATCCACGGTACGTCCACCCCGCCAGTCTCGCCCCACCCCACCGCGCAAGTCTAGCCGGATGATCAACCACCGCGCCGCACACCCTGCGGGAAGTTCGCTCGACACCCGCGACCCGCTGACGTGATCTCCCTTCGTCCATGCGCCGTCTCGATCAGCTTTTGGCCAATCTCGGCTACTGCTCACGCCGCGAAGCCCGCGATTTCCTCCGGGCCCACGAGGTGTGCGGCGGTGACGGCACGCGCTTGACGCAACCGGCGCTCAAGGTCGATCCCGCGTCGATCCGCATCGACGGCGAGCCGCTCGATCACCCGGACGGGCTGCTGTTGCTGCTCCACAAGCCGCTCGGCGTGGTCTGCTCGCATGACCGAAGCGAGGGTCCGACGGTGTACGACCTGCTTCCGCCACGCTGGCAACAGCGCAACCCGGGGATCACCTCAGTCGGGCGCCTCGACAAGGACACGTCGGGGCTGCTGCTGCTCACCGATCAGACCGCGCTCGTGCACCGGCTAACTTCGCCGCGTCACCACGTCGAGAAGCGCTACCGCGCCACCGTTGATCGCGACCTACCCCCGGAGATCGGCGCGGTGTTCGCCACCGGCGAGCTCCGGCTCGACGGAGAAGACGCTCCCTGCCTGCCGGCACGCTACGAGGCGCTCGGGCCGCGCGAGGCCTTCCTCACGCTCACCGAAGGGCGCTATCACCAAGTCCGGCGCATGTTCGCCGCCGCCGGGGGTGCGACGGTCCTGACGCTGTTGCGCGACCGTTTCGGTCCGCTGGAACTGGGATCGTTGCCCGCTGGCGAATGGCGCATCCTTTCCTTGGATACATTTAGGGAGCCGGCACCACGCTCATGAGGCCACGGGCTTTGGCATTCTGGCGGACCTTGGAGCACGTGCGCGCCCGACTGAGACTTGCGCCCGTGGCGTGGCTTGCCCCGCTCGCTCTCGCGACGATGGCACACGCGCAGTCCGACGACGGCAACGCGCGGTCCCCTGGCGCGACGGCAACGGTGGGCCCAGCGCCCGCACTGCCGGCCCTCGTGGTGGCGGCCGCGCGTGCCCCGGTGCAAGTCGCCGATCTCGCGGTCGCGGTGGACCTTTTCTCTGCGGAGCGGCTGCAGGCCTCGCCGGGGCGTGCGGTGGATGCGGTGCTACGTGAATCCCCGGCATTCAGTCTCTTCCGCCGCAGCGGCAGCCTCGTCGCCAATCCCACCGCCCAAGGCGTTTCCTTGCGGGGCCTTGGACCGAGCGGTGCGAGTCGGTCGCTGGTGCTCCTCGATGGAGTCCCGCTCAACGATCCCTTTGGAGGCTGGGTTGCGTGGGGCAAGGTACCCGGGCTCGCGCTCGCGGGTGCGGAGATCCTGCGCGGCGGCGGTTCGGCGGAGTGGGGCAACGCTGCGCTCGGTGGCACCGTGGCGCTCTTTACGGATTTCCCGACGGACGCGGGCACCGCGCGGGCCGCGTCGAATCGTTCCAACGCGAGCTCTGGCCGGCTCCGCGCGTCGGGTGGCTCGTCCCGCACCTCCGAGGGTGAAGGACTCTTCCTCGCCCCAGTCGGCCGCGACGGCGTGGTCCGCACCAGCGTTTCCGCCCTCACGACCGCGGGCGACTTCGCGCTCTCTCCCGCCCAGCGCGGCGCGGTTGATCGCCGCCTCGATCTGCGCCAGCGTCTGCTGCAGAGCTCGTGGCACCAGCGCCTGGGCGCGGCGTCGCCGATCCGACTGACCCTCACCGTTCGCGGCTTCGAGGAGGAGCGCGGCAATGGTACAGACCTGCAGCGCAATGCATCCCGCGAGCGCTTCGCCTCCATCGCTCTCGCGGCGAATCCGACCACGGTGCTTTCCTGGACGGCGAATGTCTACGCGCAGCGCCAGGAGCTGCGCAGCCTCTTCACCTCGGTCGATTTCTCCCGCCGGTTCGAGACTCCAGCCAATGATCAATTCGCGGTGCCGAGCACCGCGGGCGGCGCGAACGCCACGCTCAGCCTGCGCCATGCCGGCACCGCCCGCCCCAGATCGACGTTCGGTACGGACGTCCGGACGATCCGCGGCGAGACGCGCGAGGACTTTCTCTGGTCGGGAACCCGCTTTACCCGCCGCCGCTTCGCCGGTGGCGCGCAGCAATTCCTCGGTGTCTTTGCCCAGCACGAACGCTCGCTCGGTGACGGGCTGCGCGCCTCCGCCGCGCTCCGCCTCGACCGCTGGTCGAACACGGACGGCCATCGCCGCGAGTGGGACTCGGTCACACTCACCCCCACGCGCGACGACCGTTTCGCCGACCGCCAGGGCACGTCGCTGAATCCACGTCTCGGATTCACGATGCCGTGGCGACTCGGGGCGGTCGCAGGGGATGCTTCGCCACGTCTGCGCCTCGCCACGTACCGGGCGTTCCGCCTGCCGACGCTGAATGAATTCCATCGCCCGTTTCGCGTGGGTAACGTCAACACGGAGGCCAATCCGCTGCTTCAGCCAGAACAGGTCCGCGGTTTCGAAGGCGGGATCGACCTGCCGCTGGGTGCGCTGCGGACGTCGGTCACCGTCTTTCGGCAGGACCTCCACGACGCCGTCGCGAACGTGACGCTGTCGCGCACCCCGTCGCTGGTGAGCCGCCAGCGCCGCAACCTTGAGGCCGTGCGGGTGGACGGCGTGGAGGCCGGGCTGTGGTGGGAACCCTCGCGCGCGTGGTCGTTTCGCGTCGAGGCGATGTTCAGTGACGCCACCGTGCGGAAGGCAATCAGCCAAGTGGCGCTGGAAGGGCGGCGCCTGGCGCAGGTGCCCCGGTTCGTCGGGACGGCCGGAGCGTCGTGGCGAGACCCCGCCTTCGGCACGCTGGAGGTGCGCCTCCGCCACACGTCGACGCAGTACGAAGATGACGAGAATCTGCTGCCGCTGGAACCGGCCACGGGTGTCGATGTCCAATGGAGTCGATCCCTTGCGCGTTGGCTCGAGGGTTTCCTCACGGTGGAAAACGCGACTCAGGCATCCCTCCAGACCGGCCGCACGAGCGATGGCCTCATTTCCCTCGACGCCCCACGGCGCTTCCGGCTCGGCGTGCGCTCCCGCTGGTGACGGCGTCGGTTGGCGCGTTGACGAAGGCCCCGGCCCAGACCACGCTCCCGCCCTCGCCTCCCGCGCGACCCTTCCACCATGAGCTCCTCCCTTTCCGGCGTTTACATTGGAACCGACAGTGGCGCCACCACGTCCAAAACCGGCGGCGTCCGTGCCGACGGCTCGATCATCTCGATGAAGCTCCGGCAGAGCTCGACGAATTCCGCGGCCGGGACGGCGGCGGTGATCCGTGGCTGGGTCGAGGGCGCCGAGGGCTTTCTGAAGGACAATGGGCTGGGCTGGGATCAGGTGCGCGGCGTGGGCTTGGCCATTCCCGGCCCCTATCAGAGCTATGGCGTGCTGGATCGATCGGCCAACCTGCCCCCCGCCTTCGCCGGTTGGAATTTCCACGCGGAGTACAGCCGCGCCCTCGCGGAACGCGCCGGCCGTCCGCTTCCCCTCGTCGCCGGCAACGACGGTAACTACGGCGGCGTCGCCGAGGCCGCCCGCGTGCGCGGCGAGCGCAAGGCCGGCGTGGTCATGCTCGCGCCCGGCTCCGGGCTGGGTTGCGCCTACGTCGACCCGAACGGTCTGCCGCTCGACGGTGACAACTTTGCCGGGATGGAGGCGGGTCACATGCCGGCCGCCGTCCACCTTCTCGGCCTTCCCACCTATCGCTGCGGCTGCGGCCGTGACTGGGGCTGTATTGAGGCTTACACGACGATCTCCGGTCTGCCACAATTGCTGGCCGACATGCTGAAGCGCCACCCGGGCCACGAACTGGCCACGTCGACCGCCTCTGAGAAGGAGAAGGTCCTCTCGCTCCGTTCCCGCGCCCAGAAGGGTGACCCGCTCGCGCTGGAAATCTTTGACCTGCAGGCCAAGGCGCTCGGGCTGCACGTGGCGTCCCTCGCCGTCGCCCTCGATCCCGAGTTCTTCGTGATCGGCGGCGGTCTGATCGATCCGGAGGCCACCACGCCGGAATTCCGCGATCGTTACCTGGGGCTGATCCGTTCGACCGCGCGCCCGTACCTATTCCCGGGGCAGCGCAACAACATCAAGATCGTCCCCGCGACGCTCGGCGAACTCTCCCAAGCCATCGGCGCCGCTCTCGTGTCTCTTTACACTGAACGTCTCCGGACCGCCTGACGGCATCCTCCGGAGCGGCGAGGCGGGCCGCGCAGCCCGCCGCGCTCACCCTGCCCGCGCGCACCGTCTCGTCCCCGTCGCTCCCATGCCCTCCCGCCCCATCGCGTTCCTGCTCACCGTCACCCTGATCGTCGGCGCCCTCTTCGCGCCGTCCCACGGCACTGCTGCTCCCGTCACCGTCACGTCCCGCATCACCGCCGTCGCCGTCTATCCGGACCGCGCAGTGCTCACCCGCCTCGGCCGCGTCGAACTCCCCGCCGGCGATTCCGAACTAGTCCTCGACGGGCTGCCCGCCGCGTTGGTCGATGAGTCGCTCCAGGTCTCCGGTCGGGGCACCGCCGCCGCGACCATCCTCGACGTCAATCTCCGCCGCACGTTCCTCGAGGCCTCCCTGGACCCGCGGCTGCGCACGCTCGAGGAGGAACTCGCCAGCCTGCAACGCGAGGACGAGGCGATCGCCGCCCGGCTGGGGCAACTCGATCAGCAGCGTTCCCTCCTGCAAAGAATCGAGAACGCGCTGACTGCGCCGCCAGCGAAGGACTCCCCCGCCGTGCGTCCCTCGCTCGACGAGTGGCAGCGGCTGCTCGCCTTCCAAGCCGAGAACCTGACGCGGATCGCCGGCGACCAGCAATCCCTGCAGCAGCAGCGCACCACGCTCGCGGCCAAGATCGCCGCCACCGAAGCGCAGCTGAACGAAATCAAGGGACGCACCCCGCCACGGCGCAGCCAGAAAGCCGCCACCCTCAGGGTGAGCGCCTCCCGCGCGGGAACGCTCGACCTCACCGTCTCCTACACCACGCCCGGCGCCTCGTGGAGCGCCGCTTACGACGCCCGCCTCCGGGCTGAGACGCGCGCCATCGATGTCACCTACTACGGGGTGATCCGCAATGGCACTGGCGAGGACTGGAATGGCGTCGCGCTCACACTGTCCACCGCCCGCCCGGCTCTCGGCGGCGGGGCGCCGACGCTCAGTCCGTGGGTCGTCGAGCCGGTACGGCCGATGCCGATGGCCTACGCAGTCCAAGGTGCCGCGACGAGCGAGCTCAAGTCCATGCGGCGGGCTGCCAGCATCGCGAGCGACTCCATGCCCCCAGCGGCCGCCGCGCTGAGCGAGGAAGCCGACGCCGTCGTCGCGCAGGCGAGCGTGCAAACCGGGCTCTCCAGCGCCACGTTTCGCATCGAGGCTCCCCTCTCCCTGCCGAGCGACCGCAGCGCCCAAAAGGTCGTCATCACGACGCTCAATTGCCCGGCAGACCTGCGCTACGAAACTGCGCCCAAGCTCATCGAGGCCGCCTACCTCAGCGCCTCCAGCACCAATCGCAGCGACTTCCCTTGGCTGGCCGGTCCGGTGAACGCGTTCCTCGGCGACACCTTCGTCGCCACCAGCGCCCTTCGCGCCGTGATGCCAGGCGAAGCGTTCACCTTGTCGCTCGGCGTCGACGATAGCATCGCCGTGAAGCGCCGCATCGTGAAGCGTTTCACGGAGGAAACGGGCCTGACCAGCAGCGGCCGGCGCGTGACGCACGAGTACCTCGTCACGCTGACCAACAACAAAAAAACGGCGGAACGCATCGTCGTCCGCGAGCCCACGCCCGTTTCCCGCGACGAAAAGATCGTGGTCAAGGTCATCACGCCAGCGGAGCGAGATATCAGCTCTGCCACCGTCCAGAAGGAGATTGCGCGCGAAGCGGACGGTATCCTCGCCTGGCGGATTGACCTGAAGCCGGGAGAAAAACGCGAGGTGCCGATCAAACTGACGATCGAGCACCCGGCGGATCTCAACGTCACGGGGCTGGACTGACCGCGCGGGCGCGCAGTCCCGGCGCGACTTCTGACCAGAAGCTGAAAAATCCCCGGCGGGCCGCGGGGAAGTACTGTTGGTCCCACGGCCGCCGGAGCCAGACCACCCTGACGCTCGCCTGCGTCAGTGCACGGTCCATGTCGTCTGCGACGTCGCGCCACGGACCCACCGTCGGACGCACGGCTACAACGGTGCCAATCCGCTCCGCCCGCACCCAGTCGCACGCCGCCGCGCCAATGCCATCCTCCATCCGCCCGGCACGGACCGCCGCATCCCAGCGGGCCGCCCCCCGCGCCGCCCCGTCCGCCAGAGCCGCCTGCGAGAAGCGTGTCACCGCCTCGCTCCAACCCATCGCGTGGTCCACGGACGCAGGCCACGCCGCCCAGATGCTCTCTGGGTGCAGGCCGCCGAGATCGCATTGCTCGACCGAGAGATCCTCCGGATGCAGCCAGAGCCCGATCCGGCCGGACGAGCCCGCGCCGTTGCCGGAGCGCGGGGCGGATGCCTCCGCCGGCGGGGAGGGGATCCACAACGGCTCCAGCGGCGGGGGCGATGGCTCCGTCAGCGGCGCCGCCGTCGTGGCGAGAAAACCGGATGGGTCGTATCTGCCTTCCGAATACTCCCGAATGTTATCCGCCCTCGCGAGGTACGTCTTGCCGGTGGTGTGGAGCCCGGCGACCCAGCGCCACGACAACGTGTTTGAGGCGGGGTCGCCGTCGAGCAAGTGGCGGAGGAAAAAGTCCGCCCCGAGCTCCCACGGCAGGCGCAACGTGAAGATCCAGATGCTCGCAAACCACATCCGCGCATGGTTGTGCAGCCACCCGGTCGCGACCAGTTGGCGGGCCCAGTCATCAAACCCCGGAATCCCGGTGCTCCCGCTGATCGCCCGTGTATAACCTTCGGGGGGTGACTCGGCCCGGAGCCGCGTCAACGCCACGCGGTAGCGCGCCCAGGCCTCCGGGTGCTGCTCGAGCCAGCCCTTCCAGTACGTGCGCCAACAGACCTCCTGCACGAACTTCTCCGCCTCGGCCCATGGATGGCGCCGGAGCACGGCGGCGCACACTTCCTCCTCGCTGATGAGGCGTCGCTGGAGCCACGGGGACAAGCCGGAGACGGTGGGACGGAAGGGCCGGTCGTAACCTCGTTCGCGGCCATAAGCCGGAACATGGGGAAGGAACTCCTCGAGGCGGTTCAGGCCCGCCGGACGGGTCGGTAGAGGAGGGGCCATGGATCAGGATACCGATCCGGGGCAGGAGCGCCAACGGCGACGGCGGATTCTGAGAGGCGAGCCATGACGAAAGGTTCCGACGCGTCGTTGGTCCGCGAACCTATCCGTCACCGAGAAACGCGCCGGCGCGGGCGGGTGCAGACGATCGGAGAAGCTGTGGCCCAAGCCTCTCCGGGCGAGGGTTCATCGCGTTTCCATCCCGGGCGCGGCGAGACCACTCCACGCCTCGCGATAGAACTCCCAGTGGCGGTCGCCCAACGCCTGCAACGTACGCATCGGATGGTGTCCCACTCCCTCTAGGACAATCCATTCATGGGGAATGCCAAGGCTCTGCAGATGGGCGTGGAACGCGGCGTTATTCGCGTAGGTCTCGTCGGAGGTGCCGACCACGAGGCGGACCCGTGAACCCTCGGCGATACGCGCGGCGTTGCGCTCGGCCAACGCGCGGGGACTGACACTCAGAAAATACTCTGAGGCCCCGCCGTAGACACTCGCCATGATTTCCTCGGCGCGGGCTTGGTTGGCCCGCGGTGCGTCCTCCCGCAGGTCAGGCTGGAGGGGCCCGGCACCCATCAACGAGACCGCCCCGAATAACTCGGGGAACTTGAAGCCGAGTCGGGCCGCTCCGTAGCCACCCATGCTGAAACCATCGAGCACCCGACCCTCACGCGTGGTGACCGTCCGATACGTGGCGTCAACGTGCGGGATCAACTCCGTTACGATGACCGTCTCCAGCGGGACCGTCCCATTCTTCCAGTCCACGTACATCCCGAACTTCAGCCCGTTCACGAACACGACCAGGCACGGCGGCAGCCGACCCGAGGCGATCGCCGCGTCAATCAGCCGCGCCATCGGCTCAATGCCCGGCAAGCCCCCACCGGAGCCATGCAGCCAATAGACGACCGGGAAGCGGCGCGCGGCGTCGTTGGCATACGCCGCCGGGACGTAGACGTGGTAGCTGACGAGGCAGCCCGCCGCCGCGCTGGGAAACGTCTGTTGTGTGACCCGCGGCGCCGTGACCGCGGGTGTCACCCACTCGACGCGCGCATCCACGGCGGCGGCCGCGGCCGGCGGAGCCGCGATCCCCGCGGCCACGACCATCAGCAACCGATGAAGATAACGGTGACGCTTTACCATAACGTGCCCAGCCAGCGGTCAACGATGGTCGTACCCGGATACGAGGGATCGCCGAGCCGCACGTTGATTTCCATGTGCCCCGACAATCCGCGACCCGACAGGCCTCGTACCTCCACCGCCGCGCCGGCGGCGCGCAAGGCCTCGCCCAGTGCCCGCGATTGCTGCGCGGAGTCGGAGCGCTCCACGTGCAGGATCAGGAAAGATCGCGCATTCGGCGCCGTCGCGTGCGAGAGCGGCGAGAGCGCCCGCTGCCGCGCCGGATCCGAGCCAAAGGCCTCACGATACGTGCGTCGCAGCCGGGGCCCGGCTTCCTTGAGCTGCGCGGCCACGTCGTAGCCCGCTCCGTCCAGCAAGACGATCCCGGCCAGATCACCGAGCCGAAGACCGGCGGTTTCGAGATACCGGCCATCCGTGCCCACCAACGCCGCCAGATGCGCTCCAGCGCTGTGACCCATGAGCACGACCCGCTTCCGGTCGAAGCCGAGCGAAGTCGCCCGCTCCAGCAGATACTTTAGCGCCATGGCGACGTCCTGCGCCTGCGTCTCGACATTCACCGCCGGGACCAAGCGATAGTTCAACGAGGCAAACGCATAACCGGTGGACAGATAGTGGGGCACCTGCTGCGAGCGCTGCGTCCCCCGCTTGTCGCCATTCTGCCACCCGCCGCCGTGGACGAAGACGATGAGCGGCGCGGCCGTGCCGCGCGCCCGCCAGAAGTCCAGCGCCTGCAGGGGCTCTGCTCCATACGCGAGGGTCTCAGGAGCCGCAGTCGGCGGATCCTGCGACGCCCGTGCCGTCGCGGTGCTCGACAGCCACAGCGCCACGGCCGCGAGGAACGCGGGCCACCGTCCGCTCACCGCGCGCCGGATCAGAATATTCAGGGCCTGACCCGCGACTTCACCTCTGCGAAAGAACGCGGGCGATCCTCTCATCCAGTCGGGAGCGTGGGATGTCATGGGTACACAAGTGACGCTCGCCACGCCCCGGCAGTTTCGCGATCTCGCCGAAAACGTCTCCGCGCCGGGCTCTCCCTCGAAGCCCGGGCAACCGTCTCGCCCAGTCACGCACCCACCGCGCGCGTACCCGCGGGTCGCAGCCCGGATCGCGTTGGGCCGTGCGGCTCCCACCGACACCTCCACATTCCGGAGCGCTGGCGGTTCCGGCTGTCACCGGGTCGAGAAACATCCGGGCGCAGGCTAGTCCCCGGCATCAGTCGCGACGCTTCGGGGCTCGCCTCCATCGCCGGCAATCCACGCGATTGGGTTGCCGCGGCCCGCCCACTTCAGGCAACATCAGACGTTCGTCCGGTTTCGGAAAAAACCCGTTCCTTCCGCACAACTCTTCGTCATTCTCTCTCCTCCGCCGCCGACTACCTTCCTCGTTCCATCCTCTCCGCACTCATGATCTCCTCATTCTTTCCCCGCCCCGGTTCGTGGAGCACCCGGCCTCTGATGGCCCTGCTCGGTTGCCTCAGCCTCGTGAGCGCGACGTGTGCCGCCGCCCCGGCGACCCAGTCCCAAGCCGGTTTGCTCGACCGCTGGGAGCTCACGCTTCCCAACGGCGCGGCCGGGTGGCTGGAGCTCAAGCAGGAAGACGGCTGGATCGATGGCTCGATCCTCTGGGGCGGCGGCAGCGTCGTCCCGCTATCGAGCGTCGTGATTGCCGGCGACACCGCCACCCTCACGCGCCTGCGGGAAGTCGAGCGCAAGGACGCGACCGGCGCGGTGGTACGCAAGCAGCAGTTCACCGAGGTGATCACCGCCCAGGCGAAGGGCGACGTCTTGTACCTCACGCGCACCACCCCTCGGATCGACGGCTCGGGATTCGATCGCGCTGACTTCGGCGGCCGCCGCACTCCGCCGATGCCCCCGCGCCCCGACTTGTCGCGGGTTCGCTTCGGTGAACCCATCGCCCTGCTCAATGGCCGCGACCTCAGCGGCTGGCGGGTGCTGGAGGCCGGCGCGGCGAATGGCTGGGTCTTCCGCGATGGCATGCTCCTGAACGCACCGGAGGAGCCGGCGCCCGGACAACCGAAGCGCCGCTACGGCAATCTCCGCACCGATCGCGAGTTCGAGGACTTCCGTCTGACCGTCGATGTGCGCGTCCCGCCGGGCGGCAACAGCGGCGTCTATCTTCGCGGTATCTACGAAATCCAAGTTTTCGACTCCTACGGTAAACCGCGTGACTCCCACTACATGGGGTCGGTCTATAGCCGGATCACGCCGGCCGTTTCCGCCGAGAAGCCCGCCGGGGAGTGGCAGACCTTGGATATGACCCTCGTGGATCGCCATATCACCGTGGTCCTCAACGGCCAGCGGATCATCGACAACCAGCCGGTCCTCGGCTGCACCGGTGGCGCGATGTGGTCCGATCCCACGCGGCCGGGTCCGATCTACCTGCAAGGGGATCACGGCGGCATGGCCTACCGGAACTTTGTCCTGCGGCCGGTACTGAAGTAATCTCGATGGAGCCGGTTTCGCAGCGAATCACCTGCGATGCGAAACCGACCGTGGGTTTCGAGCGTCTTGAATACGGTTACCCCACGCCGTGCCTGAATCCTCAACGAACCCCGACTCCCCACTGAACGCGCCCCTTCCCTGCACGGGCGTGTCGCAGGCGTGGGCGGACCGGTTTCTCACGCGGCGCCAGTTCCTGAGCCGGACGGGGATGGGGCTGGGCGCGCTGGGACTCGCGACGCTGCTCGACTCGGGGGTTCAGGCCGCGCCCGACCTTCCCGGCAATCCTCTTTCGCCGCGGGCTCCGCACTTTCCGGGGAAGGCGCGGGCGGTGATCCAGATCTTCGCCCAAGGCGCGCCCTCGCACCTCGACACCTGGGATCCGAAGCCCGCGCTAAAGCGCTTCGATGGCCGCACCGTTGGCAAGGATGGCGGCGTGGCGATGGGGTCGCCCTTCTCCTTCCAGCGTTACGGAAAGTCCGGCATCGAGGTCAGCGAACTCTTCGCGAAAACCGCGGCGCACGTCGATGACTTGGCCGTGATTCGTTCGATGTACACCGACATCCCGGCCCACGATGTCGCCACGGTGTTCATGAACACCGGCTCGCTCCGCATCACCAAGCCAAGCCTCGGCTCGTGGACGGTCTACGGGCTGGGGACGGAGAACCAGAATCTACCGGGCTTCATTTCGCTGCGCAGCAATCGGCTGCCCGCCGGCGGCGCAAATTCCTACGGCGCGGCATTCCTGCCCGGACTCTATCAGGGCACGAGCATCAATACGACTGCGGCCACGGTGCAGCAGATGATCCAGAACATCCGCAACGGCTACGCGTCGAAGGCGGAGCAGCGGCGACAGCTCGATCTCGTGCACTCCCTGAATGAGCTGCACGCCGCCAACCTCGCCCGCGAGGACGCGCTCGAGGCGCGACTCGAGACCTACGAAATCGCTTTCCGCATGCAGGCCGAGGCCACCGATGCGTTCGATCTGTCCCGCGAAGCGGCCGATACCCGCGCCGCCTACGGCGACACCGCACCGGGCCGGCAGATGCTGCTCGCCCGCCGCCTCGTCGAACGCGGCGTACGCTTCGTGCAGGTCTGGCACGATGGTTGGGATCACCACCAAGATCTCGAGGACCGCATCACCACCAAGGCCCGCGAGATCGACCAGCCGCTCGCCGCCCTCCTCGCCGATCTCAAGCTCCGCGGCCTGCTCGATTCTACCTTGGTCATCTGGGGCGGTGAGTTCGGGCGCAAGCCCACCCGCGACCGCAACGGCGGCGACAACCCGGGCCGCGATCACAACGCGAAGGCCTTCTCACTCTGGCTCGCCGGGGGCGGCATCAAGGGCGGCCTCGTGCACGGCGCCACCGACGAACTGGGCGCCGCGGCCGTCACCGATAAGGTCCACGTCCACGACCTGCACGCGACGGTGCTGCACTGCCTCGGCTTCGATCACCGCCGCCTGACCTACCGCCACAATGGCCGCGATTTTCGGCTGACGGATGTCGCCGGTCGCGTGGTGCGACCCATCCTGGCCTAACGCAGCTCCTCCCGGCGTCGTGCAGCTCCGCTCTCCCGACTCTTCCGGCACCTCGCTGCCACGTCCCACGCCCGCCACGCCGCGCCGGGGATCCGCGTTCCGCCGCGCCGCGGCCGCGCTGCTCTTCGGCACGGTGCTCACACCCGGCCTCATCCGCGCCGCCGCGGCCGCCCCGGTGGACGACACCTTCTTCCTGACGCGGGTCGAACCGATCCTCCGCGAACAGTGTCACGTCTGCCATAGTCACTCCGCCGAACGCATCCGTGGCGGCCTCGTGCTGGATAGCCGCAGCGGCCTGCTGCAGGGCGGTTCCTCGGGTCCGGCCATCGTGCCGGGCGATCCGGCCAAGAGCCTCCTCATCCAGGCCATTCGCCACGATGATCCCGACCTCCAGATGCCGCCAGCGGACCACGGGCCCAAGCTGCCCGACTCCGCGATCGCGGACCTGACCGCATGGGTCGCCCACGGCGCGCCGATGCCGGCAGGTGCCGGCGCGTACGGCGAGGTCTCCGCCAGTCCAAACGCTCCGCACTGGGCATTCCTGGCGCTGCAGCGTCCACCGGTTCCCGCGACGAACGATCCGTGGGTCCGCTCGCCCGTCGATGCGTTCATCCTACAACGACTGCGGAACGCCGGACTTTCGCCGAATGGTCCGGCGGATCCGCGCACGTTACTCCGCCGCGTGACCTTTGACCTCACTGGCCTGCCGCCGACCGCGGAAGACGTGGCAGCGTTCCTCGCCGATGACCGCCCTGATGCCTTCGCACGGGTGGTGGATCGCCTGCTCGCGTCTCCCCATTACGGCGAACGCATGGCCCGCCTGTGGATGGATATCGCGCGTTACTCCGACACGAAGGGCGATCCCGTGCGCCGGGATGATCCCCGCTTCCCACACGCGTGGACCTACCGCGATTACCTGATCAACGCCTTCAACCAAGACCTTCCGTACGCCGACTTTATCCGCGAGCAGATCGCCGCCGATCTCCTGATCGAGGCGGACGCCCAAGCCGCCAAGGCGGCCGGACGCACCGCTCCCGACGATCACTCCCGCTTGGCCGCGCTCGGATTCCTCACGCTTGGCAACCAGCACGATGGTCGCCGCAACGACATCATCGACGACCGCATCGACGTCATCTCCAAGGCCTTCCTCGGACTGACCGTGTCGTGCGCCCGCTGCCACGATCACAAATTCGACCCGATCCCCACGGCGGACTATTACTCCCTGTACGGCGTGCTGGCCAACACCGTCGAACCGCCGTCTCCATTGACTGCGCCCGCGCTGCTGGCTCGCGTACCTCAGACTCCTGAGCTCGAAGATTACCTCGCTCAGGCGAAGGCGCTCGCCCAGCAGGACGCGGACCTCCGGGCCGAATTCGCCAGCCTGCGCCGGCGGCGGCAGCTTACCCCTGATCGCCGGCGGGAACTCATTCGTCGCGAAGGAGCCCTGCAGCGCGAGATCGCGCAGCTCGAACTCACCCACGCCGGTGCCCCGGCGCGTGCGACCGCCCTGTCCGATGCTCCGCGGAGCCGCGATTACCCGATTCTCCTGCGCGGCGAGGCCGGCAACACCGGCGAGACGGTGCCCCGGCGCTTTCTCGCCGCCCTTTCGCCCAACCCCGACACGCGTCCCACCTGGCGCCGCGGCTCTGGCCGCCAGGAGCTCGCCGAAGCCATCGCCGACTCGAGCAACCCCCTGACTGCCCGGGTGCTCGTGAATCGTCTCTGGCAGCAGCATTTTGATCGTGGTTTTGTGGATACACCGGACGATTTGGGACGGATGGGGGGAGCCCCCAGCCATCCGGAGCTCCTCGATTGGCTGGCCACGGAGTTCCTTTCCCACGGTGGCTCCGTGAAGCAGCTGCACCGCTCCATTCTGCTGAGCAGTACGTACCAGCAGGCTGGAGGTTCCCATCCCGCCGGCTTGGCGGCTGATCCGGAGAACCGCCTGCTCTGGCACGCCCCGCTGCGTCGACTGTCGTTCGAACAAATGCACGACTCGCTGCTCGCGATCTCGGGCACACTCGATCCCACGATCGGCGGGCGTTCCATCCTGCCCAACGGAGACGTCCAGCATCGCCGCCGTGCCCTTTACCTTTTCCTCGATCGCCGCAACCCGCCGGAGCTGTTCACGCAATGGGACTACCCGAACCCCGATGTTCCGTCCGGACGACGTTACCTGACCACGGTCCCGCAGCAGGCGCTGTTCCTGATGAACAGCGCGCTGGTGATTGAAACCGCGCGTGAGTTAACCCGGCGGGACGCGTTCCGATCGCTTCCGGATGACCCGGCGCGGGTGGCGTACCTGTATCAGGCGCTCTTCCAGCGTGACCCTACGGCGGCCGAGCTGGCGCTGACCCTCGATTACGTACAACGTGCTCCCGCGGTTTCGGATGGCCCAGCGACCGGCCCGCGCGCGAAAGCGGCGGCGAGAGAGCGGACCAATCCGCGCGTTGCGGCCAACCGCGCAGCGAGCTTCATGGTGGAGAGCCGTGGCCCGGTCGATCCGTGGACGCGCCTCGCGCACGCTCTTTTCCAAAGCAACGAGGCGATCTACCTGAACTGATCGCGCGATCGCTCCGCGGGCAAGCGATCGCGGCGACCCGTCTTCACCTAGTCACCGATCGCACGCGGCCGCTTCCAGCCCGCGCGATCCGTGAAGGTCGGCGTCAGCGTCTCAGTCGGAGGATGTCCCGTGGTGATCATGAGGATCGTACGGCGACGCGCGGTGGCCGGATCCAAGCTGCGTGAGAAGAGTGCCGCCACATCAGCGCGGGTGAGTTGATCCAGCGCGGCCAGCGACTCGCGGCGACGCTCCCAATCTTCACCCTGCACGAAGGCCAACGAGAAGAACTGCTCCGCCTTTTCATTCAGGCCCTTGGGCTTTTCTTCCAGCGTCGCACGCACGCCCGCGATCAGGGTCGCCCACTGCTCGTCAGTCACGGCCTCCAACTGCGCCGGCAGCGTCGCAATGAAGGTCTCGGCCCGGCGGCGCAGATCGTCGGCCGCATACCCGCTCGATTGGACCGTGAACGACAGGTACCGTTGCCGTCCGGACCCACCGGCGCCGGCGCCCACGATGTAACCCAGCTGCTGCTTGGTGCGCAGCTCGCTGTAGAACAGGTCGGCCACGAAGTTCGACAACACCATCGCGGAGGTGCGCACCAACGGTGAATCCGGCGGCAGCAGGTAATCGCTGAGGTAAGCCGAATTCACGCCCGGCGTGGGGGCCACATCCAGCACCGTCTCTCCGGAGGCAATCGCCATATGGCGACGGCGCAGGAGCTCCGTCGGCTCCGCCGCCGCGCTACCGAGCTTTGCCGCAAAGCTCCGGGCAGCGGCGACCGCGACGTCGGGGGCGACGTGGCCGTGGAGGACCGCCTCCAGCTTGCCCCGTCCGAAATAGGTCGCGGCAAAGGTCTGTACCTCCGGCCACGTGGCGGCTTCCGCGCGAGCGAGTTCGTCGCTGGGCAGGAAATGGATCTCTCGAGCAAGCGCATCGCGGCGGTCCCGCGCCAGCATGTACGCTTCGGTCTGCTCGTAGCTACGCAGGCCGCGGAGCGTGATTTCCTTCAGGGCGGCGAAGCGCTCCGGAGTCGGTTGGAAAGTGCGGATCTGACTGGCCACGTACTCCGCGAAGCGCAGCGGCGAGTCTCCAAAACCCGTCACCGAGAGCTTGAAACCTTCGAGGCTGCTCTCGAGCGAGAATTCCAGACCCGCGAGGTCCGCCTCGCCGCCGGCTGCCTCCAGGTGGTCCCGCAGACACGCGTCGAGGAGCCTGAGCAGCGCGGCGGACTCCGCCGAGCCCACGGCCCGAGTTGGAACGAAGCGGTAGATGAGCGAAGTCTGCGGACGTTGGAACTCGGTGTCGGCCGCATAGAACAGCGAGAGTCCCTTCTCATTCACCAACTGCAGCGGCCGCTCGGAGAGCAGCTGGGTCTCTCCGGGGAGGAAGCGATTCGCGGACGGCAGGGCGAAGCCCGCGACGGCCGGCGGCGAGGTCAGGCTGGCGAACGCCGCACCCGCCTCCTCGCGATAGCTGTAGTCCGTGCCGTAAATGCGCTCTTGCCGATCGGTCTTCAGGCCTTTCGCCATCAACGACACGAGCATGTTCTCTGGCACCACGGCGGCCAGCAGCTGGCGGTACGAAGCTTCGTCGGGTGCGCCCCACACGTCGCCGGCGCGGTCCGCCACCTCCAAGGGGAAAAACAGGGCCTGATTCGCGAGACGCGTCGCGAGCTCGGCGCCTTCGCCGCGATCGCGGTACGTTTCATTCAGGGCCGCGATCCGCGCGCGATCACGGAAGAAATCGTGCGGAAACGGCGCGCTCCGCAGGTGCTGGAGGTAGGCGAAGACCGATGCCAAGACCTGTGGATACGCCGCCTGCCCCTCCGGGGTCAGAGAAACCTGGATGAAGAGCGATCCATACGCCGGGGTGCGGTCCCAGATGTCGCCGGAAACCGAGTTGGCGAGACCCTCGCGCTTGAGCCGGGCGACGAGTCCGCCTTCGCCCGGGTACGAAAGGAGTTGGCTGAGCAGTTGGTCGGAGCGGGCGGCGAACTGAGCGCGCGTCGACGGCACAACGAATTCAAGCGTGAGGAGGCGCTGTTCCTTGACCGGCTCGATCTGCGCGAGGCGCAACGCGGAGGCGCGGGGCAGGAAGGCGGGAATTCGCTCCACCGTCGGCAGGTTCCGCCGTGGAACCACGGCAAACTTTTCTCGCGCCAGTTTCTCCAATTCATCCAGGGACACCTTGCCGGCCAGCGCGAGCGCCATGCGATCGGACGAATATTGCGCTTCGTAGAAGGCGCGCACCTGTTCCGGAGTGGCGCCCTGGAGCGTGTCCTTGTTGCCCGCGGAGAACTTGCTCTCGCCCGAGCCGGGCGCATAGAGCTCGCGCGAGACGTTCATCATGCGGCGGATGTCGTTTTGCATGTGCCGCATCGCCTCGTTGTGCACCGCGAAGATTTCGCGCGCGGTGAACTCCGGGCTGAATCGGGGGGCGATGAAGAACTGGGCAAAGCGATCCAAGGCCTCCGTAAACGCCTCGTGCCGGACCTCAAACTGGTAGTTGGTGTGGTCCGACGCCGTGTAGGCGTTGCTGTAGCCGCCGTTCGTGCCGATGAAGTTGTCGTAGCTCGAGACGTCGGGGTATTTCTCCGTGCCGAGGAAGAGCATGTGCTCGAGGAAATGGGCCATGCCCTCGCGGTCCGCCGGGTCGTCGATCTGGCCGACGCTCACCGCGAGCGCCGCGCCCGACTTGTTGAACTTCGCGTCTGAGACGAGCAGGACGCGCAGTCCGTTCTCCAACACGAGGTGCCGGAATTCCGCCGTGTCCGTCGGCGCCTTTACCCGTGGAGGCAGCGCGGGCGGCGCGCCAGCGCTCGGAGAGACCGCTTCAGCCGCCCCTGCGACGAAGCGGAAAGAGAGCAGCACCGTGAGACAAAGAAGGAACCGGAGGCACGGACCCGGGAAACATTTCATGCCGCAGAGCGTAGCCACCCCCGGCTGACTGCCAAGCCTAGGCGGCACTTGACGCCCGGTCCCGGAGCGGTTCCGTGCGTCGTTCGAGCGCAGACCGCGCCCTCGGTTTCACTTCCGGCTCGATTCGACTCCAATTTGCAGCGTCTCCTCTGGAAGCGATTCATACGGCTCCACCCCTCCACCACCCTTGCACCCATGACCCTCGCCACGACCGATTCGTCTCTGTCTGCTTCGACCTCGAACCCTTCTCCGATCGCCCTCGGTGATGCATCGTCGCGCGCGGTGGCTGCGCTCGTGGCGAAGCATGGCGAGACGCACCGCGCAGCGGTGGTCTCGGGCGTGGCGTGCGTCGCCGCCCGCTGGAGCGCAGCCGATGGGAACGCCGGCGAGTTCGAGGCGTTCTGCACCAAGCACTTCGTCGCCGATCCGGCGGAGCGCACCCGCCTGCTCTCCCGCCTCGAGGGAGCGCTCGAGCAGATCATGGGACACCTTTACGAAATGCGCCGCACGCTGCGCCGCCATCACGACCTACGCGGCGACGAGTTTGAGGGCGTCGACGACCTCCTCGCGCAGTTTGATCCGTCGCCCGATCTCTCGGAGCAGCTCTACCGCCAGAAGCTCGCACACCTTGCGCTCCTGAACTTTGCGCGACCGACGCTCGAGGAGAGGCTGCGCGACGGCCCCTCCTGGTCGCCGGAGCAATGGGCGGCCACCCGCGTGGCGCACCAGTTCGGCCCGCGGATTCCGGTGGAACTCGCCGACCGCGCCCGCAAGAACTCGTTCGAGGCGGGTAAGTTCGTCTCCGATTTTCATGTGCCGGTCGGCGGGGTCGTCGATGCGAAGGGTAAGCGCTGGTTCGCGGCCGGTCGTCGGCTGATCGCGCACTGGCTCGTGCGCGAGGAGATCAAGGCTGGGTACGGCGACGCCGACGGCGTGCACAAGCAGCGTGCGCTCTCGTGGGTGATGGCGCGCCACATTGATGGCACGATTCCGGTGCGCGTGATGAACGGAGAAGAGACGCGCGACTGGAACCCCGAGACGAACACCGTGGCGGGCGGCGACCCGGGTGACATGCTCGGACTCGTGCGCTACGAGCACTGGATCCGGAACTTCCGCATGTCCCAGGAGTTTGATCCGCTCTACCCCGACGAGCCGACTGCGATCGCCCGCAAGTTTGCGCTCGAACGCGAAATGCCCGAGACCGAGGTGGAGAAGCTGATGGTCGACCTCCTCGAGTCGCCCGTGCGGCGGGACATTGCGGCATTCATGACGAAGAAGCTCGGCCGAACGCTGGAGCCATTCGACGTCTACTTTGACGACATCGTCGAGGCGAAGCCGGCGACCGAGCTGAACGCGGCGGTCAAGGCGCGCTTCACCGATGTGAAGGATTTCGAGCGCAAGCTACCCACCGTGTTGCGCGAACTCGGCTTCAGCGCGGAGGACGCTGACTTCCTCGGCACGCACATCCGCGTTGAAGTCAGCAAGGGCGCGGGCCACGCGATGCGGCCCGAACTCACCGGCTACGGCGCCTGGTTGCGCACCTCGAGCCTTGAGCAGGAGATGGGTTGGGACGGTTTTGACACCGCGATGCACGAACTCGGTCACAACCTTGAGCAGCTATGCTCGACCTACTTCGTGGCGCGCCCGGCGCTGCGCGGCGTACCGAACACGGCGTGCACCGAAGCGTTCGCTTTCCTCTATCAGTCGCTCGCGAAGCGCGTCGTCGGTGTTGAGAGTGCCGCCGAGGCGGACCGTCAGTTCGCGGTCGACGCGGTGACGACGATGCTCGGCGCCTGCCAGATCGCCGGTCCATCGCTCCTTGAACTCCGGGTATGGCGCTGGCTCTACGCGAACCCGACGGCAACGCCCGCCGAACTCCGCACCGAAGTGCTGCGCATCGCGGACAACCTGTGGGCGTCCTACTTCGCGCGCGACTTTGGGCCGGATCCGTACCGCCTCCTCGCCGCGTACCAGCACATGATTGCGTACCCGCTGTATCTACCCGACTACGCGCTCGGCCAGATGATGAGCCACCAGATCCGCTCGTACCTGCGCGGCAAGGATCTCGCCGCCGAAACGAAACGCATTACGAGCCTCGGGTGCCTGACGCCCGATCTCTGGATGCGAAAGGCGGTCGGCTCACCGGTCTCACCCGCGTCGCTCGCGCAAGACGCAGCGAAGGGATTGAAGGTGTTGGAGTCGCCTTAAGGGTTCGGAGCTCACCACACGGTGATGCGCTCGGCGCGTAAACCGCCGTTGCGGTGCGTTCAGACGGCCCAGGGGGCCCGGGCCGGGCGGGACAGCAGGGCGTTGGCTTCGGAGTGCCCGGGGAAGGTCTCGGCCACCGGATCCCACCGGAGCGTCGTGTCGAGGCGCGCGGCGATGTGGGCGATCTGGGCCATCGAGGCCGCGCGGTGCCCCACCTCAGCCGGGATGATGGTCTCGCGGCGGGACTTCACGCACGCGATGAAGTCATCCTTCTCGTCGGCAAGCGGCAGCGTGAGATCCCCCGGCCCCGGCTTCCACTTCAGGAGCGCCGGGTCGTGGGCTTTGAAGCCGTTGGACCGGAACCACGTGTTCTCGATCCATCCCTCGCTTCCTTCGACGCGGACCGAGGCGCGGTCGCAATCCGTGTAGTCGATCTCGACGCCATTGGCGTAGCGGTAACGTACGACGAAGTTGCGCGGGACGTCCCAGAGGGAGTCGGTGGGAAACTCGGCGCGGCCGGAGACCTCAACCGGACCCGTATGTTCAGTGCCCATCGCCCATTGAGCGATGTCGAGCATGTGCCCGCCCCAATTGTTGATGTTGCCGAGATTGTAGTCGGAGATCTGGAACCAACCGGGGCTTTCCCCGGCGGCGTAGCTGAGGCCACCCCGAGGATGGTGGACCCGCGCCTGCGTATAAGGCCGGTCGGGGGCTGGACCCTGCCACAGCTCGTAGTTGAGATCCGAGGGCACTGGCATCGGAGCCGGGAAACCCGCGATCGGCTCGGGACTCCGCGGGACGGTGACGACGAGCCGACGCACCTGGCCGATCCGTCCGTTGCGCACAATCTGACAAAGGCGGTGGAAGAAAGGCTGGCTCCGGACCTCGGTGTCGGTGCGAAAAACGCGGCCGTACTGCTTCATCGCGTTCGCGATCGCGCGGCCCTCCATCACGGAGAGCGAGATGGGCTTCTCGAGGGCGACATCCTTACCGGCGCGGGCGGCGGCGACCGCCATGGCAGCGTGCCAGTGATCGGGCGTCGAGATCATGACCGCGTCGATGTCGGGTCGGGCGAGAACGTCGCGGAAATCCTCATACACTGCGCATCCCCGGTAGGTGCCGCTCGGAGCGGACTGCGCGTAAGCAGCCTCGACCCGCTGGCGCGCCTGCTCAGCGCGCCAGCGATCGACGTCGCACACGGCGACGACCTGCACGTCCGCCGAGGCGAGGAACATCGGGAGGTTGGCGTAGGCCACCTGCCGGCCCGTACCGATGAAGGCGAGGTTGATGCGATTGCTCGCGGCCACGGTCCCGCGAGCCCGGACGGGAAGGATAAGCGGGGCAACGGCCGCGACCGCTCCAAGCTGGCCGAGAAACCGGCGGCGACTGATCGTGCGGCCAGCGGGCCCAGATGGGGTTCGAATCTCGCTCATGGTGAAAAAGTCGGTGGAATTTGATTCAGGATCACGCTTCGCACATTGCACGACACGAGTCGTCGTCGAAGCGGCAACTCAATGCGATCGCGGCCCAAACACCGCGTCCATCGCCTCGGGCGCGGCGAACATCAGTGCGGCATCGTGTCCTACGCCGGCGGCTTCCACGAGGCGCCAGCCAAACGTCCACCCGCGCTGCGCCGCCAGCGCGCGCGCGAACGCGAAGCAGGCGTGACCGCGCTCGTAGCGGCTCTTTCCCTGACGCAGCGCGGCATCGCTGCGATCGAGGCTCTTCGCGTTCGGATCGGTATCCGCAGTACCAAGGTAAAAGGTCAGCGGCGCAGCAAGGTAGCGGCGCAGGCTCTCATCGTCGCTCCACTCCGCCGGCAGACCGCCGAAGCCATATCCAAACTCCGCGTCACGCGTGGGGAAAAGGTGCGAACCCGGATTCGCCGCGATGATGCGCACCGGTCCTTCGGGGAGGAACGCGGCGAGCCGGACGAGGAACTGTCCGCCCGCCGAATGCCCAAGGTAGAAATAAGGGAGATCCGGCGTCCCTTCCCTCGCCCGCACGTCCGCCACCAAGCGGGGAATAATCGCATAGGTCCACACCTCGCGGGGCTGCGGCTCCCCAGCAAGCGTGATCCCGCCGCGCTGGTAACGCTCGGGTGGAAAGCGCTCGCGGTCGAAAAGCGGTGTCACCACCAGCACCCGCGCGCGCTCCGCGAGGTTGATCGCAAAGTTGCGGTAATCTTCCGCATTCCGCGCCACACCGTGGAACACCACCACCAACGGGCCGTCGCGATACGTCGCTGGTTTATAGGCAAAGACCCGAATCGGTTCGCTGCCGTTCGCAAACTCGTAGTCGGAGGCGCCGATCGGTATCGCCATCGCCGATCGTGGCATCGCCGACGACGCATCCACCGCACTCTCCGCCGCCGCCCGGACGGGAGCCTCTAGATTCGAACGATCGGCTCGCTCGGCGAGACCCGCCGGATTCGCCGGCGAAGCCACGGCCGACGCCGCGTTGACCATGAGCGCCACCGTCACCCACGCCATCCACACCAGTCCAGCGCTCCACCTCCACGCGTTCCCACTCCCGACCACCCTGCGGGCCACCCGCTCGAGCACGCACCCGTTGCCCGCATGGCCAGCGGATCCGCGCTCTGTTTCCAGAAATCGGCCTCGATCCGCGCCACGCGCCGACTGCCGGGAGTCAGGCGCGCGCAGCAGAACACGGTCGCACATCATTGGGTTCATGGCGTGGGCTCTGTCGGACCCAAGGACGGGTCTAGGCTCGAAGCCGCAGTCGGGCTTGCCAGCGGGGCCACGCTTACGTTCACGCCCGGGCTGGCAGCCGCGAGCATCGCCGCTTGGGCACTGCGCTCCAGTGTGATGATACACTCGAGGTGCCGAGTCTGGGGAAAGAGATCGAACGGCTGCACCGCACGCACGACGTAGCCCGCGTCGAGGAAGTGACGCAGGTCGCGCATCTGAGTCGCGGGGTCGCAAGAGACATAGACCACGGCGCGCGGTCCAAACCCGAAGAGTTGCGTCAGGAAGGCCTCATCGCAGCCCTTTCGCGGCGGATCGATCACGACAACGGTATCCGAAGCCGGATTACGCAGTCCGGCAAAGATCCGCGCCGCATCGCCGGCCTCGAAGCGCGCGTTCGTGATGCCGTTGGTGGCGGCGTTCTCCCGCGCAAAGGCCACGCTGCTCTCGCTGATTTCGATTCCAGTGACCTCGACAAACGCGGGGGCGGCGGTGAGCGCGAACAAGCCGCTGCCGCAGTAGGCGTCGACGAGATAGCTCGCCCCGCTCGCCGCCGCCTGCTCGCGGACGTACGACGTGAACGCGGGGAGGATGAACGGGTTGTTCTGGAAGAAATCTCGGGCGAGGAAGCGGAGGCGGAGGTTCCCCACCGTCTCGACGATTGCCGCATCGAAGTCCGTGGTGACCTCCCCCGACGCCTCGCGCAGCAGGAGTGTGGCACCACGCTGGTAGCCGCCTGCGGCGGCGCGGGCGCGCACCTCATCGCGCAACGGCTCAAGGCGCGTATTGATGGCATCCGTCGCGATGGCACAGCGCGGGACATCGAGGATGTCGAAGCGCGTGCCCTGTCGGAGGAATCCGATCGCTGGTGGCACGGCCAGATCTCGCGGCGCGGCAAAGTGCGGGGTGATCTTCGAGCGATAGCCCCACTCGCGCGGCGAACCCTGGACTGGCGCCACCGGGAACGAGAGTCCGGCCATGTGCTCGAGCAGTTCGGCGACCTGACGCCGCTTCCACTCCAGCTGGGCCGGGTAAGCGAGATGCTGGTACTGGCAACCTCCGCACCGTCCGTACAGCGGGCACGGCGCCGTCACGCGGTCCGGCGAGGCCACCAAGACCTCGAGCAAGTCGGCCTCGGAGAAATTCCGATGATTGCGGAACACCCGGGCCCGCACCCGTTCGCCCGGGAGCGTGAAGGGCACCATGACGACCCAGTTCTCGATCGCCCGTCCCTCGGGACCTGGGCGCGAGAAGCGGCCCAGCCCGGAGCCGAGGTTGGTCAGGGTACTGATCTCTAATTCGATCTCCTCGTGATAGGAAAACGGGAGGTCATTGAATCGCGCCTTCTTCTTGCCCACGGCTCCACGTTTCGGCGCTGGACGGAATTCACAATGCCAAATCCGCGGCGCGTCAGCCGCCTTCGCTGGCAGCACCAGCAGCGCAGTCGCAGCCGGCATGGAGGTTCCAGTCCCGCCGGCGCGGACGAACCCCTTCGTCCCCGGCAGGCTTCCGGTCGACCGGCTGGCCGGGCTCCCCTTCGCATCACACGAGGGGTACTTCGCTGACGCTATCGCCGCGAAGCAGGCTGGCCACCTCGCGCCGAAGCGCTAGCGTGTTCCTCCGTGGACCTCCCCGTCGAGAAGATCTCCAGCCTGCAGAACCCGCGCGTGAAGCACTTGGTGCGGCTGCGCGACCGGCGTCCGCGCGATGAGGCCGGCGTTTTTCTGGTCGAGGGTTACCGCGAAATCCGGCGCGCGCTGGAGAAGGGCGTGGCCCTGCAGGAGGTGTATTTTTCGCGAGACTGGTTTCTCGGCGAGAACGAGCCTGCCCTGCTGGAAGAAGCCCAGCGGCGAGGCGCATTGCTCTTCGAACTCTCCAAGGATGCCTTCGCCAAGGTCGCGTACCGCGAACGGCCCGATGGACTTCTGGCGGTCGCGCCGCAGTGGCGGCGTTCCCTGGCCGAGCTCGCGCTGCCCGCCGTCCCGTTCCTGCTGGTCGTCGAATCCATCGAAAAACCCGGTAACCTCGGCACGATCCTGCGCAGCGCCGATGCCGCTGGGTGCGATGCCCTGATCGTCTGCGACCCGATCACGGATCTCTTCAACCCCAACGTCGTCCGAGCCTCCACCGGCGTCTTGTTCTCCGTGCCCTGCGTGGTCGCCTCCAGCGAGGACGTCCAAGCCTGGCTCCGCAGCCGAGGCATTCGCAGCATCGCCACCACGCCGGCGGCCACGACCCTGTACACCGACGCTGATCTCAAGGGCCCCTTGGCCGTGGTGATGGGCAGTGAACAGTACGGCCTGAGCGAGTTTTGGCTCAAACACGCCGACCTCCCCGTGCGCATCCCGATGGCGGGTCAGGCCGACTCGCTCAACGTCGCGATGGCGACCATTATCACGCTCTTTGAAGCGGTGCGGCAGCGCACGGCACGCCCCTGACCAAGACCGCTGGAAAAGAAAGCGTTGCCGCGACCGGCAATTTGCAAAAGCTCCCCCCTTCTCTCCACCATGTTCCAGGTCACCTTTTCCGAGCAGGCGATCAGCGAACTGAACAAGCTCGACAAGCTGGCACAGCTTGAAGCCGTTGAGCCAATCAGTGGCATCAAGGCAGCTGATCTCGAAAAGCCGCGCGAGCCATTGGGCCGTTTCCACCGCGGCGGCCAGACCCTTTACCGCCTCCGGTCTGGGGACCACCGGTTCTATTTCGATATCCAGGGCACCACCCTGTTCGTGCATTACATCCTCCACCGTAATTCATTGGAGGACTTCCTTTTGCGAAATAAGCTTCCCGTGACTGAGACGCAGTTGGTCGAGCAGCATTCCAAGTTTTGGAAGTACTTGGAGTCTCTCACCAAGAAAACGGGATAAACCGCGAGACCCCTCCCATGGCTGATCCCGTGCGCACGAATCAGGACGACGATTCTGACCCGAACGAAGTGGTTCCGACGGGCGCGGAGGACCGGGAGAACCCGTACTCGGTGACGGCGGCGAGCCGGATCTACTTCCTGCCGAACCTGATGACGGCGGGAAACCTCTTTTGTGGATTCACATCGGTAATCCGCTGCATTCAAGCGAACTACGAAACGAAGCAGGCCGCGGTGATCACTGGATCCGCGATCGACCTCTACAAGCAGGCGATTTGGCTGATCTTTGGCGCGGCGGCGTTCGACATGCTGGATGGTCGCCTCGCGCGGATGGGCGGCCGCGAATCGCTCTTCGGGGCGGAGTTCGACTCCCTTGCGGACGTGATTTCCTTCGGAATCGCGCCCGCCCTGATGGTGTTTTTCCTGATCCTTTCGCCGACCCAGGGTTACCCCGTGTTTCGGGAGATTGGCTGGGTCTTCGCGTTCATTTACCTGCTTTGCGCGGCCGTGCGTCTGGCCCGCTTCAATGTCATCACGAACCCCTTGTTGGCCCGGGCGAAGACCGAGAGCAGCAAGGATTTTGTTGGTCTACCCGTCCCGGCTGCCGCGATCACGGTGGCCAGCCTCGTGCTCTTCCTCCTGAGCATGGCTGAGCAGGACCGGTCGTTGCATCGCTGGGCGTTGGTTCTTCCTGTCCTCTTGGCCATCATCGCCATCCTGATGGTGAGCACCGTCCGTTACCCCAGTGGCAAACAGGTGGACATGCAGACCACGACGAGGCTGACGCGCTTCGTGACGCTATTGTTCTGTGTCGCGGCGGTCATCGTCTTCAAGGAAGTCGGCCTTCTCGTGGTGACCTTGGGTTATATCGGTTTCGGGCTGGTGCGTCACCTTCGGCGCAGCCTACTCGCGCCAAAGCCACCGATCGCTTGAAAGGGAGAACGAATACCTTGTGAAGAACCTGTCGGGACCTCGCGCACAATTTCGAGCCGGTGAAAAACCGGGTACTTCCTCGGGGCTTCCCGGGAAGTTCTTCACGATGACCAGCGTGTGGGTTGAGCGGCGTTTCTCAGAGTGGAGAGGGGCCCTGAACGGCAGGTTGTTGGTCCTTTCCTGACCCCATAATAAGACTGCTGTTAATTACTTATTGAATAAGGTATCACTTAGACTTTGTTAACGACTCGGCACCACGTGCCTCGCGCCCCATGAAATTCAAGATCAACCGCGATCATTTCAGCAACGGTTTGGCTCAAGTCCTCAACGTCGTTGGTTCCAAGACCACGATGCCCATTTTGAGCAACGTGCTGATCGAGGCTGACAAGGACTTCATCTCGCTCACCACCACCAACCTCGACCTTGGCATCCGCTGCAAGATCAAGGCCGAGGTGAAGGAAGGGGGCGCGGTGACGCTGCCGGTGAAGCGCTTGGCGACGATCGTGCGCGAGCTGCCGAACCTGGATGTCTCGTTTGATGCTTCGCCCAACCATCAGGTGAAGTTGGCGTCGGGCGGTTCGAATTTCCGGATCATGGGTATCGGCAAGGAAGAGTTTCCTCCCCTGCCGGAGTTTGGTGACGAGAAGTCGTTCACCCTCGACCAGCCAGAGCTGGTTTCGATGCTCAAGAGCGTCTCTTACGCGCAGAGCAGCGACGAGACGCGCTACATCCTCAACGGCGTGTATTTCGCCTTCCGTGATGGTAAGTTCTCGTTGGTGGCCACCGATGGCCGCCGCCTGGCACTGATCGCGAAGGAAATGGAGATTCCGGCGACGAGCGCGGGCGCGATCATCCTGCCTGCCAAGACGGTTTCCGAGCTTCTCCGCATGCTCGACAAGGGTGAAAAGGTGAAGATCGACTTCAGCGACCGCCGCTGCTCGTTCCAGATCGGAACCGACAAGGACTCCAGTGGCCTGATCGACTCGATCTACCTCTACTCGAAGGTCGTGGAGGGTAACTACCCGAATTACCAGCAGGTGATCCCCAAGGAGACGCACCAGCGCATCAAGCTCGAGCGAGAGTTGCTGCTCCAGTGCATTCACCGTGCGGCGCTCGTGACCAGCGAGAAGGCAAACTCCGTGAAGCTCAAGCTGAGCAGCAATCTGCTCGAGATCACGGCCCAAAGCCCGGACTTCGGCGAAGCGCATGAATCGATGGCGATTTCTTACAGCGGACCGGAGCTGCAGGCCGCCTTCAACCCGAGCTTCCTGATGGACCCGCTGAAGGCTCTCACCAAGGACGAGGTCTTCTTCGAGGTGAAGGACGAGGTGAGCCCCGGCGTCTTCAAGACGCTCGAGAACTTCATCTGCGTCATCATGCCCGTACGCCTGAGCTGATCGCTCGATCTTGGCGGCGGCAACGCCTCCTACGATGCTAGAGGCTTACGTCCTGTTCGGCGCCATCGTGGCGTCGTTGATCCTCACCCAGCTGAACCAACGGCTGGCCTCGCCGGTCGTTTCGATCTTCAATCGCTGGCTTCGGTGGATCATCTTCAGCTTGGGTGCAGCCTCGGTCTGCACGCAGTTCCAACTCATCGATCGCTCCTTCTGGGTGCTGCTGGTCGGCTTCATGCTGATCTATTTCCTGATCGAAACCGGTTACCGTTGGCTGGAAATCCACGCGCTCAGTGTGAGTCCGATGCCGCTCTTTCCGCGTTTTGCGGTCAATTCCAGCGGTGAGGAATGGCCCACCCACCCTCGCCTGTTCACGCTCCGCGAATGGCTCCGGCAGCAGGGTTTTCGACCGCTCCAGTCACTGAAGGCGGAGGTCGGAGCCGGCCTCTACTTGCGCACTTCGGTTTATCAGGACGCCACCGGTACTCTGCGGGTGCAGGTCACATTCCTGCCCCAACCCGGCGGTGGCATCACGGTCTGTCACACGTTTTCTTCGCAAACGACCGAGGGAGACCGGATCGTGACCGACAATCTCTTCCTGCCGTTCGGCGGCTTCTACCCGGAAAATTGGTTCGTCGAACGCTATCCGTGGATCCGTTCAGCGGCCCGGCTGCTCCAGCGTCACGAGCAACGCACGCGCGCAGCGAGTGCGCCCTTGGCCCCCTGGGATCTCGAACCACTCGGCGATCTCAACCAACAGCAACGCGAGGTCGAGCGGATCAATACCGAGCTTGGTTTCCTGTTGCCGCACGCCGAACGTGAGGATCATGGGAAGATCTCCCACGAGGGACGTTACCGCGTTTGGAAGGAAGTCTGGCTGCTCAACTACTTTGGCGTCGCGGCACGCTACTGACGGCGTGGTCTCCGCTGAGGCGTTGCCATCCCTCTCTGACCACGCCAGCGTAAAAGCATGGATCGGTTGCGGCCACAGCTGAAGAAGCCGAGTTTCCCCATCAGCGAGGGTCTGCGCAGTTACCTCCAGCGCTATCGGCGCGAGCGCGCCCTGCCAGTCACCTACGACCGGCTGCGCCACTTCACCGAGGCCGCCCCACTCGTGGATGCCACCGGGAAACCGACGTTGTGGGAGACGGTGGTCTACGACCGCCTCGAGATGGAGTCGCTCAACGAGGACCTAAAGCAGATCTACGCGCTCATCCGCGTCGACGGAGACCTCTCCGTCATGCGCCATCTCTATGTCGATCGGGTCGACTTCTGTTCGTTTGGCAATTCCGCTCCCTTTCGTATCCGGATCGTCAATTCATTCAACGATAACGCCGACTACTACTACATCAAGCGCGCCGACGCGTCCCGGGTGTACGGTCTCGAGCTTGAGCATGTGCTGTCGCCCAATCGGCTGAACTACCTGACGCATGGTCCCACGCTGGTGGAGGAGCACATCGCGGGTCTGCCGGGCGACGTCTTCATCCAGCGCTGGCTGGACAGTCCCGAGTTGCGGCCCATCCGTATCGCCAAGGAACTGGTGAAGTTCAACGAGCGCTGCTTCGTGCGGCTGCTGGGTGACATGCGGAGCTACAATTTTGTCTTCGTGGTCACGCCCGACTTCGAAGGCGCCCAGGTGCGCATCCGGGCGATGGACTTCGACCAGCAGAGCTACGAGGGCCGCATGAACTTCTACCGGCCGCAGTTCTTCCGCGAGAACCAACCACTCGCGCTGTTCTGCGTCCAGCATCTCAATCTCGAGACTGCCCGCCAGTACCAGCGTGAGGAACAGGTGCTGATGCTGCAGCGCGCCGCCGTCACCGAGGAACGGCTGAGTTTCCTGCTGCGCGTGATGTCCGCCGATCCGCTCTCCCCGCCCGAGCACCTAGAGATGCTGCGTGAGTCCCTGGCGGTGCACTACGACTGGCCGGAGTTCCTCGATTGCGGCTCCATGGGCGGCCTGGTCCGCGAGAGCCTTGCGGCTATCCGCGTGCGCGTGCGCGACCAGGAGCGCGCCGTACCGTTCGGGTTGGAATAATCGGTGGAAGTCTCGGCGTGACGGCTGGGGCCGGCCTCCGTACGCTGAACGCTCTTTTCTTACTCTCCATGGTCAAAGGCCAGAAAGTCGTCTGCGTGAATGATACCTTCCCCGCGTTTATCCGCGCGCTCTACCAGCAGCTGCCGGTCAAGGGGAACACGTACACGATCCGCGAGGTGTTCCTTGGTCGCGAGAAGGTCGTGAAAGGGGGCGACACGGCGACGGTCGGGCTCCTGCTCGAGGAGCTGAAGAATCCGCCGGACCCATTCCACCAGGGAAAGCAGGAACTGGGCTTTACGTCCGAACGGTTCGCGCCACTGGATGAACTCCCGCCCGAGGAGGAGGAGGAATTCGAGCTCGTGGGCGCGGGTGCGAAGAAGGAGAAGCATCTCCCCTTCGAGGTCGGCGTGGGCGGGAATAACTGACGGCTCGTCGGGCCGCCGTCCTTCTCCGATCCGTCGTTCGGGGCGTCGTCGAATGATGACGCGATGGCGTGACCGCCTTGGCGCAACCGCGCAGGCGAGCTCACCGGCCGACGCTATTCGATCCGGCCTTCGTCGAAATCCATCAGGTCTGGGACGCTGCGAATCTCACCGATGCGGTCCTCGCAGCCCATCGCCTTGAGCGCCGTCGCGAGGAACTCCTGTCCGGCGGGCGTGAGACCCTTCTGGCAGAGCTCGCGATTCCAGCGATGCGCTCGCGGGTCTGCGGGCAAGATCTCGCGCAGACGGCGCGCCAGATCCGCGTCATCCGTCGCCGCGAACACCGCCGCCTCCACCGCATTGGGTTCGATGCCGAGGTGCTGGCAAAGAAAGCGGTCGAGGCCGCGCTTGTAGTTCTTCGCGTAGCTCGCGGGGAGCGCGCCGTGCTCCTTGACGTAACGACACTTCGCGAGGAAGCGCGGGAAATAGAGCAGTCCGGTCGCAGGATCCGGGAGGTAGGGCGACGGGAGCGAGGTGAGGACCTCGCCCGTGGAACCGGGGATGGGCTTCGACGGCATCGGCGTCCGGGCGATAGCTCGGGCAATGCCGACTTAGTGCGTCGCCAAGCGGCGCTCGCGGGCCACGAACCAGCGTGGCGCGCCGGCGTCGTCGACGATGGGAGTGATGGCGACGTCGACTTGGTAGACGGTACCGTCTTTGGCGTAATTGGAGAGGGTCTCGCGGCAGGGCTGGCCTTCGCGCAACGCGGTGCGCATGCGCGCCACTGCGGCGCGATCCGTGGCAGGGCCCTGCAGCAACTCTCCCGGCTTGCGTCCGCGCAGGTCCGAGAGCGAGTAGCCGCACATGCCCGTGAACGACTCATTTACCCACTCCACGCGACCTTCCGGGCAGGTCACCACCAACCCATCTGGGGGCGGGGGACACGAGGTTGCTCCAATGCTTTGGAGGACCCGTTCGCGCAGGGGTGCCGGGGGCTCCACGGCCACCGGGCCTTGCGATAGCACGAGCTCTGCCGCGATCGTCTGAAGCCGTGCCACTTCGGCCCGCGCGCCCTCATGAAATTCCAGCACCAGCTCAAAGGCCTCCCGTTCGGCAACGGTCATCGCACCAGCCACATACAGGGCGGCGCGTTCATTGAGGAATTCGAGTGGCATTACGGAAAGCGATAATCAGGAGCCGCTTCGGGTCAAGCCGGGGGCCTCGAATCAGGCGCGGGTGGGCGGCGTCCGAACGACGAGTGAGCGGATTTCAGTCATGTCCTCGATCGCGAACCGGACGCCTTCGCGGCCGAGACCGCTGTCCTTCACGCCGCCATAGGGTTGGTTGTCGGCGCGGAACGAGGGTACGTCCCCGATCACCACGCCGCCGACTTCCAGTTCGTCCCAGGCCTGCTGTACCTTGTAGAGGTCGCGGGTGAAGATGCCGGCCTGCAGACCATACGCACTCGCATTCGCCAGCGCCAGGGCCTCATCGAAGGTGGAATAGGGCGTCAAGACCGCGACCGGCCCGAAGGCCTCCTGCGCACAGAGTGGCAGGCCCGCCGGGACGTTTTCCAGCAGGGTGGCCGCCAGCAAGGCACCGTCTCGGCGACCTCCGCAGAGCACGCGTGCGCCGGCCCGCTGCGCGGCTTCGATCCACGACTCCAAGCGTTGCGCTTCCGCCTCCGCGATCATGGGTCCAATGAACGTCTCCTCACGCTTGGGATCCCCCGCGACCAGCGCCGCGGCGCTCTGCACGAGGCGGTCTCGCACCGTCGCATAGATCGACTCATGGATCAGGATGCGCTGTACGCTGATGCAGCTCTGACCGGACTGGAAGAATGCACCAAAGGTGATGCGGCGCACGGCGTCGTCGAGGTCGGTCCAGTCTGGCTCGACGATGCAGGCGGCATTTCCACCGAGCTCGAGGACGACCTTTTTTTTGCCGGCGCGGGCCTTTAGCGCCCAACCCACCTCGGGAGATCCGGTGAAGCTGAGCAGCTTGAAACGCGCATCCGTGGTGAAGAGCTCGGCGCCCTCGCGGTGGCAGGGCAGAATGGAGAAGGCTCCGGGCGGCAGAGCGGTCTCCGCCAGCACTTCGCCGATGAGCAAGGCGCCGAGCGGAGTGCGGCTGGCTGGCTTGAGGACGAATGGGCATCCGGCGGCGATCGCGGGAGCGATCTTGTGGGCGGCGAGATTGAGCGGGAAATTGAAAGGCGAAATCAGCGAGCAGGTCCCAATCGGTACGCGGCGGAAAGAACCGCGGTAGCCACGCGTGCGCGGCGAAAGCTCCAAGTTCATCACCTCGCCACCGATGCGCACGGACTCCTGCGCCGCGATGCTGAACGTGTCGATCAGCCGCGTGACTTCACCGCGGCTATCCCGGATCGGTTTGCCGGCTTCAACGCACAGGGCCCAGGCCAACTCCTCGGCGCGGGCGGTGAAGCGCGTGACGCAGTGATCGAGCACCGACTTCCGGACGTCCGGCGGAAGGCGGCGCATCGGGGCCTCCGCCGCGACCGCGGCAGCGATCGCTCGGTCGATCGTCGCCGGGTCCGCCAGGGCCACCCGCGTCGCCGTTTCCCCCGTGAACTTGTCCTTCACCGCCAGATCGCGATTCGGTGACTCGGGTCGGTTGGCAACGTAAAGTGGGAACGATTCAGGAAGGTCGAAGCGCATGGCAGTCGGAGTCGGGCTGGCGTGAGAATGAATCATCGAATCATCAGGGCATGAAATCCACCCCGCGATTCGCGGATTTAAGTATCAAATGATCAAATACAGCGCCCGCCATCTACCTCCAGGCAGGAGCCGGTTACGAAGGCCGATGCCGGATCAGCGAAGAACAGGGCGGCGTTGGCGACATCGGATGGCTGGCAGAGGCGACCGAGCGGGATGCTGGCGAGAAAGCGAGCCCGGTTCTCCGGTGTGTCCGCCGTGCCCATGAACGTGGTGAGGAGCGGTGTCTCGGCGATGGCTGGATTGATGCAGTTGGCGCGGATCTGGTCGGGAGCGAGTTCGACGGCGAGCGACTTGGTGAGCAGGACGACGGCGCCCTTGGTGCCATTGTACCAGGAGAGGCCGGGGCGTGGGCGGACGGCGGCGGTGGAACCAATGTTGATGAAGGAGCCGCCACCTTGGCGGCGGAAGACGGGTACGCAGTGGGTCGCCGAGAGGTAGATGCTCTTGACGTTCACTTGGTAGAGGCGGTCGAACTCGGCTTCGGACACGGAGAGCATCGGCTGGTTGGAGTGGCTGATGCCGGCGTTGTTGACCATGACGTCGATGCGCCCGAACCGGGTCAGCGTCTCGGCGACCAGCCGCGCGAAATCCGCAGAGACGGTGACGTCCATCGTGACGGCGAGGGCCTCACCGCCCGCGGAGCGGAGAGCGTGGGCGACGCGATCAGCGGCTTCGGCGTTGCGATCGGCCACGACGACCCTGGCGCCTTCGCGGCAAAACGTGTGGGCGATGGTCTCGCCGAAACCCGAGCCGCCGCCGGTGATGATGGCGACCAGCGAATGAAGACGGCCTGACGAAGGAGGGTTCGTGCGCGGCGATGACATCGGAGCGGAAGGGGTCTGGGGCATTGCGTCATCCAACGCCCTCCCTCCCGAACCGTCCAAGGAAAATCCCGTGGTAAAATGGTGTGCCCGGAGGTGGTAGCCGGCGCGCCGAGGCGCGGTTAACGGCTCCTCCCGAACCAACTGCGGAGACATGCCAACGCGCGGCCAGAGAAGCGGCCTAGTCCGGCGCGGAGATTGAGGAAGTGCCCGCCGAGGCGAATCCACGTTCCGCCGAAGATCGCGCGCAACGGCAGGCTGCGCCATGCGGAGCGACCCAGCCGTGCCGTTCGCAGTTCAAACCCGCCGCTTGGTCGCGCCGAGCGTAACTCCGCCTGTGCCGCCACCAGCAGCCACCAGTAGGCACCGTACAGCGCCGACCTGAGACGCTCCGGCATGATCCCATAGTCGAGCTGGCCCGACTCCCACAGCCACGTCCCGGCGAGCGGACGAAACCGGGCGAAGTGGAAGAAGACGAGCGGGCATCCGTCGACTTGGAGAGGCGCTGTCTTCGAGGGAGGAATGCGATACGTGGAGCCCGCCCAGTTCCACGGTGCGGCGTTCACGCCTGGGTCATTCAGGACGAGAAGACGCTGGCCCAGTTTCTCTGGCCAGGCATTGAGGTAACCCTGGTCCGCGTAGCGCTGCCCCTCCACGCGATCGTGGCACCACGCGAGGCACTCGGCGCGCCATTCGTCGAGCAGCTGTCGCGCGGTCTGATCGTTCGCGAAGCTGAGCACCCCCACGTTGAACGTGCCGTGCCGTTCGTAGTGTTTCAGCCACGCAGGAAAGCGGTGGGAGGTGATCATGACGCTCGCGTTGGCGGCTTCCATCGCCGCGAACATCCCGGTGGGTCGGCTGAAGCAGGCCAGATCTGCGTCGAGGTAGGTGACTCGGCGGACGTAGCGTTGGGTCGAGAGGATCCACCGTGGCCAGCAAGGTGAGAGTGTGAACAGGTACTCGGGCCAGGACCGCTGGCTCCGCACGGCGAGCAGTTCCGGATCCGCCGCCTCCAGCTCCGCCAACGGCACGACGCGGAGGAATGTGTCGCCGAGTGCCCGCAACGCATCTGCCGTCTCGTCATCCAGCGCGAGCACCCAGAGCGCCGCATCGGGATCGTGCCGGGCGACTGAACGCCACAGGGCCACGCCCTGCACGAGGAAGCCGCGGTCGAAGTACGTGCAGTAATGGTTCATTTAGCCGGAGCGCCGCCACCGCCGCCACAGCGAGCTCGGTAGATTAAGGAGCATCGCGGCACGCAAGCGGAAGGTGCTGGCCCGCGCAAGGCGGGGAAAGAGGGAGTTGCCGTAGTGTTGCCGACCATGCTCAGCCAATTCGAGGGCATGTCCGTGCTGTCCGATGAGGGTTGAACACAGCCATGCGACGAGAAGGGTACGTCGGGTCATCGCGGAGCCTGATGAGGCGGGCTCACGGACAAAGCAGAGATTGGCCCATGCGGGTGCGGTGGGACCTAGCTGGCGAGCCCAACGGGCGCCCCGGCGTCCCAGCGCCTTCTCTAGTCGCTCGGGCGAGCCTTTCACGGCCGTGCCAACGGTGAACTCGGTCAGCCAGAAAGGTTCTGATTCCATTGCTTGCAGCACCTCTCCCACCTTGTCCTCGCCCGAGTACGCATCGATCAGCCCCGGTTCGCATTCGAAGAGGGACATTTGTTCCCTCCAGGCCTTCGGGAGGCTGCGGTAGATTGCGAGGTCGAGTCCCTGCGTATCGCACTTCAGCCAGTCAATGTGGCCAATGCCCTGTTCTGCGAGTGCGTGGGTGAGGGTTTTCGCTGGCAGGTCCGCCGTGCGTTCCACGCTGAATAGGTGCGCGAATGCCCAGCGGCCGAGGACTTCGGGTCGGGGAGGCAGCATGCTGGAACACTGCGGCGATCGGGTTAGGTACAGGAGTTGGGTTCCGTTCGCAGCATGGGGAGCGACGAGATGACGTCCGAGTACCCAGCGTCGAAAATGCCCGGAGCTGTGCTCCAGTGTAGCGGAGTCGCGTGCATCTGGCTCGAAGCCTACACCAATCGCCCAAGGAGCTAAGCGTTGCCAACGGGCGTGGATTCCACCGGCTGCGCCAACGTCGACCAAAACGAGAGGTTGGTCCCGAAATTCGGGTTCGCGCAGGACTTCGTTGATCAGGCTCATGTGGTATCTCTCCTCCTCCAGTACAAGGATCGAAAGCGAGCGCCGCGAGGAGGTGGCGCGGATTCATCCGCATCGTGAATCAGATTATAGGACTCGGAGAGCAGCGTTAGGATCGGTTCCGGGTCGAGAAACCAGCATGGGTAGCTTGCGCGATAGATCGACGGTGGAACCTGTTGTAACGTGAGCCGGGCTCGTCCCGTGGTGGAGAATAGGGTGCAGTCGATCAGCACCAGACGGGGCCGTAGCGCAACCAACTCCGCGAGCGCGCGCAGAGGATCCGGCAGGTAACTGAGAGAGCTACTGAGGAGGACGGCGTCGGGCGGACGGCCCGCGTCGGAGAGGGCGGCAGCGAAGGTCTCGTGGAAACGTAAGACGTCGGTTTGAAAAGATCGCTTCCCTACTGCGACGAAAGAGGGTTGTTCGATGACGGACCAACGGACAGATCCGATTTCCCGCAAGACCTCACGGTGCGGATGGTAGGTGCTGCCAAGCGAGCCTCCGACATCGATGAGATGAAGCTGGCCGTCGGCCTCCGCAGCGACACGACGGATTAGCGGTAACGCGGACCAAGGTTCCGGAGCGTAGGCGAACGTGACGCCATCTCGTTCAAACCCAGCCTGCCGTTCCACGACGCGGCGCGTGGCGCGTGTGACGCGCTGAAGGATCTCGGGCGCATCGTAGCCTGTTGCGACGGCCTTGGCCGCGGCCCAAGAGGAGAAATCGCCCTCCCAACGGACTCGACGAAAGCGCTGCTGGTAGGCGTCGAAGAGGGCGCGAGGCACTAACCCGCGCACGAGCCGCTTGAGTCTAGGGAGAAAGGGTCGCTCGTGCCGCGTCGCGTTTGTCCACAGACTTCGGCAACCTGGATGCTCCGCCGGACGTTCGGGGATCACGGTGCGCGGTGGATTGGGAAGGAGTGGAGGGTTGCGCCAGCGCAGCGCGGCAGCGGCGTTTGAAGCATGGGCATCGAAGCCAATGTGCTCCACGAGACTGTGCGGTGGGCGAAGGCACAGGCCGCCATGTTCAAGATGGTGGTAGAGCCACCGAACTGCCCAGAGGTTACGGCGCGCCTCGTCGCGGGCCATGGCGGGGAGATCCGCCCCGTAGGCATCTGGGGCGACCCCACGGAGCCGTGCACGATGCTGTTTTTCGCGTGCGGTACCGGATTCCATACCCTCCCAGGAGCTAGACCATGCTCCCCACACCCAGCACTCGGCGCGGGCATCGAGGTACGGATTTCCTTCGAGGTGGGGTGGAGTGATCCGGGGATGTGTCCACGCCGATACGCTCATGATCTGAGGACTGTCGGCGTGCACCTTGAGGGCCGTGCAAAGCCAGTCGTAAGTGCCAGAGATTGCGACGAGATCATCTTCCCAGACGATGAAGGCGGCATGGTGGGTCGCGATTTCTCCGACACCGGAGCGGACGTTAAGTCCGAGCCCGAGGTTTTGTGCACGCTCGACCAAGGTCAGATCCGCCCAATCTACCTCGCGCAGCAAACGTCGTACCTCCTCCACTCGCTCAGCCTCGGCCTGAGTACGCGCACCGTCTGAGTAAGCGACGATGCGGGGGACTTTGTTTTCCCGGAGTGACGCGAGGACGTGCCGCAGGTGTTGTGGGCGAGCGTGGGCGAAGAGGACGACCGGAATGACCGGATCCGTACGAGTAGACTCAGCGGCGCGCATAGAGCAGGTCGCGGTGCGTGCCTAGATCGGTGAGCGTCTCCTCCAGCTGATGCGTTCGGTCCAGCAAGCGATGGATCTCGTTCGGGTCTCTGGCCTCGACGCAAATCCAGCGTGGCGAATGACGGCGGAGATCCAATCCGCGCAACGCCTGCGGCTCGGCGCCTTCGACATCGAGGCTAAGAAGATCGATCTCCCGGTCGATGCGCTGCTCGTCGAGGAGCGACGAGAGCGTTCGCGCCGGGACTTGGAGGGTGCGAGAACTCCGAAGTCTCTGCACGGCAAGGCCGGTCTCAATGTGGCGTCGCGTGACCTCTGCATCGCCTAGCGCACCTGCGACGGTGGACATGAGACCGGCACAGTGTAAGGTTACGGATGTTGCGGTCAGTTCGTCGGCGACGAGCGCGGCTTCCAAGACCGGAGACATCCGATTTAGGCGACACTCGGCCGCGAGCTCAGGAATCGGCTCGACTAAAATCCCGGTCCAGCCGCGGAAGCGCTCGAGGTAGTACGTGTTACTTTGGGAAAACCCGTCGTTGGCTCCGGCTTCGACGAAGAAACCGTGATCTAAATTGATGTGCCGCTCCAGACGTTGGTCGAGCTGGTGTAGTGCAGGGCGCGAATAGCGTGCAGATCCAACGGCCTCAAACGCAGCTCGGCGGAGGCGTTTGATGCGGCTGCGGAGGCGAAGTATGACGCTGCTCATAGCGAACGAACGACCTCACGAATTCGAAACGGTACCGCTAGCGCGAGGCTCTGTTGCGAGGCGGTGGCGCGGATGGGCCGATAGGCGTAGCCGCTCAACCAAGCTCCGACCGCAAAGGAGACCAGTGTAGAGAGGGCCGCGCCGACGCCGCCCCATCGCGGGATAGTGACGAAGTTCAGGCCAATGTTTAGCCCGGCCCCGGTCAGAGTCGCGAAGAGGTAAAAGAGACCATGACCTTGCTGAACAAGCCACTGGCCGCGAGCGGCGCCCAAAAAGACGAATACGAGCGACCAGACGTGCACGACCATGACGGGTGCCGAAGGCCCGAAGTCGGGCCCGTAGGCGAGAGTGATCAACCAGGGAGCGGCCAGCGAAAGCGGCAGCGCGATCGCATACGCGGTGCTGGCCTGGAGGTCGTACGAACGCTGCCACTCGCGGCGGCTTTCGTCTGCGCTGGATCCTCGCGCTTCGATCAAGCGCGGCAGCAGGCTCGAGGCGATGGCGGCGGGGAGAAAAAACCAGATCTCGGTGAAACGCGTGGCGGCGGTGTACCAACCGACTTCCGCTGGACCAAGCAGGAGACGGAGCATGAGCTCGTCGATTTTCATGTAAACAACCACGGCCACGCCCGAGAGCGCTAGAGGCCAACACTCTCGTGCAAGCTGAAGAACCGTTGCGCGACGCGCGTGCCGCCACGGCGCGCGGAGCCCTTCGCGGCGCGCGAGCAAGTGGACGAGCCACGCCGCCGCCAAGCCCTCGATAACGGTAGCGGCGGCGAATGCGGAGAGAGGTGCGTCGACCGCAACAAACGTCACGCGCAGGACCGCGCCGAATGCCGCGGCCATCAACTGTGCGGCGGCGGCGGTTCGGCCGTGTAGGCGCGCTCTCAGCCAGATATCCGGCAGCATCAGTGAGGGCAGTAAGACCAAGGGACTCAGTACCCACAAAAGGAGCGCCTCGGTGCCATGACGCGGCGCCGTCGCCCACGCGATTGACAGGACCAAGCCCCACGCCGCGACTCCGACGATTGATCGCAGAACCGCGGCGCTGGCGATCCGCTCACTCGCCCGCTCCGGATCCAGTAACACATCGCGCGAGAGGACGCCATCGAGACCGAACTGCACCCAACCTGACAGAAGTGTGATCAGCGCGAGCGCTACGCTTAGCGTGCCCAACGAGGCGGGGCCGAGGTGTCGAGCCACCAGCAGCCCGACCGCGAATACTAGAACTGTGCGCCCAGCTCGCTCGATTAAGAGCCAGCCTAAGTGCCTTGCAGATTGGGGAATAACGTATTTCGCGGGGGAAGAATCCACCCGACCCATACGACGACCATGATTTGGCCGACTTTATGGGTCAAGGCGCTCAGAGTAAGCTCATCCGGATACGCTGCAGCCGGATTTCTCCCAGAGAGCGTCACAGTGCTTTAAAAAGGTACTGAAGCGATGCTGACTCCGGATGTCGGCCGCGGGTCAGACGTACGGCACGTACTGGGGTTCGAACATACTCTCCTGCACCGCGGTGCGGAGATCGGTCGGGGGCATGCTGCGCGACAGACCCTTATCGTAGGCCTCGGCGGCGACGGCGATGGCGATCTCCCGCGAAACCTCGCGGATCTGGGACAGCGCAGGATACACGCGGCCCTGGCTGAGGTCCGCGGGCGTGACCAAATGCGCGAGGGTGCGGGCAGCGATGAGAAACATGGCGTCGCTGACTTCGCGGGCATCGCTGATGAGCGCGCCGAGGCCGATGCCGGGGAAGATGTAGACGTTGTTTCCCTGTCCCGGGGTAATGGTCTGGCCGTGGCAGGTAACCGGCGCGAAGGGGCTGCCGCTGGCGAAGATCGCTCGGCCTTCGCTCCATCCGTAGGCCTGCTCGGCGGTACACTCCGCCTTTGAGGTGGGATTCGAGAGCGCGAAGATGATCGGGCGCCGATTCAGAGCGGACATGCGGGCAAGGATCGGCTGGGTGAATGCCTGCGCTGTCCCCGACACCCCAATGAGCGCCGTCGGCTGGAACGCTTCGAGGGCTTCGTCGAGGCGTGGCACCGCGGGGAGGTCATGGGCATACGGCACCTTGTGAGGCGCGAGCCCGGCCAAGCGCGAGCGGACGACGAGGCCATGGGAGTCGATGAACCAGCAGCGCGCGCGGGCTTCGTGCTCGGGCACTCCTTCATCGCGAAGCGCCGCGACAAAGAGGTCGGCGATCCCGGTTCCGGCCTCGCCCGCACCAAGGAAGAGGAGACGCTGGTCGCGCAGCGCTCCACCGGTGATCCGGAGGGCTCCGATCAGTCCCGCGAGTGCGACCGCCGCCGTGCCTTGGATGTCGTCGTTGAAGCTGCAGATCCGCTGGCGGTGACGCTGCAGGAGGTGGAAGGCGTGCGTGTTGCCGAAGTCCTCCCATTGCAGCAGGGCACGGGGGAATACGTGCCTCACGGCGTCCACGAATTCATCCACAAAAGCGTCGTACTCCGCTCCCGTGCAGCGCGGCTGGCGCAGGCCAATGTAGAAAGGATCCTCGCGCAGGGTCGCGTTGTTCGTGCCAACATCGAGCATCACCGGCAGGGTGTAGGCGGGGTGCACACCCGCGCACGCGGTGTAGAGGGACAGCTTGCCGATCGGGATACCCATCCCGAGTGCACCCAAGTCGCCCAGGCCAAGGATTCGTTCGCCGTCGGTCACGACGATCATGCGGATGTCGTTGAATGGCCAGTGAGCGAGGACCTCGGCGACGCGGCCCCGGTCATGGATCGAGACGTACAGACCGCGCGGGCGCCGGAAGATGACGCCGAACTGCAGGCACGCTTGGCCCACCGTGGGCGTATAGATCAGCGGGACCATCTCCTCGAGGTGGTCCGTGATGACTTTGTAGAACAGCGTCTCGTTTCGGTTCTGAAGATTGGTCAGGAAGACGTACCGATCGAGCGGCTCCTTGATCTTGCGGAGGTTCTCGAGGACTCGAGCGGCCTGTTCGGCGAGGGTGAAGACGCGGGCGGGTAGCAGGCCCCGCAGGCCGAGGGCGTCGCGCTCGATCTCGGTGAAAGCCGTGCCCTTGTTGAGCAACGGATCATTGAGCAAGGCCTGACCCCGCGGGAGAGCGGGGCCGGGATGCGGCGACAGGCCGCTCGACCAGGAGTGCATGCTCCCAGTCTGCCGCAGGCCGCGGTCGCCGACTCCGCGGATTTTGGCGGAGGTCGGCGTTTTCTTGCGGGGACCGCCTTACGGCAGGTCCGTCGTGCCCATCAGGTAGCGATCGCACTCGCGGGCCGCGCCGCGGCCCTCGTTGATCGCCCAGACCACGAGGCTCTGGCCGCGGCGGCAGTCGCCGGCGGCAAACACGCCCTTGATGTTGGTCGTGTACTTCTCGTGCTCCGCCTTGATGTTCGAGCGGGGGTCGGACTCCAGCTTGAGCTCCTTGAGCAGCGCCTGCTCGGGTCCGAGGAAACCAAGGGCGAGCAGCACCAGCTGAGCGGGCCGCGTCTTCTCGCTGCCTGGGACTTCCTTGGGCACGAACTGACCCTTCTCGTTCTTCTCCCACTTGATCTCGACGGTCACGAGCTCCTTCACGTGGCCCTTCTCGTCGCCGATGAACTTCTTCACCGTCGTCAGGTACACACGCGGGTCGGCGCCGAAGCGCGCGGCCGCTTCTTCCTGGCCGTAGTCCATCTTGTAGGTCTTCGGCCACTCCGGCCACGGATTATCCGCCGCACGCTCGGTCGGAGGCTTCGGGAGGATCTCCACTTGCACGAGGCTCTTGCAGCCGTGGCGCATCGACGTGCCCACGCAGTCCGTGCCGGTGTCGCCGCCACCGAGGACGAAGACGTCCTTGCCGCGGGCGGAGATCGGGGTGTGCTCGGCGCCGCCGTTGAGCACGGCCTTGGTGTTTGCGGTGAGGAACTCCATCGCGAAGTGGATGCCCTTCAGCTGACGCCCTTCGATCGGGAGATCGCGCGGCTGGGTTGCGCCGGTGCAGATCACCGTGGCATCGAATTCCTTCAGGAAGAGCTGCGGCTCGACGTTCTCGCCGACGTTCGCGTTGCAGATGAATTTGATGCCTTCCTTCTCCATCAGCTCGATGCGGCGGAGCACGACCTCGCGCTTATCCAGTTTCATGTTCGGGATGCCGTACATCAGCAGGCCGCCCGGACGGTCGGCGCGCTCGAAGACTGTGACGGTGTGGCCGGCGCGGTTCAGCTGCGCGGCGGCGGAGAGTCCGGCTGGGCCGGAGCCGATGACGGCGACCTTCTTGCCGGTGCGCACCTTCGGGGCCTCAGGGAGGACCCAACCCTCGTCCCAGCCATGATCGATGATCGAGACCTCGATGTTCTTGATCGTGACGGGCGGAGCGTTGATACCGAGTACGCAGGAACCTTCGCACGGAGCCGGACACACGCGGCCGGTGAATTCCGGGAAGTTGTTCGTCTTGTGCAGGCGGTCGAGCGCCTCGCGCCACTGCCCGCGGTAGACGAGGTCATTCCACTCGGGGATCAGGTTGTTGATCGGGCAGCCGGAGGCCATGCCGCTGATCAGTTTGCCGGTGTGGCAGAACGGGACGCCGCAATCCATGCAGCGTGCGCCCTGCTGGCGGAGTTTCTTCTCCTCCATGTGGGGATGAAACTCGTTCCAGTCGCGGACGCGCTCGGTGGGCGAGCGGTCGACGGGAAGTTCGCGCAGGTATTCGATGAAACCAGTTGGCTTGCCCATGGCAGAAGAGGGTCGGAGGGATTTGGGTGTGGTGGCGGTGCGTGCGGTGCCGTCGCGGTTTAGTTGCCGCCGACACGCGAGGTGTCGCGGGCATTCTCTTCGAACGCGGCCATGATTGCCTCGTCGCCGCTCAGGCCCTGAGCCTGGGCGCGCTCGATGCAGGCGAGCATGCGCTCGTAGTCCTTTGGCAGCACCTTGACGAACTTCGGCAGGTAGGTGTCCCACGCGCCGAGGATCTTCTTGGCGCGCTCGCTGCGCGTGTACTCGAAGTGCTTCTCGATTGAGCTGCGGAGCTCCGCGATATCCTTGGCGGCCGTGACGCGGCCGATTCCGACCATCTGCGGGTTCACGCGCTTCGAGAAATCGCCGCTCTCATCGAGCACGTAGGCGACGCCACCGGACATGCCGGCGCCGAAGTTGCGGCCGGCGGGGCCGATCACGACCACGCGACCACCCGTCATGTACTCGCAGCCGTTGTCGCCAATGGCTTCGACGACCGCGTTGACGCCGGAGTTACGCACGGCGAAACGCTCGCCTGCCATGCCGCGGATGTAGATCTCGCCGTCCGTCGCGCCGTAGAGAGCGACGTTGCCGACGATCATGTTCTCCTCGGCGCGGAAGGTCGCGCTCGCTGGCGGGAAGACGATGATCTTGCCACCGGAGAGGCCCTTGCCGATGTAGTCGTTCGCATCGCCCTCGAGCAGGAACGTCATGCCGCGCGTCATGAACGCGCCGAAGCTCTGGCCGGCTGAGCCCTTGAAGTGGATGCGGATCGTGTCCTCGGGCAGGCCCTTGGCGCCGTGGCGTCGCGTGACCTCGCCGCTCGTGATCGTGCCGACCACGCGGTTGACGTTGCGGATCGGCAGCTCGGCGATGACTTTCTCGCCGCGTTCGATCGCGGGCGCGCACAGCCCGAGCAGCGTCGTGACATCGAGCGAGCGATCGATGCCGTGGTCCTGCTTCATCTGGCAGTAGCGGCCGACCTCCGGGCCGACATCCGGCTGATAGAGGATATTGGAGAAGTCGAGACCCTTGGCCTTCCAGTGGTCGACGGCCTTGCGGGCCTCGAGGCGATCGGTGCGGCCGACCATTTCATCGATCGTGCGGAAGCCCAGCTCGGCCATGATGGAGCGGAGGTCCTCGGCGATGAAGCGCATGAAGTTGACCACGTGCTCTGGTTTCCCGGTGAACTTGGCGCGCAGCTTCGGATCCTGCGTGGCCACGCCGGCGGGGCACGTGTTCAGATGGCAGACGCGCATCATGATGCAGCCGGTGGCGACGAGCGGAGCGGTCGCGAAACCAAACTCCTCGGCGCCGAGCAGCGCGGCGATGGCGACGTCGCGGCCCGTCTTGAGCTGACCGTCGGTCTCGACTGCGATGCGGGAGCGCAGGTTGTTCAACACGAGCGTCTGGTGGGTCTCGGCGAGGCCGAGTTCCCACGGCAGGCCCGCGTGCTGGAGCGACGTCTGCGGCGAGGCGCCGGTGCCGCCGTCGTAGCCGGAGATCAGCACGACATCGGCATGTGCCTTGGCGACGCCGGCCGCGATGGTGCCGACGCCCACTTCGGCGACCAGCTTCACGCTCACGCGGGCGTGGCGGTTGCCGTTCTTCAGGTCGTGGATCAGCTCCGCGAGATCCTCGATCGAGTAGATGTCGTGGTGCGGCGGCGGGGAGATCAGACCCACGCCGGCGGTGGTGTGGCGCGTCTTCGCGACCCACGGGTAGACCTTGGAGCCGGGCAGCTGGCCGCCCTCACCGGGCTTGGCGCCCTGGGCCATCTTGATCTGGAGCTCCTTGGCGTTGACGAGGTACTCGCTGGTGACGCCGAAGCGGCCCGACGCGACCTGCTTGATCGCGGAGTTCTTCGAGTCGCCGTTCGGGAGCGGGATGAAGCGTTCCGGATCCTCGCCGCCCTCGCCGGTGTTCGACTTGCCGCCGATGCGGTTCATCGCGATCGCCAGCGTCTCGTGAGCCTCCTTCGAGATCGAGCCGTAGGACATCGCGCCCGTCTTGAAACGCTTCATGATCGCCTCGGCCGGCTCGACTTCCTCGAGTGGGATCGCGGGACCCGCCTTGAACTGGAGCAGGCTGCGCAGCGTGCAGAGGTTGCGCGACTGATCGTTGATCAGGGAGGCGTACTCCTTGTAGGCGGCGGCGTTGTTGTTGCGGACCGCCTTCTGCAGCTTGTGGATCGACTCTGGTGTGAAGAGATGGGCCTCGCCGTTGGCGCGCCACTGGTAGAGACCGCCGCCGGGCAGCGTGTGGCTGTTGGCCGAGCGTTCGGAGTAAGCGGCGCGGTGGCGCAGGAGCACTTCCTGGGCGATGACATCGAGGCCGATGCCGCCGACGCGGGACGGCGTCCACGTGAAGTAGTGATCGATGACATCCTGGCGCAGACCGAGAGCCTCGAAGACCTGGGCGCCGCGGTAGCTTTGAATCGCCGAGATGCCCATCTTGGACATCACCTTGATGACGCCCTTGGACGCGGCCTTCACGAGGTTCTTGCAGGCCGTCTTGTGGTCGACGCCCGGCAGTTGACCGTCGCGGATCATGCCATCGATGGTTTCGAAGGCGAGGTACGGATTGATCGCGGAGCAGCCGTAGCCGATGAGCAGCGCGAAGTGGTGGACCTCGCGGGCCTCACCAGTCTCGAGCACGAGGCTCGCACGCGTGCGCAGGCCTTCGCGGATCAGGTAGTGATGCAGACCGGCGATCGCGAGCAGCGACGGGATCGGCGCGTATTCGCGGTTCACCCCGCGGTCGCTGAGGATGAGGACATTGACCTCATCTTCCTCGATCATACGGCGCGCCATGATGGAGAGTTCCTCCATCGACTTCGCGAGACCGCGCTCGCCGCGGCTGACGCGGAAGAGGATCGGCAGCACGCCGACGCGGAGGCCGGGCAGCTGGGTGCGGCGGATCTTGGCGAATTCCTCGTTGGTGAGGATCGGCCACTTCAGTTCGACTCGGCGGCACGCGGACGGCTGCGGGTTGAGGAGATTGCCCTCGGCGCCGAGGCGGGTTTCCGCGGAGGTGATAATTTCTTCGCGGATACAGTCGATCGGCGGGTTCGTGACCTGCGCGAAGAGCTGCTTGAAGTAATCGTAGAGCAGGCGCGGCTTGTTGGACAGCACCGCGAGAGCGGAGTCGTTACCCATGGACCCGATCGCCTCGACGCCATCGCGGGCCATCGGCGTGAGGACGATGCGCTCGTCCTCGTGCGTGTAGCCGAATGCCACCTGGCGCTGCATCAGCGTCTCGTGGTCCGGCGTCTCGGCGGCGGGCGCCTCGGGCAGATCGCTGAGGTGCACGAGATGCTCCTTGATCCATTGCTGGTAGGGCTGGGCGCCGCAGATCTCGCGCTTGATCTCCTCGTCCTCGATGATGCGACCCTGCTCGGTATCGATGAGGAACATGCGGCCTGGCTGGAGACGGCCCTTTTGGACGATCTCCGACGCGGGGATGTCGAGCACCCCGGTCTCGGAGGCCATGATGACGAGGCCGTCCTTGGTGACACAGTAGCGCGACGGGCGGAGGCCATTGCGGTCGAGGATCGCGCCGATTTGGCGGCCGTCGGTGAACGCGATTGAGGCTGGGCCGTCCCACGGCTCCATCAGGCAGGAGTGGTACTGGTAGAACGCGCGGCGCTGCGGATCCATGGACTCGTGGTGCGACCACGGTTCGGGGATCATCATCATCATCGCGTGGGCGAGCGGGCGGCCGGCGAGCACGAGCAGCTCCAGCGTGTTGTCGAACATCGACGAGTCGCTGCCGTTCGGGTTGATGATCGGCAGGATCTTGCTGATATCATCGCCGAAGAGGTCGCTGTCGAAGAGCGCCTGACGGGCGTGCATCCAGTTGATGTTGCCGCGCAGCGTGTTGATTTCGCCGTTGTGCGCGAGGTAGCGGTACGGATGCGCGCGCTCCCAGCTCGGGAACGTGTTTGTGCTGAAGCGCGAGTGAACGAGCGCCAGCGCGGAATCCATCAGCGGATGCTGCAGGTCAGGGAAATACTGATCGACCTGGTCGGTCGTGAGCATGCCCTTGTAGACTAACGTCCGCATCGAAAGGCTGGCGACGTACCAGTACTCTGCGCCGGCGAGGGTCGAGGCACGGATGTCCGAGTAAGCGCGCTTGCGGATGACGTAGAGCTTGCGCTCGAACGCGAGGTCGCTCGTGACGTCTGGACCGCGGCCGATGAAGACCTGGCGCATGAACGGCTCGCAGGAGCGAGCGGTGTCGCCCAGCGAGGCGCTGTTGGTCGGCACGGTGCGCCAGCCGAGGAAGACCTGGCCTTCCGACTGCACCACCTGCTCGAAGCGCTCCTCGACCTTGCGGCGGACGCTCGGGTTGCGGGGGAGGAAGACGAGGCCGCAGCCGTACTCGCCGGGGGCCGGGAGGGTGATGCGGGAGTGCTTGCAGGCGTCTTGGAAGAACGCGTGCGGCATCTGGATAAGAATGCCCGCGCCGTCGCCGGTGTTGATCTCGCTGCCCGACGCGCCGCGGTGGTCGAGATTGCGCAGGATCTGCAGGCCCTGCTCGACGATGCGGTGCGATTTGCGGCCGTGCATGTCCACAACGAAGCCGACGCCGCAGGCGTCGTGCTCAAACCAGGGATCGTAGAGCCCCTGTTTCTTCGGACGGCGAAGAGACTCGGCGGGGGCTTGGGCGTGGAGGTCAGGGCTGCTGTTCATGGTCAATCGGGAAGACCGCACCGCAGGGCGCGGGCCAAAAGTCGGTAAAAGTGGGCGTGAGTGACGGAATCGTCGGAGAGGGGGAGGGTTTCAGTCGAGCCGGGATTTGGGCAAAAAAAGGGCCGGTCACGCGGAGTGCGCGATGCCGGCCCGGAGAGGAAAAACGGGATAGCGGTGCGCGCTCAGAAGAAGCGGATCGTTTTAGTGGCCATCTTCGCATGCTCCTCGTCGGAACAGCCCGCGTTCGTGGGTGCGCCCGCCGGGGTCTCGGTCGGGGTGACCAGTTGGTTGGAGAGCAGGTAGTTCTCGACTTCCTCGCCCGAGATGTCCGCCAGCATCACGCCGTCGATCTCAACGCAGGGCGAAAGGGGTTGGCCGGACTTCTGCACCATCTCCGCGTAGTTCGCGCGGTTGTTGATGATGTCGATGTCCTCGTAGGGCAGGCTGTACTTACGGAGAATCGCCCGTACGCCGTTGGACCAACCGCAGTGCGGCTTGAGATAGGCTTTGATCTTCATGACGGAATCGTGGGGAGTCGGCAAACGGGGGCAACTGTAGTAGGTTCATTTTTCCTGCGGCAAGCGGAAGTTTACAACTTCGTCGAAAGGTTGTAGCCGAGACAGTCCATGAAGGTCCTTGTTACGGGAGCCGCCGGGTTCATCGGCTATCACGTCGCGCGTCGCCTCGCCGAGTCTCGCCGGTGCGAGGTGGTGGGTATCGACAACTTGAGCGACTACTACGCCGTCGAGCTCAAGCGTGCCCGGCTCGCCCAGCTTGAGCGGCTGGACGATTTCCGGTTCGTGAAACTCGATTTCGCCGAACCGGGCGCTCTCCAGGGTCTTTGGGCGCAGATTCGCCCCGATTATGTGGTGCACCTAGGCGCCCAGGCAAACGTCCGGTACAGCGTCAGCCATCCGGAGGCCTACGTGCAGAGCAATCTGGTGGGTTTCTTTAATGTTTTGGAGGCCGCACGGGTGCACCCACCGAAGCATCTGGTGTTTGCGTCATCGAGCAGCGTCTACGGCGCGGGGGTGGAGACGCCGTTTCGGGAGGAGGGCGACACGAATCGGCCGTTGTCGTTCTATGGGGCGACAAAGAAGAGCAACGAGGTGATGGCTCATGCCTACGCACACCTCCATGGGGTCCGGCTAACTGGGCTGCGTTTTTTTAATGTCTACGGCCCGTGGGGTCGCCCGGACACCGCCCCCACGCTCTTCAGCCGGGCCATTCTCGCCGGAGAGCCGATTGATCTGTTTGCCGAGGGCAAGAACCGTCGAGATTTCACGTTCATCGACGATGTGGTGGAGGGGTTGCTCAAGATTCTGCTCTACCCTCCCGCCGTGCCGCCGGTCCCTCCCTACCAGATCCTGAATCTGGGCCATCACCGGCCGGTTGAGGTTCGGGAAATGGTCGAGCTGCTCGCCCGGATCATCGGGCGCCCAGCCCGGCTCAATCTCCTTCCCGCGCAGGCCGCCGACGTCCCCGAAACGTGCGCCAGCCTCGAGCGGGTCGGCGCTGCCATCGGCTACGCACCGCGTACGTCCCTCGAGGACGGGATGCGGTCTTTCGTCGAGTGGTACCGCGGCTACTACGGCGTCTAGACCACCAGATCCGCCCGCCGCTTCACACCGCCTCCGCGAGGTCTAGCCGAGCGAGGAAACCTACGCCATGGAGGCCGTCCAGATCTTCACCGCTGCCGTCGCATCGCTGACGCTCCTCGGCGTGGCGCTCGGTCGCCTGCCGGCGTTGAAGATGAACCGCGCGACCATCGCACTGGTCGGTTCCACCCTCCTGGTCGCGGGTGGGGTCCTTTCTCTCGATCAGGCCTACCGCGCGGTCGATTGGAACACGCTTCTGCTGCTGTTTGGCATGATGGTGTTGAATGTGAATTTGCGCGCAGGCGGGTTCTTCCAGCGGGTCACCGCCGGGGTCATCCGCTTCGCCAAGACGCCCCGGCGGCTCCTCGCGCTCATCATCGGAGCGTCCGGGGTGCTGTCGGCGGTGTTCCTCAATGACACCATCGTCTTGGTGTTCACTCCGCTCGTGCTCGATGTGACGCTTGCGCTGCGCCGCAATCCGCTGCCCTACCTGGTGGGTCTGGTCACGGCGGCCAACATCGGCTCGGTCGCCACGATCACCGGCAATCCGCAGAACATGCTGGTGGGGCTGTCGTCAGGCATCTCGTTTGTGGACTTCACCGAGGCGCTAGCTCCGATCGCCGTGGTCGGCCTCGCGATCGCCTGGGGGGTGTTGGTGCTGGTTTACCGCCGGGAGTTCACCGGGTCTCCTCTTGGAACCGTGGTGGAGGTGCCGATCTCCGGAGATCATCGCACGCTCATCAAGGCTCTCGTCGCCACGGGGGTGATGGGGGTCACCCTCGTCGCGGGGCTCCCCGTCCCGCTGGCCGCAGCCCTCGCCGCCGCGCTTCTGTTGGTCACCCGCCGCACCGCTCCGGAAGGCGTCTTCCAGGAGATCGACTGGGGTCTGTTGGTGTTCTTCATCGGGCTTTTCGTGGTCACAGGGGCGCTGGAGGCGAGCGGTCTGAGCGGCCAACTCCTGCAACTCCTGCATCCTTACGCCAACGGCGGACCTCTTCCACTCTCCGCCGTCTCGGTCGTGCTGAGCAATGTCGTCTCCAACGTCCCCGCCGTGATGCTGCTTCGTCCGGTCGTTCCGACCTTGAACGATCCGGCCAGCGCGTGGCTGACCATCGCCATGGCCACCACCCTCGCGGGCAATCTCACGCTGATCGGTTCGGTCGCCAATTTGATCGTGGCGGAGATCGCGCGTCGTCGCGGGGTGGAGCTGTCTTTCGGTGAGTACCTCAAAGCGGGAACGGCCATCGCGATCCTCAGTCTAGGCGTCGGAATATTGTGGCTGAGTTTTTAGGTTCAGTCCGCCCTGCGCACGCCCGCTCCGGGGGCAGCGGATGAGGGAGTGTCACCTCGTTGCGATCCTAGGTTGCACAAGCATATCCATGTGAGGTAAGCTTCAGCCATGAAGCCTCCCCTTCCCCGCTTGTCCCTTCGCTTCGCCGTGTCCACCTGGGTCGCGTTCGCCGCCCTCATCGGTAGTGCGTTCAGTCAGTCTTCTACCCCGACCCCCACGCCCAAGCTGGAGTTTCCCGCCGCCAGCCCCGCAGCCACCCTCAAGCTCCGTGTCGGCGTCACTGACATCGAAATCGACTATTCCCGGCCGAGTATGCGCGGCCGGACAATTTTTGGTGGTCTGGTTCCGTACGACCAACGCTGGAGAACCGGTGCCAATAATGCGACCCGCTTGTCTTTCAGCACTCCGGTGTCTCTCAACGGCGTCGGCGTTCCAGCCGGCACTTACGAGCTGTTCACCATCCCCGGGCAGGCCGAGTGGACGATCATCATCCACAAGAATATGTCGCAGTGGGGTGACTATCAATATGATGCGAAGAATGACGTCGTGCGCTTCAAGGCGAAGCCGGTGACGACCTCGACCCCTACGGAAACGTTTGCCATTGGTCTGACGGAGCTGCGAGACGCGTCCGCAATACTCTACCTCGCTTGGGAGACCACCCGCGTTCCCATCAAGCTCGAGGTTGACACCGTGGGCATTCTCAAGCCCCGGATCGAGGCGGCCATGGCTGCCCCGACAGGCAAGAAGCCGTATGCCCAAGCGGCGATGTTCTACTACGAGAATAACCTCGAGCTGCCCACCGCTCTGAAGTGGATTAACGCGGCCTTGGCCGATAACCCCAAGGCATTTTGGCTGATTTATCGCAAAGGTTTGATCATGAATAAAATGGGCGATAAGAAGGGTGCGATGGAGGCCGCCAAACAGTCCCTCGCCATGGCCAGGGAGGCCAAGGGGTCCATGAAGGACGAGTACGTCCGGCTGAACGAGGCGCTCATCGCGAGCCTGAACTAGTCCTCCTCGTCCGTCAGCCGCTCCGCCGCGGATGAGTCGCGAGACGTGCTACCGCTGCTTCTGGCCGAAGCCGCTGTGCTGGTGCCCCTCGATCGAACCGATGGGCACTCGCACGCGCTTCGTGTTCCTGATGCACCCCAAGGAGTTCAAGGAGGAGAAGGCGGGAACGGGGCGTCTCACTCACTTATCGTTGACGGATAGTGAGATTCACATGGGAGTGAGTTTTGAGGACCACGAGGTGGTGCAAGGGTTGCTCTCCGATCCACGGCTCTATCCGGTGCTACTCTACCCAGGGAGTACGGCCAAGAATCTCTCTACTGGTGGTCTAACGGAGGAGGAGTTGGCGGGGCGGCGATTGGTGGTCTTCCTGCTGGATGCAACGTGGGCCTGCGCGCGCAAAATGCTCCGGCTAAGTCCAAGCTTGCAGCGTCTGCCGCGGGTCATGTTCACCGCCGAGACCGCCGTGAGTCGCTATGTGATCAAGCAGCAGCCTCAGGTGGGCTGTTTGTCGACCTTGGAAGCGACCCACGAGCTGCTGCTGGCGTTGGACCGCTCCGGTTTGGATCACTACCCACGCCCGGATCAGCTGCTGAGTATGTTTCAGCGGATGCAGGAGTTCCAGATCCGCTGTGCGTCGGATCCTTCCCGACAGGGCTATCGGCGTTCAGCATACCGGCCTCCGGCGGAACGACGACCGGTGTCCGGCCGCAGCGGCGAGCGGCGCACGCGCTACCTGCCCTGAGTAGGGCGGGGCCAGACCGCGTTCCGTCTGCGCGTGGTCTCGGCCATCGGGAATCTGCGCCATCCGGAAGGGATGCCGAGAAGCGGGCGTTTCCGTTTTTCCTGCCAGACCGCTCTTGCTTCTGGGGGGGCCAGCGATTCACGTCTTCCTAACATGTCCAAGGCCGCCCCTTCTTCCCCCGCTAAAGCCGCCCCCGCCTCCGCTCCCGTCGCTCCTGCGGCGGCTGGCGTCGTTCCCGTTCCCGCCGAGTCCCGCAAGAATGTCGAACTCGCGATCAGCTCGATCACCAAGCAGTTCGGTGAGGGCTCGATCATGCGGCTGGGTGAGAATACCAAGATGAAGGTCGAGACGCTGTCGACCGGCTCGCTCGCCATCGATCTTGCCCTCGGGGTCGGAGGACTACCGCGCGGCCGTATCGTCGAGATCTACGGACCCGAATCATCCGGTAAGACCACGTTCTGTTTGAGTGTGATCGCCGAGGCGCAGAAACGAGGTGGCCTGGCGGCATTCATCGACGTCGAGCACGCGCTCGATCCCAAGTACGCCCGCGTGGTGGGGGTGAACCTCGATGACTTGCTGGTCGCCCAGCCCGACTCCGGCGAGGATGCCCTCAACATCACCGAGACACTGATCCGCTCCAACGCGATCGATGTCATCGTCATCGACTCCGTCGCCGCCCTCATTTCCAAGCAGGAACTCGATGGCCAGATGGGTGACGCCACCGTCGGCTCTCAGGCGCGCCTGATGTCTCAGGCCATGCGGCGCCTCACCGCCGTGGTCAGCAAGACCAAGTGTATCTGCATTTTCACCAATCAGATCCGCGAAAAGATCGGCGTGATGTTCGGCAATCCCGAGACCACCCCTGGTGGCCGCGCGCTGAAGTTCTTCTCGTCCATCCGCATCGATATCCGCCGTAAGGACCAGATCAAGACGCCCGATGGCAAGGTCATCGGCAACCGCACCAAGATCAAGGTGGTCAAGAACAAGGTGGCCCCGCCGTTCACCGAGTGCGAATTCGACATCATGTACGACGAGGGCATCTCGAAGTCCGGCTCCATCCTCGATCTCGGACTCGAGCACAAGATCCTCGAGAAGAAGGGTGCATGGATCGCCTACCAGGGCGAACTGGTCGGCCAGGGTCGTGATGCTGCGAAGCAGACGTTCCGCGAGAGACCCGAGCTGGCCGAGAAGGTAGTGAAGGCCATCCTGGAGAAGGTCACGGTCACCGGCGGTACCGCCGTCACTGGCGAAGCCGGGGAATAAGGCCTCCACACCGCCCGGTCGGCCGTTCCAGCCCGGCCGGGCTCGCCGCCAAGGACCTCTCCGCGTCTCGGTCCGTCTCCCATGCGCTGCGTCCGTTATGTATCCGAATGGGTCTTACGGACGCTGGGGCGGGAGCACCGAGGCCGTTGCGGCCGCCGGGTGCGGTTCGCGGTGCTCGTCAGCAGCCTCGCGTTAAGCGCGCTGTCAACTCCCGCGCTCCGGGCCGCCTTCACCGACGTGGCGGCTCGCGCCGGATTGCACGTCGTCCCTCCTCCAGAGTTTGAGGAGCCGTTTCCCGCCGGCCTCGACCGCTACACTTCCGGCTACGCCTCCTGCGCGGTGGATCTCGACCGCGATGGCTGGACGGACCTGATCCTTTCGCAGAATCCGCGGCGCTGTTTGGTCTTCATGAACAATCGTGACGGCACGTTCCGCGAGGAGGGCGTGCTGCGCGGGTTCGAGTCCGCCATCGACATCGGCGGCATCGCAGCCGGCGACTTCACCAACTCCGGTCGCACCGATGTCTTCATGGTGCCGCGCAACGGTCCGCGCTACTTCTTGTACGTGAATGATGGTTCGGGTCGCTTCACCGAGCAGGCCATCGCCCGCGGTGCCGACGCCACGGTGCCGGGTGAACCACACCGCGGCCAGAGCATCGGCTTGGTCGACTTCGATCGCGATGGGTTTCTCGATGTCCACGTAACCGAGTGGGGCGTGCTCGTTGCCGGCAATGACGCGCGCTACTCCGTCCTGCTGCGCAATCGGGGCTCCACCCAGCCGGGCCATTTCGAGAACGTCACCGCCGCCGCCGGCGTGCGGCAGCCGTACTTCGGCACCGTGATCCACGGTTATTCGTCCGCCTGGGCCGATTTCGACGAGGATGGTTACCCGGATCTCTCGCTCGTGAACGATTTCGGGAAGAGCCAGTTCTGGTGGAACAATGGCAATGGCACGTTCACCGAGGGTCGCCAGTCCGCCCGCGTCGGTACCGACCAGAACGGCATGGGCGTGGCTGTCGCCGACTTCGATCGCGATGGCCGCCTCGATTTCCTCGTCAGTTCGTTCGACTTCGGCACCGGCGAGACGGTGCGGATTCCGTTTGGCGGAAATCGTCTCTATCGGAACCTGGGGCAGCGACAGTTCGAGGACGTCGCCACCCGCATGGGCGTGCTCGATTCCAGCTGGGGCTGGGGCGCCGCGTTCCTCGACGCCGACAACGACGCCCGGCTCGATCTGATGGTCACGAATGGGTACTTCTTCGAGTCACCCCCGTATACCGGTCCCCGCGCGTTTCCGATCCGCAACGCCAAGAACGATCGCACGCTCTTCTACCTCCAGAACGAGATCGGCTTCTACGAGGCGGGCGTGAACTGGGGCGTCACGGATCGCACCTACGGCCGCGGAATGTCGGTGCTCGATTTCGACAACGACGGCGATGAGGACGTGCTCATCACCACGCTCTACGGAAATCCGATCCTTTACCGCAGCGATCCTCCCGCGACTGCTGCCAGCCATCGTTGGCTGCGGCTGTCGTTCCGCGGCACGGCTTCCAACCGCGACGGCTACGGTACGACGGTCCGCGTGACGGCCGGGGGCGTGACCCAGACCGCGGTCTACGCCCCGACGAATGCCTACCTCGGACAACGCGAGCCGTTCCTGCACTTCGGGCTCGGTCCGAACGCGTTGGTCGAGCGCATCGCTGTCACGTGGCCAAATGGGGCCACGCAGACGCTCACGGGCGTCACGCCCAATCAGGTCGTTGCACTCGTCGAGCCATTGACCACCAGCAACGTCGCTCCCCAGTTCACGCAGCAGCCGACGGGCGGGACTTTTCAGAAGGGGCAGAATGTTACGCTCACCGTCGCCGCGACCGGCGTTCCAGCCCCCGTCTATAGCTGGTTCCATGAGGGGAAGCTGCTCGCTGGAGAGAATGGTCCGTCGCTTCTCCTTGATCGTATCCATCCCGCCGATGCAGGACTCTATCAGGCCGTGGCGAACAGCCCTGCGGGCGTTGCCCAGAGCGTCGCGGTCGAGATTAAGGTGACGGCCGATCTCGCCTCGCGTTCGATCGCGCGCTGGTGGAACGAGGCGCTGCTCGACGGGATCCGGCGCGATCGCCCAAACCCTCCCGTTCACGCCCGGAATCTGTACCATCTCTCCGCTGCGCTCTGGGACGGTTTCTGGGCCTATGAGCCCGACGCGTGGCGATCCGTCCAGCCTGCTTTCCGCCGCGAAACCGGACGCTGGGGCGCTGGCGTCGGCGAGCGCGAGGCCGCTCAGGCGCGCGCCATGAGCCATGCAGCGTACCGGGTCCTGTCCGCCCGATTCGCCGCGAGCCCGGGCGCCGCCCGCACGCTCTTCGGGGCTCGTTGGTTGATGGAGCTGGCCGGCTTCGATGTCACCGACACGTCCACGGTCGGCGATTCGCCGGCCGCCGTGGGTAACCGAATTGGCGAGGCGATTCTCGCCGCGACTCGCAACGATGGCGCCAACGAGGTCGGCCGCTACGCTGACGCGACGGGCTACCAGTCCGTCAATGCGCCGATGATCGTGGGCGTCCCCGGCACGGTCATGGCGGACCCCAATCGCTGGCAGCCGCTGTTCCTCGATTTCTCCATCACACAGAATGGGATCATCGAGCCGAGCGGTCTCCAGTCTTTCGTCGGCGTCAATGGCGGGTCCACGACGACTTTCGCTCTGGTGAAGACGGGGCCGTCGACCTTCTACCTTGATCCGGGTCCGCCGCCACAGCTGGGTGGCGCCGGATCCGAGACGTACATCAGCGACGCCGTGGAGGTGATCCGCAGGTCTTCCTTGCTCGATCCGGCCACGGCGCCGCGCATCGACGTTTCACCTGGCGGTCGGTTGAACAACCCGCTGGGCACCGACCAGGGCTCTGGTTACCCGCGGAATCCGGCGACCGGGAAACCTTACCCAGCCAATATCGTGAATCAGGCGGACTATTTCCGCGTGCTCGCGGAGTACTGGGCCGATGGTCCCGACTCCGAGACGCCACCTGGCCACTGGAATGTCATCTTTAATCAGGTGAACGAGCATCCGGCCGCCCGTCGCTTACTCGGCGGTCAGGGGGCGGAGTGGTCGCGCCTGGAGTGGGATGTGCGCGGCTACCTCGCTCTGAATGGTTCCCTCCACGATGCGGCGTGCGCGGCATGGGGATTGAAGCGTCAGTACGACGGGGTGCGTCCCATTTCGATGATCCGGCATCTGGCTGGTCTGGGACAGTCCTCGGATCCTTCAGCCAAACGGTACCACAAGAATGGTCTTCCGCTGATCCCTGACTTGATCGAACTCACCACGCCGCAATCCGTCGCGCCGGGCGGTAGGCACGCGGTGGTCTCATCGCGTCGCGATACGGTCGAAGCGGTGGTCGACAAGATCGTCGTGCGCTCCTGGCGGGGCAACCCCGCTGATCCCCTGCAACAGGTGGGCGGTGTGGATTGGGTGCTCGCGGAGAGTTGGGTGCCGTATCAGATGAAGACGTTCGTCACGCCGGCTTTTCCTGGCTATGTTTCCGGGCACAGCACGTTTAGCCGCACCGCCGCCGAGGTGATGACGCTGCTCTTCGGCTCGCCGTTCTACCCGGGCGGACTTTCGGAGAAGCGTTTTGCGCGCGATACGTTCCTGTTGTTCGAGCGTGGGCCGACGGAGGATCTGACGTTGCAGTGGGCGACGTACTATGATGCCGCGGACCAGGCGGGGCAGTCGCGCATCTACGGTGGCATCCACATTCCGACCGATGACTTTGCCGGGCGGAGGCTGGGCGCCCGACTCGGGCTGGAGGGATTTTTGAAGGCGCAGACGATGCGGAGCGAAGCATCCGGCGCCGCCTCGGGCTTGGTGAATGTATCCACGCGGGGCCTTTCGGGCACGGGTGAACGCGTGCTGATTGCCGGCTTCGTGCTCACGGAGGGCGCGGGTGAAAGCGTTCTGGTGCGCTCCGCGGGGCAGGCCCTTGCGGCGTTCGGACTGCCGGCTGAGCGCTGCGCGCCGAATCCACGTCTCGAGGTCTTCCGCTCGGGTGGCGGCTTCTTGGCGGCGAACGACGACTGGGTACGAGATCCAGCGGCGGACCAAGTGCGGGCCGCCGCCGCCGCCCGCGGCGCGTTCGCCTTGCCGGAGTCGGGTCAGGATGCCGCCACGCTGATCAACGTCGCCGAGGGCGCATTCACCGTGAACGCCGCCTCAGGTTCGACCCATCCGACGGATCTTCCGATCCAGCTGGTGGAGGTCTACGGCGAACGTCTGCGCAATGTGTCGACACGAGGGTTCGTGCGCGCCAACGACGGGGTCCTCATCGCGGGATTCAGTCTCACCACCGTCGAGCCCGCCATGGTGCTGGTGCGCGGCCTAGGGCCCGCCCTCGGGCCATTCGGGGTGCGTGAACCGCTCGCCAACCCCGTCCTCCGCGTCCATCGCCTCGGGGCCGGGGGAAGAGCGGAATTGATTGCGGAAAATGATGATTGGGAAAAGGATGCGAAGGCTTCGTTAGCGGCGGTGAGCGCGATCAAGCTGGGGGCGATCCCGCTGGGTTTTGGCGCCAAAGATGCGGCGGTTTTCCTGCAGCTGCCCGCGGGCAATTATACCGTGTCGCTTGAGGGCGCGGGCGCCGGGGCCGAGGGCGTGGGCTTGGTCGAGGTGTATCTTGTGCGTTGAGGTGTGGCGGGTTTGCGGGGAACTTTAAGCCGCGAGTGCTGGACCAAGGAATAAAGCCCATGAAAACACCTCTTCGAGCTGATCATCAGGTTCTTGAGGAAGTGGCGCCGTCCCGTGTCGGTCGGTTGGCCACCAGGTGCGTCGCGGCAATTTGCGCTGGCATGGTCTGGACGTTTTGCAGCTCGGAGCGTCTCCACGCTGCAGAGTCGGACACGCGTGCGCCGGAGTTGGTGTCTCGTACTGGGGGCGGCGGGGCCGCCGATGTTTGGAGTTCACCGCAGGAACTGGCGGCCGCCGCGAAGGCGGGGAGCCCGCGCGCGATGTTTCGCTACGGCGAGGCGTTGGTTCTGGGCGATCAGGTGACCAAGGACGAGGCTTCGGGGGTCATGTTTCTCCGGCGGGCGGCGGACCTTGGTGAGCCGTCCGCGGCGTTCCGTCTGGGTAAGCTGATGGATGATGGCACGGGCCTGCCGAGGGATTCCAAGCGGGCGTTGGGTTACTACCGCGCCGCGGCCGCCGGTGGCGTGGGCGAGGCATTTTTTAATCTGGGGGCCGCTTACGCCAGCGGCCGCGGAGTGAAACGGGATTACGCCGAGGCGCTGGCGTGGCTGATTCTCGCGCGCGAGGCCGGCGTCAAGAACTCCGGTGAGTCACAAGTGAGGTCACGGATTTCAGCAGCGAAACGTCCCGACTGGCTCAAGCGGGGCGAAGCCCGCGTCGCGGAACTGCAGCGCGAACTCGGCGGTCGTTCGGTCAAGGAGTGGGTGGACTTGGCCGAGGGCCGTCCGGCACCGCCTGCCGTCGCCGCGCCAGCCGTACCCGCGGCGGTCAGCGTCCGCCCCAGTTCCTCCGTTTCCGCTCCCGTCATCTTGCCTGTTCCTCCAGGGATCACGCCGCCGGCCGCCATTACGATTCCCGCACCGGAAATCAGTCCATCGGGACAGCCGCGCGGTCCTTAATTCCGGCGTCTGCTCCGTCCTTGTCTGGGACGCTCACCGGAAATCCGGTTCTAGCGCAGGTGGGCGTTCCGACCTCGATAAGAGAGGGTCCTCGAGCTGGCGCAGCGCTGCTGCGATAGGGTCTGAGATGTCCGTGTCTCCGCATCGCGGGTTGCGGAGCGAGTATCGCGGTGTCCCCGCGGCGGGCTTTTCTCTCAGCCACAGATTCTGGGCGCGTTGCCGAATGCGCGTCTGGCGTTGGAAGGAATGGTGGCGGCGCGCGCGCTCGTGCGGGCTGCGGTCGCTCGGAGCTCGATCGAGGTATGACGCGGCGGCGGCCCGCGTGAGAGCAACGCGAAAGGACGTTGAGGCGGTGCTGGAACCGGTGTAGCGTCGCTCTCCCTCGTTTCGCTGCCCATGAACGCCCTCGCCCACTCGTCCGCCGCTTCCTCTGGCCGTCCCCCTGATCTTGCGCGCGGCGAGGTCGTGTTCCACGTGCGCAATCTCTCCAAGACTTACGGCACGGGCGAGGCGGCGGTCCATGCGCTGGCCGGGGTCGATCTTGATTTCCGGCAGGGCGAGTTGGTGGTGCTCCTTGGCCCTTCCGGCAGCGGTAAGTCCACGCTGCTTAATCTGCTCGGTGGACTGGATACGCCGAGCGCGGGTACCCTGCTCTACCGGGGTTGGGATCTCGGAGCGGCCGACGAGGCCGGGCTGACGCAGTATCGCCGCGAGGACGTCGGCTTCGTTTTCCAAGCCTACAATCTGATTCCGAGCCTGACCGCGCGCGAGAATGTGGGGCTCATCGGTGAATTGGCCAGCGACCCGCTTCCGGCCGAGGAGGCGCTCCGGCTGGTAGGCCTCGGCGCGCGGCTCGATCACTTCCCGGCTCAACTCTCGGGTGGCGAGCAGCAACGCGTGGCCATCGCGCGCGCGATCGCAAAGCGGCCGCGCGTGTTGCTGTGCGACGAGCCCACTGGTGCGCTCGACGTGCGCACGGGTATCGTAGTGCTCGAAGCCATCGAGAGCATCAACCGCGAGCTCGGCACGCTGGCCGCGATCATCACCCACAACGCCGTCATGGCCGCCATGGCCGACCGCGTCTTTTCGCTTTCCGATGGGCGCGTGGTGAATGTGCAAACCAACGCGCAGCGCGCGCCCGTAAGTACGCTCGCCTGGTAACGGCTGCGTCCCGCCGACTCGCCTCGTGTCCCTCCTCGACCGCAAACTGCTTCGCGATCTGCGCGCTCTGAAATCTCAGGCGCTGGCGGTAGCCTTGGTGATGGCGTGCGGCCTGACGATGATGGTGATGACGCGCAGCCTCATCGTGTCGCTCGAGAGCGCGCGGATGCGCTACTACGAGGAGTATCGTTTCGCTGATGTGTTCGCGCGGATGAAACGTGCGCCGGATGATGTCGCGCGGCGTATTGCGGAGATCCCTGGGGTCGCGGCGGTGCAGCCTTCCGTCGGGCGCATGGTGACGATCGATCTCGCGGGATTACCGGAGCCAGTGATGGCGTGGTTCGGTACCGTGCCGGAGCGCGGCGAGCCGCTCTTGAACCGATTGCACCTGCGGCGGGGTCGATTGCTTGAGCCGGAGGCGCGCGGTGAGATCCTGGTGAGCGAGGCCTTCGCCGAGGTTCACGGTCTGGGTCCGGGCGATGAACTTGCCGCAATCCTCAACGGGCGAAAGGTCCCTCTGCGCATCGCGGGCATCGTCCTCTCACCGGAGTTTGTGTTCGAGGCCCCGCCGGGCGCCGCGTTGCCCGATAATCGCACGTTCGCGGTGGTGTGGATGAACTATCAGGAACTCGCCGAGGCGTTTAACATGGAGGGCGCTTTCAACCAAGTGTCCGTCGCCCTCGAACCGGGAGCCTCGGAGCGGTCGGTGATCGCCGAGTTGGATCGACTGCTCGTGCCTTACGGAGGACTTCGCTCTTATGGGCGCGCGCATCACGCGTCCGATGTGCGCGTGGACGATGAGATCCGGGTGCTACTCGGGCTTTCGGTCGGGTTTCCGATCGTCTTTCTCGCGGTGGGCGCGTTCATGACCCACGCGGTGATGAGCCGGCAAATCACGCTGCAGCGCGAACAGATCGCGATGCTCAAGGCGTGCGGCTTCGGTCGTCGGGAGATTGGACTTCATTACCTGAAGTTCGCGATTGTGATCGTCACCGTCGGCACCGTGCTCGGTGTCATCGGGGGCGTGCTGCTGGGTCATCGGCTGGTGGATTTGTACCACCGCTTTTTCCGTTTCCCGGATCTGCACTTCGAGCTCGCGACCGGCGTGCTGTTCGCGGCTGCGGCCGCGAGCGCGCTCGCGGCGGTGATCGGCGTGTGGGGCGCGGTGCGTCGCGCGATGCGCCTGCCACCGGCCGAGGCGATGCGGCCCGAGCCGCCCGCACAGTTCGAGCCGTCGTTCATCGAGCGCATCGGGATCGGTCGTTGGATCGGGGTGTCGTTGCGCATGGCGCTGCGCAATCTGCAGCGCAAGCCCGTGCAGGCGTTGCTCACGGCGACCGCCCTTTCCCTCGCGACTGCGATTCTGATCATTCCGAATGCCTTCCGCGACGGGGTGTCCTACGTGCTGGATTTTCAGTGGGACATCGTGCAGCGGCAGTCGGCGACGGTCTCGCTCGTCGAGCCTGGACCCTCCCGTGCGCTGGCGGATTTCCGTACGTTGCCGGGCGTGGTTTCGGCTGAACCGTTCCGCGCCACGCCCGTCGAGTTGGTGTCCGGGCCGATTGCCCGACGCCTCAATCTGATCGGTCTGAGGGGAGAGGGTGGCCTGAGCCGTGTGCTCGATGGGGAACTGCGGCAGATCGTGCTGCCGCCGCGGGGGATCGTGCTGTCGTCGAAACTCGGCGAGGTGCTCGGCGTGCGGATCGGTGATGAGGTGCTGGTCCGGTCGCTCGAGGGTAAGCGCGTAGAGCGGCTGGTCCCCGTCGCGGCGTTTTCGGAGGATTTTGCGGGCGTATCGGCCTTCATGGAATTGACCGCGCTGAATCGGCTGCTGCTTGAGGGAGATCTGGTCAGTGGCGCCTACATCGCGGTCGACCGGGGTCGCTGGGGTGATTTTCTCGCCGCGGTGAAGGAAACGCCGCGCGCAACGTCCGTCGTCGTCAAGGAGGCCATGAGGGAAAGCTTCCGGAAGACCACGGCCGAGAGCATCGGGGTGCTGCAGATGATCTACTTGCTGTTCGCGACATTGGTCGCCTTTGGCATCGTCTATAACAGTGCCCGGATTTCGTTGTCCGAGCGGGCGCGGGAGTTAGCGACGCTGCGGGTGTTGGGCTTCACGCGCGGCGAGGTGGGAGCTGTTCTGGTGGGTGAGCTCACGATCCTAGCGGTTCTCGCTGTACCGGTCGGTCTGTGGTTGGGTGGCTGGCTGGCCCGCGGGCTGTTGACCATCGTGAACACGGAGACGGTGCGGCTGCCCCTCGTGCTCACACTTGCGAACTATAGCTTCGCCGCCAGCGTCATCACGGTCGCCACGGTCGTGTCGCTGCTCGTCGCGGCGCGCCGGATCCGTGAGATCGATCTGGTCAGCGCGCTCAAGGTGCGCGACTGAACGCGCCAGGCACTTCTCTCCGATTTATTCCCCCCGCCTTTTTTCCTTCGCGTATGAATGCCTCCCCCACCCCTTCGCCTTCGTTTCCTGGTGCGCGCTCCGCGCCCCGGCGCCGCCGTTGGCCGACGGTGCTTGCCGTCGTGCTGGGCGTGGCGTTGCTCGTGGCCGGACTTTGGCCGAGCGCGCAGCCCATTGAGCAGGCGCAGGTGCGGCGTGGTCCGCTGCAGGTGACGGTGGACGAGGAGGGCCGAGCGCGCGTGACCCACCGCTACGTGGTGGCGGCGCCGGTGTCGGGACAGCTCCGGCGGATTCCGTGGAAGCCGGGTGCGTCCGTGGTCGCGGGTGAGACCGTACTCGCGGTGATGGAGACGGGAGCGGCGGAGCTGCTCGATGCGAGCCGGCTCGCGCAGGCGGAGGCCCGTCTGGGCGCCGCGCTCGCCGCTGAGACGGCGGCGCAGGCGCAGGCGGAGCGGGCAGCCGCCGTTCAGTCTCTGGCTAATGTAGAGAATGAGCGGATACAGAAACTCGCCGCGGGTGGCTCTGTCTCGCGGCAGGAGAGCGACGCTGCTGGTTCGCGCGCGGAGGTCGCGGCTCAGGAGCGACGGGCCGCCGAGTTCGGACGGCAAGTGGCGGAGTTTGAGCGGCGCCAGGCTGAGGCGGTCTTGCGACGCGGACGTGGCGGTGCGGGGGAGAACCCGGCGGTGCCGGTCCTCTCGCCGGTGGGTGGGCGCGTGTTGCGCGTGTTCCAGGAAAGCGAACGCGTTGTGACCGTCGGGACGCCGTTGCTCGAGGTGGGCGACCCCGCTGATTTGGAGGTCACGGTCGAGGTGCTGTCCCGTGATGCTGTGGCGATCCAACCGGGGGCGCGCGTGTTGCTTGAGCAATGGGGCGGCGCGTTTCCCCTCGAGGCACGCGTGCGCTGGGTTGAGCCGGCGGGTTTCACCAAGATCTCGGCGCTTGGCGTGGAGGAACAGCGCGTCAACGTGATCTGTGATCTCGTCACGCCAGTCGCGCAGCGCGCCACACTCGGCGACGAGTATCGGGTGGAAGCGCGGATCGTGGTGTGGGAGAGTGCGGACACCCTGATCGTCCCGGCGGGAGCGTTGTTCCGCCGCGAGGGCGGCTGGAAGATCTTCGTGGTCGACGGCGGCCGCGCGCGCGAGCGGGCGGTGCGGGTGGGTCGGAGCAACGGCGTGTTCAGCGAGGTGCTGGAGGGAGTCGCCGCAGGCGATACGGTGATTGTCTATCCGGGCGACCGGATCCGGAACGGCACGCGGGTGAAGCGGCTCGATGTTTCGGCGCGGTAAGCACCCTCGGTCCGGATTTTGATCTTTTCGCGGCGTCCGGCCGCGGCTTCGCTCGGGTATGGCGGCTGCGCACACACCCGATGACGAGACGATCGTCGCCTTGGCGACCCCGGTGGGGAACGCCGCGCTGGCCGTGGTTCGGGTGAGCGGTCCGCTGGCCGCCGGGCTCTGTGCCGACGGCCCGTTGGGCGTGCGGCGACTCAGCCCGCGCCGCGTCGAGCATCGCGATTACCGCGCCGTCGATGGTCGACTCTTGGACGATGTGGTCGCGGTGCACTTTCCTGCCCCGCGGAGTTACACTGGGGAGGACGTTCTGGAGATCAGCACGCACGGGAACCCGTACTTGGTGCAGCGGGTGATCGATGACCTATGTGCGCGGGGTTGCCGGCCCGCTCGGCCGGGTGAGTTCACGCAGCGGGCGTTCCTGTCGGGTCGGATGGACCTCAGTCAGGCCGAGGCGGTGATGGAAGTGATCCGAGCGCGGAGCGACCGCTCGCTCGAGATGGCGCAGCGGCAGCTGCGTGGCGAGATGGGCCGTCGGCTTGCCCCGTTGGAAGACGGACTGTTGCAGGCCCTCGCCGAGGTGGAGGCCTATATCGATTTCCCGGAGGAGGATTTGCCGGCGGAGGATCGTCGGCGGGTGGTGGCCCGGCTTGAAGCGGTTCGGGCAGGAGTCCGGGAGCTCCTCGCGACGCGGCGCGTGGGCGAATGGGTGCGTGAGGGAATCCGCACCGTCATCGTGGGGCGGCCCAACGCGGGCAAGAGCTCGCTGCTCAATCGCCTCGTCGGCTACGAGCGAGCGTTGGTGTCCCCGGAGCCTGGTACGACCCGGGACTTCCTCGAGGAGTGGGTGCGAGTCGGCCCTCACGTGCTTCGACTCGTGGACACAGCGGGTCTTAACCCACTGGTTAAGAACGAGTTAGAAGAAAAAGGCATTGCTCTGGGCGAACGCCGGGCTGCCGAGGCGGATCTCGTTTTGTGGGTGGTCGATCTCGCAGATCCTTCGCCTCCCCTACCCCCTTCGTCGTCGGCTACCTGGGACTCGGCGCGGACGCTCATCGTCGGTAACAAGAGCGATTTGGTGGTCCCAGAAAAAGCGCAACTCGTCCTCCAGCGCGCAGCCGACGCCCTTCCCGCCCCGAGCGACGCAGACGGATGGTCCATCGTGCGGGTGTCGGCGGCCAGTGGAGCGGGATTGGATTCGTTGCTCTCTCACATTGAGCGACGCGCGGATGGCTGGCAGCGGGCCGCCGGGGCGGAGGCGGTCGCCGTGTCCGCCCGACATGAGCAGGCTCTGGCGAGAGCGGAGCAACTCCTGGGTCAGGCCTTGGCGCACTTGAACGTGTCTGAATCGCCGAAACCGGCGATGGAGTTACTGGCGAGCGACGTCCGCGGGGCGTTGGAGTCGTTGGGCGAGGTTTTGGGCAAGTACGATCCCGAGCGGATGCTCGATCGCCTTTTCGCGACGTTTTGTATTGGGAAATAGCTCCGCCTCGCGGAGCGTGCGGGGCAAAGAGGCGACTATGAGCAGCATGCTGCACACCGACGGATTCGACGTGATTGTCTGCGGAGCCGGCCACGCCGGCTGCGAAGCCGCGCTCGCGGCGGCCCGGATGGGAGCGCGTACCCTACTCCTCACCGGCAACCTCGATACCGTCGCCCAGATGAGCTGCAACCCGGCGATCGGCGGACAAGCCAAGGGCCAGATTGTTCGCGAAATAGATGCATTAGGCGGCGAAATGGCTGTAAATACGGACTTTACGGGAATTCAGTTCCGCCTGCTGAACGAATCTCGTGGACTCGCCGTTCAGTCGCCGAGGGCTCAATGTGATAAGAAAGCGTACCAATTTCGTCTCAAGCACACCCTTGAACTGCAGCCGAACCTGCGAATGTTCCAGGCTACGGTGACCGGCCTCATCTTCGAAGGCGGCGCGGTCAAAGGTGTCCGGACGAACCTCGACCTTGAGTTCCGCGGACGGACCGTCGTCGTGACCACCGGGACCTTCCTCCGTGGGCTCATGCACATCGGGCAGAACAAGAATGAAGGCGGTCGGCTAGGTGATTTTAGCGCCAAAACCCTCTCCGCGAGCTTCCTTGAGGCGGGTATCGAGCTCCGGCGATTGAAGACGGGCACCCCACCCCGCCTGCTTGGTCGTAGTCTGGACTTTAGTCGCATGGAGGAACAGAAAGGCGACGCGTCCCCCACCCTGTTTGCCTTTCATGACACTCGGGACCCGGAGCCGATGTTCCACGTGGAACATTCCGGTGAGCAGCGGCTCGGTTGGTCCCCGGGCACGTCGCAGGTCTCGTGCTGGATGACGTACACCACCGAGGAAACGGCGCGCTTGGTACGCGAGAATCTGTCGCGTTCTGCCATGTATTCGGGCGAGATTGAAGGTGTCGGTCCGCGGTATTGTCCGAGTATCGAGGATAAGTTTGTGCGTTTCGCGGATAAGCCGCGGCATCTGCTGTTTCTGGAACCGGAGGGCCGGTCGACGAACGAGTACTACATCAACGGGCTTTCGACCTCTTTGCCGTTCGATGTGCAGGTCTCCATGGTCCGGAGTATTCCGGGCTTAGAGCGGGCTGAGATGCTGCGGCCGGCGTATGCGGTCGAGTATGATTTCGCGCCGCCGACGCAGTTACTGCCGTCGTTGGAGTCCAAGAAGGTCGAGAATCTGTTCTTTGCGGGCCAGATCAATGGCACGTCGGGCTACGAGGAGGCGGCGTGCCAGGGTTTGATTGCTGGGGTGAATGCGGCGAATAAGGTCCGGGGGGCCGAGCCGCTGTTGGTGAGGCGTGACGAGGGATACATTGGGGTGCTGATCGATGACTTGGTGACAAAGGGAACGGATGAGCCGTACCGGATGTTCACGAGTCGCGCCGAGTACCGGCTGTTGTTTAACCATGGGAGTGCGGAGCTCCGGTTGGCTCACCATGCGCGGGCCCACGGGCTGATTTCGGCGTCGCGGCTGGCTCGGATCGAGGCAAAGCGGGAAGCGCGCGAGGTGTGGATCGGGCGGTTTGAGGGGGAGCGGCCGGGTGGGGCGCTCGGGGCAGGGACGTGGGGTGATTTGATTCGCCGGGCGACCACGGGTGGGGCGGCGTTGCCGGAGCTTCCACTGGGTTTTCGCGAGCTTCCGCAGGCACTCCAAGACGAGGTTCTGTACCGAGTCAGCTACGCCGGTTATCTGTCGCGGGAGGAGCGGCAGATCGCTAAGCTGTCTCGGGTGGAGAAGATCCGACTGCCGGCCGGCCTTGATTACGGGACGATCCGGGGGTTGCGTCGGGAGAGCGCGCTGAAGCTCAATCAGATTCGACCTTACACCCTCGGCCAGGCGAGTCGCATCAGCGGGGTTAACCCTGCGGATGTTTCGATCCTTATGATTTACATCGAATCTAGGACGGTCACGGAGACGTAAATAACTGAACAACAGTATTTTATGCGTTAGGGTCATTCGGGGTTGAGGCTTCGGGAGTCTATCTGATCCGCGCCGGAGTTCTCGGAGCGCCACGGCGAGGGAAGGGGGCGCCGGCGTCTGTCGTGTGGTAGGCGCGGCGGCCGCAGTCCGTGCACGGCGCGTCGATTCCCGCGCGTTGCCCGGTGGCGCAGCTGTCCGTGGTGCCATCCTGGGTCCTCCGTTCGGTCCTGACTTCCGATGGCGGTTCCGGGTTGGCCCGATGAGCCGTGTGTCCGCCCGAGCGAATGGATCCCACCAGCAGAGCAGGCCGTTGCCGATGGGGTAGGGCGCTGCTCGGTTCCTGCACCGAGTCCGAGGCGGCTGTAACATTTGCGAAACGGCCCGGCTTTGCCCTCGGCGATGCTCCCTCGCTTCCCCTAAGGTGCGTTCATGTCGGAGCAGAAGCCGAAGAAGATCCTCGTCGTGGATGACGAATCGGACGTCACCGACCTTGTGGCGTACCATCTCAAAGCGAAGGGCTTTGTGGTGCAGGCGATCAACGATCCCAATCGTAGCATCGGTGCGGCGCGGTCCTTTGTCCCGGATCTGGTCATCCTCGATGTCATGATGCCGGAGCTCAACGGCTTGCAGATCTGCCGGATGCTCCGCGCCGATCCCACACTCAATCGAGTGCCGATCATCTTCCTCACCGCCAAGGCCGAGGAAAACGACCGGGTCCAAGGCCTCGAGATCGGAGCGGACGACTATATTTCTAAGCCGTTCAGCACCAAAGAGTTATTGCTACGCGTGCAGACGATCCTCCGCCGGCTGGCCGATCCGCGGTCGGAGGCGGCAGCAAAGTTGTCCGTCGGAACCATCGTGCTCGATATCGAGCGTCACGAGGTTTCCATCGCCGGTAAGCCGGTCGAGCTCACCGCAACCGAGTTCAAGCTGCTCCGGCTGCTGCTCGAGCGGCGGGGCCGAGTGCAGACTCGCGAGCACCTGCTGCTGAATGTCTGGAACTACGAGACCGAGATCGAGACGCGCACGGTCGACACGCATGTTCGCCGTCTCCGGGAAAAGCTGGGTACGGAGGCCGACTGGCTCGAGACGATCCGCGGCGTCGGTTATCGGATCGCCGAGCGTCGCCCGCGCGATCCGTCCTAGGCTCGGGCAGGACGCCCGCGCTCCGGCGCTCACGTTTGCTCGAGCGACCTGGTTTCGTGCGTTCGCGCCGACCGGCGCGTGTGACCGCATGTCGCGCGCATCTCGCGCGCTCCGTGCGCGTAGATGGTCGGTAACGCGCTGATCGTACCGGAGGCCTCCCCTCACGATGCAACAGGGTCGGCACCTCAGTCCTTCGCACCAGCCGTGATCCCGCGCGACTACCCTCACCGCGCACGGCGCTGAGCCGTGGATTGCCTCTGCTCCTCCGTCGCTGCACGCTCGTCCACACTGTCCCGCATGCTTGTCGTACTCATCGTCGTCCTCAGCGTTGCGCTCCTCTGGGCGCTCGTGCGCCTGTGGCGCCACACCTCCGCACTGCGGCGTCTGCAGAAGGCGATCTTTACGAAGCAACCGTTGTTGCGCGAGGACGACCCCGGAACGCTGGGCCACTCATGGGATGAGGTGTGCGATCGGACCAACGAGTTGATCGAGGAGGTGAATCATCTCCAGCAACTCCGCAGTGGGCAACTCGCGCAATTCGAGGCAACGCTCGGCAGTCTCCGCGAGGCAGTCCTGATCGTCGATGGTAACAACTACATCCTGCTCGCGAATCAGGCACTCCACGAAATATTTCCACAGGCCGTAAACATTCTCGGCCAACGGCTCGAAACCGTCCTGCATAGCGCCGCGTTTCTCAGCCACGTCGAGGCCGTCCGACGCGGCGTCCCGCCTCCGCAACAGGAAATTGAATTCGTGGAGGGCAGCACGACCGTCTGGGTCGAGGTGGCCGGCACGGTCATTCCGCCGCTCGATCCCGCGCGGGGCACCTGCGCGCTGTTCGTTCTCCACGATGTCACGCGACAAAAGCGACTCGAGATGGTCCGCAAGGAGTTTGTCGCCAACGTCTCCCACGAGCTGCGCACGCCGCTCAGCGTGATCAAGGGCTACGTCGAGACGCTCGTCGACGGCGATGAGGGCGTCGCACCCGCGGACCGCACACGCTTCCTCCTCACGATTCAGCGGCACACCGACCGGCTCAATTCCATCCTCGAGGATCTGCTGCTGTTGTCGCGTCTCGAGTCGGTGACACCAGGTCTCAAGCGCGAGCCCACCGACATCGCCGCGCTCGTCCGCGGCGTCATCGACGACTACCGGGCTCGTGCCGAGAAGGCTGGTCATCCGCTTGCGCTGACGGAAGAGGGTGGGGCGGAACTCGAGCGCGACCTCTCAGCCGACCCGCTCCGCGTCACGCAGGTCCTCGGTAATCTTCTCGATAACGCACTCAAGCACACACCGCGCGGCGCGCGCATTGACGTGAGCCTGCGTTCACTCCCGGACGCGATCCAGGTCAGCGTCCGTGATACAGGCCCAGGTATCCCCGAGGCGGATATACCGCACGTCTTCGAGCGTTTCTATCGCGTCGACAAGGGACGCTCCCGCGATACCGGCGGAACTGGGCTCGGGCTTTCGATCGTGAAGCACATCGTCCAGCTCCACGGCGGTCGAGTTTGGGTGGAGAGCACGCTGGGTTCCGGCAGTGTGTTTCACTTCACGCTGCCGCGTCGCGCCGAGACCGCGAGCGATGCCGGCGGACTATCGTCCGGGCGTTGAGCGTCGCGTCGTCGTCGTCGTCGTTACATGCAGCGGATGTCTGCCGAGATCCGCCGGAGTGGTGCCGCACCGTTTCATGCGGCAGCCTGCCGTACCAAGCGCGCGCTGGGTGCTTCGTGCCGCGCGGCGAAACGCCCGGGCGGAGCGGGTTCGGAGTTGCCCGGGGCGCTGGAGCTTAAGAGGGTAGGGGCTTCCGCCGCGCCGCTCCCGACGCCAGAATTTCCCCCCGCTCCACGTCAATCGTCATGCCTCCTCCGTCCATCCCGGATTACCCGGCCGTCCTCGCGTCCCGCCGGGCGGAGTTGCGCGCGCAGGTCGCCTCACGGCTCGCCGGGGTGCGAGCGTTGACGTTGGAAATTGGCTGCGGTCACGGTCACTTCCTCACGGCGTACGCAGCTGCGCATCCCGAGTTGCATTGCCTCGGTCTCGACATTGCCAACGACCGCATCGCGCGCGCGCTGCGCAAGAGAGATCGCGCGCGGCTGACGCGCCTCGACTTCGTGCACGCCGATGCGGATGACCTCCTCGCGGCCCTGCCAGAGGAGATCTCGCTCGCTCAGGTGTTCGTGCTCTTTCCGGATCCGTGGCCGAAGCGTCGACACCACAAGAATCGACTCATGCAGCCGGAGTTCCTCGCCCGTCTGGCCGCGCGCTGTAGCCCGGGAGCAGGTCTGTATTTTCGAACTGACTACAGGCCTTACTTTGCCGAGGCGCGTGCCGTGGTGGCCGAGCATGCCGACTGGCGTCTACAGCCAGACGCAGCTTGGCCGTTCGAGCATGTCACGGTGTTCCAAGCACGGGCGGACGCGCACGAGTCCTTCGTCGCGTTCCGCCGGCCGCCTCGCGTCAGCGCTTCGGGTTAACCCAGGAGGGCAGCGGAAGTTCGGTCATCAGCCGCAAACCAGGCTGGGCCGCGAGCAGTCGCGGGACGATGTTGACCAGCGCAGCGACGGTGGCCGAATCACCCGCGACGCCGCCGGCGAGCGTCAGGTGCAGGGCAGGATCGCCCTTCACTACGACCGTGTCGTGTGGGTTGGGCGCATCCAGGAACATCTGTAGATCGAGAATGATCTTGGCTTCGCCGCCGACGTGACCGATTGCGCGCTGGTGCAGACCGCAGGTCTGGCCGCGCTCGACGCGGAAGAATTGCGTGGTGATCGTCGCCGGGGCGAGGACAGGTTCGCAGGTCTCCTCGACGGACTCGAGCGTCCAGCCCATCGCGTGCGCGAGGAGCCCGAGGGATTGCTGGAAGCCGGCGTGCCCGGCGCGACCCGCGCGAAACTTGGCGCGGAAGTCATCGGGCGCCATGCCGCTACCGATTTTGGCCTGCAACGGCTGGCGGCGCGTCGAGGCGTTCACGACGCGCTCCACGTAGATCGAGTCGACCCGCCGATTAACGCCCGTCAGGCAGATCGGGAGTACATCCATCACGAAACCGGGATTGACTCCGGTCGCCACGACCTTCGCTCCCGACTTGCGGCAGAGCGCATCGTACTCGGTCGCCTCCTGCGGTGTCCGCAGGCTGGGGAAGATCAACTCCTCGCAGGTGGAGGCGACGCTGATTCCGGCTTCGAGCGCTGGGCGAACCTGCGCGAGCGATGCCGCAGCGCTGGAGGATGCGGTGTGAAGGATCACGTCGGGCCGCGTGCCGCTGGCGAGAAGCGCCGCGATCGAATCAAAGACCCGCGCGCCGCGCAGGGTCGCCACGCCGGTCAGCTCATCAAGCGAGCGACCGACCTTCGCCGGATCAATGTCGACCCCGCCCACGATTTCGAGGGAGGCGTGAGTAGCGGCGAACTTAAGCGACTCGATGCCGATGGGACCGAGACCGAATTGGGCGACTTTGATGCGGGCCATGAGGGGAGAAAAGTAAGGCGGAGGTTAGCAGTCGAGCCCCGAGCGGAACAGCGCAATCCACCGGACGCACCGTGGCTTTCGCCGCCAACGCTTGCCTTACCTCGAGCGTCGCGCACCCAATGGGGATAGATGAACTTCGTCACTAGCCGCCCCTCGGTGTTGCTCGCCGTCATCTTCGTCGTCGCGTCGCTCGCCATCCGCGCCTCCGCGGTGCCCGTCGCGGTCCCGCCTATCCTCGCACGTGAGGGTATGGTGGTCGCGGGCCATCCCGAGGCCGCGGAGGCCGGCCTCGCCGTGCTCCGGGCGGGCGGCAGTGCCGTCGACGCCGCCGTGGCGGTGTCCCTCGCCCTCGGAGTAGCCGAGCCCTACGGCTCTGGGCTCGGCGGGAAGCTGATGCTGCTGCACTACGAAGCCGCGACGGGTACCACGCTGGTCATCGATGCGATGGACGAGGCGCCGGGTGGTCTGGATCCCGCGGCCTACCGTCGCCTGAACGAAAAGGCACGATTCGACGGATGGACCTCGGTGTGTGTCCCGGGGTTGGCGTCCGGGTTGCATACCGCTCACCAGCTATGGGGTCGGAAGCCTTGGGCGGAGGTGGTCGCCCCTGCCATCGACCTCGCCCGCCGCGGATTCACGGTGCTGCCGAAGACGAGCGATCTCTTTGCGGAACGGATCGATAAGCTTCGCGGAGGCGATCCGGACATCCGCCGTCTCTATCTTCCGGGCGATCAGATTCCCGCACCGGGTTCACGACTGCCGAACGAGGACCTCGCACGCACGATGGAGATCTTGGCGCGGGATGGCGCCGACGGTTTCTATCGCGGGCCCGTCGCTGAAGCCATCGTAGCGGCCTCGAACGCTGGCGGAGGCATGATTCGGCTGGAGGATCTGGCTGGATACCGCGCACGGGTCACGACTCCGATCGGAATCACGTTCCGTGGCTACAGCCTGCACTGCGCACCCCCTCCGGCGACCGGGGGAGCGCTGGCCCTCGCCATGCTAAAGGTGCTTGAGGAAACGCCGATCGTCGCGCCGTTGCGTTCGGTCGAAAATCTCGATCACTTCGGCCGCGTTTGGCGTGAGATCCGCCCCGTGATTCAGCGGACCGTCGCAGACGGACCCTCGGGCCGCGCTGCGTTTGAGCGGCTTGTCTCTCCAGAATCCGTTGCTCGGATACAAACTAGCATTCGCTCACCGGAAGCGCTGCCGCGGGCGGCCGCGTGGTCTCTCGACGAGGTGGATCTCCTCCAGGCGTGCACGACACACTTTGCGGTGATGGATCGCGAAGGTAATGTCGTGTGTGCGACACAGTCGCAGAGCCTGCACTTCGGTGCCGGTGTCGTCGCTGCCGGTGTGATCATGAACGACTCGATGAGCAACTTCGCCTTCAACGATGAGCGCAGCCCAAACTTCGTCGCGCCGTACCGCCGCCCGCGAAGCACCATCACCCCGACGCTGGTGCTACGCGAGGGACGCCCGGTGTTCGCCATCGGGGTGCCCGGGGCGTCGCGTATTCCCACGGCAGTGTTCCAAACGCTCGTGGACGTCCTCGTGCTGGGCCGTCCGATGGAGGAGGCAATCGGCGACACACGGGTGCACTGGCAGGATTCACTTGAGCCGAAGCGCGCGGACGCGATCGAAGCGGAGGATACGCTCGACCCACAGGTGGTCAGCGCGCTGCGGCTGCGCGGCTGGGACGTCAGGTTGCGCGAACCCGCCGGCACGGGACGCACGTTCGGCGGCATCAATGTGATCGCGATCTCCGGCGAGGGCGAGATCCGCGGATATGCCGACCCGCGTCGGACGAACGCCGCGCTCGGCTACTGAGCTCCGTCAGGAGCCGAGAGTGCGCGGCGCAACGGTGCAATGAACGTGGCCATTCCCTTGTAAGCGACCGCGTCGTCCGGCATCGATGCCAGCGTGCGCCCCATGCGCTCGCGCCGATCCGGGTCCGCGACGAGGCGGTCGAGACGGTCGAGGTAGGTCCGGATGGTGAAGACGACGAAGCCAGTCTTGGGGAGCCGGCGCAGGGTCTGCCGCTCGATGCGAAGGAATGTGGAGGATAGCACCGTCTCCTCGGTCAGGTCGGTGCGACTCCGGACCGGATGAGGTGCGAAGCGCGTATCCGAATCATGAATCGTCCAGTTGAGCCGCCAAAATGAGCGGTCGGGCGTAATGCGTTCGAGAAAGCTCGTCGCTGGCTGGGCCAGCGACCGAGCAAAGTTAGGCACGGGTTGGTGGATGGCTGAGGCATCCAGTCCGACCTTCTCGGCGATGTTCCAGCGCGAGGGAAAGCACACGAGTCCGGCGGCGAGGCGCGGGGGTGACGTTGGCCGCAGCAGGCAGATATCCTCCTGGATCAGGGCGGCCAGCGGCGCGAGTCGCGCAGCCGCGTCCTCTGCGCCCGCCGTGACCACCTCTCCGGTAGCCCGAACCTGAATACCGTGAGGATGAGCAGCGTAGTGGTGAGGATGATACTTGACGAGATGACGCGCGAGGCATTCGTAGACTTCCGCGGCGGCGAGGGCTGCGGCTCGGGCGGTCTCGGGATCTGGGTCGACGGCCAGAACGAGGTCGCGGGACGACGCGAGCACGCGGCGTTTTTCCAATAGCTCGTCCGCGAGTGAGTCATCTGGCTCAAGCCACGCTGCGACGTCGAGCGGCTTCACGCCCATCGCCGGAGTGTAGGGATCGCCGGTGAAGGGAAAGTAGGGTGACATGGTCACGGCTGCGAGTCGGGGTAGCGTCGTCTGAGTTGAGTCCGCGTCGGGTGGACGGCAGCATGCTCCTGGAACGTTCGGCCGAGGCGAGCGTGAGCGAGCGGCGCCCGCAAAGACGGCGCGGTGGATCGACCCACGGAAAGCGCGTTCCCTGAGGGAACCCGCGGCACCTTAGCGGATCTCGCCGCGCGAGACGGCATCGCTCCACAAGCCTGCGTCGCGATGGCGTTCAGCAGCCGAGCGGGTCGGCTTGGGATCGACGAGCAGGAAGGCGGTACGTTCACCCGGGGTGATCTCACCGGCGATGCCCTCGATCACGATGTCCTTCAAGGTGCGCGTGTCGCTCTGAAGGTTCTCGATGAAGAGATCCCGATCCTCGGCCGTGACCAGCGCATCGGACGAGGCCTGCGGCGTGGTCGGGGTCTGAGCACTCGCGGGCTGGATGAAAGTCTGAAGCTGCGCGTCATCGATCAGCCATTGGGAGTCGGTGTCAGCGAACACGTCCGCGAAGTCCGTGTCCATCTGCAGCTCGCTCAGGCTGCTGAGATCGAATTCAACCAAGTCCAGCGAAGGCGAGGCGTCGGGAACCGAAGTGGTCTCTAGATCGACCGGCAGCGAGGTTTCGATGGCGATTTGATCGAGGTGCTGGTGCAGGTGAGCGGCCGACGTGACCGGGCTCGCGAGCAGATTCATCTCCGTGTAGCCGAGCGACTCGAAGACGGAGAGGGGGTTCGAGAGATCGTTGTTCCGCAGCAGTTCGCGGACGCGGGCAATGAATTCCGACGTGCGCTCGCTCGGCGTAACCGTGACGACCGTACCGACGGCCTCGGTGGTCGTGCCGGCGGGAAGGAACTTCACCTGCTGGTTCTTATCGGCCAGGCCAGCAACGGAGACCAGTTCCGCCTGGTACAGCATCGTCACGGTCTGCTCCGCGTTGAGGCTGACAATGGAGATGCTGGGCGTCTTCGAGGAGATCGCGAGCTTCTGGAGATCGGAGATGATCAGCGTCTGATCGAGATTCGCGATCTCGATCCGGCTGGATACTCCGTTCAGCACAGCGATTTCACCGCCGGTCGCGAGCGAGACCGATTGGACATTGGTCGCGTAGAGACCCACCCCGACTGAGATGTTGTCCGCGTCGAGCGTCTTGATATCAGACGCCACCAGCTTCTTGAGCTGATCGACGCCCGTGAAGGTGACGGTATCGAAACTCCGGACCGTGACCGCGGTGATGAAGGCCGGCAGAAGGTCGAAGTTGACCGCGAGCGAACCGCCCTGCGGTCCCGTGATGAACAATTCGCTTTGGCCGATCCGCTCGCTGAATGCGACGGAGAAACTCCCGGACCCCGTGATCGCTGGCGCCACCAGTGCCAAGGCCTCGTCGAAGCCAGCACCCGCCAAAAGTGCGCGCGCTTCCAGCGGTTCGAGCTGGAGTCGGCGGACGATTGGAAGGGCCTTTTTCATGTGCGGGGAAGGTGAGAGTTACCGTGTGCTGGTTTGGGCCGTCAAACTCAGAGTTCAGGGAGCAAAAGAATCGCCGTGTAGCCCGCCGCAACATCGGCGGTCGGTTCAAACTGTAAACGAATCCTGAAGGTTCCGGTGGCGGGGTCAACGATGGGATCAACGTGAGAGACCGTTCCCTCAACAACTACCTGACCTCCGGTAGGTAGAGAAACTCGAACCTTTGATTGCCCTCCCAAGGCAAACTTTTTGAAATAGCGCGCGTCGGCATAGACCAGCATCTCCAGACGGGAGGCATCGACGATCCGGGCCACGGTCTCAAAGCGTTCGACGGCCTCGCCGACGGATTTACTGGTTTTTAGGAAGACGCCCTTGATGGGCGAGGTTAGCGTGCGATTGGTGAGTCGGCTCTGCGCGAGGTCGCGCGCGGCCTCAGCCTGAGCGAGGCGGCTGGCGGCGAGATCGCGGGCGGTGAGGGCTTCTAGCAGCTGCTTCTCGCTGAAGATGTTTTCGGCGCTGAGCGGTCGGGCCCGCTCGTACTCGGACGTCGTACGATCCAGTTCGGCCTTGGCGCCATCGACCAACGCGATGGCCTGCGCGAGCTCGGCCCGCTCGGCGTCCATATCCAGCGACAAGATGGGATCACCCTCCTGAAGGGAGGCACCTTCCTCGACGTGGAAGCGCTCGATCACGCCGGCCGCACGTGAACTCACCCGCACATCCGCGATGGGCCGGAGGACCGACCGCAGCGAACCGCGGGAATTGTCGTCCACTGCGCTGCTGGTGACGGGAAGCGAGACTTGGCCGAAGGCCGTGAACGTGCAGGTCAGCGCGACCAGCAGAAGACGAAAGACGGCGCGGGATGAGGAGAGCATACTTGCTTACAGGAACCGGACCCGGAGGAAATTCACGAAATCGCGGAACAGCACATAAAACGCCGGCTTCAGGCCCGTGCTGAACTTGGCCCGTCCGCCGAACCCGGACTTCAGCAGCGACGAGTCGCTGAGCGTAGTCTCAAGCGGCAGCATGACGCTGAAGTCGTACTTACCGCGTGCAGTATCGAGCCCGAACGCGATCTGGTTCTCGGACTTCACCTCCAGTTCGTAACGGCGGGCTGGATTTGCGGCCAGCGCGAGGGTGACGGGCACCGGGCCTTTTTCTGAAAGCGTATCGCCGAGGTAGATGAGGTCCTGCTCGCGCATGCTGACTTTGACCTGCCACACGGAAGGATCGATGACATCGAGGATCGGCTCGCCGGTGCGTAGCACTTCACCGAGCCGCGTCGCGAGCGTCTGTGCGCCCAGCACAATGCCATCGATCGGCGCACGCAGCGTCGAGCGTTCGATATCGAGCCGCAGTTTGTCGGCCACGGCGCGCGATTTCTCCGAGTTAATCCGCGCCGCGTGCATCCGGAACTCGTCGCGCAGGCTCATCGCCGACTGGCTCTCGAGCAGCGCGCGTTCGTAATCCTGCTCCACTTGGCGCAGCTGCAACCGAAGATCGCGTGTATCCAACTCGGCTAATACTTGGCCCTGCTTGACGGTTTCGCCCTCGCGGACCTTCACACTGATCAGGCGCGAGTTCACGAGCGTCGGCAGCGTGACCTGGTTCACCGGCAGGAGTGTCGCATCGCCCTTGAGCGTGTAGTCCATCGGGATCAGCAGCAGGATCGCGAGGATGATGAACGGCAGGACGAACTTCAGAAACTTCTTCTTCGCGGGGGTATCGATGTAGGCGCGCTTCGCGCGCACGTAGCGCTGGGCGAGGCGGATCGACTTCTGGCGGTCCCAGTACAGCGCTGTTCCGAGGGCGCGACCGGCCGAGGTGCCGAGATCGAGCATGCGCGGGAATGTCGCGACGAGGTTCTCCGCGGGCTTCACGCCTTCGAAGAGGAAGATGCCGCAGACCCGGTTGTTGCGGTCGAAGAGCGGAAGGACCGTTGCCCAGTTCATGGGCATGACCTCGAAATACTCCAGGACCTCCTCGGAGGTATTCGAGGACTTTTCGGCGGACGCGCGATTGATCAGCGTCAATCGCACTGTGGGACGGCCGCCCTCGGTCTTGCGCGGGGCTGGCTTCTGGGGAGCGGCGGGCGTAATCGCCTCCGCCTTGCCGGCAGCCTCCTCGGTGAGAGGAGCAGTCGGAGCTGGCGCGGCGGATTCGGCCTCCGGCGTGGCCGCCGATGGTTCGGCGTCGGCCGACTCAGCCGCTGTATCCGGGGGCGGCGTCCGCTGTGACTTCAGCTCCAGTGGTACGAGCGAGTTCTGCGTCAGGCGACGCGCCACGCGGCGCAGGATCACGGCCTGCTCGCTGCGCGGATTCAACGTCTTCAGTCCACTGCAGGCGTGCAGCTCGAACTCGTGTTCTAGGACCTGCTCGGTCGCGGCGCCCGGGAACGGCTGTTCGTAGTTGGTCGCGACGAACAAGCACACGCGATCGCATGCGATCGTCTCGCGCGCGAAGTTGACGATGTTCCAGCCGACGGAGTCGAGGTCGAGATCGCCGCTCAGATTCTCAAGGAGCCGCGAGTAGCTGGTGAGCCGCGTGACCTCCTGCGAGATGTCGCTCAGGCGCCGCGCCTTCAGGTAGAGCTCCACCTCGGCGCAGACTTTCTGCAGGAGCGCCACGCGTGCCTTCGAGAAGTCCGCTGCACCCGGCTCGAACCAGATGTGCAACACGCCGACGACGGATTGGCCGAGGAGGATCGGTACGAATACCTGCTCGTACGCAGTACGGTTAAAGATCGGGAGCTCCTCCGGAGCCGGCGCGTCCTCGGCGGACAATCCATGCAGCCCCGCTGAAGGCAGGGTGTGCGGCCCGATGCGCACCGGATTCTTGCGCGCGGCGGCCAGTTTGATCGCCCGCAGGAATGCCCCCTCCTGCTCTGGCATTCCACGGTAATTCAGCGACTCAAGATTGCTGTGCAGGAGTCGCTGGAAAAGCTGACCGTTCTGCATCTCATAAGCAAAACCCGCCGGTCGAAGGGTGGTGGAGATACACTCGGCATGGACCCGGAAGTAGGCGAGCAGGTCGGGTGGCTCCTTCGCCAGCTGGGCCAGTCGTGCGGCGATGTCATTCGCCGCGCGCTGGAACTGGGCGGCCACGGGATTTTGCTGCACGATCATTGCTGTGAGGGTCAGAGAAATCCGTGGAGGGCTTCTGATTGCAAACCTAAACGCGCACGGGGCCCAGGGGGTTGGGCGGGTAGGCTAGAAGGGGAGGGAGGCTAATTACGCAGTTGGTTGGCGATTTTGCTCACGTGGGGAGTGTATCGTATGGGAATTCACTATTGCTAAGGCGGTGGATGCAACCTGACATCTCACCCTTGCCATCAGTCCCCCGTCGCGGGATCACTCATCTTATGGCCACTGTGCTTCGATCTTTGCGTTCTCTGCTTCCGTTTGGCCTAGCCTTCTCCGTCTTTCTGCCGGCCTTTGGCGCTCCGAAGCCCATCGCTCCGACGGCCCCGCTTCCGGCCGTCTGGACCTTACCAGCCGCCCTCGACCGGGCCATGCAGGCCAATTCCGAGGTTGTTTCGGCCCGCCTTGAGGTGGAACGCGAAGAGGGCGCTCGCTGGCAGGTCCGGGCCCGCATGCTACCCCGCGTCAGTGCCGTGGCGTCGACCGACGAGCGCGACAGCTCCCTGATCGATCGGTCACCGAGCGAATTCAACCAGCCCCCGAGCCAGCGCTCCGCCGTCGCGAAGTGGGGCTACGATATCCGGATCGAAGTCCGCCAGATGGTCTTCGATGGTCTGGCGACATCCAACTTGGTCGAGCGCCAGCGGCTGCGCCGCGAACAGGCCGAGCTGCGCATCGCGTCTGTCGCCAATGAGGTCGTCACCGCAGTCCGCCAGTCCTACGACGCCGTTCTCGTGCGGCGCGCCCAGCTCGCAGCTGAAACGCAGCGGGTCGCCGATTTGTCTCAGTTGGCCGACTACGCGGCCCGCAAGCAGGCCGTCGGCGAGATCGCGGAGCTCGACTTGCTCAACGCCCGCTCGTTGCTCGAGACTGCCCGCGCCGAGCAGGCCGATATCGAGCGCGAGCTGACGCTGGCCGAACAGCAGTTCGCCCGGCTGCTGCAACTGCCAGAGTCGTCTGGTCCCGTTGCTCTCGATGGCGAATTTGCGGTCCGGACGTTTGAAATGGAGTACTCCACCGCCGCCTCCTTGGCCTTCAAGCGGCGCCCCGATCTGGAGTCCGCCTCCCTCGCCGTCGAGGCGAGCCGTCGCCAGCTGAAGGCGCTGAACGGAGACCTACTTCCCCGCTTTGATGCGTTCGCCTCATGGTCGAATCGGAGCAGCTATTATGATTCTTCGCGAACGCTGGATGGCTGGACCATCGGGGCGACGGGAAACTGGAGTCTTTTCGACGGTGGCGACAGCCGAGGCAAGCGCCGCATCGCTCTGGCCGAGCGGCGCTTGGCCGAGGTGAAACTTGACGATCTCGAGCTGCAGATTGGCTCCCGCCTGCGTGAGCTCTATCAGGCGCTCGCACAGACGCGGAAGACGATGGCCGCGCAGGAAAATGGACGTCAGTTCGCCACGCGCGCGTTCCAGGTTGCCCGCCGTCTTTACGAGAATGGCCAGACCAGTCTAGAGAAGGTTCTGCAGGCCCAGATGATTTCGCGGCAAGCCGACAACCGTTACCTTGAGGCAGTCTTCCGGTACAACGTCACCGTGGCGCAGATTGAGCAGGCCATCGGCGGCGCGGTCACCGAGTAGTCTCACGCATGCAAGCTGTGCTGCCAGGCACTCCGCTGGAAGCTCCCCAGCTCTCTCCACGCGATGCGGAACTCGCCGGCGTCATTCCTTCGCGGCTGCGCGTGGACATCATTGTCCGTCGGCAGACGTTCAAGAACGAGGAGTACTACGTCCTGAAGGATCCGCTGGCGTTGACGTATTTCCGGCTCCAACCGGAGGAGGCCTACGTCATCAGTCAGCTGGACGGGAAGCGGTCTCTGTTGGAGATTCAAACCCGCCTCGCGGCTCGCTATCCGAATAGCCCGCGCACGCTCGAGGAGCTGGCCATGTTCGTCAACCAGCTCTCGGCGGGGGGGCTGCTCAATCAGAACGCCGGTCGTTTTGTGGAAAACGCCCGCCGCCCCAAGCCTCAGGGGTTGATTGCGCTCTGGGCTGCGATCATCGGCAAGGTCCTGTTTTTCAAGATTCCCCTCGTTGATCCCAGCCCGTGGCTCGGCGGCTTGGTCCGGGCGGTGAACTTCATCTGGACCCCTTGGTTCGTTGGCGGGGCCATCGCCTTCATCCTCTGGAGCATCGGATTGGTCGTTGCCAACCTCGATGCCTTCTCCGCCGGCGTACCCGACTTCTTCTCGGCGACCAATCTTGGGCTGCTCTACATCGCCATCATTATCACCAAGACGCTGCATGAATTCGGGCACGCCACCACGTGCCGCCGATTCGGGGGCGAGGTGCACGAGATGGGCGTGTGCTTCATGTTCTTTACGCCCTGCGGCTACGTCGACGCATCGGATGCCTGGATGATGCGGAAGCTGCGGCAGAAAGTGTACGTCACGCTCTCAGGTGTCTTCTCCGAGCTGATCGTTGCGGCCATCGCGGCTCATTTCTTCATTTTCCTACCCGATGGCCTTGCCCGCGGCATCGCGTTCAACCTCATGCTCGTCGCGAGCGTGAATACGATCGTGTTCAACGCGAACCCGCTGATGCGGTTCGATGGCTACTACCTCGCGTGCGACTTGCTCGAGATCCCCAATCTCCGCAACAAGGCCATCGCCTACGTCTCCTTCCAGCTCCAGCGCATCTTCCTCGGGTATCGGAATCGCCAGCAGGAGGAGAGCTTCGTCCACGACTCGCAGGCGACCGTTTTCATTGTCTACGCGATCGCCGCCTACGCGTACATGATCTTCATCATCTACGGCGTCACGCAGATCTTTGCTGCCATCCTTGAACCCTACGGCCTGCACGACTTCGGACTTTCCCTCGGCATCTTCGTCGAGGTGTCCTTCGTTGCTTTTCCCATCTTAAAGGTCATCCACGACGTCATGAAGCCAGGTGCACATATTGAGAAGACGGGTTCCGCCACCCGACGGCTCTCCCTGCTCATCGGCGGTCTCGCGCTGGCCGTGGCCGCAAGCTTCTATGTGCCGACCCGCTACTCCGTCACCCAGCAGGCCATCGCCATGGCCGCCGTCGGCGAATGGGTCGCCCCCGAGGTCGCCGGCACCGTGACCAAGGTCCACGTGCGAACGGGCCAATGGGTTCAAGTCGGCGACGTGCTCATCACGCTGTCCAGCCCCGAGGCGACGGCGGAGCTCGAGATCGCACAATCCGATCTCGCTTCGGCCCGTCTCGACATCGGCGCGCTGCAGCGCCGTTCCGACTGGATCGCCTCCGAGGGTCTAGCCCAGGCCTCGCAGAATCTCGAGATCGCCGAGACCAGCTACCGCCGCGCGGTTGAACGGGTTGAACGCCTGACGCTGCGGGCCACGGTTGCCGGCTACGTGCTCACGCCGGAGCCGGAAAAGCGCATCGGTTCGTTCGCTAGTCCGCAGACCCCGCTGTTGCGCATTGCCGACACTCGAGAGATGCGGCTCGTGATCCCGTTGACGGAAGACCAAGCGCAGCTGGTTGAGGCAGGTGGGCGGGTCGAGGGCCGATGGATTGCCAGCGCCCGACCGATCGAGACCCGGATCGAGAGCATCGCCAACCAACCTGCGTCGTTGCCCGAGGTGCACTTTGGGATGCTCTCCTACTTCGGCGGGCCGGCGCCCTCGCAGATTCTGCAGGCCAACTCCGGTTTTCATTTCCCGCTCTTTCTCGCGTCCGCCCCACTGCCGAGTGGGGACCATCAGTCCGTTGAGGGCCTGCGGCTGCGCGTCACCATCGAGGGCCGCTCGGCCACCGTCGCCGAGCGAGTGGGGCGGTGGTTCTATTCGCTCTTCAAGATCGGTGGAGCCGCCCCCCGCCGGCAAAGTTAAACGACGCTCCACCCAGGCATGATCGACTTCCTGCCGCTGCACGATCGATTGCTGGAGGTCGCCCTGCAGCGAAACCTCGCCGGCTTCGAGCAGGCGATGAAGAAGACGTTGGGTCTGTTCGGGCTGAGTGGATGGGCCTGCATCTTTCCCCCGAGTCTCCAAGCCGGGGGTCGCGCGCTGTTTGTGGGCCATGGGGTTGAAGCCCAGAATAGCCGCCTCTTGATCAAGGCCTTCAAGACCGGCACCGAAGCCGCTTTCCTGCACGCCGAAACCGGAGCGCCCCTCCTCGCTAAGCTCGCGCAGGAGCTTGCCCCCAGCCGTTCTTCGCGTTGCCGCATTCTCCGGATCTCCCGCGCCAAGGAGATCGAGCTCGTGATGATTTGCTACCGGGCTCAAAGCGACCCGGAGTTCGATACCGTACAGGTCAACCTGCTCATGCGCGTCGGCCGGCTGCTCGACCGCTGTTTCCAAGTCCTCGCGCAGGATCAACAGCAGGAGTTCCTCGCCAGCCTCTTCCGCATGGTCGGGAACCTACACCCCGAGGGTCTCTGCATTCTCGACTCTAAACTCCGCGTCATCTTCGAGAATCGCCGTTTCCGAGAGCATATGCACCTGTGGAAGAATGGTGCGAACGCCTTGCAGAATTTGAGCCTACCGCGTTCCGTCGAGTTGCCCGAAGACTGGCAGCGGGCGTGCGAGCAGTCGTTCCAATCTTTCAACCGCGTCGAGATGCCGCCCACCCCCGGCCGGATGGTCGTCTCACAGAGCGCGATCATGAATCTCAATCGGGTGGTCGGCGGTTCCGCCATCGATGGCGCCATTCGCTACGTCGCTTTCCAGACCGCTCTAGGGGTGCGTCCCTACGCGATGCTCACGTCCTCCCAACGCGAGGTTGCAGCGGCCGGGCCCGCTCCGTTCGCCCAGATCGCCGAGGCTCTGGGCTTCTCGCGGCGCGAGAGCGAGCTCGGCGAAATGATCCTGAGTGGAGCCCCCGCCCAAGATATTGCCAACCAGCTGAAGATTTCGCTGCCGACCGTCAAAACCCACATCAGCAACATTCTCCGGAAAGCCGGGGTGAAGACGCGTCTAGAGTTCGTTGGCCTGTGCCGGAATCCCAACGCTCGAATCGTCAGCGAGAACGGGGGCAGCGCCGCCTAGGCCAGCGCTGGCGGCCGCTCGATCCGTCGCGCGGAAGGCTCGCGCCCACCCCTTCCCCCCGGCTATGAGCGAAAGCGATGGCCAGAGCGCCCAGCCCTTATCGAAGCAATGCTTCGCCTTCCTTTCTTTCATCGCACGCCGCCCGGTTTTAAACGCCGGCCCGCGCCGAGGATGGGTCCGCTTCCTTACCCCACCACCCCCCTCTCGACCAAACGTAAAATCATCCGAATGGATGATAGCGCGATCCGGCCGACTCTGGTAAGATTTGCCCACGACGCACTATCGGTTTCGATCCATTTCCCGGGACCTGCGGTGCGTTTTCCCCGCTAGATTTTCACTCCAAAAGTACTCTCCTAAAACATGAAAAAGCTGAATCGTAGTTCGAAGAAGAAGATGCGTTCCTCCCTGCGGGTTGAAACGCTTGAGCAGCGCCAGTTGCTCGCGGGCATCACCGGCGGTGGTACCGAGGTCGGCTCGAACATTGTTCACCCGAACGGCAACATTTACGACCAGGTCCTCATGACCGGTTCGTCCGTCACGGTCACCGCTGACCCGACGCAGATCACCCGCGTGTCCTTCCTCGATCTCTCGGGCGACATCGTCCAGGTCGAGTTCAGCGGCGCCGGCTCGCTCAATGTCTCGCTCGACTCCGACACGTTCAAGGGTCCGGCCGAGGCGACGAACTACAACCAGCCCGGCGTTAAGTATGTCACGGGCTTGGCTTCCTTCACGATCACCGGTTCCGACTCCTCCACCAACGTCAGCGTCTTCACCGTTGGTACCGGCACCGCCCACCGCGGAGCAGACAATCCATTGTTTGCCGGTGGCAAGTTGGGTGGTAATAACATTGCTGACGTGCAGCGCCTGACGATCGTCGCTGATCCGTCTAATGCGAATGGATCGGCTTTGGGCGGCATCCGCATGGGTAACGCCGTGTTCGGTGGTTCCGCCGGCGTGGTGGGCATTTCCGCCGCCAATGTCCAGGTGCAGGACACCGTGGTGATCGGCGACATCAATACGACGAGCCTGGGCATCCCGACGCTGACGTTCGGTAACAACTCCAATTTCTCGGTGCTGCGCGTCGCCGGTGGCGACCTGGTTAACGGCCAGAACCTGGTGAGCGCTGGCATCCGCCAGATCAGCTTCGTCGCGGGTACGGACTCGGGCGGCCGCACGATCCCGATCCAGGGTCTCGACAACAAGGGGCCGACCGCGGTCTCGTTCAGCAACACGGTGACCTCCCTCGCCGAAGACGCCTCGACGGCTTCGCGCGTGAAGGTGGCGGACATCGCGATCGCCGATGACGGACGTGGCACGAACAGCCTCGCGCTGGGTGGCGCTGACGCCTCCAAGTTCGAGCTGGTCGGCAACGCACTCTTCCTGAAGGCCGGTACGGCCCTCAACTTCGAGGCGCAGACCTCCTATGCGGTCACGGTGTCGGCCAGCGACAGCACGACCAGCGCCGCTGCAGTGAGCCAGGCCTTCACCCTCGGTGTGACGAACGTCAACGAGGCCCCCACGATCACGTCCTCCGGCTCCGTCTCGACGGTCGAAGACACGGCGATCGCCTTCACGGTCGTTGGCGCTGACGTCGACGCGGGCACGACGCTGACCTACACGGCCGGCGCAGCCTCAAAGGGCACGATCACGGGCGGCACGAACGGCGCGTTCACCTACACGCCGAACGCCAACGCGAACGGCGCTGACTCCTTCGTCGTCACGGTTTCCGACGGCAAGCTCTCCACGACCCAGACGGTCAATGTCGCGATCACCGCGACGAATGATGCCCCGGTTGCGGTTGCTGATGCCGCCACGAGCGTGGTGATGGGCAACACGGCGACGATCAACGTCCTCGCCAACGACACCGACGTCGACGGCAACGCGCTGAGCATCTCCGGCACCCCGACCGCCACGATTGGAACGGTTTCGGTGGTCGACGGCGCGCTGCGCTATGTCGCCCCGGCCAACTTCATTGGCTCGGCCACGATCAGCTACTCGATCACTGACGGTACGGCCACGGTCGCACAGACGCAGACCGTGAACATCACCCAGCCGACGATCAGCCGCTCGGCCGAGTCGGTGAACGAAGGCGGCAGCGCCACGTTCACGATCCACGGTGCTCCGAGCACCGATTACGCGATCAGCCTGACCGGCACCGCGACCCCCGGCACCGACTACGCCGGCGCCGCGCTGGCCCAAGTCACCACCAACGCGTCCGGCGTGGCGACCTTCACGCTGGCCCCGGGCCGCGACAAGTCGACCGAAGGCGCTGAGACGGTCATCGGCACCATCGTGGGCTTCGCCGGTTCCCAGACGATCACGATCGCCGACACCAGCGTGAACAATGTTGCGCCGGCGTTCAGCTCGTCGGACACGCAGACGGCGACCGAAGACACCGTCAAGACCTTCAGCATCGCCGCTTCTGACGCAAACGCCGAGGACACCGTCGCCTACTCGCTGGGTGCAGTGGTCGGCGGCACCGCCACCCTCTCCGGCACGACGGTGACCTTCACCCCGACGGCCAACTTCAACGGCGCCGCGAGCGTCGTCGTCAACGCGACCGACGGCACGGTCACCACCTCCCAGACCGTGGCGGTCACGGTCGCGGCGACCAACGACGCTCCGAGCCTGGCCGCGATCGCTGATCAGGCTGGCACGGAAGACACGGTGCTGACCTTCAACGCGGTCGGTTCCGATATCGATGCCGGTGACACGCTGACCTACTCGGTCGCGGGCGCCACCAAGGGCACGGCCACGGTTGCCGCTGACGGCACCGTCACCTACACCCCGACGCTCAACGCCAATGGGGCTGACACGCTGACGGTGACCGTGACCGACGCCTCTGGCGCGGTTGCGACCCGCACGGTCGCGATCAACCTCGCGGCCACCAATGATGCCCCGACGTTCGCGGCGGCCACCGCCACGGCTTCGCCGGTCTCCGAGAACATCGCCACGACGACGACGGTCTTCACCGCCGCCGGTAGCGACATCGACGGCAACACGCTGACCTACACGCTCGGTGGCGCTGACGCCGCCAGCTTCACGATCAACGGTGCGACTGGCGCGGTCCGCTTCGCCGCCTCGCCGAACTTCGAGGTCAAGAACTCCTACAGCTTCGACGTTATCGCCTCTGACGGCACGGTCGCAGCGACCCAGTCGGTCACCCTCGCGGTCACCAACGTCAATGAGTCCCCGGCCCTCACGGTCGCGAACAACTCGGTCACGATCGACGAAAACACGATCGCGACGACGACGTTCTCGACGGTGGATCCGGAAGGTGACGGCGTCTCGTACTCCCTCACCGGCCTGGACGCCGCGCTCTTCCAGATCGTCGGCAACAAGCTGAGCTTCATCGCGGCCCCGAACTTCGAGGTCCCGACCGACGCCAACCGCGACGGCATCTACTCCGTCACGATCGTTGCGACCGACACCGCTGGCCTCGCCTCGAGCGCCTCGGTCGTCGTCACGGTCGCCAACGTGGTCGAGAACAACTCGTTCACCCTCTCGGTCGGTGCGAATGACGTCAACGCGATCAACATCAACGAGCGCGTGACGATCGACGGCTCGATCACCAACAGCTTCCAGGGGATCGACACGATCCGCGGCGGCACGGGCACCGACACGCTGACGGTGCAGCTCGACGGAGCGGTCGTTCGCCCGGACATGACGGGCGTGGAGAACCTCATCACGACGAACTCCAACAACGTCTCGACCCTGAACATGGTCGATGTGACGGGCCTGACCTCGATCACCCAGCTCGCGGGCAACGCGACGACCACGTACAACAACCTCGCGAACCTCGTCTCGCTCACGCTGGACAGCACCGCGGCGGATGTGACGGTCAACTACTCGGACGCGGCCCTCGCGGCGGCGGGCGATAACATGACGGTCACGCTGAGCTCGGTCGGTGCGGGCAGCGACATCGCGATCACGCGCGCCGCTGGCGCGACCAACAGCCTGAGCTCGGTCAGCCTCGTCAGCGACACGCTGCCGAACACCCTGCAGAGCATCGCCGTCACGGCTGCGGGCGCCTCGACGCTCAACCTCTCCGGCAGCCAGAGCCTGAGCATCACCAACGTTCTCGAAAACGGTGTGACCACCGTTTCCGGTGGCACGGCGACCGGCGCGATCACCCTCGCGGTGGGCGCGATCGGCACGGCGCTGACGACCGGCTCCGGCGCGGACAGCCTCACGGGCGGTAACGGCGCGGATGTCATCACCTCGGGCGGCGGCAATGACACGATCGTGGCCTCGGCTGGCAACGACGTGATCACGGCGGGCGACGGCAATGACGTCGTTCAGTTCACGGCCGCGCTGTTCGAAAACAACTCGGCGACGACCGCGACCTTCGCGGGCGGCAACGATTCGAACACGATCGTCGTGACGCAGGCCAGCGTGGCCGGCACGGACGCGGACTTCCGCGGCATGACGGGTTTCCAGACCCTGACCCTCACGGACGCGAGCACGGTGGTCCTCGGCGCGAACGCCAACACGGCGGGTATCGCGACGGTGAACGCCGGCAACGGCAACACCTCGATCACCTCGACGGTGCTCGGCGCGCTGACGATCAACGCTGGCGCCTTCACCGGCCAGAACGACACCCTGACGGTCGTCAGCACGGCGGCGGTGACGGTCACGAACCTCGATGGTGACCTCACGGCAGCGGGTTCCGCTGGTACGGTGAGTGCCTCCTTCAGGAATGCGGCCGATGACGCGCACGCGTTCACCACCGGTACGGGATCGACCACGGTCTCCGGCGCTGGCGCGACGGACACCATCACGCTGACGTCCAACGTCGCTGAAGCCAACACGCTGACGATCTCTGGCGCGGCCGCCGTCACGGCGACCAGCGTCCTTGAGAACGTATCCGCGGCGGGTGC